>NZ_RIZG01000009.1 GCF_003721245.1 Marinomonas hwangdonensis | reverse complement strand
AAGATCTATAGATTTTGTGCAACCTTTTTTTGAATATATTTTAAAAAAATAATCCACGCCCAATAAAGAAGAAAACGCCTAGGCGTCTTCTTCTTTATTTTAGGGTTATCATTCAGTCACTTATAGAACGAACAGATGATGTTTTTTCTTACCTAATTTCACCAAGAAGTATTTCCCAAAGTAGCCATTCTCGGCGGTAAAAATATCTGCTGCTGCCATATTATCGTTTAACCCTTTTGCAACGCCATTAACAAAAACAGAGTCACGTTGAAGCGCATCTTTTACTTGCTTCCCTGTCGCAGCCAAGCCAGCATCCGCTAGCAAGCTAGTAAGTGGTGTTTCAAAAAGGTTAATGCCAGCTAGCGAACTGCTTGGTAAACCATCAAGCTGAATCTGTTCTAGATCCTGTTCACTTAACTGATCTGCCTCACCACTAAACAAAGCATTGGTAATGCGCTCTGCAGCTTGCAATCCGTCTTCACCATGCACTAAGCGAGTCGCTTCACGAGCTAAAATCAATTGCCCTTGCGGCTTACCATTATTTTCCTGATCTGCTTTTTCAATAGCATCAATCTCATCAAGACCAAGAAAAGTAAAAAACTTCAAAAATTTGTATACATCAGCATCCGCTGTGTTCATCCAAAACTGATAGAACGCATACTGACTAGTCTTAGTTGGGTCTAACCAAACAGCACCAGACTCCGTTTTACCAAATTTCGTCCCATCCGACTTGGTCACCAAAGGAACCGTCAACCCAAACACCTGAGATTGATTTTGGCGACGAGACAAATCAATACCACCTACAATATTTCCCCATTGATCACTGCCACCAATTTGAAGAGTACAGCCATAAACACGATTCAACTCAGCAAAATCCATTCCCTGGAGCAGTGCGTAAGAGAATTCTGTGAACGATATACCTGCACCCTCTCTATTCAAACGCTGCTGAACAGACTCTTTGTTAATCATGGCATTAATCGAGAAGTGCTTACCTATGTCTCGAAGGAAATCAAGCACATTCATATTGCCTGCCCAATCAAGATTGTTAACCACCCTTGCAGGATTTGACACATTGTCAAACTTTATAAATTGACTCACTTGACTGCGAATTTTTTCTGCCCAACCGGCAACGACCTCTGAGGTATTTAATTGCCTTTCAGCCGCTTTAAAACTGGGATCGCCAATGAGTCCGGTTGCGCCACCAACCAATGCTATAGGATTGTGACCAGCGTCTTGAAAGCGCTTCAGTACAAGAAGAGGAACAAGGTGACCCAAATGTAAACTATCTGCTGTAGGATCAAAACCACAATAAAGAGTACGCCCCCCCTCCTCAAGATGCTTTTTCAGCTCATCTTCAGCTGTCATTTGGGCGATTAGCCCACGAGCTTGCAAGTCGTTTAAAAGGTCTTTACTGCTTACCGTCATCGTGTTGATCCATATCCTGGTGAGTTAATCTGAATTTAAGCATTCAATTATAAAAGCAATGTTGGTAGGATTATAAGGCTTTTATTAAAGATATTTGGGTGCACATTTTGATCAAGACATTACCGAAAAAGCATATTTTGCTTATAGCCGCAGTGAGCGCGACTCTTGCGGGCGTGCTTCTCGTGCTTCCGACAGATACTACCTCAAACAGCGAAATCATTTCTCTCGAAGCCAACTTAGACATTGTAGAGCAGCCGAGACTTGTCATTCAGACACTTCAAGAGCCAACAGCGCTTAAACAATCTCAAACGGGTGCACTTCCATTGGCACCCGATGTTAACGCACCAACGTTGGCCAGCACATACGACATTCCAGCACCAGAAGCTCTAGTAAAGAAAACGGTCGCACCAGAATACAAAGAGCAGTCTATTGACATTATGCCTGGCGATTCATTGTCAAAAGTCTTGTCGAGCAGAGGCGTATCAGCACAAGATATTTACAAAGTGTCTTTAGCAGACGAAAAACAAGGCACCCTGTTGAAAATGAGGCCTGGACAAACCATCCGCTTCACTACTGATACCACAACTGGCGAACTGACAAAATTAGTTCTTGAGCTGAATCGTTTAGACAGTATCGCTTTCGATCGCCAAGAAAACCAGTTTCAAAGAAAAGAGTTTTCTTTGACTCCTGAAGTAGCACAGACCTACAAAGAAGCCGAAATAAGCAATTCTTTATTTGTCGATGGATTACGTTCTGGCATAGACCAAGCATTACTCATTGAACTTGCCAATATTTTTGCTTGGGATATAGATTTTGCTCTAGATATTCGTAAAGGCGATAGTCTTAGTGTTCTTTATGAGGAAAAGTTTCTTGACGGAGAGAAGATCGGCTATGGCAACATTGTCGCCGCTCAATTTATAAACAATGGTCGAACCTATAAAGCCATTAGGTACGAGACTGATAAAGGCGCAAGCTACTACACTCCTGATGGTTTGGCCATGAGGAAAGCCTTTATTCGTACCCCAGTGGATTTTACTCGAATCTCATCTAAGTTTAATCCCAACAGATTACACCCAATCTTCAAGACAAGCCGCCCTCATCGAGGAGTTGATTATGCTGCCGCTAGTGGCACGCCAGTCAAAGCGGCCGGCGATGGTAAAATATCTTTTGCAGGAAAACAAAATGGCTATGGGAATGTTGTTATTATTGATCACGGTAGAGGATATCAAACACTCTACGCACATTTAAAAGGCTTCGCGAATGGTACGCATCGTGGCGCTAGAGTTCAACAAGGGAAAACCATCGCTTACGTGGGACAAACTGGCTGGGCAACAGGACCACATTTACATTACGAATTTAGAATCAATGGCACACACAAAGACCCTGTTACTGTAAAATTACCGAATGATGCTCCCATGCCTAAAAATGATTTGGAGAATTATTTGCCTTACGCTAAGCAAATAGTCACTAAGTTAGAAAACTACCGTTCACCCGCCTTTGCGCAGAAATTAGCTTCTCTAAAAAACTAATCACTTAAATGTCACTGTCGAGTAAGGCAAACTAACCTTACTCGACAGTGACATTTAAAAAAGCCCAAAAACCTTTTCATACCAATCAATTCTAAAATAAACCTAATTACTAACGCTATAACAAAACCTTCCTAGCAATACCACCTAAAATAAGACAGACACAAAAAAAAGAGCCGAAGCTCTTTTTTGGAGGACATACGTAAAATCCCAGTTAAAAAATCTCACTCGGCCTTAACACATCCAAGCCATCGTCTTCGAAGTTATCTCCCAAGCTATCTTGATCAAACTCCATCAGTTGATTACGGCTTGAGCTCCTCATAACAGGACGAGAAACGTCATTCTGCTTAACAATAATTTCAACTCGACGATTTGTTGCCCTGTTAAGTGGCGTATCATTTGGAACTAATGGGCGCGTATCTGAATACCCTGTTACCGCGAATCGATCCTGACTCAGCTGTCTAGAGGCAAATAATTCCTCAGCCACAGAAATGGCACGCGCTGAAGATAACTGCCAGTTCGAACTGAAGCGCCGACTATCAATAGGAATATTATCCGTATGCCCTTCAACCGAAATAGTCCCTTCAATACCCACTAACACTTCACGAATCATGTCGATTACTGGAATAAAATCGTAATTTAGCTCGGCAGAACCAGAACCAAAAGACCCCTTATCTTTTATACGAATCGTGATGGATTGCTCTTGTGTCTCTATCTCAACGGTGCCCTTAGAAATCTCTTCGCGCATCACTGAGGCAATCATTTGAGCATCTTCTTCTGTTTTCTTGATCTTCTTTTCTCTTTCAAGATCTGCTTTAGACTTATCCACAAAGCTCAAAGGGGCAGGTGAACCTGAATTACTTTGTTCATTCAATTCTGCGTCACCCGGCTTACAAATAACCTCTAAGGTATTTTCAGGTGTGGCATCTGCTCTTTGCTTCACTTCATTAATTGGGGTTGGCTCAGGACGTCCAGGGCTAAACTCTTGGGCGATGATAGATGTTCCCATTGGTATTGCGTCTGCACTTATCTCACGTTGAACGCCAAACGCATCTTTCATTGATCCAGCCAAACGCTTGAACTTGGTGACATCCATCTCAGCAAAAGACAGTAAAAGTACAAAGAAGCACATTAGCAGCGACATAAGATCGGCAAAGGTACCCATGTAGGCGGGTAACCCCTCTACACATTCAGGACATTCTTGTTCTTCTTCATCACTCATTATCGTATCCGTTCACAACTAATATATTATTCACGCTCAACGCGCTTGCCTTCGGGTATGTAGGTTTTAAGGGCTCCGTCTAGAATCCGTGGATTTTGCCCAGACTGAATAGCAAGGAGTGCATCCATGATCATTTTCTGGCACAGCAACTCCTCGTCCGCTCGAATTGTTAATTTTGACTGAATTGGCAAGCACACCATGTTTGCTAACATGGCACCATACAAAGTCGTTAACAAAGCAACCGCCATAGCAGGCCCGATAGCTTTAGGGTCATCCATATTGGCCAACATCTGTACCAAACCGACTAGAGTTCCTATCATTCCCATTGCAGGACCTACATCACCAGCCGCTTTAAAAACTTTCGCCCCTGCTATGTGCCTTTGATAAGACTGATTCATGTCTTTTGATAATTGACCTCTAACGACATTACCGTCATGACCATCCACCAACATTTGAATGCCTTTTGATAAAAAAGGGTGACTTACCTCCTTTCCCTCTAAAGACAACAACCCTCCTTTACGCGCTTCATCAGCCAAACCATATATTTCATCGATCAAGGTATCTAAAGGCACACTTTTAAACATAAAAGCTTTTGCTGCGACTTTTCCCGCACCCAAAAACTGACTTAAGGGATATTGCATTAAAACAACAAAAGTCGTCCCGACTAGTACTATTAATGTCGACGCTGTGTCTAAAAACATTCCCGCTGAGCCACCAACAAAAATGGCCGCTATGATGACTATAAAAGATCCAACTAATCCTATTAACGTTGCGATATCCACACACGTCTCCTAACAATGAGGCTATAATGCTATTAATATACCGAGCAATTCTATACGAAACAAAGCTTGAGCATGAGAAAATATTAGACGATTTTGTAAATTTGATTAACACATCTCGAACACTAGCGTAATTTCTGTTACAAAGCATGAGCTAAAAAGTGAGCAGCCCTATGTCCCGTAAAACCTCCGCACGTCATTTTGAAGATAACATCAACGAGTTAGATAACCTCGTTGTCCAACTTGAGTCAAATCAGCTTTCTTTAGAAGATGCATTAAAAGCGTTTGAAAAGGGCGTAAAATTGAGTCAAGAATGCCAGCTGGTACTGACTCAAGCCGAACAAAAAGTGCAAATCCTTTTAGAAAAACAAGACGGTGAACACCTTGAGCCCTTTGACCCGGAAGTAAATTCGTGATTTTAACCGATTTTTCTCATTACACTCGCAGCAGAGTAGACACTTACCTTACGCAAAAGTTAAATCAATACAAGCCAGCGCAACACTTACAAGAGGCCATGTCATACAGTTTGTTTAATGGCGGCAAACGCGTTCGACCCATGCTCACTTATGCAACTGCGGCTTTATTCGATGAAGCCAATGAACTGACAGATGCTTGTGCGGCGGCCATCGAAGCAATCCATGCTTACTCCTTAATCCATGATGACTTACCGGCGATGGATAATGATGATTTACGCCGAGGCAAGCCGACTTGTCACATACGTTTTGACGAAGCGACAGCTATTTTAGCAGGCGATGCATTACAAACCTTTGCCTTTGAACTTTTGAGCAGTCCACATCTCAACCGAGCAGACTTACAACTCCAACTCATTCAAGAGTTAGTTGTTGCCTCTGGGCGTCACGGCATGGTGACAGGACAAATGATCGATTTAGCCAATGTTGGTAAGAATATAGATCTAGCCGCACTTGAACAAATGCATCAACATAAAACGGGTGCACTGATTCGAGCCAGCGTGCGCATGGGCGCTATCAGCGTGGGACTTACCCAACCAAGAACACTTGCTTCACTGGATGCCTACGCCAACGCCATTGGGCTGGCTTTCCAAGTCCAAGACGACATCATCGACATCACAAGTGATACCGATACGCTCGGCAAAACACAGTTTTCCGATGAAGAAGCCAACAAACCCACCTACCCCAAACTACTCGGGCTAGACGGCGCTCAACGACTTGCACAAGACCTCCATCATCAGGCCGTAAGCACTATCTCACCATTTGGCAAAAACGCTCAACCTTTAATTGAACTTGCTAACTATATTATTGGTCGCAACCACTGATATACTTACTGACTCTTTAGATTAACTTATGTGACCAAACCTGTGCCAATGTTCGAAGAAATTCCCACAGCGCGACCCAATACTCCGTTGCTTGACCAAATCAACTCACCGGCCGATTTACGCGCTTTAAAGAAAGAGCGGCTGCCTGGACTTATTCGTGAGCTACGAGAATTCATGTTGTATAGCGTTGGGCAAACTGGCGGACACTTTGGTGCAGGATTAGGCGTTGTCGAATTGACGGTGGCTTTGCACTATATTTACAACACGCCAGAAGATCGCATCGTTTGGGATGTTGGCCACCAAGCCTACCCTCATAAAATACTGACTGGACGTCGAGAGGCGCTACTACACATTCGTCAAGAAAATGGTATTTCTGGTTTTCCGAAGCGTGATGAAAGCGCCTACGATACGTTTGGCGTAGGACATTCAAGTACTTCCATTGGTTCCGCGTTAGGCATGTCCATTGCGTCAAAACAGCTTGGTACAGGACGTAAAGCCGTCGCGGTTATCGGTGATGGCGCCATGTCTGCAGGCATGGCGTTTGAGGCGCTCAACCATGCCGGCCATGTAAAGGCTGATATGCTGGTGATTTTAAACGATAATGAAATGTCGATTTCAAAACCCGTGGGCGCTTTATCAAGTTATTTCGCTCGCCTTTGGGCAAGTAAAACCTACGACAGCATTCGTAAAAGCGGTCAAAAAGTATTTTCAGGCTTACCTTCTGCCCTTGAGTTAGCCCGTAAAGCGGAAGAGCACATGAAAGGCATGGTATCACCAGGTATGATGTTTGAAGAGCTTGGTTTTAACTATATTGGCCCAATAGACGGCCACGACATAGACCACTTATTAACCACCATTACCAATCTGAAAGACCGCACTGGCCCACAGTTTCTCCATATAATAACCAAAAAAGGCAAAGGCTTTGAACCGGCTGAAGGCGATCCAATTGGTTATCATGCTATTAATAAAATCGAGCCAGACCCAAAACCTAATACCAAGAAAAGCAAATTACCAAAATACTGTAATGTTTTCGGTAAATGGGTGTGCGATGTCGCCGAGCAAGACCAAAAACTGGTTGCTATCACGCCAGCCATGAAAGAAGGCTCTGACTTAATTGAGTTCGCAGAGCGCTTTCCTGAACGATATTTTGATGTCGCGATTGCAGAACAACACGCTGTCACCCTAGCCGCTGGGATGGCATGTGATGGCATTAAACCGGTCGTTGCCATCTATTCGACTTTTCTTCAACGCGCTTACGATCAGCTTATTCACGATGTAGCGTTGCAAAATCTTGATGTGCTTTTCGCTATTGACCGAGCTGGACTCGTTGGCGAAGATGGACCAACACACGCTGGCGCTTACGACTTAAGTTATCTTCGTTGCATTCCAAACATGGTGGTTATGGCACCATCAGACGAAGACGAATGTCGCAAAATGCTACAAACCGGTTATGAGTACGAAGGGCCTGCGGCCGTTCGTTATCCTCGCGGAACCGGTCAAGGCGTTCATATTGAAAATACCTTGTCGACTCTCGCAATCGGTAAATCACGTACATTACGTACGGGACAGTCTGGCATTGTCATTTGCGGTTTTGGCCGCCCAACCTACGATGCATTAGAAGCCGCAGAAAACCTTGATGCCACCTTACTAGACATGCGTTTTGTAAAGCCTATCGACGAGGACGCCCTCTTAGCTCAAAGAGATGCTAAACTAATAGTCACCGTGGAAGAAAATGCCATAATGGGTGGCGCAGGCTCAGCAGTAAGCGAATACTTACTAGCAAATAATATCCATATCCCGACACTTCATCTTGGTCTTCCTGACCAATATGAAGAACACGCAAGTCATGCTTCAATGTTAAAACGCATAGGGCTAGATGCTAAAGGCATACAGTCGGCCATAGAAGCTAAGTTGATAAAGTGTGATCAGCCGTAAGGCTGTCACACCCACCAATACAATACTTTAAAAGTGCTTACATCCAACTAAGCTGAGACACCTTCCTAATTCCCTTCCGGTACGAAAAAAATACCGTACAGTTTCATCCTGTTCTCTTACGCGTCCTCAACTAAACCCAAAATACCCTCTATTTCTGTATAAAGAAACATATAAAACACCAAAACCATTAGATAACTAAATATTTTTTCACTTATATATTTATTTGAATAAATTAAATATAATCATTATAAAACAATAACTTAAAAAATAAAAAAGGTTAGTTGTGTAAACAAAAAACCAACTCCCTCTTCTTTTTTTAATTGAACGTTCAATTAACTTAAAGCACAATAAAAGTGTAATAATTGAAAAATATCATAAAAAAAGGGATTAGCTAGATGTCAACTTTTTCAAAAACTGCAATAGCCGCAGTCGTTTCTGGACTATTATTGGGGCCTAACGCCTTTGCAAATGTTTCAATAACCACGGGCGAAACCGCCATTCCGGATGGCGAAGCTGTCTATGAAAAAGACATTACCGTCAAAAACGAACACATCGCTTTCGCGCTCGCCATTGAGTCTGCTCCACCATGGGGAGTACCTCGTGGCACGTTAGTAGATTTAGCCGCCGTTAAAGAAGGAGAAATTGACCTAGACCGAGTCGCTTTTGCAGATTTTATTCCAAACAGTTGGTCGGCTTGGCCTAATGACCGTAAGTCCGTTGAGATTCTTGAAGACAGTCCCAGCAAAGCCGTGATTAAAATTAGTCGTAATTTCGATGATGTCGATATTACCACCTGGTATACCTTAGAATCTGGCTCAGATTCTATACTGCTGAAAACCACCATGACAAACCAAGGTGATCAAGCATTAGAACTAGAATCTGGTCACACTATCTGGCCTGATACGGGTTACCAGTTTGCCATTGCTGGGCTTGAAGGAAACGAAGAAGCCATGGCAACAAATGCACTAACGGATCGAATGGTTGCTTACGACAGAGACTGGGCCTTTGCTCTGCATGCCCCTTATTTTGATAGAATAAAATACAATGGTCGCGATATGTACCTCGGCCACACCCTTAAGCCTGGCGAAAGCCGAACGTTTAATTCACAGCTACAAGCAGTGCCAAATGGCGATCTTGCTCCCATTATAAAAGCAGAAGCTGCTCGCAAGAAAATACCGACGGGGAACATATCTGGCCAAATTCGGGCAGAAAATGGCAGCGTACCTAATGACGCCATCGTTATGATCGAAAAACAAGGTCACCCATACGCTTGGACACTTGCTCAAAAAGGTATGTACAGTTTTGATTTACCTAAAGGCGAATACCAAGTTTATGGTACGGCGACAGGCCACGCCAATAGCTCACTACAAACCATCAGCATCAGCAAAAATAGTCAGCAAACACTCGATTTTACTGGATTGACTGCCCCAGCAAAATTGTCTCTGAGAATACAAGAAGCCACTTCTGCTGAAGCTAAAGATGCGCGTATCACCATCATTGAAGGACAAGCCCCCCCTGTCGAGTTTTTAGGCAAACGCACCTTCTTTACTGAATTATTGCCGGGAGGTACCGCGGAGCTGTCACTTGCACCAGGCTCCTACACTTTTGGTATTGATTCAGGTGCCGGTTTTTTAACCAAGACACAAATCTTAGACGTCACTCTCGAATCTGGTAAAACCAACCACCAGCTAATTAAGGTGCCACAGTTAACCCACCCAAACCAGCATCACTGGTACGGTGCTGACTTACATCATCATGGAAATGTACTAGAAGGCGTTACTCCACCAGAGATCGCTGTCAGAGCACAATTGGCAACAGGATTGGATCTGACATTTATCAGCGATCATGACTCAACGATCAACCATAAAATATTTGCAGACTTATCAGCAAAACGTGGAATTCCCTTCATTCCATCAATAGAAGTTTCACCATCGTGGGGCCACATGAACCCTTTTCCAGTAGATAACAGCGCACAGCTCAACGTCGACCCAGGGACAGCAAACATACATGACATCATGGAAGCCATGCACGAAATGGGAGCCGAAGTTATACCAATGAATCATCCATTTAATGATTATGGCTACTTTACCAACATCGCTAAAGACGCAGTGCCAGGTGGAACAACAGACAAATTTGACTTAATGGAATTGAATACTCGAGTTGATAACGAACCCACCTTGAAAAAGATTCACCAGCTATGGGATGAAGGTGAAACTATGTACTTCACGGCAGGCACAGACACTCATGACGCATGGAACCAACTGACTGGTCAAATTCGTATGATGGCACATGTAGACGCTGAAATTACCCCGCTGTCATTCGCAAAAGCCCTAAACCTAGGCAAAGGCTATGCTACTCAAGGACCTATTTTGTACCCACAAAACATCATGTTTGGAGACACAGTATCTGCAGGTGACAAATGGACGGTTAACGTTGTCGCGGTAGATGGTTTAAAAGAGATTCGTATGCTGGGTAAAGGGGGGGAAACGCTTAAAACTGTCAGTTTAAACCCCGATGAAAACCAAGAAACGGAGCTCACACTAACTATTCCAGTCGAAGCTAAAGGATGGATCAGCCTTGAAGTGGAAGATAAAGATGGTAGCACAGCATGGTCTAACCCAGTTTGGATAAAATCTTCATCTTCAAAATAATAACTTAGCGCACTCTCTAAAATCGCCTCGCTTTAGGGACGGTGTATCTCATTTAAAGTACGCTAGTGGTTTTTAAAAAGCCAGTATGGGCTCCATACTGGCTTTTTTATACTCACTCTAAACTATTTTGCTGTGATCACATCCATCACTAACTTACCATCTACTTTAATCGGGCCATCTTCTTTCGCTCCTAGCGTGTATTCAAAAATCCCTGTTTTCATACCGCCATCTTCACCGTGAAGCATTAACATCAGCATGTCTCCAGACTCTACTGACTCAGTCAGAATAGCCACCACATCATTATTTTCGCCTTTTTTAAGTGGCGCATACGCCACGACTGGACCGGGTTTCATCGCCTTATCAGTTCGATGCACAACCAACCAGCCATTCTTCTCGGCCATTACCATATCAGTTACCACGGTTCCGCCAGAGACATCTTGGTCACTGCCTTTAACAGCAAGGTTACCGCTCATTCCACCAGCTAATGCAGTGCCAGTCATTGTTAAAATACCTAAACCAAGAGTAATGCGTAAAAGTGTGTTTTTCATAATAGACCTCTAAATTATGTTTCGTTGAAATAGCATTTTCTCTTCTATAGCTACGAGGACAATTAGAAAAGGTTTCAGAAACTAGGCGATTTTTAAAAAAATTTCTAAGATCTAAATATAAAGTCAAAATATATAAAAAAGCCAACCCATTTAGGTTGGCTTGAGCGATCACAGTATCTAAGCTACAAAGAGGTTGGATAAAGTTTGCCATGGATTGCTGGACCTGTAGGTACACCGGTTGGAGAGCCTCCAGCAGGTTCAACGCTGATACCAAACGTCGCATGACGAATGACCGCTGGATCATAATCTATCTGCTTTTGAATTGGAGATGCCACATTCGCCAATAAGCCTAGAGAACGCGGTGCAGGGCCTATTTCATCCGCCTTAATCCACAACTGATAGGTTTTTCCCTCTAACTGTCCTTGCGCGGTAACAGAGCGAACCGTCAGCTGTCGAGTATCAATGTCCAACGACATAATAAAAGCAGGTTGTTGGTCATCCGCCTGAAATACGGCGACAAAAGGCGCATTCGCTTGAACGGCAGGCGCCACGGGCGGTTTAACGACCATAAAGACCGCAAGACACGCTGCAATGGCTGAAGTAGTAAAAGCCGTCAGCCGCCAACGTTTAAGTTTGGCTCGCATCCGCTCTATTTCAACAACGCCAGAAGAAGATGGAGTTACCACCTTGCCAGGCAGCGGTTTTTTATCCGACGATTGATCGAGCTTAGCCAAAATATCATCAAACAAATCGCCTCTCGGCTCAGCCTCTTTTACGTAATCATTCAAACCGGCAAGGTGCGCTTGCCAGCTGAGAATCGCCTTTTCCAGCATAGGGTCGGTCGCACGTTTTGCCTCAACAGCATCGCGTTCATCTTTCTCCAACGTACCGAGCACATACTCTGCCGCGACAATTTGAATGGATATTTCTTCGTCGTTCTTCATAAAGTCATACAACCTTGCAGCTGCTTAATGCTGCGATGCAACCAAGTTTTAATCGTACCTAGCGGCTGACCGAAACGCTCAGCAAGCTCTTGACGGGAGAAACCATCCAAATAGGCGGCTTTAATCATTTCAGCACGAGGCGACTCCAGCCCATCCAAACACGCTTCTAGTTTTAATAAATCTTGGCTCCTAGTGAAAGAGTCATCAGGCGCCATCGAATCGTCTGCGATCAAATCAAAATCCACCTCTTCATCACTGTCTGGGAGCTGATTTTTTCGTATCTCATCAATGGTACGATTACGCGCTATCGTTGCCATCCAAGTAATAGGGGACGCAACACTCGCATCGAAACTCGAGGCCTTTTCCCATATTTTAAGGTAAATCTCTTGCAGCACCTCTTCAGACATGGCTTGATTTTTTAAGATACGATAAACAATGCCAAAAAGTTTCCGATGGGTCGCTTGATATAGCTCTGAAAAGGCATGACGATCCCCTTGAGCAACGCTAAGCAGCAAATTGGCCAAGGATTCTGTCGTGTGCTGTTCCGATAATAAAGGTTGATTCATAAGATTCGTATCAATTAAGCATTCTCTCGATAATATGTCCACAGACACCACTGTTGATCATTCAGACACAGGCTATTGATACCGCGTTGCTATGTCATTCTACCTACTGTTCACTCACTTTCTCACCACGGACATAATAGCCATTGGTGTCTTTCGCGTCATAATCATGACCTTCGACATAACCTAATACTTGAAAGCTACCATGATCCACACTCTCAAGAATCGATGCGCCCTCTTCTTCCTGTACATAGTAAATCGCGTTTTTATCTTTGTAATAACGCCAGCCCAATTCATCAAAAGAATCTGGGTCGGCGCCACTTACGACAACAGGGCTCTCACCACCAAAATAATAAAGTCGATCTTTATCTCTCGCAAAGCCATAAATGGAAAAAGTGTCAAAACTTTCAACATCGGCCTCTAGAGCGATGGGCTTACCCTCATAAAAAACCCGACGGTTATCTTTTGCCAACATGTCGGTGAGTGGCACAAAAGAAGAAAAATCCGCCAGTTTAACCAAAACATTGTCATAAAAAAGACGATATTGTTCACCGACTTTCGAATAAGTCCAATACGAAAAACCCTCGAAATCACCAAAGGTCTGAGGATCCAACCCCTCTATGATTTCACCATTCTTTATTACTTGTGTATCATTTAACCAATAAAACTCATAAGCAATGAACTTACCCACTAGATTTTCAATGCGGACACCTGACAGCGATTGCCCGCGAAAATACAGAGACTGATTATCCACAGCGTATTGACCCACACTGTAGTCGTTCTGATAGTCTTCACTTTTGTAAGTGTTAAAACTTTCAACATCTGCACCAATAATCGGATCAGCATTGTAATAAACCGTGTTTCCGACAACACCATAGCCACTGTTAGGGATACCTTTTATGACGTTTGAAATCATCCCGGTATAACCAAAAAAAGACAGCACAAAAAGAACAATAAATGTACTGACCAGCGCAAGCGCAAAACTATTCAGGCCGAAGTATTTCCCCCCAAAAATCCCCAGAAAAAGAAACATGGTCACCGGATAAAATATAAAAAAGACAGCCGTCAATACCATGCCTTTATCGTCAGTCGCACCGGGAGCAGCAAACATCATGGGCGACATCATGACCACCATAGGCCAGTACAAAAGCGCTAACGTCACAATGATATTGATAACAATGCTCATAGAATCCTTCCTAAAAATAAATATACCGTGAATGCACACGCAGTGACGGTATTTTTATATCAAATTCTCCCTAAACAATCGAATGAAAACCTTGGGGCCTACTTGGCCGCCTTATTCAGCGTTTACCAGCGGCCAACCCAAAATAAGCACAAGCAAGGTAACAGCACCAATGAAAATATTCATCGGTATCCCTACTTTTAGAAAATCACTGAACCGATACCCACCCGGTCCGTATACCATTAGATTAGTCTGGTAGCCAAGTGGGGTGGCAAAGCTTGCCGAAGCGGCCATCATGATGGCAAAAATAAAAGGCTCGTTATTTAAGCTGGCCTTTTCCGTCACCTCCAGCACAATGGGTAACATCAACACGGCAGCCGCATTGTTCGTAATGGTCTCCGTTAACAAAGACACAACCACATAGGTCATAATCAACATAAGCCAAGGCGTGCCCGCACTCAGATCAATAATGTAGTAAGCCAGCCATTCTGCAACGCCTGTTTTTTGTAGCGCAGCACCCAACGAAAAGGACGCTGCAATCGTGATAAGCACGGTTAAATCGAGGCTCTTTTCAGCCTGACTAATCGTGCAGCACCCAGTAACAATCATCAAACCCGCGCCAATCAATGCGGCATTTAACATACTAATCACGCCGAAACCGGCCGCGACCACCACGCCAATAAGAATGCCCCATGATAACCAAGCACGCTCATGTCTTGGTGTTTCTGTGTCCAAATCGTTGATCAATAAGAAGTCTTTGTTATAGCGCTGGCGCGTCACAAAAGCGGGTCTTGCTTCTAATAACAGCGTATCGCCGGCTTCCAAATAAATATTGCCCAAATTCCCTTTTACACGTTCCCCGTTGCGTGCCACCGCCAACACCACAGCGCCGTAACGGTCGCGAAACTTTGCATCACGAATATTTTTCCCTAAAGCAGCGCAATGGGGCGACACCACAGCTTCGACTAAACAGCGCTCTGCTCTATCCTTATTTAGGCTACTTATTTCGCCCTCTTCGGAAGAAGCCACAATGCCGTGGATGCGCAGTAAATCTGAAATAGCTTGGGTATCGCCAGCAAACACCAAACGATCACCACCATGCAACACCTCTTCAGAAGACACCGCGGTCAAAATAGTGCCTTGCCGTTCGACCTCAACGAGATAAACACGTTCTAATTGACGTAAGTTGGCACCTTGTACCGTTTTACCCACCAAGGGCCCACTTGGGTCCACAGTGACTTCAAGGGTGAACTCTCGAAGGTTACCAAATGCTTGCTTTTCGCTGCGATCAGGCAACCAGCGCGGTAAAAATAGCCAAATAAATGCCATACCCGCTAAGGCCACGGGAATACCCACGGCCGTAATGGAAAACAAAGAAAAACCCGCTTCCCCTGTCAACGCCTGATATTGTCCATTGATCACCAAGTTGGTGCTGGTACCGACCAGGGTCAAGGTTCCCCCTAAAATCGCTGTGTAACTTAAAGGGATCATTAACTTAGAAGGTGGGATCTTTATTTTACGAGCCCAAGCATGAATCGCTGGAATCATGGTGGCTACCACTGGGGTATTATTCAAAAAGCCACTCAACAAAACAACAGGAGGAAAAATGCGACACAAGGCTGAACGCACAGATGTTGGTTGACCTAACACCTTGTTGACCAACAAATCCACACCGCCAGAGCCATATACCCCAGCCGCCACCACGAACATCGCGGCCACCGTGATTAAGCCCGAATTGGAAAACCCGGCCAAGGCTTCTGTAGCAGATAAAATGCCCAGCGCACTAAGAATCGTCATCACGCCCATCATCACAACATGTGGGCTAATTCTCGTTAGCGACAGCACTACCAACGCCGTCATCGTCAGCGCCAAACAAAACCAGCCTTGCCATTCCATTACAAAACGCCTTTTATGCTACAAAAAAAAGGATTCTACGCACCCCCATAAATAACACAAAAGAATATTAAGCTTATAAATTAGATCAATATGGAATATATCCCAATAAAAGCGCTGTCGTGTACCGCCCTAACTCACTGTCAGTTATTAACCGTTTTGATATCAAAATAGCCAAAACAAACAGGCCACTTACCTATTGAATCGCAAAGCCCAGGTGTCCATACTCGTGCACAAAAACAACATGACCCCAAGAGACACTAATGAAGCTCAAACATTGGATACCAAAGAGTGTCAGTACGCGCTTAATGCTCGCCTTTGCGACCGTGGCTTTGATGACCTTACTGGCGGCGGGATTTGCCTCTCACAGTAACGGGCTTTTGCAACAACGTCTGGAGCAGATCCGAGCCGACAGTATTGAAGTACTTTACGCTTCGGCACGTTTGAACGAGCTCAGCCAACAACTAACCGCTCAAGTACCTCGCCTGATCAGTGCTGACTCAAATTATGTTCGCCAGCGTACGCGAGAGCAGTTAGATCGTGTCTTAGCTGAAATGCAAACCTGGGTTATCCATCTCCCGGACTATAACCGTTACTTTATCGAAATCCGTGATCAGATTCGCTATAGCATTGGTCTGATTTATGAAACCGTTGAAGAACGACAGGGTTATGCCAAATCATCAGATCAACAACGGTTGCGTTTGTACCCGCTGTATATTGAGGTCAACCAGGTTCTAGATCAACGGCCATTATCAGAGTACTCAGAGGCCCTATTCGCCACACGCTTAAAATTAAGCTATTTGTTTGCTCTCGCTGAAAAGGTGCATACGGACAGTACTTTTAAGGAATTGGATTACACCTTTTTACGTTTAGAAACTTTAGTCGACGAAATACAGCGCTTAGAACTCAATGACGAACGCCTAAAAGAAGACTTTGAAAAGGCCCCCATTGATTCGTTATTTTTACTCGTATCACGTGAAGGTCCACTCTTTAAAGAAAAAAACCGTGAGCTGGATCTGCGCTATCAAGAAGAGTTTTTGGTTAGCAATAGTCAACGCCACATACAACAATTGGCCGTACAGATTTCTCAGTATACGGAAAGAGTGAATCAGCGTGTTGATAATGAAATTGCAGAAGCGGGCTTGTCCGTATCCAAAGCCAGGGATGCGACCTTCATGCTGTCGATTATCAGCTTGCTGCTCGCGGCGAGCGTGTCTTGGTTTTACGTAAGGCGTAACATCTTGGGGCGTTTGGTCAGGCTACAATCCAATATGCACGCTATCGCGAGTGGCGCATTAGATATTAATGTCATTCAAGAGGGCCGCGATGAAATATCCGAAATGGCCAGGGATTTAAAAATCTTTCAACAAGCCGCCATTGAAACGACACAGATGCATCGCCAATTGGCGGTGGAAACTGAAGAGCGTTTAGCAACAGAAAAGCGTTTAAGACTGGCCCAACAAGACCTCATTCAAGCCGGTAAATTAGCCGCATTAGGGCAATTAAGTGTGGCGATCACCCATGAAATCAATCAACCACTTGCGGTTATGCGTAACCAACTCCACAGTGTGGGCTTATGTTTGGAAAAAGAACTGACAGAGCAAGCGAAATCTGGCATTGAACGCCTAACGCTTCAGTTAGAAAAAACCGCCAACATTACCCATCATTTACGCGGCTTTGCACGTAAAACCGACCAAAAACCCTATGCTATATTACTCTCCCCAGTGATCGAGGCAGCTGTTGAATTACTGAAATCCAAGTCCAATCATTGTCATCCTGAGCTCATAGGCAGTGACGATATTTTAGTGATTGCTGAACCCATCCGTCTTGAGCAGGTAATGGTCAATCTCATTATGAACGCCTTAGATGCGGTACAACAGGTGAGCGACCCTTTTGTGCGCATTGCTTGGCGTGTTTGTCCAAGCGCCCAATGGGTTGAGATTCTAGTTGAAGATAATGGGCCGGGTATAGAACCCGATTGCAAAGAACACATCTTTGACCCTTATTTTACCACCAAGTCCCCTAGCAAAGGGCTCGGGCTTGGGTTGTCCATAAGCTACAACATTTTACAGGACTTTGAAGGCAGTATTGCCTTAAAAGAAACCAATCAAGGCGCATGTTTTCAGATTATGATTCCCACGAAACCGAACACCGCAAGGGTTTAATTTGACAGTAATATTTGGCAAGATGGCGGGATAAATCCGACACCTCGCACTAGAATAAAACTCTTTTTATTAACGCGTTATTAAAAACTATAAGAATACGCCCATGCCCCAGTTACCGATGATTTGTATTGTTGACGACGATGTTTCTGTCCTCGACAGTTTTGCTGAAATGCTGACCCTAGAAGGCTTTGACACTCAATGCTTTAATGACGCGACAGCGCTTCTCACTTTTTTACAGAAAATGCCCAATTGTGTGGTGTTAAGTGATGTTTGCATGCCAATACTAGACGGCATGCAACTGCTCGCTCGTTTGCAAAATTTTGATGCAGAACTCCCTGTCGTATTAATGAGTGGCCATGGCGACATCCCTATGGCAACACAAGCCATGCGAGAAGGTGCCATCGACTTTCTTGAAAAGCCCGTCTCACCCTCAGTACTGATCGAGCGCTTAAAGCAGGCGCAACGTCAACGAAAATCCGTACTTGCACGTCGAGAACAAAGTTTATCTAAGGACGATAAAGCCATCATTGAACGCTTGGTGGTTGGTGAATCTCCCGTAATAAAACAGCTACACGAACAAATCCTAGTGCTGGCCAATGCCGATGTAGACACCCTAATCTATGGTGAAACTGGCAGTGGCAAAGACGTTGTTGCTCGCGCCCTGCACGACGCCAGTCGACGTCGAAACCACCCCTTTATTGCCATCAATTGTGGTGCCATGCCAGAAAACCTTATTGAGAGTGAGTTGTTTGGTTACGAAGCGGGGGCTTTTACTGGAGCAAAACAGCGCCAAATGGGCAAAATTGAGGCGGCTTCGGGAGGTACTCTGTTTCTAGATGAAATTGAAACCATGCCACTGACCGCACAGATTCGCCTATTACGAGTACTACAGGAACGCAGTTTGGAACGCTTGGGCAGCACCCAATCGATTCCAGTCAACATTCGTGTGATTGCAGCAAGCAAAGACGATTTACAGACCACCAGTGAAAAAGGCCTATTTCGCCTCGATTTATACTATCGCTTAAACGTCGCCAGCCTAAAACTCCCTCCTTTGAGAGAGCGAGGAGACGATATCTTGATGCTGTTTGAGCATTATTGCCAATTGGCCGCTGAACGCTTTCAAAGAGGCTGCCCAGCGATACGCGCCCATCATCAAGAAAAGCTCTTACACTACGAATGGCCGGGTAATGTCAGGGAATTAAGAAACATAGCCGACCGCTTCGTGCTGGGGATTGAAGGAGATGGATTTTCATTGAATCATCAATCCACAGACATTGACGAACTCCCCTTGGATAAATTCGATCAAAAACTGGAAGACTACGAACGTAAACTTATAGAAGATTCTCTCATGACCGCCGCTGGCCATATAGGTAACGCGGCTGAACAACTAAAAATGTCACGCAAGACGCTCTACCGAAAAATGAAAAAATTCCAATTGGATAAGCAGACATTCAGAGCCTAGTTGGGACTCTCCCGTCCTAAAGCACGAAAAAACCTTTAGAAAAATGGGGCACACCTGTCCCATTTTTCTTTACATCAATAAAAACCGCCCTTAAGAAAAACCCTAACCTATTGAAAAATAAAAACATAATTAGGTTGGTATCACTTTTGCAAAGTCTTTGTGTAACCGCATAGCATTAATTTAATTAAGGCAGCGGCTAACAATACAATAATAATTAGGAGATTCTTTCTATGAGTTTACTCACCCTTAGTCGCTTAGGAATTACCACTTCATTGCTTTTAGCACTGTCAAGCTCGGCTGTTTTTGCTGCAGATTGTGAACACCGTGGTGCATTGGATGACAGTTTCTGCGATGAAAACATGGACATGGTAGCGGACACCCCAAAAGATTCTAGCCGCTGGCGTAACCCGAGCACCTTAGTTTTCACTTACACCCCCGTTGAAGACCCTGCCGTTTATCAAGATGCGTTTGCCGATTTCCAGCGCCATTTGTCAGAAGCCACCGGTAAACGAGTGGTGTACTACAGCGTTCATTCGAACTCAGCACAAGTAGAAGCCATGCGTTCTGGTCGTTTGCACATAGCAGGTTTTTCTACCGGACCTACAGGTTATGCCGTGAACTTGGCTGGCTATGTTCCTATTGCGGTTAAAGGCTATGAAAACGCCTTTCAGGGCTACAACCTGATTACCATAGTACGTAATGACAGTGATATTAAAACCATGGAAGACCTGAAAGGTCGCACTGTTGCACACACTGCGGTGTCATCCAATTCAGGTAACCTAGCTCCTAGAGCGCTCTTTCCTGGATTAGGCGTTGTTCCCGATGAAGACTATAAGGTGGCTTACTCAGGTAAGCATGATCAATCTGTAATGGGCGTATTAAGTGGCGACTATGACGCTGCCCCTGTCGCTTCCGATGTCTATGATCGTATGGTCGAAGCGGGTCGTGTTAAAGAAGACGACTTTAGAATCATTTATCGCAGCGCTCGCTTCCCAACGTCGGCCTTTGGCTATGCACACGATTTGCACCCAGAGCTTGTTAGCAAAATCAAAAGCGCGTTTGACTCTTATCGATTCCCTGCAGAAATGCAAGCTGACTTCGATGGTGCCGATCGCTTCTTCCCTATTACCTACAAAAACGACTGGGAAGTGGTACGCAACATAGCGCACGCGACAGGCACTGCTTATACAGCACGTGGCTTACAACAACTGGCTGAGCGCGAAGCCGCTGCCGCTGCGAAAAAGTAACCTTTCTATCTTTTCACCTACATGGAGCCTAAGCCCCTTATATTAGAGGGGCTTAGGCTCACTATACCCAAAGGATTCTGTTATGAGCCGTTTAGAAATACGTGACTTAAACCATGCCTATGTCTCGGATAAGCCCATTCTAAAAAACATTAACATTGACATTAATGAAGCCGGTGTCATCGCCATTATCGGGCCATCAGGAACGGGAAAAAGCACATTATTAAGATGCATTAACCGCCTCATTCAACCGACAAATGGCAGCATCATTTTCAAAAACAACGATGTAGCCAACGTTAAAGGAAAACCGCTAAGAGAGCTACGTCGTCAAATTGGCATGGTTTTTCAAGAATACAATCTGGTAGAGCGGCTGTCTGTTTTAGAGAATGTGTTGACTGGCCGCTTAGGCTATATGTCGGCTTGGAGCGCTTGGCGTCGCAATTTTACTGACAAAGACATTAAACGTGCGTTTGAACTGTTAGACTTTGTTGGGCTCAGTGACTTCGCCACACAGCGAGCGGACAGTTTATCCGGAGGACAACGTCAGCGCGTTGGTATTGCACGTGCACTGATGCAGGAGCCTGCTATCTTATTGGCTGACGAGCCAACCTCATCGTTAGACCCAAAAACATCTGTAGAAATCATGGAGTTATTAACCCAGCTGGCTAATGACAAAGGCATTCCAACGCTGGTAAATATCCATGATGTGAA
The DNA here is from genome assembly GCF_003721245.1 of Marinomonas hwangdonensis. GTDB lineage: Bacteria > Pseudomonadota > Gammaproteobacteria > Pseudomonadales > Marinomonadaceae > Marinomonas > Marinomonas hwangdonensis. The sequence goes on along the minus strand of NZ_RIZG01000009.1, from coordinate 74,017 downwards.
CTTAGCAAAACGCTACGCACAACGAATGATCGGCATGAGCGGAGGTAAGGTGGTGTATGACGGTCCACCAGATGGCATAAAAGATGAGCACCTTAAAACCATTTATGGAGGTGAGTCATGGCTACAGTAGTCGACCGTAAGCACCCCTTTAAAACGTCATTGTCTTCAAAGTTTTTGTGGCTGGGTTTATTCGCGTATTTAGCTTACGCCTTCTCAACACTGGATATTGGTTGGAATCGATTTGTACTCGGCCTAGACCAAGGGGCACGCTTAGTTGATCGTCTATTTCCACCTAACTTTGCCCGCTGGGAGTTGTTACTAAGTGACTTAATTGAAAGCCTTCAGATTGCCATCATTGCCAGTGTTTTGGGTATTGTTATTTCGTTGTTTGTCGGATTAATGGCCGCTCGTAATCTGATGCCCAATGCGATTAGTATTCCGGTTCGCGTGTTTATCGCACTCTGTCGTACTTTTCATCCTGTCATCATTGCCATCCTATTTGTCAAAGCCGTTGGCTTTGGGGCGATGGCCGGCATTTTAACCCTCACCGTCGCTTCTATAGGGTTTGTCGCTAAACTCTTTGCGGAAGCGATTGAAGAAATCTCTTTTAAACAGGTCGAAGCCATTCGAGCGACGGGGGCAGGCTTTATCAGCACCATAGTGTTTGCTGTTATTCCACAAGTTTTTTCGCGGTTTATCGGTTTTTCCATCTATCAATTAGACTCGAACCTACGGAACTCCACCATGATAGGTATCGTGGGTGCAGGTGGTTTAGGTGGCACACTGTTTTCTGCCTTCCAACGTTTCGATTATGACTTTGTTACCGCTATTTTGATGGCGATTATTGCCCTGATTCTTGTGGGCGAAGCCTTGTCTAATCTAGTACGGAGAATTTTCCAATGAAAGCCGACACATTAAAGACACCTATGTCTAATAGCGAATTAACACCAAAATGGGAGCGTTTTACCCTCGGTGAAAGAACCGCCCGTTATATGGTATACCTAGTAATTATCATGTCCTTTTTGGCCTCGTTGCGGACTGTTGAAATTATTCCAGAGTTTTTACTGGATGCACCTGAACAAATGGCCGATTTGTTTAGCCGCATGTGGCCCATGGATTTTGCCTCGTATCCTACGACCATCCATGGCGCTATGCTCGACACTCTGCATATTGCCACGCTAGGCACTCTGCTTAGCCTGATTCTTGCCATCCCTTTGGCCTTAATGAACGCCAGAAACATTGTTAAATCGCCTTGGTTAAACTGGATCGCGAAGTTCTTCTTGGTAGCATCACGCTCGGTTAACTCTTTGGTTTGGGCGCTGCTGTTTGTCGCTGTTTTTGGGCCCGGCGTGTTAGCTGGCGTACTCGCCGTGGCACTTCGCTCTGTTGGTTTTGTGGGTAAGTTATTTTCAGAAGCCTTAGAAGAAGTCAATATGGGTAGTGTTGAAGCCATTCGTGCAACGGGCGCGTCTTTTACCTCTGTCTTAATTAAAGCGTATTGGCCACAAGCCAAACCGGCCTTTTTTAGTATTCTTTTGTTTCGTTGGGACATTAACGTGCGAGAGTCTGCGGTATTGGGCCTAGTCGGCGCGGGCGGTATTGGGGTAGTGCTGAATAACGCGATGAATCTGTTTCAGTGGCCCAAGGTGGCCATGGTGTTAACGACCATTTTTATCGTGGTGTTATTGATTGAGTATATCGTTGTGCAAGTGCGTAAGCGTTTAATGTAATCATCCTATTATGCAATAAACAAGCCGCAAAAAAGCCTTCACCTTAAACAAGGGGAAGGCTTTTCGGAGTGATTACAAGGTTTTCAAAGCCGCAATAAGCGCGGCCATTTCGTCATCAGTACCAATGGTAATCCGTAAGTGATTACCAATGCGTGGCTTTTTACCAAAGTAACGAACCAGAATGCCTTGTTCTTTTAAGGCAAGGTAGATTTGCTCAGCGTCTTTGTCTGGGTGTGTCACAAACACAAAGTTGGTCGCTGATGGCACAATGGTGAATCCAAGGGCGTTAAGATCTTTCACCGTTTGCTCGCGAGTGGCGATGGTTTTAGCGCAAATATCTTGTAAATAACCATCATCTTCCACCGCTGCGGTAGCGCCAGCCAAAGCAATGCGATCAATTGGGTAGGAGTTGAAAGAGTTCTTCAAACGTTCCAACCCTTCAATCAAATCTGGATGCCCCAGTGCGTAACCCACACGAATCCCAGCCAAGGCACGAGATTTGGACAAGGTTTGCACCACCAATAGATTTGGATAGTGATTAATCAAAGACGCCGCGCTTTGCGCACCGAAGTCCACATAGGCTTCGTCCACTAACACCACCACGTCAGGATTCGCTTTTAAAATTGTCTCAATATCAGACAAAGGCAAGGCTTTACCGGTTGGCGCGTTTGGATTGGTTACCACCACACCTGAGACATCTAGGTTGTCGTAATCTGCTGGTACGATATCAAAATGGTCATTCAGCGGAATCAGTTTTGGTTCGATGCTGTATAAGCCAGCGTACACTTTATAAAAACTGTAGGTAATATCAGCAAATGCCAAAGGCTTGCCACCGGCAAAGTAGCCCATGAAAGCCAAGGCCAAGACTTCGTCTGAGCCGTTGCCAACAAACACCTGGTTCGCTTCTAACTGGTAATTGCTTGCCAAGGCGTTTTTTAACGCCATACCATTTGGATCTGGATAAAGACGTAAACGCTCACTTACCTCCACCGCCATTGCTTCTAGGGCTTTAGGCGATGGGGGATATGGGCTCTCATTCGTGTTTAACTTGATGTACTTTTTGTCTTGCGGTTGTTCGCCTGGCACATAAGGGTCAAGAGAAGCGATTTTATCTGTCCAAAAACGACTCATATAACTCTCCATTACTTTTTATAAAGGGGTCAGAGCCCTTTAAAAGTAGATATTAGATAAGGCAAATTTTGTTAAAATTAATGGGATCTGACCCCTTTAATAGAAACAAAATAAGGCCTCAATTGAGGCCTTATAGATACATTAGAATGTTTGTCAGTGACTATCCGGCCTAGGATTAGTCCTGAGGGCGCATATGTGGGAACAATAATACGTCACGGATTGAAGGGGCATTGGTGAACAACATCACCAAACGATCAATACCAATACCTTCACCCGCGGTCGGTGGTAGGCCGTATTCTAGCGCATTGATGTAGTCAGCATCGTAATGCATGGCTTCATCATCCCCTGCGTCTTTTTCTGCAACCTGACGCATGAAACGCTCTGCTTGATCTTCTGGGTCATTAAGCTCAGAAAAACCGTTGGCAATTTCACGACCACCGACAAAGAATTCAAAACGATCAGTGATAAAGTCATTGTCGTCATTACGGCGGGCAAGTGGCGACACTTCCGCTGGGTATTCCGTAATGAAAGTCGGTTGATCCAATTTGTGTTCTGCGGTTTCTTCGAAGATTTCCGTCCACAATTTGCCAAGACCCCAAATCGGTTTTACATCGATTTTTAGTTTCTTCGCCACAGCCGTTGCGCTTTCTAATGTTTCTAGGTCAGCCGCTGTCAATTCTGGATTGTAGTGCAAAATCGAATCTAACATGCTCATGCGAACAAAGGGCGCACCAAAGTCGTACTCAGAGCCTTGGTAAGTCACTTTGGTTGTACCCAATACTTTTTCTGCTACTGTACGCAGCATATCTTCTGTCAGATCCATCAGATCTTTGTAATCTGCGTAAGCTTGGTAGAACTCAATCATGGTAAATTCTGGATTATGACGAGTTGATGTACCTTCGTTACGGAAGTTACGGTTAATCTCGAACACACGTTCAAAACCGCCCACAACCAAACGTTTCAAATACAGCTCTGGCGCGATACGCAGGTACATGTTCATGTCCATGGCGTTATGATGCGTCACGAACGGGCGTGCTGATGCACCGCCAGGAATGGTTTGTAACATAGGCGTTTCCACTTCCATGAAACGACGATCTTCTAGGAAACGACGAATCGTGGAGATGATTTTTGAACGCATTTGAAACGTCTCACGAGACTCTTCATTGACAATCAAATCCACATAACGCTGCCGGTAACGCATTTCCATATCCGCTAAACCATGATGCTTATCTGGCAATGGACGGAGAGATTTGGTAAGTAATTGCGCTTCTTGCATGTCAACATACAAGTCGCCTTTACCAGATTTATGCACGGGTCCTGTGATACCAATGATGTCACCTAGATCCCAAGTTTTTTGCTCAGCCAATAGTTCAGCACTCAAGGCTTTACGATTGACATAAGCTTGGATTTGGCCTGTCATGTCTTGAAGCAACATGAAGGCACCACGGTTACGAATGATACGACCCGCAATGCTAACCTTGTGATTTTTTTCTTCCAACTCGGCTTTTTCTAGTTCGCCAAATTCCGCTTGAAGGTCTGCGGCGTATGCGTTGGGACGAAAGGTATTGGGAAACGCATTGCGCTCAGCGCGTATGGCTGCCAATTTACCGCGACGCTCAGCAACCAAACGGTTGTCGTCTGATTGTGCTGTCGATTCTGTGTTGTGTTCGTTAGCCATGATTTGCTATTGCTCTTTGTAAATGGTCAAAAAAATTAAAAAGTAAATGCGATTGCGCTACAGACCTTGCTTTAAGCTTGCAACGATAAATTGGTCTAGATTGCCATCTAGCACCGCCCCCGTGTTGGAGGTCTCCACGCCGGTACGCAAATCCTTAATACGTGATGCATCCAATACGTAGGAACGAATCTGACTGCCCCAACCGATATCAGACTTACTGTCTTCTAAGGCTTGCGCGGCTTCATTGCGTTTCATCATTTCAAATTCGTACAATTTGGCACGAAGTTGTTTCATGGCAAAATCACGGTTTGCATGTTGCGAACGCTGATTCTGACACTGTACGACGATCCCTGTTGGAACGTGAGTAATTCGCACCGCCGAGTCGGTCGTGTTTACGTGCTGACCACCCGCTCCAGATGAACGATAGGTATCAGTACGAATGTCCGCCGGATTGATTTCGATGTCTACGTTGTCGTCTACTTCAGGAGAAACAAACACAGACGCAAACGACGTATGGCGACGGTTACCAGAATCAAAAGGAGACTTACGAACCAAACGATGCACGCCTGTTTCGGTTCGTAACCAACCAAAAGCATACTCCCCTTCAAAGCGAATGGTCGCCGATTTAATGCCCGCGACATCGCCAGCCGACACTTCCATTAATTCGACCTTGAAGCCCTTGTCTTCCCCCCAGCGCAAATACATACGCAATAGGATATTGGCCCAGTCTTGTGCTTCGGTACCACCAGAGCCAGACTGAATATCCAAGAAAGCGCTGTTTTCGTCCATCTCTTTGGAAAACATACGACGAAACTCTAACTTGGCCAGCAAAGCTTCTAGCTCTTCCAGTTCAAGTTGCACCGCTTCTACGGAATCCTCGTCGTTATCTTCTACGGCGATGTCGAGCAGCTCTTTGGAATCATTTAAACCAGATTCCATGCTGTCTAGGGTTTCAACTACCGCTTCAAGCGCGGCGCGCTCTTTACCGAGTTTTTGTGCGTACTCTGGATCGTTCCAAATAGCGGGATCTTCCAGCTCACGGTTAACTTCCTCTAAGCGTTCTTTCTTTGACTCGTAGTCAAAGATACCCCCGAAGGGTTAAAGCACGGGCAGAAAGGTCTTTTATCTGAGAAACTATCGGGTTTATTTCCATATTGGCGTCAATTTGCTATAAACAGTGTGAATAAAAGTGATTCGGAATTGTAACGAATTTACTCGCAGCATAAAATGCCATTCGCTACTCAATGATGGAAAAACAGACCATTTTTTGTGGGCCTAGCTATCAAATGGAGTCAATATGGACAAGCCAACCGTTACCGTCGCCATACTGGGACAAAGTTACAAAATAAACTGCCCTAAAGGGCACGAAGCCGATTTAAAAGAAGCCGCTGAATACCTTAACAATCAGATGCGTGAGATTAAAGCCAGCGGCAAAATTGTCGGACTTGAAAAAATAGCCGTGCTGGCCGCATTGAATATTACTCACGATATGCTTTCTAACCGAAAATACGCTCGCTCTAACGAGCAACAGTTGCGGGAATTGACTTCCCAGCTTGATGCCGCTCTCACGCATCAAACGAAGTTGATTAACGAATAAACAGATACGGCATGTTCGTTTGTCTTATTTTTTGATTGCAAGCGCATAACACGAATTTTCTTCAAGCAGCATGAGAGACACGGTGGGATGATGAGTGATTTCTTTCATCAGTTACTTTATACTGTAATTCGTTTCCTGGGTTGTTCGAAGCGGCTTAACGCCCTTGAGCCTATGAGTAATACCCTGGAAAAAGCCTGTTGGTTTGGTGTGCATGTCCGCGCGACGGAAAGCCTAAAAAATCACAGCTTTTTCCACCTTGAACCACTGGGTTCAAGGCCAATAGCCGAAACGGCAACTTGGGAAACTCTTTTATGACCTCGCCTCTTGATTCAAGACAAATACTGCGCCGCCAATTACGTCAAGCCAGAAAAAACCTATCCAATCATGCACAACTTATTGCAGCCCAAACCCTAGTGGCTCGTGTTGATCACTATTTATCGGGGCAACAAACGGACAAACTCAAAAAAGTGGCTCTGTATCTCGCCAATGACGGTGAAATTTCCCCGCATTTACTGTGTGAGTATTTTTGGCAACAGAGTATCGCGACGTATCTTCCAGTGATTCAGGGAAAGCAGTTAGGCTTTGCACGCTATACCGCTGATTCTATGTGGCAAGAAAATAGCTACGGCATTAAAGAGCCTGTCACTGCCGATTATGCCCCTAGCCGTGATCTAGACTTGGTGTTCTTACCCTTAGTAGGGTTTGACTCTCAAGGGGGGCGCCTTGGTATGGGGGGTGGGTTTTACGACAGAACATTTGCAAATAAACGGCCAGACGCATCACCACAACTCATCGGCTTAGCTCATGAGTGCCAACAGGTCAAAAGCTTACCCGTTGAAAGCTGGGACGTGCCCCTGCAAGCCATCATTACACCGCAGCAAAGTATTCTCGTTTCATGAGCAACATAGCAACTGCCAACGAAATCATAGCCCACTGTTTCCGTGGTTTAGCCCTCTGTTTTAATAAGTGAAACTGTAACCTACCGACATCATCAAACCACTGTTACCCTTATCATTTTCAGCCGCATAAGCGAGATCGACGTCTAAACGTCGATAAAAAGTTAATCCAGCGGTGATGTAATTCAGCTCATTCCCTACCATGTTGCGTCGCAAACCCACTCGCATTCCAGGTAAGATCCAATTTCCACTAAAGTAAGACAATGATACGGTCGCCCATTGATATTCGTCTCCTAACGGATCCGCTATGGCATTCACATCATAAGAACCAGCCAACGAAAAGTGCTGATCCTTGCTTTTTATCGCCGCATCAATCGTCATTTGAGCTTCCATTGTATAGGTATCTGCTAACGCCAAAGCCCCCTTGTTTGCAAAACGAACAGCCGCATTACAACTGGTTAAATCTGCCCCCGCTAAACCAGTGCAATTTCCCAACACGGTGTAATCAAAGGTCGGTTCATTTACATTCGCGATTGAAGCGCCAAGCTGATAATTACGCGCTGCCAACACAACCCCTAAGTCAAGACCAATACCGGATGAGACGCCTTCTCTGCCTAAGAAAAAGTCACCATAGGATACGCTCGAGTCTCCGTCTTCTGTCAACACAGTAAGCTTTTGGTCTAAAGCAAGACGATGAAAATTCAACTTACCTCCCACAATCAGCGCACTATTGGGCGAACGAGACACCATCTCACTGTAACCAATACCGAAACGCAAATCGGAAGCTCTTTTTAAGTGAAGGGAGGTTTCCGATTGAATATCAACACCGCTCACATCAACGCCACTAAGGTCAGCCGTACTCGTAACCGCTTTTAAACCATCAACTCCAACCAAGGTCAAATTATCTGAAAGTATGTCTGCACGCCCAACCAAAGAGGCACTCGCATCCAGCATAAAAACGCCACGCCGACGTGTTTTATAAATAATAGGCAAAAATGGGGCCTGCACCGTTGTGGCGAATTTTGCATAGGTAGTTTGGCTTATATTAGAAACAACCCCGTCTGCCTTGCTTAAAGAAGTATTAATACTCGCCAGCACTTCTGCAATCTTGTTAACCACAAAAGTATCAGCCGCGGCTTGGCCTTGATTATTAAATACAGTCTGAGCCTCAACTTTAATAGCATTAATATCAATACTGGAAGTAAAATCTCTGTCAAAAATATCGACCAGCTCATCGACTCTATCATTTAAGTCGCTGACTCCTCCACCTTCAAAACCGATCGCCATCGGTCCTAAAAAACTGACTCGAAAGCCTTGCAGATTGGCCATTAAATACGTGGAAGCAGGATTACCTAGAGCAGTAGACAGCGCATGACGATTGCCATAATTACCCAGCACTGTGCTAGAGCCAATAGGTTGATAGACATCCATCGCCGCCATAGACCCTGTGCTCAGCAACCCTAACCCGATTATTGCCAAATATTTCTTCATGCTTTACCCATACTCGTTCACTCTATGGCCTTAGATATGACTGAACAACAGATATAAAAAAAGCCGATGATATAAGATGTCATCGGCTTTAAAGACGAAACCTTTACGTTTTTAGAACGCGGTATCGTAACCGATGGAGAAGAAGCCACCACGTGGAAGTTCATCACCGTCTTCATCCACAACCGTATCCAGCGCTACCGCCAAATCGATATTCAGGCGCTTTAAAATCGTCAAACCAGCAGAAGCATAGCTCAGCTCTGTACCGGCCATATTTTGGCGAAAACCAATACGCAGCCCTGGAATGAAATGTGAATCACCATTGTAAGACAAGGAAGCCGCCGCCCACTGATACTCATCCCCAACGGCGTCTTTTACTTCATTGGCGTCATAAGACAAACCCAAAGTCACTTGCTTACCTTTAGTAGAGACAGCAAAATCAACGGTCGTTTGCATTTCCTTGACGTATTTGTCCGTTGCCGCTAATTTCCCAGCCGTCACCAATCCATTAGCCGCAGAACAACTTCTGGTTGCGCAGTTTTGTTTGATAGGCGCACCATCAAATTCAGGTTCGTTAATATTGGCAAGGGTTAAGCCAACTTGGTAATAATTCGATACCCACACTGTTCCTAGATCAAGGCCTACTCCAGTACTGCTCACCGCATCATCCGAAATAGCATCAGATATGGCATCTTCAGCCTTATCACTTTGGTCATCCAAAGCAACAGTACCGCGGCCTAGTGAAATTTGATGTAAATTAGCTTTTACACCACCTATCAGCATGCCGTGAGAGTTTTCCCACACCGCTTGGCTGTAACCAAAGCCAACTTTTAAATCGGTTGCCGTTTGAGCATAGAAAGAAGTGTCAGAAGTCAATTCGGTATTACTGCTATTAAGTTTAATCGTATCCGCAATCACACTGCCTTTAGCCACACCAGAAAGACTGGCATCCAACATAAAGGCGCCTTTATCTTGTGTTTTGTAGATTATTGGCATGAAAGGCACTTGCATGCTCAAGGTCGTTTTTAGATAGGCAGTTTGTCCTATCTTTTTCAAAATATCGTCTGCTTTCTTCAAAGCATCTTCTGCTTGAGTTTTACTTGTATAAGTAGCATCAAGAATTTTCTCAATCTCTTCCGCTCGATCACCTAGATCACTCACGTCGCCCATCTCGACGCCAATACTCAATGGCCCAAGAATACCAAAGCGGAAGCTATCGTTGTCGTCTTGATTCACCATTAAAAACGGCGCAGCGGGATTACCATGTACGGTCGAAAGCGCTCTAATATTCGGCGCACTGCTTAACGTAAAGCTAGAGCCCACTGGCTGGTTAACGGGCATCGCGGCCATCACGGCGGAGCTCAATAAACTGGTAGAAAAGATAGCAAGCTTTTTCATGGTCAAATCCTTTGGTTGGGTTAACAGACGCAGAGTGTCAACTTTTGACTTAGTTCTTCAAGCAATTGTAAACCGTTTTTTTGCACATTTCCTACAATAAATCGACACTTTTCAAAAAAAACTTACCCACCAGCGATTAAGAAAAATCCCCCAGAGACAATTGATGACGAAGTTTCTCCAAATCTTCTAGTGTATCCACACCATGGGTCGGCAACCCATCCGCGAGCGCCACTTGCACCTTGATACCTTGATGCAAAAAACGCAGCTGCTCAAGCTTTTCCCAACGCTCTAATGGTGACATAGGCAGATCGGCGTATTTAGCCAGCAAACTGGCTCGATAAACGTACAAACCTATGTGGCGAAGAGCGGGGAAATCAACAGGCAATAAACCTGTTCTTTCAGGATTACTGGCAAAGCCATCTCTGTTCCAAGGCATGGGTGAACGACTAAAATACAACGCACGCTGCTTTTCATCACAAACCACTTTCACCACATTTGGGTTAAAGAAATCTTCAATCTGATCAATCGCACAAGCAACCGTTGCCATTTCGGCTTCTTTATCTTGGTTTAATGCTATTACACTGGAGTGAATCAAGTTAACCGGTAAAAAAGGTTCGTCGCCTTGCACGTTGACGACAATTTCACCGCCCAACCAGCCCATTTTTGCAGCAACTTCGGCAAGACGCTCTGTGCCATTTTCATGATCATCACGGGTCATCACCACTGAAGCACCAAAACCTATTGCCGCTTTTTCTATGAGTTGATGATCCGTGGCAATCGTCACCGATTGCGCGCCCGCTTTTAATGCCAACTCATAAACCCATTGCAATACCGGCTTGCCACCTAAATCGGCCATCAGCTTTTGCGGAAAGCGCTGAGAAGCGTAACGAGCAGGAATAACAATATGAAAATCAGGTAGCGTTGCAGTACCAGTCATTGTATTTAAAGAGTCAGTCATTATTTTTCAAACTCCGGTTTTTGCGCCAATTCATAAGCGTGTTCCAAGGACATACGAGATGCTAACACCATATCAGCGACTTCTCGAGCGACACCTTCACCGGCCTCCTTAGTGAGAACAATCGAACAATAACGCTGCACTACAATGTGCGCATCGGCTGGACATAACGCAACACCCACATTTGGCATAACCTGAAGATCAATCACATCATCGCCCACGTAAGCGGCTTCCGCTGAGGTAATGCCCAACTGAGCTATCAACGCATTAAAGGCGGCGGCTTTATTATGACAACCGGGGTAGAAATGCGCGACCTTGAGCTCTTTCATCCGTTGCCTCAATGGGGCGGAGTCTTTCGCGGTAATCACAGCAACCCGAACGCCCCACTTTGGCAGCAACTTCATTGCCACGCCATCTTTTACGTTGAAGCGTTTTATGGTTTCGCCCTGCTCGGTGTAAAGTAGATGGCCATCGGTTAATACGCCATCAACATCAAAAACCACCAGCTTCAAGGCTTGCAGTTTAGCTAGCAAACCTTGATCGTTATCGAGCGCAGGATAAGAAGAAAGAAAAGCCGTATCCATTTATTAAACACTCGTATCCAATACTTCAAATGTTTTGACCAATTCATCAAGCTGCTTCATTTGTTTTAGGAATGGCGCCAATTTACCCAAAGACAAAGCGCAAGGACCATCGCATTTTGCATTATCAGGATCTGGATGCGTTTCTAAGAACAAACTAGATAAACCAAGCGACATACCCGCACGAGCCAATTCCGTCACTTGTGCACGACGGCCATCTGCAGAATCTTCACGACCACCAGGACGTTGCAACGAATGTGTTACGTCGAACATCACTGGGTAGCCAAATTTTTTCATTTCGCCAAAACCAAGCATGTCTACCACCAAGTTGTTGTACCCCATCATGGTGCCACGCTCACAAAGCATTAGGTTATTGTTGCCCGCTTCTTCACACTTGGTAAGAATATGCTTCATTTCATGAGGTGCTAAAAACTGCGCTTTTTTGATATTGATCACTGCGCCAGTTTTAGCCATCGCGACAACTAAATCCGTTTGGCGAGACAAGAACGCTGGCAATTGAATAACGTCGGCCACTTCAGCCACTGGTGCACATTGGTAAGCTTCATGCACATCGGTAATCACTGGCACACCAAAAGTGTCTTTGATCTCTTGCAGAATTTTTAGACCTTCTTCCATGCCTGGGCCGCGGAAAGAATTGATAGACGAACGGTTCGCTTTATCAAAGGAACCTTTAAATACATAAGGAATTCCAAGCGCTTCCGTCACTTTCACATGCTCTTCCGCAACGCGCATTGCCAAGTCGCGAGACTCTAATACGTTAACGCCACTGAACAAAACAAAAGGAAGGTGGTTAGCCACTTCAATTTTTTTACCAATTTTAATAATTTTTGATTCTTGAGATAACTGTGTCATGAGAACTCCATTTTTAATCTAGGTTTGCTCACTCTAAACACGTCTAAAGCGGCGTAAAATTAGTTGAACCGTTTTTATCGATCGTAAATTTCTAAAATTCCGGATAAGTTTTTCGCATCGTCCACCACGACTAACAAGGTGATTTTATCGCGCAGCATTTGCTCTTCAGCTTGCACTATCATCACGTTTTCATTGATGGTTTTTGGATTCGCTGTCATCAAGCTTGCCATGGTTTTATGTATCATACCTTCACTTTCTTTGAGCATGGCACGACGTAAGTCACCATCGGTAAAGATACCCAGCAACTTCCCCGCTTCTTGAATCAATACAACACCCATTCTGCCATGAGTCATGACGGAAATAGCGTCTTTTAATGTGGTTTCTGGCGTACAAACAGGAAGGTTCTCTTTGTGCATTAGGTCTTTAACACGAGTTAATAGTTTACGACCTAAGCTACCACCAGGATGAAAACGGGCAAAATCTTGCGGCTGGAAGTTACGGCACTCCATCAAAGCAACAGCCAACGCATCGCCCATCGCGGTTGTCATAGTCGTCGATGTGGTGGGTGCTAGATTATTTGGGCAAGTTTCTTTATCGATGGAAAGGTCCAGTACGCAATCGCAATGCTTCGCTAAAGTAGAATTAATGTTTCCCACCATGGCAACACTTGGGTTTCCGAAACTTTTTAGCGAAGGTAATAAACGCATCAGCTCTTCGGTTTCTCCCGAAAAACTGATCAATACTAAGACATCTTCCGGTTGAATCATCCCCAAATCCCCGTGGAAGGCTTCACCAGGATGAAGAAAGAAGCTAGGCGTACCGGTCGAAGCGAGCGTGGCGGCGATTTTTTTTCCAATCAATCCGGATTTGCCCATACCGCAAATAATCGTGCGGCCTTTACTGGTTAGTATCATTCGAACCGCTTTAGCAAAGTCTTCCGTCACTTGGTTAGCTAAATTAGCCAGAGCTTGAGCTTGGGTTGATAAAGTACGTCGAGCGCTATCAATAAGAACATCAGAGTGAATGCTGGGTGTGGATGGGTCGCTCATAAAGCCTATCTGCTCCGTATAATCATGGTTAGGTTGATTTATTATACAGAGGAGAAAGCGGGTCGCCTATTAAAGAGCCCGTTTTCATCACTCTTGCTTTGATAAACGGGCTTTTTGATCTATAGGCAAGGTTATGTGGCCTTTCTGATTATCTTAAGCAGCTGAGAAATTGCCCGCTTAAACTGTCCAAAAAGGAGAAATACGCATTAGTGCCGATTTTTATCTGACTTCCTAATGGATCTAGTGGCGCCGTTTTAACGTCAGAGCCTTCCAATAAAGCCGTCACGATCGCCGGACTGAACTGCGGCTCACTAAACACACAATGAATCTTGTGTTCTTCGATTTCACGACGGATTTCTGCGACTTTTTTCGCCCCAGGTTTGCGCTCTGGACTGACCGTAATTTCGCCAGCATTTTGCAAACCATAATGTTGTTCAAAGTAGCTATAACCATCATGGAAAACAATATAAGGTACCGTATTTACCTGACCGAGCGCTTTACGAATCTCAGCATCTTTGGCACTCAATCCTTTTTCAAAAGCGGCTAGATTACCTTCATAGTAAGCAGCATTAACAACATCAAGAGAAGCCAGACGCACTGTCACAGCTTTAGCCAAAACTAGCGCATTGTCAGGGGATAACCAGACATGTGGGTCAACACCAGAATGATCATGACCTTCATGGTCATCATGGTCTTTGTGGTCATCATGACCTTTGTGGTCANAATGATCATGACCTTCATGGTCATCATGGTCTTTGTGGTCATCATGACCTTTGTGGTCATCATGACCTTTGTGATCGTCATGACCTTTGTGATCGTCATGACCTTTATGATCGTCATGGCCTTTGTGATCGTCATGCCCTTTGTGATCGTCATGCCCTTTGTGATCGTCATGCCCTTTGTGATCGTCATGCCCTTTGTGATCGTCATGCCCTTTGTGATCGTCATGCCCTTTGTGATCGTCATGCCCTTTGTGATCGTCATGCCCTTTGTGATCGTCATGCCCTTTGTGATCGTCATGCCCTTTGTGATCGTCATGCCCTTTGTGATCGTCATGCCCTTTGTGATCGTCATGCCCTTTGTGATCGTCATGCCCTTTGTGATCGTCATGCCCTTTGTGATCGTCATGCCCTTTGTGATCGTCATGCCCTTTGTGATCGTCATGCCCTTTGTGATCGTCATGCCCTTTGTGATCGTCATGCCCTTTGTGATCGTCATGCCCTTTGTGATCGTCATGCCCTTTGTGATCGTCATGCCCTTTGTGATCGTCATGCCCTTTGTGATCGTCATGCCCTTTGTGATCGTCATGCCCTTTGTGATCGTCATGCCCTTTGTGATCGTCATGCCCTTTGTGATCGTCATGCCCTTTGTGATCGTCATGCCCTTTGTGATCGTCATGCCCTTTGTGATCGTCATGCCCTTTGTGATCGTCATGCCCTTTGTGATCGTCATGCCCTTTGTGATCGTCATGCCCTTTGTGATCGTCATGCCCTTTGTGATCGTCATGCCCTTTGTGATCGTCATGCCCTTTGTGATCGTCAGCACCAAATTCATTCAGAATAACGCCCTCAAGAGCCAACCATTCAATAGCCGTAACCTCTTTCCCCGCATTTTGCAGAGGCTTTTCTAAAAAGTTTTCTAGCGACTCCCCAACCCATACGACAGTATCTGCGTTGTAAATTTTTCTCAGATCAGACGGACGCAAGGCGAAGTCATGAGGAGATGCGGTGCTAGAAACAATTTGTTCGATATCCGCTTTGTCACCCGCAATCGCCGCTACGATCATAGATACAGGCGTGATACTGGTAGCAATCACAGGCTTTGCGACAGCTAAAGGCGCCAGAACGGAAGCACCTAAAGCAAAAAATAACTTGTTCATAAAACAACACCTCTATATACGTTATAACGTAACATTACGTTATAAAAAAAATAGATTCAAGAGGCATTCCTGAATCTATTTTTAATAGAAGAAATTTGTCGCTTATACATGCCCACAAAAAAGCACGTTAGACATCAACCCGTCTTTAGACATAAGACAAATCATGTGCGGATATTGGCCTCACCACTAGACCTGCTCGCTGACCAATCGGTAAGTTGGTGTTTGGAAACACAATCGCATCCCCAGATTGTTTAACACGGTATTCACTCTTTTTCGAACTAGATAGTAAAAAGTCAGACTCGAACTGAGAAAAGTTGTTCGCATCCTCAGCAATATTTAACTGATAGCTTTCATCATCTTTAATTAACGCATCCAGTACCGTAAAAATACTCAGTAAGGATATCTCGGATTGTGCAAAAGTTCCCTCCTCCAGTAGCAAACATAGACTGCTTTCCATTTGAGTAAAGCGCGATAAATCGTTTTGACCAAAAGGATACACTTTACCCAACTCAATGGTGAAAGCATGAGCACCGTACGTCTCGTAACTGTGGAAGGAAAACGTGGTGGTTGCTTGGTGAGACAGTAGCACAGCATCAATGCCACTTGCGGCAAGAAAGCTCAATTGCTGCTTACTATAGCGTGCTTCTTTAACATAAGGATAAACCACAAACTTCTCATGTTCAGAGCCACGTATGGCAGTGTGTAAGTCGTAATGTAATTTCGTGTGTTTTTCATCTAAATCTCGATAGAAGTCATTAATTGCTTGCTCAAGCCGCTCAGCCCGCTTCGCCTCAAAACCCTGGTAACCCTGCCATCCACCATGGAACAAACGATTCAAATTCACTTCGCAAAAGCGCTTACCTGCGTTCGCAGCAACAGGATTACCAATCAACACCAATAATCGAATACCCAAGGTTAAACGACCACTTAAAATCTGGATAAGCAATTCATTGACCAGCTCAATCGGGCCCGTTTCGTTACCATGCACACCCACCGACAGAACCAAGCTAATATCTTGTTTTGCTTGGTGCGGTTCCAGCCGAAAAATCCCCGTGTCTTCAACAACGCCCGTGCCACTTGGAAAATCCAATTCAAATGGCGCTATGCTGTGCGGATTAGCCAATGTTAAAGCCAAAAAATCATGATTAAGAATGGTCATTTTACTCCACCGATTACACCCAAATTAATCCGTATCATACCGTCTTTAAAAGAAAGAATAGTGTGCATTTCTTAGCAGGGCTGACATTACCAAAAAAAAGGTCGCCTTCTATATATAACGGAAGACTTTTCTTTCGACAGAAATGCCGATACCCTTTACCTATTCAGCTATTTTCTTTACCCATTGAGTATTTTATGTCCAACACTGATGAAGTCATTATCTTGGTCGACGACCAAAACAAGGTAATTGGCGATGTACCCCGACGCTTAATGAATTTTAACAGTCACTACCATCGCGTTACTTACATTTTTGTCTTCAACACGTCAGGTCATCTATTAGTTCAAAAAAGAGCCGACGACAAAGCCTTTTGTCCCAGTTATTACGGCATTACGACCGGAGGTGTGGTTGAAAAAGGGGAATCCTATATCGATTCCGCACACCGCGAACTGCAAGAAGAGCTGGGAATTAATGCTGAATTAGAAAGCCAAGGCGTCTTTTTAACCGAAGGAAAGGGCTTCCGTATTTGGGGAAAAATATACACCTGCTTGTACGATCCAGAGATTCAAGGCGAGCTAACGCTACAATCTAAGGAAGTAGCGTCCATTCATGAAATGAGCATTGCCAGTATTTTAGAGAATAAAGGTGAGTTACTGTTTACCCCAGACTCCATGGAAGCGCTCCACCAATACGTTAACAAGCTCACCTACCCGAAAGACGATGATCCGCTTTAGTCTTTTCTTATTCATCAGTTTTATCATCAGTTCTTTCGCCTTAGCCCAAGAGCGATGGCAGGACGACGACTACATTCGCGATAGCTTCTTAAAAATCGCTCTTGAACGAGAATACAAGGAAAACAAATACCCCAAGCTTATCCGCTGGAACACTCCCATTAAGCTATTTTTTGAAAGCGACAGCGGTGATGCAGCTTTTCAGAAAGAACTCTTGAGTGTGCATGCCCAACACCTTGCACACATTACCGGTCTTTCTATTGATTTTACTGACGATAGAAAAACCGCCAATATCTTTGTTATTTTCACCACCTACGACAATATTGAAAACAAAGTAAGACAGTATATTGGTGACCCTGAAAATATCAGAGCCGCGCTAGATGAAGCCATTTGCTTGGGCAACTTTCGCCACAACAGTCAACATCAAATCACCCGTGGCAGTATCATCATCCCGGTGGACTACGCACGACAAAAAAGGCGTTTTCTAGACTGTATTGTAGAAGAAATCACCCAATTACTTGGGCTGCCAAATGACTCCAACTCGGTGTTCCCTTCTATTTTTAACGATGTCAGTATCGATGCCTATCTCAGTCCATTAGACTATTTATTGCTAAAAGCGCTCTATTCAAAACACCTACAGCCAGGTATGGACGTCGCTCAGGTGACCAAAGCCTTCTCGCACGTATTGGCCGATTTTCACGCCAACAATGAAATCCATAATGCCGCCTACCTAGTGCAAAGATACAGCTTAAAAACCTACTTAGGGGACTAGCCACAAATCGGATAGATGTTAGATAAAGCCTGCTTTAGATCAAGGTTGTTGTTTTTTGCCAGGACGTTTCCATAAATAGTATTTATTCTTTCTGCTTTTCCAGCACAAGTTAGGTAAAATGCAGGCATTAAAAAATACACATTGGAGAGTCTGAATGTTTCCTGAGCTCAAAAATGATCGCTTTTTGCGCGCATTACTTAAACAACCCGTTGATACCACACCGGTCTGGATGATGAGACAAGCGGGGCGTTATTTACCAGAATACCGCGCCAGTCGAGCAAGCGCTGGGGATTTTCTTAGTCTGTGCAAGAACGATGCGTTTGCCTGCGAAGTCACTTTGCAACCCTTGAAACGTTATGAATTAGACGCTGCTATTCTCTTTTCAGACATACTAACGATTCCGGACGCAATGGGGCTGGGGCTGTATTTTGAAACGGGAGAAGGCCCTAAATTTAGGCACACCATTCGCAACAAAGCCGATGTAGACGCTCTACCAGTCACCACAGCAAACGATTTAGGTTATGTGATGAAAGCGGTGACCACAATTCGTCACGCACTGAACGGAAGCGTACCTCTAATCGGATTTTCTGGCAGTCCATGGACATTAGCCACTTACATGGTGGAAGGCGGTTCTAGCAAGGACTTTCGACACATTAAAGCGATGATGTATCAGTCCCCTGAAATTTTACATACCCTACTCGACAAGTTAGCCCAGTCAGTGACAGCGTATCTTAATGGGCAAATTCTAGCTGGTGCGCAAGCGTTGCAAATTTTCGACACTTGGGGTGGTGTCTTGAGTGGTCCTATGTATCAGCAATTCTCTTTGCTGTACATGAAACAAATTCTTGACGGTTTAATACGCAACCACGAAGGCAAAAGAATCCCCGTTATTTTATTCACTAAAAACGGCGGGCAATGGCTAGAAAATATGGCAGCAACCGGACCAGACGCCCTAGGTTTAGACTGGACAACTGACATCGCCGAAGCCAGAGCACGTGTTGGTCATAGCGTCGCCCTGCAGGGCAATATTGACCCTTGTGTACTGTATGCGGGCAAAGAGGTTATTGAACGCGAAGTGGAAAACGTGTTGTCTGGGTTTGGAACCGGCAGTGGCCATGTCTTTAATCTTGGTCATGGCATCCATCAATTCGTCAACCCAGATCACCCCAAGTACCTAATCGATGCCGTTCACCGACTTGGACAGAAATACCACACCCCTAAATACGATGATTTAGACGCACTGAACGGCTTGTAGACTGACTAAATAAATCCGCAGAGGCTTTGTAGGAACACTGTAACCAGCAAAGCCCCTTTGTGTCGTCCAAAGTAATTTATATATCGCTCATTAGCCGCCATTTTATGGCGACTTTTTCATTAGAGTGGTATTTTTATATAAAATAATTATGTTACATGGAGAATAAAATGAAATTGATTACGGCGATTGTTAAGCCTTTCAAACTGGATGAGGTGCGCGAAGCTCTTTCAGAAATGGGCATCAACGGTATTACTGTCACAGAAGTAAAAGGTTTTGGCCGTCAGCGTGGCCACACTGAACTGTATCGTGGCGCTGAATACGTTGTTGATTTCTTACCTAAGGTAAAACTTGAGCTAGCCGTCGAAACAGATCAAGTAGAGCGTGCTATCGAAGCCATCCAATCCAGCGCCAATACGGGCAAAATTGGTGATGGTAAAATCTTTGTCACGCCACTAGAACAAATCATCCGTATTCGCACCGGCGAAACGGGTGCTGACGCCATCTAAATCACGTTGTCTACTTAACGTTAAACAAAAAAAGAGGCCGCAGCCTCTTTTTTTGTTTTTCATTGTTAGCCTTTGTCTGGCACCTTAATGGATAAAGTGCCCAGATAACGGTTTTGACGTAACTCAATTTGGCGAAAGATCGCGATAATCACAATACTAATTATCAAATAAATCGCACCTGCCGCAATAAAAATCTCCATTGGCGTGTAGGTCCTAGCGATAATGGTTCGAGCCATTCCTGTTAAATCCAAAATCGTAATAGTACTGGCTAACGCACTGCCTTTAAGCATCAAGATGATTTCATTACCGTAAGCTGGTAAGACAATACCAAACGCTCTTGGCAAGAGTACGCGTCTGTACATTTGCACACGCGTCATGCCAACCACTTTACAAGCTTCCACTTCCCCCTGCGGAATGGCCTGAATAGCTCCACGAAAAATCTCCGCCGTATAAGCGGAAGTATTTAACGTAAAAGCAATAATAGCACACCAAAACGGCTCTCTAAGAATGGGCCAAAACATACTTTCTCGCACGGCATCAAATTGTGACGCCCCGTAATACACCAAAAATATTTGCACTAATAAAGGCGTGCCACGAAAGAAAAAGATATAAGCAAAAGGAATCGCTCGAATCCAAGCAACAGGAGAAATCCTAGCTAATGCAATGGGTAATGCAAAAGCACCACCCAAAACAATAGATAAAGCCACTAACTGAAGGCTGACCCAAGCACCCTCTAATAAACGAGGAAAGTACTCAATAACGACTGAAATATCCATACATTATCCCCTAGTTAGACCACGGCTGGCACGTTTTTCCATATAGGAAACAAACACCATGGAGATAATGGTCAGCGCGAGATACATAAAGGCCGCCACTAAATAAAATAGAAACGGTTCTTTGGTACTGCTTACCGCAATATTGGCTTTACGCATGATGTCATCCAAACCGACCACAGACACCAGGGCTGTGTCTTTTAGCAAAACAAGAAATAGATTACCTAACCCTGGTAATGCCACTCGCCATACCTGTGGCAAAATAATCCGATAAAACTTTCTGATTGGCCCCATACCCAGAGCCGTCGCCGCTTCATGCTGGCCTTTTGGAATCGCCTGCAGAGCACCACGAAACACTTCCGTCGCATAAGCGCCGAATGTTAAACCCAGAGCGATAACACCAGCAGCGAACGCTCCCACCTCAATATACTCGTCGTAACCAAACAGCCCGGCAATCGCCATAAGAACACTGGTTGCGCCAAAATAAATAATCAGAACGGTTAGAAGCTCGGGAATACCGCGAATAATAGTGGTGTAGCCATGCGCAATCCATCTTAAGACTTTATAAGAAGATAATTTTGCTGACGCCCCCAGTAGCCCCAAAATCAAACCCACAAACAGCGAATACAGCGCGAGCTCAATGGTGACGACCGCACCTTGGAGCAGCTGATCGCCGAATCCATGAAGATTAATCATAGTTTTTTCTCAGAGTAAGCTTAAAAGTTAGTTTTTCGGCACCTAGGTGCCGAAAAACTCTAAGAAATACCTACGCTTAGTAGATAGAGAACGGGAAGTATTTAGCGTTGATTTTTTGGTAAGTACCGTCCGCTAAAATCGCATCAAGCGCTTTATTCAGATTCTCTTTTAGCTTTTTGTCATTTTGGCGGATAGCAATCGCTATATTGTCTGTTTTCATGAACGCATCGCCTTTGAACTCAAATTTTGAGCCATCAGCCGATGTTTTCAACCAGTTATAAGTAGGCAATTCATCAGACAAAACGATGTCTAAACGGCCAGAGATCAAGTCAAGGTATACGTTGTCTTGGTTATCATAGAATTTAAGATCCGCCTTGCCTGTGAAATTATCTTCTAGGTATTGAGCGCCAAGCGTTGCACGTTGTGCACCAATCGTTTTACCTTCTAAGTTAGCCAAATCAAATTGCTCACCTGTACGACCCAAGAAACGCAAACCACCGGAATAATACTTATTAGTGAAGTCAACCACCTTCAAACGGTCTTCGGTAATAGACATGGAAGCAATAATGGCATCAAATTTACGCACTTTTAAACCAGGAATAAGACCATCCCAGTCTTGCGTCACGATTTCACAATCAGCTGCCATCTTGGCACACAAAGCACGAGCGATATCCACATCGAAACCTTGTGGCTGACCAGATTCATCAATAAAGTTGAAAGGCGCCCAAGCACCCTCTGTCGCAAAGCGTACTTTTTCAGCCGCATGTGACGAAACCGTCGTCAATGCTGCGGTTAACAATAACGCCGATCCAAACACCATTTTTTTCAATTTCATTTTTTAATCCCCTTGGAATATTTGTTTACTAATTCACTATTTTTGTTTTGATTGGTACTCAGTTTTCACAAAAAAGACTAGAACACGCTAGAAAGAAACGCCTTACAACGTTCTGACTTTGGTGATCCAAACACTTCACCTGGCGTCCCCTTTTCTTCAACAACGCCTTGATGAAGAAACACGATTTCACTAGAAACATCTCGAGCAAAGTTCATCTCATGGGTGACAATTAACATGGTACGTCCCTCTTCCGCTAAGTTACGCATTACACCAAGCACTTCACCCACTAGCTCAGGATCAAGGGCCGACGTAGGCTCGTCAAACAGTATCACTTGTGGGTCCATCGCTAAGGTTCTAGCAATCGCCACTCGCTGCTGCTGCCCACCAGATAGCTGATTAGGATACATGTTTTTCTTTTCAGCAATCCCTACTTTTTTTAATAAGTGCTCAGCGTACTCCGCCACTTCCTGTTTTGGGCGCTTTAAAACACTCAGTGGGCCTTCCATAACGTTTTGCAAAATTGTCATGTGCGGCCACAAATTAAAGCTTTGAAAAACAAACCCTATTTGCTGACGCATCTGCGTCAGTTGACGCATATTATTTGCCACTAAGTCCGTATCGCCCGGAACAAGATCCAGCTTATTGCCATTAAAAATAATGTCTCCACGAGTCGGATTTTCAAGCATATTGATACAACGCAAAAACGTGCTTTTGCCTGAGCCACTGGAGCCAAGAATTGAAATGACGTCACCATCGTACGCTTTTAGAGAAATGCCTTTTAACACCTCAACATCGCCAAACGTCTTGTGGATATCAATGAGTTCTAACGCCGGGGCTTTTGACATGATTCCTACCTTCTTTATTTTATAAACTTATTATTGTTGTATGTAACAATTACACAACACGAAATCAGCACTAAAACGCCGAACACACTTGTTAGCTAAAATGGCATAAACATAACTGCCATAACAGCTTAGACTGGCATTTTAAGTTACTTTTTCCAGAGTTGCCTCCTTTTCTTGTCCGACTGGACAGGCACTAAACTTAAATTGTGAATTTTATTTCTCTCTTCACGTGGTGTGATGCCAAAAAAACCTTTGTAGGTGGTACTGAAATGAGGCGCTGACCCAAACCCACAGGTTGCACCAACCTGCGCAATACTTTTGTCCGTTTGCAAAATTAACTGTTTAGCGTGCTGCAAACGCAACTCCAAATAATAACGGGATGGCACAATATCTAAATTGCTTTTGAACAATCTTTCCAAATGGCGTCTTGACACCCCAACATGAAAAGCAATGTCGTCCGAAGACAAAGGCTCCTGAATATTTGCTTCCATTAGTTGCACCGCTTCTACTAATTTTGGCTGTCCAGTGCCTATACGCGCTTGGAGTGGAATCCTCTGCGGATCCTCATGGGTGCGAATTCTTTCGCAGACAAACTGTTCAGATATATTGCTAGCAAGCGACATGCCATGCTGCTTACCGATAAGAAACAACATCATATCCATCGCTGCTGTGCCGCCACTGCAAGTATAACGATCTCTGTCTACTTCAAAAAGATGGTTCGAGACAATGGTCTGTAAAAATTCATCGCGCAAATTGGCTAAACTGCGCCAGTGTATCGTTGCACGATACCCATCCAGCAACCCGGCTTTGGCTAGCAAATAGCTGCCAGTACAAACTCCACCTAAGCCTACTTTTTTTTTCGCTTGTTTTTTAATCCAATTTTCTAAAGTCGGACTTTCGCTTTTTATCACGGGAGACGCCCCACACACAAAAATCGCGTCTAGATCGTTGGGCGCGTCACTCGTGAGGTAGTCTGATACCGTTGTAACCCCCGTATTTGAAGGGATTGTCCTTTCCTCATGGGTAATAGTGCAAAAGGAATACAGCTCTTTACCCGTTACCCAGTTCGCCATGTGCAATGTTTCAATGGCAGAAGAAAAACCCAGCATAGAATAGTGCGGCAACAGCAAAAAACCGTATTTTAGGGGTTTTTTACTCGCCTGCATGACTTCTCTTGATGCGAATTCACTCTTGTACAAAATATTATCCTGTGAGGTATGAACAAAAACGGAGTTTATTTCGTTTAAAATGGATAACAAAGGTTTTTTTCGTGTTGAGCAAGGTTTTTTTGGCTCAATAAACCCGTCACCATAACAACATGTCGCTATTAGATAAGTTATTAACTATCAAAGGAGTCTAATTTTCATAATAATCACTACAGAGTCCGAACTGAATACTTTCATAAAACGAATTTCAGAACTAGTTTTATTAAGAACACCACTCATGAGGGATGAGTTCTAATGACCGATTACAAAAAAAATGAATTAATCGAACGCGTTGAAGTCGAAATTAACGAACACTTCAACAAGGCTGAAGCCGAAAACATTATCCAACTGGCCCATTTGTACTTCCAGGACTCACTGACGGAAGATCTGGCCAACGAATCTATTGAAAACCTTTACGGCACCATCGTTTGCCTATGGGATTTCCTACAACAACGTCCAAATAACCAGCCTAAAGTTCGTGTTTACAATCCGAACTACGAAGAACATAGCTGGCAATCTACGCACACTGTGATAGAAGTATTGACCAGTGACATGCCTTTCTTAGTGTCTTCTTTTAATATGGCATTGGTTCGTCTAGGTCATACCATACACATGACCTCACACCCTGCTGTGCCCGTTGATCGTAATGAAAAAGGCGATCTTATTCGCATTAACATGGCATCGGAAGCACAAGAATCATTAATGCGTTTCGAAATCGACCGCCTATCCGACGTCAACTTACTTGAAAACATCAAAAAAGAACTGCTTAACAGCTTGAAAGATGTCAAAAAGACGGTAGCAGACTGGCCGACAATGAAGAGCAAGCTGAACAGCATCATTGAAGAATCTGCTCAGCTTGATCATTTAAAAGGCAACGATGAGCACCAAGAAATTCTTGATTTTTTACGCTGGGTAGAAAACGATCATTTCACCTTCATTGGCTTTCGCGCGTACGATCTTGCAATTGAAGGAAACGAAACACATCTTAAACTTGTTGACGGTTCAGGATTGGGTACCTTCCGCGATCTAGATGACAAGAAAGTGAAACGAGACATTGTCTTACATGACAATCTTGCCAAGCTTGCGGTTGATAGCACTAACATCCTTATCTTGACTAAATCCACCGCCATTTCAACAGTCCATCGTCCGGTGCATTTAGACTATTTAGGCATCAAACGCTTTGATAAAAAAGGCAATGTCATTGGTGAGTGGCGCTTCTTTGGCTTGTACTCTTCTGCAGCTTACATTGCCCGCTTGCAGGATGTTCCACTGTTGCGCAAAAAGCTCGACATCATTGTAGAAAAAGCGAATGTGGATCCAAACAGCCACAAAGGTAAAAACCTTAAGCACATTCTCAACAGCTACCCACGTGATGAAATGTTGCAAGCCCCAGTGGATGAACTCTTCAACACCATTGAAAGCATTTTAGCGATCCAAGAGCGTCGCCAATTACGCGTCTTTTTGCGTAAAGACATTTACGGCCGTTTCTTGAATGCTTTGGTCTACGTACCAAGAGATCGTTACAACACAGAATTGCGTATCAAGATGCAAGATATCTTAATGGACGCTTGTAACGGAACCAGCTCTGAATTTAACGTACAGTTCTCTCAGCTGGTATTGGCACGAGTCAACTTCACCATTCAGATTGCAGACCCAAAAAACAGCCCCACAATCGACGCCGAAGACATTCAGCGCAAGATGCAGGATGCAATGAGTTCATGGGAAGACAAGTTACTCATGGCACTGCACAAAAATCACGGTGAAGAAAGTGGCAACCAACTTTTTAACAGTTATGCGCCTTATCTACCAGCGGCCTACCGAGAAGACTTTTCTCCTAATGCCGCCGTGTTAGACATTGAGCGATTGAGTCAATTGGGCAGTGAGGGTGACATTTCTACGCATCTTTATCGCCAAGTTGGCCAAGTAAAAAATCACTATTTCTTTAAGATCTACGGATCGGGCACCACACTTATCTTGTCCGATGTATTACCTATTTTAGAATACATGGGATTGCGTGTGCTTGAAGCGCGTCCTTACGAGCTGGATCAAGATGGCGATGGCTCCACTAACACTTGGGTGGTTGAGTTTGCCATCAGTGTAGACGCTGATGTGAATCTCGAGAAAAATGCCCAACGCATGGCATTCCAAGACGCTTTCAATCAAGTATTCCATCGCAGCGTCGAAAACGACCGCTTCAATGCACTGGTTCTGAACGCTTCTTTAACATGGCGCCAAGTCACTATGTTGCGTGCCTTAACGAAATACTTGATGCAGCTACAAATACCGTTTTCTTTGCAATACATGCAACAGACGCTTGAGAAAAACGCGCCTATCGCTCGTTTACTTGTGCAATTATTTGAACAACGCTTTGACCCAAGTCTCAACACAAAACGCGACGAAAAAGAGCAAAAAATTCTCGATAAAATTGTCGCAGAATTGGATCAAGTGGCTAACCTTGACGAAGATCGCATCCTGAAACACTACCTGTCTGTCATTCAGGCCATGTTGCGTACCAACTTCTATCAAGCCAATGACGAAGGTAAAACGAAAGGCTACGTGTCCTTCAAATTAGACCCGTCGCTTATTCCTGCGGTGCCATTACCACGACCAAAATTCGAAATTTTCGTTTACGCACCTTGGGTAGAAGGTGTTCACATGCGTGGTGGCAAAGTCGCACGTGGTGGTCTGCGTTGGTCTGATCGTATGGAAGACTTCCGTACTGAAGTACTTGGCCTAGTAAAAGCCCAGATGGTGAAAAACGCCGTTATTGTTCCTTCTGGCGCTAAAGGCGGTTTCGTCGCAAAACAACTCAAAAAGAATGCTTCTCGTGAAGAAGTACAAGCTGAAGTTGTTCATTGCTACACCACCTTTATCAGTGGTTTACTCGACATCACAGACAACCTTGTCCAAAACGAAGTGGTTCCTCCACTGTCGGTTCTTCGTTACGACGAAGACGACCCATACTTGGTTGTCGCCGCTGATAAAGGCACGGCCACTTTCTCTGATTTGGCGAACAGCATTTCAGCGAAATACGGTTTCTGGTTAGGCGATGCCTTTGCATCGGGTGGCTCTAATGGTTACGACCATAAGAAAATGGGCATAACGGCGCGCGGTGCTTGGGAATCGGTTAAACGTCAATTCAAAGAAATTGGCATTGATTGCCAAACCACAGACTTTACTACAGTGGGCATCGGTGACATGGCGGGAGACGTTTTCGGTAACGGTATGCTGCTGTCAAAACACATTCGTCTAGTCGCAGCCTTTAACCACATGCATATCTTCATTGACCCCACACCAGATGCGGCAACGTCTTTTGTTGAGCGCGAGCGTATGTTCAAGTTGCCACGCTCGTCTTGGGAAGATTACAACAAAGAGCTGATTTCAAAAGGCGGCGGTATTTTCAATCGCTCTGCGAAGTCCATTCCGATCAATGCCGACATCCGTAAAGCATTAGGTATCGAAGGCAACGTCAAATCCATGGCGCCCACTGATTTGATCAATGCCATCTTAAAAGCGCCCGTAGATCTGCTTTGGAATGGCGGTATCGGTACTTACGTTAAATCTGAGACAGAGTCTCATGCGGATGCTGGAGACAGTGCAAATAACGGTCTGCGCGTTAACGGCAAAGAGCTGCGTTGCAAAATCGTTGGCGAAGGCGGTAACTTAGGGCTAACTCAACTAGGTCGTATTGAATTTGCGCAAAAAAGCGGCTTAATCAGCACGGACGCTATTGATAATTCGGCGGGAGTAGACAGCTCGGATCACGAAGTAAACATCAAGATCCTACTTAACCGCGTGGTGGAAAATGGTGATCTAACCGAAAAACAACGCAATAGCTTGTTAGCAGAGATGACGGACGAAGTGGGCAAGCTAGTCTTGCGCCATAACCGTGGCCAAAGCCACGTGCTGTCTTTGGCGAATGCGCAAGCACCTGAGCGCTTAGCTGATCATTGGCGCCTAATTCAGTCTTTGGTTCGAGAAGGCCGTTTAAACCGTGAAATCGAATACTTGCCAAGCGATGCTCAAATCAAGAGACGCTTGAATAAAGGGCTTGGTTTAACTCGTCCTGAGATTTCCGTTCTGTTGGCGTATTCCAAAATCAAGCTTTCTGAGCAATTAGTAGAAGACGGTATTGGTGAAGACGTTGATTTAACAACGCAAATCAACGAATATTTCCCAACCCAACTCACCAAGCATTTTGGTGGTCTAATGGCGTCACATCCCTTGATTCAGGAAATCATCGCAGGCCACGTAACGAATAACCTTGGCAACCGCATGGGCCCAACTTTCACGACATACGTGCAAGAGGAAACGAGTGCGTCAGCGCTTAATATTGTGCGCGCTTACATGGCAGCAGAAGATATCTTCGGTATCTCTGACTTATGGAGTGCGATCAACGAACTAGACTTCACAGTGTCAAACTCCGTATTGAATGATTTACTCATTCAAATACAGGGCCTCGTAGAACGCACCACTTTGTGGTTGTTGCGTAACACGCGTGACAATATGTCTATTCAACGCTTAAAAGACACCTACAAGCCCGGTGTTGAAGTAATTAGAGCGAATATGCAAGCCATTTTGACGGAATCCAGCCAGTCGCATTTAGCGGATATGGCGGCTAAATTGGTTGAGCAAAATATCCCCGCCGATGTGGCGGAAAGATTGTCTTCGTTGCATTACTTATTCTATGGATTGGATATTATTCGGGTTGCAACAAATACCGGAACCGAAGTGCTCGATGTTGCTCAAACGTATTTTGCCCTAGAAATGGACTTAGAGCTTCATTGGTTACGTAATAAGGTCAGTGCATTAACCGCTGATGACATGTGGCAACGACGTGCGAAAGGTGGACTGGGCGATGAAATCGATAACAGTTTACGAACCCTCACTCAAGAGGTTATTCAATCAAGTGCAGACATCAAGAAACTCGAGGAGCGCTTATCACATTGGCGTGAATCAAACAGCGACAGCGTTCACCACTACCACACCACTTTTAATGAAATAAAAGCGGAAAGCGACTTATCGCTTGCTATGGTGACGGTGGCGATTCGTGAGTTGAGAAACCTGATGTAAACCCAAAAAAGGTGGTCGCACTGGCGACCACCCATTTAAAAGAGGTCTTTTTTAGATATGGATAGAAAAGTGACACAACAAGTAACGAGAGCAACCTTTGACGAAGTAATGGTGCCAAATTATGCCCCTTCTGCCATCATTCCAGTGCGCGGAAAAGGTTCTCGCGTATGGGATAAAGAAGGCAAGGAATACGTCGATTTTGCCGGTGGTATTGCCGTAACAGCGCTGGGTCACTCTCACCCAACATTGGTTGATGTAATGTGTGAGCAAGCGGGACAACTGTGGCACCTAGCCAACGTCATGACCAACGAGCCGGCATTACGTTTAGCGAAAAAATTGACAGAGAAAACCTTCGCAGATCGAGTCTTCTTTGCGAACAGTGGTGCTGAAGCCAATGAAGCCGCGTTCAAATTGGTTCGTCGTTACGCGTTTGATCACTATGGTCCAGAAAAACATGAAATCATTTCGTTCAATAAGTCTTTTCATGGTCGTACTCTGTTTACTGTCTCTGTTGGTGGTCAAGCCAAATACAAGGAAGGTTTTGAACCGACACCCGGTGGCATCAAACATTGTGACTACAATGATATTGAGCAGCTAAAAACGTTAGTTAGCGATAAAACCTGCGCCATTGTTATGGAACCGATTCAAGGTGAAGGCGGTATCATTCCTGCCGATCTAGAATTTGCCAAGCAAGTGCGCGAGTTGTGTGACCAATACAACGCATTGTTGGTTTATGATGAAGTTCAGTCTGGTGTAGGCCGTACAGGCACCTTGTACGCTTACGAGCAACTTGGTGTGACACCTGACGTACTCACTACCGCAAAAGCACTGGGCAATGGTTTCCCAGTAGGTGCTATGCTAGCCACTGAACAAGCAGCAAAAAGCTTAGCCTTTGGTACCCATGGAAGCACGTATGGTGGCAACCCTATGGCGTGTTCTATTGCTGAAGCGGTGATTGATATCGTCGACACACCTGAAGTACTGAGTGGTGTTTCTATGCGCCATGACCTTTTTGTGGCAGGCTTAAAAGCCATTAACGAAAAATACCACGTTTTTAAAGACATTCGTGGTATGGGTCTGTTACTTGGTGCTGAAGTCATCGACAGCCTTGCTGGAAAAGCCGGTGAGATCGTAAAAGCTGCAGCTGAAGAAGGTTTATTTGTCTTGGTAGCGGGTCCTAACGTGCTGCGTATGGCTCCTTCTCTCATCATTACGGAGCAGGATATTGCGGACGGTTTAGCTCGCCTTGATAAAGCGGTTGCAACCGTGGTGGCAAACAACCAAGCCGCATAGATTTATCGTCTTCAGTAAGGTAATTAAAAATCGGGCTTTGGCCCGTTTTTTTTGCACTTTTTCCTCATTGCTCTTTCGGGCCACCCTTTTATTGTGATTCCTCCACGTCTGGTTTAAGCTCACACCACGATATAAATCTCCTATCCTAAATCAATAATTTACGTGACTGTTAACTTACAGAGAGAAACAACGCCGTGTTTGATTCCTTTTTTCCGAAACCCAAGCTTTTCTTTCTAAGTTTTGCTTTATGGGCCATCTTTTGCGTTCTTAGTTGGTATTTTTTTATACAAGATTTAGGTCATATATTGAGCCTAGGGGCCCTGTTTGGTGTTCATTTCCCTGATGCGTTAGCCGAAGGGGCAGAAGCGTCAGCACAAGCCGTTTTTCAAAGCGCACAAAAAACCGCGTTAAATGTCTGGCTATATCAATACATGGCCGTGTGTTATGGCCTTTTTATTGGAGCGTGGATCGCTTATGGTGGCCAAAAGTGGGCGAAATGGTCTGTTATTGGCTCAGGCTTAATTGTCTTTATTACTTGGTTTCAGGTTCAAGTCAGTGTCATGTTAAATGAATGGTATGGTAGCTTTTATGATCTTATCCAGAAAGCCTTAGCCGCGCCAAATAGCATCCCGTTGGCAGATTATTACGCCGAATTATCAACCGTTGCTGTCATTATTTTAGTCGCCATAACAGTGTCGGTACTAAGTAACTTTTTTATTAGTCATTATGTGTTTCGTTGGCGTACCGCTATGACGAGTTATTACACATCAAAATGGCAGCAGGTGCGTCATATCGAAGGGGCATCACAACGTATCCAAGAAGATACCATGCGTTTTGCTTCCATTGTAGAAGGGTTAGGTGTGAGTTTGCTTCGCTCTGTGATGACCTTGATTGCATTTTTACCCATTTTATGGGGGCTCTCTGGCTACGTGAAAGAGCTGCCTTTAATTGGTGAAGTGCCCCAAGCGTTAGTGTTTACCGCTATTATTTGGTCTATTTTTGGCACCCTGTTGTTGGCCTTGGCGGGTATAAAGCTTCCTGGATTGGAATTTAAAAACCAACGTGTGGAAGCCGCCTACCGCAAAGAACTGGTTTACGGGGAAGACCACGCTGACCGAGCAACCCCGATCACTCTCAATGAACTGTTTGCTAACGTACGCAAAAATTATTTTCGTTTATATGCGAACTATCTGTATTTCAATATTGTTCGATACGGCTACTTGAACGTAGGACAATTTGTTCCGCTTATCATCTTAGCCCCCTCCATCATTGCGGGGGCCTTTACGCTTGGCCTAATGCAACGAATCATGAACGCATTCAACCAAGTAGAAAATTCGTTTCAATACTTGATCAATTCGTGGACCACCATTGTGGAACTGCTGTCCATTTACAAACGTCTAAAAGCCTTTGAGGCGGCCATTGATGAGCAACCATTACCCGAGGAAGACAGACAATACTTAAAGGCGCATCCACCGTCCGAGTAAACGCCGCTTTACTGACTAACAGGCTCGTAAAAAAGCCCCGAGTGAATAATCACACGGGGCTTTTTTACGAGCCTGTTAGCGTTGGACAATAGTCAAGGTCAAACGTTGACGTTAATATTCTGCCCGAGGTTGTCTGTTATTGTGTGTGAGCCACTGCTTGCCGCCGGTGTGGCACTTTTGATTGCTTCAGCCAACAGCTCAAGATTTTGTGCGCCTTGCTGTTCTTGGGCAGATTTAGCTAGGTTGGCACTGTACACTTCACTGGCAAACGCCATAGCGGAGCTGCCTACACCATCAATACTTGGCATTTACGTCTCCTCGTTATCTTGATTCGCATTTAATAAATACAGTATTAAGAGTTTAGCGCCAATAGAGCAAATTTACGAACTTCCTTATGAAAAAAGACAAAAAACACGACTAAATCTGGTCATTACAAATAAAGTTATCCCAATATTGGCTGACCAAACTTTGATTCGCCACCAAAGCATCATCTTGAATCACTCGGCCTTGTTGCTGCAAGCTTAGACGATGAGTAAGAGATCGATACAAGGTATAGGTATCTATCATTTTCGATGCCTGATCTGTTTCTAGCAACCCTACTTCGGCGGCGGCTTCTAACTGACGGACGTTGTCAGAAAAGCGCATAAGCTCAGGGTATTTATGTGACCACGCTAAGACCAAATACTGCACCATGAATTCAATATCGATAATCCCACCAACACCTTGCTTGAGATCAAAGCCTTTTTCTTTCCCTCCTGTGTCTAAATGCGCCCGCATTTTTTCGCGCATTTTGATGACATCGGATTTTAGGGTGCTACGATCTCTGATCGACGATATGATGGATTTGCGGCAATCTTCAAACTTTGCCAGCAAACTCGGCTCGCCAGCTAAACCACGAGACCGCGTCAAAGCCTGATGCTCCCATGACCAAGCTTCGTTCTGCTGATAATCAGCGAAAGCTTCCAGACTAGAAACCAATAGACCGGAATTCCCCGAAGGGCGCAAACGCATGTCTACTTCGTACAAACGCCCAGCCGCAGTAAAGCTGGTGATTATGTGGATTAAACGCTGCCCTAATCGTGTATAAAAGGTTAAATTATCCACACTACGCTCCCCATTGGTTACGCCGTTTGCTTGCGCATCGTGGATAAAAACCAAATCCAAGTCAGAATCATAACCTAGTTCCCAGCCCCCTGATTTACCATAACCAATAATGGCCAACTGTGGTATCAAAGCGGCTTCCCCCTGACTCACAGGAAAACCGTGTTTTTTCGTGAGGTACTGCCAAGACTGATGCAATACTTGATTCAACAACACTTCCGCCAGCCAGGTTAAGTGATCACTCACTTTCATTACTGGTAATATATCCGTTATGTCACAGGCTGCGATACGTAAAATAATGGAACGCCTAAAGCGTCGCATGGCATCCATCTGAGCCTCTTCATCGTCTTCTGGCAAGCGCAATAGAACTTGCTGAAGCTCTTCTTCTAGCATGGCTTTATCGGGTGGCGAAAATAAAGTATTCGCATCCAAAAGCTCATCTAAGAGTGCAGGTGTTGTCGAAATAGCTTGGGTAAACCAGACGCTTTCTCGACACAAACGAATTAAATGAGTCAGCGCGGTTTGATTTTCACATAACAAGACCAAATACGCCGTACGTCGCAACACCGCCTCTAAAATAGGAAAAATCCGCTCCAACACCAGATCAGGATTCGCTTCGTCAACTAGTTTGCTCATCAAAGCGGCTAAAAACACGGCCAGTCGCTCTTGTCCGATTGGTTGCATAAAAACAACCGTTCTCGAACTTAACAATTGTGAAATCCGACCAACGTTCGCCTCAACATTGTGCCATGCAATCAATTCAATGGCGTCTAAAATGGCCTCTTTGTCATCGGGTGTTTTCAGTAATAAACGCCAGGATTCTTGGTTTTTAACTTCTTCTGTGCTGTCTTCCCCATCATCAATCAAGGCCACAAACGACGCATGAACTTTATTGCGCATTTCCCACAGCTGTTTTTCTAAAGTCGACCAACAAGGAAAACCCACCATTAAAGCAACGCGTGTACGCGTTGTCGCATCACTGGGCAGCAATTGAGTCTGTTCATCGTTTAATGCTTGTAAGGCATGCTCTGTTCGCCTGAGGAGCAGATAAGCGTCGCGCAATGATGCCATCTCTTCAAAGGGTAAGTAGTCGTGTTTAGCAAGATGTGGCAGAACCTTGAGTAAGGCGGGCGACTGCAAACCTTGATCACGGCCACCGTGTAAAATCTGCAATGCTTGAGCAAT
The DNA here is from genome assembly GCF_003721245.1 of Marinomonas hwangdonensis. Taxonomy (GTDB): domain Bacteria; phylum Pseudomonadota; class Gammaproteobacteria; order Pseudomonadales; family Marinomonadaceae; genus Marinomonas; species Marinomonas hwangdonensis. The sequence continues at coordinate 39,852 of NZ_RIZG01000009.1, read as the reverse complement.
GAATTCGACTTCACGTATGCCCCCCTCACCCAGTTTAATATTGTGTTCGATGCCTTTGCGGCGCACTTCTTTGGCGATCATTTGCTTTAAATCCCGCAGAGCACCTAAGGCCCCAAAATCTAAATACTTTCGATACACGAAGGGTTTTCTTAAGGCTTCAAACGCCGCTTTGTCCTGAGCATTGCCTGACATCACCCGCGCTTTGATCATGGCGTATCTTTCCCAATCCCGCCCTTGATCTTGATAATAATTCTCCAGCGAATCCATGTTGAGCACCAAGGCGCCCGATTGACCAAAAGGTCGCAAGCGCATGTCGACTCGAAACACAAAACCATCTGCAGTCACTTGATCCAGGTGCTGAATCAATTTTTGGCCAAGTTTGGTGAAATATTCTTGATGAGACACACTTTTCTTACCGCCTTGAGTGTCCCCGTGTTCACGAAAGGCAAAAATCAAATCGATGTCTGAAGACAGATTAAGCTCATTACCCCCCAGCTTTCCCATCCCAATAACAATCATCGTTTGAGGCTGGCCTTTACTGTCCAGAGCTTGACCGTAAAGAGCAAGATAATGCTGCTCAGACCACTGCAAACTGGCATTCACACAGGCGTCCGCTAGAGCGCTTAATCGACTTGTGAGTTCGGTTAAGGACAGGCGTTGCTGAATATCCAGAGCGATCAGACGTACCATCCACCACTGACGATACAGTCGTAGTCGCTTGATAAAAGCGGCTTCATCAAGCGCCTCTTGAGACGTGTGAAGACAATCCTTCGACTCACAATCGAAATAATCGCTGCCCGCCAACAGAGCCTCTTTCGAGGGTCGTTCAGGTAGCATGTCCAACACCAACAAGTCATCTAGCCAATGGGGAAAGCGCGTAAATTGCTGATGCAAATAATCACTCAATATCCATAAGGGTTCTAGAACGGCGATTTGTTCTGCATTTAGCGCACACAGACCATGATTTTTTCTCGCGTCTTGCACCCTCTCTAACAACAAAGCACGGGAAGCCGACTGTTCGCAAAAAAGCGCATAATTGGGGTTCATATTAGGCGGTGTCAAAAGAGGTTCCTTACTGTATTATTTTTAGAATAAGAGCAGGTTGAGTACACTAACCTGTTTTCTGATTTAGCCACTGCCCTACCTTGAGCATAGCAATGCCAATTTGCTTCATACTCGCTAATTTTGTCAACACCACCTCTTCGTCCATTCTAAGGTGTTGTTCTAGTGTGTGTTCCACATTGTCTAGTATCTGCATCAATTCGTTTGGTAAACAGGTTTTTAATTGGGAGATTGAATGACGTAGAGGCTGCATCAGTGCTTCATCTTGCATAAAGTGCATGGCTTCCCAATACACCAACCACACTTCGTACCAATACGACGCCAACTCGGTTTGATTGGCAATATACGAAGGCTGGTCGGGAAATTCAATCTGCCCATATTTTAGTCGAACGCCCTTTTGTGCTTTTGAAACTAGACTAACCTGCACAGGTACCTGCTCAGCAAGCTGCAAAGCAAACTGATACAATGCCGCTTCTTGGCCTTCTTTTAATTCCAATTCCAGCTCACAGATCGCGTCTTTCCCATAGGGTGATGTCACCCAACCTTGATCACAGACCACCTCCATTTTGCTGTCTTCAGTGACGATATTCCAAACCTGGCGTTCAAAATCGGTACGGTAAACTTCCACCAACTCGCGAGACCACGCCATGTCTTGCAAGGATTCTGGTAAGATAACCTCACTGAGTAAAGATAAATCCAAACGGTCAGTAGGTAAAAACCACTCCCACTCGCCACGTGCGTGCATACCAACACGATTGCTACCCCGGGTTTTGACGGTTTGAATAAACTGGCTATTAACAGCGCGAATACGCAGTGCCATGCCCCCCTGCATTAGGCTGGCAGTGTCTGTATCAAAGTACGCATTCATCAAAGACAACGTAGGCTGACGTGATTGCCCGTCGATCTCTGATTGGGCACAAATCCCATCAAGAAAATCGCTGACAGATGTAAGATGCTCAGGTTGCAACATTAACTTTAGCTCTAGCTCGGTGGCCATGGTATGAAAACCTCTTAGGCGTTGCAGTGGTGTCGGCAACGAAGAAAAATAAAGTGCGCGCAAGTGTACCAGATGCCTAGCGTACAGTAGTAATATTAGGTCATTACTTGTTTCGAAGGAGCATCACCCCATGCCCGCACTGCCCTCTTTAATTAGCATGATGACGCAGCTTATCGCTTCGCCCTCTATCAGTTGTAGTCAAGCCCACTGGGATCAGTCAAATAAAGGCGTCATCCAATTGCTAGAAACGTGGCTAAGCTCGCAAGGGTTTAAGTGCGAGGTGATGCCTTTGCCAGACCAACCGCATAAGTGTAATCTGATCGCGACGTTGGGAACCGGTGATGGTGGTTTGGTATTGGCCGGCCACACAGACACCGTTCCCTACGATGAAGGCCGCTGGCAATCAGACCCTTTTACACTTGAAGAAAGAGATCAAAAACTCTATGGGTTAGGCAGCTGTGATATGAAAGGTTTCTTTGCCATTGTGCTTGATACCGTTCAGCAGATGGAGTTATCTGATCTAAAACAACCATTGATTGTGTTAGCCACCGCTGACGAAGAAAGCTCTATGTCAGGCGCCCGTGCCTTGGTCAAAAGTGGTACCTTGAAAGCACGATATGCTTTGATTGGTGAACCCACATCGTTGACTCCTATTTACGCTCACAAAGGCATTATGATGGAGCGCATTCAGGTCACTGGGCAAGCAGGACATTCTTCTAATCCTGCGCTGGGCAACAATGCTCTTGATGCCATGCATGCTGTGATGTCGGAACTGATGACGTTTCGCCAGCAGCTGAAACAGAATTATCGAGATGCCAGCTTTGTCATTGACTACCCAACGATGAATTTTGGCTGTATCCACGGTGGTGATAATCCAAACCGCATATGCGGGCGCTGTGAGCTTGAATTTGATTTAAGAGCACTACCCGGCATGAGCAATCAAGCGTTAATGGCAGAAATTGAACAACGATTGCCCCAGATAGAAGAAAAAACCGGGACAAAAATACAATTAAGTAGCTTATTTCCTGACGTTCCGTCTTTTTATACGACCGTTGAATCGGATATCATTAAAACATGTGAATCCTTGACCAAACGTCAAGCCACTACGGTTGCATTTGCAACCGAAGGGTCTTTTTTAAATCAAATGGGAATGGAAACGCTCATATTGGGGCCGGGCTCCATCGATCAAGCCCATCAACCCAATGAATTCATGGCGTTGGATCAAATTCAACCGATGCAACAGGTGATTCGCGGTCTAATTGAGCGTTATTGCCTGCAAACAAATGAGCCAAACCAATGAGGATCAGTGTGCCTGAAGAATTTAATTACGTAGATTGGTTTCGCCACTCTTCGCCTTACATAAACGCCCATCGTGGCAAAACCTTCGTCATTTTAATACCTGGCGAAGCCATCGAATGCGCCCATTTTTCCGGTATTATCCATGATCTCGCGTTGCTTGATTCATTGGGCATTCGTCTGGTGTTGGTACAAGGTGCACGACCTCAAATTGATCGAATCCTATCGAATCGACGCCTACCCAGCCGGGTGGAAGACGACTACCGTGTCACCCCTCAAGACCAACTGTTGGACATCATACAAGCGTCTGCTGCAGTGCGCGTGCAACTGGAAGCCCAATTATCCATGGGGCTTTCAAATACCCCTATGGACGGTGCCAGCTTAAAAGTCTGTAGCGGCAACTATGTTGTAGCGAGACCTTTAGGCGTAGTCGATGGCATAGACTATGGGCACACAGGGGAAGTCCGCCGCATTGATACCGACGCTATTTTCCGCTTATTGGAAGACGACAACATGGTGTTGCTGCCGCATTTGGGCTTTTCTCCCACAGGTGAAGTATTTAATTTAAAAAGTGAAGAAGTCGCTATCCAAGCGGCCATTCAGCTAAAAGCCGATAAATTGGTGATTTTTTCAGAAGAAAAGGGCATTTTTAAAGACGACGGTGAACTGTATTCTGAGTTACTGACCAAAGATGCTCAGATGATTCTTAACGCCAAAACACTCTCTAGTATTACCCATAGCGCGCTTGATGCATGTGTGCAAGCCGTTCGTCAAGGCGTCCCTCGAGCTCACCTTATATCCTATAACGAAAATGGTGGATTGCTTCAGGAGCTCTTTACTCGTGAGGGCTGTGGCACCATGATCGATGAGGACAGCTATGAGCAATTGCGCCCTGCTCATATTGGTGACGTTGGTGGCATGATGGCTCTGTTAGCGCCACTTGAGGAAAAAGGTGTCCTCGTCAGACGATCTCGCGAATTGCTTGAAAATGAGATAGACCGCTTTATCGTGATTGAGCGGGACGGTGCTATCGTGGCGTGTGCCGCCTTGTACCCGTTTGAACAAGAATACGCTGGTGAGCTTGCTTGCTTGGCCGTTGCACCAGACTATCGAGGATCAAACCGTGGTGAACGATTGTTAAAAGGCATAGAACAGACAGCAAAACAACTCAATCTGTCCACATTATTTTTACTAACCACGCGCACCGCTCATTGGTTTATTGAAAGGGGATTTAGTGAGACAACGCTGAACAATCTGCCCACTCAAAAACAGGCTTTGTATAATTATCAACGAAATTCTAAGATATTTTCCAAATCGTTATGAGGGACATGGCTCTAGGACGTTTACTGCAGGCAACAGCGATAAACGTCTGCCAATAAGCCAAACACGCTAATCTAGAGCTGAGCAATAATCGCTAAAATCAACGTAAATATACAGTTCATCATGGTAATTGATCGTGCCTTGAATACATTCGTTGTTCCGGTATTCAAGGCTCTGAACGCTATTGTTTTGTGGTAAGTCGATAACCCGCTCCACGGCTTCAACACGAATCCCGAAGTACCCCGTCGGTAGCTCTAATACAATAATGTGTCCCTCATCTTCACACGTCGCTGGATCCAAGCTAAGCAAATAACTGCCATACAGAACCGTGACCATATGACCTCGAACATCAATCATTCCTTCTACGCCCGCACTGGCGCCAGGAACCGGAGCTGGAGATTGATAACTGAGCACTTCCTTGATATTCGACAATGGGTGAACATAGCGCTCCTCCCCCAAACGAAAACAAATACCTTTTTCTAATGCTTGCTCCACAACACCTATCCCCTAATATTATTTGACACTTTAGTAACATGATCATTTTGGCCAAGCTATAAAAAAAACCAAAATATTTACATGTCTAATAGTCACACCTCTAAATAATCACACGTCTAAAGGGCGAGTTCAAGTTTTGCATAAAAAACCCGCCATAAGCGGGTTTTTCTATAGCATACATTCTGTCGAATGCTGGAAGGTTATTCCGTAATCTTAAACGGAATAAACATAGGATATCCGTCACGAATAACACGCATTGGCACCGAACGATTGCCAGGTACTGCTTTTGCAATCGCCGTAAAGCTTTCCATGTTTTCCACCACAACACCATTCAACATGGTAATTACATCACCTTGTTGCAAGCCGTTACGAGCCGCCGTGCCGCCCAACACTTGCTCAACAATAACGCCTCCCTTGATGTCAAATTGCTTGGCGATCTCAGCAGGAACATCACCAACAATCATCCCCAAACGATTTTGTTCTTGCTGTGTTTGCGCGCGAGTTTTCATATCGTTCGGCGGAGTTTCTAACTGAACGGAAATCGTTTGCTTACTGCCATTTCGGTAAATAACCGCATCGACCTTCGTACCCGCTTTCATTTGCCCAACCACATAAGGCAATTCACCGGAACGAATGATATTCTGCTTATTGAACTCTAAAATGATATCACCAGAACGCAACCCTGCTTTCTCCGCTGGTGAATCTGGCAGTACTCGGCTGATTAAGGCCCCACTTGATCGATCCAGCCCAAACGACTCCGCTAATTCGTTGTTTACATCTTGAATGAGTACACCAAGCCAAGCCCTTGATACCTTGCCATCGCTCTTAAGCTGCTCAACCACCGACATGGCAACGTTAGAAGGAATCGCAAAAGACACCCCCATAAATCCACCAGAACGCGTATAAATCTGAGAATTAATGCCAATGACTTCGCCATCAAGGTTAAATAGCGGCCCACCCGAATTACCTGGGTTAATCGCGACGTCCGTCTGAATAAAAGGCACATAATTATCGGAAGGCAAATTTCGGCCAGTTGCACTCACTATCCCAGCGGTTACCGTGTAATCGAAACCAAAGGGCGACCCTATGGCTAGTACCCATTGCCCTGGCTTAAGCTCGTCAGAGTCCCCCATTTTAACCGTTGGCAAATTCTCTGCTTCTAATTTAAGCAAAGCTAAGTCCGTTCTGGCATCTGTTCCCACCAACTTTGCAACGTATTCTCGTCTGTCATTTAGGCGTACATGAATCACGTCAGCCCCATCAATCACATGGTTGTTGGTCAATACATAACCGTCCTGTGAAATAATAAAACCCGACCCTAATGAATTACGTGGTCGTTGCTGAGGTGGAGCCTGCTGACCAAACGGTTGCTGGCCAAAGAAATGCTTGAAGAACTCATTGAGCTCGTCACGATTAGGCCCTAATGGCTGGCCTTCTCTGTTAGCGGGTTGCTGCGTTGAAGCCTGCTCCGTGCTGATATTCACAACCGCAGGAGAGGATTTCTCTACCAAGTAGGTGAAATCGGGCAAAGACGCGGCATGTGAAAACATGGATGCCACCATAAATGTACTAGCGACAATCATACTCGCTTGTTTAAGCAATCTGTTCATTGATTGGGCTCCTTAAAAGCATATCAAGTTTATTACAGTGCCAGGTGAAGAAGGTCCTGAGTCATTAGGGCGTCATAACCAGAGGAATATGACGCTCCTTAGGGGGTTCAATTCTTAAAATCTTAGGGTAATAATCCATATTATTGCTTTCCTGTTTTGACTTATTTCGAGCCAGCAAGAGACCCACAACAAAGCCAATAATAGAAGAAAATACCGCTAGATTTGATTCATCATTCCATAGCGAAGGCAAAACAGCGCCCACTACTAAGCCAAGCAAGGGAATTAGATACATCCAAAACGAGGCTTGGAGTAAGGTATCTTCTGGAATACCCACCACCACAGATTGACCTACTTTAACCGATAATGGATCGATGGCTTTCATGCGCATACGGTTTGATGTGGATACTTGAGCAATGGCATGATGGCCACAGCCGTGCCGAGCACGACAAGATGAACAACTGCTTGTCCTGATGGTTTCAACATCAGCAAAGCCGTCCTCAACCGATAAGACATAGCCTGTTTCTTCAATCATAACCTTGTATTGGTCCAAATGAGGTTAGCAGTTTTTCAATCGTCGCTGGAGGCACTTCGCCAACCATTGTCAGCAAGTAGAGTTGATCCTTTACCTCAATAGTCAGTTCACCCGCCATGGTTGCTCCCATCGCCAAAAGAGAAAGTCCCATAGGCTTCATAGTCGGCTCAACAAATACCGAAACCGTTGACATACCGTCTGATAAAAGCAACATACTGGTGCCGTGATTTAACGCGCGCGCTTCTGGCCAAACTAAACCAAACCCTGCAGGCAACCAGTCAAATTGCCACAAATTTTTAATACGCCTTGGCTGGCTGTCCACAACTGACGACGCATAACTTCCTTCTTTTGGGACAAAATCCTCATCTTTCAAGTCAGGGGTAAAATTAACAGATGTAAACTGAACCCTTTCTAGTAACTCTCCATCTTTTTTCAACATGTCATGCTTCAAAAGAAAATGGTTTTCTTTGTCCAACCAAAACCTATGTCCATATCGGTAATCATCTCTGGGAACAAGCAAGACGCTAATGACCTCACGATCTGCAATACGACCTAGCTGTGGATCAACGGACATCATGTAGCCTTGCAGTAAACGCTCACCATCTACATTTTTAAAACGTTTAAACGGCGGTCTTGCCGGCATATTGACGTTGGTCATTTGCGCATCAGGGTAGACATGAATAACCTTATCGTCTATGCGTATTATTTCGAGCTTTTTACCGTCTAGGTCAACCAAACTCTCATATTCAATACCATTGTTGAGATAATGACGAACACGCATGCTGTTCATTTTTTTCGTTTCAGAGTGTACAAAAACGCCATCATAACTCAGTGTAGAAAACGACTGCGTCATATTTTTTAGCCTGTCTAATGCGTCGGCCGTCGTGTCACTCGCCTGAACTACAACCGCTGAAAACAAGAGGCTTAAAAGCATTACCAAACCGGATAGTCGCACAAATGACCTCATACTTTAATTCGCATTAGGGTAGCTAACGATTCGAGCCATTGGGATCATACCTTGCCCTACCGTCATGGCGGCCTGCTCAGCATGCTGCCTCAGATAATGTTGCAGTCTGACCTCATCAAACTGCATCGGTTGATAAGCCGATTCTGTCAAAGGTGTAATCACCATGTTAGACGAGGACACATTGGCACTGGCCAGTAAGTTAGAAGGAACATCATTGGACAAAAACGCCATTTGACTTCCCCAAACAATCATAAAACTCACACTGGCCGCGACGGCCATGCCCGATAAAAAAGTAGGCCAACGAAACACCTTTTCCGTGGATTTTTTGGTCCCCATGAGGCCTGGATCAACGAACGCCGTCCGTTCCGCTTTGGGAGCTAAGAAATGAACGACATTCTCTCCCTGTTCTTGGTTCTTATCCTCCTCTAGGTTCATCTCAGCCGCTAGGCCAGATTGCACCCTGAGCAACAAACTATCGCCTAATTCAAACCCAAAGGTCTCTTTGTGGAGCGCATGATGAATACTATGATAACCTTCTAATCGACGACTTAACTCAGCACTGTCACATTGCAGTAAGTGCTCTATATCATCTTGGGTTGCCTCACCATCAAGCAGTGCTGACAAGCTTGCCATTGATTCCAACGATGTATTACTTTTTGCGACCATGATCTTCTCCTGCCCCTGTCAGTGGACTTATGTGTTTTTCTACTGCTTCTCGAGCCCGAAAAATGCGCGACCGAACTGTCCCAACTGGGCAATCCATTATCAGCGAAATATCTTCATAACTGAGACCATCAAATTCCCGCAGAGTCAGTGCACTGCGCAATTCTTCTGGTAAACGCTGGACAGCCACATAAATCTCTTTTTCTAGACGATCACGGTTCAGCCTTGCTTCAGGAGTGTCTATATCCGCGAGTGGTTCATAATGGTTAAACACTTCTTCATTATCCAACTCTACATCAGACTCTGGAGGTCGCCGTGAGCGACTTACTAAATGGTTTTTTGCCGTGTTTACGGCAATACGATACAGCCAAGTGTAAAAAGCACTTTCTCCTCGAAAGGTGCCAATTGAACGGTAGGCCTTAATAAAACTCTCCTGAGCGACGTCTAACGCTTCGCTCCGATCTTGTACATACCGTCCTATTAATCCAATAACCTTGTATTGGTACTTGATAACAAGCAAATCAAATGCACGCTTATCACCTTGCTGTACTCTTTCAACTAACGCCTGATCAGAAGACGTTTCGCCTTGCATAGGCACCTCGTATAAAGCTTTAATCGCCTGTGCCCTTGCGTATACAAGAGAAGACAACAATCAATTGAGTGGGTTCCCATAACGTCTTACGTATTTAAAGAAACATTTAGCCAGTTTACGTTACTTTATCCAAAATAATGATGAATATTCGCCATTTAGAGTGAGAAAGTATTCACTATTCATGGACATCAATAGTAACATTATTTTTTAAACGACTAATTAGAACAATACAATGAGCCGACACTATAAACACGATATCGTCATTATTGGCGCAGGTGCTGCTGGATTAACTCTGGCACTAGAGCTTGCGGATTGTCATCGCGTGGCCATTTTGACCAAAGCAGACATTCGCGAAGGATCAACACTCTACGCCCAAGGTGGTGTCGCCGCTGTATTGTCGGACAAAGACACCACAGAATCACACATTAACGACACTATTGACGCCGGTGCTGGACTTGGCGACCCTGAAGCCATTCGCTTTACCGTTGAACACTCCAAAGAAAGCATTGATTGGTTAATTAACCAAGGGGTGCCTTTTACTCGCTATGGCGAAAAAGACGAATATCACCTCACCAAAGAAGGCGGGCACAGTCACAGACGGATTATTCACAGTGCCGATGCAACAGGACTGGCGATCTCTAAAACACTGATTAAAAATGCGACAAATCATCCAAATATCGATTTCTTCCCAGACCGCGTTGCGATTGATGTTGTTACCACTAAAAAACTCGGATTAGCAGGCCCAAACCGAGCCGTCGGGGTCTATGCGCTCAATTTGAAAGACGACCTAGTAGAAGTATTTCATGGTCGCTTCATTTCTCTCGCCTGTGGAGGTAGCAGCAAGGTCTACTTGTACACCAGCAATCCAGACACAGCGTCTGGAGATGGTATTGCCATGGCATGGCGAGCAGGCTGTAGGGTAGGGAATATGGAGTTTAACCAGTTTCACCCCACATGCCTTTATGATGCCAAAGCCAAGACATTTTTGATTTCCGAGGCCGTTCGCGGCGAAGGCGGAAAACTCCTGTTGCCTGATGGTACGGCATTTATGTCTAAGTTTGACAAGCGGGAAGAATTGGCGCCGCGTGATATTGTGGCTCGCGCCATTGATCATGAAATGAAACGACTGGGCATTCACCACGTCTTACTGGATATTTCCCATAAAGACCCTGAGTTTATCAAAGAACATTTTCCTACCATTTATAAACGCTGCTTAGAATACGGGCATGACATGACCAAGGAACCCATTCCTGTGGTGCCTGCCGCACACTATACCTGCGGTGGTGTGGTGGTGGATCAGCATAGCGCAACAGATATAAGTAATCTTTATGCCATTGGTGAAACGGCTTACACAGGTCTTCATGGCGCTAATCGTCTGGCTAGCAATTCCTTACTAGAGTGCATTGTATTTGCCCGTTCAGCAGCGAGCCACATTGCAACAATTCAGACATTAAACGATGATATTAGTATCCCAGACTGGGATGATAGTAAGGTCACAGACTCAGACGAAGATGTGGTGATCACCCATAACTGGCAAGAGTTAAGACGTTTTATGTGGGACTATGTAGGAATAGTACGAACAGACAAACGTCTACTAAGAGCAAAACATAGAGTCGATTTACTTTTGTCGGAGATTCAAGAGTTTTACGCAAACTACAAGGTGTCAAACGATTTACTTGAATTGCGAAATCTCGCTATGGTGGCTGATCTAATTATTCGTTCAGCCATGTCTCGAAAAGAAAGTCGCGGTCTGCATTTTACGCTGGATTATCCTAATAAATTAGCGGATAGCAAACCAACGATTTTAGTACCAAATAATCGCGATACAGCTAAAACAGAGGACAATTATGTCGAGCGTTAAACATTAAAACGTTTCTTAGCATCTTCACTGCGGCGCAACAATATTTGTTGTGCCGCGAAAGAGCGTAATCGACGATATGAGCTTTTGGGTAAGTTATCACAATAAATGACCCGATAAGGCGGCAGGACATAATGCCACCAAGAAGCCTGTTCTGTTTCTACTTTGGCAATTAGCTGAAAGCCATTCGCTCTAACAAAAACCAATCTAAAAAAGTAACGATCGTCAAAAAGATAGGCCCCTTGATCATCAATGCCCACTTTAATCACTGGACGACAAACCATCCATACTGCGACCAAGACAACACAAAGGCTGACGCAGGCATACAACATCAGTCTCCACGTGAATGGCATCCAGTACAACTGAAGAAGTGCCATGGCACTCAATGCCAACACTACCCACAACAGCAAACTTGCACGTGAAAAATTAAGCTTGGTCGCTTTCAGGCTGAACACGGTTCAATATGAAATTAACAATGCGAGCAAGCTCTGGGTCATCTGGCGTTTCTTTCTGCATAAACCAAGGAAAAATATCCTGATCTTCACAAGCGAGCAGTTTGTGAAAGCGCTGTTTATCCTCCTCTACCAAGGTTAAATACACATCATCAAGAAATGGCTCCAGCAGCACATCTAGCTCTAACATGCCGCGGCGACATTGCCATTTTAAACGTTTAAAACTTACGGAGTCTGATGTTTCAATCATGTTACTACCCTTCAAATAGAATGCGAATATTATAGCTATTAATTGGTAAGAAACGAAAACAGCTTATCGTTATTCACTGATTTTTATCAAAAAAACGGTATGTCTCTTTGTACCTCACCCACATCAGAGCCCTTTTCAACACCTTACTGCAAGTTTTATACATGTACTATATTGACTTTTTTTCTAGTCACCGATACCAAACTGATCAAAATAGTACCTTTATTGGCAATTTATGTATTAACAGGTCAATTATGACATAGCCTATATTAATACTCTCTTGATAAGTAATTATTAAGAAGTTAGGTAGGACTATAAAAACAAAGACACTCCAAACGGGGAAAACCTATGACACGCATTAGTAAAACAACCTTAGCCTGTGCTGTATCTATGACAGCAGCCATCTCTGCCACCAGCGCTTTTTCTGCTACACAAATAACAGTCGCCACCGTTAACAACGGTCACATGATTGAGATGCAAAAATTCACACCGGAATTTGAAAAAGCTCACCCAGATATCAAAGTGAAATGGGTAACTTTAGAAGAAGGTGTATTACGTCAAAACGTGACTCAAGATATTGCCAATAAAAGTGGCCTTTATGATGTAATGACTATTGGCATGTATGAAGCGCCAATTTGGGGCGAGCGCGGCTGGCTAGAACCCATCGATACCAGTGGCTCTTATGACGTTCAAGATATTTTGCCTTCTATCCGTGGTGGATTGTCATATGATGGCACCATGTATGCTGCGCCATTCTATGGTGAAAGCTCTATGGTGATGTATCGAAAAGATCTAGTGAAAGCCGCCGGCATGGAAATTAATGACCGAGACAGTTGGGAGCATATTCGCAACGTTGCTGCCGCAGTAAATGACCCAAGCAAAGGTATTTACGGTATTTGTCTACGTGGTAAAGCTGGCTGGGGCGATAACATGGCATTGATGACGACCATGGCAAATTCGTTCGGTGCTCGTTGGTTTGATGAAAACTGGAAACCTCAACTAGAGTCAGCTGAATGGAAAAACGCCGTTAGCTTTTATGTTGACCTACTGACTAAATACGGTCCTCCAGGTTCAAGCAGTAATAGTTTCAATGAAAGCTTAGCGCTGTTTAACGAGGGTAAATGCGGCATGTGGATTGATGCCACTATTGCAGCGTCTTTCGTAACAGACCCTAAACAAAGTAAAGTGGCCGATCAAGTTGGTTTTGCACAATCTCCGATTTCAGTGACAGAAAAAGGCGCTAACTGGCTGTGGGCATGGTCTCTTGGTATTCCTGCGGCAACAAAAAACGTTGAAGCAGCACAAACCTTTGTTCGTTGGGCCACATCAAAAGAGTACATCAACCTAGTCGGAAACAAAAATGGATGGGCGGCTGTACCAACTGGTACACGTGCAAGTACTTATGCTAATCCTAAGTTCCAAGAAGCAGCTGTCTTTGCTGATGCCGAGTTAAAAGCCATCAACTCGGCTAATCCATCAGACAGCACACTGAAACCTTCCCCCTACGTGGGCGTTCAATTCGCTGCTATCCCTGAGTTCCAAGCGATTGGTACTACAGCAGGTCAAATGGTATCAGGTGCATTAGCTGGTTCATTAACCGTTGATCAAGCACTGAAATCTGCTAACACTTCTGCGGATCGTCAAATGCGTCAAGCTGGATACTACTAGTATAGTTTGATCAAGGAATAGGGCTTAAGTCCTATTCCTTATTTTGACTCGCCCTTTCAATGGGGTAATTATTCCCGCTTATAATAAGAGAAACTAAACATGAAGCGCTCAATCACTCGCTTATTAATGGCGCCATCAGTCATATTACTGTTGGTTTGGATGATCATTCCATTATCCATGACCATCTACTTTTCCACTATTCGTTTCAACTTGCTGTACCCTGGTGAAAATAACTTTGTTGGCCTGATGAACTTCGAGTTCTTTATTACCGACCCAGGCTTCATACCAGCCGTATCCAACACGTTAATACTGTTACTTTCTGTCTTGATTATCACCGTTGTATTAGGCGTCATGCTGTCCGCTTTGATTGACAAACCTTTTTTTGGTCAGGGCATTGTTCGCGTTCTACTTATCTCACCATTCTTCATCATGCCAACCGTTAACGCGTTAATTTGGAAAAACATGATGATGAACCCGGTATATGGCATATTCGCATGGATATCTCAGTCGCTAGGCCTTGAGCCGATTGATTGGCTTTCTAGCTATCCCTTAATGTCCGTTATTATTATGGTTAGCTGGCAATGGCTTCCATTTGCCATTCTAGTATTCGTAACAGCGTTACAATCCCAAGATACAGAGCAAAAAGAAGCGGCACAAATGGATGGTGCAACCGGCTGGCATATTTTCCGTTACTTAACCATTCCTCACTTGGCTAGACCTATCGCCGTTGTAGTTATGATAGAAACTATTTTCTTATTGGCTGTTTTTGCCGAGATATTCGTCTCTACCGGTGGTGGCCCAGGTTACGACAGTACTAACTTAGCGTACCTAATTTACAACCAAGCGCTTCTTCAATATGACGTTGGTGTGGCCTCTGCTGGCGGGTTATTTGCCGTATTGCTTGCCAATATCGTGGCCTTCTTCTTAATTCGTGCCGTTGGCAAAAACTTAACGGTGTAAGGTGAATACGATGACTCTAAATCAACAACGTAAACTCAAAACGATTCTCACCGGCTTATTCGCATGGACAATTGCCTTGGTGTTATTTTTTCCAATTTTTTGGATGTTCATTACATCATTCAAAACAGAACTGCAGGCTATTTCAATACCACCGACCCTGTTCTTCGAGCCAAATTTAGACAACTTTAGGGTTGTTCAAGAACGCAGTGACTACATTCAGCATGCTTGGAACTCCGTCGTCACGTCGTTCGGCTCGACCATTCTTGCTCTGATTATTGCCATTCCAGCAGCCTACTCGATGGCGTTTTTTCCAGGAAAGAGAACAAAGGACATTCTGCTTTGGATGCTCTCCACAAAAATGCTACCCGCGGTTGGTGTATTGGTGCCTATTTATATTCTCTGCCGAGACTACGGTCTATTGGATACTAAAACAGCTTTGGTGATCATTTTCACTCTGATGAATTTGCCAATCATTGTTTGGATGCTGTTTTCCTACTTCAAAGATTTACCAAAAGAAATCCTCGAAGCGGCCAGAATGGACGGTGCTACGCCCTGGGATGAAGTGGTAAAAGTCGTACTGCCGCTTTCTGTGGGGGCTATCTCGTCTACCGCGCTTTTATCTATCGTGCTTTGTTGGAACGAAGCCTTTTGGTCTCTCAACCTCACTGCATCCGATGCCGCGCCATTAACTGCGATGATTGCCTCTTATTCCAGCCCTGAAGGTCTATTTTGGGCGAAATTATCCGCTGCATCCACACTCGCTTGCGCACCAATCGTTATTTTCGGTTGGTTCTGTCAAAAACAATTGGTCCAAGGCTTAACGTTCGGCGCCGTAAAATAATTATTAGGAAGTTTTTTTATGACTTACTTAGCGATCACTGATCTACAAAAACATTATGACAGCTACCATGCTTTGCGTGGCATAAACCTAAGCATTACCGAAGGAGAATTTGTGGTATTTGTTGGGCCATCTGGCTGTGGCAAATCGACGCTTCTAAGAACGATCGCTGGCCTTGAATCCAGCACCGGCGGTAGCATTCAACTTGATGGTAGGGACATTACTGAAGTGGCCTCCTCAAAACGCGACCTTGCTATGGTGTTCCAGTCTTATGCTTTGTATCCGCATATGACGGTGGCCGATAACCTTTCGTTCGCTCTTCGTCTTGCAAAAGTGTCAGACGCTGAAATCAAAGAAAAAGTACGTTCTGTGTCAGCCTCTTTGCAGCTTGATGCTTTATTGGAACGTAAACCTAAAGAGCTATCTGGCGGTCAACGTCAACGTGTTGCCATTGGGCGCGCCATTGTGCGTCAGCCAAAAGTCTTCTTGTTCGATGAGCCTCTGTCCAACCTAGACGCTGCGCTACGTGTACAAATGCGCTTGGAATTGGCTCGTCTTCACAAGAAACTCGGCACAACGATGATTTATGTAACGCACGACCAAGTTGAAGCCATGACCTTAGCTGACCGCGTGGTGATTTTAAATGCGGGACAAATAGAGCAAGTTGGTACACCACTTGAACTTTACCGCCAACCAAACAGCCGCTTTGTTGCTGAGTTCATTGGCACGCCAAAAATGAACTTAATCGCAGCGAACAAAATAGTTCGTCATGAAGATAATCTAGCGATTGAATTGCTTGGACAGCAAATTCTTTTTCCTGCTAAGCGCTTGAAAGGCCCACTACCAGATTCAGTTGTTGTCGGTATTCGCCCTGAACATATGACGTTAGTTGAGGACGGTGGTGATTTGTCAGGGCGCATTGAGCTGGTTGAACATCTCGGTTCCGAAGCGTATGCACATCTTCAGTTGTCGAGTGATCAAACCATTATCATCAAAGCGCCAGCTCGAACTGAGCTAAAAGACGGACAAGAAGTTAGTCTCAAAATTGATATTTCAGAAATCATTTTGTTTAACGAAAATGATCGCGTCATCTCTGTTATTCCAGAGGAAGCCTAGTATGACTAATTATTTACAAGCCTCTTCCAATGCGGAGCATCTTTGTGTTCAAGATTATACAAAAGATTCCATTCAAGCTGGCATAGTACATTTGGGTGTTGGCGCTTTTCACAGAGCTCACCAAGCCGTATACATCGACAGGCTACTAGCCTATGACACACAACAAAACTGGGGCATTATCGGCGTTAATATTCGCCCACAAGACAGCCAAGCTTTTGCTCGTTTTATTAAACAAGAAGGCGAGTATGTTTTAAAAACCATGGCGGCGGATGGCGAGACAAGGTACGAGCATATTCGTTCTATTGTTCAGCAAATTGATGGTGCTCAAGCGCCAGACAAAGTCGATGTAGCCCTTGCCGATGCTAAAACTCAAATAGTCACATCAACAGTAACGGAAGGTGGTTACTACCTTGATGAAAATCGTCGTTTAATGCTAGAGCACCCCGCAATAAAAGCCGATATAGAAGGTGCTCGTAATACGCTTTATGCTTTTCTGTATGCGGGTCTTAAACTTCGTAGCGAAACATCTAAGGCAAAAATCACCCTGTTATGCTGCGACAACCTTCGCCATAACGGTGAACTACTCGAAACTGGTCTAATGCAGTTTTTAGATGCTAAGCAAGATTCGGCGCTGACGGAATGGGTAGAAGAAAATGTGTCTTTCCCTTGCTCTATGGTGGATCGAATTACACCTAAGCCAAGCCAGCAGCATGTAGACGATGTTCGTTCACGCTTCGGTGTTGATGACAATATGACAGTCATGGGCGAAGACTTCATTCAGTGGGTCGTAGAAGACAAGTTTGCCGGTAAAAAACCCGCTCTTGACCTCGTTGGCGTGCAATTTGTCAAAGACGTTGTGCCTTTTGAAGAAGCGAAAATTCGTATTTTAAACGCAGGCCATACCTGCGTAACGTATCAAGCAGCATTAAAGGGCCTCACCTACTTTGATGAAGCCATGCGCGATGACGAATTAAAGCAGTATTTTTCTGACTTCATTCTGCAAGATTCGATTCCGGCAATTGGGCACTCTGTGGTCGATCTACCAGCTTATTTCGATATTATCGCCCAGCGTTTTAGTAACGCTAACATTGGCGATACAGTGGAGCGTATTTGTACCGACGGCTACGCTAAATTTCCGATTTTTGTTTTCCCCACATTGGAAGGCGCGTATCGCAAAGGTCGAACTCCGGTTAAGACCATCCAAGGCATCGCCAGCTGGTTCACCTTTATTCAACTATCGGATCAAGGCAAGCTAAGCACGCCTTATCATGAACCAAATAAAGCTGCTCTAGTCGATTTCAGCAATAACGAAGCTGGTATTCAAGCCTTTGCAACGGATCGCTTTTTATGGGGTAATGTCCCAACGGAGTTTCCCGACTTTGTTGCGCAACTCACTGAAGCAATTCAAATAAACATGGCAAAGTATGCCTAGACAGTTATTATCTAATTAGACAGTCTAATTCAAGAATCCAAGGCACATAAAAACCTTATGTCAACTTGGATTCTTGAATATAGTGTTATTAAAATAATAAAAACACAGAGCAAGCAATGGTGTAGATACTTAAAAACACAAAACCAGTGTGATCTCTATTTAACCGAAAAAGCTGCTGAGCGAGAAGATTATGTCTAATACCGCCAAACGCATTACGCCCGAATACGAAATTGTCGAAGATAACGAAACCATTCGCTACTTAGAGCACGGATATCCGTGTGATCTTATTCGTTGGCACGCCCATGATGATTACGAACTGCACTATATCGTCGACACGTCAGGCAAAGTCTTTGTGGGCGATTACATTGGAAATTACTTACCCGGCCAATTGATTTTAACAGGTCCTAGGCTGCCTCATAACTGGATCTGCCAACACGACCAAGAAGCGGTTCAACTCAGAGACATGGTTATTCGCTTTGATCATGAGTCTTTCTCTAATGGCATGAAAATCATCCCTGAGCTGGCTGAGATTTTACCTATGTTAGCGAGAGCAAAGTCAGGCATTGAGTTTTTTGATCAAGACCATGAATACCTAAAAGATATTTTCCAAAAAGTACGAGACTCCAGCGGCTTATCAAGGTTAATACTCGCACTGCCTCTTCTACAAAAACTGGCTCAGAGCCGAAATTACCGCTTACTTTCTACCGTACAAATCGATTTAAAATCCAATGAAACACTGCAACGTAAAATCAACACTGTGGTTGATTATGTGTCACAGAATTACGGTCAAGACATTACACTTTCCAATGTCGCAAGCTTAATTGGCATGTCTGATAGCCATTTTTCACGCTTTTTCAAAAAAGCCACAGGCAATCGTTTTATTGAATTTGTCAATCGTGTGCGAGTCAGCCGTGCGTGTAGCTTACTTACCGAAACAGATCAGCAGATTGCGACCATTTGCTTTCAAGTTGGCTTTAACAATGTCGCCAACTTTAATCGCCGATTTCATGAGTTGAAGGGTGTCACACCCAGAGACTTTCGCTCACAAAGTAATATCCATATTGAAGGATCGGCCCCCGTTTCATAACACAGCCTTCATGACAACAAGGCCAATTCATGGTTTAGCTTGCTTGTCGCCTGATAGTAAGCTCGATACAAGGCATACTTTTTCTGGTAGTAGACGCTAAAGGTAAGGTCTGGCTCATGTACTTCTAATACCTCTGGCATGGTGCAATATTGCGAGATCAAAGACTCTATATTCTGCCCTAGGCCTTGCTGCTCTCCCAAAAGAGCCAAGCGCGCTGCTCCCAAACCGGGTCCCACATCACCACCGTCTCGATAAATAAGACGTTTATTGAGTACACTAGCAATAATCTGGCGCCACATGGCAGAACGCGCGCCGCCACCGATTAATGAAAGCTCATCGACCATACTGCCTGCGCTGCTCAAGGCATTTTGACAATCCAGAAGAGAAAATGCGACACCTTCCAACACGGCCAATGTCATGTCTTCCAAACAAGTCGTATTGTTCAATCCAATAAACTGTCCATTCGCCTGTGGATCATTGTGAGGAGTACGCTCACCACTGAGATAAGGTAAAAACAACACCTTGGTGCGCTGCATACCACTGTCTTCGAGCACATCCAGTAATTCAACGACTGTTTTATCCAACAGCTTGGCAAGCCAAGACAAAGAATTTGCGGCACTGAGCGTGACACCCATTTGATGCCAACGACCAGGCAAGGCGTGACAAAAAGCATGCACGGTATTTTGCGGATTGGCTTTATGTGACTCACTGACCGTGAAATACACACCAGAGGTACCAAGAGAAATAAAACCTTGGCCTGGATTTGTGACACCCATGCCCACGGCTCCGGCCGCGTTATCACCGGCGCCAGCCACAACGGGTAACAATGGGAGCCCCAACTCTTGAGCAATCGCTTCAGATAAGGTGCCTACAAGATCACAGCCTTCGTATACTTTTGGCATATTGGCTTGAGTCAAGCCAGTTGCAGCCAATAAATCATCGTCCCATTGACGTGTTTGTGGATTTAGCCAAAGTGTACCGGCGGCGTCAGAACAGTCCGATGACATAACACCCGTCAATCGAAAAGCCAAATAATCTTTCGGCAGTAAGACATGAGCCAACTTAGCAAATACCTCGGGCTCGTTTTCTTGTACCCAACGTATTTTGGGAGCAGTAAAGCCCGGCATATAAAGGTTGCCAGAACGCTCGATCAAATCAGGAAACTCAGCCATTAGCGCTTGGCATTGTCCTTGGCTACGACCATCGTTCCATAAAATACATGGACGTAACACTGCTCCATGGTGATCCAACAAGGTGGCACCGTGCATTTGCCCAGATAACCCTACGGCTTTTAATTTGCTCACATCCAAACGCTGTTGTAATCGCTGAATAACATCGACACAAGCTTGCCACCATGATTCAGGGTCTTGCTCCGACCAAGTCGCATGAGGAACACTCACGGTGAGCGATACGGACTCCTGCACCAACACATTACCCTTGTCGTCGATAACGACACCCTTTAACCCAGATGTTCCAAGATCAAGACCTAGATACATTTATTTACCCATTGCTTTTAAAAATAGTGATTTATTTTATTGTGCGATCTGTCATGCTATTTGTTATGACTCACTGGCAGTCACAGTGTGATGTGATTTCATATTCAAAGCATCCATGGCTGGAGTCAATAGAATTCTAAGTGCTTGCTTTTTTAGTATTAATAGTTGCTAAAAACGATGAGTTTTTTATTTGCTTAGAGTAAAAACGAGTTTATTGCTGTCAAGCAAAAACCAGTAAGCTCTTTTTCTCAACCACTTATCTGAAGGAATACATGGCCTATTTAATGTCATGGGTTAACACATTTTTTGTCACACAAGTCGATCAAAATCTTCTTGTTCTGGGAGAGTACAACCCCTTGCTGGTGACACTTTCCCTCTTTTTAGCCGTCATGGCGTCTTTTTTTGCTCTGTATTTTGCCTCAGTAGCTCGAAACCATATTCTCAAAAAATACAAGAAAATGGCTTTGCTATCGGGTGCTTTCATTATGGCTGGCGGCATCTGGAGCATGCATTTTGTCGGCATGTTGGCTTTTGACATGGGCCGCAGCGTTCATTACGACCCACTACTGACGGCTGTATCGTTTTTTCCAAGTGTCATCGCGTCTTACATCACCTTAAAACGTCTAGTGAAGCCAGACTTAAGTTTGCTGCAATTGTGCCTAAGCGGCCTCCTTGTCGGAGGAAGTATCGGCACCATGCACTATCTTGGTATGGCGGCAATGCAGATGGATACCGTCTTGAAATACGATCCTATCTGGTTTATCGGCTCTATCGTCATTGCTGTAGTGTTGGCTTTTATTGCCTTGTCCACCCATTCTTATATAAGAAAACAATGGCCAAATATTCGTCAGCATTGGGCTAATGGCATCAGTGCCATCATCATGGGATGTGCAATATCTGGTATGCATTATACGGGCATGGCGGGGGCTCGATTTATATCGACAGGTGACGCTCACCTAAGTCACCTATCAGAAAACGATAACGGCGCCCTTTCTTTCGTGGTCGCTGTTATCACCCTGCTGCTGTCTATTCTGGCCGCCAACATTGCCTCACAACTACGTTATCGGCAACTATTACAAGAAAAAACCGCCAGTGAAACTCGCCTCAAAACCACTCTAGACACCGCAGTCGACGGCATCATTACTATTTCAGAGAAAGGCCTCATTATTAGCTACAACCTTGCTGCTGAACGCATCCTTGGATATACCGCCGATGAAGTTATTGGACAGAATATAAAGATGCTCACTCCAATAAATCATCGTGAACATCACGATAGCTATATTGCTAACTATCAAAACACAGGAGAAGCAAAAATCATCGGCATAGGTCGAGAAGTAGAGGCACGTCATAAAGAGGGCTATTTGGTACCTATTCGCTTAGCCATTGGTGAGTCTCGCGTAGGTCAAGAACGAACCTTCGTGGGTTTCATCACAGATATCAGTCAACGCAAAAAAATGGAGTCGGATCTAAAAGAGCGTGAAAAACAATACAGCTCCTTGATTAAAAACATACCAGGCGCCTCTTTTCGTTGTTTGATGAATGAAGAGTATACGGCCATCTTTGTCAGTGATGCGATACAAGAAGTAAGTGGTTGGCCTCCGGCACTTTTTTACAGTAGCGCCATTTCTTTTGGTCAGCTGGTCCACCCTGACGATAGAAAACAAGTATCCGATGCCATTAGCCACGCGGCTGAAAAGCACGCTACCTATACCGTCGAATACCGTCTTTTGGACAAAACAGGGCATTATATCTGGGTTCTAGAAAACGGTTCTGTGGTGTTTAATGAAGATCAAACCATAGAGTGGATCGATGGCGTCATTTTAGATATATCACAACGTATTGAAATGGAAGACGAACTACGCCTCGCCAAAACCAAGGCCGAAACAGCCGCACAAAGCAAAGCAGAGTTTTTAGCTAACATGAGTCATGAAATACGCACGCCAATGAATGCCATTATTGGCTTTTCAGATATTTTATTAGATTCGGAAGTATCGACAAAAGACAAAAAACACTTAGCAACGATTAGTAAGTCAGCCCGTTCTTTATTGCATTTACTGGATGATATTTTAGACAGCGCCAAACTAGAAAAAAACAAACTGGAACTCGATATACAGCCATTTTTCCTCGCAAACCTAGTCGACGTTGTTATTTCAACACTTTGGCTGCAAGCAAAAAACAAAGGGTTAGAGCTGACATTTCACATTGATGTAAATATCGCCGACATATACCTAGGGGCCGAAGATAGAATCCGCCAAGTTCTGATGAACCTTGTGGGGAACGCCATCAAATTTACTGAGCAAGGTTACGTGAAATTAACCGTATCTAAACAAAATAACGGCGATCTATGCTTTTGCGTTGAAGATACCGGCATAGGAATACCAAAAGACCGTTTGGACAATATCTTTGACCCCTTTACGCAAGCGGACGCCTCGATGAGTCGACGTTTTGGCGGTACAGGCCTAGGTACCAGCATCTCTAAGCAACTGGTTAAGCTGATGGGAGGTGAAATGCAGGCCACCAGCGAACTGGGTGTCGGCAGCTGCTTTTCCTTTCGACTTCCCCTTGAGAAGTCAAGCCTTCCGCCTAACACCAAAGTAGGCGAACTGCCAATTATTACCCCCAAAACAGTCCTACTCGTCGACGACATAGAGCAGAACCTTACGCTGTTGACCTTGTTATTGGAAAAGCAGGGACACACTATTTTGTTAGCCAGAGATGGTTTAGAAGCCGTTGAACAGTTTAAAACGACACCGCTTGATATTATCCTGATGGACATACAAATGCCCAATTTAGATGGTTTAGCGGCGACGCAAGTGATTAGACGCTATGAAGTAGAACATCAATTAGCGCCTACCCCTATTATTGCCCTAACCGCCAACGTCATGGCAGAAGACAAGATAGAAGCACAACAAGCAGGAATGAATGGTTTTGCTCACAAACCCATTGAATTAGCCACACTACTGTCAGAAATGGCGAGACTATTACAAGACACTCCAACTGATTTGATGATTTTTGAAAAGGACACGTCTGATCACCTTTCGGGTACGCAGCAAATCCATCTCAATAAAGGGCTGTCTTTGTGGCTTGATATGATCACGTTTTTAAACGAATTGACGCGATTTGCAGAGCAACACAAAAACCTACCACAACGGCTTACAAGTCATTTGCATGGGCGTGAATTCAACGCCCTTTCTAGCTTGGCTCACGCCATTAAAGGTACAGCCGGTAATTTGGCCTTGCTTAGACTCTCCAATGAGATGGCAGAGCTCGAGCATGCCGCTCAATCGGAAGATACACAGACCTGCAAACTTAGCATAGCCAACCTAATACACACCTTCGAACAATTCGAGAATGAACTGTCGGCACTCATCGCCCAACATTCAGCCAGTACTGACACCTTACAATCTGATACAGGCGCCGCACTATCAAAAGAAAATCTGTTAGATTTATTGAATACATTACACCTATCAGCCCATTCAGGCGAGGTAGATGATGAAAGCCTAGATTTACTGATTCTTCATTCGCCGCTAGCTCTGAAAGGGCAAGCCATTGAAATCAGCAAAGCCGTTACCAACTTTGAATTTGACCAAGCTATCCGCTCGTTAACAAATTTAAAAGCCATCATAACGGAAGAAAGCCCTTTGACAGAGGAGAACAAACATGAGAATAGGTAAAAAACTCTCCCCTCGCATTCTTTTAGTCGACGACGAGCCAGTCAATTTAAGAGTATTAAGACAAGTTTTACAGACGGCGGATTATCGTCTGTCGTTTGCTCGATCTGGAAAAGATGCATTAAAGCTGGTCGAGCAAGAAGACATTGACCTCATTTTGCTTGATGTAATGATGCCAGATATGACAGGACTAGAAGTCTGTCAGCAGTTAAAAAGCCACGCCTCTACCGCGCCTATTCCTGTCATCTTTGTTACTGCACTAAAAGATAGCATAGACGAAGAAAAAGGCTTTGAAACAGGGGCGGTGGATTACATCATTAAACCAATCGTACCCGCGATTGTCTTGGCACGAGTAAAAACACATTTATCCCTAATCAAAGCCGACGAGCTACTTAATACACACATAGATTTAATACACAGACTGGGGCATGCTGCCGAATACAAAGACAACGAAACGGGCATGCATGTACAGCGCATGAGCCGCTACGCCAAAATAATTGCGCTAGCGTACAGCTTTTGTGAAGAATCTGCAGACGATTTAATGATGGCCGCTCCAATGCACGATATCGGCAAAATAGGCATTCCTGATGAGATATTATTAAAACCAGGCAAGCTTACCGCAGATGAATACGAGATTATGAAAACCCACGCTCAAATTGGCGGTGAGATATTGTCTAACCCGAGCTCTTATCTGATTAAACTTGCCCATTCCGTCGCCATGACCCACCATGAAAAATGGGACGGCACTGGATATCCTAACGGGCTCGCAGGCGAGGCAATTCCTATCGAGGGTCGTATTATCGCCTTAGTGGACGTGTTTGATGCACTAACAAGCGAGCGACCTTATAAAAAAGCTTGGCCGATAAAGGATGCTATGGACTTTATCACAGAACAAAGTGGTAAACATTTTGATCCCGGACTCGTCCCCTTACTCCATCAGGAGCTTCCCAAGCTACTTAAAATACGAAGCGAGTTTGCAGAACGCTAGCACCAAGTCGTGATAATCGGGGATTGAAAAGTAAAAAACCGCCATCACTGATAGGTTACTCACGCAAAACCACAGCGGTCTCTTTGTGGCAAACAGATATCATGGAAAAATGTTATGACCTCGCTTCACGAAATACTGCACTCAAGATTACAAAACAACACCGTCATCGCAAAGCAACACGACATTGGTGTATTACGCATTTCCGGCCCAGATGCCAAAAAACTGCTACAGGGACAAACCACCTGTGACATGAACAAGCTATCGGATGATTGTGGATTATACGGTGCCATATGCAGCATTAAAGGACGCATCGTCAGCAGTTTTTATCTCGTTCAAAGCCATGACGAGGTGTTGATGATAATGGCCAAAGATTTGGTCGAAAAAACCTTACTTCATCTAAAAAAATACGCGGTCTTTTTCAAAACTGAGCTGGTCAATGAACAAGACGCCTTTGCCGTTTATTCTCACATCACATCCTCTTCGACAGAAACAACGCAGGCAACCTTAGCAGAGCGCTTGCCTGTCACTCAGGCCGACCAGAACATCACATTGACTCTTGGCCATTACCCACTGGAAGTAAAGTGGCTGATTCGTCGCGAGGAAAACCAAGCCGATTGCCCTGCGATTGAAGAAAAGCATTCACAACTTGCCGGGCTCTCTATGCTTGCCGCTCGCCCGCTGATCACCTTGGCACAGAGTGACACCCTGCTACCTCAGTGGCTTAATATGCAAAGTACCGGGGGCATTAGCTTCACAAAAGGGTGCTACACGGGGCAAGAAATTGTGGCCCGCATGCAATACAGAGGAAAATCGAAGAAACAACTGGCCCTGGTCACCTGGCAAGGACAGCTTGACACCACAAAAGATCTACTTGATGAGGAAGGGAAAAGTATAGGGCAGGTCTTCAGCGCGACCCATATTGAAGAAACCTGCTTCGCCTTCGTGATCATCAACATAGAGCCCAGCGAAGCGAAGGCCCTAATACTGGATGAACAAAACATCACTTTACTTGCACTTCCCTATCCCGTGGGCGCAAAAAATTAGGCGTCCTGTCAGTCTAAAACGGCAGCGAAATCTGAGAATGACTGTTCGCTGCCGTTTCTTGAGGCACTTCTTTTGCGTTTTTGGGTGTTTCTGTCACCTGTATGATTGGCGCCGACTGTTTCGCCGCAGACAATGCCCATTGAATCGGCGCTTTGCCAAGACGTACTAAATAATCGTTGGCGCTAGAAAAGTGTTGGCAACCTAAAAAGCCTCGATATGCCGATAAAGGAGATGGATGAACGCTCTCCAGTACTTGGTGTTTTTTCCGATCAATATGACGGCCCTTTTTCTGCGCATAGGCTCCCCATAACATAAACACCACTCCTTGATGCTCATTGTTAATGAGTTCAATGATCTTATCTGTGAACTGCTCCCAGCCTTTATTCTGATGAGACCCCGCTTTGCCCGTCTCAACAGTCAATACACTGTTTAACAGCAATACTCCTTGCTTGGCCCACGGCAATAAAAAACCCTGTGGCGCAGGCGTAATTCCTAGGTCCATTTCGAGCTCTTTATAAATATTCACCAATGAGGGCGGCACTTTGACATTTGGCTTAACAGAAAAGGACAAACCATGGGCTTGCCCTTCACCATGATAAGGATCTTGCCCTAAAATCACGACTTTCACTTGCTCAAAAGGCACCTCATTGAGGGCTGTAAAACGTTCATTTTCTGGAGGGTAGAGCACTTTCCCCTGCTCTTTTTGTAGCGTAAGAAACTGCTGTAAAGCACGCATATACTCTTTATTAAATTCATCGGCTAAACGCATTTGCCAAGAGGGAATTAACATTCTATTTTTCTCTTATCTCAACAAAATATTATAAAAAAGGATTGAGCGATTGTCTGGTTTTAAAGTGCATATAAGAAGACCATGCTGTGGCATCATTTGGAGTGGTTAAATATTTTAACAATAACCAAACCATTTCTCGTAATGAGTACGCCAAACTGTATTGCGCCATTTTATCTAGGGTCGTTTCTACTTCAAGACTGTCATCGTAAGCCTGTATTAAACGTATTTGCTGCAAACCATTCAGATTGTGCGAGCGGGCTACAACAGCAAGATCAAACAGTGGATCCCCCATGCCAGCACATTCCCAATCAATTAACCAAAACGAGCTATTATCCATTAACACATTCTTGGGATTTAAATCATTATGGCAAAGCACAGGTGATGGGGTTGACGCCACACGAGGCAAATTCATAAAGAGTCCTCGCACGTAGCCAAACTCTTCTTGAAGTTCTGGACTAAGCGGCAAGAAACACTCGACGGATTGAAGATAGTGCGCAATCAGAGCATAAATACAAAAAGAACGACTGACATTAGGCAGGGAGTGTACTCGCTTTAAAGCGCTGGCCATTTTATGAATACTGGCGGTGGAGTGAGTAACATCCCAACTCAAAGAGGGCTGCTCGACAAACGGACAGGCAAAGGCTCCTTGCTCATCATGCCAATATACCGATGGAGAGAGACCGACTTTTGCAGCGCTAAGCAAAATAGCCATTTCATTTTGCCTATCTATATTAAAAGCCGCCTCATCCAGCCCAGGAACGCGAAGCACCAAACGAGGTTTATCATGCCAAGAGATCAAATACACCTGATTTGAAAAGCCTTCTTCTAGCAAAGTGCTGTTCACTTCCGCTTTAGCAGGCAATAGGCTGGCTATGTTAACTAAATACTCAGATAATGTTGTCATTTTACATCATTTTATTGCCAGAATTGTAAGTGGCTGTCAGAATGAATAACTCAACCATCCGAGTCAATAGACAACTTTGAAGCAGATCAATGAATAAACACGAAGACATTATTCGTAAGATACAAGAAAGACTGAGCACCTTAAGCAAATCCGAGCGAAAAGTTGCAGAGGCGATTCTTGCCGACCCCAAAACCACAATCCACTCGAGCATCGCGAAACTGGCCGCGAGAGCCGAAGTAAGTGAGCCAACCGTGAACCGCTTTTGTCGCAGCCTCATAGGCAGCGGGTTCCCAGATTTTAAAGTCTCCCTTGCCCAAAGTCTTGCAACAGGAACGCCCTATGTGAACTTAAACGTAGAGCCTGATGACGCACCGGGCGCTGTTACCGCGAAAATATTTGAAGCCGCTAAAAACAACCTCACTCGTGCACAAGAAATTTTACCCGAATCTCTTATAAGCCGTGCCGTAGATGTATTAGCTCAAGCGCGCCGAATAGAGTTTTATGGTTTGGGAGCGTCTGGTCCGGTTGCAAAAGATGCTCATCATAAGTTCTTCCGTTTGAATATGCCGGTTGTTGCTTACACTGATATATTGGTACAGCGCATGGCAGCGGCGGGGGCTCATGCTGGTGATGCCATCGTGGTCATTTCTTACACAGGTAGGACTTTGCCGTTAATTGAAACGGCAAGAGTAGCAAGAGCAACTGGCGCCTCTGTGATTGGCATTACCAATCCGGACTCTCCACTAACCGAGCACTGCTCTATCGTCTTGCCAATTGAAGAAACCGAAGATACGGATATCTACACCCCCATGAGTTCGCGGATTGTGTATCTAACCTTAATTGATGCCTTAGCAACAGGCGTGTTACTGAAACGCGGTCCTGAGTTTAATGCACATCTTCGCAAGCTAAAACAAAGCGTGCAAGACACTCGTCTACCTAAGGTAGAAAAGTAAGAGGTTACACAAACCGACATGGTCGTTAAAAAGCAACAAAAGCCACGACCTACCCGCTGAAAAAAGGAAAGCACCTAACATGGGCTTTCCTTTTTTATAGCCACTTTTCTTTGTGGTCATTTCATGATTTGCCCGTGCTTTTTAGTAAAACTCTCACTTCCGCAGCAAATGTCAGAGTTTTTTGCAATTCAGCCGGATTTTTTTGAAAGATAATCCCACTTTAGCCACTTAGAATCACCGCAGTTCTTTTTGTAAGTCAGCGTGTTCAGTCTTTTTTTGACAAGAATCCACTTAATAGCTGACAAAAAAGAACATTCACAACACTGAAATAACGTTCGAATGCCGTTCAGATAAATCTTTTCATCGGCCTCTTTTGCCCGGTATGCATCACCTAGTACCAATACAAACCGTTTTTTGTATTGGCAAATAACGCCCGCTGTAAAAGACAACTGCATTCATGAATTTTTAACTAGAGGACAATAATAATGATAGAAAATAGTTATGCGATCAGCTTTACATTCCTAGCCTATCTAATAGTTATGCTAGGAATTGGGCTGTACGCTTACAAACGTACTTCTAATTCAGAAGATTACTTCCTAGGGGGACGCTCGCTAGGGCCTTGGCCTACTGCTTTATCTGCAGGTGCTTCTGATATGAGTGGTTGGTTGTTATTAGGTTTGCCAGGCTACGCTTTTGCAGCGGGTATGGAAGCCATTTGGATCGCCGGTGGCCTACTTGTAGGAACCTGGTTAAACTGGCTTATTTGCGCAAAGCGTCTACGCACTTATAGCATTCAAACCAGCAATGCATTAACACTACCGGACTTCCTATCCAAACGCTTTAATGACAAATCTAAATTAATTCAGACCATTTCTGCACTGTTTATCTTGTTGTTTTTCTTGTTTTACACGAGCTCAGGCTTAGTGGCAGGTGGCAAATTATTCGAAACCGTATTTGGTTTAGATTACACCTATGCTGTCATCATTGGCACCGTTTGTGTCGTCTCTTACACTCTTTTCGGTGGCTTCCTCGCCGTCGCTTGGACAGATCTAGTGCAGGGTCTCATGATGGGCGCTGCATTGGTTATTGTGCCTATTGTAGCTATTGAAGGTGGCTGGTCAGATCTAACAAGCACTTTAACAGCAAAAAATCCGGAACTCCTTAATATCTGGACAAGTGTGAGCGGAGAGCCCCTCAGCACTATCGCTATTATCTCGTTGGTTGCTTGGGGCCTAGGCTATTTTGGACAGCCACACATTCTGGCACGTTTCAAAGCGTCTCGTTCAAATGCCGACATAAAAACAGCGCGCCGTATTGCGGTTATCTGGACGTTCTTGGCCATGGTAGGTGCACTACTAATCGGTTTAGTGGGCATTACCTTCGTGGATGCTAACCTTGCTGGAAACTTAGCTGACCCTGAAAAAATCTTTATGATTTTGGTCAACGCTGTATTCCATCCAATTGTAGCGGGTATTTTGTTGGCGGCTATCTTAGCGGCGATCATGAGCACGGCGGATTCTCAATTGCTGGTTTCTTCTTCGGCTCTCGCTGAAGATTTTTACAAACAGTTATTTAATAAAGAAGCGACACAAAAGCAAATTGTTAATGTAGGTCGCTTTGCGGTTGTTATCATTTCCTTGGTGGCTTTGACGCTCGCACTCAATCCAGAAAGTTCAGTACTGAGCCTGGTGTCCTATGCCTGGGCCGGATTTGGCGCTGCGTTTGGGCCTGCTATTCTACTTAGCTTGTTCTGGCGTAACATGAACCGCAATGGCGCTCTTGCAGGCATTATTGTGGGCGGTGTAACCGTGGTTGTCTGGAAGCAACTTTCCGGCGGAATGTTTGACCTTTACGAAATAGTTCCAGGTTTTATCTTTGCAACCATTTCCATTATTGTCGTTAGTCTAGCAACAGGGGCACCGGAAGATTCAGTCACTGAGTCTTTTGACAAGTATGAGAAAGCACTAGATACAATGAAATAAACTCTCAGTAATAGGTCAAATGCTATAAGCATATCTTATTAGTGATGCAAAAGAGCCTGAATTCAAGTGAATCCAGGCTCTTTTTTTGAGTAAATTTTAGGCAAAAAAATGGGGCTTGAAACAAGCCCCCAAACACCATTTACTAACAAAAGTTAGTAGTCAGAGGAAAGGTTTAGTCATTAAACAGGCTACAAGCGCCTTGTTCTGCGCCACTTACTAAAATGCGTTGTGCGCTAAATAATTCCCGCCCCATGCCTTGATGGGAGTCGGTTAAATCTTGTTGAGCCGCTTCACGAGCGTGCAATTCTTCATCAGAGATTAATACTGACAAGGTACCTTCTACCGCATCTAAACGAATCAAGTCGCCATCTTGGATCTTGGCAATCAGTCCGCCGGCTAAGGCTTCTGGCGTCAAATGAATCGCAGCAGGCACCTTACCCGATGCACCAGACATACGTCCATCTGTTACCAAGGCAACGCGATACCCTTGGTCTTGCAGGTTACCTAGATACGGCGTAAGTTTATGTAGCTCAGGCATGCCTAACGCTTTAGGACCTTGGAAACGCACGACTGCCACACAATCACGCTTTAGTTCACCGCTCGCAATGGCATCAGCCAAAGCATTTTGGCTGTGGAAAACAACCGCTGGCGCTTCAATAATCTTGTTTTCATCTTTTACCGCAGACACCTTAATAACGGATCGACCTAAGTTACCTTTTAATAAAGATAAGCCACCTTCTTTGTTAAAAGGATTTTCAAAAGATCGTACTACGTCTTCGTCTAAACTTTCAGAAGGACCATCACGCCACACAACGCCATCACCGTCCAAGAACGGCTCTTTAGTGTAATGGGTCAAGCCTTTACCCATGATGGTGTTCACGCCTTCGTGCAATAAACCACCTTTCAATAACTGTTTAACCAGAAACGCCATGCCGCCTGCTGCATGGAAATGGTTAATATCAGCCTGGCCATTGGGGTATATTCTTGTTAATGATGGCACCACTTTAGACAGCGCGGAGAAATCATCCCACGTCACTATGATGCCAGCCGCACGAGCATAAGCGACTATATGCATTGTATGGTTAGTTGAACCACCCGTTGCCAACAAACCGACAATCGAGTTCACAATACTGCGCTCATCAACAATCTCGTACAGAGGTCGGTAATCTCGGCCTAACGCGGTGATTTTCGTCGTTAGCTGAGAAGCATACTTAGTCAAGGCTCCACGTAATGGATCATCGGGATTAACAAAAGAGGACCCTGGAAGCTGAAGCCCCATAATCTCTACTAATAGCTGATTTGAATTGGCCGTACCGTAAAATGTACAAGTCCCTGCACTGTGGTAAGACGCTGCTTCCGCTTCAAGTAATTCTTCTCGAGAAGCTTGACCTTGCGCATAACGCTGACGAACGGCAGCTTTAGCGGCATTGGTGATGCCAGAACGCATAGGGCCCGCTGGGATGAATAACGCAGGTAAATGACCAAAGCGCAACGCAGCAATCAATAGTCCAGGGACAATTTTGTCGCAAATCCCCAAATAAATCGCAGCATCAAACATATTGTGAGACAAGGCAATCGCCGCACCTTGGGCAATGTTGTCACGACTGAACAAGCTTAACTCCATGCCGTCTTGACCTTGCGTAACACCATCGCACATGGCAGGCACACCACCGGCAAACTGCGCTACTGAGCCCATTTCTTGGACAGCGGCACGGATTTGATCTGGGTAGTTTTCATACGGTTGATGCGCTGACAACATATCGTTATAGGAAGACACAATACCAATATTGGCCTCTTCCATCAGCGTCAATTTTTGCTTGTCTTGTGGCTGACACGCAGCAAAGCCGTGGGCTAAATTACCGCAGGATAATTTTCCGCGATGTGGACCTTGTTCTTGTGCCTTTTCCATATCACTAAGGTATTGCTTGCGCAGCGCTTTACTTCTCTCAATGATGTCGTTCGTCACTTTAGCAACAATCGGATTCATGCCTATCTCCGTTATTCGTGTAGTTGACTCTGCAATCAGTCTGATACTTTAATTTTATGTAATATTACTACATTTTACTTTATTTTCACCTGTATTTGCAGATAGAACACATAAAAAAACCATTTTTATGTAATTTTTTTACGTATTATTCGAATTTATCGGTTACTTCAGCTAATATGTACCCGCATTTGTAACATACATCAGTATAATATGTAGGATAAGCAAGGCAGTTGATTAAAAAATCGACGCAAGGTAAGAATTTTACGACTAAACTCTTGCTTAAAAATTCATATATGTAGTATTTTTACATCAAATATCAATATCGAACGCAAAGTGTTCGAATTCGAACACTTGATAATTCTGTACGATTCTAGAGGTGAGTATGACGATTAAAGTAGCTATCAACGGTTATGGACGCATTGGACGCAACACATTAAGAGCTTTGTATGAATCAGGTAAGCGTGATCAAATCCAAATAGTCGCCATTAATGATCTTGGTGATTCTAAAACGAACGCGCATTTAACAAAGTACGATACCGTTCATGGTCGTTTTAGTGAAGAAGTCACCTTCGACGATGAAGCGCTTTATGTTAATCAAGATAAAATCCGCACCTTCTCAGAACGCAACCCTGCCGATCTTCCATGGGCGGAACTGGGTGTTGATGTCGTATACGAGTGCACAGGCTTTTTTACCACAAAAGAAAAAGCCAGCGCCCACATCACAGCGGGTGCAAAAAAAGTCATCATTTCTGCGCCAGGTAAAGACGTAGATGCGACCGTTGTGTACGGCGTAAACCAAAACGTTTTAACCGCCGATATGACGGTTATCTCTAATGCTTCTTGTACAACTAACTGTTTGGCGCCTGTTGCAAAACCCCTAAGCGATAAGCTGGGCATTGAAAGTGGGTTGATGACGACTATTCATGCTTACACCAATGATCAACGTCTATCGGATGTCTATCATGAAGATTTATATCGCGCTCGAGCCGCAGCTCAAAACATGATTCCTAGTAAAACCGGTGCGGCTGCAGCCGTTGGTCTTGTTGTACCTGAACTGGTTGGAAAATTTGACGGCATGGCTGTTCGCGTCCCTACTATCAACGTTTCATTGGTCGATTTAACCTTCCTTGCACCACGTGAAACTACGGTAGAAGAAGTGAACAAAATTATTGAAGATGCAGTTAAAGCAGATCCTATTCTTGCTCAAGTATTGCATGTGAACTATGAGCCACTAGTCTCTTCAGACTTTAACCACAGCGCCTATACTTCTAACTTTGATGCGACACAAACGCGCGTACAAGGTAAATTGGTTAAAATAATGGCGTGGTATGATAACGAGTGGGGATTTTCAAACCGAATGCTCGATAATACCATTGCATTAATGGCTGCAAAATAATCAAAATACACAAAGGCTGCTGACGCAGCCTTTGTCGTCTCCTATACTCTATTTCACGCTTATTAATTTTTGGTACATATAATGACTCGTAGAACTAAAATCGTTGCCACTCTAGGCCCTGCTTCAAGCTCCCCTGAGATGATCGAAAAGCTTATATTGGCAGGTGCCAATGTATTTCGTCTTAATTTCTCTCATGGACAGCCAGAAGATCATATAAACCGAGCGGAAGTAGTTCGTGCCATGGCGAAAAAGAACAACCGTCACGTTGCGATTCTGGGCGATCTACAAGGCCCCAAAATTCGTATCGCTCGCTTTAAAGAGACGAAAGTGGAACTCAAAGATGGCGCGACTTTTGTTTTAGACGTTGGGTTTGACAAAAATAATGGTGATGAGACACGCGTCGGGATTGATTATCCTCAATTGGCAGCAGACTCAGAACCCGGCAATATTCTCTTGCTCGACGACGGCCGTGTGGTTCTTGAAGTTCTCGAAGTGAAAGGCATGGAAGTAATCACCAAGGTAATTGTTGGTGGTGCACTTTCTAACAACAAAGGAATCAACCGCCAAGGCGGTGGACTGTCTGCTGCGGCACTAACAGACAAAGACAGAGAAGACATCAAAACAGCCGCTGCTCTAAAAGCGGACTATCTTGCGGTTTCTTTCCCTCGTTGCGCCGACGACTTACACGAAGCACGTGCTCTAGCAGAAGCAGCAGGTCTAAAAGCGGGAATTATTTCCAAGGTTGAACGCGCTGAAGCGGTTGCAGATCACGCCACTCTAGACGCCATTATTCTTGCTTCTGACGCTGTTATGGTGGCTCGTGGTGACCTAGGTGTTGAAATTGGTGACGCAGAACTCATCGGCGTTCAGAAACACATGATCAAACGTTGCCGTCAGTTAAACCGTCCTGTTATCACAGCGACACAGATGATGGAAACCATGATCACCAGCGCTATGCCAACGCGAGCGGAAGTGTTTGACGTTGCTAACGCAGTGCTAGATGGAACAGATGCTGTTATGTTGTCAGCCGAAACCGCTGCCGGTGCTTATCCAGAAGAAGTCATCCGTACTATGAATCGTGTTTGCTTGGGCGCCGAAAAGCAACCTGCAATCAACCGTTCAAAACACCGCATTGATGTGACATTCACAAACATTGACGAAACCATCGCCATGTCTGCCATGTATGCCGCCAATCACTTGGAAGGTGTTAAAGCCATCATCAGCTTGACCGATTCTGGAACGACGCCACTTCTAATGTCTCGCATTAGCTCTGGTTTACCTATCTATGCCTTGTCACCGAATCAAGCAACGCTGAATAAAGTGACCCTTTATCGTGGCGTCACACCAGTAGCCTTCTCTTCACAAGATTTTAACGTCGATACCATAGTTGCAGGCTTAGTAGATCATGTTAAATCTCTCGGTTTAATCCAAGATGGCGATCTTGTCATTGTCACTAAAGGCGACCACCTGGTGAGCTATGGCACCACCAATATGATGAAAATCGTAGAAGTCGGCGCTGTCGAGGAATAACTCACAGTGAAGAGCAAAACATTGCAACAGAAAACCATCACGACCCCAGAGCGTAAAAACGTCGCTCTGGTGGCTCATGATAATATGAAGCCAGCGCTCATAGAGTGGGCAGAGAAGCACAAAGACAAGCTAATCAAACACAATTTGATGGCAACTGGCACCACCGGAAACTTAATGCAAAAACAGCTTAATGTTCCCGTGCAATCGCTGATTAGTGGCCCCCTTGGTGGCGACCAACAACTTGGTGGCATGATCGCAGAAGGCAAAATTGATGTGTTGATTTTCTTCTGGGACCCCTTTGAGCCTATGCCCCATGATCCAGATATCAAGGCACTGCTTAGAGTCGCGGCAGTTTGGAATATCCCAATCGCCTGCAGCGTGTCATCGGCCAACTTTCTTGTTTCATCGCCCTTGTTTGAAAGCGCATTTGAGCGGCAAATTCCAGATTATGAAAAGTACCTCCAAGAGCGACTCTAAGTCGCTCTTTTTTTGAGTTTCACCTCATCCCAAATACTCTAGCCCCCCTGAAAGCTCGCTGTTTACATCAAAATCGGCTATATTAGCCGCCAATTATTTGTCAGATAGAAATGCGTTAGGCTTCATGGATATTTGACAGGCTTATCGACCTACTTCAACGTTTCCCCTCGACACCACGTTGAACACAACCAATAGGAGAAATATTTTGCAAGCAGATGTTGCCCTAATCATGGGCTCAAAAAGTGACTGGAGCACAATGGAAGGCGCTGCTGAAATCATGGACGCACTGGGCGTTAGCTATCATGTAGAAGTGGTTTCTGCCCATAGAACCCCAGCCAAACTTGCAGAGTTTTCAGAAAGCGCAGCCGATAAAGGCTTCAAAGTCATCATCGGCGGTGCCGGCGGTGCTGCCCACTTACCAGGCATGGTAGCCGCCCATACACGCTTGCCAGTACTGGGTGTACCGGTACAAAGTAAGGCACTAAACGGTATGGACAGTTTATTGTCTATCGCACAAATGCCAAAAGGCGTCGCCGTTGGCACACTTGCGATCGGGAGTGCTGGTGCCTTTAATGCTGGCTTATTAGCATGCCAAATTCTAGCGGTTTCTAATCCAGAGCTTGCGGCGAAAATTGACGCTTTCAGAAAGCATCAAACTGACACAGTTCTCGCTAACCCTGACCCAAGAGAGGCTTAAATTATGTCCGTTTTATGGGTATTGGGCGCAGGCCAGCTAGGCGCCATGCTAAAACAGGCAGGCACACCTCTTGGCGTTGATGTTCGCCCCGTTGATATAGAATCGACCGAGACTTTAGCACTCTCTCCCTCTGACGTGGTCACCGCAGAACGAGAAGAATGGCCAGAAACGGTTGCCACTAAGCAATTGGCAACACACACTAATTTTGTCAATTTAGCCACTTTCCCGCAACTTGCAGACCGATTAACACAAAAGCAATGGTTAGACCGTCTTGAACTGGCTACCGCCCCGTGGTTCCCAGTAGAAAGCGACTCTACCGCTAAACAGGCCTACCATACCTTGGGCGAGCGTGTGCTTTTGAAACGTCGTCGTGGTGGCTATGATGGTAAAGGCCAATTTTGGTTAAAAGAATCGGAATCCACAGACATACCAGAAGATTGGAAAGGCTATGCCATCGCAGAGCAAGCCATTCAATTCGATGAAGAAGTATCATTGGTGGGTGTTCGCGGCAAAAATGGTGAAACACACTTTTACCCTCTAACGCTTAATCTTCACATCAATGGCATACTCTATGCGTCCATTTCTCCCTTGGAGCGCCTTAAACCGCTACAAAGCAAAGCGGAAGCAATGCTCAGTAAGCTGATGGATGCCTTAGATTACGTTGGTGTCATGGCAATGGAGTGTTTTCGGGTGGGAGACGACTTATTGATTAATGAACTGGCTCCACGTGTTCACAACAGCGGCCATTGGACTCAAGCCGGTGCCAGTATATGTCAATTCGAAAACCACGTACGCGCCGTTACAGGACTGCCATTGGCTCCTGCTGACGTTAAAAACCAAAGCATGATGATTAATCTAATCGGTATTGACCTAGACTATCAGTGGCTTAATATCGAGGGTTTGGAACTTTATTGGTATCAGAAAGAAGTCCGCTTAGGCCGTAAGGTTGGACACCTAAACTTTTGCTCTGGTAAACTCGCTGTTTTAGAAACAGCATTGCATACACTAGACATGCCTGAACCCTACCCTACCGCACTTAATTGGCTAAAAGACAATCTTCCAAATTAATGCTGAATACGTTGTCCATATTTAATCAATATGGACAACGCACAGTCATTCAGACAGTTTAAGAGCCTATTTCAGGCAACTTGCTGGCCATTACAACCCCAGCCAATGCCATCATTGAGAAAATAAGCACCAATCCTGCAATCGATATAAATTGAGTCAGTGTACCGATCAGACTCAACACCAAGAGTATAAAGCCAATTACCGTGTTACTCACAGCAACGTAACTTGTACGCTTATTGCCATCAGATAAGTCAACAAGATAGGTTTTTCTTCCTACACGGATTCCCTGATGCGCTATCGTAAGTAAAAAATATAGAGAGGGTAATATAACCCAGTTTGACAATGCATCAGGTGTCAACAAAGACAAAAGAAATAGGCTTCCCCCTACAAGAACACTAACAAAACTCGCGATTATCATAACAAACCGGCTAGATCGGTCTGAAAAACGCCCCCAAAAAGGAGCAGAAATAAGAGAAGCAAAACCGCTAGCCGCTATAAACATAGCCAATACCCACATACTACTCCCAAGCGTTTGTTGCGCCAACACTATGTAAAAAGGCGCGCTCAATGCCGTGCACAGTAGCAGCGATCGGGTAATGACAAAACGACGGAAGACCGTATCCGTTTTTAGCAGAGCTAGCTGTCCTAATGCCTCTTTTAATCCATTTTTTCCACCTTCGACCTCACCTGGAAACTCTTTCACGGTGGAATAAACAAGTGCACCGGCCACCCAAACGGACGCTGCACCAATGACAGCTAAACCATAAATATAAGCGCTTCCCTCTAAAGGCGTCAAAGCAACAAAAAATAGGATTGCTGCAACCCCAACCGTGACAAGCCCAGCCATACTTCCTGACCAACCGGTTACTTGTCCGCGTTGAGTCTTTGGTATCGTTTTACCCAACACATCTTTTGAAGCAACCGAACTTAGCCCCCTTGCTACACTAAAAACAGCCAGACATAGAATAATCATCCAACCCGCTATAGAGCCTTGCATAAAAAGGGCAACCAATCCTATCAAGGTGACACTAACTGCCTGTAAAGCACTACCTGCAACCCATACCCATTTTCTAATCGGCATCCTACGAACAAAACTCGCAATAGCCAATTGCGGCAATAACGAGCCCGACTCTCGAATAGGAACCAACCAAGCCACAAGATATAAAGGAGCTCCAACACTCTGCATCACCCAAGGCAATGTTACCTTTGGATTAATGATCGCGTCTCCTAAACTGGTAAAAAACTGCGCGATGATAATTTTAATAAAATTTCCTGGCACTACTTTACAAGCTGACTCATCAATCGCTTTGCACGCCCTAGCATCCTCGCTGTTTACTATTTTTTCGTATACTGAAAGCCACACTTTATTCATCTTCATCAAAAATATTACCTAACTATAAATTCATTACTCACTAATATAAATTAAACCTTAAACTGGCAAACTATCACAAGACGGCTGATAGCCAAACATTGGTCGCCGATTCACACCGATGTCATGAGATCCTAGCCACAGCGCATTTGGGTAGAGCCTCTCCCCTTGGTCGTCGATGCGCGCTGACGCGTTGAGCCTGCGAAACAGGCGCAAGCGCATCGGTGACCAAGGGGAAGGCCTTGAGTGGGTGATGTTTCTGTCCATTTTCTTGAGACGAAAAAAAAGCCCTGACAGCGTGAGCTATC
>NZ_RIZG01000008.1 GCF_003721245.1 Marinomonas hwangdonensis | reverse complement strand
TGATACTTCGTTCAACTTACTTACTTTTGTAAGTGCAAACTCTTGTTTGCATCGTTCTCCGTGTCAGTGGAGGCGTATAGTACAGTCTTTATTTTTTAGCGCAAGCATTATTTTTATTTTTTCCAATAAAATTCTTAAACACTGGTAGAGCCGCTATTTTAATAGCCAACAGAGGGACTAATAGTACAGAAAAGTAGACCGCCAATGAGATATCGTCTTTAACTTGCCACCATAGGTGCGCCATCACAGCAATTGCAGCAAGGTACATAGAGCGATGAAGTGGCTTCCATTTCTTACCTAACCTTCGCATCATTGATCTTGTACTTGTAGTGGCCAAAACCAACATAACAACTAACGCTAAGCTACCCATATAAATATATGGCTTTTCAACTAGATCAGAACTTATCCAAGTCCAACTCAAACCAGCAAATAATACCAAGTAAATTACAAAATGAAGTAAAGCGTAAAAGAAGGCTGTCAAGCCAATGAAGCGACGATAGCGATTGATAAACCTAAACGCCTCTATTTTACCAACCAATGTCATAGCCATGACCGCGACAACAAAAATGGACGCCCAAATACCGCTCAATCTCATCAACAACTTACCAGGATCGGGGAAGTACTGCCCCAACAATAAGGAGATAAACATCCACAAAAACGGCAAAGCAAACAAAACCAGAATAAACGGCTTTTCTCTTCTATCCCAGAACCCTGCCATATTAATAAAACCTTTTCAGGTCCATACCTGCATACAATGACCCAACCTCTTCTTCGTAGCCATTAAACATTTTTGTTTCAATGACATTAGGAAATAGAACACCACCGGGTAAACGCCGCTCTTGTTTTTGCGACCAACGAGGATGGTCCACATCAGGGTTAACATTTGCATAAAAACCGTATTCTTGCGGCGCCAACATACTCCATGTAGTTTTAGGCATGGTTTCTACAAAACGGATAGTAACAATCGACTTGATACTTTTGAAACCATACTTCCAAGGGAGAACCAGACGCACTGGCGCACCATTTTGGTTTGGTAAAATACTGCCGTACATACCAACAGCCAAGAAGGCTAGTGGATTCATTGCCTCATCAATACGCAAGGCCTCACGATATGGCCAATCTATCCCTCCCCCTTTTTGACCTGGCATTTGTTTTGGATCATACAAGGTTTCAAAATACACATACTTTGCGTTTGAATTAGGCTCAAAACGTTTCAAGATAGTCGCCAAAGGTACACCAACCCAAGGAATGACCATTGACCAAGCTTCAACACACCTAAGTCGGTAGATGCGCTCTTCAAGCAAGGACTCTCTTATAATATCGTCTAAATCAAAAACACCTGTTTTTCCCGCCTCACCTTCTACCGAAATAGTCCATGGCGTCGTCTTGAAGCCCGATGATTTGTCTTTAGGGTCACTCTTGCCATAACCAAACTCATAGAAATTATTGTAAGAAGAAGCCACATCGAAGGGAGAGATCTTCTCTTCTTTTCCATAAGGGGTTTCTATGATGTTTTTAAATGATGTCGCAATATTATTGGAGGGAGATAAAGGGTTACCTTGCTGTAGAGCCGCTGAAACTTGACCAATTCCCCCCACGCCCAAAGCAACACCGCCAGTCACTTTCATGAATTGACGACGATTGAGGTAAATGGAACGGTCTGTAATTTCGGATTCTGTGCAGTCGGACGATTTCTTATTACGAATTAGCATAACGCATCCTCTTTTTCTGATACTGTAAGTGACAAGAGGATGCGCTGGTAGTTCAACAAACAACGTGCAAATACTATTAATGTACTAGCGCAACTGTTTAAAAACAGTACCCAATGGCCCCCAGAGTCCGTATAGACAAAACACTGTCATCAACACAAAGGCTGGCTCTAATGCCACAAAAACCAGAGCCAAAACCGCAATCAATAAGACAACAAAAGACACTTTTCCTTTTAAATCTAGATCCTTAAAGCTTCGATACTTAACATTGCTCACCATTAAAAGACCGATAATTGGCATTAATAAAGCCATTAATGTAGCCAGACTTTCGCCCGACACACCTTTATCGCTCGCAACCCAAATGATACCTGCCACTATCGCTGCCGCCGCTGGACTTGGCAATCCAGTGAAATAACGCTTCTCCTCTATACCTACCATGGTATTAAAACGCGCCAACCTGAGCGCAGCACCTACCGCATAAATAAACGCGGCGATCCAACCTACCTTGCCAAGTGGCGCTAATGACCACGAAAAAGCCACCAAGGCTGGCGCTATACCAAAAGACACCATATCTGAAAGCGAATCGTATTCCGCGCCAAAGGCACTTTGTGTATGAGTCAAACGCGCAACACGACCGTCTAAACCATCCAAAACCATTGCGATAAAAATAGCGACGGCCGCATTACTAAAATTGCCATTCATTGCTGCAACGATAGAATAAAAGCCTGAAAATAACGCGGCTGTTGTAAATAAATTTGGTAAAAGATAAACCCCCTTGTGAGGTTGTTTTCTTTCATCATGATTATCTACTTCAGCATCATCTGATTTCACATCATTGAGATCATCTGTCGGCATACTTAAACCTTCTTTGTAAAAAATAGATTACGTTAGCTTAGCAAAAGAGCGTTTTGCAGCCGCGATCGTATAGTC
Source organism: Marinomonas hwangdonensis (assembly GCF_003721245.1). Taxonomy (GTDB): domain Bacteria; phylum Pseudomonadota; class Gammaproteobacteria; order Pseudomonadales; family Marinomonadaceae; genus Marinomonas; species Marinomonas hwangdonensis. Next base: position 149,744 of record NZ_RIZG01000008.1, on the reverse strand, counting down.
AATGTCTTCTTCCGTATGAGCTTGAGAAATAAAACCCGCTTCAAAAGCGGCTGGCGCTAGATAGATGCCTTCTTCTAGCATGTAATGAAAGAAGGCTTTAAAACGGGAAAGATCACAACGCTGGACCTCAGCAAAACCTGTCACGGCCTCAGCCTCGGTAAAAAAGAAACCAAACATACCACCAACGCTCACCACACAAAACGGCACCCCTGCTTCGTCTGCCGCCGCTTTTAACCCAGTAACCAATCGCTCTGCTTTTGCACCCAGCGTTTGATGAAATCCTTCCTCGCTGATTTTATTCAGCACCGCCAAACCGGCTACCATAGCAACGGGATTTCCAGATAGGGTTCCCGCCTGATACACAGGTCCAAGTGGAGAAATGCATTCCATAATGGCTCGCTTCCCACCAAAAGCACCTACCGGCATACCTGCCCCAATCACCTTACCCAAGGTAGTTAAATCTGGAACAATACCAAAGTGTGCCTGAGCACCACCGAGCGCGATACGGAATCCCGTCATTACCTCATCAAAAATGAGGACTGCACCTGATTCGTCACACACTTCTCGCAATGTTTCGAGAAATCCCTCAACAGGTAAAATACAGTTCATATTGCCCGCAACAGGCTCAACGATAATACAAGCAATTTGATCACCCATATCCGCGAAGCACTGTTTTACCTCTTCAATATCGTTGTATTGTAATGTGATAGTATGTTTGGCCAAATCCGCTGGCACGCCAGGAGAGTTGGGTACACCTAAGGTCAAGGCACCGGACCCCGCTTTTACTAACAAGGAATCTGAATGGCCGTGATAACAGCCTTCAAACTTCACTATTTTATCGCGCCCTGTGTAGCCGCGCGCTAGGCGAATGGCACTCATTGTTGCTTCTGTGCCCGAGTTCACCATACGGACCATATCCATGGAGGGAACCAGCTCACAGACCTTCTCTGCCATAGTAATCTCAACTTCCGTCGGAGCCCCAAAACTCAAACCAAAATCAAGCTGCTGTCTAACCGCATTTAAAACATCTGGGTGATTATGACCTAAGATCATGGGCCCCCAAGACCCTACATAATCAATATAGCGATTCTTGTCTTCATCATAGACATAAGCACCTTCACCACGCTGAAAAAAAACGGGCGTACCGCCTACACCATTAAACGCACGAACCGGAGAGTTAACGCCTCCTGGAATACGATGTTGAGCTCTTGCGTACAAATCTTCTGATCGACTCATATTGTCAAATATCCTATCAATAATAATGTTATTCATCTTCGTCGAGAGTCAGCTCCTTGTGTCACTAGCCAGACAGCATTAAACAAACTAAATGCCTGACATTGGAGTCTTTTCTAGTATGACCTCGAACTCTAAACCACAGCTTTTTCATATTCAGTGCAGTTTAACACATCAGCGTGGAATCTTTTACCTACACAAAGCGAACACCTACAAACGGGCATAAGCTTTCCAATAATCCTGGCTAAAATACATTCAAAGACCGACGATTGCTTACCAGCGATCCAATCGATTAGCCAAACACATGTGCGTTACCACTTTATCGAGATTTGGCCAGAGATCTATTTCCCCTCGAATCACATTTAAACGCGTCATTGAACTGGCCTGGACAAGGAGCAGTAGGTCTAAATCTCCACTAATAGAATGAGCCAACTTCACCTCTGGGATCGCATCGATTAAAGGCTGAACAAGATCACACGATAAAGGTCTGAATGTTAGCGCAAGATACGCCGTTACCCCTTCAGACTTGGAAATCGACGTATGGGCGTGATAACCCGTGATAGTACGATTGTCTTCCATTCGACGAATTCGCTCTGTGACAGCAGAACGAGACAAGTTCACCTGCCGACTAATATCCGACACAGAGAGTCGTGCGTCTTCTACTAATAGGGCTAAAATTTTTTGATCATAGTGATCTGGCACCCTGCTTTCCTCTCTCACTAAACATAATTCAAATTGCTGGTCATACCGACAAAATGCGCTCGAATAAGGACAGTTTGTATGAGGTATTCTTCTTGCGGTTATCTTATCCTTAGCCACAACAAAAAACAGCTGGATAAAGGCAAACAAATGACACAATACCAAAAAACACTTGGTCCCATTCAAGGCATGGCAATGACGGTGACAACCTTTATTGGTACTGGGCTAATGATATTACCTGCCATGTCTGTGACACAGGCGGGTTCCTTTGCTTTTTATGCGTGGCTTATTACCGCCGTTATGATCATTCCAATTGCGTTGATATTTGCGCTGCTTGGGGCTAGATACCCCTCTGCGGGGGGTGCATCACATTACATAGGCCGAGCATTTGGGTCACGCTATGAAAAAGCTGTGGGCTGGTTGTTTTTGAGTATTTTACTAGTCGGCCCGGCGGTGGCTATTAAAGTTGCTGCGGCATATTTGGCTATTATCTTTAAAACATCCGATCAATGGATCCTTGTATTTAGTTTAATAACGCTAGCCGGGATGCTCGTCTTCGCAATTGTTGGCATGCAGACGTCCGCTCGTTTCCAAACCGGCATCGTTCTAGTGATGATTGCGACCATTTTATGGCTTTGCTTTATTGGCGACATCCAAGCCACCAGCCAAGTAATAGAATCGCCTGTCACACGCTCTGAATGGCAGCAAACCTTGTACGCGACAGGAGTTATCTTTTGGTGTTTTTTAGGCATAGAGGTAATGGCCCACATGGGTGCTGAGTTTAAAAACCCGGCTCGCGACTTTCCTATCGCATTACTTGGCGGCATCACCATCGTCATTCTAGCTTATCTCAGTTTGGTACTCTTAATTGCTTGGCATCATACTTATGGCGATGAAGTGACAAACAGCCAATCCTTAGCACTTTTGGTCAGTAAGTTAATGGGAGAAACCAGTAGCCGAGTTTTTGCCGCTGGCGCTTATATTATTGCGTTCGCCAATGTCGCCATTTACATATTGGGATTTTCTCGTATGGTCCAATCTATGGCACAACAAGGCGCACTCCACAAAACCTTTATCGGTCTTAATAAAAACGGCGCACCAGAAAAGGCCGTCTTATTGGTTGGCGTGATTACTTTGTTATCTATTCTGTTTTCAGAATTGTCAGGCTGGAAAATGGCATGGTTTATCGAAATGACGAACGGCAGCTTCCTGATCATCTATACACTGACCTGCATCGCCGCCATAAAACTGGTTAATCGAACTGCACAGGTGTTGGCTATGGTGGCCTTATTGAGTTGTGGCTTTATGGTGTTTTTTATCGGGAAAAGTATGTTTTTTGCCATGATAGTATTTTGTCTAGCACTGCTTTACGAATACATGAAAGCACCCAAGAGCCCTGTAGAAGAATCTAATCTTCATATACTCTAAACTTCCTGTACTCCAAACTTCCTGTACAATAACCCCATTGCCATCATGACTGATCAAGCAACGGCCGTTCGTTGCACACTTGTAGGAGAATTTATATGCCACTATTAGACAGCTTTCGTGTAGACCACACTCGCATGGATGCACCCGCGGTTCGCGTAGCCAAATCTATGTCGACCCCTAAAGGGGATGACATCACAGTGTTTGACCTACGTTTCTGCGTGCCAAATGAAGAGATTCTTTCTGAAAAAGGCATTCACACCTTGGAGCATTTGTTTGCTGGTTTTATGCGTGATCACTTAAACAGCGACAATGTAGAAATCATCGACATCTCGCCTATGGGTTGCCGTACTGGCTTTTACATGAGCTTAATCGGTACGCCTTCTGAAGAAAAAGTCGCAGCTTCTTGGAAAGCCGCCATGGAAGACGTATTGAAAGTAAAAGCAAAATCTGACATTCCAGAACTGAACGAGTATCAGTGCGGCACTTACGAAATGCATTCCTTAGAAGAAGCACAAGACATTGCCAAAATGATTCTAACGCGTGACGTGAAAGTAAACAGTAATGAAGAGCTTTATCTAAGCGAAGAGTTCTTAAAAGAACACAGCTAAAACAGACATTGCGGATTGTTTCTAAAAAGGTGACCTTGGTGTCACCTTTTTTTCGTTCACAGTAGACTGGTTCACTAGAGCCAGAGCAAGGCTTTTGAATCTAAGCTAAAAAGATAACTTTTCCTTTTTTTCAAAAGCGATCAGCCTATCATCCTTATCCATTACACTGTTTTTGAAGACAGAGCCACCCTAAAATTCTCTTTGTTTTATTAACAATATTTTCAACCTAATCAATGAGAAATAAGCATGACAACTTCACATGGTTTTTTATGGCTAACGGCCATTATTTGGGGCTTCGCCTTCGTAGCGCAAAGTGTAGGAATGGATTCATTAGGCCCTTATAGTTTCAACGCAGCACGCTTTACTTTAGCCGCACTATCAATGCTGCCACTGGCTTACCTATTTGAAAGACACAGAAAAGCCGATTTTGTTTTAACCATTCAAGCTGGCACTATCGCTGGCGTCATTCTATTTCTAGGAGCAACGTTGCAACAAGTTGGTCTACTTTATACCACAGCCGCCAACGCAGGATTTATCACGGCCATGTACATGCTATTTGTCCCTATTATCAGTTTATTTTTAAAGCACACTATAGCGAGAAATACATGGTTAGGGATTATATTGGCATTAATTGGCCTATATATACTGACTATAGGCCCTAATCTATCTCTTCAAAAAGGCGATGGCATTGAACTTATTGGAGCATTTTTTTGGGCTGGACACGTTTTAGTTGTAGGATTCTATTCTCGGAAAGTACCAATTATTAGCTTCTCAATAATCCAACTGGTCATCGTGGCGATCTGCTCTTGGATCATGGCTCTGAGTTTTGAACAGCCCACTTTGCAAGCAATACAGCTTAGCTGGCTCCCTCTTGTCTATGCGGGTATTGCTTCATCTGCCATTGCATACTCACTGCAGACTCTTGGGCAAAAGAAGGTCGCACCTAGCTCAGCAGCGCTTATTTTATCCACAGAAGCCGTATTTGCAGCCATTGGTGGCTGGTTACTCTTGAGTGAAGCCTTGTCTAGTCGTGAACTGGCAGGATGCGCATTGATTTTTGTCGGTATGATGGTGAGCCAATGGCCGACTAAACACTTAAAATCCGTCGCTCCCGTTGCTCCTGCTAATTAATTCACATTTAGCGGTACACTTCTTTCGATAGGTTGTGCCAAGACCATCATGGTACGTGTATCGCTTAAATCAATAAGCCTCTCCAATAACTCGTCCAACTTCGACATTGAGGCAACAGCAACCCGCAACACAAAAGCCGAAGGGCCTGTTACATTAAAACAATCAACTACCTCATCCAAGCCCATCACTAAGGCTTTAAATTCTCGCTCTTTAGCTCGGTAGACCTGACACTCAACCAATGCGGTGATCGGAATCCCGATCTTTTCAAGGTTAATTTTTGCCTTATAGCCAGTAATGATGCCTGACTCTTCTAATTTACGAACTCGCTCAGCCACCGCTGGTGCCGTTAGATGGACCAATTTACCTAACTCTGCAAACGTTAAACGACCGTTTTCTTCCAGTAATTTAAGTAACTTCCAATTCGTTTTATCCATTTGATACCTTTCAATATCCTGAATTTACCCAAAAAAAAACCGCGAGAAATCGCGGCTTTAGTCTTTTTACTAAGCAACTAGAGCGACAGTGTCTTTTCACCGCGAGCAATACCAGAAACACCAGTACGAACCACTTCAAGCAAATGAGCACCACCCAAGGCTTGAATAAATCCATCCAACTTGTCTGATTCACCAACGATTTGAATCGTATAAATAGACGGTGTCATATCAACAATATTACCACGGAAGATGTCTACCGTACGCTTCACTTCAGCACGTTGAGCACCGGTTGCACGCACTTTCACCAACATCAACTCACGCTCAATATGCTGACCTTCGGTCAAATCCACCAGCTTAACAACGTCGATTAGCTTATTAAGCTGTTTGGTTATCTGCTCAACAACTTGGTCGGAGCCATACGTTGTTAGAGTCAGCCTCGACAAGGTAGGATCATCTGTGGCCGCTACGTTCAAGGATTCAATGTTAAAGTTACGCTGTGAGAACAAACCAACTACTCGCGACAAAGCACCTGGCTCGTTTTCCATCAATACAGAAATAATGTGTCGCATATTAGGTTCGCTCCGTCTTGCTCAAGAACATATCACGCATAGAACCGCGAGGCACTTGCATTGGATACACATGCTCATCTGGATCTACGTAACAATTAATGAAGACCAACTGATCTGTCATTGCAAACGCTTCTTCCATCTTGGCATCGAGTTCTTCTTTGGTTCGAATCTCAACGTATTTGTGGCGATAAGCATCCATTAGTATTTTGAAATCCGGCAAGGAATCCATATAAGAATTCGAGTAGCGGCCTTCATAGTTCATGTCTTGCCATTGGCGAACCATGCCCAAATAGCCATTATTCAAACACAATATTTTCACGGGCAGTCCGTACTGCAAGCAGGTTGAAAGCTCTTGAATATTCATCTGAATACTGCCTTCACCGGTCACACACACAACCGTTTCTTGAGGGAAGCTCATCTTCACCCCCATCGCGGCAGGTAGACCAAAGCCCATAGTGCCAAGACCACCTGAGTTAACCCAACGGTTTGGCTTGTCAAATTTATAATATTGTGCAGCAAACATTTGATGCTGACCCACATCAGACGCTACATAAGCATCGCCTTTAGTAGCACGCCAGCAAGCTTCAATCGCTGCTTGAGGCTTGATCTTGTCACTGCTAGTGTCATATCGACCACCGTGTACCAAGCGCCATTCGTTAATTTGTTTCCACCAGCCAGCCAAAGCCTCTGTATTTGAACTTTGTCCTTCCACCAAAGAAAGCATCTCTTCTAACACCTGACCAACTGGACCAACAATTGGCACGTCTGAACGAATGGTTTTAGAGATGGCTGCCGGGTCTATATCGATATGGATAATTTTTGCACTAGGGCAAAATTTATCTGGATCATTAGTAACACGATCATCAAAACGGGCACCAACAGCAAGAATGACATCACTATGATGCATGGTCATGTTCGCTTCATAAGCACCATGCATACCCAACATGCCAACAAACTGTTTGTCTGTACCAGGGTAGCAGCCAAGCCCCATCAAAGTATTGGTGACCGGCACGTTAAGAGATTTAGCAAGTTTAATCAGTAAATCAGAAGCGCCACCCATAATGACACCACCGCCCGCATAAATAATCGGACGCTTTGCGGCAAGCAATAGATCGACTGCCTTCTTGATCTGACCACTATGACCTTTTGTAGGCGGTGTATACGAACGAATCGACACAGATTCTGGGTATTTGTATTCGTATTTATCACCCGGCATAGTCATGTCTTTTGGCACGTCGATCACAACAGGACCAGGACGACCAGTACTGGCAATATGATAGGCCTTCTTCATGATCATAGGAATTTCAGAAGGATGCTTCACCGTGAAACTGTGTTTCACAATCGGCCGAGAGACACCTATCATATCCGTTTCTTGGAAAGCATCTTCACCGATCAAATAGCTCATGACCTGACCACAGATGACCACCATGGGGATCGAATCCATGTACGCGGTTGCAATACCGGTAACCGTATTGGTCGCGCCAGGGCCAGAGGTGACCAGAACGGTACCCGCTTTGCCCGTCGCACGCGCATAGCCATCCGCCATGTGCGTTGCCGCTTGTTCATGCCTAACCAGAACATGCTTTACATCAGACTGACGATGCAAGGCATCGTAAATATGAAGCGCAGCGCCACCTGGATAACCATAGATATATTCAACTCCCTCATCTTTGAGGAAGCGGGCGATCATTTCACCACCGGATAATAACTCCACCTTGTTACCCTCTATAAGTATTTATCTGTCTTTAAAAATTAGTTAGGGTCATTGTAACCCCATAACACAGATAGATTAAAGTTGATAAAACGAAGTTTGCTAAACTAACTGAGGTAACTTTTAAAAATACAGAATATTTAGATAAAAGTCGGAAACACTCAAACGCAAGAATTCGCAGTTGTTACACTGCCCGCGTTTTTTCGCGAGGGGAAAGCATAATGTGGCAGTATCGCGCCAGACTATACTTGTGCTTATCAGAACTAGGCTGATGAGATGGGCTAGTGGCCCACAGTTTAAGACATTATCGACGGGGTATTGTCGAATTTAAGTAATTTCATTTTGTCTATACCCTTAGACTAAGTCAATACAAAGCCTGCAAAATATAGATAAAAACTTGCTCTAACAAACACTTCATGGTGTTATAGCGAGATAATTTGACTAGGAGTTTTACCATGGCTAATGAGCATAACAAGCAACGTGTAATTGACGAGTTTTTACGCTGTTTTCGTAAAATGTTGATGGATCCTCAGCTTGCTGGTGACTTAGTACGTATCGCTAAAGAAAATATCAATGACCAAAATGCCTATCAGCGTATTGCTGAAGAAGTATCAAACCAAACAACGATCAAAATCCAAGAAGAGCACACAGAGGCGGATCGCATGTTTATCAAACTCTTGATCGACGTCGTCAAAGGTGACTCTCAGTTATACTAGTTTTTCATTTTCTCACACTAGGCTACAAGTTAGCCTAGTGTCTGACGTTTTGGTATCCACTTGCTTCCTTCGTTTTTATCCAGCCCTGATGATCTAAATTCGCTTGTTGATGACATTAAGTCTTGGGCTATAGATCTTGGCTTTGCCGACGCTCGCGTTGTCGAGCCAGACCTTGCACAGTACAAAGACGAATTTAATCAATGGCTTAATAACCAATATCACGCTGGAATGGATTATCTTGCCAACCATGGCGACATGCGCTTTTATCCTGAGCAATTACACCCAGGCACTCGCCGTGTTATTTCCCTACGTATGCACTACCTTCCGCAATCGGTTGCCACCGTCGAAAGATTACAAACCAAGCATAAGGCCTATATTGCCCGCTATGCCTTAGGCCGTGACTACCATAAATTAATTCGTAAACGCCTTACTCAACTAGCCAAGAAAATCGAAGAAAAAGTGGGCGACCATGGCTACAGAGCCTTCGTGGACAGCGCCCCTATCTTAGAAAGACAAATTGCCGAGCAAGCCGGCATGGGCTGGATTGGCAAAAACACCTTATTATTGACCCCCAAAGCTGGCAGCTGGTTTTTGTTGGGTGAGATATTCACCAATCTTCCCCTCCCTGTCGACAAACCCACTGAAAGCAGACACTGCGGAAGCTGTACCGCGTGCTTAACCCAATGCCCTACTGACGCTTTTGTTGAACCTTGGGTTTTGGATGCGGGAAAGTGCATTTCTTATCTCACCATTGAGCATAAGGGTCCAATCCCTGAAGAGCTGCGTAGTAAAATGGGCAATCGAATTTTTGGTTGCGATGATTGCCAGCTAGTTTGTCCTTGGACTAAGTTTGCTAAATACACTGAAGAAGACGATTTTCAACCTAGACATAATTTAGATTCAGCCAACCTAATCGAATTGTTTGAATGGGATGAAGCCACCTTTTTAAAAAATACCGAAGGCTCACCTATTCGCCGAACTGGCTTTGAAAATTGGCGCCGAAACATCGCTGTTGCTCTTGGCAACGCACCAACCAATCAAGCCACCATACAAACATTGCAAAGCGCGCTCCCTCACTCTTCTGAGTTAGTGAAAGAGCACATTCTATGGGCGTTAAAACAACATGACCGTTGAAAAAGCAAATTGGGGCGACAGCGCAAGGTTAACGTGAATAACGTAATAAACCTTCCTGAGCGGTTGATGCAACCAATTCGCCTTTGCGATTAAAAATCTGACCTCTCACAAACCCTCGTGACGCGCTGGCAGATGGAGAATCGGCCACGTACAGCAACCAGTCATCCAATCTAAACGGGCGATGAAACCAAATCGCGTGATCCAGGCTGGCAATATTCAAGCTTGGGTGGCCGATAGAAATACCATGGGGCATCAAGGCGGTTTCAATAAATCCGTAATCTGTTGTGTAAGCCAACATAGACTGATGCACCAAAGAATCATCAGGGAGAGCCGAAACACTGCGGATCCACATATGTCGTTTAGCAATGCCAGGGCGAGGACGGAACGGGTTTTGATTCTCAACAATACGATATTCTATCGGCCTATCAGCCGTAAACAAATCACGAATCTTCGCAGGGATCTCGTCCGCGTGTTCTCGATATAAAGACAACTCAGACTTAAAAGATTCAGGGCCCGGTACATTCGGCATCGCCTCTTGGTGGTCTAATCCTTCCTCCGTGATGTGAAAAGATACCGTCATCGCTAAGATACTTTTACCAAACTGAGAAGCGATCACTCGCCTAACACTAAAACTGCCGCCATCTCTAATCACTTCAACGTCATATTCGATAGGGTGAGCCGAGTCTCCGGGCCTTAGAAAATAACAATGCAATGAATGTGGAAACCGTCCTTCAACTGTTTGCGTCGCTGCACTCAGCCCCTGCCCTATCACCTGACCACCAAATAGTTTTGGAAAACCGATGTCTTGACTGCGACCGATGAACTGAGTCTCAGATACTCGCTCTAACTTTAATAGATCAATTAGATGATTGACCACTCGACTCATGACTTTCTCCCGTTAAATACATACTCTGATTATGCCGCTATTTATACCGCGTCTAAAATAAGAAATCTTTATGAGGATCAAAAACGAACATTTTTTGCCTAAATCTTATTCGGACTTTGCTAATTCGTTGCTTTTTTGTTTTTATGGACGACTATTTTGTGGGGACTTTCTTCTTGGCTACTTCCGCGTTAATTGACCCATTTGGTCGTAAAATTGATTATTTACGCATTTCCGTCACGGACCGATGCGATTTTCGTTGCACTTATTGCATGGACGAAGAGATGTCTTTTTTGCCCAGAGAGCAGATTTTGTCTTTGGAAGAGATTGTGTTTGTGGCAAAAACCTTTATATCCATGGGCACCAAACGCATCCGCATTACCGGTGGTGAGCCTCTAGTCCGTAAAAATATTTTATGGGCCATAGAGCAAATAGCCAAAACAGAGGGTCTGGAAGAATTGACCATCACCACCAATGGCTCTCAACTTCATAAAATGGCACAGGATCTACTCAACGCAGGCGTCTCACGCATCAATATCAGCTTAGACACACTAAAAGCGGATCGTTTTCTTGCCCTTACCCGTAGAGATAAGTTCCAACAGGTCGTTCAAGGTATCGACGCTGTCAGTAAGCTACCATTTAAACGTTTGAAAATTAACAGTGTCATGCTGAAAGGCCATAACGACGATGAACTGTACGATCTGGCTCAGTTTGCTCTAGATCGAAAAATGGACATCAGCTTTATTGAAGAAATGCCACTTGGTATTATCACCGACCATAATCGTGCCGCCACCTATTTATCCAGTGACGATGTAATAAACACACTAAGCCAGCATTTTGAGCTGACACCAAGCACTATGACCACCAGCGGTCCCACTCGCTACTATCATGTGGCCGGATCTGATCACAAGATTGGCGTTATTTCACCTCATAGTCATAATTTCTGCAGTACTTGTAATAGAATAAGATTGACTGTCGAGGGTCGTTTGTTACTTTGCTTAGGCAACGAACATTCAAAAAACCTGAAACATATCATTCGCCGCGAACACAAAGACTTAACCATGCCAGAAGCTTCGATAAAATTGCAAAGCGCGATTATTGAAGCGCTCGCACTTAAACCTGAGAAACATCACTTTAATCTCGATGAAACGCCACAAATTTTACGTTTCATGAGCGCTACCGGAGGATAAACAAAACATACTATGGCTAAAACATCCACGCCCTTCCGCCCACTCAATATCAGCGTACTCACCGTTTCCGACACACGAACCATCGCAGAAGATACCTCTGGCGATGCTCTCATCGAACTACTGACCGAAGCAGGCCATCATCTTAACGAAAGAAAACTCGTCAAAGACGACATTTACCAAATGCGTGCTGCGGTTTCCCAATGGATTGCTGATCAAGCAACTCACGTCGTTTTGATTACTGGTGGTACAGGATTTTATTCAAGAGACAGCACACCTGAAGCTATGACCCCCCTGTTTGATAAAACAATTGAAGGCTTTGGCGAGTTATTCCGACATCTGTCTTTTCTAGAAATAGGTACATCCACTATTCAGTCTCGTGCTATAGCAGGACTCGCGAATCAAACATTGATTTTTTGTTTACCTGGATCAACAGGTGCCTGCAAAACGGCATGGAATGGCATTTTAAAAGAACAGTTAGATGCCTCACATCGACCTTGTAATTTTGTCAGCCTACTTATTGGGCCCAACACACACTCACAACTTGAGGCGTAACCGATATGTCTAGTTTGCTTGCATTTGAGGATGCCCTGCAAGAAATAAAACGAAGCGCCACAGTGCGTGTAGCACAACAGACAATCGCGCTTCCTCATGCGCTAGGAAGCATTCTGTCAGAAGACATTATCGCCCATATTGCCGTACCACCTCATGACAACAGCGCGATGGATGGCTATGCGTTAGCCTATGCCGATTGGCAAGAAGGTAAGCATTTCACCATTAGCCAACGAATTGCCGCAGGTCATCATCCACAGCCTTTAATACCAGGCACCTGTGCCCGTATTTTTACTGGAGCGAACATACCACCTGGTGCCGACACTGTAATCATGCAGGAAAATGGCCACCTCATTGATGGCAAGCTGGTATTAGATGCTCCCCCTATACAGGGTGATAATATTCGTCCGGCAGGACAAGACATGCACGTTGGTCAAACGGTCATTGCGGCGGGAGAAAAGATTACCCCCATCCATATTGGCCTGTTATCCAGTCTTGGAATAACACACATTAAGGTATTTGAACCACTGCGTGTGGGTATTCTAACCACGGGAAATGAACTTATCCCTGCGGGCGAAGACTTGGCAGCCGGACAAATTTACAATTCAAACGGCCCAATGCTGAGCGCTCTGGTGGCACAGGCTGGCTATCAGGTTAGTCACTGTCTTCATGTCGCAGACACGCCCGAAAGCACAGAAGCGGCATTAAAAACCTTACTGTCCTCTTGCGATGTGATTCTTTCTTCTGGTGGCGTTTCTGTGGGTGAAGAAGACCATGTAAAAGGCGTTCTTGAAAAGCTCGGCTCTGTGCATATGTGGAAAATTGCCATTAAACCAGGCAAACCCCTTGTCCATGCCACTTTAGACGGTGTGCCATTCCTTGGCCTGCCCGGCAACCCAAGCTCTACCTTAGTTACTTACCATTGGTTTGCCCGCCTATTATTGTCTGTATGCGCTGGACAGAATGCAAAACATCCTCAGCCCTACCCTGTGAGTGCAGGCTTTAAGCGTTTAAAAGCCATTCAGCGAGACGAATTTTTACGCGTTTCTATAGGCAAAGATGGCCTTGCGTACGCCCATGCTCAACAAAGCTCTGGTGCCTTGCTAGCGGCTTGCGAAAGTCAGGGGTATCTGCACATCAAGGCCAATACCCAGATCGAATATGGTCATGCCTATGATTTTTACCCTTTTTCAGGTTTTTAAACTCCCCCTTTGCACAGAACTCGCCTAGACTAACAATAGCGCTTTAATATCAGAGCGCTATTGGCTTTATAACGAGGCGGTGAAATATGAGAAACACAGAGTGGGAAACGTCTCTTTACGAACATCAGCACGCGATGATTAAGCGGCTTGACGACTTTAGAAAACGGGCTAAAACAGCCGACTATTCAAAAGACGACATCATGGTCATTGAGCACTCTTTTCAATTGCTGGTCGCTTCGATGTTGGACCTTGCCCGATATGTTTTACAGCATCACTACAACACAGATATCTCTTCACGTAAGGAAGTGCTAGATGCACTCATTGCAAACAAAGATGTCACATATGAGCAAGCAGAACAAATACGCACTCTTATTCAATTAAGAGACAAGGTTTTGCATGATTACCTAGAAGAAAACTTTGCCGATTTAGAGGAAGCCATGACGCTAAGGCGTTACAGCTTAGTTGAGGTATTAACAAAAGAATGGACAACACGTCTATCAAGCACAAAAGAATAAGTGTTGACATATTAGGCAGAAGCATCCAAAAAGGCCTGGCGCAATAAACCGCGAAACCAAATATGCGCCGCGTCATGTTGAAATTTCTCATGCCAAATCATCGAGTAGTCAAACTCTCGCGTTGCGAACGGCAGCTCATGCAACACCATTTCAGGCACTGTTTCTACCATATCCTCGGCAAATAAACGTGGCACGGTCAGTAACAAATTACTGTCCATGACGACTCTTGCCGCTGGTACGAAATTAGGTAAATGCACAGCCACATGACGCTTATGCCCCATTTTATCTAGCTCTCGATCAACCGCAAAATACTCTCGTCGACCCAAGACTACCTGTACATGACTTGCCTGAAGATAATTTTCTAATGTCAACTCTTGCTGAATATCAGGATGTCCCTTGCGCGCTAAACACACCATACGATCACTTTTTAAACGCATGGCACGAATGCCGACGGGGGGCTCTTTTGACAAAACCGCCACAGCAACATCAATCGTAGTTTGGTCTAACTCCGCAACCATGTCTTCATTCCAAGACTTCACATCCAGAATAGCCCCCGGCGCTTCTTGAAGAAATTGATCCAAAATCTTAGGCAATACGGTCAAGGTACCAAAGTCGGTTGTTGAGAGAATAAAGCGACGCTGGCTAGTTTGAGGGGTGAATTCACTTGGTTGAATAAGGCTTTCAAGCCCTTTAAGTGTGTCGGACAGAAATGGCGCTAAGTTTTGCGTTTTGGCCGTCGCCGTCAAACCATGAGAAGTACGAATAAACAAGGGATCATTAAACACATCGCGTAAACGCGACAATGATCGGCTCACGGCAGGCTGAGATACGTTTAGCCTAGTAGCGGCTTTGGTCACGTTCAACTCTTCGATTAAAACATGAAAAACATACAGCAAGTTTAAATCTACGTCAGACAGTTTTACTTCAGACAAAACATTACCTCAGTTAAGCTTGTTACCATTATTACTCAGAATCATAACAAGCTTTTAGAACGGACAATAGAATTGTTTAACTTGTGTACAAAAAATTACTCACCCGCAAGACACTGTCGAATTTGTGCAGACGTCATGCCCAATAGGTAAAGCACCCCATCTAAACCCAGATTACTCATCGGACAAGGAGCCTGTTTTCGTACTAGAGGTTTAGCATGCAAGGCCACACCTAAAGCGGCATGATTTAACATCAATAAATCATTAGCGCCGTCACCACAGGCAATGGTTTGACCCCAGTCGACGTTTTGCGTTTCTACAATATTGGTCAGTAGATGCTTTTTACGCTCACCATCAACAATTTGCCCCACATGTTTGCCAGTTAAAACATGGTCTTTAATTTCCAATACATTGGCATGCACTTCCGACATTCCATATTGTGCTTGAACTCTGTCCGCAAAGTACGTAAAACCACCCGATAAAATGGCCGTATGCCAACCATGCTGATTCAACACCTTCATCAAGGTCGAGATACCATCCATATGCTCAATTCTATTGTAAACACCGTCTAAAACATCGCTATTCAATCCTTTTAATAGCGCTAAACGCTGTACAAAGCTTTCGACGAAGTCAATCTCACCACGCATAGCACTTGCCGTTACCGCTGCAATTTGTTCTCCGATTCCTGCCTCTACCGCCAACTCGTCGATTACTTCCGCCTTAATCAGGGTTGAGTCCATGTCAAACACCGCGACACCGGCTGTATGGATATCCAACATAATCGACTGATAAATGTGATCTATGCCAGTTGAGTCTGACATAGCAAGCAATTCAGCTCGAAGAGAAGCACTGTCACTTACCGGCGCCGTCAAGATCACTTGCGTAACACCAACAAGATCATCATGGTCTGTCAAAGTGCGCGACGCACCTTGCAAGCCACGAGCGTCTAACCAGACGTGAAATTGGTCAAGATATTCTAAGGTCAATGACCCAATGAGAGTAATACTGGCTGACATAAAAGCTCCTAATTCACTAAGGTGCCTACTATAGCAAATCGTTTTCTTTTCGCTAAGCACCTGTTCTACTTTAAAGAATTCAGAAAACAGCCGTTATCATGTGTATACTTTCATTATTGCCCTACTTTTTATCTTGAAGGACGTGAATGGACACCCAAATCAAAACAAAAACAGCGGCTATTTTTATGCACAAACACCTACGCGCCTCTGTCATCACCATAGTGTCATTTGTTTCACTTATTATTCTGACCTTGTGTATTTTTTGGTACACAATGACTTATGCTCTCGAAAATTATCTTTCTCAACAAACCGAAGTCTTGGGTAGTAGTTTAGCGACTCAGGCCGCATTCAATGCCACACAATCCATCTTAACAAACGATTTACTCAGTCTTAATGTACTGCTCAATCGGCTGGTTGTTGATGAAAATATTTTAAGCGCTCGCGTTTACAACAAAAAAGACGAATTATTGGCCGAAGCCAGCAGCACCAGCACTGGCATGTCCTCCGATCGTGATTTTCGCCCTAACGATGATCGACGTCGTGTATACAGCTCTAGTATTCGATTCAGAGACGAGATTGTAGGGCATGTCCTCATTACTCTTGACCGGACGCCTGCTCAAAATACCTTACAGCATTTAAACAATTTACTGATTGGGATGGCCATTTTCATTGCCACTATCGCGGTCTTGTTAATTTTGCTGATTACAAAATGGTTATTTGCGCCTATTAACGAGGCTACCACAATGCTCAACTCATTCAGTAAAGGACGTAAAATCCAACTTGGCTACACGCCAGTTTATCGGGAGGCCAGAGAGTTACACCAGGCAATCAAACCCCTCTATGACTTAGAGCTTCCTAAAGAAGTAACGCCGCAACCCATCGTCACAGATCAAGAAGTAAGCAAGACCACAGAAACACAATTTGAAATTAATTTTGACGCCATATTTGAAGAATCCAGACAACGCAGCTGCGTGCTGTATTTTGATGTTCTAAATTTGCAGACTTGGCAAGAGAAAATGTCACCCTTACAAGTAGCTAATTTGCTGACTCCTATTTATAGGGCTATTTTTCAAGCCAGTGAGGTTTATTTAGGTCAAGTCCATCAGTATAAAGAGAACTCCGTAATCATACTATTCAGTGCAAAAGACTGTGATGACAACCTATATATGAACGCTGTAAGCACAGCACAGCTCTTTCTCGGCTTGATCGATAAGTTATTCGAAAATACCTTGTACAGCGACATACCTAAACTTAATTTTCATTTAGGCTTACACCAGGGAAATCGTGAAGTCACTAACTTGATGAAAAATGATCTCTTCAAAGCAGAAAAAATAGAAGATCTACTCGTGAGTGTTCATCAGCTTAGTTTATCTCAAAGCATTAACAAACTGATTATCAGCGACGAGATTTTTACCTTACCTCACATCCAAAACCGTGTTTTTACGGGCCTACCTGAAATAATAGAGCACGATGATACTGAAATTTTAGCCTATGAGGTTAAAGGTTTATCTGAGAAATACAGACTACAAATACAAGAACATATTGAGAAAATGACCTCTTCAGAACCTGATAAGGTCAATTCATAATAAGGCTTTGAAGCATTATTCCCGCCATCACTCAACGCTAGTGTGATGGTGGATACTTGTGTTCCTAAGGTGTTTTTACCCCCTCACGATTAATTATCAAGCTTGATGACATCGTCCAACGACAAGCCTTCTTTGTCCATAATCAGACGCAACTTTCTTAATGCTTCTACCTGTATTTGCCGGACGCGTTCACGGGTCAAGCCAATCTCAGCACCAACATGCTCCAAAGTGCTTGCTTCATGGCCGCGCAGTCCAAATCGCCGAATAATGACTTCACATTGCTTATCGCTTAATTCGTTTAGCCACAGTTCTATGCTTTGTAATACATCGCCATCTTGTCTATCGGCTTCTGGCCCTTGATGTAGTGTGTCCGCCAAAATATCAGCTAAACTGCTGTCATTGTCATCACCACTAAATACAGCATCAATTGAGCTGATTTTTTCATTTAAGCTCAGCATCTTTTTGACGTCTTCGACCGGACGATCCAGCATTTCTGCAATCTCTTCCGCACTGGGTTCATGGTCCAATTTCTGCGTAAGTTCACGAGCGGCACGCAAATAGACATTGAGCTCTTTAACAATATGAATGGGCAAACGAATGGTTCGCGTTTGATTCATGATGGCACGTTCAATGGTTTGTCGTATCCACCAAGTAGCGTAGGTTGAAAAGCGAAACCCTCGCTCTGGATCAAACTTCTCGACTGCACGAATTAACCCTAAATTCCCCTCTTCTATGAGATCTAAAAGAGATAAGCCCCGATTTAAGTAACGCCGTGAAATCTTTACAACAAGACGAAGATTACTCTCTATCATGCGATTACGCGCTTTTTCATCACCCTTTAGAGACAACCGTGAGAAATGCACTTCCTCCTCGGCACTTAAAAGCGGAGAAAAACCAATCTCGCTTAAGTAAAGTTGAGTCACATCAAGATTACGACTTATCTCGGCTTCTGCGTAACGCGCGTTGACAGCAGATTCAAACTCCTCATCTACTTGGTCTTCTTCATTCTCTATATCTTCGAGTGTATCGAGATCAAACTCTTCCATATCTGATACTTTTTCAGCTTTATCATTGTTATTTGCTAACTTCATATCCCCTCCTTAAACACCCAGACCACATTTAAACAGCCAACTTATCTTTTCGGTAACACACTCAGTGGATCAATCGGTCTACCATCGCGTCGGACCTCGAAATGCAACAGTGGTCTTTCATTCCCTTTACCACCAATAACGGCAAGGGAATCCCCCATCTGAACATTTTGCTGTTCTTTTACCAAAATTCTTTCGTTGTAAGCATAAGCACTCAGGTATACCTCATTATGCTTAACAATAACAAGGTTCCCATAACCAATTAAACCGCTACCCGCATAAACAACCGTGCCATTCGCAACCGCTTTGATTAAAGAGCCCTCATCGGCCTTAATGTTTATGCCTTTGCTACTCACTCCCGCGTTGGAAAAACGCGTTACTACTTCGCCATCAACGGGCCAATCCCAAACACTGATAGGCGTATCATTCGTCTGTATCGGCGCTAATGGCTCAGCCTTGTTATTTGACGATGTATTAACAATAACGGGCGAAGATGACGGAATAACGACACTGGGTTTTGACACCGCAACCTCTGATTTAGTTTCCGTATTTTTGATGGCAGTGACTTTGGTCTCAGCCGGAATAATAGGAGTTTTAATAGAGTCCGCTTGAGCGGTAGCAGTAACAGGCTGTGTACCCAGTCTGATTTTCTGCTTAGGAAAAATCGTGTAAGGGGGGTTAATTCGATTGAAAGCGGCTAACTCTTTGTAATCAAGTCCGTAGCGAAAACCAATCGAAAATAAGGTTTCACCGCTCTCGACAATGTGTATTCCTGAAGCCGGAATCGACGTTAAAGTCGCATTATTCGATGCAAATGCTTTCTGGGGATTATCCGAGTAATGTAGGATTTCATAAGAGCATCCCGTTAAAAACAGGCACAGGGAAACCAGCCAACCCGTAAACACAGTTCGCAATGATGCCCAACCCGCTTTTAAGATGCTAACGTAAATAATGCTTCACCTTAGTATTCATGATTCCTCTACGCTTTAGGTTCGTAAAAAACGCGAGAAATAATCGCCACACTTAACAAACCCGCAAGAATAAAAACACATGGCAGTAGCAAGTCACTTAACCAAACATAGTCAGCTAATTGCCAAGGCAAAACCAAGGTTTCATTGGTTGGAATCTTCTTATCGCCCACGAAACTCCAAGCATCGGTGACCTTCCAAGGCCATACCTTTACTAAGGCGCCCAACATAATTCCAGTCAACAGAGACAAGGTCATAGAGCGAGCACGCAGCAACAACAGATTGAGTATTTTAGAAAAACTCAGTAAACCAATGACAGCACCAACGGCAAAGGTAAAAATAACCACAAAATCCAAGTTTTTAATGGCTGAAAGAATGAAGCCGTACATGCCCATTATGAGCAACAAGAAACTGCCCGATATGCCAGGTAAAATCATGGCGCAGATCGCAATCACTCCAGAAAAAAAGATCATGGTTAGGGAGGTGTCAAATTGGGTTGGCACAAGCAAGGACAAACTTGCCCCTAACGCGACACCGATTAAGAGCACAAAAAAGTGACGCCATGAAAAATCTGTTATTTGACTGATTAAAAAATAAGCTGACGCTAATATTAGCCCAAAGAAGAAACTCCACAAATAGCTCGGATACTCGACCAATAAATGAGTAATGACACCCGCAAGCAGAAAAATACTGGTCACCACACCGGCTCCCAGCGTCAATAAAAAAGTACCATCGAAGTGATGCCACAAGGCTTTTAAATTCCCTTTCCGAAGCAATGCAACGCTTTGTGTATTAACGCCACTCAATGCTCCGATCAAACGGTCATAAACCCCCAAAATAAACGCGATAGTCCCTCCAGAGACACCAGGGACAACATCAGCCGCCCCCATTAAGACGCCACTAAAATATATTCTCAGCCATTTAGGCATATTCTATTCCTTCCAATAAAGGCACAAAAAACGCAACGTCTGTTTGCAGACATTTCCAACGATCTCCCTCTTTACGCCAGCAACCTATTTGCGGACGCGGATGGTCAATAGGCATAATTAAAACCCCATTTTCTTTAAGACATCGAGTCAGCGCTAAAGGCACTTTACTGGCCATAGCGGTAATTATAACGGCATCCATTTCTATTTTCTGAGGCCAACCCACTTGCCCATCACCAAATACATACTCCACATTGTTTATTCCCATTGCAGATAATCGCTGCTTTGCTTGCAGATACAACCATTGCTGTCGCTCTATCGTGTGAACTTTATTAAAAAAATGCGCCAAAATTCGCGTTTGATAACCGGATCCGGTTCCAATTTCTAACACCCTTCCCGGCCTTGCGTAAGTCAATAACCATTGCGTCATTTTAGCAACAGTGAGTGGCTGACTGATAGTTTGATGACGGCCAATCGGGAGTGGTGTGGCGGAGTAAGCCAAGTGAGAAAACGCAGGCTCAACAAACTGATGACGAGGGAGCTTTTCCATCAAGACCAATAAATCTTCATGGTGAATGCCCTGCTCCCTGAGATACTGAATCATTCTCTTCGCTTCAGGTTGCGTGTGTGTTAGTAGCCAATTCAGATCATGTTGACTCATAACATTACGGTTTTGGCCCATGTTTCTAACGACACACTCACCTCATGGCAAGTCATGTCTGTGTGAATGGGGGTAACCGATACATATCCTCTCTCAACAGCGTGAAAGTCTGTTCCTTCAAGGGCATTATGAGGCTCTGACAAAGCCCCAATCCAAAAGCTTGGTATTCCCTTAGGGTGTTGAGCAGAAATCGGTGCCTGCGCTTTTTGACGATACCCAAGACGCGTAACTTGTATACCTTCCAGCTCATCATATGGAACGTCTGGCACATTCACATTTAATAAAATACCCGCAGGCAAATTCAAGGTGTTGGCATCTTTTAACAACTGCATTACCACTTTTGCTGCGGTATCAAAGTGCTGGCTTCCCACCAAAGACACCGCCAGTGCAGGCCGCCCTAGATGTCGAGCTTCCATAGCCGCAGCGACAGTGCCAGAGTAAATAACATCATCACCTAAATTGGCGCCATGGTTAATCCCTGACACCACTAAATCCACATCACCATCAATGACACCAGACAAAGCAAGATACACACAATCAGTTGGCGTTCCATCGACACGGTACTGATGCTTTTCAACTTGCGTTGGCTGTACTGGTCGAGTCAAAGTTAACGAATTACTGGCACCGCTGCGATTGCGATCCGGTGCCACAACCAAGATGTCATACTCTTGTTGTAAATGTCTGGCTAGCGTTTGAATACCAAGCGCATCAATACCATCGTCATTGGCGATCAATATTCTCATGATGTTTCTCTGCTGACTTATCCGTAAAATTGATCAGTTCGCGTAAAATACTGGTTGCAAAACAACCTTTTGGTAAAGAAAACTCCACGATTAACTGGGCACCGTCTTGGCTATCTTTATCTTCTCTAAGCAATTCCCACGCCATATTCATTGGCACAAGGCGAGCCAGTCGACTGTCTCGGGACAATTCAAAGGCAACTAACGCGTCAACCAAATCCGTACTGTCAAACAGAGAGGTTTTCATGACTCGCTCGCGTTGAGCACCTGTGCCCGCTTCCCAACCCTCGCTGATCATAGGCAAAACAGGGCTTATGTTGCCACGCATTACACTTAAGTGCATCAAGGCATCCACCTCTTTTACGCGAAACTGCTCGTCTTTATGTTGAAACTGAGCAATATCACCGTCACACAAACGCATCCACATGCCATTTTCAACCTGATCACTAAGTGCTTGATTGAAACACCAAGAACGAATAGCCGATAGCCAAAATGACTCAGTTTTAGACAGTTTGCGGCGACTTTGCCGCCCTTTGAGGACAAAATCTTTGCCGTAGTGCAAATTATTACCATTTATACCAAAACGTTGTGGACCATAATAGTTGGGTACACCACCTTGCTTAATTAGATGTAAACGTCCTTCTAGTTCGTCTAAATCCCCTTGAATACCGCGCAACCGAATCACAAAACGATTGGCTAAATGCGCCCCTGTACGGAGCTTTTTTGAGTGACGCAACTGGGCAATCACACGAACGTTTTCCGGCTCTCTAAAGGCTTCCTGAATCGTTGATAAATCTGGCTCTTGATTCAGAACATGCAAACAGAACCACTGACGCGTACAAGCGTGACGGTCTTTCACGCCACTGTAAGTCACCTTGGTGGGCGCAATTCCCACAATTTGAGCAAGGCGCTTGGCAAGAAAATCGGTATTGACGCCTTGCTTTTCAATAAACACAAAGCAAAATTCACCTTTGCCATCGGGCTCAAATCCTAACTGCTCTTCCACATAAAAGTCTTGTACATGGGTTTTTAAATCCCCAGTCACAGTCGGCCTAGACCAAGCATATCGCCATTCGGTATTCATACATTACCTTGATTCACAAAAGCTCGATTAATAAAAGCTTGATTAAAAATAAGGGCGACCGCCTCAACAGCAATACCTTCTTTTCGTCCAGTAAAGCCGAGCTTTTCCGTGGTCGTCGCTTTCACATTGACCGAACTAATATCCAGTGCTAAATCGTCAGCAATGTTGGCTCGCATGGCATCAATGTAAGGACGCATTTTTGGCGCCTCAGCAATAATAGTGACATCTACATTACCGACACTAAAACCGAGTGCCTGTATTTCCTGATAGGCACGCTTTAATAAAACACGACTATCCGCCCCAGCAAAAGCCGCGTCTGTATCGGGAAAGTGCTTCCCTATATCACCTAGGGCCGCGGCACCAAGTAAGGCATCAGTTAAAGCATGTAGGGCTACATCACCATCGGAATGAGCAATCAGTCCTTGTGAGTAAGGAATAACAACGCCACCTAAAACGATATGATTTCCCTCGCCAAATTTGTGTACATCAAAACCATGACCAATGCGAAACGGCATCATGATAATTACTCCTGTGCTAGGTTTTGCACTCAGTGTTTGAATGGCAAAGATAAGAAAAAAGGGCCTCTGCGATCAACAGATCCTCAGGCAAAGTGATCTTGATGTTACTCGATTCTCCCACAACTAGGTCTGGGTGCCAGCCAGAAAACTCCATAGCGGAACACTCATCCGTGATCACAACGCCCGCAGATTGGGCTTTATCTAGCGCGTCTAACAAAGTCTGCAGAGGGAATTTCTGTGGCGTCTGAGCCAGCCATATGGTGTTTCGGTCTAGTGTGGTTTCAACAACCTGCGAGCCAGACACTTGACGTTTTACCGTATCTTTAGAAGGCATCGCCAACAGCGCACCTTGATCCGATGCGTGATCAATAATTCGATCTAACGCGGCATGCGTCAACAGAGGGCGGGCCGCATCATGCACCAAGACTTCTTGCTGTTTCAACCCGGTTAAATTCAGCAAATACTTAAGCCCTGCCTGTACGGTATCACTGCGCTCTTTACCACCGACAAAACTGTGTACTGATTTATGTTGATACCATTTGGAGTCTGGCCAATATTCATCCGCTTCACCGACACCAACCAACACACCAGCAATCATAGGGTGGGAGATAAAAATATCGATAGTGCGGTCTAGAATGGTTTGTCCTGCAAGAGACAGATATTGTTTTGGGCAATCCGCTTGCATACGTTGCCCCACTCCAGCAGCTGGGATGATAACCCACAAGGCCGACGTCATTGTTTATTCACCATTCGATAAAAGACTTCACCGTCTTTGATGTACTGCAGCTCACTACGAACATGCTCTTCTACCGCCTCATCACCAAGCCTTAAGTCATCTACCTGAGCCCTAAGCGCTTGATTGCGGTGCTGGAGGCGTTGATTAATACGCTCTTGATAGGCAATCTGCTTAGCTAATTCTTCTTGTCGTTTTATACCCTGTTCACCAAAGTACAAATGATAGGATTGATAGCCGATCGCACACAAAAAAAACAACAGTAATAGACGCGCCATAGCACCCTCAACAACCCAACCTAAACATTCCCGTTACCATAAAATTAAAGCCAAAGGAATTGAAGCAAAAAAACGAAAAAAAAGGGAGAACTTGGTTCTCCCTTTTTAGATCAAGACACTGTGTAAATCAAAACGGTATTACGCTTGACCTTTGATCTCAGAACGACCTTTGTAAGGGGCTTTGCCACCTAGTTGCTCTTCAATGCGTAGTAATTGGTTGTATTTAGCAACGCGGTCTGAACGGCATAGAGAACCCGTTTTAATTTGGCCAGCCGCTGTACCAACAGCAAGATCGGCAATTGTCGCGTCTTCTGTTTCACCAGAACGGTGAGAAATAACAACCGTAAAGCCAGCGTCTTTTGCCATTTTAATAGCCGCTAACGTCTCAGTTAAAGAACCGATTTGGTTAAACTTAATTAAGATTGAATTCGCAATACCGTTATCGATACCACGCTTCAAAATCTTGGTGTTAGTAACGAACAGGTCATCACCCACTAATTGGATTTTATCACCCATTAGTTTGGTTTGATGTGCGAAACCATCCCAGTCAGACTCGTCAAGACCATCTTCGATAGAAACAATTGGATACTGCTCAGTAAGGTCTTGTAAGAAGAAATTGAACTCTTCTGAAGTGAATTTTTTACCTTCACCTTTAAGGTCATAAATATTTGCTTCTTTGTCATAAAACTCAGAGGCAGCACAATCCATCGCCAAAGTGATGTCTTTACCTAGCTCGTAACCTGCTGCTGCAACCGCTTCTTTGATCACAGCCAATGCTTCAGCATTAGATGACAGATCAGGAGCAAAACCACCCTCATCACCAACCGCCGTGCTTAAACCACGATCGCTCAATACTTTTTTCAGTGCATGGAAAATTTCAG
Organism: Marinomonas hwangdonensis; assembly: GCF_003721245.1. Classification (GTDB taxonomy): domain Bacteria; phylum Pseudomonadota; class Gammaproteobacteria; order Pseudomonadales; family Marinomonadaceae; genus Marinomonas; species Marinomonas hwangdonensis. The sequence continues at coordinate 124,334 of NZ_RIZG01000008.1, read as the reverse complement.
CACCGTAACGCAACGCCTCACGGAAGTTTGGCGCACCAACCGGCTGAATCATGAACTCTTGAATATCAACGTTGTTGTCTGCGTGCTCGCCACCATTAATGATGTTCATCATAGGCACAGGCATTGAGTAAACGCCAGGTGTACCATTGATGTCTGCAATGTGAGCGTATAATGGCACTTTCTTAGAAATCGCTGCGGCTTTCGCTGCGGCCAAAGACACCGCCAAAATAGCGTTAGCACCAAAAGTAGATTTGTTTTCTGTGCCATCAAGATCAATCATAATGTGATCAAGCTCGGCTTGAGCAAGGGCATCTTTGCCAATTAAAGCATCACGAATTGGACCGTTAACCGCTGCAACCGCTTTTAAAACGCCTTTGCCTAGGTAACGACTTTTGTCGCCATCACGTAATTCTAAAGCTTCACGAGAACCGGTAGAGGCACCAGACGGTGCACACGCTGAACCTACAGAACCGTCTGCCAAAATAACATCGGCTTCAATAGTAGGATTACCACGAGAATCTAATACTTCTCTGGCTTTGATATCAACGATTTGACTCATAACAAACCTCTTAAAATAAATGAATAATCACAAACTGCCTGTTTGATCTACTTATTTTTCTTTACCTGCATATTTCAATGCCGCATGAACAAAGGCACTGAACAGGCCGTGACCATGTCTAGGGGTAGATGTAAACTCTGGGTGGAATTGACAAGCAACAAACCATGGATGATCCGCAATTTCTATCATCTCAACCAAGGAGTTGTCTTCTGAACGACCAGAAATCGTCAGGCCTGCTTTTTCCATCGCATCCACATAGAAATTGTTTACTTCGTAACGATGGCGATGACGCTCTTTAATCACAGCTTGACCATAAGCTTCAAAGGCTTTTGTGCCTTCGGTTAGATTACAGTTCTGAGCGCCAAGACGCATGGTGCCCCCTAGATCGGATTCCTCTGACCGGATTTCTTTGGAACCCTCTGCATTCGTCCATTCTGTAATCAGACCAACAACTGGGTTCTCTGCTTTTAGATTAAACTCGGTACTGTGCGCACCGGGTAAATTTGCAACGTTTCTTGCAAATTCGATGAAGGCAACCTGCATACCCAAACAAATACCCAAATACGGTACTTTATTTTCACGTGCATATTGCGCGGTTAAGATCTTACCTTCTACACCACGTTCGCCAAAACCACCTGGGACTAAAATAGCGTCCATTCCTTTTAGACACTCTGTGCCTTTTTCTTCAACGCTTTCAGAGTCGATATAATGTAATTTCACTTTGGTGCGCGCGTGAATACCCGCATGATCCATGGCTTCAATCAGTGACTTGTAGGCATCTAGTAACTCCATATACTTGCCGACCATAGCGATATTAACCTGTTTTTCAGGGTTTAATTTCGCCTGTGTCACCTTGTTCCAAATGTCGATATTGGGCATGTTGCAATCAAGATGGAAGTATTCAACGATCAGGCTATCTAAGCCTTGGTCATTTAACATCTGTGGAATGCGGTAAATCGTGTCGGCATCAGGAAGAGAGATAACCGCACGTTCTTCAACGCTAGTAAACAAAGCAATTTTCTTACGCTCTGGCGCCTCAATAGACACTTCTGAACGACAAATAAGAATATCAGGTTGAATACCGATAGAGCGAAGCTCTTTAACGGAATGCTGAGTAGGCTTGGTTTTGGTTTCGCCTGCCGTACGAATGTAAGGAACCAAGGTCAAATGCATGAACAAAGCACGACGAGGGCCTAATTCGACTTTTAATTGGCGAACCGCTTCAAGGAAAGGTTGTGATTCGATATCCCCAACAGTACCACCAATTTCAACCAAAGCCACATCAGCGCCTTCAGCACCAAATAGAATACGACGTTTAATTTCATCAGTAATATGAGGAATGACTTGGACAGTACCACCAAGGTATTCACCACGACGCTCTTTTTTAAGAACATGTTGATAGACACGACCACTGGTGAAGTTGTTACGTTTACCCATTTTGGTCGAGATGAATCGCTCATAGTGACCAAGGTCTAAGTCGGTCTCTGCGCCATCTTCAGTGACAAAAACTTCGCCGTGTTGAAAGGGGCTCATGGTGCCTGGGTCCACGTTGATGTAGGGATCCAGTTTAAGCATGGTGACTTTTAGGCCACGAGATTCAAGGATAGAGGCCAAAGAGGCAGCTGCCAAACCTTTACCAAGAGATGAAACTACACCGCCTGTAACGAAAATGTACCGTGTCGCCATGAGTGTTTAACCCGCCTTAATGAATAGAATACAAGATTTGAAGGCAGAGTATTTTTACCTTCAGGACGGGGGAAAATAATAACATCGGAAGGCATTTCACTCAATGTAAAACATGGCTGTTTTGCATTGAGTGACGATCCCATACACCAAGACTAACAAGCTTTAAAAGTCCTCGCCTTAAATCCTGTTGGTTCGCATTACAAGTCTAGCTCTAAAATAGGCGTTTTTGAACGCGAGCAACAGGGCATGACTAGCTTTCCTGAGGCGTGCTCTTGGTCTGTTAAAAACACATCTCGATGGTCTGGAACACCCTCGATCACACCCGTCTGGCACGTACCGCACACACCCGATTCACAGGATACTGCCAAAAAAACACCATTATTGTCTAATACTTCAAAAATACTCTGATCAGCCTCGACATCAAAGATCTCACCCGTACTATGAATTTTCACTTTAAACGCGGTATTTTCAACGACATGCTCATCAACAGCAGGCGCAGCAAAAAATTCTCTGTGCATACGCTCTTCAGGCCAACCTAACATTTTTGCCTGCAACGACACGTCATTAATAAAATCTGCGGGGCCACAAACATATAATTCCGAGTGATTCGAGTGGCGTGATAAAACATTAACCACATCCATTCGACCAGAACTCGCCACTTGGCTAAAATGAAAATGCATTTTATCGGCAAAAGAGGCACTTTTTAACGCGGATGAAAATGCCGCCGTGTCCGGTGACTTCGAACAATAATGAAATTCGAAAGGCAAATCCATTTTTTGTAACTGCTGCGCCATTGGCAACAGAGGTGTTACACCGATACCGCCAGCCACTAAAACGCTATGACGTCTTGTATCTATTAATGGAAAATGATTTCTAGGGGCACTTATCGACAAGGTATCCCCCATTTTCAAGCGATGCACCTCGGCCGATCCTCCCCTTGATTGCGGGTCTTTCAAAACCGCAATTTCATAATACTGCGCTTCCACTTGCAAACGACATAATGAATATTGACGAAGCAAACCACTTGGCAACTTAATGTCAATATGCGCACCAGCCTCAAAAGTAGGCAACCCTGAGCCATCCAAAGAACCTAGCACAAGCCGAACCACACCTTGTGCTTCGGTAACAACATTTCTTACAATGACCGGAATCATTTGCCTCTCCTGACCTGTTATTTTTTTTAGGCGCCAGCCTGAGAGTAAATAAAAACCACTCTCTGGCTGGCGCTGATCATATTAAAATGACACTTTTTGAAGTGGTACAGACGACTGAGAAGGTGTCTCGGCAATGGACGCCTTGGCGACCTGCTCTTTAGCTGTCTGTTCTTTAGTTATGAGCCGATCAATAATACGTCTTGATTGCACACCACCCGCATCAATGTCTAACTTCAATAAATCATAATCAGGAAACGCCAAAAGGTTTTGTTGCTGACGTTCAAGCACCTCTAAATCTTCAGCAAAGATCTTACCTTGCCCTTCTCGAATCGTATCGGTTAGCGCTTGATCTTCCGGCTTGAAGTTACGTGCCATTCCCCAAAAATACCAAATGGAGGTCTCGGTTTCTGGCGTGATAAAGTCCACGACGGTACTGCTGGCTTTTTTATTTGCTGGCGCATCAAAACCACCGTTGCCAGCATGAGCAACCCCCACATCGATCATCACATGGGAAGGTGGACTGAATCGACAAATTTGCCAACGATCAACGGGGACATTATCGGCCAGCCCGTTGCCACGAAGTGCGGCTTGCCAGAATGGTGGCGCCATAATATTTTCCATAAAACGGCTAGTAATCACTTTGTCGCCTTCTACTTCAGTAGAAACGGGGGATTCATCAATTTCTTTTTGACCAATGCTGCTCGCATGCACATACGTTTCGTGGGTTAAGTCCATGAGGTTATCGATCATCAAACGATAATCGCAGTTGATATGGTATAGACCGCCACCGTAAGCCCATTCTGGACTAACCGCCCATTCTAAATGAGGAATCAAACTTTTATCCGCTTGTGATTGATCACCCGGCCACACCCAAATGAAACCATAACGCTCATCTACCGCATAAGACTTCATGCAAGGAAAGCCTTTTACACGCTGCAACGGCATCTCTTTGGTTTTACCATCGGCGCCTATTTTTAAACCATGATACCCACAAACCAAGAGCCCCTCTTCGACATACCCTAGCGACAACGCTGCACCGCGGTGTGGACAAAAATCCAATACCGCAGCAATCTTATTGTCATGAGAACGATAAAAAGCAATGCTTTCGCCACAGATTTTACGACCAAGAGGTTGGCTGCCCGCCACCTCTTCAGACATGGCAGCCACATACCATGCATTTTTAGGATAAGTTTGCTGACTCATTTGGCATTCTCCTGCTTTTATTTTTATTTATTGGATCCAATATATTCAAAAAAATTGATAAAACAAGATGGTTATGCATAAATTGGATCCAATATTTATATTATGAATAATAGTTAACAAGCTAAGCAGTTGAAAAATAGAAGATTATCAATTGGATCCAATGGTTACTTTTTTTCCGGTATTTACGTTATGATTATTTTTTATCAATCACACAAAGGCAGACTCAATGAGCAAACCGGGCCAACATGTTATCAGCCGTTTACGCCAAATGATTTTGTCTGGAGAGCTTGAGTCAGGACAACGCCTTGCGGAAATTCCCACAGCGGAGCAATTGGGGGTTTCTCGGACACCTGTTCGCATTGCCTTTCGAACTCTAGAACAAGAAGGCCTACTAACCAAATTATCAGGTCGAGGCTATAGGGTACGCCGAGTAACACAGGCAGAAATTAGCGGATCTATCGAAGTGCGAGGCGTACTAGAAGGGTTGGCCGCTAGGCAAGCAGCAGAAAATACACTATCGAAAGCACAGACCAATGAATTACGAGAATTATTAAAACAAGGCGATGACTTGTTTGCGAAAGGTAACATCAATGAACAAGACCTCGCCATATACCACGACATGAATCAGCGCTTTCACCAGATTATCATCGAAGCCAGCTTAAACCCTGCCATCGCTGAAGCATTGAGCCGTAATGAGCACCTACCTTTTGCATCGGTTAGTGCCTTGGCTTTCGATCGCAACAACTTGACTCAAGAGTATCGCCGCTTTAATTTCGCCCACATGCATCACCACGCGGTATTTGACGCCATCCACAACGGACAAGGCAGCCGCGCTGAAGCCATCATGCGGGAACATGCCAACGCGACGCTAGGTTACGCGAAAACCTTCTCACAAAAAGAAGAAAACGGTGAAAAAGTTCACGTTATACAGTCTAAATAACACTATCTAAGAAAACGTTACATCGAACAGCAGGGTGGATCTAGGACAGGTCCGTGTTCCCTAACGGAACTTCCAGCGCATTACCTTTACCAATGGGCTGACCCACCATTTCGTCATAGGCACTTTGGTGGCACAACACCATGGAACCCACTGTTTTATCTTTAAACAAGGCCTGTAATTCCAGTTTATTATGGCTGGTCAAAAAGCGGCCTTGATCGGTTTTTATGTACTCCTCTTGGCCATCGATCACAATGGATAATTGATACAAATTGGACTCAAGTGAATGCAATTTTACTTTATCCACAACGCTGATTTTTTTGAGCTCTTTTAATAACATAAGGCGACACCTTGGCTGATTTTATACTTGTACGAGAAATACGCTTTCTTAGTTCACGCCAAATAGCGTATAAATGCTGCATTATCTTGCTAAAGTCGCTAAAAATAACAAGAAGGAAAAACATATGACGACATCCAAACTCGATCATTTTTATGCGAACTCAACAGACATTACATCGGCCCTCAATAAACTCGACGATTATCTTGATCAACCAGACAGGGTGCTTATTGGTCTTACGGGAGGCCCAGGATCTGGCAAAAGCACCTTAGCAGCCTATTTAGCGTCGTCTTTTAATACTCAAACAACGGACCAAATCGCCTGTCTGTCTATGGATGGTTTCCACCTATCAAAAGCGCAACTACGTACATTACCCGATCCTGATGCGGCTTTCGCAAGACGTGGCGCCCCTTGGACATTTGACAGTGCCGCCTTTGTACAGCGAGTGAAAGACATAAAACACGCCTATCTTACAAAAGATGTTCTGTGGCCAAGCTTTGACCATTCTCTTGGAGACCCAATGGCTGATGACCTAACCATTCAAAAGGACATCAAGGTCGTTTTGGTTGAAGGCTTGTACTTATTACATCAGAACCACGGCTGGCAAGATGCACTCGCTCTGTTTGATGAACATTGGTTTTTAGACGTTCCTCTTGATGTATCGATTGAACGCCTTGCACAACGGCATATGGCCGCATGGGGAATGAGTCACGAGCAAGCCATGGAGCGGATTATGCAAAATGATGGGCGCAATGCTGAGCTGGTAGAAAGCAGTAAAGACCGTGCAAACTGGTTAATCTCTCTCTGAAATCTGGGAACTCGATGTTGGGAAAGGCAAACGCTCGCGCACCATCCACACCACTTGAATGGAATCGTATTCCGGGTGTTGCCAAAGTGTGCCTATCGCTATTAATTCGTTGCCTTGATAAATATAAGGCAAGTGCTCACGCCACCAGCTCGGTACTTGCTGATCGTTCAGCCATTTTTTCAATTTCCGCGTTTTACCGCTTTTCATGAGTAGGTCAACACCCTGAGGACGTGGTTTTAGCTCACACCCAGTGGCATGAACACACACCTCATCAAACGGTCGCACCATACTTTCTCCGACAGTTAATTCCCCCAGTGCCACTTCTTGGTCAATGGGCAATACATACACTGTATTTTGATGCCGTTGCAAGCGTAGGTTAGTCAGAATACAGGCTGGCTGCTTATCTTCTGCACTAGAAAACATCGCCTCAATACTCTCAAGCTGAGCATGGGGTAAAGATACCCCATGGGAATCCAGAAAGTAGCGCCACCAAAATAGCCGCTCATCCAGATTTTTATCCGCCAGGTAAGACAGCTTCAAACCACCGAACGCATCACACCACTGAGTTAATTGCTGATTCGCAAACTGCGATAGCATAAGGTAATCCACCGCAACACGCTGAGCACTTGAGGCAATATTCCGCTCCATTTGCGCAAAACGGCGTTTGAGTACGGGCACCACACTCTGACGCAAAAAATTACGAGTAAACGCTTCATCTAGATTGGACTCGTCATCCACCCACTCTAACTGCTGATGATGGGCATAGCGCAAAATGTCGTCTTTTGAAGCCGTCAGCAAAGGACGCATCAAAGTTGAACCCTGTGTACCAATGGGCCTTTGTTGAGGAATGCCCGCCAAGCCTTTACCTCCTGTCCCGCGCAGCAACCGAAACAACACGGTCTCGGCTTGATCACCGCCATGATGGGCCAACAAGATCACGTCGTTCTTTCCCATGCGCTTTTCAAAAGCGTGATATCGCGCATTGCGGGCAGCGTCTTCAAGGGACGCTTGTGTTTTTATCTGTACGTGTTCAGCGGTAAACGTTACTCCAAGTTGACGACAAATCCGTTCACAATGGTTCAACCAATGGTCAGCATTAACACTCAGTCCATGGTGAATATAAATCGCTCTGAGTTTTTCTCTCTGCACTACGGATAACTGATGATTTAATGAATGCAGCAACACATGAGAGTCCACACCGCCACTGAACCCTATCCACACCACGTCGAATAGACGAAATACCTCTTCTATCCATATTGGATCAAATTGTATAGGAGAAACAGAAAGCAGTGGTTTCGATGCTGGATATGCCATATGACTTAATCTCAATTAGCCCAATTAAACGCTGTGTTTAAGCCGTCTACAGCTAGGAACAAAAAAGCCCCCTAAGCAGGAGGCTTTTATAAAAACAAGAAAACTTACAAGCCGTAAGACATCAATCGATTGTATCGACGAGCCAACAACTCTTCGGTCGTTAACGCTTCCATTCGATCTAATGCCGCTAGGATATTCTTCTTCAAACTCAATGCCATTTCTTGATGAGAGAAATGCGCACCGCCCAATGGCTCAGGAATAATAGTATCGACAAAGCCTAGTTCTTGTAGACGCTGAGCCGTGATACCCATCGCCTTCGCCGCATCAGACGCTCGATCTGCACTTTTCCACAGAATAGACGCACAGCCTTCTGGTGAAATAACCGAATAAGTACCATATTGCAACATCATGAGTTCGTCGCAAACACCAATCGCCAAGGCACCACCAGAACCACCTTCGCCAATAACGGTTGAAATAATCGGTGTTTTAAGACGAGACATAACGGCTAAGTTAAATGCAATGGCTTCACTCTGACCACGTTCTTCAGCACCAATACCAGGATACGCCCCAGGTGTGTCAATCAAGGTCACAATAGGCATATGAAAACGTTCTGCCGTTTCCATAAGACGCAGCGCTTTACGATAACCTTCCGGACGAGGCATACCAAAGTTACGCAGAACTTTTTCTTTCACCTCACGACCTTTCTGATGGCCGATAACCATCACAGGACGTCCCTCTAAGCGAGCAATACCACCGACAATGGCACGATCATCTGCATAATGGCGATCACCATGCATTTCTTCAAAATCAGTAAAAACATGCTCGATATAATCAAGAGTATAAGGACGTTTGGGATGACGAGCTAATTGAGACACTTCCCACGCGCCAAGATTACTAAATAGACTTTTAGTAAGCGCTATTTTTTTATCTTCAAGACGACTAATTTCATCGCCAATATTGAGTTCATTATCGTTACCGACTAAACGTAACTCTTGAATTTTTTGTTCGAGCTCAGCAATCGGCTGCTCAAAAGGGAGATAATTTAAATTCATGTTTAATCACACTACTTATTGGGTTGCCATCAAATTCAAGGACAAAGCACCGCCTGCCCTACAGCTTTAAGCGTGTCTCTGGGACGCACTCCATCATAAAAACCAGTAAATACTTTTAAGTATACACTAACTGAACATTTTGTTTACCGTATTGTTTCTGTAGTTGATGAATTAATTCGTCATCTGGTCGAACTTTCCAACCATTTCCAAGCCGTAAATCGCCACAAGCTTGCGCTGTTTCAAAACCGATAACCACATCACAGCCATCACCCTGATAAGGCTTCATAAGGTTTGCCAGCACCTTAATTTCTGCCGGCTGGACCATGTCCGATGACCAAGAAATGCGCAGTGCCTCAACATATCGGACACGTGCTTGCGCCATATCTAAAATATTACGCGCAATGACTTTCTGACCGCCTCGAAACTCATCAACCGTAATTTCACCTTCTACGATCACCACTTCATCTTTCACAATAGCCGATCTGAAGCTCTCGTAACTGTCAGGAAACACCGTTACTTCAATACGCGCGGAGCGGTCATCTAACGTCACAAAAGCAATATTGCCTCCTTTTTTACTCTTGGTAATACGCAAATCAACGATTAGCCCCGCCATAATTTGCGTATCGCCACGTTTGGGCTGCAAATCGACGATTTTTGAACGAGCAAAACGACGAATTTCTCGCTCATATTCGTCAATCGGATGGCCAGTGACGTACAAGCCTAACGTATCTTTTTCGCCGTCTAGTCGTTGTCGTGGCGGCCATTCATGCTGAAGCCCAACGTCTTTATAGGCATCATCAGTGCTCTCCTCAACGGTAACACCGAACAAATCCATCATGCCAGCGTCTTGATCTTTGGCACTCTGAACCGCTCTTTTTAGCGCTTCATCAATGCAGGCAAACAAGGTCGCTCTATTTGGGCCAATGGTATCGAAAGCACCAGAGCGAACCAAGGCTTCCATGACTCGCTTGTTTACTCGACGTCCCACCCGCTGACAAAAATCGAAAATATGTTCAAAAGGCCCCTCTTTTCGAGCCTCGACGATGGCTTCGATTGGACCCTCACCAACGCCCTTAATTGCTCCCAACCCATACACAATGGCACCAGCGGGATTGACTGTAAATTTATATACAGATTCGTTCACATTCGGCAGCTCCAATACGAGCTTCATGGAACGACATTCTTCGATAAAGATCACAATCTTGTCGGTGTTCTGCATATCAGCAGACAATACAGCGGCCATAAAGGGCGCCGGATAATGATTTTTTAGCCAAGCCGTCTGATAGGAAACCAGTGCATAGGCTGCTGAGTGAGATTTGTTAAAACCATACCCAGCAAATTTTTCCATCAAATCAAATATATTGCCGGACAAATCTTTATCAATGTTATTTTTGAGGGCGCCTTCCATGAATAATAAACGCTGTTCAGCCATCACCTCAGGCTTTTTCTTACCCATGGCTCGACGCAATAAGTCGGCACCACCTAAAGAAAATTTAGCCAGTACCTGAGCAATCTGCATTACCTGCTCTTGATACAAAATAATACCGTAAGTGGGCTCTAAGACAGGAATCAGATCTTGATGTTGATAATCTGGGTGAGGAAAGGCCAACTCTGCTCTACCGTGCTTACGGTTAATAAAGTCGTCCACCATCCCTGAGCCCAGAGGCCCTGGTCGATACAAGGCTACTAAAGCGATAATATCCTCAAAGCGCGATGGCAGCAGCTTTTTAATCAGCTCTTTCATACCGCGGGATTCAAGCTGAAAGACCGCTGTCGTTTCAGCACGTTTGAGCAACTCATACGTTGATTTATCTTCCAGATCGATAAGCGCAATATCGAGCGGCGGTTTGCCTTCTAAGGCATTAATCGCATCAATGTTTTTTACTGCCCAATCTACTACGGTCAGTGTTTTAAGTCCTAGAAAGTCAAACTTAACTAGACCCGCTTCTTCCACGTCATTCTTATCGTATTGGGTCACCAGACCAGAACCGTCTTCTTCACAGTAAAGCGGGGCAAAATCGATCAACTTGGTTGGCGCAATAACGACACCACCGGCATGCTTACCAAAGTTACGTACCACGCCTTCTAGAGAAATCGCCATTTCCATCACTTCGGCAGCATCTTCATCACCTGCTAAAAATTCAGGCAATGCAGGTTCTTCTTCTAATGCTTTTTTCAGTGTCATACCAATTTCAAACGGAATGAGCTTAGACAGTTTATCACCCAAACTGTATGGCTTACCTTGTACCCTAGCCACATCTCGAACAACGGCTTTCGCCGCCATGGCACCAAAGGTAATGATCTGAGACACCGCATCTCGGCCATAAGTACGAGAAACATAGTCGATCACACGATCTCGATTATCCATACAAAAGTCGATATCGAAATCCGGCATAGATACCCGTTCTGGGTTCAAGAATCGCTCAAATAGCAAATCGTATTCCAACGGATCGAGGTCGGTAATTTTCAATGCATAAGCCACCAAAGACCCCGCACCAGAACCACGACCAGGGCCAACGGGTATACCGTTGTCTTTCGCCCATTGGATAAAATCCATTACGATTAGGAAGTAACCAGGAAAACCCATTTGATTAATGATGGTTAACTCAAAATCCAACCGATCCCAATATTCCTGACGACGCTTTTCAATGCGCTCACCATATTTTTTAGTCAGGAAATTAAAGCGCTCAACAAGACCATCATAAGACAACTTGCTGAAGAAGGTCTCCATCGTCATACCGTCAGGCACAGGATAATCGGGCAAAAAGTACTCACCCAATAGCACATCCACGCTACAACGCTTGGCAATCTCTACCGTATTTTCAAGTGCTTCAGGGATATCTTGGAAAAGCTCAGCCATTTCTTCTGGCGTCTTAAAGTATTGTTCCTCGGAATAGCGACGTTTACGGCGTGGATCATCCAGTGTGACACCATCGTGAATACACACACGCGCTTCATGGGCTTCAAAGTTTTCTCGTTTCAAAAAGCGAACATCATTGGTTGCCACGACAGGGCAATCTAATTCACTCGCTAAAGGCACCACGGCATGGATGTAATCTTCCTCACCCGGACGGCTGGTGCGCTGTAACTCGACATAAAAACGATCTGGAAAAACAGACATCCAATACTGTAAACGTGTGATCGCCTGCTCTGAGCGGCCCTTTTGCAACAAAATACCCACGTCGCCGTAGCCTGCGCCCGATAAAGCAATCACGTCTTCGCTATGCGCTTCTATCCACTCGCGCTGAATAACAGGACGGCCTTCTACCTGCCCTAATTGATAGCCTTTAGAAATGATGGCAATGATATTTTTATAACCTTTATTTGACGTCGCCAATAAAGTAAGACGGTAACGAGTATCGACATCGTCGTCTTCGGCTAACATCACATCAACACCACAAATTGGCTTGATGCCCTTTTCCATAGCGCCTTTATAAAAGCGCACAAAACCGCACAAATTATTCTCGTCGGTCATGGCAACGCTTGGCATAGCTAAACGCTCTGTAGTCGCGAGTAACTCTTTTATTTTAACCAGCCCATCCACCAAGGAAAACTCGGTATGCAAACGCAAATGTATGAAGGATACCGACACAATACTACCTCTCTAAAATCTTTTTAACTGGCGCAAAACTGCGCCTGTGCAGTGGCGTAATGCCATGTAAATTCAGAGCTTCAAGGTGTTGAGCCGTCGGGTAACCTTTATGCTTTTCAAACCCGTAGTGCGGATAATGCATAGATGCTTCGACAATCATTTTGTCACGGGTCACTTTAGCCAATATAGACGCAGCGGCAATCGCCTTATGGCGTGCATCACCTTTAACAACAGCCTCCGCAGGACAAGGCAAATTTAGAGGCAGACGATTACCATCAACTAAAACATGTTCTGGTGCGACACTTAACTGTGCAACAGCCCGGGACATCGCCAACATACTGGCATGCAAAATATTTAACTGATCAATCTCTTCTACCGTTGCGCTGGCAATACCAAACGCCAGCGCCTTTTCCTGAATCTCAATGAACAAGGCTTCACGCTTTTTTTCACTTAGTTTCTTTGAGTCATTTAGCCCGACAATGGGCCGTTTCGGATTCAAAATAACCGCAGCCGCCACGACTTCTCCGGCTAAAGGACCTCTGCCAGCCTCGTCGGTTCCAGCCAACAGGTCACCAAAATAGATTTGACTAACGAAAGGTTCCATCACTTAGCCTTACTTTCAATCATGGAAATAATGGCTTTAGTCGCTTCATCTCCCGCTTCTTTGCGTAACATTTTGTGCAGCGCTAAATATTTCGCTTGAATTGCTTTGTCGCCCATAAAAGAACGCCAAGTCTGCAACAGACTAGTGGCCAAATTCTCTGGTGTCGCTGCGTCTTGAAGCAGTTCAGGCACTAATGGCTCATTGGCCAACAGGTTTGGCAAAGACACATAAGGCACCTTTAACATACGTTTCATAATCGCATAGGTCAGTCGATTCACTTTATAAGACACAACCATGGGGCGCTTGACTAACATGGCTTCAAGGGCAGCAGTTCCTGAGGCTAGCAAAATAGCGTCCGCTGCGGCCATGACAGTGCGAGACTGCCCGTCAATGAGAATGGCTTCTGTATTTGCCTCATGCAGAATGGCTTCTATCTGTTGCCGCCTTTCCGGATTCGCTGCCGGCATCAGAAACACAGCGTCCGGCTCTTTCTGCTTAATCAGCTTCATGGTCTCTACAAAAAGTGGGGCTAAACGGGATACTTCGCCTTCTCTCGATCCTGGCAGAATGGCAAAGACAGGGCCACGAATAATACCTAATCCCAACGTGCCTCTGGCAAGATTTGCGTCACTCTCAAGAGGAATGTCATCCGCTAAGGTATGACCTACACACACCACAGGAATATTGTGTTCATGGTAAATGGGTAATTCAAAAGGGAACAACGCCAACATTAAATCAACTGATTTTTTGATATTAAAAATTCGCTTTTGACGCCATGCCCAAACAGAAGGACTAACATAGTGAACTGTCGGTATACTTGCTTGTTTTAATTTTCTCGCCAAAGGCAAATTAAAATCAGGGGAATCAATGCCAATAAAAGCCGTAGGAGGGTTCTGCAAGCACAATTCATATAAGCGTTTACGAATGCCCAGCAGTTCCCGTAACCGACCTAACACCTCAACCAAGCCCATCACAGACAAACGGTCCATGGGCACTAGAGTCTGTAATCCTTGAGATTGCATAAGCGGGCCACCAATCCCTTCAAACACAGCATTTGGCTGCTGCTTTTTTAAGTGGGCAATTAAATTGGCTCCCAAGATATCCCCAGAAGCTTCTCCTGCCACTATCACGTAACGTGTCGGAGACGTCGCGTTCATTTGTATAACCTCTAATAATAAAAAAACCCCGAAACAGTCCGGGGTTCTCTTTTAAAGCATGACGTCTATCGGACGATGCCGCGTTTTGACTGCCGAATGGATAAAATAAACTCAGCCACCTCAGGGAAGTCACTGTTGGTTGTTTTTTCCAACTCTTGCAGCGCAACGTCAAGCGTCAGACCTTTTCGATATACGGTTTTATAAGCGGAGCGCAGTGCTCGAATAACGTCTGCTGGAACGCCTCGGCGACGCATCCCTTCGAAGTTCATTCCATGCGCTTTTGCTGGACTACCAGAAACCATAATGTATCTTGGCACGTCTTTCGACACCATGGATCCCATGCCGCACATACTAAAGGAGTTTACCTGACAAAACTGGTGAACACCTGTGTAGCCACCCAGAATCACATAGCTTCCCATTTTCACGTGACCCGCTAAGGCAGCAAAATTGGCCATGATATTGTGGTCTCCCACAATACAATCGTGACCCACATGGGTACTCGCCATAAATAGATTATCATTACCTATTATGGTGATGCCGTTATCTTGGACTGTGCCACGATGAATCGTCGCATTTTCACGAATGATGTTATTATCGCCAATAACGAGTTTAGTCGGTTCACCCTTATACTTTTTATCTTGATTCGCCTCTCCAACAGAAGCAAATTGATAAATTTCGTTATTGGATCCGATTGTCGTATGGCCATTAATAACCACATGGGATTTGACAATACTGCCCGCGCCAATTTTTACATTCGGCCCAATAACAGAGAAAGGACCAACTTCTACACTCGAGTCGATCTCGGCTTTCGAATCAATTAAAGCAGTTGGATGAATCGCCACTATATTTTCCTGTCAGCACACAGAATAGTTGCAGAGCAAGCCAATTCACCGTCAACCGTTGCTCTACATTCAAACTTCCAAATTCCACGTTTCTCTGTCACGATTTTAGCTTCTAATTGTAAACGGTCACCCGGCACAACTGGACGCTTAAAACGGGCTTTATCAGACCCTACAAAATAATAAATTGAGCCATCTTCTGGCTTCTTATCCATTGTTTTAAAGCCAAGAATACCTGCAGCTTGGGCCATAGCTTCAATAATCAATACACCTGGAAAAATCGGGTGATTGGGGAAGTGACCATCAAAATAAGGCTCATTAATTGTAATATTCTTGTACGCAATAATAGACTCATTTAGATTTAACTCAATAACACGATCCACCAATAAAAACGGATACCTATGCGGTAAGTATTGGCGAATTTCATTTACGTCCATCATTTATTATCAACCTTATCTAGAAGCTTATTAACCTGCTGTTTCATTTGTAACAACTGTTTTGCCATTTCATCTAATCGTCGCACTCTGGCAACTGTTCGACGCCATTTACTCGTTAACTCCATCCCCATACCAGACGAATAGGACCCCTGCTCTGTTATGGAATGGCTTATTAAACTCATAGCAGTGACATGTACTTTATCGGCCAATTCAAGATGACCGGCAATACCAACCCCGCCGGAGATGGTGCATGAGGCGCCAATTTTGGTGCTTCCTGCTATCGCGGTACATGCGGCGATGGCGGTATTATCGCCAATTACGACGTTATGAGCAATTTGAACTTGGTTATCTATTATAACACCATGGCCAATAAGGGTGTTCTCCAATGCGCCACGGTCTATCGTCGTATTCGCACCGACTTCAACTTTATTGCCAATCACAACTGAACCAAGTTGTACGATTTTCTCCCAGCGCCCCTGATTGGGAGCAAAACCAAAGCCATCCGCGCCAATAACAGCACCACTGTGAAGAATGCAACACTCCCCTACAATAACATCATGATAAAGTGTAACATTCGGGTATAGGCGAGTTCCTCGACCAATGATAGTGCCTCGACCAATCACACACCCAGCCCCTATTACACAATCCTCAGCAATATCACAATCTTCATCGATAACCACATTGGGCCCTATGCATGCATTCGGCGCAATCCGAGTATTGGCCGCTATAACGGCACTTTCATGTATCGATGACCAGCTTTGTATCTTCGGGAAAAACAAATGAGACAATTGAGCAAACGCTAGGTATGGATTAGAAACAATAATGGCATTGTCTACCAACTGAGCAAGATTCTCTGTTTTCACCAGAACGGCACCAGCTTGAGTAGAGGTTAAGTAACCTTGATATTTCGAGTTGGCCAAAAAGCTCAATTCAGACGCCGTCGCATTCTCAAGCGTCCCGAGCTTCTCGATAATCAGGTTCTCGTCTCCTTTTACAACACCCTGCACTATTGTGGCCAATTGCCCTAACGTGTGGCTCATCAATTAATTATCCTTGTTAATTCGCATCACTAACTCGTCAGTAATATCAGCCGCAGCACTGGCATACAGACTTAATTGTCTGTTTAACACTAGCTCTAAATTGCGTTCTTCAATAATCGATTTTAACGCCGCCTCGCCTGTTGGTGTCAAAGATTCTATTAATTCTTGCTCTAGCTCTTTCGCTTGGCGTTGCATGTTTGCGGCCATACCACGAAGTCTGTTTTGACGCTCTGCTAGCTCTTGACGGCGTTGCTGAAACTCTTCTTGGGATAAAGTCAACTCGTCGCGTTTCAGCTCGTTGGCAGAAGTCTCGAGCGCTTTCTGTTCTTGCTGAAGCGTAGCATCCATTTGCGCCACTTGCTGTTTTGGCCCTTTCGCAGCTTCCTGACCGATATTACTTTGCAACAAGGCCGCCCTGAAATCCACAACTGCTATCTCAGTAGCTTGCGCAATGCTGACGCAACAAAAAGCAATAAAACACGCTAATATTTTTTTCACTATGTTCTCCCTCTAATATAGTCGCAATAAAAATAGAAACACTGCGATTCAAACGTTTTACTTCAATAATGAAATAATGTTCGGATTAAAACGTCGTCCCTAACTGAAATTGGAACAGATCCGTTTTATCGCCGCTTTTCGCATTTAATGGTCGAGAAAAGTTAAAAGACAAGGGGGCAATAGGCGTAATCCATGTCCAACTCAAACCCGCACTGTAGCGTATTTCATCAAGCTGTATTCCTTGGTTACACTCTGTGTTGCCCGCCAAACAATAGTCCGTAAACACACTACCGCCATCAATGAATACGGCTGTTCTTACTGACTTATGATCTTCAACCATAGGCAAAGGAAAAATAAGCTCCGCCGTACCCGTCATAAGAATGTTTCCCCCCAACGCAGAACTGGTATTCGTTGAGCCCGCATCGTATGAGTTTTTTGGCCCTAACGAGGAGGCGCCATAACCACGTACAGAATACGATCCACCTGCGAAATAGTTTTCAAAGAAGGGGAAAGCCTCAGTGTCACCATAACTTTTACCATAACCCA
The DNA here is from genome assembly GCF_003721245.1 of Marinomonas hwangdonensis. Classification (GTDB taxonomy): domain Bacteria; phylum Pseudomonadota; class Gammaproteobacteria; order Pseudomonadales; family Marinomonadaceae; genus Marinomonas; species Marinomonas hwangdonensis. Next base: position 106,571 of record NZ_RIZG01000008.1, on the reverse strand, counting down.
AACGACCTTTTAAACGAAACAACCAAAGGTTAGAATCATTCAAATTCCAATATTTTTGCGATGTTAAGCTCAGCTTACTGTACTGCTGATCACCAGCGGGCAATGCCACTTCAAGCGTCGCTCTGGTTGAGTAACCCTCAGTAGGCAAAACACCACCAATCAAATCGTTGTCACTCCAACTGATACTGCCGATAATGTCATCGTAATTATCGCCCTGCGTATTGATGTAGCTTTTCGTCTCATTTGATGGATCAAAACCCAACTGGACAGTTGTTTCTTTAACCGTCACGCCAAAAGACAAACGTTGAGTATCTGAAATAGGATAGCCAAAATTAACACCAGCCCCTATTTCATCTAGGTCATAATCTTCGACATCATCACTAGCATGATCGCTCGTTTTATAAAACATTTCGAAGCCACGACTCACGCCATCCACAGTAAAATAAGGATTATCGTAACTGATCGCATAATTTTGCGATTGATTTGTTCTAGAGGCATTAAAAGACAACTTATTGCCTGTTCCTAGAAAGTTACGTTTTGATATACCAAAACCCAGCACTGTGCCACTTTCTTCCGAGTAACCAATACTGGCCTGGATACTGCCAGAGGCTTGCTCCTCTACTACGACTTCTATATCTACTTGGTCCGTCGTTCCATTGACAGGGCGAGTCCTCAAATCAACTCGACTAAAAAAACCTAACCGCTCGATACGACGCTTGGATGCTTGAATTTTAGAGTGCGTTGCTAACGTCCCTTCAAACTGGGTCATTTCACGACGCAACACTTCATCTTGTGTCTCACGGTTACCGCTAAAAATAATACGACGTACGTACACTTTTGGGCCCGGTGCAATTTGATAACTCAAATTGACCGTCTGATCATCAAGCTTCTCTGGGATAACATTGACGTTAGTGAACAGATACCCATCGTCGCCAAGCTCGGTTGAGATGTCTTCAATGATCTTAGTCACTTGGCTACGAGAAAATACATCGCCCTTTTTCTGTGTTATTTGTTTCCACACGCGGTCCTCACTAATTGGCAGGCTGCCATTTAAAGCTAGACTTCCAATTTGGTAGGGCTCCCCCTCAGAAACGTTAATGACAACATACACATCGCGTTTATCTGCGGATAAACTCACTTGACTTGAAACCACAGAGAAATCCAGATAACCATTATCTAAATAAAAACTTTTCAGTTTATTTATATCACCCTCTAATTTTTCTTTAGCGTATTCGTCCGCCGAGCTAAAGGGATTCCAATAACCTGTTTCCCGTGAATCAAAGTCTTTTGTTAAGGTTTCTAGATCAAAGTCTTTATTGCCAACAATATTAATATGAACAATCTTTGCAGTGTCACCTTCATCGATATCAATGGCAATAGCCGTTCTATTTCGGGGCATGGGCTCAACTGAAATATCTACTTTGGCGCTGTATCGTCCTAGGGCATAATATTGTCGTTGTAATTCTTGAACAATTTGATTTAAAGTTTCTGGCTTATAGATCTCGCCAATTTCTAAGCCAGATAAAGTCAACCCTCTTTGCAGATCTTCAGTTTTGATTAATTCGTTCCCTTCTATGGTTAAATTACCAATTGAGGGTCGTTCTACAACATTAAATACCAGGATGTCATTATCTTTAAAAACATCGATATCACTGAAGTAACCCGTGTTAAAAAGCGCATTAATTGCTTGATACACCTTACCCGCATTATAGGACTCGCGATCATTAAAACCGATAACATCAAAAGCTCTAGACGATGGCATTTGTACCAAACCATCAATACGAACATCTTCTACTGTATTTGCGTAACCTTGCACACTTATTAAAGTCAACAATACCGCTGAAACGACTTTCACATATACCTCTCTACAAGCGGGCAATATCATTAAAAATGGCAACCGCCATTAAAGCAAATAAAAGAGAAGCACCAACTCGATACGCCATACCCTGAATTCGTTCAGAGACAGGCTTTCGGCGTATAGCTTCAATGCCAAAAAACAACAGATGCCCACCATCCAACATTGGAATGGGCAACAAATTAAGCACACCTAAACTGACACTAAGGTAAGCCATAAACTTTAAAAACGTCTGCAACCCAGAATCAGCCGATGCACTGGCGATTTTCGCAATGGTAATAGGCCCTGACAGATTGTCGACAGAAATGAGACCTTGCAACATTTTCCCAATCGAAGAGACGGTCAGCGTCACCATTTTATAGGTCTGTAACGCACCATAAGACAGTGCTTCAATGGGGCCATAGTGACGCTCACGTATGAGACTCTCGTCCCACTTGGGCGGTACTACAGCAAGGCCTGCATAACCTAGATCAACGCCATTGCGCTGCATAACCTCAGGCTCAAGGGAGAGATTGTAGGTCATTTGCCCACGCAACACCTCAACGTTCAATCTCTTACCTGGGCTTGCCTGAACCACTTCAACAACTTGTTGCCAGCTCGACATAGTGGAGCCTTCCACTCTCAATATTTTGTCTTTTGCCTCGAAACCCGCCTTATAGGCCGCTCCGCCCTCAACCACTTGGGCAATAACAGGCTCAACGTCTGGTTGCCATGGGCTCACGCCAAAGGCTTGAATCAAATTGTTGGGCTCTTCTCCTGTCAACCAACGATTAAGTTTCACAGAGCCTTCTCGTTGAAAGCTTTCACCTTCAACTTGATAACTGACGATAATGCTTCCTGTTTGACCTATCAAGCCTGCTAACACTAAATTTACATCTTCCCACGACGTAACAGGTTCACCAGCAATAGACGTAAGTTCATCGCCTATCTGAATCTGAGTTTGACTCAACGGAGAATCAGTCGCGATGTCACCTACTTTAGGGGCAACAGATTGAATGCCCAACAAAGCAACGAACGCATAAATGACAATGGCTAAAATGAAATTTGCAATGGGTCCTGCCGCAACGATAGCAATCCGCTGCCATACTGTTTTAGTGTTGAATGTTTGATCTCTTAGCGATTCGGGTACATTGCCTTCGCGCTCATCCAGCATGCGTACATAACCACCCAATGGAATCATCGCAAGAGTGTACTCTGTGCCAGTTTTACCCACGTAGCGATAAATGGGCTTCCCGAATCCCACAGAGAAACGCAACACTTTTACCCCACAACGGCGCGCCACATAGAAATGACCAAACTCATGAAAGGTAATGAGCAAACCTAAAGCAACAATTATAGAAAGAATGTTTATGATCATAAAAGCCAACCAGAATAAACCATATTAAGCGCTAAACGACGAGCCATTTTATCGGCCTCTAACACATCTTCAAGTTCATTGACTGCGACAATATTCGCGGTAGACAATACTTTTTCATTAAGCTTAGCAATGTCTAAGAATCCAATTTTATGGTGTAAAAAAGCGTCTACTGCCACCTCATTAGCCGCATTTAGCACCGCCATTGCCGTCCCCCCCATAAACCAGGCATCAGCAGCAAGAGTAAGATTTGGAAAACGTACCACGTCAGGAGACTCAAAATTCAAACGCCCAATATCAATCAAGCTGAGCGGAGCAACACTGGTTTCTATTCTGTCAGGCCAACTCATGCCGTATGCGATAGGAATTTTCATATCAGGATTTCCCATCTGAGAAAGCACAGACCCATCACGATAAGACACCATCGAGTGGATGATGCTTTCTGGATGAACAACCACATCAACTTCGTTTGGCGTGACATCAAACAACCAACAGGCCTCAATTAATTCAAGCCCTTTATTCATCAAGGTGGCGGAATCAATCGATATCTTTTGCCCCATCGACCAGTTTGGATGCTTGCAGGCCTGAGCCGGCGTTACCGATACCATTTCTTCTAATGACCAGGTTCTGAAGGGGCCACCAGAAGCTGTTAATATGATTTTTGACACATCTTTTTTATGCGCCCCTACCGAAGTTTGAGGCAAGCTTTGGTAAATCGCATTGTGTTCACTGTCAATCGGAAGCAACATAACATCATGACGTGCAACCTCATCCATAAAGAGCTTACCCGCGGTCACCAGCGACTCTTTGTTTGCCAACAGGGTGCGTTTTCCTGCCCGTATCCCCGACAAAGTTGGACTAAGCCCAGCAAACCCCATAATGGCAGCCATGACTTGATCCACAGCAGAATCTGCGGCAATACTGTCTAATGCTTGCGCTCCCCACTCAAAGGAAATATCTAGGTCAAAGCATTGTCGCGCTAATTCATCACGTGTTTTTTCAGACCCCATTACCACTCTAAGCGGTTTAAAACGACGACAAATTTGCGCCATTTTATCCACGCTGTGATTCGCAGAGGCACTGATTAATCGAAATTTATCTGGGTGTAGGGAAATAATATCTAAGGTGCTTTGCCCAATTGAGCCAGTTGCCCCTAACAAACAAATACCCTGCATCAAAGCCACCCAGTTAAACTTAATAACAGAACATAAATTGGCGCTGCGGCCGTCAAGCTATCCACACGATCCATCACCCCACCATGCCCAGGGATAAGACGACTTGAATCTTTAAGTTCTTCATGGCGCTTAAATAAACTCTCAGTTAGATCACCTAACACAGACACAAAAGAGGTCACCAACGCAATCACCGCCAATCCCCCCCATTGTAAAAGTGAAAAATCGCTCATCGTAGCAAACACCATGATGCCAATTTGCGTTAAAAACACGCCACCGAACACACCTTCCCAAGACTTTCCAGGACTCACAAAACGCGCCAACTTACGTTTACCGAAAGCCCGTCCCGCAAAATAGGCGCCAGTATCGGCTCCCCATATTAATCCCATCAGTAAAAGCACCCACACCAGAAAGTCTGCTGACTCCCTGAGCACAACCAATGCAGACCAAGTCGTAACCAACACAAACACGCCAAACACGAGACGACTGTAAACATGCCGCCAAACAAGATGAGTTGGATAACGCATTACCCAGTATAAAGCCAACCCCCACAGAAAAGGGCTAACAAAAAGGGAAAGCATGTGCACATTGGCTTGAAACACACCAAAACACACCACGCTAATGAGCACTGCGTATAACATACGATGTGTCTGCTTATGCAGACCAGATAAACGCGCCCACTCCCATCCTGCTAGAAACACAACACCGGCCATGGCGAAAATAAAATAAGTGATGTCTAAAACAAAGACGGCACAAACAAACAACACAGCCATAACGATGGCGCTTAAAATTCGAGGGAGTAACATGGTTATCGACCACCATAACGTCGTTGACGGTTTTGATAAGTTTGGATAGCTTCATCAAAATGCGTCTGACCAAAATCCGGCCACAACACAGGAAGAAATACAAACTCAGAATAAGCCGTCTGCCAAAGCAAGAAGTTGCTAATACGTTCTTCACCAGACGTTCTAATCAAAAGATCAGGCGCCGGCAAATCGGCGAGCTGCATATGCTCACTTAATACCGTTTCATTGATATTTTCCACTGTTAGCTCACCAGCAAGCACACGTTCCGTGACCTTTCGAGCTGCTTGCGCTATATCCCAACGACCACCATAGTTTGCTGCAATGACAAGCGTCATTTTGTCGTTAGCCTGCGTGGCTTCTTCAACCGTCTTAATCTGTGCTTGTAAGCTTTCACTAAATCCAGAAAGATCACCTATTATCTTAAATTTAATTTCGTGCTTATTTAACCGCTTGAGCTCCTTTTTGAGGGAGCGCATAAAAAGCGCCATCAAACCGTCCACTTCGAGCTTAGGACGCTTCCAGTTTTCACTAGAAAAGGCAAAAAGCGTTAACACCTTAACCCCTGCCAAAGCGGCTGACTCGACCACGCGACGAACTGCCGATGCTCCTGCAGAGTGCCCAGCGATACTAGGGAGGTGCTTTTTTTTGGCCCAGCGATTATTACCATCCATGATTATGGCAATATGTTCTGGTACAGCGACTGACTCAGCATCAGTGCCATTGATTACAGACATAGCGTCACCTTAGTTAATAAAAAAAGCGAGCCGAAGCTCGCCTTCTTCACTAAATTTCCATCAAGTCTTTTTCTTTTGCGGCAAGACGCTCTTCAACGAGTGCGACATATTTGTCGGTGATTTTTTGAACTTGATCTTGTCCACGACGATCGTCGTCTTCAGATATTTCTTTTTCTTTCAACAGGTCTTTAAGACTGCCATTGGCATCGCGACGGATATTGCGAATAGCAATACGGCCGTTTTCAGCTTCATTTTTCGCCTGCTTAAAGTAGTTTTTACGCGTTTCTTCAGTCAGGGCAGGCATAGGAATGCGGATCAGATTTCCATTCGTTGCCGGATTCAAACCAAGATCTGACTTCATGATGGCTTTTTCGATCTCAGGAACCAAATTGTTTTCCCAAGGAGAAACACCCAAGGTTCGCGCATCTTCAACAGTAATGTTAGCCACTTGGCTCAACGGTGTTTCAGAACCGTAATAGTTCACTTTAACAGAGTCTAAAATACTCGGGTGTGCTCGACCAGTACGGATTTTTTTAAATGCAGATTCAACAGAAGCAACCGCTTTGCCCATTCGCTCTTCTGCGTCTTTAAGAATTTCGTTAATCATAACTTCCTCACTTAATCAGGGTACCTTCGTCGCCGCCAACCATGATGTTCACCAAGGCGCCAGGCTTATTCATATTAAATACTCGTATTGGCATGCTGTGATCTCGTGTTAAACAAATCGCCGTTAAATCCATAACGCCCAATTGTTTCTCAAGCACCTCATCATAGCCTAATGTATCATATTTGACTGCAGTAGGATCTTTCATTGGATCGGCAGAGTACACACCATCCACTTTCGTTGCCTTCAATACAACATCAGCATCAATCTCGATACCGCGCAAACAAGCGGCAGAGTCTGTTGTAAAAAAGGGATTGCCTGTACCAGCAGAGAAAATCAGCACATCACCTTCTTGCATTAAGCGCATCGCACGCCTTCTGTCGTAAGGTTCGACAATACCCGTCATGGTAATCGCTGACATTACACGAGTGGCAATATTAGCGCGTTCTAGGGCATCTCGCATCGCCAAAGCATTCATCACCGTTGCCAGCATACCCATGTGATCGCCAGTGACACGGTCCATACCTGCTTTACTCAAAGCCTGTCCACGGAACAAGTTACCACCACCGATAACAATACCAACCTCAACACCGATGCCACGCAATTGGCCAATCTCAAGAGCGATTCGATTGAGCACCTTAGGGTCAATACCAAATGGCTCGTCGCCCATTAAAGCTTCGCCACTGAGTTTTAACAAAATTCGTTTATATTTAGGACTTCTTTCTTTTGGCACTTTAACCTCCGGCAAGGGTTGCATCTCTTCAATCAATGACGCTTAGTCAGTCAACACACACATAGCATCTGTCTTTCATAAAAAGGGGCAGTCAAGCTGCCCCTTTATTTAGAACGATCAACTAAAGATTAACCTTTAAGCTGAGCGGCTACCTCTGCAGCAAAATCCACTTCAGCTACTTCGATACCTTCACCTACTTCAAGGCGAACAAAAGAAGTAACGGTAGCGCCGGCATCTTTTACAAGCTGGCCTACTTTAATTTCTGGGTTCTTAACAAAAGGCTGTTCAGTCAAGCTATTTTCAGCCAAGAACTTCTTCATACGACCTACGATCATTTTGTCAACGATCTCAGCAGGTTTGCCAGCCATATCTGGCTGCGCACGAACAATCTCTTCTTCTTTTGCAAGAACTTCAGCTGGCATATCTTCGCCACGTACAACACGAGGAGAAACAGCCGCTACATGCATAGACACGTCTTTCGCTAGCTCAGATGAACCACCTTCAAGTTGAGTCAATACAGCGATCTGCCCATTACCGTGCAAGTAGCCGCTTACTAAGCCACCTTCAACGATAACAGCACGACGAGGCGTGATGTTTTCACCAATTTTCTGAACCAAGGCTTCGCGAGCTTCAAGCATATCACCTGAAATCACTTTAGCCATGTCAGTTTCTTTTGTTGCAAAAACAACATCAGCAACTTTATTGGCGAAAGCAATGAAACCTTCGTCACGAGAAGCGAAATCTGTCTCAGAGTTAACCTCAACCAAGACACCGTAAGATGCATCATCAGCTACGCGCATAATGATAGTACCTTCCGCTGCAGTACGACCCGCTTTCTTCGCTGCTTTCATGCCACTTGATTTACGTAGCTCTTCGATTGCCACTTCAATGTCTGCGTTCGCAGCAGCAAGTGCTTTTTTGCACTCCATCATACCTAAACCCGTGCGCTCACGTAGCTCTTTTACTAATGCTGCAGATACTGCGGCCATAACAATTCCTCTTCTACCAATTCAAATTTAAAAAAGGAGGCGAACACCCCCCTTTAGAAACCAGAACAAACTAATTTAGTTTGCTTACGCTTCAGTCGCTTCGCTTACTTCAACAAATTCATCTGCTGTACCAGCCGCTTCAGCACGAGCTTCTAGCACGGCATCAGCAAAAGCACCAACGTACAACTGAATGGCACGAATAGCGTCATCGTTAGCAGGAATGATGTAATCAACGCCGTCTGGATCACTGTTTGTATCAACGATACCGATAACAGGGATACCTAGCTTGTTAGCTTCTTTGATTGCAATACGCTCATGGTCAACGTCAACAACAAAAAGAACGTCAGGAAGACCGCCCATATCCTTGATACCACCCATAGAAAGCTCAAGTTTCTCAAGCTCACGAGTACGCATCAAAGCTTCTTTTTTCGTCAATTTGTCAAAAGTACCATCCGTCATTTGTGTTTCAAGCTCACGTAGACGCTTGATAGAAGCACGGATCGTTTTGTAGTTTGTTAGCATACCACCCAACCAGCGATGGTTTACGTATGGCATACCTGAGCGAGAAGCTTGCTCTTTAATTGTTTTAGACGCAGCACGCTTAGTACCAACAAACAACACCTTGTTTTTGTTCTCAGCCATTTTCTTAACAAGCTCAAGAGCGTTATTTAGTGCTGGAACAGTGTGTTCAAGGTTGATGATGTGGATCTTGTTACGAGCACCGAAAATGAAAGGCTTCATTTTTGGGTTCCAGTAACGAGTTTGGTGACCGAAGTGTGAACCAACCAATAATAGGTCGCGCATAGAAACTGTAGGCATTTTACTATCCTTTAAATTTGGGTTATTTAAGCTTACCAGCTAAAAGCGTCAGTCGAACAAGGTTTAAGGCAACCTAAGACACCCAAGACACTTTTATTCATTGCGGCAAGATCGTTGATTTAGTGAGTTAAGCTCGCGTAACAAATAGTGCCCCATTACACAAGCTGGCGTTTTATACCATATTTATCTAAAAACCAAAAGACTCGAACGCTTTTTTACACGTTTTACTGAACACGTTTTTTTCAGGCACAGAGGCGATTCTACGATTCAAGTCATGTAGAATAGGCGCTATCTTAGCCATAAACCAATTTAAGAAATACTAACTATGAGTAACGAAATACTGCAAAAAATCGAAGCACTAACCAAAAACGGTCGATTAGAAGTTCCTGCTGCCACCCCTCGTCCAGCTGCGACGCGTTTTAGCGACATCAGCGATATAGAAGGCATGAGGGTAGCAGGCAAGCTGGCTGCTGATGTTCTTGTGATGCTTGAAGAGTTCATCATACCTGGCATAACGACTGAACAAATCGACATTATTGCTCACAACTACATTGTTGGTGAACAAGGTGCTATCCCAGCGCCTCTGAACTACCATGGTTTTCCTAAATCCTGTTGTACATCTGTCAATGATGTTATTTGCCATGGTATCCCCAACGACAAAGCGTTGAAAAAAGGCGACGTGATCAATGTTGATATCACTATCATCAAAGACGGTTACTACGGTGATACTAGTAAAATGTTCTTCGTAGGTACTGCCCTGCCTCATGCAGAACGCTTGGCAAAAGTAACACAGGAAAGTCTGTACCTTGCTATCGACATGGTAAAACCTGGCATTCGTTTAGGTGATATTGGCGCTGCTATTTCGGCTTATGCACACAAGCATCATTACACTGTCGTTGAAGAATATTGTGGGCATGGCATCGGCACCACTTTCCACGGAGAACCTCAAGTTGCGCATTACGGCAAAACAGGCACAGGTGTGATATTAGAAGAAGGCATGGTCTTTACGATTGAACCTATGATTAATGCGGGCAAAAAACACGTAAAACACACAGGCCCTGATAACTGGATAGCCAAAACAAAAGACGGTCGCTTATCTGCTCAGTATGAGCATACCTTGTTAGTGACCACAAATGGCGTCGAGGTGTTAACTCGTCGCCCAGAAGAAACGCGCTTTTCATAAAAGCGCGTTTTGACTGAGTTAATAAAATGTCGTTAGTATTTCTTTTTTAATTCCTTGAGGCTTTTGTATGGATTTTCCTGCTTTTCCAGATGCCCCGCCACTTCTTTGTGCTGAAGAGAAGTCTGAGCTTTCACAACCTAGTTGTTCAATTGTCCGTTACAAAGCCATCATAGAAGAAAAGACGCAAATCTATAACGATCTTTTTCATTCCCTTTACCCAATTGAAAAACTGGTTAAAGGATTAGCGGCGTTTTTTGACGAAATATTACAGTCAGCTTGGCAAGCAAAAGAATTGCTCCACGACACTAACGTCAGCTTAGTCGCAGTAGGCGGCTATGGTCGCAGCGAATTACACCCTAAGTCAGACATTGACTTATTAATCCTCATTGACAACGAAACTTCTGCTCCCCAGCAAAAGCTGGAAGCTTTTATCACGTTTCTTTGGGATATTAACCTTGATGTAGGTCATAGCGTAAGAACCATAGACGAATGCGCTGACATGGCCGCTAATGATATTACGATTATTACCAATCTCATTGAATCAAGAACCCTGATTGGCTCAAACGATTTACTCGCGGCACTTAAGACTCGTATTGACACCACAAAAATGTGGGATGGTCAGTCTTTTTATCAAGCTAAGCTGGCAGAGCAAAAACAACGACATGCTAAATACCAAAACACCGCCTATAACCTAGAGCCTAACCTCAAAGAATGCCCTGGCGGGTTAAGAGATATGCAGGTGATTGATTGGGTCGCTAAGCGTCATTTACACACTCACAGGCTTAGCGCTCTCATTGAAAAAAACTTTTTATCGGAAGATGAATACATCCAGCTAAAAGGGGCGGTGAGTCATCTTTGGCGGATACGCTGGGCACTGCATATGGTTTCTGGCCGTAAAGAAGACCGCCTTCTTTTTGACCATCAAAGAACGCTAACTCGATTGTTTGGCTTTGATGACGATGATCTAAAACGCAATGTTGAGCGCTTCATGCAGGGGTATTACCAGAGCGTCGCCTCAATTCAACAACTCAACGATCTACTTTTACAACATTTTGAAGAATCGTTTCTTGCCAAAAATGCCATTGATAACATCGAGGTGATCAACGACCATTTCCAGATTGCCAATGGCCAACTCGAAGCACGCTCTGCGACACTGTTTCAAGACAACCCGTCTAGTATGTTGGAGCTGTACGTGCTGCTGGGTGCTCACGAAAACATCAAGGGAATTCGAGCGAACACCATGCGTCAATTACGCGACAGCCTTGAAGTGGTCGATGATCATTTTCGCAATGACAAAACGAATACCGATTTGTTTCTTGACATTATTGCCAGTCGATACCGACTAACGAGCATACTTCGCTCAATGAAACACCTTGGCTTATTAGGGCGCTATTTACCGGAATTTGGTGCCATTATAGGGCAAATGCAGCACGATTTATTTCACATCTACACCGTAGATGCTCACACTCTTCAGCTGGTAGAAAATCTGCGTCGTTTATGGTTGCCAGAATTTAAACAGAAGTTTCCTATTTCGGCCCAAGCGATTAGACACGTTCCTAAAGTTGAACTGCTATATATTGCTGGTTTGTATCACGATATAGCGAAAGGGCGTGGTGGCGATCACTCCGAACTAGGCTGCGTTGATGCTCAGGCTTTTTGTGAGCGTCATGGGCTATCAAAACGTGATACTGAGCTGGTGGTGTGGCTTGTCCGTAACCACCTATTCATGTCTGTCACAGCTCAGCGTAAAGACATTTCAGACCCTGAAGTGATTTGGGAGTTTGCTAGTTACGTAAAAGATCAAGAGCATTTAGATTACTTATTTATTCTGACTGTGGCCGACATCAACGCAACCAACCCAACCATGTGGAACAGTTGGAGGGCATCACTAATGCGCCAATTGTACTTAGAAACAAAACGCGCTCTACGACGTGGCCTAGATTCCCCTATAGATGCCGATATGATCAGCGACGAGCACAAACAGCGTGCACTCGAAATTATGATCGAACGCAACGTAGACATCATGGAAGCGGAAAATATATGGGAAACCATCGAAGATGAGTATTTCATACGCTCAAACGGCGATGAAATTGCGTGGAATACAGAAGCGATCTTACGCCACCGCCCGAGTGACAAGCCTCTTATTGCTATCACGCCATTAGGCGGTCGTAATTTCTCAGGGGCCAGTAAAATATTTATTTATACCTTAATCAGCAAACATCTATTTGCTGTGACGGCCGCCACATTTGAACAGCTCGGCTTAACGATTCTAGACGCCAAAATAAGCCACACCACAGACAACTTTAGTCTGGATAGCTTTGTTGTTATGGACAGTAATGACTCAGATACTAATCTACATCTTGATAGAGAACGTATCACCCTGATCCGAAACACCCTAATGGACCAGTTAGAAACACCATCACTGTATGAAAGTGTCGTGCAACGTCACACACCGCGTATTTTGAAAATTTTTAACTCACCCGCCACGGCGCATTTCGTTAGCCAACCTGAAGAAGTCTGGTCAGCCCTTGAAATTACAGCACCAGACAGACCAGGATTATTAGCTCTAGTGGGACAGTTTTTCATGAACCATAACATCATGTTGCACAAGGCCAAAATAGCCACACTGGGCGAGCGTGTAGAAGATACCTTTTACATCACCAAAGAAAATGGCGATTTAATTACTGACGAAGATACTATGAATACAATCTGCACTCTTTTAAAAGAGAAAATTGACCGTTTTTCTCAAGCGATGGACTAAAGACAATGAACCCTCTTATACAATCTTTGCACCCCTATCCCTTTCAAAAGTTGGCTGAACTCATTGAAGGCTTATCTCCCAACCCAGAAAAACCCTTGATCAAACTCACGATTGGCGAGCCACAACACGAAGCACCTGCCATAGTGCTCGGTACACTGGCCAAAAGCTTAAGTGGTGTCAGCAAATACCCGAGTACAAAAGGCGAGTTTGCGCTTAGAGACACGATTAGCAAATGGGCGATGCGTCGTTTTAAACTCGATAGCCTCAACCCTGAGACAGAAATACTGCCTGTTACCGGTACACGAGAAGCGTTATTTGCGATCACTCAAACACTGGTCGGCGGCAAGTCTAAACCACTCGTGGTCAGCCCAAATCCTTTTTACCAGATTTACGAAGGCGCTGGCATTTTGGCTGGGGCCAAAATGCATTACCTCCCTTGTGATGCAAAAAATGGCTACAAGGTCGATTACCAAAGCATCAGTGATGATATTTGGCAGCGATGCGAAGTGCTGTTCGTATGCTCACCTAACAACCCCAGCGGCACCATCACCACGCTTGAGGAATACGCTTTTTTAATTGAGAAAGCAAAGCGCTTCGACTTTACTATTGTGGCAGATGAATGTTACTCAGAAATCTATTTTGGTGACCATCCTCCACTGGGATTACTGGAAGCTTGCCAGAAGTTGGGGAATACCGATTATCAGCATTGCCTCATTTTTCAGTCGTTATCAAAGCGTTCAAACTTACCAGGGCTGCGTTCAGGCTTTGTAGCAGGAAACGCGGACTTGTTAGCGGCTTTTTTACTCTACCGAACCTATCATGGTTGCGCCATGCCAGTGCATCACCAAGACGCTTCGATTGCCGCTTGGAACGACGAAGAACACGTCATCATGAACCGTGAAATATACACACGCAAGTTTGATGCGGTTTTGGAGATTTTATCCCCTGTGATGCCAATCTCTAAACCAGAAGCGGGCTTTTACCTCTGGCCCGAGTTAACGATGACAGACGAGGCATTCTGCATTGCACTTTATCAAGAAGAATCTGTTTTAGTTTTACCTGGCAGTTATTTAGGCAGAGCCGTAAATGACACCAACCCCGGCAGCCATCATGTTCGCATGGCATTAGTGGCAGAAGAATCTGAATGCGTTGAGGCAGCAAAAAGAATACAGCGCTTCCTCTCTCGCAGATAATCCCCCTTAGATCTTAATTGGAGAACACACATGAGCAACACAATTTTCGCATTCGGTCTTGGCATCGGCACGCAAAATAAAGAAGGCAATTGGCTAGAAGTTTTTTACTCTGCGCCTTGCTTACATGTCGAAAAAGGCACTTTGGATGCACTATTGGAAAGCACCAATTACGAAGGTGGTAACAGCACACTGGTTTTAGAAGAAGGCGATCTAAACCGCCTACATATGAACCTTTTAAAGGCAGGTAATATTGAACAAGCAGAATTAGCCTCTCGCTTAAAGGCTTCAACGAAGCCCATCATCTTATGCGTCCTTGCCACTGACGAAGCCCCAAGCAACCCAGCTGAAGTGTATCTAAAACTGCAACTTATTTCCCATCGCCTCGTTCAGCCACATAACACGGTTCTTGACGGCATGTTCGGCCTTCTAATTAACACAGCGTGGACAAGTGAAGGCCCCATTGATGTGAAAGAACTTGCTGATCGCCAACTAAGTGCTCGCATGGAAGGCCGTACCATTGAAGTATTCAGTGTCGATAAATTCCCAAAAATGCTTAACTTTATTGTGCCTACAGGTATTCGTGTTGGTGATGCTGCGCGTATTCGCTTGGGCGCACACCTCGCAGAAGGCACCACAGTGATGCACGAAGGCTTTGTCAACTTCAACGCGGGAACTCTGGGTTCCAGTATGGTTGAAGGCCGCATTTCGGCTGGCGTTGTAGTGGGCGATGGCTCCGATCTAGGAGGTGGCTGCTCGACTATGGGCACACTATCAGGCGGTGGCAACATCGTCATCGGAGTAGGCGAAAAATGCCTAATTGGAGCGAACGCAGGCATTGGCATTGGCTTGGGCGATCGCTGCATCGTAGAATCAGGACTATACATTACCGCAGGCTCTAAAGTGGCGGTACTAGATGAAAACAACCAAGTGGTCTCAACGGTGAAAGCCCGCGAATTGTCTGGACAATCAGACCTTTTATTCCGACGCAACTCAGAAACAGGCGCTATTGAGTGTAAAACCAATAAAACCGCCATCGCTCTTAATGAAGCATTGCACGCTCACAATTAAAAACGAGCCTGAAGGCAAAACGTAAAGAACTGTTAACGAAAGAACTGTTAACAAAAGAAAAAGCACCCTATTGAGTTCACTCAGTAGGGTGCTATGCGGAACAAAGTATGATTACAGTATTTGGCATCAAAAATTGCGACACCATGAAAAAAGCGTTTCGCTGGCTAAGTGATAACAACATTGAATATAGATTTCACGATTTCAAAAAAGAAGGTTTAGACGACGCAACGGCTAATGCCTGGATAAGCGAGCTAGGCTGGGAAAACGTGATTAATAAACGCGGCACCACTTGGCGAAAACTGGATGAAGAGATAAAAAATCAAATGGACAATGAAAGAGCAGTCCATACAATAGTGTCTCAGCCCTCTTTAGTGAAACGACCTGTCTTAGTTTACTCAGGGAATATTCATCTTGGATTTAACCCGGAGAGCTATGCGCAAAAGCTCCTTTAACGCAAGACTGGCGTATAAATGCGAGGGCGTTCTTTTTGTGACCTAGGTGCTGCCATCGGAGTAATCGATGGTGTGTAACCTGAGCTTGACACATCTGAGCGAATAACAGGAACAAAATACGACTCTTGTATGACAGGCTGTTGAAATAAACTGCAACCAGTTGTCATTAAGCCTAAAAAAATAATGATACCTAACTTCATAACCCCACCTTTATATGGATCTCCTGTTTTAGTAACAGAATGCCTATTAAGGTAGCGAAAACCAACTCAAAGGTAAAGAATGTCTGACTTGTCACCTACACTTAAACTTGCAATGGATCTTATTTCACGCCCGTCCGTCACACCAGAAGACGCAGGATGCCAAGATCTTATGATAGAGCGATTAAAAGCACTCGATTTTGACATTGAGTATATGCCTTTTGGCGACGTGAAAAATTTCTATGCAAAACGTGGCACAACCGGACCCAATCTTTGTTTTGCTGGCCATACTGACGTCGTTCCAACCGGACCAGAACAAGAGTGGCACGTCCCACCTTTTTCACCTGAGATCATTGACGGCATGCTTTATGGACGCGGCGCAGCAGACATGAAAGGCAGCCTTGCCGCCATGATCACGGCGGTTGAAACCTTTGTAACGGCGCATCCTGATCACCCTGGTCAAATATCTTTTCTTATCACCAGTGATGAAGAAGGGCCATTTGTAGATGGCACGACACGTGTTGTTGACGCTCTAATGGCACGAAATGAGACCATTGACTGGTGCATTGTTGGTGAACCTTCGAGTACCAAAACATTAGGTGACATTATCAAAAACGGCCGTCGCGGCTCGTTTAGTGGCGATTTAACCGTATACGGCAAACAAGGCCATGTCGCTTATCCACACCTAGCAGAAAACCCTATTCACTTGGCGGCACCGGCCCTTGCCGAGATGGCTAATGCTCATTGGGATGACGGTAATGACTTTTTTCCGCCAACTAGCTTTCAAGTTTCCAACATCCATTCTGGTACAGGCGCCACCAATGTGGTGCCCGGAAAATTAAATGCGCAGTTTAATTTCCGCTTCTCATCTGAACTGGATTTTGACGCCCTTAAAGTGCGCGTCTTAGAGATTTTGGACAAACACAAACTACGCTACGATATTGAGTGGACTTACAACGGTTTACCCTTTTTAACCCGCCCTGGGGAATTAGTGGATGCCATGATTGAGGCGGTTCAGAGCACAGTCAACATAACGCCTGAGCTATCTACTTCTGGTGGCACATCCGATGGTCGTTTTATCGCCAAAATGGGCACACAAGTGGTTGAACTAGGCCCCATTAATGCCACTATCCACCAAGTCAATGAGTGTGTCGATGCTGAAAGTTTAAATCAGCTTTCAGCGATTTATGCGCGTACTTTAACCAATTTGTTCGTTGACAAGAGATAATCCCTGACCATATGAGACGTACCATTCACAAACTTGCCATGAAACTTGGCAATAACCCCAAACTGGCGCTGATTAAAATCATCCAAGGTGGTCTTTTATTTGTTTTTGGCGTACTCATATTGATGGTTGCCGAGCAAGTTGTGCAAGAGTCACTGGCCCAAGAAATCATGGCCCTGTTCGGACTTATTTTGGCGGGATGCGGTGCTTTGTGGACGTTCATAGGCTATCTGTCTATGAGCGTATTCAGAATTTATAATATGTTGAAAAAAAAGGATTAAACTATGCAACCTGACATCGAAATATATGTTTTGTCCTGTCCAACAACGACCATTGTTCGTTGGATAAGTAGCGTATTTACAGTCATCAAACAACATCAGCCATCGAGCCTTTGCACGAAAGTGACCGCCAGCACAGGTACACATGAATTTGAAATAACCATTCTAGAGCAAGCCGCAGGCAAACGTTTTACGTCTGTTTGGTTTGACTCTGATCAGACCCCTTGGGAAAATGATTGTGCTTGTGCACAAGAGGCATTTCAATTCCTGCAGTGCGAAGTACGCTGTAATGCTCAAAGCTGGGACGAGAGTACCGAAGAAGATCCTGATCTATGGTGGCGTATTAACGATCATGAAGAAGGTCCATTTATCTGGAACTAGTACCTTTAAAAGCTAACAGGCACACGCTTTATTTAATTTAAGAGAATATATATGCAAATCACACTGCTGAAAGGCAAACTTCATATGGCCAGCGTTACCCAAGCAGAACTTTGGTATGACGGCTCATGCGCAATCGACAAAGATCTTGTCGAGCTTGCAGGTTTCAGAGAGTTCGAACAAATCGATATTTATAACGTAGATAATGGCGAACGCTTTCATACCTACGTTATCTTAGCGGAATCGGGTTCTGGCACTATTTCGATGAACGGCGCGGCAGCCAGAAAGGTACAAGTTGGCGATAGAGTCATCATTGCCGCCTATGGACAAATGAACGAGGCAGAAGCCGAACAGTTCAAACCTAAATTAGTCTATTTAAATAAAGACAATAGTGTCGAACGCACAACAAATACTATCCCAGTGCAAAAAGACTGACTAACCACTTGTCGTGGTAACCCGCTTAAATAAAAAAGCCCCTTCTCAAATATATATGAGAAGGGGCTTTTTTAGGCTAAGAAAGTATTCATCTTGCCTTAGTCAATCAGGTCATTTTTAAGCCAACGCAGCCAAGGCAGCATCATAATTTGGCTCATCTGCTGTTTCAGCAACCTGCTCTGTGTAAACAACTTGACCATCCTCATTAAGCACAACAACGGCACGAGACAGTAGTCCAACCAATGGACCTGTTGTGAAAACAAGGCCGTAGTCTTGACCAAAAGTAGAACGGAAACTTGACCCCGTATCAACGCTATCAATCCCCTCTGCACCACAAAAACGTGCCGCTGCAAAAGGTAAGTCTGCTGAAACACAAAGCACGTTTACACCCTTTAATGAAGACGCTGACTCGTTAAATTTACGAACCGATGTAGCACAAGTTGGCGTATCAATTGAAGGAAAAATGTTCAGTACTAATTTTGTCCCTTTGTAATCTGCTAACTTGGTCACGGATAAATCTGTTTTAACAAGTTCAAAGTCCGGTGCTGCAGAACCCACTGCTGGCAAGGAGCCTGCTGTTTCGAAAGGAGTACCTTTTAATGTAACCGTTGCCATAAAAACCTCTTTATAAAAATAGGATAATTAACCGCGAATGATAGAGACATTCTCAGCTTGCTTGCCTTTTTCGCCTTCAGTGACATAAAAACGAACCAGCTGACCTTCCACCAAAAAGCGACGACCACGGCCACGAATGGCTCGATAATGAACAAATACATCGTCGCCATTTTCCATGGTTAGAAAGCCAAAGCCTTTGGAAGAGTTAAACCATTTTACTGTACCCTGTTCGCGGTCATCATCTTCATCGTCTTCAGAATCGTCTTCATCATCATGTGATGTGGATTGGGTAGCAGGCACACTCTGACTTACCATGGCTCCTAAGTAAACAGCCACAAGAATAAAGCCAAAATAGACAAGGTAATGTTGCCCTACATCCTGTTGAAGCACTCCAGCAATCAGCAATGGGGCAACCAAAGCAATAATAAAACTCACTATAAGTGTGCGCAGCGAAAATAACCCAGAACCAACAGAAGCCCCTTTATTGCGTGAAACATTATCCTGATGATCATTCATAAATACATATCTCTTATCAAATTAAATATTGTTATTAAACCGTGTTTATTTTAGGCAATAAACACAAGGTGGACACGAAAGTAAGTACACAAAAACTTTACTAAACTTTTTTGAAATCGCCGTGTGAAGCAAAGAAAGATCATAGTAAGATACTTCCTTTCCAAGGGTGCAAATTGCGCACCAAACATGCTTTTTAAATGGCTATTATAATATAAGCTTAGCACTTTAAGGTTAACACACTGAAGGTATCTATGAACACCTCACAAATCAACCAACGCATTGACGAATTAGAATTTAAGTTACAGTTTCAAGAAGACACCATTGATAGCTTAAACCAAGTCCTCATAAATCAACAAAAAGATATGCTATTGATGAAAGAAAAACTCATTCTCTTAGGAAAACAACTAGAATCTCATCGACAGCAGCAACCCAATCACGATGGAGAAAGACCACCCCATTATTAATGTCGTAGAACTAAAAACGCGTTAAACATCCAGCGATTTAACCACATAAATATCAAAACGCCCGGATTTACCTTCTAATTGGTATGTCGGAGGGGTAGCGTTTAGGTATTCTGCTCCTTTTGGACGTTTTACGACGACCCTATACTTTGCTAGCGCCATAGCTGCAGGCAAAAGCGTGTCAGCGTCCGAATCCTTACCAATTAAATCCCTAAAAAACGCCATTTCTTTTTTCGCCGCCGCAGACGATTTGTCGGTGTGTGGGTACATAGGGTCTAAATACACCACATCAAACACACTCTTGTCTTCGATTCCTGTGATATCAGTATCAAGTAACGACATATTCGCAACAATCTCAGCGACCTCATGGTGCAAAGAAGCACGATACAAACCATCTTTTAACATCGCCCTAACAAAGCCAACACGCTCACAAAGGGATACTGAACAACCTAAACACGCTAGAACAAAGGCATCCCTGCCTAACCCTGCGGTAGCATCCAATACGGACAGACTTGCACGTTTGTTTAAACCGACGGCTTTTGCAATATCCTGCCCTTTACCGCCGCCAAACCGTCTTCGATGATCAACAGCCCCCGAAGTAAAGTCAACGTAGACTGGATTCGGGGCGCCTTTTCCCGTTTTCGCAATGGCGAGTCCATCTAAACTGTTTACTATGAGGTAGTCGTAGTTTGAAACCCGTTTAATAGGGGAAGTTAGGAAGGTAAAAGACAAATCTAACGAGTCGGCTAGCCGCCGAGACGCCAACTCTAAACTTTTATCCGCCGTGGCTACCGCAATAAGATCGAGCAAAAAAATCTTCTCCTAACTAACCAATATAATTAGCCTGCTTCGCATCCGTTGTTCCCGTTTTTTAGGAAAAACTAAAGATAAACGATCAGCAAAAGTACGCCACCTAACATTAATCGGTAAACAAAAAATGGGAAGAAACCGATTTTATTGAGCCATTTCAGAAACAAATAAATACAAAGATAAGCACTGATAGCCGACAGTACCACACCCATGACTATGCTCGTCCAATCAACCAATACATTGGATGATACTAACTCTACCGTCTTCAATCCCCCAGCTGCGAGAATTAAGGGAATAGATAAAAGAAAAGAAAATCGCGCCGCGCTTTCACGGGTAAAACCAAGAAACCGAGCGGCCGTCATGGTAATACCAGAGCGAGACGTTCCAGGTATCAAAGCGAGCGCCTGAGCAAAACCGATACACAGCACACTCTTCCAACCAAAGTCCTGCTCCGTTTTTGTGGTTTTCCCATATAAATCCGACAACCACAGCAAGACACCAAATCCTATGGTGGTGTAAGCAATCACCTCTAACGAGCGCAAATGCGTTTCAATGAAGCCACCCAGCAACAAACCTGCAACACAAGCCGGAATCGTAGCAATCACTATCCACCAAGCTAGGCGGCTGTCTGGTGTTGAGCGTCGATCTTTAATGGAAACACACCAAGCAACGATGATTTGAGCTATGTCTTTTCTGAAGTAACCCACAATCGCGGTTAACGTACCGACATGCACGGCAACATCAAACGCCAATCCCTGATCTTGCCAATCAAGCAGCTGAGCGGGAAGAATTAAATGAGCAGAGCTTGAAATAGGTAGAAACTCAGTCAATCCCTGAATGACCGCCAAGAAGACAATTTGATACCACAACATCCGTTAACGTTTTCCTATTCGAGGCGCTTGTTTTTCCCAAGTGATTTCATCTCTTAGGTAGGTTGGAATAGCGTCATAAGAGGACACCACTTCACCTTTCTGGTAATGCAACAGGGCTAACTCAGCAATGCAAGCAGCACGTGGTGACAAGTCAGTCAAAACATGAGCAGGAGAGTCTGGCAAGAGAGCGCTTAAAATATCGGCATAACACCAACCAGAGCCAACACCATTAAACTGAGACGAAAAGCTAGACAACGCCGCAGGCTTAGCAACGCACTCATCGATCAGTAAGGTAACGTCGTATTGACCATCAACCTTACTGATTCGATAACCGCCCAAATAGATTTCTCCCATTCGTGCGTCTAGTGCCGCCAACCAGTCAGATTGACCAGTTTTTTGAAACCCTTCTAACGATAAGGCCGCCAAAGTAGAAACAGGTATTACAGGTAAATCAGACCCAAAAGCCAACCCCTGTACAACACCTGCGCTTATGCGAAGGCCAGTAAAAGAACCCGGCCCACGCCCAAACGCGATGGCGTCTAAATTAGATAACGTTAAACCAGCTTGATGAAGAATCTGATCTACCATAGGCAAAATTAGATCATTATGTAGTCGCGGCGCCATGCGAAAATCTTCTAACACAACGCCATCAATGTTCAACGCAACGGAACAGGCTTGCGTTGAAGTATCTAAAGCTAAGATGGTTGCCATTGAATCATTAAGCCTTTAACGACGCCAATAGGCTTTGCTTGATTTCATTAAGATCGCCCACCCCGTTTACTTTAACAAACTTAGGAGCGCTTGAACTGTCCGTTTTTAACCAGTCTTGGTAGTAACCAATCAAGGGCGCAGTCTGCTCATGATAAACGTTTAAACGTAATCGCACTGTTTCTTCTGTGTCATCGGCGCGCTGAATCAGTTCTTCGCCCGTTTCATCGTCTTTGCCTGCCACTTTAGGCGGATTATAAACAAGGTGATAAGTACGACCTGACGCTTCATGGACACGACGACCACTCATACGCTGTACGATCTCTTCATCGGCTACGTCTATTTCAACAACATAATCAATCTGTACTCCGGCTTCCTTGAGAGCATCCGCCTGAGGAATAGTACGAGGAAAACCATCAAACAAAGCGCCGTTTTGGCAATCATCCTCTGTTAAACGCTCTTTCACTAGACCAATAATAATATCGTCAGACACTAGTTGACCGGCATCCATCACAGCTTTCGCTTTTAGGCCTAATTCACTGCCTGCTTTAACGGCAGCGCGCAACATGTCACCTGTTGAGATCTGAGGGATTCCAAATTCTTCCGTAATGAACTGGGCCTGAGTACCTTTACCAGCGCCAGGCGCACCTAATAATATGACTCGCATATAAAACTCCAAAAGACAGCGTTAAATGATTTGCAAAAGGGTTTGACACAACACTGCATCGCTGTTGCAAAAATCGCAAAACGATGCGGAAAAACAAACCACCTGCATACTAAAAAATTGAATGGCCGATAAGCATACCCAAGCAGCGCTTGAATATGCAAACTTCACCGTCTTTTTTTACTGTTTTCTTGCTCATACTGAGCATTTCTTAACCGTATGACCGAATTAGCCCGTATTTTGCATACCACTGGCAATGCCAGCCATGGTAATCATCAAGGCTTTGTTCACTTCTGCGTTGTCTTCGTCTTTGCGACTGCGATACAAAAGCTCCGCTTGAAGATAATGCAATGGGTCTATGTAGGGATTTCTTACATCAATAGACTGGCGAATGGTTTTATTATCTTCAATCAGTCTTTCTTGCTTCTTGAGCATTTTTACCAACTCACTTACCTGCTTAAGCTTACCTCGCAACAAACGACCTAACCCTTGCAACTCTTCGCTAACCAAGCGTTTTTCGTAGTATTCCGCGATTTCAGGTTCTGCTTTAGCCAACACCATGTCAAGCATGTCTAAATAAGCACCAAAAAAGGGCCATTTTTTATGCATTTCCCTCAATTTTTCTAGATTCCCCGACTCCACACCTTGCTGTAAAGCACTCTCGGCACCCAACCAAGCAGGCAACATAAGGCGTATCTGCATCCAAGCAAAAATCCAAGGTATTGCTCGTAAACTCTCCACACCACCATCGGAACGACGACGTGCAGGACGAGACCCTAGCGGCAATTTGGCTAACTCTTGTTCCGGTGTAGTCGCCCTAAAATAAGGAACAAAATCTTCATGTCCACGAATGATGGATCGGTATTGGTTCATCCCTACTTCAGCCATTTCATCCATAATGGCACGCCACTCTTCTTTTGGTGGCTCCGCGGGAATCAATGACGCTTCCATCACGGCAGAGCAATAAAGCTCCAAAGAACGTACTGCGATATCAGGAATACCAAACTTAAAGCGAATCATTTCGCCCTGCTCAGTAACACGGATTGCGCCATTCACAGAGCCAGGAGGCTGTGAAAGGATCGCCACATGAGCTGGACCGCCGCCACGACCTACGGTGCCGCCACGACCATGAAACAGCGTTAAATGAATACCGTGCTTTTTACACAGGCGAGTTAAAGCCTCCTGCGCACGATACTGTCCCCAAGTTGCAGCAATTTGCCCCGCATCCTTGGCTGAATCCGAATAACCTATCATGACTTCTTGGCGGCCATTGATATAGGCCTTATACCAAGGAATGGAAAACAGCTGCTCAACGATTGGCTCAGCATTATCTAGATCCGCAAGGGTTTCAAATAACGGCACGATTCGCATCGGAAAGCTCACACCTGACTCTTTTAACATCAGGGCAACCGCCAACACGTCAGACGGTGCGCTGGCCATGGAGATGACATAAGAACCAAACGAATTTTGCTGGCCTTTGGCAATCATGCTAAAGGTATCGAGCACCTCTCTTACTTCTGCGGTTGGCGTCCACTCCATGGGTAAAAGGGGTCGCTTAGAGTTTAACTCTGTCAACAAAAATGCCTGTCGTGAAGCCTCATCCCATTCCGCGTAATCGCCCAAACCGTAAAAGCGTGTGATAGCAGACAAGGCATCTATATGACGCGAGGCGTCTTGACGAACATCCAAACGCACCAAGGTGGCACCAAAAGTCGCCGCACAACGAATCAAGTCCAGCAAAGACCCGTTCGCAATCACCTTCATGCCACAATCTAGTAAGGACTGATAACACAAAATTAAATCGTCGGTTAATTCTTGAATATCAAGAAAGATGTCTTGATCTGCTGTCGGCTTGCCATCAAGGCAGGCTTTTGCCCAATTCTTGGTCGCCTGCATCTTGTTTTCTAGGTGGCGTAATACCTCTCGATACGGCTGAGCACTGTCACCGACACGCTCACGCAACGCTGCATTGCATTGCGTCATAGAAAACTCTGAGCGTAGTACGTTTAAGTCTTTAATGTACAAATCGGCTGCCATCCAACGGGCCAACAAGGTTACTTCTTTCGTCACCTTATGAGTCACATTCGGGTTACCGTCTCTATCTCCCCCCATCCAGGTGGCAAAGCGAATTGGCGCCAAATCTAACGGCAAACGATCTTGTGCTGAAAACTCACTAAATTGCTCATCCAACTGACGGAAAAAACGTGGCACAGCTTGCCATAGGGACTGCTCAATTACGGCAAAACCCCACTTGGCTTCATCCACAGGAGTGGGTCTTTCTTCACGAATTTCATCCGTATGCCAAGCTTGCGTGATGATTTCTTTTAAACGTCGAATGTGTTTGGTTTCTTCGAGGGGCAAAATATTGTCTTTGTCTAATGCCTCTAACTCACTCGAAATATTGTCGTATTTACGGATTAATGAACGGCGAACCACTTCCGTGGGATGGGCTGTCAGTACAAGCTCAATGGATTGAGATTGCAATGAGGCAATCATCTGCTCTGCTGTGAAATTTTGCTTGGAAAGGCGTGTCAGTAAGTCACCAACAGGATTGTGATAAACCCCCAAACTTTCATTAGTACGGCGGCGGTGTACTCTATGATATTGCTCAGCAATATTAGACAAATTCAGGAACTGATTAAATGCCCTGGCAACAGGCACAATTTCTTTATCTTCCAAGGCTTCCAGCGCTTGAATAAGGGCCGCTGAGTCACCTGATTGGCGTCCATCTTTAGAGAGTAAGCGGATATTTTCGACTTTTTCTAAAAAACCTTCACCCAAATGATTGCTCATGCTTTCGCCGAGACAATCCCCTAGCAACCTGACATTTTCACGCAATGACGCTTGACGATCACTCACTTCACCCTCCTAAAATTACCAACGACATCGGTTAAAGAGACATCTTTTTATTCATCATACAGATTTATAGACCTTCACGCTTTGCTTGATCCCAGTGACGATCCAACGCCTCTAAGGAACATTCTGAGAGCGACTTTTGATCAGCAGCTACCAATTCTTCCACTCGACCAAAACGACGTCGAAATTTTATATTTGTCTTATTTAATGCAATATCGGGTGACACTTTTAAGTGTCGGGCTAAGTTGGTCACCGCAAACAAAACATCACCCATTTCTTCTTCAACATGAGATGGATTTTGTTCTTTAAGCGCTTCCTCTAGCTCATCCAGCTCTTCTCTAATTTTATCGAAGACAAGACCAACATCAGGCCAATCAAATCCAACTTTAGCAACTTTCTGTTGGATTTTGACCGCTTGCATCAGCGCGGGCATAGAAACAGGCACACTGGATAACACATGAGCATCAGGCACGCCTTTTTCTTCGGCTTTGATTTTTTGCCACTGTTCAGCAATCTGCTGCTCAGTCAACAAGGAAGGTTCACCAAATCGTGCCAAATCACCGTTAGGAAACACATGAGGATGACGGCGCAGCATTTTCTCCACCAAGCCCGCTGCCACATCATAAAAAGAAAAGCGCTGCTCTTCCTCTGCCATTTGAGCGTAAAACACCACTTGGAAAAGCAAATCACCTAACTCTTCTTTTAAGTGTTCAAAGTCTTCACGCTCAATCGCGTCAATCACTTCATATGCTTCTTCCAAGGTGTGAGGCGCGATGCTTTTATAGGTCTGTTTTTTATCCCAAGCACAGCCATTTATTTCGTCTCTTAGACACGACATAAGATAAAGCAGTTGTGACATAGAAGGGCTCAAAAGTCTTTCTCTCTAAATACATTAAGCACATTGGGCAGCTGATTGATGCGATGTAACAACTTGCTCAATACACTCAACTCACCCACCTCGATGGTAAATCGAATAATGGCGGTGTGACTTTCTTTTGTCGACAAGGTATTCATGGATAGCAAATTGACCTTCTCATTAGCCAGCAACCCGGTTATATCATTGAGCAATCCTGTGCGATCGTACGCTTCTACTTGGATATTGACAGGATATTGATTATCCAGCTCCTCACCCCAGCTAACGTCAACAATACGCTCCGGTTCATCCAAACCAAGCTGCACCACGTTAATGCAGTCTTGTCGATGCACAGAAACACCACGTCCCTGAGTAATAAAACCGACAATACCGTCACCGGGTATGGGGGTACAACATTTGGCCATTTGGGTCAGCAGTTTCCCTACACCCAAAATGTGAATGTCATTATCTGAAGAACGATGACGACTTTTCTTTAAGCGGATGGGCCGTGCGGGGGTCGTTTCACCATTTAGGCTATAAGTATCATCTATGACTCGTAACACCCTTGATAGCTGTATGTCACCTGCGCCCAGAGCAACATACACTTCATCCGCGTTGGAGAAGTTAAAGCGCGACGATATGGTTTGCAGATCGATGCGATTGTCTTCAAAGCCGAGGCGTCTTAGTTGCTTATCTAATAGATGTTTGCCCGCGTCTAAGTTTTTATCTCTGTCTTCTTTTCTAAACCAGTTCTGGATCTTAGCACGGGCTCGGTTGGTTTGAACGTAACCCAAAGTTGGGTGCAACCAGTCTCGACTTGGTCCGCCTTCTTTCGTTGTCAGAATTTCAACCTTGTCACCGGTTTTTAAATGCGTCACGAGGGAAATAATTTTGCCATTGACCTTAGCGCCACGGCATCTATGGCCAATCTCAGTGTGTACTCGATAAGCAAAATCAACAGGGGTTGCATTGACGGGTAGATCAACAACATGTCCTTCCGGCGTAAAGACATAAATACGATCTTGCTCTATGTCACTGCGCACTTGTTCAGACAATGACTCTAGGTCGCCTTGCACTTCATGGAAATCCAATATGGTTCTTAACCACTGCAACTTCTCTTCATAGCTTGAGCTATTAGAACTTAAATCGGTTCCTTTATATTTCCAATGGGCACACACCCCCAGCTCCGCATCTTCATGCATTTTGTGAGTACGGATTTGGATTTCTAGAGCACGACCCTGTGGACCAATGACCGCCGTGTGAAGAGATTGGTAGCCGTTCGATTTCGGGTTACTGATATAATCATCAAATTCTTGCGGGATAGGACGCCATAAATTATGTACGACCCCAAGAACGCCGTAACACTCCATGGTCTCATCAACTAAAATCCTTACCGCTCTAACGTCATACACTTCGTCAAAATCGATATTTTTACGCTTCATTTTGCGCCAAATACTGTATATGTGCTTAGCGCGGCCCATTAAATCTGCGTGAATATTAATGCCTTTTAAACGCTGATCTAGAAGCTGAATAACGTCATCAATAAACTGTTGTCTGTCTAGGCGCTTTTCATCAAGCCATGACGCAATTCTTTTATAATCGAAGGGGTATAAGTATCGAAAAGACAGGTCTTCAAGTTCCCATTTAATATGGCCAATACCTAAACGATGCGCTAACGGTGCATAGACACTTTGCACTTCTAAGGCAACCGCCACACGACGCTCTTCGCTTTGATGTTTGGCTTCTTTTATAGCACAGGCACGCTCGGCGAGTTTGATCAGGACTACACGGACATCATCAATAATAGACACCAGCATTTTGCGCAACGACTCAAGCTGATTATCGCTGCGACCTAATACTTCAGAGGCCGTATCCGCGGACAAGTTTTTGGATACTTCTCCCATGCGAATAACCCCTTCTATGATAGAAGACACTTTTCGACCAAACATGTCTGTGACACGGGAAAGCGGTAGTTGATCTTCACGTACGGCGCGATATAAAGCAGCAGCAACAAGAGAATCCTGATCGGCACGAAAACCGGACAGAATTTCAACCATTTCCAGCCCTGCGCGGAAGGTATTAGTTTGAGCGCCCCAGTAGGATGGACGAGCACTCTGTAAGTCAGCCTGACGCGCCAACTCGCAAGCCATGCGTAAGGGAACCCGTGCGCTCTCATCCATCAGATGGGAAAACTGCCCCATCCAAGCGTCAATATCGACAGTGCCATCGTCCAAAACAGGGTGATCTTTTCTTACCGTTACCATTTATCTGCCCTTCAATTTACTTCTTTTTTTGCAATAGCATCATGGTTTCAACATGAGAGGTCTGAGGAAACATATCCATCAAACTCACTCTCAATACACGATATCCTTTTGCGACTAGGTACTCTGCATCCCTTGCTAAAGTAGAAGCGTTGCAAGAAACATACAATATTTGTATAGGTCCGATTTTAATAATGCTGTCTAGAAACTCAAAAGCGCCTGCTCTTGGAGGATCTAACAGTACTTTGGTTACCTGCTCGTTAGAAAGTTCATTTTGAAATGATTTTGTTAAGTCTGCCGCAATAAAGGACACATTGTCCATATGATTCAGTTGGGCATTCTTTCGAGCGTGGTCCACCATACTCTCTTGTAACTCAACGCCAATCACCGTTCGTGCTCGCTGTGCCAGCGGCAAGGAAAAATTGCCTACGCCACAAAACAAATCCAGGACGACATCTTGGTCATTCAAATTTAACCAGTCCATGGCTTGAGTCACCATTTTTTGATTCATAGTCGCATTGACTTGAGTAAAGTCTTGGGGGTGATATATCAACCTTATCTCCCCTAGGTCTCTATCTTTCAGGTCATAATAGCGCATTGAGTCAAGCGTCACGTCTGCTTTGCTGGATTTTGGTGCTTGCCAATAGACACTCACATCTTGTGCTTGCGCCCAATTATCCCACTGTTTTTTCAGCTCATTGACTAAGGGAGACGTTAATCTGAATACAACAGAAACCCCTTTTGTGTCTTCTAGCAACTCAATGTGCCCCAAGATGACCGCCAATTCATCCTCGAGTAGAGCACTTTTTAAAGACGCAAAGACCTTTTGTAAACGCTCGGTCAACACAATACAGCGTTCGATAGAGACAATATCGTTTGAAGCTTTACCACGATAACCTAATACGGTTTTCCCATTTTTACGATGGATTGAGAGACGTGCACGACGGCGATAGCCTATAGAAACATCCGACAATAATTCAAGGTCTTGTGTCGTGATAAGGTGGCGTAATTGCCCTTGTAGCCAATCGGCCTTTGCGGCCAATTGTTTTTCGTTCGTTAAATGTTGAAAGCTACAGCCGCCGCACTGATGGAAATGTGAGCAAGCAGGATCCATTCGATCTGGGCTAGGTTCGAGGATATCTTTTAATACCGCCTCATCGAATCGACGACCGGCTTTAGTCACTTGCGCCGTCACCGTTTCACCAGGTAAAGCCCCTTCTATAAAGGTGACTTTACCCTGCAGACGGGCTACGCCTTTTGCTTCATGGGTCAAACCATCTACTGCATAGGTCATAACTGGACCAAGTGGCTGTGGTTTGGCAATTCGACGCGGGGGGGTTCTTTTTCGCAAAGGAAGCTCTCTTTTTCCTGAGTACTGAATTTTCTCGTCGCCATTCTATCGCATCCGCGAACTAAACTGCACGCGAAAGCAAACTTTGACCAACGACTTAGTCAAAAACCCCTGTCGACAAATATCGATCACCACGATCACAAACAATCGCTACAATCACCGCATTGGACAACTGTTCCGACAAAGCCAAAGCTGTGGCAACTGAGCCACCCGATGAAACACCACAAAAAATCCCTTCTTCTTTTGCCAGACGTCGCATGGTTACTTCAGCCATTTCTTGAGAAACGTCCATGACCTTATCAACTCGAGCAGCGTCAAAAATAGAGGGTAAGTAGGCTTCTGGCCAACGACGAATGCCTGGAATACTGGCACCATCTTGGGGTTGCAGGCCGATAATTTGTACTGCGGCATTCTGTTCTTTAAGGTACTTAGACACCCCCATAATGGTGCCCGTTGTTCCCATTGAACTAATAAAGTGCGTCACCGTACCCTGAGTTTGCTGCCAAATCTCTGGGCCAGTGGAAATATAATGTGCATTGGGATTATCAGGATTAGCAAACTGATTCAGCACAATACCTATGCCTTGCTCCTGCATCTCTTGAGCAAGATCTCGAGCCCGTTCCATACCCTCGGCTTTTGTCACCAAGTGTAGAATAGCGCCGTATGCCGCCATAGCAGATTTACGTTCTTGGCTCATATTATCTGGCATAATCAAGTGCATTTTATAGCCTTTGATGGCCGCCGCCATAGCAAGCGCTATACCAGTATTGCCACTGGTTGCCTCAATTAAACTATCACCAGGCTTGATGTCTCCACGCAACTCAGCCTGAAGTATCATGTTCAACGCGGGACGATCTTTCACCGACCCCGCAGGGTTTTGTCCCTCTAACTTTAACAACACAGTGTTACTCGGATTTGGGTTGATGCGCTGTAAGCGAACCAAGGGGGTTTGCCCAATCAAGGACTCGATACTCGGATACTGAATCATATAAAAAACTTCATTGACATTGATGACAGAGGGAATGAAACTAAATGTTTACACCCCAATACGAGACACACTTTTCGTGAAAAATACCATGTTTGCCCAGTTGATTATTGCTCTCTATTTTTGTGTATTAGAAAGCACAGACGACAAACAGTACAATATAAAAGCGTTATAAACTTAGTGTTGATTTCACATTTTAGCGTAATACTATATTTGCATTACGCATTTTCGCGCTTCCAATATGACGCATTATCTCAAATGAGGGCAAAAATAACACCGACCATGTAACAAGTCCCCATGACAAAATACCTAAGCATGCTTGGCGCTAATACGCTTAGATACCACTAAAACTCTACGAACAACGGCAAACATGTGATCGCGATGAAAACAAACGTAATGTACGACAAAACACCTTTTACTGGATCTCTTGTTACTGGATCTCTTGTTACTGTATCGAGTGCTATACAATCAACCGACCCGTTATCCAGTCTGCAACCAATACTATGAAATTTGCCTCTCTAAATTTGCCAAGACTCAGCTTAAACAACAAGCTTTTTTGGGCACTCTTTACCCCCGCATTGATTTTATCGGTTATCTCGAGCCTCTTTCTTTTGGCTACGCGATTTGTCGACCTAAACCATAATTTACACACCCGAGTTATCCATGTGACACAGCAGGTTGCTACTACCAGCGAATACGCCGTCGTTTTTTCTGACCAGAATATGATGCATCGAATTTTACAAAATGCGCTTAACAATCAAGATATCAGCAGCATTCAACTCTTTAACAGCGAGCAAAATCTGCTCGCTGAGTTGGGTAAATCACCTCAACAGACACGCTCCGCCTTTCCCAAGCAACAAACAACAAAAGAATACGATACTCATTTAGAATCCATTAGTGCCATTTACTATTCAAACAACACACTTGATGGCAATTTTGATGCACAAACAGATTTGTTCACCCCCAACAGCCAACGTAATCTTATCGGTTGGGTTAAGGTTGAGGCCGATAAATCCTCTTTGCAAGTAGCACAATACCAGTACACCAGTTTGGTGATTTTTCTCTTGATATGCTTCAATATCTTGGCGTTTTTTGTCGCGTTCCATGCATCGAAATTCATTACACAACCTATTGTGCGCCTCAATACCGCTTTGCATAAGCTCGTTAAAGGCCAGTTCTCTTCCGTCAAACTGATGAAGCTTCCGCCAGAGTATGCAGCACTGCAAAAGGATATTTTGGATATTACTGAAAGACTTGAACATCATAATGAAGAATTAATGGCTGGTATTGAGCAAGCCACTGAAGATATTCGCCGCAGTATGGACAGCATGGAAGAAAAAAGTGCTCAGCTTCATATCGCAAATCGTGAAGCCATGGAATCAAGCCGTTTGAAGTCTCAGTTTCTCGCAAACATTAGCCACGAGGTTAGAACACCATTAAATGCTATTTTGGGCTACACAAAAACTCTACAAAAAGACATAAAAGACCCTCAGCATCGTCTCTACGTGGACACTATTGAACAATCCACAAACAGCCTGTTAGCAATTATTGGTGACATTTTAGACTTTTCAAAAATTGAGGCAGGTAAACTTAATCTAGAAAACAATCATTTTAACCTCAAGACCATCGTCGATGACGTCTATCAGACCTTAAGCATTCACTTATTGACTAAAGAAAAACAAATTGATCTAGTGCCTGATTTTAACTCAGATGTCCCAGAGTGGTTAATCGGCGACAGTACACGAATTCGTCAAATCCTAACCAACTTGGTTGGTAATGCCATTAAGTTTACCCATCAAGGCTCAGTACGCACTAAAGTCTCCATGACCTCTCAGGCGAATCAAAACATCACCCTATCCTTCCAAGTTATCGACACAGGTATTGGCATTGCTGAAGACAAAATACACCGTTTATTCAAGCCTTTTTCTCAGGTGGACACCAGTACAACCCGTCAATTTGGTGGTACCGGTCTAGGACTTGTCATCACCAAAAAACTGGTTGAACAAATGAATGGTCATATCGAAGTGAGTAGCGCGCCAGGAACTGGTTCTACTTTTCGTTTTAGCCTGGTTCTGCAAGTGTCACCTAATCCGCCGACACAAAAACCCGCGTTACAGCGCCATGTGGTTATCTTGGAGCCCAGTCCGGCATATAAGTACTATTTAACGCGTTATCTGGACAGCATTGGCGCCCAATGCACAGCGTGCACCGATCTAGAACAGTTGATTTCAACATTACATAGGCAGCATGAACATATTGACGCAATCTTGCTCAATGTGTGCCCGGGGGAAAAGGGCAAAAAAGAATGCCAAGAACTGATTAGCTATTGCAAACAGCAATTTGATATTCCTTGTATTCTAATGATCCAACCCCCTGGACAAATAGCACACTATTCAGACCTAAAGCACTTATGCGCTGATTTTTTATTAAAACCCATTAGCCAAGAACGCCTGTACAAGACACTCAATCAACTTGATCACCCCCATGATGGCTCTGCAGCAACAATACAAACGCATATCGATAAAGACCTCAACAAAGAAAACATCAAGGGCATTAAGGTACTGGCTGTGGATGACTCCCCCATTAACTTGCAGCTTCTTGACCACTGGCTCACGCCTGCTGGCGTTAAAGTATCCTTGGCTTACAGTGGCTCACAAGCCATTAAAATGGCACTGGAAGAGCATTTTGATATTATTTTCATGGACATCCAAATGCCAGAAATGGATGGTATGGAAACCACTCGACAATTGCGACAACTAGAGCCACTTAAAAACACGCCTATCATCGCTTTGACAGCGCATGCCTTAGGATCAGAACAACAGCAAATTCTCGCCAGCGGCATGAATGCCTACTTAACGAAACCTATAGATGAAGCGCTCTTGTTCAGTACCATAGAAACATGGCGGGCGAATACCGATAGCTTCCAAGAACAGGTTGATGCCAAACTATTGCACATTTTTGACCTAGATAAAGCACTTAGTATTGTTGATGGGAAAGTGTCGATTGCGAAAGAAATGTTTGATATGTTGGCCGATTCACTCGAGGCTGAAATAAAACTCATTCGACATCATCTTGAACATCAAAACACACAAAAGCTGATTGAAGTCGTACACAGAATTCATGGGGCATCAAAATACACTGGCACGCTCGCTATTTCTCGCCATGCGGGTTTTCTAGAAACCCACTTGAAAGAGCTCGGGTTAGAAGAAGTCGACGGCGTCGTCGATGATTTTATTGACACTATTGAAGATCTGCTGAATCACAGAAAACTGATCCCTTGGCCTCAGCCCTTAGATTCGAGTACCAC
Organism: Marinomonas hwangdonensis; assembly: GCF_003721245.1. GTDB lineage: Bacteria > Pseudomonadota > Gammaproteobacteria > Pseudomonadales > Marinomonadaceae > Marinomonas > Marinomonas hwangdonensis. Next base: position 72,076 of record NZ_RIZG01000008.1, on the reverse strand, counting down.
GAAAGCTTGAGCGTAGGCTTTTTCGTCCGTTAAACTTAAGTGCCAAGAAACAGGGAAAGCAAAACGCGCTGTAATGCTGTCATCCACCAAAAGGAAAGGTTGCCCTGTTGGCAGATTACTCACACTGAAATGCTGAAAACTCACGCCCGCCCCAATACCTGTTCCTAACGCTTTCACTGCGGCTTCCTTGGCGGCAAAACGCTTCGCAACAAATGCATTCGCCACTTGATGATGACCGATGCTGGCCCAGCGTGCTTTCTCCTCTGCTGTCAGTATGCGATCAATAAAACGCTCTCCAAGTCGGTCGATTGACTGAGCAATGCGTTCAATTTCTACCAAATCTGTACCAATACCAATAATCAAGCATTCACCTTTACATCATTTAGCATCTTTCAATCACAAGGCACGAAATATCGGCACCCCAAGATGCCGCTCCCCTTGAAAAGGCTGCTTAGGAAGCAAACCTCTAGATACGATTGGCTTACCACTCAGTAAACTGTCGAGCCAATTTCTGTGCAACTCTTTAGCAAGGCTTAACACCTGCTTATCAGTCCATTGACCCGCGTGGTAACCTAATGCCACCGCGCCATCCACGAATAGAATAGGCCGTTGCTTGGGTGTCTCTCCATGGTAAGGGCGTAAACCGAACTTATGATGAAACTGATAAAGCTGGTTAGGTTTCACTCGCTCACCCCGGCCAGTGGACACCATATTGATGCCCATACCTAATTCTGAGAACAATCCCACTTCAAATCGTCTCAATAAGGGAGCTATCGCGACACCTGAACACAAGCTTTGGATAAGCCACTGATAAAGCGTAAAAATATCCGGCAAGGGTAAGTTTGTCGGTAATAACTTTTCCAATAGCTCGTGGGCATACAGAACAGCATAGAGGGGCAAACCTTCCAGTACTAAAGACGACTGAACCGATTCAAGACTTTTCACAGTTTTTAGATCACCGCGACCAGAGCATTCAACCTCATAACACAAAAAAGACCCAGGTATGACCCGAGCCTCTTTTTTAGGCAGTCGCCAAACGCCTCGAATCAATCCCTGCTCAAACGTTAACAAATCAAGCAGTATTTTACTGTCTTGGAAAGGACGAGTGTGAATAACATACGCAGAGACGCGCATTTTAATTATTCTTCTGAATAACCCAAACTGGCTAAGGCACGTTCATCGTCTGACCAACCAGAACGTACTTTAATCCACAAATTTAACATTACCTTATGCTGAAATAAGTTCTCCATATCAATGCGGGCTTCCTTACCAATCAGCTTAATCTTATCTCCGCGCTCACCTATGATAATGCGCTTCTGGCCATTTCTTTCCACCAAAATTAAAGCACTGATGTGAATAGCAGATTCTTCGTAGACGAATTCCTCTATTTGTACAGCCACTTCATAAGGGACTTCTTGACCAAGCTGACGTGTGATTTTCTCACGCACTATTTCAGCGGCCAAAAAACGCGAACTACGGTTCGTAATCTGATCTTCAGGATAAAACGGCGTCCCCTCAGGTAAATACCCTTGAACCAGACGCTCCAGTCGATCTAGATTATTATTACGCAGCGCGGAAATAGGCACAATCTGTGCAAAATTCATGCGATCAGATAGGTTAGCTAGACGAGGAAGCAAATCTTCTTTCTGATCTAACTGATCAACTTTGTTAACCACAAGAATAACAGGGCAGCGCGCGTGTTTCACTTTTTGTAAAACAGACTCGTCTTCTTCTGTCCAGCGATCTGCATCAATCACAAACAGCACCACATCCACATCTTTCAAAGCGGCGGCAGCGGTTTTGTTCATAATCCGATTGATGGCTTTCGCTTCGCCAATGTGTAATCCTGGGGTGTCAACATAAATGGCCTGAAAATGCCCCTCTGTTTTCACTCCAAGAATTTGATCACGAGTCGTTTGCGGCTTGCGTGAGGTGATTGATAGCTTTTGTCCTAATATATGGTTGAGCAGCGTTGACTTGCCCACATTTGGGCGCCCCACGATAGCAATATAACCACAATGCGTAATTTCAACCTCAGACATCTTTCTTTTCCAATTGTTTTAGTGCTTTTGCGGCGGCATTTTGTTCTGCAATACGGCGACTATTTCCTTTACCTTCGATCGAATGATCGCAAAGCTCGATTTGACAGTGAACAAAAAACGTTTGATCGTGCGGTTCCCCCACGATGTTTACCACATCATATTGAGGTAAAGCGTGTTTGCGAGCTTGTAGATACTCTTGAAGTCGAGTTTTTGCATCTTTGGTGACTATTTTTAACGACGTTGCGTCAAGGCGCTCCTTGTACCATGCCAGAATATGCTCTCGACAGACTTCCATTCCGGCATCCAGATAAATGCCTCCGATGATCCCTTCTACTGTGTCAGCTAAAATGGAGTCGCGTCGAAACCCGCCACTTTTCAGTTCGCCAGCCCCCAACTTCAGATAGTCTCCAAGCTGAAATTCTCTGGCAAGCTCTGCTAAAGTGTCACCCTTTACTAACGAGGCACGTAAACGGCTTAACTCACCCTCTTTGGCTTTTGGGAAGCGGTGAAAAAGATCTTCCGCTATGACATAGTTCAAAATGGAATCGCCCAAAAACTCAAGACGTTCATTGTTTTTGCCACCAAAACTACGGTGCGTAAGCGCCAGTTCAAGCAATCCTAGGTCGGCAAAAAAATAGCCGATTCGCCGACACAATTTCTGATACTGTGAACTCAAAATTTCTCCAAAAATACTTATTCAATCAAACCGTTATTCTTAAAGCTCGGAATACTGAGAAATTCATCCCAGTGCAGCCAGACATAAAACGCACGGCCTTTTAAATTGCCCTCAGGGACGAAACCCCAAGATCGGCTGTCTGCACTGTTGTCACGGTTGTCTCCCATAACAAAGTAATGCCCTTCAGGGACAACCCAGTCGTTCTCGTTTGGCGTAAACCGGTAGCTGTTGTATGTCTCATAAGCAAGACCCCCTAAGGTCTCACGATATAATTCAACGGGTTCTTTATTTGGGTTCAACGAAACGGGAAGCCGAGCCAAAAAGGCTTTCGGAACAACCTCTCCATTGACCGTCAAAACTTTATCGCGATAACTGATTCTGTCACCCGGCAAACCAATCAAGCGTTTAATATAGTTCAAACTTGGATCTCGTGGATATTTAAACACCACCACATCCCCGACTTCTGGCTGGGTTGTTGGTATTATCGTCGTGTTTAACACCGGCAAACGCAACCCATACTCAAACTTGTTAACTAATATAAAATCGCCGATTTTTAACGTCGGCAACATAGAGCCAGAGGGGATTTGGAATGGCTCGACAACAAAAGACCGTAACCCAAAAATCACCGCAATAATGATAAAATACGATTTTACCTCTACTACTAATTTAGGTGTTTGTGCTAACCTCTGTTGTGCATCTTTGTCCAACGCGCTGCGCGCTTCCGCTGCCATACTGGCCAGTACCACTTTACGTTTAGGCAAGTATACAATGCGATCGTATACCCAAAACGCTCCAGTGACCAAAAAGGCCATTGCCAGAATCAGTTCGAAATCAAAACCCATTTCTTTTTCTCCATCAAGGTGCGCCAGATAAAGCGCACCGGTTGATTATCTGACACTAGCTGTCAAGCTGAAGAACGGCCAAAAAGGCAGACTGAGGCACCTCTACATTACCTACCTGCTTCATGCGTTTCTTACCTTCTTTCTGCTTCTGCAGCAATTTCTTCTTACGGCTCACATCACCACCGTAACATTTAGCAATCACGTTTTTACGTAGCGCTTTTACTGTCGTACGTGAAATGATTTTTGCACCCACCGCACCTTGAATCGCCACATCAAACATCTGACGAGGAATCAAATCTTTCATTTTTTCACACAAAGCACGACCTTTATACTGTACGTTATCCTTGTGCATAATCAGCGCCAAAGCATCGACTCGCTCGCCATTGATCAAGATATCTAATCGGCATAAAGGAGCGGGGCTAAAGTGAGAGAAGCTGTAATCAAGTGACGCAAAACCGCGACTACAAGATTTGAGTTTATCAAAGAAATCCATGACCACTTCGTTCATTGGCAGCTCATAACGCAACTGCACTTGGCGACCAACATAAAGCATGTCTTTCTGAATACCACGTTTTTCCACACACAAAGTAATCACGTTACCCAGATATTCTTGCGGCACCAAAATATTGGCTTCTACGATTGGCTCGCGCATTTCTTTAATCGTACCGGGATCAGGCATTTTTGACGGACTGTCAACGTTGATCACATCACCATTATTTAATTCGACTTCATACACTACCGTTGGCGCAGTCGTGATTAAGTCTAGATCGTATTCGCGTTCTAAACGTTCTTGAATGATCTCCATGTGCAGCATACCCAAAAAGCCACAGCGGAAACCAAAACCTAATGCATCCGAACTTTCTGGTTCAAAGAACAAAGAGGCATCATTCAATGTTAATTTATCAAGTGCAACGCGGAAATCTTCGAAGTCATCTGAGCTAACTGGGAATACACCAGCATACACTTGCGGTTTTACTTTTTTAAAACCGGCTAACTGAGGGACATTAGGGGTAGAGGCGTGAGTAATGGTGTCACCTACTGGTGCGCCATGGATGTCTTTTATACCCGCCACAACATAACCTACTTCACCCGCCCGTAAGATGCCGGTTTCTTTACGTTTTGGCGTAAAAATACCAGCCATATCAACGGGGTGAGTTTGTTTGGTTGATTTGATGAAAATTTTATCTTTCTTTTTCAAGGTGCCTTGTTTGATACGAACCAATGACACCACACCAAGGTAATTATCAAACCAAGAGTCGATAATCAAAGCCTGAAGTGGCGCATCCACATCACCCTCTGGTGGTGGAATCGTCGCGACCAAACGCTCAAGAACCTCACTGATGCCCACACCGGTCTTAGCGGAACAGGTCACCGCATTCATTGCGTCAATACCAATAATCTCTTCGATTTCAGCGCTGACTCGCTCAGGCTCAGCCTGTGGCAAGTCAATTTTGTTTAACACTGGCATTACTTCGAGGCCCTGCTCGATAGCCGTGTAACAATTTGCTACTGATTGCGCTTCCACCCCTTGAGCGGCGTCCACGACCAGCAAAGCACCTTCACAGGCGGCCAAGGAGCGCGACACTTCATAGGAAAAATCCACGTGTCCAGGCGTGTCAATGAAATTTAATTGGTAGGTTTGCCCATCCAGCGCATGATAATCAAGGGTAACGCTTTGCGCCTTGATGGTGATCCCTCGCTCACGTTCGATGTCCATCGAGTCAAGAACTTGAGCTGACATTTCACGCTCACTCAAGCCTTCACAAGTTTGGATGAAACGGTCCGCTAGCGTCGATTTACCGTGGTCAATGTGGGCGATAATACTAAAATTGCGTATGTGCTTAAGATTATTGGAAGACACTATTTACTCACACTTTAAAAGCGATATTTGAATGAATACCTGTTGATAACAACGTTATTTAGCCACAATGCTGTGCTAATCAAACCCTCTTTTGGCTAAAAACACCTGTAAAAGGTGTCAGTGGCCGCACTTATCAACACATTTTCAGGATAGAAATTGGCGTGCATTCTACCGAAAATCGCGCCTATACTCCATTTATTTCAAACCATTAGACGAGCAATGGCTGAAAATAGGGTTGAGATATTTGATTATGGCAACACTATGCCTCTTTGCTTCAAAATACGCTCTACTGTGTCGACCGTGGCTTGTGTATGCGAATCAATTTCCAAATTGACTCTGTCTGATACTGACAACTGACCAAATATGGTTAATCTTAGCGTCTCGGGGATAAGTGACACTTCGATCCAATCATTACCAATCGCACTGATGGTTAAACTCGCGCCATTTAACCCCACATAGCCTTTATCAAACAAATAGCGCCTAGCATCAACTTGCTCTTGGCGGTCCAAAGTAAAGCGGATGTGGACACTTTCTTCCATTTTTTCAATTCTTGATACAACCACCGACGTCATAATGTGACCTGACATAATGTGACCACCAATTTCATCGCCCATTTTAGCGGCGCGTTCGAAGTTAACATCATCACCAATCTGCAAAAGACCAATGTTAGTTAAAGCCAAAGTCGTATCAATCACATCAAACGTTAAAACGTCATGGCCAATTTCAGCCACGGTCAAACAAACACCATTTATAGCCACACTGGCCCCTAACTGCTGACCAAGCATCACACCCGCAGGGAAGACCACTTGCAAGCGCTTATTACGACCAAGCGATTGAGTCATTTTGACTGTTGCCGTTCCTTGAATGATACCTGTGAACATAAAGTCTCCTAATCGATAAAGAAAAAATAAAGCCTTATTTGCTAAAACGCGCTTACCTTGCCAAGGACTGAAGAAGAAATGAACACCCACGGCTAAAGCAGCATAAAGACTGGCTTTGCGAAAGTTATTATACAGTCACCAATAGGGTTATCCACAGGTTACGGGGATAACATCAACACCATCAATAAAAAGCCGCTTTAAAAAAAGCGGCTTTAAAGGTAACACAGAGGCAAGTTATGTCACTCACACTCAAACTATAAACATTACTCTGATAGGGCTTCTATCATACCTTGAGTTACTAAGGTGATACCGTCAGAATTACGATAAAATCGTGCAGCATCTGCCACCGGATCTTCACCAATCACGGTTCCTTCTGGTATATGGCAATCAGAATCTACTACAACCTTGTTCAGGCGACAATGACGACCAATATCACATCGAGGCAAGATAACCGATTTATTCACGTGAGAATAAGAGTTTACCCTCACATTATTAAATAAAATAGATTGCTCAACCGTTGAACCAGAAACAATACAACCAGCAGACACAACGGAATTTAATGCCGTACCAATGCGCTCTTCGTAATTATAGTTAAATTTCGCTGCAGGACGCTGGTATTGCGCTGTGCGTATTGGCCACTCTTCATCGTACAAATCCAACTCTGGCACAAGGCGTGTCAAATCCATATTGGCTTCCCAATACGCCGTTAACGTACCCACATCACGCCAGTAGGGTTTATCTGGGTAATTCGAATTGGCCACAACACTCTTAGAAAAATGGTGCGCTTTGATTTTACAGCGACCAATAAACAGAGGAATTAAATCTTTGCCAAAGTCATGGCTTGAATCATCATCATGCGCATCTAAATTTAAATTCTCAGATAAGAATTTGGTGTTGAAGATATAGATCCCCATGCTGGCTAAAGACACATCGGGCTTGCCCGGCATAGTAGGTGGATTTGACGGCTTTTCTTCAAAGGCAATGATGTTGTCTTCATCGTCAATGTGCATTACGCCAAATTGATCGGCCTCATGCAAAGGCACCTCAATGCAAGCAACCGTTACATCCGCCCCACTTTCGATGTGTTCTTGCAGCATGATGCTGTAATCTTGTTTGTAAACATGATCTCCCGCCAGAATCAGAATGTATTCACTTTCCAAACCGTTGATCATGCTTAAATTTTGATACACAGCATCGGCCGTGCCACGATACCAATCACCGCCGGTTTGCTGTTGAGCAGGCCAAAGCTCAATAAATTCATTAAAGTCAGAACGAAGGAAGTTCCAGCCCCGTTGAATATGTTGATTCAATGTGTGTGATCGGTATTGCGTTAATACAGCAATACGGCGCATGCTGGAATTAATACAATTGGATAACGGAAAGTCGATGATTTTATATTTACCTGCAATCGGAACGGCAGGCTTGGAGCGATTATCAGTTAACTGTTTTAGCCGTGAGCCACGTCCACCAGCCAAAATGATGGACAATGTTTTCATACGTGCTGTGTTTAAATCCATGTGAAGCCCTTAAAATTTTTATCAACACACTCTACTAGAAGTCCCGTTTAGGTATACTCTTAACACAATTCCAAATCAATAAGTTGCTTAATAATGAAAATACTTTTTGCTGCCTCAGAAATTTATCCCCTTATAAAAACCGGCGGATTAGCCGATGTGTCTGGCGCCCTACCAGTGGCGCTGCGAAACAAAGGCCACGAAATCAAACTCATCATGCCAGCTTATCAAGGTATACTAGAAAAGGTAGCGCCAATTAAGCAGACTATCAACCTAGGAAACCCATTTGGGGTCGGTGATTTACTGTTATTAGAAACGCATATTCCCGAAAATGGCACGCCTATTTGGTTATTGCAATGCCAAGCGCTATACGAACGCAATGGCGGCCCTTACCTTGATCAAGATGGCATTGATTTTCAAGATAATCATATACGATTTGCCGCGCTATCTTGGGCGACAGCAAGGCTTGCACTGCATGGTCACTTAATAAATTGGCAAGCCGATATTCTTCATCTCAATGATTGGCAAACAGGGTTTGCCGCCGCTTACCTTGAAAGTTGGAAAGTAAAGCACATCCCCGTTGTCACTACGGTACATAATTTGCGTTATAACGGTAGCTTTGACATGGATCAATTTGCTGACATGCAACTTTCTCCGGAACTACTCAGTCTTCATGGCATGGAGTTTTATGGTCGTTTTTCTGGACTTAAATCTGGCCTCGTCTTCGCTGATGCCATTACTACCGTCAGCCCCACCTACGCCAAAGAGATCCTCACATCTGAGTACGGTGACGGACTTGATGGTACGCTCAGAGCCCACCAAGACAAGCTAGTCGGAATTTTAAACGGCGTTGATTATGATCAATGGTCCCCAGAAAAAGACGCGCTTATTCCCCTTAATTATGGCCTTGATACATTGCATCAAAAAAACCATAACAAATTGGCTTTGTTAGAAGAAAATGCTTTATCAGAGGACATCCAGCAACCGGTATTTGGTGTGATAAGTCGTTTGACCGAGCAAAAGGGGCTTGATCTAGTATTAGAAGCCATGCCAGAGCTGATCGAAAAAGGTGCTCGACTTGTCGTATTAGGATCTGGTGATAAACACTTAGAAGCAGGTTATTTGGCCCTTCAAGAGCGTTATCCAGCACAAGTCTCTGTGCGTATTGGGTACTTTGAAGATTATTCACACCGCATTCAAGCCGGCATTGATGCACTCATTATCCCTTCTCGATTTGAGCCCTGCGGATTAACCCAACTTTACGCATTAAAATATGGCACTTTGCCCGTGGTTAGACAGACAGGGGGGTTGGCCGATACGGTATTTGAAGACGGCGATCGCGCTAATGGGTTTGTATTTAAAGAGGCGAATTCAAACGATTTATCGGCTGCTCTGTTGCGTTGCATGACCTGCTTTTATGATACTCAGAGCTGGCAAGCAAAACAAATCAACGCAATGCAATACGATTACAGTTGGGAAGCGGTGACTGGTCAATGGGTGGATCTTTATCAGTCCCTGCTGAACCGTTAACCTTTTAGCGAGTTCGTCGCTTTAGTTCGATTAATCCGCCGCCAACATACAATTAACACAGGGTGGCGGATTAAGGTAATGCCAAACCAACATGGCCTAAAGCTTCCCACTCTTGTATTCCCTTGTTTAACGCCTGCGCCATAAAGCCTTCCTGTTGCATTTCCTGCAAACTCGCTACAATTTTACGCTTGGTTTCTGTGTTGTTACAGGGCGATAGCTTTGACAAAGTCAAATACAGACCTTCTCTGCTGATATAAGGCTGAACGGGCATTAAAACGTCATGTAGCCCCAATTTATTTACGTAAGCGTACGCTGGATTCTTCTCATACAATACATAATCGACTCGATTACTGGCTAACATTTGTAGGGCTTGAGATAAGCTAGCGACCGCTAAAAGATTCAGATTATATTGCGCATATTGATCGAATGCCTGACCAAAGCTGTTGTTAATAACAGTAACGCCCCATTTTGTTTCCAAATCTTCCTTGCGTTCAAATCGAAAAGGTTTTTCTTTATGTTGCCACACTACACTCGAAGTATGCAGCATCACAGGAGTGAAATAATCCATGTAATCGGCGCGCTCATTGGTGTAAAACGCCCCCGCTATCAAATCGACTCGACCATTTCTAACTTCTGTTTGTGCTCTAGACCAAGGACCGACATGCATAAGCTCGATAGGGATATTAATGCGCTGACTCAACTCATCAACGATTATCCGATTGACGCCATGCAGCGCTCTGACATGAGTGGCATCTCGCCACAAAAATGGTGGGTATTCCGAATTACCTGTGGCGGTTAATGCGCTGCATGATGACTTTGACGTCTCTGAAGCGGATACGCTACTGATACTGACCATACTAACTAGCCCTAAAAAGCAGATCATGAATGTATGCAGGCGCATAAGCGACTCCCTATTAAGATAAATACAGACGATAAAAGACACAACTTATGCGGTCGAACAGTGTACTGTTTACACACAAGAATCACTTGATACAGGTCATACTTTGATGATGACTTAACCCTTAATAAACATACCTAATTAAAAAAGACACTGTTTTAATTAAAGAAAAACAGGATATGACAAGAGACTATAGAATAAAAAAGTAATGATCAATCTGTCTTTAAACTTAATAAATGATTAAAAAATCCAAAAGCACGCACTGCTCTCTTTCGGTTCAGTTCCTAAAATAAAAGCCAATTCGGTTTTTTCTTCACAGCGTTCTGCAGCGATTTCAAAGCTGTCATTAAGAACATGAAAGCGTGCGGCACCATCCGGAAGGGCACGAGGCAAGGAACGCGCATTGATGCTTCGTGTAAAATCGATCCACACGGTTTGTGCACCACTGCTGCCGGTAATACTTAGGGGAACATTTTGATCAGCGCCTAGCCATATAGTCGAAGAATAATCCCCAGTAATACCAACATACCAACTGTCTTTTTGCTGGTTGGTAGTGCCCGTCTTGGCGGCAAAGTGTAAGTGAGGAAAAGCCGCTTGGGCTGCACGCGCCGTGCCTATTTGAGGTGTTTTGGTCATACCATCTAGGGTAACGGCGAGTAACGCGTCGGTAAATGGCACATTTCGTCTCTGATTAAACCGCTTTAACAGGCGATCATCTTGATCCATCACAGACAATACCACCCCAAGCTCACTGCTGCTTCCTTGTGATGCGATCGGTTGATACAGTCTCGACACTTCGAATGGCGAAAGTTCTAATGCCCCTAATGAAACCGAAGGGTGCATAGTAAAGGGACGTTTGACGCCGAGCTGACGCAAAGTATCTCCCACTCGATCAAAACCAATTTGCTGAGCCAGAGAAACCGTCGCCAAATTATAAGATTTCGCCAGTGCCTCATACAAATGAACAACACCATGAGTCTGCTTGTCATAGTTTTCAGGTTGCCATATTTGCCCACCCACATTAAAGCGTAACCGTTTGTCTTCAATTTCAGACCACCAGGTATAACGCCCCGTGGCTAATGCTGACAAGTATAAGGGTGGTTTCACTAGCGATCCTATGGGTCTCACGGCACCAAGCGCGCGGTTAAACCCCGTATAATACGATCCACTGGAACCGACAACAGCTCGGACCTGACCCGACAATCTGTCGGTAACCACCATGGCACCTTGAAGGCCTTTTAAAGAAGGGTCGCGTTTTTCCAGCACCCCAACTTGACGCTGTATCGCCACACTGGCTGCACGCTGCGCGCGAATATCGACACCCGTATAAATTCGGAGGTTTTGCGTTGCCAAGGTTGTTTCATCAAAATCTCGTGACAACTGCATCGCCACAAGATCCAAATAATCACCATAAACTGAACGTTCTTTTTGCTGATTAGCAAGACGAATTGGCTGCTTAATTAAGCGGTCAAAATCTGTTTTAGACAAACGCCCTTGGTCTTTTAAGATAGCCAACACAGTGTCTCTACGAGACTTAGCACGATTAGGGGAGCGTTCGGGGTTATACAGTGATGGACCTTTTACCATGCCAACTAAAAGAGCGAACTCATCAAGATTAAGTTCACCCAACGGTCGACCAAAAAAATGCTCACTGGCAGCAGCAAAGCCATGCAAAGCGCGGCTACCTAATTGGGCTAGATACACTTCATTGATGTAGGCGGTGATAATCGCCTCTTTGGAATAGTGGTACTCCAGCAAAATACTCATAACCACTTCTGTCATCTTACGCGTGTAAGTTCGTTCAGAACTTAAATACATATTTTTCACCAACTGTTGCGTCAAAGTGGAACCACCTTGACGCCGTGCACCTTGAGTGACGTTGACCACCACGGCACGCGCAATACCCGTGAGTGAAATCCCCCAATGCTGGTAAAAATCTTGGTCTTCCACAGCAATCAGAATATCCATCAATGCTTGAGGAATATCTTCAAAGCGTAAAATTTGACGGCTTTCTGTATTACCACCGTACAAGAAACCAATACGCTGCGGTTCAATTTTCGCCTCCGCTACCTCGTCACCATTAAGTGCCTGTATCAGCAACCGCTCATTTGGAAACGAAAAAATACGCCTTTCACTCTGATGAAAACCATTATGATCGACATAAGAGCGCAAGTGAGCACTCACTTTATCTTGACTTTTGGCAGCCCAACCCACCTGCTGGCTGTTGCGTCCAAAGCGGTAACCCGCTTCTTCCAATAAGCGTTCAAGGTCTTGTTTCTTCCAGGGTGCACCACTATGCAACACAGTCGGCGCACTAAAAACCTCAGAGGGCACCTGCCATTTTTGCCCCTCAAAGCGGCTTACCACTTGACCATTCAGCCACCAAACCCAAATCCCAAAAGGAATACTGGAGAGCAAGGCTATAATAAAGCCCCATTTTACTAGCACAAAGAACAACCTCTTCAGCAAAGAAGATTTTGGACGTTTTCTCTTTCTAGACGGGGACTTACGTGGCGTTTTAGTCGGTTTTTTTGAGGTCATAGCGGACAGTATAAGGAGCCGGCAATATTCAAGCAATCATCAAAACCGAACTGGCGTATTTTTTACATATTGACTCATCTTGCATAGCAATTTAGAGTCAAGCCACTTAAGAAGCGATAAAGGCATGCTACTTTTCAGTTACTGTTGCTCATAATGACGTCTCTGGAAGCCGTTTCGTTATATTCATTTATGCATTTTAACCTCCCATATAACAAAAAAGTGAGTCGTTACGTGTTCATCAAACATTTAATACCTAATGCTCAAGACCTTCCTGAAGGGCAGGCACTGAATATCACGGTTGAAAAATACAACTTCTTGGTAACAAAGCAGCAAGGCCGGGTAATTGCTTTTGAAAACCGTTGCCCCCACCAAAACAAACCTCTTAACGCCTCTTCAGACGAGGTATTTGATGAAGATCATGACTATTTAAAGTGCCATCATCACGGCGCACTCTTTTCTCCTTTAGACGGCTCTTGCATTACAGGCCCCTGCCAAGGCAACCACTTGAAAAAAGCCATTATAGGCATAGAGCAAGGCAACTGCTATTTGCTCTTTGCATGATTATCAAGGTTGCGTTCATTGCTGTGATGCTAGGCTTTATAACGCTCTCAACGCCCAGCTTTGCCAGTAACATATCCCCTAGAACGCTCAATTTAGCGGTTGCTTCTAATTTCATCATACCCGCAACCCAACTCGTCGAAGCGTTCGAAAAAGAAACAGGGCATAAAGTTCGTCTGTCTTATGGTTCATCTGGTAAGCTCTTTGCTCAAATCAAAAATCGAGCCCCTTACGATGTTTTTCTGTCGGCTGATCTCGAAAAACCAGAAGCGCTGATTGAAGAGCAGCTGGCCTCTGCCGACAGTTTGGTGATTTACGCCAGAGGCCAATTGGTACTTTGGTCAAGACAAGCCGGTGATTCAGAATCATTAAAAGAGAGTTTATTAAAAGCAAACCGCATTGCCATCGCCAATCCAAAACTGGCACCCTATGGCAAGGCCGCTGAAGAAACCTTGGTTAACCTGTCTGTCTGGGAGCAGGTGAAGAAAAAACTGGTTCAAGGCGAGAGCATAGGCCAAACGTATCAATTCGTATTTTCAGGTAACGCGGATACGGGTCTCGTTGCTTACTCGCAAATTCTTGCTCGCCCCTTCAATGGCAAGATAGTAAACATTCCGGACACACTTCATGACACCATTGACCAAGGAGGTGTGATCTTGTCCAACTCAGAAAATATTGAGTTAGCTAAAGACTTCATGGCTTTTTTAATGCGTTCGGACACGCAATCAAAAATCCAACAATTTGGTTATGCTAACACCCCCATCAAACCTGCCGACGACACCTATTAGGTTACCCACATGCAACTCAGCGCTGCCGATATAGAGGCTATTTGGTTAACCCTGAAACTGGCTAGCTTGGTAACCGTGTTGTTAATTATTCTTTGCACGCCCATTGCTTGGTGGCTAGCTCGAACCCAGTCTTGGTTAAAAGGCCCTATCAACGCCGTTGTTGCCATGCCCCTAGTGCTTCCTCCCACTGTTTTAGGATTTTACTTATTACTGTTTTTAGGCCCAGAAGGCCCCATGGGACAACTTTTAGCCTATTTCAATATAGGCTCCTTGCCGTTTAGCTTTTCAGGTTTAGTGGTGGCGTCTATGCTGTATTCTTTACCTTTCGTCGTACAGCCTCTGCAAAATGCCTTTATTGCTATCGGCGAAAGACCGTTAGAAGCCGCCGCAACGCTACGCTCCTCTCCCTGGAATCGATTTATTTACGTGGTACTGCCGTTAGCTAAAACAGGCTATATCAGCGCAGCGGTATTAGGGTTCGCCCATACCGTCGGCGAATTTGGCGTGGTTCTCATGATAGGCGGTAACATTCCTAAAGAGACCAAAGTCATCTCTGTGCAAATATACGATCATGTAGAGGCACTGGAATACGGTCAAGCCCACACATTGTCTTTATTAATGGTCATCTTTTCGTTTGTTGTGCTGGCTTTTTTGTACAGTATTCAAAGACGACAAAAACGCCAAGCCTCAGCAGGAGGGTTACTGTGACCGTCAAACAACCAGCTAAAGGCTTAAATATTCGAGTTTTTCAGCAACATACGGGGCAATCTAACTTTTCTCTGGACCTTGATTTGCAACTGCCTAATACGGGCGTTACGGCTTTATTTGGCCCGTCGGGTTCGGGGAAAACCACCTTATTAAGATGCATCGCCGGCCTCGAAAAAAGCGTCAAAGGCTCAACAAACCACATCAGTCTAAACGGCGAACTCTGGCAGAGCCATGATTTCTGGCTAGCATCTCACAAGCGTCCTGTAGGGTATGTATTCCAAGACGCGAACTTATTCCCCCATCTAACAGCGCAAGATAACTTACGTTTCTCGATTCAGCGCGCCGACAAAACCCAACCAGCTATTCACTACGATGACGTCGTCGAGTTGTTGAATATTGCCTCTATTTTAACCCAGTATCCGGGACAACTTTCAGGAGGCGAACGCCAACGGGTTGCCATGGCACGAGCACTCTTAATTCAACCAAAAATATTATTGATGGACGAACCCTTAGCCGCGTTAGATGATGCCTTAAAGCAAGATATCTTGCCCTATCTAGAACGGCTGTGTCATCGCGCTAAGATTCCGATACTTTATGTCAGCCATTCGTTAGATGAAGTGATTCGGTTAGCTGACTACATGGTGGTACTGGAAAAAGGCCGAGTTCTAGAAGAAGGCAACACACAACGCTTAATTAGCACACTGGGTACGTCTTTTGCTCGCTACCAAGACGCCAGCATGGTCGTATCTGGTACAGTCGTAGAGCAAAACACTGAATGGGGCTTGTCATGGCTAGGTTTTGAGAACCAGACCATCGCATTTAAACAAGGTAAGGAAGCCATTGGGGACTCGGTGCGTCTCAGGATCCAATCTAGAGATATCAGCGTGTCGCTCAGCAAACACGAGGATTCCAGTATTCTCAATCGTCTTACCGTTGTAATCGACGACATGGAAAAAGACAACAAAGACCCCAGCATGGTGATGGTTCGCTTGTTAGCGGGTAATACGCCGCTGCTAGCAAAAATAACCGCTTTATCGGCCCACAGTTTGAAGCTCGAAAAGGGGCAAACCTTAGTGGCGCAAATTAAATCCGTCGCGGTTTTATCGTAAACGGCTCGATGTCTACCGATCCAACGGCTAATGCCTGTTTTACCCATCATACGAGCGCACTTTTTCTCTTCTTGCCAAAAAAGGTCTTGCTGACTTACCATTAGTAAACCTTTAGAATAAACAAAGTTTACTAATAACCAATGTCAACGTACCTAACATTAGCCATGTCGGTACCTGTTTAAAACCTCCTATCGAGACACACTATTATGCCGATACTGCTCGCCGTCACCCTACTTTGGGCCTTCTCTTTTAGTCTGATTGGCGTCTATCTTGCTGGTCAAGTCGATGCTTGGTTTTCCGTATTAATGCGCGTAGCGCTGGCCACTATGGTGTTTTTACCCTTTCTAAAGTTGCGCCAAATTGAAGCGAATATCGCGTTTAAATTAATGATCTGCGGTGCGCTGCAACTGGGCATCATGTATGGGTTTTATTATCAGTCATTTTTGTATCTTTCTGTCCCTGAAGTCTTGCTGTTTACCGTCATGACCCCCCTCTATGTCACACTGATCAACGACATGCTGGATAAACGCCTAAACGTGGGCTTTGCCATTAGTGCTTTATTGGCGATTCTAGGGGCCGTTGCGATTCGCTATCAAGGTATCGATGAAGGCTTCATTAAAGGCTTACTCATAGTGCAGTGTGCCAACGTGTGTTTCGCTGCGGGCCAAGTGGGTTACAAACGCGTCATCGCCAAAGAACGTCCAGATTTACCACAGCGTACCGTATTTGGCTGGTTCTTCATCGGTGCGTTGGCCGTTGTTGTGCCTTGCTATATTCTCATGGGCGATACGAGCAAGCTTCCAACCACGAATTTACAGTGGGGAATTTTAGTGTATCTAGGCATTGTCGCCTCTGGTTTGGGCTACTTTGCCTGGAACAAGGGGGCTACTATGGTCAATATTGGCACCTTGGCTGTGGCGAACAACCTTTTGATTCCTGCGGGCATAGTAGTCAACGTGATTTTCTGGAACCGTGACGCGGACATTGTCCGCCTCGCCATTGGTGGTGGGATTATTTTGCTGGCTCTGTGGGTGAACGACAAGTTTAACCAAAGACACCTTAGACTCACCACGCCATCATCTAACGACACACCTTCAGCGAAAACCCAGTAGTAAATAGAATGAGGTAAGGCTGCACCCAAAGACTAAAAATTGACGTAGGACATTTTTTAGTCAAATAGCAATATACATTCGCTTTATTGCCCGTATTATTTGCTTGCGACACAGTAGTAAATTGATCTAACACAATTTTTTGGCTAGTGCAGCGTACCGCTTGGTAGAAATAACGCTGCGCTAAGCCTTTCAGCAGGAAGCTCTCATCGTCTATGCCAAATCGTGATCAAATTACATTACACCATACTCTTACACTGCGTATCGTGGAATTAACCATCGTCATTCTGGCCTTTGCTGTTGCATTGCGGCCGCTGTTTACAAACCTTCCCAATGTTTTTATCTGGGTGGCAGTAGGCAATTTGATCCTGCTAATGCTGGTTTACTCGGTCATTCGCCGACGACTGTTCCCACAATGGGAGTTTTGCCTCTGCTTGGTGACCGCCGTGGCGATTATGTTGCCGACACTGGCGATATCGGGCGGTGTAAATAGCCAGTTAGCGTTTTTTCTACCCTTATCTCCTCTCTTAGCTGCATTAATTGGTGGCCGTCGGGAATCTATTGTCGTCGCTGCTAGCTTGATCCCAGCAATTGTCTTAGCAACTGTCTTTAGTGAACATGTGATCGACCTAACTGGCGAACTCTATTCGCAAGAAAAAACCATTGATCGCGGCTTTTGGCTAGTAGCCGCGACCATTTTTAGCACTGTTTTCGCTTGGTTTTTCTTACAGCGCTACGACGCTCTCACCAGCAAACTGAAAGAAGAAAACATCAAAGATCCTTTGACCAATCTTTATAATCGTCGTGGGCTCAACATTTACTTTAAAAAAGCCTTGGACAACGCGATCTGTTCCGCGTCACCAATCAGTCTAATACTTATCGACATTGATAATTTCAAAACCATTAATGACCAATATGGTCATGATGTGGGGGATATTTGCCTTGTGGAGGTGGCAAATCTGCTCAGTGCGAATGTACGTAGAACGGATATTATCGCTCGATTTGGCGGTGAAGAATTTATCATTATTTTGCCCTACACCAACCAAGAAGCAGCGGCCTTAATCGCCGACAAATTAAGACAACTGGTGTCAAAAAACACTTTTAGTCCATTTGCTTTTCCTTTGACAATTACGCTGGGAATCACTGAACATCTCCAACACAACGACAATGCCCTCAAAATGATAAAACGCGCAGACAAAGCCTTGTATAAGGGAAAAGATCGAGGCAGAAATCGCGTGGAACCGGCCGAGTGAAAAATAAAAAGCAAAAAAGACCAACAGGGGGAAAGCTGTTGGTCTTTGCGATCAATTTTCAAGATCTAATCATCACGAAGGATGCATTACACCGCGAATTGATTCATAGTGTTATCTTTACCAGATGCTTTTAGTGCATGAGCGCCAGAGAAGTACTCTTTGTGATCATCGCCCACGTTCGAACCCGACATATCTTGGTGTTTCACACACGCCAAGCCCTGACGAATTTCCTTACGCTGTACTTCTTTTACGTAGCCCAACATACCTTGCTCACCAAAGTAGTCTTTTGCTAAGTTGTCTGTAGACAAGGCGGCCGTATGGTACGTCGGCAAAGTAATCAAATGGTGGAAAATACCCGCTTGTGCTGCCGCATCTTTTTGGAAGCAACGAATACGTTCATCGGCTTCTGCTGACAATGGTGTATTGTCGTAGTCTTGAGACATTAACTTTTCACGCTGGTAAGCAGTAACGTCTTTACCTTCAGCCTGCCATGCATCAAATACTTGCTGGCGGAAGTTCAGCGTCCAGTTGAACGATGGGCTGTTGTTGTACACTAACTTAGCATTCGGTACGACGTCACGAATACGGTTTACAATAGCCGCGATCTGACCGATATGGGGCTTCTCTGTTTCAATCCACAATAAATCCGCGCCATTTTGCAAAGACGTAATACAATCCAAAACCACACGGTCCTCACCGGTATCAGGTTTAAAGCGGACCAAACCATTGGCTAAGCGTGTTGGTTTAATCAAGCGATCTCCCAATTTAACCGCCATGTCACCAGATTTCATTTGATCCAACGACGTCACTTCTTCCCCATCTATAAAGGCATTGTATTGTTCAGCCAAATCGCCAGGTGTTTGCGACACTGGGATCTTTTGCGTTAAGCCCGCCCCTAGTGAATCTGTCCGTGCCACAATAACGCCTTCTTCTACGCCCAGCTCTAGAAAAGCGTAACGCACCGCGTTAATTTTCGCGAGGAAGTCTTCATGAGGCACGGTTACCTTGCCATCTTGGTGACCACATTGCTTAGCATCAGACACCTGATTCTCGATCTGGATGCAACACGCCCCTGCTTCAATCATCTTTTTCGCCAACAAGTAGGTGGCTTCTTCGTTACCAAAACCCGCATCAATATCCGCAATAATAGGGACAACATGCGTTTCAAAGTTATCCACTTTTTGCTGTGCGGCTTGTTCGCGAACTTGATCTCCGGCAGCGCGTGCGTCGTCTATTTCTTTGAACAAATGCTGCAATTCACGGGCATCGGCTTGCTTCAAGAAGGTGTAAAGCTCTTCGATCAGCGCTGGGACTGAGGTTTTCTCATGCATAGACTGATCTGGCAAAGGACCAAACTCAGAACGCATCGCGGCCACCATCCAACCGGACAAGTACAAGTAACGGCTACGCGTAGTACCAAAATGTTTCTTAATAGAAATCATCTTTTGTTGGCCGATAAATCCATGCCAGCAGCCCAACGATTGTGTGTAATTCGCAGCATCTTGGTCATAACTTGCCATGTCCTCACGCATAATCTTGGCGGTGTACTTAGCAATATCCAGCCCCGTATTGAAACGGTTTTGCAATTGCATACGAGTCACGTACTCAGGATTCATCGCAGCCCAACCTGAGCCTTGTTGTTCGATCATTTGAGCGGCTTGTTGCATTTTATTTTTATACGTTTGCATGGTATTTTCCTCTTCAAACAGGATTGTCATAGGGTATTAATGGGTTTCTTTTACTTGCATGCGGTAAGCATGCAACAGAGGTTCTGTATAGCCATTCGGCTGAATCACCCCTTTAAAAATCAGATCTTGGGCCGCCTTAAAAGCAAGACTGGCGCCTATGTTGTCCGTCATTGGGCGGTACCCTTCTGTGCGACTGTTTTGCTCGTCCACTACCTTCGCCATGCGCAACATCACTTCTTCTATTTGCGCCTTGCTGCACAGACCGTGGAGCAACCAGTTCGCCAAATGTTGGCTGGATATACGCAGCGTTGCTCGGTCTTCCATCAAGCCCACATTATTAATGTCAGGCACTTTCGAACACCCCACACCCGCTTCAACCCAGCGAACAACATAACCCAGCAACCCTTGCACGTTGTTTTCAATTTCTCGTTCGATTACCTGGTCCGATAACGTCAAGTTGCTTGGAATGGTTGCGATCGTCAGCAAATCGGTCAGACCCGCCTGAGGACGATGTTTAATGCGTGCCTGCATTTCAAACACATCCACTTGGTGATAGTGCAACGCATGTAAGGTGGCTGCTGTTGGTGATGGTACCCAAGCGGTATTTGCGCCCGCTTTTGGGTGTGCGATCTTCGCCGTCATCATGGCGGCCATCTCGTCTGGCATGGCCCACATGCCCTTACCAATCTGCGCCTTGCCTGGCAAACCACATTGCAAACCTATGTCGACGTTGCGATTTTCGTAGGCCTGAATCCAAGGCTGTTGTTTGATTTGATCTTTGGGCAAAAACGGCCCTGCTTGCATACTGGTATGAATCTCGTCACCCGTGCGATCTAAAAAGCCAGTATTGATGAAAAACACCCGAGATTTCGCCTGACGAATACACTCTTTCAGATTCAAAGTCGTGCGTCGCTCTTCATCCATAATGCCAATCTTGATGGTATTCTCTGGCAATCCCAACATCTGTTCGACACGAGTAAACAGCTGACAGGAAAACGCTACCTCATCTGGCCCGTGCATTTTTGGCTTCACAATATAGATGCTGCCTGTACGACTATTGCGAATGCGACTGCGTGTCATGCCCTCTTCGCCTTGCAAATCAAGCGTAGCAATTAAGGTGGTTACTACCGCATCCATGATACCTTCAGGCACAAAGTTACCTAGGGCATCCTGCATTAAGTCGCATTCCATCAAATGACCAACGTTGCGAACCAGTAACAAAGAACGACCGTGTAGACGATATTCTTGGTTATCTAAATCGGTAAAAATACGATCAGGGTTCATTCGACGCGTCTGCGTTTGTCCGTCTTTTTCGAAACTAGCCTGCAAGGTGCCTTGCATCAAACCTAACCAGTTGCGGTAAATTTCAATCTTGTCTTCGGCATCAACAGCCGCTACTGAGTCTTCGCAATCCATAATGGTGCTCAGAGCCGACTCAATAAGAATGTCGTTAATGTTGGCCTTGTCTTTGGCGCCATTTTTACCATTACGATCAAACTGAATTTCTACATGCAATCCATTGTTTTTCAACAAGATGGCTTCCGGATCACTACGCTGTCCGTTTACCGCCACCAGTTGAGATGGCTGTTTCAAGCCACTTTGATGGGCGTCATCAAAGAAAGCCAATAAATGGTGGTAGTAAACTACATAGCTGGTCACATCTTTGTGTGAGCCAGTTTCTAACGGAAATACTTCGTCTAAAAAATCTTTAGCCTTTGCGATGACTTGCTCGCCCCGTTCGGGGTTGTAGCCTTTGTGAGTTTCAAGGCCGGCGGTTTTGGCAATCACATCGGTGCCGTAAAAAGCGTCGTACAGGCTACCCCAGCGAGCATTGGCTGCGTTCAATGCAAAACGCGCATTTTTCACTGGAACCACCAATTGCGGACCCGCCAATGTGGCAATTTCTGCGTCCACATTGTCTGTGGTCACGGTGAAATCGTCGCCCTCTTCCACCAAGTAACCAATGTTTCGCAAGAAGGCTTCGTAAGCAGCGATATCCATAGCTTGCCCTTTACGAGCAAGGTGCCATTGGTCAATTTGCTGTTGCATTTCATCCCGCGTCGCCAATAGCTGACGGTTTATCGGCGCAAGATCCGCAATCAACTGATCAAGGTCACGCCAAAACTTAGCGGCATCGATAGCGTGAAGTGGTAGCACTTCTTCATTAATGAAGTGACTAAACCCTGGGTGAATTACGCTGTTATTTTTAAGTTGGGGGATGGTCATTTCACTTTCCTTCTGTTCGTCTATCAAACTGTTCATCTTTTAAGAAGTTTTGCAATCTGGGTAATCTCACTCTCGATTGCTTGATTTACAGTCTACGCCCAACTAACATAGAATTTCACAATAAGAATTACACAGTGTAAATTTTACAAAAATGAAAAATAAAAATAGCCTCAATCGCAAAGCCCATTTTTTGGGTACTAAGATACGCAATCTGCGTAAACGCAACCGTTTGACGATGGAAGACCTATCAGCAAGGTGCATAAAAATCGACGCAGAATCCGCACCATCGGTGTCATATTTGTCGATGATTGAACGGGGTAAACGCATCCCCAGTGAGGAAGTATTGGAAGTCATTGCCAGTGTTTTTCAAAAAAACGTCAGCTGGTTTTTGGATGATATTCCAGAAGAGGAGGCTATTACCCCCTCAAAGGGATCGGGTGGTGGCATCAGTGGTATGGCATTGGAACCGAATTTCTTATTTTCTAAAGAAATTTTACAAATTGCCATTCCCGAAATGTTGTCACAAACAGGCACCAGTGGTCGGCAATTTGCGCATCTTTTAATCCGCGCCCATCAGGAACACCACCAAAATCATTTTCCAGATTTAGAGCGCGCCGCTGAAGATGTGGGACTCAAACGCCTACCATTAAGTCTTGATGAGATTATTGCGATTACCAAACAAATGGGACTGCAAATTAAGTGGTTTCGTAAAACGCCTTTGTCTGTTTTAGAAAATATGGGCATAGATGCCAGTCATGTGGTCACTTCATTCTTTGATCCACCGAGTACCATTTACATTAACCAAATCATGAAAACACAGCCGCAGCGTCTAAAATACAACCTTGCGGTTCACATAGGTCATACGGTTTTACATGATAAAGATGGTATGAAAAACGTGCTGGTCACAGGACGTAACGAAATATCCCCACTACAAGCCCAAAATGCAAAAATACAGTCCTCAGGCATGGACGCTCAAGACATATTGTCTGCATGGCGAGATTTCGAATGCAGCTTTTTTGCCGGCGCCTTGCTGTGCCCTAAAGTACCTTTTCGGCATCTGCTCGATCGCAATGGCTATGAAATCAGCTCATCTAAACTGGCCGATGTTTCTGAATCCGTCACCATGCGTCGCATGACAGCGGTATCGCCTTATCCTCATTGGCATTACTTCGATGCTTACGCACCGGGCAAGCTCAAAGCGGTCTACCGAGGCAATGGTATCCCGTTACCTTGGGGTAACATGAGTACAGTAGAAGATCCTTGCCAACACTGGTCTGTGTTCCGCAAAATCAGTGAACCCAGTACGGGAACCTCTGCACAAATATCCATTTTGAATCTAGGCAATGAGCCGCGTATTTACGCTTGTGAATCGATTAAGGTGCAGGATTTAGCCGGCAATAATCATGTTCTATGCTCTGGTATTGACCTTAATCCAGCCATCGACGCCCAGGGTAAAGATGCTCTTGCCATCGCTCACGAGTTAAAACACGCCTGCGTCACCAAAGGGGGCTCTTCGCAGATCCCTAAGAGCATTAAAAAAGACCTCATGAGTGTGGCAAAAATTCTTAATATTAACTGGGTAGAACGGGGCATAGAAAACGAAGCTCGACTGATTTGCTCGCGTGGCGCAGTATGCCCAAGACAACCCAGCTGTTATCACCCATGTGGACAGGACTAATTTTGCAGTGGGATAGTACCGAGTGAAAGTCATTCAGCAGACTCGGTCTATTTTAGGATAAGCCTAAGACAAAAATACGAATAAGAATCAGTATGAATTTTCATTGACATAAATATGCCACTTATCATCAATACGTACTATCACAACACGCTGACAAGTATTAAAATTGTCTTAAATTCCCTATCCCCTCGTTAAGGATCTTTCATGACTTTGTCGACCGGCTCGCCAACTAACGTTGTCGTTGTTAGTAACTCTTCTGATAATCCATTTGCCATTGATGTTGCTTATGCAATGGGCCAACATGAAGACATCGCTGATATCATTAGCATGAAGCACTTCATGAACTCAGAATTCTGTCCTCGTTTCATTTCTGACGAAGCAGACTTTGACAATATTGGTCGCAAACTTAATGGTAAGTCTGTGGTTATTGTCAGTACAGGTAGCCATGTTAAAACTCGCCAAGAATTGGCCATGTCAAATCTAATCATTGCTCGTGCCGCCAAAGAAAATGGCGCTGAACGCGTTATCTTGGTTGAGCCAGATTTATTTTACAGCGCACAGGACCGTGGGCCCCATCAGGGATTGGGTGAAACCAACTTTGAACGTGACATTCGTGATGTAAAAAAATTCGATGGCCAGCCTTTTACAGCCAAGTTATACGCTCAGTTGCTTAAGTTATCGGGTGTCGACACGGTCATGACCATTCACAACCATTCAGATTCTGTACAGAAAATGTTTTGTGATGTGTTTGGTGGCGATTTTCATAACTTGATTCCTTACGAGATCTACGCTCATTATCTGTTAAATTCGAATATCTTGAATTACGGCGAAGACGGCGAAGGCCTGGTACTTTGTGCACCGGACAAAGGTGCCCGTGATTTTGTTAAAGAAATGTACAAAACATTAGGTCTAAGCAAAGCCAAATTCATTATGCTTGATAAAGACCGAACGGCTGAACGCAAAGTGGAAATCACGCTACACAAAGAAAGTGAGCACACTTTTGATGGCCTAGATGGTGCGAGCATTGTGTTGTTTGACGACATGGTTCGCACTGGCTCAACTGTGGTTAAGTCATGCCAGTTCTTGCAGCAAATTAATCCTCAGCGCATGGTGTTTGCCGTGTCACATTTTTACGCCAGTGATGAAGGTCGTGAACGTATGGCACACCCTGCCATAGGTGAGATTTTGACATTGAACACACTACCCACCATATTGAATCGCGACGAACAAGGTCGTTTACGCAAAAAAATGGTCGTCTTGAAAGTCGAAAAATGGCTAGCACAAGAGCTGTGTAATATTTTAGGGCTGCCTCAAACTCAAGAAGCCAACCCATACAAAATAGATATGTCTTCTAAGAACCCTCGCTTCAAACGCAAAATCTGGTTTAGCGAAGAACTGTCCGAACTAAGACTGGGCGATTAAGCGTCCTGTTTAACAGGACCTTGGTGACTGTTTCCCAATAAAAATGCCGCATTCGATGCGGCATTTTTATTGGAGCTAAACTGTTTTTCGCTAAGCACGAAAATTCAACAGCAAAATATCTTTAATCTTTCGGTCTATTTCCACACCGGCTTCATCAAAGTTTTTTCTCTCTACCTTGTATAAAAGTGGCTGAATTTGACGAAGTTTCTTTATCGCTTGTGGATCTTCCGCTAACAGCACAGAGGTGTAAGAAAAAGCGTCATAATAAGCGAATGCTTGCTCACGCAAACCATTTAGATAGGAGTCTACCGCCTCTTCGCCAAACACTTGTTTAATGGCTGTCACAGAACCAAACACAGCAACACCTTCACATAACGCATTGCTCTTAGCATTATCATAACCCACTGGATACAGCCCCTTAGTCATTTCTTGAATCACGTCGGCCAATAACATGACATCATTTGAAAAGCTGCGTAGCGGGATATGAATGTGGTAATGATAAGGCGCTTCAGCTTGCTGAAACACAGCAACCGGCTTAGCAATATCATCACGAACAACAAAGCCATTGAACGTTGCACCAGTAGCGGGCTCTCCAAAAAGAAACGCCACAGCGGGCAGCCAAGCTGTGCGCAATTTTTCTAATTTTTGTACTTCTGTTGAGTAAGTGTCTGACACAAGCTCATCCTTATTCAATGTAAAAAAACGCCCATGAGTTACGTTGCTCTAGGCCACTACAATAAACAAAACTTTACCACAATCACCTATACGACGACACAAACCCTATACGATCACATTAATGTATTTATTCATTGACCGTAAACAACACTCAATTTACCTATGTTGTGTGTATGTTAGAATCCACGACAAAAAGAGCAACAAAAGCCACAATTTGACGTTTTTTGGCTTTCATTTATTGCAAGGAAACAATACCTTAGTTGACGTAAAAACGTCTTCGTAGCATAAATACGTTCAGGGCTCAGTAGTGTCTCATAAGACCGTTGATGCAGAATAAACTAACGCCTTCCTCTGCGGCTGTATGCTAATTGTACATGACTAACACGGGGGGCTTTTTGTCCCACTTATGTGATATCTTATATTCGTTAATATTACCGAAAAGGGATAATCGATTGAATAAAACAGTGTTAAAACAACCTATTGCTCTTTTTATAGCACTGTTTTCTTTTTTTATAGCAGGACTGTTCGGTGCCTATTGGACTCAGTCAAATACCCAGTCTCTTATTGATAATCAGCAATCAATATTAAGTGATTTATCTCGCACTCAAGCGTCCGAATTAGAAAGGCGCTTATCCACGGCTTTTACCTCTGCACAAATTTTAGCGTACGAAGTTGAGTTCAATGATGGCACAACCGAGTGGTTTGATGACTTCGCAGACAAACTGATTCAGTCTATTGGTGGCATTGAAAACTTACAGCTTGCTCCTGAAGGCATCATCAGCCAAATTTATCCCCTAGAAGGTAACGAGGCTGCCATCGGTCTTGATGTTGTTTCTACACCAAGGTTCGCGACAGAAGCAATGGCTGCCATTAAAAGTCGCTCTATGTTTATGATAGGTCCTGTTCCTCTTGTTCAAGGGGGAGTAGCTGTGATTAGCCGCTCTCCGGTTTTCCTTAATCGTGGCACACAACGCGAACTATTTTGGGGATTGACTTCTGCGGTGGTCTTCCTTGATGACTTACTTAAAACCACCCAACTGATCGAATTAGAAAAGCAAGGTTATCAATATCAGTTAACCCGCATGAAAGCTGGCAGCAATTTACCTATCGAGCTCTTCGCTTCAGAGGCGCCACTAACAGAAATTAAAGCCTCTACCGATCTTGTACTACCTGTAGGAAATTGGACTTTGAGCATAAGTCTTAATTTGACCGAGCAACTTGAAGATCGCACTTATTCTGGCTATGTACTCACTTTAATTGTGGCTTCGCTTTTATCATCAGCGTTGTACTTTTTATTAATGCAACCGATCAAATTAGCGGCTTTGGTAAAAGAGAAAACCAAGGAACTGCAAAAAATGGCCTATAACGACCCTTTGACCGGCTTAGCCAATCGTCGTTTTCTACAAGACAATCTGCCCGCTATTTTAATTGAGAATAAAGACCAACAGCGCCTTTCTGCTTTCATCTATTTTGATCTAGATAACTTCAAACGCATCAACGATACCATTGGTCATGATGTAGGCGATCAGATATTGACCATAGTAGCAGACAGGCTGAATAAATTAAGAGGGCCTTCCGATTTGGTGATGCGGTTAGGCGGTGACGAATTTGGTATTTTTCTCAACCATGTTAGAGACAAGGCCCAAGTGTGCGAACAAGCTTCGGCTATTTTGAGCAGTATTCGTCACCCTGTGAAAATTGAATCGTGGGAATACAGCCTCAGCACCTCATTAGGTATCGCTATGATTCCTGAAAATGGCTTTGATCTTGTCACTGTCATGCAAAATGCAGACATGGCGCTTTATCAAGCTAAGTCACAAGGGAAAAACCAATACGCTTTTTACACCGAGTTTATGAAAACTCACAACGATAACTTAATCAAAGCCGAGGAAGAACTCTCTAAAGCCCTAGAAAATGGGGAGTTTGAAGTCTACTTTCAACCACAGTTTGACCTTAGCAGCAATCAAGTATTTGGAGCGGAAGCGCTGGTACGTTGGAATCACCCCGAAAGAGGTTTAGTTTTCCCCAATGACTTTATTCCATTGGCCGAAAATACAGGAAAAATTGTCGACCTAGGTTATTGGGTTTTAGAAAATAGCATCGCTTACCTTGCTCAACGCAAAAGAGAGAACCGCCCTGCAATCCAGCTGCACATTAACCTAGCTTCGGAACAGCTGTCTGACCCACACTTTGTCACACTCGTACAAGCACTTCTTGAACAATACCAGGTACCGGCTTATCAACTGGGATTTGAGGTAACAGAAACTTCGATATTGAAAGACATCAATCTTGCAAGAGGGCTGCTGCAAGCGTTTAAAGATATGGGTATCTGTATCGCGATTGATGATTTTGGAACAGGGTATTCCTCTCTTGCTCAGCTGAAAAATTTGCCCGTGAGTCTACTGAAAATCGACCGCAGTTTTATTATGGATTTAGAGCATGATCAAGATGATCGAAAGATCGTTGAAGCCATTATTGCCATGGCTCATAAGCTAAATATTCAAGTATTAGCGGAAGGGATTGAAACAAGGGAGCAATGGAAAATGCTGCAAGCGTTTCAATGCGATTCTGGTCAAGGCTATTATGTCAGCAAAGCAATAACCGCCGAAGAGTTCAATCAAGGAAAACCGATAGTCCATCTTAGCTAAGCAATTCATCTTAGCTAAGTCATCCATAACAAAAATAAAAAACCAAGCCCTGAAGCTTGGTTTTTTTTGAAAATGAATTGCTTACAGGTTAGCGAAGCAAATAGAGAGTAATCGCATCAAGACGCTAAGCAAATCGCACGGCCATGATTATGAACTTCGACCAATTCTTTGTGCAGACTGCGAATGGCTTTCTCATAATCTTCCTCGTCGATTACAAACTGCATATCAACTTGGCGCATAGATTGGTGCATAGCCAAAACGTTAACATCTTGCTCGGCGATGGCTTTTACCGCTTTTGCAAGCATACCTGTCGTTTTCATGTCGCTACCAATAGCGGAGACTATCGCCACTTTACGCTGAGTAATCTCGGCATCCACAAAACGCTCGTGTAAGACTCGCATAACGCGCTTCAACGTTTTTAGGTTAATAGCAAGGTAATGTGTAATCGTGTTAGCGTTAATGTCTTTCGCAATAATGTGCGCATGAAACTGATTCAATACTTTTAAGATAGCCACATCAAACTTGTCGATGTCCCCTGCCATATCCTGATCAAACAATTCCACTGCAAAGACGCCTCGACATCCTGCAATGATCTCAACACAAGGTGCATCACTGACGTAATCCCCAGTAATCAAGGTCCCTGTGTGCTCAGGCTCAAAGGTGTTTTTCACACGCAAAGAAATGTTGCTCTGACGCAAGCCTTTTGCCGCTTTAGGATGAATGGCCTCCATTCCTAGATTGGCCAATTGATCTGCCACATCATAGTTGGTTCGGCCAATCGGAACGGCATTATTTTCACCGACCAAACGAGGGTCAGCGCTGCTCAAATGAAACTCTTTATGAATAACCGCTTCGCGTGCTTGAGTCAGTACCGCTATGCGGCTAAAAGTCATTTCACTGTAACCACGATCAAACGTCGACATCAAACCAGTTTCACTGTGCGCATACCCCGTGGCAATAGGCAGCTCTTTGCTCAAATCAATGTCTTTGAAAGCGTCAAGTATGCGCTCATCAAGCGACATATGACTTGGACTGTTCCATCCCGTTAAGTCAACAAACACCGCATTGACACCATCTCTTTGCAACAAGTGCGCAGTATTCCAAGCACTGTGCGCTTCGCCTAAGCTGGCCAACATCTCACGAACCGTGGCCAAATGTTCACTGATAGAAAAGTGGCCATGCTGGCAAAGACGATGTAAATCTTCCAGACACTCTTGCGCTTCTCGCAAACGACTGTTTAAAAAAGCATCCGCTTTTTCACGCAGCTCACCTGGTTCAAATAAGGCATGGTTAATGTCAAGCATGGCACTGCGAACGTCTTGTAACGCGGGGAACCAATTATTTTGCTGACGTTCTTGTGCAAATAACGCAAAGACACCCGCATCGCCGGTTTTTTTGTGTTCCAGAAGCTTGTCTGTCATACCAGCGTAAGCGGATACAACAAAAATACGCTGATATATGTTATTCACTTGAGTCGGTTTAAAAATAATATTATCTCGAACCGAACGGTAGTCACTCATGGAAGTGCCACCAATTTTTTCTACTGTATGTTGTCCCATAATAAACCCGATATTTTAAGGGCCGATCTGGCATCGGCCGAAGTCTAAAACTGTCGCTAATAGTGTCATAAGGCAGCCACAAATTTAAGCATTAATCCTTTTATTTAAGCGCACAAAAAGACATTTTTAACGCAATTAGAGACGTGGTGATGAAAACCGGCAGGGATAGTAGACGCGGGGGGTAGAAAAACGGTGTTTAACCTTCCCCCGCGAATGGAAAACCAAAATCGATTATTTGATCACAGGCTTTCGCTTAATTGCGTATTTCAAGCCAAAACAGCTATGTGAAATGACATGATCGCGCCTCTTTTTATAGTGTATGTGCGTATTAAAATGACGGTATCACTCGTCCAAAAGCTCGTAAGCGCCCTCAGAATTATGCACTTCTTTTCCCGTAATTGGCGGGTTAAAGACACAGGCTAACTTCAACTCTTTAAAAGCCCTTAATGTATGCGCATCGTGTTTATCTAACACATAGACAACGCCAGGTTTGATATGATGCTTTTGACCTGTTTCACGGCTCTCTACTTCACCCTCACCAGAGATGCAGTAAACTGACTCTAGGTGATTTTGATAGTGCATATCAAAATCTTTGCCTTCGTAAATAGTGGTGATATGGAAAGAAAAGCCCATGTTATCTTCCTTAAGAAGAAGGCGAGTGCTTTCCCAGTTTCCGTCTGGGGATACCACTCTACGGTCTGTCTTTTCACATTCAGCTAAATCACGTGCAAACATTACTTACTCCTTTTGATCATTTAATCTCATTCAGTCGGCGTTTTACCGAAATAAACTCAAGGTTTCTAATCAACTATTTACATCACTTGAGCGTTATCATGAGACGACTTTCCACCGAAAGCCGTCTCTAAGGCAATCAGACTAGACAGCAATGTCATAATTTTCGTCAAAATAGCTTTTCGCCTCTGGCATGTCGTCTTCTTTTGCGCAAACGTCACGAATCGCTTTTTCTAGGATATCGACACCTTCTTTTAAATCTTCGTCGCTAATAATAAGAGGACAAAGGAATTTCACCACTTGATCATCCGCACCGGAAGTTTCAATCATCAAACCGTGTTGGAAACACTTCTTCGTGATTTTACTGGCCAGTTCACCACTTACACAGTTAATACCGCGCATCATGCCACGACCTTGCAACGTAAAGTTGCCTTCACCAAACTCATTCACAATGGCTTGAGTGCGCTGATGAATGTATTCGCCTTTACGTTTAATTTCTTTTTCAAAAGCATCGTCTTTCCAGAAAGTCTCAATCGCTGCTTTCGCAGTGACAAATGCCAAATTATTACCTCGGAATGTTCCGTTATGTTCACCAGGCTTCCACTCATCCAACTCAGGACGCATCAATACCACAGCGAAAGGCAAACCATAACCGCTCAGCGATTTGGACATGGTGACGATATCAGGCTTGATACCTGCATCTTCGAAACTAAAGAAGGTACCAGTACGACCACACCCAGCCTGAATGTCATCGACAATGAGTAAAACACCATGTTTTTTACAAACGGCTTCTAGATTTTGCAACCAACCAAAGCTCGCCGCATTAATACCACCCTCACCCTGTACTGTTTCCACAATAACGGCCGCTGGAATATCAACACCGCTACTTGAATCAGACAATACCTTGTCAAGGTATTCAGTGGTTTCAATCCCTTCACCAAGATAACCATCAAAAGGCACAGTAGACACACCAGCACCTAAATTGACACCCGCCGCGCCACGATGGTGTGAATTACCTGTGACAGATAAGGCGCCTAAACTACAACCATGAAATCCGTTGGTGAAGCTCACAATATTTTCACGTCCAGTTACATTACGAGCCAGTTTCAGCGCAGCTTCGACCGCGTTAGTGCCTGTAGGACCGGTGAATTGCACCATGTATTCAAGGCCACGTGGCTCTAATATATATTCTTTAAAGACCTCTAGGAATTCACCTTTCGCCTTTGTATGCATGTCTAAACCGTGAGTAATACCATCGGCTAAAATATATTCAACCAACTTTTCTTTAAGGATAGGATTGTTGTGACCATAGTTCAGCGTACCTGCACCAGCCAGAAAATCTAAGTACCTATTGCCTTCTTCATCATACAAATGAGCACCCAGCGCACGGTTAAAGACACGTGGAAAAGAGCGAGCATAAGATTGTACTTCTGATTCAATTTCGTCAAAAATTTTCATATTGTTATCATCCTTTAATGTTAAAACGGTTGTTTAATAGGTAAAACGATAATCGGAGAGCGAAAGCGATACTTCCAAGCTCATCTTTTCTCGACCTACTGTTTTCTCTCTACCTAAGATTTTGCAACCTTCTGTGAAATGGGTCCGATACGCACCAAGTGCTCGGTATCATGCTGACCACTAAAATGAGTCTGTTTATCAAACATGATGGATTCTTCAAGGGACGCGCCAAGCTCTTTAGCGAGGCGTCTAAATAAAGCCCAAGACCCCTGATTAGAGGCTGTAATACTGGTTTCTATGTAACGCACATCCGTACAGATAGGTCGTTCAAGCAGTGATGAAACCATTTTTTTTGCAAGTCCCTGACCACGAGCACTATCACTCACTGCCACTTGCCACACAAATAATGTATTTGTTGCGTTTGGCTGAATGTAACCAGACACAAACCCAACGAATTCGCCACTATCCGTTCGAGCCGCCACTGATGTTTCATTGAAGTGACTGGCTTGCAACAAATTGCAATACACTGAATTAGTGTCTAGAGGCGGGCAAGAAGCGATCAACTGGTTAACAGCCATCCCATCGGTAGCACTAGGCTTGGTCAGTGATATTTTTTGTGCAGTCATAACCTTGTCCGTGTTGAGTGTGTATTTAAGTCATATTTTTTCTTCAATCAGCATGGTCTGATTCATTTCTTCATTGACGTTAAACCCTGCTTTTCAAGAAAAAATACTTTGATGTCTAATTATTATACATGAAACCAATACCCAGTCCAGACTTATTTAGAGAACTAAACATTAGAGAGATAACCTTAATCGGATCTCCTATAAAAATACACCTCCCGGAAATACAACCTGATTTCTCAATAAAATGTATTTACAACAAGGCAATAAACATAAAAAAGTGTATTTCTTGTTGCATGTATTAAGCGAAATTCGGAAAATCGCCCCCCAATTCAGAGTTTTGCTTACCAGCACTCATTCGTGCCGGCGAAGTGGGAAACGCAAGCATGAATATCAGGAAACTCTGAACGCTGTATGTACACGAAATTTAAAGAAATACTTTTAACTAAATGCTTTTAACCAATTAGAGATAACTATGAGAAATAAAACCTCTATCCAAGGCTCGTGGGCGAGTCGCTGGATTTTCATACTAGCAGCAACGGGTTCTGCGGTTGGCTTAGGAAATATTTGGAAGTTCCCTTACATTACTGGTGAAAACGGTGGTGGTGCATTTGTCCTAGTCTATCTAGCCTGTATTTTGCTCGTTGGTATTCCGATTATGATGGCCGAAGTGTTTATTGGTCGTCGTGCTCGTAAAAACCCTATCAACGCATTAAGTGATGTGGCGGAAGAATCGGGTGGCTCCCGCAAATGGGGTTTAATCGGGGTAATGGGTATGCTGTCAGGCGTACTGATTTTCTCCTTCTACTCTGTTGTAGGTGGCTGGGTACTACACTACATAAAAGCCATGTTGATGGGTGATTTGGCTGGCACTACCTCTGATCAAGCAGGCGCTGCATTCGGTGCTCTTCTTGGAGATCCTGCCACCCTGCTTATATGGCATACTATCTTCAGCATTATGACGATTGCCGTTGTTGCAGCAGGTATTAATAAAGGAATCGAGACAGCAACGCGCATCATGATGCCGATTTTGTTTGTACTCCTCATTATTTTACTTGGCTACGCTATGAGCACAGGTGGCTTTGCCGAAGGTTGGAACTTTATGTTCCAATTTGATTTCAGCAAACTAACATGGAATGCCGCGCTAATCGCGCTGGGTCACTCTTTCTTCACCTTATCCCTTGGTATGGGAACTATAATGGCCTACGGCTCTTATATGACCAAATCCGCTTCCATTGGTAAAACCGTATTAACCATAGGCGCTTTAGACACTCTAGTTGCTCTGGTCGCTGGTTTGGCTATTTTCCCGATCATTTTCTCAAATGGTATGGACCCTGCAGCCGGTCCTGGGCTCATGTTTATTTCCTTGCCTGTGGCATTTGGACAAATGCCTTTTGGACAATTATTCGGCACCATGTTCTTTGTACTAATTGGCGTCGCGGCTTGGACTTCAGCGATCTCTTTGCTGGAACCAACTGTTGCCTTTTTAGTAGAGCGCTTCAGAATGAAACGTATTTCGGCTTCTATCGCCTTAGGCGTTGTTGTTTGGGGACTAGGGATCGCTTGCCTAGGATCCTTTAACTTCATGTCAGACTTTACTTTATTTGGCAAAAATACCTTTGACTTTCTGGACTACATTACAGCAAACATCATGTTGCCACTTGGCGGTATCTTGATTGCTCTTTTTGCCGGTTGGGTGGTAAAAGATAAATTTGCTCAGGATGAGCTAAAACTGCCTGAAGGCATTTACAAGCTTTGGAATATTTCGATGAAGTTTACCGCGCCAATCGCTGTGGCTGTCGTACTCTATTTCCTTATCAATCCAATGCAGTAATACTCTGGACTGAATGGCTAAACACACTAAAACCCCATCCATGCTCAGCATGGATGGGGTTTTCTTTTTACATTGAACGTAAAGCGTAACTCTCTCCCGCAGACTGAAGTACCCGACTTAACTCTGTTTCAGAGCGGTTAGACTTTACGGCAGAGCGATTTAATTTGAATTTATTCCACCATAATTCATGAAAATAAAACGCCACTGTATTGATAGCAGGTTCTACAATCGCGACCGCACCACCCACAAACACACTGCCTGTAATTAAGTAAGCAACACTAAAAGCAATAACAAAATGCATTACCGCAAAGGTAAAAGTTTTGGTTTTCATAATCCGTCTCCCCATATCTAGGGAGTCAGAATAGACCGAACCTATCGATCAATATAATTAATTAACATTATAATGCTGATACCTTAAAGCTTTCGGAAATAGCCTTTATCACTGTCTTTCGTGTTTACAAACGATTGACCACGCATACAATACGTTTGTTAGTTCGAACTGAAGTAACAACATGGTTGCTTTTCATATCTGGCTTTCTATATTGTACGCAGTGAATTTTACGCAATGAGTTATTTAATCAGGACATTAAGCAATGAGTGTACTACCAGCAAAGCAAAACAATACACCCACCTTTGACATCGCTATTATAGGGGCTGGGCTGTCCGGCAGTTTGTGTGCACATTTATTGTCTAAATCAGGTAAAAGCGTTTGTGTTATAGATAAAAGTCGGGGTAGCGGTGGTCGTGCTGGAAGTAAAAGACTCGATGACGACACAAGCTGCGATCTAGGGGCGCCTTTTATTTGTGTAAAAGACGAAAAAACAAAAGCACTCTTCAAAACACTGACTGAAAACCAAGTTGCAGCCGTTTGGAAACAATTTAGTACATCAGAACAACAGGCTTATGTAGGCATACCAAAGATGAGCGCCATTACTCGACATTGGCTTGGCGATACTCACTTTATTACCAACACCCGCATTCATCACATAGAAGAAGCCGACAACACTCCTTCGCACTGGTTATTACGCGATGATCAATATCAACCCGTGGTTGTAGCAAAACAGATTATTATTGCGATTCCGGCACCTCAAGCCGCTGCTATTTTATCCTGCAACCCTAAGTTAGCCGTCCTTCTGCTTCGCGCGAATCAAGCCTGTGCAAGCGCTCAACCTCAATGGTCAATGTGGTTAGAAACGGCGCATTGTGATCTTAATGCGCTTGTCGAGCCACAAAATTCCGCTATCCAACGCATGATCAAAGACAACTACAAACCAATGCGCAACAGCGATAAGGTTGACCGCTGGGTCATTCATACTACACCTGAATGGACCAACCAACATTTAGACGTCGATAAGTCTTGGGTTTCCCATACATTACTTCAAGCCTTTTCTGAGGAAACAGAATTAAGAGTCCTCAAACATGGTGTTCCCCACCGTTGGTTACTCAGCCGCTTCGCTGAAAACGTCGACAACAAAAACTTTTACTGGCTGCCTGATCAAAATGTCGGTGCAGTGGGAGATTGGCTGTGCCAAGGTGACGCTGAAGGTGCAATTCTGAGTGCCATCGCCCTGACCGAGCAGCTACAAACCTCAGCTTAAACACTCACATTCTGTTTAATAAGGTATCCAATGAAAATCGAAGATATTGTTTGGCTTAGGAATGACCTCAGATGGTCAGATAACCCAGCACTGCACTTTGCTTCTTTAGAAGCCCATAGTAAAAGCACTGGTATTGCTGTTCTAGTGACACCAACCCCAGTTCAATGGCAGGAACATAATGAATCCGATGCCAAAATGGGCTTACGTGCTGGACTCATCAAACAGCTGGCCAAACAGCTAGGCGAATTGGGCATTCCTTTACATATTGTAGAAACAGAAAGATTTCAAGGTTTGCCTGACGCTATCACTCAATTCTGTTTGCAGCATGACATAAAACATGTCTGGTTTAACAACGACTTACCCGTCCATGAGAAACAGCGCGATCAAGCCGTTACAGAGCACCTGGATCGCCAAGGTATCGCCACCCATCGCTACGACGCTGATCTCATCGTTGCAAAGCCAGTATTCAGCCAACAGGGTACGCCCTTTAAAGTATTCACGCCTTTTTTTAAACGCTGGGCTTCTATCCTTGCAGAGCAAGACGCCACCCCTTTGTCTGCGCCTGAAAAACAAGCCGCACCTCTTTCCAATACACTCGCTGATTTTGATTGGGAAAAGCCCTTTAGAGAAGATCTCTGGCCAGCAGACCAAGACATAGCCAAACAGCGTCTATGGCAGTTTTGTCATCACAAAGAAGGCCACTATCAGGAAGACAGAGATTACCCGATTAAACCCGCCACCAGCACATTATCACCCTATCTTGCCCTTGGCGCGTTAGGACCTAGGCAGTGCCTTGAAGCGATTTATTACACCTGTCATGAAAACGCCAGACGATGGCAAGACAGCATTTGGCTCAAAGAATTGGCATGGCGGGATTTTTATCGACAGCTCATGACCCACTTTCCCACTGTCAGCATGAATCGTCCATTTAAAGCCGAAACAGACGCACTTATATGGCGAGACAATGAGCGTGAATTTATCGCATGGTGCGAAGGCAAGACAGGTTTTCCTATTGTCGACGCCGCTATGCGTCAACTTAACCAAACAGGTTGGATGCACAACCGACTGCGCATGATCACAGCAAGCTTTTTTACCAAGCTTTTATTTGCTGATTGGCGAAGGGGTGAAGCCTACTTTATGAATAAACTGATCGACGGTGAGTTTGCTGCTAATAACGGTGGCTGGCAATGGAGCGCATCAACAGGTTGTGACGCAGCCCCATATTTCCGCGTTTTTAATCCCACGAGACAATCTGAGACCTATGATAAAAATGGCGATTTCATTCGCCGATTTGTACCTGAATTAGCGAAATTAGATGCTAAATCGATTCACGATCCCACTCCTGAACAGCGCAAACGCTGTGCTTATCCTGCTCCGATCGTTGATTACAAACCGGCAAGGTTAGCCGCTATTGCCGCCTTTGATGATTTAAAGAAAACCTAAATCAGCGACACCTCCTCGCCTTATGATTTTAGAAAGCATTGCAAGCCCAAGCAGAAAGACCTGAGGTCCTCCGAAACAGGTCTTTCTCGCAAGGAGCAAAGTCTATATAATTTGAGCTGTAAGCTAACGCTAAACTCCCTTTACAGTAGGTTTACTTGTAATTGGTTTAGTTACTGTTACCCACCTGTTGATAATTTTTTAGGTCACTTATGCCAAGCCCACAACATTTACACGATGTTCTTGTTCACTTACGACGCATCATTCGAGCCACAGACTTACAATCGAAACGTGTTGTAAAAGCATGCGGCTTGACGATTCCTCAAATCATGGTCCTTCGCTCCATCGAAGCATTAGGTGATGTCACAGTACGCCGTATTTCAGGTAACGTATCACTAAGTCAAGCAACAGTGACAACCATACTAAATCGTTTAGAAGACCGTAAACTGGTTGAACGCATCCGAGCACAAAAAGACAAACGCATCGTCAATGCCCGATTAACAGAACACGGTAGAGCGGTCTTAGCGACAGCCCCTCCGCTTTTGCATGAAAAATTCATTACGGAATTTGAAGCCTTAGAAGGATGGGAGCAAACGCAAACACTCGCGTCATTACAACGCATTGCTGTCATGATGGATGCAGAGCACATAGACGCAGCGCCTATGTTGGACATCAATCCCCCTAATTTGTAACCAAACCGCTTCAGAAACACAAAGCCGACGATCCTGTAGAATCATCGGCTTTAACATGGTCAAATCGTGCTGATTTTAGATAAAGTCGTATTTACTTTAGATCCAGAACGTCCTGCATATCATACATACCGGCACTTTTACCTTCCAACCAACGAGCTGCACGCACGGCACCTTTTGCAAAAGTCATACGACTGCTGGCTTTATGAACGATCTCAATACGCTCCCCTTCTGTCGCGAACCACACACTGTGTTCTCCAACCACATCACCCGCACGTATGGTTTCAAAACCTATCTCTTTTTGTGTTCGCGCCCCTGTAAGACCTTCTCGGCCATAAACCGCACAGTCTTTTAAATTTCTACCGAGTGCTTCAGCTACTACTTCCCCCATGCGAAGTGCGGTGCCAGAAGGTGAATCAACTTTATGACGATGATGCGCTTCAACAATCTCAACGTCATAATCATCGCCTAAAATCTGTGCTGCTGTAGCCAAAAGTTTGAGTGTTAAATTCACACCCACACTCATATTAGGAGCGAATACGACAGCCGATTGCAATGCCGCTTCATTTAGAGCGGCTTTTTCACTTTCATTTAAGCCTGTCGTACCTACGACAATGGCTTTAAAGTGCTTTGCACAAAAAGCGGCATTTTCTAGCGTTAAACTGGGTGACGTAAAATCAATCAGTACATCAAAATCATCAACACAATCCGCCAAGGCCGCAACCGCCGCAACACCGATTTTTCCAACACCGGCAATTTCACCTGCATCGGCTCCAACTAAGCTACTGCCTGGCTTTAGCACCGCCGCTCCTAAAGAAACCCCTTGGGCCTCATGAATGGCGGTAATTAAATTTTTCCCCATGCGCCCCGACGCACCAATAACTGCTACTCGCATTTCTTTAATTCCTCTGTTTTATCTGGGCAAACCATAACAAAATTCACTGTCAATCTCAGCATTAATAATAAGCATGGTGCTGTTTTATTGGATTTAATCGCTTCATCAAGACATACGTTAAAAAAACGCCTGTTAAAAGGCTTACGGAATAGAGGCAATATCCTTACAATGTTTATCACTTTGTTTTTAAAAATTAATTAAAGGAATACATTTATGAAAAAGGAACTCAAAACGGCCGCTCTGGCAACCCTCATGGCTTTGACGCTATTTGGTTGCGCTTCTAATCCTGATTCTGCATCCAACTTAGCTGCAGATGCCAAACAATCAGAAAACATCATCAAAATTAACGATCTTAAACAAGCAATTGATGCCGCCGACAAGCAAGTAACCCAAAGCATAAAAGAGGAGTTGCACTGGTTTGCTACAAAAGACATAGAAGAAGCCAATAAAGCTCTGGTAGAAGCCAAAGAATATTATGCAGAATT
Organism: Marinomonas hwangdonensis; assembly: GCF_003721245.1. Classification (GTDB taxonomy): domain Bacteria; phylum Pseudomonadota; class Gammaproteobacteria; order Pseudomonadales; family Marinomonadaceae; genus Marinomonas; species Marinomonas hwangdonensis. The sequence goes on along the minus strand of NZ_RIZG01000008.1, from coordinate 32,116 downwards.
TGAATTTGATCCGTCTAAAGCAAACAGTAGCTCTGGTTTTTTTAGTTCTATAAACAACATTGATGCCGCAAACGAAAGCATCAACACATTCAATGAATACATGACCAAAGCAACCACTCTAAAATCTTCTGTACTTTCCGCTTTATCAGAGACATTTGATTACCGCACTCAGCTTAACTATATAGACGCTCAGCAGTATTTTCCAAGCACAGTACAAGAACTGGAAAGCGACCTTAAAAAACTCGTTGATCAAGTCGCTAATGACAAAACGGCAGCCGCTATTGCAGCTCAACCCAGTCTTGTCGCTAAGCAACGAGCACTTGAGATCAAAACGGTCACTGCAATTTATCTTTCCGATGCCAAAAGCGCTTTAGATAAACTCATCAAAGCTGACACAGCAAAAGATGCTCCAAAATCGATTTCTCATGCCTCTGCCTCATTAACCGCTGCCACAGCCTTTATTGCTGCAGACCCAAGAGCCATTGATGAAATTCAAAACAAGGCCAAAGAGGTTATATTCTCTATCAACAGGGCAGAACAAATAGCACTTGCAGTCAAAAAGCTGAAAGCAATTCAACCAGCAGACTATGAAGATCATCTTATTAGCTATGAGAAAATTTTATTGTCTATAAGCAATACCCTAGGAGCTGAAGATCGCCGTGATCTTGCATTTGACGAGCAAGGCAAAGCGCTTGTGACTTTCATTGAAGAGAGTTTAAAAGATCTAGAAGTCTCCATTCAAACACAGCAACAGCTTCGCAAAGAACTAAAGGATCAAAAATCTTATGTGGCACTTTTAGAAGAAAAAATTAGCACCCTGAACGCCAATTTAGCCGATGTAAAACAATCGCTAGCGGACTCTTTAGCAGAAAAAGTGGCAAAAACAAAACAAGCCGCAGCTGAGCAAGGTAATAAAACAGCTGATGTAGAAACAAAAAGCTCTGCACTGAAAGAAACAGCGGACACCGCAGCGGCAGAATAAACAACACCAGAATAAATCAAACCAGAGCACATACTCTGGTTTGATTCTTTGATCATCGTTTACCATTGTCTGAAAAATCTTCTGTGTCGAATACCTTCCCGACCAATATCAAACTGCTACGAGTGAATACTCTCTCTCGTTTTGGCGACAATGTCTATTAAGGTTCCAACTACATAATCTTGATCTGATCGGCAGGACAGTCTTCACCCTAGTGAGGAATCCGCTTCTCAACAATTTTATTGATATGCGTAATACCAAGATAAAAAGACCTGAAAATCGTAACGTTTTAGTTCAAGACAGACCTAAAATAACCATTTTTATCTACTTCTTTCTTTGACAGCCCACTAATAAAACGAGTATATTGCGCTGGTCGGGTAACACCGACTTCGTTCTCGGGGCGGGGTGAAATTCCCCACCGGCGGTAAAGAATCTATTTCTAAGCCCGCGAGCGCCTTTAAAAATTCATTTTTAAAGGGTCAGCAGATCTGGTGAGACTCCAGAGCCGACGGTTACAGTCCGGATGATAGAGAGCGCGTCAGACAAAACCAATTGGAGGCCATTCTGTGGTGTCCTGTTGTTACATATCTTGTAAAGCCAGACCGCTGGTTATGCAATTGTTCCAACAAATGGTATGCCAATTAAAATGGCGTATTTGCCTGCCCGTTCGCCCTGATTCACCTTATTTTTATAGGATAAAACCATGAATCAGAGCTCAACGAAAAACATCGACTTTACACCTGCAAGTCACCGCATCGCTATTTTACATGCTGCTTGGCATGAAGATATCGTGATGAATTGCGTCAACGCATTTAAAAGTGAGCTAGTAGTACGCGGCTATGATGCGTCTAAGATCGACCTTATTGCCGTACCTGGCGCTTACGAAATTCCATTACAAGCGAAACTTCTCGCCAAAAGCGGTCATTACTCTGCGATTGCAGGGACAGCATTAGTTGTAGATGGTGGTATTTATCGCCATGATTTCGTAGCACAAGCCGTTTGTGATGCGATTATGCAAGTTCAATTGGAAACCGAAGTCCCTGTTTTAACAGCGGTACTTACACCACACAACTTCCACGAACATGATGAGCACAAGACGTACTTCAGTCGCCACTTTGTTAAGAAGGGCACTGAACTTGCCAACGCTTGTGACCAAGCCATTCGCTTAACTGAACACGCTAAAAGTCTATGATAATTTGTCACCTTTAAAACGGTGATGAACACGAAATGCCCTGTTTTTTTATAGTAAATCACAGGGCTTTTTTTATACCTCTTTTGACAGTCTAAAGTTAACGTTTATACTGAAACAAAAGCGTGTGAAGAAAGCACCTCAAAAAGCTTACTATTTCGTTCTTCTTCAGCACATAACCCTAGTATATCATCAATAAAAAAGCCCAAAGCGCGGCGCTCAATTTGCTCAATCCCTCGCTGTTGCTGCGCTGTTAAATTTGCGTATTTAGAGGCAGCACCAAAATCCCCAAACAAAACATGCCCCTGATCGTCGATTAAAGTGTTGTGAGCATATAAGTCACCATGACTGACTTTTTTTGCGCAAAAATACGTCACTAACTGTTCGACTTGCTCGATGATATACGCAATCTTTTCAATGGAAAACGACAGATGCGAAGGGAAGGTATCTCGTGTACAAGACGCTAAACTTGGTGGTAAGCCAAGATTGGTATAGTGATTCGGTATTAGCTCCATGACCAATGCTGAGCAATCCTGTTCTGTCACTTTCGCCAGCGGTTTAACAAGATTGGGGTGATTTCCCACCGCGAGGCAAGCATCTAACTCATCTTCGGGATAGCCATCACTAGTGACCTCACCCTTGAATACTTTTACTGCCACAGTGTCCGCAAAATTAAAGACATTTTGTCGCCATGTTGCCAGTGAAATCACGCCTGAAGCACCTTGACCTAGCACCTGATGCAGAGCCAAATCCTTAAAGGCTACTGTATTAAATTCATTATGGGGATCACGATCTGCGCAAAAAGGGTTACCAGAAAATGCCAACCACGCCAAACGAGGCAAGGTTAATAACACATCAGGAAACGCGGCTAAACGATTCGCAGACAAGCGAATCAGTTCCAATTTCTGACAATCTTTGATGGTGTCAGGAAGGGACGTTAAACGATTCCCTGCTAATGCGAGTTTTTGCAAACGCACTAACCTTCCTAGATCCTCCGGCAGTTGTGTTATTTGATTATCAGTGAGAATCAACCATCGGGTCTTTGTCGGTAAGGACGCAGATGACACCTCGTTAATCTGGTTGCTTTTGAAGCCAATCATTTCCAAGTGTGGACACTGCCCCAATACATCTGGCAGTTTAGTAAAGCGATTATTGGAACAAAACAGAATACGCAGCTTTTTTAGACGCGGTAATTCCGCGGGCAATTCACTTAAATCGTTATTGGACAAATCTAGGATTTCTAAACTGTCAGCAAGATCAAAAATAGCGTTAGGAAAAGTGGTCAAATTTTCAGACAGTTGTAGACGTTCTACGCCTTTTAATAACCCTTGGTTAAGTTGCTCAAGTGTGTGCAAAATATCGGTCTCTTACAGTATGTTGGTTTATTTGTTTGGCGGTAAATTGGCTTTTTCAAGGCGGCTACTCTCTTGCTTACGCTCAAAATCGTGCAGCACTAAGGTAAGCGCATCCACAGCGACATCAACTTCCACATGATTACTTTCCAGTAACTCGATCAAATCAACCGCCAATTTAACGTGGTCCGGGGCAAAATCTAAAGACGACATAGTCACTTCCTATTACTTATGGCCTATTTAACGAAGAAGCCATTTCAATGAATGAAACGTATAAACAGAAAAACAAGCGGTAGAAGACAAAGTAAGAATAGATTTAGTCGCTTATTTATACTGGCTACCATGATAAAAAAACAGCCATAATACAGGCAAACCAATAACAAACCCAATTTGCTGAGGTGACCGTGATTACGAACGAATTCTGGTTAGAAAGATGGCGATCGAACGGCATTGACTTTCACATGGAAGGGGTCAACCCAAAGTTAGTAAACTATTGGCCATCCCTACCCAAAGGCAGTCGTGTTCTTGTGCCACTGTGTGGCAAATCCAATGATTTGATTTGGCTCGCAGAACAAGGCTATGAGGTCACTGGCGTTGAATTGTCTTCTTTGGCCGTCATCCAGTTTTTGGGCGACAACGATTTCACATTTGAAACCCATCAAGAAGGCGATTTAAAAGTACACAAGGTGCATGATTTACCACTGCGCGTGGTTGAGGGAGACTATTTTCAGTTTACCGAATCTGGGTTTGACGCTTGTTACGACCGAGCAGCCATGGTGGCCATGCCCGCCTCGCGCCGCAAAGAATACGTCACTCATACGCTGGGCTTATTATCTTCCTCGGCGTCGATTTTGTTAATCTCGCTACGCTATGACGGCGACAAACAAGGCCCTCCTTTTTCGGTTGATGAAACGGAACTGAGTGACTTGTGGGGCCCGGGCATGCAAAAAATCGCGGTTGAAAACCTTGTGCAAACAACAGAAGAATACAAAGCGCTGGGGCACCACCTCTTCGAAGAAAGTGTGTGGCGCTTACAACACTAGTTTATCCTAGTAAGTTAGCGGTCTATGGGCTATTTACATTCCCCTTTTTCTGGGATAATGCACAACCATTTTTCCTGATAAAGCGCGTATCCTAGTAATCGCCATCAAGCAAAATCCGCCGTTACACTGATACCAAGAGTAGACCATGACCAAACGACATAAAACCGCCAAGCAACTCTTTTCTTACCCATTGTATTGGGCCGAGTGTTATGGTGTTTCCCCTTTTCTTCCTACCACCAGAGAGGAAATGGATGCCCTTGGTTGGGACAGCTGTGATGTGATCATTGTCTCCGGTGATGCTTATGTGGATCACCCAAGTTTTGGCATGGCCGTATTAGGTCGCTTATTAGAAGCGCAAGGCTACCGGGTGGGCATTATCGATCAGCCCGATTGGCGCAACACAGACGATTTTATGCGCCTTGGTCGCCCTAATCTGTATTTTGGCGTTACCGCTGGCAACATGGACTCCTTGATAAACCGCTATACCGCCGATTTAAAAGTACGTAATGACGATGCCTATACGCCCTATGGCGTTGGCGGAAAACGCCCTGACCGGGCGGTTATTGTGTACTCTCAGCGCTGTAAAGAAGCCTTTCATGATGTTCCTGTGATGATTGGTGGCATTGAGGCCAGCCTGCGACGCATTGCTCAATACGACTACTGGAGCGATGAAGTGCGCCGCTCAGTATTAATCGACTCTACTGCGGATATTTTGCTGTACGGCAACGCGGAACGCGCCATGATTGAAGTCACCCATCAAATGGCAATGGGGAAGACGCTTGACGAACTCACAGACATTCGCGGCACTACCATTGTTCGTAATGCACCGCCTGGTGGCTACACTGAAATTGACTCAACACGTGTTGATTGGCCAGGCAAAGTCGATCAGATCTACAGCCCTTACGAATACATTCCAGAAGGAAAATGTCAGACTAAGGATGAAGACGAGTCCGATGTCATGCCAATCCGTGTGATTCCTGCACCGCTGCGTCGCGGTGAAAAGCTCGATCCTGAAAAAACGTATATTCGTTTACCGTCTTTTGAAAAAGTATCCAAAGATCCCGTTTTGTACGCGCACACCTCTCGTATCTTGCATCTTGAATCAAACCCACATAATGCCCGGGCCTTGATTCAAAAACATGGCAAGAAAGAAATTTGGGTTAATCCACCACCGATTCCATTAGAAACACCTGAAATGGACGGCGTGTTTGATTTGCCTTATGCGCGTGTGCCGCACCCGAAATACAAAAAAGCCCGCATTCCGGCTTATGATATGATTAAGACATCGATCAATATCATGCGCGGCTGTTTTGGTGGCTGTACTTTTTGTTCGATTACCGAGCACGAAGGACGAGTGATTCAATCCCGTTCACACGAATCTATCTTGAAAGAAATTGAAGACATCAAGGATAAAGTACCAGGCTTCACAGGCCACATTTCTGACCTGGGTGGACCTACTTCCAACATGTACACACTGAATTGCAACGACGATGAAGTCCAAGCCTCATGTCGAAAACTGTCTTGTGTGTATCCGACTATTTGCTCTAACTTAAATACCGATCATAGCCCAACCACACAACTGTATCGTAAGACGCGTGCGGTGGAAGGTATTCATACCGTCTCTATCGCTTCAGGCTTGCGTTATGACCTTGCGGTAGAAGATCCTGAGTACGTTCGTGAGCTTGTCACCCACCACGTGGGCGGCTTACTAAAAATTGCGCCAGAGCACTCAGAAGAAGGCACCTTATCAAAAATGATGAAGCCTGGAATGGGAACATACGACCGCTTCAAGCGCATGTTTGATAAATATTCCAAAGAAGCGGGTAAGAAACAACATTTGATTCCTTACTTTATTGCGGCTCATCCAGGTAGCTCAGACGAAGATATGCTCAACCTTGCCGTCTGGTTAAAAACCAATGATTTCAAACCAGATCAAGTACAAACGTTTTACCCATCGCCCATGTCATTAGCAACAGCGATGTACCATTCTGGCAAAAACCCGCTAAAACCGGTTACATATAAAAGTGAAGACGTTTATACCCCTAAAGACGCTAAGCAACGCACTGTCCAAAAAGGTTTCTTGCGTTATCACGATCCGAGCAACTGGCAAGCGTTGCGCGACAGCTTAATCAAAATGGGACGCCCTGACCTTATTGGCCATGGCGATAATAAGCTGGTCCCTGCTGAGGAAAAAGACAGACAGGTACGCCGTCGTCCTCAAAAAGCCAAACCAGGTCAAGCAACAGGGGCTTCTCATACATCAAACAGACCGACTATGGAAAAGAATGCTGCTGCTGAAAAAGCTCGCCGTAAAAACAACAACGGCGGCGTTACAGCTACTCCAACAAAACGACGCAAGACAAAAGTAAAGTCTCGCCAACAGTAATAAGTTTACAAAATAACAGACATAAAAAAGCGCCATGCTTAATTTGCATGGCGCTTTTTTATAATTATAGTAACTAGAATAAAGACATATCTAGCATTTCAACATCTAAATCAGACAACGCACCAATGATGACAAGGGAAATCGTTTGCTAATTATGGTCTATGAATAACACTAATCCATCTTGTTATCCATCAACTCATCTTGCATAGTTTCCATATAACCCGCGACAACGTCAGCCGATGAGTAATGCGCTATATGGTACATAGCCTCACCTTCTTGCACCAAAGGGATATTCTGTTTGCCAATAATAATGCCACCGTTTTTACACAGCACTCTGTCTAAAATATCCCCATATGGATCTTTTATTTCCGCCAGCACGTCTCCCTCTTCAACGAGATCTCCTAATGCTTTAAGGTGAGTAGTAAAACCACTGTCTGTTGCGCGCACCCAACTACTGCTTCTTGCAATCTTCGGCTCAGGAAACATTTTTTTACTGCGCGACTTCGGTAACATATTGAGGTGACGCATCACACCAATAATGCCTTGAACCCCCGCCCTGATTGAAAACTCATCAAAGCGAAGCGCTTCACCCGCTTCATATAGAATCACCTTAGCGCCAACATCATTGGCGCACTCACGCAACGAGCCGTCTCGCAAATTAGCATTCATAATGACAGGAACACCAAAAGCTCTGGCAATCGCAAGAGTTTCACGGTCATCAAGGTTGGCGCGTATTTGCGGTAAATTAGTACGATGCAAACTGCCCGTATGAAGATCAATTCCGTAATCAGCTTTAGCGACAATTTCATTTAAAAAACGGTCTGCCACTCGACCCGCTAAAGAACCTCTTTTAGAGCCAGGAAAAGAACGGTTCAAATCTCGACGGTCTGGTAAATATCGGCTTTGACTGAGCACACCATAGCCATTCACAATCGGAACAGCAATCAGGGTACCTTTTAAACTCTCTAAATATTTACTTTGTATGATACGACTGATGATTTCAATACCATTTAGCTCGTCACCATGGATAGCCGCACTGATAAAAAGCGTCGGTCCATGGCGTTTGCCACGTTTTACAAAAACAGGCATAGACATGTTGGTATCCGTGTACAACTTCACCATAGGCACTTCTATTCTAGCCGTGCCACCTAAGTGAATATTCGTATCGCCGATGGTTAGAACCGTTTCTCTCATTAACCTCTACCCTTCGTCTTTGTGCTGCTCAACAAAGAAGACTTTTCGATGTGCTGAATGATCATGGCAGCAACGTCTTTCCCTGTCGCCTTTTCAATCCCTTCTAGACCGGGTGACGAGTTTACTTCCATAATCAAAGGGCCGTTATTGGAACGCAAAATATCCACACCACACATGTTAAGCCCCATCACTTTTGCCGCTTCAACAGCAGTGCGTCTTTCTTCTGGCGACAATTTCACCAGTGACGCCTTACCACCACGGTGCAGATTTGAGCGAAACTCTCCTTCAGCACCCTGTCTTTTCATTGCGGCAATGACCTTACCGCCGACGACTAAACAGCGGATATCCGCACCACCCGCTTCTTTAATGTACTCTTGCACCAGAATATTGGCCTTCAACCCCATAAAAGCCTCAATGATGGATTCTGCTGTTTTGTTTGACTCCGCCAAAACAACACCAATACCTTGCGTGCCTTCTAATAACTTAATAACCACTGGGGCTCCGCCTACGTTTTTCAGCAAGTCCCCTATTTTATCTGGATGGTGAGCAAATCCCGTTTTAGGCAAACCCAAGCCCTTTCGAGACATTAACTGCAAAGATCGCAATTTATCGCGCGAACGGCTAATGGCAACAGATTCATTAATACTGTAAGTGCCCATCATCTCAAACTGCCTTACCACCGCCGTACCATAAAATGTTACCGACGCACCAATGCGAGGAATCACAGCATCGTATCTAGGCAGAGGTTCGCCATTGTAACGAACCACGGGGTTGCTACTGGTGATGTCCATGTAACAGTGCATTGTGTCAATAACATCGACTTCATGACCAAGCTGCTCACCCGCTTCAACTAAGCGACGAGTAGAATAAAGTCGAGGGTTACGAGAAAGTATTGCGATTTTCATAGTTGTCCTTTGAACAATAAAGAAAGCACACAAATAAAGCGTGCTTGTAAAAACGTACCTGCCGTTAAGCTCAGGCTATAAACGCGAGGATAGTGAATAAGCTTATATTTAGAAAGGGATTTTATGCATTTTATATAAAAAAACCCCAAGCATCTTGGTTAAACCAAGTGCTTGGGGTTTTAACGTAAATACCCTCTGATTGACGGCTATTTTTTCGGCGCGTATGGATTTTCAGACGATTTAAATTCAAAAATAATCGGTGTACCTGTGATGTTAAGTACGGTTCTAAACTTATTCTCAAGGTAGCGTTTGTAACTACCAGGTAGGGAATCTGTTTGATTACCGTGCACCACGATACGCGGCGGATTAGAGCCACCTTGGTGTGCATAGCGTAACTTAATACGACGACTATTCACCATAGGTGGTTGGTGTTCAGCAATAGAATCTTCCAATATTCGCGTCAATCTATTAGTTGACCACTTGGCATAACATGACTCGTAGGTACTTTCTATTGTGTCGTATAAGTCCCCAACACCGGTTCCATGAAGCGCAGAAATATAATGTACTTTCGCATACGGAACAAAGCCTAAACGGCGTTCAACTTCGCTTTTAATGTGCTCACGATCGTCTTTTTTGAGTCCGTCCCACTTGTTGATCGCGATCACCACACCACGACCGGCATCCAATACATAACCAATCATGTGGAGATCTTGTTCGACCAAATCCTCATGGGAGTCTATCACCACAATAACCACGTTCGCGTCTTGAATGGCTTGAAGCGTTTTAACAATGGAAAACTTCTCAATGGCTTCTTTGACATGCTTGCGACGACGAATACCCGCCGTGTCGATCAGGGTATACTCTTTGTCATGGCGAACGTAAGGAATATAAACGCTATCACGCGTCGTTCCTGGCATGTCATACACCACAACACGGTCTTCACCAAGCATACGGTTTACTAAGGTCGATTTACCCACATTAGGCCGTCCGACAACGCCGATGCGAATGCCTCTTGACTCCAAACTAATCTGGCTTCTTGCCTCTTCTACGCGCTCAGCAAAGGGCAACATAACCTTATCAATTAAGATGTGCACGCCTTTACCATGAGAAGCCGCGATAGGATGAAGCTCACCAAACCCTAGCGAATAAAAGTCCGCCAGCGCAATGTCTTCATTGATCCCATCCGTCTTGTTTACTACTAGGGAGACGGGCTTATTTGATCGACGCAAGTGGTTGGCAATCATCTCATCTGCAGGATTCAAACCATGTCGACCATCCACTAAGAAGAGTACAGTGTCCGCTTCTTCGATCGCCAACAAGGACTGCCTAGCCATCTTTTCATCAATCCCCTGCTCATCTCCGCTGATACCACCGGTATCTATAACAATAAAGTCGTGCTCACCAAGCTTGCCATCACCGTATTTACGGTCACGGGTCAATCCTGGATAATCAGCCACTAAAGCGTCTCGGGATCTCGTCAACTGATTGAAGAGTGTTGACTTGCCAACATTGGGTCTACCTACCAATGCAATAACTGGAATCATTTTATTACCTTTAAAAATACAAAGCGGCCACCACCTTTAAAAAGATAGCAGCCCCTTCAAAAATCGCTAATTAAGAAATCGTCTTCGATTTCAGTAGCTCAATGCCGTCACATTAGAGTTCGGCGTAAGAATAAATAACTTTTGGTCAACCGCCACCATGCGGCTACCAGGTGGAGATTTGTTGCCAGCCACTTTACGACCCACAATCTCCCCACTGTTCAAATCCAATAGGTGAACATAACCACCACGGTCCATCACGGCAACATAATCACGCAAAAACTCCGGCGTAATCAGATCACGTTCAAGTAACTGTGAATTTTGCCAGACTTCGCTGCCATTTTTGGCATTCAAAGCAATAACTCTACTCTTCATGTCAACCGCAATCAATAATTGACCACTGACCGCGACACCCACTGAACTGGAAATATTGCGTTGCCACACAGGTCGTCCTGTCTCTAGCGACAAAGCCGCCAGGGTTCCGTTGTACGCAACCGCATAAACGATGTTATCCACCACCACAAGTCGACCATCAATGTCGCTAAGGCGTTCTATTTCATAACGCCCTTCCGGCTTACCCACATCGTAAGACCACAGCAGATTGCCGTCTTCTATAGAAAAAGCTTTCAACTTACCGTTTGAAAACCCCGCCACCACACGATTCTGTGAAATAACTGGGGCACTGGTGCCTCTAACGGTAAGGGAAGGCAAGTCTTCTTTAGCACGCCACAAGGTATCCCCAGAGTTGGCATCTAAAAGACTTAACCACCCATCCGCGGTCTGAACCGCTAATTTACCATTAGCGTAAGAAGCTTCAGATAATAGCTCGGAGCTCAGTGTTTTTTCCCATAGAACCGCCCCCATTGACAAGGATACCGCAACCAACTTCGCATCATAAGTACCAAAATACAAGGTGTCAGCATTACGGGCAACGCCAGAGCTCACTCTATAATCTGTCTTGACTGCGTGAAGGATTCGACCCCTCTCTTGATCTAATTCGTACGCTGTACCTTTGTTAGTGACTAAAAATACCGCTTCGTCATCTGACACTATACTAAAGCGTTCACTGGATTCGCCAAAACCACCATCAACATTCGTACGCCATTCATTTTTCAAGACAACTTGACTATCAAAAGCGGGTGGCGAAGGTAAGGCAGGACGTGAGTTTGAGCACGCTTGCAGGATAAAGGCCGAAAGTATCACAGTCAGTACAAGAGACTTGCTCATAATTACCCTTTAACCAAATCCTTTAGTTTAATCTCCAGCAGAGGATGGTTCACACCGGCACCCAATGCCTCGCTTGCTTGCTCATAGGCTATACGAGCCTCTTCACGCTTTTCTTGCTGTATAAAAATATCTCCCATCAACTCTTGTTTTTGCACAACGAACTCGCTGGCCGTTACTTGCTCAACACGAGCCATTGCCGCTGAATATTCATCTTTTTGAAGTAACAGGCGAGCAACTCGAAGATTGGCTATCGCCACAAAAGACGCATCGGTGGTTTTCTCGATAGCCGAATCAAGAGCAGCAATCGCTTCATCATACTGCCCATTTTCGGCTTTAACTCGAGCCACAAACAACTGCCCAAACATGGCATAACCCGTATCACCATAGTCCTCAGAAAGCTGATTGGCCATGAAAGTAACCGTTTGTTGGTTACTTTCGTCACTCAAATCGGCTGAAGCCTGAACCAAACTTTGATACAAAGCAGAGGCTTCACTAATGTGATTCGCTTGGCTTGTTTTCCATGCCTGCCAGCCAAAGTAACCACCGACCGAAACAGCAGCGGCAATAACTAGGGCAAGACCGTTCTTTTTCCACCAAGTTTTAAAGGCTTCGATCTGTTCTTCTTCCGTCTTTAATTCAGACACTTTCTCTTCCTCATTCAAGATACTGCAGGTTGGTTAAAAAGCTGTACGGTATTAAATCAAATTATAGGTTGCCACTTATATAAGCAGGTAGATCTTCAAACGCACACGTTTGCTGTTCTCCTGTCGACATATCTTTGACCTGACAAACCCCTTGCTCCACTTCGTCTTGGCCCAAAATAATAGTAAAACGCGCTTCAGAGCGGTCCGCTTTCTTCATTTGATTCTTAAAATTACCACCACCACAATGACGTAATACAACCAAACTTGGGAGGTTTTCACGTAATTGTTCAGCCAGCGTCGTTGAGGCTACTTCCGCATCATCCCCAATACTAACCACAAAAACATCGGCCGAGAATTTGGCTTCGCTGGGAATCAAACTTAAAGTTTCAAGCAACAGTACCAAGCGCTCAATCCCCATTGCAAAACCGACGGCAGGGGTTGGTTTACCGCCCAGTTGCTCCACCAAACCATCGTATCGGCCACCAGCACACACCGTAGCTTGAGCACCAAGATGCGTGGTCACCCATTCAAAGACGGTTTTGCCGTAATAATCTAGACCGCGAACTAAACGACGATTAATAACATAAGGGACCCTATTGGCCTTCAAAATCGTTTGCAGACGTTCAAAATGGCTTTGCGACTCCTCACCAATAAACGCATCTAAGCTAGGCGCCCCCTGTAAGATGGCTTGGGTAGCTTCCTCTTTAGAATCCAAGATACGTAAAGGATTCGTACTTAAACGACGTTGACTGTCTTCATCAAGCTGATCTTTAAACTCCGTCAAGTAATCAACCAAAGCGGCTTTGTAAGCCTCTCGCTCAGACGCTAAGCCAATGGTATTTAACTGCAACTCAACATGCTCTAAAAGCCCCAGCTTTTGCCATAAACGCGCCGATAGAACAATTAACTCTGCATCAATGTCCGCCGTAGCCATGCCAAAAGATTCCACGCCAATTTGGTGAAATTGACGATAGCGACCTTTTTGTGGGCGCTCGTAACGAAACATTGGCCCCGTGTACCATAAACGCTGAACTTGATTAAACAATAAACCCGCCTGATCAGCCGCTCGTACACAACTCGCTGTCCCTTCAGGACGCAACGTCAAAGACTCACCGTTACGATCTTCAAAGGTATACATTTCTTTTTCTACGATGTCTGTTGTTTCACCAACACCACGCTTAAACAAGTCGGTGTTTTCAACAATGGGAAAACGGATTTGTTGATACCCATAAGACTTAACGACTTCTGCCACGGTTTTTTCTAAATACAACCAAACAGATGATTGATCAGGCAGAATATCATTCATTCCTCTGATCGCTTGAATTTTTCGAGCCACAATGGATCCTTAATTTTTTACAATGATGTTGGCTAATTCTCGCTCTTTTAAGAGCGCTTTCTGACGAATCATCTTTTCCAAATCATCAACGAGAGTGTCATTTTTTGTCTTACTGTTTGGCTTACCATCTTGGTAGATCAAATTGTTTGGGGAGCCACCCGCAAGGCCAATGTCAGCCTCTTTCGCCTCACCAGGGCCATTGACCACACAGCCAATGACCGCGACATCCATTGGAATAGTAATATCGTCAAGACGCTCTTCTAGCTCATTCATGGTTTTAATCACATCAAAGTTTTGACGCGAACAGCTGGGACAAGCAATGAAGTTAATACCTCGACTACGCAGCTTCAAGCTACGTAACATATCCCACCCAACTTTCACTTCTTGTACAGGGTCTGCCGCCAAAGATACGCGCAAGGTGTCACCTATACCATCCATCAGCAACAAACCAAGGCCAATAGAGGATTTCACTGTCCCTGAGCGCAAACCACCCGCCTCTGTAATCCCCAAATGCAAGGGGTTGTCTATTTGACTGGCAATTTTACGATAGGCTTCCACCGTCATAAAAATATCAGACGCTTTAAGACTCAATTTGTATTCATGAAAGTCTAACTCGTCAAAATACTGAATCTGACGAAAAGCGGATTCAACTAGCGCATCAGGCGTAGGTTCCCCATATTTTTTCTGCAGATCTTTTTCTAAAGAACCAGCATTCACACCAATACGAATCGGAATATTCTTATCGCGAGCACAATCCACAACCGCACGAATGCGATCTTTGTTACCTATATTTCCGGGATTAATACGCAGGCAATCCACACCGTATTCCGCCACTTTTAGCGCAATCTTATAGTCAAAATGAATGTCTGCTACCAGCGGTATAGACACCGCCTCACGAATTTTTTTGAACGCTTCTGCTGCGTCCATTGATGGAATAGAAACTCGCACGATATCGGCACCAGCATCGGCAATAGCACGAATCTGAGCTACCGTAGCATCCACATCACACGTTTCTGTATTGGTCATACTTTGAATACTGATCGGCGCACCACCACCAACCGGCACATTACCAACCATAATCTGACGAGAATGGCGGCGTTTTATAGGAGATTCAAAATGCATAGGAGTCTCTACTTAAGCTCAAATCGAGCCAAATCGTTACGAACAAAAGAAGAAAAGTCGAACGCTTCGCCTTTGTATGTTAGCGAGGACACGCCTTTCGTATAACCTAAAATAACGCGATATGGGGCCTGTCCAGTCAGCGATAGCTGGCTACCCTTAGACTTTACTCCAGAAAATAAAATCTTCCCTGTGGCATCACGAATTTCCGTCCAGCAATCCTCCACAAACGCGATTTCGATGTCGTCTGAATAAGAGATTGTTGGCGCTACTGAATTCGCTTGTGACACTGAGCTCGCTGTCTGGGACTCACTTTCTAATACAGACGGTTCATTGGCACTATCAGGGATCGACACATTAGGCACTTCGACCGCAACCTCTTGTGCCGAGCTGAAGATTTCATCATCGCTGGACATGTCAATGTCTTCAGAGCCTACGTTTTCAATCACGCTATTTTCGATATCCAAGTTTTCACTATTAGGCACAACAGACTCTTCTAATGAAGGCGCCAAGTCCAATCCAGAATTGTTGACATCAGAAAGCTCTAAGAGCGGTGTTTGATTAATGAACTCTGCTGCAGCCTGTTCATCGCTTTGAAAACTCGGCACAGATGCTGTCGATGACTCTGATGGCCACCAAAAGACCAAGAAAACCAACACAGAAATCACAACAATTGAAATAAACACGACGATCGGATCGCCAAAATGCGACTGTTTATTCACTTTATCAACTGGCTGAATAGTCGACGGTGTAACCTGTTTTTCTCTGTCCGCATCAAAGGCACGAACCATGTCTGTCGGATCAATATCCAACAAACGACAGTAGCTTTTTAAAAAGCCTCGCGCAAAAGTAACAGATCTAAAGTATGTGAAATTATTGGCTTCTAGAGCTCGAACTTGATCAGTGGTAATTTTTAACTCACTGGAAACCTGCTTTTCATCAAAGCCAAGCTCTACTCTTTTTGATTTTAATCTCTTACCAATATTAATCGTATCTGTGCTTGCATTATTTGCAGAAACATCCGTTTGAAATTCAGTTGTCATGTCAATACCTTGAGCCATTCAGGCATGTAAAATCACTCGCAAATGAATACAGTGTAGGGTCAGTCTCGTGTTCAGATAAGTGCCACGACAGACAGTTGTATTCATTAAAATGCTCCGATCCTCGGGCAATTTCTTTGTGAGCCTGGATATTATTTAGAATTAAGCGAGCTTGGTCGTAGTTGCCCTGTATTAAAACAAGATTGAGCTCTGTCATCAAACCTATCAGAGGCAAATCATCAATTTCTTTTGCTTGCTTTAGATGTATTTCAGCCAACTTTACTCGTTTCTGACGCAATCCACATCTAGAAAGATTTATCTGTACTGATTGGCGCTTTGGATGGCCAACTTTGTCGGCACGCCTGAATGCACCACAAGCGTCTTCCCAACGGCCATTCAACCCCAATAGAACGCCATAATTGTTCAGAATAAAGTCATCAAGCGGATAATGAGCCAATGCTTTTTTATGAACCAAAAGTGCCTCATCGTCATTCCCAACACTTAACCAATATAAACCGAGTAAGCGCCAATATGCTTGATTTTGATGCGGCGAACTCACTTGATCTAATTGCTTTTTTGCTAACGTCCATTGTCCAAGCAGTATGTGTGTTTGAGCTACTGTCAGTCGCCTATCGTCTGACATGGACACAGGATTTGGTGCGACAACCTGATAAGCACAAGACGCATTTAACAAACAGCCCAATAAAAAAGGCAGAAAACACCATCGCATATAGACATCCTTGTCTCATCACGAGCCACTAGGGCTCGTCTGGGTAATCGTTAATTTTTTATTTCTCGCAACTCTATGTATCTTTGACTGCGACGAGTCTTGTCTTGAAAGTCTCCGACTAATTGTCCACACGCTGCATCAATATCATCTCCACGCGTGGTTCTAACTGTCACCGTGTAACCAGCGTCCGCCAAAATCTTTTGGAAACGACGAGTACGATTATTGGACGGTTTTTCATAACCTGAATTCGGAAATGGATTGAACGGAATCAAATTAATCTTGCACTCTAACACCTGAAGCAGCTCAGCCAACTCATGAGCTTGCTCCTCATTGTCATTGACGCCCGACATCAAGGTGTATTCAATCGTAATATGACGTTTGTCTGGCAAATTCGCCAAATAAAACTGGCATGCTTCAAGTAGCTCAGCAATGGGATATTTTTTATTAATGGGCACAAGCTCATTACGTAAAGCATCGTTTGGCGCATGCAAAGATATTGCTAAAGACACATCCGTATGCTTCACCAACTCATAAATCTTTGGCACCACGCCAGACGTACTCAAAGTAACACGACGCTTTGACAATCCATATGCGTTGTCATGCATCATCAATATCATGGAATCGACCACAGGTTCGAAGTTCATCAGTGGCTCGCCCATCCCCATCATAACAACGTTAGTCACTCGGCGAGGCCCATTTGGGTCCATTGGCCCAAAAGATTTAATGGCGATCCAAACTTGGCCAATGATCTCAGCGGGTGTTAAATTGCGATTAAACCCCTGCTTACCCGTAGAGCAAAAGCTGCAATCCAATGAACAACCCACCTGCGATGACACACAAAGAGTGGCTCGATCACCATCGGGAATTAAGACGGTTTCGACACAATCGTTTTTGCCCCCTTCCGTGCGAATAATCCACTTACGCGTACCGTCCTGCGAAATCGTTTGAGATACCACTTCTGGTCCACGAATTTCACATGTTTTTTCTAATTTAGCTCGCAGCACTTTACTGACATCGGTCATTTCATCGAAGCTTTCTGCGCCTTTCTGGTGAATCCATTTGATCACCTGAGTGGCACGAAATTTCTTTTCGCCAATCGATTCAAAGTAATCGATGAGTTTATTAGGAGATAAACCCAAAAGGTTTATTTTTTTGTTGTCAGTCATAATTCCAAGTCGCTTGCTATATAGCATTAAATGTAAACGAAAAAAGCCTCTGAAAAGAAAACGCTTTTCAGAAGCCTCTGTAAAAAAGCGGGCAAAAGCCCGCTTTTACAAATCGATTCGGACAAAAATGTCCTAAGCGTCAATTACTTACCGAAAAAGTAAGCAATCTCACGCGTTGCTGATTCAACAGAATCAGAACCGTGAACCGCATTCGCATCGATAGACGTTGCGTAATCTGCGCGCAATGTACCAGCAGCAGCTTCTTTAGGGTTAGTCGCACCCATTAGTTCGCGGTGACGAAGAACAGCGCCTTCACCCTCAAGAACAGAAACAACCACAGGACCAGAAGTCATGAAAGCAACCAAGTCTTTGTAGAAAGGACGCTCTTTATGCTCAGCATAAAAACCACCAGCCAACTCATCGTCTAGTTGAACCATTTTCGCTTCAACGATTTTAAAACCAGCACGCTCAAAACGCGTGTAGATTTCACCGATTACGTTTTTCGCAACAGCATCAGGTTTGATGATAGATAGAGTGCGTTCTAACGCCATGATATAACTCCAAATTGAATTTAAAAGGGCGATGTTTAACATGGCCCATGACATAAAAGTTTAGCGTGCAGATTATACGCACCTATTGGTTAAAATTGTATGCTCAAACCAATATTATTTAGACAATACCTAGTAAAAACACCTTTTTTTCACTGATCAACAAGACGATCGTAAACGTGTCACCGCATTTTTGATGGTCGCTGAGACAAATTCAATGTCTTCTTGCGTAGTAAAGCGACCAACGGACAGCCGCAATGAGCTGTGTGCTAAATCGTCTGCTACACCAATGGCTCGCAGTACATAGGATGGCTCTAGGCTAGCAGAAGTACAGGCAGACCCTGAAGAAACCGCAATATCACTGAGTGACATCAGTAACACCTCGCCCTCTACGCCTGAAAAACCGACGTTTAATACACCCGCCACCCTATGCTCGGAATCACCATTGAGATAAATACCTGGCAATTCGCTTAAAGATAACCACAACTGATCGCGTAGCTGCTTTATTCGAAGGCAGTCGGCCCGCATTTCCTCGCCAGCGAGACGAAACGCTTCCCCCATGCCAACAATTTGATGAGTGGCCAATGTCCCTGAACGCATACCACGCTCGTGACCACCTCCATGAATCTGCGCTTCTATTTTCACCTTAGGACTGCGTTTTACGTAGAGCGCACCCACACCTTTAGGACCGTATGTTTTGTGTGCTGTAAGTGACATTAAATCGACTTTCATTGCATTCACATCAATGGCTACTTTCCCTGTCGTCTGGGCAGCATCGACGTGGAACAACACCTCGTTAGAGCGAGTTAATTCACCTATTGCCGCAATGTCTGTCAGCACACCTAACTCATTATTTCCATGCATTAAGGACACCAATATGGTGTCTTCTCTTAGCGCGGCTTCAACTTGGCTAGGCGAAATAACACCATGACGATCCGGCTGAAGATACGTCACTTCAAAACCTTCTTTTTCAAGCTGCTTGCAAGGATCTAACACGGCTTTGTGTTCGATCATCGACGTAATAATGTGACGACCCTTTTGCCGATAAGCATGAGCAACTCCTTTCAAGGCCAAGTTATTCGCCTCTGTTGCACCCGATGTCCAAACCACTTCACGGGAATCAGCCTGAATAAGCGTCGCCACTTGCAATCTCGCTTCTTCCACCGCCTCCTCCGCTCGCCAACCAAATAAATGAGAACGAGACGCTGGATTTCCAAAGTTACCATCTTGCGTTAAACACGCCATCATTTTTTCGGCTACTCTTGGATCCACTGGTGTCGTAGCGGAGTTATCTAAGTAAACAGGGACGTTCATGACAAGCTCTCCATCAAATACAAAGTAATCATCAATTAAGCGGCGGCCTGAGCGATACTCTTAATGCGATTAACAATAGAGCGCAAACCATTACCACGTGTCGGGCTTAGGTGACGCTCCAAATCCAGAGCCTCAAAATACGCCGAAATATCAAAATCTAAAATCTCTTGCGGTGTCTTATGGTTAAACGCGGCCATCACCACGCCTAACAAACCACGGACGATAATGGCGTCACTGTCTACGGCAAACGTAAGCACCTCCCCTTTCACCGCATCCTGCTCGCTGCCGGGCTGAATCCACACACTGCTTTGACAACCTTTTACGAGACGCTCTGACGTACGCCACGCATCATCAAACGCAGGCAAAGATTTACCCAAATCAATAATGTATTTGTATTTATCTTCCCAATCGTCAAAAAACGACAGGTCGTCAATAATGTCTTCTGTAGTCGGTAAGGACATGAAACCCCTCTTTTCGCGTCAATAAGCCTATTAAAAATAAAAACGGCATTAGCTAGATGCCAAGGCCGTTTCTTATTCTATTCGATTTTACAAATCCACTGGAATAATTAGAAGAAAAGACCCGCCTCTAATTGCGCCTCTTCACTCATCATTTCACGAGACCACGGCGGATCGAACACAAGATCCACTTTAACTGTATCTACATTGGGGACTTTAGCGACTCGATATTTTACATCACCCACCAATACAGGCCCCATTCCGCAACCCGGCGCGGTCAACGTCATATCAATCAAAACCGTCTTGGCGTCTTGATCGAGCGTTACCTTGTATACCAAACCCAAAGAGACCAAACTGATCGGAATCTCTGGATCGTAGATGGTATCTAAAGCCTGCCAGACTTGATCCTTACTGATCTGACCAGTACCAAGATCTTCAAAATCCAAGACCTCTGGTTGCTGACCAATGGCCTCCGCGTCGGTACCGTCTATGCGCAGCATATTACCTTGCCAAGTGACCGTGTAGTTGCCACCTAAGCTCTGGTTGATCGTAATAAACTGACCTTCTGGAATACTAACCGGCTCGCCACTTGGTACTCGTCGTGCTGGACAAGCACGGTTTGTCACTACCATTTTCTGCATGAAGTTAACTCACACTAAAGCTTTCACCGCAGCCACATTCCGCTACGACGTTAGGGTTTCTAAACTTCACTACTTCGTTAACACCTTCGCGAACCAAATCAATCTCTGTGCCATTTAGCAGGCTAATAGACTGTGAGTCCACAGCTAAAGTAACATCGCCAAAAGAGAGAACCGTGTCTGTTTCTGATGCACTGTCAGCAATGTCCAATACATAAGAAAACCCCGTGCATCCACTTTCTTTTGTACTTAAACG
Source organism: Marinomonas hwangdonensis (assembly GCF_003721245.1). GTDB lineage: Bacteria > Pseudomonadota > Gammaproteobacteria > Pseudomonadales > Marinomonadaceae > Marinomonas > Marinomonas hwangdonensis. The sequence goes on along the minus strand of NZ_RIZG01000008.1, from coordinate 11,051 downwards.
GATCAACTTGCCAGGTTGTTTAACCAATTTCGAGGCAAAATATTTCTGTGCAGAAGCGGTTAACGACACGCTAGAGACAGGATCAAACGTTGTTACTGTCATCAAAATCTCCTAAGCCAGCATTGTTCGCACTTTCTTCAGCGCGACAAACAAAGCATCAACTTCTTCAAGTGTATTATAAAGAGCAAAAGAGGCGCGAGCGGTACCTGGCACATTAAAACGCGCCATTAACGGCTGCGCACAATGATCCCCTGTACGTACTGCAATGCCCTGACGATCTAGCAAAAAACCAATATCCGCTGGATGACCATGGTCTAATATAAAACTCAGAACCCCTATTTTATTTTTGGCGGTACCAACAATAGTTAGCCCCTCAAACTGTTCTGCCAATGCAGTGGCATGATCAAGTAAGGCTTTTTCATGAGCCATGACTGCATCTTGGTCAAGTGAAGTAAACCAACGAATCGCTTCACCCAGTGCGATAGCATCTGCCACGTTAGGAGTACCTGCCTCGAAACGATAAGGCAGTACGTTCCACGTCGCGTCTTGCAAGGTCACAGACGCAATCATCTCGCCACCAGTGCGCCATACCGGCCAGTTTTCTAAGACAGATTCTCTGCCCCATAGTATGCCGATTCCCATTGGTCCATACAGCTTATGGCCTGAGAAAACATAAAAGTCACAACCAATATCTTGCACATTGGCCCAGCCATGGGCAGCACCTTGAGCACCATCCACTAAAACCCGGGCCCCCACCGCTTTTGCTTTTGCTGTCATGGCTTTCACTGGGTTCACTGTACCTAGTGCATTGGAAACCTGAGTTAATGCGACAAAACGTGTCCGCTCATTGAGCATGGACTCATAAGCCACTTGATCGAGTTCCCCCTCATCGGTAACAGGAACCGTTCTTAAGATAGCGCCTGACGCCTTACACGCTTGCTGCCAAGTCACGAGATTGGCATGGTGCTCCATGCCCGTTGTGATCACCTCATCACCAGTGGACAATAGCTGACCTAATCCATTCGCTACTATGTTGATGCCTTCCGTGGTGCCAGTCGTCCAAATCACTTCCTCACGCTTTGAAGCATTAATAAAGTCTTTGACAATATCTCGGGCCGCTTCAAAACGCCCCGTCGCTTCATCCGCAAGACGGTGGGCACCTCGGTGTACGTTGGAATTGCAAGTGCTGTAATAATTCACTAATGCATCAATCACGCATTGCGGCTTTTGTGTTGTCGCTGCGTTATCAAGATAGACCAATGGTTTTCCATCAATTTCTCGCTTTAAAATCGGAAATTGATCACGTATAGCAGCCACATCAAAATTCATTCGATTCTCGCTTACTTCACTTCCATTTGCGCAAATCGTTCACGGATAATAGGACGAATCCACTCCGCCAACGCCGCATTTGGCATTAAATCAATCAACTCATTAATAAAACCAAAGTTGAGCATCACTTGCGCCTTCGAGCGGCTTACACCGCGAGTCTGCAAATAATACAAAGCTTGTTTATCAATCTGAGCTACGGTTGCCCCATGAGCACATTTCACATCGTCAGCGTATATTTCTAACTCTGGCTTAGTATTAATCTCAGCTTTATCGGATAACAGCAAGTTGCGGTTATTTAGCTCTGCCAAAGTTTTCTGTGCATCACGGTGAATATGAATACGACCATTAAAAATAGCGCGAGAACGATCCGCTACGATACAACGCACATTCTCTTCAGTTTTGCCATTGGGCATGGCGTGCTCAACCGTCGCATGCAGATCAAACAGCTCTTTTCCATCTAACAAATACATGGCATTAAGCTTGGCATCTGCAAACTCACCCGCATGAATAATGTCTGTGTCTAAACGAGACAGCTCACTACCAAAACCCACCAGGGTACTGTGCATTTTAGCGTGGTCATGCAAGCTAAAATGGCTACCACCAATGGAAACATTACTGCCTGTCTGTAGAGCAAAGCGATAATGTTCTAGACTAGCATTCGCAGCGACCTTGTATTCAACAAACGCGGTATTAAAACTATCGCCCTGGGCTTGGACATCTTCAATCACGGTTAATCGCGAGCCCGCTGCCAAAGTAACTTGCACACGAGTATGTGATTCCGCGCCTTGACTCAACAAAGAGCTAATACGAATCGGCTGAGTAACCTCAACCCCTTCCGCCACCGTCACCACCACGACATCCTGTGCTAGTGCGTCGTTAACCAAACCGAAAATGTGACGCTCTGGCTTAATAGTCGAAAATGTATGTAGTGCTTCTGTTTGTTGCGCCGTATCTAAATCACTACCCAAGGAAATGGACACACCTTCAGGCAAGGTTTTCGTCAATTGCGTTTGGTCAAACTGACCATTCACAAAGACCAATTCAATCGCAGATAAACCCGCAATGGCAACCGGAAGCAACTCAACTTTATCGGTAATGACTTTTGCTTGCGTACGCTCTACAGGGCGCAAAGGCGTATAACGCCACGCTTCCGTTTTACGCGTTGGCCACTTAGTATTTGCTAAAAGTTCCAGTGCGTGAGCTCGCTTTGGCGCAAGCCAGTCATTGATACCTTGCGCTCGAGCAATGGCGCTTTCTAACCATTCACTCATGCGTTACCCCTCAAGTTCGTCTTCAACTGGCTCTTTTTGCAACCAAGCATAACCTTGAGCTTCTAACTCAAGCGCAAGGGAAGCATCACCACTCTTAACAATTTTACCGTCAGACAATACATGCACAAAGTCAGGCTTAATGTAATCCAAAAGACGTTGATAATGGGTCACAACAATAAAACTGCGATCTGCGGAACGTTGGCTATTCACACCCTCTGCCACTATCTGCAAAGCGTCAATATCCAAACCAGAATCGGTTTCATCTAGAATGCAAAGCTTTGGTTTCAGCAACAGCATCTGCATTAGCTCATTACGTTTTTTCTCGCCACCGGAGAAACCTTCGTTAACACCACGCTTCAAGAAAGCCACTGGCAAGTTAACTTGCTTACACGCTGCTTTCGCTTCTTTCAAGAAATCCGCAGAGGTAATGGCGTCTTCACCACGGGCTTGACGCTGTGCATCAACCGACGCTTTTAGAAATTCTAAGTTGCTAACACCGGGAATTTCGACTGGGTATTGGAACGCCAAGAACAACCCTGCGCGAGCACGGTCTTCGGTTTCCATTTCCAGTAAATCTTCGCCATCAAGCGTCACACTACCACTGTCTACACTGTAACCATCACGACCAGACAAAACATAGCCAAGGGTACTTTTACCGGCACCGTTTGGTCCCATGATCGCGTGCACTTCACCCGGTTTGATGTCTAAATCCAACCCTTTGATGATCTGTTTTTCTTCAACGCTGGCGTACAAATCTTTTATCGTCAACAAACTTTTCGTGTTCGACATCTTTAATAATTCCTTAACCTACTGAGCCTTCAAGGCTTATTTCTAGTAACTTGCCCGCTTCAACGGCAAATTCCATTGGTAATTCTTTGAATACTTCCTTACAGAAGCCATTCACAATCATAGAGACGGCTTTTTCAGGGTCCAGGCCACGCTGACGGCACAAGAACATCTGTTCATCACTGACTTTAGAGGTCGTCGCTTCATGCTCAATAATGGCTGATGGGTTACGACTTTCCACGTAAGGGAAAGTGTGCGCGCCACACTGATCACCAATCAACAGAGAGTCACACTGGGTAAAATTACGCGCACCTTCGGCACCTGGGTTCATACGAACAAGTCCACGGTAACTGTTGTTACTTCTTCCTGCCGAAATACCTTTGGAGATAATGGTAGACTTGGTATTTTTGCCGATATGAATCATCTTGGTCCCGGTGTCGGCTTGCTGACGACCACGCGTCAAAGCAACTGAGTAGAACTCGCCTACACTGTTATCGCCTTTCAAAATGCAGCTTGGATACTTCCAAGTGACCGAAGAACCAGTCTCGACTTGCGTCCAAGAAATCTTCGCGTTGGTATGACAAATACCACGCTTGGTGACAAAGTTGTAAATACCACCTTTACCGTTCTCATCGCCTGGATACCAGTTTTGCACCGTTGAGTATTTAATCTCAGCGTTATCTAGGGCAACGAGCTCTACTACCGCCGCATGCAGCTGATTTTCATCACGTTGTGGCGCCGTACAACCTTCCAGATAACTCACGTGGCTCCCTTCATCCGCGATAATCAAGGTACGCTCGAATTGGCCTGTATTTTGTTCATTGATACGGAAATAAGTCGACAACTCCATAGGGCAGCGAGTGCCTTTAGGGATGTAAACAAAAGAACCATCCGTAAATACGGCACAGTTCAACGCCGCGTAATAGTTGTCTTTTTTAGGAACAACGCTACCGATGTATTTTTTAACTAGATCAGGATACTTATGAACGGCTTCTGAAATCGGGCAAAAAATCACCCCAGCTTCTTCCAGTTTTTCACGAAAAGTCGTAACAACAGAAACCGAATCAAATACCGCATCAACAGCGATACCAGCCAGCATTTGTTGTTCTATTAAAGGAATACCAAGCTTTTCGTAAGTCCGCAGCAACTCAGGGTCAACTTCATCCAAGGACTTGGGTTTATCCTTCATACTTTTAGGCGCTGAATAATAGGAAATAGACTGGAAATCTATCTTAGCGTAATCCACAAGGGCCCATTCAGGCTCTTCCATTGCTAACCATTCACGAAAAGCACTTAGACGCCATTCAAGCATCCACTCAGGCTCGCCTTTCATTGCAGAAATACGTTGAATAATGTTTTCATTCAATCCAGGTTCAAACGTTTCTGACTCTATATCAGACACAAAACCCGCTTCATACTCCCGCGCCAGCGCCTTATCAATCTGCTCAGTCATATACACACTCACTTTTTATGGTGGATAAACACAATGCCTTACAGTGCTTATCTCAGCTATTTTATTCTCTACTTAATCCACTACGGCAGCATTAATTTTACTGCTGTTTAAAGACCATTGTCGGCTTTCGAGATCTTGTCGCTCTGCAACTTGTCGCACATCATTTCGGCGAACCAACTCATCAAGACTGATTTTGTTTAAAAAATCATGTATCTGATCACTCAAATCACACCACAAGTGATGGGTCAAACAAGTATGCCCACTTTGGCAGTCACTTCGCCCTTTACAACCCGTCGCATCAACAGACTCATTAACAGCATCTACAATCTGAGCAACAAAAATATCACTCCGCAAACGGCTCAGACGGTAACCTCCGCCAGGGCCTCTAACACTGTTTACTAATGACTTCTTACGTAACTTAGAGAACAATTGTTCAAGATAAGATAAAGATATTCCCTGTCGATTCGAAATATCAGATAAAGACACCGGCCCTCGGTCTGAATGTAACGCTAGATCGAGCATGGCGGTTACGGCATAACGACCTTTTGTTGTCAGGCGCATAAACTATCCAATTAGTATTAATCTGTAGGGGTAAATAGTACACAAAACCTACTGTTTTTATCAAGTATTTACCTGACTATTTTAGTAGGTTATTGTATCAACACGACAAACTTTTGTATTTTAAGGGTTGAGCAACGAAAACTAAACGTTTGACCGACATTCGATATCAGATTTTACAACATAGCTCAGTATATTGGCTTAAAAAGCTTGTTCTTCTATCATAAATCAGCACACTGATGATTAGGCGCACAATAAAGAGAGAAACAAAATGGCAACGAAACCCACAAAAGACAAAAAAGTGGACGATGAAAAACCTGCGGACGAACTCGCACCTAAAAAAAACAACAAAGCACTGTTTATTACGGCGTTCGTTGTTTTTTTACTCAGCGTTTCTGCGTCTACCGGTGTCGCATTTTTTTTATTGTCACCAAAAGAGAGCACGCCTTCTAACGATCAACTTGCTCAGCAAGAGCAGCTTCTAACCAGTCTTCAAGAAAGCCTTAAGCAACAAGAAATGAAAATAAACGCCATTGAAGAACAAAATGAGACATTAAAGCTGTATTTAAGGCACAGCAGTGCCACGGCTCTAAAAAATATTTTAATTGATCAGGAACAAAACATTCAGGCGTACTTAAAAGTCATGAAGTCCGCGATTGGTGATTTTTCAGCCCTTATCCCAAGAACCACCGATTGGAATAATGAGTACCAATATCAACTCGATCTGGCCCTTAAAGGCAGCATGAAAAGAGAAGACTTGTTGAAATTGCTCAAAACAGGTGAGCCAAATGATACTCCACCGCAACTCTAAAGCATCACTTAAATTAAAAAGCAAAGCCGGTATAAAGCGCCACTATTATTAACACGCTTTATACCAACAACCATTGCCTTAATCGATGTGTGAAATCAAAACCTGATGGATTTTACCAATCTCATAGGGAAGAGGCTAAAATAGTGCCCTGCTTAATCGCACGTTTAGCGTCCAACTCTGACGCCTCATCTGCACCACCGATAAAATGAACGGGGCGATTAACGGTTTCAGCAAGCGTTTTATTCGGTAGCTGCCCTGCACAAATCACTACGTTGTCTACGTCTAAACAGTGTGACTTTCCATCAATTAACAAATGAAGACCCGCATCATCTACCTTTTGATATTCACACCCAGCCAACATAGTAACGCCTTTCTTTAACAGTTCAGTACGGTGAATCCAGCCTGTCGTTTTACCCAACTTGCCGCCCACCTTAGATGCCTTTCTCTGCAACAAAAACACGTCTCTTGCGGCTGGTGCAAATTCAGGCTTAACACCTTCAACACCACCTCTTGCGCTGAACGTCATGTCAACGCCCCATTGCTTCATAAATCGCTCAATACTCTGTTGCGGCTGATCAGCATGATGAATCAAGTACTCACTGATATCAAAACCGATACCTCCCGCACCAATCACAGCAACACGTTTACCTACGGCATGACCGTTCATGACATCCAGATAGCTCATCACCTTAGGATGATCGATACCATCAATGTCAAGCTGCCTTGGTACAATACCCGTAGCAAACACCAACTCATCGAAGTCATGTTCATTCAGCAAAGACTCATCCACCTTAGTATTAAGACGTAAAGTCACCCCTGTCAGCTCAAGCTGACGTTTAAAAAAGCGCAATGTCTCGTAAAACTCTTCCTTGCCAGGAATGCGCTTGGCAATATTAAACTGACCGCCAATTTCACTGGCAGAGTCGAACAAGGTGACAAGATGACCCCGCTTTGCTGCAGTCGTTGCAAAAGCTAGCCCGGCTGGGCCGGCGCCAACCACACCAATTCTTTTTGGTGTATCTGTTGGCGTAATAAGCAATTCTGTTTCATGGCAAGCCCTTGGATTAACCAAACACGACGTCATTTTATTGACGAAAACGTGATCTAAACAGGCTTGATTACAGCCAATACAGGTGTTGATCTCGTCAGCTCTATTTTGCTCAGCCTTAACAACAAACTCAGGATCAGCTAGAAACGGCCTTGCCATAGAAATAAGATCGGCGTCACCACGGGCTAAAACCGTTTCTGCAGTATCTGGCATGTTAATGCGATTAGAAGTGATTAAAGGTACTGTTAAGGACGCTTTTAACTTTGCTGTGACCCAAGTAAAAGCGGCTCTAGGTACCTTAGTTGCGATGGTCGGTACTCTCGCTTCATGCCAACCGATACCTGTATTAATGATGCTCGCACCTGCTTTTTCAATTCCAAGACCAAGGGTAATCACTTCATCCAATGTGCTACCTTGCTCAACAAGATCCAACATGGATAAGCGGTAAATAATGATAAAGTCTTTCCCTACCGCCTCTCGCACCCGACGCACAATTTCAAGCGGTAAACGAATGCGATTATCATAGTCTCCACCCCATTCGCCTTCACGCTGATTGGTACGAGAGACAATAAATTGGTTTATCAAATACCCTTCGGAGCCCATTATCTCAACCCCGTCATAACCCGCCTTTTTCGCGAGCGCCGCAGCGCGAACAAAGTCATTAATCTGCTTATCTATCTCGTCATCCGTTAATTCATGAGGAGGGAATGGATTAATTGGTGCCTGTAACGCAGAGGGAGCAACTAATTTGGGATTATATGCATAGCGCCCCGTGTGTAGAATTTGCATGCATATCTTGCCACCTTCAGCATGAACAGCGTCTGTCACTTCACGGTGATTCTGTGCATCTTGCTCAGTAGCCATCAACGCAGCGCCCGCATACACCCCACCTTCTGGGTTTGGGCCAATCCCCCCAGTGACAATCAGTGCAACTCCGCCACGAGCACGTTCGGCATAAAAGGCGGCCATTCGAGTAAAACCACCTTTAGCCTCCTCTAAACCTAAATGCATAGACCCCATGATGATACGATTTTTTAATGTCGTAAAACCAAGATCGAGTGGTTGAAAAAGGTGCGGATAAGGTGACTGACTCATAATATGACTCTCTCTATTTGTTATTTTTAATGATTGCAGTGACCCATCTGCAATATTGACACCGTCAAGATAGAATTTCATTTTGACATTGTCAAGATACAAGTATTTAATCAATGAATGTCGACATTAAAATTGCAATATCATCATGGTGATCTCACCAAATCCTTACTAGAAGCCGCCACCGCTATCATTAAAGAGCAAGGCGTCGAAGGTTTGAGCATGCGAAAACTGGCGGATAAGGTCGGAGTATCAAGAACGGCACCTTATCATCACTTCAAAGATAAGAACGCCCTGCTTTGTGCCCTTGCAGAGAGGGGCTTTAACCAACAAGAAAAGATGCTAGCTGCGCTCAAGAAACAAGACCATCCAACAGAGCAGCTTTTTAAAGAGTACGTGTGTGCTTATATGGACTATGCTCTAGAGCACAGTGAAATCTACGATCTTATGTATGGTAGAACGCTATGGAAAGCGGGAACCCCGAGTGATTCCTTAAAAAAATCTTCAAAGCAAACGTTTAAAGCATGGATTGAATGGGTTGAAGAACTTCAGGAACACGGTGTACTACCAAACAATAATACACCGCTAAGAATAGGACAAACCACATGGGCAAGCCTGCATGGCCTAGCCAGACTATTCCTAGATGGCATCTACCTAGACCAAACAGACTTATCGGAAATGATTGAGCAAATGATTAAGAATCTTTGCTCGTTGCGCTTAGCCAGCACCTAAATTAGAGCGAGTGTTAGACATAAGTTGCTGCTTCTTCAAACGACGAATGTCTCTGTGACTCAAATAGAGTAATGGCAATATTACAAAAAGCGAGCCAATAAATAAGCCCATATCCGGTGTTTCACCAAACACCCACCACCCAATAAGAAACGCAAAAATAAGACCTGAATACTCAGCACTGGTTACCTGGCTTGAAGCCACATAACGGTAACCAATAAGGCAAGACAGGCTGTACAAAATAGAACAAATGGAAGAAAGCGCAGCAAACAATACCACCTCAAATTGAAATGCTGCACCTTCCCAAAAAGCCAGTCCAGCCGCAACGGGCAATGCAAAAACTTGAGTGACCAATAATCCATACAGCATATCTTGTTGCTGGGGCAGTTTTTTAATTAAAAGACTATTCGTGGCGAGAACAACCGCAAACAAAATAGCGCTTATCATCCCCGCGCTCACCTCAGTTGGGCGTAAAATCACTAGAATCCCAATGAAACCAAAAACAGCAGCCAAAATTACATCTATGGTTAAGCGCTCTTTATAGAAAAATGCGCCCAATAGCATAATAAAAATAGGGGCAGTATAAAACACCGCATTTGCCGTTGCTAACGACAACTCAGCCAAGGACAACACCAGCAATACCGCGGCTAACACCCACATATTGCCTCGAATAAAATGAAGCTTTAAACCCAACGAAAAATCGTTACGGGCATACCGGCGATACCTGACAGCGATAATCGGTAACAGGAAAAGACACATAAACACCGCGCGCAAGAAAGTGAGCTGAAATATCGCCACATCAGAACCCGCCATTTTTATAAAGGTGTCACACAAGGTGGCAAAAAAACTGCCAAGCACCAAAACAAAGATCGCACTAGTAACGGTACGTCCTGACACATCATTCTCCTTTTTATAGAAAGCTTATTATGGCGTGATTCTAAACCGCCACTAACATTAGATAAAATGATATATTTAGACTTAGTATTAGAAAAATAGATAATAAATATGACCCCACTTAAGACACTGCCCGTATTTGAATCTGTCGCTCGTTTAAATAGTTTTTCATTAGCCGCTATTGAGCTGAACGTCAGCCAGAGCGCTGTATCTCACCAGATCAGGACTTTAGAAAATTATCTGGGAGAAAGCCTTTTTCACCGCCAAGGTCGTAACCTTGAATTGACCAAAGAAGGTCGACAATATCTAGACGCCATCAGCAGCTCGCTTCTGCAAATAACAGAAGCCACAAACCGACTAAAAGGACAACCAACCACCCACATCCGTTTAGCGGTCTACAGTTCTTTCGCCGTATACTGGTTAATTCCTAGGCTGCCAGACCTCAAGCGACTCCATCCAAACCTCGAACTTAGCATTGAAATGAGCCACGGATCCCCAGAACTTTCCGATCGTACTGCCGATTTTTTTATAACGGTTGAAAAAGACAAAAGAGGCTTCTCTTTTGAGTCCCTTTACGAAGAGGAGCTTTTCCCTGTTTGCAGTCATCAGTATTACGAAATAATAAAAAATCGTTTAAATACAGCAACAGAAGAAGAATTATTCGAAAAGCTCTATCGCGAACCAAGCCTACTTTCGCAATTTTCACTTATCACCGCATACAGTATTTATGATCGCCATACGGAGGATTGGAGGCGCTGGTTTGCCCAGCTAAAAATCCCCATACCTGCATCGGTTCAGTTCCATCGTTTTAGTCACCTAATGCTCGCGTATGAAGCCGCTAAACACTCACTGGGGATCGCCCTTGTAAACGACTACATGATGAACGAAAAAGATAACGTCCTCGTCAGGCTGCCCTGTAGTGGGTTTAAAACGGGGGATTACTTTTATCTTGTACACAAAGAAAGCCGAAAAAACGAAATTGCCATAAAACATCTTAGATCATGGTTAAAAGAAGAAGCAAAAACACTTCCTAAATTTTGATCTTGGATAGGACTCTCCCCTTGGTCGCCGATGCGCGCT
>NZ_RIZG01000007.1 GCF_003721245.1 Marinomonas hwangdonensis | reverse complement strand
AATTATCTGATTATCTATTTTAAAGAGCGACACCGCACACGTTGTGCGGCTGAGGTCGTGTATAATACAGGGTATTTGTATCTATGCAACCATTTTACAAACAAATAAACACGACAGTAACAAAAAAAGCCACTGCGCGAATCAGCAACAGTGGCTTTTTAATATAGCCTCGTTAAAAATCGACTATTTTATTTCAAGGGCTTGCGCTTCAATTTTCGCTTTCCATTCCGCAGGGCCTGTAATGTGTACAGACGTCCCCATAGTATCCACTGCTACCGTGACTGGCATATCGACAACATCAAATTCGTAGATAGCCTCCATCCCTAACTCTGGAAAAGCCACCACATCTGCTTTTTTGATCGCTTTAGACACCAAATAAGCCGCACCACCAACCGCCATAAGGTAAACAGCGCCAAACTCTTTAATTGCCTCAATGGCGACAGAACCACGCTCGGACTTCCCAATCATGCCAAGCAAGCCCGTTTTATCCAAAATAGTGCGAGTAAACTTATCCATGCGCGTCGCCGTCGTTGGACCCGCAGGACCTACCGCTTCATCTCTTACTGGATCTACAGGACCTACGTAGTAGATGAAACGACCTTTAAGGTCAACAGGAAGTTCTTCGCCGTTAGCCATCATCTCAACCATTTTCTTATGGGCGGCATCACGACCCGTCAGCATTTTGCCATTTAACAAAATCGTTTCGCCAGGCTGCCATTCCTTGACCTGCTCAGGTGTAATCGTGTTTAAATCTACTCGACGAACACTCTCACCCACTTCCCAAGTAATTTCTGGCCAATCATCCAATGACGGTGGAACTAAATCTGCAGGACCAGAACCGTCAAGCACAAAATGCGCATGACGAGTAGCCGCACAGTTAGGAATCATAGCAACAGGTAAAGAAGCGGCATGCGTTGGATAATCCATGATTTTCACATCAAGAACCGTTGTTAAACCACCAAGGCCTTGCGCACCAATACCTAAATTATTCACTGCATCAAAAATCGCCAGTCGAAGCTCTTCAACACGAGTTTGAGGACCACGAGCTTTCAATTCGTGAATATCAATTGGCTCCATCAAAGATTCTTTTGCCATCACCATGGCTTTCTCTGCAGTTCCACCAACACCTATCCCAAGCATACCTGGAGGACACCAACCCGCGCCCATAGTAGGAACTGTTTTTTTCACCCATTCAACGATATCATCAGAAGGATTCAACATGGCGAGTTTGGATTTATTCTCAGAACCACCACCTTTAGCAGCCACATGAACCTCAACCGTATCACCAGGCACGACCTCCATGTGAATCACGGCAGGTGTATTGTCTTTGGTGTTTTTACGAGCACCAGCAGGATCAGCAAGAATAGAAGCGCGTAATACGTTATCCGGATGAAGATAAGCACGACGCACACCCTCATTAATCATATCAGTGACGCTTCTTGTACTCTCCCATTGCACATTCATCCCTATCTTGATAAATACAGTAACAATGCCGGTATCCTGACAGATTGGACGCTTACCTTCTGCACACATACGAGAGTTAATAAGAATTTGCGCCATCGAATCCTTCGCAGCCTTACTTTCTTCTCGCTCGTAAGCTTCATGTACTGCTTTTACAAAATCCAAAGGGTGGTAATAAGAGATAAACTGCAACGCGTCTGCCACGCTGTCAATCAAATCATCTTCTTTAATAATGCTCATGCTTCTCTCCTGCCGAGTATCACGATTAAGTCGAAAACGAAATGGTAAAAGAAGCAGCCCTGCAAGGAAAGCATTAAGGTAAGTTTTAGAAAAATATACCCCTCATCAATCAAATGAATGAGGGGTATATGTAAAAAGTGAGTGCGCTTCGTCTTGGTATTATTAACGACTGGCTTTTTGCCCTCTATCAGACTTTGGTTTTTGCACTGAGTGCTGAATGTACTCTTCTAGAATTTGAGCAGTAAATTTTTCACGTTCGGGCAAGGAAGTTATTCTCTCTGCCTCCCAATTAATCAAACGAATAAAAACCGAATATTTTTTAATGAATCCATAGCCGATATCACGAACACCGATATCATTCGACTCCATTAGGTAGATCGCTTGCTCAAGATTTTTCTGAGTCTCAAACTGACCACCTTCACTCGCCGCAATTAACAAACGCTGAATGTGCTGAATCGGGTTTTCAGACGTTCTCGTACTTTTTTTGGTCAAGCTCGAGGCCAAAAACTTATCTAACATTTTTTCCGTGTGAGACTCTCGCTCATGCACATCCGAAATAAGCGCAGACTCACGTTCTAGAAGCCGAATAAACAAACTTTTATTTTGAATATCAGAAAACTCTAAATCTTTCAGAGATAAGCCGTTATCACTCATAATGGAGATAACTTTTTCATACGAGGCTGGAGCATCCTCTTCAGCTGAAGCCGCCGAGACTAGATGTCGGCGCAGATCGTGCATAATCTTTGCCGCTCGATAATCCTCCTTACGTTGAAGGTGCTGCTTATACGACTCCTTATTTTTTAGCAAAGTTTGATTAATTGCCTCATAGCTCTGTACCGCTTCTTGCTCCTCTCGCAATCGCGACATCCTAGCCTTAGAACAAGACTCTTCCCAGGCTTCATACGCTTTTGCGCGAGCCTGGAAAGCTCGCTCTATGGCTTCTTCAAAACTTTGCTCTATTCGGGCTCGCTTAGCACGCTCTTGCACCTCCTCCTGCTCATACTTATAACGATGATTTTTCTTTGTTTGCAAATTCTCTTGTGCTAATAAAAGCTGAACATTAAGCGCCTCGATGTCCGTTTGAATCTTAGCTTCATCAAAATCAGCCAATTTTTCACACACTTTTGACCAATAAACATCTTCAGAAAAAGGCACAGCAGGATCGCTCGCAGCATATTGCGTTTTTAATGTTTCAGTGAATTGATGACTGTCTGGACGAAATGCTTTAGTGGCATTAATAACATTGTCATTGGAGGTGAAATTGGCTGTCGCACTCTCATGGAAAGAAAACTTCTCTTGAAACTCAGCTCTCGTTTTTAGTGTTGGCGATCCGGCATTGGTATCATCGGAAACGTGACTGGTCATTTTAGCCTCGGCATTAAAACCACTTCCCTTCATCTCAAAAGGAGGTTGAACATCTTCGCTGCAAGTCTTTTTATCAGCCTCGCTCTTCTCTGAACCACATGCAGGTTTTGACGGGTCAAACCCTGTCAAGTCCATATCATCAAGAATGGTACGAGCAGATTCATAAGCACGACTTGGATCGCTACTTTTTTCACTAAAACGACGCTCATATACAGAACCTTCAGTTGATGGCTTAACAACGGACTCTTTGACATAGCGCGGCGCCCCACCACCCCAACTGACTCGATAAAGCATTGAGCGATCACACAACTGCAAAATAGGTAGCTCCCGTTGAGCCACCTGATACTGCCGAATCAACGACTCCGCATGACGCAGCGCCATAACAGATTCACTGACGTTTGTTGAAGTTGCTAAGTTCAACAACTTAACAACCTTTTGTATGGCCTTCTTCCTTTTGCTCATGCTCATAAGACACATTCCAGCTGGCTAAATTTTAATCAGAAATGATACGAATTTAGGCCAATCTTTCAATAATAAAGTTCAGCCCCATCGCTCGGTAATGTTAAATCGTCGCTTAGTAATGACTGGACTTTAAGCAAGATCTCAGCCAAGTTTTCATTGGTGTAAGGAATCGACTTCAATTTTCCCCAAACCGGATCAGGCCAGCAAGGATCTGACTTATAGCGAACAATGTGATGAAGATGCAATTGCGACACCTGATTCCCCAAGGCGGCAACATTAAGCTTTGTTGCGGAAAAAGCGTCATGAAGCGCTTCCGCCAAGAGGCAACTTTCTGCCATCATTTGCAGCCTATCTTCATCAACCAGCTGATAGATTTCTGACACATCATTTCTCTGAGGAACGAGAATAAACCAAGGGAACTGTGAATCATTCATTATTCTTAGCTGACACAGCGGAAAGTGCCCAATGAGGATAGTATCGCGCTCTAGCACGGAATTTAACTCAAACATCTTTTATCTCCCTATTTACAAAAAAGGCTTTCATAAGCACTATAGCAACCTGTTTTTTAAAACCCTTAAAGACTTGGAGCCCGCATGACTGATATGCAATGTGCTGTGGATGCACAGGCAAAATTAGCCGAATGTCCTCGATGGGACGAGCGAACTCAGACGCTCTATTTTGTCGATATAGATTCTTTCATACTATACGCTTACGACACAAAATCAAAAAACCTTTTAAAACGTGAATTTAGTGAAGAGATTGGTTGCTTTTCTCTTGATGAGCATAGCGGCTTCATAGCCGCATTCCGTTCTGGCGTGTATACGTTTAAAGATTTTACAGACGAATTAAAGCCCTACTGGCTGGCTACTTACGACCAAACAACCACGCGATTCAATGATGGACGTTGCGATGCAATGGGGCGTTTTTTTGCTGGCACAATGTATGCACCGAAAGACGCTTTTCGTGGTGCCTTACACCAGTTTAGTCACGGAAAGGAAACACTGATTGACCAAGCTGCCTGGACATCAAATGGTCTAGCTTTCTCCCCTGATAATAAAACCATGTACTATTCCGACACCCCGAATCATATTGTCTATCAATTTGATTATGATCTTAAAACAGGCGCGGCGACGAATAAGCGTATTTTCATTGAATTTCCACGTGGTAATGGTCGCCCTGATGGTGCTGCCGTTGACAGTGAAGGCAACTATTGGTCCGCTCTTTATCAAGGACAACGTATCGTCAAAATAAGCCCAGAGGGCGAGATTCTTGAAGAACACCCAGTGCCTGCCATCTATCCAACCATGGTCGCTTTTGGCGGACCAGAAATGAAAACTCTTTTTGTTTCTACTTGCCGCGGAGCACATACCAAAGAGGAATTAGAACAGTTCCCACAAGCAGGTGGCATCTTTGCATTAGAAACGAACGTCAAAGGACAAATTGAGCCCCGTTTCGCCGGCTAAGACACGAATAGCGGCAATTTGATTTTTAACCTCCAATTTTTTAAGATATTGATACTATTATGCGCGCAAGCAACTATTTATTTTCAACATTACGTGACGCTCCAACAGACGCGGTCGTTACCAGCCATCAACTCATGGTTAGAGCTGGCATGATTCGCCAGATTTCGAAAGGCCTTTACACTTGGCTACCTACTGGCTTAAAAGTTTTCCGCAAAGTCGAAAACATCGTTCGCGATGAAATGGAAAAAGCCGGAGCACTTGAGGTTATGATGCCCGCCGTTCAGCCAGCGGAATTGTGGCAAGAAACCGGGCGCTGGCAGAAATATGGCCCTGAACTCCTTCGTTTACAAGACAGACACGGAAGAGACTACTGCGTTGGACCAACGCACGAAGAGGTCATCACAGAACTCGCACGCAATGAGCTCACAAGCTACAAGCAATTGCCTATCAATTTTTTCCAGATTCAAACCAAATTCCGCGATGAAGTGCGACCACGCTTTGGTGTCATGCGCTCGCGTGAGTTCTGCATGAAAGACGCCTATTCTTTTCATGTTGGCGCTGAATCACTACAACAAACCTATGATGTCATGCACCAAGCATACTGCAATGTGTTTGATCGCATTGGTTTAGACTACCGTCCAGTTCGTGCTGACACTGGCAGTATTGGTGGTGCCTATTCGCACGAATTCCATGTACTGGCCGACTCTGGTGAAGATGACATTGCGTTCAGTGACTCGTCGGATTTCGCAGCAAATATTGAGCTGGCTGAAGCCATTTGTCTAAAAGAAAAAGCCGACGCACCCACTCAAGAGATTGCAGAAGTTTTTACACCTGATTGCAAGACCATAGCAAAAGTGGCCGAGTTCTTAACATTAGACGTCACTAGCACAGTAAAAACCATGCTAGTGAAAGCCATTGATCAAGATAATCAGCCATCAATCGTTGCCTTAGTACTTCGTGGCGACCATAACATCAATGAAATCAAGGTGGAAAAACTGGCAGGCATAGTTGTGCCATTTGAATTTGCCGATGAAGCTGACATCATTGCCAAAATAGGCTGTGCACCAGGCTCAATTGGTCCAAAAGGCTTAGCAGAAAAAGGCATTCGTGTTATCGCCGACCGATCTGCCGCAGTAATGTCTGATTTCTGTGCTGGCGCAAATAAAGACGACTACCACTTTACCGGCTTAAACTGGGAGCGTGACTGCGCCACCTTCGAAATAGCAGACATTCGCAATGTTGTAGAAGGTGACCCTTCACCAGACGGTCAAGGCACCATTGTGATCAAACGCGGCATCGAAGTCGGCCATATTTTCCAACTTGGCCAACAGTACGCCGAAGCCCTTAAAGCGACAGTTCTTGATGAAAATGGTAAGGCCCAAGTCATGCATATGGGCTGTTATGGTATTGGTGTTTCTCGTATCGTTGCTGCCGCCATCGAACAAAACTTTGATGAGAAAGGGATTTTATGGCCAGAAAGTATCGCGCCATTTGACATTGCCATTGTCGCAATGAATTACGACAAATCAGAGGCCGTTCGCACAGAGTGCGACCGTCTGTATGCCGAATTAAAATCAAAAGGCTTAGATGTATTACTGGACGACCGTAAAGAACGACCAGGCGTTAAATTCGCTGACTGCGAACTGCTAGGCATCCCACATCGTTTAGTGGTAGGCGATAAAGGCCTTGAAAAAGGAACACTGGAGTACAAATACCGCAAAGCAGGCGAAAACGAAGACATCGCCATAGCGGATGCAGTCGATTTTATTTTAAGCAAGAAATAACATCGTCAAGGCTGATAGAACTCCGCGCTTCTATCAGCCTTTGTTATACCCACCAAAAATGGAATCCCGCATGACCACTATTTACCATAATCCTCGCTGCTCTAAATCGCGACAAACCTTGCAACTTCTCGAAGAAAACAATATTCAACCTACGATTCGTTTGTATTTGCAAGACCCACCAAATCTAGAAGAAATCAAAACACTTGTTAGCCAGCTCGCAATAACACCGATTGCCCTCATACGCACAAAAGATGCTCTTTTCAAAGAGCTTGGTCTGAGTAAAAACTCAACAGACGAAGAATGCCTGCACGCTATGCATGCCCACCCCATTTTAATAGAACGCCCCATCGTCATACACAACAACACAGCCAAAATTGGCCGACCACCTGAAGATGTTTTGACCTTATTTAATTAACAAGGAGCTACGAGAATGACCCAGTTGCCCTACGTATTAGTTTTATTTTACAGCCGTCACGGCTCCGTCTCCGAAATGGCAAAATACATCGCTCGCGGCGTCAATAGAGTCAGTGGTGTAGAAGCTAAAATACGACAAGTACCCAACGTTGCAGACACCACAACCATTGCTTCTCCCGCCCTACCCGATGACGGAGCACCTTACTGCACATTAGAAGAACTTGCTGACTGCTCCGGCCTTGCAATGGGATCGCCCTCCTATTTTGGTAGCATGGCTGCGCCACTGAAGCACTTTCTTGATCAGACATCGACCTTGTGGCTAACAGGCCAATTAATAGATAAACCAGCGTGTGGCTTTACCAGTGCCAGCACCATGCACGGCGGGCAAGAACAATGCATTCATAGTATGATGACGCCGTTGCTGCATCACGGCATGGTATGGGTCGGCCTATCTTACAAGCATAAAGAACTGATACACACATCAGCAGGTGGAACACCTTATGGCGCCAGCCATCTTGCCAACAGCACAAATGAAACCACCCTAACCGATGATGAGAAAGCGCTCTGCGAAGCGCAAGGCAAGCGCATTGCTGAAATGACGCTTAAACTACAAAAGTCTGTGTAATATTTCCCTAAAGCAGTAAAACCAAAAAGCCGCAATCCATAGCGCTAGATCGCGGCTTTTTTAATTTTCAAACACATCTTATGTAATCAACACACAAATAATGCACGTGCAAACAACTAGTGCCTAGGCAATTCAACGTCTTTAAACAAAAGCTCCACGTCTTGTCGGTTGCCTGCTTCCATGGCCGCCATGACAACATCTTTTGTTAAGTGGGGCGCAAATGATTCAATAAATTTGTACATATAACCGCGAATAAAGGTATTGCTTCGAATACCAATTTTAGTACAACTGTCTGCAAACAAATGGGAAGCATCTAATGCAACTAAATCCGCATCTTGTTCTACATCGTGAGCCATGGAAGCCACAATGCCCACACCAAGCCCTAGTCGAACATACGTTTTAATCACATCAGAATCCGCGGCAGTAAATACCACGTTGGGTTTTAATTCAGCCTCTTGGAAGGCTTCATCCAATTGAGATCGCCCCGTAAAGCCGAACACATAAGTAACAATCGGATATTCAGCCAAAGCCGCCAAGGTCAAGGTGCCTATACTGGCCAGAGGATGGTCTTTAGGCACCACAACAGAACGGTTCCATGTGTAACAAGGCAACATAACCAGATTACCAAATAGCTCAAGCGCTTCCGTGGCAATCGCAAAATCCACCACGCCATCATTGGCCATTTCAGCAATTTGCATTGGCGTACCTTGATGCATATGAAGACTCACTTCTGGATAACCATCAATAAACTGATTGATGACTTTGGGAAGGGCATATCGCGCTTGAGTGTGCGTAGTTGCAATATCCAACGACCCCTTGCGTTCGTCACTGAACTCTTTAGCAACTCGCTTGATATTGAGCGTCTGATTAAGCACTTCACCCGCTAAGGCAATGATCTTTTCGCCTGCCGGTGTCACATGCGTAAGATGTTTACCACTGCGAGCAAACACCTCAACACCAAGCTCGTCTTCTAACAGGCGAATTTGCTTACTGACACCGGGCTGCGATGTGTACAAACTTTGCGCCGTGGCTGACACATTTAAGTCATGACGCGCCACTTCCCATATGTATCTGAGTTGTTGTAACTTCATCCTAAGCCTTATTCGAAAAAGAGTTAAAAAAGAGAAAAAATATTACCTTATAGAATAGTGAAAAAACTGCCTTCTTACCAGTGCAGATACCTAGCAAAGAAACCACTGCCAACCTATTTTAGACAGTCGCCTGATAAAAAACTAAAACCGCTATACAGGAACCCGCTCATTACTTAGCCATATTGAATAAAATGGCGCCGAAATCCACGCTAAATTAGCAAAAATTCGTTATCTAGCGGTTCATTCAAAAGGAAAAACGCGATATTGTTAAAGGCTATACATTAAAAGCAAAAAGCAGGATACCCCGCAATGAGTAACAAGCGTCTTGAAGACTTAAATATTGCCTCTTTTACCTCTTTGGTAACACCGAGCACGTTAAAAACAGAGCTGCCAGTCACTGAAAACATCAGCAGCCATGTAGCGGAATCCCGCGAAATCATTAAAAACATCATGGATGGAAAAGATCACCGCCTTGCCATTGTCATAGGCCCCTGTTCAATCCACGACCCGAAAGCCGCCCTTGATTATGCTACTCGCCTAAAAGCACTTTCAGAAAAACTAGACGACACATTGTTTATCATCATGCGCGCCTACTTTGAAAAACCACGCACCACTGTCGGTTGGAAAGGCTTGATCAATGATCCCAATCTTGATGGCACGTTTGACATAGATAAAGGCATTAGAATTGGGCGCAAATTACTGATTGATTTAGCAGAGCTGGGTCTTCCACTTGCAACAGAAGCATTAGACCCGATTTCACCACAATACATCCAAGACCTCATCAGTTGGTCTGCCATTGGTGCACGCACAACCGAATCTCAAACCCATCGCGAAATGGCGTCTGGCTTATCGGGGCCTGTTGGCTTTAAAAATGGAACAGATGGTGGATTAACGGTCGCCGTTAACGCTATGCAATCCGTTTCTCATCCACATTCTTTTCTAGGTATCAATGAAAGTGGAGAAGTCAGCATAGTCAACACAAAAGGCAACGCTTACGGTCACCTCGTTTTACGTGGTGGTAATGGCTTGCCAAATTACGATGCAAAAAATATTGCGTTGAGTGAAGAAGCACTAACCTCAGCCAACTTAAAACACAACATCATGGTTGATTGTTCGCACGAGAACTCAAATAAGAAACCAGAACGTCAAGTAACCGTTGCCGAGGATTCAACTCAGCAAATCCTTGATGGCAACCAGTCTATTATGGGACTCATGATTGAAAGTAATATTGGCTGGGGAAATCAGAAAGTACCAGCTAATTTAATTGATCTAGAGTACGGTGTTTCCATCACTGATGCATGCATTGACTGGGAAACAACGGAAAAGACCCTGACAAATATGGCAAATGCTTTGCGCGATGTCCTTCCAAAACGCCAACGCAGCTAAGCACTAATGAAGATAAAAAAAGGGGGGATTGCCTAACGGCAACTCCCCTTTTTTAAACCCTTTACTCTGCAATCTCTTTTACATTAACCAGAAATCTTAATTACATAAAGGCATTGTCTGTTACAGTGTGGTCTGTTGAATCCTTGACGGCCGTCAAACCAGGCACTTTTTCTAGAAGCGTCTTTTCAACGCCTTCTTTGAGGGTTAAATCTACAGCGCTGCAACCCTGACAACCACCGCCAAACTTCAAGATAGCAACCTTACCATCAACTATTTCAATCAAGCTGACTTCACCGCCGTGGGCGGCCAAACCAGGATTGATATCGGAATAAAGAACATAATTGACTTGATCTTCTATCGGACTATCCGAAGTGACTTTTGGCATTTTCGCATTAGGGGCTTTAATGGTTAACTGGCCACCCATTTTTTCTGCGGTGTAATCAACATAGGCTTCATCCAAAAAATTCACAGAGTTTTTTTCTATGTAAACTTTTAATTTTGGCAAATTGAGTATTTCATCCGTCGCATTGACTTCGTCTGGACGGCAATATGCTAGACATGTCTCGGCATGAGGTGTGCCAGGTTGCTGTATAAAAATTCTTACGGCAATACCCTCAACTCCCTGTTTTTCAAGTAAAGAAGCAAGGTATTCCTGGGCGCCATCGGTAATCGTAATATTCATAATAACCCTTTTCAAAACTGCTGAACGATCAATTAGGCATATATTACAGGAGATATTCAGCAAAGCCAAAGACCAAGTAAAGAAGTAGGGTATTTTTCCTACTTCAGCCACATTAAGCATTCATCACTCAGCTTGACGAATAAGCCTTATTAGGAAAACCCCTAAAGATATAGATAAATATTCATTTTTAGAATAAAGGATATTTGCTAGTATGCTTCTTACTATAAATAATCTATCAACCATGGTTCACACTATATGTATCAATACGACGCCATTGATCAACAACTTGTCTCAGAGCGTGTTGCACAGTTTCGCGACCAGACTCGCCGCTACCTTAACAAAGAACTCAGTGAGCAAGAATTTCTACCATTACGTTTACAAAATGGACTGTATGTTCAGCGCTATGCGCCCATGCTACGAATTGCTATTCCTTACGGCATGCTTTCAAGCACACAACTGCGCAAATTGGCTGACATCAGCTGCCGCTACGACAGGTCCTATGGGCACTTCAGTACCCGTCAAAATTTACAACTGAACTGGCCTAAAATAGAAGATGTTCCTGATATATTAGCGGAATTAGCCGACGTGGAAATGCACGCCGTCCAAACCAGTGGTAACTGCATACGCAACACCACAACAGACCAATATGCAGGTGTTATTTCTGATGAAGTGGTAGACCCTCGACCCTATTGCGAGCTTATACGCCAATGGTCTACGTTCCATCCTGAATTTGCCTTTCTTCCTCGCAAATTTAAAATTGCAGTGAACGCAACCGACTCTGCAGACCGTGCCGCTACTCAAGTGCATGACATAGGTTTACACATCAAGAAAAACGAAGCGGGTGACATTGGCTTCAAAGTTATCGTTGGTGGTGGACTGGGTCGTACACCCATGGTTGGTGTCACCATTAGTGATTTTATTCCTCGCGCCGATTTATTAACGTATCTCGATGCCATCATTCGTGTTTACAACCAACACGGTCGTCGTGACAATAAATACAAAGCACGTATAAAAATACTAGTGAAAGCCTTGGGGATTGAAGAGTTCCGTTACCGTGTAGATGCTGAATGGGCTCACCTACGTGGCAAAGAAAGCACAGTCCCAATGAGTGAATTCGAACGTCTACAGAGCTTCTTTTCAGAGCCTGACTATGCTTCTTTAGAAAATAACCCTGATAGCTTAACCGCTAAACTTAGTGAGAGTGTTGGCTTCGCACGCTGGTACGAACGCAACACCTTTGAGCACAAAAAACCGGGTTACCGTATTGTCACCTTAACGCTGAAAAAAGCGGGCCAAGCTCCTGGTGATGCGACAGCAGAACAAATGCAAAAAGCCGCAGACCTTGCCGATCGCTTTAGTTTCTCAGAATTACGCGTGAGCCACGAGCAAAACCTTGTATTGGCTGATGTTCGCCAAGATCAACTGGTTGATTTGTGGGAAGCGGCAAAAGAAAGTGGTTTTGCAACGCCAACTCTCGGCCTGTTGACAGACATGATTTGTTGCCCAGGAGGTGATTTCTGCGCGTTGGCAAATGCCAAATCCATTCCAATCGCGGCACAAATTCAAGAAACCTTTAACGACCTAGATTACTTGTATGACCTAGGCAACATAGACTTGAATATTTCAGGCTGCATGAACGCCTGCGGTCACCACCACGTTGGTAATATCGGTATTCTCGGGGTAGATAAAAAAGGGGAAGAATTTTATCAAATATCGATTGGAGGCGCCTCAGGCCATGACGCCAGTATTGGCAAAATTCTTGGCCCATCCTTTGCTCAAGAAGACATTAGTAGCGTCATTCAGAAGCTGATGAACGTCTATGTCGAATATCGCTATGAAGACGAGCGCTTTATTGACACTTACCGCCGCGTTGGCATCACACCATTCAAAGAGGCCGCTTATGCCAAAGCTAATTAAAAACGGGGAAATCGTCAACGATACATATGTGTGGTCTCAAGACCCTGAAGAAACACCGACGACAAACAGCATAATAGCCGCTCAGAAATGGCTAGCAGATAAAGATACGCTTGAGACAAAAGTCGCTGGCATCTGGATAGAAGCAGGTGACGGTGTTGATTTTTTAGAAGGTATCGATGTCAATCAATTTGACATGATTGGCGTTCACTTCCCTGCTTTTGCCGATGGTAGAGGCTTTAGTTATGCACGATTACTACGTGAAAGACATGGGTTCAAAGGAGATATAAGAGCACTCGGTCAATTTATCCCAGATCAATTGGGCTATTTATTGCGTGTCGGCTTTAGCAGCTTTCAGTTCAATGAAAATGTGGATTTGGAAAAAGCATTGCTTCTACACAAACCTTTTTCAGTCGCTTATCAAGGTGATGTAGCAGACCCAAGACCCTTGTTCTTACGTCGCTAAGCAAAAAATCATACTTAACCCTCAGAAAAGGCCATCACGATGGCCTTTTCTATTGCTTAATATTCCTCTCATGATTATCGTATTGAGTAAATAAAGTGATTGATTGTTAAAGGAACTTAACGTGTCTAATAAAAAAATGATTGGCCTTACCTTAGGACTTATTCTGACGGCTGCAGCAGAAGCCTCAACTGTCTATATTTCTGATGTGCAGTTCGTGGCTATTAGAGAAGGCATGGACAACGCCACAAGAGCCGTTGAAAGAGGATTGAAAAGCGGTACTCCTCTTCAGGTGCTAGAGCAAAGTCAAGGCTACACCAAGGTTCTAACACCAAGTGGAAATGAAGGCTGGGTTGCAGATTATTTTCTTAGTGAAGACATGGTTACAAGAGATCAACTTGATCAGCTTCAGCAAGAACTTAATAAAAGTAAGCAAGATGTGACACTCATCTCAAACGATTTGAGCCGTTCAAATCAGAAGATTACCGACCTAGAGAATGCCAACGCGACAATGCAGCAAAGAAATAACGCCTTAGAAGCACAATTACAGGAAGCCTCCGAACTCTCTCAACGAGCACAAGCCATTGTCGCTAACAATGACGATGTCAGCTATCAACTAGCTAGCCTAAAACAGCAAGCCGACGCTGCAAAACAATATGCTGAGAACTTGCAAGACACAACTCAACAAAAATGGTTCATTCTAGGTGCCGCTACCCTGTTTGGTGGATTATTGCTGGGCACCATTCTCCCCATGTTGAGACGTAAAAAAACCAGCTCGGGAAGATGGTCATAACCCAATAAACGAGTAATTCATACCAGCCCCATTTTTGTATTAGGCACTGAACAGCGTTACACATCTAGGTAAGAGTCTAAATGAGAACACAATTAATTGTTAATTCTCATTTAGACTCTTTAATGCATAAAAAAACCATTTAAACTGACTTCAATCAATATAAGATTTCTTTTAGAGCGTCAAAAAACACTGCTGAACTTTCCAGAAGAGCCTAGGTTATCAATCAAGCGCATCTATCAACCAAACCAAGATGAGGCAAATTTCGAGATTGCGCCTCCGCCCCCTTTCTTTAAGCATATAAAATATAATAGAATAGCGCGAAATACCTGGCTAGAAAGAAGAAAAGCCCTGTATACTAATGCGCAAATTTCGTCCTAACTTATTTAGAGTAATGTAATGGCTGACTTATCAAAATACAGAAACATCGGTATTTTTGCTCACGTTGACGCGGGTAAAACTACCACTACAGAACGTATTCTTAAACTGACCGGTATGATCCACAAGATCGGTGAAGTTCATGAAGGCGAATCTACTACGGACTTCATGGAACAAGAAGCTGAACGTGGTATCACCATTCAGTCTGCGGCTGTAACTTGTTTCTGGAAAGATCACCGCTTTAACGTTATCGACACACCTGGACACGTTGACTTCACAGTAGAAGTATACCGTTCACTGAAAGTTCTTGATGGCGGTATCGGTGTATTTTGTGGTTCTGGCGGTGTAGAGCCACAGTCAGAAACTAACTGGCGCTATGCGAACGATTCTGAAGTATCTCGTCTTATTTTCGTAAACAAATTAGACCGTCTAGGTGCTAACTTCTTCCGTGTAACAGAACAAGTACAAAAAGTACTAGGCGCTGTTCCACTAATCATGGTTCTACCAATCGGAACTGAAGATCAGTTCTCTGGTGTTGTTGACCTTCTATCTCGTAAAGCGTACATCTGGGATGATTCTGGCCAGCCAGAAAACTACAGTATCGAAGACGTTCCTGCTGACATGGAAGAGATCGTTGAAGAATACCGTGAAAAGCTTCTAGAAACTGCTGTTGAGCAAGACGACGACGTTATGATGGCTTATATGGATGGCGAAGAGCCTTCTATGGAAGACCTAAAACGTTGTATCCGTAACGGTACTCGTGACCTTGCGTTCTTCCCAACATACTGTGGTTCTGCTTTCAAAAACAAAGGCATGCAGCTTCTTCTTGACGCTGTTATCGATTACCTACCAAGCCCAACTGACGTAATTCCTCAAGATCTTACTGATGAAGAAGGTAATCCAAACGGCAAGAAAGCAATCGTCTCTGCTGACGAGCCATTCCGAGCTCTTGCGTTTAAAATCATGGATGACCGTTTTGGTGCCCTTACTTTCGTACGCGTATACTCAGGCGTATTGAACAAGGGTGATACTATCCTTAACAGCTTCACGGGCAAAACTGAGCGTGTTGGCCGCATGGTAGAAATGCAAGCAAACGACCGTAAAGAAATCAGTACTGCACAAGCTGGCGATATACTAGCAATCGTTGGTATGAAAAACGTACAAACTGGTCACACGCTTTGTGATCCTAAACACGAATGTACGCTTGAAGCGATGGTTTTCCCTGAGCCAGTTATATCTATCTCTGTTACACCTAAAGACAAAGGTGGTAACGAGAAGATGGGTATTGCGATTGGTAAGATGGTTGCAGAAGATCCAACGTTCCGCGTTGAAACTGATATTGATTCTGGCGAAACCATCCTTAAAGGCATGGGCGAACTTCACCTAGACATCAAAGTTGATATCTTGAAACGTACTTACGGCGTAGATCTAATCGTTGGTCAACCACAGGTTGCTTACCGTGAAACTATCA
The DNA here is from genome assembly GCF_003721245.1 of Marinomonas hwangdonensis. GTDB lineage: Bacteria > Pseudomonadota > Gammaproteobacteria > Pseudomonadales > Marinomonadaceae > Marinomonas > Marinomonas hwangdonensis. Next base: position 174,332 of record NZ_RIZG01000007.1, on the reverse strand, counting down.
CTAAGAACGTTGAAGATACTTACACACACAAGAAACAATCTGGTGGTTCTGGTCAGTTCGGTAAAATCGACTACCGCATCAAACCAGGTGAAGTGGGTTCTGGCTTCAAGTTCACGTCTTCTGTTGTGGGCGGTAACGTACCAAAAGAGTTTTTCCCTGCAGTAGAGAAAGGCTTTAAGTCTATGATGGAACAAGGTGTTCTAGCAGGCTTCCCTGTACTAGACGTTGAAGTTGAATTGTTTGACGGTGGATTCCACGCGGTTGACTCTTCTGCTATTGCCTTCGAAATCGCAGCTAAAGGCGCTTTCCGTCAGTCAATTCCAAAAGCGGGTCCACAGTTGATCGAACCAATCATGAAAGTGGATGTGTTCACTCCTGATGACCACGTTGGTGATGTTATCGGTGACTTGAACCGTCGTCGCGGCATGATCAAAGACCAAGAGAAAGGTTTGACTGGTGTTCGCATCAAGGCAGACGTTCCTCTATCTGAAATGTTTGGTTACATCAGTACTCTACGTACAATGACTTCTGGTCGTGGTCAGTTCTCTATGGAGTTCTCTCACTACCTACCATGTCCTTCTAACGTAGCGGAAACTGTTATTGCCGCTGTGAAAGAAAAGAAAGAAAGAGAAAAGAAATAATTTTTAAATCTCTTTTAGTCTAATAAAAACCCGATGCATATCGCATCGGGTTTTTTGCTTTCAGGCACTCCAGAAAACACCGTTTCAAAAAAAGCGCCGAAGCACTTTTTTACTGTAGCAAGGTACATCAACCCAAGGCGTTAAAACGGTACTGGATACTCTTTAAAGACAGTCATAATGTCTTTAAGCGCCTCTTCTGATAATACCAACTCAAAAGCGGCCATATCCTCTTTCAACTGACTCAGAGAGGTTGCACCTATGATAGTAGAACTCACACCATCGACCTGATCGCACCATGCCAAAGCCAATTGAGCTGGCGTAATACCGTGATTTTTAGCTACCTCAAGATAGGCTGTTACGGCTTTCTCAACATGCGGGGTATCACGAAAAATACCGTTACGTTGTGCATAGCTCCAACGACTCCCTTCAGGCCTAGCGCCACCAAGGTATTTTCCTGTTAACGCGCCTGCAGCAAGTGCAGACCAAGGCAAATAAGCCACATCCTCATGCACACAATTCTCAATCAAATAAGGCCAATCTTTTGCATGCAATAAGCTGAATTCATTTTGAATAGAAGCAACTCGTGGTAAGCCATGCTGATCGCTTAAACGGATGTACTCATTAATACCCCAAGTCGTATCATCCGATAAACCAAAATGACGAATCTTACCCGCTTTGACACACTTATCTATGCCCTGCAATATGTCCAGCATTTGTGCAGACTGAGCCTTGCGATCAAGATCGGTAAAAGAAATATCGCCAGGAAAATGCTTGGCAAAATGAGGGGTCGATCGATTCGGCCAGTGCAATTGATAAAGGTCGATATAATCTGTTTTTAAGCGCTTTAAAGAAGCCTCTACAGAGGAAACAATAGACTCCCCCGTTATCGGGCCACCCTTTCGAATATAGCTCAGACCAGGTCCTGCTATCTTAGTTGCCAGCACAAACTCCTGACGACGTGAAGAATGACGAGACAACCAATCCCCTATAATGGTTTCCGTCTTGCCATAAGATTCGGCATTGGGCGGGATAGAGTACATTTCTGCCGTATCCATAAAATTCACACCATTTGCCAAAGCGTATTCTATTTGCACATCTGCATCGGCCTGCGTATTTTGTGTACCCCACGTCATGGTTCCCAAACAAACACGAGAAACCTTTAGTCCAGTTCGGCCTAGTGGAACATATTTCATAACATCAATCCTTCCGTACAATTCAAGACTACAATGAAACAGCAATCGCTGATTTCTCTATAATACACGAAGCAGCTTGATTGCCTATTTTTCGATATTATTCTTCTGTCAGCAAATTTTCGTATCGCTCATCGGTTATTGTTTTAAGAAAGGCCACAATCGCATCGACTCGCTGATCCGATAAAGCAGGTGCTTTTTGCAAACTGGCAAAATCAATATTGTCCGCAACCTCTGGCTCAGCCCAAGGCTGCCCCGTTTCAGGGTTAATTCGTCGAGTTGGATTGTTATATTTGTCATAAAAAAGCACAACAGTGCGCAGATCAGAGAAAACACCGTTATGCATGTAGGGCCCTGTAACCGCCACATTACGCAAAGAAGGAACTTTGAACTTACCTGCGTGCATCGGATCATTGACCGCTGAGTTGTCCAATAGACCGAGATCTTTCTTGTAACCATCATAAGCCAACAGCGCAGGGTTAGCCGGCACACCAATATTGCGGTATTCGTAATTAGTGAAGGTCTCTTGAGCATTCATAGGAGAGCGATTTAACTGGTGACAAGCATTACAATTTGTAAATTGTTGAGAGAAAAACAAGGTTTTACCAAGCTCTTCTTCTGGTGAAAGAGTCACTTCACCACGAAGTGCACGATCGTATTTTGAATCAAATGGCATAAACAACGTCGTTTTTTCAAAAGTGGCGATAGCATTCGTAATAGCCGCTAACCCTTTGTCCGCTTCCTCAAGTACGCCCTCACCATATTGCTCATTAAACATGATTTCGTATTGAGGATTTTCTTTCACACGCTCGATTAATGCGGCAGCGCTAGGCAGCGCCATCTCAAGGGGATTTAAAAAAGGCCCTGCTGCTTGCTGCGTCAACCCTGACGCCCTACCATCTAAAAATTGCCCACCTCGATACCCGCCATTTGCCATACGGTGAAATGCAGGAGAAAAAGCAGCGTACCCAGCGGAAGGCGCATTGCGCCCGCCCATGGACACGCCATCGCTACCAATGGAAACAGCGCCCAATAGGCCGTCCTTACGATTATCAACAAACGCATTGTCAATGCTATGACAAGTGGCACAGGACTGATTACGGGCCATAGAAAGATTGGTATCAAAAAACAACTGCGAACCAAGCAAGGCTTTTGGATCAGTCAGCGGAAGAGGTAACTCGACAGCAGCACTTGAGGATTCTACGCTCGATGTGACATTAGAATCACTGCACGCAACCAAAAATAAAGCCGTTAAACACACACCAACAGACACACGCGTCATGTACAACCACACAAATTAACCGTTATTTAGTTTATGCGGTAAATCATACACCCGACATGGTGATCAGTAAATTAATGATAATCACTATTATTAAATAAATGATCAATAAAAAAACCCAACCAAGACATACATCAACATCTTGATTGGGTCATATGAAACTGCTGTCAAATTCAACCGTTAATTTTGCTCTGGTAGCGTGACATTAAGTTCTAATATTGAACAGTCGTCCGTATTATCAAGCTGAATCTGCACATCGTTATTGCCAATGTTGACGTACTTACGAATCACATCAATGATTTCTTGCTGCATTTGCGGCAAATAATCCGGCTGCTGTCGTTTACTACGCTCGTGCGCCACAATAATCTGCAGGCGATCCTTGGCGACTGAGGCAGAACTTGGTGCATTTTTCGTTTTAAAATAATCAAAAATTCCCACTCTAACCCCCTAACAAGCGTTTAATAAAACCTTTCTTCTGAACCTCTAAGAAACGCAAAGGACGCTCCTCTCCCATCAAACGATCCACCGCGTCCATATAGGCTAAACCAGCTTCTGATTCAGTATCCAAGATCACCGGTGTACCTTGGTTAGACGCTTTTAAGACCGCTTCAGACTCTGGAATGACGCCAAGCAAAGGGATCGCCAATATATCTTCAACGTCCGCCACGCTAAGCATTTCACCTGATGCAACACGTCCAGGATGATAACGTGTTAGTAGAAGATGCTCCTCTATAGGCTCTTTACCGCCCTCTGCTCGTTTGGACTTGCTTTGCAATATACCTAAAATTCGATCGGAATCACGTACCGATGAAACTTCTGGGTTAGTAACAACAATCGCGGTATCTGCAAAGTACAGCGCCATTTGAGCGCCTTTCTCAATACCTGCTGGAGAATCACAGATAATATAATCGAATTCTTTGCTGAGCTCCTGAAGCACCTCTTCAACACCTTCAATCGTCAGCGCATCTTTGTCGCGAGTTTGTGATGCCGGTAATATATACAAGCCTTTAGTACGCTTGTCTTTGATCAGCGCCTGAGACAAGGTGGCTTCTTTATTGATCACGTTTACAAAATCATAAACAACACGACGCTCACAGCCCATGATCAAGTCTAGGTTACGCAAACCCACATCAAAATCGATGATAACCGTTTTATGTCCTTTTAATGCAATACCAGTCCCAATTGCAGCACTCGACGTGGTCTTACCAACACCGCCTTTGCCTGAGGTGACTACTATAATCTTTGCCAATGCCGTATCCCCCGGTGACTTCATTCCAAAATCACCTAATTAATAGATTAAATACCCTAAAGCGGTACAATTTCCAAGCTATCGTCAACTAATAGCACTTGCGCGCCATCTTTCCAAACAATATTTTGCAGCGCATCGCTCAACATAAAATTACCCGCAATGGAAACCAGCTCTGCTTCCATGCTTTTACAAAAAATTCTTGCCTCAGTATCGCCCTTCACGCCCGCTAAGGCTCGACCTCGCAATGCGCCATAAACATGGATGTTACCATCGGCTAACACTTCCGCGCCCGCACTCACTTGAGCCAATATAATCAAGTCCCCTTCAGCATAAACCTGCTGACCAGAACGAATTGGCTTGGTAATGACCTTAGCGGCCTGTGGTACTAAACGCTCTTCCACCACAGTTTTCACCACCACATCGGGTGAAGGCTCTTCTTTTAAAGGCAATGGAGGACTGATCGGCCGAGCTTTACTCGCAGGCAACAGAGGGATGGTCACAGACGCCCCCCACACAGGCGTACTGTCAGGATCACAACGCCATCCAATAACGCCAAGCCCCAATGAGCTCACTGACTTTATCAGCGTCTCAAACTGATCCAGCGTAATACCACGCTTCATCTTCGAAATATCAATAATGATCGGCGCTTGATTAAAAAAATGCGGAACCTGATCAATCTTTTCTTTTAGATGAAAAAGGATGTCATCTAATGAAAAGGTTTGAACTTCAAGTAAAATCGTTGTTACAACGCTCCCTTTAAGTCGGAAGCCAGAGTCTGTCATGAAGCATGTCCTTTTTGAGTGCTTTAAAAGGCTTTAAATATAAAAATCATCATGAAATATTCACATATGCCCAATAGATCTATTCTATCAAGCTTCACAATTAATTAAAGCCGCAAAAATAGTGTCTTTACGTTACCAAGTGCAACCAAATCACACTGGTAGGCGCTAAGAATAACGTAAAACGCACAATAATGAACGAAAGATTAAGCGTATGATTTAATTAATATTTTACAACTTACTTACATACTTGTTCCCATGTATCTGGGGAAAACTTTTACGCAACCAACGAATCTCAAAAAAATCATTCGTCTAATGGTCGAACAGCAAATTCCGGCGATAAACGACTCACCCCCAATCCACTTTGCTTGGTCAGTTTTATCTGCACAGGAATACGCTCTTTCAGCGCACTAATATGACTGATAATGCCAATGGTTTTGCCAGAAGAATGCAAGTTATCCAAAGCGTCTAGCGCTGACTCAAGTGTCTCGCCGTCTAAGGTGCCAAAACCTTCGTCCAAAAACAAAGAGTCGATACTGGTTTTATGAGATACCAAATCAGACAGTGCCAAGGCAAGCGCCAAACTGACCAAGAAAGACTCACCTCCAGATAAGGTCTTGGTGTCTCGAGAAGCGTTTGCTTGCCAAGTATCAACAACCAACAAAGACAACGCCTCTGCGTTTCTCATTAATTGATACCGACGGTGCAAGATAGCCAGATGCTGATTGGCCAAATACACCAAATGATCCAAGGTAAGACTTTGTGCAAAACGACGAAATTTTGCCCCGTCTGCCGAGCCAATCAAATGATTCAAGCGCTCAAGGTGCACAAACGCTTCACGACGAACCTCGAGGGCCGCCTTAGCGCTACTAACCTGCTCTCTACGCTGTGCTTCTTCTTGGATTTGCTGGGTCACCACGCCCCACTGACGGTGCAGTGTTTGACGCTCAGCGTCAAGCTGAGCATATTTATCAACCAAGCTATCGAGTGGTAATACCATCAACGCCGCTTCGTCAGGCACACTTTTATTATGCTTTTGCAAAGACTCAGCAGATTGATTCAGTAAGGTCTGTGATCGAGATGCGGCTTCCTGTAATGACGTCAACCTTGCTTGACGATGACGGACCTCTTCTGTGGATAACATCGCCTGTAACCAAACACCCTCGTCCTCAAAGCCTTTTTCAGCCAAACGCGCCTGCCATTCAGACAAAGCGAGGCCATATTCTTTTTCTAACGTGAGATGCGTTTTCATCAATGTCGCCAATGTCGCTTTACTCGACGCTAATGCCTGAGCCATCTGCTGCCGCTCGGCTTCAATTTTATCGAGCGCTTGTTGAGCATGATCTACCTGAGATTGATGGTCGTGACGACGCTCGCCAATACTCTTGCCACCCAAAAGGGCATTCAACTGCTCAGCCATTGCCTGTAGGCTCGCCTCAAACCCTGCAACGTTTTCACGCGCCTCGCCATGTAACTGCTGACTGTCTTGTAACGCGTTTTCGAGATTCTTAATCTCGTAAGTAAGCTGGTCTTTTTGCTGCAACAAGACCTCGTAGCCCGCTTTACTATCTCGCCACTGTGTTATGGCATCTTGCAGCTGCACCAATGCCTCGGACAAAGCCGCATCAAAATAGCTGTCAGGAACACCCGCTTGCTGCATATCTTCTTTCAAACGCGCAGTGGTTTGCGCTTGCTCGTCTTTCCTACTGACTAGATTTTGTTGAAGCGTCTCTAGGGTTTGCCAGAGTAACTGACATTGCGATTCATTTTTCGCCGCCTGCTGTTGTGTGGCTTGCTGGTGAGTGTGCAAGTTTTGCAACTCAGTCTCTAACGCTAAACGAGACTGCTGAAGTGCTTCAAGCTTAGGGGCAATGTCTTGCACGGTTTGCCAATCTTGATCCACCTGCTGCACCAGAGCCAACACCTGTTCTTTATCAGAAAGATTAACATTGGCGCCTTGACCGTTCTTGCCGTGATTTAACGATGCCAGCCACTCATTCAACTCTTGCTCTGTTTTCAGTAAAACATCCACTAATGGCTGACGACGAGTTTGAGTAGACGTAAATTCTCTCTGCATGGACTCTAAGTCTGCAGCCAACTGCATTCCTTGGCTTTTCAAAATATCAAGTTCTTTGCCCAAGCGAGTAAATTCTTCTTGGCGACCGGAGTCTGTTTGGTACAAAGCATTGGCAAGTTGATGCTCGGCTGAACCACAAAGAGGACAAGCGTCATGCTCGCCCAGTTCATCCCGTAATTGAGTGAGCGCCACGATATGACGCTCTGCCTCTGCCAGTTTTTCGATGGATTTCTGCAGGCGAAGTTTATCTTTGTATGCCTGTCGCTGCTGCTCAAGCTGAGTTTGTCGCTGCTGAATCTGCTGCGTCATTGCCTTCAAGTTCGCGTCTAACTCGGTTAATTGTGCTTGCTGTTCTTGGTACTGATGACACTGCTTCCAAAGGGATTGCGCATGATACTGAGCGCGTTCAGCCTGATGATAGCCTTTCTGCCAATCTGTGTAGTCACGTTGCGAAGACAAGGCCATAAAAGCGTCAATATCCCTCTGCAAGGCTTGCTGACGCTCAAACATGTGTGCCTGATACTGCTCAAGCTTGACCTGATTTTCTGAGTACAAAGCGCGAGCCGCCTCATAGTCCTTTGTATTCGACGCAATTTGCTGCTCAAGCTCAACAATCGATTGGGTATTCGACGTCATGCCTTGCGCTTGATGCTGCCAACTGGCTAATTGGTTTTCAATCTTCTCCGGCGAGCGCCAGCGACTCAAAATCGCTTGGCTTTCCTCACACGCCTTATCAATGTCGGCCAGCTTTTCGTTGACGACGACTAATTGTGCCTGTTGGTTTTCGACTTTTTCAGCGGCTTGCATGAATCGAGCAGACGCATCTTGGTGCTGCGCCTTCACACTTTCTTGGCGTGTCAGGACAGGCTGAATCTCATCATTGATCTTATTATTCAACGCCACTAATTCAGCTTGGGCCTTGGTTAACTGCTGTTTTGCCTGCTCAACCGATTCGGCTAAAACCTGGCTTTGCTTGAGCTGTGCGTCTTGCATTTCAGTGTATTGACTAACGTCAGCTTGATTCTGATCTAGACGCGATTTTAAACCTTGTTGCTTTTCATAATCTGGTTGCAATACTTGCGCGGTCAACGCCTGCTCAAGTTGTTGCTGTTGAGGAGCAAAATCCGCAAGAGCCTGGGTTGCTTCGTCGAATTGTTGCTGATATTGCGCCACCTGCTCTTGCAATGTCTGCTCAGACCGTCGCCATTCAAGAGCGGCTAGATGGGCTTTTAGCACTCGAGCATTGGCTTTTTCATTGGCGTCAAAACTCGACTCGGTGAGTTTTAGCTCTGCAAAAGCCTCGTTCGTTAGCAATTGAGTCTGCTCATTGACGCTTTCCAAGGCAGCGATGGCCTGCTTTTCTTGCTTGTGTTTATCAAACACCCACTTAGACACATCACCGTAAATTTCCGTGCCGGTTAACTCTTCTAATAGCTCGGCCCTGTCATTGGGCGACGCATTCAAAAAGGCCGAAAAACCACCTTGAGCCAACAACATAGACTTAGTAAAACGCGAAAAATCCAAGCCAGTGATCTCAGCAACTTTATCAATCTTTTCATTTATCTTAGTGGTGATAATGGTGCCATCACGTTCGCATAACTCACAGGTCATGGGTTGTAACTTGCCATCGCTTTGACCGCGGGCGCGTCGTTGCCCCCAGAAAGCGCGATAACCTTTCCCTTTAATTTCAAACTCCACTTCCGCCAAACATTCAGACGTATGACGCGTCATCACATCATTTTGACTCGGCGAGACTTTCAAACGCGGCGTTTCATGGTACAAAGCCAGACAAATCGCATCCAATAAAGTCGACTTACCCGCGCCCGTTGGCCCAACAATAGCAAACACGCCCGCATCGTCAAACGGCGCTTTGGTAAAGTCAATTTCCCACTCGCCTTTGAGGGAATTCAGATTCTTTAGGCGCAGTTTGCAAATTTTCATGATTGCTTCTCCTCGCCATTTTGCTGATGCGCTTCCAACTCCGTCAAACAGGCATTAAAAAGCTCCGTCAGGGTTTTAGACTCTTCTTCATCCAACTCTAAATTCGATTTAAGACTCTGCTGAAACACATCACCGACCGTCAATTCCGACAAGGTTTTACGCGCCTCAAAACCGTCGTTCTTTTTCTCTATGGCACTTCTTCGCATGACTCGCAGCAACTCGATTGGCTTGCCCTCAATCACCTCTAGCAAACGCTTATGCACATCGCTCAAATACTCATCCGCAATCACAGTGACTTCCAACCATAAAGTTTTATCTTCGTCTAATGGCAAGGCAGAAATCTGCTTAATAACATCTTTCAAATTGCCTTTTACACTCGCCATGGGCTGAAAATTAGGAATCGTTACCAACTGAACGGGGTCCACCGGCTCAGCAAACAAGTCTTCAACAAAGGTGTCTTCACCTAACAAGTCGGTATTCAGAATCACCAACGTCTTGTCTCGTCCCAGTTCATCAAAACTCAACGGAATGGGCGACCCGCTGTAACGGAATCGACCGCTTTTGCTAATTGGCTGAGCACGATGAATGTGCCCAAGCGCAAGGTAATCAAACGCCGGAAACACAGACGTCGGCAAGGCTTCTAATGTGCCCACATAAAGATCGCGAACCGACTCACTCACTTGCCCGCCCACCGCGGTCAAATGCCCAGTACCAATAATCGGCACTGGCGTTTTCAGCGCTGTATTTTTCTCACGCGCTGCTTCATACACCTGCTGGTAAAATTCGCCAATCGACTGCAACAAACCCAACTTCTTGTCTTGCTCAGATTGCCCAGCAACGCTTTGCATCACGTCTTTTGGGCGCAAATACGGCACAGCACACACCCAAGCAGCCACCTCGCCGGTCTTGTCTTTCAGCGCAACAACATGAGAGTCAATATCTTCGAGAGTGGCTTGGCTAGACACTTGCGTATCAAGATACATCAGCAAACTCTTCGATTCATTTAACATACTGACCGAATCGTGATTACCCGCCACAATCACCAACTGACAGTGGCGAGCCTTCATATCCAACACCAACTGATGGTACATTTCACGGGCATAACTTGGCGGAGAACCAGTATCGAACACATCGCCCGCGATAATCACCGCATCGACTGACTCTCGATCCACCAGCGCCAACAACCAATCAATAAAGGCCTTATGCTCATCTCGGCGGGATTTCCCCATAAAGTGCTGACCAAGATGCCAGTCAGAGGTATGTAGAATTTTCATTAATAGAATCCGTGAATAAAATTAAAAAGCATAAAAATATGCATAAAAATAAAAAGGCCAAGCTACCGAACAAAATGCAGCTGATTCGGATGAATCCGCAAAGGACGTAACACCCTACTCCAATCCTTCGCAGATACGTTTTGACCATGGTAAATAAGTTGTAAAGAGGCGCCTCCGGCATCCACCAGCGCCGCTTGAAGAAACGCCAACAGCGCGTCATCCGCCAAACTCAGCGTGAGATCACTCTTCGCAGGCAAAACAAGATGCCCAAGAAAACTTGGCGTATAATCCAGCAAAGCCTCACGCCAATACGATTCAAAAATGGCGTTATCCGGAGAAGAAATCACCACCACAGGCGCATCGGCAATGTCCATTTCAAACAACAAACGTCCTTTTCTAATCCCCGTGGATAATTGAACAGCAAGCTTATCATCAGACGAAAGCGCCAAGGCTCGCAACCAATCCTCAGCGGAAACATGGTCTTTCTGAAGCACAATTTTCAAAGGCGCTCCAACAGGGTTTAGGGCCATACACTCGTAAAAATGAGCTCGCTCACCCAGTGAAGCTTTGGGCAGTTCTTCAGACAAGGCTTTAGACAGGAAAGCCACCGAAACACGGTCACCGAAGGATTCATCACTCGGCCCTAATAAGACAAGCTCGATAGAATGATCATTAAGGGGAACATTGCTTAACACAGAAAAAAAAGAAAACTCAGCCAGTACTTGCCGAGTCAGCGACATAGACGACGCCACCGTAGTTTGACAGGAAAGAATCGACTCGCCATGGCTCGCATCATAAAGACGACACGCACCACAAGCCCCAGCGCGACAACCGTAACGAACAGCTGCCCCCTGATTCAGCAAAGACGTCAGCAAATTTTCGCCTAACACCGCCTCATACTGCTCATCATCCAACTCAATCGTCAGCGCCTGTGAATCCATCATCCAACCTCCTCTTCGATTTGGCTATTATGACATAGTCTCACGCCTCACCCTCGCCCTTTCTTAGAACCCATTCCTAAAAAGAAATGGCAATGATAAAAGCCGCGCCCAATACATTCATTTAATCTGCCTCTTTTTTTGACGTACGCTAAATACGATATACACTTATTATACCAAGCACCCAGGGCATCACGGATGAAGATTGTTCTCTTTTGTCTCACTCTTATAATTATGTCGATCAAGGCATACGGTATAGACAGGTCTGATGTAAACGGCACGTATCTTAACGAGCCCTTACCCACATGGATTGAAAACGAGACCATTTCACCTACGCAAGCATTGAATCAAGTCTACTTAACCGAACATTATCCAACTAGTGGGTTCTCTAATAACGCTTACTGGCATAAATTGACCTTCCCAGCCACGGGGCACAGTAACGCTACAACGTACTACCTTAAAGCCAGTAACTTTATGATCGATGAGCTTAATTTTTATCTGTTCCACGGAACGAGCTTAGTAAAAGAATGGGCAAGAGGCGATCATCAGACTTGGAATGACAATGAAACTTACGAAGGCATTTGGATTCCCATTACCTTGGACACCAATGAAACGACCCGTTTACTGATTCGCCGTAGTAGCAGTGGCCCTATCCTGCTCCCCATTGCATTGTACGATCAGAGCATGATCGATCAAGCCAAAAAACAGCAAAACACCCTCTGGGTCATGTCAATGACCGCGTTAGTCTTGTTGCTTGGCTACAACATTCTGATCTATCTAATGACTCGCGAGCGATCGTTTTTCTATTACGTATTGTTCAATGCTGGACTGATTTTGTCTCTCGGGTTTATCTTAGGGTTTAGCCGCTACCTAGTGCCCAATGACCGGGTGCATGAGTGGCTTTCGGTGAATATCTTAACGCTGCACTCAATACTGCTTTGGACGGTGTGCCGTTTTAGCCTCAGCTTCCTCAATATTGAAAAGCACCACCCTTTCTTCTGGACGCATCGCTTTAAAATGGATGCCATTTTTGCCGCCTTGGTCGTAATTAGTGGCTTACTTGAAGAAAACAAAATGGCGCCAATTTTTCTGACTATGCAAATAGCTGGCTCTGCCTTGTGTACTTACTGGGCATTTTATACAAAGTCCGTTCATACCTTAGCAACACGTCTGTATTTGTTTTCGTGGAGTATTTTAATCTTAGGCGCACTGACTGGCTCCCTCATTTATTGGGAACTGATACCCTACAACAGTTGGACAGAATACGCATTTTTGTTGTCGTCACTGTGTCAGCTACTAGGGTTCTCCTTTGCTTACAGCGCTCGTATTAGACAACTCAACGAAGACCGACATTTTACCAACTTAACCGACTCGTTAACGGGGCTTCCAAATCGCCAATTCTTACTCACTGTATTGCCGTCTTCATGGCACCCCATAGACGACAAAAGCAATGCTGATTGTCTTGTATTGATTGTTCTGTCTGGCCACTACTCTTTAATACAAGCAGTAGGGCCTGCAAAAGCCGATCTTGCTGTAAAACAAATGTTTATCAACATCAACCGAGCACTCATGCCTATGCATGAGGTGCAAAATATGCCTTGGCTTGAAGACAGCAAGGTAAAGCTTATACGAGCCAGTACCAATAATGGCGTGTTTGTTACTAAGCTACGTAATGTCGAGCACATCATACCTAAATTAATACCGACACTAGAAAAAAGCCTATCAATTGAAGGATTAGAATTTTCCTACCCCATCAAAATTGGCGTCGCCACCTTTTCAGAAAGCGCGAATACGATTGAGAGGTTATATCAGAATGCGCAGCTAGCGGCCGAAGTGAGTCAGCATAGTCATGATGATTGGAGTATTTTTAACACACAAATGAAGACTGATCATAAGTACCATCTGCATGTGCTGTCGTTACTCAACAGAGACTTGAAGACTGGCCAACTGAACTTTGCGGTACAGCCACAATTAGACCTAAACGATCAGCGCATCATAGGCGCAGAAGTCTTACTGCGTTGGCATTGCAAAGAGCTTGGGAACGTCTCCCCGGCGCTTTTTATCCCGCTTGCTGAAAAGACGGGGCTGATTGTTAAAATCACCCAATATATCTTTAATGCTGTTTTTTTGTGGGTAAGTGAGAACCCCGATGTGATCAAAGACCGGAGTTTATCGATTAACATCTCCGCCAAAGATCTATTGCAACCAGGCTTTTGCGACAAGATCGTTGAATTAAAACAACGCTACAAAGTCCCAGCTAATCAAATTTTATTAGAAGTCACAGAAACCGCGATCTTTGATGACAGCAGCATTTTCAAAGCCAACCTATCACGTCTAAAAGAGCACGGATTTAACTTCTCAATTGACGACTTTGGTACCGGCTACAGCTCCATGCGTAACGTCATTTCACTTTCACCCGTTGAGATCAAGCTGGACCGCATGTTTGTCAGCTCAATTGATACTTCCAACATTAATCATATCTTAAGCGACTGCATCATCAACCTATGCCAAAAAATCCACGCTCAAAGCATCGCCGAAGGCATTGAAACCTACGAAGAAATGCGGACGGTAAAAGCGCTAAACTGCGAAATAGGCCAAGGTTATTACTTCCATAAACCCATGACACCTGAAGATTACTTGGTTTTATTGAGAGAGAGAAATGAACACACTGACTAAAACAAAAGGCAATGCTGGTCGAGAGCATTGCCTTTGCTTTCGCTAGTTTCGCTTCTTACCCTTCTGACTCAAAATGAGCAAATACTTCGGCACCCGTCATATTGTGTGTTTCGTTCTTGAACTCATAGTATTCGGGTTTTTCATCAATAAAGATTTGGTGGGTAAGCGTAAAACCGTTATCAGTTTGCAGCAAGCCGATAGGTAGATGATACTGATTAGCAGGCTTAAGGAAGTAAAATAAATGTGTTCCACATTGTTTACAAAACCCCCTTTCCGCCCATTCTGATGATGCATACCTAATGACACTGGTTTCATCAGATATTTTTACAGAATCAGCGCAGTCGATTACTAGCATTGGACCGCCACCCCAATTACGACACATACTACAATGACATGCTGCAATCTCGCTGCTAGCATACTCGACTTCTAAAACTACCGAACCGCATAAGCACTTACCATTACCCTTCATATTGCCTCCAACACTTTTTGTATGAGTGATACTTTTCTTCAGCTAACATGGCGTTAAGGTGTAGCAAGCGCTTGCCATACTTGAGAAGCGAAATCGGCAAGCGCTGCGAATCACTCTTAGATGCTTTGTTACACGAAGATTTTCTGCCTACCGACTCTATGAGCAAAACCACCAACCCTAACCTTAATAATTCCCTGGTCGCTCGACTCCACTGACGCTGTAATTCTTGATACACACTCCATCGCCCGACCCTGCTCAAAAGTAAAACTATTCGAATGTGTATTAGGAAGGTGTTTGGCTAAATAACAAGCTAATGCACCGCTCGCACTTCCTGTCGCTGACTCCTCAGGAATACCAACCAATGGAGCGAAATTACGACAACTTGCTGTCACTTTACTTGTTTGCTCACACAGCTCAAAAGCATGGATACCAATTACACCATGCCTTTCACAGAACTCACTGGTTAAATTTTCATTCACTTGAATTTGATCAAGATACCCAAAAGGCACTGGGACAATAATATCAGGTAAGCCTGTCGTAATAACCTCAATCGGTAGCCGAGTTGACTCAAGTATTGTCGAGTCTAGTCCAATTAACTGAGATATAACCTCATAACTGAACTCTCCACGAAATTCAGGTAACTTCAGGTCCATAACTATATGACCATTAGCCTCTATAGTGACCACAAGCAAACCGACTTTGGTTCTTTGAAGGTACTTACCTGCCGTTATGATTCCGTCTTGATACATTGTCGAAAATGCAGCCAATGTGGCGTGTCCACAAAAATCAACTTCACCGGTTGTGGTGAAAAAAGACAACTCAAAGTCGGCTTCATCATCGAGAGATACAAACGCAGTTTCCGAATAACCAACAACTTGTGCTATTTGTAATTTTTCTTCATTCGACAAGTGATCCGCGTGAAGCACTACACCAGCAGGATTCCCACCAGTTCCATTCGAAGTAAAGGAATTTACCAAATAAGCTTCAACATTCTTCAATATTTATATCTCCGTATAACGCCGCGTTAAGGTTCAGCCAACGCTAATACCAACTTACCGCATAACACTGTAATCACAAAAACCAACGCATAATGAAAATGCTGCGCGTTGGCTGTCCCTCTTGAAGCGTTTGTTATGCATTACAAACCACCAGCTAAATCCAGAAAGTTACCTGTGGAAAATGATGATTTTTCAGACGCTAACCAATAAATGGCCTCAGCGACTTCATCAGGCAAACCACCACGTTGCATTGGAATTTTATTTTTGAGTCGTTCTATACGGTCAGGCTCTCCACCGTCAGCGTGCATATCGGTATAAATCAATCCTGGGCGAACACAGTTAACTCTGATACCTTCCGCGGCAACTTCCAACGACAGACCTTTTGTTAACGTGTCAATTGCACCTTTTGACGCCGCATAATCGATATATTCATTCGGTGAACCTGTTCGAGCGGCTCCCGAAGAAACATTAACTATGACACCACCGAGACCACCATGACGAGTTGACATTCGTTTCACTGCTTCCCGACAACACAAAAAATAACCTGTCACATTGTTTATGAGAATTGAGTTAATCCTTTCTGCACTCATTTCGTCTAAGCGCATCTGCTTCTTTAAGATACCAGCATTGTTGACAAGAACAGAAACAACACCAAGCTCTTGATCAACGGTTTCAAACAGTTTAACAACATCACCTTCTTTGGAAACGTCAGCTTGAACCGCAATACAATGACCACCTAACGCTTTGATTTCTTCAACGAGAGTATTAGCAGCCTCAGTATTAGATTTGTAATTTATGCATACGGAAAAACCGTTTTGAGCAAAAAGCTTTGCTGTCGCTGCACCAATCCCTCGGCTACCACCAGTAATAACAACTACTTTTTTATCGCGCATTATTCATCCTTTTTACGCTGTATTTGATGTAATGCATAACGCCGCTGTATGGGGCATTTTTTGTGTATTGGGGTTTTGGGGTAAAGTGGCGAAGCCACCCCAAAACGGAGCGAAGCAAAGAATGTCCCTATGACAGCTTTGTTATAACTATATTTGCTTAAGGTCATTACGCATTTGCTCACGGAGTTCCTTAGCCTTACTTTTAGCTAGCTCTCCTACTCTCATAAGTTCAGCTTGATTCGCGGCCGCTAGCTCTTGGTCGTTTTCAATAGTGATTTTGGCTAAATCAGACATCATTTTTCCTGAGATCGTAAATAGCTGATCATATAACTCCTTTATTTCATCAAGAAGAACAGCAACTTCGTCACTGGCCGTTAAACGCAAACTATTTGTCTCGGTTTCGATAACGCCAAGCTCTTGGAATCCATCGCGAGTTATTTTTGATATCTGCTCAGAAAACCGAATTGTGGCCTGAGTAGCTTCAGCCTCATCATTTCGGTCACATGCTTGTAAGTAGGAGGACATAAATTCATTCATTATTGGATTAAGCACATCTTGGTAGTCGGTTTGATGCTTGTTATGTATAGCGTCAATATGCCTAAAATAAGACTCGTATTGAGTTGCTTTCATTTCAAAAACTTTTTTACGCCTTTCGAGATCAAGATCAAAAGACTGCTTAACCGCAATAAGTTCGCGCTCATGCCTCTTCTTATTAAAGTATAAGAACGCTAACCACAACGCATTTATAAGGCCAAATGCCCATGCTGCGTATTCGGGCTTTTCTGAAATTACTTTAAATATTTCTTCCATACTCGACATTCGACTTTAGGTATAACGCCCGCGTCACAGGCTAAATTTTTGTTACAGTTTTTGGCATATAATTGCGTAGCAATGCCAAAAAGCGCGACGGAAATTTAGTCCTTGATGCACGCGCTTGTTATAAACCGACATTATTTACCAAGGCCTACTAAATTTTCACACAATCATAATTAAATTTACAATCAGACCGAAGCCGCAACGAAAAAGGTGTCGCTGTGCTTGGCTTTGTTATGCATTTTGAGGCGCTCCTTCTTGATACTGCGGTGCACCGTCTGGAATGATTTCCCAACTTGCTTTAGAACCTACATAAATATGCCTGCCTATTTCGATCTCTGGATCTTCATTCAGGCAACCCAAGGTAATGCCATGTATTTCATTATTGTAGATACCACAAAGGGTCGATCCGCACTTGCTACAAAATTGCAACCCGAAACCTTGCCCACCAATATATGAAGTAAGCAAGTGTTTCCCCGATACCCAATTGAAGTGGTCAGGTTCAACTAAAGCATATGCATAAGCCTGAGAGCTAAATGCTTTCCTGCAGCGTGAGCAATGACAGGAACGAGCGTCTCGGAGCGGGCCTTCAACCCGGTATTTAATCTCTCCGCAAAAGCATTCTCCACTTAGAGTCACTTCACTCTCCTTGATGCATAACGCTTGCAGCATGCGCGCCCACGGAATGGAGCCGAAGGCGCAATGTAGTGGGCGTCGCCGTGCCTGCACTTGTTAGCTGACTCTCTTACACTTGTAAAATCGTCGGCGAGCTACTCATCCTTCCAAGGACTTGTGCCAGCGAACTCCTGAGGATGAAACGGCTTGCCCGTGGTTGGATTTGTTTCATTTACAATGCGTCTCCCACCGACGTCTGAACGTTTCACTCGCCGCCTGGAGGTACCTTCACCAGCAATATGTTCAACTTCAACTTCGAAAACACAGTCCGACCACTCTTGTGCTAGTACATCATCAGCATAGAATCCGATAAACCCAGAATTTATAGCCAAATCTTCAGGTTCTGAGCGAGAAATGTGAAATACCTCGACTCTCTTACCTCCATCTTCACCAATGGCTCCCCATGAGAAAGGCTTTGAGCTCAATTTCTGACCATTAAGATAATATTCCTCTTCGGTCCAGATCGGATGTTGAACCACACGAACTTCAAGACTTCCCACAACAAAATAATTCTGGTCAGGTTTTGGGTCTATCAATTTGATGTTTTTTGGCTTATCCCCAAACTGGCAACCATTGTTAGCGACCTTAATCTGCCGCAACAACATTCGACCCGCTCCATACCCGACCCAGATTCCTGTACCTTCTATCCACGCACCTTTGCCTCCAACCATCTTTACTTCAGAAGGTTTTAATTGAGGGGAGCGACTCGAGTCTAAATAAAGCGAACATGAACCATGCGAAAATGATCCGTCGATTTCAAAATATACTGATTCACTTGAGCCTTCCCCATATTGACCGACCAAAAGACGGCCTGGTTCTAGGACCACATGAAAAGGAAGAAAATGCATATCGAGTTTTGTAATTGACAATAAGGAATTTTCATTATCTTTTATGGCTTCGAAAACTACTCCCCTTGGCGAGTTCCTAATCGTCAAACGACGACCAACCTGCTCCACGTCCCATACGTCAAGGGGGCCAATCCACTCGTTATCAACTATTCTAAACAGCTCTGTCCCGCGCTGATCATAGAAAATCCCACTTACTGTGTACGTACCGGTTTCGCTGCATTTTTTGTAAGACAATACGTCTGTACCGTCAATGTTTATAACCGACCTAAATTCGCGAAACTCGCAGGATCCCAGCTTTACAACAAGCTCCCTCCCATAGTGGACAAAAAACTCTTGGTCAGAGGGGGGATCGGCTTTTCCTGATTCTCTAAGTGAGCTATAGACCTTAGCCACATGTTCTTTTGGGACACGTTGTTTTGTAACTAACGCATGACATGTCGGACAGAGCAGTGCAATTCGATTTGGATCATGACGCTCAGCATCAATGAACAGCGGATCAATATGTTCATAGGTATACACTGCAGATCTACACAGAACGCATCCAAACCTACTATTTTGTCGAACTGCTCTCTTTACCCTGGCTGGTATGTCACGTGACAACCCGAATCGATTTACTTTCATATCTTCCACATTTGGGGAGCGATCAGGAATCAGCGATATATGACAGCTAACATTTTGTTAATGCGCATGAGCATCTACACTGTTTTTAATTTCCATATAAATCCCTATAAAAGACTGATTTTATGGTGCTTATTTATCTTTTCTTACAGGCTGGTTAATTGCAAATCCGAGCGTACGGGTTATGCCTTTTATCCACAGCGCGTTATTTTTTGTGGTGTGGTTTGTTATTCATTGATACTAAAGGTCTTTTTGGTTGGGTGCCAGTGTAAACGGGCAAGGTTATGATTATTAATTACACAAACCGAGCTGAAATTTGGCGGCTTGGAAAATAAACTGTATATATGTACAGTTTTATTTATTTGTTCACAATGTGGTTATTTTGCTTCGGTTTTGGCAGTTAGGGCCAATGGTTTCCGCCTTCGTGGGAATGACGGTGGTGTTGATTGCTCGTCAGCATGAAGAACGCGCTGTCAAAAAAGCCATGAATGAAGTAGCCGTCCAGGCATAAATGCAAAGGCTCCCGCGATTAAAATGCCCCCAACGTATACGCCAATCATGTTGTTTCGGTGTGCCTTTATGTCGTTTTTCCTAGCGGCAATATACGCGGCGGGTACTGAGTAAAGAACTAATAAACTAAAGAGGTGGATGAAGCCAAAATGGTTCAGTAACACTGGCCCCAGCGCTGAACTCATAAGCAGAGTAATCGACGCTGTTAGTAGCATAAGCAGCATGTATACCTTTCCCAGCAGCTTATGAGCCCTAGTGCCTTTGCGATATAGCAACAGATAAGTACCAATGAAAAATGCTGGAACCACGGTGGCCAGATGCAAATATACGAGTAAGATGTAATTCATAGAAGCCCTATTTCTGTACGAAAGTGTGACTGTGTCATATCTTAGCTGCAGCGCTTTGATGACTTACCGACAGCGCTATCATCTGGTCTGCGACTTCTCCTTCTCGGTGCGATGACCACTGAAGAAGACAGCCTAATAGCACACTGGTTTTCTGCGGCAAGCACTCTCTCCTTTAAGTAAACTTTGAACGCATAAGAAAAATCGTCTTCCTTGATATTAAAGCGCTTTCTCGTCTGCTGCCAGTGTGAACCAGTGAGATTATGATGATTTATAGCACTACTCGGGCTTAATTTTGACCCTACTTGGCCTAGCCTTAGTTTGCCAGTAAAATACGGATTCTGTTATTCCACGTTTATTAAGGTTTTCATGACAACACTTACGCCGTCCGTTGCCCCCATTGCCGAGTCTGATGACCATTCTATCGATGGTTCTGAGGGGTTAGCCGCTAGCCGAGAGGCGTTTAAGATGAGTTTTAATTCGGTTGAGGTTGATCATGCGCTGTTGATCAAACAGATGCAGGCTATTGTGGATATTCTGCTTGCGCAAAAACAGTTTGCTGAGGCATTGAACGAGATAGAAGGGTTAAAGAATCTGGCCGCGTCGCATAAGAAAACCAAGTTCGCCATGCTAGAGATGAAAGGCCGCATTAAGCAGGTAGGCGCTAGATCAGGCTTTCGATCCAGAGCCACCAAGAAGTACACAACAAAACGGGTTAAAAAGCCCTAATCAAATCGAAAGCTTGAGGCTGTCCAACCACCAAAGAGGCCTTGGTCGTGATAAACACAACGGGCCTTGCCGTTTTCAGCCGCCCCCAACGCGACCATCAGTGGGATTAAATGATCCTCTCTAGGATGAGCAACACGAGCGTATGGGGCCTTGTCCCATGCGACTATATGCTCGCTGCGCTGTACGGGTTCTAATTCCAACAAGGTGTTTTGCAACCAAGAATCAAAACCATTAGACGGTATAATCGCGTCTGGTCCACGCAACCCCAAGTTGTGAAAGCTTAAACCGCTGCCGACGATTAATACCCCTTCTTCACGCAATGGCGCTAACGCTCTCCCCAATGCCAGGTGCTCTTCTGGATTTAGGTTCGACTTTAACGACAGTTGCACCAATGGCATATCCGCCTCCGGGTACATCACAGCCATAGGAGCAAAAGCCCCGTGATCAAAGCCTTTTTTGTTGTCTAAATCAACGGGGAAACCGGCATTTTTAATCAGTTCAGCAACGCGAGCGGCAACGTCAGGGGCACCGGGTGCTGGGTATGTCACTTTATAGGTGTGCGCTGGAAAACCATAATAATCGTATTCCATACCGGGGGCTGGATTTGATTGAACACCAAAGGTTTTGCGCTCCCAGTGACCAGAAATCATAAGAACGGCTTTAGGCTTTTCTAATAAGTCTTCGGTCATTTTGACCAAGGAGGCTTCAAGATGAATGAAGACGGCACGCATGTCTGGAATATAAGGCCATGGGCCGCCGCCGTGGGAAATAAAGTAAGTAGGTAGCATGAGGATAAACCTTTCAACAGGGTTAATGGATCTGTTTGCACATCGCTAAACAGACCCTATTCGATGTTGTCTAGTCTAGGCTTGCCACGCACCGCGATCAATACACATCCCGTTAACCTACTATTTCACTATCGTGAATAATCTTGCGCAAAACCCCTTTGCTATTTCGAAAATTAAGATGATGAAACGAGGCTAGACGGCATAAGGAACGGACGCCAATAACGCGACAAGCAGTCGCCAAAAATCCCCAACGGAGTCGATTTCCATGCGCTCTGTTGGTGAATGGGCTCCGCGAATATTAGGACCAAAGGAGACCATTTCCATTCCGGGGTATTTCGCGCCTATGATGCCGCATTCTAGGCCAGCGTGGATAACTTTTACATTGGCTTCATGCCCCATCACCTCAGTGTGGACGGTTAAAAAATGCTTGAGCAAGCCTGCGTTTGGATCAGGACGCCAGCCAGGATAGCCATTTTCTAATTTCACGTCCGCTTGGATCAAGGAAAAGGCCGATTTCGCCACGTAAGCCAGGTGTTCTACGGCGGAGTCCACTAGGGATCGCACTAACAAACACGCCTCAAACGCTTTTTTACCGTCGGCGGTGTTGTAAAGATTCATCACACCGAAGTTGCACGATGTTTCTGTGACTCCTTCCAAGTCCGCACTCATACGATGGACCCCATGGGGCGCACAATACAGGGCATTTAATAAGGCCTCTTTGGCATTGGCCTCTAGCTCTGAATCCAAATCCGCCGGGGCAAGCGTGACGGTTAAATTGGATTCGGTGGCTGAAAACTCCGCTTGTGTGGCTTTCTCGAACGTTTCGATAAAGGCAAAAAGCTGGGCTTGATCTTGTTTGCTTATGTTTATGGTGGCTGTGGCGTCTCGGGCAATGGCATTGCGTAATGTACCGCCATTGAACGAACTTAAACCAAAGTGACATTTTTCTTTTAATAAATTCAGTAAACGAATTATCAAAATGTTCGCACTGGCTCGACCTTTGTGAATATCTAAGCCAGAATGCCCACCACGTAAGCCAGAAACGCTGATCTTAAACGCTTTTCTGTCGTTGTCAGCCGCGATAGCGCTATAGTGTTTTTCCACATTGATGTCCATGCCACCCGCACAGCCAATGTACACATCGCCACGGTCTTCAGAATCCAAGTTTAATAAGATCTTGCCCTTTAAAATCCCCTCTTCGAGCTGTAAAGCCCCCCGTAAGCTGGTCTCTTCTTCGATGGTAAACAAGGCTTCAATAGGTCCATGCACTAAATCGATCGCTTCTAACACCGCCATAGCGGCAGCGACCCCTATGCCATTGTCCGCACCAAGGGTGGTTCCGGTAGCGTGAACCCAGCCATCGATCACCTGGGTGACAATCGGGTCTTTGGTGAAGTCATGGTCGATGTCGGCATTTTTCTGCGCCACCATATCCAAGTGACCTTGTAACACGACGGTTTCTCTGTCCTCCATGCCTTTGCTCGCGGCTTTGCGGATTAATAGGTTGCCAACAGGATCAACGTAGGTTTCAAGCCCTAGTTGGCTCGCCCATTGAATCAAGTGCGCTCTTAATGCGGCTTCGTGGTAAGACGGGCGCGGTGTGTTGCATAAGGTTTGAAAATGGCACCAAATAGCAGCAGGTTGTAAGGTCGTTAGTACTTCGTTCATTTTAGTCTCGTGTATTTTTTTAAGAACATGTTGCGAATGCTAGCCACACTAATGAAGTGCCGCCATTGAGGCAATCGAAATTAAGACTATGCTGATAGAGAAAACGTATACGCTGTACAATTTGATCGTGAAGAAGAAGCCAAATTCTAGATTAAATGGACAAACATTAGACATACAAAAAAGACGCCCTGATAATCCGTATCAAGGCGTCTTTTTTCAGTGCATTACTCGAGCGTCGTTGTCCGTCTTATTTTTTCTTTAAAGACGCAGCTGAAAAAGTCACAAACTCTTCCGCGCTGGTTGGGTGAACCCCTACCGTATCGTCGAAATCCGCTTTGGTTGCACCAGCTTTGATCGCAATCCCTAAGCCTTGGATAATCTCGCCAGCGTAATCGCCTACCATGTGCGCACCAATGACTTTATCGTCGGCGTTGTTGACCAGTAATTTCATTAAGGAACGTGAGGTACCGCCACTGAGTGTGTGTTTCATTGGGCGGAAGTCCGTCTGATAAACGCGGAAGTCCATACCTCGTTTTTCTGCCTCTTGTTCGGTTAAACCGACGGTGCCTATGGCTGGTTGGCTGAACACAGCAGTGGGGATATTGTCATAGTCGAAGGTCACTTCTTTGCCTTCAAACCAATAAGCGATCAACGCCATGGCTTCTTTGATGGCAACCGGCGTTAACTGGACACGGTCGGTCACATCGCCCAGAGCAAAAACGCTTTGTGCAGAGGTGGTGAAGTTTTTATCAACGATCACGGCACCATTTTTACCGGTTTCAACACCGGCCTTTTCAAGTGACAAAGACGCCACATTGGGCACACGACCAGTGGCATAAAGAATCAAACCAAATTCTTCTACATGACCATCTTTAAAGTGTACAGTTCGGGCACCTTGTGGATTCGACGCGTCGGCTAACTCAATGAAGTCAACGTCGGTATTTAGACGAATATCAATACCAGATTTTTTGTATTCTTGACTGGCGAAATCCCGAACATCTTGGTCAAAACCACGCAGCAACTGATCACCACGGTAGGCAAGAATGGTGTCTACACCTAAACCATTCAAAATGCCGGCAAATTCCACGGCAATGTAACCACCGCCCACAACGAGTGCTTTTTTGGGAAGCGCTTCTAAAAAGAACATCTCGTTAGAACTGACGACCAGATCGCTGCCTTTGAATTCAGGGATAAACGGCTTGGCGCCGACCGCGATCAGAATACGCTCTGCTGTATAGGTTTTACCGTCTACCATCACGGTATTCGCATCGACAAAACTCGCGTAGCCAGAAATCAATTCAACACCCGCGTTACTCAGCAAGTTGCCGTAGATACCGTTTAGGCGTTGGATTTCTTTGGTCTTATTGTCACGAAGGACGGACCAGTTAAACTCGACCCCTTGGTGAGACCAACCAAAGCCTGCCGCTTCATCAAAGCCATGACCAAACTCTGAACCATACACAAAAAGCTTCTTAGGCACGCAACCTATGTTGACGCAGGTACCACCCAATGCACTGCCTTCGGCAACGGCCACTTTATAACCCTTCGATGCCGCTACACGGCTCGCACGAACACCACCTGACCCTGCACCGATTACAAATAAATCATACTGATAGGACATCTTGATCTCCAATTTTTTGAATGAAACTCTTTCCACAGTGTAACAGGGCGAACTCAAGAAGTTAAAAGATCTTCATAGGGGGAACGTAACTGCTTTAAGCCAGCTTCACATAAAGGTATGATTGATAAAATTTGTTGAACTAGGAATTCCCGTGAAATTTGTCTCTTTTAATATCAATGGTTTGCGTGCTCGCCCCCATCAAATCGCGGCGCTGGTTGAGAAGCACGCACCGGACGTTATTGGCTTACAAGAAATCAAAGTCCATGATGAGGCTTTTCCTCATGAGATCCCTGCCTCTGTTGGCTATCATGCCTACTATTTTGGTCAAAAATCTCATTACGGCGTGGCCATTTTTAGCAAACAAGAAGCGACTAAAGTGGAATATGGCTTTCCTGGTGACGACGAAGACGCACAGCGTCGAATGATTATCGCAACGTTTGATACACCTCAAGGGCCTGTGAAAGTGCTTAACGGCTACTTTCCCCAAGGTGAAAGTCGAGATCACGAAACCAAGTTTCCCGCTAAAAGAAAGTTCTATGCGGATTTAATGGCGTATCTGGCTGAACATTCTCCTGAAGAAAAAATCATCGTCATGGGGGACATTAATATTTCGCCTACCGATTTAGACATCGGCATTGGTGAAGTGAATGCCAAACGCTGGCTAAGAACCGGTAAATGCAGCTTCTTACCAGAAGAAAGAGAATGGTATTCTACCCTGGTGAATTGGGGTCTTACCGACACCTATCGCCAACTCAACCCGACTAAAAACGATCGATTTAGTTGGTTTGACTATCGCTCAAAAGGCTTTGAAGACACACCGAAAAGAGGTTTACGCATTGATGTTATCTTATCTTCTAATGGTCTTACGCCCTTCTTAGAAGAAGCCGATGTTGACTATGATCTGCGCGGTTTAGAAAAGCCGTCTGACCATGCTCCCATTTGGTCTCGCTTCAATCTCGAGGCATAACATCAAAATAACACGCGCTGTGTGAATAACATACAGCGCCAATATATGACCGCTTAGCACTGCTATGTGGCCGTTATGATTATTCACTACCGGGTTTATCCACAGATAATGTGGATGCTTTTTGAAAAGTAGGCCCAACTATTTGTCCTTTTTATAAGAGAATAATAATGAGCAACACTCTCACCATGGAAGACATGCTGCGACAATCTTCTCAAGCAGCGGTCTTTTTAAAAGCACTGAGTAACGAAAATCGATTGATGATTTTGTGTCATTTGCTGGATCAAGAATTGTCTGTCACGGCTTTGAATGAAAAGCTGCCGCTAAGCCAGTCTGCTCTGTCGCAGCATCTGGCTGTACTAAGGAAAGACGACCTAGTCAGTACCCGTCGGGAATCTCAAACCATTCATTACTCGATAGGCGATGTCAGAGTAAAAGAGCTCATTCAGACATTGCACCGCCTTTTTTGCCCTACCCTTTAGTCGGTTAATCGCACAAGTAGCCGAGCAGTGGCGCAAGGTTAGTCGTAGTCAGACACGAGTCCGCGCATGTTTTTACAAAGCGGACTCGGATAAGCCAGACAAGCTCCTACCCTCGAATTCTTAGAAAACTGGCAAATCTGGGTATGCCTCGCTCCGTATAACCATGGTATTTGTAAGTAACTTGATCACCAGGCTGTGGCGGATTACGCCTTTCCTCGTCAGAAAACCCACTGCCAATCTTAAAGCGAATGCCTGACGGCGTTTCCACTAAAATAGATCCCATCATACCTTCGTATTTGCCAGCGCCATTTAAAATGGTGATCACTTTGGCCTCTGCATCCATGTACGGTTTTAGCTTTAATAAATTGTCTGTACGACCGCTTTCAAACAACGCCTGCTTGCGATGCAACATTAAGCCTTCGGCCCCCTGCTCCACGTAGGAATCCAGTAATGTGGTTAAGGCATGATTATCTGCGACTGAAAATTGCGCGACGGCCTGCACATGAGGTACGTTCACATTTTTAACAAGGTGCGCATAACGCTCATAGCGCTGGTAAAATGGCATCGTTTTTTCTTCATCAGGCGCATCAAACACCATGTAATGAATTTTCTGCCACTCACTGTCCACAGGGTCATTCTTTCTTACCGTTGACATTATATAAGCAAAATCATTGCGCTTAGACCAAAGCTCACCGTCTAACCAAACGGCAGGCAAGGGCTTAATGAACCAATCGGGGGCGTGGATAGGATTTCCTTGTCGGGTCATGAGTTTTTCACCAGTCCAAATGGCTCGAATACCATCAAACTTTTCACTGATCAAATACTCGTCAACTTGAATATCATCCGAATACGAGGAAGCAAGCTGCACCTCAGGCTGAGAAAATGCGAGGGCGGGCACCAACAACAAGCAGGCAATTAGACACTTTTTAAAACACATAGATCACTCCTTTGAAAACAAACACACTGTCCTTAGTGTCGTTACAACTTAAAGAAAAACATCAAAAAAAGCAAATGCCCTAAACATAAAAAAAGCCCATACTCGGGAAAGTATGGGCTTTTAACTTCATCAGTTAAGCTTTATTTGCTTAGCTGCACAATCAGTTTGTTCATGCGGCTAACAAAGGTGGCTGGATCTTCTAGCTGACCACCTTCAGACAAAGTCGCTTGTTCAAATAGCAACCACGCCATATCCGCAAAACGCTCTTCATCTGTTTCAGCGTCCATCTTAGCGACAATGGGGTGATCTGGATTCACTTCCAACGTTGGCTTAGATTCAGGAAGCTTCTGGCCCGCTTGCTCAAGCAAACGACGCATCTGCAAGCCCATATCGTATTCCCCTACCACCAAACACGCAGGTGAATTGGTGAGACGATCGGTGCTGTTTACGGCTGTCACTTTCGACTCAAGCACGGTTTTCATGCGATCCAGAAGCGGCTTGATTTGCTCAGCCTTTTCTTCTTTCTCTTTCTTCTCTTCTTCGTTTTCTTGGTCAACTAAGTCAAGCTTACCTTTGGTAACGTCTTGGAAGGATTTGCCTTCAAACTCTTGTAGAGAGGACATCATCCACTCGTCTATGCGATCACTTAGCAACAAGACTTCAAAGCCTTTCTTACGCAAGATTTCCAAATGCGGGCTGTTCTTTGCTGTGTTATGGCTTTCAGCATAAATGTAGTAAATCTTATCCTGACCTTCACTCATGCGCCCGATGTAATCAGCCAAGGAGACGGTTTGCGCGGCAGCGTCTGTGTGAGTCGAGCTAAAGCGCAACAAACCGGCGATTTTATCTTTGTTGCCCATGTCATCAGCTGGGCCTTCTTTGATCACATTACCAAATTCATTCCAGAATGTTTGGTAGTCTTCTGGCTCATTTTTCGCCACCTTGCTCAGCATATCCAATACACGTTTCGTCAATGCTGAGCGCATAGAATCAACGACATGATCATTTTGCAGGATTTCGCGAGACACGTTTAACGACAAATCGTTAGAATCCACCACACCTTTCACAAAACGCATGTAAGGCGGTAGGAAGGCTTCAGCTTCATCCATAATAAAGACACGTTGTACATACAGTTTTAAACCACGCTGCATGTCACGATTCCACAAATCGTACGGTGCTTTTGAAGGAATATACAACAAGCTGGTGTATTCCAACTTACCTTCTACTTTGTTATGAGACCATTTCAATGGCTCTTGGTAGTCATGAGAAATGTGTTTGTAAAATTCTTGGTACTCTTCGTCGGTCACGTCATTACGCGAACGAGTCCACAGGGCTTTTGCCGAGTTAACCGCTTCAAATTCGGGCGCTTTGTTCTCGTCAACTGGCTTAGGATTACCTTCTTCATCCATTTCAGGATAAACCGGCTTTTCCATTTCCACTGGAATAGAAATATGATCTGAATACTTGGTTACTAAATGACGTAGACGGTAGTTATCAGCAAATTCTTTTTCGTCACCTTTTAGGTGCAAGGTAATACGTGTACCGCGAGTCGCTTTGTCGATGTTTTCGATGGTGAATTCACCAGAGCCATCAGACTCCCAGCGAATCGCTTCATTTGCCGCCGCACCTGCACGACGTGTTTCTACAGTAACTTTATCGGCCACAATAAAGGCTGAGTAAAAACCCACACCGAACTGACCAATTAACTGGCTGTCTTTTTTCTGATCGCCGCTTAATTGCTCTAAAAACGCAGAGGTACCAGATTTGGCAATCGTACCTAGGTTAGTAATAGCCTCTTCACGGGACATACCCACGCCGTTGTCATCAATAACGACCGTGTTGCTGTCTTTGTCAAATTCAATACGGACACGAAGATTAGGGTCTTCAGCGAGAAGGTCTGCGTTAGCGACAGACTCAAAGCGAAGCTTATCGACGGCATCAGACGCGTTCGAAATCAGCTCCCGCAGAAAGATCTCTTTGTTGGAGTACAAAGAGTGGATCATCAAATGAAGTAGTTGTTTTACTTCGGTTTGAAACCCTAACGTTTCTTTTTGAGTATCAGTTGCCATGTTGTAGCTTGCTCCTATTTGAGTGGACCTTCGAACCAAAGTTCAAAGGCGTATTTCTTTTCACTTGTGCCCTATACATAAAGCCTCTTGATTGAATTTCAAGAGGCCGAGAGATGAAAAACAGTAAAAAGACACATTATTTCTAGGGCTATCAGAGGGTTAGAACGTAGAGAAAGGATAAAGCAGACGGACGCCTGCTTTTATAAAACGCTATCCTGTATTTTTGAGCGGTGTTAACAAGCTAATTCTTTCGAACCAAGGTCAGTCCGTCACCAATAGGAATAAGAGATAATTCGACTTCTTCATCAGCGTGAATGGTTTTATTAAGCTCTCTAACAATTTGCGTGTCTCTATCGGTAAAGGCACTGTCTGCGACATTGCCCCACCAGAGCGTATTGTCTATCAGCAAGCAACCTCCAGGACGAAGCAATTGTTTGGCGAGGTGATAATACGCCAGTAGATTTCTCTTATCGGCATCAATGAAAATAAAATCAAAAGATTCACGCTCAGCCGGTAAAAACGACTCCAAAACAGACAACGCCTTGTCGCAATAGGTTGTCACTCGATCCATGACACCGGCTTGCTCTAAATAACGCGTTGCAATGTCCAGCCACATTTGCTTTTTTTCAATGGCAATCAGGGACGCATCTTTTGGCATAGCGGTGGCCATTGATAAGGTGCTGTATCCAGTAAACACGCCAATTTCCAGCAGTTTTTTCGGCGCTTGCATCTTCACCAGTAAAGACAACAGCTGACCCACTTCTGGTGACAACTGCATACGCGCCATATGGTATTGAGCGGTTTCTCGGCGCAAGGCATTTAATAAATCGGACTCACGAACCGACACATCCAGAAGATATTGATACAGTCTATCATCGAGCTTTACGGTGCGATTTACCGGTTTATTATCTTCCGATACGGGTTTGGGGAAATTAGGAAGCATGGGACTTCATTACCAAGCCTCGGCTTAGAGTTTTGAATGTTTTAGAACGAAATTCTCTGCGATAAAGCACAGCGACGACAATCACACTGGCCGCCATACAAAAATACGGCCCCAGAAACCACCCGCAAAAGGCCATAGCAAAATAGTAGGCCCTTAGCCCATAATTGAATTGGTTGGCCGCAAGACTGCATATCTGCGCCATGTGCATGGCATACAGCTCACGCTCACTGTCTTCGATCCCCCTCTCTGTCGCCAAAGGCGCACTGCCAACCAACACAGAGCAAAAATTGTATTGTCGAACCGACCAAGTGAAAGTAAAAAACGCATAAGAGAAAATAATCACCAACACGATAATTTTCAGCTCCCATTCTTGCTGGCTCATTGGGGAAACAAGATAAAAATCGGATAAAATCCCAATGGCTTTTTCAGAGTAATTAAAAGCGGTAAATAAACCCGCAATAATCAACAAACTACTCGACGCAAAAAATAGACTGCTTCTTTCTAGGTTCGCCATCACAGAGGCATCGGCGATGCGGTTATCGCGTCTTAATAAACGAGACATCCACGCCAATCTAAACTGATGCAACACACTGACTAAACATGCACGACGCTTAGAGTGATAAAGCGCATAAAAAGCATAACCCCACCAACACAGCACAAAGACCGCAAGTGTGACAAGATCAAGAGTATTTAACAGTAAAGAGGCAGGTCGACTTTCCATGATTTCGCTCATCTGGCATGACTGAATTGAATGGTGATATTAAATCATTTTTTGTGAAAAATGTCCCTGCCCAGAAACATGAAAGGTAGAATCTAAACGTAATATTTATTTGCAGACAGATGAATTTCACTTGCATCCTATCCAAATATCATTATGATTCGCAACGTTATCACGACATGCGGATGTGGTGGAATTGGTAGACACGCTGGATTTAGGTTCCAGTGCTTCACGGCGTGAGAGTTCGAGTCTCTCCATCCGCACCATCTTTTTATCCCCCTCAATATTTATTTTCTCAATCTAGTGCTTCAGAATTAACCTGTCTTTCTGAGCGTATTTGCTTATTGTTTTATCCATAAGATACACAAAAAAAAACCGAACACATTACTGCATTCGGCTTAGCATAATATCAAGCAGAAAATCTTACTTTAGTTTCCAAGCTACTTGCTTGCCAGCAAAGAAAGGCACAATAGGCTCGCCGTTTGGCAAGGTGATACTGCTCGGTACTTCCCATGACTCACGCACCAAGGTGACTGTTTCTGTATTGCGGGGTAAACCGTAAAAGTCTGCACCATACAGGCTTGCAAAACCTTCCAGCTTATCTAATGCGTCCAGCTCATCAAACACTTGGGTATAAAGCTCTAGCGCTGACCATGCACTGTAACAACCCGCACAGCCGCAATCGGATTCTTTGCGGTGCTTTGCATGAGGCGCCGAATCCGTCCCTAAAAAGAATTTTGGAGAACCGGATTGCACCACAGCACGAAGGGCTTGTTGATGGGTGCTGCGTTTCAATACTGGCAAACAATAGTTGTGCGGGCGAATACCACCATCCAGCATGTCATTGCGGTTTAACAACAAGTGCTGAGGCGTAATAGTCGCTGCCACTCCCTCACGGGCAGACAACACAAAATCAACGGCATCTTTGGTGGTGATGTGCTCGAAAACCACTTTAAGATGTGGCACACGCTCAACGATCTTCACCATATGCTGATCAATGAATTCTTTTTCACGATCGAAAATATCAATGTGTTTTTGCGTCACTTCCCCATGGATAAGCAACAGCATATCGTTGTCGGCCAATGCTTCAAATACAGGATAAAGAGACTCAAGCGAGTTAACACCGGAATCCGAGTTAGTTGTCGCCCCTGCCGGATACATCTTGGCTGCTAGCACGCCTGCTTTTTTTGCGTCCTTGATGTCTTGAACGCTGGTTTTGTCAGTCAGGTAAATCGTCATAACAGGCATAAAAGTGCTGCCTTCTGGACGAGCCGCCAAAATACGCGCTTTATAGCTCATCGCCAACTCAGCGGTCGTCACTGGTGGCACCAAGTTAGGCATGACAACAGCTCGCTCAAAACAGCGAGCCGTGGCCGGAACCGTCTCCAGCAACATGTCTTGATCGCGAAAATGCAGATGCCAGTCATCTGGCTTGATAATAGTGATTTCGTTCATTGGCAACCTATTTGATGTATGGATAAAAAGGGGTAACTAAATTTTATCAGATGTTCATCGGCTATAGCAGAACAAAGACGCACTCGAAACCAACAAAAAAGCCGAATCTAATAAGATTCGGCTTTTAATATAGCTAAGATACGCGCTTAAACGTTCTTACGAGGCGCTCTTGGGCGGCGCTCACCAGTACGAGCCGCATCACGGTCACGACCACCATTAGATGGACGCTTACGATCACCACTACCACCCGTAGGACGCTTACGCGTTGACGGTGCAGCAGCGCGCTTATTAAGCTCGTCGGCATTGTCTAATTTAGCAATATCGGTGCGTTGGCCGCAGATGCGGGTTTTGCTCAGTTTGCTTAAAATTGCCGAATCAAGATTAGTAGGCAGATCGACCGTTGCGAAATCTTCATATATTTCAATATGACCGATGTAACGGCTTTCAATTTCTGCTTCATTGGCGATGGCACCAACAATGTTACCAGGCTTAACACCTGCACTGTAACCAACCTGAACAACATAACGCGTCATGGACGTGTTTGGATCATCTTTCAATGGCATTGCTTCAGCAGTCACAGGGCGAACTTTACGCTCACGCGGTGCACGATCCCCTCTGTCTCCACGATCACCACGGTCACCTCTGTCTCCACGACCACTTTCGCGGTCATCACGGCGCTCTTTGCGCTCATGGCGAACTTCCATTTCAGAAAGAAGCAATGGCGTTTTGCCCTGTGCCATGAAAGCAAGTGCTGCAGCCATTTTCACTGGATCAACGTCGTTTTCTTTATGGTAGCTTTGAACAAGCTCCAAGAAGAAATCAAGGTTTTCGTTATCCATGGCATCCGTGATGCTTTGCTTAAAGCGATTAACACGATGCGCATTAATATCGGAAGCGGTTGGCAAAGTCATGCTTTCGATTGGCTGACGAGTGGCACGCTCAATCGCTTGCAACATACGACGCTCACGGTGAGCAACGAACAATATCGCTGTCCCTAAACGACCTGCACGACCTGTTCGACCGATACGGTGAACATAAGACTCAGTGTCATATGGGATATCATAGTTAACAACATGGCTAACACGCTCAACGTCAAGACCACGAGCCACAACATCTGTTGCAACAAGAATGTCAATTTGACCATTTTTAATGCGGTCAACGGTACGCTCACGAAGGTTTTGACTAATGTCACCGTTTAGGGCTTCACAGGCATGACCACGTGCGGTCAATTTCTCTGCCAATTCAACGGTAGCCGCTTTTGTACGAACAAAGATGATCATGCCATCGTGTTCGTTCATTTCTAGGATACGCGTTAAGGCATCAAGTTTATGCAAACCGCTCACTGGCCAATACTTTTGCGTAATGGTCATGGCAGTTGATGTTTTAGTAACAATCTTCACTTCTTTCGGATTGTTCAAATGGCGGTTAGCCACCTGACGAATCACCGCAGGCATAGTCGCTGAGAACAAAGCAATCTGACGCGTTGGCGGCGTTTGCTCAAGAATCCATTCGACATCATCAATGAAGCCCATACGCAACATTTCGTCCGCTTCATCTAACACTAGGGCTTTAAGGCCATCTAGCTTCAGCGTTTTACGGCGAATATGATCCATAACACGACCAGGCGTACCCACAACAACTTGAACACCACGCTTTAGCTGACGAAGTTGAGTGTCATAAGACATGCCACCGTAAATAGGAAGGACATGGAAATCAGGAAGATTGCGAGCATAACTCTGAAAAGCTTCAGAGACTTGGATAGCAAGTTCACGAGTTGGAGCCAGAACAAGTAATTGTGTCGTTTTATCTGTTACGTCAATGCGCGACAATAACGGCAATGCGAATGCCGCTGTCTTACCAGTACCCGTCTGCGCTTGACCAAGAAGATCACGACCTTCTAATAGATATGGAATACTTTGCGCTTGGATAGCAGATGGTTGCTCGTAACCTAGGTCAGCAACCGCTTTAAGAACAGGGGCGATTAGACCCAACGAATCAAATGTAGGCTGAGTATCAGCATCAGACATGTAAATAAGTACCTTTTTTTGGTGAGGATAAGGCCTGTAATTATTTACATGCCTTAATGAAATTCTCTAGAAATTCTTTGAGGAAAAACTGATGACATAGTATATACGAAAAAATCATAATATGCTAGCAGAATGCATCTGAGATTTTCCCGTTACTTCTTCGCTATAGTTTCAGAGTCAAGCATGATTGCAAGCCATTGCATTTTAGGATTGGCCTCAAACGCCAGCTTCATCATAATCGTCAGAGGAATCGATAACAACATCCCTACTGGCCCAAACACCCATCCCCACAACACCAAGGAAAGAAACACGACTAGAGTTGAAAGCCCCAAACCCTTCCCCATATATCGCGGTTCAACCAAATTCCCGATAACTAAGTTAACGACCAAAAAGCCTGTCCCTGTTAACAGAGCCGATAGACTACCAAGCTGAACGAAGGCCAACAGTACTGCTGGGGCAGCGGCTATAATAGAGCCAATATTAGGTATGTAATTTAGCAAAAACGCGCACACACCCCACAAGACCGGAAAATCTACGCCCAATACCCATAACCAAATCGTAATCAATACCCCTGTGACAACACTCAGAATTGTTTTAATTACTAAATAACGATTT
This sequence comes from Marinomonas hwangdonensis, assembly GCF_003721245.1. Lineage (GTDB taxonomy): Bacteria > Pseudomonadota > Gammaproteobacteria > Pseudomonadales > Marinomonadaceae > Marinomonas > Marinomonas hwangdonensis. The sequence goes on along the minus strand of NZ_RIZG01000007.1, from coordinate 139,104 downwards.
ACCGACTGAATAAAAGATTCAAACCGCTGTAAAGAGGAAGTCGCATCATTTAGAGCAAGAGACAGCTTTTTGGGTAATTCAACGGCCTCAAATAGTATGAAGATAACGATCATAACCACTAAAATGAAGTTGGTTAATGCATTACCTAACCCTCTTAGGGTATTCGCTACCATCTGCATGATTGAGGAAGGATCAATGTAGCCTTTCACCTGGTCATACGGTATCTGTAAGCCAAAATGACTGAACAACTGTAAAACCTTCTCTGTTTCATCTTCAAAACGCTGCCTATAGTTTGGTAGTTGACCAGAAAAGTTATCTAATGACGCGCTCACTAAAACCGCAATGGTACTAATGACAAGCAGTATGAGCATAACAACAGCCACTATTGATAACCACGTTGGCACTTTACGCCGACGCAAACTCGCCATTATTGGCGCACAAACGATCGCAATAAATACTGACAACATAAAGGGAACGACAATTTGTGACGCTGCTTTTAACCCTGCAATGATGATGATAAAAGCCGCAAAACCGACAAGCCACTGAATGGCTTTATTCTGTTCATTCATGTTACGGCTCTCAAAGTTCGATAGGATAGATGCTTTGAGCGTAATCTGCTAAATCCTGTAACATCACCTGCTTTGACTTAGACAATTCAGGGGTTTGAGCAATCTGATTCAAACGCTCAAAAAAAGCTTCCATGGTAATAGAGCCGCCGCCGTCATGTTCCAGCAACCTCACCTGACGATACTCTTCCCACTCTGCCCTTTGCAGTTCATTTAACTGATCTGGATAATTACGCCCAATATACCGCATTAACATTTCGGGTAAACGACGATCATCAAATGAAAGCGCCAACTCACCTAATAGATTTGAAGGCGTCGAACGGATTTCTTCCATCCTCACTTTGTCTTCACGAGAGAAAAAACCACCCGAATACAACATCACATCAGGGTCTTTATGAATGGTTCGTTCCTCTTGTGAGAAAACATCACTGAGTTTTGCGGCTAAACCAGAATGACTTTTTATCAAAGCAAGGTTATGACGACACACAGCCCCATCCAGCCCTAGACGCTTAACCACTGTTTCATCTTTCAAGAAGGTCGCTGGGGCAACAGCGGGAGATTTATTGTAATGAATGACTTTGAGGGGCAGTCTTTCAATATCACCTAACGCATCTTGACGAGTAAATACACGATGGCGGATTTCTTCGACACTTAGATCGATCAATGGCTTAGCATCTGCCATCAAGTCATAAACTATAACGCCATTTTTGTTGGTTGGGTGCGGTGCAATCGGCACAACAAATGCCGAAAAATACTTAGCCTGTCCAAACATACCTGATATGTGCAGAAAAGGTTTCAGCCTAGCCGCATCAATAAATTGCTGCAGCTCATGCTTTTGACGCATTTTAAAGTAATAATCAAAGAGTCGAGGTTGTTTACTGCGAATAAGCTTAGCGATCTCAATGGTGCCATACACATCTGATAAGGCATCATGAGCCTGTTCATGGGCAATATTATTCGCTTTCGTGAGGGCTTCCAGTTTCATCGAAACTTGACCATCCTCCCCCTTCGGCCAAACAATCCCCTCAGGACGTATAGCATAGGCCATGCGCACTAAATCAATGACATCCCATCGTGAACAGTTGTTTTGCCACTCCCGAGCATAGGGGTCAATAAAGTTGCGATAAAAGCCATAACGTACCACTTCGTCGTCAAAGCGAATTGAGTTATAACCCAGAGCACAGGTACCCGGTAATGACAGCTCGGCTTCAACCGCTTGCATAAATTCGGCTTCACACAACCCATCACGGTTTGCTTCTTGAGGACTGATCCCCGTCAGCAGACAGGCGTCCGGATGTGGAAGCACGTCTTCCGCCAAGCGACAATAAAACATGATAGGTTCGCCAATCGGGTTAAAATCAAGATCCGTTCGTATACCCGCAAATTGCATTGGACGATCACGCGCAGGGTCTATTCCGGTTGTCTCAAAATCAAACCAAAAAAATGAAGTAGGGCCCGAAGAGGTCACAAATTATTCCTGTTAGCCATTAAATTAATGGGTATTATACGCATCTTGAAGTAGGTTTGTGAAAAGGCGTTTGTAAAGATGCACCCTTCTAAACACGAAAGCCTAAGCCAAACAGTCTTCAAAACAGCATCATAACTAAAGAATGACATTAATGGAGTCGTCTATGCTAACCCCAATCGATTGCCCTTGTGGGACGGGGCACCCTTATCAAGAGTGCTGTGGTGTATACCATAAAAATCCAGGCACAGCGCCTACTGCCGAAAGCTTAATGCGTTCACGCTACTCAGCGTTTGCTGTTGGGAATTATTCCTATATTAATGCAACGCAAAAGCTTGGCGATGACAAATCGCTGATTGAGAGCGATGCGGATGAGACGGGAGCGCAAACCATATGGACTAAACTTGAGATCCATTCAACAGAGGCAGGCTCAATAATAGATAATACCGGTACGGTGACTTTTAGCGCCCATTTTGAAGAAGGACGCCATAAAGGTCAGTTAACAGAACGGTCTGTGTTTAAAAAAATGGATGGCCAGTGGTTTTATGTTTCAGGGGATCATGAAATACGCCATAATCCCCCTTTAAAACACTCTCAGGCTCCCAAAGCCGGTCGAAATGAACCCTGCCTCTGCGGATCAGGGAAAAAGTATAAGAAATGTTGTGCTGCAATCTAGTTAGCAATCCCCCATTTCTCTTGAACTTGACGGATATCATCTTCTATCGATAAAAAACAATCTACTAAATAGGGGTCGAAATGGCTGTCTTTTGCATTGCGTATATGTTCTAAAGCCTCTTTGTTAGACCAGCTTTTTTTGTAAGGCCGCTCCATCGTTAGAGCATCGAACACATCGGCTAATGCAACAATTCTCGCAGATTCAGGTATGGCCTTGCCTGCTAATTTCTTAGGGTAACCGGAGCCATCCCATTTTTCATGGTGTCCAAGGGCCACTTCAGCGGCTAACTTAAATAATGGAGCTTCACTTTGAATTAGTATTTGGTAACCAATCACAGTATGCTGACGCATTATTTCCCATTCTTCATCATTTAGCTTGTTGGGGGACTTCAAAATGGCATCTGGAATGCCCACTTTTCCAGTATCATGTAATGGCGCAGCCAATCGCAGCAATTCAACACGCTCTTCATCCCAACCCACGGCTCTTGCTAAAATCGCACAATAATCGGCCATACGCCACATATGTACACCGGTATCTACATCGTTTAAATGCCCCATTTCACCTAGCATTCCAATGGCAGATTTCAGTGAGTCATCAAGCTCTTGAGTTTTAATTTTGATGAGATGTTTATTGTGTAAATTTTTTTCTGAAAGCTGTAAATGGGTGCGTACTCTAGCTAACGTGGTGAGCGGCGTAATCGGCTTAGTAATAAAATCCACACAGCCCGTTTCAAATGCTTCTCGCTCATGCTCTGCGTCCGTTACCGCAGTTAAAAATATAATAGGAATATCTTGTGTCACAGGATTACTTTTAAGTTTATGACACACTTCCAGACCACTCATTTCCGGCATCATCATATCTAACAAAATAATGTCTGGTGGTGATCGTTCAATAATACTCAACGCAACTTTTCCGCTTTTTGCAACCTGCACCTGATACTCTTCTTTCAGAATATCCTTCAATAAGTCGATATTTTGAGGCACATCATCAACAATGAGCACTTTTTTACTTTCAACGGATGACGCCGTCTCTCTTAGCATAGAATTCACCATGAAGATTTACTGAGTTAAATAACCAATGTCTTTCTGTATTTTTCGATCTTGAGGACGGCTGAATCAAACTCGTATTCTTCAATATCAAGCAAGGCACTTTGTAAGAGCGCACGGTCACACTCTTTTGGGTATTCAGCCAGTATGTAATGAATTGCCATCTCGCTGTCAGCCTCTCCATTCATTAAGCTATTTTCAAGATCAATGATTTTAGCAAGAAATGGCGCAGTGACTTTTCTTAATTCTTCCTTACGTATAAGATCTTTCTGCTGAGTAGTGACCTTACCTTTCGTCGATGATTCAGAGCGACCTTTAAGAACGTCAGTTTGTGCTGTTATATCGGGAATCTGTGCTGTATCAAACACCTCTACCCTTGTGTTCTTTTGTGACATTTCTAGCAACGAGACGTCAATGTATCTCAAAATATTTTTAGGCGTCAGTAACCCTGTCATTTTTCCATTTGCGTGAAAAGTGCCGTCACCGTGCAGAACAATCACGTTATCAAGATAGCTTTCACTCATCTCTTTATTAGGCTCAATCTCTTTTCTCAAGTATTCAAGGCTTATTACGTTAGCCTTGAATACGCCAACAAGGTGACTGTCCTCTAACAAGCAGAACCCGTGACAATGCATGTCTTCGAGCTGCTTAATAATGTTATTGTCATCCTTCATTACGGATATTTGATTAAAATGCGTTTCTTCGTACGCAACAGATTTGCCTGCTACCTCGGCTTCGTCCGTATCAACCCCATACGGTATTGAGACAAAAAATCGTGTCCCTACCGACAAGGTCGATTCGTAATCAATTGCCCCCCCCATCAAAGCCACCAGTTTTTGAGAAATACTTAACCCTAACCCCGTACCACCATAGATTCTTGATGTACTATTGTCGGCTTGATGGAAAGCCTCAAAAACATTGGCGTTTTCTTGAATCCCAATACCTGAGTCAGCCACTTCAAATACTAACTTATCATCCTTTAAACACACTTTGACATAAACAAAACCTGTTTGAGTAAATTTGATGGCGTTACTCACAAGGTTAATTAAAATTTGTTGCAATCTAAACGGGTCACCCATGAAAGTCGAGGACATAGAAAAATCTCGACTCACGGTGAAATGAAGGTTTTTCCTTTTCGCTTCTTCCTCGTTAATGTGATACACAAATTCCAAGACACTGTCTAAATCGTATAAGTCTTTTTCAACGTGAATTTTTCCCGACTCGATTTTTTCAAAATCTAAAATACTGTTTATTAGAGACAATAAATTGTTCGCCGCTTTTTGAATTTTTTTGGTTTTTGATCGTGTTTCGGCTGGAATATCATCAGCAAGAATCAGGTGGCTAAAACCAATAATCGCATTCATTGGCGTTCTCATTTCGTGACTCATAGTCGAGACAAATTCCGTTTTAATTTTGAGGGCCTTTTGTGCATAGTCCACTGCATTTTCCAGCTCGATTGTCATATCTTGTGATTTTTTATAAGAAAGACGCACCTCTTTTAACTGCTTAAAAAGCATGTAAATAATAAACATGATAGTGATGGTAAGAACGGCCAAAAGTGTACTTAACGTCACAAACAAATCAATCGATTCGTTTCTGTGTTGCACTTTATCAGTCGATCGTATTGATAATATCTCAAAAACAATGTTCTCAGTTCTTTTTAATAAAAGTGAACTCTGTTCAATGAGATCGGAAATGGCAGTATCGGAAAAAATATCATCATCGTCAAACAACAAAGGATCCATGAACTGAAGTTCTGACTCAATTTCAAACAAAAGTTTTTCTGAATCCGGTATTCTGCTAAACAAGGAACCAAGCTGCCCCTGTTTGATTAGGTTTATCCGACTATAAAGAATATCAAACCGAAGACGAGCCTCTTCGATTTTGTCTACATTAATATCATGCTCAAGTAACATTAATGCATTGTTTAACTTCAGCGCTTCTCTGTCTAGCTGATAGGACGCCCATAAGGCATCCTCTTCTGCAGCAGACAGAACAAGCCTTTGACGCTGAAATAGCTCAGAAAATATGAGTATGGATACCACAAGAAACGCGATGGATAAAAACACCAAAACGTTCACTTTGGACACCGTCATTTTTGACTTATCATTGAACCAAGCCTTTCTGAGCCGTACCATTAATATTTACTCAACGTTAATGGCTTTAATCTGCCAGACAGATCGATTATAAATCACTTCATTATTTAGGCTGGGATTCTGGCTAAAAGGATACAATAAAAATAGCGGACCTTTCTCACGTACTCCCATAGATTTACCATTCAAACTCATGGCGAGAATGGTGTCGTAATCATAGGCATCTTTGACAGGAACACTGGCTGAGTAATCATTCAGCGCTGTAACCGATAAACTGGAAGATTTTGCGCCAACATAATCTAACAATGACTTGAGCAAAGGCCCCTCGTAGGAGTTAATGCCCTCTGTCCAAGGCGTTGTTGTATCAAGTGTTGCCAGATCTAAACCCTGCAACATCTGGCGATCAAATTCCGCTGTATTATTTGTTGTGTTGGTATTGGTTATATTACCAGACACCGTCAAAATGACTCTGCCAGTAGGGCTGGGTAACTGAGCTGCCTGTGACCAAGAAGCAAACACAACACATGCGGCACCTACTGCCAACACTATTTTATTTTTCATGCGCACACCTATTAAAGAATCGTCTTTGTACTTGTTGTAAGCACAAGGTTTAATTTTTGCTCCATGCTAAGGGACAAGATAGCCTAATGATTTAAATCAGAAAAGCATAATTTATTGAATTTTAATAAACAGATAATTAAGGAACGGGCTGGCCTAGAGAGGCAACCCAAATACGAAACCAATCATCGTCGCTCAAAGATATAGATAAGGCGTCAACCGCCATGGCCAAACGTTCAATCTTTCCTGATCCCATAACAGGACAAATACCAGACGGGTGTCGCAATAACCAGGCAACAACGATTTGATCGACAGTACAATTGTTTTGCTGTGCTAACTCACTCAATACCATTTGAACGCGTTTTGCTTTTTCACTGGAGCCTGAGAACAATTCACCACCAGCAAATGGCGACCACGCCATGGGGGTTACGGCATGTTGTTGTAAATGGTCTAAGGTGCCATCCTCAAAATGTTGCAACGCCAATGGTGATAGCTCTACCTGATTGATAATCAAAGGTGCATCAAGGCGAGACTGCAACAAGTCAAATTGATGAGTTGTAAAATTTGACACACCAAAGTGCTTAACCTTGCCAAGTGTAAATAACAAATCAAACGCCTGTGCGACCTCGTCTGCATCCATCAAGGGGCTTGGGCGATGCAAGAGTAACGTATCAATATACTCACACTGTAAATTAGCAAGAGAACGATCAACACTGGCTAAAATATGCTCAGCACGATAGTCATAACGATGAACCTGTATGTCAGGACGATTCTCTGATGGCAGCAGTATCCCGCATTTTGTGACAATCTCCATTTTGTCTCGTAAAGCGGGCTTATGTTTTAGCGCCTCACCAAACAATGCTTCACATTCGTAACCACCATAAATATCCGCATGGTCTAATGTTGTCACCCCTAAATCTAAACAGGCTTCAATAAAGCCAAGCGTTTCTGAAGACGTCATGTTCCATTCTTGCAGGCGCCAAAAACCTTGGGCAATACGTGACCCTTCAAAGCCAAGGGGATGATATTGGTGTCTCATACACTGTTTCCTATACGTCATTATTTTATTGACCCACATTCTAGAGAGACTTCGCTGTAAAAAACAGCACACTGAGTGAATTTGCAGAACTGACAGGAAACGCCTTCAAAGGTATACTAGTGCGCATTCAAGACTGACCTCTTCAAAAAGAGCGACGCGACCACCTAACACGGACAATTTTTTGGGCAAAACCGAACACTTATAATTTACTCGCAGCAACACACTCAAACATACAACAGAAACACACTGTGATGGACTTAATAATGAATTCAATAACACTCGGCCCGCTTTCCAATGCCAATGGAGAGATCCAAATCCCAGGCTCTAAAAGCCTTTCAAACCGTATTTTATTACTAGCCACACTGGCGAAAGGCACGACGAAAATCACCAACTTGCTTGATAGCGACGATATTCGTCACATGCTTGAAAGCCTAACCAAACTGGGCGTGAACTATACGCTAGAAGACAATGGCACAACGTGTATTCTTGACGGTCTGGCAGGCCCGATTCAGGCCGATCTTGGTGACTTGTTTCTTGGAAATGCGGGCACCGCAATGCGCCCTCTCACCGCCGCGCTTTGTTTAGGCAAAGGCGAATTCCACCTTCATGGTGAGCCACGTATGCACGAGCGCCCTATTGGCGATCTAGTCGATGCGCTACAAGCATTAGGGGTTGATATTGCTTACGAAGGCGAGAAGAACTATCCGCCTTTACGCATTAAAGCAAATGGCTTATCTGGCGGCGAAGTGTCTATTAAAGGCAATATCTCAAGCCAGTTCCTGACGGCTATTTTGATGAGTGCACCCATGGCAAACAGCGATCTGACCATCAAAGTCGATGGCGAATTGGTGTCTAAACCTTATATTGATATTACGCTACACGCCATGAAACAATTCGGTGTGGAAGTGGAAAATCAGAACTACCAAGCGTTTGTAGTGAAAGGTCAGCAAACGTACCAAAGCCCTGGTGAAATCATGGTAGAAGGCGACGCTTCTTCTGCCTCCTACTTTTTGGCTGCCGCGGCCATTGCAGGCGGAAAAATCAAAGTCCACGGCGTGGGAACAGACAGCGTACAAGGCGACGTAAAATTTGCTGATGTACTGGCCAAAATGGGCGCAAAAATCACTTACGGCCCGACCTGGATTGAAGCCGAACGTTGCGAACTGAACGGCATAGATATGGACATGAACCACATTCCTGATGCGGCTATGACCATAGCAACCACCGCTCTATTCGCCAAAGGCCCAACCACCATTCGCAACATCTACAACTGGCGAGTCAAAGAAACCGACCGTTTATACGCCATGGCAACCGAGTTAAAAAAACTCGGGGCTGACGTGATCGAAGGTGAAGACTATATTACCATCACTCCCGTTGAGACACTTCAACATGCGGCCATCGACACCTACAATGATCACCGCATTGCCATGTGCTTCTCTCTGGTTGCCTTCTCCGATACACCAGTCACCATCAACGATCCAGGCTGTACCTCAAAAACCTTCCCAACCTACTTTGAGCTATTTAATACTATAGCTAGCTAGTTGTTGGCTTTATTTTTAAAAGGTCAGATCGTAAAGGGATCTGACCTCTCTAAACGTTACTTGACAATGCCGGATCCCAATCTTTCCAAACAACGTCGCGCCCCTGCTCTCGAATCATCGCCATAATCTCAGCCACATAGCGCTCATCACTGATCTCAAATTGCTCAAGCGCTTCTTGGGAATCTTCTGCGTAGCCACCTGGTTGGGTTTTGGATTCAGCGCTCATTGTCGTAAACCCCATACGCACCGCATGATGACGAAACGTTGGGGATTCGCGCGTTGACAAGCTCATTTCCAAATCACGATCAAACAAACGCCAAGCGGCAATAAGCTGGACGAGCTGTCGGTCGGAAATAACAGACTTAGGCACGATGCCACCTTCACAAGGGCGAATACGGGGAAACGCTACACTAAAGCGGCTTCGCCAATAGCGCTTTTGAAGGTGCCGCAAATGATGCGCCATCATTAATGAATCTGTGCGCCAGTCTTCTAAGCCAAGCAATACACCCAAGCCAATTTTATGGATGCCGGCTTGACCGATACGATCCGGTGCGTCCAACCGATAATTAAAATTGGATTTGTTGCCTCGTAAATGATGCTCAAGATAGGTTGTACGACGATAGGTTTCTTGATAAACCAACACACCGTCTAAGCCGATACCTTGCAACCGTTTGTACTCTTCCATCTCTAATGGCTGGACTTCCATGGATAGCTGACTAAAGTGTGGCTTGATAAAAGGGATCATGCGTTCAAAGTAAGGCATGGAGACTTTGTTGGTTTCTCCAGTCACCAAAAGAATATGGTCAAAGCCTTTACTTTTAATGGCTGCCACTTCTTTTCCCACTTGCGTTTCATTCAACGTAAGGCGCTTAATCGCATTACTCATGGAAAAACCACAGTAGGTACATTCGTTTGCGCACGTGTTGGATAAATACAAGGGCGCAAACAAACTCAAGGTATTTCCAAAGCGCTGCAGCGTCAGTTGCTCGCTTTTGGTCACCATTTCCAGCAAATACGGCTCTGCCGCAGGGGAAATCAAGGCCGCAAAATCGTCTACTTCGAGTTTGCTTTTCCCCAAGGCTCGCAACACATCTTGCTCGGTTTTTGCTTGATGCGTTAGCGTCACAACTTGCCAATCTGTGCTTTCGACAAACTGGCTAAACTGATCTTCTATTGCTGGGCTTTGCTCTAACACGCGAATTGTCTGGCTGACTCCATCTATCATGACAAGGCTCCAAGGAAATCCGTCAATGGACTAGTCGCTTGCGCTTGTATCCGCTTTGCTCCCAAACCAGACTCATAGGCCATTCGACCTGCTTCCACAGCAAGACGAAAAGCCTTGCCCATTTGCGCAGGGTGTTTGGCAACGGCCATGGCCGTGTTTACCAACACCGCATCCGCACCAAGCTCCATGGCCAATGACGCATCCGAAGGCGCACCAATGCCGGCGTCAATAATGACAGGCACTCGACTCTGCTCAATGATGATTTCCAAGAATGGACGACTCGCCAAGCCCATGTTTGAACCAATAGGTGAACCCAGTGGCATGACACACTGACAACCGACTTCTTCTAATCGCTTACAAAGCACAGGATCGGCGTGAACATAAGGCATGACCACAAAACCTTTTTTGATCAACTCTTCGGCCGCCAGCAGGGTTTCCATGCCGTCTGGCATCAAGTAACGCGGATCAGGGTGTATTTCCAACTTCACCCAATGGGTCTCCAATGCTTCACGAGCCAACTCTGCCGCAAAAACGGCTTCTTTGGCGGTACGCGCGCCGGAGGTATTGGGTAACAACTTTATGCCATGCTGCTGCAAAGGCTGAAGAATATTATCCGTGTGATTTTTTAAATCCATGCGACGCAACGATAAGGTCACCAGTTCGCTTTCGCTGGCCGTTAGCGAATCCATCATGGCATCAGCACTGGCGTATTTCCCAGTACCCGTAAAAAGTCGAGAGTGAAATTCGTACCCTGCAATCAATAAAGACGACATATTAACCTCCAGCAATGGATTCAAAAATAAACACCTGACTCTGCTCATTCAACTTAGTAGCGCACCACACACTTTTTGGCACCACCTGTTGATTGATCGCAATGGCAATACCTTGCTGACTTTTCCCCAACTCATTCAATAAGTCTTCGAGAGTGTTTCCAGTAAATTCATAAGGTACGTCGTTTAGCACAATCTTCATCGCTCATCTCCTAAACTGGCCTCAAAGGCCATCATCAAAGATCGTGTCGCGGCCTCGGGTTCTGTTGCTTTGGTAATGGCCGTCACTAAAGCAATACAATCCACGCCCGTTTTCACCACGGCTGGTAACCGCTCTGCATTGATGCCACCAATCGCCACCGTAGGAAACGTGCCTTTCAATAAAGTGGCGTAATGGGCCAGTCGAGTTAAACCCTGTGGCTGAGAAGGCATTTCTTTGGTTTGTGTAGGGAAAATATGACCTAACGCGATGTAGCTTGGCTGAATAGACTGAGCGCGAGCGATTTCATAGTAACCATGGGTGCTGATGCCGAGACGCAGTCCGGCGGCTTGAATTTGCGTCAAGTCCGCCACATCCAAATCCTCCTGACCAAGATGAACGCCATACGCACCAAACGTGATAGCGTGCTGCCAATAGTCATTAATAAAGACTTGAGCGTCGTATTCTTTTCCTAGGGTAATCGCCTGTTGAATTTTATGCTTTAAATCAGCATCGTTAGGGTCTTTGATGCGCAGCTGGGCAATTTTCACTCCTTGCTTAAGCACTAACTCTAACCAAGCAACGGAATCCACCACAGGGTACAAACCCATTTTACCAAGATCCATCTTGGCAAACGGCTGATTCATGGACATTATTGGTGAGAATGGTGAGACAATCGTTGGCATATTTTCAATCTGAAGCGGCCAACCCGGTCGCCCCAATGGCCCAGCACCAACACCAATCTGCACGCCTCTTTTTAACGCCCCAGTGATATAGGCCTTAGCCATGGTCATGGCATCTAGAAGATCGTAGCCATGGGCAATAAAGCTCGCCAACGCTGTCGATAAGGTGCAACCTGTACCACGGGTATTGTGCACAGTGAGTTTTTCATAAGAAAAACCGACGACAGCATCCTGGCTCACCAGCCAATCCGTTGCTTGCTCAGAATCTGAATGTCCTGCTTTCAGTAACCACGTGCATTCTGACGATATTAAATACGCGGCCAATTGACTCTGTATGTCCACCACTGGCTGCTGGCTGGACAAGCCAGTCAATCGCTCAAATTCCAGCAAGTTGGGCGTAATCACATCCACATGTGGAAGCAAAGACTCCAATAAAGAAGCCCCAACAGAATCTTGTTGCAGGCGATTACCCGATTCACTACTCGCCGCCATCACAGGATCGAAGATCACCTTCACATTTGGAAAGTCTGCCTTGATGCGCTGCACCCAAACCGAGCACGCTTTCACCATGTGGATGGAAGGCAGCAAGCTAACCTTAATGGCCGCTGGTGGCACATCATCGAGTAAGGCTTGCCACTGTTCATTGAACACAGTCAGCGAAACCGGCTCCACAGACCGCACTTCTTTAGAATTTTGTGCGGTGATGCACGTCACTATCGTTTGCACGTGGCAACCTAGGTCTTGCCCTGTAAGCAAATCCGCTTGGAGTCCAGCGTGGGCGGACGAATCCGACCCGCCCACGCACCAGACAACAGGAGGTTTTATCGACATAAATCCTCCTTTCGCCTACAGCGATGTTTCTTTTAGTTTATCCGTAGTGAGATAGACATCACTGCCTAGCTCACGGAATTGCGCCGACATTTTCTGCATGCCTGTTTCGGCTTCGCTAGCAACAGCATCGCCTTCCAAAGCACTCATGTCGATTTTTTGAGCGCCTTCCAAGCCTTTGGCATCCTCTAAGCCCTTGGCATAGTCGCGAACTTCTTGAGTGATTTTCATCGAGCAGAATTTTGGTCCACACATAGAACAGAAATGCGCCACTTTACCTGACGCTTGCGGCAATGTTTCATCATGGTAAGAGCGAGCGGTTTCAGGGTCTAAAGACAGGTTAAATTGATCTTCCCAACGAAATTCAAAACGCGCCTTAGATAAGGCATTGTCACGAATTTGTGCTCCTGGGTGGCCTTTGGCCAAATCCGCAGCATGAGCGGCAATTTTGTAGGTGATCAAACCTTGCTTAACGTCTTCTTTATTAGGTAAACCAAGATGTTCTTTTGGCGTCACGTAACACAACATAGCGCAGCCGTACCAACCAATTTGCGCGGCACCAATGCCAGAGGTAATGTGATCATACCCCGGTGCAATATCTTGGGTTAGAGGCCCCAAAGTATAAAATGGCGCTTCATGACAATGCTTTAATTGCTCTGTCATATTCTCTTCGATCAATTGCATGGGGACGTGACCAGGACCTTCAATCATCACCTGTACATCGTATTCCCAAGCAATTTTTGTCAATTCGCCCAAGGTGCGAAGCTCCGACATTTGCGCTTCGTCATTGGCATCCATAATAGACCCCGGACGCAAGCCATCACCAAGCGACAAAGCCACATCGTATTCCGCACACAACGCACAAATTTCACGGAAGCGCTCATAAAGAAAACTCTCTTTGTGGTGCGCCAAACACCATTTCGCCATGATGGAACCACCACGAGACACGATGCCAGTAAGTCGTTTGGCGGTCATCGGCACGTAACGCAACAACACACCCGCGTGAATAGTGAAATAGTCGACCCCCTGCTCTGCTTGCTCAATCAAGGTATCGCGGAACACGTCCCAATTTAGATTTTCAGCCACGCCATCCACTTTCTCCAAGGCTTGATAGATGGGGACGGTACCAATAGGAACCGGCGAGTTACGCAAGATCCATTCGCGGGTTTCGTGAATATTTTTACCCGTCGATAAATCCATCACGGTATCTGCGCCCCAACGGGTCGACCAGACCAGTTTTTCTACTTCCTCTTCGATAGACGAGGTCACGGCTGAGTTACCAATATTAGCATTGACCTTCACCAAGAAGTTACGGCCAATGATCATTGGCTCGGATTCAGGGTGATTAATATTATTGGGGATAATAGCGCGGCCTCGTGCGACTTCGTCACGAACAAACTCCGGCGTAATACGGGTTTGTAGGTTCGCGCCAAAGCTTTGACCTGGATGCTGTCTTAGCAGTAATTCACTGTTGATAGCGTCAATGTTTTGGTTTTCACGCAGTGCAATGTATTCCATCTCTGGCGTGACAATGCCTTGACGTGCGTAATGCATTTGCGTCACACACTTACCTGGGCGAGCTTTACGCACTTTAGGTAAGGCTTTAAAGCGTAACTCGTCCAGCGCCGCGTTATCCAGACGAGATTGAGCAAACTCAGATGACACACTTGGCAATATTTCCGTGTCGCCACGTTTTTCGATCCAAGACTCACGCATGGGCGCTAGGCCACGATACACATCTATGTTTTCTTGTGGATCCGCATAAGGACCAGAGCAGTCGTAAACGTAAATCGCTTCATTGGGCTCGAAGGTTAAGTTGTCGGGATCCGATCCAATTGGGGTATCGGTCAGATTGATCTTACGCATAGGAACGCGGATGGAGTCGTCAGAGCCCGTTAAATAAATGCGCTCGGACGAAGGAAAAGGTTTGGCCTGCAATGACTCGATAAAGGATTTCGCCGCTTGGCGTGATTCTTCACGAGACTGCTTTTTAGATAAATTCGCTGAGGTGTTGTGTAACTCATTACTAGTAGACATAAGCGCTTCCCTTATTATTAAAATGGAGAATGGCTTGTCTGGGGTGCTGCTTTACAACGATTAACGCACTACAGGCGTTGATTGCAAAACATGAACCCTGAATTTTTACTGACGAATGATGGGTGAGGCGGAACGGTGGTAACAGCCAGCATCGAATCTATTGTCGTAAAAAGACAGGAGTTCATTCGATGCAGAAAAGAAAAATAGAGACTTTCTTGTTTCCTACGCGGGTATTAACCCGATCAGGTTCTGCGGATCCCGCATTCAATGATGCGATCTCAGCCAAATGGCACTCCGACAAGTAGAGTGGAGTATACTCAGTCTTATCGGAATGTAAACACCCACATTTTCAATGGGTGTTTAGTACGAAAAACTATTCGTCTTGCATTTCCAGCGCCATTTTGTAGAGATAATTTTTCTTTTCGCCAGTTAACTTGGCTGCCATTGCGGCCGCTTGCTTAACCGGTAAATCTTCCAACAAAATAGTCAGAATACGCTTCGCTTCTAACTCGGCTTCGTTACCGCTTTCTTGCGTGAAACTCAGCATAACAACAAACTCGCCACGCATTTGGTTGGCATCGGCATCGAACTTAGCAAGAATCTCAGACGCTGTCCCCGACAAAAACGTCTCGAAGGTTTTCGTTACTTCACGAGCTAATACTAATTGCGCGTCATCGCCATAGACTTTTTGTACATCCGTTATGGAGTCATAAACGCGGTGCGTAGATTCATAAAATACAACCGTGCCAACCTGATTCTTCCAAGATTCAAATAAGTCGCAACGACCTTTTGACTTAGCCGGCACAAATCCCGCAAAAAAGAATTGGTCCGTTGGTAACCCAGAAGCGCATAGAGCCGCAACCAAGGCACAGGCACCAGGGATGGGGATAACATTATGACCCAGTTCGCGCAGAGCATGGACCACATGGTAACCAGGATCAGAAATTAAGGGCGTGCCAGCATCAGACACCAGAGCAACATTCTTTCCGTCCTCTAATAAGCTTGCCACATAGGCCGCTTTGTCTTTTTCGTTGTGATCATGGATCGAAAAGAGCTTGGCTTCAATCGCAAAATGGTTCAATAAACGGCGGGTGTGTCTGGTGTCTTCCGCGGCGATATAATCCACGTCCCTGAGAGTTTGCTCAGCCCTTTTACTAAAATCGTCTAAATTGCCTATTGGAGTCGCAACTATGTACAGTGCCCCTCTCGCATCATTTGAACTATGTGATACCATGTAACCTCTTTTTCTTTGTCATTTTATAAGCTTATGTGCCTACCTAATTACCGCATCATATCATTAACCTTGTGTACTTTTCTGTTGAGTGCTTGTAATTCCGTGAATTTAAACACAGACGCACCACCAGCAAGTGCTCAATTCATTAGCAGCGCACAGACAGAAGAAAGAACACCGCCGCCTAGCATATATCACCCAAGAAATACCTCTGACATTTCACCTGCTATGGCGGAAAACTATCGTATTGCCAAAACCTATTTTGAAGACGGCGAATTTCAGAAATCCGTTGACACCTTAACCATGTACGTTCTGCCCTTAACCTCGTCTATTCAGTTTAACGCTTATTTGTTGGCGGCAATCGCCTCGTCAAAGCTGGGTAACGCCACCGACGCCATGGCCTTTATTAATCAAGCAAACCAATTAGTCGCTGCTAACCATCCAAACAATCAAAATGCACTCAAAGAAACCAAAGCGAGCATTTTTGAACATTTTGGGAATTGGCCAAACGTCGTCACTCTGCGGTTAGATCTAACCTACAGCTTGCCCCTTGACGAAGGTGAGGACAACAAAACCAAGCTTTGGTTGGCAATTCAAAACCTCTCACAGAATGAGATAGACGACCTTTTTGAACAAGAACAACCTTTATTGAATGGCTGGTTAACGATCAGTAGCATTTTACGAAATCAATCTTTGTCACTAGAACAGCAGCTGACGGTATTTGAAAATTGGCAATCAGAGAATGCCGATCACCCAGCGGCCATCAAACCACCAGTCGACTTTGCGGTTATGGCGTCTGTGAGACAAATGGCACCCGAAAAAATTGTCTTAATGTTACCTATGAGCGGTAATTTAAAACGCGCGTCTCAGGCCATTGTTGATGGGTTTTTCGTCACCTTTTATAACCAAAAAGAATCACGACCCAGCGTTCACCTTGTTAATGTCGATGACTATAACAACATCGAAGAAGCCCTAGCGGTCGCCAATAATTTTGAACCCGATGTCATTATTGGCCCGTTACAAAAGAATAACGTAGCACAATTGAACAGACTCGATTTGCCTTACCCAGTGATTGCACTTAATCAATTGGATTTTGTACAAAACAAACAAAATCTGTTTCATTTCTCGCTGAATGCGGAAGATGAAATTCGCGAATTAATCACCTTTGCAAAACAAGAAGGGGCGACAAGGGCCGCCATTTTAAACACTAACGAAACATGGGCATTGAGACAAAGCGATGAGTTTCGTTCCACCGCGAATAAAGAAAATATCACGGTCACGTCAAACCAAACTTATGCCAACACCCCTCAAGGTCGACAAGACGCCATTCATTCTTTACTGCTTGTCAACGAGAGCAACGCGCGCAAACGTTTAATCGAACAATGGACTGGCACTAGCGTAGAGAGTATTGCCCGTCCGCGAGAAGACTTAGACTACGTCTTCTATGTAGGTAAGCTCAATGATGCTAAACAAATTCGACCTCTTTTAGACTTTTATTTCGCTGATAAAGTCCCCATGCTTGCTGCCAGCACCTTAAACGATAGCGCGCCTGATCGCACCATAAAACCGGGTGATATTGAACGCATCTTATTTACCGAAGTCCCCGCTTTGGCGCCAAAAAGCACGGTACTAAACCAGCTACCAAAGAATCAAGATTCAAATATCTTACGACGTTTGCAAGCGCTTGGCGCAGACTCGTATCTGTTAGCAAACAAATATTTATTATTCACCTTATTGCCTAGCACAAAAATCTCAGCAAACACGGGCATTATTACGCTGGATGAGAATGGCATCTTTCGCAAACGGCCCATTATTATGACTTACCGAAAAGGAAATTTGGTATATGCAAACAGTCAACAATTCTTTGAGCAAGAGGAAATCACCGAAGAATAACGGTGAAAAAGCCGAGCAGATAGCAGAATACTTTCTACTTAGCCAAGGCCTGCATTTTGTAGAAAGAAATTTTTTCTGCCGAATAGGAGAAATCGACTTAATTTTCATTGATAAAGACAGCATTGTTTTTATCGAAGTTCGCTTTCGTGCCAACAGCGCACATGGCACGGCAGCAGAAAGTCTAGGTAAGTCCAAGCTTAAAAGAGTACGCAACAGCGCCGCTCTTTGGCTACAAAAAAACCATAAAGTGCACCACACGAGTCGTTTCGATGCGATATTATTCGACGGAAAAATAGACGTACACCATTTAACTTGGCTAAAAGCAGTATTTTGATCACTATGGATTTTCAAGAAGCAATTTACACACAATTCGCCCAGAGCTTTGAGGCACAACAACAAGCACTGGAAAGCCTACCACCTTATATTGAGCACGCCGCCAAGGTGATTTTTTCAAGCATTGTGTCAGGCGGTAAAATCATATGTATCGGAAATAGCACAGGCTCCCATTTATCACAATATTTTAGCACCCTAATGCTAGACAGAATGGACAGAGAAAGGCCTGGGCTGCCCGCTATAAACCTAAGTGGTGATGGTTCTGCTTTGCTGGCAATTACCCATAACGACAGCTACCACGATGTCTATTCTAAGCAAATTACGGCACTGGGTAATTCGGGCGATATTCTTTTTGTGGTCGCTAACCGAGGCAACACATCCCCTATCATCCAAGCAATACAGGCCGCTCATGAGCGCAAAATGAGCATTGTTGCACTGACTAGCCCTGAAGCAAAAAATGTTTCTTCCTTGACCTCACAAGATGACACTGAAATTAAAATCAATCTTTTAGGCACAGCGAGAGTACATGAATGCCAACTTACGGTTATTCACATACTGGTTGACTTACTAGAGCGCCAGTTGTTTGGCAGTGATGACTAAAGCACTCGACAGACAAGATAAGAACACTGCCCTCAAGCGTCGTGCAGAGACATGCTTAAGCCATCACCTTGAAGACTAAAAATCATTTAACGACTTTTAGTTGAAAACCTTTCTTTGGTTCAGGTGGCGTTGGGGGCGGCTCGCTTTCAAAGACTTCATCAGGGAAAACAAAGCCATCTCCGTTCTCTTTTGCATATAAAGCTAAGGCCGCTTGAATGGGGACATACACCTGCATGGGTTTACCGCTAAAGCGTGCCTCAAAAGAAATGGCATCTTTGTCCATGATCAAGTGCCGCACTGCCGACATACCTATGTTTAAGACGATCTGGCCATCTTTCACAAACTCGGTTGGTATCACGACGTTTTTTTGCTCCGCATCCACCAGCAAATAAGGCGTCATATCATTATCCGCAACCCAAGCATACGCGGCATTTAATAAGTACGATCGCTTTGGTAACATATTCTCTCCAACTGCACAGATTGATTAAAAATCTGTAAAAACTTTTCTAAAAAATACGTGTAAAAAAGGAGCCGAAGCTCCTTTTTTACACGTACAACAGACTAGGCTAATGATTCTTTAGTCTAGACGCATGTCTTGTTCTGCTTCGGAAAGACTCTCTTGGAAAGACTCTCTAGCAAACACTAGCTCCATATACTTGTGCAATGGCCCTGCTTGCTCTTTGGGTATTTCCACACCTAATATAGGAAGACGCCACAAGATAGGTGCCAAACAACAATCAACGATGGTGAATTCATCGCTCATAAAATATGGCTTCTCTTCAAAAATTGGCGCAACACTAATAAGACCTTCACGCAATTCTTTCTGAGCTTTAGCGACGGCTTCTTTGTCTTTGCTTGATAGGATCAAATCGACAAGATCAGCCCAATCACGCTGAATACGGTACATAAAAAGACGACTTTCAGCTCGTGCAACCGGATAAACTGGAAGCAAAGGCGGATGAGGAAAACGCTCATCTAAATATTCCATCATAGTATTTGGCTCATATAGAACCAAGTCACGATCGACTAAAGCGGGCAATTCATTGTACGGATTAACATCAGCCAATTCGTCCGGCTTGTTAAATGGGTCTACATCTATGATGTCCACTGTGACGGCCTTTTCAGCCAATACAATACGAACTCTGTGACTGTAATGATCCTCTCCATCGGAAAAGAACGTCATTGAGGAGCGCTTTGCAATAACACCCATGTCTAACCCCTATATTGAAAACATCAAAATCTCCTTTTGTGCAAAGGAGACGAACTACAAATTATTATGTACAAAGATTCTAACACGATTTAAGAAGAGTTTTTCTTCGAAAACCCGCTTTATCGCATATAAAAATAATAAACTTTATTTAAAACAAAAAAAACGCCTGGCGAACACACCAAGCGTTTTAAAATAATTCTCAAGCTGAAAATTAACGCTTGGAGAACTGAGGACGACGACGTGCTTTGCGTAGACCCACTTTCTTACGTTCAACTTCACGAGAGTCGCGTGTAACGAATCCAGCAGAACGTAAAGTACGACGTAGAGTCTCATCGTATTGCATCAATGCACGTGTGATACCATGACGGATCGCACCAGCTTGACCAGAGATACCACCACCTTTAACAGTGATGTAAACGTCAAATTTTTCAGTAGCATCAACAAGTTCAAGAGGCTGACGAACAACCATCTGAGCTGTTTCACGACCAAAGTACTGAGAAAGCGTACGGTTGTTGATAACTAGGTTACCAGTACCGGCTTTAAGGAAAACACGAGCGGTAGACGTTTTACGACGACCTGTACCGTAGTATTGAGTAGCTGACATAATGATCTTCCGTATTAAATGTTAAGGGCTTGAGGCTGTTGAGCAGTATGTGGATGCTCAGTACCAGCGTACACTTTCATTTTCTTGTGCATTGCGCGGCCCAAAGGACCTTTTGGCAACATACCTTTTACGGCGATTTCAAGAACGCGCTCAGGAGCGTGATCAATCAACTTCTCGAAATTCATAGAACGCAAGCCGCCTGGATAACCAGTATGGCGGTAGTATTGTTTTGCAGCTGCTTTGTTACCTGTAACGTGAACTTTCTCTGCATTGATAACGACGATGTAATCGCCAGTGTCAACGTGTGGAGTATATTCCGCTTTGTGCTTACCGCGTAGACGGCGAGCGATTTCAGTAGCCAAACGGCCTAGAGTTTTGCCTTCAGCATCGACCACGAACCAGTCGCGACGTACTTCAGCAGGTTTAGCTGTAAAAGTTTTCATCAAAAAACCCTATCAATACACGTGTCCAATGACACGCTATACCTATTATTATTGGTTGACCTAATAAATTATTAGATCAACGTACACTTACCTTCAAAAAGGCGAACGAATTGTACACTATTAAATGCCGATAAAAAAGCCCATTCCATTAAGGGCGGTGCTCTAAAGACAAATATTCTTCAGACTGCATTTCCAACAAACGACTGATCGTTCTATCGTACTCGAAAGTGAGCCTTTTCCCCGTATAAATATCCGTAATGGCCACTTCGGCGGAAAAAATCACTTTAACATGTCGATCATAAAACTCATCAACAAGGTTAATGAAGCGCCTAGCCAAATCGTCTTTTGAAGAATCCATTTGTGGCAAATTGGCAATGATTACCGTCGTATAGATACGCGCTATCTCTATGTAGTCTACTTGACTTCTTGGCCCATCACACAAAGCCTTAATATCAAACCACGCCATGTCTTCACAGCTCCTAACCAGAGGTATATCACGGCCTTCAATCTCCACCGCTCCCCCTTCAATCACATGAGAAGAGTCTGATACTAAACTCATAAAACGCGCATTTAGCTCCAGATCAGCTGACTCACTTAGCGGATAATGGTACAACTTCGCTTGTTTTAACGTTCTCAAGCGGTAATCAACACCACCATCCACATTCATGACTTTGGTATGCTTTTTGACCAACTCTATGGCGGGCAAGAATCGCGCTCTTTGCAAGCCATTTTTATACAAACCGTCTGGTTCAATGTTAGACGTTGCCACTAACGTAGTGCCATTTTCAAACAGCACCTCTAGCAACCCGGCCAAAATCATTGCATCTGTGATGTCGGTGACAAAAAACTCATCAAAACACAACACTTGTGCTTTGTCCGAAATTTGCTTGCCTACGATCTCTAGAGGATTCTTCACGTCGTGAAGCTTGCGCATTTCTTGATGGACCATTTGCATAAACCGATGAAAATGCAGACGCATTTTTCTTTCGGTTGGCAAACAATCATAGAAGGTGTCCATTAAATACGTCTTACCACGCCCAACACCCCCCCAAAAATAAAGACCAGTTACAACACTTGGCTTTTTCTTTTTAAGGAATCTTCCCAATAGGCCAGCCGAGGATGAATTCTGATCGTTCGAGGTTAATCGCTCAAACAAATCTTGCAGCGCTTCCACCGCTTCTTCTTGTGCTGGATCGTAGTTAAAATCGGGTTTTTCCAAGTCTTGCTTATATCGTGATATTGGGGTCATCGTTGCTCTAACTTTCAAATAAATGATTTATACTCATTCTACCAAATTGCAACTTAAACCACACCTATCACACTGTTATCAGTGGCACGCTTTCGCTATAATAAATGAACCGTTTTTTGGAGAGAGTCATGAACTTAGAAGAATTTAACATCATCATATTTGTCACCGGCATCATCATTGGCGGCATCGTCACATTGGTCATTAAAAACATCAGCGCCAAAAACAGTGATAAAAAAGCAAACACACACTCAAACATCATAACGATGAAAACCTTGCAGGAAGAACTTGATAGCAAACAAGCTGTGATTGACAGTTTTTTCACTCAAAGCAGTGAAAAATTATTGGCCGTAGAAAAAAACCTAGCCAGCCTAAGAGATAGCTTGGCAGAAAATGCCGCACAGATAAGTCATGTCGTGATTGAACCAAGCGACAAAAGCCGCACTTTGCAGACGCCTATGGATTTTGAAGAACATTCACCTCCAAAAGATTATGCGTCCAAACAAGATAACGATACAGGCATGCTAAGTGACTCCTTCGGTCTTCATGATAACGAAAGAGACCTTGAGCCGAAACGCACTATCTAAGTCTTTGATGGACATAGTAAAGCGTTAGCCATCGCATAACTGACTGCCTGACGATTATTTTTACTAAATTTGAAACAAAAAATGGGCCTATCAGGCCCATTTTTTTTGCTTTACTGTATTACTTTTTATGCAGGGCTATTATCATCTATAAAAATGGCTTCTAGCCCATGCGCTTCAGATAAGAATTTTGCCATAGCTTTAGCACCAAACCGCTCAGTTGCATGGTGCCCAGCGGCGACAAAATGAATGCCCATTTCACGAGCAATATGAATTGTCTGCTCAGACATTTCACCAGTAATAAAAACATCTGCATTGGCTTGAATAGCTTGTTCTATATATCCTTGAGCGCCCCCAGTACAAAGAGAGACTCGACGTATTTCCTTATCGCTAACACACTCAAAAAGCACACTACGATCAACCGCTTGCTCAATAATCTCTCGAAAACGGTCTGTCGACACAGCGTTAGACAATTCACCAACAACGCCTATTGATTCATGCAAAGCCACACCTGATTGCAATCCTCGTCGATTTATCAAACCAATAGCATCAGCTAAACCCGCGTTATTACCTAAAGTAGGATGGGCATCCAAAGGGAGATGATAACCATAAAGATTGATATCATGTTTAATGAGGGAGGCAATACGTCGGTACTTCATGCCAACAATTTGAGGCGCTTCGTTTTTCCAAAAATACCCGTGATGGACAAAAATCGCATCTGCTTTGTAAGCTATCGCAGCCTCGATAAGTGCCTGAGTGGCAGTGACACCCGTAACAACACGATTAATGGTTTCCCTTCCCTCAACCTGCAAACCATTAGGAGCAAAATCCTTAAAAAGACTGGGAGATAATGTATCGTTGAGCAAACGCTCAAAATCCGCTCTTAACAAAATAACCTCTCAATACAGAAGCCGCGTTCATTCATAGAACACGGCTTAATAACGCGCTTCAATTTGTTGTTTTAAGCTTTGTAAGCTGAATTCGAAATTGGCTCCAGCAATATCATTAGCGAATAAAGCGAGATAAGGGCTCAGCAATCCTGACTTTAATTCACCCTCAATAATCCAACTGACTTTGGTACTAGTGCCATCTGGTACAAGTTCTATTCGATTCTGCACCAGTTCAACAGTGAATTTTGATTGGACATTGAATCGAATAACCGATTCAGTAGACTCTGTTACACTAAGCAGACCTCGCTCATCGGAACCTGTATAAGAAATAGCAACGTAATCCCCCTCTTTCAAGGTATTAGAAAAACGCGCTACTTGACCATTTTCTATGTACATCCATTCGGTAAGAAGGTCACCAGATAGCAGGTTCTCATAGACAATATCCCGTGGAGCATCAATTGAAATACTTCGCTCCACACGATAGCTCGAGGACATAAAGAAACCCACGATGACTAAAAACAAAAACACTAAAGCAAACAGCCTAGTTATTTTCCTCAGCGTTAGCATAGCAGGTGACTGAGTTGTTTTTTTCACTCTCAATCACCCTTTAGCATACGATATTCAGCGGACATAGCATGGGCTTCCAATGACTCTGCTCGCGCAATCGGAGAAGCAATCTTAGCCAATTCACTGGCCCCGACATCAGAGCAATAGATCAATGAACTACGCTTTTGAAAGTCATAAACCCCAAGCGGTGATGAAAAACGAGCGGTACCAGATGTCGGTAAAACGTGATTTGGCCCAGCACAATAATCCCCTAGCGCTTCTGGGGTATGCCTACCCATAAAAATAGCACCTGCATGACGAATTTTTTCCACCCACTTTTCGGGCTCATCCATAGACAATTCTAAGTGCTCTGCAGCAACAAGATTGGCTATATCCATGGCTTCATCCATATCTTTCACATGAATAAAAGCGCCTCGGCCTTCAAGAGAAGCCTTAATGATAGCCTGTCGACTTTGCGTTTCCACTAAGCGCTCCATGGATTCTTTTACGCTATCCAGAAAGGCCAAATCAGGAGAAATCAATATCGATTGAGCATCTTCATCGTGTTCAGCTTGGGAAAAAAGATCCATCGCAATCCAATCGGGATCTGTTTTGCCATCACAGACAACAAGAATTTCTGATGGCCCGGCAATCATATCAATACCCACGATGCCGAAAACCATTTTCTTAGCGGTGGCTACGTAAATATTACCAGGGCCGACAATTTTATCGACTTTAGGAACCGTCTGCGTCCCGTACGCTAGGGCTGCAACCGCTTGCGCACCGCCAATTGTAAAGACACGATCCACACCAGCAATAAATGCCGCCGCCAAAACAACATCGTTTACAAACCCATCAGGTGTTGGCACAACCATGATAATTTCACTAACACCTGCGACCTTAGCAGGCATCACATTCATGAGTACCGAGGATGGATAAGCCGCTTTTCCACCTGGCACATACACACCAACACGGTCTAAAGACGTCACTTTTTGCCCTAAAACAGTTCCATTTTCTTCTTGATATTGCCAAGACGGCTGCTTTTGACGCTCATGATACTGATGAACGCGTTTTGCCGCCGCTTCTAAACTGGCTACCAGCTCAGGACTCACTCGCTTTTTAGCCAAAGCAAGCTCTTCTCGGGAAATCTCTAACTCTGAAGAACTCGTCACGTCGCGACGATCAAAACGGTTCGTAAACTCAATAACCGCTTCATCACCTCTTAGACGAACCTGTTCAACAATATCGGCAACGGATTTTTGTATTCCGGCATCGGACACAGAATCCCACGCCAATAGCGTTTCTAAATCAGCATAAAAACCTTCTGCACTGGATGAAAACTGTCGAATAGTAAGATTCAATTATTTACCCTCGTTGCTATCTACTGCTTTTCTCAGCATGTCAATAATAGGTTCAATTTGAGTGTACTTTGTTTTATAAGCGGCTTTATTAACCACTAAACGCGTGCTGATAGGGGCAATCAATTCTCGCGCCTCCAGCCCGTTGGCTTTAAGCGTATTTCCCGTATCCACAATATCAACGATCAAATCCGCCAGCCCCATAATAGGAGCCAGCTCCATGGCACCGTATAGTTTGACGACGTCAGCCTGAATACCCTGCTCAGCAAAATACGCTTTTGCTGTTTTAATGAATTTTGAGGCGACTTTTAAACGTCTATTCGGAAGAGTTTGGCCCACCACACCCGCTGTCATCAAACGACATTTGGCAATTTTCAGGTCAAGCAATTCATACAAGTTCTTCGTTGATGCTTCCATCAAAACATCTTTACCAGCCACACCAAAATCTGCAACGCCATGATCAACATAAGTTGGCACATCGGTCGCTCTTAAAATCACTAATTTAATGTGGTCGTGGTTCGTATCAAAAATCAGTTTGCGACTTTTACTAATGTCTTCGGCTGGCACAATATTGGCTTTTTTCAATAGCGGCAGCGTCTCACCTAAAATACGACCCTTAGACAATGCAATCGTTAATGTATTACTCATATCAATTCAATACCCGTGAAATTTTCGCACCTAAAGAGCCGAATTTCTCTTCAATACACTCATAACCACGGTCGATGTGATAGATACGATCTATTTTTGTATCACCTTCTGCAACAAGGGCAGAAAGCACTAAGCTAGCAGAGGCACGTAAATCGGTAGCCATAACAGGAGCCCCCTTTAGTGATGTACGACCGCGCACGATAGCCGTATTCCCACTCACTTCAATATCGGCTCCCATGCGAAGCATTTCATCAACATGCATAAAACGATTTTCGAAGATATTTTCTATAACACGCGCCACACCGTCAGCCACCGAATTGAGTGCCACAAATTGTGCCTGCATATCCGTCGGAAATGCAGGATATGGCGCCGTACTAATGTTCACAGCTTTGGGTCGACGCCCTTCCATATCCACTTCGATCCAGCTATCACCACAGGTTACTTTTGCACCTGCTTCTTCTAATTTCGACAGAACGGCTTCAAGAGATTTAACGTCGGTATCAATCACTCTGACCTTACCACCGGTAATAGCGGCAGCCACAAGAAAAGTACCCGTCTCAATCCGGTCAGGCATAACAGGATAACTGGTACCATGCAACGCCTCAACACCATCAATAACGATAGTATCAGTACCATGGCCCGTGATTTTCGCACCCATGGCAATAAGACATTCTGCTAAGTCTACCACTTCAGGTTCTCGAGCCGCATTTTCTAACACGGTTTGACCTTCGGCCAAAGTAGCCGCCATGAGCAGATTTTCTGTCCCTGTCACTGTCACCTTATCAAAGAAAATTCTGGCACCTTTTAGTCGACCGTCAACACTCGCAACAATATCTCCACCTTCAACAGAAATAATGGCACCCATTGCTTCAAGACCACGTAAATGCAGATCAACGGGGCGACTACCAATGGCACAACCACCGGGAAGCGAAACAACCGCACGACCAAAATGACTAACAAGCGGTCCCAAAACCAAAATAGACGCCCGCATTGTTTTAACCAGTTCATAAGGCGCTTCGCAGTTGTTTAAAGTAGAAACATCAAGCTGCACGCTCATCTTTTCATCTACCACCACACCACACCCCATAGAGCCGAGCAATTCCAGCATGGTTGTAATGTCATGAAGATGGGGAAGATTTTTAATTGTAATTAACTCTTTCGTTAACAAAGTTGCCGCAAGGATGGGCAACGCTGCATTTTTCGCACCTGAAGCACGAACAACGCCATTAAGCCGAGTACCACCGGTAATCAGAAGCTTATCCATATTTATGTCTCTTATAATTGCTTTTATAGCTTGCTTATTTGTTCTGGCGTGTAGGTTTTCATCGTCACCGCATGAATCGCGCCACTGGAGATGGCGTCTTGTAAATGGGAGTAAACCCTCTGCTGTCTCTTAACGGTTGACATACCTTCAAATTCCGTTGAAACCACAATAATTTGAAAATTGCATCCTTCACCTTCCGCTGTCACCTGGCAGTTGGGTATTGAGGATTCTAAAAGTGTTTTTACTTCACCTGCGTTCACAGTCACTCCAAATACATTTTATAATAGGGTTTATTCTACCTTAGTATGACAAACTTCTTAACACTTGATCACAATCAGCAATCGAAAAATACGCTTATGTGACTTTCACTTACTCATTATGAAAATAATAAAACCTGTCTCTAGGGCCGCTCCGGTAAATTGATGATTTTTGCCATCGCATTTCTATGATGATTTGTTCGCCAATGACTGCTGCCATGCCGATATAGCCGCATTCATGTCATTCCTGTTTTGTTGCATCATCACTTCAAATTGCTTGCGAAATGTAAGACCAAAATTGATGTTATTAATCACTACGTTACTTAAGATCCAATTATCCTGTTCACCTTGCTGCATGTAAAAACTAATGTTTAATAGCCCACCTGCTTCCATCTGAAAATCGACATCCACTTTGGTTTCACGACCACGGCCTTGAGGCCCTAAAGGCAGCACATTAATTCGATCAGCGTCTAACTCAAGCAAAGAAGCACCATAAGTTTTTAACAAGGTATCGCGAGTCACAATAGCAAACTGATTGCGTTGATCCTCTGAAGCACGGCGGTAATATTTACCCATAACTTTTTTAGAGAAATCATCAAAATCCACCACTTCATCCAGAATCAAATTGACCCTTTCTTCTAGCAAGCGAGGATTTTCGGCAAGCATTTGCTTATCAGCAACGATATCATCCCGAAACGCTTCCACTATACGCACAACCGTATTTCTTGCCTCTTCAACGTCTTGCGTCTCCTGAGTGTTAGCAAAAACGGTCACACTCACAAAAGTGGTTAATAACAATAAACATTTCATCAAAAATTTAGGCATACGCTACTCCGAATCACCTGAATTAAATAAGAATTGACTAATCAGTGTTTCTAAGACCAAAGCAGACTGTGTGTCGTAAATTTCACTGCCATCTTTCAGCATTTCGTCTTCTGCACCGATAGAAATACCTAGATATTTTTCCCCTAACAAACCACTAGTGAGAACCGCCATAGAACTGTCAATGGGGATATTATCGACATCTGAATTGATATTCATTGAAACCAAGGCCATGTAAAGCTCTTTATCAAGGGTAATAGATTCAACACTGCCTACCGTGACACCAGCAATGGACACCTTAGCTCGACTCGTCAATCCCGCGATATCATCGAATCGTGCAACTATTTGATACGTATCTTTTTTACTGGAAAAGGCTAACCCACTTACCTGGACCGCTAAATACACCAGCGCAACAATCCCAAGAACAATAAAACATCCAACCATTAACTCAGCGCGCTTACTTCTCATCTTAAAAATCTCCAAACATAGCAGCGGTTAAAACAAAATCTAATGCCAGTACAGCCAATGACCCTAACACAACCGTTCGAGTTGTGGCTTTACCTATCCCTTCCGAAGTCGGGGCACATTCGTATCCCTGATATACAGCAATCCAAGTTACCGCCACAGCAAAACACATCGCCTTAATAAGGCCGTTTAAAACATCTGTATCGAAATATACAGACTGCTGCATAGAAGACCAAAAAGCGCCGTCATGAACGCCTAACCATCCAACAGACACAAGCTGCCCACCCAATATACCGGCTGCTGAGAAAATCAAACTCAACAGTGGCAAGCAAATCACGCCTGCGATAAAACGAGGTGCTATCACTCGTCTCAATGGATCAACACCCATCATCTCGTAGCTGGAAAGCTGCTCTGTGGTCTTCATTAAGCCAATTTCTGCTGTTAACGATGACCCAGCACGGCCCGCAAATAATAAAGCGGTTACCACGGGGGATAGCTCTCGCAATAAAGACAGCGCTAATAACTGACCTACCGCCTCCTCCGAACCAAACTTGGCTAAAATACTATAGCCCTGAAGGGACAAAACCATACCAATAAAGGTACCTGAGACAATAACAATAACTAAGGACAAAACACCCACAGAGTATAACTGCTTAACTAGCAAGTTAATGGATTCCCCCCAACGCGTTGGCATCCTAAAAATGCTTTGCATAATGAAAATCCCCGCACGCCCTACGGATTCAAGCCAGTTGAATACCCAAGCGCCTAACGCAACAATGGCTTTCATGCAGACTCTCCCTTTAGCCCCGGCACCGAAACAGATTCATCAGGATAATGAAAAGGCACAGGACCGTCTGGCTCACCATTTAAAAACTGTTTGACTTGAGGATCCAGAGAATGACGTATTTCCTCGGCCGCTCCTTCAGCAACCACTTTCCCACCGGCTAAAATACATACATGATCAGCAATGGATAACGACTCATCTACGTCATGAGAAACAATGACCGACGTAATGTTAGCCGAGTCATTTAACTGCTTAATTAATTTGACGAGCACCCCTTTTGAAATAGGGTCTTGTCCGGTAAATGGTTCATCATACATGACAAGTTGTGGATCAAGCGCAATAGCACGCGCTAAAGCGACGCGTCGAGCCATCCCTCCAGACAATTCAGCCGGCATCAATTTCGATGCGCCACGCAACCCGACACTGTGCAACTTATCGTTTACAATTTGCTGAATAGAAACAGCGTTCAATTTAGTATGCTCTTCTAATGGAAAGGCAACGTTTTCTGCCACTGACATGTCGCTAAATAAAGCCCCACTTTGAAAAAGCATGCCCATTTTTTTGCGCTCTTTGTATAAATCCGTGCGCGATAGCTTGTGTAGATTTTGACCATCAACCAAAATAGTTCCAGAATCAGGATCAAGCTGCGCTGCAATTAAGCGCAGCAAGGTTGTTTTGCCTGTGCCACTTGGCCCCATGATCGCGGTTATTTTACCCTTGGGTATAGTGAGTGATACGTCATCATAGATGAGTCGCTCTCCTCGACTAAAACTGAGTTTACTGACACTGACGTACGCATTTTTCACTGACACACCTTCCATCTGTACCAAATATGTATTAATACTATCATTGCCCATATGCAAATAAAATCACGCTATAACCAAATGCACTATGTTTGTTAGATCAAGTCTTGAATTTAGTGGGCAAACCTCATTAAATGGTGTTTTTAAAACTATAAGGTATTTCCTCTATCATGTTGTTATTCTCTTTGGCTCTTGTTGCGGGCCTAGTGCTACTGATAATGAGTTCAGACAAGTTTATTGAACACTCAGCACTCGTTGCGGAGAAGTTAAATGTAAATCCCATGGTAATTGGCATAACCTTGGTCGCATTTGGCACATCCGCACCTGAGATGGTAGTGTCTGCTATTGCTGCGTTAGATGGGGCTCCAGAGATCGCCGTGGGAAATGTACTTGGCTCCAACATTGCTAATATTGGTCTTGTTTTCGGCATTACTTTACTATTTTCCGCTGTCCCTATCGCGGCAGGCTTATCCAAGAAAGAAGTCCCCCTTGTCATAGCCATTACTCTGTTAACCGGCTTCAGTTTATATGATGGGATGCTTGATAAATGGGATGGTGTAATCCTGCTAGTGGCTTTCGTCGGAATACTAACCATTCTTTTAAAGGGAAATAAAGACCTCAAAAGTGAGTTAGAAGGTGAATTGCCTGAGGATGATGGCGCGCCAGTGATTAAGTCCTTTATTATTGCCATTATTGGTTTAGCGGTTCTGATAGGCAGTTCAAAACTCTTGGTTTGGGGAGCCATAGGCATCGCGACCGCGCTAGGCGTGAGTGAGCTAGTGATAGGTTTGACCATTGTTGCGATCGGCACCAGTCTACCTGAGCTTGCAGCGTCCGTTAGCAGTGTCCTTAAAGGACACCATGATATAGCGATCGGCAATATTATTGGCTCCAATATTTTCAATCTTGCAACGGTTTTGCCACTACCAGCGATTATTGCACCAGGATTGATAGACGCCAATATCATTAGTCGTGATTTCCCTTGGGTTTTAGGTTTGACTCTAGTCCTCGCTCTTTGTGTATTTATTTTTCAGAAAACCTCAAGTAAGCAGATTCCACGCTGGGTGGGTGTACCTCTCATTGCCTCTTATGGTCTCTATTTATTCCTTGTTAGTACAACGACGCTGGCCTAATGACTATTCTCAACACTTTAGTCCGACCGAAAAACCTTGTTATTGCTGTCGCCATCACGGCCCTATTAGGGCTTGTTTTCTATCAAGGGGCAAATACAGCCAACAACTTGGTTGAAGTCGAGACCTTTAACGACGCCCCTGATTACTTTATTACTAAGGTACATGTAAAAACCTTTGACCAGCAAGGGAAACTAACTGAATCCCTCAAAACCGAGCAAACAAGACATTACCAGGCGACGTCTAAAACGCTTCTTGTGGAACCCATAGTAGAGCGGTCAAGTCTTACCGGTAATTGGCTAGCAAAAGCTGAAACAGGTATTATAGAAGACGGTAACAAAGACATTCTTTTGACGGGCAATGCCCATGCTACTAAATGGCACTTACAATCTGAAAAAATAGAAATGCTCTCAGACAGTGTCCATTATCTTGATAGAAACAAGTCCTTAACAAGCTATGGAAACGCCACCCTTATCTCGTCTCAAGGCGAAACCAGTGCCGAGCAAATCGTCACTTACATCAATTCAGAAAACGTCTTTATGACCAAATCTGTTAGAGGAATTTATGAAACAGCTAATTAGCTTAGGAGCAATAGTGGCCTCCCTAATAGCCTCTCCAAATGGCTATACTTTACCAGATGACATGAATCAACCACTTGAAATTCAGGCGGATGAGGCTTCTTTTAACCAAAAAACGGGAGAAGCTATTTACAAAGGAAATGTCTTTGTTAAACAAGGCACGATTGAAATCCAAGCTGAGTACCTAAAAGTAACCAGTAATGCGCAAACTCGCCAATTCAGCAGCCTTGAAGCCACGGGCAACCCCGCTGTATTTAGTCAACAATTAGACTGGAGTGGCAATATAGTGATCAGTAAAGGCAATGCAATCCTTTATTTGACTGACGAGTCAAGACTAGAAATTACCGGTGATGGCTATTTAAGCCGCATGCAAAATGCTATCACAGCCGATTACATTCAGTACAATATTAATAGCGGCACCTTTACGGCTGAGAAAAAAGACTCTGGTCGGGTTATAATGACCTTGCAACCACGATCTGCAGAACAACCTCAAGCAACAAAGGCAGAGAACTAAATGGCATTATTGGAAGCAAAGCATCTCGCAAAAAGCTATAAAAAGCGGCCTGTTGTTAAAGACGTTTCTATTGCTGTAGAGTCTGGGCAAGCGGTTGGCTTACTTGGCCCCAACGGCGCTGGTAAAACAACTTGCTTCTACATGATCGTCGGCATGGTGGCAAATGACGCTGGCGGTATTTTTATCGATGGTCAAGACATTACTAAAGATGCCATGCACACTAGAGCACAAAAAGGCATTGGTTATTTACCACAAGAAGCGTCGATTTTTCGCAAGATGTCAGTGGAAGACAATATCCTAGCCATTCTTGAAACGCGTAAAGAGTTAAGCAAGGCACAGCAAAACGAAAAATTGGAAACCCTTTTGGAAGAGTTTCATATCACTCACATTCGCTCAAACCTTGGCATGGCCTTATCGGGTGGCGAAAGACGCCGAGTAGAAATAGCCCGTGCCCTTGCGATGAACCCAAAATTTATTTTGCTCGATGAGCCCTTTGCTGGCGTTGATCCGATTTCTGTTGGTGATATCAAATTAATCATCAAGCATCTTCAAGAAAGCGGCATCGGCGTACTCATCACCGATCACAACGTAAGAGAAACCCTAGATATTTGTGACAAAGCCTATATTGTTGGCAACGGCTACATCATAGCGTCAGGCGATGCCAATACCGTTATCAATAACGAACAAGTAAAACAGGTCTATTTAGGCGACGACTTCCGCTTGTAAACCCTTATCATTGCTGTAAAAAGGGAGTAGTATGCACAACTCGTTCCAATTCATTCATACTGAAAGAGTTGCTTTATGAAGCAGTCTTTGCAATTAAAACTTGGCCAACAACTGACCATGACCCCTCAACTGCAGCAAGCCATACGCTTACTGCAGCTTTCTACGTTGGACTTGAAACACGAGATCCATGAGTTCCTCGAATCGAATCCACTTTTAGAACTGGATGATGATGAGCAAGCTTACGTGGATATTCCAGCGAGCATAGAATCTAAAAGTGCAGTAGAAAGCCCCGCTGATCACAGTGAAGAAGAGCGGGTGGATTCAGAGTGGACAGAAAGCATTCCAGAGGAGCTGTCCATTGACAGCAATTGGGATGATACCTACCAAAGCTCTGCTACGGCAGGTGACACCAACAACTTCGACAACCAAAACTTCGAAGGTGACAGTGATTTTGAGAGTCGAAATGCTCCTGCAGAAAGCATTCAAGACCACTTAATCTGGCAACTCAATCTGACTCATATGTCAGACAGAGACATTGAGATTGCCTATGCCATTATCGAATGTGTTCAACCCGATGGGTATCTAAGCATTTCTCCTGAAGATATCTGGGAATCGCTGAGCAGTGAATTAGATGACCTAGATATTGAGGAAGTCACTGCAGTACAACATAGACTTCAACGCTTTGACCCCGTTGGTGTTTGCTCTATTGACCTACGTGACTGCCTACTTGTGCAATTAGAGGCTTTTAGAGACCATCCTTTGTATAAGAGCACACACAACATCATCAATCACTACTTACCTTTATTAGGAAGTCGCGACTTCACGCAACTCAGCCGTAAAACACGTCTCAAAGAAGAAGCATTGAAAGACATTATCCTGCTGATTCAACAATTAAATCCCAGACCAGGTTCGGCTATCGATGCCGGCGATACGGATTACGTTATACCGGACGTGACGGTAAGAAAAAAACAAGATGTTTGGCAAGTCGAATTAAACAACGACGCCCTGCCACCCATTAAAATCAATGAAACCTATTCTGCGATGGCAAGCACAGCTGCCACATCAGAAGACGCAACCTACATTAAAACGTCGCTACAAGAAGCCAAATGGTTCATGAAGAGTCTACAAAGCAGAAACGAGACCCTTCTAAAAGTGGCTAGCTGTATCGTGAGTCGACAAATTGATTTTTTTGAGTTAGGCGAAGAAGCCATGAAACCTATGGTACTCCATGATGTCGCAGAAGAAGTCGGCATGCATGAATCCACCATATCCAGAGTAACAACGCAAAAATTCATGCATACCCCTAAAGGTATCTTTGAACTTAAATACTTTTTCTCAAGCCATGTGAATACCGCATCAGGTGGAGAGTGCTCCTCAACGGCAATTCGCGCTATGATTAAAAAGTTGGTTGCTGAAGAGCCCGCGAAAAAACCGTTAAGTGATAACAAACTAGCAGCTGTATTGGCTGATCAGGGCATTCAAGTTGCTCGACGCACCGTTGCTAAATACCGTGAGGCGATGAACATCCCTCCTTCCAATGAACGCAAAAGACTGATCTAAACGGAAACCATTTTATCATGTCCTTGAAATCGCTATTAAAACCAGAACTTGTGCTTGCCAAGCAAGATATTGTCAGTAAAAAGCGCGTATTGGAAAATATTGCGTCGGCTGTGTCTGATCGGATGCATTGTGAAAATGAAGCCGTTTATGAAGCACTGCTAGGTCGAGAAAAGTTAGGGAGCACAGGCATCGGCAATGGCATCGCCATTCCACACTGCCGCCTTGAATCCGCCAACCGCACAGCCATTGTTGTCATGTCTTTGCAGAGCCCTATCGACTTTGACTCTATCGATAAAAGAGCGGTTGACCTTATTTTTGCTCTAATCGTTCCACCTCAAGAATGCGATCAACACCTGTCAACATTGGCTAAGATTGCAGAACTGGCCCAATCACCAGAATCTTTAGAAAAGCTCAGAGCCGCACAAACCGATAATGAATTATTTGACATTTTCGATTCGTTGATTTAGGAAACAAGCATGCAGGAAGAAACTTTAACCATTATCAATAAACTTGGTTTACATGCCCGAGCAGCAGGCAAGCTGGTTGAAACAACCATGCGTTATGATTCTGACATCACTATAGAAAAAGAAGGACGCAACGTAGACGGTAAAAGCATTATGGCCATCATGATGCTAGCCGCGGGAAAAGGTACTGAAATTCGCATTAAAGTAAACGGTGAAGACGAGCAAGCGGCCATCCAAGACATTATAGCGCTTATTAACAACCGCTTTGGTGAAAGCGAGTAATCCGTGATGACAGAGCAGAACACGCTTAAACATTTGCAAACAGTCACCGAGTCGCTTGAGACGGGTGCGACCATGCAAATCCGTTATTTACTTAACGGTGCGTTGCCAGCACAAGATGTTGCTCGACTGCTCGAGTCCTCTCCTCCTAAAGAGCGAAAACTTCTTTGGGAGCTTATCGAAGCTGAAAACCAAGGTGAAGTTCTACAGTATCTAACAGAAGATGTCGGCATTCAGTTCATGAAAAACATGGATACCGAGCGTCTCATTGCGGTTTCAGGGCATTTTGAAAGTGATGACCTAGCCGACTTACTGCAACAGCTTCCTGAAAAAATTGTTCGAGAAGTTTTGGCATCCATGTCCAGCCAAGACAGGACAAGAGTCGAAAGGCTACTAAGTTATTCGGAAGACTCAGCCGGCGGTTTGATGAACACGGACACCATCACTATCCGTCCCAACATCACTGTTGACATTGTGTTCCGTTATTTACGTAGGCACAACACGTTACCAGACATGACAGACAGCCTTTTGGTTGTCAGCCGCTCAGACAAACTGTTAGGCACACTGCCTCTTACGACGTTATTAGTGTCTGATTTAAATGCCACCGTTCGTGACATTATGGAGACTGAATACACTGTTATCACCGCTGAAACCCCAGCCAACGATGTTGCACAGTTGTTCGAAAAAATGGATTTGGTATCCGCCCCTGTCATTGATGGGCACAGTAAAAAGCTCCTTGGTCGCATTACCATTGATGATGTCGTCGATGTTATTAGGGATGAAGCAGAACACTCAATGCTGAGCATGGCGGGTCTAGACGATGATGAAGATACCTTTTCTCCCATCATGAAAACCACCAAACGCCGTGCCGTATGGCTGGGCATTAATCTTGTTACCGCATTTATTGCATCCTATGTTATTGGACTTTTTCAAAACACCCTTGACCAAATCGTTGCCCTCGCTATTTTAATGCCTATTGTGGCAAGTATGGGTGGCATAGCAGGATCACAAGTACTCACACTGGTGATACGCGGTATTGCCTTAAATCAAATTGGAGCAACCAACACACGTTGGCTATTAAATCGAGAGCTCATAGTAGGACTTCTCAATGGCCTGCTTTGGTCTGCTGTGATTGCAGTATTGACTGCGTTTTGGTTTGACAACATCAAGATTGCCTATATCATTGCGGGTGCGATTGTTATCAATCTACTTTTTGCCGCTGCGACAGGCACACTTTTACCCATTTTACTAAAAAAACTCGGTATAGACCCCGCTCTTGCAGGCAGTGTTATACTGACGACTGTAACCGATGTGGTTGGATTTGTTTCCTTCCTTGGTCTCGCCACTATCTTTCTTATATAGGTTCCCATGACAGACTTTGATCAATTTGAAAACGAAGAAGAAATCCCTAAGAGCAAAACCCAGATCAAGCGTGAAATGGAAGCCTTACAGGATCTTGGAAAAAAACTACTTAGCTTAAGCAAAAACCAATTAAAAAAAGTGGAAATGTCCGACACTTTGCGAGAAGCCTTTGTCGAAGCAGGTCGTATTAAGCAAAATGAAGCAATGCGCAGACACTTGCAATACATTGGCAAAATAATGCGTACAGAAGACCACGAAGCCATTGCTCATCGTGTCGCACTTTTTGATACCACTTCAGCGGCATACAATAAACTCTTTCATCAATTAGAAATCAAACGTGACGCCTTAATTGGGGAAAACAGCAAAGAAGAGCTATCTCAGTATCTAGACGAAAACCCAGAAATTGAAGACATTCAGTTGTTAAGACAGCTTATTCGTCTGTCTCAAAAAGAAGCATCCCAAGATGCAAAAACCACAAATCGAAAAAAATTGTTCCGTTTTTTGCGAGAAGCGGAAGAAAAAAGACTTGGCTTGAAAGCATAAAACAAAAGTATCACTTTTAGTTTTTCATTAAAAACCCACTCTATTGACGAATGGACACATTCAACAAGGTGGGTTTTTTTCGCAGGTCTCTTAATCTGTTATGAAAAATGAGCGAATTACTTTTCCCTGCCTCCTAGAGTCTACGATGCGAAAAACAAGGCATTTTTTGAGTACAATCGCTTATTGCTTGCTTAGACACAGTAAACACAAAGTAACCTGGCTCATCCCCTAAGCGAGCAAGCGTCTCTCCCCACGGCGAATATAAAGCACTGTGCCCGTATGTTTGCCTCGTCTCATTGTGCCAGCCACACTGATTTACCCCTAGCACAAAGCACTGATTTTCAATGGCTCGTGCACTGAGCAAAGTATGCCAATGAGCCTTGCCTGTAACGTAAGTAAAGGCCGCAGGCACCAGTAAAACCTCAGCACCCAAGGCAACCAACTCCCGGTAAAGCTCTGGAAAACGCAAATCATAACAGATACTCAGACCCACTTTGAAACCATCTACGTCAATGACTTTAACACTCAAATCGCCCGGTTCAATAAAGTCGGACTCTTTATAAGAGGCCGCTTTATCGTCAACGGCGGCATCAAACAAATGAATTTTGTCATAACGCTCTAAGAAAGCACCATCGGGACCAAACACCCAACTCACTTGGCGCACTCGGCCATCTTCGATAACACTCCCACCTTCTCTCACCACAGATGGATGCGAGCCAATAACCAAATAGATACCGCAGTCTTTGGCCATATCAGACATAGCGCGCAATATAATCGATTGATCATCAGACTCTGCTAAAGGACGCATCGCCTTACCGTTAAAAAGAAAAACGTTTTCAGGTAAAACTACTAAGCGCGCTCCTTCGTTAGCTGCCGCCTCAATAAGCGGCTTTGCCATGAGAAGATTATCCTGCCAATCTGATGTGCTGGTTAGCTGAATAGCAGCGACACTAAGTGTATTATTCATGGCTGTTTCCCTATTGGTTGAAAGCGAATGGGGGTCATCACTGGGTTATCAAAAGAACCCTCGACTTTGTATTGTACGCTGGTGACTTTAGAAAGCTGATCACCGATCAACTTGTCTGTTATAAAAAGCAAGCCTGCTAGTTGAGGCGATCCCCACAGTAAACCGGCCAGAGGTAAGGTGCCCGAAATAGGAAATGTAGCAGTTAATTTTTCGTTTAACGTCTCACTCACAATATCCGCTTCGCCCTCAACGACCAATTCCGCAGTGGGCGATATAATAGTGACAGGGGATAAGGTTTTCAAAATACCCTTATCTAAACTTAACGTGCCAGAGAACTTATCGTAAGTAAGACCTGGCTTGTATACGTCTGAAAAGTCCAGCAGTAAACGTCGACTTAATGCGCCAATATTAAAAATACCTAACGCCTTTAAAAACACTGGCAGTTCATCCACTTTATTGAAGTTACCGTTGTTCGCTTGAAAAGCAATTCGTCCCGATACAGACTGGCGATCAAAATAAAACGGATGCCCTAACCAACTTAACCCCACATCAATTTTGTATTGGCTGGACGAAACAAAGGCTTCACTGGAATATTTTTTGGTTAATTCTGCTAAATCATCCCCTTTCGCGGAAATTGATAACTCCACACTAGAATGATCAACACCACCTTGCCAAAATAAGCTTCCCTTAAAATCCCCTGTTTTCAACTGAGAGGTAATTGGGTCAATACGTAAGTTGTTACCCTGCTGAGCAACACGCAGTTGCCAATCCCCGTAGGGTTGCCCGTTCAAATAAAATTGATCAATAGACAAATTCATACTAGGAATCTGCTGTGCCGAAATAGGGGGAGACGTTGGAGACGAATCATCAGAATTAGACGACGTATTCCAGCTCAAAAAACCAAAATCCAGTGAAGGTAAATCCCCTTTTTGAGTCAAGGTAACATTCATTTCATCTGAACTTACCTGAAGTGCCTGACCTGTCTTAGGGCCATAAGACACTTTAAAATTATGCCAACTGTTATCTTCATTGATGACTAGGTTGTCTATGATTAGATCCATTTGACCCAACCAAGAAGGAACACGCAATGAAATGGGAGACGGATTGCTATTATCTGACGCTTGATTTAATACTGGTTGCCAGTCTTCAACATTAACTTCTTCAAGGGACCCTATTACAGACAACCCTTTCGGAATCTGCCCACTAAATCGGACAGACGGTTTTCCTTGAAGCACGACCTCACCGCCAATAAACTCGGCGTTTCGAAGCAAAAACCTTGATTTAACGACGTGATTATAATCGGTATCCACAACCAAATCGCTTTCATGAAGCATTACCTTCAATTTAAAAGGTGTTGTCTCCAGGGATGATTTTCCAATTGGAGCTGGAAAATCAATGAGCGCACCAGATAAATTACTGTCGATTGTGAGATCAAACTGGCCATTTTGCGAACGATTAACCGCAAACTGTCCGGTATAGTTCGCGTCACCAGATAAATTTTTGCCAACTGATTCAGGAAAGTCACGCCACTGAACCACATCGCCGACATTGATGCGACCAGAAAGGTCTCCTATTATGGCTAATTCATTCGCTTCAGTAAAAACAGAGGATAGAGCCAACCGAGAACCGCCCCCTAGGGCTTTAAGGTCAAATTCTGAATCAAAAATCCCTTTGTCTGATTGGTAATTCAATTGTCCCTGCTGAACGCCAACTTCCAGCCCTATGTCTTCCATCAGCAAAACATTATCTTGAAAGCGAAGTGCCAAATTGACTACTGGCTGTTCCGT
The DNA here is from genome assembly GCF_003721245.1 of Marinomonas hwangdonensis. Classification (GTDB taxonomy): domain Bacteria; phylum Pseudomonadota; class Gammaproteobacteria; order Pseudomonadales; family Marinomonadaceae; genus Marinomonas; species Marinomonas hwangdonensis. The sequence continues at coordinate 98,487 of NZ_RIZG01000007.1, read as the reverse complement.
CTCTATTAAAGGAATGACAATATCAAAACGGCCCTTAAGGACACCTTGCAAAGTCCAGTCTTCAAAAGGCTTAAGCACAGTATCACCCAGTGGCGTGAACCTTAAGACTGGAATAAGTTTGCTGGCTTGCTCGTCCATTTCTCCGCTAATATTCAACCAATCTGCAGAACCCTCTACGATAGGCACTGATATCGCTAATTTTTCAACCACCAGAGTATTTAAACTTGCCGAGTTTACATCAACAAAAACTCCTTCCTTATTAAACTCAACGTGACCTTCAAGATTGGTTGCTTCTGGCCAATTTTCGTCAAACTTAATGTTGGCCTCACTGACCGCCATCTGCATTCTGACGTGCGGCTTAGCCCCTTTACTCAATTCGCTATGAACCAGAATATCCACGCTGTCTGCTGACCCAGAATCAGAAATAGCATTATGAATCCAAGCGCTTAGCCCATCGCCCAACACATTTGGCGGGACATAAGTCAATCTGTCTGCCAAAGAAATACTTTTCCCTTGCAGGTCTAGCCCAATCCAATCGGGTTGCCCATCTCGAACTTCAAGACGAAATCCTCCTTGGATATTCCCCCCATTTCGCTGCACAGCTAAATCGCGTCCACTGACTAAAAAAGTATTGTGTATTTTTTGCCAACTTACATACCCTGATAGACTTTCTGAAAGCCACGCTTTGTCGTAAACAGTATCAAACAATATCTCACTGTTCTCACCACGAAAATCGATATAGCCGTTATCTTCAGACAAGCTGAAGACGGCGTTCACATTGTTGGCTTTAGGAATACCGTTGTAGGATTGAATAGAAGCGGTCTGAAGGTTAGTCACCAGCTGAAAAGACAAATCCTTATCGTCTTTCCACAAACGAACCACCCCATTTTTCGCCATTCCACGAGGATCCAACCCCTTTAGTATACTGGCTGCATTACTGCTTTCGGGCAGAAACAGAAGCGCTAACTGCTGCGTCAGATCAAGGTCGACTTGGTCAAAACGGATATTCGAACGTTCAGTCACGGACGACCAGTCAAAGATCGCATTCGTAGCAGGATATCCTCGCCCATCTTGATCTTTTAAGGACATGTTAGCGAGATCCACTCGAACGCTGGGTTGTTTTTGACTGTAATTCAACTTTAATGCTGTGGTTGCTTCGTATTGCTGACCATTTTTAAAACTTGCTTTGACACTGACCATTTCTGAGCGCACATCAAGCTCTTTCCCAATTAGAGCGTCCAACCAGATGTCTCCACCAAGTTCAAGTGATGCTAGCAGCTGGGAAGAAGGGAACATATCGGCTATGGGTAAAACAACACGAGGAGAAGCAATAGAGGCTTTAACACGATAGCCACCCAACAAGCTCAAGGATTTATTTACTTCAGCATTAATGATGAATGGAGTTGGGTTATCGTCTAAGTAAACCCTTGACTTAAGCAAGGATTGAAACGACTGCTGATAAATATAAACATGATCCACCTTTAAAAGGTGATCACCCAAACGCTCGCTGGCAATATGAACATCGGCATCATAAATAGAAAAATTACGCTGCTCTGAAAGGTAATCTAGAATACGCTCAATACCCACATCATTTTGCACACTTCGCACAGGACGCGCTCCGTACAGGAGCCACTGGCCGTCTTTTTCTTCTAATGAAACGGATGGTCTGACAAACCGAATGTAGGTAAACTGAGGTTTGAGCGTCAAAATAGATTTAATAAGATCTAAACGTACTCTCAGTTCGTTAATGCTGACCGCTGTGTTTAGTTGATCGCTGCTTGACAAAGTGGTGAGTCTAAATCCACTGACAGAAAATGTTGGATCAACCCCTTCAAGCTGCCCGTCAATCTTATCGAGAATAACGTCATAGCCCAATATCTGCTCTAGGTTGCGCTCTATTTGAGGACGGTAATGATCCAAATAAGGTAAGAGCTGGCCTGCCCCCAATACAAACACTGCCACCAGCAGTGAAAGGGTAACTCCCAACCAAAAGCCGATGATAATGAATTTTTTCAGTAGCCAAGCCATATTAAGACCTTTTGGATCTAACGCAGCACAACATCATACTGGTCTTGGGTGTAAACAGAATCTACCTGAAAGCGAATCGTTTTTCCTATGAAGGCCTCTAACTCCGCTACTGCAGCACTTTCTTCATCATTAAGCCTATCTACAACAGAGCTGGCAGCAAGAACAGTATACGTTTGCGAGTTATACGCCCGATCGGCACGTAAAATCTCGCGAAAAACTTCGTAACATACTGTCTCTGGAGTTTTTACCAATCCACTTCCACGACAGGAACGGCAAGGCTCACACAGTGTCTGACCCAAACTTTCGCGCGTTCTTTTTCTTGTCATCTCAACTAGACCTAACTCGGATACCCCCGTGATTTTGGTTTTAGCATGGTCGGTGTCGAGTACTTTTTCAAGCATACGCAAAACTTGGCGTTTGTGCTCTTCATCTTCCATATCAATAAAATCGATAATGATAATTCCGCCGAGATTTCTTAATCGCAATTGTCGGCCAATGGCCGTGGCAGCCTCAAGATTGGTTTTGTATATAGTTTCTTCAAGATTACGACTCCCAACAAATGCACCGGTGTTGACATCAATGGTCGTCATAGACTCCGTCTGCTCAACGATGAGATACCCGCCTGACTTAAGCTGCACTTTAGGATCCAACGCCTTTTGTATCTCATCTTCAACGCTGTAGATATCAAAAATTGGACGTTCACCTGGATAGTATTCTATACGCTCACGCAACTCAGGGATAAAATCTTCCGCAAAAGATTTGAGTTTAGCGTAATTTTCTTTGGAATCTATGCGTATTTTTTCCGTAGTTCGACCGACTAGGTCTCGCATAGTTCGTAAATGCAGCGGTAGGTCTTCATAGATAATGGAAGGAGCTTTTGCGTTCTGCATACGACGTTTAACAGATTGCCATAGACGTGTCAGAAACTTAATATCGGCTAGTATTTCTTCTTCACCTGCTCTTTCCGCCGCAGTACGCAGAATATAACCACTATTTTCATCCGCATCGGTTAACGCTCCTGACACCAATTGCTTAAGCCTTTCGCGCTCCGCCTCATCTTCAATACGTTGACTCACACCTACATGAGCCTGATCTGGCATGTACACTAAGTATCGAGATGGAATAGAAAGATGTGTCGTTAAACGCGCGCCTTTGGTACTGATGGGGTCTTTTGTTACCTGAACCACCAGTGACTGCCCCTCACGCAGATAATCACCTATTTGATCGCTTGGATTGACCGCATCGCGATGAGACACCTCTGAGACATGAATAAAAGCCGCCCTCTCTAAACCAATATCAACAAAAGCCGCCTGCATACCTGGCAAAACTCTCACGACTTTCCCTTGATAGATATTACCCACTATGCCTTTACGGCTGGATCTTTCGATGTAGACCTCTTGTAAAACACCATTCTCCACGAGTGCGACTCGTATTTCCATTGGAGTAACGTTTATAAGCACATCTTCATTCATATGACATTTCCTCAAGCGAATGAACGCCGAATTGCGCTAAAAGCTGCGCTGTTTCATATAATGGCAGTCCCACCACAGCTGAATAAGAACCCGATAAATGGCGAACAAATACCCCGCCTAACCCTTGAATAGCATAAGCACCCGCTTTATCTACTGGCTCTGTTGTTTGCCAATACTGACGTATTTCAATGTCAGAAATCTCACGAAACAAAACCTCTGTAGTCACACACTCTGTTAGAACATGATCTTGATTCAAATTAGACACGCACAGAGAAGTAATCACTTGATGGGAACGACCTGAAAGGCGACGCAACATAGTATGGGCGTCTTCAAAAGAGGTTGGCTTTCCTAATACGTCACCATCAATAACGACGCTGGTGTCAGATGCAATAAAAACAGCGTCCGATGAATGGTCGCCCGCTTGATGGCTATATTTTGCTATCGATGCCCGGGCTTTTTCTAATGCCATCCTAACGACATACGCTTCAGCTTGCTCATTGATATTTGGTGTTTCATCAATGTCCACAGGCAACACAAAAAACTCTTTAACTATGAGATCAAGTAACGCTTTTCTTCTTGGTGAAGCCGAGGCCAAAACAAGCATATAAACATCCTAAACTGTAGGAAAACATGATTTGTAAGAAAGCAAACCTATCAGAGTAATTAACGGATTGCGTATACTCGTCGCACACTTCGCAATATAGTAAACGACCAAGGCCACAATAAGCCCGTAATCACAGCAGGCATGAAAATAAGTAAAGTGGGTTCGGCATGACCTAAATAATGGTCTATCCAGAAGTCTATCAGCTGATTAATGCTCACCAGCATGCAAATAAAAACTCCTTGTTGCCATCGATGATACATTCTCAAACGTTTATAGAATACAGCACATGTGTAAGCAATAATAACGTAGGTAAGAGAATGTTGTCCTAGTATACCACCTTGTAACAAATCAACTAAAAGGCCAAGAAACCAGGCCAAACCTACACCAACTCGAAAAGGCAGAGCTATTACCCAATACAGAATAACCAATAATGCCCACTCAGGACGATACCAGACAAACTGCTCTGGGAAAGGGACTGCCTCAAGCATTAAAGCAATTAATAAGGTAATAGAAAAAACAATAATAGGCTTCATTCTGTTACTGCCTTGGGCTTGTCAATCAACATAACGTGTCGACTACGAGTTAATTGGGCAAGTGGAACCACAGCAATATCGGCGTACGCTTTACCCTGAGTGTAGCTAACACTTCTTACAACACCCACTGGATAGCCACTTGGGAATCGTTTATCTAAACCAGAAGTGGTTAGCACATCGCCTTTTTTAATGTCTGCAGTTCTCGGTACACTCATGAGTTCCAAACGTTTTAAGTCACCAGTGCCTTTAAGTATGCTGCGAAGTCCCGTTCTTGAGAGTTGCACGGGAACGAAATGACTTGCGTCTGCTATAAGTAGAACTCGACTACTGTAAGCTGATGTCTCAACCACCTGCCCTAACACGCCGGTTGCATCAAGGACAGGTTGACCAACATAAGCACCAGAAGAAAAACCCTTATCTATCATTAACCTATGACTATAAGCATTTTGGTCAAAACCAATTACTTCAGCCATAACAATTTTTTCATCCACACGCTGAGAAGCATCGAGTAATTCTCGCAGACGCATATTCTCTGCCTTTAAAGACTCAAAGCGCTGTTGTTGGCTACGTAATAACAGAATCTCAGACTGTAAAGACTGATTTTCACTTACCAAACCCTCTCGACTACCAAGATGATCTGCCGCCCAATTAAGAGACTTTTGAGGTGTATTGACTACTACCTGTATAGGAGCAACAAGTAAGGTCAAATATGGCCTTACTTGTGCAAAAGCAGAATAACGGACGTCAGCAACAATCATCGCTAGTGAAAGGATAATCAAGACAGTAAAACGGCTGCCAGATACCTTTCCACTGAATAAAAGCGAATTGTTAATGGGGAAGCTCCTATCCGTTATTCACTGTCTGCTGTGAAGAGTTCGGAAGCATGCTTGTCCATTAATTCTAATGCCATGCCGCCGCCGCGCGCCACACAAGTGAGTGGGTCGTCCGCTACGATCACAGGCAAACCTGTTTCTTCGCTGATCAAACGATCTATTTCTCTTAATAAAGCACCACCGCCCGTCAGTACTAAACCTGACTCACCAATATCAGCCGCAAGTTCTGGCGGAGATTGTTCCAGTACCGCTTTAATCGCCTGAACGATTTGCGCTAGAGGCTCTTGCAACGCTTCTAATATTTCGGTGCTAGTCAGCGTAAAGGAACGAGGAATACCTTCAGCCAAATTTCGACCGCGCACATCAATTTGCAGCTCTTCACCGGTGTGGTAAGCCATGCCTATTTCAGTCTTAATTCGCTCAGCCGTTGCATCGCCGATCAAGCTACCGTATTGGCGGCGTACATGCGTAATAATGGCTTCGTCAAAACGGTCTCCACCAACACGAATAGATTCGGAGGTCACAATACCGTTCAAAGAGATAATCGCAATCTCGGTTGTACCACCACCAATATCGATCACCATGGAACCGGACGCTTCAGCCACAGGCAGACCTGCACCTATTGCCGCTGCCATAGGCTCTTCAATAATATAGACTTCGCGCGCACCAGCGCCCAATGCCGACTCTTTGATAGCACGACGTTCTACTTGGGTGGATTTACAAGGCACACAGACCAGCACACGAGGGCTCGGTTTCAACCAGCTGTTCTCATGAACTTTTGCGATAAAATACTGCAGCATTTTTTCGGTAACATGAAAATCTGCAATAACACCATCTTTCATTGGACGGATAGCGGTAATGTTACCAGGCGTCCGCCCCAACATTCGCTTCGCATCAGTACCCACCGACGCCACTGTTTTTTGATTACCGTTATGCCGAATTGCAACAACAGATGGCTCATCAAGCACGATCCCTCGGTCACGAACGTAAATAAGGGTATTTGCCGTTCCTAAGTCGATAGACAAATCACTTGAAAACATTCCCCTGATTTTCTTAAACATGAATTCTTACACCCTGATATACGATACGAACAGCGTCAAAATGTAACAATGACAGGCCCATTGGGCAAGTTGAATCGTTGTAAAAACTGAAAAAGAATAGAGTATTACCTTGTTTCGACAATAATTTTTTGATCACAAAAAAAATGCTTGGTTTTTCACGCTGTTAGCTTTATAGACCAGAAACTTAGAGATACAATGACAGGCATTTACGATAATTAAAAACTAGGTGAAACATGTCCATAGACAAACAAGGCGTGCAAAAGATTGCACATTTGGCTCGACTCGCTCTCACTGACGAAGATGTCGATCAATACCAACACTCACTTTCTAGTGTCTTAGCGCTCGTTGAGCAGATGCAATCTGTGAATACTGATGGCGTTGAACCGCTCTCTAATCCTCTCGAGATGACACAAAGACTAAGAGAAGACAAAGTGACGGAAGAAAATCGTCGTGACGCATTTTTAGCAAACGCGGCTCAAACTGAAGCTGGCCTTTTCCTTGTCCCTAAAGTGATTGATTAAGAGAGTCTTACATGTTCGAACAAAGCATCTCAACGTTGGCGCAAAAACTGCGTGACAAAGACATTTCCAGCGTTGAACTAACACGCCATTTTTTAGCACGCATTGCTAAACTAGACACACAGCTTAATAGTTTTATTACGGTAGACGAGAAGAAAGCATTAGAGCAGGCTGTGGCGGCTGACCATTTATTAAAAATCGGACAAGCCACTGCTTTGACAGGCATACCGATAGCACACAAAGATTTATTTTGTACCGAAGGCACATTAACCACATGTGGTTCAAAAATGCTGAATAACTTTATTCCACCTTACGAATCCACGGTTACCCACCGCATTCAGCAAGCAGGCGCTGTCATGCTAGGCAAAACCAACATGGACGAGTTTGCTATGGGCTCCTCTAATGAGAATAGCTTTTACGGTGCCGTCAAAAACCCATGGAATCTCGATAAAGTACCAGGCGGTTCATCTGGCGGATCGGCCGCGGCTGTTGCTGCTGGCCTTGTGATGGCAACCACAGGCACAGACACAGGCGGTTCAATCCGCCAACCTGCCTCCTTTTGTGGTATTACCGGGCTAAAGCCGACTTACGGACGTGTGTCACGCTTTGGCATGATCGCCTATGCATCCAGCCTTGATCAAGCTGGCCCCATGGCGAAGAGCGCTGAGGACTGTGCCCATTTAATGCAAGCCATGGCAGGATTTGACGACAAAGATTCCACTTCGGCAGAAAAACCAACCGACGACTACCTAGAAAACTTAAACGCACCATTAACGGGTCTTATAATTGGCCTACCAAAAGAATATTTTGGTGACGGTCTAGACTCTAACGTAGCCAACGCCATCATGACGGCCATTAAAGAGTTTGAAAAGCTGGGCGCCACAGTAAAAGAAATTTCATTGCCCAACCTCCAATTGAGCATCCCATCTTATTATGTTATCGCCCCATCCGAAGCGTCTTCCAACTTATCACGCTTTGACGGAGTGCGTTTTGGTCACCGCTGCGAGAATCCAAAAGACTTACTTGATATGTATATGCGCACACGTGCGGAAGGATTTGGTACCGAGGTACAAAAACGCATCATGGTCGGCACCTACGCCCTATCGGAAGGCTATTACGACGCCTACTATGTAAAAGCACAAAAAATTCGTCGCCTAATCAAAAACGATTTCGTCAAGGCGCTTGAAGAAGTCGATGTGATCATGGGCCCCGTCGCCCCAACCACTGCTTTCGACCTTGGCAGCAAAACCAACGACCCTGTTGCCATGTATCTAGAAGACATCTACACCTTGTCGGTAAACTTGGCAGGCATTCCTGCCATGTCCATACCCGCTGGCTTTATTGACGGTATGCCGGTCGGGCTGCAGATCATGGGCAACTATTTTGCCGAGGCCAAACTACTTAACGTGGCGCATCAGTATCAACAACATACTGACTGGCACCTACAAACACCATCAATGGCAAAAGGAGCTTAAGCATGAACTGGGAAGTGGTTATTGGCCTTGAGATTCATACTCAGCTCTCTACAAAATCCAAGTTATTTTCGGGTGCCGCCGTTGGCTTTGGCGCCGAACCAAACACACAGACTACCCTCGTTGACTTAGGCATGCCGGGGGCATTACCTGTATTCAACAAAGAAGCACTTCGTATGGCCGTCATGTTTGGCCACGCCATCAACGCAGAGATTGGCATGACGTCGGTGTTTGCTCGTAAAAACTATTTTTATCCCGATCTTCCAAAGGGTTACCAAACCAGTCAAATGGATCATCCCATTGTCGGCAAAGGTTATCTTGATGTGATGCTAGACGATGGCACCACCTCACGCATTGGTATTACTCGCGCTCATTTAGAAGAAGATGCCGGCAAATCTTTGCACGAAGATTTCCAAGGCATGACCGGCATAGATTTAAATCGCTCTAGCACACCGCTGCTTGAAATCGTCTCAGAACCAGACATTCGCTCCGCAAAAGAAGCGGTAGCCTACGTTAAGATGATTCACTCTATTGTCACTTACCTTGGCATTTGCGACGGCAACATGGCAGAAGGCTCAATGCGTTGCGATATTAACTTATCACTGCGACCAAAAGGCCAAAAAGAGTATGGCACTCGTACAGAGATCAAAAACGTTAACTCGTTTCGGTTTATAGAAAAAGCCATTTATACTGAGATCGAACGCCAAGCGGATATTTTAGAAGACGGCGGTCGCATCATTCAAGAAACACGTCTTTACGATCCAGAGAAAAATGAAACGCGTAGCATGCGCTCCAAAGAAGACGCTAACGACTATCGCTACTTCCCCTGTCCAGATTTACTGCCAGTGGTATTGACGCAAGTATACGTTGACGACATCAAAGCAAGCTTACCGGAGCTTCCAAGCCAAAAAGCGGCTCGTTTCCAAAGTGAACATGGTCTAAGCGAATACGACGCTAACGTGCTCTCCTCCTCGCGCGCCATGGCGGACTATTTTGAAACCGCCAATGCCGTTGTCAAAGACCCGAAACTCACCGCAAACTGGGTCATGGGTGAGCTAAGCAAACTGCTTAACCAAGAGCAACTCGACATTGAGAATTGCCCTGTCAATGCAACCGCTTTTGGCGAATTGCTAGTACGCATTCAAGACAACACCATCAATGGCAAAACCGCGAAAGACATTTTGCAGGCTATGTGGGATGGTGAAGGATCAGCCGATGAAATCATTGAAGCGAAAGGCCTAAAACAAGTAACCGACACGGGTGCGATTGAAGCCATGATCCAGACCATCTTAAACGCCAATACTGCTCAAGTTGAGCAATACCGAGCATCAGATGAAGACAAACGGAAAAAAATGATCGGTTTCTTTGTTGGTCAAGTGATGAAGGCATCACAAGGCAAAGCCAATCCTGGAATGGTTAACCCAATACTTGTAAAAATGCTTAAAGGCGAGTAGCTGCCGATTACGGTTATAAAAAAACGCGCCAACGTAGCGCGTTTTTTTATCCCTGAATGATGCCGCGTCACTTATCAGATACGATTTGATCACGCCCGAGTCTTTTAGCCTCGTAGAGAAAATGGTCTGCTACCTTAATCATTCCCTCAAAGGACGCTTTTGGCTGACTGCATACTCCCACGCTAAAGGTCAAAGAAATCTTAGCGTCGGTGAATTCTTTGCATCGCAAACGCGTTAAAAATGTTTCCAACAGGTTGTGCATGGTCTCGCCATTAATTTCTGCGAATAAACAGAACTCTTCGCCGCCAAAGCGACAAGACAAAAAACCTGGGAAAGCGTCCTGAATTTCACGCCCAACCATTTTCAATATTTCGTCCCCAACAAGGTGACCATAGGTATCATTAATACTTTTAAAATGGTCAAGATCTAACATCGCCAAAGACACCGCTTGAGAGGATCGATGAAAAAGCCGCTCACCTTCGTCGAATAAACTGCGCCTATTCTTTAGACCAGTAAGAGAATCAACACTGGCAAGATTTCGTATCTTTACCAACATTTCTTGCGCTTCTAGGTTGTGAATAACACGACAATGAAACTCTTCATGGTAAAAAGGCTTTTTTAAAAAGTCGTTAGCACCAGCCTTAATAAATTTAGCTGACAAAGAACTGTCACCTTCTGCTGACAAACCCACAATAACCAAATCCTGAAAGCGGGTATTTTGTCGCAGCATACGTACGAGCTCATACCCATTTACCAAAGGCATATTGTGATCTGTGATCAACATACGAATTTCGGGCTCTTCTTCTAATTTCGCCAGGGCTTCTTGACCGTTTTCTACCTCAATCACATGAAAATGATATTGCTCTAATAGAATTTTAATAAAACGACGACTGGTTAAAGAATCCTCTGCAACCAACACCTTGATACCTTGGTTTTTGTGCAAACGTTCAATGACCTTAATAACGTGATTAAAAGAATATCGACTGTCCTTGGTAATGTAATCAAGCACCCCTTTGTTCAATAAACTCAAGCGCAAGTTATCATCAAAATTGCCTGTCAAAACCACGCAGGGGATATTTTTATCCAAAATCAGATCAACAATTTCACCATTTTCAGCGTCAGGGAGATTCAAGTCGACTATAGCCGCAAAGTATGAATCTTCCACTTGATTGAGCTTTTCCATCGCCTCGGCGTAGCACTCACACAATACAGGCACAAACAAGGAGCTTTGTGAAAGTAAATGGTTCAACACTTTCAATACAACAGCACTGTCCTCAACGACTAAAATTTTATGCTGAACTACCATTTATAAAAGCCTTACCCGAAAAAATGAGATAAAAAATAATTTAGTGATTTCTATTATCCCCTATGACCCAATCAGCCGATACTCTAGAATAAAGGCCAGATGTTATATTTTGTAAATTACGCTCATTCAGAGCATTACAAAAATACATGCTTTATTCAACAAGCGTGATATACGCTGGTTTTGTTTGAGATCTAATTTATGCAATGTCGACCTTTATGTGGTGCTTGTTGCACAGCCCCATCCATTACCTCTTACATTCCTGGCATGCCACAGGGAAAGCCCGCTGGCGTTCCCTGTATCCAGTTAACCGAGGCGTATCAATGTGCGCTGTTTAATGATCCAGCCAGACCCAAGGTGTGCAGCGAATTTAGCGCTGAAGAATACGTTTGCGGTAGCACTAGGCAATCTGCTATCGACAATCTAACATTACTTGAAAGCGAGACAAGACCCATTACAATTCTTACATTACAAAGGACTTACTAATGACCTCAAGCAAGCAACTCATATCCCTAATTTGCGTTAGCTTACTACTCGGCGCCTGTTCATCAAACAGCAACAAACAGTTTGTTATTGTCCCACCCAGTGAACAACAAATCGAAACGAATGTAAAAGAGCAAGTTGCACTTGCACTGAACGCGTTTACCCCCGTTGCAGGCCAAGCGCTCCCTAATAACACCGTTTTAGAAGCCTACCAAGCTCGAGGTCACGAACCCCTTTGGATCACAGACAAGACCATTAATTTGTCAATTTACAAATTGGTCGACATACTAGAAGAATCAAACACTCACGGCCTCAACCCTATTCATTATCATACCCACATTATTAAAGAGTACTTGGATTTAAAACAACCCACACCTCAACAACTCGCGGAAATGGATGTTATTGCCACTATCGCCCTAGCCAGTTACGCTCACGATGTCAGCAACGGCAGATATGAGCCGCAATTAATAGATCCCAATTGGCAACTTGATGCACCCAGTACCCACTGGAAAGACCTTTTGTTTCTTGAGTCTGCCACTACAATGGTCAATTCACTGCCTTTACTAGCACCAAGAAGCAGTCAATATCAAATTTTGCAGAAATGGCTAGTTTACTACCAAGACCTAGCACAAAAAGAAAGAGATATTTTTGTGAGCGCCGGCGTGCCTTTAACCATGGGTGACGAGGGACCTCGCGTGGCCCAGTTGAGAGCCAGGCTAATACAATTAGGTGACATACGCTTTTCAACTCGTAAAGTGGACGAAGAGCAATTTGATGTAAACCTTAAAGAAGCACTTATACGCTTCCAACAACGTCACCACCTAACCGCAGACGGTGCTGCGGGCTCAAGAACTATCCAGATGCTCAATGTTCCGTTAAGTGTCAGAGCCAAGCAAATCGCTTACAACCTTGAACGTTGGCGCTGGCTTCCTAGTGAGCTTGAAGCAAACCGAGTTTGGGTTGATCTGACCAATTATATGGTTGACGTACATCTGAACGGTGAGCTGACTTCCATGAAAGCCGTCATTGGCAAACCCGACCGCAAAACACCCGTATTTAAAGATCAAATGACTTACATGGTAACCAACCCTACTTGGCGTGTTCCACACAGAATTGCCAGGGAAAATCTACTCCCAAAACTGCAATCCGACCCCAACTACCTTGTTAAAAATCGCTATAAGCTTTATTCAAGTTGGGGAGTCGGGGCAAAAGAGTTAGACTCAACCAAGATTAACTGGAAAAGTATTTCGGAAGACAATCTGAGATTTCGTTTTGAACAGGAACCTGACGAGGGAAATGCGCTTGGTCAGTACAAGTTTATGTTTCCCAATAAACATGAAATATATCTTCACGACACACCTGCGAAACATTTATTTCGAGAAAATAGCCGTGCATTTAGTTCTGGTTGTGTACGCTTAGAAAACCCCAGCGAATTTGCTGCCGCCATAACCAAAGGCAGCAAGCAATTTACTGAAATGCAAAAATCTTTACAGGCCGCAAGCAACACGGTAATTTCGCTGCCTGTCTACATTCCTGTGTATCTTGTTTACTTTACTGTTGTTCCTAACATCAATGGCATGCCAGAATTCCGCGATGACATTTATCAAAGAGATCCATTAATGGAAGAAGCCATGGGCTACAGTGCTTTCAACTCTAGAGATTCAATCTAGTCTTATCTAAATGAAAAAAACCGGTAGAAAAGTGTCCAACTTTATGAGGGCACCTCATTTACCGGTTTTTTCTTTATCACTCACTGCTCAGACAGACATCAACAAACAATAATACACACAGTCACTTCTTCTCTATCATGATAAAGGTGTTTTATTTGATACTGATAGCTCACACCGGCTTTGCGAAGCAATTCATCCATTGCTTGCAAACACAAAGTGACTTCTTGATAACGCTTTTTCATTGGCAACTTTAGGTTAAAAATTGCGCGTCTTGTCCAGCCACTCGCCAGCCACTTTGCCATTAATTCAGCCACTTTAATAGGTCGCTCCACCATATCACAGACCAACCAATCAACCGTGTATGGCGGCTCATACTTAAAACCATCGGCTTTTTCATGCTGCACCAGACCAGTTGCCATAAGCTCTTTCTGCATTGGCCCATTATCAATGGCGATAACGTGAATGCCTTTTTTCACGAACTGATATGTCCAACCACCAGGCGCTGCACCCAGATCAACAGCAGTCATACCTTCCGTAAGATTGGCTTCACGTGCTTTTTCTGGCACAAACTGCAAAAATGCTTCTTCTAACTTTAACGTTGAACGGCTTGGCCCTGCTGCTGGGAAACGCAACCGACGAATTCCCATCGGAAACTCACTGCGACAAGCCGCGTAGGAAACACCCAAATACGCAGATTCACCGTCTAACATAAAGACATGATGACGAACCCCCACGGCTTTGTTACGTAATACCCCGGATTTTTTCCAGCCCTCACGCAGTGGCTTTTCGAGCTTTTTAATCAAATTAGATAACGCTTTTGCCTCGTTCGTGTCGGCGGTTTCAATCCAAATTTCTTCAGCTAAAGGTAACTCACGAGCGGCCGCCAGTAATGATTCAACACGACCACCCTGCTCCAATTCAATAACGTCGTTAACCGCAATAATCTGACGGGCAAAAATAAGGCGATTAAAATCCAATTGCTTAATTAAGGTTTCACCCGCGTCGGCTTGATCAAAGTTATACACAATGAAACCCGCATCGGCAACGACCTTAGCGTAGCCATAAAACCCTTTACTATTCGCCACTTCTGACAGCTCTGCCGCACAATCTTTTTCAAAACCCTGACGACAATAAACCAAAACATTTTTCATTAAAATTCCTTCTCAATTAGGCACAACACCCATTGAGTTATGTTAATTACTTTCTAGAGGGCCACTTCAATAAAGATTCATCAAGATGTGACGTGACAAACGCAGCAAGATCCAGTGAAAAAGCCTCACCATCATCGGGTAAACAAACATAACGTTTTTCTTCACCTTGCCAATCAAATTGCAACGCATAGGCATGAAGATACCCTCTGTCTGCTGCTTCCCCACCGTATCTAAAATCCCCTAAAATAGGTGCCCCTACACTCTTGAGCGCGACCCGAATTTGATGCGTTTTTCCTGTCAAAGGTCTCACTAAAAAAAGTCTATACCCTTGAAAATAAAAGGAAAAAAACTGCGTAATAGCAAGATTCTCGTTCTCTTTCGTGAGTTTCCATTGACCTCTTCTACTGGGCACCATTCCACCCGCAATAGTACCTTGCTTTTTTTTAGCTTTTTTTGTGGATAAGGCCAAATAGCGTTTTTCTATTTGATGCCGCTCAAACATTTTTCCAAACTCTGCGGCTGCAGCCGAATGGCAAGCAACAATAAGCAAACCAGACGTCATTTTATCTAACCGATGAACGGGGTAGAACGTCTGATTTGGATAGCTTAAAGCTAAAGACTGCATCACCCCCAGCTCATCAGACTCAGCATGGAAACTCATACCCGCAGGTTTATGAATCACCCAATAATCATCACAATAAAACATTACTTGAAGCAAAATAGCCCCACTACGAATTTATAAAGGAAAATTAGAGTAGCCAACAAGGTTATCCACAGAGAAAGTGGACAACTCATATGTCAATACACTAGGCAAAATATATCTAAAATTAACGGGCTGACTGAATCGAAATTCGATTTCGTCCACTGTGCTTTGCCTCGTAGAGCCCCTTATCGGCTTGGGCGAGAATCTCCTCATAACGCGATGTTTTTGGCGTAATCGAGGCAACACCAATACTAATGGTCACGGGTACAATAATACCTTTGTCGGTTTTTATCTCCATGGCCTCAACCGATTGACGCAAATGCTCCATGACGTATTCAGCCTCTCGGAGAGTGGTGTTCGGCATGATGACAATAAACTCCTCCCCTCCATAGCGACCTATTTTATCTTGCGAACGTATTACTGATGCCATGAGCGTAGAAACTTCAAATAACACCAAATCGCCCGCCTCATGACCAAAGGTGTCATTAATTTTTTTGAAATGGTCTAAATCGACAATCGCAAACACACATTGATCACGATTGATCACTGAGTCCGCAAAGATATTGACCGCATCAGCAAGCACTTTTCGCCTGTTTGCTAAACCGGTCAACTCATCTTTTTCAGCCAACACACGCAAGTGCTGATTGACGGATTTTAAGCGGTTCATCACCAGATGGATAACGACGGTAAAGTAAAAGGCAATGGCAAAAAACACCGACAGTATGACTACCCTTTGATCCTGAACAGTTAAATACACCCCCTTAGTATTAGTGAATTCGCAAATCAAAAATAGTAAAGCACAGGTAATCAGTATCCAATATTTGGCAATCCGCTGATCCGCTCTAAAAACCACAAAGGTGTAAGCCACGACATTTAGAAGCAACCAGTGAAAATGACTCGCCGTACCAAAATACATCAGACTGAACAAACCAATTTGCCCTATTTTCACCAAGGGCATGATTAACTGAGCCTGCGTAAAACGCCCTGTCTGATTGTACTTTAAACCGATTAGAGCAATCACGAGACCTAACGCCGATAGCGTAACAAGAGAATGCACTTCACGAGGGACAAACAATACCAACATTAAAACGCTGGTTGCACAAAATAGCAGGTAGGAAAAATTCACTACATGCTTTTGATTTAAATCGTTGCCATATTCTTCTTCAAAGCCCAAGTTGAGAAGTGTTTTGGTGACTTTTTTAATCGGAGTAAACACGCTACCTCTTACCTGATAATTTATTCAGCCTTGCTGCACGGCAAAATCAACACAGTCTGGATGAAACATTATAAACCGCTTAACACATACGGCTCACACAATAAAAAGACCTTCCCTGATTTAACACAAGAGAAGCGGCTTACCTATAATATCGTCATAAGTGTAGACAAGAATGGCGGTATTCTACAGAACAAGCCCGATTTTTCCTATTGATACACAAGCATTTAAATGGAAGGCAGGCAAAACTCATGATAATTTAACCCTATCAATCCTTGAAAAGACACGCCCTGTACAGCAAACCCTGAGACCTGTATATTTGCTCGCTTTTTTTCATTACAAGGTTTACAAAACATAGGAAACTACATGGACACAACAGACGCACTGGTTGCTTTATCAAAGGCAATGCCCAAAACCGAACTTCACTTACACATCGAAGGCACCTTTGAACCAGAACAAATGTTTGCCATCGCACAACGCAATCAGGTGGACTTAAAGTACCACTCAGTTGACGCATTAAAAGCGGCCTACCAATTTACCA
This sequence comes from Marinomonas hwangdonensis, assembly GCF_003721245.1. Lineage (GTDB taxonomy): Bacteria > Pseudomonadota > Gammaproteobacteria > Pseudomonadales > Marinomonadaceae > Marinomonas > Marinomonas hwangdonensis. The sequence goes on along the minus strand of NZ_RIZG01000007.1, from coordinate 81,448 downwards.
ATCTACAAGATTTTCTCGACCTATATTACCAAGGCATGTCGGTATTACTTCATGAGGTCGATTTTTATGATCTCACTATGGCGTACCTTCATAAGATGCACAGTGAAAACGTAGTTCACGTCGAGATATTTTTTGATCCACAAGGCCACTTAAGCCGCGGCGTCGCATTTGCCGAGCAGGTCAATGGCATCCACCGTGCGCTGCAGGATGCCAAGCAGCAATGGGGAATGACCTTTAAACTTATTATGTCGTTTTTGCGACACTTGAGCGAAGAAAGTGCTTTCGAAACCCTTGAACTCGCTAAGCCATTTTTGCCTCTGATCGACGGTGTCGGCTTAGACAGCTCTGAAGTTGGGCATCCACCTGAAAAGTTTTTACGCGTCTTTGCGGCCTGTAAGCAGTTAGGATTAAAAGTCACCGCCCATGCAGGTGAAGAAGGGCCACCAGAATACGTTTGGCAGGCGATTGAGCAAATTGGCGTAGACCGCATCGATCACGGCAACCGAGCGCTTGAGGACGATAAACTGATTGAGGAAATTAAAAAACGCAACTTAACCTTAACCGTCTGCCCACTTTCTAATTTAAAACTTTGTGTTGTTACCGACATGACAGAACATCCTATCAAAAAAATGCTGTCGCTCGGACTGCAAGCCACTGTCAACTCAGACGATCCAGCCTACTTTGGTGGCTATATGAATGACAACTATGCGTCACTCATTCGTCAGACAAACATCAATAAAGAAGAACTATTGAAACTGGCTAAAAATGGCATTACTGGGAGCTGGATGGACGAAGAAACCAAGACGCATCATTTAAATCAACTAGAACAGCTTTTCGCCTAAGCTTGCCTTTGGAATTTCTTCAACGCAAATAACATCTTACTAGTCGTTTATAGGGCTCTATGTGGTAATATTCGGTTTTTTTACCACATAGAGCCAACTCCATGACCAGCACGTCCAATATTGATGATACTTTTTACCGCCAAGCCAGCAACGACCGTTACGACTACGTTTTAACCTTGATAAAAAAAGGGCATTCCATTTGGACGCTCGCCGACAACGAAGGCTGTTTAATCATCGACCTAGGCAGCGACAAGGTATTACCTATTTGGCCGTCGGAAGGTCTGGCGTTAGGCTGGGGCGAAAAAGAGTACTCAGGTTTTACTGGATTAGAAATACAAGCCACAGAATGGGCTGAAAAGTGGTTGCCCGGCATGCAGCAGGATGGTTTCTCTGTCGGCGTTGCTCCTAATCTTGCCGGTGAATGCATTGTTTCTTCTGCAGAAGAGCATGCCGCTGACCTGCAAAACTAAACGCAGAATTACCCCCTAATAGCTGTGAATTTTCAACAAATTCCACCTCATAACAGACAAACAACACTCGCAGTCTGCGTGTGTTTGTTTGCTGTAGTGATTATTTATTTTGCCCCTCTATTTGCACAAATAGGCAACGCGCTTTCACCTCAGCCAACCACAAGCACCATGGCGCTGAAAGTAACGAACACAGCGGAACATCATCACGCCAAAACACCTCTCGAAGAAACCAGCCGTCATCACTCTGTGATTGAGTCGACCCATACAGATCATTCCGGACATCATGGACATCATGGCACCATCGAAAGCATTAATCTGTTAGAGGCATGCGGCTACTGCTCGCTTCTGTTTCACCTTAACTGGATTGACTCAAGACCGTTTGAGCTCATTCCCTTGGCGCAATCCCTTTACCCAAAAGTGGCGACGCTAGCCACATCACACAAGCAATTCATTCCACACACCTCTAAACACGCGCGAGCACCACCTATCATCGCGTCCTAACACTTAAAATCTATTGCGTCGCCGTCGTTCTGATTCAATTCAAAACAGACACTTTTGCGCACGCCTTTTATTCCAAACAGAAAAGTGAGTACGTTTACTCAAAGGCCTTTTTTCGCCCTTTTCTACAGAACGAGAACATAAGATGTCGACACACACACCTCAAAAAGCCACTGAGGCTTCATCAAATGCCATGCTGCTGATCATGGCTCGGCTGCATTTTTATATTGGTTTTTTCGTTGGGCCATTTATTTTTATTGCGGCGCTCACTGGCACCCTTTATGTCATTTCTCCTCAAATAGAAAGCGCCCTTTATAAAGCGGTGTTAACCACTCAAAGCGTGGGTGAAAACGCCCCTTTATCACAGCAAATTGCCGCGGCAAAAGCACAATTACCGCAAGATTTAACGTTATTTGCTGTTCGTCCGGCACCAGAGCAAGGCAGCACAACACGAATCATGTTCCTTGATCCAAACGCGGAATATTCTGGGGCAAGGGCGGTGTTTGTTGACCCCGTGACCCTAGAGGTAAAAGGCAATTTACCCGTGTATGGCACCAGTGGTTCTTTGCCACTGAGAACAACCATCAGCTTTCTTCATAGACAGCTACTATTAAGTGAAATTGGTCGATATTACAGTGAACTGGCGGCTTCTTGGTTGTGGCTATCAGCGATAGGCGGTGTCTTTTTATGGTACAAAGGCGGCAAAAAAAACAAAGCAGAATTTGCCAACAAATCAAACCTCTTACGTAAACGCAGACGTCATTTCCAATTAGGTCTGGTGCTTTTTATTGGCTTAATGTTTGTCTCTATCACAGGATTAACCTGGTCTAAGTGGGCAGGTGACAACATTAGTACGGTTAGACACAGTCTTGGCTGGATTACGCCATCGGTTAATCAAGACCTTAATGCCGCTCCCGAAGACACCATGACATCGGACGAACACGCGGACCACCTAGATCATGCTAGTCACCATAGAACAGCTATCAAAAAACAACCGATGGAAAGATTCGAAAATGTAGACGTGTTATTTGATGGTGTTCTAAAAGCTGCAAAAGAGGCTGGTATTGACGCTGACAAGCTGGAAATAAGACCCTCTTCAACCAAAGATAAGGCTTGGCGAGTAAGTGAAATAGATCGTTCTTGGCCCACACAAGTGGATAGTGTTGCCGTGGATGCCAACACAATGACTGTCACCAGCCGCGCTGATTTCGATTCTTTTCCTTTGGTAGCTAAACTCATTCGCTGGGGTATTGACGCCCATATGGGCGTGCTTTTTGGTATCGCAAACCAAATCATCTTGGCTATATTTGGTCTTTCTTTGTGCCTGATGATTATTTGGGGTTACGCCATGTGGTGGATTCGTCGCCCACAAGCAGGCTCCACCGCTAAACCAGCCCTACAAGCGTGGAGCAAGCTCTCAATTCAACAAAAAATTATGACGTTACTCATCGCTATCGCTTTGGGTCTTTTCATGCCTGTGATGGGAATCAGTTTAATCGTGTTTTTATTGATCGATTGTTATCGCTGGAAATTACATTCAGCATAATATTAATAACCTCGTACCATGAGGATATGGGCACTGGCTGTGATAAGAAGCAACACCCAGTGCTTTTCTTATTTTTAAAATCCGAGTAATATTGCGTTGTCTTCAGAGCTTAATGTACGCACATGTATATAAAATAACAGCTTATAGATTAGCACCAGTACCTTTCTCACTGACTTATATCTACTCAAATCTCGATAAATCCCTTCCAACACAAGGCCTTTACTCAAGAATCTTTAAGATATTGTGTAGTGAAAACTCGCTTTCACTTGCTTATACAAATAGATTTCCTTGTTTTTTCATGGTAAATTCGCCCCACTATGGTGCACTTTTTGTGCGCAATCCTTTGAAATATTATTGGCATTGCCCATATCTGAAACGGTGTCACTCGACAGCCGCACCCTAGTAATCAAATAAAAATTACAAGCTCATTGAGCAAATCTTATTGAGGACTATCTATGCAAGCATTCATTGATTTCTTAAACGGAGTCATTTGGAGCCCAGCCCTGATCTATTTATGCCTAGGAGCAGGCTTATTTTATTCAATCTTGACACGTTTCGCACAAGTTCGTCATTTCAGAGAAATGTTGTCTTTGTTGTTCAACTCGAAAGAATCTGAAAAAGGGATTTCATCTTTCCAAGCTTTGGCCGTTTCTTTATCTGGTCGTGTGGGTACAGGTAATATTGCAGGGGTTGCAGCGGCCATTGGTTTTGGTGGTCCTGGTGCCGTTTTTTGGATGTGGGTTGTGGCCTTTCTTGGGGCGAGTACCGCCTACGCAGAATCAACATTAGGCCAATTATACAAAGTCAGCGAAAATGGCCAATATCGTGGAGGCCCCGCTTACTATTTTGAACGCTGTCTTGGCTGGAAATGGCTAGGCGTTCTATTTGCTTTTGCCTCTATTGTTGCTTGCGGTATCTTTCTTCCAGGAATTCAGGCCAACTCTGTTGGTAATGCGGTAACGCAGATCTTTGGCGAAGGCGTGATAGTTTCTAGCTCTTTCGGCGAAGTGGGTTCCACTAAATTGGTGGCCCTTGCGGTCATTCTGATCGTGTTGGCTTTTATCATTTTCGGTGGCATTAAGCGTATTGCTAACTTTACGCAAGTTGTTGTTCCCTTCATGGCTATGGGTTACATCGTCATGGCGCTGATTGTGGTCTTCCTTAACCTTGATAAAGTGCCAGGTATTTTTGGCCTAATCATTTCTGATGCCTTCACAGCTCAAGCTGGTTTTGGTGCGGCTATTGGTTGGGGTGTTAAACGTGGCGTTTACTCCAACGAAGCGGGACAAGGCACTGGTCCTCACGCTGCTGCAGCTGCTGAAGTGCAACACCCAGCACAGCAAGGTCTGGTTCAAGCGTTCTCTGTGTATGTCGATACGCTCTTCATTTGTACGGCGACCGCTCTAATGATCTTGATCACTCAGCAATACAACGTACAAGGCTCACTACCTGATGGCCAGTTCATCGTACAAAACGTTGATCCTTCAACCATCATAGCGTCTCCTGCTTTTACTCAAATGGCACTCGCCAGTGTATTTGGTAGCATTGGACCCGTTTTTGTTGGTATTGCTTTGTTTTTCTTCGCATTTACGACCATTTTGGCTTACTACTACATTGCTGAAACGAACGTAGCTTACTTGCGTCGTGCGTTGAACATTAATGTTTCCCTGACTTTTGTAAAACTATTGATTATGTTCATGGTCGCTTACGGCACGGTGAACACAGCTGGTTACATCTGGAATCTTGGAGACGTGGGTGTTGGCTTGATGGCGTGGTTGAACATTGTGGGTATCTTGGCCATTTTCTTCATGGCAAAACCTACTATGAAAGCCCTTCGTGACTATGAAGATCAAAAAGCTTCTGGTGTCACTGATTACACCTTTAATCCGAAAGCGCTTGGCATAAAAGGTGCGGATTTCTGGGAAAAACGCTATGAAAAACAGCAAGCTGAAAAAGAAGCCAACAAGTAGTCACTTTCATTGGTTTAAGCGATAACGCCTTGAACCAAAGGGCTGAAAATCAGACTTTTTAGCTTATAACAGAAAAGGCCAGATCAAATATTGATCTGGCCTTTTTTATCATCCATTAAAGCCTATTTTACATCCGTAATTTTTTTATCACCCTGCTCTCTCACCACCAAACAAATGATACAAAACAATGAAAATCACTTCCCACAACTGGTAAAATACAGTTATAAGGCTTATGGTTTATTGCTATATAATGAAATTCGAAATCAAAACTTAACTTTAGTCATTTTGTTGTTGATTTTACACAACCCACTGCTTAAAAGAGATTTAGCACTATGAAACAAAACGACTTTCGCAAACTAGGTTGCGCTGAGTGCTCAACAGGATGCGACTTAGACTTTGAATTCACTATGGCCTTCCAGCCAATCATTAACAGCAAAACCAAAACTGTTTATGCGCAGGAAGCCCTAGTGAGAGGTCTAAATGGTGAAGGAGCTTTTCATGTTTTCCAAAACGTGAACGACACCAACCGCTACCGTTTTGATCAAAGCTGCCGTGTCAAAGCCATTAAATTGGCTGCCGAATTAGAAATTTACAAAGACAGCTATTTAAGCATTAACTTTCTACCGAATGCCGTTTATAAGCCTGAACTTTGTATCAGAACCACGCTTAACGCAGCGGAAGAGTTTCAATTCCCTAAAGAAAAAATCATTTTTGAGTTTACAGAAAATGAACAAATCACAGACAGCTCGCACCTAGAAAATATCATACGATACTATCAATCGCAGGGATTTTTAACGGCTACGGATGACTTTGGTGCAGGGTTCAATGGCTTAAGCCAAATGGCTGACCTAAGAACAGACATCACCAAAATTGACATGGCTTTGGTAAGAAACATAGATAAAGATTGCAAACGCCAGATTATTGTCAAACATCTTGTTAAGATGTTTGAAGAGCTAAACATGATGGTGGTGGCTGAAGGTGTGGAAACCAAAGAAGAATATAAAGTCCTTGAAGACATGGGTATACACTTGTTTCAAGGATACTATTTTGCGAAGCCGAGTTTTGAATCCGTCGCAACAATACATTGGGGGGACTAAACCCTCAGGGCTTACACTGAATTAATTTGAAAGATTATTACTCAATTACCACAAGAGATTAAAAAAGCGGGACGAACAAGCAAATCCCGCTCCACTACATTTTTTGTTTATTTTTTGACCATCAAATCTTCTAATTTAAGGCCAGTTGCTTTGTGAATACTGCGCCATAAATAATAAAAAATACTCATCATCATGATCATTGATGGAATAGCAATCACTGGGTAACTGTACAAAGTCATTTGACCAAGCTCTTCATTGAACGCCGCTGTTCCAGCGGGGCTAGTTACAATCCATTTTGCCAACACGTAATTCATGACGGCAGAAAACGCAAAAGAGCCTGCAACAAAATACGTAGCATTCATCAGCTTTTTCTCAAAAATAGCCACGCTGTTATTCTCTTCAAGCTTCCTGTTGATCATATCCACATCCATAATGGCCGCATTGAACAACAATGCTCTAACCAATGGGTAAGGTGTAAACGTCGACACTAAAACGGCAATCCCTATGATCGCAGGAATAGTTGCTTCTTTAATGGCCAACCATTTGTTATCCAGCTCAAACAGACCAATACTGCCAGTTAACATGACACTGATTAAGCCTAGCAAGGCAATGAAATTGAATTTTTTATATTTAATTAACTCAAACGCCCCCCAACCCAAAGGAAAGGCCAACGCAACCATTAACCCACCCGTTACCCCCAGATTTTCATCGCCACTCAGCTTCATCAGAATAAAAGAAGGCAAGATAACACTAACAATAAGATCCACCATAGGGCGTGGTTTATGTGTTGCAGACTGATTCATACGTTACAATTCCAAGTTAATTTCAAATTCGTTAATAAGACCGCAAAGATAGCAGTTTTGTTCAACAATTATTAGACTATTAAAACACCGAAGCAGCAATTTACGGTATACTGAATTTTATCGTTACCTCCTTCATCACAGCCTATCTGAGTCTCTATGCCATTTTTAAAGTTGGGATTATCCAATCCCCTTGTACAAGCAATAAAAGCACTTGGTTACACAACCCCTACCCCTATTCAAAAAGAAGCCATTCCGGTTATTTTGTCCGGTAAAGACCTGATCGCCACCGCCCAAACTGGCACAGGCAAAACAGCCGCCTTTGTCTTGCCCATATTGGAAAACTTCATCCGTGACAAGCGACCAAATGGACAACCAAATAAAACTCAAGCCGTACGCGGCAAACGCATTAGAGCACTCATTCTTGTCCCAACACGGGAATTGGCCGTTCAAGTCGCGGCAAGCGTCAAAGACTACAGCAAACAGCTAAACATACATTCTATGGTAGTCTATGGCGGGGTTGACACAGAACCACAGAAACAGAGCTTAATTGAAGGTGTTGACATTTTAGTTGCAACGCCGGGAAGACTGCTTGATCTGGCCCATCAGCGTGCCGTGCATTTTGACGAACTCGAGGTCTTGGTCTTAGACGAAGCAGACAGAATGGTCGACATGGGGTTTGCGGAGGATATCAATAAAATCCTTGATCGCCTGCCAGAAGATCGCCAAAACTTGCTGTTCTCAGCCACCATGACTGACAGTGTTCGAGCATTGGCTTACGGCTTTACAGACAGTAAAGTGGGCCACCCTGCTGTAGAAATCTCTATTTCTCCGCAAATTAAAGCCGCCGCCAACATTGATCAATGGCTGATCACGGTCGATAAAGACACTAAATCAGCACTGTTAAGCCATCTGATCAAGGAACAAAAATGGGATCAGGCGCTTATTTTTATCGAGAAAAAACACGGCGCGGCCAAGTTAGTCGATCAACTGGCTAAACGGGGCATTATATCCGACTCCATTCATGGAGATCGAAGCCAAGCCATGCGCGAAAAGATTTTAGCACAATTCAAATCGGGAGAATTGAAGTACCTAGTGGCCACGGGGGTGGCAGCGCGAGGATTGGATATTGGTGAATTGAGTCGTGTCGTTAATTACGACTTGCCTTTTAAACCAGAAGAATACATTCACCGAATTGGGCGAACAGGTCGAGCCAACGCAAAAGGCGAAGCCATCTCTTTCGTTGCCATGGGAGATTTTAAAAACCTTTGCGCCATTGAGAGTCGCTTAAAACGCATTATCAAACGCAAAGAAATCGCTGGCTTTCCAGTCAGAAAAACCGTGCCTGTGTCTATTCTGAACTTTGTTCCCAAAAAGAAAAGCTAGCACTCTTACCTATTACACCAATCATTTGGTAGTAAGCAAATACCTAATCGAATAACAGATAAAAAGCCCGAACCGAGATACATCGGCTTGGCTCGGGCTTTTTCTTGTTCAACACACTCTCTTTAACAACGACTTTAACAACTACTCTGGATGCGAAAAAGACGCTAACAAGTCTTCATTAGTAGAAAATTGTTGCAATAAATCCACCAGCTTGGAGCTTCCCTCTACGGGCGTCAGTGTCGTCAGACTACGACGCAGCTTTTGCACGCTGCTGAGCTGTTTGGCATCAATCAACAGTTCCTCACGTCGAGTGCTGCTTTTTGAAATGTCCAACGCTGGGAAAATTCGGTGACTGGCAACCTCTCGTGAGAGCACAACTTCCATATTACCGGTTCCCTTGAACTCTTCGAAAATAACATCGTCCATACGGCTCCCAGTTTCAACCAAAATGGTAGCAAGAATGGTCAAGGAACCACCGTTTTCGATATTTCGGGCTGCGCCAAAAAGCTTACGCGGTATTTCTAATGCCCGCGTGTCTAAACCGCCAGACATGGTGCGACCACTGCTTTTGCGATCGGCATTATGCACGCGAGACAAGCGTGTCAAAGAATCAATCACTATCATCACATCATGACCTTCGCCCGCTTGAATGCGCGCTTTATCCAGTAGCTCATCCGCCACTCGCACATGCTGAGCATAACTTTCGTCAGAAGACGAAGCATGAACTTCAGCAGACACACTGCGTTTAAAATCCGTGACTTCTTCAGGCCTCTCATCAATCAGCAAAGCATAAAGCTTTACATCAGGGTAAGCCTTGCCAACCGCTTGGCAAATATTTTTCAACAAGGTTGTTTTACCAGAACCTGGTGGCGCGACAATTAAGCCTCTTTGCCCCATACCAATTGGCGTGATCAAGTCCATCGCCCTCATAGAAAGAGACGAAGAACCCTGCTCTAAACGAATACACGAAGAGGGATGAACTACCACACCGTTCATGAAGCGTTTTTGAGGATCATTGGCATAAAGGTCTTCTACAACCTCTTCCGTTACTGTCAAATCAGAAGAGCGCTTTCCTTTCAAACTTAATATTTTTCTAGGCATGGTGACGTGTTAAAACCTTGGATAAAGAAATGTCTAATTACTGTTCTGCCAGTCAATAGGCTCGTATATCAAACAGTTCGGAGTGATTAAATGCTTGGACGACAATAAATAGTTTTATGTCATTCTAATTTTTACGGTCTAATATTAGGGTGTAATATAGCCAAGACAGGGAAAAACTTAGTGTGACTATAATACACTGCTTTGCTGTATGCTGTTAAGGCTATCTACTGTTACAAATGACGACTATCAAAATTAACAATTGCCTTAACAAAACAAACTATGTTCGCAAATAAGTCATGACTAACAGCATAAGGTGTTTGACGAAAACATAGAACATCGCCCTACCAACGCCAAGTCAATAAAATCTAGAGTAAAATAGTACTGATAATATATGACTTTTATCTTTATAATAGTCACATTGAATGTATGTAAGAGACACGTCATGTTTTATGACCATGTTTTAGCGGGAGAGTAACTTTGTTGCGCCTGGATCTACAAAAGTTATTTTTGTTGCTAACCACAGCCACTGTTTTGTTGACGTTTGGCAACAGTTATTACGCCACCTATCAAGTCCAAAAGCAGTTAATGATAGACTCAACCTTAGAGTCTAATCGTGTCTATGCTGCAAAACTGGCTGAAACTACCAACAATTTTATAGCAAGTGCACAGCTACAACTCGCTTATAGTGCCGGTATCTTGGCATCAGACATGAGCAACATTGCCTTACTCGAAGCAGAAGCCAAGCGATTAAAACAACAATCCGATTTTTTTAACACCGTTGCCATTATTAACTCTGATGCGGTTATCGCCACAGTTTTTCCATACACAACTCCTGTTAAGGGCTTGGTTTTACCCAACAATGCTAGACAATCCTTTAATGCACGCCAATCGTTGGTTACAGACCCTTTTCTTTCTCCTTCAGGCAGTTACATTGTTAGCCTTTCCGAACCTATTTTCAGTAATGGTGGTGACTATTTAGGGTACGTGACAGGAACGATTTATCTACATAATAACAATGTTTTCTTTAAGCTTTTAGGACAACACTCTCATAATGATGGCTCATATATCTATGTAGCAAACAGAAATAGAGAACTTCTGTACCACTATGATCCAGAGCGTATTGGCGACCTTGTGAACGGTAATAGCGTCCTAGAAGCATCGATTAATGATCAACAAGGCAGCGCTATGGTGGTTAATTCCAAAGGTATTGCCATGCTGGCAGGCTATGCCCATATTGAGCGGGCCGGCTGGGGTGTGGTTGCCCAACGTCCTGTTGACAGTGTCATGGCTGAGTTAGATGTTCAGCTAACACAGGTTATCCTAAAAAGTCTTCCCATGCTGCTTTTCATACTCTTATCTATTTGGATAGCCAGCCGATATATCACTAAACCCTTACAAGCTTTAGCTCTATTCGCCAGCGATATGGACAAAAATCTCTCTCAAACACATATCAACCATATCAAAGCGTGGTATTTTGAGGTCAATTCTCTAAAACAAGCCATCTTGAGTGGGCTAGGGTCGTTGAACAACCGAATTAATCAGTTGCATGAAGACAGCAATACGGATCCACTAACTCAATTTTACAATCGACGTGGTTTAGTCAATATTTTAGACTCTTGGGAAGAAAAAAAGATCAGTTTTGCGGTTGTCGCCTTAGACATTGATCACTTTAAGGTGGTCAACGATACCCATGGTCACGATGTTGGTGACAAGGTGTTGCAACAACTGTGCGACCTAATTAGAGCATACCCACATGAAGGTGCGGTTTTCTGCCGTAGCGGTGGCGAAGAGTTTTTGATCATGTTACCGGAAGCGAGTGCTCAGGCTGCCTATCAATACGCCGAAGGGTTACGCAACCAGATAGCAAATGTCGACATGCCGACGGCGGGGAAAATTACCGTTTCCTTGGGAATTTCTTTATGGCGTGCCGAAGACAAGGATTGTAGTATCAAAACCGCCTTAAAAACCGCGGACATTGCGCTATATCAAGCCAAACGAAATGGCAGAAACTGCAGCATCATTGCGGAATAAGCCGCTTTAAAACATTCGTTATATCACTTTTTTTGTTTATTACTTTTTTGTTTATTACTTATCAGGTTTCTTATGCAACTCTCTCTCCCCATTGTTTTAGTGCTTGGGCTGCTTTCAGGCTTAACCCCTCTTGCCATTGACGCTTACTTACCCAGCATCCCTACTATTGCTAAAAGCTTAGAGACGGATATTAGCTATATTCAAATGACGCTCAGCATGTATCTGATTGTCTTTGCCTTACTGCAAATTTTATTTGGCCCCATTTCAGATGCGATTGGTCGACGAAAAGTGGTCGTGGGTGGATTGACGGTGTTTGCCCTTGGCAGTTTTGTGTGCGCCCTTGCCCCTAACTTTGAAATCCTCATGGTAGGACGGGCCATTCAGGCGTTAGGTGGTGCGGCCGTTGCCGTGTGTGTTCCCGCACTTGTCAAAGATGGCATGTCGATCAATCAGTTCGCTAAAACCATGTCGATGATTATGCTGGTGATGGCCATTGCGCCCTTAATCGCGCCAATACTAGGTGGTGCGATTTTAACCTTACTGAGTTGGCACTATATTTTTGTTTTTTTAGGCATTCTAGCCGGTATTGCCATTATCCTATTTTTACGCACCATTCCTGAAACCTTGCCTGTTGAAAAGCGGGTTCCCCTGTCTTTGCTGACCTCGATAAAAACCTATGGTTTGCTGCTCAAGAATAAACTCGTGGTGGGTTACCTTGTGGCTTCTGCATTTTACTTTGCTGGCATGATGAGCTTTATCACCGGCTCCTCCTTTGTCTATATTGAGCTGTACGGCGTTAATCCAGCCTATTTTGGGTTCATAGTGGGGCTTAACGTTATCGCCATGATGTTAGCGTCTACGATTAATGGGCGCTATGTAGAAAAATTAGGAACGCAAACACTGACACGCTTCGCTATTTTTGTTCCTCTTCTCTCGTCAGTCTTGATGATTACACTAAGCTTCTTTCATCAGCCACCTTTGGCGCTCATCGTCATCGCCAGCATTTTATTTATGGGGCCAATGGGCATATTGGGCAGTGGCTTTATGGCGGGCGCCATGAGAAACGCAGACGGCAATAATGGCAGCGTCACCGCTTTAGCCGGAACCTCTCGATTTGGTTTGGGCGCGGTCGCTGGTGTCGTGGTAAGTGTGCTGCACAATGGCACTTTCATTCCTATGTTAGGCACCATGGCAACATGCGGAATCATCGCCTTTACTTGCCTCAAAATCACGGAACACTACGCCGTTCAACACACTGAACATAAAAGCTAAAAACACAAAACCCATCTTTTAATACTGTGAATAGGAAATGGTCATGCTAAACACAAATACCTTACTTGAGAAAATCAACAGCACACCAGAGCAAGTTGAATTCAAGGAAGTGATTGAAGTAATTGAAAAAGAATACGATTTCACCCCTTCGGCTTTTTCTAATGGCCATCAACACAATGCAGCCAACGAAAACAATGGATCGTGTAAGCTCTTCTCCTTTGCGACGCTTCATGGATTGCCTGAGGAAAAAACACTGCACTTATTTGGTCACTTCTATCGTACTGACGTACTAGAAAACCCAGATGCCACAGATCATCAGAACATTCGTCAGTTTATGCAACACGGCTGGAAAGGCATCCACTTTGACACGTCAGCATTGGTTCAACGTTCAGGCGAATAACGCCTAAATGATCGCGCTTTACCCTAGAGCCTGATACATTGAACAATCTTTGTATCCGGCTGTCTTACTGAATATACGTCGCTTCATTAAATACAATGAGAGACATCATACTTGAAAAGGGGAAGTTATGGAGTTAGTGGCATTTGATCTCGATGGCACGCTGCTCAATCGACACCAGCGACTATCGCAATACACCATTGAAACACTCGAACGCCTTAAGTCTGCCGGTGTGTTTTATACCGTCGTTACAGGCCGCTCGCACTTTGCCGCTATGCCGTGTATTCAAGGGCACGCTTTTCCTAACTGGCAAATTTTTAAAAATGGGGTTGAATGGTGGAATCCTCAAAAACAGCACTATCGCCACAATAATCTACTCAGTCAAAACCACATCACCACCCTTTTGGATTCATTCAGAACTCACAAGGTCACACCGTATATTTTCTGCCTTGAAGAAGATGGCACCCACCGGGTGTATCATTCTGCTTTACAAGGCGGCTCTGACGATCGGATTGCTAAAGAACTGGGAAGCCATGAAAACATGAGCCTTCACCCCCTAGACGAGCTGTCTCACACGGCAAGAATCACTAACATCAGTGCCATGGGCCACCCAGAGATCATTAAAAACATCATTAAGGACGCCCATGGTCATGATCACTTAACGGCGTATTCTGGTGGCGGTATCTATGACCCTAATGCCTTCTGGTTAGACATTCATCACAGCAATGTCAATAAAGGGGCGGCACTGGCGGAACTAAAAGCAGAAATTGGTGCCAAAACAATACTGGCGTTTGGTGATGGGGATAACGACTTATCCATGTTTGAGGTAGCCGACGAAGCCTTTGCTACGGAAAACGCCGCTGAACACGTGAAACAAGCCGCCAGTCACTTAGTCGGTCATCATGATGAAGATGGTGTCGCTAAGTATTTACGAAAAAGATACGACCTTTGATGAAATAGTGAACTTCTATCAGCTGATTTTACGTAAGTAACTAGAAGACTTACACGAAGATGATCTAGCTCAGAAAAGACATCTATTGAACCAAAAAGCACCACAAATCGCTTTACCCTGTCACCATAATGCACCATGATGATGGTATGACAAATCAGTTTGGAGAATGACTATGTTAGTATTATTTATTGTTACCCTTGCAGCAATTGCTTGTTTGCTTGTCACCATCCAAAAACAAGCCATGCAACCTAAAGTAAAGTTGCAACCGATTAAGATAGAGCAAGAAGAGACGCGTCGTCGTATTCACCGCCGCATTCGTTAATGGCCTGTAAATCGATAAAAACCAAGCTTTGTTTTACAAATCTTGGTTTTTTTATGCCTTAATCCCGTACTCTTTCAATTTGTTTGCAATCGCACTGTGGCTCATACCAACGGCTTTTGCCAATCGCCTTGTGCTTGGAAAACGCGGATATAATTGTTTCAGCAAGCTAGCTTCCCAGTGTTTAGTCGTCTCTTCTAGTGAACCATTTAGCAAGGTCATCTCTACACTACTCCCCCTGTCTGGCAGTGAAATGTCATTGTCAGACCACTCTGCCCCTTTCGATAGCAAGGTTTGCAGACACACGTTATGTAGCTCTTGAAGATTGCCAGGCCAATCGTACAACGCCAGTTTTACCAAGGCCCCTTTGGAAATAGCAGGCACAGGCTTGCGATAACGCTCAGCCAAAGCAACCACACACTGCTTTAACAAACCTTCCAAGTCCTCTTTTCGATCCCGCAATGGCGGAACTGAGATTACTAGTTTCACCATGGAAAAATACAAGGCTTTATTTAATAGGGTGCCGCTGGCTAATTGGCTTTGGCTCAGTGAGGACACACAAATCAATCTCATACTGGGTTGCCGAGCAAGCCAGCTTACCATCTCAGATTGCGCACTCTCGTCCAAGCATTCAATGTCGTCTATCACCCACCATCCGGATTGATGCGCCATCTCAGCAAAAACCTGAGGCGTAACTTCACGAGCATGGCAACGTCGCTGTTGCGCGTCGCGATCTCCCTGTCGTTTGTACCAATATTGAAATAAAGCGTCGATCAAGTCTCGCTTACCTGTGCCCACTTCCCCTTGTACCAACATGGGAACGGATACCTCAGCAAATGCCTTGGCCTGATGCAGGGTATTTCTCATCGCCGTACTTTTGATCAATGTAGGATCAAAATAAGCCTCAAAGGGGTTATCTGCGTCTGGGGCTTGTTTTAAACGTTCGGCCTGTCGATCTAAACGAGCTTTGGATTTCACATAGATGACAGTACCAGCAGGAATGGATACGCCATCATCATCGCAGACATAAATGGGCTTCATCTCCAGCAGCAAGGGCTTATCACGAATCTGTATGCGTTTTGTCACGCCATTTTGAGGGTTCGCCCACATTTCTTTCGAAAAATGAAGATCCTTGATGCATTGTTGCAAAGGTTTGTGCAAAAGTGCTGATATCGGCATTTTTAAATCTTCTGCAGCCAATTCTGTCACCATGGTAATCTGACCTTTTAAATCGACAGAAATGACGCCATCGGGCAACGCCTCTAATAAAGTGTACAAGGCATTGTGCTCTCGTTCAGACGGGGTGAACATCACCGTTTTAACGTCTTCAACACTGTCTAAACGGCGTATATCGGCCAATAAACGCTGCAGTTTAGGAAACGGAATATCTGAAAAACCACAATAAAGACAACGACGCTTGGTATCCACCTCAACCAAACGCAAATCAATTTGATAAGGGATAAAAAGATCAAGGGCTTCGCGCACCATGCCAATTCTATCTTCACATTGTATTTCTAGTCTCATGGTCTTTCTCTCACGTCAAAGCAGGACCCTAGAGCGCCCTTGGACTGGCCCGCTTCTCTTTCGAGCTTAATAATAATAAGTTTTGCTGCGGAGCAAAGGTTTCGTACAAAGGCAATACCGCCGCGCCTAATACTCCAGCCGTATGACCTGTCTGCGCACTGCGTATTTCAGGCAAGGACAACATGCTGTGGGATTGTAAAGTACGCTCAACGCAATCAATAAAAGCGTTTAAGACGCGCGTTGGCAAGCGTCCGCCAATAAGAATCGCCTCTGGGTCATACAAAGCGACCACGGACGCCAAAGCGGGCGTCACTTCTAACGCGACTTCATAGCTCCATTGATCAATAATGTCATCGTATTGATCTTGGTTCCAAGCATCGCTCGTTGTTGGCCACTCAATCCGCTTTTCAATAAAGTAACGCCGTAAAGAGGACAAAGACAAGGCCTCTAAAATCCATTGCCCGTGCTTACCCGTCGCTGAGGGAATCAATCCAAAACTGCCTGCGTTGCCATTTGCGCCAGAATAACACTCACCGTTGGCAACAAAACTGCCGCCACACGCCGTACTGATAAAAAGGTAAAAGAAATGGCGTGGTGGTATTTGCGAGGACAAAAGCAATTCACTCGTGGCAGCAGCGACGGCGTCGTTCTGACAAAAACACGTCAGGCCAGTTAATTGTGCCAACCAAGACTCAAAAGCCTCAGACTGCCAATAGGCCAAGGCGTCTTTTAACCCGTCTAAATTCGCCCGTTGATCCGAATCCGTGACTAAGGTTTCTAGCCAAGAATCCATGTAATCCGGTTTGGCCAACCCCACCCCTTGAACCTTGTTCCAATCCGCTCCTAAAGTCGCCTTTACCTCTTCAATCAAGTCACGGGCGATTTTCTTGGCAAGATCCTCTGTCGGGAAAGACACCATACGTTCCAGTGATAAAATACAAGCACCGCTGAAATCGAGCAAAGCCGCACTGATGTGATCTCGATCAACATTAATACCCAATCCATAAGCGCCCTGCTTGTTGATGCTCAACTTAACGGAAGGCTGCCCACGACGGCCTTTTACCTTGCCGTCAATCTGTAACAACTGCCGTTCAAGCAAAGACGAGGTAATCACCGAAATGGTTTGCGCACTCAGCCCGGTGCGCTCTGCAATGCTCACACGAGAAATCTCAGGATGCTGTCGAGCCAAATGCAAAATAATGCGCTCGTTATAAATACGGCCTTGTTCCGAGGTACTGCCTGACGACTTCATATTCCCTACTCTTATATTATGCCCGTACGCTAAACTCTATTATTAAATAAATCTCATTGATTTAATAATACAACCGATTAAGATGGTAAGTAAGCACTCGATCTAACAAACCATCTAAACAAAAATAAAAAGGCTCCTAGTATACAACAGAGCCAATGCAAAGGACGAAACCATGGCTGCTTTTCCCGCATTTAAATCCGTCGATTTTTTAAAAGACCACATCCAAAAGACGATGCATTTTTACCATCCACACTGTATCGACCCAGCAGGAGGATTTTTCCATTTTTTCAAAGACAATGGCGACATTTACGATGCAGACACTCGTCATCTCGTCAGCAGCACGCGTTTTATTTTCAACTATGCAAAAGCCTATCAAGCCGAAGGCAAGCAAGCGTATCTCGATGCCACTCGCCATGGGCTAACGTTTTTGCGCGAACGACATCGTCGAGAAAATGGTGGCTATGTCTGGCTACTCAGTAAAGAGCACAATCTCGACGAAACCAACCATTGTTACGGCTTTGCTTTTGTGATGCTGGCTTACGCCACGGCTTGTCAAGCTGGGATAGAAGAAGCCACTCCCTGGATAGAAGAAACCTTCAATACTATGGAAGAACATTTTTGGGACGAAAAGTTTGGCCTCTACAAAGATGAAATTTCCAGTGATTGGCAAAACGTTTCCCCTTACCGTGGTCAAAACGCCAACATGCACAGCTGTGAAGCACTGCTTGCCGCCTATGATGCCACACAAGAAAGTCGCTATTTAGAACGCGCCACCCTCATCGCCAAGCACATTTGCCAACGCCAAGCCGCATTAGCGGGTGGTGAGATTTGGGAACACTACACGCCAGATTGGCAAGTGGACTGGGATTACAACAAAGACAACCCCAAACACTTATTCCGCCCATGGGGCTTTCAGCCCGGCCACCAGACAGAATGGGCCAAACTGCTCTTATTGATCCATCAGCGCTCACCGCTTGATTGGCTGATTCCTACCGCTCAAACATTGTTTGACTCCGCGTGGAACAAAGCCTGGGACAAGACAAACGGTGGTCTATGTTACGGTTACGATCCAGAAGGTAACATTTGCGACGGCGACAAATATTTTTGGGTGCAAGCAGAATCCTTTGCCGCTGCCGCCATGCTCGCCATCCTAACCAAAGAGACGCACTACTGGGAAAAATATCAGCAATTGTGGCAATACAGCTGGTCCCACATGATTGACCATGAATACGGCGCTTGGTTTCGAATCTTAACTCAAGACAACCAAGCCTTTGATGATTGCAAAAGCCCTGCCGGAAAAACCGATTACCACACCATGGGGGCCTGCTATGAAGTCATCGCGCAATTGATACATTAGTCTTACATACCCCCACTAACTGTAGGAGATCATTCTATTCATTACTAAAATGAAGTATGATGCAGCCCCTACGTTAGTGGACACGGGCTCTTTCCCCTATGCAGTTAGACAAAATAGATCTCAACTTACTTCGTTATCTAGACTCCTTACTACGGGAGCAAAATGTCACCCACGCCGCGAATCAGCTGGGCATTACCCAACCCGCAATGAGTAATGGATTACGTCGTTTAAGGGATTTATTTCATGATCCGCTCTTAGTGAGAACCAGCGATGGCATGATGCCCACCGCCCTCGCCATACAACTACAGCCACGCGTTCAAAGCATTCTACAAGCGGTCGATGAAGTACTGCATCTTGGGCAAAATTTTGAAGCGGGCTCTAGTTCGCGGGTGTTTCGCATCATGGCCAGTGACTACGCAGAAGCCACACTGATACCGCCGCTGATGAAAAAACTGCAAGACGAAGCTCCTAACGTAATACTGGATGTGATGAACCCAAGCGACGTTAGCTTTCATGACGTTGAAAAAGGCAAGGTGGATCTGGTTATCAATCGTTTTGATGCACTACCACAGTCTTTCCATCAAAAATCCGTTTGGGTAGATCATTTTTCTTGTTTGGTGCCCGCCGATTCAGAGATTGCCAACAACTTTTGTTTGGAAACTTACCTCGCCTCTCCCCATGTATGGGTTAGCAAAACGGGGTTTGGCGTTGGCGTTGGCATTCAACCAGAGGAAGTACAAAAACTGGGCTGGGTGGATGGCACACTTGCTGACTTAGGTTTCAAACGCAACATTCGTTTGTTTACACGCAACTACAATGTGGCGATGCGCGCCACTGAACAGCTTGGTCTGATCGCCACTTTACCCTCGTTAGCTACACGCCTAATGAAAGATAACAGCAGTGTTGTTGTACTGCCACCGCCCTTTGACATCCCTCCAGTAGAATTAAAAATGCTGTGGAGCCCTCTATTGCAGCATGATCCTGGCCATATTTGGCTGCGCAACACCATAGCGGGTTGTGCCAGAACCATTGCTGAAAACAACAATTTGTAACCCCATAATGAAGAAACAAAAAAACGAGCGCTAGGCTCGTTTTTTTATCAATGTAGTTAATTTAGTCGTTTTACCCTACTACATAGTATTCAGCTGTTGCGCCGACTCTTCTGCGTTTGACACCGTTCTTTTCAGATCGGTAATGTGCCCGTCCTCAATGCTGTAACACCAGCCATGTACATGCAGTTCTTGACCTATCTTCCAAGCATTTTGCACGATACTACTCTGGCAAACATTAGCGACTTGCTCCACCACGTTTAGCTCACACATACGGTCAAAACGCGCCTGTTTGTTCTCAATCCCATCCAGCTCTTCGCGATGTAAGCGATACACATCTTTAATGTGACGCAACCAGTTGTCTATCATGCCATGCTCTTCTGTTCCCATAGCCGCTTTAATGCCACCGCAGCCATAATGACCAACAACCATAATGTGCTTCACTTTTAAAACATCCACCGCAAACTGAATCACGGACAAGCAATTTAAATCTGTGTGAACCACCACGTTCGCAATATTGCGATGAACGAACACCTCACCCGGCAAAAGGTCGACAATTTGGTTAGCAGGAACTCGACTGTCTGCACAGCCAATCCAAAGATATTCGGGTCTTTGCTGTTTTGACAGTGTGGTAAAAAACTCAGGGTCTTCTTTGGTTACCTTCGCCGCCCACTGGCGATTATTACTAAACAATTCGTCAAGATGACTAGACATAAAATAACCTTAATGTTTTTTTTGGTACCAGCGAAATTTGATATCTGCGGTAAGTGTCAAGCTATCATGCTGTTTTAGCAATTCTCGACCTTCATAAGAAGCTTTGTGCATATGAGGTGTCATACTGAGTAATTGCTGAATCTTTTCTTGAGAGTCTAGAGTGATAAAAAAGCGTTTAGATGATTCACTGATCAACCCAAAATCGGCTAATTCAGAAGCAAAAGTAGGCTTGTATTCGTGAATGGCAGGATACAGTATTTTGCGCAATTCAATCAGATGATCTTCCCCTGACTCAACCAACAATAACACGCCGCTTTCACTCAAAACACGAGAGAACTCGGCAAATACAGGGAAACCAAATAAACACAAAACGGCGTCAAAACGTTCATTGGGCATGGGCAAACGCGCATTACTGGCCACCAGCCAGCTCACGTCTTTATCGCGTTTACTGGCAGCGGTAACGGCCCATTTAGAAATATCTAATCCAACGCGGTCGGTCACAATACCCTGGGCCGTAAAAAGGCGCCCTATTTCATTCAAATAATAGCCCTCTCCACAGCCCGCATCCAAAATACGTAGATCACCACGTAAATTGTCTTCTGGCCAAGAAGACAAAATGGTCTCAACGATCGGAAAATAATGCTGTTGATTCAGAAAAGCCTGTCGTGCCGCGACCATCTCCTTGCTGTCACCAGGATCTTTTGAGCGTTTATTTTGCACAGGGAGAAGGTTCACATAACCGCTTTTAGCGAGATCATAGGTGTGCCCATGGGGGCAAATCAGACTGCGCTCATTGCGATGTAAGGGCGCTAAGTCTATCGGACAAGAAAGGTTATTCAGGATTGGCACAAGATATCCATACTATTTAGATGAGCATTTGCGCCAATCATAACTCATTGAAAAGCATGAGAATACGAAAACCAACCAGTAGCACCGTTTTACGTCTTGAATTTCACTCGAGAAAGCAAGGTTGCTTGACTCACTATTGCAGTAGAACGCCTTTTGAGCAAGAAGGTGAAGCCACATAGCCTTGCATAAAAGCGCGAAACTCGACATCAGGAAGGGGCTTGGAGAACAAATACCCTTGCACCTCCTGACAGTGATAGCCATTTAAAGAATCTATCTGGGAACGACTTTCCACGCCTTCGGCAATCACCTTTAAACTTAAACCATTGGCCATGGCAATGGTGGCTTTCACAATCGCGTCATTATCGCCATCAATACCCAAATCATGAATAAACGAACGGTCAATTTTTAAAGTCTGAATTGGGAATTTTTTCAAGTATGCCAAAGAAGAATAACCCGTACCGAAATCATCAATAGATAAGGTTAACCCCAGTTTTCGAAAGCTGTGCAGCTTTTCTATCGACTGTTGCGCATCCGCCATTAACATACTTTCTGTCAACTCAAGCTCTAAATACTGAGGATCCACTCCCGTGTCTTCAAGCGCTTGTCTCACCATATCAACCAAATCTGCCTGCATAAATTGACGGCTAGATAAATTGACAGAAATAGTTATAGGGGCATACCCTGCTTCTCGCCATTCTTGCAACTGGCGACATGCTCGACGAATCACCCACTCACCCAAAGGCAAAATCAACCCGCTTTCTTCCGCCAATGGGATAAAACTATCTGGACTGATCATGCCCAACTCTGGATGCACCCAACGAATTAGAGCCTCTGCCCCAATCACTACCTCGTCAGGAAGACGAATCTTTGGCTGGTAAAACAACACGAACTGCTCTTCATCAATCGCTTTACGAAAGCTGCCGCCCAAGGTGAGATAAGCATTTGAATTATCCGACATGGTATTTTGATAGACCACGTACATGTTATGCCCCATGGACTTGGCTCGATACATGGCGACGTCAGCGTTTTTCAACATACTGTCCACGTCACTTGCGTGCTGAGGGTAACTGGCAATACCAATGCTCGCGGTGATCATCATCTCCATTCCCGCAACCGGATAAGTGTTGCCCGCATTCTGCATAATACTTTCCGCGATGCTTTCCAATTCAGCCACATCACGCGTATTTTCCAACACCACAACAAATTCGTCTCCACCCAAACGGTACAAGCACGCTCTAGTGGGAATATTGTCTTTTAATCGCTCTGCTACGCGCTGGATCAGTTCATCACCAACACGATGACCAAAATTATCATTAATGACTTTGAAACTGTCTAAATCAACGTACAAGAGCCCAAACTGACGATCTCGTCTTCGCGCATTATCAAAAGCGCTTTCCAATTGTTGATACAGCAAATTGCGGTTAGGTAAATTTGTCAGCCCGTCGTAGTTATTCAGTCGGTACAAAGCAATTTCGTGCTCGCGCTTTTCTTGAATATCTTGCGTCAGTAAATACGCCGTCTGATCGGTCGAGTTATAGGTGATTTCTATGGTATGCCAACGCACTCCCGCCAAGGAAGACAAGCGTATCTCTTGGGACAGGCTATTTTGCTGAGAAAATCGAGTCATAAAACTGTTCGCCGCACCTGCGTGGGCAAACAAATCTCGAATATGTTGGATATCGCCAAAAGATGCCACAAAATAGGCACTGGCGTCGATAAAATGACCATTAAGGTCAAACATCGCAAAAGAAAGTGTTTCAAATTGAGTCAATGGACAGAAAGCAGGCACAACAGATGGCGTGCTCACAGAGGCACCGATCGAAGGATGCGCTTCACACAACACGCCTTTATGACCATCATCTAACGCCACGACCGAACCGCTAACATGATACTGAGCGCCATCGTTGCCCGTGAATGGCCACTTAAAAGGTAAGGCGTCACCCACTTCCAGCGTTTCTAAATAATGTGACAAACGCACCTTAAGCTCGTCTTCAATCACACGCTGACCGGATTCAATATCATGCAAAGAATCGCTCAACAAGGCTTTCGCAGCTGCATTGCTGCAACACACCCTAGACGCTTGAATATCAATAATCCAAGCCGCAGAAGGCATTTTATAACGCAATAACGCTAATAAATCAGTCATTTACTTTAAATACTGCTTGAAAACGGGTCGTCTGTTAAATCCTGTCTTACCATGAATCTGGAACAATGAATACGCTTCGAAAAGAGGAGTATATGCTGTCGGACGCTTGTCTAAAAAGTGCGTGCTTAGGCCTGTCATCATGTAGGAATTCGCCTACAAGATTGTAGGCAGATTGCAGAAAATTGGAAGCGAATTTATCATTTATATTTCGCGGTGCCAACCAGTGGGGCTTTTCAATGATCGAAAAATCGGAAAAGTAAGGCGTTAGTAGGGACAACTGAGACACACGGATCCATCCGCCATAGTACGTCTGTTCCATCCAAGCCGTTACACTTGCCTCGTCACCCAACTCAAGGTACAAACGCCCAAAAATCAGTAAACACTCGCGGGGCACGCGCCCCTTAGCTATGTCCTGAATCGCAGACAAACCCGCATTCGTCTGCAAAATACATAACTGATGCTCCCTCGCTCGGGTGACTTTTTTGAGCAAGCTGTCGTTTTTGTTCGGACCAATCCAATGATGCGGCGAAAGATCCGGCCGCTCTAAGTAAAACTTAATCGCAATCTCAAACTGAACAAGCTCGCCCTCCGGCGTTTCCACTAGGAGATCCACTTCCCCTAGTGTCTTGCCATCTTGAGTGATCTGAAAATGCTCCTTTAGTACATTAAGAGAGGATAAATGTTCAATCGCAAACGAAAACAGCGTCTCAAAATAACTGCCAAGAAAATGCGACTTACACTGCGCCAAGGCCTCAATCAAAGGCGCTGGGGCTTGATCCAAGACCAATAAACGCGCCTCAACATCAGCAAGCCAATAATCTTCAAGACAACAATCTCGTTCTATATAATGCCCTTCCACCAGCCAGGCCAAATCTCTTACTAAAGGGTGACGAAAGGCATCTAACCTCACGATAGACCACTTAAATGCTGATCAATTCGATTTAAACAGTGAACCAATTGACGCACACTGTCATGGGAACGGTTTTTAAAAGCCTCTTCTGCCATCGGCGCAATATGACAACGTTTAGGCAACGCCTCGCCTGTCGCCATCATTATTTTAAAGCGTTCAATCATAACGAAACGCAACCACTGCTCAAAGGCCATGGTATCCACACAAAAAGGCTCCACACTTTGCAAAGCAAGGTCAGATGGCGTTTCGCACTCCCACACACCTGCACTTTGCATCGCCACTTGCAAATCCATAATCAAGTCAGCCAACACATGATACGCCGAAAAGGGTTTTTCCAACCTGATTTCTCCTGTGAAAAACGTTAATATACTGCATCTTTATGTTAATCGATAACCCGATCAATCGCTTGATCAGTAACTCGAACAACACCGTATTTTATCGACAAAACGAGTCCACATTTTATCATGAACAAAATAGAATCGCTTTCTGACTTATTTGATATGGTCGGCTGTGACGTGAGCTACTACGACCTAGGGCGTAATATCACCAAAATCACTCCGCAGCAAGCCATACAGTTCGACCGCAAACAACAAGCCTACCCTTTTCCCTTTCGTCAACACGCCTGGCTGGCCTGCCTGTTAAAATCAAAAGACACTGCGAAAAAAGACAGTGCCAATGCTAGTGTCATTTGGTTCATCAAAATGCCACTCGACGAAGCGGGCTGCTTAAACCTAGGCACGCGAGATCACTTCATCAAGAGTATCGTCGATAAAATACTGCACAAAGGTGAAGAAGCCGGTTTATCCGAAGCCCTCGAAGACAGCCCTTATGCTTTCAAACCCGATCAAGAACGCATGGCCAGTTTTCACGCTATTCTTGGCAAGAATCTTCACCAAGCACCGTCGCACTACTTTGACGACGTGGTTCAGCACCTTTCGTCAGACCTAAGTGAACAAGGCGACCGCTGGCAGACACTCGGCCTGCAAGGCATTGCCGAACTCGCTGCCAGAGTCAACGAAACCAACTACCAAGCACTCATACAAAAGGCCATTCAGCAAGCCGCCAAGCCCCTTGTCAGCGCCTTATGTCACGCTCTTGAACACGAAACACTGCCCAACTCACTGCAAACAACCCTGATCCAACGGCTACAAACCGAGCCAGACGCACTGATGCAAGCCAGCTACCTACGCGCCCTATCCAGAGCCGATTTAGACGATACCCTATTGCTGCCCTTGTTCGGTTTATTGGGCAGCCTGACAGACTGCACGGATGACGACCTTCACAAAATAGTCGCCCTCGCCGCAAAATGCCCTCATTGGCTTGGTCAAAACCCACAGCTACTGCGAATCATCATGGAAAAACTGGCACACCGAGAAGATGGCTACATCGCATTCAAACAAATCGCCGCCGAACTCAGCCAACACCCTGAAGCCAAACAACCCCTTTGGACACTCCTACGCAGCGGCCACGTCAGCCCGAAACTGGCCCAAGCGGTAAGTTATATATTCACACAGACGCCAACATCTGTTCAGTGATGAGAAATAGTAAGTAACGGAAAAATGGAGTCTGTGGCAGTTGAATGCAAAAATGCGACAGACTCCGAAAGCTTTAACTAAGACACCCACACTAAGTAGCAGTATTCATCATACAAAACAGCCATATCCAGAGAGGGTATTTATGTGAAATTCATTTTTTATTGCCTTTCGACCGAACCACGGCGATGATCAAAACTTGCACCAGAGACAGGATCTTCACCACATAAAAACGCCCTACAAACACAGCGTGAAACACAGTGATAGTAAGGCGTATCTTGTAAACTAACTGGCTGACTTCTGGCTCTTGGCATGGTTTGTGTGGGTGGGTGTCTTGTTAGCTGGCTCTCTCCGTGCCGATTCATAACGCTGCGCTCTGCGGTAAAATTGGAGCGCAGCGGAAAACCAGTCCGGCAACATGCGATTGTTATGCGATTTATGCAACACTTGTACGCTATTTTGAAGCAACCAGCCCGTAAGTCTTGCAAAAATCCAAAAGCATTGTCAATCTGCCAGCCCTAAAACACTCTATTTAAGCGGATCAGCAACATCCATTGGATTTAAGCCATTTGCTGCCCAAGCGATAGCTTGGTTTTGATTAAGCTGATCTAGGCGCGCCATGTCTTGATCTGAAATACTAAAATCAAAAATATTCAAGTTATCTCGAATACGCTCAGGTTTGCTGCTTTTGGTGAGCACACAATAGCCATGCTGCATGCCCCATCTTAATAATAATTTGGCTTGCGGCACCTTCATGCGGTTGGCCATTTCATTAAGCACAATTTGGCTCTCACCTTTGATTTCTGATAACACCTCGCCGCCTTGGCCGGCTTCCATTCGCCAACTCGCCAGTGGTGCGAGCGAGCTATAGGCAATTGGCACAATCCCCTTTTGGAGCATAAATTCGGTCAATTTCACTTGAGCACAAAGCGGGTGAAATTCAATTTGGTTGGCTTCTGGCAAGGCTAATCCGGTCATAATGATTTCTTCAAGGCGCTCAATGTTGTAATTCGCCACACCAATATGCTTGGTTAAACCCGATTTTTTTAACTCCATGCACGCTTGCCACTGCTCTAATCTCAGACTAGAGAACGGTGCGTGAATCATATACATATCCACATAATCCAATTGCAACTCGGACAATTGGTGCTTAAGAGTATTAATGGTGTCGTCGAATGTTTTCTCTGCAGAACCCCACGGCGCATAACCTGGAAACAGCTTGGTCGTAATAAATATTTCATCGCGGGCAATGCCAGCGGTTTTTATGGCTTTCCCCGTACCAACCTCGTTATTGTAGCCCTGCGCCGAATCAATATGGCGAAATCCAGCCTGTAAGGCATCGCGTACACATATCTCCGCTTGCTCGGTTGAAAGTTGATAAGTACCAAAGCCTACCAACGGCATACCCAGTTTATTGAGAGTTGATTGTGACATGTCCATAATTAATCCCAAATATCGAATGAAAGTGACTGTATTTATAATCCATATCACTAGATATAAACTGGCTAATACTCCATTTTATTTGCACAATAATCCAAAATTATAGATCTATAGCGAAATACACGTTATATTTTTGATGGTATGTATTTATCAAACCATGTGAAGCGAACGATGGCCATTGACACTCTACTCACCCTTACCCAAAACTGCATCCAGCGCCAGAATATCCTTGGTGGTTACCTGCAATTTGACTACAGCAAATTAGTGATAGCCTCTTTCAGCGCACCTACGCCGATTGAATCTTCGGTGTATCAACCACTGTTGTGCTTGGTACTACAGGGTGAGAAACAAGTCTCTGCCGGCGAGCACCAAGTACGCTGCAACCAAGCCAAGATGATTTTGGTGAGCCATCATATTCCGGTAATTTCGCAAATCACTCAGGCATCAATGCAAACGCCATATGTTGCAGTGATCTTGCCGTTAGATCGAGAAAAATTATTGCGTTATTCTGATCCAACATACACCACGCATCCGGCAGATGATGGCGCTGCCATTGGCTGTCACCAAGTGCCAAACGAAGTCGCACAGGCGCTAGAACGATTGATTGAATTAGCGAACGAGCCAACCCTTGCGCCAATGATTGCGCCCTTAATTGAAGACGAAATTCATGCGCGCTTGCTGCATTCAGAAATCGGCCATCGACTAATGCGCTTGGTATGGCATGGCGATAAATCGGCGCAAGTGGCCAAAATCATTAAACTCATCAACGACGATCTCAGTAAAAACCTATCCATCGCAGAGTTATCCAAAGAATCTGGCATGAGTCGCTCGGCCTTGCATCAACATTTCAAAACCATCACAGGCATGAGTCCGCTCACCTACGCCAAAGAATTACGCCTACTTAAAGCACAAACCTTAGTACGCGAAAGTACACGCCCAATCGCCATGATTGGCTTTGAGGTTGGCTACGATAACTCCGCTCAATTCAGTCGTGAATACACGAGAAAATTTGATAAATCGCCACGACAAGATAGAGCTACTGCTGCTGGAATTAGTTAGATTTTTGGGGAAAGTCTTCTTAGGGGCGGTGAAGTTATCGCTGTGAATGTATTATTTAAGTTATATCTCGACCAATTTACTCAGCACCGATTGACTCTGTGGCAAAGCTAACTGCGATCAGTGTCACCTAGCTGCATAACGCCCGCATTAAGGTGTGAGCGGCGCTTGGCTATACTGGAGCGAAACGAAACTGCCAAGCTTTGCGAATCACTCTTAAATTACTTGTTATATTTTTCAAATAAGCCTATAAACTCTAGTGAGTTTTCTTTGATTTCATTAATAATCAATGGATTTTTATCAGAATGAGTTAACGACCAATACTTATTCTCGTTCCATTCCATCTGCCGATTACTCCCCGTTCCTTTTTGAGTAATGAAACCCCAAAACCACAAATCATCCCACACCTCTAAGTCATTGCCAGAGTAGTGCTGCTTTATTAACTTATTGACTTTATCGAAGCTAGGCCTTTCCATACCTAGCCGTTCAAATATATGGATGATAACAGCGTCAACAGGTAGCCATATTTCATCATTTCCTATGATTTTATTGGGTGTATCTGCCCAAAAATGACAATCTTCACTCAATTTACTATGAGCTTGGTATACCACCTTAGTAAATAGAGCGGCAGTCTTTTTCCCCCAACCTTTTTGTGCTCGTAATCCTTGGTAAAGGTCATTGAACGATGTGCTTTTCTTTCCAGTTAGTAGCTCAACAAAACTTTCAAACGTCTGTGTTTTGTCGATATCTTCATATACTGATCGATAAAACTCAGATAATGGATCTATTTTAGGTTGACTCTGAGTGTTAGCAACATGGTATAACAGGTTGATTACTTTAGTATTAATACTGCGATTAACAGATAATACAGGAAGAAAGAACTGCTCCTGCAAACGTAGATTAAAGTCCCGATTACCTTTTAAAAACTCGAATATATATTCTAATTGAACTCTAACTGTACTCATCACTTTCTCGAAAAATATAACGCCCCGCTAAACGGCGAGAGTTAGCGAGTCGGTGGAGGCCACGCTTTTTTGTGGCCGGAACAAATTTAAGCGGTTTGTTATGAATGTTCCTAGTCTGGATAAATTGATATTCCTGCCACCTCGTACCTAGCAAACGGATTTTTTTGATCCCAATCCTTTGGCATGTCACGGTTAAGACCATTTAATTTCAATCTTTGGTCCTCTTCGTAAGTAATTTTAGTTACCACATGAAATCTATCCAAAATGTTTGAAACTGATCTAAAATCAACGTTTTCAAGGCTCATTAATTTGTCGCGGAGCAATCTAAATGGAAATGTGTGCTCAATAATGAATTTTTCATTTAGATTTTCATTTACAGCCTCTGATACTAACACTGAGCCCTTTTCAAGTTCATTTAACGCATAGCGAAAGTATGTAGACCAGACTCTGTTTGGAGTTCTCATTTTCTTGTGTTCTTGGCAGTCTTTGATGACTTTAATCATCATCTTGACGTTCTTTTCTCTTTGATTCATCAGAAATTACCGAAGAAACGTTGATTCCATAACGCCGCGCTCAGCCGCCGGAGGTACTTGGCACTTTATTTGCGGATTTTTGCAACCAAAGTGACAAATACCGGAGGTCGGTTGCAGCGCCTTGTTATACGTTTTTAGTCTAAATTTTACTATAGACTCCTATAGGCCTCTATAGTAAATTACGTCAATCATTTACAACTCAGGTCTATACCTCTGTGCCCAGAACATTCTACCCCCAAAAATCGAAAGATATAGAGGCGAGCCCCCCGCATCCCAAGGGCACTTCATACAAAGTTTCTGTAGGTCTAGAGGACTGGGGAGACGGTGAATTTAAGCCTGTATCCAAAGTTCAAATTTCATATGATGGCGTAGTCTCTGGTCGCAAATGCCCATCTTATCCTGTTGGCACTGATGATCAGGAAAGAGTCCACAATTGTGTATGTGAACTCACTGCTGAATACAAAATTAAGGGCAGTAGCGATGCCTAAATTTTTTGAGTTTTTTTCAGGAGGAGGAATGGCGCGCCTCGGATTAGGTGGTGAATGGAAATGCCAGTTTGCCAATGATATTTGCGCTAAAAAAGTTTCTACCTATATAGAAAATTTTGGAGATGATGAGATTTTAAAAGAAGACATTTATAAACTGAATGCATCAAATCTACCCGGTAAAGCAGACCTTATATGGGGCTCATTCCCATGCCAGGACTTGTCATTAGCAGGTAACGGAGCTGGCTTAAATGGTGAGCGCAGTGGAACCTTTAAAAAACTAATGTCGATTATAAAGGACCTTAAGGTAGAAAAGCGGCAACCAAATCTCATTGTTCTTGAAAATGTTGTCGGCGCTATTACTTCGCATGGTGGTAAAGACTTTGAAGCTATAATTGAGGCACTTTCAAGTCTGGGGTACTACACTGGGTGCGTTGTAGTAGATGGTGCTTCATTTGTACCTCAATCACGACCTAGACTGTTTGTAATCGCGACAAAAACCCCTAAAACACGATTTTTCACTCTAATTAGTAAAGAACCTAACCCTGAGTGGCACCCTTCTAATTTGATTAAAGCCCATTCTGCATTACCAGAAAAATTGCAGAAAAAGTGGGTCTGGTGGTCTATGCCAACTCCTCCTAATAGAGATAAAAACTTAGTTGATATTGTTGAAGAAAATCCAACTGATGTTAAGGAGCTTGGCACTGGAGAAGTAAAGAAGCTCATCTCAATGATGAGCGAAACAAATCTAGAAAAACTTAATCAAGCTAAAAGGGAAAATGGATTGGTTGTCGGAGGATTGTACAAAAGGGTAAGAAAACAAAAGAATGGAGAAAAACTTCAAAGAGCTGAAGTGAGGTTTGATGGCACCGCAGGGTGCTTAAGAACCCCCACTGGTGGCTCTAGCAGACAAACCTTAGTTCTGGTTGAGAATGGCGAAGTGAAAGCTAGACTGCTATCTCGCAGAGAGGCCGCTAGACTAATGGGTGTCCCGGATAATTATAAGCTACCTAGCAAATATAATGATGCATATCATGTGTTTGGTGATGGCTTAGTAGTTCCAGCTGTTTCTTGGATTGAAAAGCATTTGCTCAAACCTATCCAAGAGGCCTCATAATCTACACTTCGTCTTCTCCTGAGTCTGCCATAAAGCCTTTGTAATATTTGTCTGTCCTATTGAAATGAACCCTGAGCATACGTCTTTGTTCTGGGTTATTTTTTACCTCAAG
Source organism: Marinomonas hwangdonensis (assembly GCF_003721245.1). Classification (GTDB taxonomy): domain Bacteria; phylum Pseudomonadota; class Gammaproteobacteria; order Pseudomonadales; family Marinomonadaceae; genus Marinomonas; species Marinomonas hwangdonensis. The sequence continues at coordinate 49,726 of NZ_RIZG01000007.1, read as the reverse complement.
AATGTGGCTAAATAGATTAGTTAAGTGCTCCATTTGTCGCGGTAATCTGCGCGATGGTTCCAATCGCTGTAAGCGCTCTTCTTCATGCATAATCGGTACAGTTTGTTTAACGGGTACCTCTGGAGTTATTTCAGTAGATACTGGTAGCTTTCCGTTTACTAATGGACTAATTGAATTGTAATAACTTATTAAATAGTTCTCTAAGCTTGTTATTTTCTGTTTTTGCCTATCTTTCTCCGCTTTGGGTGTTGCTTTAGGGAGTTTTTCTCCTACTGGCCATGCCCAAACTTCGTAGATTTCCCAAATATCAAGCTGTCTATTCGCAATAACATCGCTTCTAGCACTCGTTAAATGGCGGTTTACCCTTGTTCTTATTCCATCGGTAGATTGCCCAATATATATTGGATTTTTGTCTAAATCACATAAAGCGTAAACACCAACTTGATCAGTCAGCTCACTCAACATTTCTTTTCTTACTGCTTTTATATCCATATTTCTTCTTGTTAATAGGTTAAAAAATGCGACGGATTAGCCCGCGTATAACGCCGTTGTAACCGGCAAAAAATTGTTGGCTAAAATGTGAAGCGAAGCGTAACAGCCAACTGTTTTTTGTCCGAGTTGACAACCTTGTTAGGCATGTTCTGAAATAACCAGATTAGCCGGGTCATTAACAGGTACATTCTGACTTAAAGCTGCTATGCCCATCCATTTTAAAAACTCATATACATCGTCAAAGTTTTTTTTGACATCTAAGTTTGTTAATGTCTTAACTTTGCTTTCATGAACGAATTCATTTCGATGTTGAACTATTTTTATAAGACATTTTTTTAGACTTTCTGGTACGGTAGACTTTGTGATTTCTTCGAGATTTTTAATGTTGGAAGAAAACTTCCCTTTCAAAAGAGTCGAAGCGGCCATGTTAGCTAAATTCAATATCAATGCTTCTTTCGTCTCTTCGTTTAATATTAACTTCAAGGAAACCGACCCTGCCTCATTCTCTCCAATATATTTATACATTCTGACTGGGTGTTTAACAAATACACTCACAGCAAGCTCTTTCATCATTCCCTCTAGAAATGCCACGGCAATTACATTCATGTTGTTACACATTGTCTCTAACGCTTCTCTGACAGATGAAGAGAGTGAGTCAACAATCGAATCTTTATACGAACTTGACAAGTTTGAAATTTTTTCTGTTCCTTTTGAACCCATTATTTCTCTATTGCCAATATATTCCATCAAGTACTTTTCATTCGAAGAGTATTCATATAGAACTTCAAAGTTGCCCGACTCAAAAAGTATTTTACCAAGCCACTTTCCTACATCGAATTCCATTGGTATCTCCTGAATGCCTAACATCTATGGACACCCCGATTTTTGCAAGTAAAATCAAGATCTAACAAGAACAGTTTTGCAGCCATCTATTCGGATTTTTCGTAAAGCTTTTTTAGCTTTTATCCCTGATGAACTCCGCTGACTTGGTTCTAATCATTTTGGCGTTTTCAACGAAACGATGTTAGTCCCAGAATTTCCAAGTCACGGTCTTACCTATCTTGTCATCACTCTTTTTTACTAAGCAAAACTTGGTGTATCACTCTTTTAAATTTAGACCGTTTGAGCCTGATATTTTTGATCTCGTGCAAGTATCGCCCAAACAACTCTTACCAATTTGTTGGCTAATGCCACAATGACTTTGTTTTTATGCATTCTGTTTAACAGGTTTGTAATCCACTCATAATAAGGTTTTCCCGGTTTACTATGTCTTATAACCGCCCTAGCACCATGAATATACATTCGCCTTAAATACGAATCGCCTCGTTTACTAATACCTAGTAAAAGTGACTTTCCTCCACTTGAGTGTTGACTCGGCACCAAACCCAACCAAGCAGATAGTTGACGACCAGAATCAAATTCTCTTGCATCACCAATACTTGCCACTAACGCTGATGAGGTTAATCGACCAACACCTGGAATTTCTCTAATAGCCTGACATTGGCGACTTTCTTGGCTCGCTCTATCAATTTGTGTATCTAAGCCATCTAGGTATTTCTCTAAATCCATTAATCTAGATTGCATTGACTTAATAAGATTACACAACATCTTAGGCAGACAATCTTCAACTAAGGCAAAATCCTCTCTAAACCATATCTGTAAACGAAACCTTCCTGCTGGGATACTGACACCAAACTCCTGCAAACTTGCCCTAATTCTATTAATTAAAGCCGTTCGGTCTCGTACAACACCATCTCGTTCTCGATGGAGTAAAAGCAAAGCTTGCTGCTCTTCACTTTTAACAGAAACGAAACGCATATTTGGTCGGCTAACCGCTTCACAAATGGCTTCGGCTTCCGCTGCATCATTCTTATTCGTTTTAACACAAGGGTTTACATATTGTGGTGGCATCAACTTCACAGTATGGCCTAGTTTACCTATCTCTCTAGCCCAATAATGGGAGCTACCGCATGCTTCCATTCCAATCAAACATGACTCTATATTACTTAAGAAACGAAGAAGTTGATTGCGACGTAGCATTTTATTAAACAGTTTTTTTCCAGCTCGATTAAAAGCGCATATCTGAAAAACTGATTTGGCTAAATCAATACCAATTGTATGAATCGTATCCATAACGTCCTCCTTTTAAACTGACCTACTCAGTATAGAAGGGGGTGTCCATTTCATTATTTTAATAGTGCGCATGCGCATCTACATAGTTTTTAATTTCCATATAAATCCCTGTAAAAAACTGATTCTACGGCACTTTTTAAACTTTCCCACAGCATATGAAACTGGAAATCCGAGCATGCGGGTTTACACATTTATTCACAGCCTGTTATTTCGGCTACTGATATTCTTATCCATTGATACTAAAGGTCTTTCTGGCTTACTACCAGTACAAATACGCAAAATAGGACTATTCAAAACTGGCAAACCGAGCCAAAAGTTGGCAACCATAAAAATAGACTGTATATTTGTACAGTTTTTATCAATTATCCACAAGGAGTGTGTGATGTCTTCCAGCCCTTTCCTCAATTTTATTCGCCATGAGCTGCGGCTACGCGGCTATAGCCTAAAAACAGAGAAGTCTTACCTGTATTGGATTAAATATTTTATTCGATTCCATAAGTTGCAACACCCTCAAAACATGGGCGCTGAAGAGGTAAGAGCATTTTTATCGTTTCTGGCCGTAGAGCAACATGTCGCAATCAATACTCAAAAATCGGCCCTGAATGCCCTCGCCTTTTTGTACAACAAGTTACTGGATCAACCATTGGGAGATTTAGGGTTTCAGCATGCTAAACAAGGTCGACGTCTGCCCATTATTCTAGCCGCAAACGAAATTCAAAAAGTCCTAAGCTGTTTGAATGAACGGGATCATTTGATTTTTTCATTACTGTATGGCTCGGGACTTAGAATTAGCGAATGTTTACGCATTCGCATTCAAGATATTAATTTGGATCAAGGCAGTTTGGCTGTGCGATGCAGTAAAGGCAATAAAGACAGAACCACTATTCTTAGCCGCAAGTTAGCCGAAGCTTTAAATAAACAAAAAGAATATGCTCAAAAAATCCAGCAAAACGACAATTCAAACGGATATGGCCCTTCTTTACCATTTGCGCTTTCTAAAAAGTATCCTAATGCTTTTCGTCAATTAAGTTGGATGTTTTTATTTCCCTCTACGTCAATTAGTCCGCATCCTTTAACTGGTGAGTTATGCAGACACCATTTACATGATTCAGTGCCTCGTAAGGCGTTGAAGAAAGCGGTCAATGACGCGGGAATTAATGAAAAAAGAGTAAATTGTCATACTTTTCGCCACTCTTTTGCGACCCATTTACTCATGGCAGGGCGAGACATAAGAACCGTTCAAGAATTGCTCGGCCATAACGATGTGTCGACAACACAAATTTATACCCATGTCATCGGCCAGCATTTTGCGGGAACCAATAGCCCTCTTGATCAGATCTTATGAACCATGAGGAAATTATTACGTTGTCGGCATAAATGCACGACCTACATTTGAGGATGCGGAGAGTTAAATGGCGCTGCGATGAGGTATGTTGTCACTGCAAGTTTTGAACGCCTTATTACGGTCGTGCCTTCCTCATGAGCCTTGGGGTCTATGGCTTTCAAGTATGTTAATGGTGCGTTGGTTTGGTTTTGCTGGGGCTTTGCATGCGTTTGCGGTGTTCGATGAATTCGTCACTGAGTTTGTAGTCGCCTTGTTCTGTGTGTGCAAGGGCGCCTCGGCTGACGAGGGCGTTTAGGGTTTTGGGCAGTACCTTTTGGCGGCGCTGGCCTTTGATGAAGAAGTATTGATCGTCTTGTTGAATCAGTTCAAAACCGGATTCTAAATAGCCCACACACAGGTTTTGAGTTGGGGTTAATTTGAGTTTCATCATTCACCTCACCCAGCTGTTTATTTGTTTTTTTCGTTGTCTTCTGATTGCAGCATTCTTTAATAAAAAAACGCTCTTAAGTAACTCTCTTAGTAACTATAGACACTTTTTCCAAGAACAAAAATTTTACGGCATTAAGATGACAAAAAATAAAAAAAGGGAAGGCATGAGTCTTCCCTTTATCGCTCTCTTTGCGGTGCGGGTATTATTCCGCAAACACCACGGTTTTGTTGCCGTGAACTAATACGCGGTCCTCTAGGTGGTAGCGTAGGCCACGTGACAATACGAGTTTTTCGATGTCTTTGCCTAGGCGCACCATGTCTTCTGCGGCGTGGCTGTGGCGAACACGAATCACGTCTTGTTCGATAATCGGGCCGGCGTCTAGGTCTGCGGTCACGTAGTGGCAGGTGGCGCCAATCAGTTTCACGCCACGAACCGCGGCTTGGTGGTAAGGTTTCGCACCAATGAAAGACGGCAAGAAGCTGTGGTGTATGTTGATGACTCGATGGCGGTATTTCTCGCACAAGTATTCAGGGAAAATCTGCATGTAGCGAGCCAAGACTATGGTGTCGGCGCCAGATGCATCAATGCAGGCTTCAATTTCTTGGAACGCAGGCATTTTGTTTTCTTTTGGCACGGGAATGCAGAAGTAAGGAATCTTGTACCATTCCACCATGGAGCGAAGGTCTTCGTGGTTGGCAATAACGCCGACGATTTCGCAATTTAGCTCACCTGTGTGCCAGCGGTGCATGATGTCGTTTAAGCAGTGAGATTCTTTGGTGGCCAATAACACCACTTTAGGACGATCTTCGCTGTCTTTGACATACCATTGCATGTTGAATTCTTCTGCGATGGGGGCGAATTCTTTGCGAAAGGTCGCCACGTCAATGTTTAGACTGTCTGCATCAATGTCGTGACGCATAAAGAACCATTTTTGTTCTAAATCTGTGTGATGGCTGGCTTCTAAAATAGAGCCTTGACGCTCGTTCAAAAACTGGCTCACGGCCGCCACAATCCCCACTCTGTCGGGACAACTAATCACAAGTCGAAATGTTTTTTTCATACTAAAAACCAATAACCTTTAAAAAAGAAGACTAAACACTGTGTTAGTCTTTTACATCGTTAGACAATGATACTGGATTCGTCTGCTGACTCACCCTTTTATTGCTTGTGTTTGACTATGTAGCACTGGTGAATTTTACCATTGCGATCAAAGTCCGGGTCTAGGGTTTCGCGAGTAATGTTTTGCACGTCAAACTCTTGCTCTAGGGTTTCATCCAGCACAAAGCGACGGTAGTTGTTGGAGAAGATTAACTCCCCACCTTTGGCCAGTCTTGCCATGGCCAAACGCACTAGATCACCATGGTCGCGCTGAATATCCAGCACATCGGCCATTTTCTTCGAGTTTGAAAACGTTGGCGGATCCATAAAGATCAAGTCAAAAGTGTCGCGGCTTTGTTTTAGCCACTCGATACAGTCGGCGCGCTCTACTTGATGGTGAAGGCTAGAAAACTCATTCAGTTCGATATTACGACGCGCCCATTCGGTGTAGGTGTTTGACATGTCGACACTTAGTGAATTGCGCGCGCCACCTTGACCAGCGTGTACGGTAGCAGTGGCGGTGTAACAAAAAAGATTCAAGAAACGCTTTCCATTGGCTTTGTCTTGGATCAGTTTACGCACGGGGCGGTGGTCCAAAAACAAGCCTGTGTCTAAATAGTCTTTCAAGTTGATGATGAAGTCACAGCCGTATTCTTCTACGATCATTTCGTGCTTGGATTGATCGAGTTTTTCATATTGCTCTTTGCCTGATTGGCGCAAACGCTGCTTCAAAATCACCTTAGACTCGGCAATGTTCAATGCCGTCGGGATGGCCGACATCACTTCAAACAAGCGTTGTTTGGCTTTTTCAGGGTCGACACTTTTTGGTGCCTGATATTCTTGAACGTGCGCCCAATCTTGGTAGATGTCGATGGCAACAGAATACTCTGGCATGTCTGCGTCGTACACGCGATAACACTGGATCTTGTTTTTATCGACCCATTTCTTCATTTTCTTGGCATTTTTTTGCAGACGGTTGGCGAACATTTGTGCGCCTGGTGTCATCACGGATTGCGCGACCACGTCTTCTTTTATACTGCCAGCCAATAAAGGAAACTGATACGCACGACACTCGATGCCGCCGTTAATCACTCGGGTGCTTTTTTCGGGTCGAGCGGGAATTTGACGCGCCAAATGATCGTTGCTGGTGAGCATCATAAACTGCCAGCCACGCACATGGGTCACTACCCATTCGCCTAACTGGCGATACAAGGCGATCAAGACCATTTCATCCCCAAGACGCTCACCGTAAGGTGGGTTGGTGATGACTAAACCGGGCACATCTGGCTTGATGTCAAACTCGTGTTCCTGAAAGGATGACATGCTAACGTCAATCACATCGGTTAATCCGGCGCGTTTGATGTTTTCTCGCGCAGAGGCAATGGCTTTTTGCTCGCGATCTGTGCCTTGGAAACGGATACCTAATGTAGCTGGGTCTTTTTTGCGGTTCTTCGCGAAGTCCATCAGCTGTTGCCACATGCGGTGATCATGCTGTTTCCAGCCTTTGAATCCCCAATAGGAACGACGTAAACCGGGTGCGATGTCCAAAGACATCATGGCAGCTTCCACTAAAAAGGTACCCGAGCCACACATAGGGTCGATTAATTGCGTCAACCCGCAGTCAGTCCCCCACCCTGCGCGCAGTAAAAGTCCCGCTGCGAGGTTTTCTTTTAGGGGAGCCATACCGCCTTGTTGACGGTAGCCACGGCGATGCATACTTTCGCCTGACAAGTCGATGCTGACCGTCACCACTTCACGCTTGATACGCAAAGCAATGCGCACTTCTGGCTGCTCTTTTTCCACGTTAGGACGTTCACCAGACAAGGCCACAAAATAATCGGCAATCGCGTCTTTGGCACGCACGGCACCAAACTGAGTATTGCGAATGTGGTGATTGGTGCCGTGGCAATCTATGGCAATGGTATTGGTGGCGTTCATATGGTCAGACCATTGGATGGCTTTTACGCCATCATACAGGTCGTCCGCCGATTCGATCTTGAAATTGGCAATCGGCAACATCACGCGTGTCGCCACACGGGACCAAAGACAGGCTTTATACATGCCTTCTAAGTTTGTGGTCAGTTTTACTTGCGCTTCGCCCAATCGAGTTTGCGTTAAGCCTTCGCCGTGCAGTTCTTTCTCTAAGACATTTTCCAATCCAAGCGGACAGGTTATTTCTAATGCGTAAACCTGACTGGCTGAATCCGGTGTCTGTAATATCGTGCTCATTTGTAAAATACTTTTTTAAAAATTCAATGAATGTTCCGAGATATAAAAAAAAGTAGGCGGGAATGCGTCCCGCCTACCGCGCAGCCTGCCTAAATCTAGACACACTGTTTTCAATTCGATCTTATTAGATGCCTAAATCCTGTTGACGGTAATAGGCGTCTGTACTGGCAATGGCTTCTTTTATCAATTCAGGACCATGATAAATAAAACCTGAGTAAATCTGTACTAAACGCGCGCCTGCTTGCAGTTTTTCTACCGCATCGGCACCGCTGGAAATACCGCCCACACCTATGATGGGTAAGCTGTCTTTCATGTGCTCTGCCAAGACTTTTACGACGTGGGTCGACGCATCGCGAACGGGCGCACCGCTCAGCCCGCCAGCTTCTGTCTCAAATCTATGACCCGCAACGGCATCACGGGACAAAGTGGTATTAGTCGCAATAATACCATCTACACCTTGTTCTGCTAGGGTGTCCGCTACCATTTTAATTTCGTCATCGGTCATGTCGGGCGCAATTTTTACCGCCAGTGGAACGCGCTTACCCTGCTCGGCTTCGTAGCGATCACGGGCAACGATTAAAGGCGCAATGAGTTGCCCTAAACTTTCACCAAACTGCAAACTGCGTAACCCTGGGGTATTGGGTGAGCTGATGTTGGCGGTAATATAATCCGCATAAGGAATCACAGCTTCTAAACACGCCAAATAATCGGCGGCGGCGTCTTCAACAGACGTGGTCAAATTTTTGCCAATATTGACGCCCAGTACACCAGGATAACGGCGGGATTTAATGCGTGATACCAAATGGTCTACGCCTTTATTATTGAATCCCATGCGGTTAATGATGGCTTCGTGTTCTGGTAAACGAAACAAACGTGGCTTCGGGTTTCCCCCTTGGCCCTTGGGGGTCACTGTGCCCACTTCAACAAACCCAAAGCCTAGCGCACCTAGAGTTTCAAACGCATCCGCATTTTTATCCAAACCCGCCGCCAAACCAACGGCGTTAGGGAAACGCAGCCCCATTACCTCAACAGGATTCGTAGAAGGCAGGCCACCTAGAAACTTGGTTAACCCCAATCGACTGCTTGCCGCAAGAAGATCCAATGACAAATCATGGGACACTTCAGAGTCCAGTTTAAAAAGTAACGAGCGAGCAAGTTGGTACATAATCAAGGCTCCTAGGCTATTAAAATCAATTTGATGCGTAATCTGACTGTGTTTTTTTACTGTGCTTGTGCTGTCTATTTCCTTGATGAAGAGCTTGATGCAGAGACTGTTTTATTGAAGCCGAGTGACCGCAATTAATTTATTCTTGTCATCAAATTCTACTTCAAACAGGCCATGAATGCCTTGGTGCGTGACAAAACGTTGAAATGCCGACAAAGGCAGCTGAATTTTACGCCCATCTAAGCTGCTCGCCACCAAGTTTTTCACCAAACCCGTATACATAGCTTCATATTTAAATGCCGACAGCGCCACATTTAATACCACTTTTGCCATTTTTTCGTCCTGTACTTACATTACCCTTACAGATATCGCCCTGTGCGTAAAGTTTTGAATCCGATAAGATGAGGACTATTATATTGCGTTGACACTTTTTTTGACAGAAGTATAAGGATCCAAGGTTCGATGGTAACTGTAATTGAGCAATTAAAAGACCACCTAAATCGCGCCGTTGTTGGCCAACCTGACTTAACCCATGAATTGCTTGTCGCTCTTATCGCTAATGGCCATGTTCTGTTAGAGGGACCGCCAGGTATTGCGAAAACCACGGCGGCCAAAGCATTGGCAGGCGCCATAGACAGCCGCTTTCAACGCATTCAATTTACCCCTGATTTATTGCCCGGTGACGTAACAGGGTCTGATATTTATCAACAAGAAACAGGGAAGTTCAGCTTTATTCCTGGCCCCATCATGAATGACATAGTGCTGGCGGATGAGATTAACCGCGCCCCCGCCAAGGTACAGTCTGCTTTACTTGAGGCCATGGGCGAAGGGCAAGTCACCGTTGGCAATCATAGCTACACTCTGCCCCCGTTGTTTTTCGTTATTGCGACACAAAATCCCATCGAACAAGAAGGCACATATCCACTACCAGAAGCCCAGCTTGATCGTTTTATGATGAAGATACAGTTGGGTTACCCCAGTGCTGCCAGCGAGTTGGAGGTATTGCGTTTAGTTCGACAGCAAGATTTACACAAAACCTCAGCGGGCCAGTCTCAGCCCATTTGCAAACCTGACGACATTCTTCAGCTGCAGCATCAAGCCTTATCTTTATATATGTCAGAGAACGTTGAGCAGTATATCGTGCAACTTGTGATGGCGACTCGACAACCTGAGCTCTATTTGGGGGAAGCCGGTAAAGGCACGAATCTGATTGAGTTTGGTGCCAGCCCACGAGGCACGCTGGCCTTAGACCGTTGCGCACGTGCGAATGCATTACTGAATGGCCGAGACTTTGTGACACCCGATGATGTTCGTCAAATTGCCCTGCCCGTATTGCGTCATCGCATCATTACCACGTTTGAAGCGCAAGCAGCGGGGTTATCCGTCGACGATTTATTAAAACGATTAATTAGCCATGTTCCGGCGCTTTAACTTGAGCATTGATAAGATAAGGCAAAGAGCACCATGAGCCCATTATTATCTCCTCCTTCTCCTGAGCTGGACGACGCACAGCTGGCTTTGTTGGCGAACTACGCCAAGCATTTGGGCCGTGCGCCTAAGGCCATTCGCTTTGCTCTCCAGACTGGCGAACGTCGCTCACGACAAAAAGGCCACGGCATGGAAATGCTTGAGCTGCGCGCCTATCAGGCCAGTGATGATTTAAGGCACATCGACTGGCGCGTGACCGCTCGAACCGGCCAAGCTCATACCAGGCTGTATGCGCAAGAAAACGATCATCAGCGTTTGCTTTTATTGGATTTGTCCAGCGCGGCGTATTTTGGCACTCGTCATACGTTTATTTCTACGCGTTTTATTCAGTTGGCGGGCATCATTGCTTGGCGCTCAAAGCAAAAAGGCGACACCTTATCCTATCGTATGACCTATGGTCGCGAGGAACACGCGAGTAACAAATCAGGCACCTTGCCCACCCTACTTAACCAGCTGAAAGAGGCCTCACAGCTGAAACACCGTGCCGATGGCAGCAATCCAAACAGCATTTGGTCTAATGGGCAACTCGCCAACACGTCTCTGATCGGTAAATCGCACAACAAGGATGTCATCATACTCACGGACAAACAGCACTGGAGCGCTTCAGAAGACGCTGCCCTAATGCAACTTGCCCAACACAACCGAGTTCACTGGGTGCAAATCTTCGACAGTAACGCGTATAACTTACCACCAGGACAATACCCCATGGCCAGCCATCGGGGGATTCAACAGATCACCATTAGCCAACAAAGCATGCAGCAGGCCAAAGCGGCGTTTTTGTCAGATAACGCTCGGCTTCGAGAAAAACTCGCCAGTATGGGGATTCGCCATCAGTTGTTTGATTTAACCGAATCGCCAGAGAAGATTGCTCGCTACTTGTTATCACAAGGAGCATTGCACTAATGGACCCCGTTCAAACACAAATAGACTTGCCCAACAAAGGGTATTTGTTACCAGAAAACATCCCTATGTGGCCGCCGGTATGGTGGACTTGGTTGGTCGTTGCCGCTCTTATTTTGTGCCTGATCGGTCTTGTGGTGTATGTGAATCGCCGCCATAAAGCCCGCGCTTATCGTCGTGAAGCCTTGGCGGGGTTGTCTATCTCCAGCCTCACGAAAACCGACGACGTCAGCGACAAAGCCTGCATTTTACTTTGCCATGAAATGGTTCGTCGTTGCCTAATCAGCGAGGAAAAACAGCAAGTCGCCGCCCTACCTAGCCAGACACTGTTTGAAACGCTGGACCAAGAAATGCCGGCCAAAAAACGATTTTCGCTACTCGGCGACGATTTTATTCATGGCATCTACCGCCAGCAGCTAACGCTGACACCCGAACAACGGGACTCTATGTTAAAAACCACCCGATATTGGATAAGGAAACACCATGCTTGAACTCGCTTGGCCTTGGTTTCTGCTTCTGTTGCCTGCACCCATCATCATGTACTTTTTACCCAGCGCAAAACCCAAAGGGGAAGGTATTTGGTGGGGCAATAGTGCCCAGCTTGCTCAATATCAAGACAACAAGGTGATGTCGGGGCGCCTATCTTGGTCTTATGTGTGCTTATTCATGGCTTGGGTGTTATTGATACTGGCAATCAGCAGACCCGTTTGGTTTGGAGAGCCCACTAAAGTGACACCGTCTGGCCGCGACCTACTGATCGCTCTAGATTTGTCTGGCAGCATGCAGGTAACCGACATGACACTTAACGACCAAACAGCCAATCGACTGGACGCCGCTAAATCGGTGCTGTCAGATTTTATTCAAGAACGCCGCGGTGATCGTATTGGTATTATTGTGTTTGGTACCAAAGCTTATTTGCAGGCACCGTTAAGCTTTGACACCAAAACCATTAACCAGTTGGTTCAAGAAACACAAATTGGTTTTGCGGGGGAGCAGACCGCCATTGGCGATGCAATTGGTTTGGGCATCAAGCGCCTTGAAGATCGCCCCTCCGACCAAAAGGTATTGATTTTGATGACGGATGGCGCCAACACCGCGGGTCGTGTACAACCTCTGCAAGCCGCCGCGTTTGCTGCGACTCAAAACGTTCGGGTACATACGATTGGTATCGGCGCAGACAGCATGATAGTGCAAGGCTTCTTTGGTCCAAAAGCCGTTAACCCATCCAGCGATCTAGACGAAACCTTACTAAGAAACATCGCGGCGCAAACCGGTGGAGAATACTTTCGAGCAAAGAGTACGGACGAGTTACGAGCTATTTACCAAACCCTAGATGCCTTAGAACCCACGCCTTCCGAAGACATTTGGCAAAGACCGTTAACCAGCTTATTCCATTGGTTGGGGCTTGGCTCATTGGCCTTTTTAGCTCTGGCTCTGCTCGCTAGCAATGCCCTTTCTTTTAACCGAAAAGGCCTCACCGACCTAACGAAAAGGGGCCAATCATGACGCTGTTTGACCTGATTCATTTTACGCGCCCTTATTGGTTGGTATTGATTGCGGCCATTGTGTTATTGACTCTGTTCGTGAACAAGAACCCTTTAGTAAACAACCGCATAAACAAGCTGATTGATCCAAATTTGCGACAACATCTTGTCTATAAAGACGCCACCCGCCACCTTAATAAATGGCTTGGGTTAGCGGTCGCGATATCGCTGTGTCTTGGCTTGGCTGGTATTAGCTGGACGAAAGCCCCAAGCACTCAGTTTGAGAACACCCGCAAAACCGTCATGGTGGTTGACCAGTCTTTGTCTATGTATGCCACTGACATCAAACCTAATCGACAAACTCAACTCAAACAGAGCGTGCGAGACATTTTAACCCAGAGCAAAGAAGGCGACATTGCCTTGGTTGCCTTTGCCGGTGAAGGTTTTGTGATTAGCCCCTTTAGCCAAGACAGAGACACAATCACCCACTTCCTGCTGGCTCTTGAGCCCATCATAATGCCCGTGTATGGCAGCGATTTGAGCAGTGGTATTGAAACGGCGCTGTCGCTCAGTAACGACGATACTTCTCCGCTGCATCTTATTGTCTTCACCGACGACCTCAGCGAGCAAGATAAAGTCCAAATTCCGGCCTTACTCAAAAATCGCAACACGCAACTCGATCTTATCGCGGTAGGCACAGAAACACCCGCCATTATCACCCTGCCTGATGGGCAAATTCTACGACAAAATGGCCGTAATATACTGCCCGTTACTCCCTTACAAGAGCTGACAAACCTCACAGAGTCGCTTGGGGGCCGATTTTATCAGGGACGTTTAAGCCCTGATGATGTCTCACGTATTACGGATGTATCGCTTGATAATCAGAGCATTCAACAAGCACAAAACAAAAGCATTCAGTGGATCGAGCAAGGCCACTGGTTTGCTCTGCCCTTTGTTATTTGGCTGGCCTTTCAATTTAGAAAAGGCATGCTGTTGATGATGATGCTTACCTTATTCACCCTGCCCTCAGAAAAAGTGCAGGCATCGCCACTCGACTGGTTCAAAACAAAAGACCAAAAAGGCCAACAGGCCGTTGATCAAGGAGATTGGCAAACCGCCGACCGATATTTCCAGCAACCAAACTGGAAAGCCGCGTCTTCTTATGCTCTGGAAAACTACCCAACCACAGCGGAAGCCTTACAGAGCATTGAGCGAAGCGCCGCCGATAATTACAACTTAGGCAATGCGCTTGCGCTGTTGAGGAATGTTCAAGAAGCAATAAGCGCCTATGAAAAAGCCTTAGAACAAGATCCCTCCTTGAGCGTCGCTCAAGAGAACCTTGATTACTTAAGACAGTACCAAGAAAAACAAAACGACGCCTCTCAACAGGAAAATAACGCAGAAAAGTCAGAACAAAATTCACAAGACCAAACGGATAATCAAGAAAATTCATCCGACAACACAGATCAAAATGACGCCAAAGAACACACTGACGCAAAAAATGACAATAAAAAGAACGAAAAACAAGACAACACCAAAACACCTGAGGATAATGGCGAGTCACCAGACGCAAATGAACAACCGTCAGCCGAGCTTGAAAACACCCAGCTCAACAACGAAGAAGCACAGGCGTTGAATCAGTGGCTAAGACAAATTCAAGACGATCCAGGCTTATTATTACAGCGTAAATTGTGGCATTTACACCAAGAAAAACGCAGTGACAATCGATATACACAGAAGGATGGGCAAAACCCATGGTAAGAAAGCAATCTTCATTTTCGTTTCTAACGTCCAACAGGCTGCCTGCCTTGTTGGCTTCATTATTGACGATAATGCTTTTTATCACGCAATCAGCAACGCTTTATGCGGCCAGTGTCACCGCGTCGCTGAATAAAAACGCCGTCACGGAAAACGAAGTCGTCCAGCTGACATTGCGAGCGGATTTTTCAGATACAGGAAATGGCCCAGACCTAACTCCGTTAGAACGCGATTTTGAAATATTAGGCAAAAGTCAAAACAGCCAGTTTAGCTTTAACCTAGGCACCAGCACGGCGCTAAATTTCTGGGTTGTGTCTTTAATGCCTAAATCCGTGGGTACCGTGGAAATCCCGGCCATTAAAATTGGTAATTATGAATCTCAGCCCATTCGTTTAGTGGTCCGAAATGCGCCCCAATTGATGGACAGTAACGGTAATCCCCCTGTTTTAATGCGCATGGATGTCTCTGAAATAGAGCCTTATCTGCAACAAGAAGTGATTTTAAGTGTTCAGCTCTTTACCTCAGTGTCATTACAAAATGCCAATCGTTCGGTGCCGTCTCATCCAGACCTTGTCATCGAGAGATTAATAGACGATCAGGTAGACTACCAAACGGTCAACGGCACAGAATACCAAGTCATCACTCGTGATTACCTTGTTTTTCCACAGCGCAGCGGTGTGTTAACCATTCCACCACAAAGTATTCAAGCCATGGTCAACACCTCAACAGGGCGCCGAATGATCAAGGTGCAAAGCGAGCCACTTCGTCTTCAAGTATTGCCTATCCCAGCCAGCTACACTGGCGATAATTGGCTGCCCAGCTCTGACGTCAGTATCGCAACAGAATTGACCACGACCAGCGATACGCCCAAAGTCGGTGATACCCTGATTTGGACAATCGACATCAGAGCAAAAGGCGCTCTGCCAGAACAAATCCCCCTCGTGAGTTTAAACAGCACACGGGATTACAAACTGTATCCTCAACCCCCTAAATTCGACACGCAGAAAAACGCCAGTGGTGTCACCGGCATTCAAACCATAACCATTGAAGTCGTGCCTACCACCGAAGGGAATTTGACCTTACCCGAAATCGACATCATCTATTGGGATACAGAAGAAAGAATCATGCGCACCGCCAAGCGTGCAACGCAAGCGATGACAATTGCCGCCTTACCGTCGAACTCTGGAAATAACAGCGCGAGCAACAGAACGTCTGTCACTAACCAACCTCTTCCCGCCCAGCCACGTTCGGTTGCGCCTATTTCGTTGGCGAAAAAACCACTTGAAACAGAAGAAACACCAATGCCCTCACCGGCCAATGTCGACATTGCGCTAACCCAGTCCAGCGGTGACTTCTCACTACGTCATTATTTGGTGGCGGGATTGTTTCTTTTTGCCCTTGTGATGGTAGGGGTTTGGTCTTTGCTCTGGTTTAAACGCAAAAAAGACCCGGTAGAAGACGAAGCGCAGGTCCCTACCCTGCAAGAATTTGCGCCACTCAGTACACAAAATGAAACCAGCGCTTACCAAGTCTTGGTCGACTGTTGCCAGCAAAACCAGCTTCATTCCCTAAGGCCCATTCTGCTGGAATGGGCTCGCCATCGCTGGGGCGACGAGGAAATACGCAGTGTAGACGACATAAAACGCCTGACGTCCGTGCAAATAACTCAATTGCTGATGGAAGCGGAACTCATGATGTACTCCAACAATCCCGCTCACGAATGGCAAGGAGAACCACTCGCAGAAGCACTGGAAGAATTTACCAGTGGGCAAGCTAGGCCATCCCAAGCCAGCCAACTGAAAACTCTGTACCCGAATTTTTAACCTTATTTCAGATGGTCTAAGGGCAAAGATGTTCGGCTGATGATTCTGCGCAATAAAAAGCTCGAATGCACGCCGGTAACACCTGGAATACGAGTCAGCTTACCAAGGAGAAATTCCTGGTAGCGCTCCATGTCTTCCACCACAACTTCAAGCAGATAATCCGCCGACTGCCCCGTGACTAGGCTGCAAGATTTCACCTCAGGGAAAGACTCTAGGGTCGATTCAAACAGTTCAAAGCGGTCGGGAGTGTGTCTGTCCATACTAATTTGTATGAACGCGGTCAGCTTTAACCCCAGTTTGTTTTGATTTAACAAGGTCACACTTTTATCAATCACACCGCTTTCCTCCAGCGCCTTTACCCGACGCAAGCAAGGTGAGGCAGACAAACCGACACGATCTGCCAACTCCTGATTAGTTAAGCTAGAATCTTGCTGTAATTCACGCAAGATACTCAAATCTATTTTATCTAAACCCATAACAGGCACTCCCTTTCGCTAATTTTTACTTGTATTGCGCAATTTAATGCCATTAATATTGCAATTGCTATAAAAAACGCAATCTTTTACCCAATAAAATTCGCTATGATAGAGTCATAGCAAGTCACTTAACCAAGTGAACCAAATAACAACGTGAGCTTATCGGCTCCATCAAAGAATAAGGGAAAGATCATGACTTCTTTTGATCATACTAAGTACACAGCATTTAAGCCTGTTGCTATTGAAAATCGCACCTGGCCAGACAAGACCATTACCAAAGCGCCAATCTGGTCCAGTGTTGACCTTCGTGATGGTAACCAAGCCTTGGTTGAACCCATGACAGTGGAACAAAAGAAACAGTTCTTTGCCCTACTAGTGGATGTTGGTTTCAAAGAAATCGAAGTCGGTTTCCCAGCGGCGTCTCAGTTGGACTTTGACTTTGTTCGTTGGTTGATCGAAGAAGACCAAGTACCAGACGATGTTTACGTTCAAGTATTGACTCAAGCGCGCCCTGAATTGATTGCTCGCACTTACGAGTCTTTAAAAGGCGCTAAGAAAGCCATCGTTCACGTGTATAACTCAACGTCCACCACACAGCGTGAACAAGTTTTCCGCATGGACAAAGAAGGCATTAAACAAATAGCAGTGAACGGCGCCAAATGCGTCAAAGAACACGCCGAAAAGCACCCAGAAACAGAATGGGTCTTTCAGTATTCACCAGAAAGCTTTACAGGCACAGAGATCGATTACGCCATTGAAGTGGTAGATGCTGTTGCCGATGTATGGCAACCCACACCTGAAAACAAAATTATTATCAACTTGCCTGCAACCGTAGAAGTGTCTACTCCTAACCGTTATGCAGACCAAATTGAATATTTCTGCCGCAATGTTAAACAGCGCGACAGCATGATTGTAAGCCTACACACTCACAATGACCGTGGTTGTGGTGTAGCGGCCGCAGAATTAGGCGTTATGGCTGGCGCAGACCGTATCGAAGGCACATTGCTAGGTAACGGCGAGCGTACAGGCAATATGGACGTCGTCACTATGGCGATGAACATATACAGCCAAGGTATTGATCCAGAGTTGGCGTTGGGCGATATGGACCGCATCATAAGTGTGGTTCAAGCTTGCACCTTGTTACAAGTTCACCCGCGTCACCCTTACGCAGGCGAATTGGTGTTCACCGCCTTCTCTGGCTCTCATCAAGATGCGATTAAAAAATGTTTGGCTAACCAAACCGACGACAAACCTTGGGATGTGGCGTACTTGCCCATTGACCCTCGCGATGTGGGACGCAGCTATCAAGAAGTCATTCGTGTAAACAGCCAGTCCGGTAAAGGCGGTGTCGCTTATACTCTTGAGCAAGAATACGGTTTGGCTTTGCCTCGCTGGTTGCAAGTAGAATTCAGCCCAATCGTGCAAGCATTTGCAGAAAAAGACGGTGGTGTTGTGGATGCCGAATCGATGAAAAATTTATTCGAAACCCACTTTATGACAGGGGACACGCCTTACAAATTAGGCAAATATGACCTTGCAAAAGACGACGTGGACACAGTCAAAGCGGAATTGATCGGTGAAGATGGCAAGCTAAGCATTAAAGGCAATGGCAATGGTGCTTTGTCTGCATTCAGCGAGGCGCTAGGCAGCCACTTTAATATGCGCGTCGACATTATTCAGTATCAAGAACACGCCTTGACAGTGGGCAGTAACTCACAAGCCATTGCCTATGTTCAGGCCAACATTGACGGTGATCGTTACAACGGTGTTGCCATTGATTACGATATTGTTTCCGCGTCTATTCAGGCTTTATTGGCCACAGTGAACCAAAAAGTTGCTGAAAACAAAGACGCCGCTGTTGCTTGATGATAAAAATGCGGCTATTGCGTAATTAATCCGCAAGAAGCACATAAAAAAACCGAAAATTCACATTTTCGGTTTTTTTTGCTTATGAAATCAACAAAGCAGATCAACGAGCCTTGAATGAATAGCAAACTATGGCAACAACTTAGACAATAAAACACAATCTTCCGTGTCATTACGGCTGTTTTTTACTCTATCCAATATTTTTTGTGCGACGTCTTTTTGACGCTGAGCAACATACTTTGAATCCACCGTCTTTTGTACACTTTCCAAGTAGGTGTTTAGCTTAGGGGTACAATAGTCCTCAAAGGCAAACGCATTAGTGGAAACAAAAAAACTCGTTAGCCCAATCAAGGCAGCAGAAAATAAGATCTTTGGCGACATGGTCTTTCCTAATTAAAGTTATCTTTAAAAATTAGACCACAGGTGGCTAAAAAGTGAAACACAAAGCACAGTCCGTGCTCGGTATTTGACTATTTAGCAGCACCATAAACAGATGAAAAGCGGTTCACTTATTTATGGTGCCCCTTTAAGACATTACAAAGCGATGACTTGATCACAGGTTTTTTGCACCAGGTCAGGATCATGACTCACCATTAGCACAGCGCACCCCGTTTCTCTCGCCAATTCAACCAATAAATGGGTCACGTCTTTTGCCGTAATCGGGTCCAAACGTGACGTTGGCTCATCCGCAAACAAAAACACCGGATCCAGCAGCAAGGCACGCAAAATAGCAAAACGCTGCAATTCGCCGCCGGACACCTCCAAGCACGAACGCTGCAACAGGGTTTCAGGCAAATTCAACCGCGTCATCAAGGGCGCTATACGCTCTTGCGCTATACCATGCAAACGGACTAAATCGTTTAATAACGTGCCCAATGACACACTGGCAGTAAACGCAGAAGGTGGGTCTTGATACAATTTTAGCCATTGATAGGGTTTTGCTGTGTTATTCGATCGCGTTATTTTTCCAGCCGACACTGGCAACAGCCCCAGCAACGCATCGCCCAAGGAAGACTTACCGCAGCCACTGTCACCGACCACACCAACTACTTCACCTTTCTTAACCGAAAACGACACGCCTTCAAACAAGGTTCGCCCTCCTCGCGCAATGGCGATGTTTTCTGCCATCAAAACCGTTTCTGCGGCCTGATCCCGAGAAGGTCGCGCAACCTCTCGCCAAGCGATAGGCTCCGCAGCGATCAGTGCCTGTGTGTAGCTGTCTTGTGGGTGATCAAGCACCTCAACGGCCTTACCCTGCTCAACCAATCGTCCTTCTTTCATCACCAGCAGTTCACCACCTAACTGGCGAGCAATCGCCACATCATGGGTAATGGTTAATAAGCTGCCCTGTGCTGAACGGGACTGCAACAAACGCACAATTCCGTCACGGCGAGACACATCCAGCCCTTTTGTCGGCTCATCCGCCAAAATCACATGAGCACCGCCCGCCGTTGCGGCCGAGATAGCCAAACGCTGCGCCATACCACCGGATAACTGACCGGGCCGTTTGTGAGCACTGTCGGCTAAGCCTACTTGCTGTAAATCTTGCGCCGCACCCGCCATGGCTTGCTGATAAGATTGGCCTTGTACGTGCTGATATACCTCAGCCACCTGATGAATGCCTTTCATTAACGGGTCTAACGCATGCCAAGGTTCTTGGGGGAGCATAACCATTTCTCGCCCCCATAATGACTGGCGTTCGCTGAGAGGCAGTGGTTTTCCAAACACCTCAACCACACCTCGAAGTGACAAGGTGGCAGGCAACAACCCCATAACGGCTTGCGCTAACAAGCTTTTACCAGAACCGGTTTGTCCTAAAATCGTGAGCGGTACCCCTTGTTTTAATTCAAGCGATATCGGCTCCAGCAAACAAGTGTCACCCACATACACGGCCACATCGGTTAATTTTAGCAATACACTCATACCCGTTTCCCTGCCAACAAATGAAACCCAAATACCATTAAGGCAATGACAACTAAGGGTTGCGCCAATAACCAAGGGGCATCACTGTAAAATGGAAATAATTCTACTGTCATCAGACCCAACTCGGCTAATGGCGGTTGAATCCCCACATACACAAAACCCAAAGACGCCATAGTTAAAATGGCATTCGCACCGCCAAACGCCGCCAAGGTAAAAACAGAAGGGGCAATGGCTGGCCAAATATGGCGTTTAAATTGATACCAACGACCAAAACCCATCATGTGAGATGACTGTCTGGCTGGGCTTTCGATGACATTTTGCGTAATGGCGCGAACCACACGAAAATACTCCACCCATTGCACCAGTGAGATCGCCAAATACAGTATCCAGAACGACCCTGGCACAATAGCCGCAAACAAAAGCACGACCACTAACCCAGGCAAGGCCAATAGAATATTGACCACCACGCCTAAGGCATGATCG
This sequence comes from Marinomonas hwangdonensis, assembly GCF_003721245.1. GTDB lineage: Bacteria > Pseudomonadota > Gammaproteobacteria > Pseudomonadales > Marinomonadaceae > Marinomonas > Marinomonas hwangdonensis. The sequence goes on along the minus strand of NZ_RIZG01000007.1, from coordinate 28,633 downwards.
ACTTTTTTACCCCCCCAGACGGCCCAAACGCCCAAGGCCGTTCCTAGTAAAGAAGACGTCACCACACACAACACACCCAAGGCAAATGACAAACCCACCGCGTGCGCCATGCGCGTAAACATACTGCGCCCAAAGTGATCGGTACCAAGCCAATGAACCATAGAAGGCGGGTCTAAAACGGCATTTAAATCCTGCTGAGAAATGCTATACGGCGAGAAGACCATCCCCATAAAAGAAAACACCAATAAGCCAAGCAATACACTCAAGCCCGCCCATTGAGATCTTGTCATTGTTCGCGTCATGACTGTCTTACTCCCCTTGGGTCAATCCACAAGCACAGCATGTCCACCAAGGTATTCAAGGCGACAAACAAGATCCCCATTACCAAAGCCGCCCCCTGTATGACAGGAATGTCTCGGGCAAAAATAGCGTGAGCCAACCCATGACCAATTCCCGGCCAAGAAAACAAAGACTCAATCATCACAATCCCTTCAATCATGCTCACCAATTGAATACCAAAAAACGCCACCACAGGCACGGCGATATTGCGCGCCCCATGCCGCCGAAAGGTTTGCCAAGCAGACAAACCTTTGACCTTGGAGAATTGATAAAATGCTGCTTGGAAAGTGTGTTTAGCAGAATCCCTCACCACGCGATTTGACACCGCCGCTAAGCTCAGCGCCAACGTCAATGCAGGCAGCACTAAATGCGCTGGTGTTCCAAATCCTGCCACCGGAAACCAATTCCAATGCAAAGCAAACAACAAGATAAATACAACACCTAGCACAAACACAGGAATGGCTCGTATCAAGCTCGACAAGCCCATGAACACCGAATCCAGCGGATTACCTCGCCAAGCGCACAACAAACCCACTGGCACCGCAATCAGTATCGACACCAATAAACCCGCCAAGGCCAGCAACAGTGAGTGTCCCAACATATGGTTCACAATCTCAGTAACAGGGGCGCCGCTCACCAAAGAATGACCTAAGTTCAGTTGCAATAAATCCAGCAGCCAATGCCAATACGCTGCAAAAGCGCCTTGATCCAAACTCAACTCTTCTCGAACCAAAGCCGCTGCTTCTGAGTTCACATTGTCTTGACCATAACGACTCGCTGCGATCCGATAGGCCATGTCTCCCGGCAAAGAACGCATTAGGATGAAGGTCAAGGTGCCAACACCCCAAACCACGGTCACTAATTGCAAGGCTCTTTTTAACAACATGGCCTTCATGGCTTAACAAACTCCATTTCATTCAAAAAGAAACTGCGCTCAAAAGGGTCGTATCGAAAGCCTGCGACACGCTTATTCACCGACGTTTGCTGCACATAAAAAGTAACAGGGATCATTGGACGCTCGTTATAGATCAATTGCGCACTACGCTGGGCAATGTCTCGGTATTGCTTGGGGTCTGCTGTGTGCTCAAGCGATGACAAAAGCTGGCTCAATTCCGCATTATTCCAATTCATTGCCCCCCAATCACCGCCACCGTTAGCGCCAAAGTCCGACAACATTACCCCCAACGGATCGGCAATGAAGCCGTAGTTACGCGCCATTAAAGCCACTTCTAAGGAGCCGTCTTGATGGCCCATCGGAATGGCACTGGAATTGGTTACCTGAACCTTGGTGCTGATACCAATTGCCTGCCATTGAGCTTGGATGGCGGTAGCGACAGTGGTGAGCTCTGGACGGTCTGCATAGGTGATCAGAGTTAACTCAAACGCCTGTCCGTCTCTTTCCAGCATTCCCTGGGCATTCTTTTTCCAGCCTAATGACGCCAATAAAGCATCTGGCTTAATTGTCTGAGCTTGATTGTCATTGTCTAAACGATTGAGGTGCCAATTGGATAAAAAGGCTGGCATCAGCTGCTCGGCTTCCGACCCGGGCGTGCGCAATATGCCATTCGCAATCCCTTGACGGTTGATCGCCATGCTCAGGGCTTGACGCGCACTCACATCGTTTAAAAATGGGTGACCACTGTTTACCTTCAAAACAATGGTTCGAGGAATCGCATTGGAATACAGAGCTAAATTTGGTAAACGCTTCAGAGAAGGAATACTGGCAGGGTCTAAACCAAACACGATATCTGCCTGACCACTGCGCGCCTGCAACACGCGGCTCTCAACACGGTGACCGGTTAAATAGCTCGCATAGGGAATTGTGGCTTTTTTTCCCCAATAATCGTCAAATTTTTCCACGACCAATTTGTGTGGCGGAGCAAACTGATGCAGCTGGTAAGGCCCCGTTGCAGACAAAGCTAACACTTCACCGTCTTGACCATACCCTTCTGGTGACACAATACCGTTGGCATAATTGGCTAATACCGCCCCTAAAAGCGTATAAGGCCGAGATAAGCGAATCACTAGCGTGTTTTTATCAACGGCTTGAATACTTTCAATAGGCGCATTTCGTAGTGCACCGTGTTTGGCTTGAGCAATAGACAAGCTATTGACGACCGCCTCCGCGTCCATCAAGGCACCATCATGAAAACGCACCCCTTCCCGTAAATGAAAAGACCAGGTTTTTGCGTCTTCACTGATCTCCCAACGCTCAGCTAACGCGGGAATCAACAGCCCTTTTTCATCCACATCCAGCAGTGTTTCCAACACCTGCATACGGCTGTAAATAAAACCATTTTTAGACGGGTCTAAACTGGTAAATTCAAACGCCGCACTGATCGACAAGGTATTAGACTGAGTCGGTTGCGCAATCGCTCCCCCACTCGACAAAGCCCCAACCACCAACACACAGGACAAAACACGCTTCAAACCACAAGAGATCATTATTTGCTCACTCACAACTATGACAAAAAGTTATGATATAACATAATAAATACACATGACAATCACTTGATAATAACTTTCATTAACCCCCAGTAATCTCTGTATAAAATCCAAAAAAAAACCAGCTCAACGAAGGTTGAACTGGTTTTTTTACTTTGCTAGTTGCTTAATTGGCTATTCGCTTAAAGCGTTAGATCAAAAAGAAGCATTGTGGCCTATTAGAATGTGATTATTTAAACACACGCTGTCTAACGCCTTCTAAACGTTTCAAAATAGCATCCATACGCTCAGGTCTAACCATAAACTCTTGGAAACCTTTCATGCCTTCCTGTGCCATGCTGGGGTCTGTATCACGGTCATAAAATTGAGCGGTACCGGAAGCGTTATTCAACATTTCAACGCCTTTGTTTAAGAAGAAATCATCTGGCGCTTTGGCTTTGGCATGTGGCGGGATCTGCAACAAGGCTTCATTCACCAAGGTTTGGTTGTCCGCGCGTGCCATAAAGGCCAAGAACTTACGCGCATCTTCTTTGTTGGCCGCTTTGGCTGGAATATGAATGGTGTCCATCGGCGCATCTTCCGCCATACCAACTGAAGGATTTATCTGTGGGAATTGGAAGAAACCCATTTTACCGTCCAGTTCTTTCGGGAAATTCGGCACAATGAAGTTACCAATTAAGTACATAGCGGCTTTGCCGTTGTACATAAAGGGCTGTGCTTCTTGCCAAGAGTACGACGCATGATTGTCTAAAAAATGGCCTTTATCAATCAACACCTTCCAATTTTCGAAGGTTTGGCGCACACGCGGATCGGTATAAGGAATCTTGCCATCCATCAAATCGATATGAAAGTCCAAGCCATTGGTACGCAAATTCAAATAGTCAAACCAACCGGCTGCGGTCCATAAGTATTTAGTACCAATCGCAATGGGTGCAATATCGTTGGCTTTTAAGGTGTCGTTTACCGCTATAAATTCTTCCCACGTCTTAGGCTCAGCCAACCCTAGGTTGTCAAAAATATCTTTGCGGTAATAAATGCCCCATTGATAGTAGGTGTATGGAACGCCCCACTGCTTGTCATTAATGGTCATGGCAGGCGCCGCTGACGCCATGTTTACCTTCAGCTCTTGCTCGTCCCAAATATCACTGACATCTTCAAATAAACCGCGATCAACAAACGCTTTCATACGGTTACCCGCGTACCAAAAAACGATGTCAGGTGGCGTTGTCGCTAGCCAATTACGAATCGCAGTTTTGTAGCCTTCTTTATCGTACAAATTGTATTTGACGGTGATATCAGGGTTTTCACTTTCGAATTTTTCAATGATCTCAGCAAACGCTTTTTTAGGTGCTGGATCGGCTTGATCCGAATTAATCACCAAGGTTCCAGCGTTCACCATAGAGACAGCACCCAGTGCCATTGCCCCTATCAACATGGATTGTAATTTTTTCATTTAGTAAGCCCTCTTTTTCTTTTTTATTAATTGGAACTGGGTTTCAGTATTAATCAAGTTTGACGAATTATCAACCACTAAAACACAATAAAAGAAACTCAGTTCCACTTTATTTAGTTTTTCTTCCAGATTGAAACGCCCGCTGCTTTTATCATCGGGTCACCCATCAATAACGCGGCGTTTTCTGGCGCAAAAAATACCGGACTTACCCCATAATTGAAGACAAAAATGACATTGCCTCGCTCCCGAACGCGTACCCCTTTTGGCAAATAATAAGTAGGTAAATTCGCCATCTCAGCAAGCTTCGCCAAGCTGGCCTTTAACACCTCAGTATCAATGCAAGAGCCAAGATAATAATGGCGACCCTCTCCCATTAGCACTGGATTCCCTCCGTCATCTTTTAACCAACACGGCAATGTCGTCTTTATCTGTTCATGCCAGTGTTTGAGGTTACCTGCCCCCCAACGACCCGATACGGCGGGCTGGGTATGCTCAGGCAAGGCATCAACTCGCTCTACCGTTAATGGTAATAAACTAGCCAATGGACCCGGAGCAAGGTTTTCAGGTATTTGGTAACTGTCGGTTTTGCTCCCCGTTCTTGGCCCCGCAAACAGCACGCCTTGATACGCACCTAACCTGTCATGTAACTCAGGAGAAATGTGAGCTTGAGCAGGTAACACAAGTAGCTCGTAGGTATCTAAAGAGGCATTGCTTGGAATAATATCGACTGATAATCCAAGTTCACGTAGCGCTTCATACATGCGGTAGCACCAAAACAGGTAGCGGTAAGCACGAGACTGAGGCTGAATATCCAATGACCAACAGGCATCATAATCAAACATTAAAGCCACTTTTCCGGCGCTGGGAAGCGACATTAACTCGTCTGCATCCAGCCCCAAAGACGCCGATAAACGTTTCACCTCCTCCGCAACCTGACGCGCTTCTTGAGCGGCTTCGGCTTCTTCGGCATCTGGGCGCAGCAATCCTGCGTGCATTTGCTCTTGCCCAAAGGGCGCCTGACGCCAGCGGAAATACGACACCAATTCCGCACCGTGAGAAAAGGCTTCCCATGTCCATAAGCGCACAGCGCCATTGGCAGGTGTGGGATTATGTGGCGCCCAGTTCACAGGGCCAGGCTGCTGCTCCATTATCCATAAGCGGCCTTTACCACAGCCACGGTATAAGTCATGGTGAAAAGCACCAAAATCGGGATGCCCAACGCGCATGTACTGGTGTTTTTCTTCTGCGGTATAGATCGCTTCTTGATCCAAAAAGCCCAGCGGATAAGTATCCCAACTCGCCACATCCAGATCTTGACCCACTTTGTGGTGATCAAATGCCGTAAAGAATCCCATGTAGTTGTGCACTAAATCACGGCCTGTGGAATGCTCACGCAAGATATCCACTTGCAGCTTGTTAAAGGCTACCACTTGATCTGAGCAACAACGTTGAAAGTCCAAACGATGGGATGGGTTGGCTTCGGTCACGGTTAAGTTTGGCAATTCAATTTCATCAAAAGACCGATAATCCATGCTCCAAAACACATTGCCCCAGGCTTTATTCAAGGCGGCAACTGTTCCGTATTTCTCTGCCAGCCAAAGACGAAACGCAGCCAAATCCGCTTCGGCATAACTTAATATGGTGTTATGGCAGCCATACTCATTATCGGTTTGCCAAGACGCTACCGCCGGATGCTGACCATATCGTTGTGCCATCAAAGTAACGATACGACGACATTCTTCACGGTACTCAAGGCTGGCAAAGGTATAATGGCGACGCGAACCAAAGTGACGTACTCGGCCCTGCTCGTCTTTCGCCAACATCGATGGATGACGATCCACCAGCCACTTTGGTGGTGTCGCGGTCGGCGTTCCTAAAATGACTTTCAAACCATGGGCATGCAAAATATCCAAGGATTCTGCTAACCATTCCCAATGAAATTCCCCAGGAGTGGGTTCGATTTTGCTCCAGCTGAACTCACCAATACGCACGAATTCAATACCGATACGCTGCATGTGCTTAGCGTCTTCAACCCAACGGCTTTTTGGCCAATGTTCTGGGTAATAACATACACCTAATTTCATATTCTATGCTCCTGCAAAAGGCTGACTTGGCGCACCAGTAACATCCAGCCCCATTGCGCTGTTTAAATCGATGGCAATCACATGACCAGACAAAGGTTTGTCTGCCAATTCGTCTTCAGTGGTAGCTACGCTGGCAGAAGTAATGAATAAGATATTGCCGTCTGGGCCACCCAATGCGCAGCTTGTGGGTTTTGAAAAAGGCAATTCAATGGTTTGTAATACGTCACCTTCTGGGTTGTAGCGCACCACTCGCGAACCATCCCAGTTGGCGTTCCACAAACACCCTTCAGAATCGATGCAAGAACCATCGGCACCAATGCCTTCTTTCACTGCAAAAAACGGTTTTTGGCTACGCACATCGTAAAATTCCGGGTAAGGAAAAGCATGTACCTTGCGCGTCATGGAATCGCCAAAGTAAAACCGTCCACGAGACTCATCCCACGCCAACGTATTGGAAATACCAATGCCTTCCAGCATCAAGGTCTTCTTGCCCTCTGGTGTCACTTTCCAGAGTCGACCCGATGCTTGCTCTTCGGCATCGTCCATGGTGCCTACCCAAAGATCCCCATTAGGGTCACATTTCGCATCGTTACTGCGATTACCAGGAATGTCTGTATCCAAATCACACAATGGCTCTAATTCGCCAGTAGACTTGTCTAAGTACGCGACGGAATCTGCCAAGGCCACCAATAATCGATCACTTTGCGTGGTAAATACCGCGGACACTTTTTTCGGCAAAGTCCAATGTTGAGTTTCATTTGACGCTTGGTGCCAACGCCACACTTGGCAGGCCGGAATATCGACCCAGTAAAGGGCTTGCTCTGACTGGCTCCAAAATGGCCCTTCGGCCAGTTGATGGCGCTGCGTACTGATTTGATGCATTATTGTTATTCTCCCACCTGTTTTAACGACTTAACTTAATAAGAGCCTTATTTCTGATACGCTTTCCACGCGGCCATAAAGGCCTCTGCATTGGCACGAGTGGTTTCTACAGACTGACCTTTTTTATACAACGCGGACCCCAGCCCAAAACCACGGGCACCCACATTCAAATACTCTTTCACGTTATCTGGCGTTACGCCGCCAACGGGACACAACCACGTCTCGGCAGGAATCACGGCGCCCAAGGCTTTCACCACATTGATCGTTGGTAAGGCTTCGGCCGGAAAGAGTTTCACCGCATCCGCGCCCGCATGCAGTGCTGCGAACGCTTCGCTCGCGGTAAAAAAGCCCGGCATGGCGTACAAGCCAGCCACTTTTGCCGCTTTAATCAGCTCGACGTCCGTGTGCGGACAGACCATCAGCTTAGCGCCAGTGGCGACCAGTTCGGTTAATTGAGGCATAGTCAATACAGTGCCCGCACCGATCAAGGCTTGATCGCCAAAGCGTTCTTGCAATGTGCGAATACTGGTAAACGCATCGGGCGAATTAAGCGGCACTTCAATCAAACGAAAACCAGCATTCAGCAAAACTTGAGCATGCTCAACCACCTCATCTGGTGTAACACCACGCAATATGGCGACCATGGGGAATTCATGCATCAATGCATTAAAAGAGTGTGTCATCATGTTAAGCTCCTATAGCCGAACGGTTTTTCAACGTATTTTGACGATTTGCTAGGCGTTTTAAGCCCCGAATGCTGGCTTCGTTCGCCGCTAAAAACTCAGCGTTAAGGCCTCGAGAAGACAAGGCTAAAGCATACCGTTCACTTAACGCCTGACTACCAATAATCAAAACGGGGCTTGTTGATGTGGCCTGCGTCGCTAACACATCGTTTACATCATGACCAATCACCACACCAGACAGGTAGTCTCGCACCTCATCGGCCCTCAGTTCGCCACAAACAAAACGGCTACGAGCACTAAACAAATGATGCAAAATACCACCTGCTTGCTGACTGGCGAGCACGCCTTTGTTAAAGGCGTTTTCATTCAGCTGATCCGACTTAGGCAAGCCCTTTACTAGACTGGATTCATCATCCAATCGTGCAAATAATTCACCTGTTATCGAGGTAGAAAATTGCACTACCTGCCCATCGGTAATCTGTACCCATTTACAGTGGGTACCTGGCAAGCAAAATAGCGGCGCATCTTTACCGCGACCTTCAGCCTCTAACCAATCCATTGCGCCCAGTAGCTGAGTCTCTTCACCACGCATTACATCAAGGTGACCCGCTATGCCAATGGCTTGCAACCCAGGAACGATAGCCACACGATTGGGCAATGAGGTCGACAACCACACCAGGTGGTCACCTAAATCATCCAACTTGATTGGGCATTGCTGATATGGCACTTCTTGCCAGCCACCTCGGCTGCCCACCATGCCCGCCATATAGATGGGTAAATCAGACGTGAGCCAGTCGCCTAACAACTCGGATAAAACGGTTTCAAAATCCGCTGTGCCGAGCTTGAGCATGCCGCGATCACTGTCTCGTTGCTCTTCAATATCGCCATCCTGATTCATCAAAAAAGCGCGTAAATTGGTCGTTCCCCAATCAACAGCAATAAAGCGGGGGTGATCTCTAACCGTATGAGAAACTGGAGTTAATGGCGTCATTACACACGCCCTCCGTCCACAATCAAACTTTGTCCAGAGATCATTCGGCTGTCATCTGCGCCCAAAAACAACACTAAATCGGCGACATCTTCTGGTTCGATTTTTTCTTTCAGCGCTTGCTGTGTCATCAGCTCAGCTTCCGCTTCTGGGGTCAGCCACAGACGCTTTTGCTTTTCCGTCATCACCCAGCCTGGCAGTACCGTATTAACACGAATTTTCTGCCCACCAAGCTCACGGGCCAAGCCTTTGGTTAAGCCTGAAATACCGGCTTTTGCGGTCACATAGCCCGGATAACCAGCCAGCCCCAACATCCAAGAGTTCGAACTCATATTAATGATGCTTCCGCCACCGGCTTCAGCCATGGCTGGCGCCACCGCTTGAGCTGCAAAGAAATGGTGTTTTAAATTCACTGACATGCATTGGTCAAACGCCTCTGACGTCATGTCTTGTAAGGTATGACGTTGATCATTAGCGGCATTGTTTACCAAGATACGAATCGCGCCCCAATCCGCCATTCGTTCCGCAATGACGTTTTGAAGCGTGTCTATTTCTGTCAAATCCACTAGATTAAAATGGGCTTTTAATCCTTGATCATTCAGCTCTTTTGCTAGGCTATCGCCTGCTACTTGATCAATATCGAAAAAACTCACCAAACACCCTTGCTGAGCCAGCGCTCGCACCAAGGCTTCGCCAATGCCAGACGCTCCCCCGCTCACCAGAGCATGACGCCCTGCTAAACTGGGAAAAACCGTTTTATTTTGATGATGTGTCATTAATGGGACTCCCTGCTCACTTTTGAGCCACTGTTGCCAACAAGAAAGTCTAGATCGGCTCCCTGATCCGCTTGCATAACATGGTCAATGTATAATTTGGCATAGCCACGGTGATATTCACTTTCTTCTGGTTGCCATGCGGCTTTACGACGCGCCATTTCTTCATCAGAAATATGCAAATGCAAACCACGACCTTCTACATCAAGGGTGATTTCATCGCCGTTTTGAACCAAGGCCAACGGCCCGCCGACAGTCGATTCGGGCGCCACATGCAGCACCACAGTACCAAACGCCGTGCCACTCATGCGCGCATCACTGATGCGCACCATGTCGGTAATACCTTGTTCTAACAACTTACTTGGCAAGGCCATGTTGCCCACTTCTGGCATACCCGGATAACCTTTTGGTCCACAGCCTTTCAGCACCAGAATCGAATCTTTGTCGACTTCCAGCTCTGGCGTATCGATACGGGCTTTGTAGTCTTCGATGTTTTCAAACACCACGGCCTTGCCTGTATGTTGCAACAACGCCGGTGTCGCTGCGCTCGGTTTAATAATCGCGCCTAGTGGCGACAAGTTACCGCGTAACACCGCAATGCCCGCGTTCGCTCGTAATGGCTTATCAAGAGGACGAATCACCTCTTCGTTGAAACACTCTGCGCCTTCGGTAATCTCACCCAAGGTAGCGCCACACACTGTGTTGGCAGTCATATCAAACAGATGGCTCAAGCGCTGAATTAACGCTGGAAAACCGCCCGCGTAATGGAAGTCTTCCATCAAGAATCGACCCGATGGCATCAAATCCACTAAGCAAGGAATTTCCGCCCCGATACGATCCCAATCTTCTAAGGTCAACTCCACACCAACACGCCCCGCAATCGCCAACAAATGCACCACCGCATTGGTAGAACCACCAATGGCAGCATTGGCACGAATGGCGTTTTCAAACGCAGTCTTGGTTAAAATATCCGACGGTTTTAGATCTTCTTTGACCATCTCGACAATGCGAGCGCCTGTCATATGCGCCAACGCCTGACGGCGGGCATCTACTGCTGGCAAGGTACCGTTTTCTGGTAACGACATGCCCAAAGCTTCAATCAGACACGACATGGTCGACGCCGTTCCCATGGTCATACAAGTGCCACGAGAACGAGACATGCCCGATTCCGCGCGCATGAAAGCATCAAGGCTCATTTTGCCACCGCGGACCGCTTCACTGAATTTCCATACATCGGTGCCAGAGCCGATGTCTTTACCGCGATATTTACCGTTTAGCATTGGGCCAGAAGACACAACGATAGTCGGTAAGTCCACTGAGCACGCGCCCATTAATTGCGCTGGCGTGGTTTTGTCACAACCGCCCAGCAAAACAACACCGTCCATGCCGTAAGCGCGCATGGACTCTTCCACGTCCATACTCATCAAATTACGGAACAGCATGGCCGTCGGCTTCATTTGAGTTTCACCCAGCGACATCACGGGAAACTCTAAAGGCACACCGCCCGCTTCCCACACGCCACGCTTTACGTATTCCGCCAATTCACGAAGGTGCGAATTACACGGCGTCAATTCACTCCATGAATTACAAATACCAATGATGGGGCGACCATCAAAACTGTGATCTGGCAAACCTTGGTTTTTCATCCAACTACGATGAATAAAACCGTCTTTATCTAACTTGCCGTACCATTGTTGGCTGCGTAATGGTTTTTTATCTTTATTATTGTTGTCGCTCATTCAATGTTTCTCCATCAAAGGTACGGCTTGAATCGCTAGCAATACGAGAGATTCAGGGTCAAAAATAGGCAGCTGTAAGCCAACTTGGCTCAAACTCGCACCGTTTAAAATAAGGTCTTTTTTCCACCACGCAGGCAAGACTTTCATCAGATGGCCTGGTAATGGGCTGTGTTCCAGAACCTCTACTCGGTAGAGTTGATCTGGTAATAAATTCGGCAGGCAAACAGGCAAGGTTTGCGCTTGTTTTGGCATGGCGAGTTGACTATAAACAGCCAAGCCTTGCAGGCGATCTTGGCTCAACGCCCACTGGGTTTGTGCTCGGCCATCGGCACTGGGCAAACGCCAATTGTTGCCTTTATGCAACACGCTTCGGTACTGCTTGTAATGAGAGAGCCAATTGGCAATCGTTACTTTTTGCTCTTCATTAGCGTCTAGTAAATTCCATTCGATGCCCAAATGCCCCAACATGGCGGTTCCTGCTCGAAAGGTCACGTCATGCACTCGACTGGTGGTATGGCTTTTGTCTGGGCCAATATGAGAGCCCATTACCTCTGGTGGCAGAAAATAACTAAAACCGCGTTGGATACTTTGACGCTCTAAGGCATCGTTGCAATCTGACGCCCAAAAACGTTTGGTGTAATTTAAAATGCCAAAATCCACTCGCGCACCGCCAGACGAACAGCTCTCAATTTCCATATTAGGAAACGTTTGATTGAGCTCGCTCAACAAACGATACAAGGCGTCAACTTGCGCATGAGCCTGTGGCGCAATATCACCGCTTGGTTGGGTATAGTCTCGGTTCATATCCCATTTCACATAATCAATCGGATATTCGCTAAACAAGGCAAATAAGCGCTCACGGATATATTGATAAGCGTCTGGTTTGGCTAAGTTCAATACCAATTGATTACGTGCCAAAGCAGGTTCGTACTGAGGCAACTGCAATGCCCAATCCGGATGCGCACGGAATAGATCAGAGTCTGGATTGACCATTTCAGGTTCAAACCACAAACCAAACTCCATACCTAAGTCGTCTTTCACATAACGAATCAAGGGCATTAAACCCTCTGGGTATTTGCCGACATCAACAAACCAATCACCCAGCGCCGCTTTGTCGTGGTGACGACCACGGAACCAACCATCATCAAGAATATAACGCTCGACACCTACTTCAGCGGCGGCTTTCGCCAGTGCTTTCAGCTTGGTCATATCGTGATCAAAGTAAAAGGCTTCCCAAGTATTGAGATGAACAGGACGAGGCTTAGTTAACTTCAAACGATGACGCGCTTCTTGATGAAACTGTTGGCTCATGATGTTTAAACCAGATGCACTGTGTGCGGCTAAGAATTCTGGCGTCGTGATCGACTCATTCGTCGCCAGCACGATTTCCCCCGGCAAATACAAAACTTCGGCTTGCAAATAGCGATGACCTTCGGCGGTGTAATCAGCTTTTAATCTGTGATTGCCGCTCCACGCTAGATGCGCACCAACAAGCTCACCCTGTTGCTCACCAAAGCCTTGTTCACCCACAATAACGGCCGGAAAGTTCGCTTGAGAATTGCGACCATTGCGGTTTTCTTGCAACCAAGTGGCGTACCAATCACTGCGCTCTTGCTGAAACTCCTGACACCAGCGGCCATAAAATCCCATTCGTTCAGTACATTTACTGGCAACGGGTAAAGTACAAGCCAAACGTTGCACCGTGACATCGGCTTGACCGTGGTTGCTCAATGTTAACTGCTGACGTAATAGACCAGACGGCAACAAGCCAATATTCAGAGCCACCGACAACTGCGCAACCTTGTCTTCTAAGCGAATCAAAAAGCCATTTTGCTGCTCTTCCACATCCACTAATGTCCAGCAAGCTGCCCACGCTGGCCGATCTGCAGCCATGGCTTCCACTCCTGGCGTTTGCAACCAACCGCGGCCCGCTTCAGGAATCAGCGACATAGGGGTAGGTTTATCCATCATGCCTTGCGGTATGGCTGCCTGCTGTGACAAATAGAGGCTGTTTAAATCGGTCGTTTTGGGTAAAGCATCACCAAAATACAACAATTCTGGCGCACCCTGTTTTGGGCAAGTAATTACCAAGGTCTTGTTTTGCTCTGGTAAATCTTGTCGATAAAAAAACATGTTTAACTCGTCAGACATCACTCTTACCCCTTGGTCGCGCCCAATGTTAGGCCTGCAATAAAATGTTTCTGCATGGCAAAGAACAAAATAACCGGAGGCAAAGCGGCCACAATAGAGCCCGCCGCAATCAACTGCCAAGACGCCATCCATTGACCTTTTAGCGCACTGATCCCTGCGGTAATCGGACGCACTTCATCGCTTTGCACCAGCACCAACGCCCAGAAGTAATCGTTCCAGATAAAGGTAAAAATCAGTACCGACAGGGCCGCAAGCGCAGGACGAACCAATGGCAATACGATGTGCCAAAAAATTTGCCATTCGCTCACCCCTTCCACACGCGCCGCTTCGATCAACTCATCGGGTAAACCCACAATAAAGTTGCGCATAAACAAGGTACAAAAGCCGGTTTGAAAAGCGATATGGAAAAGAATCAAGCCTGTTGCGGTATCGTACAAACCCATGCTGATGGTTAAATCGCGCACCGGAATCATCAGAATTTGAAAGGGTACGAAGTTACCGGCAATAAACGCCGCAAACAGCGCCACATTTCCGCGAAATTTAAACTTGGCAAGGGCATAACCCGCCAATGTCGACAAGGTAACAGCACCAAATACCGCAGGCAGCGTTATCAAGATGGAGTTCATTAAATACTGCAACATCGGTGTTTCCGTAAACACCAACATGTAGTTCTCAAACAACATCCACTCTGAGGGTATTCCCCAATAATTACCCGCATTGATATCGGCTGTTGAACGCGCTGACGTCAGCATCACAGCAATCAAGGGCAACAACCAAAGCAATAAGGCAATCCAAATCGCCACGCGGTAAGACAGATTAAAAGGTAATGATCTTTTTTCTATAGGCGTTGGAAACATTAGGCTTTCTCACTCTTCAGCATGCGCCACAAAAAGTAGGCAATGTAAACATTCATAATCAAAAACAGAACCGTTGCTATCGCAGCGCCATAACCTGCGCGATAGTTAAAGATCGACTGTTCGTACATGAAGTAGGCAAGGACACTGGAAGAACCAAACGGACCACCACTGGTCATGGTCGCCACCAAATCAAAACTGCGCAATGCACCAATTACAGTGACCACTACGGCAATAAACGTCGCGGGGCGTAGCTGTGGAAGAATCACGTGGCGCAACATTTTCCAACCATAGGCGCCATCCAAACGAGCCGCCTCAATTTGATCTGGATTAAGATTATTTAAGCCTGTGAGATACAAAATCATGCAATACGCAATCTGCGGCCACAGCCCCGCCACTATGATGCCAAAGGTCACCCAATTCTCATCTGACAGTATCGCGACTGGCTCCATACCAAATAGGCCAATGGCTTTATTGAACAAACCAAATGACGGATCGTAGAACCAAGAAAACACCAAGCCAACGACCACTTGTGAGATAACAAAGGGGAAGAAAAACATCGACTTAACAAGACGGATGCCCATGACTTTTTGATTTAAAAAAAGCGCAATGGCTAACCCAATCGGTGGTGCCAGCATGAAAAAGACCATCCAATACAGATTGTTTTTTAAGGCAATCCAAAACTGATAGTCATCAAACAACTCAACATAGTTACTCAAACCGATAAAGGTTTTATCACCGATCCCATCCCATTCATAAAAACTCAACCAGATGCTCTGGAGAATCGGAAAAATAACGTAGACCACAAACATAATGACGGCTGGCGCTAGAAACAAAACCGGCATCCATTGCTGCTGTTTGCTATGCAACTTCTGCATGGGTTACATACCTCTTATTTTTATTAATGTAAAAATTGCCACGCTTAGTGTTTTACTTTAAGAACCGACAACTCACTTAATAAAATAATGGAATAAAGTTCCATTTTTTGCAATACTCAATTCAGAACATTTTCTCAGGCCCTTTTTTCTGCCTTGAAAACACACAAACGTCGTTTGAAAAATTCGACGAAAAAACGCAAGCTAAAACACAACTTAACAAAAAGAGGACGCCTTAATATGACACAACCAGACAACAAGAGCGGCGGCTCATCGTTAGACAAAGCGCTGTCTCTTCTGCAAGAAGTCTGTGTGGCGACAGTACCATTGCGCTTTGCTGAGCTAGTCGAAAAAACCGATTTACCCAAAGCAACCGCCCACCGCACATTGATGTCTTTAACCGAAAGAGGCTTGGTACGCTTTGACGAGGCCACCCAGCTTTACCATCCAGGATATGGTCTATTGGAATTAGCCCATCAGGCTTGGTCGAAAATTGATGTGCGCGACATCGCCGCCGATCAAATGAAACACCTATGGGATGAAACAGGCGAGACCATTCACCTTGCGGTGTTAGACCGTGGTGATGTGATCTACATCGATAAACTAGAAAGCCAGAAAAGCTTGCGCCTTTTCTCTGCGGTAGGCAAAAAAGGTCCTGCTTATTGCACGGGTGTTGGCAAAGCCATGATGGCGTTTTTGAATGAAGAGCAACTGGCCGCAGCCATCAAAGAACAAAGCTTCGTGAAACACACAGACACCACGCTGGTAAACGAAGCCATGCTAAGAGACGCCTTGATAAAAATTCGTGAGAGTAAAGTCTCCCTAGATTTAGAAGAACATGAAGAAGGCATTCAATGTGCCGCGTCAGTGATTCTCAATCACAGAAACGAACCGATTGCGGCCCTTAGTATTACCGCACCCAAATTTCGCGTAGACGAGGCGCGTTTTCAACACTTTCAAGCACTGGTGAAAGAGGCTTGTAAGAAAGTATCCATCCGAATGGGGGCTATGGCCTCTAACTAATCATAGGAAAGTGCATTATGGCGACGATAAAACTAACAAACGTCATCAAACAGTTTCAAGATATTGAAACCATTCATGGTGTTAATTTAGATCTACAAGACGGTGAGTTTGTGGTGTTTGTGGGCCCATCTGGTTGCGGTAAGTCCACCCTTTTACGACTCATTGCAGGGCTTGAAGACATTACCGATGGTAAATTGGAAATTAATGGCGTCAACATGAATAAGGTCGCGCCCGCTGATCGCGGCGTTGCCATGGTATTTCAATCCTACGCGCTCTACCCGCACATGACCGTCGAGGAAAACATGAGCTTTGGTCTTCGCATGAATGGCGTCGCACCGGAAAAAATCAAAGAGCAAGTCGCTAACGCGTCGAATATTTTGCAATTAAACGAGCTTTTGAACCGTAAACCCAAACAATTGTCGGGTGGCCAACGTCAACGGGTTGCCATTGGACGTGCCATAGTACGCCAGCCAGAAGTCTTCTTATTTGACGAGCCTCTCTCTAATTTAGACGCTGAATTACGCGTCGACATGCGCATTCAAATTGCCCAATTACATAATCGCCTCAAAGCCACCATGATTTATGTTACCCACGACCAAGTGGAAGCCATGACGCTCGCCGATAAAATCGTCGTCTTACGCGCGGGCAATGTGGAACAAGTGGGATCGCCCCTGGAGCTTTATCACAATCCCGCCAATGAGTTTGTGGCAGGCTTCATCGGCTCCCCCAAGATGAATTTCTTAGATGGCAAAGTCATCAGTATCGACAACAAAGATGTGGCCGTCATTGACATCGCAGGACAAAAAATCGAACTCGAAGTAGACGGCACTAAAATATCGGTAAACGAAACCGTCAAACTGGGGATTCGTCCGGAGCACGTTAAAGAAACCATTCAAGACGCAGACATAGTGCTTAAAATTGATATCGATGTGGCCGAGCACCTAGGCGGTCTAACCTATTTATATGGACAATTTAAAGGTCACAAACTCACTATTGAAGTCAGTGGCGCCAACTTAACCCGCCATGGGGAAAGTGTTGAAGTGGGCATCAAAAAAGCCGACTGCTACTTATTTAATCGCAATGGCGATGCACTTGTTGACCGTCCAGTGCCAGTGCGCTAACTCACCCATTCCTGTCACTTGCAGCACATTCAACGCTATGTTGTTGATGTGCTGCTCTGTTTTAAAACAAAAAGCCTTCCCCGCCCCTTACCCATTACTGAGCAACCCGCTATAGTGAATGAAAGGATAGGTATTTTTGGGTGGTTAATCATGCGGCGTTTGTTGTTCCCAGTTGTTTTGGTGGTGTTGGCGGTTGGCTTGTGGCTGAGCAATGACTTGGTTGAGATCGCGGCTGGCATTGCTTTATTTATGTTTGGTATGAGCTGCCTCGAAAATGGCTTTAATGCCTTTACTGGGGGGACACTAGAAGGCATTTTGCGTAAGTCCACCAATACCAAATTTAAGAGTATTTGTTTTGGTGCGGCCAGCACCACGCTCATGCAATCCAGTTCACTGGTGTCTTTGATTACCATCTCCTTCGTCAGTGCAGAACTGATCAGCCTCGTTGCCGGTATTGGAATCATTATGGGAGCGAATATTGGCACCACCACAGGCGCATGGTTAATTGCGGGCTTAGGTCTTAAGGTCGATATTGCGGCTTATGCCATGCCGATGCTGATCTTTGGTGTTATTTTGGTGATGCAAAAGCCCAAATTACGCAAAGCAAGTGGCTATTTATTATTGGGGACTGGTTTTTTATTTCTGGGAATTCATTACATGAAAGACGGCTTTGCCGCTTTTCAAAACAGTTTTGATCTTAGCCAATACAGTATTGAAGGTTTACTTGGCATCTTGATTTTTACCCTCATCGGTATGCTGATTACCGTGGTTATGCAATCCAGCCACGCCACCTTGCTCATCATTATTTCTGCCCTCGCGGCCGGTCAAGTATCCTATGAAAACGCCATCGCATTAGCCATCGGTGCCAATCTCGGCAGCACCATCACTGCCATTCTCGGCGCCATCGCAGCCAACTTAGGTGGCCGCCGTTTAGCGGGCGCGCATATTATTTTTAATATTGTCACGGCTGTGGTGTCTATCGCTTTGATCGATTACCTGATCATGTTGGTCGACCTATTGGCGAAAGGGCTAGGCATCGCGCCCAACGATTACTTACTCAAATTGGCGCTGTTTCACACCTTATTCAACGTGATGGGAGTGCTCTTGCTTGCGCCGTTTATGAGTTACATCGAACGTTTTTTGATCCGATTCATTCGCTCCGCTCCGACCAGTATCGAGCAGCCACTTTATCTACAAGCTTCTGCGCTGCAAACGCCATTAACCGCTGTGACCGCCGTTCACAAAGAAGTGCTGCATTTGTTCGACAATGCCTATGGTTTGCTTGCCCACGGGTTAAGTCTGAGTCGTAAAACCATTGATTCAGACGAGTCTCTTACTGAGGCGGTTCACAATACTCGTCGCATTGTGCAGCTAGACGTCGATGACGCCTACGAAGACAAAATCAAAAGCCTACACAGCGAGATCATCAGCTTTATCGGCAAAGCACAGGTACGAGAAACACCCCATCAAAGCAGTGAAGCCCTGTATGCACTCAGGTTAGCCAGCCGCCACATTGTGGTCGCCGTGAAAGGCATGAAACACCTTCACAAAAACGTATCACGCTATGGCATCTCAACGAACCCGGCCATCAGGGAACGCTACGATCATATTCGCTTACGCTTAGCCAAACTGCTGCGTGAATTGCGCTTACTCACAGAACAAGCGGATCATTCATCATCTGACGTCATGGCGTTATCGCTGGATGCTCTTAAAGTGTCCCAAGAGAAAATGAGCCAAACCCTGCTCGATGAACTGGACGATATGATTCGTCATCAACGCATTAGCGCGTCTGTTGCGACATCAATCATGAATGATGATACCTATGTCAATGACATCGCCAACAGTTTACTGCAAGCTGTCAGGGTGTTGCTGACTCACCATCATCACAGTGCCACCCAACACATGCAGTTAAATGACGCCGAAATTCAGCAATTGGCAGAATCGCCAAAAGAGTAATATTGAGCCTTACAGAGGTGACCATGAAAGCGAAAACACTACTGGCCAAGTTGAGTCTTTTTTTTGATGACAATATTCAGGGCAAAAAGCGAGAAATTGCCGCATTAAAAAAATTGCTAAAACAACTCAAGGCAAAAGAAAAAGACTGGCAGGAAAAACTCAAAAGCCTCCCCCAAGGAGAGGCGTTTACTGAGCTTGAAGAAAAGATTTTAGTCATTCATCTGCAGCGTAAAAAAGGCATAGAACGACTAAATAGCTTAAAAGTCAGCTTGAAAAAATAATGTCTGCTACAAAATGCGCTTTAGTAAGCGATCTGCCCGTGACCGAATGACTTTCTTTAGCAGACTTTGCGCCTTATCCGGGTAATCCTGCAAGGTCTCTAGTTGACCCGAAGAGGTCATTCGCTGGGTATGCTGATAAATGTTCTCGAACTCAGCAGTGAACTTAGCCAACAACCGCTGTTTAGGGTCTTCTATTAGCAAGCCATTTTCTAAATCCAACACCCAGGCTCTAGGATTGACATTGTTCCCTGTCAGCAACATGGTCTGCTGATCTACCCAAAGCCCCTTTAAGTGATAACTGTGGTGGTCGTGCTTCCATAAATGAATCGACAAGCCCCCAGTGGCAATATGAGACTCATTGGCGATGGCAAACTTACGCAAATTTATCTCGTATAAATACGGCAAGCCCCCAATGGCTTTAAAAGGCTGATCAGGAGCGAGGTAAAAATCGTTCGCGGTTTTATCACCGACAATAATGTGTACCTTAACACCGCGTTTTATGGCTCGCTTTACTTCTCTCAACACGACTTTAGGAAAGTTAAAATACGGCGTACAAAGCACAATTTCTTTTTGCGAAGAAGCCAGTAAATCTGTAATACGTTGGTTTAATGCATTGTGTCGCCTGCCAATGCCCACTAATGGCGTCACCAGAATATCCCCCTGATGAGAACCCTCTGTCTGCACACCCACTTTTCTGTAAGACGACTGCCCTAAAGATGCACGAAACGCACGGATTGCAGGCTTTAACTCTCTGGTCGTTGGCAAAGGAGACTGAGATAGATTGGTCACAGCACCATGACACAGCATCTGATTTTGCACAAAATCCACCATACTGTTTGCCAAGGGCGCATCCTGAATGACGTGATAACGATCAAAACGGTAGCGATCCAAATAGTGCAAATAAACATTGTTGATACTGGCACCGCTGTAAATCACCGTATCATCAATGACAAAACCTTTTAAATGCAAAACACCAAAAATCTCACGGTTACGCACAGGTACACCATAAATAGGAATAGCGTGCTCGTATTTTTCCGCAAAAGCCTGATACATAGCTGCGTTGCCGGCCGCTTTTTCCATCCCCTGGTTTTCTGAACCGATGAGACCCCGTTGCGCACGATGCCAATCAACACAAATAATTATATCTAGCTTAGGGTTACGCTGCTTGGCTTCATAGGTGGCGGTCAGAACAGCCCTACCCGCCTCATCATCTTCAAGATACAAGGCCACAAGATAAACCCGGGATATCGCATCACGAATAGCATTCAGTAAATAATCACGGTACCCAAGCGCGGACGGTAAAACGTGAAACTGTTCTGGATGAAGAGCAAAAGTAGGCTGTGATTCAACTAAATTTCTAATGGGCATAATACAGAGACGCAACCTTATTTTTGACTAACGACAGACTGTAACAAATTCAACACCGTTTTTCCTAAAAATAATCCATATTGGCTTTAAACACTAGACAGTCACCTCGCTCATCTCGGGATGCATTTTTAAATATGTCGCCCAAGACGAATCAATCGCCTTCACTTCGTGCTCAATCCAGCGTTTGAACGTCATGATTTTTTGATACTTAAAATGCGGCGCTGGCGCAACATCTGGCCCAATACCGGTAATCATAGGAATAGTAATTGACTGCTCTTTAATCGGCTGCCGTATATCAATCATCAATGGCTGACAAAACAATACTCGGACTCAGGCAAAGGTTAATCTCCGGCTCCTGCGCTTGAAAGCGCCCCAAGCGCGATACCAACCACCGACTCGAAAACGACGGCACCGAACTGATTACCAAGGTATTGGGGGGCGGGATCTTCCGTAATGCCTTCTACCCCTTCTCCTTGGGTGCTAACGCCCTAAGTTAAATGAAATTAATTTCTAACAAGTTTAATGACGTTACCTAAATGGTCGAAAACATGGCATTGTGATGGACAAAAAGAAAAATCATATTCTTTATGACGTTCCAGCATATTTTCTGATTTTATTTCAACAATCAAGTCTTCGCCATTTTCTTGACTTCCATGAACATAACTTGTCCCTCCAAGCAATTCGATAGCCTTTATTTTCAGTCTTATTTTGACTGAGTATTTACTTCCTAAAGCAATATGTTCAGGACGAATACCGATTGATAATGGAGTATTTTTTAGTGTCGTATCCGTGTCCAGGGCAAAGTCAACATTTTCACCAGCCGTTGTTTTTAATGTAATATTCTTACCTTCTTGTTTATGAAAAGAAGCAGCAATGAAATTCATTCTTGGTGAGCCTATAAAACCACCAACAAATTGATTAACTGGATTATTGTATAATTCCAGAGGAGAACCAACTTGCACGACTCTACCCTCTTTTAGTACGACGATTTTATCGGCCATGGTCATGGCTTCAACTTGATCATGAGTAACATAGACCATTGTACTTTTAAGTTGCTCATGCAATGCAGTAATTTCTAAACGCATCTTTACACGCAACTCGGCATCCAAATTTGATAACGGTTCATCAAATAAGAATACATCTGGATTACGAACAATAGAGCGCCCAATAGCAACACGCTGTCTTTGACCTCCAGATAATTGTGCCGGCTTACGCTCCATTAAATCGTCTAATTGTAAAATTTTAGCCGCTTCATTAACTTTTCTTTCAATCTCACTTTTCTTCAGACCTGCAACTTTAAGACCAACACTCATATTTTGTCGAACTGTCATGTGTGGATACAGCGCATAGGATTGAAACACCATCGATATACCACGCTTAGAAGGCTCTAAATCATTAACAACTCTGCCTCCTATATTAATTTCGCCCTCGGTAACTTTTTCAAGTCCGGCAATTAATCTTAATAATGTAGATTTACCACAACCGGATGGGCCAACAAAGACAACAAACTCACCATCTTTAATATCTAGATCAACATCATGAATGGTTTTAATGCCATCGAAAGATTTACTTATTCCACTTAATTTCAAATTTGACATATTATTACTCTTATATTATTTGGTATCTTCAGTGATAGATGAAAATTGACCAGAGCCAGTTATTTGAATTTTATTTTCGATTTTATCGGGGAAATAAAGTTGAGTCATACTAAAGGTACCATCAGCGAAAAGAAGTTCAACAGCGCCTTTATCAACTATTATCTCAAGACCATTTTCAAACTTTTCATTAGTGATATTTGAGGTATAGTTATGTGGAAATTCATCTTCCATAACTTTGTCTGAGCCTAGATAAAGACGATTATTAATAATAGAAATTGTTTTCGCATCAAGCCTCTTGAATATAAACTGAGGGCAATCTTCTTCAAATAAATTGATTTCAATTTCCTCGCCTATTTCAAGCATCATTTTGCCTTTCACACGAAAAACACCAACATTATCATTTGGCATTGTTTCATTGAAAAAATCAGATACCGACTCACAAAATGACTGCCTCAAAATATAATGGCCACTTTCATTACAAATCAAACTAAATTCTCTTGGTAAAGTCATAATACCACGGAATGTTTTTGTTTCAGTTTGACGAGCATATCGCCAGTTACTCATCCAAGAAATAGCAATTCTTTTATTATCAGGTGCATTAGACCAACTTTGTGTAGCGTAATAATCTCGACCATAGTCCATCCACAATACTTTGTCGGCAGGGGCTTCGTTAGTAAAATTTTTACCATCGAAATCACCAATAAAATATTGCGTGCCAGAGCCAGGGGCATAACAACCGTCGCCGATACCGACAACCATTATCCATTTAGTCACGCCATTTTGCGCTGTCAATGGAAACAGGTCAGGACATTCCCATGGTCCATTACTATGGTGCCCCTCTTCTGCACCAAAATCTGAACTTAATTCCCAGTCGATCATATTTTGAGAGTAATAAATACCAATCGATTGTCCATGGGTAATCACCATCACCCAGTGCTTAGCTTGATCAAACCAAAATACTTTCGGGTCACGGAAACACTCTATTTTAGGATTATTTAAAATAGGGTTTTGCTCGTACTTTATCCAATTCAAACCCTGATCATCACTATAAGCTAAACATTGCGTCTGATAATCAGCCAATGAAGTATCTGAGCTCGGCAAGCTTGCAGTATAATAAGCCACCAAATTAGCCTCAGATTCTTTCTGAAAAAGACCACTTGTATTAGCTTTATCTACAATCGCTGATCCCGAAAACATATTACCTAATTCATCAGGAGCCAAAGCAATCGGATAATGCTGCCAAGTTACCAAGTTTTGACTGACTGCATGTCCCCAGTGCATTGGACCCCAAATAGTATCCATTGGATAATACTGGTAGAACATATGCCATTGCCCCTCAGAATAAACCAAACCATTTGGATCATTTAGCCAACCAAAGGCGGGAGAGAAATGTATCGCGGGTCTATATAAATCATTTTTACTTGACATTAAAATTAACCTTTTACAGATGAACCAGTAATACTAGCGATAAATTGACGCTGAATAATTAAAAAGAAGATAATGACAGGTATGGCCATGCAAACAGCAAATGCCATAACGTTACCCCATTGAGTTTGATTACTACCAAAGTATGCAGCCATAGCGACAGATAATGGACGAACTTCTGGACCACGAGTTACCATAATGGGCCATAGATAACTATTCCAAATACCTAGAAAATGCAAAATACAAACAGTGACACACACTGGTTTTGATAAAGGTAAAGCAATTTTCAGGTAGGTTTGAAATAGACTAAAACCATCCACCCTTGCTGCGTCAATGAGATCTTTTGGTATCTTGCTGAAGAATTGATAAAACAAGAATATAAAGAACGCATTGGCAAGTCCCGGTAGAATTTGTACTGCATAGGTATCAACAAGGTTGGCTTTACTTACCATTAATAACTGCGGTAAAACTAAACTCTCTCCGGGAATCGCTAGCACAGAAATAATTGCAGCTAATATATACTTCCGGTATTTCCCCTCTCCCCATGCTAGCGAAAAAGCCGCACAAGAGTTAACCACCAACGATAAGGTTAATGATATTGAAGTAATAAGAAAGGTATTAAAGAGATAGAGACCAAAAGGGTGATAAGGATCTGACCAAACGGCACGATAGTTATCAAAAGAAAACACCTGAGGAATAAAACTTTTCCAAGACCCCATATTCGCCAAAATATCAGTATTAGATGGGTTTAAACTAATTGTTACTGCCATCATTAATGGAATTAGAATAAACATAGACAGTATAAATGCTAAAAAGTATTTAAAATATTGCATTCTTCAATTCCTATTCATTTCTCATTAGACGACGTTGAAGCAAACCAAGTGAGGCAACTGCAATAAAAAATATGACGGATACTGCAGAAGCATAGCCAATTTTTTGAGATGAAAAACCATTACTAAACATATACTGAATAATGGTTGTGGTAGAACCATTTGGCCCACCTCCAGTTAAAATATTCACTTGAGTAAACAGGCTTAATGCCCCAATTGTGGTAATGATGACCACAAAAATATTGGTATTTCTCAAACCAGGAAAAGTGATATATCTAAACTGCTGCCATTTATTAAAACCATCAATCTCTGCTGCCTCATAGCGATCTTTTGGAATCTCTTGCAAACCAGCTAAGTAGATTAACATTTGAAATGGAAACGAAGCCCAAATTGATAAAAGAACAATAGATAACATTGCGATTGCTTCATCACCTAACCAATCAATGTAATCAGAAGAGCCAGTTAACCATTGATAAATGCCATTTAACAATCCATCTGGCGTTTGAAAAATAGCAGCCCAAATGACAACAATAACAGTGATAGGGGTCAGTATTGGTAAAATAGTAATACCTCTAAAGACCGCAATAAACTTAAGCTTACTGTTTAATAAAATTGCAGACGCTAATGCCAAACTCAATTGAATTGGAATAACAACAATAGCAAAATACAGTGTATTTTTTACTGACATCCAAAATTCACTATCGGCCAATATACGTTCGTAATTTCTTAACCCTATCCATTGTGTTGGAATCGGCCTCGGCATTAATCGCTCGTTAGTGAATGAAAAATACCCTGACAAGAAAAATGGAATGAAAATAAAAACAACCATTAATATAATTGCAGGCAATAACATCCCCACTTCAGGTAAAAAGCGTCTATAACTTTTCATAATAAGTGTCCGTGAAATTTAAAAAGGAAGTTGGCAATAAAGTATTGCCAACAATTTAAATGTTATTTATCAAATGGTGGGTAATTCATGTTGTCTTCGATATCATCATCAATCGCCATCGCAGCTCGGTTTAATGCGGTATCTATATCAGCGCCTTCGAAAATATTCTTTAGCGCTTTACCAAACTCACTGGTAATGACCGGATAGGCAGGATGTACTGGGCGTACTACTGCAATTTTTTGTGCTTGCAAGGCTAACATTTCAGCTTTACCACCTTCAGCAAACATGGGTGTCATTTTTATTGAATCTCTACGAGCAGGGATATAACCAGTAACAGTACTCCACTTCGCAACTTGATCAGCCGACAACACAAAGTTCAAAAAAGTAGTAATATCTTTTGTATTGTCTGATGAAGATGGCACAGCCCATCCCCAACCGCCATTTGGTGCATATGAACGCTCACCAAATTTAGGTGCAGGAATTAAAACAAGATCATCACCCAATGCTTGCGAATGAGAACGCCACATCCAGTTACCTACCCAAGACAAAGCCGCTGTTTTATCACCAAAAAAACGGTTATCGCCAGCGGTCGCAGGAACAACATAGCCATTATCTATCCAGCTTTTCATTTTATTAATAGCGGATTTGGTTTCTTTACTATTAATTGTTCCGTCTGCTTTCCAGGTTTTTTGATCGATAATATCTCCACCAGCGGATTTAATGAAGGGGTAATAACCATAAGTATTCCATTCCCCACCATAGCCTAATTTAAAATCAAGCGGCCATTTCACGCCATCAACTTTAGACAACTTTTTCAGCACTTCAGTAAATTGGTCGTAATCCCAAGTATCCTCAATTGTTTTAGGAACAACGATGCCCGCTTTGTCTAAATACTGTTTATTTCCCCACAACAAAACCGATGAATCACCTTGGCTTAACATATAGATCTTGTTATCTGGACTATAAGTTCCTTGAGCTATGACACCGGGCAGAATTTGATCAATCACCTCTTTATCCAGCATATTCCCGATAGGTTGTAACATACCTGACCAAATGTAGTTGGCCATGTTTGGACCATCAACCATTACCACATCAGGTAAGTCATTTGACATCCAAGCAGCTCGGATTGCATCATCATAAGAAGGTATAGGTTGAATTTTTAGCGAAACATCTTGTCCTGCAAATTTTTCATTAAAATCCTTTTCCATTTGTACAAAATATTGGCGTTCTGATTCACCATCAACTACCCATGCCGTTATTTGCTTCGCGTGTAGCAAATCAGGAGCAGTTAAAGCTAGAAGTCCGGTTAATAATGGAATTTTTATTTTTTTCATTTTTATTTCCTTTTCAATTGTAGAGAACTTTCTCTCAGCACCAATCTAGGCAATAATAATTGCGCAGAATAATTTTCAGATTTTTTATTTTCTTTTATTAAATTGAGCATTTCTTGAAAACCAACGTGTGCAATCTCTTGCATCGGCTGAGAAACACTTGTTATCCCCAGTATCCTTGAACTAAAAGTATTATCAAAACCGACAACCACAAGATCTCTTGGAATAACGAATCCAGATTCTGTCAATATTTCAATTACCTTTTGCGCCACCATATCATTCATACAAAATAAGGCTGATATCTTTAAATTTTGCTTTTCATCTATACAACTATTAATAAATCCTTTTAGAACAGTACCTTCCACTGCATTGAACTGGAACTCTTCACTAATATTAATACCAAGTTCATTAAGTCTATTTATAAAGCCAACATACTTCCCTTCCTGCTTAGAAATTGGGCCTATATACCCTATATTGATATGACCAGAAGAAAAAAAGTGATCTGCTACTAAACGCCCTCCTTCAATATGATCAACACCAACGCTAGGAAGGATGGAAGAGGTTTGTGTTAGTAACACGGTTGGAAATGAAAGGTTTTTAATTGTTTCTAAATACTCTGGCGATGTTGTATGAGGCACTAAAAAAACCCCATCAACCCCATGACTTTTGCACTCAGCAAAGGCGATTTTCTCTTGGTGTAGGTTATGACGGCTATTGAAAAAAAGAATGCATCGACCATTATGAAACGCCTCATTCTCTAGAACCCCTAGTAATTCCGAAAAAAAAGGATTAGAGATATTGGGAAAAATAACACCAAAAATATTGCTCTTTTTTTTGATTTTCTTCTTCTTTTCATAGTTTAGTTCTTGCATTGCCTTTCTAACAACGGCAAGCGTTTCTACCGAGACTGTATCCGGTTCATTAATAGCTCTTGAAATGGTCGCAATTGAAAAACCAGTATGACGAGCAATAATTCGAACCGTGGACATAAAAACACCTTTTTTTTTATATTTAAAAGATTATAAAAACGCTTAGCTAAAATTGTATAGCCTGATTAGAAGCATAACGGTGAACAACCCAAAAAAATCAGCAAAACACTGAAAAAAAGCATGTAACAAAGCATTTTTGTTACATTTCTTTGCCCTTAAACCTGCCATTGATTTGAGAAATTACCGTAAACGTCCCTACAGACCGCCACTGGAGGCTTTTAACCTGCATTATGGCTGATGACTTGTTTTGCATCATCGTCATAACTATTCATCGATGAAAACTGAAACTTGAGGCTGCATTAGCCGTTAAACAGATTGGTGAAGCATTGATACAGGAGAACTCTAGAATGGAAGCTCAGCATCCCTTTTCAACAAGTGGGGAAGGATCTTGCGGCGCTTACTAGTCAACTCAGTGTCTGCGAAAGGGACTTGCTTCATATCGAAGAGAAGGCTTCGTAGGATGGGGTCAGCAAAACTATCTCAGTCTGTCTTAATAGCCATCTTCCTTAGACAAGAATACATTCTAGCTAGGGAACGTGCGATTAAGTCAGATTAT
>NZ_RIZG01000006.1 GCF_003721245.1 Marinomonas hwangdonensis | reverse complement strand
CGAGCCTCGTTTCCCGCTCCACTTTCTTTATAGTGAAGAAAGTCATTTGAAAATAGTTATAGCTCTGTAAAAGCTAATTGTGTCCCATTCGTCTAGTGGCCTAGGACACCGCCCTTTCACGGCGGTAACAGGGGTTCGAACCCCCTATGGGACGCCATATTTTAAGTGTGTATTGATTGTGTTAAATCATTATGCGCAAGTATTTAGATTATATTTTGATCTGATAATGAGTTTTGTCCCATTCGTCTAGTGGCCTAGGACACCGCCCTTTCACGGCGGTAACAGGGGTTCGAACCCCCTATGGGACGCCATATAAAGATATCACTCTGTGTATTGTTTTTTGCTTTATACAAGGTGTCTGCTGTTTTAAGAGTCCGCTATTTTGCTTTGCAGAGTAGCGGATTTTTTAATGGATTTTCATTTCTTTTTTTGTCCCATTCGTCTAGTGGCCTAGGACACCGCCCTTTCACGGCGGTAACAGGGGTTCGAACCCCCTATGGGACGCCATTATTTTACGCTATCATAGCTATCCTTATTTATTGAGTTTTTAGCCATGACTTGGTTTGTCGATTACAAATTAGACTCCACTATTTCTGTGGCCGATCGTGGTTTGGCATACGGTGATGGCGTTTTCGAAACCATTCTTGCTACCCCAAAAGCGTTAGTTCAACTAGATGACCATCTTTCGCGTCTTTATCGGGGCTTGTCAAAGCTGGGTATGCCTTTTTCTTTGGAACAAAAAATCAAGCTAAAGGATTTTTTGGCTTCAAGGGTACGTCCCCTTATCCATGAAAAAACCGTGGTCAAGCTTATCGTGAGTCGTGGCGAGGGTGGAAGAGGGTATTTAGCCCCCGAGCACTGTATTCATACCGTTATTATCGGTATCCTAGCGGCACCAGATTATCAGTACCATCAGAATAAAGGTGTGTCGCTTTCTGTATCACCTGTCCCAGCGGGTTGTAACCGATATTTGGCGGGTATTAAACATCTAAACCGACTGGAAAATGTGGTGGCGAAAAGGTTTTTGTCTTCAGCAGATTTCGAAGCCCTAATGCTTAACAATCAACAGGAATTGGTGGAATGCATTCAGAGCAATGTGTTTTGGTTTTGGCGAGGTACCCTGTATACGCCAGCCTTGCACAAGGCCGGTGTACAGGGCACGTTTCGTAAAGCCATTATTGAGCAACAATCCCGTCATCTGATTCAAGTAGGCCGCTATTTTATAAGCGACTTACTAAAAGCCGACGAAGTGTTCATTGCAAACAGTTTAATGGGAATTGTGCCCGTGAAATCTGTTGCAGGAAGATCATTCCCAATCGGCAGTCATACCCGAAAATTACAATTATTAATGCACGATAAGGAGATGCATGGCAGTCATTAAGTGGTTATTTCGCGTTGCTATTTTATGTATTACTTTGATCGCTCTATTGGCGGGATATTTGTACCACTCAATTACGTCGCCTATTGCCTTGAACAGTGCTGAAGTCTTTGAGGTACGAAAGGGCGATACAGCCTATAAATTAGGGTACGAGCTGTACAGTAAAGAATGGATTGATTACCCTTTTTTAACTAGAGTCGTTGCCAAGTTGCAACCTGAGTGGGTTCCAAAAGTGGGCCAATATGCGATACAACCACAGATGACGTTGTTAGACATAATGGCTTTGTTTGATTCGGGTGAGTCCATCTTTTACTCAATTACACTGCTTGAAGGGAAAACTACCCGAGAGTTTTTATCTGCCATGGCAGCACGCGATAACATCGTCATGACCCTAGAAGGGTTATCGAATGAAGAAATAGCCGCCAAAGTGGGTCTGGATTTTCCTCATCCAGAAGGGCAATTTTTTGCAAACACCTATCGTTATCATGCTGGTGATACGGATGTAAGTATTCTACGCCATGCCCATGAGCTTATGTCTCAAACTTTGACCGCTTTATGGGAAAATAAAGCGCCAAATTTACCCTATAAAACGCCTTATGAAGCACTCATTATGGCATCAATTATTGAAAAGGAAACGGGTGTTCCTGAAGAGCGTCCATTAATTGCTCGAGTTTTCATTAGCCGATTAGAAAAAGGCATGCGTTTACAAACGGATCCAACGGTCATCTATGGGTTAGGGGATGCCTTTAAAGGTAATTTGACCCGCAGTGGATTGCTTGCGCCATCACCTTACAATACCTATCGTATCTTTGGGCTTCCGCCTACGCCAATAGCCAATGTGGGTCGTGAAGCCATTGAGGCGGCGTTAAATCCAGGGGAAACCACTGCGTTGTACTTCGTTGCTAAAGGCGATGGTAGTCATGTTTTTTCTGATACATTGAAAGAGCACAATCAGGCGGTTAGAAATTATCAGTTGAAACGGCGAGAAGACTACCGTTCGTCGCCACAGATTACTCCTTAGAGGATTGTGTATGAGAGGCAAATTTATTTCACTTGAGGGTGGAGAAGGTAGTGGCAAAACCACGGCCATTCATTGTATTCGTCAGTGGTTAGATGCCCGTAATATTCCTTACATTATGACTCGTGAACCGGGTGGCACGCCGCTTGCTGAAGAAATTAGACAGTTAATTTTGAGTCCACGAGACGAGACGGTTAATAACACGACTGAGCTGTTGCTGGTTTTTGCTGCTCGGGCTCAGCATTTGGCTGAAAAGATTCAACCCGCCTTGGAAAAAGGCAGTTGGGTGATCAGTGATCGTTTTTTGGATTCAAGTTACGTTTACCAAGGCAAGGCGCGCGGTGGCGACACAGAGATACTGAATCAATTGGCCGATTGGGTGGTTGGTGACAGCAAACCCGATGCAACCCTAGTGCTAGACGTGCCAGTGGAACTGGGTCAAGAGCGTGTTGTGCAACGTCAGCATCAAGATCGTCTAGACAAAGAGTCATTGGCATTTCATCAAAAAGTCCGTGATGGTTTTCTTGAGCGGGCTCAGGCAGAACCAGGCAGGGTGAAGGTCATTGATGCCAGTTTGTCTTTGGATTTGGTGCAGCAGCAGATTGAACATCAACTATCGCAATTGTATTCAACTTGGTCTGGTAACGTTTAAATGTCAAACATTGCTCATTGGTTAAAGCCTTGTTTGCAACAAGTTCAAGTGTTGAAAAAAACAAATCGTTTGTCTCATGCTTTGCTTATTACGGGGGCAGACGGAGTAGGTCAGGAAGAGCTGGCACGAGAAATGGTCAAAGATTTGATGTGCGAAGTGGATCAAGCCGCTGCTTGTGGTAACTGCCACTCATGTCAGCTAATGCGCGCTGATACACATCCAGATTTTCGTGTTTTAGACGGTGAAGCGTCGAGTATTAAAGTAGATCAAGTGCGGTTATTGGTTCGTCAAATGAGTCAAAAACCCCAAGTAGGGCAAAATAAAGTCGTACTTATTACTCATGCTCAGGCGATGAATATCAATGCCGCCAATGCCGTGTTAAAAGCACTCGAAGAGCCTTCTGCACGCACGTATTTTGTTTTGACCAGTTCACAATCTACTCGCCTTTTGGCGACCATCCGTAGTCGTTGTCTGTTAATAAATGTACCAACGCCGACCAAAGCTGAAGTGACGCAATGGTTGGGAGAGCAGCCAGAAGGCTCTACGTTGAGCTCGCTTTTTTGGCTAACGACTCAACCATTTCGATTGTTGTCGCTTCAGCAGCAAGGCAAGGTCTCTTTGTATGCAAATCTGCCGGATCAGTTGCTGTCGATGTTGCAAGGCCGATCATCGGTAACGGACGTACTAAAAGGGCTGGACAGTAATAATATTGAAGACTATTGCAACGGTTTAGCAGCGGTTCTTCATCAATGTATTTGTCATTCGACGGGGGCACCGTTGGATCAAGCTTTGCAAGCGATTTATAAGGCATTAATGGCACGGTTAGGCATTCAATCTCTTATGATGCGTTACCAGTCACTGCAAGCGTTAAAGTCAGACCTTCAAAAAACCAACTTAAACCCCATAATGCAACTCACACACGAATTGAATCAGTGGTAAACCAACTATGTTAATTGATACCCATTGCCATCTCGATATGCTGGATCTGGCACCTTACAATGGCGATATAAACGCGGCTCTTGATGCGGCTCACCTTAAAGGTGTTAGGCAGTTATTGAGCATCTGTGTTGACCTAAATAATATGGAGACCGTGCTAGGGTTTACCAAGCGCTCTGGCATTTATGCCAGTGCGGGTGTCCACCCCCTTCAAGGTGACGGTCTTATTACGGATGATACCTTGCTGCGCCATTATGCTAAGCACCCTCAAGTGATTGCCATAGGAGAAACCGGGCTGGATTATTTCTATGAAACCTCAGAGCAGGCTCATGAAGCACAAAAGACCAGCTTTATTCATCATCTTACCGCCGCAGGGGACTTAGGGTTGCCTGTCATTGTTCATACTCGTAATGCACGGGAAGACACTCTGTCGCTGATTAAACAATATGGCAATCCCAATAGCGCGGGTGTATTACACTGTTTTACTGAAGACTACGACATGGCCAAAGCCGCATTGGATGAGAACTATCTGATCTCTATCTCTGGCATTGTGACTTTCAAAACGGCAGACAATTTAAAAGAAACGGTGCGTAAATTGCCTTTGTCGTCTTTGATCATAGAGACAGACGCACCTTATTTGGCGCCGGTTCCTCATCGAGGTAAGAAGAATGAGCCTAAGTATGTATCAGAAGTCGCCCAATACGTGGCAGATCTTAAAGGTATTCGCTATGAAGTCCTGCTAGAAGCCACCGCTGCGAATTTTCATCGGGTGTTTCCTAAGGCGGATCCACAACAACAGCTTGCGCTTTTTACGTCATAACCGCGTTGTTGACTCTCCATGCTTTTTGGCAATGGTTATTGTTCGTCGTGTACTGATAGGCTAAATGAAACCAGAGTGTTAGTCTCAACGTATTGTAATTACTTAATATATTTGAAAGAAACGTCTTCTTCTTTCGCAAGCTTAGCGTATAAAAAGCTTGTCAAACAAAAGGAAATCCATTGATGACCCATATGGTTACCCCTCTGCCGTACCAAGCACTGTCAGCTAAAGTTCCTGCTGACCATTTGATGTTTAAAACATTAAGCGACATTGAACCCCTAAGTGGTATCTTGGGCCAAGAACGAGCGGTTGAAGCCATTCAGTTTGGTGTCGCTATGCAGCGTCCCGGTTACAATATTTTTGCGATGGGTGACTCTGGCACTGGCCGTTCTTCCTACGTTATGAGCTATCTCAAAAGTGAAGCAAAGCGTCGTCCTGCACCGAATGAGTGGGCATACATAAACAATTTCACTGAAAGTCATCGTCCAAAAGCGATTGAGTTCGCGCCTGGTCAAGCGTCTGAATTTGAGAAAGAAATCCGTACCCTGATCGATGGTTTGATGGCGACTTTCCCTGCCGCATTTGAAAACCCTTCTTACCAGCAGCAAAAAAGTGTCATTGATCGAGCGTTTAACGATCAGTACGAGGCAGCGATAAATAAAGTAGAGCGTGTATCCGGTAAAATTGGTGTTGCCATGTTCCGCGATGCATCTTCTGTCAGTTTTGCTCCAATGAAAGATGGCAAGGCGCTGGAAGAAAATGAATTTGCGGCCCTGACTGACGAAGAGCGTGATGCTTTCCAAGAGGGCGTTTCGACGCTTGAAGGCTTGCTAAATGAAGAGTTGTTAGGGTTGCCGCAATGGAAGCGTGCCACTTACGATCAAATTCGACAGCTAAACCTTGATACCGTCAAAGAAGCTCTAGATCCTTTGATGTCTGGTTTATTCGATAAATACCGAGATAATGCTGATATCTTCGCTCATTTGACTGCACTTAGAGAAGATCTTGATAAAACCATTATTGATCAGATGGCGGATGATAAAGCCTCTGAAAACCGTGATGAAATAGGCCGTCGTCAGTTTTATGAAGAGTTATATTTGCCGAATATTGCCATTACGCACAAGCCGAATGGCGGTCAGCCCGTCGTTTATGAACCTCATCCGACGTATCGCAATCTATTTGGTCAAGTAGAGCACAGCAGTGATCAGGGTATGTTAGTCACCAACTACCGTTTAATTCGTTCCGGTAGTCTGCATGCGGCCAATGGCGGTTATTTGATCTTAGACGCAGAGAAACTGCTCACAGACCATTATTTATGGGAAGCGTTAAAGCGCGCACTCAAAAGTAAGACCATCAAAATTGAGCATCCCTACGCGGACATGGGTTTAATGAATACCATGACTTTGTCGCCACAAGACTTGCCTTTGCAGGTGAAAGTCGTGTTGATCGGCGCGCGAGACATTTATTATTTATTACAAGATGCCGACCCAGATTTTCAGGAAATGTTTCGCGTTTTGGTGGATTTTGACGACACATTAAAACGTTCAAAAGAATCTGAACTGTCTTTTGCTCGCCTTATGAAAGATCGTGTTGACAAGGAAGAGTATGCCAACGTGACCCGTGATGGGGTAGCGGCGCTGATTGAGTACAGTAGTAGGTTGGCTGAGCATCAGAGAGAAATGGCCGCCAAGATAGGTGATGTGTTTGAGCTGTTGGGCGAAGCGGATTTTGTTCGTCAAATGGCAAAAGATACCGACATCAATGCAGAACACATTGCACGGGCATTAAAAGCCAAAAAGCACCGTACAGGTCGCGTTAGTGAAAAAATCATTGAAGAAATTATCGAGGGCACTGTGCTGCTTGAAAGCGATGGTTATGCTGTAGGTAAAATCAATGGTTTAACCGTTATGCAAATCGGCGACAGCAGTTTTGGAGCACCAGCCCGTATTTCCACCACTGTGTATCCGGGTGGCAAGGGAATCATTGACATAGAAAGAGAATCTAACCTTGGTCAGAATATTCACTCTAAAGGGGTGTTGATTTTGTCTGGCTACTTAGGCAACAAATACGCCCAGCGTTTCCCTCTTGATATTTCCGCTTCTATAGCCATGGAACAAAGCTATGGCTATGTCGATGGTGACAGTGCATCTACCGCAGAGCTTTGCTGTCTGCTATCGGCCTTGATTCAAGTGCCGCTTCGTCAAGATCTCGCCATCACCGGCTCGTTAAACCAGTATGGTGAAGTACAGGCTATTGGCGGCGTGAATGAAAAAATCGAAGGTTTTTTCAGCGTGTGTAAAGCTCGTGGTTTAACAGGAACGCAAGGCGTTATTATTCCCAAGTCCAATGCCATCAATCTAATGTTGGGTGATGAAATTGTCGAAGCGGTGAAGGACGGCCTGTTCCATGTTTACGCTATTTCAACGGCGGACGAAGCATTGCACTTGCTAACGGGTATCGAAGCTGGCATTGCAAATGAGGACGGCGATTACCCAGAGGGCACGATTTCTGCTCGTGTTATCGAACGACTTGAGGAAATATCTAAGTTGGGTGAAGAGGACGACGACGAAGAAGACGAATCAGAAGAAACGCCATCCAAACAAACTGACGGCGAGAAAAAGAAAAAAAATGACGCCAAGTAACAGAAGAGAACAGAAGAGAACGCGGCTTAGTGTTTGCCGTAAGTTCTCTTAATAATGGCCGCATTACATTGTGAGTTGACTAACGCGTATACTGTGTAATAGAGGTCGTCTGCTTTGACATATACATAGCTGGCGACTTCTTTGCGTTTACTCGGCAGGTGTTTTTTCAAAACGCGTGCCGTTTTAAACGTCTTGCCGCCGACATACTGCTGTGCACTTTTATCTGCTGCCGCTTTGGCGTCAGGGTCAAGACATTCAGCCAGCACCGTATTGCTGAGCATTAGGCTACTAAACGCAATGACGGCTAGGTAGCTTGTTAAGCGAAAAATAATGACCTCCCGTTTTTGTTTGATGCTTCAGATGGTGACCTCGACATAGAATAGCAAGGTATTTTGATTTTTCCATAGTAGGGGTTTATCCTAAATAAATCTCAGTAAACTCCTTTTTTACATGCAATTTAAAAAAGACTAGCAAATTTTTACAAATTTTTTGATGTGTTTTTTAGGGGGCGTGTTATTTTGATCATAACGTTATCTACATCTAATGGTGAATTGCTATGAAAAAACGTTTAATGCTTACGTCCATTTTGCTTATGACAGGGTCATCTTTTTTGTTTGCTAGCTCTGATTGCGGTGCAACCAAGTTAAGTTCTTATATGAAGGATATAGGCGGCGATATGCGTGTGCTGTCTGCTGATATTAAGTCAGGAGATAACGCAGCGGCGGCAAATAAAGTCACCGACCTGATTTCTCATTTTGAAAAGTCTCGCAATGAAACGCCTTATAAATTCAAAGCGGATTCACTTCAAGGAGATCAGTTAGCAGAACAGAAGGCCAACTTTGTAAAAGTGATAGACGATACCGTTTTGGCCCTAAAAAACCTAGAAGTTGCACTGCAATCTGACAATGCCTCAGATGTTAGAAAATGGTTGGGCGAGATAAGTGCTCAAAGAAACATTGGGCATGGTGCTTTTAGAGTAAATTGCTAATCTTGCTGGATGACCTAGCGTAAATTCACTGCTACAATGCGCGCGATAAAGAGAGGATATTATGGCTCGTGTTAAAAAATCCCGCAGTATGCGTGGAAAACTAGGTAAAACTGGCTCCAAAGAGATGATGAAAGAGCAGAACAAAGCTCGTAAAGCATCGAAAACACGTCGTTTTGTGACTAAAAAAGCAAAAGAACGTAAAGAGCAAGCACACAAAAAGCTGGAAAGGCTAGGGTTACTGCCCGAGAAAGACGCGACTTCTGTAACAGGTCGTCCTCGTCGCTTCGTGTTCGTTAAGCCTGTGGATGAAAGCGAAGAAAAAGCGAAGGCAGAAGGTTTGGTGGATACGAACTTAGATTCAGACAGCGATGATTTATCGTTAGACGAATTGTTGTCGGCGTTTGCTGAACAAAAGTAAGAATAGAATTAGAAAATAAAAAAAGGCTGCCAGTGCAGCCTTTTTTTATGCTAAAAAAAGACGCTATGATTAACAAGCGAATAATAAAAAGGGGTTCATGTGAAAGCTTCTGTTCCTATGTCGAGTGTCCGCTACCTCTTAAAAGCCGTTGAAGAACAAGGCTTAGACCGTCAAGCCGTGTTGGCAAGCTTAGACATTAAGCAAGAAGAAATTGATCAGGGTACAGATTTCTCAGCTTACCGCTATGGCATGTTATACCAAAAAATCATGTGGCTAATGCAAGATGAATCTTTTGGGATGTTGAGTGGTGGCAAGGTGCCCAACGGCACTTTCAGGATGATGTGTTTGTGTATTATTCATGCCCGCAGTCTGGCGCACGCTTTGTATCGTTGTAGTGATTTTTACGAGATTTGCCGAGGGCCCACTGTAAAGCCGGTATTGATTAAAAAAGGCCGCTTTGCCATGGTGACTTTTGCGCCTTTAGATGCCGCCGCCACAAACGTGGAGATCCTAACGGCACCAGAATCAAAAGAGCAATTAAGAACCACCTTGTCAATGTGGCATCATTTTATTTGTTGGTTGATTGGCCGTCGACTTAGTTTAAAAGCCGCGTATTTTACCAGTGAGCGTCCGGATGATGTGGAGTACTACAAAACGTTATTTCAGTCAGAGGTGAAGTTTAATCAGCATGCCAATGCATTGGTGTTCCCTGCTAGTTATCTTGATATGCCGATTGTGCAAACAGAAGACAGTCTCAGAGGCTTTTTAAAAACCGCCCCTTATCAGTTGTTGGTCATGGTAGAAAATGACAATAGTCTTAAGTCGCAAGTTATGGCGATGTTAGGAAAGGACTTTTCCCGTGAAATGCCCAGCGCTGAAGAAGTGGCCAGTGCACTCAATATGAGCGTGTCTACCCTTCGCCGTCGTTTAAATGATGAGAAAACGTCTTATCAGCACATCAAAGATGACTGCCGTAAAGAAGCCGCGATTACCTATATGAACGCGCCCCAATTGAGTATCAATGATATTGCCGCATTAATGGGCTTCGATGAGCCGAGTGCGTTTTTCCGCTCTTTTAAAAAGTGGACAGGCATGACACCTGGAGAATATCGAAAAAGTGAGGAATATCTAAAATTTGGCAAAGCAATGAAATGCCGGTAAGACGCTGTCGTTTCGGCGTTGTCTGCTAACGCTGATTGTATTTGTCAGAAATATAGGCCTGAATTGTTATTGAGAGATGGGCGACATTTTTACATTCTATAGGGATACATCCGCTCGGATAACTAACTGGAGAATAAAAAAATGAGCGATTACCAGTACCCAATAAACGATATTGTCTTTAGTCTGCTTTCTGTCGCGCGCATTGACCGCTTGTCCCCGTATCTTGATGAACCCATGGACCGAGATCTTTTAGACGCTATTTTAGGTGAAGCCGGTAAGCTGGCAGAGCAAGTGATTGCGCCAATCAATAGCAGTGGCGATAAAGAGGGATCGCGCGTTGAACATGGACAAGTGTATGAAGCAAAAGGCTTCAAGGAAGCTTTTAAAGCTTATTCCGACGGTGGTTGGATTGGTTTGTCTGGTGATCCTGAATACGGTGGACAAGGCTTACCTTCGTTTATTGCTACGGCCGTAAATGAAGGCGTTCAGTCAGCGAACTTGGCTTTTTCACTGTGCCCCTTACTCAGTTTAGGCGCTATAGAGGCGATTAGTTTGCACGCCAATGATGCCCTGAAAACGCAGTATTTACCAAAAATGTTGTCTGGCGAATGGGCGGGTACCATGAACCTTACCGAGCCCGCTGCGGGTTCTGATTTGGCCGCCATTGCTTGTAAAGCCATTCCAGACGGTGATGCTTTTCGCATTAAAGGCCAAAAAATCTACATAACCTGGGGTGACCATCAAATGAGCAATAACATCATTCATTTGGTGTTGGCTCGACTTCCTGGTGCGCCAGAAGGCGTCAAAGGCATTTCTTTATTTATCGTTCCTAAATTTCTTCTTGATGCAAACGGCGAGCCTGCTGAGCGTAATGATGTGCAAGTGGTGTCGGTTGAGCACAAGATGGGGATCAACGCTTCCCCGACCTGTGTGATGAGTTTTGGCGACAACGAGGGCGCACTTGGTTATCTTGTTGGTCAGCAAAATGAAGGTATAAAAGCCATGTTTACCATGATGAATAATGCAAGGCAGGGCGTGGGTCTGCAAGGCTTGGCTATTTCTGAACGTGCTTACCAGCAAGCTTTAGCGTACGCAAAAGAACGCAAACAAGGCATGAAGGCAGACCGAAGTGGTCGCGCTGCCATTATCGAACATCCTGATGTTTTACGCATGTTGATGATGATGAAGTCCCAAATTGACGCCATGCGTTCACTGGTCTATGTGGCGGCAGTGGAAAATGATTTGTCTCACTTTGCCAGCGGTGATCAAAAGCAACAAGCCGTATCAAGAACCGCTTTGTACACGCCAATTGTAAAAGGTTGGATTACCGAGCAAGCGCAAGAAGTCACTTCTTTAGCCATTCAAGTACATGGTGGCATGGGCTTTATCGAGGAGACGGGTGTGGCACAGCACGCCCGTGACGCACGAATTTTGCCTATATACGAAGGCACTAACGGTATTCAAGCCATCGATTTGATCGGTCGAAAGCTTCACAGTGACGGTGGCAAAGAGATGTTGGCTTTATTGGCTGAGATTGAAACCGAATTGGCGCAATGGCAAGCACCCGATATGGTGGATTATGCGGAAAAAGTTCGCGTGGTGCTGGAGGAGGCTAAGGCCGCTACTCAATCTTGTTTACTAGCAATGGAAAAAGACCCTGTTCTAGGCACAGGATCAGCTTATCCATACATGATGCTTATGGGGTATTTGATTGGCGCATGGCTGCAAATGAGAGCGTTGCATGAAGCCAATGCAAGCAAGGATCTTGAGCAAGCTCAAAAAGAGTCTTGGCAGCACTCGGTTTTATTTTACTGTGATCACCTGCTTCCTAGGGTGTTTAGTTTTGCTCATGAAATAAAGTTTGGCGCATCAACTGTTGACAAGCTAAACAAAAATGCTTTCAATCGATAACACAGTATCTTTGTCTCTAATGATGACGAGTTAGGGGGCTTAGTGAGTCTTACTGAGCGCTTCAGCACGTAACAGTAATAGAAAAAGATACAGCAGAATAAAAATATCCGAATTGGGAGGCAGTATGACAGACAGAGAAGTAATGGAATTTGATGTTGTGATCGTCGGTGGGGGGCCTGCGGGCTTGTCAGCGGCTTGTCGCATCATGCAAAAAGCCAAAGCAGAAAACAAAGAGATCAGTGTTTGCTTAGTCGAAAAAGGTTCAGAAATAGGGGCGCATATTTTATCTGGTGCTGTGGTTGACCAGGTAGCTTTAGCTGAACTGTTTCCTGATTGGGAGGCAATGGGAGCGCCTTTGCATACCAAGGTAAATCAAGACGAGCTGCATTGGTTAAGTTCAGCAAGCGAATCAAGACAGTTAAGTCATTGGATGATGCCAAAGTCATTACATAACGACGGTAACTACATTATCAGTTTGGGTAACCTCTGCCGCTGGCTTGCAGAACAGGCCGAAGAGCTGGGAGTCGAAGTGTTCCCAAGTTTTTCTGCGGCCCATTTGTCCTACGATGAAAATGGCGCAGTGGAAGGTATTATAACGGGCGATATGGGCCTTGCGGCAGATGGCTCAGAAAAAGATGGCTTTATGCCAGGCATGTTGCTTAAAGCCAAATACACCCTGTTTGCTGAGGGCTGTCGTGGTCATTTAGGCAAAGAACTGATTGCTCAATTTGCATTAGACAAAAACAAAGCGCCGCAACATTACGGGCTGGGTATTAAAGAGCTGTGGGACGTACCGGCATCTCATAGTAAGCCTGGTACCGTTATTCATACTGCGGGCTGGCCATTAGGCAACGAAGCGGGTGGTGGTGGTTTCTTGTATCATTTGGAAAATAACCAAGTGGTTGTGGGTTTGATCGTAGATTTAAATTACAAAAATCCACACCTAAGTCCTTATGATGAGTTTCAGCGCTACAAGCATCACCCAGCCATCGCACAGCATTTAGAAGGAGCAAAACGCGTCTCTTATGGTGCGCGTGCTATTGCAAAAGGCGGCTGGGCTTCCTTGCCCAAAATGAGTTTTCCTGGTGGCTTGGTGATTGGTTGTGATGCTGGCACCTTAAACCCAGCTAAAATCAAAGGCACACACACCGCCATGAAGAGCGGGATCTTAGCGGCAGAAAGTATTTTTGATGCGTTGCAGCTAGAAAATCCGCCCGCTGAGCTAGAGGCCTTTAATGATCTTCTTAAAGAATCTTGGCTAGGTAAAGAGTTACAACAGTCTCGTAATTTTGTGCCAGTCATGCATAAGCTGGGTACATTCTGGGGGGGTGCTTACAACTGGTTAGATCAAAATTTCTTTGCCGGCGGTTTGCCGTTCACCTTCAAAGATATGACGCCTGATTATGCCTGCATGGAATTGGCTGACAAACATGTTGCACCAGACTACAGAAAACCCGATGGTGTATTGAGTTTTGATAAACCGTCTTCGGTGTTTTTGTCCAACACCAACCATGAAGAAAACCAGCCATGTCATTTAACCTTAGCCGATGCGTCTATTCCGATCGGAAGTAATCTGCCGAAATACAACGAACCAGCGCAGCGTTACTGTCCAGCGGGTGTGTATGAAGTGGTTGAGCTAAGTGATGGGCCCAGTTTTCAAATAAACTCGCAAAATTGTGTTCACTGTAAAACCTGTGACATTAAAGACCCTGCTCAGAATATTACCTGGGTAACGCCAGAGGGAGCCGGTGGGCCTAACTACCCAAATATGTAAGTTTGGTTAGCGCTAGACAGTCTTCTAAGAACAAACGGATTTCGCTTGAGTGCTCCGTTTGTTCTTATTCACCTCTGGATTTCACTTCTTATGTGTTTAATAATGTAACCCAATTAAAAGGGGAACACTATGCGCCTTTGGGTCGACGCTGATGCCTGTCCAAATGTTATTAAAACCATTCTTTTTCGTGCTGCTGAACGTGTGCAAATTCCTTGTATTTTAGTGGCGAACCAAGCCATCGCTATACCGCCGTCGAAATGGATCGAGCGTCGAGTGGTCGGGTCTGG
Organism: Marinomonas hwangdonensis; assembly: GCF_003721245.1. GTDB lineage: Bacteria > Pseudomonadota > Gammaproteobacteria > Pseudomonadales > Marinomonadaceae > Marinomonas > Marinomonas hwangdonensis. The sequence continues at coordinate 210,973 of NZ_RIZG01000006.1, read as the reverse complement.
TTTTGATGTCGCAGACAATTACATTGTCGACCACATAGACACGGCGGATTTAGTCATCACGGCAGACATACCGCTGGCTTCTGACGTCATTGAAAAGGGCGCCTTAGCGATTAATCCACGAGGCGAGCTTTATACCAAAGAAAATATCAAACAGCGCTTAGGTATGCGTGATTTTATGGAGCAGATGCGATCTTCCGGCGTGCAAACAGGTGGCCCTGCTAGTTTCAATCAACAAGATAGAATGGCGTTTGCCAATACCCTTGATAAATTATTAGCGCGAAGAGCGACGTAATACACATTCGCTGACGAGAAGGTATCTTCTTGTGAATGAAGTTGTGGGATCTGGAAAGCGCTTAATGAGTGTTTTCCAGATTATTCAACGTTTATGGGCGGTTATAGATGAAAAAAATTGTTGTTGTTGGTGGCGGAGCAGGTGGCTTAGAGCTAGTTACAAAACTTGGCCATGCATTGGGCAAAAAGCGTCAAGCAGACGTTGTGCTCATCGATAGAAGTCAAACGCATATCTGGAAGCCTCTGCTACATGAAGTCGCAACGGGATCTTTAGATATCAACAACGACGGTGTCAATTACCGTGCTCATGCTGCGAAACACCATTATCAATTCCAACTAGGCACATTGACTGACGTTGACCCTGAAGCAAAAACACTGCTACTCGACTCTTTATACGATGACAAAGGTCATGTTGTGCTACCAGAAAGACGCATCTCTTATGACATACTGGTCATGGCGATTGGTAGCGTCAGCAATGATTTCGGCACCCCAGGCGTGTCGGAACACTGCTATTTTCTTGATTCACATAAACAAGCGGAGCGTTTCCAGCAGGCATTGTTAAATCAATTTTTACGTGTTCATCAAGAAGGAAGCGGCGCAAAACTGAAGCTGGCTATTGTTGGGGGCGGCGCGACCGGGGTTGAATTGTCTGCAGAGCTGTTTCATGTAGCCGATTTGCTGAAAGCGTATGGCATGCCAGAAATGTCGGGGAAACGTGTTCAGATTGAACTGATCGAAGCGGGCCCCAGAATCCTACCGGCACTGCCTGACCGCGTTGCTGCTTTGGCATCGAAAGAGTTGTCTCGCCTTGGTGTCGTTATTAACCAAGGCACACGAGTGGTCAGAGCTTACGACGGCGGTTTTCAAACGGCCGATGAAGGCAATATAGAAGCCGATTTGATGATTTGGGCTGCTGGCGTAAAAGCACCGAATTTTGTTGCTCAGATTGAAGGGTTTGAAACCACCCGAAACAACCAAATCTTAGTAAAAGGCACCTTACAAACTCCCGCGTTTGACAATGTGTATGTTATTGGTGATTGCTGTGCTTGTGAGCAGCCCAACGGCACCTTCGTTCCGCCAAGAGCGCAGTCCGCTCATCAAATGGCAAGCTTGGTATTTGAAAATATAAAAGCTTCATTTCGTAGCGAACCGTTAAAAGAGTATGTTTACAAAGACTACGGTTCCCTAGTCAACCTGAGTCGCTACAGCACCGTTGGCAGTTTAATGGGCAACATGACAGGAGGCAGCATGTTTATCGAAGGGCGCATTGCTCGGTTTGTGTATATCTCCCTCTATCGACTGCACTTAATCGCCATCCATGGCTGGCTAAAAGCCACGGTTATTATGACCGCACAAAAAATCGGCAAAGTCGTCAAGCCGAAACTAAAACTGCATTGAGTAAGAGTTTAGTGCCTAAGTATTAAGTCGATTATTTTTGTTTAAAAAAGCCGAGAAGAGTCTCGGCTTTTTTTTACCTGTTTTTTCTATCTTGTTTTATTGCGATTTATGTATTTTTTACCTTGACCTATGTGTTACACATAGGTTCTACACTGTAGGGAGAATGTGTTTACTCTGATAAGGAGAGGTTATGCGAGTCAGTGAGTTGGCGTTAAAAGCGCAGGTGACGGCAGAGACTGTGCGGCACTATACTCGGCGCGGTCTTATTCGTGCACAGCGTGATCCTAATAATGGGTATCAGCTTTATGATGATTTAGCGCTTCAGCGGCTTCATTTTATTCGCCAAGCGGGGGAGTTAGGGTTTAGCTTAAATCAAATAGAAGAGATTTTTGAACAGTCTGACAGTGGTGATTCACCATGCCCCATGGTGCGCGATTTGTTACAGAAAAAGGTGCCTGAAACCCAGTTAAAAATAGCCCAATTGCAAAAGCATTTAGCGACCATGGAAAATGCCTTGGCCGCTTGGGATGACATGCCTGATGGCACACCCAATGGTCATTCTATTTGTTGCTTGATAGAAGAGTGGCAAGAGAAAAATACGGACAGAGAATAGGGGCAAATGATGAAAGAACAGCAAGAAGACGCCGTAAACAAAGACAATGTCTCACCAAGGTTATGGCTCGCCGTTACTGGGATGTCTTGCCAAGGGTGTGTCTCTAAGGTGCGCCGGTTTATTCAGCAAAAGAGTCCTGAGGCCGAGGTAGAGGGCAAACCAAAAGAACATCGCTTGATGGTCACGTCTAATCTGTCTTTGTCCGAGGTGGAAGCTATTATTGAAGAAGCCGGATTTCAATCGCTGGGGGTGGTGTTAGAGCCATTTGACGAAGAGAAAACCACTCCAAACCCAGGGACAAATCAACAGCCGGTGCAAGGCAGCAATAAGGCGCCACAAGCACATAGCCAGACTTCTATGGATAAAACACCTGTAGACACACAGGTTACGTATCCGCTATCCATTGGTGGTATGACGTGCGCTAGCTGTGTGAGCTCAGTGCAAAAAGCGTTATTGAAATGCGATGGGGTTACGCATGCTGATGTCAATTTTGCGACGCACACGGCGCAAGTGGTTACGTCTGGGTCGGTTGATCACCTGATTAAGGCGGTTGAAGAGGCTGGCTATCAAGCCAGTCTTATCGAGGATGCTGGTAAAAACGAAGAAGAGAGAGAACAACGAGAGTCAGCTGAATATCATCACAAGCGCCAATCTGCCTTGCTGGGTTTAGGTTTGGGGATTCCGCTTATGCTGTATATGGTGTTTGGCGGGAGCATGACGATAATCACGGTAACGGAACGAGTCGTTTGGTTTTTGATCGGCATGGTTACCTTACTGATTATGATTCGTGCGGGTAAATCGTATTTTCGTGGTGCTTGGAAGGCGTTTACTTTACACCAAGCGAACATGGATATGTTGATTGCACTAGGTACTGGCTGTGCTTGGTTTTATTCAATGTTGGTGGTTTTAGTGCCTAGCTGGTTACCGGAAAATACGCACCACCTGTACTTTGAAGCATCCACCATGATCATTGGTTTGATTAATCTGGGGCAAGCGTTGGAGTTACGAGCCCGAAGTAAGACGAGCCGTGCCCTGCATCGATTGTTGGATTTACGTCCTAAAATGGCCATCCGCGTCCATGATGGAAAAGAAACGCGCATTCCGGTGGCGGATATTAAATTAAACGATATTTTGCGAGTGCGAGCAGGTGACAGTATTCCCGTTGATGGTGATGTGTTGGAAGGTCAGTCGACGGTGAATGAGTCCATGTTAACGGGGGAAGCAGAGCCCATTGAGAAGAGCCAAGGCAGTACCTTGTCTGCAGGTACGGTTAATGGTCAGGGTAGTTTGTTGTTCAAGGCGACGCGAATAGGCTCGGATACCTTGTTAGCTCAGATTGTTGACATGGTTAGTAAAGCGCAGGGATCTAAACCCCCTATTAGTGTTTTGGCGGATAAAGTGTCGTCTGTGTTTGTGCCCAGTGTGATGATTATTGCGGTTTTATCGGCTTTATCTTGGTTCAATTTTGGTGGCGAGGCGGTTTTTTCCTACATGCTGGTCACGAGTATTTCTGTGTTGATTATTGCCTGCCCGTGTGCTCTGGGGCTGGCAACACCAATTTCAACCATGATAGGGATTGGCAAAGCCGCGGAATACGGCGGGTTGATTCGTAATGGCGATGCATTACAGCGAGCCAGTGAGTTGACCGTGGTTGTGCTCGATAAAACCGGTACTATTACCCAAGGTAAGCCCAAAGTCGTTCATCACACTTTGTCTTCACACGCCAATGCTGAGCAAGTATTTCCTCTGGTTTCTGTACTTGAAGCGCGCGCTAATCATCCATTGGCTGATGCGCTACTTGAACATTGCCGAGCCGTTTTGAAAGATCAAAAGGGGACGGAACAAGAGGTCACCTTAGACGCGTTTGAGTCGTTGACGGGTCTTGGCGTTACCGGACAATGGCAAGGACAGACCTATTATTTGGGCAATAAGCGTTTAATGGCCGAAAAAAGCGTAAACTTATCCGACACTTATGGCTCGGGCCGCTCAGAGGCGGATGAGTTAGGTGACAATTCGTCGTTTCAAAATGCGACCAAGGTTTTTTTCGCGAATGCGCAGCAGGTTCTAGCGGTATTTTATATTGAAGACCCTATCAAGCTAGGGGTTAAGGCAGCGATCCGTCGTTTTAAAGAGCAGGGTCTTAAAGTGGTGATGTTAACGGGTGATAACCCACAAACGGCTGCCGCGGTGGCGCAGACGGTTGGGATTGACGATTATCATGCGCAATTAATGCCGAATGATAAATTAAACTGGGTCAAGCGCCTTCAAGCCGAAGGAGAGGTAGTGGGTATGATAGGCGACGGTATTAACGATGCGCCTGCATTGGCTCAAGCCGACGTCGGCTTTGCAATGGGCGCAGGGACAGACGTGGCGATGGAAAGTGCCGATATTACCCTGATGCACAGTGATTTGCAGGGCGTGGTCGATGTGATTCAGATCAGCAGCGCGACCTTGAGAAACATCAAACAGAACTTGTGGGGGGCCTTCGCCTATAACAGTTTAGGGATTCCAGTGGCCGCAGGCATTTTATTTCCGTTCACGGGCTGGTTATTAAGTCCTGTTATTGCGGGTGCGGCTATGTCATTGTCCTCGGTCACTGTGGTCACCAATGCCAATCGGCTCAGATTGTTTCGCATAACACGTGATAAAAAAGCACCATTGGAGGAAACACGATGAGCATTCTGATTAATGTAATTGGTTTAATGTTAATTCTTTTTGTTGTTTTTTGGTTCTGGTGGCCCAAGAAAGATAAGAAATAGTCGATTTAAGCAGAAGAGTTAAAAGTTTATGAATGAAAAGCTGACCCATTTAGACAGTCGGGGGCATGCCCATATGGTGGATGTTTCTGACAAAGCGCAAACCAAGCGTACTGCCACGGCTCGCGCTATTTTATTGATGCAAGCGTCTACGCTGAATAAAGTAATGGAAGGCGGTTTGCCCAAAGGTGATGTCTTGGCAACCGCTCGAATAGCGGGAATACAGGCGGCTAAAAAAACCTCCGATCTTATTCCTTTGTGCCATCCATTGATGTTAACCAAGGTAACGGTGGACATTAATGTGATCAGTGAGTGTGAATTAGAAGTCCTCTGCACCTGCGCCTTAACGGGGAAAACCGGTGTTGAGATGGAGGCGCTGACTGGTGCAAGCATTGCCGCCTTGACCCTGTATGATATGTGTAAAGCGGTTGATAAAGGCATTGTGATTCAGCAAGTGTCATTGTTGGAGAAAAAAGGCGGTAAAAGCGGTGATTGGAGTCAACAAGATGCCTAGAGTTAAAGTGGTGTTTTTTGCTTCTCTTAAAGAAGCCATGGGGAAAAGCGAGCATCATGTTGAGCTTGACTTGCCTTTGACCATTACTCAAATCAAACAGCAATTAGCCAGTGATCTTGCTCACGGTGACGCCTTGCTTGCCAGTGGCATTCAATCATCGGTGGATTTTGAGTTCACACGAGATACGGATTGGGTGCCAGAGACGGCTCTCGAAGTGGCTTTTTTTCCACCAGTAACGGGGGGATAAATGATTCAAGTTCAGCACGAAGATTTTCACGTTGATGCCTTATACAAACGCTTACTGCAACGCAATAAAACCGGTGCCGTGGTGATGTTTGTCGGTCTGGTCCGTCAGTTTACGGATCAACCTGAAGCCGAGTGTCGCTTTGAATTAGAGCATTACCCTGGCATGACGGAGCGAAATCTACAGACCATCGTCGATAAAGCCAAGCTGCGTTGGCCCTTGTTGGATGTGTGCGTTGTGCACCGGGTGGGGCGGTTGTCTGTGGATGATCAGATTGTGTTTGTCGGTGTGAGTGCTGCTCACCGCGCTGAGGCTTTTCAAGCGTGCGATTATATTATGGACTACCTAAAAAGCCGTGCCGCGTTTTGGAAAAAAGAGTCTCATGGTACTGACAGCCAATGGGTTGCCGCCAATAGTAATGATGATAAAAGCCTAGAGCGCTGGTCAGAATAGCGCCGCTGTGCACTTTTAATGAGGGCGCAGCGTTTTTTTGCGGCCACTGGCGTGACGCTCTCGGTATTCAGTGTCTATGTATTTATCGGTGGTGGCCATGCTAGCGTGCCCTGCATCTTCTCTGACGTGTTCTTTGGGTCGAGTTTTTACATCTTCTGAAATGCCGGTGTGGCGAAGCCAATGCACCGTTGCGACGCGTAAATCGTCCGCATCCGCGCTCATGCCATCTTCGCACATGCGCTCGTAAGCCCTATCGAAACAAAATTGCACAATGTTTCGAACTTGGCGTGAACTGGTCATTGCACCTTGCCCTCGGTTCTTTGGTACCAGCGGTGTGTTTTCTGCGATGGTGGGCAGCATAGGGAGATCTCTAAAACGGCGATAGCGGATGAGCGCATTGAGCATGTCATCTGATACGGCGACAAGGCGTTCTTTGTTGCCTTTAGAAAGCACTTTAAACCACCAATGCCCATCGGCATCTTTTATAAAATCGCCCATCACTGGCGCAGAGCGTTCGTCGGCCACCAATTCAGAGATACGTAAATACATACCAAGTAGGGCATTCATGATAAACAGGGTGCGTTCGTGGGTGGCTGGATCTTCTTGTGCCAGCATTTCTGCGGTTTCGATGACATAATCCCACTGCAAGTTAGAGATACGTCTCACTTGCGTTCGAGTAATTTCTTTTTTGACGAATTTACTTTTTTGCCGAATTAAAGCCACTGGATTTTGTTGAATGGCCTCCTCTTGCATTAAAAAACCATAATAGGACGATAAAATTGAAAAAGTGGCGCGGATGGCCGCTTGGGACAAAGAGTGCTGTTTCACATTCGCGACGTCGCCGTTTTTGAACTCCAATTTACTGACATGGGCAACAAAAGGTCGCCATTCTTTATTGGCGACTCTTTCGCCCATAAAGAGTTTAAAGCGCGCAACATTTTTTGTGCCAATCCAGCTTTCAGGTGGCTCAATACAAAAATGAATAAACTCTTCTATTTGATCGCGCCGTAACTGTGATGTTGGGCAGTGTGAAACGTTCCATGACCAAAGCAACAGTCTTTCGACTTCTCTGCGATAAGAGTTAAAGGTAGCTTGCGAGCCGTTATAGCTGTAGATGAAGCATAAAGCCAGTTGCAAATCACGTCGATACTCTGGATCGTTCAATTGCGCTGTATTTTTTTGAAGATGCGCAGCAATCCCTTCAAATTGCGTATAGGGGTTGGGTAAGTGTTCAAGGTTATCGATTAAAGCCAGCGGCGACATATGTTTCTTTCCCAATGCAATCAACAGGTAAAAGTCACTTGGTAAAAAATCGGACCAAGCAGGTAAAAAGATTGTGTATAGACTTATGGCGCCAAGCCTTGTTTTTTTTCCACCTCTTTAATGAGGTCAAAGTATCGTTTGGTGTTTTCTATGAGCGTCTGTTCATCAAGGCTTGCGTTGTTTTCAGCCCGTTTGATTAGGTGTTGTGCGGTTGTGTCTTTACCCTGACTAAAGTCCAGCTGCGCCCTGTAGTTAAGCGTCATAGCAGTGTTGTTATTGGCTTTGAAATAGTGGATTTTGGAACGCCAAATAAGGCGTTTTTCGTAGAGATAGTAAGATTCGTCAAAAATAGAAGCGCCTCTAAGAGGGAGGGCGTTGGTTATTTGTGCATAGGGCAACGAGAAAAGTAGGTTGTTTGGATTGAGTTCTAATTGGCTACGGATGATGTCGAGCGCCTTGTCTCGCTGTCCCGAAGCCTCATAGCTCAAGCTTTGAAGATACACAGTAAAGGTGTTGGGCTTGTCAACGTCAGCGAGATACATAAGGGCTTGATGTGGCGATTGTGTGATGTACGAAAACAGGCCCTTGGCAAAATTTTTGGCATCAGAGTGAGGTATTACTTGATCTAAATAAGCAAGGGGGTGCTCTTCCAGTCCCGCTCGATAGGCCAGTACACTGGCTCGGAAAAACTCAAAGTCGGTGTCTGGGCGTGATTGTAACAGAGTGTCTTTGGGTTCGGTGCTAAAGGAATCGGACAAACGCGTGTCTGGGGATGGGTGAGTGGACAAAAATTCGAGTTTGGGTCGTCCTAGGGCACGTTGAAAAAAAGCGCGGAAAAGTTTTGTCATTCCTTCAGGCGACAACCTGGCATCCACTAGCAGTTCTCGGCCACGTCGATCGGCTTCTTGTTCTTGCGCTCGACTGTAAGTAAGTCTGTTTTCAGCTTGGTTGGCGATGCCTCCCAACCAAAGTGCCGTCGTTGTGTCTGAATCTGCTCCCGCTAAGGCCGCAGCAATGCCTGCACCAAGCAACAGCAAAGCTTTTTGTAACTCTTCACCCGAGTGTTGGCTCTGGCGCTCGTAGTGTCGAAGGTCTAGGTGAGCAATCTCATGAGCTAATAAGCCATAAAACATCTCTTCATCGTTGATCATCTCTAAAATGTCTGAATAAATAAAAAGATGGTTTCCTGGAATTACAAAGGCGTTGCTCTGTGTACTGTTGAGTAAGGTCATTTCCACTTTGGTGTTGTATAGATTTGTTTGTGGAAGCAAATGAGATAAGGCGTTTTTTAAATAGTCGTAGGCGGGGGGAAACTCAATAAGCGCACGACTACCGTTGAGTTTTCTAAACCAATGCTGTCCAAGCACATAAGACGGATTTGATAGCGCTCTTTCGTCTTTATTGGCTTCTAGGTCTGGAATGTTTGCACGGCTTGCATTGGAAAAAATACAGGCAAAAACAATCGTTAAAATGAAGAAGCTGGTTGTAACGTTTGAAAATAGTCTCATAATATGGCGGCAGCTTTCTACTTGATTAAATAATAACATGGTCGGATATATGACAAATGCACGAATCAGACACTAAGTATGACGTAATCTTGGATGCAAGAGAAGATCGTTGCCCCATGCCACTCCTCAAAGCTAAGATGGCGTTAAGTAAAATGACGTCGGGCCAGTGCCTTTGTGTGAAGGCCAGCGATTCAGGCTCACTGAAAGACATTCCCCATTATGTGCATTTAGTCGGTTTTAGCTTGTTGTCGACATCTGAAGACAATGATATTTATACTTTCGTTATTCAAAAAATTTAACACGGATGCACCATGTTTAAAATTGTCGATACCTTGATAAAACGGTACTTTTCCAATGAAGAAGTGGTTGTTTTTCTACTTCTAATGATTGCTACCTTGTGTGCTATCGCTTTCTGGGGAGGGATTTTAGCGCCGGTGTTGATCGCTATAGTGCTTGCGTTTTTATTGCAGGGGATGGTTGATAGATTGAAAAAAATGGGTATGGGTCATACCTTATCTGTTTTTGTTGTCTTTTTTGCCTTCCTAGCCGCCTGTACTGTGTTTGTTGGTATGATGGTGCCCATCATTTGGCGACAGGCGGTACGTCTAGTACAAGATGCCCCTCGCATGTTTACGGATATACGTGACGCCATTCAAGCGTTTGCCGAAGGGCACAGTGATTTTGTTAATGAAGCGGCCATAAATGAAGTGATTAATTCGTTAGCAAATGAGTCGACACATTTAGGTCAGTGGCTCGTCTCTTTCTCTCTATCAAGTATTCCGTCTTTATTTTCATTAATGATTTACTTGGTGTTGGTGCCCTTAGTGATGTTTTTTCTTTTGAAAGATCAGAAGAAGGTTCTTGAATACATGACCTCATGGTTACCAAAAGAACGTCGTATGATGCGTAATATTGCACACGAGATGAATGATCAAATTGCCAATTATATTCGTGGTAAGTTCATCGAAATGTTGTTGGTAGGGGCGGTCACTTACGTCGTGTTTTTGATATTTGGTTTGAAATACGCAGAGCTTCTTGCTCTTCTAGTTGGTCTATCTGTGTTAATTCCTTATATAGGTGCCGCAGCGGTCACCGTGCCTGTTGTGATTGTGGCGTTTTATCAGTTTGGTACCGACAGTCAGTTTATTTATGTTGTTGTAGCCTATTTAATTATTCAAGCACTTGACGGTAATGTGTTGGTGCCTTTACTGTTTTCTGAAGCGGTTAATTTACATCCTCTCGCTATTATCATAGCGGTTTTGTTCTTTGGTGGGATATGGGGCTTTTGGGGCATATTCTTTGCGATCCCTTTGGCGACCTTAGTCAAGGCTATCATCACAGCCTGGCCAGACCGAGAACACTTCGCTTAACGGCTATTGGATGAGAGATCATCACTTTTAAAGCCCTTTTCCTCATGATGAAGAAAGGGGCTTTTTTATGCGTTACTCTTATGTGCATTTCTAAAAGAGAGACATTAAGGCGTTTGCATTACAGTTGCCAGAAAGATCCCATAGGCAGGTAATATAACGCAGCCTGTCTTCATGTGACCTGCGTTCAGTGCCTGCGGTAAAACGATTGGCGAAAGCGACAAATCGACAGGTAATGTCTTTTCTTGATCAGAGGTATTGATCGCCACGTAAAGGTGTTTATTTTCACTATGGCGTGTAAACGTCAGCGTGGTCTCGTCATGATATAAAAATGCTATGTCTCCATGACGTAGCTCTGGATATTGGCGTCTTAACTGTAAAAAGTCTTGGTAAGCATGCAGGATAGATTGAGGGTCCTTTTCCTGTTCGCTCACCGCCAGTGGACGTTGTGCGGTGGATATCGGTAACCAGGGTTGTGTGGATTGGGTGAAGCCACCTAACTCGTCATCTTGCCATGGTAGTGGGGTTCTACAGCCGTCTCTGCCTTTGAATTCAGGCCAAAAATTAATACCAAATGGATCCACGAGCTGTTCGAAAGCTAATTCGGCTTCCGGTAAACCCAACTCCTCGCCTTGGTATAAGCAGACGCTGCCTCGTAAGGACAACAGCATTGCCATGTAAGCTTTGCTTTTGTTGATGGCGTCTTGGTTGTTTCCCCACCGTGTTGCCACACGCTCTACATCGTGATTACCAATCGACCAGCATGGCCAGCCATCGCCTAACCCTGCTTCAATGGTTTCCATGGTGTTGCGTATATGATTCATCGAATTATCATGAGTTAATAAGTCGAAAGAGTAGCACATGTGCAATTTGTCTTTGCCTTGGGTGTAGGCGGCCATGGTTTCTAATGAGAAATCGCAGCCAACTTCGCCAACGGTCGTGGTTTCTGGGTATTGATCTAATAAGGTGCGTAAGCGTTTGAGAAAAGCAATATTTTCAGGTCTGGATTTATCATATACATGCAGCTGGTAGGCATAAGGGTTATCGAGCCTTACCCCAATACTTCCTTCGACGACTTCTTCTTTTGGTGGGTTATTTCTCAGTTCTACATCATGATAGTAATAGTTGGCTGTGTCTAAGCGAAAACCATCAACACCGCGTTTGAGCCAAAATTCTACGGTATCAAGTAAGGCGTCCACAACATCCGGATTATGAAAGTTTAGATCGGGTTGGCTGTCTAGAAAGTTGTGCAAATAGTACTGTTTACGTCGACTATCCCATCGCCAAGCTGGGCCACCAAAAACGGATAACCAGTTGTTTGGAACCGTACCGTCTGGTTGAGCATCGGCCCAAATATACCAATCGGCTTTGGCGTTATCATGACTGTTGCGCGACTCGATAAACCAAGGATGCTGGTCAGAGCTGTGGTTCAAGACTTGGTCGATCATGACTTTTAATCCGTGCTGGTGAGCGGATTCTATGAGCTGATCGAAATCGTCTAAGGTGCCAAAGATAGGATCGACACCGCAGTAATCACTGACATCATAACCAAAATCTTTCATGGGGGAGGTGAAAAAAGGCGATAGCCAAATAGCATCCACACCCAACGAAGCGATATAATCCATTTTTGCGGTGACGCCGGGAAGATCACCAATGCCATCTTTGTTGGAGTCGAAAAAACTGCGAGGGTAAACCTGATAAATTACCGCACCGCGCCACCATTCTTGATTATGGGTCATAATGAAAGTCTCGCATTAAAAAGGGCTGTAGTGTCATACTTGCTGAACAAGGATGCTTTTCAAAGTGGTTTCCAGCATACTCAATCGGCATAGTAAATGCATGGTCTTTGTGACTTGATTTCGCGATTTTTCGGCTGTTTTTAGGAGCTGTGATGTTTTCTGATAATGCTCGCCCTGTGGCTTGGCCCTTATTTTTCTTTTACTTTTTCTTTTGTGCTTTGATTGGCGTGATGATGCCGTATATCTCGGTTTACTATAAATCGATTGGTTTGACGGCTTCTGAGATAGGGCGTCTTATGTCGACATTTACTCTATCTGGTATATTGATTCCGCATTTTTGGGGATGGCTCACCGCGAAAGTAGGGCTGCCTAAGCGCATATTACAAATCGGAATTTTAGGGAGCTTTATTGCTGTCATCCCGTTTAACTGGAATGACCAATTTGAAACTTTGTGGCTATTAACTTGCACGATGGCTTTGTTTTATTCGGCTTTGATTCCAATGACCGATTCTTTGGCGGTGAGGAGCATTCGTCACTTAGATGTGCCTTATACACGCTTACGGGTTGGTGGTTCAATTGGTTACGTATTTGCAGTGACAGGCGCGGGGTTCTTGATTGGGCAGTTTGGCGTCGCTGTTGTGATTCCTACCATGTGTGTTTTTTTAGCGCTTGCTGTGGTGACGTCATTTTTCCTTAAAGAGCAGGCTTATGAAAATGACACGCATAAAGAGACCACGTCTTTCTTTTCATTAGTCAAAACACCCGAGTCACTGCTGTTTTTTGTGCTGGCGTTTTTGGCTTTTATGTCCCATGCGCCTTTTAATGTATTTTTTGCTGTGCACTTGTCCACGATGGGCTACAGCGGTGAGCTCATTGGGCTTTTAATGGCGCTCGGCGTGGTGATTGAAATCTTTTTATTTTTATTTTTTGGTAATAGCCTTAAGCGCTTTGATGTGGTTCACATTCTTATATTGTGTTTCGTGTGCGGCATCATTCGTTGGTTTTTGGTGGGCTGGTTTGCGTCGGTTGTTTGGGTTCTCATTTTTACACAATTGCTTCATTGTATTACTTTTGCTCTTTTTCACATGGTGTCTATTGAGCAAATTCGTCGTCTTTTTCCAGAGCGTTTTGCTGGTCAAGGTCAGGCTATGTACAGTGCTTTTGCGATTGGCTTAGGGGGCGGTCTTGGCATGGTTGCAACTGGCTATTTATGGGAATGGGCGGGAGGCGCATGGGCTTTTACCGCGGCGTCTTGTGTGAGTGCGTTGGCGTTGATCATTTTACTGGTTAGTCAGCGTCGTTAAGATGTCTTGAGTTATTTACGAGGCTTATTGTCGCTGATCTGACATTATATAAGGCAGCTGTCACTTTTTAACAGCGCAATAAACGCCAATGCAGCTCGGCTTAGGGTTCTTTGTTTATGATGAATAACGCCGAGTTTTCTTTCCACGTTTAAATCGGGTAGGTTAAGCACTACAAATTTGTCATCTACTAATGTAGACGGCAACAAAGACCATCCCCAACCTATGTTCACCAACATGGCCAGTGTTTCTAAGTTATTGGTGTTCATTCTTACCTGAGGTTTTAAGTCTTGTTTGCCGAAAGCTTGTTCAGCAATTTGTCTAGTGAACGTGTTTTTATTGGGTAGCACGCAGGCGTGTTCCGCCAACTCAATTAAGCTGACATTTTGATGGTGTGCAAGTGGGTGATCTTTACTGACTACGCAGGTGAGTGGGTCTGACCAGATTGGCAATGATTCAATGAGAGGGTTTTCTTTGTTCGACAAAGTAATGACGCCCAACTCCGCTCTTCCTTTGAGTACATCTTGGTACGCTTCTTCAGATTGAGCAAACTCGATTTCTAAGTGTGCGCTGGGGAAATCTTCCTGAAATTGTTTCAAAGACTTAGGCAGCCGATGTAAGCCAACATGATGGCTGGTGGATAGACGTAATTCCCCGCTAACATCTTGCATTTGCAGGGACATACTGCGTTTGATGTCTTGTAAATCTTCCGCCATTTTTTTGGCTTTCGGTAAAAGGCGAATGCCTGCTTCCGTTAATTGTACCTGACGGCCAATACGGTCAAAAAGCCGCACGCCTAAGTTGTTTTCAAGCGCGGCAATCCGTTTACTTACCGCCGGTTGGGTAATGAAGAGCTGTCCGCCTGTCTCAGAAAAAGACCCCGTTTCAGCGACTTTGATGAAGGTGAGTAACTCGGCAATGTCTATCATTCCAGAAAATTATCCAAAATATGAAAAATATGAATTTGAGTAATTTAAGCCAAAGTTTTAGGATAGCGCAATAGATTTCTGAGGAGAGAACTTATGTCAGGTAAAACCCTTTATGACAAGTTGTGGGATAGCCACCTTGTTCAGCAACGAGATGACGGCAGTGCGTTGATTTATATCGATTTGCAATTGCTTCACGAAGTGACATCACCACAAGCATTTGAAGGTCTTCGCTTGGCTGGGCGCAAGCCTTGGCGTGTGTCGTCGAGCTTAGCCACACCGGACCATAACGTACCGACTACTAAGAAAGAGCGTATTTCTGGTGTGGATGGGATTGAAGATCCTGTTTCGAAAATCCAAGTCATTACCTTGGACGATAATTGCAATGAATTTGGTATTACTGAATTCAACATGAAAGACATCCGTCAAGGCATCGTGCACGTTGTTGGGCCAGAACAAGGTGCGACGCTTCCTGGTATGACAGTGGTGTGCGGTGATTCTCATACTTCTACTCATGGAGCCTTTGGTGCCTTGGCCCATGGTATTGGTACGTCAGAAGTTGAGCATGTATTAGCGACTCAATGTCTTGTACAAAAGAAAAGCCGCAATATGTTAGTCCGAGTGGATGGCAAATTGTCTCCTTGGGTGTCTGCCAAAGACGTTGTTTTGGCCATTATTGGCGCAATTGGTACCGCTGGTGGTACTGGTTACGCTATTGAGTTTGGCGGAACGGGGATTCAATCATTGTCGATGGAAGGTCGTATGACCGTCTGTAACATGGCAATCGAAGCGGGTGCTCGTGTTGGTTTGATCGCAGTAGATGATACTACTATTGAATATGTAAAAGGTCGTCCTTATGCGCCAAAAGGCGAGCATTGGGATATGGCTGTTGAAGCTTGGAAAGACCTTGTTTCAGATAAAGATGCCCAATTTGATGAAGTGGTAGTTTTAAAGGCGGAAGATATCAAGCCGCAGGTTACATGGGGGACGTCACCTGAAATGGTTATCGCCATTGATGAGCCAATTCCTCGCCCTGAAGATCAGAAAGATCCGGTGAAAAAAGAAGGTTATGCGCGTGCTTGGAAATACATGGGCTTAGAAGGCAAAACCATGCTGGCTGATGTCACTCTTGACCGCGTTTTTATTGGCTCTTGTACCAATTCTCGCATTGAAGATTTACGCATCGCGGCGCAAGTCGTTAAAGGTCGTAAAGTGGCTTCAACTCTTAAGCAAGCCATAGTTGTTCCGGGCTCTGGCTTGGTTAAAGCACAAGCTGAAAAAGAAGGTTTGCATGAAATCTTTGAAGCTGCTGGCTTAGAGTGGCGCGAACCAGGTTGTTCTATGTGTTTGGCAATGAATGCTGACAAGTTAGGTGCTGGCGAACATTGTGCGTCGACTTCGAATCGTAACTTTGAAGGTCGTCAAGGCTTTGGTGGTCGTACGCATTTGGTTAGCCCTGCGATGGCTGCGGCCGCAGCAATTGCTGGTCACTTTGTTGATGTTAATGAGTTTGTGAAACACTAGGAGAGAAGAGCATGCGTCCCTTTACTAAACACACTGGTTTAGCCGCTCCTTTGGATTTGGCAAACGTTGATACTGATATGATTATTCCAAAGCAGTTCTTGAAATCCATCAAGCGTACTGGCTTTGGTAAAAACTTATTTGATGAGCTTCGTTACGAAGACGAAGGTCAGCCGGATCAAGAATGTGATGGTCGTCCAATACGCAAAGATTTTGTGCTCAATCAAGATCGCTACAAAGGTGCGAGCGTTTTATTGGCTCGTCAAAACTTTGGTTGTGGCTCTAGTCGTGAACACGCGCCTTGGGCATTAGATGATTACGGCTTTCGTTCTATTATTGCCCCAAGTTTTGCGGATATTTTTTATAATAACTGTTTCAAAAATGGTTTGTTACCGATCGTTTTACAAGCTGAAGAAGTGGATCAACTGTTTGCTGAAGTGGCATTGCGTGAAGGCGCTCAAGTGATTGTCGACCTTGAAAACCAAACTGTGACATCGCCTTCCGGTGCAACTTTCGAATTTAACGTGGATAATTTCCGCAAGCACTGTTTGTTGAACGGCTTGGATGATATTGGTTTAACGCTGCAGCAAGATTCTGCAATCCGTCGTTACGAAGAAAAACGAATGAATGATGCGCCTTGGCTTTTCTTGCCTCGCGGTCAGTAAACGAAAGACTTAGCTTTTAAGGGTTTAAAATGACTAAAAATGTATTGGTATTGCCGGGTGACGGTATTGGTCCAGAAATCGTAGCGCAAGCGGTTCGAGTGTTGGATGCAGTAAATGAGCAGTTTTCATTGAATATTCAACATGAAAGCGCCTTGGTTGGTGGTTCTGCTTATGATGAGACGGGTTCTCCATTACCTGAAGCGACATTAGCAAAAGCGAAAGCGGCTGACGCTATTTTACTTGGGGCTGTGGGTGGTCCTAAGTGGGATAAGTTGGACATGTCTGTTCGCCCTGAAAAAGGCTTACTTGGCTTACGTTCTAATCTTGAGCTGTTTTCGAATCTTCGTCCTGCAATTTTGTATCCGCAGCTAGCGGATGCGTCTAGCTTGAAACCAGAAATTGTTGCTGGCTTAGATATTCTGATTGTTCGTGAATTAACTGGTGGTATTTATTTCGGTCAGCCTCGCGGTATTCGTATATTAGAAAATGGCGAACGCGAAGGCTTTAACACCTATGTTTACAATGAGTCAGAAATTCGTCGGATCGGTCGTTCTGCTTTTGAAGCCGCTCGTCAACGTGGTAAGCGTGTCTGCTCAATTGACAAGTCCAACGTACTAGAAGTGACAGTTCTTTGGAAAGAAGTCATGGAAGAAGTAGCGAAAGAGTATCCTGACGTCGAATTAACTCATATGCTAGTAGATAATGCTGCAATGCAGCTTGTTCGTGCACCAAAACAGTTTGATGTCATGGTTACTGGCAATATGTTTGGTGATATCCTTTCTGATGCTGCGGCTATGTTGACAGGTTCTATTGGTATGCTACCTTCTGCTTCTCTAAATGCTGAAGGTCGCGGTATGTATGAACCATGCCACGGCTCTGCGCCAGACATTGCAGGAAAAGGAATCGCTAACCCATTGGCGACAATTTTGTCAGTTGCTATGATGTTGCGTTATTCTTTAGACGCAAAAGATGCGGCGGATGCTATTGAAGCGGCAGTAAGTAAGGTTCTAGATCTAGGTTTAAGAACCGCAGATATTGCATCAGAAGGATGCGAAACTGTTAGTACGCAAGCCATGGGTGATGCCGTTCTAGCAGCATTAAAAGCCTAATATCATAACGATATTGGGCATTCATTAGGGATACTGCTCTTGGTATGAGTGGCCCCACAAAAAAAGGTAACGTTAACCATGTCAAAACACACTGTAGGTTTAGTCGGATGGCGCGGAATGGTCGGTTCTGTGTTGATGCAACGCATGATGGAAGAAAAAGACTTTGATCATATTGATCCAGTTTTTTTTACTACATCTCAAACGGGGCAGAAAGGTCCAGAAATTGGTAAAGATATTCCATTACTTCAAGATGCAAGTGACATCGAATCATTGAAAAAGATGGATATTATTATTACCTGTCAAGGCGGGGATTACACCAAGGCTATTTATCCACAGTTGCGTAATGCTGGTTGGAAAGGTTACTGGATTGATGCAGCGTCTTCGTTGCGAATGGAAAAAGACGCCATTATCGTGCTTGATCCTGTTAACTTAAATGTTATCAAGCAAGGTTTGACTGATGGCGTAAAAACCTTTGTAGGCGGTAACTGCACTGTTAGTCTGATGCTACTGGCGCTGGGTGGGTTGTTTGAGAAAGGTCATATTGAATGGATGACCTCTATGACTTATCAAGCGGCTTCTGGTGGTGGTGCACGCCATATGCGTGAATTGATCAATCAAATGGGCATGTTGCAGGGCTCTGTTGCTAGTGAGCTTGCAGATCCAGCTAGTGCGATTCTGGAGATTGATCGTAAAGTTGCTGAAACAATGCGTTCTGGTAAATTGCCGACTGATCAGTTTGGTGTGCCATTAGCCGGTTCTTTGATCCCTTACATCGACAGTCAGCTTGATAATGGTCAAAGCCGTGAAGAGTGGAAAGCGCAAGCTGAAGCAAACAAAATCCTAGGCATTGACGGTAAGCCAATTCCCGTTGATGGTTTGTGCGTTCGTATCGGGGCGATGCGTTGTCATAGTCAGGCGTACACTATCAAGCTTAACAAAGACATTCCTGTTGCGGATATTGAAGGTTTGCTTGCTGAGCACAACCAGTGGGTTGATGTTGTACCAAATGATAAAGAAGCAACAATGCAGCGTCTAACGCCAACTGTGGCCACTGGAACGCTTGGCATTCCTGTTGGCCGTATACGTAAGTTGAACATGGGTCCTGAATATATCAGTGCTTTCTCTGTTGGTGATCAGTTGCTATGGGGTGCGGCAGAGCCATTGCGTCGTATGCTACGAATTTTACTCAATGACTAGTTTTATTGAGTGGGCTTACTAATAAAAAGCGTCGGTCGTTTTGACTGGCGCTTTTTTTTGCTTGCTAGGTGGTTCATGGCGTGTTGTTATGACGTTTGAAATGTGTCGCCGTTTAGCGGCATCAAATAATTTTTAGCAAAACATTTTGGGAGGCGCTGTGTTGTCTCGATTGCCTAAATGGGTTGAGTATGGCGCGTTTTTACTGGCCCTGGTCGCAGGTAGCGTTAATGCCGTTGCATTACTTGGCTTTCATCATCAAGCGGTGTCCCATTTGTCAGGGACCGCGACATTAATCGGCAGTATCTTACTAAATCCTTCCTCAAGCGAGTTGTTGCATTTATTGGGAATTCTACTAAGTTTTGTTTTAGGTTCGGCTATATCAGGCATTATGCTGACGGGCACTTCTTTAAAATTGGGTAGGTTTTACGATGTGTTGTTACTGCTTGAAGCGATACTCCTGGCGTTCGCCATGGTGATGTTGCTGAACGGTCATACCTCGGGCCATTACTTTGCCTCAGCCGCCTGTGGCTTGCAAAATGCCCTTGCTACCACCTACAGTGGTGCTGTGATAAGGACAACCCATTTGACCGGTATTTTTACGGATTTGGGTATAATGATGGGGGAATTCTTACGTGGAAAAGCATTAGACAAGCGTAAAGCCTTATTGTTTACTATCATTGTATTAGGTTTCATTTTAGGTGGTTTTTTAGGTTCGATATTATTTGTTAAGGTAGGTTTCTTCGCCTTAGGTGCGCCAGCGGGTATTTGTTTTGTTTTGGCGATTGTTTATCGGTGGTATAGTCAAAATTAGCTGAGTCCTAAAAAGCGTATCAGTGCATTAATAAGGTGAAATAACACGTTTTTGTCTGTTAAAAGACACATTAATTTAAATTAAATCATTGAATAGTTTGCTAGATTTAATTTGTTATGATATTGATATGTATATTGTTTTTAATGAATGAAGCCTTATTTTTTTAGGCATTTTATAAACAAAATATTTCGTAACTATTTACATTGTCAGGCATTGAAATTGAGTCTGATAGTCCATAAATTATTAGTAAGGCGGTAAAGGAGACAAACGAAAAGCAATACAACACCTGATTACAACAGAAGGAAATTTTCTATGTATACATTGAATATAAGTGGTCATCACGTCCAATCTGGTGAAGAAGTACAAGAATTAGTCAAAGAAAAAATGGATCATTTAGCTCGTGTCAACAATCAGATTACGAGCATTAAAGTGATTCTAAATACAGAGAAGCATGGAATTCATGAATTAATTGTTGAAGCCAGTGTGCACATTCCTGGTCATGATTTGTTTGCTAACGTTAAGACAGAAAAGCAGCTAAAGCCTGCTCTTGATTTACTTGTAGGTAAGTTAGAAAAACAACTTATCAAACACAAACCCAACCCTAAGACGGCGGGGCGACAACACCACATTAATGCTCAAGATGTAGAAAGTCCTGTTGAAAAGCAGCTGCAAGCTGAATTTGATGAACTGGTAGAGCGCGAAGTTATTTAACATACATTCAGTTTTAGAAAGCCTCGCATTGCGGGGCTTTTTTGTTTCTACTGATTGCTTTCGACATGATCAGATTCTGTTTTTCATAGATATTGCTATGTATAAGGTTATTCATAAACCAAAAAAATGCTGATGCTAGATTGCGAAAATTGCAAGCCAGCATCAGCATTTAATTTCAATTAACTGCAGAAACTACGTAGAGTTTAGACGTTGTTTACAGGAATAAACTCAACAGGTGCCATTGTCATGGCATCTAGTGGTGGAGCGAAATCCGTAAGCGTAATGCCATCTACTGCGGCCTTGTATTCCTCTAATGTTGGGAAGCGTCCCAATATAGTAGAAAGTACAACAACCGGGGTAGAGCCTAGTAGTGATTCACCTTTCTTCTCTTTAGAATCGGCGACTACACGACCTTGGAACAAGCGAGTAGAGGTCGCAATAACCGTATCGCCTGGTTCTGCTTTCTCTTGGTTACCCATACACAAGTTACATCCAGGGCGTTCTAAGTACATGATGTTTTCGTATTTAGTTCGTGCTTCACCTTTTGGTTTAGCATCGTCAAATTCGAAGCCCGCGTATTTTTTCAAAATATCCCAGTCGCCTTCCGCTTTTAGCTCATCAACGATGTTATACGTTGGTGGCGCGACAACAAGCGGTGCTTTAAATGACACGCTGCCATTCTGTTTTTCAAGGTTACGCAGCATTTGTGCGATGATTTGCATGTCACCTTTGTGAACCATGCAAGACCCCACAAATCCTAGATCAACCGGTTTGTCTTTGTAGAAAGAAACCTGGCGAATAACATCATGAGTGTAACGCTTAGACACGTCATCGTTGTTGACATCTGGATCGGCAATCATTGGCTCAATGATTTCGTCGAGATCAACAACAACGTCAGCGTAGTACTTCGCATTGTTGTCAGGTACTAGAGCAGGTTGTTCGCCTGACTGGATACCTGCAATACGCTTATTAGCAAGGTCGATCAATCCATGCAGTGTTTTCGCTTCATTCTCCATGCCCTTGTCAATCATGATCTGAATGCGTTTTTTGGAAAGTTCAAGAGACTGAATCAAGGTTTGGTCTTGAGAAATACAGATGGAAGCTTTCGCTTTCATCTCGGCTGTCCAGTCAGTAAAGGTAAATGCTTGGTCAGCCATGAGCGTACCTATGTGTACTTCGATGACGCGACCCTGGAAGACGTTTTCGCCGCCAAACTGTTTAAGCATCTGAGCTTGCGTCGCGTGTACAACGTCGCGGAAGTCCATGTAGCTCTTCATTTCACCTTTAAAGGTCACTTTAACGGATTCAGGGATAGGCATGGTTGCTTCCCCTGTTGCTAGAGCCAACGCAACGGTTCCCGAGTCAGCGCCGAATGCAACGCCTTTAGACATACGTGTATGAGAGTCACCCCCAATGATAATCGCCGTATCGTCAACCGTAATGTCATTCAACACTTTATGGATTACGTCTGTCATTGGAGGAAAGACGCCTTTTGGATCGCGCGCTGTGATCAAACCAAACTTATTCATAAAAGACATCAGTTTAGGGATATTTGCTTGCGCTTTAGAATCCCAAACAGACGCTGTGTGACAGCCTGATTGATAAGCACCATCAACACTTGGAGAAATAACGGTAGCCGCCATAGACTCTAACTCTTGAGCTGTCATCAGACCAGTCGTGTCTTGTGAGCCCACGATGTTTACTTTTACGCGAACGTCAGAACCAGCATGAAGGGCTTTTTTGGAGTTTACGCCAACAGCATTTTTATTGAAAATTTTCTCGACAGCCGTTAAGCCTTGATCATCGTTTGATATTTCTTTTGCTGGAGCAAAAACAGTCGGTGTTTGGATGCCTAATGTTTCTGCGGCAAATGTCTGCAATTTTTTACCGAAGACAATAGCGTACGAGCTGCCGGCCTTCATAAATTCAACTTGTTGAGGTGTGAAAGCGGAAGAAACATCGACTAATTCTTTGTCGCCATTGTACAGTTTCTTCTCTTTGGTGTTAATGGTCAAAACCGTGCCAGTCTCAACCGAGTAAACTTGTTCAAGAACCGTATCGCCATTTGCATCCAAAACAGGCTTGCCATTGGCATCCACTTTTTTCACCCAGTTCTTAAGATCTAAACCGATACCGCCGGTGACACCAACTGTTGTCATAAAAATGGGGGAAATGCCATTTGTACCGGCAACAACGGGTGCGAAGTTTACAAATGGAATGTATGGGCTTGCTTGTTTGCCGGCCCAAAGTGCCACGTTGTTAACGCCAGACATACGTGAAGAACCAACGCCCATAGTGCCTTTTTCTGCTATGAGCATGACTTTGGCATCTGGGTGTTTGACTTGCAACGCCTTGATTTCTTGTTGAGCTTGAGGGGATATCATGCATTTGCCGTGAAGTTCACGGTCTGCGCGTGAGTGTGCTTGGTTACCTGGTGAAAGCAAATCTGTGGAGATGTCACCTTCCGCTGCGATGTAAGTGACGACTTTAATTTCTTCGTCAATGTCAGGCAGTTTGGTGAAGAATTCTGCTTTGGCATAACTTTCAAGTACGTCTTTCGCAATGCCATTGCCGGCTTTGTAAGCGGACTCAAGACGCTCCATGTCGGCTTCATACAGGAAGACTTGCGTTTTTAGAACCTCAGCAGCAGGGGCGGCAACCGAAGTGTCGTCAGACAAGGCTAAATCGATCAATGCCTTGACTGATGGGCCACCTTTCATATGTGACAATAGTTCTAGGGCGAACTCTGCAGAGATTTCTTTTACGACAGCGTCACCTAGGATGATTTCTTTTAGGAACTGCGCTTTGACAACCGCAGCACTGGTGGTGCCAGGTAGAGTGTTGTAGATGAAAAAGGATAGGGAGTCTTTGCGGTGTTCGTTTTCAGTATCTTTGATTTGAGCAATGATTTCAGCAACCAATTCCCCATCATCAATGGGCTTAGGGTGAAGTCCTTCCCCTTTACGGTTTTCAATCTCTTGTAAATATTCTGAATAAAGACTCATTATAGAACACCTCTAAATAATTTATGACAGTAATATCGCGACTAAAAGAAGAACTTGAGCTGCAGCGAACTTTCGTTTGCTTTTGGCGCATTCATGCCAAAACTCAATGGTATATTCCTAAATTAGTGACGTTCGTCGTTGTCTACTTTCTTCAATTGATGCAAGGGTATAATTGAATATGACCCATTGCTACCCAATGCGCTTTTCATTTCCGTGACTGTATTTTATAGAAAAAAAATCACAAAGGCTTAATATATGGCATAACAATTTCGAATAGGTGACATTTAGTGGAATTATTCTGATTTAGCTTAACCATTAGGTAGCTGAATAATCCTAACCACTCGAAACCCCCAGTTACTGGCTTGAAGGTCAGGTTCTGCACGGTATCGAGTGGCACTTCTTCCTACTCTTGGGATATCAAACCAAGACCCACCACGAATAACACGGCTGTCACATTGATTTGCTAACCACACTTGGTTGCTTGTAGGCGCTCCCTCGTAAGAATCGTGATAACAGTCTTCCACCCATTCAGCAACATTTCCATGCATGTCAAACAACCCTAGCGGATTACTGGCTTGACTGCCCACTGGAGCAGTTGAAATACCGTCCCATTGGCTTCCGCAGCTATCACATACACTATAGCCAGGTTTTACGGTGTTGCCGTACCAGAAAGCGGTGTTTGAATCAGCACGTGCCGAGTATTCCCACTCAATCTCAGTTGGCAGGCGGTATTCTTGATCGGTTTGTTCTGACACCCAGTTTGTATAGGCTTTTGCGTCATACCAGCTGACGTTGATGACAGGACGTTGTCCACGCCCCCAGCCATTGTCAGGGGGTGATTCTCTTCCCGTTGCTTTGGCAAATTTATCGTATTGATCAAAGGTTACTTCGTACTTGCTAATATAAAAACCACTGGGAATATCCACCTCGTGGGCGGGTTTTTCGTTGTCATCCCCCAGATTGTTTTGATCGCCCATGATGAAAGTAGCGGGCAGTACTTTTTCAACTTTAGGGGCATTGCCGCCTACTTTCAGGGGGTCTTCTAAGGTTTGCGGCAAAGATGCGTATGGCGTTTCTGGCGGATTGTTCGATACCGGAGTATTCGTGGTTTGAGTCACTACAGGCAGAGCTTTTTCTGGTGGTGCGTCTGGCCAAAATACCAAGCCCGCAACCACTCCTGCGAAAAGAGAGGCGCTTATGCCAATGGCTTTTGGCGTGGCATTACGCATCAAGCGTCTGGCGATGCGTTTTGGCGAAGATTGGTTGCTTGGTTCTGGTTTATACAAATTAGCACGAAGGATGCGAATCACTTCAACCAGGGATTTTGGTCTGTGACGCTCACTGGCTCGACTCCACTTTAGAAGCTTATGCCAAGTTGCATCGCTTAAGTTTGGGTGAGTATCGGGCAAGCCATTGGCAAAATCTTTATCTAAAATAGATTCACCAAGTAATGCCGCCATCAGCAAACGCATAAAGGCATAGCTGTCAGATGCTGGGGAGCGTTTCTGTTCCTTCTTTAAATACTCCGGTGGGAAAAAGCGCTTATCCATTTCTTGATCGTCGATTCTTGCCATCCAATTGTGTACGCCAAACCCCGTCATTAGGCCGAGTCCATTAACAACGTGGATAGAGCTTAAATCAAGGTGTCCGTGATACAAGCCGTTTTTATGGACTTGATCTAAGGCTTTGGCAATATTGTCAAATAAGCTAATAACAACGTTAAGTGGCGCACCATCGGGGTACTTGCCTAAAAAACTGTATAAGTTTTCTCCACCACAAACCGCAGAACAAGAAAATACCCAAAGACTGGAATAAAAAGGAGGGTAGTTTGGCGTAATGGCAGGGTGCTTGACCGATGCGTATTTACGTGCATTTTGTAAAAAAGCCTCGACTTTGCCTTTTTTCGGTTGAAAAAAACGCAAGACAAAGGGTCGACCGCCTTGGTCAGCCACCCAAGTTGTCTTGCTGCTATCAACAGCGTAGTTCAGTACATAAGGGTCAAGTTCAACGCCAACATGTTGGCCAATTTTTAATTTTAGCAGGTCATAGTATTCATTCATGACGAAATCAAAATCCAAATCAGGATGTTATGGCAAAAAAGGCATCTATGTTCTCAGATTTTTTTGTGGATAGATAAGAGATAATCTGTTCGCACCTTAATTAATACCAAGTATAATCCCGTTTTTTAACACAAAAAGGTAGAGTAATGTTATCTGCGTATCCAGAGCTTGTTGAGTTTCTTCCTTGTGAGTCCCCAAAAGCGTGGGTTAACTGGGCGATTGAAAACCAAACCTTATTGTTAAATGATCATGCTCATTGCGAGAAGAAAGCGGCGTCAACGGCAATGAGTCTAATGTATCGTTATGTAGACCGCGATAACCTTTTACACAAAATGTCACGATTAGCCCGTGAAGAGCTTCTGCATTTTGAGCAAGTACACAAAATAATGCGAAAACGTGGTATTGCCTATGAGCATTTAAGTGCTTCACGTTATGCTGATGGCCTTCGTAAGCACATTCGTACCCATGAGCCTGCTCGTCTTGTTGATACGTTAATTATAGGTGCTTTTGTTGAAGCCAGGTCTTGTGAGCGATTTGCGGCATTAGCACCGCACCTAGATGAAGAGTTGTCAAAATTTTACCTGTCATTACTGAAATCCGAAGCACGTCACTTTGAAGACTACCTTGCGTTGGCGCAAGAGTATGCTGGTGAGCCTATTCATGACCGTGTCGCTTTTTTCCGTGAGCTTGAACATAAGCTTATTATCGAGCCTGATGCTGAGTTTCGAATACACAGTGGGCCGCCAGTCAATGTTTAAAGAAAATAAATAATATTGTTAAGTGTGCTTTTTTATGGAGACTTTCTAAACAGCTGCTAGACTCATAATATGACTCTGGATTGAGGGGAATATTATGGGCATGCATAAAAGTGAAACATTACCTGATGTCACCTATTGGTTGGCGTTAGAGATTGCAAAAGTAGACCCTGTGGTGGATTTCGAAGCCATGCATAAAGGGTCACTTGAGTTGGATTTTTTATACCAACTACTGACTGCTAAGGTTCAACAGCATTGGTGGCAGCAACATGGAATAAAGCTAAATCCTGTTGTTGTTAATAATGCCTTTTTTCGTGCAGTAGCTATGTTGCATAACCGTAATATAGAGTTTTGTCGATCTAGGAATGCAGAAGAAACAGTGTGGGTGAAAGAGCTGCTTGCAGGGAATAATCAGAAACCGTGATGACATTCAAACGTAAAATTTACGTACGTTCAGCAAAGAGACTAACCCTCATAAAGTGTTTCAGTATAGGCGCACTATCATAAGCCCAAGACCATAACAAATTGGCCTTGGGCTTTTTATGCTGAGTCTAAAAGCTAATAACCCCCAACACATTCAGAAATACAACAATGATGGCCAGAGGTGTTATGTAGCGCATGGTAAATAACCAAAGTTGATACATGATACCTGTGCCCAATCCGATTTCATCTTGCATAACGGTTTTATTCAATATCCAGCCACTGAAAATGGCCATCAGTAAGCCACCAAGAGGCATAAGCCAACTGGAGGTTAGGTAGTCTAGAATGTCGAAGAATGTTTTGCCAAACAGTGTCCATTCAGAACCTATGTTTAATGAGGCCACAACGCCAAGCCCACCTATCCACAGTAAACTGCCTGCTAGCAAACACGCTTTGATACGCGTCATCTTGAACTTTTCAGTTAACCAAGAAATAGTTGGCTCAAGCAACGAGATGGCGGAGGTCAAAGCGGCAACGGCCAGTAATAAGAAAAATAACGTGCCAAACGCGCTGCCAAAAGGCATTTGGCCAAAGGCAATGGGCAAGGTGACAAAAATAAGACCTGGACCTGATCCTGGCTCTAAGCCGTTGGCAAAAACCAATGGGAAAATGGCAAGGCCCGCAGCAAGCGCCACAACCGTATCCATGATAGCGATTAACATGGTTGTTTTGCCAATAGAGACATTGTCCGGTAAGTAGGAGCCGTAAGTCATAATGGCGCCAGATGCTAGGCTGAGGGTGAAAAAAGCATGCCCCAGTGCTACTAAGAAGCCGGTTCCTGTCATCTTGCTAAAGTCGGCTTTAAATAAAAAGCTAACCCCTTCCATAAAGTGTCCGCTGGTCATGGCGTATCCCACTAGAATCAGCAACAAAATGAGCAAGCCTGGCATTAATAGGTTAATGGATTTTTCAAGTCCACCGTGTAGGCCGCGTAAAACAATGGCCATGGTTAACCCTAAAACTACCGTCATCCAGATGGTTAGAGCAAGAGGGTTCGCCAGCATGCCACCAAACATAGCACCAATGGCGTCGCCATTTTCACCGACAAAGCTACCTGATGCGGCTTTTGGGGCGTACGCGAATGCCCAACCAGCGACAACGGTATAAAACGTAAGGATCATAAAGCCACACAGCAATGCCATGACGCCAATGATTTTCCAAAACGGGTGCGCCCCGGCTTCACGAACCAATGCCGCAATGCCTTGTGCTGGGTTATGGCGTCCACGTCGCCCTAAAGCGATTTCAGCCATCATGACGGGAATACCTATAATCAGAATACAGCCTAAATAGACCAGTACAAATGCGCCTCCACCGTGTTCACCGGTAATATAAGGGAATTTCCATATATTGCCCAACCCGACAGCAGAGCCGACTGCGGCCAGAACAAATGCCATTCGGGTAGACCACTGAACACGCGTAGGTGAGGACTTAACAGAGCCAGAAGCGCTGGCCGAGGAATAGTTATCAGACATTAAGGTTGTACCTTTGTATTTATTTTTATGGTATTGCTTAACAGGGTAAGTTAAGCATTCGATTTAAACACCAGAACGCTCTTCCGGATCACGAAAGTGAATTTGGTATTTCAGAATCATCGCCATTTCTTGATACATGGTCAAGGCTATTGGTGGTTTTTTTGTATCGCAATATGTGTTTTAGTGTTTCTCTTAAGAGAAGTAATGTAATCGTTATTCGTGAAAACGCTTCAACCAAAAGAACGCCATGGATGAAGCGAAAAGAAAGGAGTGAAAAAGTTATTTTTTGCTTAAAGCCCTGCGATGCACTTCTTGTAATCCACTTAGGGTATCTTGGTTGAAAGTCGCTACCGTGGCTTTTGATTGAGAATAGATACCCTCTTTGATGCTAGCGAGCCAAACGTGTGTATCCCAATCGCCGAGCACACAACGCAGAGTGCTTTCGTCTTCGTGAAGGTCTGGGCGGTGAGTGTGGCCATGAATAACGGTCTGGCATTGATGATGAATCAAGGACGCATTAACGGCAGAGTTTGAGACATCCATAATGTCCATGGATTTTTCCATTGCACTGGATTTACTGTCGTTGCGCAGTTGTGCAGCTAAGGCGATGCGTTGCTTGAGTGGCATAGCGAGAATGTGTTCTTGCCACTGTTTAGATCGTACCGTTTTTCTGAAAGCCTGATACTCTGTATCTTCAATACAATACTCATCGCCATGGGTTAAAAGTACAGAACGATCGTCTATTAAGCATACCGTCTGCTCTTCTATAAAAGTGGCACCCACTCGAGCTAACCAGTCTTTTCCAATCAAAAAGTCTCTGTTGCCATGCAAAAAATACAACCTAAAGCCTGACTGTGACAATTCAACTAGGGCGTTCTCTATTTCAGTATTCCAGTCTGCTTGAAAATCATCACCAATCCAAGCTTCATAGAAGTCGCCTAAAATATAGAGCTCCGCTTCCTCTTTTCGAGCCAAGAGGGCTTTGGTCATCAGAACAAACGCCCGGAGAAGATCCGGACGTTTGTCGCTCAAATGCAAATCTGAGATAAAATAACGAATCATTAGCCTTCGCTTTTTACCAATTCTGCACTTTCGATGATGACGTCCTCAGCAGGCACATCTTGGTGACCAGATTTCATCGTCGTTTTTACTTCTTTGATTTTGTTAACGACATCCATACCCGCCGTAACTTTACCAAACACGGCATAACCCCAACCATCTGGCGTTTTGCTGCGGTGGTTTAAGAAGCTGTTGTCTGCTACGTTGATGAAAAATTGTGCAGAGGCAGAATGCGGGTCCATAGTACGCGCCATGGCTAACGTGCCTACTTCATTTTTAAGGCCGTTGTCGGCTTCGTTTTCAATGGTGGTGCGTGTTTCTTTTTGGGTCATGCCAGGCTTAAAACCACCACCTTGCACCATGAAGCCATTGATAACGCGGTGGAAAATTACGCCATCGTAAAAGCCTGAAGTCACGTAATCTTCGAAGTTTTTCGCAGACTTGGGTGCTTTTTCGTAATCCAGTTCAACGTGAATGTCGCCGTGATTTGTGTGTAGTATGATCATCTAGTGTTTCCTTGTTTAGTAAATAGTGTGCTAATCAATGTTGAGCATTTTATGTGTTTGTAGGCTAAGACGCCACCTTGGATGCGATAAACAGTATTGTAAAGTGGCCTGCTGGGTATCGATCAGAGGAATTTGATCTGCTGTAAGGTGGCTTTGGTCCATGGGTTGCAGGTAAAAATGTGCAAAATCCAGTGTTTCAAATAATTCTGGCGAGAGGTGTGATTGCGGAAATACCAGCTTGAGTTCATCGCCTTTTGATACGACCAAAGGCTTGGCTGTTTTGGGGCTAACACAAACCCAATCTATACCTTGCGGGAGCGCGATTGTGCCGTTGGTTTCTATAGCAATGGTATAACCGTGTTGCTTCATTTCGACTATGAGGGCCTCGTCGAGTTGAAGGGCGGGTTCGCCCCCCGTAAAAACAACGTATTTGTGTCCTTGACCAGTTGGCCACAGTGAATCTATGTGAGCGCGTAGCTGAGCTGCGGTGGGGAATTTCCCACCATGCTGCCCATCGGTACCGATAAAATCAGTATCACAAAATTGACATTCCGATTTGGCGCGTGTTTTTTCTAGGCCAGACCACAAGTTGCAGCCGGTAAAACGGCAAAATAGAGCAGGGCGTCCGGCATGGGCGCCTTCACCTTGTAATGAATAAAAGGCTTCTTTAATTGAGTACATTGGGTTACACCTGTTACATCTCGAAAACAGTCGAGGTAAGGGTTATAACTTTAGTTGATAATTTAATGGCGAAATCGGTCATTTGTGGAACAAAAGCCAACTCGCATTAAAGCAAACACACTAAAATCAGTTTAAGTTTTGGGTTTAACTCTGTGGTTACGCTTCGTATTCTAGTGGATCTGTTTTGCCTTGTTCGGCAAACGCTTCTAGGCGTTCGTTACAAGCACCACATTTGCCACACGATTTTTCGCGACCATTGTAACATGTCCAGGTATTGGCATAGTTAAGATTCATGCTTAATCCTGCTTTTAAAATCTCGCCTTTTGACGCATGTAAAAATGGCGTGACGATTTCAACGGATTGATAGTTTGCTATTTTTGATACCGCGTTCATGGCCTCGACGAATTCAGGGCGACAATCTGGATAAATGTGGTGGTCGCCAGAGTGCGCACCGTAATAGACTTTGCCAGCCTCTAATGACACCGCATAAGCAATGGCCATGGAGAGTAAGACCATATTGCGGTTTGGTACTACGGTTGACTTCATGCTGTCGCTTTCGTAATGGCCTTCCGGGATTTCAGCATCGCCGGTGAGCGATGAGTTTGCCATTAAACTGTTGATTGCGGTAATGTCGACAACTTTATGAGAAACGCCTAATTCACGACATACCTGTGCGGCAACCTCGAGCTCTTTGCTGTGCTTTTGTCCGTAGTTAAAGGATAAAGCGTAAACCTCCAGCCCGTTTTGAATGGCCGTATTCAGAACAGTGAAAGAATCCATTCCTCCTGAATACACCACGACGGCTTTTTCAGACATGCTTGTGTCCTCGTAAAAGTCTTTTTGAATGTAAAAAGACAGGGTTGATAAAGCGTTGGAGTATAGCAGAAGGCCACAATATCAAACTAGGAAACTCAACATAAGAAAGCACAAAAGGGGAGAAGAAAAGCAGGGTTTTGATGGCCATTATCACCCCTATGACCTTGATGCCGAATCAGCACATAGATTTCTCATTGTCTAATCCTTGGTTGCTTGGTGCGTTAGCTGCTTTTGTTGTTGGCGTTTGGCGTCAACATCAGTTGCTGGTCATTCTAGTGGTTTCTGGGTTTTCTTTGTGGCGGAGTACGTATTTTCTTTATAAAAAAAGAGAAAAAGGCGGAAAAGATTTTCTGCTCAATATCCTATGCAAACCTAATTACTATATACTTATGGGTCAAAGTAACAATATTGTTAGACCAACACTTATCGGGACTTACATCAAACATGTCAGAAACGTCTAAACCAGGTAATTTCATTACCCAAATCATTGATAAAGATAACGAATCAGGTAAGCATGGCGGTAAGGTTTTTACTCGCTTTCCACCTGAGCCAAATGGCTACTTACACATTGGTCATGCGAAATCCATTTGTCTTAACTTTGGCTTAGCGCAGCGTTACAACGGTCAATGTAATCTACGTTTTGATGACACCAACCCTGAGAAGGAAAGTGTTGAATACATAGAGTCTATTAAGCGTGATGTGGAATGGCTTGGCTTTCAGTGGAGCGGTGAGCCTAAATTTGCCTCGGACTATTTTGACGAGCTATTCGATTTTGCTGTTCAGCTCATTCAGGCCGGTAAGGCCTATGCTTGTGAGCTAAACGCGGAGCAGATGCGTGAATACCGTGGCACGTTGAAAGAGCCAGGCAAGAACAGTCCATTCCGTGACCGTACCGTAGAAGAAAACATGGCCATTTTCATGGACATGAAAGACGGTAAGTACAAAGATGGTGAAGTGGTTTTGCGTGCCAAAATTGATATGGCTAGCCCAAATATTAACATGCGCGATCCGATCATTTATCGCGTTCGCCATGTGCACCATCATCAAACGGGCGATAAGTGGTGTGTGTACCCAATGTATGACTTCACACATTGCTTGTCCGATGCCTTGGAAAATATTACGCATTCTGTTTGTACGCTGGAATTCCAAGATCACCGACCATTGTACGATTGGGTGCTAGAAACATTAAAGACAGCGCATCCACAGCAAATTGAATTCGCGCGTTTGAACTTAAACTACACAGTGACGAGTAAGCGTAAGCTTAAGCAGTTAGTGGATGAAAAACACGTTTATGGCTGGGATGACCCGCGTATGCCAACGATTTCCGGTCTGCGTCGTCGTGGTTACACGGCGTTGTCTATCCGAAATTTCTGTGAGCGTATTGGCGTGACCAAATCTGACGGTGTTGTGGATGTTGGCATGCTAGAGCACGCTATTCGTGAAGATTTGGACGCAAGCGCAAATCGTGTCATGGTGGTGTTAAATCCAATTAAGGTGACCTTGACCAACTATCCTGCTGACAAAGAAGAAATTTTCACGGTTGGAAATCATCCGAAAAACGAAGAAGCGGGAACGCGTGAAGTGCCGTTTAGTAAAGAGCTGTACATTGATGCGGCGGATTTTGCTGAAGTGCCACCTCGGAAGTGGAAGCGTTTGACACTGGGCGGTGCGGTTCGTCTTCGTGGTGGTTACGTGATCACCTGTGATGAAGCAATCAAAAATGAAGCCGGTGACGTGGTCGAGCTGCTTTGTCGCTATGATGAAAATACCCTTGGTGTGAATCCAGAAGATTACAAACCAAAAGGGGTGATTCATTGGGTTAGTGCAAAACATGCAGTAGACGCAAGAGTGAATCTTTACGATCGTCTGTTCGTTAACGAAGCGCCTGACGCCAATTATGAAGATAAAACTTTCTTAGACTTTATTAACCCAGATTCTTTGACTGTGCTAACCAATGCCAAAGTTGAGCCTTCGCTGGTGGCGTCTCATAAAGGCCAGGGCTTCCAGTTTGAGCGTGAAGGGTATTTCTGCCGAGATTTAAAAGAAGACGATTTGGTGTTTAACCGTACCGTCACACTGCGCGATTCTTGGGCAAAAATAGAAGCAAAAGGAAACTGAACACATGCTAAAGATTTACAATACCCTTAGTGGTAAAAAAGAAGTTTTCAAACCGATTGTTGACGGCAAAGTCGGTATGTACGTCTGTGGTAATACAGTCTATGACTTCTGCCACATAGGGCATGCACGTGCGATGATTTCTTTTGATGTTATTTCGCGTTTTATTCGTCACCTTGGCTATGAGTTGAATTACGTTCGTAACATTACCGATGTGGATGACAAGATCATCAAGCGTGCTGAAGAGAATAATGAATCAACCCAGTCTTTGACTGAGCGAATGATTGCAGCACAGCGTGAAGATGAGCTTCGACTTGGAAACAAAATGCCAGATCGCGAGCCAAAAGCGACGGAATTTATGCAAGAAATCATTGATATGGTACAAATTCTTATTGATAAAGAGTTTGCCTATCAAGGTGCTTCTGGTGATGTTTACTACCGAGCAACTAAGTTCAAAGATTACGGTAAATTAAATAACCGCAAGCTTGACGACATGTTGGCCGGTGCGCGTATCGACGTGGAAGCATCAAAAGAACATCCGGCTGATTTTGTTTTGTGGAAACAAGCGAAAGAGGGTGAAGTGTCTTGGTCTTCACCTTGGGGGCAGGGACGGCCTGGTTGGCACATTGAATGTTCTGCCATGTCGACGAGTTGTTTGGGCAGCCATTTTGATATTCATGGTGGTGGTCCTGATCTTAAGTTTCCACACCATGAGAATGAAATTGCTCAGTCAGAAGCGGCCACAGGTAAGGACTATGTTAACTACTGGATGCACTGTGGCGCGGTTCGGGTGAACAACGAAAAGATGTCCAAGTCTTTGGGTAACTTCTTCACAGTGCGCGATGTATTGGCCAAGTTTAATCCTGAGGTGGTTCGCTATCTGATGGTGTCTAGTCAATATCGCAGTGCCATCGATTATTCTGATCAGAGTTTGTTAGAAGCAAAAGTGGCCTTAGAGCGTCTATACACGGCGTTACGTCATCAAGATGTGGCAGAGCACTATGCGCCAAGTCAGTTTACTGAGCGTTTCGAAGAAGCGATGAAGGACGATTTTAATACGGCGGTTGCTGTTTCTGTGTTGTTCGAATTGGTGCGAGATCTCAATAAAGCTAAAACGGAAGATGCCAGTAAAGCCATGTCTTTGGCCGCAGAATTGCGTTCGCTGGCAGATTTACTTGGTTTGCTTTATCAAGATCCAGACTATTTTATGCAAAATAGCACAGTGTCAGAAGGCTTGAGTGACGAAGCAATACAGGCGTTGATTGATGAAAGAGCGCAGGCGCGTAAGGACAAAAACTTTGCTCGCGGTGACGAGGTCCGTGATGAATTGGCCAGTCAAGGTATTGAACTTTTAGACAGTCGAGAAGGGACGACTTGGACAAGGCGTTAAGAATCGATGAAAACAATAAAAGGGCGATGTGATCATCGCCTTTTTGTTGGTCTTTAGTCGCGAGGTAAACTCTTACGCCTTAGTCACTTTGACTGCGAGTACATCGCAAGGTGCGCCGTGAAGTACGCCATTTGCCGTAGAGCCTAAAAGTAAAGCTAATCCATGACGACAATGGCTGCCAACAACAATTAGATCGGCTTGCTTTTCTTCAGCGACGCGATGTATTTCGCTTTCTATGCCGCCTTGTGAAATACAGCTTTCTTGTACGGGTGTGTCAAGTTGCGCTACTAGGATCGCCATACGCTCTTTTGCTGTTTCTTGGAGCTGGGCTTGGATGTCTGTTATGTCAATAGGTACATCACCACCGTAAGCGTAGTTTAAAGATTCAATAACATGCAGAACGGTCAGCTGTGCACCAGTTGCTTTGCATAACGCGGCGGCTTTATTGGCTACTTTAATGCTTTCATCGGTTAAATCAACTGCGAGTAATATTCTGTTGTACAGCATAGAATGCCTCCAAAAATTGGCTTAATCACTTAATTCTAGTTCAAAATTAGAGAGACATAAAATATATGACCGCTCTTATCGTTGTCTGTATTGTAATATCGTTAATGTGTTCAGCGCTATGGATTATGCCGCCCGAAAGAGAGCGCCAGAGAATGGCACTGCGTGTGCAAGCTCGGCCGCTAAAACTCAGTGTCCAGCTTACATCAATTGAGTTGCCTGACAAGTGGGATAAGTCAACAAGTCGAAAAAAAACCGTCGGGTATTTTTATCATCGACCTAAAGCCAACAAAAAGATAAGCAAATCTATCTGGCTTTTGCCTTACGAGGTGTGGAAATATCGGTCGGTTGCTCAAGGTTGGTGGTGCAGTGACGATATCAACCTATCTGAGGTGTCAAAAAACAAGTTGGAGCGTCATGCCGCCTTACTGTCTGGAGTGAAAATATCCAGTGAAAGCGTCTCTTTCTACTGGGATGAAGAAGGAGGCGAGCAAGATTTGAACTCACTAGCTGAGCTGGTATTCGAGTTGGCTGAGTTGAATGGGTAAGCCGTTGATTAACTGCTTTTAGGGAGTTCCATATTTTTGATGAGTTCCGCTACTGCATCTTCTGGGTTTTCAGCATCTTTGATGGACTCTATCGTGGGCGATAATATTTGTTTAATACGGTCGTTGACAAAGTCAGTGAGTACTTTCTTCTCAGGTCTGACGGTGGAGTCTGATTTGAGATGTGAAAGGATGACGCTATACAGAGTTTGAGCGACTCGCATATCCCCATTATTAAAATTTTTGTTTGCTTGGACCATTTGGCGATTGAGTTGAACCCATAGATTTAGCCAGCGAACATATTCGTAGCAAGCTTGATAGTGAGCGTTGCTGATTCGGCCTTTTCTGCGTAAATACAGCAGCATTTTGGCGAGCTTTGTGAGGCGCTCCTTGTAATTGGTTTTTTCTTGGAAGCTTAATACCTCGGGTTCTGTGTTGAAAATAACAGGCTCTTCGTTACGGTTTTCTTCCGCTGTTGCGATGCGTATCTCTACTTTTTCCGGATCATAGGTGTATTGCAGAAGCTCGCGAAGTGTGTCTAGATAGAAGTCATACAGTACATCGGTGGCAATGGTATCGGTATTGATGTATTTGAGGCCACGAATATGCTGCTCTACTCGATCAGCTCGGTTAGAGAGTTGTAGCTGTTTGACTCTTCGCTCTGTGAGCTCTCTTTCTTTTTGATGAGCGCGAGAGCCAATAACCACCGACAAAAGAACAATAATGATTAAAAAAGCAATGGTTAAAATTTGAAGTGTTGCCATGATTGTCCTTAAGAGGAGAATTCAGTATGTTAAATAAGCAATACTAAGCTCAGTAAGATTTAATGTGTGAAACAATACAGGGATCGCTTGTTATATAAAAGGTGTTTGCTTAATATCAGCGCCCCTAAAGATTATACTTCGTGCAACGTCAATTTGCAGACCTAATTTATCAAAAGGCTTACACAGTTCAATGGGAAAATCACTGGTTATCGTGGAGTCGCCAGCAAAGGCGAAAACCATCAATAAGTATCTGGGCAATGACTTTGTTGTCAAGTCGAGTGTCGGGCACATTCGTGATCTACCTTCTGGTAAGACAGCGACGTCCACTCCAAAAGAGCGTGCTCAGCAAGCCGCTTTGACGCGTAAAATGAGCCCAGAGGAAAAACTCGAATACAAAGCCAACAAGTCACGTCAACAGCTTATTTCTAGAATGGGTGTTGACCCAGAAAATGACTGGAAAGCGCGTTATGAAGTGTTGCCGGGTAAAGAGAAGGTGGTGGATGAGCTTAAGCGCTTGGCTAAAAATGCTGACACTATTTATCTCGCAACCGATTTGGATAGAGAAGGTGAGGCCATAGCATGGCATTTGCGTGAGGCAATTGGCGGTGACGACAGTCGTTACAAACGTGTGGTGTTTAACGAGATTACGAAAAAAGCCATCAAGTCTGCTTTCGAAACACCCTCAGAATTAGATATGGATCGAGTCAATGCCCAGCAGGCAAGACGCTTTCTAGATCGTGTTGTTGGCTTCATGGTATCCCCTTTGCTGTGGGCTAAAGTGGCTAGAGGTTTGTCAGCGGGACGAGTTCAGTCGGTTGCTGTGCGGCTTATTGTTGAGCGTGAAAAAGAAATTCGCGCTTTTGTTCCGGATGAATTCTGGGAGTTAGACGCCTTGCTTGCGACTCCTTCGAAAGAAGTCATTAAATTTGAAGCCGCAAAATATCAGAATAAAGAATATCGACCTGTCAGCCAGACTCAATCTGATGAGCATGTTGCTCGTCTTGCTGGTGCCAAATATTTGGTCAGTAGCCGAGAAGATAAACCGACAAGCAGTAAGCCGTCAGCGCCTTTTATCACATCAACACTTCAGCAGGCTGCAAGCACACGCCTTGGCTATGGCGTAAAGAAAACCATGATGCTTGCCCAGCGTTTGTATGAGGGTGGCTACATAACTTACATGCGTACCGACTCGACTAATTTGAGTGCCGAAGCGGTGGACGCTTTGCGTGGTTACATTTTGTCTAATTTTGGTGATGCTTATCTGCCAAAAGAACCGATACGTTATAGCAGTAAAGAAGGTGCTCAAGAAGCACACGAAGCAATTCGACCTTCAGATGTGAATGTCAAAGTAGATGACTTACTGGGCATGGAAAAAGATGCACACCGTCTATACGATCTGATCCGCAGTCAGTTTATGGCATGTCAAATGACGCCAGCACAATACACGTCGACGACGATTACGGTGACTAGCGGAGAATATGAGTTCAAAGCCAAGGGGCGTATTTTACGTTTTGACGGTTACACGCGTGCGATGCAAACAGTGGCTAAAAAAGGTGAAGATAATACCCTACCCGATGTCGCCCAAGGTGAGCATTTAACCTTAGAAAGCCTGTTGCCAGAACAGCACTTTACCAAGCCTGTCGCACGCTTTAGTGAAGCCAGCTTAGTTAAAGAGCTTGAAAAACGTGGTATTGGTCGTCCCTCTACCTACGCATCTATTATTTCTACGATTCAAGATCGTGGTTATGTTCGTGTTGAAAATCGTCGCTTTTATGCGGAGAAAATGGGGGACATTGTCACGGAGCGTTTGGTAGACAGCTTCAGTTCTCTAATGGACTTCAGCTTTACGGCTCAGATGGAAGAGCAGTTGGACGAGATTGCAGATGGTAATAAAGATTGGATTAAAACGCTGAATGCGTTTTATAAAGATTTCAGTTCAGTGCTTGCTAAAGCCGAGTCGCCTGAGGGCGGCATGATGCTAAACGAACCCACGCCGACGGATATTGAATGTCCGACGTGTTCTCGACCTATGCAAATACGAACAGCCAGTACGGGTGTGTTTATGTCTTGCTCTGGTTACTCTTTGCCTCCTAAAGAGCGTTGTAAAGCCACCATTAATCTGGTTCGTGGTGATGAAGCCGTGGCCGTTGATGATGAAGAAGGCGAATCAAAAGCCTTGATCAATAAGCATCGCTGTAAGCTCTGTGGTTCCGCTATGGACAGTTACTTGATGGACGAGCATCGCAAGCTTCATGTCTGCGGTAATAATCCTTCTTGTTCCGGTTATGAAGTAGAGAAGGGCGTATTTAAAATCAAAGGCTATGACGGCCCTTTGATAGAATGCGATAAGTGCAGCTCAGACATGCAACTTAAAACAGGGCGCTTTGGTAAGTACTTTGGATGTACCAATGAAGAGTGCAAAAATACGCGTAAATTACTGCGCAACGGTGAAGTGGCGCCGCCAAAAATGGACCCTGTACCTATGCCTGATCTAGCCTGCCAGAAGGTAGAAGACCATTATGTGCTTCGTGATGGTGCCACGGGTTTGTTTTTAGCTGCCAGTCAGTTTCCTCGTAAAAGAGAAACGCGCGCACCCTTGGTGAAGGAGTTGATCCCTTACATGGATCAAATAGATCCTAAATATCATTTCTTTGCTAAAGCGCCCAAACAAGACGCCGAAGGACGCCCTGCGATTATTCGTTATAGCCGTAAAACCAAAGAGCAATACGTTATGACGGAGGAAGAGGGCAAGCCAACCGGTTGGAAAGCATTTTATGTAGGTACCAAGTGGGTTGTTGAAGAAGGTAAAAAGAAATGAGTGGTGCCAGTCTTGCAAGTATGACTAATCAAAAGTTAGATGCGGCTCGGCGCTTCATCAAACAAAGCCAAAACAGCGATGAGGCATGGCTCAATGTGGGTTTAGAGAGTTCGGCTATTTTTCAACTTAGAAGCGCGTTAAACGGCTTGTTGAAAGAAGTTTCCTCGGCCTATTCCCTCTCGGGGTCGCTTGAGGTGTCTCGGCTATTGGACGAGGCAGAAGCCAAGCAAATCACTATTCCTGTGTTATCAGAATTGTCTGTTTTATTTTCTCAGCCAAGCTCCTGGTGTGCGCAATTAGAACAGTCATACTTGGTGCAGTTTGAATGCCGAGTGTCTAAGTCTGCCTTGCCAAGTGACAACTTAATTGGGCGCGGTAATGATGATGGTGCCTCAGTCGGTTTGTATCTTGCTAAGTTGGTTGAATTGGTACTACGTTTTAGAGAAGAGTCATCAGAGTATTAGATATGAAAGAATCCTACCTAGAAATTGTTGAGCTGGATAACGGGGATATAGTGTTACGGCCAGCCAGTGAAGATGGTGAGGAGACCGAGCCTTTGGCAATACTTCAGATTCCTGAAGACACCCGCTCTTATCTGAAAGATAGGTATTTTGAATTAGCAAAATGCATGTTTCATGCTGGTATTGATTTTGTTTATTCCGATGAGTCTGTGTTTGATGATTCAGGCTATGAGGACGAGGAATTGCGGCCGAAGTTACTGCATTAGACGTTAATGCATTAAAGGCCATTGGTGACAACCCCCACACTTCCTGACATTCAAACATCAAGAAGCGTGGGGTTTGCTAAAGACTTGGTTTTGTCTGAAGTCTTCAATCGTGTTTTACAGGCCCTGTCGAATGACGCCAACCGATAAGCCTTCTATTGCAAATTCTTCTGTTTCAAGATTGATGATGATGTCATCAAACGCTGTGTTCTCTGGTATTAAGCGCACAATATTGCCCTTTTTCTCAAAGCGCTTTACGGTCACTTCGTCGCCAATACGAGCGACTACGATTTGACCGTTTCGTACTTCGCTGGTTTTATGAACGGCCAACAAATCGCCTTCCATAATGCCAACATCTTTCATGCTGGTTCCCGACACAGATAAAAAATAATCAGCTTTTGGAGAAAACATGGAGGCGGGAATATTTACCCGAGAAGCAATATTTTCTTGCGCTAAAATAGGGTAGCCTGCGGCCACTTTACCAATAACGGGTAAGCCAAGTTCTTCTTTTGTTTCATCAATGGGGGGCGTGTCTACAAGGCGTATTCCTCTAGAGGCCCCTGACAGCATTTCAATGGCCCCTTTTTTATACAGGGCTTTAAGGTGCTCTTCTGCTGCGTTAGGGGATTTAAACCCAAGTCGACGGGCGATTTCTGCCCTCGTTGGTGGAAATCCTGTTTCGCAAATAAATTCGCGAATGGTTTCTAGAACGTCAGACTGTCGTTTGGTTAATTTAATCATAAGGCATCTGGTTGTTTATACAGTAACTGTTATTATATACAGCATTATTAACGATACTCAATGACTTAAATGCTTTCAGATGAACTAAAAACACAAATACAGCGTGCTTACCGTGCTTCTCTAGACGCGAAGTCTCATAAACCGAGATCGGGGCAGCGACAAATGATCGGTGCCATCGCACGAACCTTAGGGAATATCAAACAAGATTCTGAGGGTGTGCGGTTGGGTGAACGTCATGTGGCTGTTATCGAGGCGGGTACGGGCACAGGTAAAACCTTGTCTTATTGTCTTGCTGCCATTCCGGTTGCTAAGGCGCGTGGGCTTACCTTGGTTATTTCCACGGCAACCGTTGCCTTGCAAGAGCAAATTCTTCATAAAGAGTTGCCCAATTTACTTGAACACACCGAGTTGACCTTTAAATACACTTTAGCGAAAGGGCGCGGGCGTTATTTGTGTTTGAATAACTTAGAAGGCTTTTTAAGCTCCGAAGAGCATGCTATGGAAGATATGTTTGCCGGGCTTTTTGAGCAACACTTGCAATCAGATGATGTCAATACTGTGCTCTATCAAGAGATGGATACGGCACTGTCAAAGGGAGATTGGGACGGCGATAAAGATAATTGGACAGGTGTGATTCGTGACCAAGATTGGCGGCGTTTAACAACAGATCATCAGCAATGTACCAATCGGAACTGTGCAAATTATTCTGCTTGTCCATTTTTTAAAGCGCGAGCCGAAATAGAAGTGGCGGATGTCATTGTGGCCAACCATGATTTGGTGCTAGCCGACTTGTCTTTGGGTGGGGGAGCGATACTGACGCCACCAAAAGAAACGATTTATGTGTTTGATGAAGGTCACCACTTGCCTGATAAAGCGATCGGCCATTTTCGTCATGAAGTGCGTTTACAGCAAAGCATCACTTGGTTGCGCCAGTTGGAAAAAAATTTGGTTAACCTAAAGCAGTCATTAACCGATGACGTCAGTCTGACAGGGCAGTTGCTGCTCAAGATCCCACAACAAATCCAGAGTATCGTCAATTTTATTCAGTATGCCCAGCAAGGGCTGGCGCCCTTTATTCAGGGATTGGGATTGGATAAAGACAATAATCAGCATCGCTTTGAGTTTGGTGTCATCCCCGACGAACTTAGGCAACTTGCTTACAGTTTACAAACGGCTTATCAAAAGTTGTTTAAAAGCATTGAGAGTATTCAGGATGAATGCAAGAAAACCAAACAGAATGAAGGTATGGGCGTAACGCCAGAGATCGCAGAGACTTGGCAGCCTATTTTGGGGGTAATACTTGGGCGTTTAGAGCAGAGCATTGGATTGTGGCAATTGTATTGCGCGGTGGATGATCAGGCTTATCCGCCCAATGCACGTTGGTTGGTATTATCGGGGCAAGGTATGGAGCAAGATATTGAATTGGGTGGTTCACCGATACTGGCCGCAAATACATTGCGTCAGCAGCTCTGGGATAAGTGCTATGGTGCTGTGGTCACCTCTGCCACACTGACGGCGCTGAATCAGTTTAATCGTTTCAATATGCGTTCTGGAGTACCTCGCGATAGTGAGTATTTACGCGTATTAAGCCCCTTTGATTTTCAGAAAAATGGGCGCCTTGTCGTACCCAATATGGAGCATGAACCCAATCGAGTCGAGCAGCATACCGCGGAGATTATTGGCTATCTTAATGAGCATGTGAATACGCAAAAAGGCAGTTTGGTGTTGTTTTCGTCACGTCGCCAGATGGAAGAGGTGGCGCAATCCCTTGCTGCAGGGTTGCAGGATATTCTACTGATGCAGGGCGAGCAGTCTAAGCGCGTAATTTTAGATTCCCACAAGGCTCGTATTGACGAAGGCAAGGGAAGTCTTTTATTGGGGCTGGCCAGTTTTGCAGAAGGGGTGGATTTGCCTGGCGACTACTTAACTTGTGTTTATATTGCCAAAATTCCCTTTGCTGTTCCCGACGATCCTGTTGAAGCGACGTTGGCGGAATGGATTCAGAAGCGAGGCGGTAATCCCTTTATGGAGATTACCATTCCAGATGCGTCATTACGTTTGGTTCAAGCGACGGGCCGTTTGCTGAGAAGTGAGCAAGATAGGGGCGAGATACATATTTTAGATAAGCGTTTACTTACTAAGCGTTATGGCTCTCAGCTGATAAATAGTCTGCCGCCCTATCAGTACCTATAGTGTCTTGTAAGGGTGCTGCAACAAAGCGGGTGATAAAGCCTCATCAATTAGGTACACTCTCCCGATAGAACATTCACTTTAAAAAACAATAGAAGCGTATAGATTCCAATATGGAAAACCAAACTCAAGAAACACAATCAACCACAACATCAAAACCAAAGCGTACGCGTCGTCCAAGCAAACGTCCTAGAAGTCATGAAGAAAATACGATTGAGGCATCTGCAAGCACTGAAGTTGAACATACTGCAGCGGAAACCAGCGCACCCAAAAAGTCTCAGGCAAAGGCGTGGTCCATTGACGATTTTATTGTTCCCGAAGTGGAAGGTAAGGTGCGTTTTCATGACCTAAATTTACCAGACCGTGTATTAAAGTCGATTGCTGAGATGGGATTTGAATATTGCAGTGAAATTCAAGCCGAGACCTTGCCAATGACGCTACAAGGTTATGACATCATAGGTCAGGCCCAAACTGGTACCGGTAAGACAGCCGCATTTTTAGTCGCCATGATTAGTGATTTTCTAGATTACCCACTAGAAGAAAAAAGACCGAATAACTTTGCTCGTGGACTCATTATTGCTCCGACACGAGAGTTGGCTTTGCAGATTGCCGATGAAGCGGTAAAGCTAACCTCTAATTGTCATCTTAACGTTGTCACCTTGGTGGGTGGCTTGAGTTATGAAAAGCAAAAAATTGCGTTAGAAACGGAAAATGTCGATATTCTTGTGGCGACACCGGGTCGTTTATTGGATTTTGCTCGAAGCCGTAAAGTTCAGCTGGGCAAAGTGGAGTGTCTCGTTTTGGACGAAGCAGATCGCATGTTGTCAATGGGCTTTATACCAGATGTCAAAAGCATTATTCGAATGACGCCGCACAAAGAACTTAGACAAACTATGCTATTCAGTGCGACTTTCCCTAAGGACATTCAAGCGTTGGCGCAACAGTGGACTTACATTCCAAAAGAAGTGTCTGTGGTGCCGAAAGAAGCAACGAATCAAAACATAGATCAAGTCATCTACACCGTTGAAGCCGATCAAAAGTGGCCAGTTCTTAGGCAGTTGATCAATGAAAATGGTGGGCAAAGAACGATTATTTTCGTGAATCGACGTGATGAAACGCGTGATTTGTACGAGCGTTTACGCAAAGCTAACATCAACTGCGCCATTTTATCTGGCGAAGTGGCTCAAGATAAGCGTGTTAAAACACTGAATAACTTCAAAGAAGGCATCATTCAAGTGTTAGTTGCTACGGATGTTGCAGGGCGAGGCATTCATGTCGACAACGTTGAATTGGTTGTGAATTACTCTCTACCGGACGACCCTGAAGATTATGTACACCGTATTGGTCGTACTGGTCGAGGGGGTGAAGTCGGTAAATCGGTGAGTTTTGCCAGCGAAGATGATTCTTTTATGATTCCAGAAATTGAAAGAGTGGTTGGTGAGAGTATTCGCTGTGAATATATGGTTAATACGTCTCAATAATCATCGCTTACTTTCATAGTGAGATAAGATGAAATTAGAACATAATTATGCAAATCTGGGTGCTGGGTTTTCGTCGAAAACCCAAATCCAGCCACTGATAGAGCAGCGATTGGTTGAGTTTAATCAGCCCCTTGCTGCTTTTCTTTCTGTTGATATCAAATCCCCACTTACAAAGTCTTTACTGTGTGGCGATAAGGTCATTCCTGACGCGCTTAGCATGGTTTACGCAGGTCACCAGTTTGGTGGCTTCTCACCGCAGTTAGGTGATGGTCGAGGTGTCTTGTTAGGCGAAGTTCGCGGTGCAAATGGCTTGCTTTATGATTTACATATGAAGGGGGCGGGCCCAACGCCTTATTCTCGTCGTGGTGATGGTCGCGCCGTATTGCGTTCTTGTATTCGTGAATATTTAGCGGGTGAAGCGATGACGGCCTTGTCTGTCCCTTCTTCACGCGCACTGGCTTTGTACGACAGTCGCCAAGCCGTCTATCGTGAAACGCCT
Source organism: Marinomonas hwangdonensis (assembly GCF_003721245.1). Classification (GTDB taxonomy): domain Bacteria; phylum Pseudomonadota; class Gammaproteobacteria; order Pseudomonadales; family Marinomonadaceae; genus Marinomonas; species Marinomonas hwangdonensis. The sequence goes on along the minus strand of NZ_RIZG01000006.1, from coordinate 165,981 downwards.
GAAGCTGGCGCCATGCTGTTGAGAGTTGCGCAAGGGCACGTCCGTTTTGGTCACTTTGAATACTTTTTTTATCAGGGTAAGCAGACTGAGCTTGATCAACTTATTGCGTATTGTTTGACGCATTTTTACCCCGAGTGCCAAGCGACAGATTCGCCGCTGGAAAGCATGTTGATCGAAGTCGTCAAACGCACAGCCCGTATGATTGCAAAATGGCAAGCGTTAGGGTTTCAGCATGGCGTAATGAATACAGACAATTTTTCTATTACGGGTGAAACGATTGACTATGGCCCTTATGGGTTTATGGAAGATTATGAGCCAGATTGGGTGTGCAATCATTCTGATCATGAAGGGCGATATGCTTTCTCCCGTCAACCGGGAGTAGGCTTATGGAATCTCAATTGTCTGATGCGCTGTTTTTCAAAGCATTTAGAAAAAGATCAATTAATTGCGATTTTGCAATGCTATGAGCCAGAGCTTCAAACACAGTACGATTGCTTAATGATGGAGAAAATGGGGCTGAATAGCTCGCGTCAACTTCATGATCTTTTGCCATCCTTGTTGACACTTTTAGCAGCGGAAAAACTCGATTACAGCGTGTTCTTTAGGTTGTTAAGTCATATTAAGCAAGATCATTTTGACACCCTGCTTGATGAGGTCGTGGATCGGGATCGATTAGCCCAATGGTTGGTTAAGTACCAATCAGCTCGCTTGGATCAGCCTCTAAATTGGCAAAAAACCAGTGAGCGAATGCTACAAGTTAATCCCAAGTTTATTTTGCGTAACTACTTGGCCCATGACGCCATTCAAGCGGCTGAGCACGGAGACTATTTGCCCTTTAGGCGTTTGTTAAACGTGCTTAACCATCCGTTTGAAGAGCATCCAGAATCGGAATACTTGGCACAAAGGCCGCCATCATGGGGCAAGTCGTTAGAAGTCAGTTGTTCATCTTAAAAACGTAAGACGATAATGGTAGAGAAACAGGCATTATGAAGCATTCAGTGTGTGTGTTAGGCGGTGGTAGTTTTGGTACGGCCTTAGCGAATATTATGGTAAAAAATGGCCATCAAGTCAGTCAATGGATGCGTAACGAAGAGCAGGTGGAAGAAATTAATTTAACGGGACTTAACAGTCGTTATTTACCCGATGCGCCTCTGCACAGAGAATTACTCGCAACCAGTAACTTAGAGCAAGCCATACGGGACAGTGATACGGTATTCGTGTCCATTCCTTCAAAATCATTTGAACAGGTGGTTCAGCGAATTGAACCCTTGTTAACGGCAGACAAAATACTCATAAGCACAACTAAAGGCTTTAATCCCAATCGTTTTGAGCTAATGAGCGACGTGCTTCGTAGAAATTCTGTGACACAAAAAATTGGCGTCTTGAGCGGTCCTAATTTGGCGAAAGAGATTGCGGCAGGCCAGATGACAGGTACCGTGATTGCAAGTGCCAACGATCAAGTTCGCCAACGGGCTATTGAATTGCTCAAGTCCCCTAGTTTTCGTGTTTACGAAAATAGAGATAGCACAGGGGTGGAGTTGGCTGGGGCGTTGAAGAATATTTACGCAATCGTCTGCGGTTTGGCCAAAGCGTTAAATGTGGGTGAGAATACCATGTCGATGATTATGACTCGAAGCTTGGCGGAAATGAGTCGTTTCGCCGTTCACTTTGGTGCTAATCCGATGACCTTTTTAGGGTTGGCGGGGATGGGTGATTTAATCGCCACGTGCACATCGCCACTAAGTCGGAATTATCGTGTGGGTTTTGCGATCGGTTCTGGGCAAAATTTAGATGAGGCGATTGGCGGTATCGGTGAAGTTGCTGAGGGGGTTAATACCCTCAAGATGGTCGTCGATGAAGCGAAAAAGCATGGTCTGTATATGCCATTAGCAGAAGGTCTTTCTAAATTATTGTTCGAGGGTGCCAAGCTGGAGTCATTGATTGGTTCAATGATGACAGGGGAGCAAAAATGGGATGTCGAATTTGCGACAAGTGAGGAGAATAGCAATGTCTAAGCCGGGTTATGCAAATCAAGGTTTTTGGTTTCGAGTTATCTTTATGTTTTTGTATTGGGTAGTGTTAAACATTGCCATTACCGTGTTTGGTGTCTTACTGGTTATCGTAGGTTTGCTGAAATTGGTGATGAGTTCAGAGCCGGTCACTTTATCTTCTTGGCTTAAAAGTGTGGCTTTATTTCTTGGTCAAATATTCTCTTTCTTGTCTTTTGCAACGGAAGAGAAGCCTTTCCCATTTCAACCATGGCCTCAGGTAGACGCCGATGACGAAGTCTAAGCGTTTGTATGTGCTTCGCCATGGAAATGCGGCGCCTTACGGTTATGATCAGGATGAACTTCGTGAATTAACTGAGTTAGGCATAGTCGAGGTCAAAGCGGCGGCAGCCGCTTTTCGTGAGAAAAATCTGTTATTCGATAAGGTGTTTGTTAGTCCTTATGTTCGTGCACAACAGACAGCGAAGGTTTTTTTGGCTGGGCTGGACGCGGCGTCCAGCTTTGAAGACTTGTCATTGATAACACCGGACGGTCAACCAATGGCAGTGGCTGCTTGGCTTAATGACCAGCCATATCATTCTGTTTTATTAGTGACTCATCAGCCTTTCGCTCAACAGTTTGTGAATTATTTAGTCGATGAGCCTTTGCCGATCAATTTTGCCATGACAACGGCGACCCTAGTTGCTGTTGAAGGGGAACTGTTTGCCGCTGCTTGTTGTCAATTTAAATGGCGTGTTTCTCCTTCTTAGAGGGGAGCAATAGCTTAAGATACATTTTTAATTTAATTGGTTGGTAATGCATATCGATGGGAAATGAAGTGGTTTACAGGCTGGCGCATACAGAAATAGCGGGTGTGCAATGGTTACCCAAAAAAACAATGGCGCTTAAAGTTATCTCGTTACATGGCTGGTTAGACAATGCGGGCAGTTTTTCCAGCTTGTCCCCTTATTTGTCAGATTATTCCCATGTTGCTTTAGACCTTGCGGGCCACGGGTTGTCTCAGCATCGCCCAGCAGGCTGTTTTTACCATCTGTGGGATCATGCTTTGGATGTGGTTTCGGTTTTGAATCAGTCAAAGCAAAGTGTTTGGCTGATTGGGCATAGTATGGGTGGGGCGGTTGCCATGCTTGTCGCGGCGATTGCGCCTGATAAAGTACGCGGCTTGATCGTTTTGGACAATATGGGGCCACTAAGTGGCCATCCTTCGGATCGAGTTGTGACCTTGCAACGTGCGGTCAACAAAATGGCGAAGTTTCGCCCTGACAGAGCAACCCATTACTCATCAAAAGAAGCCATGGTGTTGGCTAGAATGGATGGTTTTACTTCGCTATCTAAATCTGCGTCGGCTTTTTTGGTTGAGCGAGGAGCCTATGAGGATGGTGATGGAACATGGCGTTGGCGGCATGACGGTAAGCTAACATTCCCGTCTCCTTTTCGTATGGATGAGGAGAGTGTTGACGCTTTTATTGGTGAAATAAAGTGTCCAACACTTGCGCTTGTCGCCAAAGAAGGGGTGTATCGTAATACACCTAAGTTTGTAAAAGAGCGAGCGGCTCAGTTTCCATGGATTACTTTGAAATGGTTAGAGGGAAATCATCATTTTCATCTTGAGCCAGAAACCTGTCTTTCTGTTGCAAATGAAATTCAGCGCTTCATCAATCAAAACTAATGCAGAACACCGACCTCGTTGAGGCTAAAGGAAAATGACATGGCGAAACGACATATAATAGCGTTATCACTATTGGCTACGATAAGCAGTTTTTCTTTTGCAAATATCTTAACCATTGAGCCGTACAGAGACGCTCAGCTTGTTAAAAGCCGTTCTCAGGCAGAAGAGTGGGTGAGTGTTCCACTGGGTAAAATTGGCCGTTCTGGTCGCGGTTGGGAGCCTGAGTCTGTTATTCGGGTTCAAGGCGACTATTTAACTTCCTTGCATAAAATTAATAGAAGTGCTGATCTTACGGCTATTTTTGCTCACTACCGTGCCCAAATGCTAACCAAAAATCGTACCATTTTATTTGAGTGTGAAAGTCGTGCTTGTGGAAGCGGGAATGCTTGGGCAAATGATTTTTTTAACGATTACTTATTAAATGGTGCGGATCAAAATCAATACTTGTTGGTGGTAAAAGACCAGCAAGAGCTTTACCAAACACTGTACATAAATCGTCGCGGTGCTGGTGATGTCATGGTTAGAATTGATGAGGTGAAATCGGCTGAGTCCTATGGCACGGAATTCAATATAGTGGCTCAGATGGATGCGCAAGACACCCCCAGAATTCGTCGTTTTGTGAGGGATTTGCCAGAGGATCAAAAAGTTATCGGCTTTGTGACAAGCAAAAAAACCGGTATCACCAATGCGATTGAGTCGGGCGATCAGCTTATCCAGCAGATCCAAGCGGGTTTGGGGGATCAACTAAGGGATAAGGTGCGTTTCATTAATGTGGCTGACCTAGGGGTAGAGTCGCTGGGCGTAAACCGTATTTCTTTTGTTTACGCATCCCAGTAAGTGTTCTACTGCTATATTTTGTATTTATTCAGTCATGTTGTTAATTGCGGTTTTTGATGAGTAGGTTTTGTTTGTGAGTAGCAAAAAAACAGTGGCCTTGGTGTTGGGTAGTGGCGCGGCTAGAGGGAATGCACACATTGGCGTAATTGAAGCGATCGAAGCTCGCGGTTATGAAATTGTTAGCGTATCTGGTTGTTCGATTGGTGCTATTGTTGGTGGGGTGTTTGCAGCAGGCAAATTGCAAGAATACCGTGAGTGGGCGGAATCCCTTGATCGGGTGGGTTTGGTGCGGTTATTGGACATGTCTTTTTCGAACGGTGGATATCTCAAAGGCGATCGTTTTTTCGAGAAGATTAAAAATATTATTGGCGATGTTGCGATTGAGTCATTACCCATCAGTTATACCTCGATTGCTGTTGATTTATTAAAGCAAAAAGAGTTTTGGTTTCAGCAGGGTGATTTAATCAGTGCTATGCGAGCGTCGTCAGCGATTCCGTCTATTGTGTCGCCGGTGTTGCTTAATGGCCGTATGTACGTGGATGGCGGTGTGCTTAATCCTCTACCTATTATTCCCTGTGTGCCTGCGGGGGCTGACTATATTGTGGCTGTGGACTTGAATGGTGCTGCAGAGGGCATTGCGCAAGACGAATCAGAAAATCGTTTTGCTGCCCCTGCTTGGTGGCAAAGTGCGAAAGGTTTTTTTTCAAAGGGCAGTGAGTCTGAAAGTGAGGAGGCAGAATATTCGCCAGAAAGTTGGGGAAGGCTTCAAACCATTAACATGATGTTTGAAACGATGCAGGAGTCCCTAACGCAATACAAGTTAGCGGGTTATCCGCCTGATTTGTTGATCTCCATACCAAAAGACATTTCTGGTTTTTATGAGTTTTGGCGCGCCAAAGAGTTAATCGACTTTGGGTATGACGTTACTCTCAAAGCGCTAGATGGGTTGGAGTCGCCGACTTCGAATTATTATTCGTTCCCCAAAGGGAATTAATTAGCCAATAGGGTTTATGCCTAGTTCTCTGAGTTGGCTGCATAAGGAGATAAGTGGTAGGCCAATTAAGCTGTTTGGATCGTTTCCTTCCATTTTTTCAAATAAACAGACCCCGAGCCCTTCGCATTTAAAACTGCCGGCACAGTCGAGAGGCTGTTCGATTGAGATATATTGTTGAATCTCGCGTGGTGATAAATCCCTAAAGTAAACGTAATATTCGTTTAAGCTATACTGATATGTCTGTGTGTGTTGATCGAATACACACAGGCCGGTTAAGAAGGTGACTTTCTCTCCACTAAATGTCGTGAGTTGTTTTATGGCATTTTCTTCGGTGTGAGGTTTGCCGAGAATGTTTCCGTGCAAGGTGGCGACTTGGTCAGAGGTAATGATTACCGTATCCTCTACAAGACCTTTCTGTTGACGATCATGGTGAACGGCGAATGCTTTGGCAATGGAAAGTCGCTTTACAAGATCGGTTGCGCACTCTTGATATAAAGGCGTTTCATCGATGTTAGGCGAGTGGCATTCGAAAGATACGCGTAAACGTTGTAGCAGCGTTTTACGATATTCAGATGATGAGCCTAAGATGATTTTTTTGTTCATGGTGTTCCTGCTTATTTATGCATTTGTTCTAAGGTGGTCTGGATTTTACTGTTTTTGTTCGAGAATGCCTTAAGATAGTGAAAAAAAACGTGTTTAAGGCAGTTAGACTTTGACAAGTGGGCTCCTTGGCCATATTATTCCCCGCCATGTTGAACGATACATTACCTAAATATTTTGACCCTCGAAAATACGCTAGCAACGAGCTCGCCTTCGAAGGGTACGTGCCCCTTAATGCCTTTAAGGAGCTTTGTGCTATATTAGCCTCTGATGAGGGTAATGCATTCATTCATCTAGACTTTAGAGTTGATGAGGATAGGCGCTACACTGCTACTGGATCATTGACCACTCAAGTACAGGTTGTTTGTCAACGCTGTCTTGGCCCGGTTAAACATGATCTGGAGTTGGATTTGAAGCTGGGGTTCGTTTATGACGAAGATCACGCTAAAAATTTACCTAATGATTACGATCCTGTTGTCATGACCGATGGTGAAGTAATCTTGGCAGACATGGTGGAGCAGGAAATCATACTTGCCTTACCAATCGTCGCCTATCACGAAGAAAGTGGTTGCAACCCAACAGCTGTAAAGTATGCCTCGTCTACCGATGACGCACCGGATGGCGAAAAACCGAATCCATTTAGTATATTGGCCCAATTAAAGGCCAAGTAAAGTTAGGAGCTCCAAAAAATGGCAGTACAAAAAAGTAAAGTAACTCGTTCACGTCGCGGCCAGCGCCGTTCGCATGATGCTTTGACAGGACCAACTCTTTCTGTAGAAAAGACAACAGGTGAACTTCACCGCCGTCACCACATTTCTGCAGACGGTTTTTACCGTGGCCGTCAAGTTATCACCCCTAAAGGTGAATAACTAAGATACCCATGATCAGGGTAGCTTTAGACGCTATGGGCGGGGACTTAGGTCCCCGCATTGCATTCGGCGGTGCAATAGAGATTCTTTCTCGCCATCAAGATGTCGCCATCACCTTATATTACTCCCCTTGTTCTGGTTTGGTCCTTCCTGAACCTCATGAACGCTTATCTCTTGTTGTTTGCTCCGATGTAATTGATGCCAACGAAGAGATTGTTCTGTCCTTATTTCGTCGACGACAAAGTACGTTATATCGCGCATTGCAATCGTTGGTTGACGGTTCGGCTGACGTGGTGGTTACCTTAGGTAATACGGGTGCTATGGTTGCTTTGGCTCGACATTTATTAGGTGTTCTCAGACCTAAACTTTACCCAGCCTTGATCAGGGAGCTGTACTCCAATCCCCTTAGATGTTTGGTGGATTTGGGTGCAAATGTCCATTGTCCACCGTCTATGTTAGTGGGTTTTGCCGAGCTAGGCGCGGCGTATATTGAGGCGTTAAGTGATGAGGCGCCCAAAGTGGGCTTATTAAACGTTGGGGTGGAGAGCTCAAAAGGAAGTGTGGTTATTCGAGAAACGAATCGATTGTTGAGTGATAGGACGTGGCCATCTTATCTTGGTTATGCGGAAGGGACAGAGCTGTTTGAAGGTGAGAAAAATGTCATTGTTTGCGATGGCATGGTTGGTAATGCAGTATTAAAAGCATCAGAAGGTTTGTTGTCATTTTTGATGGGGAAGTTTAAAGGGTTAGGCGGCGCGTCGTCTTTGTTTGAGACTTTTTACCAAACTGAGCGCAGGCATGGGGCCTGTTTAGTTGGGGTGCGTGGCAATTTGGTAAAAGGTCATGGTTGTTCAGACTTGCCAGCTATGATTGGTGCCATTGAGTATGGCGTTGATATTGCGCGGGCAGATTTATGTTCTGCCATAGCGGCGCGTATTTTTGATTAAGCTTGATAGCTAGGAGATTAAATGAGCAGTAAATTGGCTTTTGTTTTTCCAGGACAGGGTTCTCAGCAGCTGGGTATGTTGGCTGATTTGGCGGAAAAGCACGATATAATAGGGCAAACGTTCACGGAGGCATCTGAGGTTCTTGGTTACGATTTATGGGACCTTGTTCAAAACGACGCTGAAAAATTGAGCCAAACCGATAAAACGCAACCTGCACTACTAACGGCCAGTGTTGCCTTGTGGCGTCTTTGGGAGCAGCAAGGTGGTGAAAAGCCTGCTTATGTGGCGGGTCATAGTCTTGGTGAGTATTCGGCTTTGGTGTGCGCTGGTGTTATGGCATTTGCTGATGCGGTTGAGCTAGTTAAACTGCGTGGTGAATACATGCAGCAAGCGGTTCCTGCTGGTGAGGGTGCGATGGCTGCCATTATTGGTTTGGACGATGATAAGGTCGTGGCTGCATGCGATGCTGCGCCAGGGATCGTGAGTGCGGTTAATTTCAACTCGCCCGGTCAGGTAGTTATTGCAGGTCATGTTGCTGCAGTAGAAGCGGCTATGGTGAATGCGAAAGAAGCGGGTGCTAAGCGAGCGCTGCCGTTGCCCGTAAGCGTGCCTTCTCATTGCGAATTGATGATTCCAGCGGGTAGCAAATTGGCTGAAAAACTTGAAACCATTGCGTTTCATTCACCTTCTTGTACTTTGGTGCAAAATGTTACCGCTCAGGCTGTATCTGACCCTGCCGTGATCAAGGCCAATCTTGTGTCTCAGTTGAGCGAGCCTGTATTGTGGACGCAATCCGTTATGTTGCTGGCTGAATTGGGTGTGACCTCTACAATAGAGTGTGGTCCTGGTAAAGTGCTTAGCGGCTTAAATAAGCGTATTGTCAAAGGCCTAGAAACGGCTTCGCTTGGTGACATTGCTAGCTTTGAAGCGGCGTTGTCCGCTGAGTAAAACATTTACACTCGGCTCTTACAGTGTCGATTTATATTTATAGATTAAATGGTGGAGGCAAAAATGAGTCTAGAGGGAAAAATTGCTTTGGTCACAGGAGCGACTCGCGGTATTGGTAAAGCGATTGCGGTTGCTCTTGTTGAGCAAGGTGCAACGGTTATTGGTACAGCGACAAGTGAATCTGGAGCTCAAAGTATCAGTGATTATCTAGGAGCCAATGGTAAAGGCTGGGTGCTAGATGTATCATCCAGCGAATCCGTTGAGACGGTCGTGAAAGAAATTACCGCTGAGTTTGGTGCGCCAACTGTTCTGGTTAACAATGCTGGTATCACGCGTGATAATTTGATGATGCGAATGAAGGAAGATGAGTGGGAGCAGGTGGTTAACACTAACCTAACGTCCGTATTTCGTGTTACAAAGGCATGCTTGCGTGGTATGACAAAAGCCAAGTTTGGTCGTATTATCAGTATTAGTTCTGTTGTTGGCTCTATGGGTAACGGTGGTCAAACCAATTATTCGGCGGCAAAAGCAGGACTAGAAGGTTTTAGTCGTTCTTTAGCGGCTGAAATCGGGTCTCGTGGCATCACTGTCAACTGTGTTGCTCCAGGCTTTATCGAAACAGATATGACCAAGGTGCTTCCAGAAGAGCATAAAGCGAATTTGGTATCAAAAGTACCGGCTTCACGCCTTGGTCAGCCTGAAGAAATTGCGGCGGCTGTCGCCTTTTTGGCGTCAAATGGCGCTGCATATATCACTGGTGAAACATTACATGTCAATGGTGGCATGTATATGTCGTAATTTGAGTTGAATTTTATATTTATTTCAACGAAAATACGTCTCCGGTTCATGTCGAGAATCACGCCGTACAGGTGATCGAATTTTTATAATATGCTCACACTGAGCTGTTAATGAGTAGAGTAGGAACTTCTAATGAGTAGCATTGAAGAACGCGTTAAGAAAATCGTTTGCGAACAACTAGGCGTTAAAGAAGAGGATGTTGTTGCTTCAGCATCTTTCGTTGATGACCTAGGTGCCGATTCCCTAGATACAGTTGAGCTAGTAATGGCTCTGGAAGAGGAATTCGACACTGAGATTCCAGACGAAGAAGCTGAAAAAATCACTACAGTGCAAGCAGCGAACGACTACATCAACGCTAACTTGTAATAGATCAGTGAACTAAGTTTCCCGAAAAGCCGCTTGTACTTGTTACGGCGGCTTTTCTTATTAATAGCCCTTAAGAATGTAGGGCGAAATACTGGAGTAATCATATGTCTCGTCGTCGGGTTGTAGTCACAGGTATGGGAATGGTGACCCCCCTTGGCAATAATGTGGAAAGTACGTGGGATAATATATTAGAAGGCAAGAGTGGTGTCTCAGAAATCACCACTTTCGATACAAGCCAATTTTCAACTCGGTTTGCCGCTCAAGTTACAGACTTTGACGCGACTCTATACATGAGTGCCAAAGAAGCTCGAAAAATGGATGTCTTCATCCAGTACGGTATTTCTGCAGCAGTGCAAGCCCTTGACGATGCCAATTTAAATGCTGACACCGCAGATCTGTCACGTGTCGGTTGTGCAATAGGTTCAGGCATTGGTGGTTTGCCAATGATCGAGAAAAATCTTGAGCTGCTTAACGAGTCTGGCCCCAAACGCATTTCTCCTTTTTTTGTGCCGGGCGCGATCATTAATATGATTTCTGGTCATGTTGCGATTCGCTTTGGGTTTAAAGGCCCTAATATTTCTATTGTGACCGCGTGTACAACAGGAACTCACAATATTGGTATGGCGGGTAGAATGATTGCTTACGGTGACGCTGATGTCATGGTAGCAGGTGGTGCAGAAATGGCGATCACCCCTCTCGGTATTGGCGGGTTTGGCGCAGCCAGAGCTTTGTCCACGCGAAATGATGATTTTAAGACCGCTAGCCGCCCTTGGGATAAAGACCGAGATGGTTTTGTAATGGGTGATGGCGCTGGGATTTTAATACTAGAAGAGTATGAACATGCCGTTGCTCGCGGTGCGAAAATATACGCAGAACTGGCAGGCTTTGGGATGAGCGATGATGCTTATCATATGACAGCGCCCCCAGAAAGCGGAGAAGGGGCTGCTTTGGCTATGAGTGCTGCATTAAAAGATGCGCAACTGGCCGCCTCTGATGTTGATTACATTAATGCCCACGGCACATCGACACCTGCTGGTGACTTGGCTGAGACGAATGGGGTAAAAGCCTTGATGGGTGAGAACGCTTCTGATGTTGCGATTAGTTCAACGAAGTCCATGATAGGCCATTTGTTGGGTGCCTCTGGCGCGGTTGAGTCAATCTTCTCCATTTTGGCGATTCGTGATCAAGTCGCGCCGCCAACCATTAATTTAGAAGAACCCGGCGAGGGATGTGATCTAAATTATGTGCCAGGAACGCCGCAAAAACGTAAGATTGATGTGGTTCTTAACAACTCCTTTGGCTTTGGTGGCACAAACGGCACCTTGGTGTTTAAGAAGATACACTGATTAAGTCAGCCTTACCCTTTTGCTGCCTAGCTTGTTAACAGAAGTGAGTGCAAGGGGTTCTGTTATAACAGCCCCCTAAAAGGGGGGGGTGATGGCAGGCGATTTTTTTCGTCTGCTATCACCATGATGTAATCTAGTTGCTGTGTTTAATGTAGCTGCTGTGGCTGTAAATCTGGTTTGTTTCGTAAATTATTAATTTCTACTGAGATCTCATACGCTTTGTTTTGACGGTCGAGCTCGTATAAACGATCTTCTAGTTGCTGATAAAGTGTAATCTCTTCATCACCCAGAAAATGCAGGCATTCGCCACCAACAAACCACAATAGTTCCCGTTTTATTAAAGGCACTAGGTTTGCGTAGCAACGAATGAAGCGTGATAATACTTCTTGAGCATCAAAACTGTAATCGTGTGTGTTGGCTTGTATTTTTTGAGTCAGAAGATCCCACTTCTCTAAGAAGTCTACCTCTTCTTCTGCTAAATCTGACTGATTAAAAGGAGCATGCTCCGCTATGCGCTGACGCAAATCTGCAAATGCATCCAGTATGTATTGTGTGCGTGATTCCACGTAAAGCCCTATTCAAATAAAGTAACGATTTAATCGGCATTAGCCGTATGAGAGCTTTAATTATGACATATGCAATCGAAATTAGTGACCTTAAAAAGCGCTATGATGGTGGCTTTGAAGCACTGAAAGGGATTGATCTTAAAGTTAAGAAAGGCGATTTCTTTGCGCTTCTCGGTCCAAATGGTGCCGGCAAATCAACCACCATAGGTATTTTATGTTCGTTAGTGAATAAGACAGCGGGCAAGGTGTCGATTTTTGGTACGGATGTAGATCACGATTTTGCAAAAGCCAAAAAATATTTGGGTGTCGTGCCACAAGAATTCAATTTTAATGTCTTCGAAACCGTATTTAACGTGGTTGTCACGCAAGCAGGTTTTTATGGCATTCCAAAAGCGATCGCAGCGCAGAGGGCCGAGAAATATCTAAAGCAGCTTGACCTCTGGGAGAAGAAAGACGTTCAGTCTCGTATGTTATCCGGTGGAATGAAGCGTCGTTTGATGATTGCAAGAGCGCTAATACATGAGCCAGAAGTGTTGATTTTAGATGAGCCGACGGCTGGTGTGGATATTGAGTTACGCCGATCCATGTGGGCTTTTATTAAAAATCTGAATGAGCAAGGGACGACGATCATTTTGACGACCCATTATTTAGAGGAAGCCGAGCAGCTGTGTCGAAATATTGCCATTATTAATGCTGGCGAAATTGTTGAAAACACCAGTATCAAAGCCTTGCTGAAAACGTTAAATCAAGAAACTTTTATCTTAGATTTGGATGCCAGCTTACCAGAGGGCTGGTCAATACCAGAGTTCAATGTATCTGTTAGTAAAGACGGCGGTACCGTTGAGGTGGAAGTAGTAAAAGGGCAGTCTATCAATGCCATTTTTAAAGCGCTTGATGCTATCTCTGTCAATGTGGTGAGCATGCGCAATAAATCAAATAGACTCGAAGAGCTCTTCGTAAAATTAATCAAAGGCTAACTCGATGAAAAACTCAGAAATTTGGATTGCATTTTATACTATTTTGGTCAGAGAGATTCGTCGTTTTACGCGCATTTGGCCGCAAACCTTGTTGCCCCCAGCGATCACTATGACGCTGTATTTTGCTATTTTTGGTAATTTAATTGGCGAGCGAATTGGGCAAATGGGGGGCTTTAGTTATATGCAATACATTGTGCCCGGTCTGATTATGATGTCTGTTATCACCAATGCTTATTCAAACGTGTCTTCGTCGTTTTTTTCCGCAAAGTTTCAGCATAGCGTTCAAGAACTATTGGTGTCTCCCACGCCGAACTGGGTCATTTTAATGGGCTATACACTTGGTGGTGTCGCACGCGGTTTGTGTGTTGGTCTGATCGTGACTGTGTTGTCATTTTTCTTTACTGACTTTGCTCTTGAGAGTTTGTTTCTGACCGTCCTTGTTGTGGGGTTAACCGCCATTATGTTTTCGTTGGGCGGGTTTGTTAATGCGATTTATGCGCGAAGCTTTGACGATGTTTCGATTGTGCCAACCTTTATTTTAACGCCTCTCACTTACCTTGGCGGTGTTTTCTACTCGATTGATTTATTGCCAGATTTTTGGCAATCCGTATCGCTTTTAAATCCTATTCTTTATATGGTAAACGCTTTTCGTTATGGGATTTTAGGCGTCTCGGATATTAACGTGTATTGGGCGCTGGTTATTGTCAGTGTATTTATTGTGGTGTTGTTTGGATTTGGTCTACGTTTGCTTAATCAAGGCAAAGGTATTAGGAATTGAGGAAGTAGATATGGGCTTTTTACCGTTAGGTCAACAAACTGAGTATGTGTCCGAGTACGATGCAGGGTTGCTTTACCCCATCGCTAGAGTAGACAAATGGGCTGAGATGGGCATTGAGACAGAGCGTTTGCCTTTCTATGGGGAAGATATTTGGAATGCGTATGAAGTGTCTTGGTTGAATGCGAAGGGCAAGCCGATAGCGGCCTTGGCTGAGTTTCGTCTGCCATGCGATTCACCAAATATTATTGAGTCTAAATCTTTTAAGCTGTATCTGAATTCTCTAAATCAGATGCGTTACGAATCCGTTGAGGAAGTTCAGGCTCTGCTGGAAAAAGATTTGTCGGACGCGGCGTGCGCACCAGTAACGGTTTTTATCCGCGATGTTGATAATATGGCGTCCTTGGTTGTGATGACGCCAGATTATTGCATTGATGAATTAGACATCGAGGTATCCGAGTATCACCCTAATGCAGATCTTCTCACGGTCGACGCCTCTCAGGGTGTGGTCGAAGAACGCTTGGTCAGCCATCTTCTGAAATCCAATTGCCCTGTAACCAATCAACCTGATTGGGGTTCGGTGTTTATTGAATACAAAGGCACTAAGATTTGTCATGAAAGCTTGTTGAAATATGTTATTTCGTTCCGTGAACATACCGACTTTCACGAGCAATGCGTTGAACGAATGTTTATTGATATTTTGCGTCAGTGCCAACCTGAAAGCTTAACGGTTTATGCACGTTACGTGAGACGTGGTGGTTTGGATATTAATCCTTATCGTTCAACAATGCCTCTGGTATTGGGGAATGATCGCTTAACACGCCAGTAATTGTTTTAGTCAAACATTGCTCTGATTCACCTAGTTAAAGCAAATAAGCCGCTTGTCAAAAAAACAGGCGGCTTATTTGCTTTCAAGGCTTGCGTTTATAGTATATCTAGTTGTTTTGCCATGAAAAAGCCCAAGCAAATTAGTAATAGAATGAGAGTAAGTGCTCCTGCTAATGCTGTTGAATAAAAGAGCCCTTGCGAGTGGTTTGGATTATGGTTATTTCAATGAGATTAATCAGCGGTTATGTTAAAGGCTTCTATTAGATAGTCCACTAAGGCTTTCACTCTTAAGCTGATATTTCTGGATTTAGGGTAGAGCAAAGTGACGTCAGAAGAGGATAGCTGCCAGTCTGGTAACGGGTTAACGAGTAGTCCTTTCGCTATTTCTTGCTCTACATAATAGGCAGGCTGTCTGGAAATGCCAGCTCCATTGAGCGTTGCCAGCTTGGAGACATGACCATTTGAGCAGGTTAATTTTGCTAATACGGGGAGCTCATACTTCTCTTTAGTAGTGGTGTGTGTAAAAGACCATCTTTTCACCGAGCCATTGATTAATGCATGGTCTAATAAGTCTTTCGGACTCTTCAGTGTAGGCATGGATGTTAAATAGGCTGGGCTCGCCACGAGATGATTCGTATAGTGGGTTAACTTGCGACCGATTAGATTAGAGTTGGACAAGCTTCCCATTCTGACCACTAAATCATACTGCGCCTCAATTAGATCTTCTCGAGTGCTGGAAAAGCTCAGGTCAATTTCTATTTGCGGATTGTCAATCATAAAGCGAATCATGATTGGTGCGAGTATGGCTTCACCAAACAACCCCCCCACCGAGTTTATCCGAATTTTCCCGCTGATACTGGCGTGAGCATTTTGCGCCGATTGAACCGCATGTTCCAACTGATCTATGCCTTGGCGAGAAAGTTGGTAAAAGGTCTCGCCTGCGGGAGACAAAGACAGAGAGCGTGTGGATCGATAGAGCAATTGAACGCCCATGTGTTTTTCTAATCCACTGATGATTTGCGATATTCTCGCGCGTGACAGATTGCGTTGTTCGGCTGCCTTTGAAAAGCTCTGTGTCTCTACCACGGCCAAAAACTCGGGTATGCCTTCTGGGAAGTTGGTGCTCATATTGTTAAGCCTTAATAAACAATGCATTTAATAGATTGATAATTATAAACAGTAAAAAGGCTCGTATAGTAGCGTTATGGGTTATTAGATCTCGCCGAGGAGGATGTATGAAAACGAGAGTGTTAGGAAAAACAGGCTTTGAAGTATCAGAAATTGGCTTAGGGTGTTGGCAACTGGGTAACGACTTCGGCCCTTTAGAAGACAAAGACGCTGAGCAGATATTGCAAACGGCGATGGCTGAGGGAATTCGTTTTTTTGACACTGCGGATGTATATGGTGGCGGAATCAGTGAGCAGCGAATTGGAGAATGGTGTAAAGCCTTAGCTAAGCCGCCCATTATTGCCACAAAAGTGGGACGAAATGCCGCGTTATACCCAAACGGTTACAGCAAGGCAGCAGTGAAAAAAAGCCTGCAAGAGTCCGCGAATCGGTTGGGGGTTGATAGTATTGATTTGGCGCAATTACACTGCGTACCAAGAGAGGTGCTGTTTGATGGTGATATCCTTGTTTGGATGGAAGACCTTAAGCAAGAGGGCATTATTAAGCATTTTGGCGCCAGTGTAGAAATGTTAGACGAAGCAAGGTTTTGCTGTGAACATCCTGAAATGGCCAGCTTACAAATTTTGTTCAATGTATTTCGTCAAGATGCCGTTGAGTCGCTTTTGCCATTAGCCGAAAAGAATAATGTTGGCATCATAGTACGTTTGCCTTTAGCAAGCGGATTGTTGTCAGGCAAAATGTCCAGCCATCATCAATTTAATGAGCATGATCATCGCTCTTATAACCAAGATGGCGCCGCGTTTCATGTGGGCGAAACCTTTAACGGCATTCCGTTTGAAAAAGGTGTGGCGTTAGTGGAATCATTAAAAACGAAGTTACCTGAAGGGCAGAATATTCTTGATGTATCACTGCGCTGGCTTTTAGATCAACCTCAGGTGTCTAGTATTATTGCCGGAGCCAGTCGTTCCTCACAAGTTGTTCGCAATGCGGCGGCGTCTTCACTGCCTCCATTGAGCAAAGAACTGCACGTATTGCTGGCCGATTTTTATCGTGATGAGGTGAAATCGGAAATTCGTGGCGGCATTTAACGTATTAAGAATTCAGACAAGAAAAAGTGGGGCGCGAGCATAATCGCGTCCCACTCTGAATGCTTTATTTTAGTATTTGTTCTGAGTGAGCCTTGGTTTTCACCTTGCTGATAATGTCCGCAATAACCCCTTCTTCATCGATAATAAATGTGGTTCTTACTGTGCCCATTGATTCCTTGCCCATGAACTTTTTCAATTGCCAAGTGCCATATAGCGCATGTACCTCTTTTTCAGTATCAGCGATTAAAGGGAATGGCAAATCGTATTTTGCAATGAAGTTTTGGTGTTTCTTTTCGGTGTCTGTGCTCACACCAAGAACGACGTAACCTTGATCTAACAGAGCTTGGTAATTGTCACGCAGATCGCAGGCCTGAGCAGTACAGCCTGGTGTTGAGTCTCTTGGATAAAAATACAGCACCACTTTTTTGCCTTTAAATTGGCTCAAAGTGATGGTGTCGCCATTTTGATCTTTGGCGCTAAAATCGGGCGCCTTTTGTCTAATTTCAATCGTCATAATGTGCTCTCTATTAGGTGAGGTGTGTTTAAAAAATAGCCTATATATTATTAACTTAATTAAGTTTAGCGTAACAAGTATGGGCGGATAAATCCCTCAAGGGCTTTTTCTATCATTTTACTCGGGCTTTACGCCCCTCTATTATTGTTAAAGAGGGGGCTGGGCGTTACTATAGGCCCGCTTATAATTTTATCGGAGACTCGAAATGATCACAGGTAGTTTAGTTGCGCTCATCACACCTATGTCACCAGATGGCGCTGTAGATACTAAAAAATTAGATGATCTTGTAGAGTTTCACATCAGCGAAGGGACGCACGGTATTGTCGCGGTAGGCACTACGGGGGAATCCTCAACCTTAACGCCTGAAGAGCATACTAATGTCATTCGCCAAGTGGTTAATACCGTGAATGGTAGAGTGCCGGTTATTGCTGGTACGGGCGCTAACGCGACTCACGAAGCCATTGATTTGACGCGCCGAGCGAAAGAGGCGGGCGCGGATGCCTGTCTTTTGGTTACGCCATACTACAACAAACCCACACAAGAGGGATTGTTTCAACATTTCAAAGCCATTGCTGACGCGGTGGATATTCCTCAGATTTTGTATAACGTTCCTGGAAGAACCGCTTGCGACATGCAGAATGAAACTGTTGTACGCCTTTCTGCCGTTAACAACATTGTTGGGGTTAAAGATGCGACGGGCGACTTAGAGCGTGGAGAAGCATTGATTAATCTGGTGCCGGCAGATTTTGCGGTTTATTCTGGTGACGACGCGACCGCTGTATCTTTGATGTTGTTGGGAGGTAAAGGCAATATCTCTGTGACGGCGAATGTGGCGCCAAGAGTCGTTGCTCAAGCTGCTGAGCTTGCTTTGACCGGTCATTCTGATAAAGCGCACGCGCTTGATGCAACTATTGCGTCACTGCACAGCAATCTTTTTCTAGAGTCCAACCCTATCCCAGTAAAGTGGGCGTGTAGTCAACTAAACTTATGTCAGGAAGGCATTCGATTACCGTTAACGCCACTGTCTGATCAGCATCATTCTGCCGTTCGCCAGGCACTAATAGAAGCTGGAGTGTTATCAGTATGAACAAAATCTTGTTTAAAGTAGTGAGTTTGAGCACAGCGACCTTGGTATTGTCAGGTTGTAGCCTTTTTTTGACAGATCACACCGACGATTATCAGGACCAAGTTAGCAATAGTTCGGCTCTTATCGTGCCAGAGGGTGCCGTACCGTCACGTGATGTTCTGGTTATACCAAATGAAGATAAAATTGCGTCGTTAACACCATCAAAGCCTTTTACCATTCCAAGAGCACCTTTTGTGTTTTATCCCATGGTTGAAGTCACTGTGAATGAGACCGAAGAGGCTTTTTCATTGGTTGTTCCTACCGGTGTTGAAAATGCCAAACGTATTGTGGCTGATTATTTAACATCACTTTATGGTGCGGGAACGCCGATCGCTTCTCAAACAGAGAATACATTAACAAGTGTGCCTTTTGATTTTCATCCTCAGGGGTGGCTGTCTTCCGTTTGGAGCAGTGTAACGAGAATATACCCAAAACAAACGGCGTTTTCTTTTGAGTTTGATACCGTTAATGGCCAAACCGTTATTCAGGTAACGTATCGTGAAGAACAGGAAGGCATTGAGCCTACTGGTTGGATGACACCGAACAAAAATGAAGATGCTTACGCCGTCGCTGTTCGACTTTGGGGTGTGATTGGACGACAGTTAAACCAATCTTCCGCTTTTCTTTCTAACCGTGAGAGTGTATCCGATTTTCCAATGTGGGTAGATCACGAGGGTATGTATGCTATCCAATTGGGCAAAGAGCCAGTCAGTGAATCCCGTCTGTTATCGACTTTTGAATCTGCCAATCTGTATTTAATGCCCGACAAAACGCAATTTGTGTCTCCCGTTCCTGCTGATCAGGTTGCGCGAATTGGCGATGTGATTGATTTAAGTATCCCTCTAGGGAATGGTCAAAAACAAAAATTATTCAACGTTTACCGTCGTAATTTAAATGATGTTACCTGGGATAAAAGAGAATATCCCTACGAGATCACAAAACAGAAAGCGGGGTACTTTTTAGTCATTGATGTATCCGCCGCGCCTAATCCAGAAGTTGTTTCTTTCAGATTGGCACAACGTTTTATTAATTGAAGTTGAAAACCCCTCAAAAATGAAAACCGGAGACTCTCCAATGGAAAAGCGACAAGAACTGTATGCAGGTAAGGCAAAATCTGTATACCGTACCGATGACCCTGACAAAATGGTGTTAATGTTTCGTGACGATACCTCGGCATTTGATGGTAAGCGTATTGAACAGTTAGACCGCAAAGGGATGGTCAATAATAAATTCAATGCATTTATTATGACGAAACTTCAAGAAGCTGGCATTCCAACGCATTTTGAAGCCCTGTTGAGTGACACAGAGTCTTTGGTAAAGTGCCTTGATATGATGCCTGTTGAGTGTGTCGTACGTAATGTGGCGGCTGGCAGTTTATGTCGACGTTTAGGTGTTGAGGAGGGCGTTACTCTTAATCCGCCTACGTTTGAGTTATTTTTGAAGAACGACGCCCTGGGTGATCCAATGATCAACGAGTCACATGTTGAAGCGTTTGGTTGGGCTAAGGCATCCGATCTCGCTAAGGCTAAAGCGTTAACGTATCAAGTTAATGATGTTCTGAAGGCGCTTTTTGCTGCAGGCGACATGATACTGGTTGATTACAAACTTGAATTTGGTTTGTATAAGGGTGAAGTGATATTAGGGGATGAGTTTTCACCTGATGGCTGTCGCCTATGGGATGCAGAAACAAAAGAAAAACTAGACAAAGACCGTTTTCGTCAAGGTTTAGGCGGAGTGATCGAGGCTTACGAAGACGTAGGTCGCCGTATTGGTATCGATTTCAACGCGTAAGCGGTTTTGTGATCAGTAGTAATGGAGGGTTTTCCCTCCATTTTTTGCTATGCAAGGACACACTTTGATTAATCTTCTTCCTCTCGCTATTGGTCTACGCTATGCCCGGGCCAAGCGTTCAAATCATTTCATCTCCTTTATCAGCTTTTCTTCCGTTGCGGGCTTAGCGTTGGGTGTAATGGTTTTAATTACCGTGCTTTCGGTCATGAATGGCTTTGATAGAGAATTGCGTCAACGTATTTTGGGGATGGTTCCTCATGCTACTCTTTGGGGGTCGCCTGTATTAGAGGATTGGCGCAATACGGCACAGCAAATTTCAAATATGCCAAATGTCATTGGTGTCGCTCCCCAAACGCAAGCGCAAGTTATGTTCCAATCTGGTGCCAACGTGCATGGCGCTATACTAAATGGTATTCATCCAGAGATGGAAAAGAAAGTTTCCATTATTGGCGATAATATGGCGTCTGGCTCATTAGAGGCTTTGGATGAGGTTCGTTTTGGAATAGTGCTTGGCTCACAATTAGCCAGAATGTTAAATGTAGGGCTCGGTGACAAGGTCACCGCTATTTTACCCAAAGCCAATGTATCTATCGCTGGGGTTGCGCCGGTATTAAAGCGTTTTACTGTGGTTGGAACGTTTGAGGTGGGGGCAGAGCTCGACAGCGGTTTGGCTTATATTAATATTCAAGATGCTGCCAAGCTTAAACGCTATGACGAAGACGGTGTTGAGGCGCTTCGTATCTCTTTTGATGACTTGTTTCTTGCGCCAACGCGTATTTGGGATATTGCGCGAGCGGTGCCAGGGCAAAATAGAGTGAGTAACTGGACTCGCACTCACGGTAACTTGTTTCAAGCAATCCAGATGGAAAAAACCATGATAGGTTTGCTGCTCTTGCTGATTGTGGCGGTAGCGGCGTTTAATATTGTTTCAACGTTGGTCATGGTGGTAACTGACAAGCGCAATGATATTGCGATATTGCGCACTATGGGTCTGACATCGGCTCAGGTAATGTGGGTGTTCATAGTGCAAGGTATGTTTATTGGCTTATTAGGGACCCTTATTGGTGTGGTTTTGGGGGTCGCGTTAGCCTTAAACGTCAGTGATATGATCGCCGGTTTACAAACTCTTCTTGGTGTTCAATTTCTTAATGCGGACGTGTATTTTATTAATTATTTACCCTCTGAGCTGAAATGGTCAGATGTGCGTGTCATTGTCGCTTCCGCATTTGTTATGACGGTCGCTGCTACGATTTACCCTGCATGGCGTGCTTCAAAAGTTGAACCAGCAGAGGCTCTGCGTTATGAATAATCAGATAGTGTTAGAATGTCACGACTTGTCCAAACAGTATCAAGATGGCAAACAGCTTGTTGATGTTTTTGACTCGATCGACTTCACCCTCCAAAAAGGAGAGATTTCAGCCATTGTGGGGGCCTCGGGTTCCGGCAAAACCACCTTACTTAATTTGTTAGCCGGTCTTGATTTAGCCACGGCTGGTGAGGTGAAGCTGGCACAAGTATCTTGGTCTAGTATTAATGATGCTAAACGTTCAAAGATGCGCAATAAAGAAATGGGATTTGTTTATCAATTCCATCATTTGTTGGCCGAGTTTTCAGCATTGGAAAATGTGCTGATGCCCATGTGGATTGCAAAAATGCCCAGAGCAAAAGCAGCGGAACGGGCCAAAGAGTTGTTAGGGCAAGTGGGTTTGGCGGATCGCATTCATCATAAGCCATCACAGCTGTCTGGCGGAGAAAGGCAGCGTGTTGCGATCGCTCGTGCTTTGGCAAACCGCCCGGCATGCGTGTTAATGGATGAACCTACGGGAAATCTAGATGAAAAAACGTCTCTTGAGATTCAGCGTTTAATCGTTGATTTGAAAAACCGATACAATATGGCGTTTCTAGTGGTCACTCATGATGAAAAGATGTTGGATTGGATGGATTCAGCTTATCGCCTTTCTCAGGGAAGATTAACTATATTGAAAGGGTTGAATGCTTAGATGTGGTCTTAATCGTACTTAGATGTGGTCTTAATCGTACTTAGAGTGCACTAAGTCAGGCATTTTATAAACGTCGTTTTCGTTCTTGCCAGCGCTTGACGACGTGGAATCGCCATAAAAAACTGATGACAAGATAGCCAATTATCCCCGCCGATAGTCCACACAAGGTGGAGCCTAAATATAATGGTAACCATATTTGCTCCATCTGCCCCCATATCCATTCAACCGAAAAATGAAAATCGCTGTGGACGTGTTCACCAAGGATAACGGTGCCCACTTTATAATTAAAATAAAATACAAAGGGCATTGTGACGGGGTTGCTTACCCACAC
The DNA here is from genome assembly GCF_003721245.1 of Marinomonas hwangdonensis. GTDB lineage: Bacteria > Pseudomonadota > Gammaproteobacteria > Pseudomonadales > Marinomonadaceae > Marinomonas > Marinomonas hwangdonensis. Next base: position 143,474 of record NZ_RIZG01000006.1, on the reverse strand, counting down.
TAAAGCAATAGACAGCGGGATGTTAGCTCGCAAAGGAATAGCAAGTAAGGCTGAGGCGAGCATTTGAAAGGGCATTGGAATAAACGCCCAAAAGACACCATTCAAAAACGCTCGTGCAACGGATTTACGGCTTAAGTGCCATAAGTTGGGTTCATAAATCTGTGAACCTAATAATCCCAACGCCTTGCTTTTTCTCAGCTTGTCGGGATTAGGTAAGATTCTTTTTAAGTAATTTTTCGGCATAATTGGGTTAAATAGATTAGCAATTTAAGACATGGAGGTCTTATGTTACTAAGTAGTTTGTCCATCTTAATTGGCGCCGTGATGGTGCCGATTGGCTACGAATGGCTATATTCTACGCACATCATTCTTGTGTGTCTTTATTTAATCCATTCAAAACGTTTAATCCTTTGTCTTGCCGCAGGCTTTTCAATTTTTGCCGTTGCGCAAAGCGAATACTTCTCCCTGCCAACCTTTGAGTTTCAGCTTGATGAGCGTGTTCTTATTGATTTTGATGAGAAAAAGATACACGTAGAGCGGCCTTTTAACGTGAATTCGCTTTCTGTCGACGACAACGCTTCGATCCAAATTGTTTATTTTCATGAAAATGGTACGCGCTTTATTGAAAGGGACTTTACCCTCAAGGTAGTGAGTCAGTTAACAAGTCTTGTAACTGATGATTTTAGTCTGCAAGTGGATCCTGCCTCTTTGGCACAAGCCAGGATTCGACGCATTACCTTACCCAACAAAAACGGCGCGTGGTGGGAGCGTAATTTATACGTCAAACGGCAAATGGCTGAACTGAGCTTAACGCGTTTAGATAAAGAGCAATGGGCTGTTCAAGACCGACAACAAGGTTTCAGAGACCGTATACAGTCGCATTTGGATGATAAGTTGCAGGGGTTTGATTCATGGCGTTTTTCAAAAGCCTTGTTGCTTGGTCAAGACAACCTATGGAGTGAGAAGGACACTTGGGTGGTGCGTGTGCTTGGACTGGCGCACTTATTCGTTGTGTCTGGCTTGCATACGGGTTTTATGTTTATTATCGGTCGATTGTTTAGTCAGTTTGCATGGCGGATATTTCCCGATAAGTGGCTGTTATCCGGCTTAACCCGTTGGCATTGTGATGCCATTATTGTGATGCCTTTGTTATTTACTTATGCGTATCTGACAGATTGGGGGGAGCCCGTTGTCAGGGCTTCTATTATGCTCAGTGTGTATATGCTCGCTAGGTTGTTGGCCCTTAAGTTTTCAGCTTATGAAGTGATTACTTTTGCGCTTTGGCTGGTGCTCTTGCTGGATCCCAGAACCGTTTTAAGCCCTGGTTTGTGGTTGTCATTTAGCATGGTGTATTTATTAATTGGTTTTTGTCAGGGGATAACGGTGTTCTCTCGGCTCTTTATGGTACAGGTAATGCTCACCACCGCATCTATGGTGTTGGTGCTTGGTTGGCAAGACGCCATTTCGGGTGTTTCCATTTTAGTCAATGTTATGCTGATTCCATTTGCAGGCTTGGTGTGGTTCCCGTGGGGAATACTGTCTTCGTTAGAGGCCGCATTAGTGGGAACAAGTTATGGCTATTTCTTACTTGATAAGCTGCTGGGCTACGTTATGTACAGTCTTGAATGGATTGCGTTTAAAGGGCCTTTGTTGAACTTTGACTCCTTTTCATCAACGTTCCCAAGATGGATTATGTTGCTGTTAGTGGTGCTCTGGGTGTATCAAAGCCCATTAAAACGGGGCATGGTGATGGCCTTGGGTATTTGGTGTGTTTTATTTTCTACAAGCTTGTTTAAGCCTTTTTTTCATTATTCAAGCATAACCAACATCGAAAATGTGTTTGTTTTTCAAGAAAATAACCGCGTGATCACCAGTGATCGCTGGCTTCAGAAAGATATTATGGTGAAACCTCTGAGTATATACTTGGGTGCGAATAAAATGTCTCAGAGTCACGCCACACTGAATTTTTTATCAACTCAAATGCTGCGTAATCCTGACCCATTTTTATTGTTAGAAAAAGAGGTTCGTTGGGTCCTCCTAAAGCAAGCTAACCGTCAGCAAACTCTGACTACTTTTGATGCGCTAGATATCCACTGGGTTATTGTGCCACCGGGAGAGTCCTTACACTTTTATTTGCATAAGGATTACGTATCCTTACGTCATTCGTCCTGTATTTATTTATTTTTTCTCGTAAAATCTGACACTTGCAAACGTGTTGAAACCTTAGAGAGTATGCTAAATTACCAGCAAATTTAAATTGGAGATCGAAGTGCTAGCCTTTATTCAAACTGGTGGTTTTTTTATGTGGCCGATTTTAGCGTGTTCTATTATTGCGCTGACCATTATCCTTGAGCGTTTCTGGACGCTGCGCAAGTCCAGCATCGCCCCGAAAACCCTTTTATCAGAGGTTATGACCCGATTACGCGACGATAGAATGACGCTGGATTATATTCGCTCTATGCAAGGTAAAACGGGCTTAGCCTCTATTTTTGCGGCTGGTTTGCTAAATTCAAAACATGGTCGAAGTGCAATGAAGGAAAGTGTTCAGGAAGCAGCGAGCCATGTTATTCATGAATTAGAACGTTTTATGAATACATTAGGCACGATTGCCGCCATATCACCATTGTTAGGCTTGTTAGGTACCGTGGTCGGCATGATCAAGGTATTCTCTGTGTTAATGGAAAGCGGAGCGGGTAATACGGCATTATTGGCTGGTGGTATTTCGGAAGCCTTATTGACGACAGCGGCAGGCTTAGGTGTAGCCATTCCTGCGTTGATTTTTCACCGCTTTTTCAGTCGCCGCATAGACGAGTTGGTGGTTACCATGGAGCAACAATCCACAAAGCTCGTGGACACACTGCATGGCGACCGGGATAAAACAGGGGTAGCCTAGTGAAATTTCGTCGTCAAAAAATAGAAGACGTACAAATAAATTTAACGCCTCTAATAGACGTGGTTTTTTTGTTATTGATTTTTTTCATGGTGAGTACGACATTTAACCAAAGCACTGAACTCACCATAGATTTACCAACCGCAACGTCTAACGCCCCCAGTTCTGATCGTACTCAAAATGTGGAATTGATTATTACGGCGGATGGCCAATATGTGATTAATGGTCAAACCTTAATCAATGAGCGTGTGAGCACTTTAGTACAGGGGTTAAAGGAAGTGACCCAAGGCGATTATACTCGCCCTTTAATCATCACGGCAGACGCAAAATCTTCTTATGATATGGTGTTAAGGGTATATGACGCCGCCGCGTCATTGGGGATCACAAAACTGGCTCATACAGCACAGAAAGAGCCTGTTCAATGAGTGTTGAGTCATGGTTCACACAGGCTTGGTACGGTAAGAGTTGCTGGACGAAAATTTTTCAACCACTTCAGCCCTTGGTCAAGACGCTAGTGATGAAAAAAAGGAAGGCATTTTTACAAGGCTCTAACGGGGCTTATAAAGCGCCTGTTCCCGTTATTGTTGTGGGAAACATCAGTGTGGGTGGCACGGGCAAGTCTCCTATGGTAGTTGCCTTGTGTCAGCTTTTATCCGAACACGGTTATCGCCCTGGCATTGTTTCCCGCGGTCATGGTGCAAAAGTATCATCACCGACGCATGTGTACCCTCATAGTTCTGTGTTAGCGGTGGGCGATGAGCCTTTAATGCTGGCGCGCCGTGCTGCATGTCCCATGGTGGTTTTTCCTAAAAGAGATGAGGCCGTTAAACACCTTCTCGCCACAACCGATATTAATATCGTCATCAGTGATGATGGTATGCAACATTATCAGCTTGATAGAGACATTGAGATTGCCATGCTTGACGCTAAGCGTGGTGTTGGGAACGGTCAATTATTACCTGTTGGGCCACTAAGAGAGCCCGTTGAGCGACTCAACGAAGTAGACTTTGTGGTTAGCATCGCTGATACAATGACAGAGGCGTTAAATAAACTGGCTTTACCTATCAGTTTAGCACCGCTTGTTTCTAATGCGATGGTGTCTTTAGATAACGCAAGACAGATGCACTTTTCAGAAGCTTTTGGACGCGGCATTAAGTGGCATGTGATGGCTGGCATTGGCAATCCAGCGCGTTTTGTTGAAACACTAGAGCAACTCGGCTTATCACCACAGAATGCCTCATATCGGTGGTTTTCTGACCATCATGATTTTAATGTTGACGACGTGCCATCAGATGGTGCCGTTATCATGACGGAAAAAGACGCTGTTAAATGCCAGTCTCTAGCACTGAATAATACCAATGTTTGGTATTTACCTGTTTCATTGGTACTGTCGGAGTCTTTCCAGCAAGCCTTTATTAAAACCTTAACCCTTTTAAATACGGACAATAGTCATGAATAAAACCTTATTAGATATTCTTGTATGCCCAGTGACAAAAGCGCCTCTTACGTTAAGCAAAGATGGTACAGAATTGATCAGTAAAATGGGGGGCATGGCGTATCCAGTCCGTGATGGCATTCCGGTATTGTTAGAAACGGAAGCGAGAACACTCACCACTGACGAGCGTCTAGAATCAGGTTCGACAAAATGAAATCGCAAACAATGCGGTTCAATATAAGCGATTCCTTTGCGCAAGCGGTTGAAGAGTCAATTCAAACGAATATTTCCTTGGCTTCTTACAATACGTTTCGTTTCGCTTACTGTGCCGAATATTTTGCGATTGCGAATACGCTGGAGTCTCTCAAGGCGCTGTTGCAATGGGCAAATCACTTTGATTTACCCGTTACCATGATTGGTGGTGGCAGCAATCTGTTGATTACTGCCGACATACCAGGATTGGTTATTATCAATCGCTTACTGGGTATGCATGCGAAAGATCGAGGCGGTAATGTCGTTACCTTGACCGTTGCCGCGGGCGAAAATTGGCATCACGTTGTCGACTATGCCGTTAATAAAGGCTGGTTTGGTATCGAAAATTTGGCCTTGATTCCTGGCACTGTGGGTGCCGCGCCCGTACAGAACATAGGGGCGTATGGGGTAGAAATAAAAGACGTCTTAGCTCGTGTTCAGGTTATCAATACGGCATCAGGCGATGTTCATTGGATCAATGCGCTAGATTGTGGTTTTGCTTACCGCGACAGTCATTTTAAACATCAATGGAAAGACACACGATTGATTACGGCCGTTGAATTGTCGCTTAAAAAGAAGGGTTCCCTGACGTTAAGTTATGGCGGTTTATCCAACATACTTAAACCTGAACCGACTCTAAAAGAGGTTTTTGAGCTGGTGTGTCGTGTGCGCGATGAAAAATTGCCAGATCCAAAAAAACTGGCGAATGCAGGGAGCTTTTTTAAAAACCCTATTGTCAGTGAAGCTCAGCATGTTGACTTAAAAAAGCGCTTTCCGACTATGGTATCTTTTCCTTTCGAAGGAAACTTTAAACTGGCGGCGGGTTGGCTGATTGACCAAGCTGGATGGAAAGGTAAGCAATATCAAGGTGTGGGTGTGTATGATAAACAAGCTTTGGTGTTGGTTAATTACAGTGATGACACTGCTCAATCCTTATTGGCATTAGAGACGCAGATACAGGCGTCTGTTTTCGATCTATACGGTGTTCTGTTAGAGCGTGAACCTGTTCGCTTACCCAGTGAAGCCGTTGTTGAGGATGTGTTAATTTGAGTGGTTCAGGTTTAAAGGTGGGGGTGATTGATTCTGGCGCAGGTGGTTTAACCATACTGAATTCCATACATACAAAACATCCTTATCTGGATTTGCTGTATTTAGCCGACGACGCTTTTGCCCCCTATGGCAATAAAAGTGTTTTGCAACTGCAAGACAGGTTAGTAAAGATAGGGCATTTTTTTGAAAACGAAAAAGTGTCCGCCATTGTCGTTGCTTGCAATACTGCCACTGTCGTCGCCATAGATGCACTCAGAGCCAGTACGTCTTTGCCTATTATTGGTGTAGAGCCTGCTGTTAAGCCTGCTTTTCGGCTCAGTAAACAGCGCAACGTTGCGGTATTAGCGACCCCCGTGACAGCCAATAGTGCTCGATTAAATGATTTGATTGCTTTATGGAAATCTGACAGCCGCGTTTGTGTGATGTCGAGCGATACCTTGGCGTATGATATTGATGCTTGGCCAGAATCTGAACCTAAAATACAGCATACTATTCAGCAATTAACCCACGAAATGTCAGAGAAAAAAATAGATACCTTGGTGTTGGCCTGTACACATTACCCTTTGGTTAGGCACTTATTTGTGCAAGCGTTAGGGGCCGGGTGTGACATCATCGAACCCAGCGAAGGGGTCACCGCACAATTGATTCGACGCCTGCAAGAAGTCTACCCAACAAGAATGTGTGAACTGCAAAATACGTCGACGTTAAAACAGGGCAGTATAGAGATAGCGAGTTCATTGGGTGTGTTGAATATGCCAAGACTCCTGTCTTGGGTGTTAAATAAGCACGCTGTTTGTGGGCAAAGACACGTGGCTATTTAGTGGTCTTGTCCTCAAAAAAATCCATAATTTTATCCTTTTCCCACAAGGCATCATGATAGCCTAATTCGATCAATGCTCGACAATACTCCGGTGTAAAAAGTAAATAGCTGGCCGCCGAGCTCATCGTTTCCGTTGAGGATCCACCAGCCGCTTTTAGTAACACGCGAATATTTTTCGGCAATGTTCCCATATAGTGATGGGCAATTTCGTTTAGCTCATCCGACGGGGAAATGATTAATGTTTGTGATGGGAATTCTGGGTGGTTTGCTCGCTTATGCTTTGGGAGATCTCGGATCAAGTTATTCATGGTTTCTAATTGAGTGATGTCATCTTCTAAATTATCAATAAAGGCGCTATTTAATAACTGTCCTAGAATTTGCGCCATGCTGGGAGCGTGTTCTTCAGCACTGGAGTGAGTCATAGCCTTTTTTTTGTCGTTGCGGTTGCCGCTAACACCGATTATGAATAATTTATCAGCCCCCAGCTTCATGGCTGGATAGATCGCCGATTTTTGTCTAATAGCGCCGTCACCATAATAATGGCCTTGTATTTTTTGGGTCGGGAAAATCGTAGGGATTGCACTAGACGCCAGTAGATGCTCTACGTCGAGTTGAGCCGCTACGCCTTTACGGCGATTACCTTGCCAAGGTTGTCGCATGTCGTCCCCTTGAAAAAAAGTAGTGGATTCTCCTGTACTGTAACTCATTGCGGTAATCGCAAGGGCTTTAAGGTGATGTTGCTCTATGGCGGTATTGATACGTGAAAAATCCAGATGATTGCTCAGCAGGCTACTTAGAGGGGCATTATCCATCAATGCAATAGGTGCGTTATTGTTGTGGATATGGAAAAGGGTTAACAAGGTTTTGGTTAACGAGCTGGCGACTGGCCAACGCCCTAGGGTATATACTTGATCTGGTGTTAAATGGCGCCAAACGTAAGATAGGGTGGAGACAGCCTTAGAAAAGTTATCCGCTTGGGAAGCCAACATAGTGGCATTCAGAGCACCGGCCGAGGTCCCGCACAGGGTGGGAAAGGGCAGTGGGGTATTTTTTGGAAGCATTTTCCCCATCGCCGATAACACGCCAACTTGGTACGCAGCACGTGCACCGCCGCCCGACAATATTAATGCGTTGTTATTGTCCATAAACATTCACCTTGCCCAGCGTCTTAAAGAGTCAAACCGTCTGAAGACAATCAAAACGCATTTTCATTGTTAAAACAATCAGTAACTAAATGGGTTTACATGAATCTTGATACTATAATCGGGTGTGATATAACTAATTTGCATTATCAAGCTTTGTTGTTATTACATTTTGTGGACTGTGACTGGAATGTGTTCCACAATCTCTGTTTGATGTTAAGTCTATAATACACATAGTGATATTGTTAAGTGCACACTAAGATCAACTATCGTACATAATAAAAAGGATAAAAAATGATCCCTTCCGTTGTTATTAGTGGGGTTGGTCTTTGGACCCCGAATTACTCAATTAGTAATGAAGAGCTTGTTGCAAGTTACAATGCTTGGGCTGAGCGGTTTAATACTGAGCATGCTCAATCTATTGAAAAAGGAGAATTGGAAGCAAAACCGCTTTCTAGTGCTGCTTTCATTGAAAAGGCGTCAGGTATTAAAAGTCGCTATATTTACGCCAAAGAAGGTGCGCTAGACATTGAGCGTATGCGACCTCTGCTGGATGCGCGAGGCGACGATGACGTGTCTCATCAGGCGGAAATGGCGATTGCCGCCGCCAAAAAAGCGTTAATAGCCGCGAATAAGACAGCAGCAGACATCGACATGGTCATTGTCTCATGCGCCTATACACAACGCTCTTACCCTGCGATTGCCATTGAAGTGCAAGCGGCATTGGGTATTGAAGGTTTTGGTTTTGACATGTTGGTGGCTTGCTCTGCTGCCACATTTGGCTTGCAAAGGGCGGTTGATGCGGTTAAAGCGGGTACATCGAAAGGTGTATTGGTTATTAATCCAGAATTGACATCACCCCAAGTCAATTATATGGACAGAGATTCGCATTTTATTTTTGGCGATGTGGCAACGGCTGTTGTGATAGAGCCTAGTGCAACGTGCCAGTCTGCGCATTCTTTTGAGGTTGTGAGCACTAAGTGCGTTACCTCGTATTCCAACAACATTCGCTCTAACTTTGGCTATCTCGCGCGAGTGACCGATGAAGATCCTTACGCGGCTGATAAATTGTTCCACCAAAACGGCCGTAAAGTGTTTAAAGAAGTGTGTCCTATGGCCGCTGAGCACATTGAAGCGCATCTACACAGTGAAGGGATTCCGGTCTCAGATCTAAAACGCTGGTGGTTACATCAAGCCAATATCAATATGAACCTACTTATCAGCAAGCGATTATTAGGTCGTGACGCCACGTTGGAAGAAGCGCCAGTGGTGCTGGATGAGTTTGCCAACACAGCTTCAGCGGGTTCTATTATTGCCTTTGCAAAATATCATGAGGACCTTTCCTGTGGCGATATTGGTGTGATCTGTTCTTTTGGTGCGGGCTACTCGATAGGCAGTTTAATACTGCGAAAACGCTAAAGACTGATGCTTAGGGCAGTCGTGGCTCACTTCCCGAGGTTAAGTCATTGAAACAGATGCGATTATAGGCGAGACTGTAACCGTTGGTTTCAATGACTTAATAGGGTACTCAAAATATGGCAATTCATCCTCAAGCAGGGCAGCTAGCGCCCCATTCTTCACTGGTCAATCTTCCCGAACTGATGACGGCTTATTATCTTAATAAGCCTCGTGCTGCCACTCATCCAGACGAGCGCGTGAGTTTTGGCACGTCAGGGCACCGAGGCAGCGCTTTTTTAACCAGTTTTAATGAAGAGCATATTCTTGCCATTGCACAAGCCATTGCGGAGTATCGTCAGACGCAGAATATCTCAGGACCCTTGTATCTAGGCAAAGACACTCACGCCTTATCAGAGGCTGCCTTTCAAACAACATTGAGCGTGCTCACTGCCAATGGTGTACGTGTGCGTACTCAATTGAATGGCGGTTATACGCCAACCCCTGTCATTTCCCATGCCATATTGACCCATAACAAGCACCAGCACGATGTCAGTGATGGTATTGTGATTACACCATCTCATAATCCGCCTGAGGATGGAGGGATTAAATACAATTCACTCAAGGGTGGTCCAGCCGACAAAGACATCACAGACTGGGTGGCGAAAAGAGCCAACGCATTACTAGAAAACAACCTAGTCGGCGTCAAGCGTTTATCTCTGCAAGATACGCAATCCTGTGGCCTAATTGAGTCTTTTGATTTCATTAATCACTATGTCAATGACTTAGAAAACGTCATTGACATGCAAGCCATTGCCAAGGCAAAAATTCGTATAGGTGTTGATCCCATGGGTGGGTCTGGCATTTACTACTGGGAGCCCATTGCTAAGAAATACGGTTTGGATATTCAAGTAGTCAACACTGAGGTTGATGCGACTTTTCGTTTTGTCCCGCTGGATAAAGATGGTCGAATTCGCATGGATTGTTCATCACCATATTCCATGCAGGGCCTACTAAAGCTTAAAGACGATTTCGATATCGCGGTGGGAAATGACCCTGATTATGATCGTCATGGTATTGTTTGTGCACAATCTGGCTTGATGAATCCGAATGCCTATCTTGCTGTCGCTATTGAGTACTTGTCAAAAAACAGACCGCAATGGTCGCAAGACATCCAGTTTGGTAAAACCTTGGTTTCCAGTGGCATGATTGATCGTGTGGTACAAGGACTGGGGCGTCAGCTTTGTGAAGTGCCTGTTGGCTTTAAATGGTATGTCGAAGGCATGTTTGAAGGGTCTATGGCATTTGGTGGTGAAGAAAGTGCAGGGGCCTCTTTTTTGCGTAAAGATGCAAGCGTATGGACAACTGATAAAGACGGTTTCATCATGGCGCTGTTGGCCGCTGAAATTCTGGCTGTCACGGGTAAAGACCCACAAACCCTCTATAATGAGCAGGTTGCTCAATACGGAAAACCTTATTATAAGCGTATTGACGTGGCGGCCAATTCCGCACAAAAAGCGTTATTGGGTGCGTTAGATGCGAAAAATGTTACGCAAAAAACGTTAGCGGGTGAGGCTATTACCTCGGTTTTAACCCATGCCCCTGGCAACGGCGCTGCCATTGGTGGGCTTAAAGTGTCGACGGGAAATGGTTGGTTCGCTGCTCGGCCCTCTGGAACAGAAAATGTCTACAAAATCTATTTAGAAAGCTTTATTTCAGAAAATCATCTGGCTGAGTTGGAAAGGGAAGCGAAAGAGCTAGTGGACAGTGTTTTAGCTAGCTAAGTCGGCCTTTGGCTTTATCGACAACAGCGAAGGTGTGTTGTTTGTCGATAAGGCCTGCATTTAAAGAGGCTATTTAAAGAGACTATTTAAAGAGATTAAGGGTGTAAAGGTGTGGTGGATCAAATGGCCGACAAACGGGTTAGCCATTTGGTTAGTGGAAAGCCCAGTTGGTTACTGAGTTTCTGTGCTGTCGCTTTGAGTTCCTTGCTGTTGTCTTGATTGCTTCTTTTCCCTGCGATGATTACCCAGTTTCCGCTTCCTGTATCTAAGGCCCGTACATCGTTAAAGTGGGTTTTAATGAGATCAGTCAGTTCAATATTGTTTTTATGATCTACCCAGCAGTTCAGCGCTAACCAACCGTCTTCTTTGATATTGTTAGCGCAATGTTCAATAAAACTGGCTTGTAACACCGCTCTGTCCATTCCCTCCGTGTTGTATAGGTCTGTTATCAGCAAATCGACTTTTTTAGGCAAGCCCGCTGCCATATAGTCGACGCCATTGGCGACTTCTAGAGTAATGCGTTTGCTTCTTGGGAGTTTGAAATACAGCTCTGCCGCGTCCATAACCTCTTGGCGCAATTCAACGGCGGTAATGTGTACGGCAGGTACCGTATGATGCAGAGCATTGAGTAAAGCACCTCCCCCAAGTCCTAAAATACAGACTCTTTTAGGTTCACAAAATAACAAAGGCAGCATCATGGCCTGTGTGTAATCGTGTTGCAGAATGTGTGGCGTTGACAGTCGGACTCGACTTTGCTCATCCCCCTCTGCAAAGGACAGAATTCGATATTGGCCATCATCAAATACACGGATGGGGCCAAGTTCGTCGGCGCTGTCGTGGAGCAGGTTTTGGTGATTCATAGATTTCCTTTATGTATATCAAGCATTATGGCTGTTTCTATTCTGACTGTGCAGCACGTAAATGCTTCAAGATCACTTGCATTGGATGGGGAATTGCCACGTCATCGAAACGTTTTACCTGGCTGCGACAAGAGTAGCCAGTAGCGACTAATTTATTGGCTAAAGCGGGTTCAGCCACTTTCTCTTTCCAAGACAACTCGTAAATCGTTTTAGAGGTAGCTTTATTGGCAGTTTCATGGCCATAGGTGCCTGCCATACCACAGCAGCCAACGCTTTCTACCTTGAGCTCAAGGCCAAGGATCTTATACACGTCTTGCCAATCCTTAATAGATGCCGCTGCATTGGTTTTTTCAGTACAGTGAGTCATCAAGTGATAGATAGATTGATCCCCCATTAAAGGTTGTTTCTTTAGGTGTTCATGCTTTCTCATTAGCCATTCTTGCATGAGCTGAACCTTGGGTATTTGTCTAATGTCACCAAAGGATTTGGCGTATTCGGAGCGGTAAGTCAGTGTCATCGACGGATCGATGCCAATGAAGGGTAATCCATAAAAGGAGAGGCTTTGCAGCATATCAAGATTTTTTCGAGCCGCATTGCTAAACGCTTTCATAAAGCCATGGACATGTAGGGGTTTGCCATTTGGCATATATGGAGCAAGATAGGCCTGAAAACCAAGACGACTTAATGCCTCCATGGTATCTAAAACCAGCTCTGTTTCAAAATAACTGGTAAAGGCATCTTGCACCACTATGACGGCACGAGAGCGGTCTTTAGGGCTCAATGCTTCTATGGCCAATGGCGTAGCAAGGCGTATTCCGCGACGCGACATTTCTTTTTTAAGGTTAAATTTGCTGAGTGTCGGGTTATCAGCTAAGCCCAGATATTTGCTACTAAAATGATTCATCCAACGTCGGCGAACCAGCCAGTTATAAGGTCTTGGAAACGCCGCCATGGTCGGCATCATAAACTCTAATGAGCCCACTAAATAATCTTTCGTTGGACGCAAATACCGACTGTAATACAGCTCTAAAAATTTGGCTCGAAATTCTGGGACATCCACCTTGATAGGGCATTGTCCAACGCATGATTTACAGGCTAAACAGCCCATCATGGATTCATGAACCTCGTTGGAAAAATCGTATTCGCCGCGACGTTTAGCCAAGGTATTCTTAAGTCTTGGGATGAAGCTGAGAATAAAATGGCTATCTTTGGCTTGCTTACTGGCTTTTACTGTATCGACCCCTTGTTCGCTCATACCACGTAGCCATTCACGCATTAAAGAGGCACGCCCCTTTGGTGAATGGCGTCGGTCACGTGTGCCTTTCCAAGAAGGGCACATGGCATCATTGGGATCAAAGTTGTAACAGGCCCCGTTGCCATTGCAATACATGCCTTCTTTAAATTGCTCTCGGTTTTCGAGCGGTATCTGGCGATCAAATTGACCGCGCAAAGGCACAGCATCAATTTTGAGTAAATCTGCTCCAAGTTCAAATGGTGTGGCTATCTTGCCAGGATTCAATTGGTTTCTTGGATCAAAAGCCCCTTTAACTTGCTGTATGCTCGGATACAGTTCGCCAAAAAATGCTGGTGCGTATTCTGAACGAACTCCTTTGCCGTGTTCGCCCCACAATAGGCCATCGTACTTCTGTGTGAGGACGACGACCTTGTCGGTGATTTCACGAATCATGGACTCCTGAGATTCATCCTTAAGATCAAGGGCGGGGCGAACATGCAGAACCCCGGCGTCAACATGACCAAACATCCCATATTGAACCTGATAGCTGTCGAGTACGGCGCGGAACTCCATAATAAAATCCGCGAGGTTTTCTGGTGGTACCGCAGTGTCTTCAACAAAAGGAATTGGCCGCTTTTCTCCTTTGGCGTTGCCTAGAAGTCCGACAGACTTTTTGCGCATCGCCCAAATTTTATTGACGTTCTCATGCCCCATGGCCAGTGTATAGCCTAAAGTACTACTGCCACCTTGCTTGGCTAACGCATCAAGCTGGTCTGTCAGTACTTTGATTTTGCTGGCGACGTCTTCTTCGCTGTTGCCTGTATACTCAACGAGGTTAATGCCCTGGATATTTTCGCCCGTTGTTTCGGGAAAAAACTCAGCGACGGAGTGCCAAATGATATCGCTTTTAGCTAAGCCAAGGACTTTGGAATCAACCGTTTCGATAGAGGTTGGTTTTGCGTTAAGTAGCTCACGAGCGTGGCGTAAAGAGCCTTCAAAGCTGTCATAACGAATGTTAACTAGGGCGGCAAATGTGGGAATGGGCAATAAGTTAATCTTGGCTTCCACGATAAACCCAAGAGTGCCTTCCGATCCACAGAGCACAGAGTTCATGTTGAAGCGACCGTCCGCAGTGCGTATGTGAGCTAAATCGTAACCCGTTAGACAACGGTTTAAAGCGGGAAATGTGTCTTTTATCTGCTGTGCTTTGCTTTTCTGTATGCCATCAACCACACGGTGAACATGGGCGGAATAATCATCTCCCGATTGAATACTAGCCAGAGTGTCATCGTCGATGGGAAAGGATTCCAACAAGTGTCCATCTAGTAATACCGTTTTTAAGGCGATGACATGATCGCGAGTCTTTCCATATAGGACAGATCCCTGTCCACTGGCGTCTGTGTTGATCATGCCGCCTATAGTGGCTCGGTTACTGGTGGACAATTCAGGGGCAAAGAATAAGCCATGTGACTTGATGGCTTTATTAAGCTGATCCTTTACGACACCTGCTTCAACGCGCGCCCAGCCTTCTTCGACATTAACCTCTAAGATACGATTCATGAACTTGGAAAGGTCAACCACCAAACCATCGCTCAATGACTGTCCATTTGTGCCTGTACCACCGCCTCTAGGGCTTAAGACAATATCATGAAACTCGGCCTGATTTGATAGGCGAACTAAACGTTGAATATCGTCAATGTTTTTCGGGTAAATAACGCCTTGTGGTAAAATCTGATAGATGGAGTTGTCGGTGGACAGTACCACACGGTTGGCATAATCTGGATTAGTGTCCCCAGAAAATCCACTGGCTTTTAGGCGTTCGATAAAAGAAAGGTACTTTGCTTGTACTGGCGACACGTCAGAAAGCTTTGGAATCATGTTTCATCTCCACAAATGATGACTGGGGCAATTTTAACAAAGAAACAAAGGTGGTAGTGATATTTCTTCGGCGAAAAAAATTGCTGACGTCACGTTAAAAATTCATCTTACGCACACCAGCGTTATCGATGGAATAATGGTCCAACAGATGAGCTACTCATAGTTTGCTTTGGCTTTAAGTACTTTTTCCAGATATTTTTGCGATTCAGCTCTTGGGTGGTCATAGCGCAATTTCTTGTAGACATTCGTCGTTGACGTTTGATTAATTTTATCCATGGCTCTTTTTCTATCAGGATCGAAGGTTTTTAATACGTTCCCAGTTCCTCCGTTGTACGCAGAAATAATGGAGTATTCTTGGCTCAACGCGTTGTCGACGTTGACTAGATAGCGGTTTTGCAAAAGATACAGATAGGCACTGCCAATATCGATATTACTTGCGGGTGAAAAAAGCTCATCCTTAGTCGGCTGCCCTGGCTTCTTTTTAACTAGGTTGTAAACATCTTTACCCGCCGTCGCAGGAACGACTTGCATGAGTCCGTAAGCGTTAGCGTGGCTGACAGCGTAAGGATTAAACGAGCTCTCCGTTTCAATAATGCCGTAGATAAGCGCAGGTGACAGCTTGTACTTATTGGCGGCGGCAATGACATAGTCACTGTATTTTTGTTGACGCAAGTGTTGATGTTTTTCAACCAGTTTGAATTCCACTGCATAAATATTTCGTCCGTCTACTCTGCTTGTTTTGAGTGTATTATTGACAAGATGGTCAGAGTAGCGTTGAGCGCGCCAAGGGTACTTTACGAGTTTGCCGTCATGATCGATGACTTGGGGGTAGAGAAAGGGAACGCCTTGCGTATTGGGTGCAGAGCTTGAGAATATATCGGTCTTACTTGGATCGGATGTGGTCAGTAAGGTTGCGGTTACCGCTTGTTTTAATGTGGCAAGCGGAGTGTCTTTTTCAAGCGTTTCAACTCTTACTAGCCCTTTTTCAAAATCAACAATGGCCCGAGCTTGGTAATTATTGGTGTATTTAACGTACTTCTTCTTGTCAGGCAGGGTGTGATCGTCTTTTCCCCAAATCTGATTTACTTTTTGATCTAGCTCGGCATAGAGTGCTCTAATGGCTTTGATATCAGCGTTAATCAAATCTCGAGTAATTTTGGCTTGTTCACGAATGGCTTTTAGGTCTTTTATGTCATCCGCTTGCTTTATTTGGTCTGAGAGGTCGTTGACTGAATGCAGGGACTCAAACGAGGACAAAGATTCGCAGCCAGCGATAGACATCATCACTATTCCACATAGGGCTGTTGATGTGAAACGCGTCAAAGTGGGACGTGTAATGAACATAGGATCTTTTCTCTTTAAAAATACGCAATAAAGTTGGTCGCCAGTCTTTTGTCAAACGGTGACATTTTTTGTGGTTCCAAGTGCTATTTTAAGCGCGAAGAATTATACCAGACCAAAGTTAGTTACAGGGCACTTTTCATCTTATCTATGGGGGGTATTTTGCCTTTATTACATGCAGTTAACGTGTCTTCCCTCGGCGTGAACGCTACTGATGTGGGTGACGACTATGTGCTCGATGTTTATCGGGGGGATCTAGAGCATCCTGAGGCACCGGGCAATAAGTGGCATAAATTGCGCTATCACTTAGCGGAAGCTAAAGCGCAAAATGCGTCTGTTATTGCGACCTTTGGTGGACCCTTTTCAAATCATCTTCATGCTTTTGGCAATGCTTTGAAACCTTTGTCGTTTAAGGCAATAGCTCTTGTAAGAGGGGAGTTGCAACCTAGGTTAACGCCAACATTACGCGATCTAGCCCTTCAAGGGGTTGAGTTATGGCCGACGTCACGATCAGATTATCGACTCGCTGAGTTATCTTATGTTGCTGAGATGATCAACCAAAAACATGAGCAAGTTTATTGGATTCCTGAGGGGGGTGGAGGGCAATTGGGCGCCATGGGATGCCGTGATTGGGCGAGAGACATTGTCCGTTTCGCTGGTGGGTATGATGCATGGGTTGTGTCTGCAGGAACGGGTACAACGGCGGCGGGCTTATTGGCTTGTGAAGACTCGCCTTATGTTCATGTTTTTAGTGCTTTAAAGGGAGCAGAAGGGCAGCAAAAAGACATTTTTCAGCAAGCATTGACGTTGTGTTCTTTAGAGCATCACGCTTTGAATAGGACACTGGGAGAGAAGTTGCATTTTCATTCAGACAGTCATGAAAGCGGGTATGCAAAATACAGCCCAGAACTCGATGAATTTTTGCGCCAATTTGCACGCCATAATTCGGATTGTTGGTTAGATCCTGTTTATACGGGTAAAAGTATGTTTGGTTTGATTCGTGCTATGAGAGCAGGGAAATGGCCTTATCGTAAAACCTTGTTTATTCACACAGGAGGATTGCAGGGGTGGCGAGGCTATTCTGGAGTACAGAATCCTTTCAAGGAGTTTTAACGAGATGGCGATAAATGTCATCTTCATGTTAAAGTGCTTTTGCTGAATTCAATCCCTCTAGCCGTGTCTACCTGTTTAGCAGGCTATGAGGGAGTTATGTTGACATCGAAAATGAGAAGAGAATGACACATGAGTGTTTTTAGGCGTGTTGGTATTATTGCTAGATTAGATAAACCTCAGATTCTTGATACGGTTAAGAAATTGATGGAATACCTTATCAACAAAGACATTGCGCCTGTGTTAGAGGACCAGCTTGCAACCATGATGCCTGGCATTAAAGTATCATCTTCTCCTCTCAAAGAGTTAGGCGATCATTGTGATCTTGTCATGGTGGTGGGTGGTGATGGCAGTTTTTTAGGCGCTGCGCGAGCAATCTGTAATTATGACATCCCCGTTTTAGGTATTAACCGAGGTACATTGGGTTTCTTAACCGACATATCTCCACACAACCTGCAAGAAGAATTAGACCCTATTTTTCGAGGTGAATACCACGAAGAAAAGCGCTTTATGATAGAGGCCAAAATCAAGCGACAAAATCGTCCGAGCGGAGAGGGGATTGCGTTAAATGATTTAGTGCTGCATCCAGGTAAGTCGGCCCGAATGATTCGTTTTGATTTGTTTATTGATGATCAGTTTGTCATGAATCAGAAATCTGATGGTTTAATTGTTGCGACTCCAACTGGGTCGACCGCCTACGCATTGTCGGCAGGTGGTCCTATTATGTTACCCAAATTAGATGCTCTGGTACTGGTGCCTATGCACCCACACACATTAAGTAATCGGCCTATCGTGATTGACGCAAATGCACGAATTCGGATTGTGGTATGTGAATCTAATCTCACTTATCCGAGTGTGAGCTGTGATGGACAATTAAACATTACGGCGGCGCCTGGAGATGAAATTTATATCTCGAAAAAAGCTGGTAACATACGTCTGATACACCCGAAGAATCATGATTTCTATAATGTTTGTCGTGATAAATTAGGCTGGCAAACGGGTTATCGCAATTAAACAAAGCGGCTTGCTCTAGCAAGTCAAAAAACGTTTTTTATTGTTTTCAAAAGGTGCCCTTTTAAGGTTACATGCATTTAGCTTATCAATTTCAATCAACAGAAGACCCAACCCTGTTGTCCGATACTTTATGGAAGCATAAGGTTTCTCATCGTATTATGAGCAACCAAGGGGTAAATGAACTTTGGCTGGTGGACACAAGTCAATTAGCCTTGGTCGAGCAGATAGTCACCTTATGGAAAGCAGATCCCTCTCGATTAAAAGAGCTTACCCCTGACATTCGAAAAATGAACAACCCTTTTTTGCGGCAAGTTAAATCCGCTCCAATGACCGCCTTGATTTTGTTGGCCACTTTTTTCGTTGCGGCTATTACTCAGCTTGGCTCAGACCTGAAAATGGCCAATTATTTTACAATCAGTCCATTTGAAATAAATAATGGGCGTTTGTATTTTCAAAGTCTGATGGATGTGATGGCAAAAGGCGAATATTGGCGGCTTTTCTCACCTGCTTTACTGCATTTTAGTGTTTTGCATATTGTCTTCAACACCTTATGGGTTTGGGATGTAGGTCGAAAAATTGAACGGCCCCTCGGCTCTGTTTGGTTTACAGTAGGCATTGTCTTAATCGCCTTATCGAGCAACATTCTGCAATTCCTCATCAGTGGCTATCCCATATTCGGTGGTTTATCTGGTGTGGTTTATGGCTTGATTGGTTTTGCGTGGTTACTGCCAATATTAAAGCCCTCTTGGCCAATGATTATTAGCAAACCATTAATGGCCTTTTTTATGATCTGGTTAGGGTTTGGTTATACTCCGTTTCCGGAGATGGTCGGTCTTGGTCGTATTGCCAATACAGCCCATACCATAGGTTTATTGACTGGGTTAAGTCTTGCTTTGCTGTATTGGTTAGTCACTTTAAAGCGAAAGCCTGCAAGGTGACTTCTATTTAAATTTTCCTGAAGAGAATGAAACAATGAACTTTAAAGAAATGATCGACAACATGTCGCCTGAGGTTTACGTCCGACTTAAGCAAGCGGTTGAACTGGGTAAATGGCCAAATGGTGTTCGTTTGACACCCGATCAAACTGAGATTTGCCTGCAGGCCATCATTACGTATGATCACAGTAAAAAAGCAGAAAAAGACCGAGTTGGTTATATCAATACCGAAGGTCACAAAGGCAACCGAACAAAATCGGCGGACGAACAAAACACCATTAAATGGGTAGGTGACGGTCCTGAGGGGCAAGCCTGATGCTGCAAGGCAATCTCAGAAAAATGGCGACAGAGTCCCAAAATGGACAAGTGATTTACCATCTTGTTCTGGGTGACGAGCAAGTAAACGTGAATGAGCTGTTGGGTAAAAAAGTGACCCTGCACCTAGATGGAACAATTCACTGTACTCACTGTAAGAAGGTGACTAAGAAGTCCTTCAGCCAAGGTTTCTGTTACAACTGCTTTCGAAAATTAGCGGCTTGTGATACGTGTATTATGAGCCCTGAAAAATGCCATTTTCATTTAGGAACCTGTCGGGAGCCGGAATGGGCAGAGCAATATTGTATGCAAAGTCATTATGTTTATCTGGCTAACTCATCAGCGCTCAAAGTGGGTATCACCCGTGGTGATCAACTGCCGACACGCTGGATTGATCAAGGTGCTACCCAAGCTCGACCTCTTTTTCGAGTACAAAACCGAAGAATGTCTGGTTTAGTTGAGACCTTGTTTAAATCGCAGGTTGCAGACAAAACGAATTGGCGAAATATGTTAAAAGGCACAGACATACGTTTTGATCTAGAACACGAGCAAGAGCGTTTGATCGGACAACTTTATGAGGGGCTTGATTCCCTTCAGCACGAGTTTGGTTTGCAATCCATTACAGATTTATCCGATGAAAATGAAACTCACGAGTTTATCTATCCAGTTCTAGAATATCCGACCAAAATTACCAGTCTGAACGCTGAGAAAACACCGCTTATCGAAGGCACTTTAATGGGTATAAAAGGCCAATATTGGATGCTCGATACTGGGGTAATCAATATTCGTAAGTACACAGGTTATCAAGTGACATTGACATTTTAGGAGTAGAGCACATGAAAGAGAGTCAACCTTCTGCGATTTTTTTAAAGGATTATACCGTTCCTCCTTTTCTTATTGATAAAACTGAGCTTACTTTTGAATTAGACGAAGCGGTCACAATAGTCACGTCACGCTTGCATATGCGCCGTAATCCCGCGTCAGGAAAGTCGACCTGCCCTTTGGTTTTAGATGGCGGTGAAGAGGTTAAACTGGTTGGGGTGGCAATGGACGATTACCCGTTACCGCCAGAAGAGTATCGTATCAGCGAAGATAAACTGATTATTACAGCAACCGCGGATGAATTTATTCTAACCTGCGAAACCGTGATTGAACCACAAAATAACACGCGCCTTGAAGGGCTTTACCGCTCATCGTCCATGTTTTGCACTCAATGTGAAGCGGAAGGTTTTCGTCATATTACCTATTACTTAGATCGTCCTGATGTAATGTCTGTGTTTACTACCACTATCATTGCTGACGAAGCCCGCTACCCAGTGATGTTGTCCAATGGTAATGAAGTTGAGCGTGGCAAAACTGATGAAGGTAAAACGGTTGTTGTGTGGCACGACCCATTCCCTAAACCAGCTTATCTTTTTGCTTTGGTTGCGGGTGATCTTGCTGTAAAAAATGATGTATTTACGACGCAAAGTAAGCGCGACATTAAACTGCAAATTTTCACTGAATCCCACAATATCGATAAAGTTGACTATGCTATGGAAGCGTTAAAACGTTCCATGCGTTGGGATGAGCAAGTGTACGGCCGTGAATACGATTTAGACATTTTCATGATTGTTGCCGTAGATGACTTTAATATGGGTGCAATGGAAAACAAAGGCCTTAATATTTTTAATTCTTCCTGTTTGTTGGCTAGCCCAGAAACCACGACAGATGACAGTTATCTTCGCGTAGAAGCCATTGTTGCCCATGAGTATTTTCATAATTGGTCGGGTAACCGTGTTACTTGTCGTGATTGGTTTCAGTTAAGTTTAAAAGAAGGTTTTACGGTATTTCGTGATCAGACTTTTTCTGCAGACATGCATTCAGAAACCGTCAAAAGGGTTGAAGATGTGTCCTTTCTAAAAACGGCACAATTTGCAGAAGATGCGGGTCCAATGGCGCATCCGGTTCGTCCGGCGTCGTTTATTGAAATTGCCAATTTTTATACCTTAACCGTCTATGAGAAGGGCGCAGAAATTGTGCGCATGATACACACCTTGCTAGGGGCTGAAAAATTCCGTGCAGGTTCGGATTTGTACTTTGAGCGTCATGATGGTCAAGCCGTGACCTGTGATGATTTTTTGGCGGCGATGGAGGACGCGTCTGGAGTCGATTTAGCTCAGTTTAAGCGTTGGTATTCTCAAGCGGGTACACCAATAGTGACAGTGACAGATACGTTTGATGAAGAAACGGGAACTTATCGTCTCACAATCACCCAAGACACGCCGCCAACGCCAGCGCAACCAACGAAATTGCCTTTGCATATACCCGTCCGAGTTGGTTTACTGGATAAACAAGGCCAGGCATTGTCGTCAGAGTTAAATGGAACCACTTCAGAAGAGCATGTTTTGCAGCTCACCGACAGTGAGCAGGTGTTTGAGTTTAGCGGCTTGTCAGCGTGTCCAGTGCCCTCTTTATTGCGTGGTTTTTCAGCGCCAGTTAAATTGCGTTACGATTATTCTACAAGTGACTTATTGTTGTTAATGTCTGCCGATGCGGATGGTTTTAATCGTTGGAGTGCGGCACAACAGTTGGCCGTTAATGAGCTGAGTGGCTTGATTAAGCAAGCAATTGATGGCCAAGCATTTGCATTAGATTCACAGCTTGTGGAAGGGTTTAAAGTCTTGCTAGGTGACTCGAGTTTAGACCCAGCCATGGTGGCCTTGATCCTGTCATTACCTAGCCAAGCCTATTTGTCCGAGCTGGCGAACCCTATTTATCCTGCAGCGATTAAAGAAGCGCGTCAGTATTTAAAAACCCAGCTTGCTAATGCTCTGCGAGGGGATTTTGAGCGTGTTTATCATGAACACAATGTACAAGGGGCGTATCAAGCAACAGCAAAAGATATTGCCCATCGTTCACTGAAAAACATGGCATTGTCTTATTGGGTAGAGACAAAAGAGGCGGGTGCTCAACAAGCCGTGTTCGAGCAGTTCCAGTCGTCCAATAATATGACAGATCAATTCTCAGCGCTTTCTATCGCTGTGACCTCTCAGCATGACAAAGCGTCTGAAATGTTAGCGGCTTTCTATGATCAGTGGCAAACAGAGCCTTTAGTGGTAAACAAATGGTTGATGCTTAGCGCCAGTCAAGAAAGTGATCATGCATTAGAAACAGTAAAAGGGCTAATGGCGCATCCGGCCTTTGATCTAAAGAATCCGAATAAAGTACGATCAGTATTAGGTGGTTTCGGGCAAAATGTGGCGGGCTTTCACAAAGAAGATGGCAGTGGTTATCACTTCCTAGCAGACCAAATTATTCTGCTTAATAAGCGCAATCCTCAAATTGCCTCTCGTCTTTGTACACCGCTAACGCGTTGGAGAAAACTCCAACCTGAACTGAGCCTAAAAATGAAAACAGAGCTTGAGCGAATTATGTCAGAAGATTTGTCAAAAGATGTTTATGAGGTGATTTCTAAAAGTCTTGCTTAAGCGCTGTTTGTGACTTAGTGACTAACCCAATACGCTTTATCTAAAGCCCTTTTGAAAAACAAAAGGGCTTTTTCTTACCTATTTGTAAAATACTTTGAACCAGATTTTACTGGTTCTTTGCATTCCATACGTAAATCTGGCATAAGAGAGTTAACCTATTGTCGACCTTGAGTTTATTTAAGGAGCGAAAAATGAAAGTAAAAAAGACAATGCTGATGCCAATTGTCCTCGGCTTGTTTGTTTCGGCGTGTAGCACGTCGTCACGGGAAGAAACGACGTCTATGGTCGAATTGGCGCCTACTCAAGACATCGGTCAATCACAAGCGAGCGTTTCGGATAATAACGCCATTAACAATATCAATGCCGTTGTTAAAACAAATACAGTAGAAACTAATGCATTTGAAGAAGATTTAAAGAAGCAATTGGCCGCAAAGGTTGGACAAATTTCTCGATTAAATCGCCAGTTGGAAGAGAACAGGACACAGCTTACGGCGTTAAATCGGGCGTTAAACGAGAAAGATGCCATCATTGCGGATCTTCAAGACAAAATGGCCAAGGCAGAGACGACCAGTGCTGAGGCTTTGGCTGAGTTAGAACGCGAAAAAACGCTACGAGAGTCGCTAGAGTCCCGTTACGCGTCAATTCAGTTGCAGAACGATTCATTAAATCGTCGTGTTACTCAGCTCGAGAGTGAAAATGCCTTGTTGCAACAGCAGATAGCGCAACTGGAAATAATGCCAGCGTCTAAAGACGCACTGGAATACAAATACCAGTCATTATTGCGCGAACATACCCAGCTACAAAGCGAAAATGCCGAACTCGACAGTGATATTAATTTGACCCAGCAGTCATTACGTCAATTACGAGATGAAAATCTAACTTTAGGTGGTGCCTTGTCTGAAGCTAGGGCCCAGCATCAAATATTGTGGGATAAAATTCGTGAGCTAAACGATCGTAGTGCCTCCGCATCTAATCAGGGGCCTGACGTTGATCCGCTTAATATCGCAGAATCTTCTCAAGCTGATCTTGATCAAGAAACGTTAAATGTATCTGAACAGCGTCCATCAATACCGCAAGAGCAAACTCAGGTTCAGACTCAAGTGGCACCGGTTGACGACCAAGTAAC
Organism: Marinomonas hwangdonensis; assembly: GCF_003721245.1. Classification (GTDB taxonomy): domain Bacteria; phylum Pseudomonadota; class Gammaproteobacteria; order Pseudomonadales; family Marinomonadaceae; genus Marinomonas; species Marinomonas hwangdonensis. Next base: position 119,423 of record NZ_RIZG01000006.1, on the reverse strand, counting down.
AAGTACCCAGCTTGGATCTACATTGGTAGCGCCTGTGGTATTGCCATCTCCGCAAGTTGACCAAGCAAAACTGGAATTACACAATGAGAATGACAGAATTCGACGTCAACTGGCGCAGTTTCAAAACACCATTGACCTGCAAAAACGACTTATTGATGAATACAAAAAGGACGTACTTAAGCTTGAAGCAGCTCTAGATGAAGGTGCAGACTATGCCGCTAGATGGCAAGCGCTCGATACCAAGTTAGCGTTGGCGCAACAAACTAATACAGAGTTAAGGTCAAAGCTCAATGAGTCAGAGTCGGCTTTATTGACGTATCAGGCTGAGTTAGCAGCTATTACCACCCAGTTAGCACAAACACAAAGAGCCCTTGAGGCCAATGAAAATAACAGCATAACCATGGCTGCTGTAATGGACGCGCTGCAATCTCAGCTTGATGCTCGCTTAGTGGATGTTGAATGGCAGCTTCCTAATGAAATGGCACTTCACAATACGTTCGAGATATTGGTTTCCGCGCGTGTCGAGCCTGCATTAGGTGGCGTCATGTTCCAAGCGGAATTAGTGACAGACAGTGATATCCAGATGGTGAGCGACTCTGTGGTTGGGTCAGTCGTCCAAGGCGGGCGTCTACAGTGGCGCTGGCGTGTGTCAGGGTTAAATGAAAAACCCGATGCTCAGCTTAATTTATTTGTGAATCAGCAAATCAATTTTCAAGATCAAACCATCCAACGTCAAGTCTTTCGCGGTAATGAAAACCTCTCTTTAATCAATACCAATTTGTTTGAAAAGTATGGCTTCTGGCTTGGTGCAATTTTTCTTGGCCTAGTTGGTGGTTATTTAATTGGTCGCGTGAATCGCCGTTTAAACACCTCTCCCCGATAGCGGATAGCAACCAAGAGAAGGCGGATTCGTAACGCCTTCTCTTGGTTTTACCTCGCATCATTCAACTCCACATTATTATTTTTCAACGCGTTGATTGCGTCTTTTGGGTATAGTAGCTGGTATATACTTTTTTGAGGTAATTCCAGTGGTAAAGTCCGACTCGTATTCTATTATTGAAAAACGATTAGCTGAAAACGTATTGATCTTAGATGGCGCCATGGGCACCATGATTCAATCGTATAAATTAGAAGAAAAAGATTATCGCGGCGACCGTTTTGCGGATTGGAATAGTGACTTAAAAGGCAATAATGACCTGCTTTCTCTGACTCAGCCAAAGATCATAAAAGACATTTATTCCAGCTACCTTGCCGCTGGCGCCGATATCATTGAAACCAACACCTTCAACGCCAATTACATTTCCATGCTTGACTATCACATGGAAGAACTTAGCTACGAGCTTAATTTTGAATCCGCTCGTTTAGCGCGTGAAGCCGCAGACGAATTCACCAAACAAAATCCACACAAGCCACGTTTTGTTGCCGGTGCGGTTGGTCCGACTAGCCGTACTTGTACGATTTCCCCTGATGTGAACGACCCAGGGTTTCGTAACGTGCATTTTGATGAGCTTGTTGCGGCCTATACCACAGCGGTTGATGGCCTAATTAAGGGTGGCGTTGATATTATCCTTATCGAGACAATTTTCGATACATTGAATGCCAAAGCCGCTATTTACGCAGTATTAGATTATTTCGAAAAAACTGGCGTTCGTTACCCAATCATGATTTCAGGCACCATTACAGATGCTTCGGGCCGAACGTTATCAGGCCAAACCACGGAAGCCTTTTGGAACTCTATTTCTCATGCTAAGCCCATTTCTGTTGGATTAAACTGTGCTTTGGGGCCAAAAGAGCTGCGCCAATACGTTGAAGAACTTTCACGTATTGCGGATACGCATGTCTCTGCTCACCCTAACGCAGGCTTACCCAATGCATTTGGTGAGTACGATGAGTCACCAGAGGAAATGTTGGAAGAGATTCAGGGTTGGGTGGACTCAGGCTTTTTGAACATTATCGGTGGTTGCTGCGGTACGTCACCAGAACATATTGCTACCTTCGCCAAAGCCTTTGCTGATGCGGCGCCTCGTATTATTCCTGACATTGAAAAAGCGTGTCGTTTGTCCGGTCTAGAACCGTTTAATATTGATGGTAATAGCTTGTTCGTCAACGTCGGTGAACGTACCAACGTGACGGGCTCGGCGATGTTTAAGCGTCTTATCAAAGAAGGTGACTTTGATACTGCGCTGGATGTGGCACGCCAACAAGTGGAAAACGGCGCACAAATTATCGACATCAACATGGATGAAGGCATGTTGGATTCGCAGGCCGCCATGGAGCGTTTTCTTAAGCTTATCGCATCAGAACCTGATATTTCTCGTGTGCCAATCATGCTTGATTCTTCGAAATGGGAGATTTTAGAAGCTGGCTTGAAATGGATTCAAGGTAAAGGCGTGGTTAACTCTATCAGTATGAAAGAGGGCGAAGATAAGTTCCGCGAGCAAGCTCGTAAACTCATGAAATACGGCGCAGCCGTTATTGTCATGGCGTTTGATGAAGTCGGGCAAGCGGATACCCGTGCTCGCAAGATCGAGATTTGTCGCCGTTCGTATCATATTTTGGTTGATGAAGTCGGCTTTCCGCCAGAAGACATTATTTTCGATCCTAATATTTTTGCGATTGCCACTGGGATAGAAGAGCATAACCGTTACGCTTTAGACTTCATTGAGGCAACAGGCGACATTACTCGTGAATTGCCTTATGCCAAGGTATCGGGTGGTGTGTCGAACGTTTCTTTCTCGTTCCGGGGCAATAACCCTGTTCGCGAAGCGATTCACGCTGTGTTCTTATACCATGCCATTAAGCAGGGCATGACAATGGGGATTGTTAACGCGGGGCAGCTTGCGTTGTACGAAGATATTCCGCCTAAGCTGCGTAATGCGGTAGAGGACGCAGTACTGAACCGCACTCCCGATGCAACGGACAATCTACTTGCGATGGCGGGTGAATTTGCCGGCAATGGTGAAGTGGCTGAAAAAGAAACCCAAGAATGGCGCGGCTTACCAGTTTCTGATCGTCTTAGTCATGCACTTGTTAAAGGCATTACGGAATTTATTGATGAGGACACTGAAGAAGCTCGTCAATTATATGATCGTCCTTTAGAGGTCATTGAAGGGCCACTGATGGACGGTATGAGCATCGTTGGCGACTTGTTTGGATCTGGAAAGATGTTTTTGCCGCAGGTGGTGAAATCGGCCCGAGTAATGAAGAAGGCGGTTGCGTACTTGATGCCATTCATCGAGGAGGAAAAACTTCGCAACAAGGATACGGCCTCATCAAGCAATGGCAAAATTGTCATGGCGACGGTAAAGGGTGACGTACACGATATCGGTAAAAATATTGTGGGTGTCGTTCTTCAGTGCAACAACTTTGAAGTGATTGATCTTGGTGTCATGGTTTCGGCCGAAAAAATCTTGCGTACGGCGAAAGAAGAGGGCGCAGACATGATTGGCTTGTCAGGCTTGATCACGCCGTCACTCGATGAAATGGTGCACGTAGCGAAAGAAATGGAGCGCCAAGGATTTAATTTGCCCGTGATGATTGGTGGTGCCACTACATCAAAAGCGCATACAGCGGTAAAAATCGAACAAAATTACAAGCGTAATCAAGTGGTTCATGTCACTAACGCATCGCGTAGCGTCGGTGTGGCGAGTGCTCTATTGAGTAAAGATAAAGAGCGGCGTCAAAAATTTGTTGATGAAATTAAAGCCGATTACGAGAAAACGCGTATTCGTTATAAAGACAGAGCTAAAGCAGGCCGTCGAGTCTCGCTTGATAAAGCGCGTCAGAACAAACCACCTATTCAGTTCGATGGTCATGTTGTTCAACCTAAGAAATTGGGTGTGACTGTACTGACTGAAAAGGACATCGATCTTAACGTGGTTAAGGATTACATAGACTGGACGCCATTTTTCCAAACATGGGAATTGGCAGGCGCCTATCCGCGTATTCTCACTGATGAAGTGGTTGGGGTTGAGGCAACGCGTGTTTACCAAGACGCGTTAAAAATGCTCGACGAAGTGATAGCAACACAGTGCTTACAAGCTCGTGCTGTGGTGGGGTTATTTCCTGCCAATCAAGTGAATCACGATGATATCGAAATTTATGCGGATGAATCTCGCAGTGATGTGATTGAGCGCTTGTCTTTCCTTCGTATTCAGAATGAGCTCACCGCACCCGGTAAATACAATCACAGTTTAGCGGATTTTGTTGCACCAAAAGACAGTGGTGTCGCGGACTATATTGGCGCATTTGCTTGTGCGGCAGGCTTTGGTATTGATCCTTTGGTGGCGAAATATGAAGCCGATCATGATGATTACAACTCTATTATGATAAAAGCCGTCGCCGACCGATTAGCGGAAGCCACCGCAGAGTATTTACATAAAAAAGTGCGTAAAGAATTTTGGGGTTATGCTGAATCCGAAGCGCTAACCAATGAGCAATTGATCAAAGAGAAATACCAAGGTATTCGTCCAGCACCGGGCTATCCAGCGTGCCCTGATCACACAGAAAAGGCCAAGTTATGGACTCTATTGGATGTGAAAGATAAAATTGATATGGAAATTACGGAAAGCTTCGCAATGTTACCGACCGCAGCGGTGAGTGGTTGGTATTTTGCGCACCCAGAGGCAACGTATTTTGGGGTAGGGAAGATAGGTCCTGACCAAGTTGACGATTACGCCAAGCGTAAAGGTATGTCTAAAGACGATGCTGAGCGCTGGCTGGCGCCGAATTTAGGGTACGATCCAGAAGATGATCGTATTTAAATACAGTAGGGCGCAGTATTACTCAACTTAACGACTTTAATGAATATGACAGCGCAAAGGATTAAGTATTTTTATGACAAAAGCGATCAAAGACCCAGAAAAGCACAAGGTGCGCATGCAAGCCATTAAGTCACACGTGGACAAGCGCATTGCTAAAGCTCAAGAAGACAAAGGTACTTTTGTTTTGTTAACCGGCAATGGTAAAGGCAAGTCCAGCTCTGCCCTAGGTATGGTCGCTCGTGCTTTAGGGCATGGTATGAAGGTAGGTGTGGTGCAGTTTTTGAAGGGCGAATGGAATACGGGTGAAATCGACTTTTTCAAGCAGCAACCTAATGTTCAGTGGGAAATTATGCCGGCTGGCTTCACGTGGGAAACACAAAACCGTGAGTCTGATGTGGCTTCTTCTCTGCAAGCATGGGAGAAAGCCTCGGCGATGTTGTCTGATGACAGCATCGATTTAGTGGTACTAGATGAATTAACTTACTTGCTGCATTACGAGTATTTGAACGAAGACGAAGTGCTTGAAGCGCTAATGAAACGTCCCGAAAATCAGCATCTCGTGGTGACAGGGCGTGGTGCAAGTAGTGCCTTAGTAGAGTTGGCGGACACAGTAAGTGAAATAAAAGAAGTAAAGCATGCCTTCAAAAGAGGAATAAAAGCGCAAAAAGGGCTGGAGTTCTAAACGGGCATTATTTATATTGTTTGTCCTTTGCAACGAAGGGGAGTCTTTTTCTCCCATTATTTATTATCAAATAAAAAGAGGTTTTTATGGCGACCATTGAGCGCATGGAAGTAGGTCAACGCATGAGTCGAATCGTTAAGCACAACGAGACGGTGTATTTGTGTGGCCAAGTTGGCGCAGATGCAAATACAGACATAGCAGAGCAAACTAGAACCATGCTTGAAAAAGTAGATGCCCTACTAGATCAGGCTGGATCAGATCGTTCCAGTATATTATCTGCTACGATTTACCTACGTGACATGAAAGATTTTGCTGCTATGAATGCTGTTTGGGATGCCTGGATACCTGAAGGTCATGCGCCAGCACGCGCCTGTGTAGAGGCTAGAATGGCCCGTCAAGAACTGCTGGTTGAAATCTCTGTTGTTGCAGCAGTCGGTTAATAGAGCGAAACGGCTATAAAACAAGTTGAATGAAAGATTATTTCGTCGGCTTGTTTTATAGTTTTTTATCGTATTATTTAAGCGATTTTTTATTAATCGCGACATCATTTTCTACCAAAGCATTGCTTAGTTCGCGTATGGTTCTACCCATGTCTCTGGCAAGATTCATTAATAAAATGCCAAAGTCAAATGGATGGCGGTCGTGAAAATCACTGAATACATCGCTGGATACTTCGACTAGGATGCCGCTTTTTACGGCTACCAAGCTCCCCACTCTTTGATGAAGTGCAATCATGGACACAAAGCCTATGGCTTCGCCAAAGTAGATTGTCCGTGTAAGCCTTTTTTTACTGTCATGTTGTTTGTAAAAATCTAGCTCACCCTCTAAAACCACATAAAAACTGTTGCCTTTGTCTCCATACGCAAAGATCTCATCGTCTTTCTCAAAGGTATGAAGCTTTCCTTGATCTAGTAAAAATTGAATGCCACTGTCTGATAGGGCGCCAAAAATAGAAGCATTTTTTAAACGAGAGAGTGATAGGGCGTCACTGAGTTTTTTGTTGGGTGTTTTTAATGTGACGGGATTCATAATAGCCGCCTTATTGTTATGGGTTATGACAAGATGACGACCAAAAACGAGTTTTCTTTATAGTAAATGATATTTCTTATTAGCAAATTAATGTGAAAACGCCTTTTGAGTGTCAAAACATGGAATTTCGGTTCATTCCTCTATTTTTAAGATAGTCCCTGCAGGCTTTTTTTTCTAATAATGATTTTCACGCTTAAAGACAGTCATGCATCTGTGCGATAATAAGGCAATCTATATTACTCTCAGTGCATCTTGTATTGGGAATCCATCATTCACATCATGATAAACGGAAGAATACTTTGTTAACGACGGCTAATATCACCATGCAATTTGGTGCGAAACCTCTTTTTGAAAACGTGTCTGTTAAGTTTGGTGAAGGCAAACGCTACGGTCTTATTGGCGCCAATGGCTGCGGTAAGTCAACGTTTATGAAAATTCTGGGTGGCGACCTAGAACCAAGCTCAGGTAACGTCTCTAAAGACCCTAATGAACGTCTTGGTAAGTTAAAACAAGATCAATTTGCTTTCGAAGAGTATTCCGTTATTGATACCGTCATCATGGGACACACTGAGCTTTGGGCAATAAAAGCAGAAAAAGATGCGATTTACGCGAATCCCGAAATGACAGAAGCGGATGGTCTGCGCGCTGGGGATTTAGAGGCGGAATTTGCTGAAATGGATGGCTATACGGCCGATGCTCGTGCCGGTGAATTGCTGTTAGGCGTGGGGATTCCTACTGAACAGCACTACGGTCTAATGAGCGAAGTGGCGCCTGGCTTGAAGCTTCGTGTGTTGCTTGCCCAAGCCCTTTTCTCAGACCCTGAAATACTCCTGCTGGACGAGCCAACCAACAACCTTGATATCAATACCATACGTTGGTTAGAGGGGGTTTTGGTGGAGCGCAACTGCACCATGATTATCATTTCCCATGACCGCCACTTCCTAAACTCGGTCTGCACTAACATGGCGGACTTAGATTACGGCGAGTTGCGTTTATTTTCTGGCAACTACGACGAATATATGACGGCCGCTACTCAGGCTCGTGAGCGTTTGTTGTCAGATAATGCAAAGAAAAAAGCGCAGATTAGCGAGTTAAAGTCGTTTGTCAGTCGTTTCTCGGCAAATGCGTCAAAGTCTAAGCAAGCGACTTCTCGTGCTAAGCAAATTGATAAAATTCAGCTTGAAGACGTTAAACCGTCGAGCCGCCAAAATCCTTTCATCCGATTCGAGCAAGCGAAAAAACTTCACCGCACGGCTGTACAGATTGAAAATGTGGCAAAGTCTTACGATGAAGTTTTATTTAGCGGTTTAAACATGATGGTTGAAGTAGGCGAGCGCATTGCCGTTATCGGGCCAAATGGTATCGGTAAAACCACCCTACTAAAATGCCTTGTTGGTGACACTGAGCTTACAAAAGGTCATGTAAAATGGTCTGAAAATGCCAATATTGGCTATTATGCACAGGATCATCACCATGAATTCGAAGAAGACGTTGATCTCATTGAGTGGATGTCACAATGGGGTCAAGAGGGTGATGATGAGCAGATTATTCGTGGTACTTTGGGGCGTTTGTTGTTCTCACAAAACGACATTAAAAAATCCGTTAAAGTCCTGTCCGGTGGTGAGCAAGGCCGGATGTTGTTCGGTAAGCTAATGCTGCAAAAACCCAACGTATTGGTCATGGATGAACCAACGAACCATATGGACATGGAATCCATCGAATCGCTGAACCTTGCCCTTGAGAATTACCCTGGTACGTTAATTTTCGTCAGCCATGACCGCGAATTTGTTTCGTCTCTGGCTTCTCGAATTGTCGAAGTGACAAGCGACGGAATTGTCGATTTCCACGGTACTTACGATGAGTACTTAGCGAAGCAACAGTCTTAAGGTAATAAGACTGTTTCTGCCGTAATCATTCAAATACAAGAAACTCATTGAAAAAGGAAAGTCATTTGGCTTTCCTTTTTTATTGTTTTGATGAAGAGGGTGTTGTGAATCGCTGCTGTGGGCCGATTATCGCCTGTCGACGTAAGAATGGGCTTCTTGATATTCTAGTATTTCGACATCATCTCCTACTTGAATCGTGCCTTTATTGAGTGCAACAAGATTAATGCCAAAGGTAATGCCCTTATCTTCAAGTAGTCGAAATTTACCCAGTGTTTTTAAAGGTTCGCCCTTAGGAATGCGCTCTGCTGTTTGCGGATTCAAGGTCGTAAAAATACAGCGAATGCAGGGTTTGACGTTTTCAAATAGAACAGATCCTATTCGGATTCGCTTCCACTTGTCTTCCTCAAAAGCGTGATTGCCACAAATCACAAGGTTAGGCCGAAACTGAGCCATTTTAATGCTTTGAGTGCAGGTGCGATTTAATTCGCTGAGAGAGGATTCTGTTGTCAGCAAAAAAGGGTAGCCGTCTGCAAAACCAACGGGGACATCTGGCTTTCGATGGGTAAAGCGTCGTGATGCGTCTCCGAAATGCACCAGCTTTACGTCTTCGCCAGCGATTTGACTAAACCATAAGTTCGCGGTCTCTGCCGTGAATTGTGCTTTTACAGCGTCTTCCCAGACCACAATATCGGTATATACATCAAAAAAGCTGGCCTTATCTAATAGCAAATCCGTCTTCATAGTGGGGTGCGAGAATCGCCAACGGCTGTCATCGAGTTGTTTGCCGGCGATTAATGTAATTTGCGGGTGAGTGCGCCCCGTTATAATCTCGCCAACGGGATTGATGAGCGTATATCGACGATCTCCCCAAAGACCGGAGTCGACGACTTGGCTAGACGTTAAAGTGATGCCTTGAGTGGATTTAACAGGGTAAATGACAAGTTCGCTGAGACAATACAAGGCAAGTTCCTTTTTTAAATGAAAGAGTATTATTGCTCAGTACAGCGTTCATTCCAATAAAAAAGCCTCAGAATATGTCTATTCTGAGGCTATTATTGTCTATTTTAAGTCACGCTACATTGGACGATATTACAAGTAGTATGAAGCCAATGGTGGGAAGCCATTAAATTCAACAGCGCTGTAAGTGGTTGTGTAAGCGCCTGTCGATAACCAATACATCTTATCGCCAATAGCCAAGTTCAGGGGTAAACCATACTTGTAGTTCTCATACATGATGTCTGCACTGTCACACGTTGGCCCAGCAATAATCACTTCTTCAAGCTCACCGCCTTTCTCGACGTAGATTGGGTACTTAATAGATTCGTCCAAGGTTTCAATCAAACCAGAAAACTTACCCACGTCAGTAAATACCCAGCGGTTAAGTGCCGTATGAGATTTACGTGAAATCAATACCACTTCACTGACCAAAACACCCGCATTTGAGATCAAGGAGCGGCCTGGCTCCAGAATGATACGAGGCAGCTTGCTACCAAAATCTTCTTCTAGAAAGCGGGAGATCTCTTCCGCATACGTAGAAAGCTCATTGGTACGAGCGATATAGTTGGCAGGGAATCCGCCTCCCATATTGATCATTTCTAATTCAATATTGTCCTCTTCTTTTAAGCGCTCAAAGATAACTTTGACACTCGCAATGGCTGCGTCCCAGGCACCGATGTCGCGCTGCTGTGAGCCAACATGGAAAGAAATGCCATAAGGTATTAGGCCTAATTCTTTTGCTAAAATCAGCAAGTCCATTGCCATATCAGGGCGGCAACCAAATTTACGAGATAAAGGCCAATCAGCGGTTACGGTGCCTTCCGTTAGAATGCGAACATAAACGCGAGATCCTGGGGCTGCTTTAGCAATGTTGCGTAAATCGGCTTCTGAATCGGTTGCAAACATACGCACACCTTTTTCATAAAAGTAGCGTACATCTTTGGCTTTTTTAATGGTGTTGCCATAGCTAACACGATCAGGAGAAACATCACCAATGGCAAGAAGTTTGTCCAATTCATAGCGAGAAGCGACATCGAAATTTGAGCCGCGATCACGCAGAAGAGTCAATATTTCTGGTGCTGGATTCGCTTTTATCGCATAAAAAATGTCTGCGATAGGGAAACCCTTGGTTAGCTCAGTATAAGCTTCGTCAATGATTTCCGTATCAATCACGACAAAAGGGGTTTCTTTGGTTTCAGCAAAGGCTTTAAAACGAGCAAAACGCTCTGGAGTGTAGAAAGAATTAACGTCGATAGTCATGGGCAAAAAGCTCCTTAATTATGCAAAACATAAACCGATTATAAAAAGTAAACGCCTTTACTTTAACACGCCCTACTTATGGCTGTAACTTATCCGGCTCTGTGGCCTTAAGCGACTAGCGCAGCAGTTGAAGCGGTGCGGATTATGTTCAGCAACGACGCGGGCGAAATTTAATGCCCTAGCGGTCCATGGTCAAGTATTTTTACGCTCACGAATAAAAAAAAGGCCTATACGGCCTTTTTTAAAGTGTGTTTGCTTACGCTGTTCTATTTTGTAGTGTGTGAACACCGCTTCCAAGGATTAACGCGAGGATAAAATATACGCCTTCACTTGGATTATTGACCAAGGCCGTGAGTCCAGGGCCTGGGCAATAGCCACTTAATCCCCAACCTATGCCAAACAAAGTCGCCCCTACAATCAACTTGGAGTCTATGTGCTTTAACGTCGGAACATACCACTTATCAGCAAAAAGAGGTTTTATTCTTTTGTTTTTAATCCAGTAACCAAGCATACCGACGGAGATAGCACTTGCCATCACGATAATCAGGGATGGGTTCCAATTGCCAAAGATGTCTAAAAAGCCAATGACGACAGCTGGGTTGGTCATCTCAGAAAAAGCCAGCCCTAAACCAAATATTAAGCCTGCAACCAGTGAAATAATAGCGTGCATATTGACCTCTCTAACTAACAATGGCGACTGTGATAATGGCCGCCGCCATAAAAATGACGGTGGCAACAATTGAGCGTGGAGATAAGCGTGAAATACCGCAAACACCATGCCCACTTGTACAGCCACCCCCTAATCGAGTGCCATACCCTACCAAGAGTCCAGAAAGAGTGAGTAGGAGAGGGCTTCGAGTTTCAGGGAAAGCAACGGTTTGTTCAGTAAGTACGCCATAGGCACTGCCACCTATTATTAGGCCAGCGATAAACAGAAAGGGCAGCAAGCGCCCTTTGGTGAATAAAAGCTGTGAAAATATACCACTAATGCCAATGACACGACCTGTGGTAAGTAGGTAGGCAGTGGCTGTTAGTCCAATCAATAGTCCCCCGACAAGCGGGTTAAAAATAGTATCCATATTCCATTCCTCGTAATTATATAAGAATATTCTAATCTATAATTATCAGGTAAGTCTAATGTAATTATGTGCAACAAAAGAAATTTATGCGATACAAGAGTTCGTCATGCTTTATCTCCTGGTCTAGCTTATGTATGGTGTTTTTATTTGGCTCTTTGCCAGTCTGCTAGCGCTTATGCTCGTTCTATGAGAGCAGATAATGGAGATCTTATGTTTAACACGATAAAGAACTTATTCAGTACACCTGTCAGGGACGATCTTGCTATGTCATATCAAACAGCGGTCGCTTCGTTACTTATTGAGGTTATGTTGGCCGATCATCATGTTGACGAAGCAGAAGAAAAACAGATCAAGGCTGTTTTGCGCGACGTGAGTGAGTTGGGCGATGATATTGATGGCTTGTTTACAGAAGCGCGCTCTGGTGTAGAGCAGGCTCATGACTTATATCAATTTACGAAAGTGATCAATGACGTGGCGTCATTAGATCAAAAAATGGAATTACTGAGGGGTTTGTGGCGAGTTGCTTTGTCTGACGGAGAAGTAGACGCTCATGAAGATGTAAGAATTCGACGTATCAGTGAGCTGCTGTTTTTGTCCCATTCAGAGTTTATTCAGGCGAAACTCTATGTCCAAGCTGAATACAAAAAAGAGTAAAAAAACGCGACCAAGGTCGCGTTTTTAATGACTACTCTTTAATACTTAAGCCGAGAAGTTTGCCGCTGCAAATTCCCAGTTAGCCAGTGCCCAGAAACCTTTAAGGTAATCAGGGCGAACATTGCGGTAATCAATGTAGTAAGCATGTTCCCACAGATCAACCGTGATAATGGCTGTTTGGCCATTAGTCATGGGTGTGCCGGCATTGCTTGTGTTGACGATTTCTAGAGAGCCGTCAGCATTTTTAACTAACCAAGTCCAGCTAGAGCCAAAGTTGTTCACCGCTTTATCTTCAAATGCTGCTTGGAATTCTGCAAAAGACCCCCACTTTGCGTTGATAGCGTCTGCTAGAGCACCTGTTGGCTCACCGCCGCCGTTAGGGCTTAGGCTGTGCCAGAAAAAGGTATGATTCCAGATCTGAGCCGCATTGTTGAATACTGGACCAGCAGGAGCCGATGCGATGATTTCTTCAAGTGACTTATTTTCGTATTCGGATCCTGGAACCAAGCCGTTTAGTTTCACAACATAGGTGTTGTGGTGCTTGCCGTGATGGTACTCAAGCGTCTCAACGGACATGTGTGGTTCTAGTGCGTCTTTAGCATAAGGAAGAGCGGGTAATTCAAAAGACATTTAAATTCTCCTTGCTTTTTATTAACGAAAAATGCTTGTTATCAAGCAGTTAATGGTGCTTATATAGTAGCACCGAACGTTTTAAGATAATATTCTTTAGACCTGTTCTATACGAACTTTTCCATTTCATTTATAAAAGCGACTAAAAAGTATTTCCATGCGAAAAGACGATGATATTGAGATCCCCAGCCTGACTCTGGATCAAGATGAAGTCAGAGATAAGAGGCCTAATGCTACCAGTGCTCCTAAAGCACGCCCTGCGAACCCTACTCCGACTAAGCCTGCTCATGCACCAAGTGTTGTTTATAAAAAGGCGAATCTAACTGGAGTGTACATACTGCTTTTCTTAATCTTGTGTGCTTCTGCTGGTGCGGGCTATTGGCTATGGCAGCAAAATATGCAGCTGCGCAATGAGTTATACGGCGCTAAAAACGAAATACAGAATTTAGATCATCAGCTAATTGCTGCAGACGTGTCGGCAAATAGACAAGGTGAGACTTTAGAAGAAACACTCAATACGCATGCGAGTGAAATCCGAAAACTGTGGGGCGTGTCTTATGACACCAACCGTAAAGCCATATCGGGTAACACGGCGGCGCTTGAAGAGGTGCAGAAAAAGTTAGCTGATCTTAGAGAGACGGTTTCGACACAATCCAAACGCATAGCCATTCAAGCTGACGCCTTTAGTGATGTAGAAGTAAATTACAATAAATTGCTTCCTTCCGTTGCGGCTATTGAAAAGACGATGGGGGAGAATTCAAGTCAAATTAACAGCTTAGCAGCTAAGCAGGTGTCTCTAGATGATCTTTTAGCGGCACAAGCGGGTCAGAACGAGGCGCAAACGCTGAGTTTAGAACAAGTTAATCAACAACTAAGCGAGTTGAGTACAAAACTGGTAGCGCTTGAAAAGCAAATTGCGGCGACACAGAATACCGTTGACGTATCCAGTGTTCAGCAAACTTTGGATAAGCATCAAGAAGCCATTGATTCAATTGATGCTTTTCGACAGCAGATTCTTTCTGAGACAAATCGTTTAACAAAGCAAATTAACCAATTGATTATAGAACAACAATTTGGTGGTTGATTCTGGCTGCTGTTACTAAGATCCATAAGAGCCCTCTGTAAGAGGGCTTTTTTTTGCGATTTTAAAGATTCGAGAGTGTTACTTGATGATGGTTTTTTAATATGCATATTCTACTAAAGTCTAGATGAGTGGGTTTTTATAACCTAAAGGCATGTTATAGTGCAAAAAATGCTGAAGCCTGACAAGAGATGGGAAATTATGACAGAGGCAAGACTGACTCACCTAAAACAGCTAGAAGCCGAGAGTATTCATATTATTCGTGAAGTGGCGGCGGAATTTGATAACCCGGTAATGCTGTATTCCATTGGCAAAGATTCAGCCGTGATGCTGCATCTTGCTATGAAAGCGTTTTATCCTGGTAAGCCGCCTTTTCCACTGATGCATGTGGATACAGGTTGGAAGTTTAAAGAAATGATTACCTTTCGCGATGAGATGGTAGCGAAGCTCGGTTTGGAGCTGATTGTTCATCAAAACCAAGAGGGTATTGCTCAAGGTGTGGGGCCGTTTACTCACGGTAGTTCAAAACACACCGATGTGATGAAAACCCAAGCATTAAAGCAAGCATTAGACAAATACGGCTTTGATGCCGCCTTTGGGGGAGCTCGTCGCGATGAGGAGAAGTCTCGTGCTAAAGAGCGTGTGTACTCTTTTCGTGATAAGCAGCATCGTTGGGACCCGAAAAACCAACGTCCTGAGCTATGGAATATCTACAACGGCAAAGTAAACAAAGGCGAAAGTATCCGTGTTTTCCCATTGTCTAATTGGACTGAACTGGATATCTGGCAATATATTTATTTAGAAAGTATCCCAATTGTTCCATTGTATTTCTCTGAAAAGCGCCCTGTTGTTGAGCGTGACGGTACGCTCATCATGGTGGACGATGAGCGTATGCCATTAAACGGTGAAGTGCCAGAAATGAAATCAGTACGTTTTCGCACTTTAGGCTGCTACCCACTTACGGGGGCTGTTGAATCGGAAGCGGCGTCATTACCTGAAATTATTCAGGAGATGTTACTCACCAGAAGTTCAGAGCGCCAAGGGCGAATGATTGACCATGATTCATCAGGATCAATGGAAGAGAAGAAGAAACAGGGTTATTTCTAAGTTTGGAGTAAAGAAAGAATGTCTCACCAATCAGAATTGATCAGCCAAGACATACTTGGTTATCTGAAACAGCACGAAGAAAAAGACTTATTGCGTCTTCTTACTTGCGGAAACGTTGACGATGGAAAAAGTACGTTAATCGGACGTTTGCTCCATGATTCTAAGTTAATTTATGAAGACCATCTTGATGCGGTCAAGCGTGACAGTAAAAAATCCGGTACTCAAGGTGAGGAAGTGGATCTCGCCTTGTTGGTTGATGGCCTTCAAGCAGAGCGTGAGCAGGGCATTACCATTGATGTGGCTTATCGATACTTTTCAACAGAAAAGCGCAAGTTCATTATTGCAGATACACCGGGGCATGAGCAGTACACTCGCAACATGGCAACAGGTGCGTCCACCTGCGACCTCGCTATCATACTGATCGATGCGCGTTATGGTGTGCAAACGCAAACACGTCGCCACAGTTACATTACGTCATTGCTCGGCATTAAACACTTGGTGGTTGCTGTCAATAAGATGGATTTAGTGGGCTTTTCAGAAGAAACGTTTGAGCAAATTAAGACCGATTATCTGGCGTTCGTTGATCAGCTTGGCGATCGTAAACCAGAAGATATTCAGTTTGTGCCTATGTCTGCGCTACGTGGAGACAACGTGGTAAATGCGTCTGAAAGCACGCCTTGGTATCAAGGTGGCCCGCTAATGTCAATTTTGGAAACGGTGCAAATTAACCGCGATGTGAAACGGGATTCTTTCCGCTTCCCAGTTCAGTATGTTAACCGTCCTAACTTAGATTTCCGTGGTTTCTCAGGAACCATCGCCGCTGGCGCGGTTAAACCGGGCGATAAAGTGGTAGCTTTGCCTTCAGGTAAAACGTCGACTGTTGAAAGGATTGTGACCTTTGATGGCGATTTAGATACAGCAAAAGCAGGTCAGGCAGTCACGATTACGCTTGAAGATGAGATCGATATCAGTCGCGGTGATATGCTGTCGCACATTGGTCAAGAGCCTCTTATTGCAACAACGCTTCGTTCTTCAATTGTTTGGATGGCTGATCACCCATTAGTACCGGGCAAGTTGTATGACTTTAAGCTTGGAACACAAACGGTTCCTGGTAAAGTTCATCACTTCAATCATCGTGTTGATGTCAATACACTTGAAGTCAGTAAGATAGAGGCATTGGAATTGAACGGGATCGGCGATGCAGTCATTCAGTTTGATGCACCTGTTGCATTTGATGAATACACGGATAGCCGTTTCACTGGTGCTTTGATTATTATTGACCGCTTAACTAACGTAACAGTTGGTGCAGGCATGGTTGAAGAGGCTGTTGCTGAGCTAGATCAAGACACTGTAGTTAGTGCGGAAGATCGTGCCGCACGTCTCGGTCAAAAACCTGCAGTTATCGCCTTGGCAGCTAGCGTGTTGAAGCAAAGTGATGCGCTTGAACGCCTGTTGTTACGCCAAGGTATTGTTGCTTTGGTAAAAGCGGATGCGACAGCGCAAGAATCGGCGCTAATTCGTCAGACAGGTGTTGCCTTTTTGGTGGCTGACTCGGCGATAGCGGATTCTCAGATCACCGAATCCGCACTAGATGACGTTGTGGATTTAATTGTTGAAAGTGTTCAGCTATAACGAAAGAAATGCAACAAAGCCAGCTCTAAGGGCTGGCTTTGTTATTGTTGAAATAAAGGTTTTATTACACTGTTTCTTCTAAATCAACACGCTTCACTTCTTTATGCTGATCTTCACTATTGCCTAATTTCCAGTAGCTAGAAATATAGAAATTTTCTTTTTCAATATTTCTGTCATTCTTAAAAAATGAACGTAGAATTTTCATGCTGCTAAATTCGCAAGCCACCCAAACAGAAACACTACCTTGATGCCATGATAGTGACTGAATTTGATCCAATAGTAAGTTGGCGTTTTCGCCAGGGTGGGGGTTAATTACCCATTTAAGCTCAATGCCGGTAGGGTGCTTTAAAGGCTGAATGTCATCCTCTGAAATCACTTCAAGTACAGCATACCCTTTTGAGTCTTGTGAAAGCTTTGTTAAATTGACGCTGATTGCTGGCAAGGCCGTCATATCACCCACTAGTATTTTCCAGTCAGTTGACTCTTCAATGAATTTTTTGGGGCCAGGGCCTCCAACAAGAATTGTGTCGTTAGGTTGAGTGTTTTTTGCCCATGTTGATGCTGGTCCACCATCTTCATGCAAGACAAAATCAATATCTATTTCATTAGCTCGTTGATGTCGAATAGTATAAGTACGTAATAGGGGCTTTTGATCCTTTCTTGGGAAAATAAGTTTAACATAGCCGCTTTCCTGATCTTCAGGAATGGTATGAATATTGTCCCCCCCTAAGGTGACTCGCAACATATTAGGGGTAACATGGAATTTATTAATAACCGTTAACTCTCGTGGTTGTGGTCTGCTCATAACGGGCTCCTTAATTTTGTTTGTCACATGATGGAGACTGGTCAAGGTTATTTACCATAATCTCTGAAATATGTATGAAATCTTCTATTTGTTGCGCGGTTAAATATTTAGTCATTTTTTCGACTGCTAATTGATCTAACATCATAAGCTTTTCGAGTAATTCGCTGCCTATTTGTGTCAGACTTAATAACTGGCTGCGATGATTGTCTGGACAGCGGACCTTTATCACATAACCGGCACCGACTAACTCCTTAAGAACGCGAGTAATTTGAGATTTATCAAGTGAAAGCCTCTCCGAGATGTCTTTTGCGCTGCAGTTTTTAATGTTTTTGATGCACTTTAGTGATCGTATATGGCTTACGGGAATTGCGATACCTGATGCTGATGCCGCCTCACGTATTTGGTGGCGATAGTTGTGCATCAGTTTGTGAAGCGACTCGCCAATTTTTTCCTTCATACGCTCCTGCTTTTAAATTTCAAATTTTGAGAATGATTATCAATATAGTTAATTTAGTTGATATTGTCAACTGACTTTGTGGTAAAAATACTAGCCAAAGTGAGGGAGGGTGTTTTTCTTATAGAAGTTATATAATTACAATGCTTGGGTTAGGATTAAGTAGATAGAGTGATATGAATAAGCACGATGTATATGAAGCGGTCACCGCTGCATTGTTAAGTCGCTATGAAACAGCGAAATGGGCCGCAAAACAAGCTCATGATGCCGCAACAGATGAAGAGAGTGTGGCGGAAAACAAGTACGATACATTTGGGTTAGAAGCATCATATTTGGCTCATGGTCAGTCGAAACGTGTGTTGGAGTGCGAGAATGAGTGGCATTGTTTTAATAAAAAGTCTCCCATACTCTTTTCTGAAGGCAATGCCGTTGAACTTTGGGGGTTGGTTTCTTTGGTAAGAGCGAATTCAAAGAGCGCGGCTGAAAAACATTTCTTTATCTCTCCTTGTGCCGGTGGGCTCTCTGTCGAGATGACGAACCAAACGGTTTATCTTGTTACCCCATCCAGTCCGGTGGGTAGGACCTTAATTAGTAAATATGTAGGAGATGAAGTTGAATTGCTTCAGAATGGTCAAGTGATGCGCTATGAAATTCTAAATTTAGTGTGATAAACACATTTTGAGTCTGTTCGGGTTCTAATAAACCTGCTACTGCTGCTTAAAAATTCTCTCTAGCTCTAAAATTTGACTCAGACCCTAGAGAGTCAGACCCTGTTCGCATATAATGCTTTGCCTTAAAATATTCAGTTTGGCTGTTTGATCTTCAATAATCCGAGATTTATGGATGATCAAACAGAAAACACTCTAAGAACACATCACTCTCTTACTGAGACAGTAATAGGAAAGAAATTATGCGCAGCCATTATTGCGGCGAATTAAATGCTTCTAACATTTCACAAGAAATCACGCTTTGCGGTTGGGTTCATCGTCGCCGCGACCACGGTGGGGTTATTTTTCTAGATATTCGTGACCGGGAAGGAGTTACACAAGTTGTTTTCGATCCAGACCGTGCAGAAAGCTTCGCATTGGCTGATAGCGTTCGTAATGAATACGTAGTAAAGCTAACGGGCTTAGTGCGCGCTCGTCCTGAGGGAACCACTAACCCAAATATGCGTACGGGTGAAATCGAAGTCTTGGGCACGCATCTTGAGATATTAAATGCGGCGCAAACACCCCCATTTCAGTTAGATGAACACCAATCAGTTGGTGAAGATGTACGTTTAAAAAATCGTTTTATCGATTTGCGCCGTCCTGAAATTCAGCAAAAAATGCGTTTTCGTTCGAAGGTTACCTCTGTCCTACGTCGTTACTTGGACGGAAATGGCTTCTTAGACATTGAAACACCTATCTTGACCCGTGCAACACCGGAAGGGGCGCGTGATTATTTAGTGCCTAGCCGAACGCATCAAGGCAGTTTTTTTGCATTGCCTCAGTCGCCACAACTCTTTAAACAATTACTGATGGTTTCAGGCTTCGACCGTTACTATCAGATTGCTAAATGTTTCCGCGATGAAGATTTACGAGCTGACCGTCAGCCAGAATTTACTCAAATCGACATTGAAACGTCTTTCATGGGTGAGAAAGACATCATGGCGATGACTGAAGACATGATCGTTAGCTTGTTTAAAGAGTTGATGAACGTTGACTTAGGGGCTTTTCCACGCATGCCTTATTCAGAAGCCATGGAAACGTACGGTAGCGACAAGCCTGATCTTCGTATTCCGTTGACCATAGTGACTGTGTCTGATCTTATGGCTAACGTCGACTTTAAGGTTTTCTCAGGCCCAGCGACGGACCCTAAAGGCCGTGTTGCAGCATTGAAAGTGCCAAGTGGAAATGCATTAACTCGTAAACAGATTGATGATTACACTAAGTTTGTTAGCATCTACGGAGCGAAAGGACTGGCTTACATCAAGGTTAACGACAAGTCTAACCTAGAAGAAGGTTTGCAATCGCCGATCGTTAAATTCTTGCCTGTCGAGGTGCGTGCTGCCTTACTAGATCGCCTTGATGCACAAGATGGTGACTTGATTTTCTTTGGTGCGGACTCGGCAAAAGTAGTTAACGAAGCGCTAGGTGCGTTGCGTTGCAAACTGGGTGACGACTTAAATCTTTACACATGCAAGTGGGCGCCACTCTGGGTAGTAGATTTCCCTATGTTTGAAGAAACCAGTGATGGCGGAATTACAGCTATTCACCACCCATTTACAGCTCCTTCTTGTTCGCCTGAAGATCTTAAAGCTAACCCATTGACGGCGCTGTCACAAGCCTATGACATGGTGCTGAACGGCACAGAGCTTGGTGGTGGATCGATTCGTATTCATCAGTCCTCAATGCAAGAGACGGTTTTTGAGTTGCTTAATATTAGTAAAGAAGAGCAGCAAGAAAAATTTGGCTTCTTGTTGGATGCTTTAAAATTTGGTGCGCCACCACATGGCGGCTTGGCGTTTGGTCTAGATCGTCTAGTGATGTTGATGACAGGCTCAAGCTCGATTCGCGACGTGATTGCCTTCCCTAAAACACAAAGTGCAACTTGTCTATTGACTCAAGCGCCGGGTGAAGTCAGCGAAAAGCAACTGAAAGAGCTGAATATTCGTGTCAGAAAACCCGTGGTAGAGTCTTAATGTCCTTTTAAGGTCTCGTGAACGCCAGTTTATTGAAAGTAAAATGTAAAAGGTCGCTGAATAGCGACCTTTTTTTATCTTGCAGCATTGCATACTGTGTAAAGGGCTGTTGAAATATACAGTGATTATAAAAGGTTTGTAAAAACATGCTTTCCACCAGAATTTTAGCCATAGACCCGGGTTCACGTGTTACCGGATTTGGTGTTGTTGATGTTTTGAACGGCAAGACAACTTACGTCACGAGTGGCTGTATTCGTCTGCCCGATGAAGAGCTATCTGTACGATTGAAACATATCTTTAATCATGTAAGCGATTTGCTTAAAGAATACCAGCCAGATGAGTTTGTGATTGAAGAGGTCTTCTTAGCCAAAAACGCCAATTCTGCATTAAAACTTGGTCAGGCAAGAGGCGCTGCTATAGTCGCTGCCTCACTTCAAGAGTTAGTTGTCCATGAGTATGCGGCAAGGCGAGTGAAGCAATCTGTCGTTGGGAATGGAAACGCAGACAAAACTCAAGTTCAAATGATGGTGCAGTTACTATTGGGGTTATCCTCTAAGCCTCAAGCTGACGCGGCTGATGCGTTAGCCATTGCATTGTGTCACGCAAACACACGTACCTCAGGTGGATTAGAATATGGCACTGGGAAACGTGCCGGACGTTCATCTAAACGTTGGACTGAACAAGATGTAAGGAAAGCCTTGTGATTGGACGTATAGTTGGCACATTAATTGAGAAAACGCCACCCGAACTTTTAATCGATGTGAATGGCATAGGTTATGAAATAAGTTCGCCTATGGGCACCATATATGATTTGCCCCCAATCGGTGAAAGGGTCGTTTTATATACTCATCTGATGATTAAAGAAGATGCCCATTCTCTTTATGGTTTTATTGATAAAAATGAAAGAGCGCTATTTAGAGTGCTGATAAAAGTGAATGGTATTGGGCCTAAAATGGCATTGGCTATCTTGTCGAGCATGTCCTCGGAAGAACTGATTACTAATGTTCAAGAGTCTGATATTGATGCGCTTACTCGTATTCCAGGTGTGGGGAAAAAAACCGCCGAGCGTTTAGTCATTGAGCTTAGAGATAAGCTTGGTCAGGCAGCCAAGACGGATTTATTTTCTGCCCCAGTATTGCTTCGTCAAGTTCAGGCTGACCCAAGGCAAGAGGCTGAAGCTGCTCTTATTTCTTTGGGGTACAAGCCACAAGAAGCGGCCAAAGCGGTTGCTGGTGTACCTGCAGATGCCGCCAGCAGTGAAGAGGTCATTAGGTCAGCTCTAAAAGGTATGCTAAGGAAATAGAATGATTGAGCAGGACCGAATTGTATCAAGTGAATTAAAGGGCAACGACCGACAAGTCGACAGGGCAATTCGTCCTCAAGCACTGGCTGAATACATTGGTCAGCCTGTGGTGAAAGAGCAAATGGAGATTTTTATTCAAGCCGCTCTTCAGCGCAATGAGCCACTAGATCATACGCTGATATTTGGCCCACCTGGATTGGGTAAAACCACACTAGCGCATATTATTGGCAATGAAATGGGAGCTGATGTTAAGACAACGTCTGGACCTGTACTTGAAAGAGCAGGAGATTTAGCGGCTCTACTGACAAACCTAAATGAAGGCGACATCTTGTTTATTGATGAGATACACAGGTTGAGTCCGGCAATTGAGGAGGTCTTATATCCAGCGATGGAAGATTATCAGCTCGACATTATGATTGGCGAAGGACCAGCCGCTCGATCAATAAAAATTGAACTCCCGCCGTTTACGCTTGTCGGAGCAACAACCCGTGCAGGATTATTAACTTCGCCTTTACGCGATCGGTTTGGCATAGTGCAGCGGTTGGAGTTCTATGACGTTGCTTCACTGACAACTATTGTTGCTCGTTCGGCGGGCAAAATGGGCATGGAGCTTGATCAGTCTGGCTGTTTTGAAGTGGCGAGAAGGTCACGAGGGACACCGAGGATAGCCAATCGTTTACTGCGGCGAGTAAGAGATGTCGCTCAAGTGAGTGGTGAAACCCTTGTTGGGCAAGCGATCGCGGCGAGAGCGCTGGATATGTTAAGTGTAGACAGTCAAGGTTTTGATCATTTAGATAGACGTATGTTATTGACTATGATAGAAAAGTTTGACGGAAGGCCAGTGGGTCTTGATAGTGTATCTGCCGCTCTGGGTGAAGATAAAGACACAATTGAAGATGTAATTGAACCTTTTTTGATTCAACAGGGCTTCATAATTCGTACGCCACGAGGCAGGCAAGTAACAAAGCGAGCCTATGAGCATTTTAATTACCAACTACCTTCAGATCTAAAATAGAGGTTACTAATGTCAATTTGGGGACTTATCGCCAGTGCTAGTATTGTGGTTCAGCTTGTTATGCTAACCCTAGTTGCGGCTTCCGTTTTATCATGGATTGTTATATTTCAAAGAATTCGTGTTCTTAAAAAAGCTAAAAAAGTACGAGCAGATTTTGAAGAGAGTTTTTGGTCAAGTGGTGTTGATTTGGGTAATCTGTACCGCAAACTCACTTTAGAAGGTAGAAAAGTGGAAGGGATGGAAAGCATCTTTGCTGCCGGTATCAGAGAGTTCACCCGCTTAAGGCAGAGCCATAACGTCGAACCTGACGCCATCATGGATGGTGTTCAAAGAGCGATGCGCGTCGCTTTATATCGTGAAGAAGAAAAACTCGACCAGCACCTCCCTTTTTTGGCAACAGTAGGATCAACCAGTCCATATATTGGTTTGTTTGGTACTGTTTGGGGAATAATGAATTCATTTATAGGTTTGGCCGAAGTTCAGCAAGCCACTTTAGCCGCAGTAGCGCCTGGTATTGCAGAGGCACTCATTGCTACGGCAATTGGTCTCGCTGCAGCAATTCCTGCCGTTATCGCATATAACCGTTTTTCTACCTCTGCAGAATCCCTCGCATCAAGTTACGAAAACTTTTCCGACGAATTTATCAGCATTTTGCATCGTAAAGTACACGTTAGAGAGGGAGGCGCTGCGTAGTGGCTCGTTTGAGGAGAAGAAATAAACGTCGTCCAATGGCAGAAATCAATGTGGTGCCTTACATCGATGTTATGCTGGTATTGTTGGTGATATTTATGGTTACTGCGCCTATGCTAACGCAAGGGGTAGATGTAGAGCTTCCCAGTGCCAATGCTGCGCCGATACAAAACGATGATCAAGATGTTTTAATCGCATCTATTGATGCAAAGGGACAGTATTATCTTGATGTTGGGGGTAAGCAAGAACCTATCGCTCTTTCTCAAATACAAGATAGGGTAAGAAAGGTTTTGAATCAAAGCCCTGGAATGTCAGTGTTAGTTCGAAGCGATAAAAGCGTATCTTATGGTGATGTGATTGGTTTGATGGTGACATTGCAAGCTGCTGGCGTTCCTAATGTGGGGTTAGTCACGGAGCCGGACTCAAATCGATGAAATGGTTACGAACAGAGAGTTATCACATACCAACCATACTTGCTATTAGCCTTCATCTAGGAATAGTCATTGTAGGCTTGGTCGTTGCCGACTTTAGTAGCAGTGAGCCACCTGAACCCAAAAGACCACCTATTGTTAATGCTACTGTAGTAGATGTGTCTGAGACAATCATCGGTAAACGTGAAGCAGAACAAAGGGCGGCTGAACAAGCGGCTCTTGCAGAAGAAAGAAGAAGGCAAGCCCAGCAGAAAGCGGACAGTGAACGCAGAGCGTTGGAAGAGAGGCGCAATCAGCTTGCTCGAGAAAAACAAGCACAAGAAGCGGCAAAGCAAAAAGAGCTTGAGCGTCAAAGGCAAGCACAAAAACTTGAACAAGAGCGTGCAGCTAAGCAAGCAGAAGAAAAAAGACGCCTTGAGAAGCGGCTTGCCGAAAAACAGTTGGCGGAGAGACAGCTAGCAGAAAAGCAGCGTATTGAAGAGCAGGCACGAAAAGAGGCGGAAGCTAAACGTGCTCAAGAAGAACGTCAGCGCCAACAAGAAGAGCAGCGGCTAGAGCAAGAAAGACAGCGTCAAGCGGAAGCGGCAAAAATCGCTGAACAGAAAAGAGCAGAAGAAGCGGCTGCTCAAGCAGCAGCAGAAGAGAAAAAGAAAAAAGCAGCCGAAGAAGCTCAGATGGTGCAGTCAATCAGTAGTTTGATAAATAGTAGGGTGGCTGCTGTATGGAGCCGCCCCCCTAGCGCTCGTAATAATATGAGAACTCAGCTTCGCATTGATTTTCTACCGAATGGTGAAGTGTTAAATGTTCAAATAATGAAAGGCAGTGGCGATGCCTTGTTTGACGCAAGGGCTGTTGACGCTGTCTATAAAGTCAGACGAATAGAAGAGCTGGCGCAAGTTGATTCATATGTTTTTGAAAGAAACTTTCGCACAGTAGAACTAATATTTAATCCTCAAGACTTGAGAAACTAATGATGTTTAAAAAATGGTTTGGCGTTTTAATCGCTTCGATGTTGCTAGTGAGTACAGCGAAAGCTCAGCTTGTTATTGAAATCACCAGTGGTGCCGATCAATTATTACCAATAGCGATAGTCCCCTTTGGTTATAATGGTGTTGATGCTTTGCCTGAAGATGTTGCGCAAATTGTAGAAAATGACCTGTCGAGAAGTGGTTTATTTAAACCGGTACCACGTGCAAATATGCTAAGTATGCCTTCAACTGAAGCCGATGTTTTTTATCGTGATTGGCGCTTGTTGAAGAGTGACTACGTTGTGGTTGGGTCCGTACGAAAACTTGAAAATAATCAATATCGAATTGGTTTTGAATTGTTAAATGTTTTGACAGAAAAGGCGGTTCAGAAGCATAGCTCTATTGATGTCAGTGCGAGCAATTTTCGTGATGCTGCTCACTACATTAGCGATAAAGTTTATGAATTATTAACTGGAACGAAAGGTGCCTTTAGCACAAGAGTTTTATATGTAACGGCGGAAGGAGATAGAAAAGCCCCTCTGTTTAAGCTGCAAGTTGCGGATGCGGATGGTTTTAGACCTCAAGTTATTGTTGAATCCAGGGAGCCTATTTTGTCACCTTCTTGGAGTATGGATGGTCGAAATATTGCTTATGTTATGTTTCGAAATCGTCGTCCTAATATTTTTATACAAGAGCTTGCAACGGGTAAGAGACAGCAGATTGCTCAGTTTAGAGGTCTAAATGGAGCTCCTGCTTGGTCTCCTGATGGCAAAAAGTTAGCCTTAGTGTTGTCTAAAGATAATAATCCTGAAATATATACATTAGATATTGCGACACAAAAGCTAGAGCGAATGACGAATCATTATGCTATAGATACAGAGCCAAGCTGGGAGCCAGATGGCAAAGGTATTGTATTTACTTCCGATCGTGGTGGTAACCCTCAGATATATCGTTTAGATGTAAATACAAAACGTGTAGAGAGAGTGACATTCGAAGGTGAGTTGAATACGAGAGCAAGGATGACACCTGATGGGCGCTACCTTGTTACTGTTCAAAAGAACGATGGTAATTATCATGTCGCCTTACAGGATATGAAAACAGGTAGAGTGCAGACTCTTACTGAGACATACTTAGATGAATCGCCAAGCATTGCGCCTAACGGTAGCATGGTAATATATGCCACAACCTACAAAGGAAAGGGTATTTTAGCGGTAGTTTCCGTTGATGGACTGGTAAAATATAGGTTACCATCGGCAGAGGGTGATGTTCGTGAGCCTTCCTGGTCTCCGTACTTCAAATAAAGAAATTGAGGAGTTAATAATGAGTGTAAATAAATTAGGTAAACTGGCTGTAATTGGTTTTTCTACGGCTATTATTGCCGGTTGTAGCACTACAGCGACGGAAACCGATACATCTACCGTTGCTGAAGCCACAGATTCAAGTGTTCAATCTGAAGGCGCTGATGCATCAACAGATCAATCTTTTGGTGCTGGTCAAGAGGGTTCTTTAACGAGTGTTATTGTTGAGGATGAAGCTGTAGCTGAAGAAGTGATTGTTGACCCATTGGCTGGTGTTGAGACTGTATTTTACTTTGATTTCGACAAATCTATCGTACGCCCTGAATCTCGCGAAGCGCTAGCTAAACATGCTCAATTCTTGGTAAATAATCCAGATGCGCGTGTTGTTCTAGAAGGTCATGCTGATGAGCGTGGTACTCGCGAATACAATATGGCTCTTGGTGAGCGCCGCGCTAAAGCAATCAGCCGCTACCTTACTATCCAAGGCGTTGCTGCTTCTCAGATCGAAACAGTAAGCTTTGGTGAAGAAGTGCCTGTTGCGTTTGGAAGCAATAGTGATGCTTGGCAGTTAAACCGTCGTGTTGAAGTACGTTACGAATAATGATGTTAAAAAAAGTTAAATCTTATGCTATTGCTTCGGTGTTGCTAACAGCAACGCCTTTAGCATTCGCTGAGAGCCCTGTAGCAGGTTTGTCATCAAACGCTGCTGCAGAGCTGCTTTTTCAGCTAGAAACGCTTCAGCAGGAAGTTCAGAGCCTAAGAGGTCAGTTGGAAGAGCAAGGGCATGAGCTTAAGCTTATGAAGCAAAGTCAGAGAGACCGTTATATTGATCTTGATAAGCGAATATCTCTGATAATGTCTTCGGCATCAAAAGCAACTGTTGTTAGCTCGCCAGTTGTGCCATTGGCAGAGCAGCCCGCATCTGTAAACAGAGCCGCTCCTAGCAGTTCTCCTTCGGTATTGCGGAGCTCTCCTTTGGCTCCAGTGTCATTAGAAGCGCCTAGTGTAGAATCCAAGAAAGCATACGATGATGCTTATGATCTTATTCGACAGCGTAATTTTGAACAGGCGGAAAAAGCTTTATCTTTGTTTGTAGAGAATTTCCCAAAAGATACTCTGACGGGTAACGGCTATTATTGGTTGGGTGAAGTGAAGCTTGTCCAAAACAAGAGAGAAGAAGCTATTGTTGCGTTTACAACCGTGATAGAGCGCTTCCCTGGGCACAACAAAGAGCCTGACTCACTCTACAAGCTAGGTACAGTCAATGATCAATTGGCTGACACGGCCAAAGCCAAATCTTACCTGCAGGATGTTATCAGACGTTTTCCTGACAGCAAAGCCGCACAGCTAGCAGCGGGCTATTTGAGTAATATTAAATAGCTTGCATTTCTCGGCGGGCTCTGTATTATACTCAGCCCGTTGGGTCGTTAGCTCAGTTGGTAGAGCAGTTGACTTTTAATCAATTGGTCACTGGTTCGAATCCAGTACGACCCACCAACCTCTTGTTTTTATTTTTCTCCGTTTTTGGGTCGTTAGCTCAGTTGGTAGAGCAGTTGACTTTTAATCAATTGGTCACTGGTTCGAATCCAGTACGACCCACCAAAAACACGCACTCCGCTCCCAGTTTCTTAAGGGGTAATGATATGTCCAATCTTTTAAATAAAGCGGCTCTTCGTGAGACGGTTCAAAAACATTTGTTAAACGCAGAAAACAGCCTAACGACAAACGGTGTGGATGACTTAGAAATCCGTGCTGAAATCAAAGCGCTACTTAAAGAGAAAAACGCCGTTTTAGTTGCTCATTACTATACAGATGACGCGATACAAGAGCTGGCGGAAGAAACGGGTGGTGTTATTGCTGACTCGCTGGAAATGGCTCGATTTGGTGCGGCTCACGATGCTGAAACGCTTGTGGTGGCTGGGGTTAAATTTATGGGTGAGACAGCAAAAATCTTAAGCCCAGAAAAAACTGTACTTATGCCGACCCTCGAAGCAACCTGTTCCTTAGATATAGGCTGTCCAATAGAAGAATTTTCTGCGTTTTGTGATCAATACCCGGACAGAAAAGTTGTGGTGTATGCTAACACTTCAGCCGCTGTTAAAGCTCGCGCTGATTGGGTAGTGACGTCAAGCATAGCGCTGGATGTTGTTAATCATCTTATGGAGCAGGGTGAAAAAATACTCTGGGCACCTGATCAGCACTTGGGTGGCTATATTCAGAAAGAAACGGGCGCAGACATGATTCTCTGGGATGGTGCTTGTATCGTCCATGAGGAATTTAAAGCAAAAGGTATCCTTGATCTTAAAGCAGTATACCCTGACGCGGCTATATTAGTTCACCCTGAGTCACCTGAATCTGTTGTGGAAATTGCAGATGTCGTGGGTTCGACTTCGCAATTACTTAATGCTTCTAAAAGTATGGTGAACGATACCTTTATCGTCGCCACTGACCGAGGTATTTTTTACAAAATGAGGCAAGCTTCACCTAATAAGCGCTTCCTCGAAGCCCCAACAGCGGGCTCTGGTGCTAGCTGTCGAAGCTGCGCGCATTGCCCTTGGATGGCGCTCAATAGTCTAGAAATGTTGAGAAATGCTTTAAGAGATGGTTCTGGACAGATTTATGTTAATGAAGACATAAGACAGAAAGCCTTGAAGCCCCTAAAGAAAATGCTGACTTTTCAAGCTAAATCTTAAGATCTCTAATTGCCTAAGGATGGCTATTTGTTTAGCGTCCTTAGGTATTTCATTTCTAGGTCGGAATAAGCCAATTGTATCCTGTCGCATTCCAAACTCTTCTTGTTGTAGCTCACTCTTAGTTCTTGATGGTGCTTACTGGTAGCTAAGTTGGCTAACTTCTCTTTTAGTGTTGTTGTTGATTGTGACAGACGCTTGTTGAACGCTCTTTGCTTTTCTAAGTGTTTTGTATTTTCTTTCATTGATGTTTGAGCTAATTGCTTTTTAAGTTCCTCATTCGCTTCTTCGGCTATTTCTAGTTCTTGTGCCAACAACGTAACGCAGGTTTCTGACTCCAATAAAAGTCGCTCAAGGGTTTTGGCATCCTTATCTTGTTCCACTAAGTTTGTGGAGGTGTTTTTTTCTAATGCCGTGTCAAGACCTGCTCGAAGTGCGCCAAACGTTTCTTTTTTCGTTGCGGTGAGCGACTGTAGATTTCCAATAGCGGTTTCATTGCTTTGTGCCAATTGTTGCTCTAACTCCGCTAACTTCACATCTTTTAAGCTGATGTCTTGCTTGAGAGATTCAATTGAGAGGCTTGAGAGCTTGAGCTCTTCTTCAAGTTGAAAAATTAATGCGTGTGATTCGATCGAAATACGTTCAAGTTTGGTAATGGCAACTTGTTGGGCTTCTATTGAACTTTGAAAATAATTCTTCTTAGAGGCTCTTTTTATCTCACTTTTAAGTTGGTCAATTACCATTTTTTGTCTATTGGATAAGCCATTAAGCATAGAAATCTGCAAGTAGGAAGTCGCTTTAGATTGCCACTGATCCTGATCAGGATGATCCCAATTATAATCAAAGTTAGCGGTATTATCAGAGCTACTTTGCTGCTGGTTCTCCAACATTAAAATTTTCTTTTTTAACTCGTTAATTTCTAACTCTAGACGTTTTTCTTCATTTTGTTTGATTCCAAGCTGCCTAACCCGCTTTTGAGCTCGATCAATATTGTTTCGTATGTCGTCATTAAGCTCTTTTTGATGCTTTAGTAGAGACTCTTTTGAGATGAGCAGTTCTGCGGTTTGATAGAATTCAGCTTGCATTTCTGTTAAATTTTGACTCAGTTCATCTGGGTTAGTCGTTTGCAGCTTTGGGGCTGACAAAGCGTACAGCATGCTTGATAGAAATCGGCTTAAAATAGGTTGAGGTTGATCACTGACTTGATTGAGTAAAATGGCTCTTTCTGCTCTTAGTACCGTCCCCCAGATTTTAAATTTGTTAATGTCGTGCTTTTCAATATTGGCTTGCGTAATTGAATTGGCCGCAAACTGAATTTGTCCGTCTATATAGTGAACAAGCTTCTTGTAGGCGATGGAATCATCATCTGGGTTCGCTGCATTTATAATGTTGTTACTGTGAGTTTCATTGCTGTTTTTGATTGCAAGTTTCATTTTCAACGAACGTGAGAGCCAGTAAATGACGGCATTGATTATGAGTAAGAGCGTACTGAACTCTAATAACAACAAAACTAACCATTTTGGCATGACTCGCTCCCAAAATACGGAGTTGAAAAAGGAATAACTATTGCTATTCCACTATAGCAAAACTTAGTATCAATAGACGATTGTCGTGTATTTAATTGGATTAATATTTATGAACGCTGAATTTATAACCTTCATGCGCAACCGCAGATCTCAAACGAAGTTGGTTGCCCCTGCACCAAGTGAAGATGACTGGAAGGCCATTTTAAGTGCGGCCTGTCGGGCCGCTGATCATGGCAATCTTCAGCCTTGGCGTTATTGCATATATGAAGGAGAAGGGCGCAACGCATTAGGCGAAATTTATTGGCAACATGCTCTAGATGAAGTGCCTACGATGTCTTTGGACAAAAAGCCTGCCTTTACAAAGAAAGCTTTTCGTGCGCCTGCGATTTTATTAGTCTATGCCCATATTACAAAACATGCGAAAGTCCCTGCTGTTGAGCAAATAATGGCGGTTTCTGCAGCGGCTCAACAGGTATTGCTTGGTCTTAACGCCCTTGGCTATGGGGCTATATGGCGCAGTGGTCCAGCTTGTTATACCTCAAAAACAAAGACTTTATTGTCCTTGCAAGAATCCGATCAAATAGTGGGCCTTATTTATGCTGGAACGAACGAGCAAAACTTAGATTGTGATCAAACGGCAAAAGAAGTTAACCTAGAACCATTGCTACAATGGGTAAGAGATTAATTTTTAAGATTAATTTTATAAAATACCTTGCAATCTTTTACCGCGCTAACTATCATACGCGCACATTTTACGCAGAGCGTAATAAAAGTTTAGGTGAGCTGTCCGAGTGGCCGAAGGAGCACGCCTGGAAAGCGTGTATGTCGAAAGGCATCAAGAGTTCGAATCTCTTGCTCACCGCCAAAAAATAGAAAAGACGTCTTAGGGCGTCTTTTTTTTGGCTTCAAATTTGGTGATTTGTGCTTAATTTGACTAGTGTCAATATTCTGCTAAGATGACAACCTTAATTAATGCTGCATATAAGGATATGTACTTTGCGTCTTACGCCACCTTAAGTTCCCCTGCTTTTTTCGTCACATTTCCATGAGACAATATCCTTTACACTGTTGTCGATGATTTTCAACACGTGGGCATTTATGCGCCAATCTGTACTGCTTAGTTTGTAATTTTAATTTCTTAAACTGGATGATGCTAACGTTGCACGTCAATTGTGCTTGTGTTGGTGTGCTCATATATAGGTAACCTATGCTCGAAAAAATGAAAATGGAATGGTTCTCCAATATTCGTGGAGATATTTTGGCTGGTATTGTCGTGGCTTTGGCTCTAATTCCAGAAGCCATCGCGTTCTCTATTATTGCCGGCGTTGATCCAAAAGTGGGCTTGTACGCCTCTTTTTGTATCGCTGTCGTTATTGCTTTTGTTGGCGGGCGTCCAGGTATGATTTCGGCTGCTACTGGCGCCATGGCTTTGCTTATGGTGACTTTGGTAAAAGAGCATGGCTTGGAATATTTGTTAGCGGCGACCTTACTAACTGGTGTGATTCAAATTATTGCTGGCTACATAAAGTTAGGCAGTCTGATGCGGTTTGTCTCGCGTTCTGTGGTAACAGGGTTTGTAAATGCTTTG
Organism: Marinomonas hwangdonensis; assembly: GCF_003721245.1. GTDB lineage: Bacteria > Pseudomonadota > Gammaproteobacteria > Pseudomonadales > Marinomonadaceae > Marinomonas > Marinomonas hwangdonensis. Next base: position 87,173 of record NZ_RIZG01000006.1, on the reverse strand, counting down.
GCGATACTGATCTTTATGGCGCAATTACCAGAGCTAACCAATGTGACATGGCACGTTTACGCTATGACAGCAGCAGGCTTAGGCATTATTTATCTTTTTCCTTATCTGCCTGTGATTGGTAAAACCTTGCCTTCACCTTTGGTGTGTATCGTAGTGTTGACGGCCTTCGCCATGATAGCAGGAATAGATATTCGCACCGTTGGCGATATGGGTGAATTACCAGATACTTTGCCAATTTTTTTGTGGCCTGACGTGCCTTTAAACCTAGACACTCTGTTAATAATCTTACCTTATTCTATTGGCTTAGCTGTGGTTGGCTTATTAGAATCCATGATGACAGCGTCCATTGTCGATGACTTGACCGATACAAAAAGTGATCGTAACCGTGAATGCAAGGGACAAGGTATTGCTAATATAGGATCGGGTTTACTCGGTGGTATGGCGGGTTGTGCCATGATAGGTCAATCGATTATCAACGTAAAATCGGGTGGTAGAGGGCGCTTGTCCACCTTTATTGCAGGGACACTTCTTTTAATTATGGTGGTGTTTCTGGGCGAGTGGATAAAACAAATCCCCATGGCCGCATTGGTTGCGGTGATGATCATGGTGTCAATCGGTACTTTTTCTTGGAGCTCCATTACCAACCTTAAAAAACACCCGTTATCCACTAATATTGTTATGGTGACAACGGTTGTTATTGTTGTGTGGACTCATAATCTTGCATTGGGTGTATTCGTCGGAGTTTTGTTAGCTACCTTGTTCTTTGCCAATAAAATTGGCCGTTTTATGATCGTAAAAGCAGAACAAAGCGATGATCAGTCTGTGCGCACATACCGTGTAATTGGTCAGGTGTTTTTTGCATCCTCAGAAGCCTTTGTTGAATCCTTCGATTTTAAAGAAGCGGTTGATAAAGTGGTTATTGATTTAACGAATGCGCATTTTTGGGATATTACTTCCATTTCCTCGTTAGATAAGGTGGTCATTAAATTTCGTCGTGAAGGTGCTGAAGTAGAACTGGTGGGCATGAATGCGGCCACTGAAACCGTCGTGGATAAATTTGCAATGCACAATGATCCAAAAGAAGTTGAAAAGCTCATGGGCGGACACTAAGGAGTTAAACATGGAAAAAATAATAGCCTGTATCGATGGTTCAGCATTATCCAATGATGTTTGCCATGCAGGCGTTTGGGTGTCTAAGGCGCTGAGTAAACCACTAATGTTTTTACACACTATTGAAAGACAACAGCAACATGGGGCAGATGACCTAACAGGTGCGATTGGTTTAGGTGCGCGTTCCGCTTTATTGGCTGAAATGGCGTCACTAGATCAGCAACGTGGAAAAATAGCGTTGCAGTTAAGCAAGGGTATGCTCGAACATGTCACACAATTGGCGCATGATCAAGGTTGTGAGTCAGTTGTACAGAAACAGCGTCATGGTGACTTTGTTGAAGCTTTGATAGAGCTAGAAAAAGAAGCTCGCTTAATCGTCGTTGGACGTTCAGGAGAAGGGCATCAACAAGACTTTAAAGCGTTAGGTTCTCACATTGAGCACCTGATTCGCCAAGTCCACACACCAGTGCTTATTGCCACAAAAAATTTTGCAGCACCAACCAACTTTATGTTGGCCTATGATGGCCGCGCTACGGCTGATAAGGCGGTGGAACGTATTATTTCAGGTGGTTTATTGCATGGAATGACTTGTCATCTGGTGACCATTAAAAATAACGAGTCGGAAATTGAACAAAAGTTTCAACAAACAGCACAGCGTCTACGTGAACAAGGATTCGACGTGAAAGCGGAATTTATTGAAGGCGAGATCTTTGCCTCGTTAGACGATTATAAAATGCGTAACAATATAGAGTTGATGGTGATGGGCGCGTTTGGTCACTCTAAAATTCGTCAATTCTTTTTGGGTAGCAACACGCTGCGTACGATCGAAAGCAGCCAAATCCCATTGATTGTTTTAAGATAATCTTTCTGTTGAGGGCGAAACTGAACTAAGTCAGTTTCGTCCTTTATAGATGTATTATGAATGCAGTCAATTCATGTATCTAATCAATAAAATAAGTATCAGAGGGTGTGTTTTTACGTCATTTTACCCACACTATTTCCGATAAATGTTATTATCGGAAATAGTGGATAAGCCTGTTATTGCCGTGCTATGGCCTAATTTTAAGCTTTAAATCGTTCCAATAATTCAATCAGTGAATTGACTTGGTATGTGGGTCGAATCTCTTCTGTGTGTGTTTTGTTGTGGCGATTGAGCCAGCATGTATCGAAGCCAAAGTTGTTGCCACCAAGAATGTCCGATTCTAACGTGTCGCCGACCATCAATACCTGATTTTTATCTGGGGATCCCATTTGCTCTAATGCGTATTGAAAAATACTTGGATGTGGCTTGGCTACACCAACGAGCTCGGAAATCACAACGGGTGAAAAATACGGTAAAAATCCTGTACGCTCTAAACGCACGGTCTGCAATTGAGCAAAACCATTGGTAATGATGCCCATATTTACTTTGTTTGCATGCAAATGTGTCACAAGCTCAACAGCGCCTGGTATGGTTTTACAGATATCCGCCATGGCATCTAAAAACTGCTTATTCAGCTCTTTTGTGCTGATGGATAATCGTTCGCTCCACAGTGCAAAGCGGCGTGTTTGTAACTGCTCGGCACTGATTTGGCCGTTTTGATAGTCTATCCAGAGCTGTTTATTAACGACTTGATACTCATCAAAGTCGTTTTGCTCAAAATGTATACTATGTTGAGCAAACATGTGTTTTAGGCCAGCAAGGTTGTCGAAATGGAAAAGTGTTTCGTCCGCGTCAAATAGGGTCCATTGATATTTCATTGTTTAACTGCACATTTTGAAAATTTAAAGGTAATGTTGTGGGTGTAATGCTGGCGCTAATGCCAGTATTAAAGCCTGTGTATAGATACTTTCCCGTGTGGCGGCATGATTCGTTAATAGCCCTATCGCTCCGCCTTTTTGTCGAATGTTGTTGGTATTGAATAGCGCGTCCATGACTACACCAAGCTCTTCACCAGCTAACAGGTGCGCGTACACTTTCGAAGGTAAAGGCAAGTTTGCTGAGCGGCCCGACATTAAATCCCCGTCACTATTTACAATCGCGACATACGCAAATGTTGCTGCGCCCTCCTCGAATTCATCAACACCTCCTTCCATAGCAACACAAAAATCCATACTTTGACTGCCATGATCAGCTAAATAATTCTGTTCAAAACAGTAACGCGCTCGGTTTTGTGCACCAAGACGAGTGTCTGCTTCTGTCATCGGTTGATCGGCAACACCCGATGGCGCATGCATCTCTTCGCAATGAATGATGTAATTGGGAAACGTTTGGGAAAAGGCTTGTTTTGCGGCATTCACTTTGACGGGATTAGTGGATCCGACACAAATTCTGATGACTGTGGAGTCTGCTTTCATGGTCATATAGGCAATCTCGTTGATGGCTTTAGATGAATAAAAAAGCCGCTATTATCATCTAGAATGATCAATAGCGGCTTATTAAAGCACTAATGTATGTGTGTTAAGCTTGCCCTTTAATGATGGGCGTTGGGCAAACAACATCGGCATTTTGCGCTCGATGTCTGAGCAAATGATCCATGATGGTTAACGCTAACATTGCTTCGGCAATAGGCGTTGCGCGAATGCCAACACAAGGATCATGTCGGCCTTTGGTAATGACTTCTATAGGGTTGCCGGCACGGTCAATACTTTTACCAGGGATGGTAATGCTTGATGTTGGTTTTAATGCCATGTGAACCACAATATCTTGCCCAGATGAAATGCCACCCAGTACACCACCTGCGTGATTACTGAGAAACCCTTCTGGTGTCATTTCGTCGCGATGTTGGCTGCCTTTTTGTTCAACAACGTCAAAACCATCACCAATTTCAACGCCTTTTACAGCGTTAATACTCATAATGGCTTTGGCGATGTCTGCATCTAGACGGTCAAATACTGGCTCACCTAAACCTGGCATTAGGTTCTTAGCAATAACCGTAATCTTCGCACCCACTGAATCACCTTCACGACGTAGCGCCGTCATGTATTCTTCAAGCTGTGGAATCGCATCTGGATCAGGGCTAAAAAAGCTATTTTCGTAGACTTGGCTTAAATCTTTGACTTCCAATTTAATTGGGCCAAGTTGTGACAAGAAACCTTGGATTTCGATACCAAATTGTTGCTTCAAGTATTTCTTGGCAATGGCACCAGCGGCTACGCGCATCGCTGTTTCCCGAGCGGATGAACGACCGCCCCCACGATAATCGCGGAAGCCGTATTTTTGGTCGTAAGTGTAATCAGCATGGGCAGGACGGAAAGTCTCCGCTATATTGCCGTAATCTTTTGAGCGCTGATCGGTATTTTCGATTATTAAACCAATCGGTGTCCCCGTGGTTTTGCCTTCAAAAACACCAGACATGATTTTGACTTCGTCAGCTTCACGACGTTGTGTTGTGTGTTTCGATGTGCCGGGTTTGCGTAGATCTAAATCACGCTGTAAATCCGCTTCGCAAAGCTCAATCCCTGGTGGGCAACCATCAATAATGGCACCAAGCGCAAGACCATGACTTTCACCAAAGGTGGTGACTTTTAAAAGTGTTCCAAATGTATTACCAGACATAATTTATTTCTGCTCTTGTAATAGTTCACTAAGTTGTTCTTTCGTTAGGATAAAAACGCCATTGCCACCCTGCTCTAATTCTACCCACATAAATGGAATGCTAGGGTAAGCGGCTTGTAAAGTGACCTCGGTGTTTCCTACTTCGTATACTAATATACCGTCATCTTGCAGATAATGCGCGGCTTGGGCTAAAAATTCGTGGGTGAAATTAAGTCCATCTTCACCGGATGTTAAGGCTAATTCAGGTTCATTATGAAATTCTGCTGGTGCATTCTGGAAATCATCCGCATCAACATAAGGGGGATTACAAATAATCAGATCGTATTGCTTGCCCGTTAGGCTTTTAAACATATCAGAATGAATAGCATGAACTCGGTCTTCTAATTGATGGCGAGCGATGTTTTCATTAGCGACCAACAATGCGGCTTCACTGATATCTGAAATATCGACATCGGCCTCTTCAAAAACCAGTGCCGCCGCAATCCCCAAACACCCTGACCCTGTGCACATATCTAAGATGTGGGATGGATAATTCTTCAGCCAAGGTGAAAATTCACTTCTTAGCAAAGAAATAATTGGAGAACGCGGGATAAGTGTATCTTTGGTGACTTTGAAAGGTAGCCCCATAAACCAAGCTTCGCCCAACAAGTATGGTAGCGGCTCACGTTTGGTAATGCGCGTTTGTACTAATTTAAGAATATGCTTCTTTTCATCATAGGTCAGTGCGCAATCTAACATATCGCGATCAAAGTCGAGCGAAAGCTTTAATGCCCCCATGACAAGGTGAACGGATTCGTCCCAGGGATTATCTGTGCCGTGACCGTAAAACAAGTCCGACCGTTGAAAACGACTAAAGGTCCAGCGAATGAAGTCTTTGATGGTGTTTAAATCACGAATAGCGGATTGTTTGTTGCTCATCTTCTCTTCTTAATAATGAATGCGCAAATACAGCGAGTAAGGCATTATAACGGTTATTGTTTCGAGCCTCTATCTTTGCGTTGTAAGGTTTTCACTGAGTGAGTGATTTCCTCAAGTTTTTTTGACATTTCTTGCCATTTTGTATTCTCATCCACGCGTTGCTCATTTTGACGATCGATGAGTTCTGCCGCGAGCCTTGTGTATTCTTCTTTTATCAATGCTAGTTCATTGTCTTGTTTGGCTAAGTCTACTTCTTTTTGAGCGAGGTTGAGACGTAGCTCAGAGTTGTCTTTTTGTGCTTGCTGGACTTGACAGGTTAACACCGCATTTTGCGCCATCACCTCTTGGTATCTTTGTTCACAAAACACCCATTTTTGCTTCAGGTGTTCGGCTTCTTCTGTTCTTTTTTGACACTCTATCGTCAATGTATCATGGGCGGTTTGCAGATCGATTAGTGCTGATGATAAGGAGAGGTAGCCGCTTTGTGTTGCCTCTTGCTTACGTAGTTGGTGTTGCTCTATTTCTGTCGTTTTTTCATCCAATAATTGCCCAAGTTGTTGAGTCACTTCTCGTGAAAAACGCTTAAAAACCGGTCCGAGAACATCGTTTAACTCTTTTAATTGGTGTTGTTGATATTCTTTGTATGTGTCTTCCCATTCCGCGATGGCATTCATTAGGGTGGTATTGGAGCAACGACGACCATCTTGTTGCAAAAAATGCTCTGCCAAGCGTGGGATATTGGGAAAGCTATTTTGTTCTAATAACAGCCAGCAGGCTTGGTGGATTTCTTCTCTTGCTATGTTTGCTTTGCGAGCCATGATGGGTATCCATTAAGTAATAAAAAGCGAATTAAATAAAATATGTATTTATATTATCAAATATATTTTATATTTCATAGGATGCAACCTTTGTAGCTTGATGACCTATTAAAGCTCAGTGCTGAATCCTGGTTATTTTTGGCAATAAAAAAGCCCCCGAAGGGGCTGATTTATATGAATGGCATATTATTGAAGATTGGTACGGTTAAGAACTTTTGTCGCTACTTCCACACCAAGCTCTTTCGCCAGTTCCTTCCAAGAGTCTTGCTTGGGCTCGTAGAAAAGAGGCTCAGCGTTGGGAAATCGCGTATTTAAGATGTCGTTGACACTCGCTAAGCCATCAATCAAGCCGATCTTTGCGGCCTGTGAGCCGGTAAATACCATACCAGAGAAAACATCTTCGGTGATAATGAGCCTGTCCCCTCGACCTTCTTTTACGGCGTCAATAAATTGCTGATGGGTTTCGTCTAGCACCGCCTGCCATTTGGTTTTCGCCTCTTCGGTCATTGGTGCAAACGGATCCAAAAAGGCTTTGTTGCGACCCGCTGTAAACGTACGTCGTTCTACTCCAATTTTTTCGAGCAAATTACTGGCATCAAAACCAGATGAAATCACTCCAATTGAGCCAACTAAGCTGGCTTTGTCCGCGTAGATCTCACTGGCAGCGGAAGCAATGTAATAGCCCCCTGATGCCGCCATATCTTCAATCACCACGAACACTGGAATATCAGGATAGCTTTGCTTTTTGGCACGAATGGCATCATAAATTATGCCAGAATGGACGGGGCTTCCCCCCGGGCTGCTCATTTCAATCACGACGCCTTTTAAACGGGAGTTTTGGTAAGCGGCATCCAACAAACCAACAAATTCGGAGGATTCAATCTCGCTATCGGCGCCGATCACACCTCGCATAGGAATCATGGCCACCACATCACCTTCTAAGCTGACATCTTGGAAATTGGATTTTGCAAACCAGCCACCGATAACGGCTAAAAAAATTGCTAACGTTGTAAAGCGAAAGAATATCTTCCAGCGTCTAGCGCGTCGTTTTTCAATTAAATTGTCATTGAGCGTTTTTTCCAGTAATGCCCAAATCTCTTTATTTGGATCAAGTCGTTCTAAATCTTTCGCGTTTTCTGTACACGATTCCGCTGTCTCATGCTTTTTTTCAAGGGATTTCTGTTGATCTTCGTCTTCTGTCCAGCTCATGGCTTTATAAACCTAAAATAGTCGTTAATTGATTGAAGTTATTAAGTAAACCGTATGGTTGAAGCGCTTCTAAACGGGCCTTACTGTGAGCTCCATACGTAACGCCAACACTCTTCATGCCTGCGTTAGTTGCCATGTTTAAATCGTATTCTGTGTCTCCCACCATGATAGCTTGATCTGGGGAAAGACTGAGTTCTGTCAATATTTGTTCAAGCATTAATGGGTGAGGTTTAGATAAAGTTTCGTCTGCGCAGCGTGTCGAGCTGAAATAATGCCCCGTTTTCGTTGCCGTCATGACTCTATCCAGACCTCTTCGACTCTTTCCGGTTGCTACCGCCATTTTTATGTTCGTTGAGTGAAGTTTTTCTAATACATCCATAACACCGTCGTAAGCCTTTGGAGGTGTTTCGTCCGCAGCCCTGTAGAGGTATTTATAGTGCTCGATAATGACATCGCACTCATTTTTATTGAGTTCTGGCCAAATCACAGAAACGGCTTTATCGAGAGAAAGACCAATGATGTTTTTCACGTCGTCTGTTTGTCTGTCGGGTGCGTTGGCTAATTCCCCAGCCTGCAACATACTTAGGCAGATTTTATCAATAGAATCAAACAAGGTACCGTCCCAATCAAAAATTACCAACTTAACCATAGATACCTCTTAAGAATAGTCTAACGAAAGTGTACCATAACCGAAAATGACAAAATAAGGATTGGTAATGACGACTGGTTATACATTAGAACAACTTTCCATTGAGCAAAGTGTTGAGTATCGTAAAGTAGTGACGGAAGCAGACGTGCATGCTTTCGCAGAAATGACAGGTGACACAAACCCCGTTCATTTAGACGCCGAATACGCTGCAAGCACATCATTTGGACAGCCTATTGCCCATGGCATGCTAACGGCTGGTTTTATCTCCGCGGCAATTGGCACACAACTACCTGGGCCTGGCTGTATTTATCTTGAACAATCGCTTAAATTTCGGGCGCCTGTCTTTATTGGTCAAGAGGTGGTCACTACTGTGACGGTCATAGACATCAACGAACGTCGTCGTCGCGCGACCTTAAAAACGGTATGTGAATGTGAAGGGAAAGTGGTCGTAACTGGCGAAGCTGTGATTATGCTGCCAACATCTAGCTGATAGCATCCAAATAGAAAGAGCATGTATTGTTCTCTCTGTTTGGCTTGGCTGTGATTTTCGCAGAATGAAAGATAGGTTTCTTGTTTTTAAGCACGTAAATAAGAAAACTTACGTTAATCATTAAAACCTTCTGTAATTTCTGTCAAATAAGATCTATATTAATTACATAATATTTCATTTTGAGGTTTTGATGCAGTGGCGGTCGTAAGGGTTCAGCTTGTTCTTATATTTGCTGTTTTGTTGGCGTCTTTGCTGACGGTAACCCAACGTGCAGATTCCGACCAAACTGCATCAAAACAATGGTTAGAAGTCATTTCTGAGCAGACTTTCTCCGATCTGCCGTTACTGGAAAAAGAAGATAAAGTAGATGCTGACTTTCTTACAAATCCTACTTTTTCTCAAAAAGTATTTTTTTCAAATGAATCAGGTTCTGACTCACTAATAACCCCCCCCCATCATCAATACAGAGAAAATCACCTTCCAAGAGCGCCACCTTATTCAATGATTTAGCCGACCCTATTTTTATTACAATATAATTTGGAGCTATATCATGAAAACACTCACTTATGTTTCAACAAAAGGCGTTGATGAACTTGTTTGGCCAGCAATCTCATCAAATACTGATCTTTATTCTTCTGCTTTATTGGTATTCACAGACTTTCAAAAAACTGGGCCTAGAGTTATAGAAAGCCACACTCAAGCGTATGACTTAGCGCTCTTAATGAAAAAAGAGCACGTACGAATGAAAATGGTCGTTGATGAAGCCAATCACTTTGTTGGCATTATCAGTCTTGAAGACTTAACGGAAGACGTATTTATCAAGCATATTGCGAATGGTTTTAGACGAAATGAACTACTGGTTTCAGATTTAATGCGACCAAAAGAATCCTTGATTGCACTATCCTATTCATCTTTGAAAAAGTCGGATATCGAGTCTCTAATCTTCAGCCAGCGCAACAATATGTTTCAACATTTGCTGGTAATGGATGAAGATATCAGAAGCATTCGCGGCATCATTTCATCTAATGATGTTGCCAGACAGTTAAGGCTAGACGTGGATATAGCGTGTTCAAATTTTGCACAAATATATGAGAAAGCTATTACGAGCAACAATAAGAGGTCTGAAGAACGTCAAGTGGCTTAATGAATTTGAAGCCTCAACTTAGTGTTAGACTAGGTTGAGGCTTTTTTACTATCCGATCTTTTTCTCTATCCAATAATAAAACACGTCGTTTTCTTGCTGTTGGCTGATAAGCTTGTGTCCAAGGAATTGACAGAATTTAGGAATGTCCCGGGTGGTAGATGGGTCCGTTGCAATCACTTTCAAGATTTCTTTTGGAGACAGTTTTCTCATTTCTACGTGCAACATCATCACCGGCTCTGGGCACAGCAGACCTGTAGCGTCTAACAGCGCTTTATAGTTCATGACAATCCTCTTTACTGTTGTACTGACGTATTTTGTGTCAGCCACTTTTCGGTTTCTTGGGCGATTTGCCTAATGTTGTCGGCAATACTTTTATTATATTTTTTTAATGTCTTAAAGTCATGATCTGCGCCTTCTATCCACAGAATATCAATATTATCTGGCAAAGCTTGACGACTTACCCAATCAAAATGACCTAATGGATCCCTTGTACCTTGAATAATCAGGCAAGGCACCTGTATTTCATTAAGAAAAGACAGTCTGTGTTTTTCAGGCTTACCAACAGGATAGAACGGAAAGCCATAACACACGATGGCTTTGACCATAGGTAAATGGGACAACTGAGTGGCCACCCTGCCCCCCATGGATTTACCCGCAACAATACAGCTTTTTTCGTGTGCAATCTTTTGTGAAAATTCAGGAATTAGTGTTTCAAGTCGCGGTGGTGGTCGCCTCTTTCCTAAAGCTTCTTGCTGCTTCATATAATCGAATGTCACTGGTATTACTGGATGCTGTCTAGTGGAAGTGATGACATCGCACAATTGCATTAAAAAATCACTTTGATGCCCCGCTCCCGCTCCATGAGCAAGATAGAATGGCAATATTGGCATAGCGGTTTTTCCTTAAATGAGAGGATATTCAATTTGTCAAAGCCAATCATTGATCTGGATCAGAATGAAAATTAAATGAAAAGAGTAAACTGCTATTAGAAAATTTAATAGGAGGCCCTTATGATTTGGGACACTGTACTCATTAACAAATACGACCTAGCTGGGCCGCGTTATACATCATACCCAACAGCACCACAATTTAATGCAAGCATTAGTAAAATTGCTTTAATCGACAAAATGATAATGCCATCAAGCAATAAACTCAGCTTGTATTTTCATATTCCTTTTTGTGCGCATCTTTGTTACTACTGCGCATGCAATAAAATTGTGACCAAGAAATATGAAAAAGGCAGAGAATATGTCGAGTTACTGGGTGAAGAGATGCGACTTCGTAGTCTAATGCTTGATCAATCACGTGAAGTAACTCAACTACATTTTGGCGGTGGTACGCCCACTTTTCTGACTGAGGCACTTATCGAAGTGCTGTTTGATAATATTCAACAGCATTTTACTCTTATCAACGATGGCAGCCAAGATTACAGTATCGAAATTGACCCACGGGAGATTAGTCGTTCCAAGTTAAAGCTGCTGTCTGATAAAGGGATAAATAGAATTAGTATTGGCGTCCAAGATTTTGACCTAAAAGTACAAAAAGCCATACATCGAGTGCAGCCAATCGAAATGGTAACATCCCTTGTTAAGGATGCTAGAGACATAGGTATTTCATCCATTAACTTCGACTTGATATACGGTCTGCCATACCAGTCAATAGAGGGCTTTGAAAGCACACTAGCCGATGTGGTCAAGTTGTCTCCAGAGCGAATCTCATTATTTAATTATGCTCATTTGCCGGATCGATTTCAGGCGCAAAAACGGATTCTGGATGAAAGTTTACCAACCGCTAAGTTAAAGCTAGCGATTTTAAAAATGAGTATCGAGTATTTAATTAATGCTGGCTACGAATACATAGGCATGGATCATTTTGCAAAACCAGATGACACCTTGGCAATAGCACAAAAAGAAGGTCAACTGCAGCGTAATTTTCAGGGATACACCACCCACGCTGGCACAGATCTTATTGCATTTGGCGTGTCAGCCATCAGCGACATACAAGGAGTCTATATACAAAACCACACAGACTTAGCGCAATACCAATCGAGTCTAGAAAAAGGTCAGTTAGCTATCTCGAAAGGTTATATCAGCAACCTTGATGATAGAATTCGCCATCATGTGATTATGACTTTAATGTCACAATTTAAGCTTAATACTTATGAATTGGAGAAAAAATTTAGCATTCGGTTTTTTGACTATTTTCCGATGGAAGTAGACAAACTATTGCCGATGATCGAAGATGGGATGATAGAAATTAACGATGATGGAATGCAGACCGTTATCGAGGTAACAGAACGCGGCCGATTATTGATTCGATGCATTTGCATGGTTTTCGATAAATATTTACATAGCGAAATAAAATACTCAAAAGTAATCTAGATCGGGATTAGGGAGCTCCATATGACAACGTCACACACACAGTCGCGCTTTAATAGCACGCTCACATCGCAGTGCCAAAGTTGTAGTTTAAGCGCTTTATGTTTACCCATCGCTTTAGCTGATGAAGACATAAACCGGCTAGACCAAATCATTGAGCGAAAAAAGCCATTAAAAAAAGGGGATTTTCTTTTCCGCCAAGGCGAAACTTTCGATTCTGTTTTTGCGGTTAGATCAGGCACCTTAAAAACATTCAACATCACATCGCACGGTGAAGAGCAAATTACGGGGTTTTACTGTCCTAGTGAACTGGTTGGTTTAAGTGGTATTGATTCTAATATTTATCCCGTATCAGCTAAAGCGTTAGAAACAACAACCGTCTGTGAAATTCCTTTTAGTCGTTTAGAGGAGCTTTCCTCACAAATCCCTTCATTGAAGCATCAACTGTTCAAAGTGATGAGTCGAAAAATCTCTGACGATCAACAAATGATGGTCCTTCTTGGGAAAAAGAACGCAGATGAGAAAGTCGCCTCTTTTCTACTAAATTTGTCTACTCGATTCAAAAAACGTGGTTACTCAGCCACCACCTTTCGTTTGTCTATGTCAAGAGGGGAGATTGGAAATTACCTAGGGTTAGCCGTTGAAACGGTAAGCCGGGTGATTACACGCTTCCAGAAAAGCGAACTGATACATGTCGACGGAAAAGAAATAGAAATTATCGACTTTCCTGAGGTACAAAAACTGGTTGGGGTAGCCAGTGATTGTGGTAAAATTGCGAACATTTAATAGCTATTGAGGCGTTACCTAGATGCTTTACGATGATTTTTACATTAAGTCGTTAATACAAACCGTAGAAGATTGGCCAAAAAAAGGCATCAGTTTTCGTGATATTACCCCTATTTTCAGCGACCCTAAAGGCATGAGAATGGTGGTTGATGCTTACATACATAGATATATTGGGTCAGATATTACTCATATTGCCTGTATTGATGCGCGTGGCTTTCTGATTGCGGCGGTGCTGGCGTACGAGCTGCAAAAACCGCTTATCCTTGTTCGAAAGAAAGGCAAACTACCGGGTAAGACCATTTCTGAGAAGTACGCACTTGAATATGGTGAATCTGAGTTAGAAATACAAGAAAGCTCGGTAAAGCAAGGCGATACAGTTTTGCTATTCGATGACTTGATCGCAACGGGTGGTACCTTGTTTGCAGCCATTAAGTTGTTAAGCAAGCAAGGTGCTCATATCAAAGAAGTTGCGGCCATCATTGATTTACCCGACTTAGGTGGCAGTCAAAAACTCAGAGACAGCGATATTCCTGTATTTAGTTTGTGTGCTTTTGACGGTGAATAAATAGCCAGATTACTTAATATTTATATGTGAAATACAATAAAAAGGGTGGCCTTATAGGACACCCTTTTTGTTTGTAATATTAAATATTGTAGGTATTAAAAATCAACCGTTGCGCCAACAGAGAACCCTTTATTGAACTCTTTTCGGCTATCATCTTCATAAACCATGACCGTATTGCCATAACGAATGTAAGCACGAGCGTTTCTCATTGTCATGTATTCAGCACGGAATTCATATGTGTACATATGGTTAAGGTTTGATGAAAAAGACAAAACCTCAGGCGAATAATACAGAGAGCCATAAATGCTAACACGGTTTGCTTGCTGAAGTGTGTAGCGGTACCAGCCACCTAGACCAGCCGCAATGGATAATTTATCTCTATCTCTGCCGAGATCATCGTCCTCAAGATTAGTGTCAACAACGTTCAAACGCACACCAATGCCAATCTGAAGTGGACCACTACTATCTGAGTCTTGAATATTGAGACCTACGTGAGCGGCTGTAACATCTTTATCTTTATCGTGTGTTGCTCCAGCATTAATACCAAAGCTTCCCATATCTAAGTTGACGTCACCTTGAACTTTGTCATTAGTTAAGTTAACACCAGCAGTTGAGGCATTTACTACAGATGCCCCTAGAATACCTGCGGTAAGCAAAAGTGTTTTATGTGTTAAATTCATATCGACTGCCCTATCTTAAAGTGTCACTATGTTTAATCGATTAAAAGCATCGGCTGACTGCTTCAACCCTTTAAAATCAAATAATTCAGTATCCGCCAGATGGGACGGCACCACGTTTTGTAACGCCGAGAACATAGTCTCTGTTCTGCCAGGGAACTCTTTTTCCCACTTATGCAGCATGTCTTTAACCACTTGACGTTGAAGATTTTCTTGAGAACCGCATAAGTTACAAGGAATAATGGGATACTCCTTAATGGTAGCGAACTTCTCAATATCCTCTTCTTTACAATATGCCAGTGGTCTGATTACAACATGTTTACCATCGTCGCTTAATAGTTTTGGCGGCATAGTTTTCAGTTTACCACCAAAAAACATATTTAAAAAAAGTGTCTCCAGAATGTCATCCCTGTGGTGCCCCAGTGCAATTTTTGTTGCCCCAATTTCCTCGGCAAAACCATACAAGGAACCACGACGCAAGCGCGAGCACAAGCCGCACGTTGTTTTGCCTTCAGGAACAATTTCTTTCACTATGCTGTAGGTATCGCGCTCAAGAATGTGAAAGTCGACTCCTGTTTCTTTTAAGTAAGCGGGTAATATATGTTCAGGAAAGCCGGGTTGCTTCTGATCTAAGTTTACTGCCACGATACTAAAATTAATGGGGGCACTGGCTTGCAAATTACGCAAAATCTCGAGCATGGTGTAAGAGTCTTTGCCTCCAGAAAGGCACACCATCACTTTATCGCCATCTTCAATCATATTAAAGTCAGCAATCGCTTGGCCAGTTAAACGGCGAAGTCGCTTTTGGAGTTTATTAAGCTCTAATTTTTCTTTGGGTTGGTTTGATAAATCCATCATATATACACTGCAAACGAAACGTTGTTATGGTACTACAGGCAAAATCTTACTGCATCAAAAAGGGCATTTCTTCGCGGAAAACAGTAGAAAAAATCGTTTTATTTATGCTTTTCAATTCGGGTTAATGGAGACGCGCATTTTTTACAACGGTACTCAACTCCTTTCAATACTCTGTTGTGGCGACGTTGACTAAACTCATGTGTTTGACAGAGGCAATAGTAAGAATAGGCTTTTTTTAACGGCGGAACATCAAAGGTGTGAGTCCTATCCGGTAAAAGCCCGAAGACTTTTTTCATTACGGCCTGCCATTCTTTTCCATGCGGCTTAGCATTGGCCGCGTATATCTGAAAAACAATGATGTGCGCCACTTCGTGAGGAACCACTGTGTTTAAAAAGGCGTCAGGATTTTGTTCGAACATAAAATGATTGAACCGCAATTCATTTTTGTAAAGATGCGCAGTACCGGCTGCTTTGCCTCTTTGCTTAAAACTGCTATGAGAACGCTTAAAACGCACACCAAAAAAGGCATCGGCTTTATCAAAGCAATGGTTCACTTGCGCTTCAATACGAGTAAGGTCGATTTTTTGTTGTGTCATTTCACTTTGAGTCAGGGGCATGTAATCAGAGTCTCATTCGTATCTGATTCATGCAGTGTCTTCATTAAGCTGTCAGCAAATAACGCCACTTTTTCTTTCGGCAACCCTGTAAGCCTACTTAAAGAGGCAATCGAAGTGGGTTTGTGCAAACAAATCAATCTTATTTGAGTATCACTTAATTGGGTATTAGTCTGTGTTGTTTTCCACGCCAAAATTTTATGCATTCTGGCCGTATCGGTTGAAAGTTGCTCTTCTTGAAGAATGGGGTAGTAATGCTCGCTTGGCATAATGATTTGTGACTTGCCTTGCAATATGGCGCGAGATTTTTCATTGATATGCACATTGAAAATGTGCGATTTTCCAATCGTGATATAGTCAAAAGCGATCAAATGACGAATCACTGACTTCCATTGCGATTCACTGATTTCCTTTCCTTTGCCAAACAGGCTAAAGGTGTCTCCCTTGATCAAGCTCAAAGATTTGGTTTTTTTTCCCAGTAATATTTGTATCAGTGTCGCAAATGGCTGAAGACCTTTGGTGTGATAGATTAATGAAAGCAGCTTTTGACTTGCAATTGTCATATTTAACTCAGATTTACTGGATAAGCAGCGATCACAATGACCACATGGCACCGAGTCTTCATCAAAATGTTTGAGAAGATTCTGGCGCCGACACCCCCTATTTTCCAGTATCTTAAATAAACTTTGTAATTGCTGACTTTCTATAATCGAAGATGACGATTGCAATGTAACAAGCTGTTGCGCCTGTAACATGTCTTGAAGTCCGTAAAGTAACAGCGCATTTGCAGGCTTTCCATCACGACCGGCGCGACCAATCTCTTGAAAGTAGGCTTCTGGACTATTAGGTAGATCCAAATGAACTACAAAACGCACATGCGCAATATCAATTCCCATTCCATAGGCGGTGGTGGCGACCATAATTGTGCCGGGCTGTTGTGCAAAAAAAGTGTGATTTTGCTGCTTCTCATCCTCTGAAAGAGCAGCATGATAACAGCGACTTGGCAATCCTAAGCCCCTTAACCAGCTGGCTAGTTCTTCCGTTTTTTTTCTAGAGCGACAATAAATAATGCCCGTTTTACCTGGCACTTCATGGTGCAAAAAATACAGAATCTGCTGTTTGGCTTTCTTTTTTTGAGCGATTTGAATATGAATATTGGCACGATCAAAGCTGCTTTTTAACACGAGACAGTCTGACAGCTGCAGTGATTGCTGAATACTAGCGATGTTGGCTTTATCCACAGTGCCAGTCAGTGCGACAATGGGCACATTGGGGAAATTCACTTTGAGTTGGCCCAACTGACTGTACTCAGGGCGAAAAAAACCGCCCCACTGCGAAATACAATGTGCCTCATCAATAGCAAACAGGGCCAATTCAAAGCTATGCAGAAAACCAATAACAGAAGGTTGAACCAGTTTCTCAGGAGATAAATAGAGTAAGTCAATGTGTTCGTATCTCAACGCCCAAATCAAGTCATCTTGCTCTCCTGGATTGAGTGTGGAATTTAGAAACTTTGCCCGAATCCCTTTCTTGTTCAACAATTCGACTTGTTGAGACATGAGTGAAAGTAAAGGACTGACAATGATGGCAACGCCCGGCCTTATGAGTCCAGCCGATTGATAGACAAGCGATTTACCACCTCCTGTAGGTGCAGCAAGCAAAACGTCTCGACCAGAACATAATGCATCAATTGCTTGTTCTTGAAGGGGCCGATATTCGCTATAGCCTAGACGTAAAAGGGTTTGTTTCTTTAAATTCATTTCGCAATTATCCCTTAACACCGTGTTTTCTGCATCGATTTTTCCACCTCTTTTCGTTAAAATCACAGCTCAATTTGTATTAGGGAAACACTACCATGGCACACCAACCTCTTGATGATCTTGAACTTGAGACGTTAGAAAATTTTTTGGAGTCAGATCAGGTTCATGAGGAATGTCAGAACTTTGTCATGGCTCATGGCTTTTTAACTGCTTTGGCGGTTTGCCCAAGCGCCGTTCCGGAAGATAAATGGCTTCCTGTCATATTTGAAGAAACGCCACAGTTTGAAAGTGAGAAACTAGAAAAACAAATACTACAGTATTTATCCCGCCTTTTTACAGACATTCAGCAAGAATTAGAATCGGAAGACGGTTTTATGGTGCCTTGTGAACTCGAAATGGGAGAGTCACCTGAAGAGTTAAGCGAGTTACAAGAATGGGCGACTGGCTTTATGGAAGGCGTTTTCATGACAGAGAGCCATTGGTTTGAGTCTGAGAAAGAAGAGGTTGTCGCTGAGCTCTTGCTTCCTATCATGGTCGCTTCTGATTTATTTGATGATGAAGAAGTTGTTCAAATTCGTACCAGTGAAAAATTAACCAACTCATGTATCGCACAAATACCAGAAGTAGTGACTGATTTGTTTTTAGTGTTGCGTACAGACCCTGAAAAGCGCCCTTTCCCAAAAGTAGCGCCCAAATCTCAGAACGGTAAGAATAAAAAGAAAGGCCCCAAAAAGTCTTAATTGTCTCTCAGTCTGCGCACGATTTGAAAACGGCGGAAGAGCAAGTAACAAACAGGCTTAACATACCTGTTTGTTACTGACTTCGCTAACAAGCATTCCTCAAAGACACCAAAGTGATGTCATCCATTTGTAGCGATTCTTTTCGATACTCAGCTAGCTTTTTTTCTACAGTAAGTTGCGCAACCACCAAGGGTGTATTTGGGTAGGCCTCTGAAATTAACTCTTTCACTCTGTCTTCCCCTAGCATCTCGTTGCTACTATTTTTTAATTCCAACACACCATCCGACACTATAATTAAGGTGTCATTTGGATGTAACATTATTGAGTTGAGGTTCACTTCAAACTCACTAACACCTAAAATCCCCAACGGCATATGCAAGGAATGCAAATATTCGAAACGACCATCGTTACGTTGTATATAGGCATTTGGCATACCGCCACCCCAGTATGTCACCTCACCGTTAGGAGAGATCAGTAGTAAGTAACCCGCACAAAACATGTAGTCTGGCAAAATACTGATTAAAATTCGGTTCATTTGCACAGCAAGGTCATGAACACTCAGCAAATCATCAACAGCATCAAAAAAAGCTTGCATGATAGGTAATGCACCAATTGAGGCGGGAAGGCCATGACCAGTGAAGTCACCGACAAACGCCAAACGGGCACCATCTGAACGCGTTTTTACGAGCGCCAAATCACCGTTGAAACTGGCCGCAGACAAACGGGTAATCATTACGTGATCCGTATTATTTTCACTGCGTGTTTGTATATGATCTAACACATGGTGTGCCATTTCATGCTCACGCTCAATCATGGCCTGATAGTAGGTTAATGCTTTATTCTTGCGATACATCTCTTTGATAAGTTCAACGTGACGCATATGAGTCTTAAGTCTAATTTCAAATAAAACTTCACTGAAGGGTTTAGGAATAAAATCATCTGCACCACACTTAAAGCAACGATTCATTACAGCATCGGAAGTTTGAGAAGCAAGAAAAATCATGGGCACAAAGCGCTTCCCTGATAAGTTCTTTAGCTCCCTCACAAGCTCTAATCCACTTCCCCCTTTAATCAACACGTCTAAAGTAACAATGTCAGGAGAAAAACGTTTAAACACAGAAATAGCGTCGTTGAAATTGGTTGCGCTTTCAACAACTACCCCTTCTTTTTCGGCGCACAAGGCAATAATATCGCAATAGATTTGTTCGCTATCTATGCATAGTAATTTCATTCATCAAATCCCTAATGAATATCAAACCGTTTATCAAAGCGAGAGATCATAAGAATATTCTTAATAAACTCGTTGGCTCCTTGTAATTCAATCTTGCTCTGCTGCCCTAAGGCGTTTCTCATACTGAGCAGCATGCCCAGTGCTGCACTGTCTAAATACTCCACCATGCTCATATCAACGACATAAAGACGATAGTCATTCTTTAAATTGATGTAGGCAGCTCTGAATTCGTTAAATAACGAAAAATCAAAGCTCCCAACAATGGCTATTGTTACCTGAAGGCTTGCGTCATTAACACTGACTGTGATGCTCATCGATTATCCTAAAAAGAGCGTTAGCCCTTATTCGCCACCATGGCATTTCGGTGACGATGGCGCGATCGACTCGCGCTCACGCCATTCTGCTGTGGTGTAAAGATGCATTGCCAAGGCATGAATCAAGGTCATCTCTTTTTGCAAAGCACCATACACAAGTTGGTGTCTCTGCACTAACCTTTTGCCTTCAAATGCGTCACTTACTAAAACAAGCTTAAAGTGAGACTCACTACCTTTCGGTACATTGTGCATATGGCTTTCGTTTTCGAGCGTCATATGCTGTATGTCAAACTGCTCTTTGATACGCTGATCAATCTGTAATTGTGTCTTCATGTTCGTCTCAATTATGCCGGAGTTAATAGGCTTTCAGATTGCCCATTGAGTAATACCTGTCCCTTCTCTTTCGGGTAGGCCACATCGATAGAGACGGCGCCACCTTCACGCCAAACGCTGATAATTGTATCCATATTGGCCGCCATGACCGCACGCTTATCGTCAGGCGCTGCCGCAATTACCTGTAAGCCAATGTCTTTCATAAACCCCATACACGTTGACGTTTTTATCATATCAATTTTGTTAAAGGCTTCATCAAACATAGCCAAGGAAAAACCACCAACAATTTCCCCATCCAGCGTTTCATGCAAACGATACGTAGTAGAAAGGGCTGCTGCGATTGCCAAATAGAAGGGAATCTGATGCTCCCCCCCCGACCCCGTTTGAATACGTTGACTCAGCGTCGTTTTTTTGTGGCCTTCTGCATCCAGAATATCGACTTCGAAATTATAGAACTTACGATAATCGGCAAGATCTTGTTGTTTCTCATCGTCTGAAATTAACTCTTGGATCGCAGCAATCGCACGAGCATGTTCTGGATCATCGTTTGAATGCAAATCAAATAACCCACCCACATTCGCTTGGTCTTGGGCGCTAAAGCGTTCAACAAGATCTAATATATCCTTCATATCCCCATTTGGGTAATAGCGAAATTGATAGATTTCTTGGTTAAATGGACGACGTTTAAGGCTGTGATTCAATTCACGGATAATGTGCGCGACCTGATCCAAAGAGTCTTTCAGTTTAGAAACATAGTCTGAGCGGAACGTCTCTTCGGCTTCTTTACGTGCCAACTCGGCTCGTTTAGCGTACTTTGCCAATTCCGTTTCACTTAACACTTCTATTTGGTTAGACACATAATACTCAAACTCTTCAAACTTAGACTCTAAATAGTCCAGTTGTACATTGTTGTCTAAGTTAGCTTGATGGTACTTACCGTAATGGTCTGCTACTTCTTTACGCACTTTCTGATCAAAGCTGCGGGCTTTTTCGCTGGCTTTTTCAGCTCGGCTCATGGCTTCTTTATATATTGCAGCACCATTAACCATGCTACTCTCTAAAAGACCATAACGCTCACTGGCATATTCTGCATCGTATTTTGGGTTGGAAGTTAAACGATTACGCTCTTCATCAAGAGCGGCAAGCGCCGAACTCAATTGACTTTTTTGTGTGTTCAAGGCGCCAAACTGTTCCGCAATTTGCTGTCGCTCACGATCCAATTTTTTACACTCTAATTCAACATTGGCAATACGTATTTTTAGCTCTTCAATGCGCTCTTGTAGGTCAGTATCATCGTGTTTTTGCAGCTGCTGGATTTGCACGTCTACCGCTTCTAACTCTTGACCTAAACGGGTCAAAGTATGGCTGGCAGTACTTAGACTGTCTGCGTCAAATTGATTATTGGCCATCACACGGCCAAGCAAGGAATCGGCTTGCTCAAGACGCTGATCGGCTTTCATGAAGTTCATCAACTCGCCACTCAGGCTGGCTAATTGTTTTTCGCGAGATGCCTTCATACCTTCGATATTAATGCCCACCATCATGGGTGGAACAAATCGAATGGTAGAAATCGTTCCTGCTAACTTCAACATCCCATCGGCTGTCATAGCACTGTCTTCACGTAACAATTCACGCTCGGTTTCAACCGGTTTAATCCCCCCTAAACGACGGTTTAAGTAAGCTTGAGCATGATCATTATTGCAACGTATAAAACGTAATGCTGAATGTTGATCACCACGGTTTAACCAAAGTCTGGTTTGGGTTGTATCCACAACGCGACAGCCCATTAACTGACGACGGTGCGCACGAAATATACGAATAGCTTCTTCGGCATCTTCCGGTTCTACAATGAGCGCCTCGCGCTGCGCGCCAAGATACCCTTCTATTGCGTCCTGCCACTTTCTATCCGTCACTTCGGCTAAATGACTCAAAGGTGTCGCAGTGATATTGGCGTCTTTTAATAAAGCAACAAGGCGTTTCGTGTTTTGCGATAGCGGGCTAACTCCCCCCTTTAACGAAGAGACGTCAGACTCTAACTGTTTGCATTCATCTTTCAAATTCAGAATGGTGCGATTTAATTCAGAGCGTTGCGCAAATACCTGAGACTTTTCTTTGTCTAAACATTCATTGAGCGCGATCAGTTTCTGCGCCAGTGGTTTAAGGCTGCCGTCTATGCGCCCCTCTTCACTAATTAGACCATTAAATTCGGCAAAACTTTTGATAATGCTGATGGTGTCTTTCGACAACAAGTCCTCGAAGGACTGCAGGGTCGATAACAATAAAATGAGTTGACGCACCTGCATGATGGCTTTTTGGTCTTGCTGACCTTGTAGAGTAAGCAACTTTTTACTTTGTTCAAGCTGTTGTAGTTTTAAACCAACATCGGAGTGCTCATATTGTTGTTCAAAACGCAGCAACTGTCCTTGTAACTGTTTTAATAAGCTGGCTTGTGTTGCCAATTCTTCATCAATGTCTTCTTCTCGCTCTTTATGGAGCTCATATTGATCTTGAATATCGTCTTGCTTGCTGCCCAACTCATCAAATCGCGCTTCGGTAGCGATCCATTGATAATTGATTGCACTCTGTTCTTGCTGATGCTTTTTTTCGCAATCTTGTTGAATATGTTTTAGGTCATCAATGCGTTTTGCCACTTCAAGGGTTTTTGCCTCTAGGTGACGGTATTCATGTAAAGATTTTTGATAAGCGCCTACTTGAAGCGGCGCTTCGGCTAAAACGAAGTCTTGTACAAATCGTGTGGGAGACGCAATGGGCACAAATTTCAAGGCGTTTTTGAAGTTTTTCAAAAAGCTATCCAAGGTAATTTGCTGATCTGCACTCGGACTAAGCTCTTCCAGGTAACGATTAATAAATTGTGTGGCTGACGCGCTACCGGATTTAATATAAGGGTCCAGGCAAATTTTCTTCATCGTTTCACGGACATCAACCCAAGGCTTGGCTTGGTAACTTTTGCCTTCCATGGCGTCGATGAAGTCGGCTTTTTTAACACCATAATTTGGCAAAACAAAACGCCCAAGCACATCTTCTTCTGGAGAAGCCAGAGACGCACTTAATGCTAAGCCAACACTGGATTCGTTTCCGGTCACACTGTCTTCAAACACCAAAGCAAGATAACTGACAGCGTCTTGTCTTGGCTGAGTGCCAAATATTTTAGCGTTGGCTTGACCAGAATCTATCATCCCTAAAATGTAAGAGCGGATACTACGGCCACTGGCTTTACCATCGTTCGCGCTGGCATTGTAGTTAAGGTGGCGTTTACTGGCACCCGTCAAAACGGTTTGGATGGCGTCCAGTAACGACGATTTACCCGATCCAGTGGGACCGATAATAGCGGTATTGCCGCGAATATTGATGTCTTCCGCACCCAGCAGGTACCAATTGACTAATACGATTCGATTTAACTTTTTCATATTTTGGTCCTATTCCTGCGTGCCTGTGTTTTCTGTCTCTGTAGTCAATTCAGCCATGTCATCTTCGTCTGGATCGGCCCCATTGAAAGACTCTAACTGTCGCAAGTAAGCTTCTGTCACAATTAACCTCACCACAGGAGTAATGTTAATCATCAAATTTTTACTGTCTTCTTCATAAGACTTACCACGAATAATAATGCCGTGACGGCTGAACAACGCCAGTATATCTTTAAAGCGAGTTTCATTCGGGATTTCTCTTTTTACCAACTGCACAAATCTATCCAAAATAGTGTGAGTGTTGGTAGCAACAAAACCGTTGTCCACCTCGAAATTCTCTATTTTTTCTTCATAGATCTGTCGCAATACGAGTAAAAATAAGGTTTCATCGGTTTTTAAGCGTACAAACGCTTCTTTTTGAATGGGTAACACACCCGCAAGGCGCTCATTTTCATTGATATAAAGCGTCATTCCTAAGGCATCAAATAAGCGCTCAAAATACTCTTGATAAGACTCAATAAGTAGATAATGTTTACGCTGTCCGTGCTTATAGGCGCTGGCAAATTGGTTAGCAAGGATGAAGTTTGCCGTCTGCTGAAACTCTTGTGCGTCTTTCCCAGACTCTTCAACGACTTTTTTTAATTCTCTAAGCATGGCGCTTTGCTCCTGCGTATCACACTAAATTCACGACATTCAACAAAGTCATGCACGTCTAAATACTGGTTGGTGAAATGCACTTCGAATAAATCCTCAATTTTTTTCGCACTGACGCCCAGGGAGCCAACATAGCGCAAGTGATCAAAGCAAACGAAGTCTTCAACCGACTCAATGGTAAAATCTAAAATATGTTTGCTGTTTTCCGCTGCCATTTGCTTTTCTAAATAGCTTTGCATCTTAGGAATAGTGACCTGTCTTGCTTCATGAAAGCGGCGTTGTTGATCGCGTATCTTGATGGCTTCTTCTGACACTTCTATCGGTGTCATGACTCGCGGTGGTGGTGGTTCACGGCGTCTTGTCGGTTGTGCGGCTGACGCCATACCGACAAAACGTGCACCCACAACTTGTTTCAAAATGGGCAGCTTTTCGAATTTAGCCACATCTGCAATTATTCCGGCGATCTTATTGGCCAAACCAGGGCGCGAGCTGTCCATGTAACGGGCAGTGTCAGCAGCTCGTTTTTCTAATCGATAACGGTATTCATCAATGCGCTCTAAGCGTTGCTCAATATTACTAAAGGTTTGAATGATGTCACGACAATCCTTTTCAACCATGGCTTGAGCTTGCGTAACGGTTATCAATTGTTGATCAACGTAACATTGAGTCACCTGCTTCATAATGTCTGGGTTAGACAAGAACTCTTGTGTCAACTCAAGAATCTGGCGTCGAAATCGAAAAGGATTGTTGCTCGTTTTAATGGTTTTATAGTCAGCGATCAGTATTCCCTCGACAAACAAATCAAAGAAACCAGCAACAATTGCTTTAGGGTCACGACTCGCAAACAGCTCTCTTTGTAAGCTGCGAATGCCCAGCAAAATTTGATTCAAATGGGCCGAAAAGTCTCTTGAGGCTTCTGCTGACTGTCGCAAGATAACGCCCCGCTCTTGCGGATTTTTGGCCACGGCTTCAAGGTTACTAAGAATGCTCAATACCGTTGCGCCATAGTTGCGCTTACCGTGGCGGCTAATTTCGACCAAAGAACGCAGTAGCATGGAAATCTGCGGAGTCATTAAAACACTGACACGATACAGCTCTTGCTCTTCTACTAACCACCCAGTATTCACCAACCGATGATAAATGCGTAATGCGTAATCGTGAATGGTTTTTGGTGACTCAAAAGACTCTTTATGCTCATCGTTCCATGCAATTGTGTCCAACTTGTGCAAGGTGTCTTCAATTGATTCAATGATGGTCGACTTGTCTTTTATTGGGTCTTCAGCATGATCATAAAAAACCTCTGCTAGGTCAAAAAGCACCGCTTCGATCAGCATCTTATTTGAACCACTTAGAGCCTGAAATATCTCATCGGGCAAGTGTTTAAATAGCATTCATTCAACTCCATGAACCAAGAATAGAAGGTTGCACTGTCAGGCTCGGCCTAAGTGGCTTGCAACAACGGACATCATGGCTTGTTTTACCAATTCATCGTCGCCTATTGGAGGTAATAAAGATATCGTTAGCTGCTCTGTTTGTAATGTTTCAATTTGTGCAGGAACATCTTTACGCAGGTGACGTCCAACTGCGAAAAACAAAGGCAGTACAGCCACTTTTCTCACATCACTGGTCAATCCTGCAATCACATCTTCAAGGGAAGGCGATGTCAGCTCCATATAAGCTAGGCTGATACCTTTAGCGCCATAAGACTGAGCAATTTGTTGATATAAAGATTCAAACGGTTGTTTCCAAAGCGGATCAGGACTTCCATGGGCAAGTAGGACAATGTGGTCATATTCTTCGCGTAACATATTCGTTCCTAATTTTAATCAGTCCGATATTTTAGCTATCCTACCCGAGAAAAAGAAGGTGCAGAGCAAAAAACCTTAAAACTAATCCTCCGTACACGCAAAAGCGGACTGTTTAAAGCCATTTAGTAGAAACACGGCTTATTTCGAACACAACGAGCGGTGTTATATCAAAAAATCATTTAACCATAATCACCAGTCTTGCTGTCTTTGATCTTAAATCCGTTATTATGCGTATGACCTAACACTAACCTAACTAAGGCGTATTTGGATGAAGGTTTTAATTTCAGGAGCCACAGGATTTATCGGGCAGACCTTGCTTAAGTCGTTACTGCAAAATGAACATCAAGTACATGCGGTCGTCAGATCAGTCAATGACCGCCGCTTAGACGCTAAAGTGACGCAAGTAACCACCGAGACCTTGGTACAAATAGACGAAGAATTCGATATTTTCATCAATTTGGCTGGAGAAAACATCGCGGCGCAACCTTGGACAAAAAAACGCAAGCAAGCTTTATTCGATAGCAGAGTAGCACTGACAAACAAAATTCAGAAAAGTCTACAACACCGACCCAAACGCATTATTTCTATGTCCGCTGTTGGCTACTATGGTGTTGCACGAAACGGTATTTTTGATGAAGAGACGCCGCCCAGAGAGGGTTTCTCTCATGACTTATGCCTAGCTTGGGAAAATGCAGCTAAGGCTTTTCAAGATGCAGACATAAACACCCACTTAACCATTTTTAGATTGGGGGTCGTACTTGGCAAAGGCGGTGCTTTGAAAAAAATGCGACTTCCCTTTTTATTGGGAATGGGTGGGCCAATTGCTGATGGAAAACAATGGTTCCCATGGGTGCATATTGATGACGTTGTTGGCGCCATCACAGCGGCCATGTCTGATGACTCTTACCAAGGTACCTTTAATTTAGTGGCCCCAGAAGTAGTACAACAAAAGCAGTTTGCCAAATACTACGCCGCCTCATTAAACCGACCTGCTTTTATGCCAACCCCCAAATGGCTGCTTAATCTCATTTTTGGTGAAATGGCCAGTCTGTTAACAGAAGGTCCAAAAATCACCTGCCACAAACTTGAGAACAAAGGTTTTTCATTTCAATTTGGCCAATTAGAGAGAGCATTGCAGGATATAGAAGCTGACTAGCGTTTTTTTCGTAATACTGGTAATCCCTTGTCGTCATTCAAGGTGTTTTTGCACTTTGGATAGGTAATGCACCCCCAGAAATAGCCGTTTTTACTTCTTTTTCTGATAAGGTAATGACCACACTCTCGACAAGGGTACTTTTTTGTATCTGATGGAACACCATGGTTGTCTTCAACCGTTATTTTACATTCTGGATAACTTGAGCATCCCCAAAAAGTATTGTCTTTAAAGGTTTTTTTTCTCAGTGGTGAGTGACACGCAGGGCAAAGGTAACGTATAGGCCTAACCGGTTTGCCCTCTTGATTGTTTGCTGTGTAATCACATATTGGGAATGCTTCACACCCCCAAAAAGAGCCATTTGCCCCCTCCTTTAAAACCAATAAGCTCTCGCATTTTGGACAGCGATAACGAATCTTAGCGGCGCGAACATGAGCATCGTCTTGGTCTAGGAATTCTTGCTCCCAATTAGAGGGAGGTTGCTTTGGGTGGCTATTATCTTGGTCAGACATGTGTCAGCTCTTTTCGTTACTTACGTATTACTCTTTCATACAAAATGCACTGTCTTCTTGTCATTCTTCTTTATCAACAAGTCCTCGGATTTTATCAGCCCCTTTTCTTGCCGCTTCTGCGGTGGCAGATCCTGCTTCTTTTGTTTTTTCCCAAGCTATGGCACCAGTTTCTTTCGCGCTTTCCGATACCTTGCTTCCAATTTTAGACGCTCTATCACCCACTTCAGAGGCTTTTTGCGAGGTTTTTTCAGCCACCTCCGAGGTAGTCGTTTTTGTCTTTTCCCATAATTGAAGTGCGCCCACTTTGGCCTTGTCTAACGTGTTTTCGTCGGCTTGAGCCAAACTGGACATGACCATCAATGAGGCAATCATAACCTTGATGTATTTCATAATTTCGCCTTTTCAGTATTTGATGATACAGCACTCAACCAATCAATAAGCTGAGAAATGTCTCTCAACGCTCCGAGTTGAGGATAGCGTAAAAGAGTACTTTCTGTGACAAGTTCATGATCCCATGTGCTGTGATAAGGTATGTGCAGCGCTTGTCCACCCACATCCAAAACCGGAAGAATGTCCGACTTTAGAGAGTTGCCCACCATAAGAAACTCTTCGGCGGCTATTTTGTGTCGCTGCAGTATTTGTTGGTACGCATCCGAGGTTTTATCGCTGACTACTTCAATAGCATCAAACACATCAGCGATACCGGAGCGAGCCAGTTTACTTTCTTGATCAAGAAGATCGCCTTTTGTGATTACCATTAAACGATATTTTCCTTGCAGTTCTGCTAGCACCTGGGAAACATTCGGCAGCAGTTCAACGCGCGATGCGAGCATGCATTTGGCTAACTGAATAATCTCATGTATTTCTCTGCCCGTAACGCGGCCTTCCGTTAATTCTATCGCTGTCTCTATCATTGATAGGGTAAAACCTTTTATGCCATAGCCAAAATGCTCAAGGTTTTTAATCTGCACTTCGTTTAGATGCGAGCGGATATAGTTATCATCATGATATGGCGAAAGCAATCGTATAAATTCGTCCTGGGCGTGGATAAAAATATCTTCATTTCGCCACAAAGTATCGTCAGCATCAAAAGCGATCGTCGTTAACCCATTGTTTTGTACTTCAGTCATTATAGAACTCATATTACTGCCATTGCTTGGTATTCTGCTCGATCAAATTTAGGTAGAGTGCGACTTGATCCGGTGAATCGTTAAGAGCGGGAATATAGTCAAACGCTTCGCCACCGTTATGTTTAAATTCATCCCCAAGTTCTATGGTGATTTCTTCTAATGTTTCAATGCAGTCAATTGAAAAAGCGGGGCTGATCACATTGATGCTTTTAATCCCTTTTGATGGCATGGCTTTTAACGTGACATCAGCGTAAGGTTTTAACCACTCTTCACGTCCAAACCGTGACTGGTATACATGTGTCCAGTCTGCTTCTGTTAACTCAAGCTCTTCAGCAACCAAACGGCTGGTCAGGTGGCAGCGTCTCGCATAGGGATCGCCGTTAGTTACGTATCGTTTAGGTATACCATGAAAAGAAAACACTAGGTGACGGCGCTCACCTTGCTTATCCCATTGTGCCCGTACCGAATCTGCAAGCGCTTTAATGTACAGCGGATGGTCGGCATAATCGTGCAACAATTGAAGTGACGGCCAATGAGGGCAGCGCTTCAATGACTTCATTAACCTATCATAAGCCGCCGCCGTGGTGGTGGCAGAAAATTGAGGATACATAGGGACAACAAGGATGTTTGTGACGCCCTGCTCACGAAGTTTATTCGCGGCGACTTCAACACTAGGATTGCCATACGTCATGGCCAGCTCAACAGGAACGGTATGACCGGCTTTTTCACTCAAGGCCGTTTTAACATTCTCTTTCAACCGTTGGCTTAGCACCAATAAAGGTGACCCTTCATCCATCCACACTTGTTGATAGATTTTGGCCACCTTTGGGGGCCGAATGGTCAAAATGATCAGGTTTAAAATAGGCTTCCACAACAGAGGATTTAAATCTACCACGCGAGAATCAGACAGAAACTCTCTCAGATAACGTCGAACTTCAGGCGCATGGGGCGCGTCAGGTGTTCCTAAATTCATCATTAGTACACCGTAATTACTTGTATTATTCATGCTATACCTTATCGGTTAATTCTTAAAATGAGGAAACTTTAAAAACGTTTATCGTATAAATTTGGATTAAAAAATAAAAGAAAGCCGCTTAATTTGCGGCTATGTTGTCCACATACGAGTTAAAGAAGCCAACAAAAAGATCACAAAACTCATCGATAATACCTTTTTGTCGAGTTCATTGCCTCGGTTACGACAGAGCCAATAGAAGAAAAAATGACTTATTGCCAAAGCGCCTGCACCTGGAAGATAAATAACACCTGCGAAGCCTTGCAATGCCATGTTATCAAATGCGCTGGCAGGGTAAAGAAAACCCACCATGGCCGCTATCGATATAAAGACAACGAATCCCTCTACCGTGCTTTGTTGTAACTGAACAGGGAGGCGTTTGAAGTGACAAAAATAATGTCCTAAAACGCCACCTCCGTTTCCTGAAACAACAGACACCGTACCTATGAGTAGACCTGATGGCATGTTACCTAGGTACGGGTGAAAAAGAATGGGCTTGGATTTTTTCAACAAATCAAGAATAACACCGACTATTGCCAGCAAGGCGATCAAACTAAAAGCCAATGTAAACGCCCATACAGAAGCCAAAGATAACAACTGAGCGCCAATCACACCTCCCATCCCCATGCCCGCTGTATGACGAATAAGAACTTGTGTCTCCACGGTCTTATTTTTCATTCCCACAATCCAAGCGTAAAGATGCGTTGGAAGAAAGGCGACAATAGCCGTAGCAATGCAAACTAAAAACCAAGCATCAAATGATAAGCCAAGGACTGGAAGAAAAAAGGATAAAATTGGAACTGCCAGTAAAGCAGGAGAAATCAATATGGTGGACGCCATTGGCCCTGTAGCAACACCAATCACAGCAAACAATATGAGCAGCTCAATATTCGGCATGATGTTTAAAAAACCCAGTTTATTCGTTTTAAACAACTTTGATTTAGATAAGAAAGCCTAAAAAAAGTGAATCCAAAATAAAAAGCAGACGTTAATAGCCTGCTTTTTATTGGTTGGTACATGTGTCTAGCTACGTTTCATTCACGATTTACGACGCTACGTATCCGATCTTGGATCAAAGAAGCCAGTTTGTCCGGTTGAAATTTTGACAAGAAATCGTCACAGCCTACCTTTTGCACCATGGCTTTGTTAAAGCTGCCACTTAAAGAAGTATGTAGCACAATATAAAGATCTTTTAAGCGTGGATCTTCACGTACCTCGCGAGTCAAGCGATAGCCATCCATTTCCGGCATTTCAGCGTCCGTGATCATCATCAAGAGTTTTTCAGGAACCACTTCACCGTCTGCGGCCCATTTTTTCAATTTCTCTAGACCACGCTTACCGTC
This sequence comes from Marinomonas hwangdonensis, assembly GCF_003721245.1. GTDB lineage: Bacteria > Pseudomonadota > Gammaproteobacteria > Pseudomonadales > Marinomonadaceae > Marinomonas > Marinomonas hwangdonensis. The sequence continues at coordinate 56,004 of NZ_RIZG01000006.1, read as the reverse complement.
TGTTGCTGTATGCACGGTAATGCCAAGATAATCTAACGTAGACCGGCACTGAGCCAGACCCACAGAAGAGTCGTCAACGACTAAAACCTCAAGCCCTTTTGCCAATTGAAGTAGATCTTTATCAATGATGTCATCGCTCACTGTACTGTCGTAAGGCGATATTTCAGCGAGCACTTTTTCAACATCAATGATCTCAACAATTCGATCATTGACACGAGTGATCGCTGTTAAATAATGTTGACGGCCCGTGCCATCCGGCGGTGGTAAAATCTCATTCCAGTTCATATTAATGATACGGTCAACTTCACCAACCATGAAGCCTTGAACGGTATTATTGTATTCTGTCACTATTAGGTTGCACGGCTGAGAGCGATCAATCGGCTTCATACCTATGGCTTCTGACAAATCAATAACAGGAACCGTTCGCCCTCTAAAATGCGTCACACCAGCGACTGACGGGTGTCTATGCGGCATAAGATTCAATTTTGGCAGCATAACCACCTCTTGAACCTTAAACACGTTTATGGCAAACATTTGCATTCTGCCAAGACGAAACATGAGCAGTTCTAGGCGGTTTTCACCCACTAACTTGGTTCTCTGATCTACAGCGTCTAACATGCTTGCCATACGGTACTCCGAACTATTTATAATTAAGGCTTAAATCCATTATAACCATGATATTGTATTCAGCTAAACGATACAGTAATTTTTTATATAAAACGCTATGTAGCAGGGTTAAAAATGAGTCAAACCGATGTGTTCTTTTGTCGCAGAGCCGTTGTAAACCATAACATTGAGACAAAGGCTTACCATTTTTTACTGCTTAATGATGCATTTTGTGGCGATGCCTCCCACTATTTGGGGCCTTTTCTGTTTGATGTTGACATCAAATCGGTGGCAGAAAACAACATTATCTTTGTGCGTGGCGCGGTAAATGAACTTTCCTCCTTGCCCGCTCGCAATACAGAAAAAATTGTGATTTTTCTCGAAACGCCTATCTTTTCAGATAATGAACTTGATGTATTACTTGACGCGCGTTTACAAGGTTACCAATTTGGCATCATTAACCCTGATCCAAGAACCTTCTCCGTTGATTGGTTAAGTGCTTTTAACTATGTGCTTTTTACGCTAGAAAATCACGCCATTGAAGAGTTAGTGCAACGGGTAAAACATCCCTTGATTGCGTCAAAATGCCTCTGGATAAATGGCATCCAACACGCTGAGCAATTTAATCTGTTTAAAGACGTTATATCGAATGGACTTTTCAGCGGGGACTTCATCAAAAAAAGTACCGCCGTAAAAGGAAAGAGAATACTGACATACAAAGTCATATTGATTGAGTTGCTGGCGATGCTGAATGACAATCAGTCCTCTCCTAAATTACTTGCCCAATCCATTGAACGCGATCCAACACTGACTTATCGATTAATTAAGCTCACACGATCCGCGTTTTACTATAGCCAATTTAATGTTGCTAATGCACAGCGAGCCATCGAAATTATTGGCATACGAGATTTAATTAAATGGGTTAGCCTAGCGATGTTAACCAGCGTGCCCGGCAAACCAGACTGTTTGTTTTCCATGGCGCTTTCAAGAGCCTGTTTTTGCGAAGAAGTATCTGACACATTGTTTCCAAAACTAGAGGGGGCTTTTTTAGTGGGATTGTTTTCGTATTTACCCAGCTTTCTGGATGAAACGTTACCCCTATTGTTAGAAGAACTGCCTCTAGAGGAAAATATGAAAATGGCATTATTGCATTATAAAGGACACCTTGGCAGTGTATTAAAAATGGTTGAAGCTTATGAAGCGGGCCGATGGGAAAAGCTACCATTCGACAAATTAAGCCAAGCCGGTATGGACGAGCAAAAATTCAGAGACTTGTACGTGAAAAGTTTAAGCAAGGCAAAAAAAATGGGGATTTCATGATAGATATTGGCGTCAACATAAATCACACGATATTTCTTGATAACCTAGAGCAAACCTTTGCAGAGATGCAAGCAACGGGGGTTAAGGGGATGATTTGTATCGCATCGGATTACAACGAAAGCCAACAAATACAAGCACTAAGTCAATATTATCCAACTATGTGGAACACGTTAGGCTGCCATCCTCATCAAGCTAAAACATGGGATAGCTTGAGCAAAGAGCGCTTTTCAGCCCTAATCGCTAATTCGAAACCTGTCGCGATCGGAGAAACCGGTCTTGATTTTAACCGTAACTATTCAACGTCCGAAGAGCAACTTTATACTTTTCATCAACAAATCGAATTAGCGTTGGAGCATCAACTGCCATTATACCTTCACGAGCGAGATGCACATAAAGACATGATTGCCATTCTAAAACAACACCCTGAGTTGGCCAGTAAGTCTGTTATACATTGCTTTACAGGTAGTAGAGCGGAGTTGGACAATTACCTAGCACTCGGTTTGTTTATTGGTATAACGGGGTGGGTGTGTGACGAACGACGTGGTGAAGATTTGCAAGCCTCAGTTCCTCACATTCCATTAGATAAGCTATTATTGGAAACCGATGCCCCATTTCTTCTACCAAGAAACATCCGCCCTCGCCCGAAAAAAAACCACCCAAAATATTTACCTTGGGTAGCAGAAGAAGTCGCTAAATTACAGGGCATATCGTTGGACGTTTTGATTCAAGCCACCATCAAGAATACTGAAACGGCTTTTGGTATTCGAGTTTGAAATGACGAGCCACTATGAGGCACTAAAGTAAAGAAAATTGCTGCGACAGTAGATTTGCCATACTCGTTTTAAAAATAGGCAACAAGCTGTCCGCAATAGGCTCGATTTGTTTTTCAATGTAATGTTCGTAATCTAAATCAACCAGATCTTTTTCGCTCTCATAGGGCACCACACCAGAGCGTTGATATATGTACTGGACTCGCTTTCGACCTTTGTTGTATTCCAACGGCAATCCTTGCTCTGCTCTTTTTTGATCAATCATGGCTGCGGCTCTTACATGGGGCGGTGTATTTTTACTGTAAGAAGAAAGAGGTCGGCTCAGTTGTTTGCTATAAACCAACTGGTTGTCATATTTACCTGATCTAAGCTTGGCAATGGTTTCTTCTACGAACGCTACAGGATTTTCATCATTAAAGATTTTTTCAAATAAGGTGCGCTGAAATTGTCGAGCCAAGGGCGTCCAATCCGTGCGGGCAGCCTCAAGTCCTTTAAAGACCATCTCTCCAGCCGATTTCCCCGCATAACGCTTTTTACTGCCTTCTTCTTGGCCTCGTATGGTGGGCATAAAAAAGCGCTCATAGACACGCTCAAATTCCAATTCTAAATGCGAGTCTAACTGAGCATACTCTTGACACCATAGAGACAAGCATGCGTTGATTTGCTCACACAGTAGCTTCCCATGTTGGTGAGGATCTTCCTGATCGTTATTCAGTGTGACAAACAAAGAATCCGTATCGCCATAAATCACCTTGGCTCCACGCTCTTCCATCCACACTTGGGTCTTAGCTAGTAATTCATGGCCACGCATCGTGATCGAGCTCGCTAATTCGGCGTGATAAAAACGGCACACATTGGACCCCAATACACCATAAAATGAATTCATGATGATTTTAATGGCGTAACTTAAAATGCTGTTTGAGGATTGTTTTGCGCCTTCTCTTGCTTGAGCAAGCTCACTGACTAATTCAGGTAAAATAGCGGATTGACGATGAAAGTGCGCCCCCAAATACCCCGGAACGAGAGGCACAGCTGAGATTGAATCATTGTCTAGATGCGTGGGCAAATGCTGAGCTGTTTCCTGCTTAGCAACTTCTTGTTTAGCAATAATGCGCGCCAAAGGATCCACATGAAAGGTACGAATGATGCTGGGATACAAGCTTTTAAAGTCAAATACCAAAACATTTTTATAAAGCCCCGGGATAGATGACATGACGAAACCGCCTGGACTGGCCACAAACTCTTCGTCACTCCAAGCTGGAGCGACCCAGCCAGAAGTATGTAACCTAGGCAAATACAGATTTTCGAACGCGGCCACCGCCCCGCCCGTTTGCTCAAATGGAATACCGGTCAAATCGACGCGTGTTTGTTGCAACTCGATGAGTTTCAAGGCATCAAAAATGCGCAGAACAAGGTCGCAGTCTTGGAGGTTATAAGCGACAAAAGCGTCTAAATCTTCTTTGTGAAGTCGCTCAATTTCTTGCCAACGCTCACCACCTTGCAGTAATTTACCATCGTCAAGAATCTCTTTGCTGACATTATTGAGACTGTAGGACTCAAAGTGATAACCTCCCACCTTTAATAGAGTAATGCCATCCAACGCCACTCTGCCAGGAATACTCGCAAAATATTTACCTTGATTGTCGGAAGAGCGAATGTTCCAGCTTTCGCCATTAACGCCAAAGGCAGGACGTATTCCTAACGCTTGGCATCGTTGATCAATAAAGTGCAAATCAAACCCGATTAAATTCCAGCCGATAAAAATGTCTGGAGAATGTTTTTTTACATAGCGAATAAATGCCAATAATAAGCTTTTCTCATCAGGAAAACGCTCAACGACAGTCGATGTAGCGACTTGATCTGTCACGACAAAGGCCACCCGTTGATCGGCCGCGGTGATACCAATAGACAGCAAGGTATTTGTGGAGACGGATGTCTCTATATCCAGTGACCATACGGTCCAAGCAGGATGCCAGTCACCAGCGATTACCCGAGCCTCACGAAACACTTGCCCACTGGCATCAGGAATACCAATAAATCGTACCGAACCACGAATTTTTCGCTCCATCAAATAACGATTGTGCGCTTTGATGTCTTCTTCAAACACAGGAAAGCCCTTTTGTTTGACGAAGTGAAGCATTTGTTGGTGGAGTGCAAGACTCTTGGATTGCACAAGAACGACAGGCTTATGAGCAAAAGATAGAAACGAGGATTCCATGCACTGTACGCCAGCCACATGCTGGGGCAAGTCGCTGAGTGTTGCTTCTGTGAAAAAAACACAAAGCTGCCGATCAGGGACAACCTTGACTGTCCCCTCAGCGGTTTTTACAAAAAGACTCATTTCTATCTGGCCGCCCACGTCACGCGTGTGGCGGCTCACAATGTAACCGTGTTTTTCTACATACATGCTATGTCACATTTCGCTACTATGAATCAGTCACTATCAGAACAGCATTGACCAAACATTGCGACATTTATAAGTCACGAAGCAAGTGCATAGGCGGAACATTAAGGACTTTTCGACTAGCCAATAATCCGATACTGGTGATGACGCCAATACCAATAGCGGGTCCAAACAACCAAAGAGACGGGTGGAAACTCGGGGCTGAATTGAACACAAACACTTGCAGTCCAAGCAAACAAGCTTCTGCGCCTAATGCGGCAATTAAGCCTGCAAAAAAACCCAACGCCCCAAATTCAACCAATAAGGCTTGGCGAACGAGTGCACTTTTCGCCCCCAAAACACGCAACAATGCGCCCTCTTCTAATCTCTCTTCTAACGTCGAGCGCACACTGGCTAATAAAACCAGAGCGCCAGCACTGAGAATACAAAAAAGCACCAACTGAATCGCTTTCGACAATTGGCCTATGATGGTTTGAATTTGTCGCAATACATCTCCAACATTGAGAATAGACACCGTTGGGAATTGCGCCATGGATTTGTAAAAGGGTTGCGCGGATGTTTCGTCAATAAATAAGCTGCTGACGAAGTTAGCAGGATAGTCCTGCAATACGCTCCTTGGCAGAATTAAATAGAAATTTGGCTGCATGGATCCCCAATCAACGGTGCGAATAGACGTAATTGGCAGCGTAACGAGATTCCCCCCAATGTTGATCGACAATTCATCGCCCAGCGTTAGATTGGCCTCTTTGGCTGCTTCTTGCTCTACAGACAAGCCTTCAGCCGAAAAATTCCCAGAAACAAGCGTATTTCCCTGTCCTATGGTATCAGACCAAGTCAAATTCAATTCACGTTCATACAGTTCAGGCTCCCCTCTTTCATCTGGGTACAAATCTTGAACAGATTCGTTGTTTACCGAAACAACTCGGCCACGAACCATAGGGTACCAATCTGATCTGGGAACATTGAGAGCGTCGGTTGCGCTATTGATTGACTCGATTTGATTGGCCTGCACATTAAACAAATAATGGTTTGGCGCGTCTTCTGGCAATTGCTGTTGCCAATCCGCAATCAGATTTGATTTAATGCCAATCAAAATCAAGGTCAGCATAATAATTAACGTAAATACAAGCAGCTGAAATAGATTAGGAACCAAGCGTCGGTATAAAGACGCCAGACCAATCTGCCAGCCACTGGTCGCGCCGGACGTCAAAGAGCGGCCCAGTTTAAAGGCCAGCCACCCGATACCTGCGACAAAAAGCGCAATCCCAGCAATGGCGATTGTCATTATGGTTGGTAATAAAAAGCCATTGGTATAAATGCACATCAATCCATAAATACCCATAAAGCCAACGACATAAATGAGCGCGGAATTTAGCTCGACCCGCGCATTAGGCTGCAAAACGGACAAAGGCGATATTTTAATGAGGTGTGACATGAGTGGCAAACAAAACACCAGCATGGAAATCAAGCCGGTCGCTGCCCCAAGCCATAAACGAATTACTGACGGCTCAGGTAATCCTGTTGACATAAGCCCTGAAAGAATCGAAGCAATAACTTCTTGAATTCCCCAGCCAATAGCCAAACCCAAAACAGATCCCACTATAAATAACACAGCGAGCTGCTGGAAAAACACCTTGCCTAGCAACTTAGGTGTCGCACCTAATGTCTTTAATATGGCCACTTGCATTAAATGACGCTTTACAAATCGAGCTGAGGCTAATGCCATGGCCACCCCAGCCATAACCACAGCCAAAGTGCCCGCCAGTAACAAAAAGGACTCTGCCCGGCCAATTGTGTCACCAATACGTTCACCACGTTGAACCGGGGTTCGCCAGCGCTGACTGTCATTAAATTGTGGTGTCACCCAATTTTCATATTCATCTAATGCCGCTTTGTCACCAGCCAGTAAAAGTGAATATCGAACGCGACTGCCCGGAATAATAACGTTTGTGGCTGCCACATCGGCCATGTTCATTACGGCGCGAGGTGAAATAGCAAAAGCGGAAGTACTTGAACCAGGGTCACGAACTAAGAGCTTAGCAATAGTCAATGATGTATCGCCTACTTCAACTTGATCGCCAATATCCACATTTAGCAAGCTGGCCAACCGCGATGACACCCAGACTTCACCCGGTTGTGGAATGTCGATTGTGTTATATCCGGTACCAAACAGGCTGTCATCGACTAAAAAACGGCCGCGCAAAGGATACGCGTCGGTGACTGCGCTCAATTGAGACAGCTGCAGAGCATCATTCGCAAACATCATAGTAGTGAACGATGTACGCTCAGCGTATTGTAAATTCAGATCCGTGGCCTTGGTAACCCAGTCTTTTGAAATCTCATCATCTGACCTTACTAGTCGGTCCGCTGCCAGTAAAGTTGCGGATTCTTTTTCAAAAGATAATTGCAGACGATCGATAAACAAACCAATCGAAGTGACTGTGCTCACTGAAATAATTAATGCAAGCAAAAGAGTAAGCAGATCTCCGCTTCGAAGATCTCTCAGCATTAAGCGAAACGTAAAGCTCATAGGGATTTTTCCGTTAATTGACCTGCGGACATGACCAACTGGCGATCACACATCTTAGCGAGTTCGTTGTCGTGCGTTACCATGACTAACGTAGTGCCTTGTGACCGATTAAGATCAAACAGTAGCTGGATAATTAATTTGCCATTTTCCTCGTCTAGATTCCCTGTCGGTTCATCAGCAAAAAGTATTTTAGGGTTAGAAGCAAACGCTCTGGCAATCGCTACACGCTGTTGTTCTCCGCCTGACAGTTGGCGTGGGTAGTGAGTAAGACGATGAGATAAACCAACTTTCTCAAGCAAGGCTTCTGCCTTGACACGTGCATCCTTATCGCCTTTTAACTCTGCGGGTAACATGACGTTTTCAATAGCTTGTAAACTGGGTAGAAGATGAAATGATTGAAACACAAAGCCGACATGTTCACCTCGAATCAGGGCTCTTTTTTCTTCAGACTGCCCAGAAAAAGGCTGATCATAAACCAAAATGTCGCCAGAAGTGTTAACATCAAGACCCGCGAGCAAACCTAAAAGGGTAGATTTTCCTGAACCGGATGACCCCACGATAGCAACGGACTCACTTTCCTTGATTTCCATATTGATTCCTTTCAATATGGTTAAATTCCCTGTATTCGAAGTCACGGTATGCGTTAAATTAGTTACTTTGATCGCGGTGTTACTGGTCATAATACATTACTCTAAAGGTTTAATATGTTTGTAAAAAGACTCGTTAAAAAAGTGTGCGTCATTTTCACATTGTCCGTTATCGGCTCTTTGGCTACCGCTTCTACCTTATTGGTCATGGGCGATAGCCTGAGTGCGGCTTACAACTTACGACAACAAGATGGTTGGGTTAGTTTACTCGAAACTCAACTTTCACAATCACACCCAGATATAAAGGTGGTCAATGCCAGCGTTAGCGGTGAAACAACGCAAGGCGGCTTATCGAGATTTCAAGCTTTGCTCAATACACACCAACCAAGTTGGGTAATACTAGAACTTGGCGCTAATGATGCTTTACGTGGTTACCCTCTTTCACAGACCACTTTAAATTTGGAAACCATGGTTGAGCAAGCTCAACAAGCTGACGCTCTTGTCTTACTGGTTGGCAATCAGATCCCCCAAAACTACGGTAAACGCTACACGCAAATGTTTTTTGATTTGTACAAGGATATTGCAAGCAAATACGCGTTAGCGTATCTGCCATTCATGCTAGAAGGCGTCGCGCTTAACAACGCGCTAATGCAAGACGATGGATTACATCCAAACAAAGATGGCCAACCTGTCATACTTGAGAACATCCTGCCACACTTGTTGCCATTACTGGAAAAGAATAAATAGACAATAATAAGGAATAAATATGAAGGCCGTTTTTTTAGACAGAGGCTCTTTTCCCCATCACATTCGCATTGAGCTGCCACTCGCCGCGAAAGATGTTGTCATGTTTGACAATACTTCGGAAGACCAAGTTGCTCAACGCATTCAAGGCGCCGATATTGTTTTGACCAATAAAGTGGTTATTAACGCAGGCGCTATTGCCGCGTCTAATCAATTGAAACTGATTCAAGTGATGGCAACAGGCACCAATAATGTCGATGCAGAAGCATGTTCACGGAAGGGTATTCTTGTGCAAAACGTGACAGATTATTCGACTATCAGCGTGCCAGAGCACACTTTTGCTATGTTGTTGGCTTTAAGACGTAATTTGGTTGCGTATCTAGAGGATGTTAAAGCAGGTAAATGGGCGTCTTCTGAATATTTTTGCTTTTTAGATTATCCAATTAAAGACCTAGCTGGGTCCACCTTTGTTATTTTAGGAGGTGGCACATTAGGCAAAAAAGTCGCAGCGATCGCCCTCGCTTTTGGTATGAAAGTGGTGTTCGCAGAAAGAAAAAGCGCTAGTGATATCAGACCAGGTTATGTGGAGTTTGATTCGGCTCTTAAAATCGCTGACATTGTCAGCATTCATTGTCCTTTAACGCCCGATACGAAAAATCTAATCAGTGGAAATGAATTCGACTTAATGAAGCCGAGTACTGTTCTATTAAATATGAGTCGCGGTGGAATTGTTGATGAGTTAGCCCTTAAAGGGGCGCTTGAGAATGGTCACATTGCGGGTGCTGCGTTTGATGTCGCCCTTCAAGAACCCATGCCAATGAATAGCCCACTTCAATCATTATGCCAACGTCCTAACTTCCTACTCACACCTCATGTGGCATGGGCCAGCAACGAAGCCATGCAAACCTTAGTGGACATTGCGATGGACAAGATCGCTATTTTTGTTGATAAGTCACACTGATGTTAGAGATTTTATACCAAGATGAACACCTCATAGCTGTGAACAAGCCAGCGGGCTTATTGGTTCATAGAACACATCTTGCCAAAGATGAGGAAGATGCCGTGGTACAAAGGCTTAGGGATCAAACAGGGCGATGGGTGTTCCCTGTACATCGCCTAGACAGAGGCACATCAGGGGTGCTTATCATGGCTTTTACGCCTGATATCGCAAGACAACTTTCAACGCAATTTGCACAGTCGGAAACGCTAAAAACCTACCACTGTTTAGTAAGAGGTTTTTGTGACGCATCCGGCCTAATCGATTACCCTCTCGCTAAACTAAACGAACAAAAAGGTCGTTCTCGATTCAAGATTGAAGGAACGGAAAAAGACGCCCAAACAGGCTTTATAACGCAGCAGCGCTTTCAACTTCCCGTCCCTGTTAGTCGCTATAACGTCATGCGGCTTAGCTGGGTCAAAGTTACCCCTAAACAAGGGAGAAAGCATCAGATTAGGCGACATTTTAAACATCACTTAAACCCATTAGTGGGTGATTCCTGTTACGGTTGCAGACATGTAAACAAGGTTGCCAAAACCATGTGGCCAAATGACTTTCGTTTAATGCTTCACGCATCCAGTTTGTATTTCACTCATCCTGTTAGCCAAAAAAAAATGACGATACAAGCTGAACTGGGTGAACAACTATTAAATATATTAAGTCAATTGGAACCCTTTAAAGTTAACGAAACTGAACAATCCAACTCTCCGTTCGCAGACCATTGATAGACAAGACAGTCATGTACTTGGTTGTTTAAATTCATGGCTTGTGATTGCCTCTCATGTAAGGTGAAGCCACAAGCCACGAGAACGCGTTTGGAAGCAATATTATGGTCGGTGATATGAGCGTGAACCTTTTTAACACCTTGGCTCGCCCAAACAATCAGCAGGTGTTTTAACGCGTGTTTAGCAATGCCCTTATTGCAAAAAGCTTTGGACACCTTGTACGTAATTTCTACTGTTTCTTGAAGGTTATCTAAAAATTGAACACTAACCCGGCCAATCAAAACCGCATTAGACAAAAACACCAAGTAGTGTTGTGTTGCTAAGGGTCGAGTTAAACTCTGCTTGATAAACAAATCGATTTTTTGTCTATGCGGTAAATAAGGTAAGAACCGACTGAACCAGCCACGATTACGAAACTCAAACAGCATCAGTTGCTTGATATCCCCTTCCCTTGCCAGACGAATCGATAGGTATTTCTCCATAATAGAAACCCACTCAAGTCATTAACGGCATCACTTTAGTGCAGTATTCCGGCAGCTGCTAGAAAAATCCTTGTTTGTCGCTGTTGAATTTACCATTAAGTGGTAATATTTAGAGTTTTCGTCGTCAGCCATTCACAATGAGAACACCGTTATGAAAGATCGCAATATTGTCTATTCAACTGATCAAGGCAGGCTTTGCCCAAGCTGTGAGCAATCTATTGTAAATTGCCAGTGTAAAAGCCAAGTCAGCCCTGTTGGGAATGGTAAGGTTTTGATAACACTAGAGACAAAAGGTCGTAAAGGAAAAGGGGTGACGGTTATAACAGGACTGCCGATAACGGAAGACGCTTTAAAAATACTAGGCAAAAAACTCAAAACTCAATGTGGAACGGGTGGCGCTGTCAAAGCAGGTCAAATCGAAATACAGGGTGATAACCGACTGAAAGTAAAAGAATTACTCGAAAAAGAAGGATTTTCTAGTAAATTGTCTGGTAGATAATAGCTATTCGTTATCGTTAGCCATATTATCTTACGCCTAAGCTCACAACCTAATTTGTATTACGGACAAACGAAATGGGAGGTCTTTGTCTAATAAGCTGTAACAGAAGAGGTTTCAATGTTTCAAAAGGGTATTAAACAAGCCAATCAGCGGATGCGCTCAGCGATCCCGCTTATGCTTAAGCTCAACATACCGCCAACACCTGAAAACTATGGGATCTGGTATGAATATGCATCAAACAGTACCCCAAAGCTTAACCAAATAGTCGACAAGGCAATACGCAGATTCGGTAGCTTGCCCTCCTTTGTTTCATCTGATTTGTACCGCGAATTTTTACTTCCTGTAGAAGCAAAAAAAGCCAAAAGCCATAATCAAACACTCACTACTCTTTCTTCCACGCTAGGTTCAGACACTCAAACAGCGTTAACACAATTAACAGCATTCAGCACCAAGTTAACTCAGGTCAGCGCTGAGCTGAAACAGGAACCAGACAATGGTCAGCTAGAACAACTGACTGTCATGCTTGAACAGAGCGCTTTGGAGACAAATACAGTCATTAAGCAATACAGTCAGCATCTGCTGGAGGTTCAAAAAGAGCTGGCTACATTAAAAGTCGCTTTATCAAAATCAAGCGGCAAAAAATCCGATGAGACAGACTTGCTGACCTCACTCGCTAATGTGAAAGGCTTCGAACGCTACTTGTTTGCCTTCAATCAGAAAGCAGAAGATGATTTGAGCTTATTATTAATTGATATTGATGATTTGGCTGGAATAAACAAGGAATACGGCGAGAAAGCTGGAGCCGCATTAATACGTTACGTGGGCAAACTTTTACAAGCTAAATTACCTCCGCACTGTGTACTAGCTCGGATCGAAGGTGGCCGCTTTGCCGCGTTACTTAAAGAAACTGAGCTGAGTGATGCGACCTCGCTAGCTAATCAATTACAAGATCATGTCGCTTCGCAGAAAATTCGCTATAAAAATACCCAAACACTATTGCGACAAGTGACCGTAACTATCGGCGTAGTAACCGTAGTGGGTAGCGAAAGTCCAAAACAGTTAATTGAGCGCGCTCAAAAAAGTTTAAACAAGTCAAAGCGTTGTAGAAAAAATACCGTATCTCATTATGAATAACGGAATTTGTCCTCTCATTCGCGAATAAAAAGGAAAGTTTCTCTGATGGAATCTGACACACTAAGACATCGTATTTATTTTGATGTTCGAGATTATGAATGTGACATGCAAGGTATTGTCAACAATGCGGTTTATCAAAATTACTTAGAACACGCTCGACACCAGTTCATTAAAGACCGAGGCCTAGATTTTGCTGCCATTACACAGCAAGGCATTCATCTCGTATTGATGAAAGCCGAACTTGAATACAAGGGGTCACTTAGAAGTGGTGACGCCTTTTACATTGACATTCAGGTTGAACGCCTATCCCGTCTGAAATTGGTATTTCACCAACAAGTGTATCGCAGTGTTGACAACCGTTTGATGCTCAACGCAAACATGACAGTCACATCAACGAACAAAGAAGGTCGCCCTGTGGTATTTGAACAGGCAGACGTTTTGCTGGATAAGTAAATCGTGCATAATGCGCGTACAACATTAATCCAATTTGATCACATGGATGTTTATCCTCGACCATGAGCTTAATAGACGACTATCAGCTGTTAGAAATCCCTACCACAGCGACTGAGCAAGAAGCCAAAGCTGCCTTCAAGCGTCTTGCAAGACGCTATCATCCTGATAAAAACCCTCATACTGACACCACGGCTTTGTTTCAACGTCTTCAGCAAGCTCATGAAAATGTGACAAGCGCCATTCGTCAAAGTGCTATTGTTCAGGATTGGAAGCCGTTCACCTTTACTAAAGAAAACACGCAGAGCTCAGGCGCTAAAAATCGGTATAGGCATACATCATCTGCGTCAGACCAGGATCAAGAAGCCTTTGTTAAAGAGCGTCAGCGCGCCTACGAAGAAATGAAACGCAATAATGCACAACATGAAAAAGCACGCAATGACGCCATTCAAGCGGCAAGAAACAGCCTGAATGAAAAGCGAGTAAAGGCGCTTTATGAGGAGGCTTACAAGGCGTCTCGAGAGTTTTCATCAGATGGGTTTCATGAGGAAAAGACCGTCGACGATAGTAGGGATATCCCCCCCTATGACTCTTTTGATTATGATGATGCTCAACCAGCAGAAACTCATACCCAGTCTCGCTCCCGTTTCTTGCGCAATAAGGCAGGAAAGACGCTATTACAAGCCAGCCTCTGTCTGTCCTTTTTTGCAGCGGGAATGGTCACGGCACAATTCTGGCCATCTTTGATACAAAGAACCGGGCCGCAAAACGAAGCCGCGACCTACGTTAGTGGCTTGTATCCTCAATTTAGAGTGGGCAATGGACACACATTGATGGAAACGAGTCTTTACGCAGAACCAACCGCGAGTAGTAACCTACTCGAAGTGATGCCTGCACAAGCTGACTTGCAGGGAGTCAAACTCCAAGGCGATTGGCTAACCGTGCGATATCAAGGTATCAGTGGTTGGGTTCAAGCAAAAGACATTGGTTTCGGCAACCATCAACAAGCCCAACAAACAGGATGTGTTGGACACCCAGGTATCGCACCGAAGCACGGTGAACTACTCGGTGAAGCACAAGGCAAGAGTCGGCTAAGAATATTAAATCAGCTTCCAACTCATAGTATTTTAAGGTTTGAGTCTTACGATGGGAAAGCCCCCTTCTCCATCTACTTACACCCTAAACGTGCTTATGCTGCCAATTACATTCCCTACGGAAATTACCGAATGGTGTTGATGACGGGTTCCCTGTATCATCAAACCTGTAACCAGTTTGTCTTTAATAGAACGCACAAAATCATTTTAGACAAGGCCGATTTTGCTAGCACTGAGCAAACCCTTTCGCTCACGCCTTAACCGCCCAACGGCATTTTACAGACGGCCTATTAATCCTCAAACCAATAACCTTCAACCCACTAACTCTGAGTACTTTACGTCCCATGCTAAGTAATATTCGAATTGTTCTTATTAATACCTTTCACCCTGGTAATATTGGCGCGATCGCTCGTGCTATGAAAAATATGGGGCTAACGAACTTGTATCTGGTAGAGCCTAACGATTACCCATCGGATGAAGCCACCAGCCGCGCGGCAGGTGCTGTTGATCTACTTGAAAATGCCACTATCGTTCCTACCTTGGAAGAAGCCATCGCTGACTGTAGCCTTGTCATTGGCACAAGCGCTCGTCATCGTACGTTTCAACTTCCTATCATGAATGCCCGTGAATGCGCCGAAAGTGTTATTCCAGAAGCGGTGGATCATAATGTTGCTATCGTTTTTGGCCGAGAGACAACTGGTTTATTAAACGACGAAATCGCTCAATGTCATCGCCAAGTCTATATCGACGCCAACGACGAATATCCAGTGTTGAATATTTCACAAGCGGTACAAATCGTCGCCTATGAAATATGGATGGCAAACCAGAATAAAGAAAACTACAAAAAAGAAACGCCTGAATACCCGCATAAGAAAGACATGGATCTTTTCTACGAACATTTAGAAGAAACACTGTTTGGTATCAACTTCATCATCCGTAGCCATCCAGGCAAGGTTCTAGATAAGTTACATCGTTTCTTTAATCGCTCTCGTCCTGAGAAACAAGAACTAGGGATTTTACGCGGCGTATTGGCTGCGGTACAACGCGAAGCTGGACTGACAGAAGCAAACAATCATCCAGAGAAAAAAGCCAAAGACGCAATGAAAGAAGCGGCTAAAAAAGAGTAAGTAAGCTCTTTCTTATACTTTATTTTCTAAACAAAAATGCAGCCAATTGGCTGCATTTTTTTACAAGACGTTGGAAGAATTACTTCTCAGCACGACCTGCAAACTTACGCTCTTCTACATTGACCTTGATACGGTCACCAGTAGAAATATGCTCTGGCACTTGAATCACAGCACCAGTCGACAATTTAGCTGGCTTGTTACGAGAGGTAGCAGAAGCACCCTTAATAGAAGGGTCAGTCTCTACGACTTCTAGCTCTACGTTGGTTGGTAGCTCTAATGCCACAGGTGCTTCGTTGACCAAAACAACTTGAATGCCTTGAGTCGATTCGTTAATAAACAAAATTTCTTCTTCAATGGCCTTTCTGTTTAGGCTGTATGGTGTGTAATCTTCATCATCCATAAAGACAAATTCATCTCCGTCTGAGTAAGAAAACATAACAGGGCGGCGCACTAGGTCTGCAAGATCTACCATGTCTGAATCTTTGAAAGTTTCGTCCAACTTGCGACCAGATACGACGTCATACATACGCATGCGATAAAGGCTTCCACCAGCGCGTCCTTGTGGGACTGAACGCTCAATATCTTTTATGATATAGGTTTTACCGTCATAGCTAATCGCCGTATTTTTTTTAATTTCACTCGCCTTTGGCATTTTTGTTTGTCCTAACAAGAGATTGATATAATAAATAAAGAAGGATTTATTTATTGCCGTTTCGACGGAGCAAATCCTAATGCAAATTCGCAAAACGCGCTAGATAGCAAACATGGATTAATGACATATAAATCACTCATTTGCTTTCATATGAGAACTTAAAATAACCTGATAAATGGGGTATAGAACGTCCGCCCCCAAAATCTTAGCGCGCTCAGGGGACCAACCGACCACATCATCTGGCAAATTCTGATTGTCCTTAAATGGCATTTCTAAGGTAAAAGACAAACAGCGATAGGTTTCCCCTACCCACTTAGTAGCCACAGTCAAATTGGCTTCGCCAAACTGGTCAGGCTGATAACCGATTTCAGACTGAAAATCAGGACTCACGGCCACAAAAGTTTCTTTAAACAAGGATTCCATCGCGGCCATACGATCATCGAAAGAAGGGACACCTTGGCAGCCATCGACAAAATTGACAGGCAATGCTTCGTCACCATGAATATCCAGAAACATATCGACGCCCGTTTCTGCCATTTTTCTCTGTACAGCTAATACTTCAGGGCTAAATTCTGCCGTAGGATTTTTCCATTCGCGATTCAAATTGACACCTTTAGAATTGACTCGTAAATTACCCAATACAGCGCCATCAGGGTTCATATTGGGCACTATGTAAAAACGACATTGGTCTAGTAAAGAACGAGCAATCGGATGAGACTCATCAAATAAACGCTCTAGCAAGCCCTCGATAAACCATTCTGCCATGGTTTCGCCAGGGTGTTGACGAGCAATAATCCAAATGTTTTTTGCTAAACCTTGTGTCTTACTGACTTCCAACAAGGTGATATCTCGTCCTTCGGCCGTTTCACCCAAGTGATCGGTTATACAGTCCTCATGACTGGCGGCCCAAGCAATCATGTCCAAATGACGTTCGTAGCTGTAAGGCGCAAAGTACGCGTAATAAACACTGTCTTGTTCTGGTTGATGAGTAATCACCAGTTTGCCATCTACATAGTCTGTCGGTACGCGGAACCAATACTCTCTATCGTAAGAGGCTACCGCTTGATAATCGACCCAACCATCTGGGTAAGCAGCATCGCTGGCATTTTCAAAATGGATAACACATTGCTCACCCATTCCGCCTTGTAATCGAAAATAAAACCACTGCAAAAATTTAGAGTTTGTATCATTAGGGATCTTTACTCTAATATTGTCCGGCTCCGAAGCATTAATAACGGAGATGTTACCGCCATCAAACGCACTACTGATCTTGATTCGGCTGGTCATTTACTCTTCCTTAACAATCAAACATTGGTTCTAAATTATGGCAAGTTTACCTATATTCATGACGGCTGTCGCCAACTCTTCCGACGAGCCATCCTTCCCATTACTTTTCACCTGGTCTACTCACGAAGCACAAGTAAAAGAAGTGCTGGTAATTCCCGACGACGAGTGGCTGGAAAACCATCGTATCGAGCCTAACGCACACGACCTTGATGAACAACAACTCTATGAATTTGGCTTTGAAGCCAGCGATATTTTAGCAGAGTGGATAAATGAGTTTGATACCGACGTGATTTACGCTCTTGAACCAGAATCTCTTAGTCTTTTAGTTGAAGCCACTTACGACATAAAAGGCTTAGAGCCTAGCTTCGAAGTACAAAGTATTCACTCATGGTTTCAAGACCGTGACGTTGACCTAGACGACGCCGTAGCGGAACAAGGTCAAACAACGCCTTTACATCTATTACCACCCGATGAACTGGTCATTCTGCTTCTACAAATTGCGGTAGAACATGGACTTATCGACCCCAGTGACATTCCGGCTGTAGAAAATTAATCATATTAGGGAATATCCACCAGAGCCACTGGCTATTCAACATCCACCGACTTAGATGCCCAAAGAACCATTAGCTCTTATGTAAAAGGGGTAATGGTTCAGCTAATAGCTTTTCTACAATGAAGCTAACGTATGCGTGAATAAACTACGAATACCATTCACGAGCATCTGGACTGACATCATTAGCAACAACATGCCCATCAATCGCTCTAGCGCTGCTAAGCCTTTTTCTTTCAACACTCGGTTCAACAACGGAGCCATTGCCAAAATGACCACGGAAGTACCCCATGCCGCACTAACAGAGATCAGCAGGTCTTGTTGATCATTTGGGTAGCTTTTAACCATCACCAACAAGGTCGCCAAAGTGGATGGTCCTGCCAACATGGGAATAGAAATTGGCACAATAAAAGGCTCCATCACAGGCCCCGCATCTTTCGCATAAGGTGAAGGAAAAATCATCTTCAACGCAATCACGAACAACACCACGCCACCAGCAATCGAAATGGATTCCGTTTCCAAATGCAACAGTGCCAAAAACTCGGCACCGAAGAACAAGAAGCACACCAAAATAATCAAACCGATCAAACCATCGCGCACCACGATTTGATATTGACGTTTCTGAGGAACGCCCTTCATCACAGATAACAAAATAGGAATATTACCGAACGGATCGATAACGAACAAAAACAATAAGGTGGCAGATAAAATAGAAAACTCAGCGCTCATTAGGTACTCGGATTAACATTACTGGAAATTGCGGGCGCGTAGTTTAACGCATTACAACTTATGGTGATAGCCGATCACCAAAACCTTCTTTCCATCACATAATTAGTCAGCTCCTGACCACGCACAGAAATTTTCTGCTCATTCATAACAGTAAACCCAAAGTGCTCATAGAAAGGCCTAGCGGTAATACTCACATGGGAATAAAGACGAGAAACACCTCGATTTTCTGCTAAGGATAAAAAAAGAAATGGTCAATTAAACCATCTGTCTGTAAATCGCAATAGCCAACAACCATACCATCCAATTTAGCAACAAAAGGTTGAAGGTCCGTCATTTTATTTTGCCAAACAGTCATATCAAAAGATTCTGGCGCCCAAGCTTCGATTTGAGCTTGAGAATAGTCCCGTCCATTTACAACATGAACCGTATTGAAAAATAAATGCCACAGAGCTTCAGCATCGTTAGCTTGATATGGACGGATTTTGATCATGAGCACTACCTATTCATTTTCTATAAACACATCTAGAGCGACTTTTGAAATAACACACTAATAAAGCCATCATCGATCAATTTTGCAAAGTCCGCATGCATCGGCGCAGGTTCCCGCCCTATGCGCACAACATACTTTTCATAGGCTTTTTTGGCACAAATCTGAATTTCGGCCAAATCAGCTTGCGAAGCTAATCGAATGTCGATTGGAAGCATGTGAATTCTACCTCATCCTTTGTTAGTTAAGCCTTGGGGGAATTAAAGCCGTGTTGATAGCGATGTTTGATGCGTTTCAATATATATATCCGATCGGTCAAAACATTAAACCTTCAATATTCACAAATGCTTCACAGTCCACTAGATTGAAGTATGAATTATGCAAAAAAACTTTTATTTATCGATCATTTAACGCTGTTTTGAATAAATAATAGCAACACTAGGATCGGTTAGTTTATTTCATCATTCCAGTGAAAATACGTCGTTTGTTGAGCAGAATTAGTGGCCCTATTATCAGCGCACAAACTAACCTGAAGGGGAAAAACATGAAAAAAATCATGACAAAAGACACACTACAAACAATCAAAAAAACACTGATTCGCGCTTATGCGGTGTACATGATGAAAGGCAGCTTCTACAAACTATCTACTCTCAATATTGGCGGCGTTAGACGTATAAATTGGAGCGGTTGCGACTTATAATTCAGCGTTACCTTCTCCTCTTCAATGCTTTGGTAAGTTATTTTCATACTTACCAAAGATATCAACTTACGATAAACCTATGTTAGTAAAAGTCATTTTTTAGTACTCTCTGATTCCCTATTATTATGTTGTTTCAACTCCACCATGTTAAAAAACAAGCTCGTTTTACTGTCTCTTTTGATTATAATGCCTTTTCAATTGGCGTTTGCGGCTCCTGATTTTACCATTATTAAAGCTCAAGCCACGTTATCGGACGACACCTATTTAGAAGCGAATACACTTGAAAAACGTCTTCAAGAGCAAGGCCAAGCATTAGTTCATAAATCTTTAATCCCCTTATCTCAAGTGAGTTACTTTCTAAGCCGTGCGGATGGCGTTCAGACCATTACCATACGAGGCACTGCGAACCTAGAAAATGTCATGTTGGATTTAGACTTAGAATTAAAGCCAGATACCGTACTTGATATAATGTTACTGGCGCGAATAAGTTCGATAACTTACCTCTAATCAGAGTGGCAACAAAAAGTTTACCCAAACCAGTGGCGTGAAAGCATGCTAAGAGCGACTAAGTTCACTACGTCGATGCCAAGTGAAAAAAATCTACAAGCTCATCAAATGGCCACTTATCTAAAGTTAATTGATCAGCTACAAACATCAGTAAAAGAAATACCGTATAAAACAGACATTAATTTCTTTGGGTTCTCTTTGGACTAAAACCCTTCTTATGTAACTTTCAACTCAAAGCGGGACACATAAATCAAAACATTACGTTCCGCTTTTCGTTACATTAAAATCTAGATTCCCTGTTTAAAAATTAATAAGAAGCGTTATCATTAGCATCGTTTATTCGCCTGCCTATGCATTCGCTTCATTTTGCTGCCTTTATAATCAAAGTAACGAGCGATGTAGAGGTAGATATATTAATTAAAGGAATCCGTCATGTTGCCTAATCGCCCTTCTTTGAAGAAACTTTTACTTTGCGCCTGTGTCACCTCTTCTTTCAGCGCTTTCTCGGGTGAAATAACCATTACGACTAAATTCGGTGATGTCCGCGTTAATGACAATGTGAAACGCGTGGTAACTCTGTCTGAAGACGCGTTAGACAATACCATTGCGCTTGGTATTAAACCTTTAGGCGCGGTCGCAACTCGTGGTGGTGATACCGTATCAGAATATCTTGAAGATCGCGCTGAAGGCGTAAGCATCGTTGGCACATCACGCCAGAACAACCTAGAAGCGATTGCCTCACAACGCCCTGATCTAATTCTCGCTTCATCAACTTTATCAAAAGAACAATATGACATCCTGTCAAAAATAGCTCCGACCGTTGCACCTGCATCATCAGGCATCGTATCGGGAAGTTGGATGACTATTTCACGCTCATATGCCAAAGCGCTGAACAAAAGTGCAGAAATGGAGTCCATTCTTAACCAAGTTAAAAGTCGTCAAAACAAATTAAAAACAATGGTTACTGCTCAATTACCAGAAGGAAAACGTACCTCTACCATTGCACGTTGGATGCCACAAGGCCCTATTGTTATGTCAGCAAGCTTGTTCGCAAATGATGTTATTGCCGCTACAGGATTTGATGTTTCTGATGCAGGTCTTGTTAAGGAGAATCGTCCTCATAGCAGCCCTCTTAGTTTAGAAAACCTGACAAAAATTGATAGCGACTGGTTATTCCTTGCAACATTGAATACAGAAGGTAAAGATGCGTTAGAAGCTGCAAGAAAATCCCCTGCATTTTCCCGTCTAAATGTAGTTGAACAAGATCACGTGGTAACAGTCAATGGCCAGCTATGGTCAAGCTCTGCAGGTCCATTAGCGGCCCAAGCTATTCTTGATAATATCGAAAATACATTAAAAACTAAGATGCAATAAGTTCAATGATTGGTTGGTTTAGTTTGCCGGCTGCTCAACGGCCTTTGCCTACAGTGTTTGTGTCAGCCCTTGTGGTGCTGGCACTTTGCTTTATTTGCAGTTTATTATTGGGAGCAGGAGGCCTGTCTCCTAGCGCATCGTTTCAAACCTTAATAGGTAAGGGTTCAGCCGATGCAGAATTTACCGTATTTCATTTACGAGCAACCAGAACCGTTGTTGGCTTATTTGTTGGTTTAACGCTAGGCATCGCAGGTGCATTGATGCAATCGGTTGCCCGTAACCCGCTAGCAGAACCGGGATTACTGGGCGTCAGCGCTGGCAGCTCTCTTGCCGTTGCAATCACTTTGGTTCTTGGTGCCAGTACGGCGACGTTAACGGTTGGAGTTGCCCAGTTTGGTGCTTTGCTAGGCTGTTTATGTGTGCTTGGCGTCGCTCGCATGCAAGGACAACAAAACGACCCAATTCGATTAGTGCTTGCTGGCGCGGCGCTTTCTAGTCTGTTACTCGCTGTGACTTCTTTGTTACTGCTATTTGATCAACGAGCCGCTGACGAAATTCGCTTTTGGGTAACAGGGAGCGTTGCTGGTCGGGATACCAACACGCTTTTATCCGTTTTACCATCCATGCTAGTCGCAGGACTTTGCGTTCTTTACGCTGCCAAACCACTAGCCTCTTTGGCGCTTGGTGAACGGGTTGCTATTGGACTTGGTCACAAGCCAAAAAGAGTTCGTGGCGTAGTTATTTTTGCGGTCGCCTTACTTGTTGGCGGCGCTACCGCCATTGCAGGACCTGTGGCCTTCATCGGTTTGGTTGTTCCCTTTGCTGCACGTGCTTTGGTTGGGCCAGATATTCGTCGCACTTTATGGCTATGCCTACCTCTTGGCCCCATTATTGTTATTACCGCCGATGTTATTTCACGCCTTATTGCTCAGCCAGCAGAAATGCCTTTAGGCGTTCTAACGGCTGTTGTTGGCGCTCCAGTACTATTATTAATTGTTCGGTCTCGTAGGCTCCCCACACTATGAATAATCAAAGCCTTGTCATATCAGACTCAAAGCAAGAAATCCCCACACCGCAAGGTTATCGGCTTTTTTCCATCGGAGAACATGCTCATTTACTTATCGAGAAACAAGCTGTCATCCGTAATACATGGCTGTTAATTGCTTTATTTTGCGCCTGCGTAGTTACTCTTGGTTCCGGCACCATGCCGATATCGCCAACCGAAGTGATTGCTGTGTTATTTGGACATGGCGACGCCATGAGCCAATTTATCGTGCAAGATTTACGCTTACCGCGACTATTGGCTGGGCTATTTACTGGCGCGGCTTTTAGTTTGGCTGGTTGTTTGATGCAAACCATAGCCCGCAACAGACTCGCTACACCCGGAATCATAGGGATAGACAATGCCGCCATGGCGTTTGCCGTGTCTTCTATAGTTGGCACTGGTATTTCATTAGCACCATCGGCGATGGCATTAGCAGGTGCGGCAACAGCAACGGCTTTAGCATTTGGCCTAGCTGGCGGCAGTGGTACTCGCGGTTATCGCTTCATTGTTGCCGGCATTGGCATTGGCGCGATTGCTGGCGCTGTGACGCAATTGCTATTAAGCCAAGTCAGTATCGATGTGGCAAACAGCGCTTACCCTTGGACCGTTGGCAGCTTAAGCGCTCGCGAGCCGCTTATGGTCAACTTACTGGGTGCGGGTTTGGTCATTTGCCTAGTTGCTTGTCTGTTCTTTTCTACGCAATTTGCCCTTATGCCTTTTTCTGATCAAGTGATCACAGGCCTTGGTGCAAACATCAAACACATTAGAATCATCGCCCTTACCCTTTGTATTACCTTAACCGGACTGGCTGTTGCCGTAGCAGGTCCTGTCGGTTTAGTTGCCTTGGTTGGCCCTGAGATCGCCCGTGTCCTTGCCAAATATCGTGGAATCCCATTAGTCAGCTCGGCATTGACAGGTGCCTTAGTGATGATTCTAGCGGACCTTTTTGGTCGCACGGTTTTATCACCAATTGAATTGCCTGTTGGCATCGTTACTGCCGTAGTAGGCGGGCCTTATTTAATTTGGATACTCGTTCGACGCTCTTCAAGGAATTCGTTATGACGGTGACGTCTCTTCACAATGATAAAATTTCACATCCCACTTTCCAGTCTCGTCTTGGCGCCAGCAAACTGACGCTTAAACACGGTAAAGTCTGCATTATTGAAAACCTGGACGTTTCGCTACCAGAGGGCAAAGTGACAGCCATTGTTGGACCAAATGGCTGTGGCAAATCAACGCTACTAAATGGTTTGTCTCGAGTTCACGCACCCAGTTCTGGTGTTGTTCTGTTAGATGGTAAAGACATTCATTGTCTACCTTCCAAAGAAGTCGCTAGGCGGCTTGCGCTTTTACCACAAGATACGCTAGCGCCAGATGGCATAACCATTGAGGAATTAATTCGTTTTGGCCGCCATCCACACCAAAGCTTGTTAAAGCAATGGGCTATGGATGATCAGCAAGCAATTGACTACGCTTTAGATGCCGCGGATTTACAAGGACTAAAAGACCGACTACTAGACACTCTATCGGGCGGACAACGCCAACGTGCTTGGATCGCCATGTCAATTGCCCAAGAAACGCCTTTACTATTGTTGGATGAGCCTACGTCTGCGCTGGATTTAGGGCATCAGATTGAAGTCTTCGAGCTAATACGTAATTTATCAAGACAAGGTAAAACCCTCGCCATGGTGGTTCATGACTTACCAAGCGCTTGCCGATATTCTGATCATATTATTGCGATGAAAAAAGGCGAGATCATCACCCAAGGAAGCCCAAAAGAGGTGATGACCAAAGAGCTGGTGCGTGAGTTGTATGGAGTTGAATGCGACCTGATTCCAGATCCGATGACTGGCAGCCCCATTCTAATCAATATGAAGCGAGTCAGAAGCTAAATAAGGCAATGATACAAACAAGGAATGAGGCAAACAGATCTGAAAACCAGATCTGTTTATTACGAAGCTACAAACGCAATCCAATCGGTAAACTCTCCCCGACTAAGGCATTTAGCTCATGGCTGTTAATCTCAATTTGACTTTCCAAACGCTCAAGCCATTGAGCTGGGCATTTCTCTTTTTTGAGTTTATTGGCCACTTTTTTACGCAAAGCGCTCAGCTTGTCTGATTCACCAATGCTGACTTGGCTCATTAGAACGGCTGCTAGCCCTGCTTGCTTACGCTTCTTCCAATCTTCTTTAAGGACGACCTCTAAAATCGGAAACAGTTTTTCTTCTGCAATTCTTTGCTCTTGCTTGCCAGATAAAAGATGACGAGAGGCAATTCGTCCTATTGTCCACCAAGCGGTATCCGGCTCCGAGGTCTTTTGCAAACGCTTCAGCAACCAATCAATCGTAGTGACTTTATCTTCATACGACAAACTCTCCAACGCACCAACCAAACGAATTAAATCGTCGCTGGATTTAGTGGTCAGAGCTTTCATTTTGTCTCGTGAACGCTGCCCTGTTGGCGAATAATATTGGCTAAATTGTTTGAACAAGTACGTTTGTTGTTCAATGGTTAAACCGCCTGCAACACGACGGTACAAGGTCCAATATTGCCCCCAAACTGGCGCCGTATCGAACTGAGTACCGGCTTTAGTGGCATTCACCACTTGCTGCACACGAGCCAAATCATCCGCCGCACCAAAACCTGGACGCAAACAATAGCCCATCAACTGCAACCACTGACGTTCATGCTGTGCACTTTTGGTTCGACCAGACTTTAGACCTAAAAGCTTATCGACCAAACGTCGCGAAGTGGCAAGGTTCCAATCATCACGATTACCCAGTAACTGATCCAAATCCTGCTTAAGAGATTTTACCAAGTCCGGATTTTGCTTTTGACCCGCGCTAGAAAAGCACTTCGCTAAATGTTCTTCTGCTTGTCCCATATTGGCATGTAACAAACCACTTTCATCGTTTTGCTCAGACTCTTGCGAAGAACTGACTTGGGTTGAAAAATCCAAACGCCATTGGTCTTTCTGGTTGTTCGCGTTTAACACCACTTGCAACACACCCACTTCGGTCATTTGTACCGATAACGTTACGGCTGTTTCTTGGGAATCAATGGAGCCGTCCAGTTCTGTCATCAAGGTAGAAATATAGTGCAATCCCTCTTGATCACGCACTTTGCCAACCACACAATCAATATGATCATCGGATCGATATAAAGGAAACTGCACTTGCTGGCCCAGAGTGACAAAGAACTCTTGTTCTAAGCGAATGGTTTCGCCTTTTAAAGTACCTTTTGGCAAAATGCCGACAAATTCATTCTCGCCAACTTTAAGGTACAAATTGTGCGCCACACCGCTTTCAATACGAGTACTTTCTCCCGCCAAAGCGTTCAAATACATGACTGCACCTTTGGCAACCGCATCGTTAGGTTCGTCTGCAGAACAAGCAAGTATAGGCTTAGAAGACCAAGTATTTAGCTGTTCTAGTAAGCGAGCTTTTAACACAGGACTGTTAAACAAACCGCCATTAAATAAAACCGCATCTGGCATGGTTGAGCCTGTTGCCGCTTCGATTACTGCTTTATGTTGCTGTAAAAATGCCGCTAAATGCCGCGTAAACGCAGGATCTGACTCATAAGGCAAGCCCAAGGTGTGCATGGCATAATCGTTCTTTTGCACCTTATCATCGTGATTCACCAAAGGAAAAAAACCGCTACGTATTTGTTCTAATAAGGTTTCTCGGGACACATCAAATTTCTGCGAACCACCGATTAAACGACTACCACCACCAAGCACGGTAATACTTAGGGATTCTGGTGCGTCTACACCTAATAAGGTTTCTTTGGCTTGACGAGTTTGCTGAACCAAAGCCGCTAAGCGCGTAGCTGACAGCGCTGAAATTTGCTTGGGATCTAACTGAAACGCCAAGGCTTGATCGAGGTTGTCGCCGCCAAGCAACAGATGTTCACCAACTGCGATACGCTTAAGAGAGACACTTTTAGCCTTGGCTGATGTAGGCTGAATAGCAACCAGACTAAAGTCACTGGTACCACCGCCAATATCGACCACCAAGAGCATTTTTTTATCGACTAACGCAGCGAGCTTCTCATCGTCACTAATGTAGTGATAACAAGCCGCTTGCGGCTCTTCCAGAAGGTATAAATCTTTTAGACCAGCCAGTTTAGCGGCTTCCAGGGTTAACGCTCGTGCTTCTTCATCAAACGATGCTGGCAAAGTTAATGCTATGGTTTGAGATTCTAACGGTGCATCAGCAAAGCGATGATTCCAGCTTTGCTTAATATGTAATAAAAGAACCTTACTCGCCTCGAGTGGGCTGAGCTTTTTAGGAAACTCGCTCGCCCAAGGCAAGATCGCCGAACGACGATCTACCTGACGATGGCTCAACCAGCTTTTCGCACTTTGTACCAATTGCCCAGCTCGACGCTGGCCTAAAGCTAACGCTCCAACACCAACGATTCGTTCTTTATCATGGTGACGCCAGGGCAAAACTAGATCAATTTTACCCATCTCATCTGACGCCAACACATAAATTGCACTCGGTAAATAAGTAAACTCTTGTACCGAGCCATCCGCCATCACTTGCGGAATGGGCAGCAAAGCTGGCGCATTTGCATTCGAATGTTTCGCTACGGGAACGTAAGAGACGACACAATTGGTTGTCCCTAAATCGATCCCAACTCGATAAGCAGAATGAAAAGCTGGTTGTGCCATGGTTTAAGACTCCCTAACTTGAAACTCAATTGTCCAACTTAGGTCAGATTGGGTATCGTGCGCTTGCAATAGCAACAACCCCAACTCGGTAACACGAGCGGTTAAATATACTCGCACCATGTCACCCGCTTGATAATGACCGGCATCCAAACGAACCGATAAAGGGTTCAATTCATCGAGTTGAGCAACCGAAAAAGACGCAATAACTTTACCGACAGATTGCGCTTCGCTATTTTTTGATTGGAAGAAACGGAAGGTCACGCTTTCACCAACGATAAGCGAAAACTCATTCGGCAGCATTTTCTCTTCAGAGCCTTCTTCCAAACCAAAAGGTGCAACACAGATAGCATCGACAGGTGGTGCCATGCCTGGAATCGCTGGCATTGGGCTAGCCACACCGATGTAATAATTGGCTGCTAAACCACTTTTTACTTTAACACCGCCTTCCGCTTGCACTTGGGCATAGTAAGTCGCACCTTTGGCAACTGCGTGATCCAAATGCGATGGCGTCAGCATGGTTAATTCTCTGCCGCTCAACGACTCAGACAGCATCGCTGCTAAGCGAGTTTCTAGGGTGCTGCGAATCACATTGGCGTTAAACACGCCGCCGTTTAACAAGATCTTTGTTGGTTTCACATCATGTTGAGCTAAAAACTCACTAATATGACGGGTAATCGCTGGATCACCTTCGTAATCCAAATTGATCGCACTAAAACCACTGCGTGCTGCTTTTTGAGCTTGCTCACCCAATTGCACCTGTGGAAAGAAACCATCGATCAAAAGCTGCTGAACATCATTTTGTGTCAAGGTCGCTTTGATGCTGTTATTGAACAAACTGCGACCCCGACTTGGAACGACAACACTGACGTCCTCTAGGTCAGCATTAGACAACAAGCGCTCTTTTGCCTCCCGACAAGCTTGGGTTAAACCGCTGATTTGCCAAGGTTCGAGATGGGTACCGTTTTGTGCCAGTTGCGCGGCTACATGATAGGTCAGCGTCAAATCCATATTGTCGCCACCCAGCAAAATATGGCGACCCACTGCCACTCGCTCTAGACCAAGCGCACCCTCTTGTTCAACCACCTGGATTAATGACAGATCCGTGGTACCACCGCCAACATCCACAACCAAAATATGATCATTGACGACTTGGCTGTCTGCCCAATTTTGCTGATCACTCAACCAAGCGTAAAACGCCGCTAGTGGCTCTTCGATCAAACGGGCACGCAAACCGACTTTTTCTGCCGCTTGCTCAGTAATGGCGCGAGCTGCAGGATCAAATGATGCGGGTACGGTAATCACAACGGTTTGCTCGGCAATAGGAGCATGAGGAAATTGACTCGTCCATGCACTCACCAGATGGGCCAAAAGCGTTTCCGTGACTTGCGCCGGAGACACTTTTTCCACTTCTTCCAGTGCATCCACCGGCAAAACCGCTTCATCAGCACTAACGCGAGAATGGCACAACCAACTTTTAGCACTTTGCACCAATCGTCCAGAAGATTTTGCCCCCAATTCGCGAGCCAACTGACCCACAATCGAAGGCGCTTTGCCCCAAGGCAATTGCAGATCGCTTTCTAAGAATTCGGTTTTGTGGGGGAAATACACAAAAGAAGGTAATAAAGGACGAGCATCCACTTGGCCAGCCGCGATAAACTGCGGAATGGCCAATTGTTGAATACGCTCTACTTGATTCGTTTCTGCTTCAGCTTGATTAGATGGCGAATAATAGACAGCCGAATGCGTGGTACCTAGGTCGATACCAATAAAATATTGACTCATGAGTTATACCTCGATTTCAGCTGGCGCTAGAATGTTCAGGCTTTCAGTATTGGTTACTTTTGGTAGACGCGTTTCGGTTACTTTCCAACCGGGGTGAATCAGCGTGCCCGCGTATGGGCCGTCACCTTCAACTCGGCCTTCAAGTTTGATCTGTTTTGCATCATAACCTGATGGTACTTCTACGCGGCTGTTTTCCGCAGCTGTGTTCACTACGTCGATAGATACGACATCAATAGTAAAATGTTGCTTCAATACTTTCGAACAACCCGCGTGAATTTGGCGAGATGCCGCACCCACATCCGCATCGCTGTAATCATCGATGCTTTCTTGAATGAAATCGATAAAGCGCGCTTCTTGTTGCAATAATTGTAGTAACTGATGTGCACCGTCAGCGTTGACCGTATCCAACACAGGCGCAGCGACTTCGACTTCACGAATTACTTCCACTTCTTCTGTAATGACTTTTGGTTCAACTTCAGAAGCAAATTGCTCGCCTTGACCAACCGTGTCACAGCGAGCGGCGTAGTCGCCGCTCCCCATGTATTTAAAGAACTGACCAAATGCGCCAAAAAAGCGCGGTACAAATGAAACTGGTTTTATTTTATTCGTCATAATTTACCCGTTTTGCGCAATTTACCCGTTTTGCATCTCTTCAAGCTCTAACCAACGCTCCATGGTTGTTTCAAGCTCTTCTTCTTTATGCGCTAGCTTTGCCAAGGTTTTTTGAACTTTATCCGCATCACCAGCATAAAATTCTGCTGCGCTGGTTGTTACATGCAAAGCCGCAATTTCTTCTTCCAACTTCGCAATGGTCGCTGGCATATCATCAAATTCGCGCTGAATTTTGTAGCTTAGCTTGGCCTTTGGTTTGGCTTGCACAGTAGTTTTCTGGCTAGCCTCTTCCGCTTTTTTTGCGTCTGCTTTGGCTTTTTCTTTTTTGCTTGGCGCGTCATCTGTTTGGGAAGTAGATTCTGTTGGGAATTTACCACCTTGACGAATCCAATCTTGATAGCCACCAACGTATTCTTTCACTCGGCCTTCGCCTTCAAAAGCAATAACACTGGTTACAACGTTATCTAGGAAAGCACGGTCATGACTTACCAATAACAAAGTACCATCGTAGTTCATCAGTAGCTCTTCAAGCAGCTCCAATGTTTCTACATCAAGGTCGTTGGTTGGCTCATCCATGATCAAAAGGTTAGCTGGGCGAGTAAACAATTTCGCCAGCAATACACGATTTCGTTCACCACCAGACAAGGCTTTTACTGGAGTACGAGCGCGTTCAGGTGGGAAAAGGAAATCGCCAAGATAGCCAATAACATGTTTGTTCTGGCCATTAATTTCGATAACGTCTTTGCCTTCGCCAACGTTTTCTGCAACGGTTTGTTCTGGGTCAAGTTGTTCACGCAGCTGATCGAAATAGGCCACGTTAAGTTTCGTACCTTGACGAACCGAACCTGTCTTTGGCTCCAGATCTCCTAAAAGGATCTTCAGGAAGGTACTTTTACCACAACCATTTGGGCCAATCAGACCAATTCGGTCGCCGCGATTCACCACAAAATCCATTGGTTGCAGGATCACTTTATCTTCAAAGGAATGACCGACCTGTGTAAATTCCGCCACCAGCTTACCAGACTTATCTTTGGTCTCAATCGCCATTTTAGCATTGCCTTGGCGGTTGATACGCTCAGAACGTTCTTCACGTAAGGCTTTCAAAGCACGAACTCGACCTTCGTTACGAGTACGACGAGCTTTAATGCCCTGACGAATCCAAACCTCTTCTTCAGCCAAACGTTTGTCAAACAAGGCGTTTGCACGCTCCTCTTCTTCAAGCATTTTTTCTTTGAAGGCAAGGAAAGCGGTAATGTTACCGCTAAAGGAAATCAAATTACCGCGATCTAATTCGATGATGCGGTTAGCCAATTTTTCTAGGAAACGGCGGTCATGGGTAATGAATAGGATCAATCCACGGAATTGCTGAAGCTGTTGCTCCATCCATTCGATGGTTGGAACGTCCAAATGGTTAGTTGGCTCGTCCAGTAGTAAGACATCTGGATTAGAAATCAACGCCTGCGCTAAAATAACACGACGGCGCCAACCACCCGACAGCTCAGACATCAGCTTATCTGCTGGCAAAGCCAAGCGTTGAATCATGTGGTTGACTCGTTGCTCCAAATCCCAACCTTGAATGCGGTCCAACTCCGTCTGAATATCACTTAATTCGTTCGAATGATCATTTTCGAAGTCTTCTAATAACTTAAAATAGCGGCTCATCAATGAATGGGCTTCACCCGCCCCTTCACTAACCACTTCACGGACGGTTTTTTCATTTGCATCAGGCAACTCTTGTGGGAGCTGTCCAATGGTCATACCGCCTTCTAGACGCACGACACCCTCATCCGGAATTTGCTCGCCTGAAATAACTTTTAATAGCGTGGATTTACCTGCACCGTTACGACCGATAATGGCAACACGCTCTCCAGCTTCTGCTGAAAAACTGATTTTTGACAGCAGCGGATTATGCCCAAAAGCAACACTGATCTGTTCTAACGACAATAGACTCATATCTATCCATATTTTGTGAAAATTTTGTGGCGGTATAGTAGCATTCTTCATAACGAAGGTTCATCAAATACGCAAATAAAGGCGCAAAAAAGCGTTCGGGATTCGCCATAAATCGTATTTTTGACACTTTATTCTAGTATGCTACGTAGAAAGAATGTCAGTGACTGGATAAGCCTGACGCACATACCGTTATCGCATGGAGTATTCAATGAAATTAAAAAATAAACTGGGGCCCATCACCGCTGTGGTGGTTACCTTTGCTGCTGTAACTTGGATGGTCATTGGCGGCAATGGCATCACAACCAGTCCAAGTGAAACGTCTTCTCAGGCGCGCTCTCACTCTTCTGTCTCTTCTTCAGATCAAACTAATACCGCTCAAAATAAAGACGCGTATCCTGTACAAGCAAAATCGCTCGTTGCAGAGTCCGTTGAACTGCATATCTCATTAACTGGCAAAACCCTGGCCAGCGAATCATTGGTGTTAACTAACAGCTATGCAGGTCGAATCACCGATCTAAAAGTAGAAAAGGGTCAATTGATTAACAAAGGGCAATCTTTGCTGCAGATTGACAATAGAACCTTAACGATGGAGTTGGCACAAGCCAATTTGCTTGTAAAGCAGAGACAGTTAGAGTTAGACGGTATAAAGCAGCTCAACCTTGAAAACTTTTCCTCGCGAGTGAATCTAGCCCAAGCCGAAACCGAGCTTGCCGCCGCAAAATCCACACAAAGCACGCTCCGTGTTCATCTTGAAAACGCCAATGTGACAGCCCCCTTTTCTGGCGTTATTAACTCTCTTGATGTTAAACAGGGGCAAGTATTATCATCTGGTTCCGAAATTGGCACCTTGGTGTCACTGGACCCTTTAAAAGTTAGCGTCAACATTCCTCAAAACCGAATTCATCAGATTTCATTAGGCACTCAGGCCAGCATCCGGTTTGAATCAGGTGACAGCGTTGACGGTATGGTTACCTTTATCAGCGCCATTGCCAATGAAGCAAGTCGAACCATTACAGTTGAAATACACGTGGACAATCCAAATAACCGGATTCAATCGGGTTTAACTGCGTCGGTTGATTTCACTTTAGATGAGCAATTAGCCCACTCGTTTTCTGCTGCTTTATTAACACTGGACAATGCTGGCCAGACCGCTGTTAAAACCCTAAATGTCAATAATGTGGTGGTACTATCGCCTGTTGAGGTGATCAAGTCTGATCGAGAAAATGTTTGGGTAAGTGGCTTGCCGACTAACGTCAATATTATCACTGTGGGGCAAGGGTTCGTGTCACCGGGTGATCGTGTAACAGCACACTACCCTAATTAAGGATTACCAATATGCAAGCATTAATTGAAGCGGCTTTGGCCCGCTCTCGAACTGTGATGATGCTCTTTGTGCTGGTACTCATTATGGGTACTGTGTCGTACATCGAGATTGCCAAGGAAAGTGATCCAGACATTACAATCCCCATGGCGTACGTATCCGTGTCACTGGAAGGCATTTCGCCAGAAGACGCCGACAGCCTTTTGGTACATCCTCTTGAAAAAGAGCTAAAAGGCTTAGAGGGTCTTAAAGAACTCAAGTCAACGGCCTCAGAAGGTCATGCTTCGATCATGCTGGAGTTTCTTTCTGGAATAGATATTGATCAGGCCATTATCGATACCAAAGATAAAGTAGACAGAGCCAAAAGCGAGCTTCCTGCCGATGCAGATGAACCAACCGTCAATGAGATCAATCTTTCTACCTTTCCTGTTCTTCGCGTAAATTTATCGGGCAATGTCGATTTTGCTACCCTTAGCCGAACCGCAAAAAATTTACAAGAAGCCATAGAGGCGGTCGATGGTGTCTTAGAAGCGGCTATTAGCGGTGATCGTAAACAACAGGCGCAAATTATTATCCGCCCTGAACAGCTTGAGTCTTATGATCTCTCTTTAGCGGATGTGGCTAATTTTGTTTCGGGTAATAACCGCTTAGTAGCGGCTGGCAATCTTGATACGGGTGCGGGAAGTTTTTCTCTAAAAGTCCCTGGTTTGCTAAAAACCAAAGACGATATCATGAACTTGCCCATCAAATCGGTTGGAGATCAAGTTGTGTTATTGGGCGATATTGCAACCGGCGAGCTCACTTTTGAAGATTCGACCAGCTACGCTCGCGTCAATGGTGAGCGGAGTATTACTCTTGCTGTCTCAAAGCGCGTGGGTGCCAACATCATCAACACGATTGCTGCTGTGAAAGCCGTCATTGAAAGCGAAAGTGAGCTGTGGCCAAGCGAGATTGATTATAATCTTACGGGAGACAAATCCACCGATATCGAAACCTCACTTAATGACCTTTTCAACAACGTTTTGGCCGCAACTCTATTAGTCATGATCGTTATTGTCTGGGCACTGGGAATCCGCAGTGCACTATTAGTTGGTCTAGCGATTCCAGGCGCTTTTTTAGCGGGTATTTTAATACTCGACTTGCAAGGTTATACCATCAACATGGTGGTTCTTTTTGCATTAATCCTCAGTGTCGGGATGCTGGTGGATGGTGCCATTGTGGTTACAGAATACGCGGATAGAAAACTGGCTGAAGGAGCGTCAAAGAGACAAGCATACAGCGAAGCTGCCAAACGTATGGCATGGCCAATTACGGCATCTACCGCCACCACATTAGCGGTTTTTATGCCGTTATTGTTTTGGCCAGACATTGTGGGCGAGTTCATGAAATTTATGCCCATCACCATTATTGCCACCCTTGCTTCCTCCTTAGTGATGGCGCTAATTATTGTTCCAACCATTGGCTCCTTGATCGGAAAAAAAGGCGCCTACAATGATAAAACATTGGCATCACTGCGCATCACAGAAACAGGGGATCTTACCCAGCTTACTGGTGTTACAGGGGCCTATGGAAGAGCGTTAACGAGTTTAGTGGAGCGACCAATCTGGGTGTTAGTGTTTACTATTGGATTGCTGGTCAGTGTGTTTATCGGTTATGGGCACTTTGGTAAAGGTGTTGAGTTTTTCCCTAACATTGAACCCGAATCAGCGAATTTGGATATTCGCGCTCGCGGCAACTTATCACTTGATGAAAAAGACGCTTTAGTAAGACAAGTTGAACAGCAAGTGGTCGGTTTGCCCGAATTAAGTAGTGTGGTGGTGACCTCTTATGCCAATCCTGGCAACAATGCCGCTCCTGACAGCATAGGCTCAATTAATATGGAGTTTATTGATTGGTACCAACGTGACTCTGCTAGCCTTATTCTGGAACGCATTAGAGAGAAAACTCGACAAATACCAGGTATAGAGGTTAGTGCAGAGAAAGAACAAGGTGGCCCCCAATCAGGGGCTGATATTCAACTACAGCTAAGTTCAAACTTTACGGATGCCCTTAATCAAGCGGCTGATGAGATTAGTCGGCAGTTATTAGCAAAAGATGCCATCCTGACTGTGAGTGATGATAGATCGTTACCGGGAATAGAGTGGCGTGTGGATATTGATCGAGCAGAAGCCAGCCGATATGGCGTCGACGTGAACAGTCTTGGCAATGTTATTAAATTGATTACCACTGGTATCACGCTAAG
The DNA here is from genome assembly GCF_003721245.1 of Marinomonas hwangdonensis. Classification (GTDB taxonomy): domain Bacteria; phylum Pseudomonadota; class Gammaproteobacteria; order Pseudomonadales; family Marinomonadaceae; genus Marinomonas; species Marinomonas hwangdonensis. The sequence continues at coordinate 20,614 of NZ_RIZG01000006.1, read as the reverse complement.
TGACTTTTTACCCGAGGGAGTGGACGATAAAATCGATATCATCCTACGCTACCCCACTAATCAGCGCAGTATTGAGCAGCTTGATCAGCTACAAATTCCGACGAATCAAGGTAGCATTCCAGCAAGCAACTTCATTCATCACTACGCAGCACCAAAACAAGGGATTATTAATAGAACCGCTGGGAAGAAAACTATTACTATCGATGCCGATGTGAAAGACGGCCTCGTCGTTGATGAAGTCATAAAAGAAATTCGCGCCAAATTAGAGAATGCAAATATCGATCAATCTGTCAGCTATGAGTTTAGGGGGAATACAGAAGAGCAACAAAAATCCATGGTGTTTTTGCTAAAGGCGTTTGGTATTGCCTTTTTTATCATGGCGATTATTTTGGTAACTCAATTTAATAACTTTTATCAGTGTTTGCTGATTTTAAGTGCGGTTGTATTTTCTACTATGGGTGTATTGATTGGGCTCATGGTCAAAGGACAGCCTTTTGGCGTCGTCATGAGTGGTGTTGGTGTAATTGCGCTTGCGGGTATCGTGGTAAACAACAATATTGTTTTGATCGACACTTTTAATGGTTTAAGAAAGCAAGGTTTGATGGTTCGTGAGGCAGCAATACGGACAGGGGTTCAACGCTTAAGGCCTGTTATGCTGACGACTATTACCACTGTACTGGGTTTGCTCCCCATGGTATTTCAGCTGAACATCGACTTAGTGAATCAAGCCTTTAGTATCGGTGCTCCTTCAGCTCAGTGGTGGACTCAGCTGTCTACTGCCATCGTGGGTGGACTCACCTTTGCCACACCCCTTACCCTGATATTAACACCGTGCTTATTGGTACTTGGCTATCGCAGACAAGAAAGGAAACAACTAAACGCCTTTCAGACTCATCCTGTGATGCCTAATAAGGATGATGTAGAGGAGGTTTAAACTAAAAAGAGAAACGGGTCCTGCCCGTTTCTCTTTTTTGATAGCCTATTTATTTGTTAAAACGACTTGCTTAATTCAGCTGCGCTAACGCCCTATCAATATCAGCGATAATGTCTTCTATGTCCTCTAATCCTACAGAAATACGGATAAGGCCTTCTGTAATACCAGCCTTGGCTTTTTCATCATCGGTTAATCGACCGTGCGTAGTAGTCGCTGGGTGAGTCACTAAACTCTTGGTGTCACCTAAGTTACCAGTGATAGATAACAATTTAGTGGCGTTAATCACTGACCAAGCTGCATTTCGCCCACCTTCCACTTCAAAAGACAGCAATCCGCCAAAGTCTTTTTGCTGCTGTTTTGCTAGCTCATGATACTTATGACTGGGCAAACCACCGTAATTTACCTTAAGCACCTTAGGATGTGCCTCTAAAAACTCAGCTAATTTCATCGCGTTAGCTGAATGCGCTGTCATACGAAGTGATAAGGTTTCCAATCCATTCAGCAAGACCCAAGCATTAAATGGACTCATGCACGGACCCGCACTGCGCATAAAGGCTGTGAAGACATCCACTATCTCTTGGCTGGCTATTAAAGCCCCACCCAAACAACGGCCTTGCCCATCAATAAACTTAGTCGCAGACTGCATGACAATATCTGCTCCTTGAGTTAACGGATTCTGCAACGCAGGTGTCGCTAAAACCGTATCCACACAAAGTAACGCACCTTTGGCGTGAGCTAACTCAGCTACACGTGCGACATCCACCACTTCATACAGTGGATTGGATGGCGTCTCGAAATAACAAAAACGCGTTTTGTCATTGATCGCTTCCTCCCAGGCAGCATAATCAGTCGCATCAACATAAACCACTTCGACACCAAACTTAACAGTATAAGCATTGAAGAACTTCACAGTTGAACCAAAAATATTACGTGAGCACACAATGCGATCACCAGCACTTAATAAGCTGTAAGCCAGTGTCATCAATGCAGCCATGCCTGAACTGGTTGCAATCGCGGCCTCGCCTTTCTCAAGTGTCGCGAGACGCTTTTCAAACAAGGCGACGGTAGGGTTAGTGAACCGTGAATACACATTACCGTCTTCATCGCCCGAAAATTTACCGGCGGCCTCTTCCGCTGAGCCATAAGCAAAGCTTGAGGTCATAAAAATGGCTTCGCTGTTTTCCTGTTCTTGTGTTTGACGAATACCAGCGCGAATCGCATTCGTTGCATCTTTATAATCAGCCATTACTTCACTCCAAGCCATTCTTCCAAAAAAATCAAATCCAAAAACAACTAAGCCAGGCGTGACCTGGCTTAGTTCTATCTGTCACAAGATACTGCCCCAATTACATAGGGTGCATCATATCACTCGCTTCTTGGTCTTCAACAGACGCTTTGTTTAAATCATTTCGGGCGCCTTCGAGACTGGCCAAATAGGCCGCATCAATATTACCTGTAATGTATTTTGCGTCAAAAACCGATGTATCAAACTCTCTAACATCTGAGTGTTTTTCATCAATACACGCATCAATCAAATCTTGAAGATCTTGGAAAATCAGCTTATCGGCACCAATTAAAGAACAAATTTCATCCACGTTACGATTGTGCGCAATCAGTTCTTTCGCAGCGGGCATATCAATACCGTACACATTCGGATAACGGACTTCCGGAGCGGCGGACGCGATATATACCTTCTTCGCACCTGCTTCCCTTGCCATCTCAATGATTTCTTTACTGGTTGTACCGCGAACGATGGAGTCATCAACCAACAATACTGTTTTGTCTTTAAACTCAAAAGGTACTGGGTTCAATTTCTGACGCACTGACTTTTTACGAACAGCTTGACCAGGCATGATAAAAGTACGACCGATATAACGGTTTTTAACTAATCCTTCACGGAACGGAATATTCAACGCTTGGGCAATTTGAAGCGCTGCAGTTCGGCTTGTATCAGGAATAGGAATGACCACATCAATGTCATGATCCAGCCACTCACGTTGGATTTTAGCTGCCAACCTATCTCCCATATTGATACGCGCCTTGTAAACAGAAATGTTATCAATGACGGTATCAGGTCGGGCGAAGTACACATATTCAAACAAACAAGGACGAGCCACTTTTTTAGGCGTGCACTGACGAACATGTACATTATGATTAAGATCAAAGAAAATGGCTTCACCAGGTTGAATATCACGCTCTAACGTGAAACCCGCTGCATCAAGCGCAACGCTCTCTGAAGCCACCATATATTCCACGCCCTTCTCGGTGTGTCTCGAACCATAAATAAGTGGACGGATGCCGTCAGGATCACGAAACGCCAAGATGCCATAACCCGTAATGAGAGTAACAACCGCATATCCACCCTCAATGCGCTTGTAGACACGCTCAAGCGCATTGAATATATCTTCTGGTGTAGGAATCAGCTTACCTTCCTCATGAAGTTCATGAGCAAGAACGTTGACGAGAACTTCAGAATCAGATGTAGTATTGATGTGGCGTAAATCGGACTCAAATACTTCTTGCTTCAACTTGTCGGTATTGGTGAGATTACCGTTGTGTGCCAATGAGATACCATAAGGCGAATTGACGTAAAAGGGTTGAGCTTCGGCCGAGCTAGAAGTGCCTGCTGTTGGGTAACGAACGTGCCCAATACCGATATTACCGTGCAGTTTTTTCATATGACGAGTGCGAAATACTTCACTCACCGGTCCATTGTCCTTCCGTAAACACAAGCGTCCATTATGGCTAGTGACCATACCTGCCGCATCTTGCCCACGATGCTGCAGAAGCGTTAACGCATCAAAAATCGCTTGGTTAACTACTGACGTGCCAACGACACCAACGATACCACACATTTTCTAGATCCTCGTGTTGGGGAATTGCGGCAGTTGCCGCAAAGGTTCTTCATTTAATTCTATTATTAACTTCCAAGGACGCGGTCGATGAGAGTCGAATCAAACAAATCCGAACTCTTGCCTAACATGTCACGCGTCCAGTCATTCAACTGTCCTAACTGTGGAATTAGCTGAGATGTTTTCCAGAAAGCGGTTTCTTCAATCGCAGGACTCAGGCTTAAAAGTGACACAAAAGCGACAACGATCAAGCTTCCTCTGGCAAAACCAAATAACATTCCTAATACTCTATCGGTACTCGATAACCCGGTTACTTGTATTAGGGAGCCTAGTAAATAGCTGACTAATGCTCCAACAACCAAAGAAGCAACAAAGAGAGACACGAAAGAGACGATGTAGCGAATTTGATCATTTTGAACTTGCTCAATCAGTAACCCTTGCATCTGACCAGAAAATTTCACAGAAACAACAAAGGCGACCACCCAGGTAAGAAGAGACAGCACTTCTTTAACAAAGCCCCTCTTTAAACTCAGCAGAGTCGAAAGAATAACTACGGCAATAATCAACCAATCAATCGTCGACATAAAGTGAGCCTGTTCCATTAATACCTAAAAAAATCGCTGCGAAGTTTAGCAGATGTCTGGCTTTTTCCAACCACTTAAGTTCACAGCCATTGATCAATTTACTGAGTATTTAACCACTATGCCTGTCAGATTAAAGGTGGTTTTAATTTCCTCACGCATTTTATTTGATACTTCGCGCTTAAATTCGGGACCAACGTAAACTTTGTAAAGAGAATTGGTTGTTATGCTGTAGGCACTGTAATTGGCCTCTTTTAACTTATCAACAAGCCGTATGGCGTTGTCCTGACTTTTGAATGTCGCAATTTGAAGTGTCCACCTTTCACCAGCAGGAGCACTAGACTCAGTGGACTGGGGCGGCGTTGCATTTTGTACCAGGGGTCGATCTACTGCCGGCTTTGGCACAGAAATCAAACGAATATCGTCCGTAGATGCCTGTGCTTCTTGCTGAACGGTTTCATGGAATTGATCGATAGGCTGAGCAGGTACAATATTGATTGGCTCAAAATCCGGTGTTGGCGTCACACGTACTTGTACATCTAGCTCAGCAGGACGCTCACCATCCAATATCAAAGGTAAGACAATGGCGGCCGACAATACCATGATGCCGGCGCCAATTAACCTATAGGTAATGGTTCTATCTATCATAATATTACTCTTGATTTTGAACTAACTTAAGGTAGTGAGAAACCGTCACAAAAGAGCCAAACACCACGATGGGGCGCTGCTGTTCAACCGCTAAACGGGCGGCCGCTTCGAAAGCCGTATCAAAAGAAGCGAAGTGTTTGGTCATCGAAGTAGCAGTAGGAATACTGGCAACAAGATGCTGCTCTATATCAGCCCCTTGCGCCCCTCTCGGGCCATCCAAATCACAGCAAAACCAAGCAGAAAAACTCTCGGACAAATGAGTAACGACACTGGCAATGTCTTTGTCTTTTAACATGCCACAAACCGCAATAGGTTGACGCGCAAATGCTTTAATTCGACTGGCTAATTCAACCGCCGCTTCCGGATTATGAGCAACATCAATATACACATCTGGATCTGACGACATTTTTTGAAATCGTCCGGTCAACTTTGCCGACCGAAACAAGTCAACAAGGTCGTCTTTCAAAGGGTTGAAGCCCATGTTTACAAGCACGGCCAATACAGTCGCTGCATTCTGTAATGGTAAGGTTGGTATGGGCAAGCCATCAAATACTAGACCGTTACCAATCCATTTCCACTGGTTATCACTGACTTCGAAAGAATAGTCGACGCCTTTTTGCTGCAAAATCGCGCCAACGTCGGCGGCTTTTTTAGCAATAGTGATGGGAGGATTCACCACGCCACTCACCAAAAGCTTACCGGGGCGAGCAATACCGGCTTTTTCTTGTGCGATAATGTCTAGGTTATCACCCAGCCAATCCGTGTGGTCTAACGCGATCGATGTGATAACCGCCACGTCAGTATCAATCATGTTAACGGAATCTAATCGCCCACCCAAACCGACCTCTAACACCCAGAAATCAAGATCAGATTGATCAAAAATCCAAAAACTGGCTAAGGTACTGAATTCAAAGTAGGTAAGTGGAATGTCTCCCCTAGCAGACTCAATAACATCAAATGCCTTACATAAAAGCGCGTCATCGCATGGCACATTGTTAAGTGCAATCCGTTCATTAAAATTAATGAAATGAGGGGATGTATAGGTACCCACAGAATAACCTTGGCTACACAAATACTGTGTCAGCATGGCGCACGTTGAGCCTTTCCCGTTGGTACCAGCAACAGTGATAATTTTATGCTTAGGTCTCGATAGGTTTAGTCTGGCTAAAACCTGACTACCCCTATCCAATCCAAGCTCAATCTCAGCAGGATGTTGGCTCTCAATGTAGGAGAGCCAACTATCTAATGACGTAGGCGTCATTGAATCAAGCAACCTTGTTAGCAGTAAGCAATGAAAGAATATTATACAAACGCGGACGAATTTCATCTCGTTTGATGATCATATCCAATGCACCCTTATTCAGCAAAAACTCACTACGCTGAAAGCCTTCCGGTAATTTCTCACGTACCGTTTGTTCTATAACTCGAGGACCAGCAAATCCTATCAACGCATTTGGTTCAGCGACATTCAGATCGCCAAGCATAGCGAGGGAGGCAGATACGCCACCAAAGACTGGATCCGTCATTACGGAAATGTAAGGAATGCCCTCTTGCTTCATGCGCTCTAAGCCCGCACTGGTTTTGGCCATCTGCATCAATGAAATAAGAGCTTCTTGCATACGCGCACCACCACTTGCAGAAAAACACACCAGTGGAATGCGTTTTTCTAAACAAACGTTGACCGCTTGAATAAAGCGTTCACCAACAATGGCACCCATTGAACCACCCAAGAAACTAAACTCGAACGCTACCGCAACTAGAGGCATGCCATCCAGCGATCCTTCCATTGCCACAAGGGCATCCTTTTCGCCAGTGGCTTTTTGAGCATCGGCCAATCTGTCTTTATAACGCTTAGAATCTTTAAATTTGAGTTTATCTTCTGGTTCCAAATGCGCACCAATTTCTTGGCGACCTTCCTTATCAAGAAAAATATCGAGACGACGGCGTGCGCCAATGCGAAGATGGTGTGTGCACTTAGGACATACATCTAAATGCTTTTCGAGTTCAGGTCGGTATAAAACATTTTCGCACTTAGGGCACTTCTTCCAAAGTCCTTCGGGTACTGAGCCCGACGTACTACGCTTGGACTCGCTGCGAACAAGGGAAGGGACAAATTTATCTAACCAGCTACTCATTTAATTCTCCATATATCTTAATGACAACCGACCATGTCTTACATTTTGCAAGGCGCAACAAGAAGGCAAAACGGAATCGACTGCTAACAATTCTTTTAAATAACCTGATTTAAAATCAATCAGTAATACATTAACTTAGTTTTACAGCTCACTCAGAGACGACCAACATCCCATCTACTCATGAGAGACTTAAGCTCACTATTTCGGTGCTATTCTACACTATCTAAGACTCATTCAGGAGTAAGATCCGCCATTAAAATGTCATCTAAATGAGCATCTTTTCAAAAGATTTTACATTTTTAACAAAGGGCAGCTCACTCTCAAGATCAAAGTGACAAATACAACAATGAAATAGCACCACAGATTATAGAGACTAGGCCGTTTTCACTAACTCAATGAAGCGTTGTACTTTCTTTTTGCTTTTAATCCCCTTGGACTGCTCAACACCACCACTAACATCAACGGCATAAGGCGATACCCGCTCTATCGCGGCTTGTACATTCTCAGGGGATAAGCCTCCTGCGAGCACAAGGGGTTTAGAAAGCTCTGACGGAATTAATGACCAATCAAACACATCACCGGTTCCGCCCGGAACCCCCTCTTTATAAGCATCCAATAAAATAGCAGCGGCATTGGGATAATCATCAACCAGCGATGAAATATCATCACCTGCTTTAACACGAAGCGCCTTGTAAAAGCAGCGCTTGTAAGAAGCACACTCGGCGTCCGATTCGTTACCATGAAACTGAATGATCCACCTACTACTGCCCACTAACACACTATCGATAAAATCTCTCTGGGCATCGACAAATAAGGCAACAGGAACAATAAAAGGTGGCAATTGATCAAGAATAGCATTCGCTGCTTCAGGCGAAATATAGCGTGGACTCTTGCTGTAAAACACAAAACCAAGAGCATCAGCACCGTGATGGCAGGCGATTAGAGCGTCTTCAAGATTGGTAATTCCGCAAATTTTAACTCGACAGCTCATAAGCAGGCTCATTCACGTGGGGAAGAAAGTGTGGCCCTAGTGGGCGTGTAGGTACGTTAAAATGCTCAGGGTACTGAGCATCAACAAAGTATAACCCTGTCGGTGGCGCGGTAATCCCACCTTTCGTCCTGTCCTTGGCATCAAGCACTTCTTTGGCCCATGAGACAGGCTTTTCGTTTGCGCCTACGGTCATCAAAACACCTGCAAAGTTCCTAATCATGTGGTGTAAAAACGCGTTTGCCCTTACATCGAGGACAATATATTGACCCAATTGCCGCACCTGAAAATTTAGCACAGTACGTATTGGCGTGTTGGCTTGGCAGCCCACTGCTCTAAAGGAAGAAAAATCGTGAGTACCAACAAAAAAGCTGGCAGCCTGACTCATACGTTCAACATTAAGCGCTTTATAAGTCCAAGTGACACCATTAGACAAGATTGCTGGGCAAAAAGGCGCAGAATAAATAACATAACGATAGCGGCGGGTTAATGCACTAAATCGAGCATGGAAGTCATCAGTCACATAGCGAGCGGCAACGACAGAAATAGAGGCAGGCAAATAAGTATTCACACCCACTGTCCACGATCGTTCATTACGTTGCACGTCCGTTTCGAAATGGATAACTTGTGCACTGGCATGCACACCCGAATCGGTCCGGCCAGCACAGACAACTTTCACAGGATGATTAGCAATTTTAGACAAAGCCTTTTCTACATTTTCTTGGACACTTGGGACACCAAATTTCTGTGATTGCCATCCCTTGTACTCAGAACCATCATATTCAATAACCAGAACTACTTTTTTAATCACTTGGGAACATGCGCTCCATCATATTTTGTGCTTCGCTGATTTGTTTTTCGTTACCAGACTCTATGACATCATCAAGAATCACTTTTGCCCCCTCTTCGTCACCCATGTCCATATACGCTCTTGCTAAATCCAACTTGGTTGCAACTTCATCGCCACTGGCATCAAAGAAATCAAACTCTTCTTCTTCATCACTGCCTTCTTCATCTTCAGCGGCTTCTGCTTCTCCAAACTCAGGCATCTCGAAATCGTCTTCCGCACTTTGTGCCTCAGCAAGTGTTTCTTCAATAGAATTGGCTAACGTCTCATTTGGTGACTCATCAAAGATTGCCGATTCATCAGTATCTTCTTGATCCGTGTCATCCAACAAACTAGAAACAAAGGACTCTTCTTCTGATTGAGCCTCGTTATTTTTCTCTTCAGACAGAGCTTCCTCTAGTGAAGACTCAGGCTGCATCGTTGGAATATCCTCTTCATCCTCAACATCTAAATCAGCAAAGTCATCTTTCTCGTCGCCATCATTTGACTTTAATGTCGTATCGTCTGATAGATCATCAAGCTCATCAAAAGAGTCAAATAGATCTTCAACACTGTCTTTATCGTCTTCTAATGAACTGTCAAACTCTTTTACTAAATCCTCTTGCTCTTCAGGGTCTGTTAAATCAGCAAAATCGGTACTTTCTAATTCGTCATCAAAAGCCCCAAATCTATCTAGCTCGTCATCTTCTTCAGGACTGTCAAAATCAAATGCAAAAGGATCTTCTTCAGGGAGCTCTTTTTCTTCAACCGTTTCTTTTACAGGCTCTTCGGCAAAACTACTGGCAACCACAGGGGCAGCAGCAACGGCCGCCGCGACTGGTGCAACCGCCGCACTGGACAAATCAAATTCATCCTTATCCGCTGAAGCTTCCTTTTCTTTCTTTTTTCCTGCACGACGCATAACGAGACCAATAAGGAAACCTAAGAGTATTAGAACAACCGCCCCGATGGAAACGACAATTGGATTACCAAAGATTTTATTGGTCAACGAGTTCGCTTCTGCTAGCTCTTTTTCTCTACGTAACTGATCAGCTTCTAAGAGCTGGTCAACGGTGTTTTTCTGCTCTTGCAAGGATTGCTGAGCACTGGCAAATAACTGCTGGAGTTCAGCCATTTGCTTATCCTTGAGACTGATAAGCTGCTGCAGTGTTTCCAACTGTGTATTGAGGTCATTCAATTGACCCGATAATTCGTCTTTTTCGCGCTTTTCCTTATCGAGCATCTCTTGAGAAGCGATTAACTCCTCTTGCAAAACATTCATAGCCGCGCTTTGATTTTCTCCAGCATTAGAGCTCGCAGCATTTTCAGGTAATGCACTCTGACCAGAAGCCAATGTAAGCTTATCATCATCACTGGTTGGTGCCTGAGCCGCTTGTTTTGCCTGTGCTTGGGTGTTTAGCTGAGCTTGCTCGATGGTGTTTTCGCGATTAATATTTCTTAAAGCCATCCATGCATCATGTTGACGCTGGAACTCGCTTTTCGATATAGATTGATTAAACAGTGCAATTTGTTCTTGGGTGGGCAGACGCAATACGGCGCCTTCTTTTAGCAAATTGATGTTATCTGAATAAAAGGCGTCTTTGTTAAGCGCCTGAATAGCCATCATCGTCTGATAAATGGTTAACTGATTGGATGCTTTATTTTGATCCGCAATAGACCACAACGTATTGCCTTGGTTGACATTTAATTGCCCCTTACTAGGCATCCTCTCCGCCGCTATGGTTGCCTGACGAAACACAGAGTTTTGCGAAGCCGCGGGAGTCTCTAAAGAACTGGATTGGACCACCTCTTCCTGTGACTTCTCAATTAAAACAGGCTGATTCAGGGGGGCTTGATACTCCCTAACTATTTGACCACTTGGCCACCGAGCCGCTAAAACAAAACGCAGTTCGTCCACGTCCAACGGTCTTTCTGATGAGACATTAACAACCAGTCGGTTGTTTTCTCTTGCAACATTAAATCTTAATCGCGATAGGACCCGAGTCGGCGCTAAACCTGCTTGTTGGAACTCACTTTCACTCCCTAACCGCACCAATATATCGTCAACTGTCAGTCCGCTGACATCGCTAAGCTCAATTTGACCACGGTAAGGCTCGCCCATATTTGATTGTGAGGTCAATTCGCCCAGTTCCAATGCGTAACTGCTGGACACAAAAAGTGCGCTTGACACAGCAATACTGACGAGGGTTTTTCTGAGCATAATATTCCCTTTATTTACAAATAATGAACACGTGTTTATCAACTAGTATCTTACACAGGTAGCCATTTATCAATAGCTTTAGAATCAACGGTTTGCAGTTAAGAGGCAACTTACAGAAAAAAGTGCCAGCTCGCGAGCATGCTTTTTAGTTCAGCGGGTTATAAACTGACTTCGGTAATAAAAACCCTGCACGTAATCCACCCCTAGCATTTTTGCAAAAAACCAATCATCATGGGACTCAATGCCTTCTAATACCACTTTTTTACCTGTGGCATGAGCAAAATCAATAATTTTCGATACGAAAATCATAAAATTCGCGTCTCGTCTTTTTTCCAGCACACATCTGTCAAGCTTGATCCACTCTACTAATTGTAGAACAGCGACAGACAGCATGGACTTAGCATTGCATAAATCATCGAGCGCTGTCCGAACACCTAATTGATTAAAAACCTCAATCATGGACAAACTCATTAAAGCATCACTGATTTCTGAATTTTCTATCAATTCAACAACAACCCTGTCTTTTCCCTCCAGTTGTATCAATTCAATAAAAGGGTTATCCAATAAATCTTGCCCGCAGGCATAAAAAGCGTCTTGATCTAGATTAACAAACACTTTTTCAGCTTGACTGCGATTGCTTAGTTGAATTTTCTTCTGTGCCAATTCTACTTGCAACAACAACAAAGGGTTATCATGAAGAGAAGCGTAAACAATGTCTGGCCTTACGAATCGCCCATCAGGCATTCTAAACCTTGAAAGCGCCTCATAGGCAAACACATCTCCACTGCTCAGCTCTACAATAGGCTGATATTCAACACCAAAACGCTTTGCTTCTATCAACTCCAACAGATCTCGCTGCGACAACAAGGCCATCTAATCACCCATTAAATATAATAAAAATCATTACCAATAATATTTTACACTAAAAAAAACCTCGCTATAAAGCGAGGTTTCTTTTAAAACAATGAGTTAGAGCGAAATCACATCATTCCGCCCATGCCACCCATTCCGCCCATGCCACCCATATCAGGCATGCCAGCATCATCTTTAGGCAGATCAGCAATCATAGCTTCGGTTGTGATCATTAGACCAGCAACAGAGGCTGCTGCTTGAAGCGCAGAACGTGTCACTTTAGCCGGATCTAGGATACCCATTTCCAACATATCACCGTATTCGCCAGTTGCTGCATTGTAACCAAAGTTACCTTCACCTTGTTTTACTTTATCAACAACAACAGAGGCTTCATCACCAGCGTTTGTTACGATTTGACGCATTGGCGCTTCCATTGCACGTAACGCCAAAGCAATACCGACGTTTTGGTCTTCGTTGTCACCGACAAGATCTAAGACTTTAGTCAATGCACGAACCAAGGCAACACCACCACCGGCAACAACACCTTCTTCAACCGCTGCACGAGTTGCATGAAGAGCATCGTCTACACGTGCTTTCTTCTCTTTCATAGCCACTTCAGTTGCCGCACCAATCTTGATGACAGCAACGCCGCCAGCCAATTTAGCAACACGCTCTTGAAGCTTCTCTTTATCATAATCAGAAGAAGAGTTCGCGATTTCTGCACGAATTTGCTCAACACGACTTGTGATGTTAGCAGCAATACCCGCTCCATCCACTATCGTTGTGCTTTCTTTTGTCAAAGTAACGCGCTTAGCCGTACCCAACTGCTCTAATGTTGCAGTATCAAGACTCAAGCCAACTTCTTCAGAAATCACTGTCGCACCAGAAAGAACCGCAATATCTTCTAGCATAGCTTTACGACGATCACCAAAACCAGGGGCTTTCGCCGCTGCAACCTTAACAATACCACGCATGCTGTTCACAACAAGCGTAGCCAAGGCTTCACCTTCAACATCTTCAGCGATAATCAACAAAGGACGTGACGCTTTAGCAACACCTTCCAATACTGGTAGTAACTCGCGAATATTCGTGATTTTTTTGTCAACCAATAAGATGAATGGGTTTTCTAGTTCCGCACTCATAGTTTCTTGGTTGTTGATGAAGTAAGGAGATAGGTAGCCACGATCAAATTGCATACCTTCAACCACGGCTAGTTCGTCGTCGAAACCAGAACCTTCTTCTACCGTAATAACACCTTCTTTACCTACACGCTCCATCGCTTCTGCAATAATTTTACCTACAGACGAATCTGAGTTTGCAGAGATAGTACCTACCTGCTCGATAGCGCGGTTGTCAGTGCATGGCGTAGACAACAGAGCAAGCTCTTTAACAACAGCTGCTGCTGCTTTATCAATACCACGTTTAAGATCCATTGGGTTACGACCAGCGGCAACGGATTTCAAGCCTTCAGTAACAAGCGCTTGAGCCAATACAGTCGCCGTTGTTGTACCGTCACCCGCAACATCGTTTGCTTGTGACGCGACTTCTTTAACCATTTGCGCGCCCATGTTTTCGAATTTATTTTCTAATTCGATTTCTTTCGCGACGGTCACGCCATCTTTGGTCACAAGTGGTGATCCAAACGATTTTTCGATAACAACGTTACGACCTTTTGGCCCTAGTGTGACCTTAACGGCATCGGCAAGAACATTGACACCTCGTAGCATTTGCTGACGTGCGCTGTCTCCAAACTTTACTTCTTTAGCTGACATTCTTTTACACCTTTAACTGTTTTAAATGTTACAAATAGAATATGAACTACAAAACGAACTAGGCTTCAACAACGCCGTAGATTTCGTCTTCTTTCATGATAAGTAGCTCTTCACCATTGATTTTCACTGTTTGACCTGAGTATTGACCAAACAACACAGTGTCACCAACGCTAACAGCAAGTGCTTGCACATCACCATTAGATTGAATACGACCAGTGCCCACAGCCAAAACCTCACCTTGAGTAGGTTTTTCTGTAGCAGAGCCAGGCAAGACGATACCAGATGCGGTTGTTGTCTCTTCTTCTTTACGGCGAACAACGACACGATCGTGCAAAGGACGAATATTCATTAATCATTTTCTCCAATTAAAACATTACCAGGAATCCCCTGGCAGGACATATCTCGCGGTTAAGCGAGAATCTGAATTTACGCTTTATATACGGCTGACATTTTCAATTTCAACCCATGACATCAATTATTTTTTGTCTATTAAGTCATTTTCTTCATTTACGTATTCCCCTTCTATGATGTCGCCTTTGTCTTTCGACGATTTGTCATAGCGGGAAGTGAAATGGTAGTGGCCACTTTGCTGAGCCCCCTTCACGGCAAAAGAGCTAATGAATTTTACAATTAACCCGGCTGCAAGCAATTTTCTTAAGGGAGGAATTAACATTACCCCCCCCAACACATCGGTAACGAAGCCTGGAATCAACAAACAAACACCAGCAAAAATCAACATTGCCCCCTCCGCTACTTCAGACGCAGGTATTTCACCACGGCGCATCTTCTCTTGCGCTTTTAGCGAAGTTTGTAGCCCTTGCTTACGAATTAGGGCGATCCCCACTACGGCAGTCAAAAACACCAAGGCCACTGTTGTTAAGCCGCCAATCTGACCACCTACTTGGATGAGCACCAGCATTTCTACAACAGGAACCAAAATAAATAACAAAAGAGCAAATCTCATGATCACCTTCTATATTGCTTCTTCAAAATCATATATAAACCTAACATCTACTTATGGGCGATGACATGACTAATCAAGCGATAGAAGAATTTAAAACGCAGGTACTGATCCTCTTGGATGCCATACCAGCGGGTCAAATTATTTCTTATGGGGAGTTAGCGCGGCAAGCTGGGCGTTCTGGATACGCAAGGCAAGTAGGATACCTGCTAAAAAACTTACCCAATGACACAAGGCTGCCTTGGCATAGGGTTGTTAACTCACAAGGTAAAATCAGTTTTAATGAGGGCAGTGACGCGTTTATGAAGCAGAAAATCTTGTTGGAGCAGGAGGGCTGGATATTGGTGAAAAGCACCCTTATTCGTAAAAATCAATGAACACGAGCGTCACCTGACTATGCTGATAACGCTCGCTTCTGCTAAAAAACCGCTGAGTTTAATCTCTGAAATTAGTAAACTGTACAGGCTGTGCTAAGTCAGCACTGCGCAATAAGGCCATTACTTGCTGCAGCTCATCGCGTTTTTTACCGGTCACACGAAGTTGATCCCCTTGAATCTGAGCCTGAACCTTAACTTTGCTTTCTTTGATCATTTTTACGATCTTTTTAGCTTCGTCTGTTTCAAGCCCTTCTTTCATTTTAACGGCTTGAGAGGCACGCATATTGCCTTTAATGACATCTTCACGTTGCAAACTTTTTAGATCGATGCCACGCCCTACCAGTTTTTGATTAAGAATATCAGACATTTGTCGAAGCTGTGGTTCTGCCTCTGCCTCCATCACCACACTGGTTTTATCTTTAATTTCGTAGTGTGCTTTGACACCTTTAAAATCGTATCGAGTAGTAATTTCTCTGTTCGCTTGGTCTACGGCGTTACTCACTTCGTGCCAATCCAACTCGGATACTACGTCAAATGATGGCATTTTATGCTCCTTTGCATTTTCAATCAGGTATTTTAAAGCGATAATAACAGGGATTGAAATAAAACACCTAATGGAAACCTATTATGAAGAACTCGCCTTGGTTGGTTATCGGCGCTGGCGCTATTGGTCTTTTCTGGGCCTGTAAACTTGAAAAGCTAGGCTATAAGGTACATCTAGTTTATCGATCAGAAAGTCCCGGCAAGAGGATCACGCTTGAGTCATTCACTGATGAAGGCGGAACACAAGAAGTGATCAGTTCGAAACATAAGGTAAAAATCTTCTTAGCAAAGGAATTAACAGAGTCATACGATAAGGTGCTTCTGTGTACAAAATCTTTTGATCTCGCCGATGCCTTTAATCAGGTTTCTAATTACATTACACCCGACGCAGACGTGGCATGTCTTTGCAATGGCCTAGGCGCCCAAGAAATATTACAAGAAAGCATCCAAAACTCTCAAACCTTATGGGCCGGTACCACCAGTGAAGGTGTGTTAAAAGTAGACGTCAATCACATAAAGCATACCGGTCTCGGTGATACATTTTTTGGTGAGTGGACGCCATCTGATGCCACCAAAGTTTTTCCAATAGAAAGCCTAACAGTGAAAAATATACGTCAGAGAATGCTTGAAAAGCTCGCTGTTAACGCGGTCATTAATCCAATAACGGCCATTTTTAACATTCAAAATGGTGATCTCTTAAACGAAGAGTATAAACCGCTTATCAAAGCCACGTTGGACGAATTAGCTGATATTTTCACCCACCCGAAATTTTGTTTTATTCAAGAAAGCCAACACCTTACGTCAGATAATTTAAGAAACAGAGTGAATACCATTGCTCAGTTAACTCGGTTAAACCGTTCATCGATGCATGAAGACCTAAGACTTCGACGCCAAACAGAAAACAACTATATTTCTGGTTTTTTAATCAACAACAGCCCCATCACACTTCCTATTCAACAGCTTCTTTATGATGGTGTCGAATTTGAAGAACAGCGAGAAGAAGTCAAAAAAAAGCTGCTAAGTATCACTTAGCAGCTTGAAATTCACTCTTGTGTAAAAAACACTAAATTTTGCTGATTTTTTCTTTTGTCAGCTGAATCTTCTTTTCCTTATAAAGCGCACCAAGTGCTTTTTTATAGGTGGCTTTACTAACTTTAAAAACAGCATAAATGGCTTCTGGTGAGGCTTTATCGGTTAGTGGTGACTCTCCGCCTTGAGCATCAAGATAGTCCATAATATCGTCTAAGATGTTACGAACTTTTTTATACCCGACTTCTTGAAGACTTAAATCAATTTTTCCATCTTCACGCATCTGCTTAATAAACCCAGTGGTTTTTTCACCTTTGCGAAGTTGCCTGAACGCATCCTCAAAAAACAATACTCCCCAAAAGCGATTATCAATCACGCACTTAAAACCAATATTGGTCTTATCACCGATAATAATAGACACCTTGTCGCCGACTCTATAAGGCGCTTCTTCACGGTTAAGTAAAGCATCTACCTTCGTTGTGGCAACGATCCGATTAGTAATATTGTCTAGGTATATGAACAACAGGTGCGTCTCACCTTCCTCCACACGATTTTTTTGCTGACTAAAAGGGACTAGTAAATCTTTTGGTAATCCCCAGTCAAAAAAAGCACCTACTTGATTAACTTCTATCGCCGTCAGCGCAGCAAATTCACCGACCTGAGCCTTAGGAAAGTCAGTTGTAGCGATGAGTTTATCGTCCGAATCTAGATAAACAAATACCTCAACATCCTGACCGATGGTCAAGCCTTTAGGAACATAACGCTTAGGAAGTAGGATCTCTCCCAACTGACCTGCGTCTAAGTAAACACCGAAATCTTTTTCTTTCACGACACTTAGTGTATTTAAGCGTCCAATTTGAGCAGCCATGGGTTCTCCGACAAGCTATTTTTCTCGCACTATACGCATTTCATTAATAAGCGCAATACGGATGTTTTAAGCAAAATTTACCCTCTATTATTCATTATCTACTTTCATGCAGAGCGTAAAAATACTGTCTAATTTATGCTTACCTAATGTTTCCATTTTTATGATATTTTGATTTGGTATGTCTGTGGTATCACCATAAAACTCAATGGCTTTATCCAGACTCTCTTCTCTTAAAATATGTAACATTGGGTAAGGAGATCGATTTGTGTAGTTTGATACATCATCCGGCTCTGCACCAGAAAAACAATAGTCAGGATGAAAGGTTGCTAGCTGATACACCCCCTCGCAGCCTTGATCGAACATTAGGTTTTCTGCCGTTTCCACAAAATCTAAATAACGATGAAAGTCTTTAAACAACGTTGGAAAGACTAAGAGTGTTGTTTCTGTCTCTGAGTGTTCGTCCAACCATTGAATTTCAGATATGAGCTCTTCCAATGCAACGTCAATTTTTTTTGAGCGTACTACAACACAACGAACACGGTCTTTTTCTACTTCACGCTTAGCAAAGGGACATACATTTAACGTCACAATAAAGTCTTTAACCCACCTCATTGTTTGAGCAGTCACTAACTCATCTGATAACAACATAGCCTGTCTTCTTATAAATATTTGTCTCTATTTTAGAACAAACCACACAAAGCGTCTAACTTAACCGTTCACCGTCGATGTTTCGATTTCGAAACCACTAAAAACAAGGTATCATGATGAAATATACAGACCATCACGGTGGCTATACGTCCATACACATTGTGATCATCATATCAAACTTATGAGTCTCATTAATGGCCGTGCCATTTATCCCGCTACAGAGAGTTTACATGTCATTTGCCGAATTAGATTTGGATTCCACTATAGAACAAGCCATCAGTCATCTTGGATTTGAAAAACCCACAGAGATACAACAACAAGCCATTCCAATTGCATTAGACGGCTCAGACCTTCTCGCTACCGCACCAACCGGAACGGGAAAAACCATTGCCTTTTGTGCTCCTGCTGTCCAGCACATACTTGATCGCGATGAACAATCAACAACTGCGCCCAAGGTACTTATATTAGCGCCAAGCAGAGAGCTTGCGCGCCAAATTTTTAACGTCGTTGAACAATTGATTCAACATACTCGTATCCAGGCACACCTGATCATAGGTGGCACGCCGTATGGCATGCAACAACAACAACTCAGTGAGCCGTGTGATATTCTCGTTGCCACTCCTGGCCGTTTAGTGGAATTAGATGAAAAAAGATGGCTTGATCTGACTGATGTCACCTATTTCGTCATAGACGAAGCCGATCGCATGTTAGACATGGGGTTTGTTAGTGCAATCAATCATATTGCCAAAGAATTACCGAAAGAACACCAGACACTGATGTTTTCCGCCACGTTGGAAGGCGAAAAAATGGGCCGCTTTGCAAGTGCCTTATTGAATAGCGAAACGCAGCAAATTCGTCTTGGTGAGTCTTCTCGTATTGTTCCAAGTCAAATTAGACAGATCGCGTATCGCGTCGATAGTGAAGAACACAAAGAAGCCATTCTCAAACACCTCTTAACGAAAGAACGTGTGCAACAAGCCGTATTATTTGTCTCAAACCGAGAACACGTTGACGTTTGGGTGCAACGCATTCGCAAGATGGGTCTTATGTGTGATGGTTTGCACGGTGAAATGAAACAAGGCGACCGAAGCGAACACATGAAACAGATGAAGCGTGGTCGACTTCAGGTACTAGTAGCAACGGATGTGGCTTCCCGAGGCATAGATTTGCCTGAGATTAATACCGTTATTAACCTTCGTTTACCACGTAAAGCTGACTCCTACATCCATCGAGCTGGGCGAGCATCACGAGAAGGTGCGCCAGGTGATTGTATATCGTTAATTGATATTAATGACTTACCCATGATTGAAAAAATTCAGCGCTTTATGCAAGCCAATATAAAGTTTGGCCGTATTGAAGGTCTCGAGCCAAAAACTAAAGCCCGTTCACCCAGTAGTAAAAAGAAAAAGAAAAAACCAGTCACTAAAAAATAATGAATACTAAAAAAGGCGCTTAGGCGCCTTTTTTAGTATTACCAGAGCAGCAATGTTATTTAAAACAACAATCAAATATGTAAAATTTTCTAATCGAATTTAAGAGTATGCTGTTTTCTCTTTGCTTTTGTTTCTAGGTATAGACGGTTATGCTGGTTCACATGGACTTTAGTTGGCACAAGCTCGATCACGTCAATATTATGTTCTAACAACTGTTGCGCTTTATCTGGATTATTAGTCAGTAAGCGAACTTTAGAAACACCTAAGGCTTGTAACATCTTCGCAGCAATACCAAAATCTCGTCCGTCGTCAGGCAAATGCAACATTTCATTCGCTTGATAAGTATCATAACCTTGATCTTGAAGAGCATAAGCTTCAAGCTTAGCATACAGCCCAATACCTCGACCTTCCTGGCGTAAATACAGAATATACCCGCCCTCTTGATTGATTCGATCGATTGCCTCATCTAGCTGCTCGCCACAGTCGCACCGACCAGAGCCAAATACATCTCCCGTAAGACACTCAGAATGAAGGCGTACCAGTGGCACAGCATCTACAGAACCGTCCTGACTCCCCTCAAAATAAATTCCAATGTGCTCTTTGCCAGAGTCATCCCCATTAAAAGAGATAAACTCAGCCATAACTTTACCAGCCCTTACTGGGATCATAACTCGACGCTTTATTGTTAAATCACTCATAAATTTTCTCATTTTAAGGATTCATATTTAGCCATCAGCTTAAACCGGTTTTTATTTAGGTTCTTAAAAAAACCGACATGCTAAAAAATATCCTTTTTGAACAGCTCTACAATTTCAACCATTATACGACGAATCTAAGCTGTCGGTGAATGTAATTCACTAAACAAAAAAAACCCTGCCAAAAAAGATTTTGACAGGGTTTAAAAATTGATCTTGATAACGACCTACTCTCACATGGGATCTCCCAC
>NZ_RIZG01000005.1 GCF_003721245.1 Marinomonas hwangdonensis | reverse complement strand
CGCAGGCTCAACGCGTCAGCGCGCATCGATGACCATGGTGATAGTCTTTGCTCATAATCAGAAGGTGCCGTACCAGAAATCTCAGAACGTCTGCGTAAATCGACTACCCTCTGTAGAGTTTCTATATAAGATTGTAATGTGCTGTGCCTGCGACCTCTGAACATTATGACAGTGCAAAGTCAGTTTCCACCGTATTTATCCACACAGCCAGTCGCTCAAGACTCGACTTGGTGGTTGCAGAGACACGAAGACAAGTTGTTGGAAAAAGATGCAATGAAACGGGTTGATTTGGTTTTTTTAGGCGATTCTATAACTCATTCATGGGAGGCGGGTGGTGCAAGTACAATTAACCGCAGGCGATCGCTATCGTAGCTACCTATACCATTCACACGCCTTCTTAGATCTTGACTACAAAGTGCTCGGTTACTCTGCGTGCAAACGTTGTTTTTATTAACAAAAAAGCCCAGTTTGATACTGGGCTCTTACATAGATCTTATGAATAACTATTGATGTTCTCGCGAGTTGTCCTAGACTTGATTTTCAATCGTTTGTGGGCTTTGTGGTGTATTTCTATTTGCAGTATGGTCGTACTCGTCATCTCTTGCATAGGTACGTTGCATATAGATCCCTGCGATCGCCAGGAAAACGCCGGTTACAGCACTAACAAAGGCCAGTGATGAGAACCATATTAAAGCCACTAGGCCGACGGTAGACTTGGGCACATCGATTGCTTGTTCTTTGTTGCTGACATAAGCCGCTAAGCGATATATTTGATTGGAATTTACCAGACGGTTTATTTCATGTTTAATGATGCTCTGCTCTTGGTTTATGCCATAGATTTCTTTGTCTATTATTTTTACTTCTTGTTGAATTAGATCGAATTCAGACAATAACGCTTCTTTTTCTTTTGCCGCTCTGTTTATGGAGCTGTTGCGTGATTGTTCGGCTTGTTGCACTATCCTGTCAAAACTTGCACGGAAGCTCTGACGTTTTTGCTCGTTATCAAGAGAGTGTGCAAGTATTTGCTTTTCTAGGTAATCAATACGAGAGCGTCCTAAATCGATCCGTTTTTGATAGTCTCGTCCCAGCACTTGTAGTTGGTCTTGAAGTTGCTTTTCACTTTGAGTTTGTTGGTCAAGCGCACTACTTCCAGTAGATCTATCTGCAACAGAGTAAAGTCGCTCTTCTTTATCAGTAATTAGCTTACGATATTTTGCCTCTACTTGATTTCGTGTGAAAAATCCTGCTTCAGATAATTGTTGTTGCATCTCTGCTTTTAAATCATCCAATTCTCTTTGCAGCAATTGCTTATCATTTTGTGTGCCTGCAACATAATTGTTGAGTAGGCTTCTGAGGCGTTTTTGAAGCTCATCTCGCTCTTTATCCCATGATGAATATATGTCACGCTCTTTAGCATGCAGGTCATCTATTTCTTCCTGATATTGCTTTCGATTATCTGACTCACTGCTTAGCTGGTTTATCTGCTGATTAATATGTGCTCGCTCTTTATCTAGAGCCGTGTAGTAAGCATTATTTGCGTACTGAACATTAGTAAGGTAATCATTTTCGATTTTTTGTATATCAATAATGTTGATTTTTTCTTTTCTATTTTCAAGGACATCTATTTTATCTTGTAGTAATAGTGACTCATTTTTCTTTTCATCAATGGTGATATTTAAACCAGAAAAGTTACGTTCAAAGCCGTTCAACATGGTTTCGAAGGTAATACCAGCTAATAAAAGTAAGCCAATAAAAAATAGTACTCGCCACCAGAAATGCTTTGCGTACATGAGAGCTGTGGCAACGGGAATTTTGGCAGCCTCAACGACAGCAACTAATACAAAAGGTAATGCCGCAACGAGTATGCTGCTATAGTCGCCGAACGTGAGTGTGCGATTCGTTTTATTTAATTCGGCATACACGGAAAAAGACACAATAATTGATATAAGGAAGCCGATAGAAACAGCGAGGATCTCTACAACCCAAGCGAATTTGACTAGAGAGACACCAATGTTAAAAAGTTTTTGATTTGATAGCTTGTTGTTTGCTTCCATGGTCTGAAATGGTTTCCTGTACTTTAGGCTGATTTTTTGAGATTAAAGCATGTGCTGGTATTGGAAACATTACTAAAATGGTGACTAAATGCTCAGCTGGGCATCAAAATGTTGTTTTTATGTAAAGAATTGTAGTGTGGAGAGTTATGTCCCCCAAAGGTTTCATTAAACGTGCTCTGTACGTTGCTCAACTGGTTCGAAAAGGCGTTATTCAGAGCCTATTAGTGCCTTTAGCAAACAGAGTCCTGAAATTATTCAGAGCGCAGTAATTAAACCTCTTCAAGTTGGCCAGGTAACATCGCATCCTGGATAGTAGAAGTTGAGTTTCACTCACTAACGTAATATTTACTCTTATGAAGAGTAAAAACGATGTCTCAGGCTTGCGTCTAGACCAATATCATTCATTTTGTGTCTTCATATTTTTAAGGCGCTTACTAAGTGCGGGTTGAGAAATACCTAGCATGCGAGCGGCGAGTGACTGGTTGTTATTTGCTCGGAGCATGGCAGTTTCAACGAGGATTGCATTGAGTTGTGACAAGGTAGGGAGGGGGATGTTTTCATCAAAGTGTATGCTAGAGGTAAAGGCTCTATCTTCTTGATTATTGATTAAGAGGGTAAAGGGCTGCAAACTTAATTCGTTGTGCTGACTTTGACTTACTGCATCGTAAATCAGGGCTCTTAGCTCTCTGACGTTACCAGGAAAATGGTGGAATTGCAGTTGTGTGGCAAGCCTTTGAGGGACTTGTAAAAGTGGTTTGTTGAGTTCGTTACAGGCTTGATGTACGAAGAAATCAATAAGTAGAGGTAGGTCGTTTAGACGTTCACGTAATGGCGGTATAGTTACCATATGTGTGCATAAGCGATAATAGAGGTCTTTGCGGAATGTGCCTTGTTGCTGTTGACTCATCAGATCATGGTGTGTGGCGACAATCACTCTGGCATTGATGCGTTTAGGTTGGTCGCTACCAATGGGGTAGTATTCACCTTCCTGTAATAGACGCAGCAGTTTGACTTGTGAATTGGCACTTAAATCACCAATTTCATCAAGGAATAAGGTTCCGCCGGCGGCGCTTTCGACTAGGCCTGGGCGCATTTTATCGGCACCCGTGAAAGCGCCTTTAGCATGGCCGAAGAGGGTGTCTGAAAAGATATTGTCGTCAAGTCCAGCGACGTTTACCGTCACTAAGGGGCCTTTGCGTTCACTGAGTTCGTGTATGGCATGGGCAATAAGCTCTTTGCCTACTCCGCTTTCTCCCGTAATGAGTACAGCTTGACTGCTGGTAGAGATAGACTCCAAGTAGCGAAATGTTGACATCATTTTAGGGTCGGCGGTGATGAAATCAGAAAAGCGATCGGCTTTGTTTAAATCTTGTGAAAGCAGTTTTGCTCTTAGGGCTTGGTTTTCTAAACTGAGCTCTTGGGTATGAATAGCTCGCTTAATAGACTCGAGAATGTGTTCTTGGTCTGTAGTTTTGACAATATAGTCAAATGCTCCGCGTTTAACGCAATCTACGGCTGCATCCACTTGGTTTATGCCGCTGAAAATAATGACGCTAACATGAGGGTATTCTTCTTTCAGCCAGCCGAGTAATGCTTGCCCAGATAAGACGGGCATAGTCAAATCCAGCAGCACCAAGGCGATGTTTTCGTGGGCCATCTTTTGTTGTACTTGCGTCGGGTCTGTACAACTTGTTAGGTTATTTATCCCATAACGTTCTAAAGTCAATGACATACTGCGAACAAAAGAAGGTTCATCGTCAACGAGTAAAATTTTAAATTGTGGATACAGTGTTTGTTGCAATGTGTTGTCCTTACTTTTGTGTAAAACGCGACGAATTACGTTTATTGATGCAATGGAAAAGTAATGGTGGCGGTGGTGCCTTGTCCTGGTGTTGAGTCGAAACAGAGGCGACCCTTGTGTGCCTTTATAATGGTTGCAGACACGGATAATCCAAGGCCTGTGCCACCCATCTCGCGTTTGGTCGTGTAGAACGGATCCGTTAATCGAGGTAGGTTTTCGGCTTGTATACCACAGCCTTGGTCTTCCACAGCCATAATGGCGTTTTCTTTATCAAGGCTGATAAAGGTTGACACTGCCAACGCGCAGTTTTTGTTTTCCAAGGCATCGCAGGCATTAAGTATTAAGTTAATGATGACTTGTTCGATTCGTTGAGGATTCCCTAGAATGCACGGTTTGTTCGGGTCTAGCGTCAGGCGAAAATGGTCGGTGGCATCACGAATAGACTTATCAACCAGACGTACCGCCATGGTGACCGTATCATTGAGGTCGACGGTTTGATGTTTTTCATCCGGTTGTTCACGAGCGAAATCTTTCAAATCGTTAACGATATTGCGGATTCTATCGGTGCTGTGCTGCATTTCATCAAGAAGAAAAGGTATTTCGTCTCTAATACGTTGATACGGTAAACCCGCGAGTTGAAAGTGTGGGTTGTTGACGGCTTCCTGTTCGAGTATGGGTAAAGCGTCCTCCCATGCGGATTGTAAAATGGGTAAGTTCAGCATCAGCAATCCGGTAGGGTTGTTGATTTCATGGGCGACACCAGAGACAAGGACGCCTAGGGATGCCATTTTATCGGCTTGAATGAGCTGCTCCTGGTGGGCCTTAAGTTGGCGAGAGCGTTTCTCAACCTCCTTGCGTAACAAGGTATTCCACACCATGATGATGCCTAAAATAAGAAGCAAAACGAGTATGGTATAAAGCGCATACAGCCCTAGCTTTTTCCATGGTGCTTTTGAATCTCCTATGGTACCAAGCCACTTATCGTAGATTTCTTGTTGGCGGCCGGTATTTTTTAAAATAGCTAACCCCTCGCTAAAAAGTGCGACAAGGTCTTCATTATGGGTGAGAGCACCATAACCTAGACGTTGAGCGGCAACGGGAGCGGCAATGGGTTCTATGTTACTTAGTCCAAGTTCTTTGCTGAGATACAAGCTGGGTAAGTTAGCGGTTAGAGCAAAGTCATGCTTTCCTGAGGCGAGCAGTCGCAGTGCATCAGAATGAGTGGGTACGGGAACAATAACGGCCTTAGGCACAAATTGCTGGAGGTATTCATGCATAATACTGGCTCTTTGCACGATAATGCTGTGGTTATTTACCTCGTTAATATCGTTGATTTTCGGACCATCTTTTCTAGCAAAAAGGGACTGATTCACAATGGAATGCGGAGAAGAATACTTAATGTATTTCGAGCGTTCCTCGGAATAGGCAATGCCCTGAAGAATGTCGTACTCTCCTGCGAATAACCCCGCATAGGCACTTTCCCAATCTGTCATAGTGATATTAACGTCAAAGCCCATCACTTCAGCAATAGCGTAGCTTAATTCAACATGATAGCCCGCTGGATTTCCTGCTTCGTCAGAAAATTCATAAGGTGGGTAGTTATAATCGGCTGCAATATTAATGATGCGCTTTTGCCCTTTGCTCCCTTGGCTATCAGCGGTCCAGCCAGGTTGAATAAATAGGCAAAAAAACAATAAAGCGGAAAAAAAAGGTTTCATGTTAAATGAGAAGTCTAGGCTAAAAAAAGCCATCTTATCGACTCTTTCTAGGAAAGAGAAGTCGTCTTATGACTGGTTGTTTTTACTTTAAGAGTAAAACTCATAACAAAAGTTATAATTATGCAATGGGTTATATTTTCCATCAGTGGCTATATTTTCTTTGGTTTTATCCCGTTTAAATTCACTTTAGTTTTAAAGCTTATAACTTAGGTTATAATTTATTAGATGCTTAAAGCACCAAGCTGACAAGCTTAAAGTTATGTAAATCATAAACTTAGAAAGATTTAATAAGTTGGTATTATAATTGCTTGATTGTGCTGGATCCTGACAAATTTATAACAAAAAAGTGACATTACGAGGAATTCTTAATGAAAAATGCATTGCTTAAAACCGCTATCGCTTCTGCGTTTGCGGTCGCTTCGACTTTTGCTGTGGCTAATGAAACACAATTTGTTTCTATTGGTACCGGCGGCGTTACGGGTGTTTATTACCCAGCCGGTGGGTCTATTTGCCGCATGTTGAACAGAGACCGTAAAGAGCATGGAATTCGCTGTTCTGTTGAATCAACAGGTGGTTCAGGCTACAACGTAAATAGCATACGTGCTGGTGAATTAGAGTTTGGTGTCGCCCAGTCGGATGTTCAAGCCGCTGCACTTGCTGGTAAAGGTCAGTTCCAAGATAACCCATTCCCAGAGCTTCGTTCTGTGTTTTCTTTGCATCCAGAGCCTATTCATTTGATGGCGCGCGCAGATTCAGGCATTAAGTCATTTGATGACCTTGCTGGAAAACGTGTCAACATTGGCAACCCAGGTTCGGGTAATCGCTCTATGATGGAGTTGATGATGGCGGAGAAAGGTTGGACTACGAGTGATTTTGCGTTCGCAGCAGAATTGAAATCGTCAGAAATGGCGCAAGCACTTTGTGACGATAAATTTGATGTCACTATTTTCGTGGCAGGTTTGCCAAACGGTTCTGCTCAAGAAGCGACGACGACATGTGATGTGCGCATGATCCCTTTGGCGGATAAAACGTCGTTGAGTATTCTTAAACAGTACGGTGAATTTTCTCAAGCGGTTATTCCGGCAAATATGTACTCTGGTAACCCTGAAGATGTGTTGACGTTTGGGCCTAAAGCTACAATCGTAACCTCTGCGAATGTCTCCGATAAAGTGGTCTACCAAATGACCAAGGCCGTTTTTGAAAACATCGAGTCCTTCAAACGTTTACATCCTGCTTTTGCTCGTTTAGAGCCTGTAGAAATGGTGCATTCTTCTTTGGTAGCTCCTTTGCATCCTGGTGCTGAGAAGTACTACCGTGAGCAAGGCTTACTTAAGTAAGTCGCTCTCTCATTTAAGATACTTTTCTATTATTTCACTTCTAAAACGCTGGTTTAGCCAGCGTTTTACTTTCACTCATTTATGTTTTGGAAAGGCCTATGTCGTCCCATTCTTCTCACACTCCGGATACCGATAAGTTAGACGAACTGGTTGCCGAAGCCGATACCGGTAAGCGGGCACCCAAGGGTCGTATTGCGATCGCTTTGCTGTTCTTTTTGCCCCTGTGTTGGTCTTTATTTCAGCTTTGGATTGGCTCACCGCTTCCGTCTCAGTTTGGCTTTGGGTTTATTAACGATACTCAGTCTCGTGCGCTGCATTTGGCTTTTGCCGTCAGTTTGGCTTTTTTGGCGTTTCCTGCGTTTAGCAATAGTCCAAGCCATCGAATTCCGTGGTTAGATTATGCCTTGGCAGTAGTAGGGGCATTTTGTGCGTCCTATCTGTTTTTATTCAATGATGCGCTTGCCACGCGCCCAGGCTTGCCTACCACGATGGATTTGCTTGTAGCCTGTGTTGGGTTGATGCTTACACTTGAGGCAGCCCGTCGCTCCTTGGGCCCGCCTTTGATGATAGTCGCTATCGTATTTTTGCTGTACGTCTTCTTTGGTGATGCTTCGTGGTTGCCTGAAATACTGCGATGGAAAGGGGCGTCTATAGAAAAAGCCATGACCCACATGTGGTTAACAACGGAAGGTGTGTTTGGGATTGCTCTTGGTGTGTCATCGGGTTTTGTTTTCTTGTTTGTATTATTTGGCGCGTTGTTAAATCAAGCTGGTGCAGGCAATTATTTTATTCAAGTGGCTTTTGCCTTGTTAGGGCACATGCGCGGTGGCCCAGCAAAAGCGGCTGTATTGTCATCGGCAATGACAGGGTTAATCTCAGGTTCATCTATTGCGAACGTGGTAACAACCGGGACGTTTACGATTCCTTTGATGAAAAAAGTGGGCTTTAGCCCAGAAAAAGCCGGTGCGGTTGAAGTGTCCTCATCCGTAAATGGTGTCATCATGCCGCCAGTGATGGGGGCGGTGGCGTTTTTGATGGTCGAATACGTCGGTATTTCTTACATTGAAGTGGTGAAACACGCTTTTCTACCCGCGACTATTTCCTATATTGCGCTCCTGTACATTGTGCACCTGGAAGCACTTAAAGCCGATATGCGTGGATTACCTCGTTCAACACCAGCGCGTACATGGCAAATGGCGCTGCTGCGCAGTGGTATTATCTTGTCCAGCACGATGATTTTAGCTGGGGCGTTATACTACTTAGTCTCCGCCATAAAATGGGTCTTGGGTGATTGGTCTTCAATCGGTTTATTGCTACTGATCGTCGTTGGGTATTTCAGTTTGTTGTACATATCCGCTAAAAGTAAAGACCTTAATATGAGTGATACCGACGGTGAAATTATGAAATTGCCGGTATTTGCTGACATTTATCGTGCGGGGTTGTACTACCTTGTGCCTTTGGTTCTGCTGATTTGGTTTTTAATGGTGGAGCGTAAATCGCCAGGGTTATCGGCGTTTTGGGCGTGCATGTTAATGGCTTTTATTTTGGTGACACAAAAGCCATTAAAAGCATTCTTCCGTGGCCAATCGAATCTTACCGGTCAGTTAAAGCAGGGGGTATGGGACCTAATTGAAGGGCTGAACACTGGCGCTCGCAACATGATTGGCATTGGTGTTGCGACTGCAACCGCAGGCGTGATCGTCGGTACCGTTACCTTGACGGGTGTTGGTCAGGTCATGGCAGAGTTCATTGAGTTGCTGTCTGGCGGTGTCTTAATCATCATGCTGCTGATGGTGGCGCTTATTTCTCTAATTCTAGGCATGGGGTTACCCACAACGGCGAATTATATCGTTGTGTCTTCGCTAATGGCGGGTGTTGTTGTGGAGTTGGGTGCTCAATCAGGCCTGATTGTGCCCTTAATAGCCGTTCATATGTTTGTGTTTTACTTTGGCATCATGGCAGACGTGACGCCACCTGTAGGATTAGCGTCGTTTGCAGCCGCGGCCGTTTCAGGTGGCGACCCCATTAAAACCGGCTTTACGGCGTTTTTCTATTCGATGCGTACAGCATTATTGCCATTCTTATTCATTTTCAACACGGACTTATTGTTGATTGATGTAACTTGGTGGGAAGGGATCGTGGTGTTTGTTGTGTCATTGGCCGCGATGCTTGTTTTTGCCGCAGCGACACAAGGTTACTTTTTTGCTCGGAGCAAACTGTGGGAAAGTGCGTTGTTGCTGTTGGTGGCTTTTACCTTGTTCCGTCCTGGGTTCTGGCTGGATCAGGTGATTCCTCCGTACCAGCAGTATCAAGGTGCTGAGTTAATGTCCTATATTGATCAACATCCACAGATGGAAAACGTGCGGTTATCGGTTGAGGGGGAAAACTTAGACGGTCGCTGGATTGAGAGGATGGTCGATTTGCCTTTGACGACAAGCGGTGATGCGACTGAGCGTCTTTTTGATGGTGCAGGACTTGAACTGCGTAATGAAGACAACCGTGTTTATATTGATCAGTTAGCATTTGGTGGTATCGCAGAGCAAAGAAAGCTCGATTTCGATTGGGAAATCACGGGCTTTGAAATCGAGAATCAACGTCCTGCGAAGGAGTGGTTTTTTATACCCGCTTTCTTACTGGTACTTTGGATAATACGTCGTCAGAAAAAGCGTCTTACTGACTAGTATAAATGGTGCATTACCCAACAATCAGTAGGTCGGGTAATGCACAGAGTTTATGACAACTCGCGGTTATGAATAACTAAGGCAAGTATCTACTTCGTTGGCCGCACCTAAAATAACCGCAACTCTTTGGTGAATGGCTTCAGGTTGAATGTCTAGAATACGCTGAGTGTGTGTATGAGCTTTACCACCGGCTTGTTCTAGCAGCATTGCCATTGGGTTGGCTTCGTACATCAGACGCAATTTACCCGCCTTAGACGGGTCTTTGTTATCCCATGGGTAAATAAAGATACCGCCACGACAAAGA
This sequence comes from Marinomonas hwangdonensis, assembly GCF_003721245.1. GTDB lineage: Bacteria > Pseudomonadota > Gammaproteobacteria > Pseudomonadales > Marinomonadaceae > Marinomonas > Marinomonas hwangdonensis. The sequence continues at coordinate 240,545 of NZ_RIZG01000005.1, read as the reverse complement.
ATACGATGAACATCCCCCACCATAGCCGCTACCCAGCGCATGTTAAAGTTCTTACCACGCTGGCCATCTTTGCCTTTGACAAGGTCATTGACATAATTTTGCATGTTGGCAGACCAAAAACGCTGGTTCGACATATTGATGGCGAATTCTTGTGTTTCTTGGGCGACGCGAATGTTTTCATGGGTTAAGACAAAGGTGCCTTGAGTCGGGTCGTAGGTAAACATGTTGACGCCATTGCCTGTAGTGAGTACCAGCATGGTGGATGGGCCATACAAAACGTAGCCTGCCGCGACTTGTTCTTTGCCAGGAATCAAGAAATCCGCTTCGGTTGCAGGCTGGTCACCAGTTTGGTGATAGATTGAAAAAATAGTACCCACCATGGCGTTGATATCGATGTTAGACGAACCGTCTAATGGATCAAAGGCGATGAGGTATTCGCCATCGGTATTGGCTGGTACTATGTAATCTTCTTCTTCTGAAGCGATGGCTCTCACAGCAGGGCAAGCAAGGAGCGCGTCTTTAAGCATGTCGTTTGAAATGACATCCAGTTTCTTTTGTTCTTCGCCTTGAACATTTTCATTACCAGCCATTCCGAGAATGCCAGCCAGAGATCCTTGCTTAAGTGCATCTGATATCGCGATGCATGTCTCGGTTGTCACCGTTAAAACCGTTTGTAATGTTTCTGGTACCGCGCTGGACGCTAGGACATCCGTTAAATTTTGCATGGTCTGGCATTTCCTTGTTATTTGAGTTGGTCGAAATTATGCCACTCTAACAAAGAGGTGTCAGCCAAGGGGGCGATATGAGGCCAAAATAAATAGGGATATTGCCGTTTTTCAGATACGCTACGCAAAATATCGAGAGGAGAAGGTATGTCTGAGTTTGTGGTGCACAATTTAGAACTTGATGGCTTAGGCGGCGCGAGATCGTTACCGTTGTTAGATTTGCCTAAGGTATTGCCTGAGCAAGGTTGCCGATGGGTGCATTTAGATTGTTATGAAGAAGAAGGTTATACGTGGTTGTCGGATGTGGAGGGGATTCCAGAAACGGTTGCGGAAGCTTTGTTTGCTGAAGAAACGCGTCCTCGTACGATCAGAATGGGAAAAGGTCTATTATTGACCCTTAGAGGGGTGAATTTAAACCCAGAATCTAATCCGTCTGACATGGTGTCTTTACGTCTTTGGGTAACGCCTCACTTTATTGTATCAAGTCGACGACGCAAATTATTATCGGTACAGAGCGTCGTAAAGGATCTTAATAACAATGAAGGTCCCCTCAATACGGCGGATGTGGTTGCGACCTTAACGGAAACCTTGACCGATAGAATGGCAAAAGTGATCACGGACCTGGAGGACGAGCTAGCCGATTTAGAAGAAAGCATTGGAGAAGGCATTGAGTCTGGACAACGTGATTCGCTGGTTCAGCGTCGTCTTGAAACAATTCGCCTAAGACGCTTTTTGGTGCCACAGAAAGAAGCGATTGTTAAGCTTTCTCAGGAGTCAGTATCTTGGATGAATCAAGATCAAATTGCTCGTATTCACGAAGCGGCCAACGATATCACCCGCTATGTCGAGGGATTAGAGTCACTGCGTGAGCGCTGTTTATTGATGCAAGAAGAGTTCGCCAATTTACAATCCGAGAAAATGAACGCGCGCATGTACGTTTTGTCCATTTTATCTGGAATCTTTCTGCCGTTAGGCTTTTTAACAGGCTTATTTGGAATCAATATCGGTGGCATGCCTGGAACGGAAAGCGTAGATGCTTTTTGGCTATTCTGTATCGCCTTAGTGATTTTAGGTGGTGGGCAGTTTGTCTTGATGCGCCGAAGCCGCTGGTTTTAATTTTATAGATCGATTGAAGAGGATAGGCTCAAAGTGTCAAGCAAGGGCCACTTTGAGCCTACAGGTGGGGCGCTTAGCGCTTAAGCGTCTTAACGCCCTCTTTTGTACCTAGTAGCAAAACATCTGCAGGGCGTTTTGCGAACAATCCATTCGTCACTACACCCACAATGCCGTCGATGCTTTTTTCTAACGCAATCGGGTCCAGTATGTTTAAATTGTACACATCTAAAATGTGGTTGCCGTTATCGGTCACTACGCCTTCTCGATATACTGGATCACCGCCCAATTTGACGAGCTCTCGTGCAACGTGACCGCGCGCCATAGGAATGATTTCAACCGGTAATGGAAAGTCGCCTAGGATTTTTACTAATTTGGATTCATCGGCAATGCAGACAAACTCCTCACAACTTGCAACTACGATCTTTTCACGTGTCAAGGCTGCACCGCCGCCTTTAATCAAGTGCAAATGCTCATCAGACTCGTCTGCACCATCTACATACACTCGAACCGAGTTGACGGTGTTTAAGCCATAAACTGGGATGCCATGCTTCTTTAGGCGCTCCGCAGTGGCTTCTGAGCTAGCTACTGCGCCATCAAAGTCATTTTTATGTTTGGCTAGCTCATCAATAAATAAGTTTGCCGTAGAGCCTGTGCCCACCCCAACGATTGTATCGGATTCTAGCATGGGCAAAATATAGTCAACGGCTGCCTTGGCAACCGCTTGTTTAAGTTCGTCTTGAGTCATGGTGTATCGCCTTTTATTGTGGTCTTGTAAGGGCATTTTTCATTGGGCTTATTGTACAAAATAAGTCCTCACTGAGAGTCGGTGCATTATAAGCGCTTTGACTCCGAGTTGTTACCCTGCCGAATTCATCTGTTGGGTTAATTTATACGTTTTTGATGCGCCATTAGAGGGTATGCTGCTTTGCGTCAAAGGGTGTGAAAGAGTATATTTCCTACTCGGTTTTTTCTATCTAGGACACACTATGCCTCATTCCATGATCAAAAAGATTCTACAGGCGCGCGTTTATGACGTTGCCGTAGAAACACCACTGTCTCGTGCCAATCAATTGTCGAATCGATTGGGCAACGAGATTATTTTGAAGCGAGAAGATTTACAGCCGGTTTTCTCCTTCAAAATTCGTGGGGCATACAACAAGATTTGTCAGTTAACACCAGAAGAACGTGCTCGTGGTGTTATTGCCGCATCGGCAGGCAACCACGCGCAAGGCTTGGCTTTGGCGGCGAAGAAGCTGGGCATTCAAGCGACGATTGTGATGCCAGCGACCACACCAGAAGTGAAAGTCAGCGCGGTACGCAATCACGGAGCAGAAGTGATTTTGTTTGGTGATGCCTTTGATGAAGCCTCGGCAAAGTCTCGTGAAATCATGGAGAAAACGGGCCAAGTCTACGTTCATCCATTTGATGATTTGGACACGATTGCGGGTCAAGGTACGATCGGCATGGAAATTCTGCACCAGCACGAAGGTAATATCGACGCGATTTTCGTTCCTGTTGGCGGCGGTGGTTTAATCGCTGGAATAGCAGCCTATGTAAAATACTTGCGCCCAGACATCAAAATTATCGGTGTTGAGCCAGAAGATGCCGCGTGTCTAAAAATAGCGATGGAAAAAGGCAAGCCAACTCGTTTAGCGACGGTGGGTATTTTTGCGGAAGGCGTTGCCGTGGCAGAAATTGGTCATAACACCTTTGCGATCGCCAAAGACACGGTCGACGAAGTAATAACGGTAACCACTGATGAAATGTGTGCAGCGATTAAAGACATTTACGACGATACGCGTGCGATCACAGAACCGGCTGGTGCGTGTGCCTTAGCCGGATTGAAAAAGTACATCGAGCGTGAAGACGCGAAAGGTCAAACGCTGATTGCCATCAACAGTGGTGCAAACGTGAATTTTGACCGCTTACGCCATGTCTCTGAACGAGCAGAATTGGGCGAAAAGCGTGAAGCTATCATTGCTGTTAAGATTCCAGAGCATCCGGGCAGCTTTAAAGACTTTTGCCAAGCCTTGGTGGGTCGCAATATCACCGAATTTAACTATCGTTATGGGGATGATCAAGAAGCCATTATCTTTGTTGGTGTGGCGTTGGGTGGCAGTCCTCACAGTCGTAAAGAATTGTTAGCCGACTTGAAAGACTATGAAATTGTTGATTTGACAGACGATGAAACCGCTAAAGTGCATGTTCGTCACATGATCGGTGGACATCTACGCAGCGAGAAAGGTGAGTTGCTGTACACCTTTGAGTTTCCTGAACGCCCAGGTGCTTTGTTGAAATTCCTAAATACGCTTGGTGGTCAATGGAATATTTCCATGTTCCATTATCGCAATCATGGTGATGCTTACGGTCGCGTCTTGGTGGGGTTGCAAGCGGTCGGAGAAGAAGCCGATGTGACTCAGTTCTTAGATGAGCTAGGTTATCCGTACCAAGACGAAAATAACAACCAAGCTTGTAAGTTGTTCTTTCGCTAAAAGCGTGAAAATCGGTTATTATTGCTATCATTATTTTTTGAATTCAGCCCTCTGATTGGTAACAGTCCGAGGGCTGTGTGATTCTAGTATGCTGCTTTAATGAGCGGTGTATTTACTGTTTAAAGGTCCCCCTTGTGAATATTCAAACTCTTCTAAATCAACGCATTCAAGCGGCTATGGTGGCGGCTGGCGCGTCTGATACTGCGCAAGCATTAGTTCGTCAATCCGCGAAAATACAATTTGGTGATTACCAAGCCAACGGTATTATGGGCGCAGCAAAAGCGCTAAAAATGAATCCTCGTGATTTTGCCCAAGCCACACTAGAAAAATTGGATTTATCAGATCTTGCCGACAAGGTAGAAATCGCCGGCCCTGGTTTTATCAATATTTTCTTGAAGAATGTATGGTTGAGCAAAGAGTTGGTGCAATTGCGTACCAGCGAGCGTCTTGATGTCAATCCTGTTGATGCTCCAGAAACCGTTGTTGTCGATTACTCTGCGCCAAACCTTGCCAAAGAGATGCACGTTGGTCATTTGCGTTCTACCGTTATTGGTGACGCGGTTGTTCGCACGTTAGAGTTCTTTGGTCATCATGTGGTTCGTCAAAACCACGTAGGCGATTGGGGTACGCAATTCGGTATGTTGTTGGCTTACATGGCGCGTTTGCGTGCCGAAAATGCCAAAATCAGCATGGCGCTTTCCGATCTTGAAACCTTCTATCGTGCGGCGAAAACCTGCTTTGATGAAGACGAAGCGTTCGCGGCTCGTGCTCGTGAATTGGTTGTTGCCTTGCAGTCTGGTGATGAAGAATGTTTGGCGCTTTGGGATGAGTTTATCGAAATCTCTATGGCGCACTGTGAAGAAACCTACAAGATGTTAGGTGTTTCTTTAGAGCGTCAGCACGTGATGCCAGAAAGTGCTTATAACGATGACTTACAGAACGTTATCAATGAGCTAAAAGATCAAGGTTTGCTGCAAGAGTCCAATGGCGCACAGTGTGTGTTCATGGAAGAGTTCGCCAATAAAGAAGGCGAGATCACACCTATTATCGTCCAAAAAACCGGTGGTGGCTTCTTGTATGCTACAACGGATTTAGCGGCGGTGCGTTTCCGTCAACATACTTTGAATGCCAACCGTGTGTTGTATTTTGTGGATGCACGCCAGTCTTTGCATTTCCAACAAATTTTCACCTTGTCTCGCAAAGCGGGCTTTGTGAAACCAGAAACACAACTGGAACACATGCCGTTTGGTACCGTAATGGGCAGTGATGGTAAGCCATTCAAAACTCGTTCTGGTGGTGTTGCGAAATTGTCGTCTTTATTGGAAGAAGCTCAAGAGCGCGCTTATCAATTGGTGGCGTCGAAGAATCCAGAAATGGGCGAAGAAGAGTTGCGTAACATTGGTCGTGTGGTCGGTATTGCTTCGGTGAAATACGCTGATTTATCGAAAAATCGTACCAGTGATTACGTTTTCAACTGGGATACCATGTTGAGCTTCGAAGGCAACACAGCGCCTTACTTGCTGTACGCTTATTCTCGCGTAGCGAGCATCGTTAAACGCTCTGAAATTGATGTGGCGAGCTTGACCGGTGAGATTGCTATTGAAGAGCCACAAGAGCGTGCTTTGGCGGTTAAGCTGTGTCAGTTTGAAGAAGCGATTCAACAGGTTGCTAACGATGGTATGCCACATTTCTTGTGTGCTTACTTGTACGATTTAGCGGGAACCTTTATGACTTTCTACGAAGCTTGCCCTATTCTGAATACCGAAGACGAAGTGAAACATAGCCGTTTACAATTGGCGTTGAACACGGCTTCAACTCTGAAACTTGGCTTGTCTTTGCTAGGGATTGAAACCTTAGAGCGCATGTAAAATTTCCCTACCGGTTTGTTTTAATGAATAAAATAAAAGGCGCTTTTCTGCTCGATTAGCGCCTTTTATGTTTTAAATCTTAAGTGACATAATCCGCACGTAAAATAGGATTAATAAAGAGGAAGAATCAGTAGATGAAGATTTATATTGCCTACACAGGTGGCACCATTGGTATGGTGCCTTCAGATCAAGGCTTAATTCCCGATGCGGCCTTTGCGGATCATCTTACCCAACATTTAAACGAATCCGATGAACTTGCCCACGATTTTGTGATTGCCAGTTATCCAACCTTGATCGACTCCTCCAATGCGACGCCAAAAGACTGGCAAACCATCGGCCGTGATATTGAAAGCAAATGGCATGATTTTGACGCATTTATTGTATTGCATGGCACAGACACCATGGCTTATACCTCGGCGGCGTTGTCTTTCATGTTTGCTAATAGTGAAAAACCTATCATAGTGACAGGCTCGCAAGTGCCCATGTACAAGGTACGTACTGATGCCATGATCAATGTAATGGGCGCTATCTCCGCCTGTGAAGAACTTAACGGTGAAAAGAATCGCAGTGGTGTGTTTTTATTCTTTGCAGGGCGATTGATAGAAGGCGACCGAGCCCATAAAGCTCACACCAGTGACTGGCAAGCTTTCAGCTCGCCAAACTGCCCAGAGCGAGGCTTATTAGGTATTGATTGGCGCTGGCGCTCTACGGATGTTGTGAAACAACCGATGACCATTCAGATCCCTGATATGGACGAAGGTGCTGTTACTATTTTGCCTGTTTTTCCAGGTGTGAAAGTTGCTCATTGGCAAGGTTTGTTGAGTGAGAACGTAAAAGGTGCTGTGTTATTAAGCTATGGGGCTGGCAATGCTCCCGATAAAGATCCTGCTCTTTTAGCGCTATTAAAAGCGGCGACAGACCGCGGAGTTGTTATCGTTAATGTGAGCCAATGTGGCGCTGGAAGTGTGGCTGAGGGCGCTTATGCGGCTGGCTCTGCTTTAGTGAAAGCCGGCGTTATTTCTGGTAAAGACATGACTTACGAAGCCGTGTTTGCCAAGTTACATTTTTTGATTGGGTCTGGGTTAACTCATCAAGAGATACTAAGACGGTTTTGAACCTTACCAACCAACCCATTTGTGTAGCACTTTACGGGTAATATTTTTTTGACTTGATTTACTTCATCAATGAATTGGTGATCGATTACTGCGAATAAGGCGTTACAAATAAATACTTGTTCAAATGAAAAAAAACTGTCTAAATTCAATTTAATTTCATGAAATCTAATATTGAAATACACATAAGTGGGGTGGGTATGGGGTTCTTTTCAAACAGCAGTGAAAAACAAGCGTTAGAGCAAAGTATTATTGCCGTTATTACAATTGATACCAAAAATACAGTGACCTTTTTTAATCCTGCGGCTGAAAAGTTGTGGGGTTATGAACGCCAAGAAGTTATTGGCCAGAATGTGGCCATGTTGATTCCACAAGAACTTAGGACCAACCATGATGGTTATGTCCAGCATCATAGAGACTCAGGTGTTGATAAAATAGTAGGTAGCTCCAGAGAAGTGCAGCTACAGAAAAAAGACGGCGTAAGAGTTTGGGTTCAGTTATCTCTATCTCAGGTGATGGTTGGTAAGCAAAAGCATTACACGGCATTTGTTCGAGAAGTAACAAAAGAGCGTCGCGAACAAGAGATAACCAGACAAACTTTAGAGCAAGCATTGGATGCGGTGGTTTGTATTGACTTACAAAATTGCGTGACTTTGTATAATAAGGCCGCAGAAAAACTTTGGGGTTACACAAAAGAAGAGGTAATTGGTAATAATGTTAAAATGCTTGTGCCAGCTGCCATCCAGCCCCAACATGATGAGTTAATTGATCGAAACCGCCGTACTGGGGTAGATAAAATTGTTGGTACGAGTCGCGAGATTAAAATCGAGCGCAAAGATAAAAGCGTTGTTTGGGGCCAATTATCATTATCAAAAATTGAGCTTGACGAAGGGACTCTTTATACCGCTTTTGTTAAAGATGTGACCGAGGAAGTTAAGCAGCGAGCTGAACGTGAAATGCTGTCTTTGGTGGCAAACGAGACAGATAATGCCGTTGTTATAACCGACGCATCTGGTCTTATTGAATACGTTAACCAAGGTTTTGAGCGCTTAACTGGTTACAAAATGGACGAAGTCCGTGGTAAAAAGCCAGGGTCTTTTTTACAAGGGCACGAAACAAACCCTTCCACAGTGAACAATATTCGCCACCACATCGCCAATAAAACTTCCTTCTATGATGAAATTCTTAATTACTCTAAGAGTGGAGAACCCTATTGGGTTTCCCTTTCCATTAACCCTGTATTTGATAATGAAGGAAAGGTTAAAAACTTTATTTCTGTGCAAGCAAATATTACCCAAGTTAAGCAAATGGCGTTGGATTTTACCCGTAAGCTAGATGCAATTAGCGAAGCATTGGTTATGGTTGAGTTTGATACGAAATTCTCTTTGTTAAAAGTGAATGATTTAATGGAGAACAAAATCCAAGGCCTTATGAAAGCGGAAGATTTTGGTGTCTTTATCATGAGTAAACTGACAGACCATCAAAAATCTGAATTGAATACTAAAGGGAGCTTGAGTTTACAAACAGATATACATAGCTCTAATCACATGCTCAGTATTGATGCCAAGCTTTGTTCATTACGCAACTTTAAAGGCGAAGTGACTCAGTACGTTTACTTTGGTATTGACGTGACTGACCGCAAATTGACAGTGATAAAGACACAAGAAGCGATGTCTGAGGTGGTTGCGGTAAGCAATAAAATCAGCGAGATGGTAAGCACTATTAATGGCATATCGGAACAAACGAATTTACTGGCGTTAAACGCAGCCATTGAAGCCGCTAGAGCAGGAGAGATGGGTCGAGGCTTTGCCGTCGTTGCTGACGAGGTACGATCACTGGCCGCCAACTCTAAGAGTTCAAGCAATCAAATTGATGGCTTAGTAAGTGATACGCTGTCTAAAGTGGACGAGCTTGCTGAGCTATTGAAAAAGATAGACAACTGACTTCTAAGTAAACAATCACCAGCCAGTCAGGTTAACTTAGTTAGCCTGACTTTTTCTTTTCTCAAGCATTCTTAATCTAGCGTCAGCGCGATCAATCAAGGTGCCGAAGCGTTCTATCTCATCGACGAAGTGGTCGAATTCAATTTTGCTGGGCAGTAGCTGGGTGTCGGTTTGTAGTCGATGAACCAGTTGCATTCTGACGTTGGTGGCGAATTCTTTGCTCCAAGACCATTTTGCGCGTAACAAGCGAGCGAGTGTGGCCGCTGAGAGATCGCCGATGTGGTCAGCAAGCAGTCCTTCCCAGTCGAGTTCAAAGTTTTGCATGACTTTATGCAATGTCATTAGGGCTTGTGCATTGCCTTGAATACGCAGGTCGCCATCAAAGAAACCATCGCCATCCAGTAGTTTTCGATAGGCGGAACTGGGTCCTTGTACCAAGGTATCTAATCGCGGATCAAGTTCAATGTCGTCTAGACTTTCTGGACGATTCAGCATGACGCCTTGTTCAAGAATATGAACCTGCAAAATAAAGGCAAAGTCTTCCACATACAGAAAGATTTGTTGCCCCGCCAGTTTTTGTAAGCGATCTTGAGAAGGTGTGTCTTGCTTGAGCGCTAGATTAATCGCTTTTTCAATGACACTAAGCGCCGATAAACTGAGTGAACTCATAAAATGTTCCTGAGGTAGATGGAAGTATGACAAGCCGTTAAAGCTGGTGGATCTGAATCACAGAAGTGTCCCGCGTCTTACCTTCTTTTTCAAGGCGATCAAGGTACATTTGCCAGAGTTCATCGTGATTTTTGCCAATATTATAGAGGTATTCCCAGGTATAAAGGCCAGTATCGTGACCATCGTCGAAGGATATTTTTAGAGCATAATTACCTGCTCCTTCGATATTATGGATGGCCACGTTTTTTTTACCGTATTGTAAAATGGGTATTTGCATACCGTGTCCACGAACTTCGGCAGAAGGTGAGTGAATCCTCAGATATTCAGCACTTAGGCGGAACGCTTGACCATCGGCGAATGTGACCGCCAACTCGCGAGATTGCTTATGGTAGTGAATTTTGGTTGGCGCGGGGGTGGCCATGCTTGCTTTCCTTTTTAAGTGAGCCTTCATGGAAGGCTCACTGTCATGCTTTATAAAATGTATTGGCTGAGGTCTTGGTCTTTGGCGATTTCACCAAGCTGTTCATCCACATACGCCGCGGTGATGTCCACAGTTTGGTCATTCGGCATGTCGCTGGCAGAATAAGACACTTCTTCTAATAAGCGTTCTAGTACCGTATGCAAGCGACGGGCCCCGATGTTTTCCGTGCGTTCGTTTACTTGAAACGCGATCTCGGCAATACGCTGGATGCCTTCTTCGGTGAAGTTTAGGTTGATGCTTTCTGTTTTAGCCAGTGCCACATATTGCTTGGTCAAGGACATGCTTGGCTCGACTAAAATGCGCTTGAAATCGTCGACTGTCAGAGCATCCAGTTCGACTCGGATCGGTAAGCGGCCTTGCAGCTCAGGAATCAAGTCGGATGGTTTGGATAAATGAAAGGCGCCAGAGGCAATAAATAAGATGTGATCGGTTTTGATCATGCCGTATTTAGTGCTCACCGTACAACCTTCTACCAAAGGTAATAGGTCACGCTGTACGCCCTCACGGGACACTTCACCGCCAGAGCGTTCTGAGCTTTTTGCGACTTTATCGATTTCATCTAAGAAAACGATACCGTTTTGCTCCACTGCTTCAACGGCACGTGCTTTGAGTTCTTCCTCATTGACCAGTTTGGCTGCTTCTTCATCGCGAACCTGGCGCAAGGCGTCTTTTACCTTCATTTTGCGTTTTTTCGTTTTTTTAGAGCCCAAGCTTGAAAACATGCTTTGCAGTTGGCTTGTCATTTCTTCCATGCCTGGCGGTGTCATGATTTCTACACCCATTGGGGAATCAGAAACGTCAATGTCGATATCTTTGTCGTCCAATTGCCCTTCACGTAATTTCTTACGAAAAATCTGACGCGTGCTGTTGTCTTCCAATTCTGGATCGCCGCCACGAGCCGGTGGTAATAACACATCCAGAATCCGGTCTTCTGCGGCGTCTTCTGCTTTGTGGCGCAATCTTTCGGTTTCTTGTTCGCGGAACATCTTGATAGCCATTTCGACCAGATCACGAATAATAGACTCTACATCACGGCCAACATAGCCTACTTCGGTAAATTTGGTGGCTTCGATTTTGATAAAGGGTGCGTTGGATAGTTTAGCCAAACGACGTGCAATTTCGGTTTTACCCACACCCGTTGGCCCTATCATAAGAATGTTTTTCGGCGTTACTTCGGCGCGCATATCTTCAGGAAGTTGCATGCGACGCCAGCGGTTGCGCAGCGCGATGGCTACGGCACGCTTGGCCTCTTGTTGGCCGATAATATGATTGTCTAAGGCGTTAACCGTCTCTCTTGGGGTCATGCTGCTCATGGTCAATTCTCTTCTATAATCTGTGATGGTGGTTGCTGCGTCGCGTCAGACAGTGCTTTATTCAGACTTATCTTCGAGCTGCGGGTCTATGGTGATCGCTTCTATGGTTAGGCTGTGATTGGTGAATACACAGATATCGGCAGCAATGTTAAGGCTTTTCTCAACGATGTCTTTTGCGGATAAATCGGTGTTGTCGATTAAGGCGCGTGCGGCGGCTTCGGCGTAGTTGCCGCCTGATCCAATTGCCAAGGCACCATGTTGTGGCTCGACGACATCGCCTGTGCCTGTGATGATTAAGGTGCTGTCTTTGTTTGCGACAATCAACATGGCTTCTAGTTTTCGCAGCGCTCGGTCGGAACGCCAGTCTTTGGCAAGATCTACGGCAGCTCTAACAAGATGGCCTTGGTGTTTTTCGAGTTGGCCTTCGAAGCGTTCGAATAAGGTGAAGGCGTCAGCGGTTCCGCCAGCAAAACCTGCTATCACTTCTCCACGGTAAAGACGACGCACTTTTCGAGCATTGCCTTTCATCACGGTGTTGCCTAAAGAGACTTGTCCATCGCCGCCTACGACAACCTGATTACCTTTTCGTACAGTTAGAATTGTGGTCATTGTCTACTCCCATTTCGATCTTAACAAAATGGGGGCAGACAAATAAATTTCAAGCAAGGCGCCGCTATTGTTCTTTATCTACTTTGTAGGAGTAAGGCGAAATATCCATAGAGACCAATCTGTCTTCTGCCCGCTTCATTTTTGAGCGGGAATCGTAGGGGCCAAGAATGACACGGAACCAAGGTTTTTCATTCTGCCCCGTTGTTTCGCGAACACTGGTTTCGACTAACCCAGATAAAATTAATTGCGCGCGCATTCTGTCTGCGTCTTCGGGATTTCTGAAAGAAGCTGCCTGTAACATGTAGTAATAATCTTGCTCGCCTCTTGGTGTAGATTGATAAGCGTCTACGTGGCTGGTATCGACCTTGCTGTCTTGTAAAATTTGATAGAACTCAAAGGTATCTTTTTTGGGCGCTACCTCAACTTTTGGTGCCGCTTCTACGGTTTTTTTAGCGGGTGCTGGAGCAACCGGTTTAGGTGTGACCTTGGCGGGCTGGGAGGCGGCAGGTTTTGCGTCTGGTGACACCTGATTCAGCTGCATTAGGCCAAAAATAAACGCGACAACAATGCCTGGGACAAGCAGCCACAACCACCAAGCCGTTTTTCGTTTGCGGGGTGCCGGTGATCGACGTGTTGCGCCTTTTCTTGGCGGCGTGCGTTTGGTCGCTATCTGTACGGGATTAAACATAATCTTGGCTTTTTGCTATATAAAATAATGAGGTTGCGTATAAGTCGCACATTATGGGGGCAAGCTTAGTAAGTTTCCAGTGGATCGACATCGATAGCAAAACGAATTTTGTGATGTTTTGTCGACTGCTCTAGCCAATCGGTCATCCTTTGTGTTGCCTCATGAAGTGGCGCTCTGTGGGCTGCTTTTATGGAGATGAGTGCTCTATGTTGCCCAGCTTTGCGAACTATGATGGCAGCATAAGGGCCCACAAGATACACGCCTTTAGCAAACAGTGGTTCAAGGTCGTTTCTCATCGCGGTTAATAGTTGCATGGCTTCTTGTTCGTTGCTGGACTCCGCGCGGATAATCACTTGGTGAAAAAATGGAGGGAGAGAAAGCGACTTACGTTCTGACAAACCATCAATCGCAAAGTGTTCATACCCCAAAGTGCACAAGCATTCGATGGCCGCATGATCTGGGTGATAGGTTTGCAATAAAACGTGGCCGGCTTTTTGGGCGCGTCCAGCGCGTCCAGCAACCTGAGTGACGAGCTGAGCGGTGCGCTCCATGCCTCTAAAATCAGAAGAAAATAACCCTGCATCTGCATCCATAATGATCACCAGTGTGACATTGGGAAAGTGGTGTCCTTTCGCCAGCATTTGTGTGCCAACAAGAATGGCTTGATCGTGTTCATGGATTTTTTGTGTCAGCTTTGCCATTGCCGATTTGCGTTGAGTGCTATCACGATCAACACGTAAGATAGGGGTGTCTTTAAACAGCGTGCCCAGTTGGGTTTCGATCTGTTCTGTGCCTTCACCCACCGTAAATAGTTCTTCTGACTGGCATTCTGGACAAGTGTGAATCAAGGCTTTTTGTGTGTCGCAATGGTGGCAGTGCAGTTTGTTGGCGCGCTTATGTACGGTGAGATTAACATCGCAATGATCGCAAGCGGCAATCCAGCCACATTGATGGCACATGAGCGTGGGTGCATAACCTCGACGATTTAAAAACACCAGTACTTGTTCTTTGCGCTCTAGGCAAAGCTTCATGCTGGCTAGAGCATGTTCGCTAAAACCATGAATCAGAGTTTTGCCGCGTAGGTCTACACGTTCCATTTGAGGGATGTGGGCATTGCCCGCTCTGTTTCGCAATTTTAACCAAGCAAAACGTTTTTGTATGGCGTTGGCTAGGCTCTCATAGGACGGCGTAGCCGAGGCCAATAAGACGGGGATGTCCAATGCTTGTGCTCGTTTTATGGCTAGATCACGAGCATGATAACGAAACCCTTCATGCTGCTTATAAGAAGTATCATGCTCTTCGTCAATGACGATTAAGCCAAGGTTCGGCGCGGGCATAAACGCCGCAGAGCGAGTGCCTATAATGATTTTAGCATGTCCGCTGGCGGCCAATAGCCAAGCATCTAATCGCTCTCTATCATTCATGTTGGAATGCATGAGCACAATATCGGTATTAAACCGCACTTCAAAGCGCTTTAGGGTTTGTGGTGTGAGTCCTATCTCAGGCACCATCACCAGAACTTGCTTGTCTTCTTTAATCAGATTTTCGATTAAGCGTAAGAATACTTCGGTTTTGCCACTGCCAGTCACGCCATCAAGCAGGGCAACATGAAAGTGGTGGCGATGGTCCAATAAATGGTCAGTGGCTCGAGATTGTTCTGGGTTTAGTGTGGGAGGAACTTGGGTCTGGTGAGCGTGTCTTTCTCCGCCTTTATTAAAAGAGCGAGGCTCTCGGCGCAATAATCCTTTGTCTTCCAAACTTTTTCCTGCAGCGGGAGCAAGGTCTAATACGGCCGCTGCTTGTTGGCTTAAGCCATTCGGGTGCTGTTGAGCGGCTTTGAGGAAGTCTTGCTGGCGCGGTGCTCGGCTTAATTGATCCAATGAAAAGGCTTGCCCTTGTGCTGTGGTAAACCACCAATTTTCGGTACGAAACTCGGCTTTTTCGCCTTTTCGTAATAGCACAGGTAGGGCATGAAAAATAACGTCGCCAATAGGATGATGATAGTAACGAGCGGCCCATTCACACAAAGCCATGAGTTCGGCGCTGATGACAGGTGCTTCGTCGTACAGCGATGTCAGTGGCTTAACCAAGTCATGCTCCCAATCGCTGGTGTGGCTCAACGCCACAATAACGCCAAGACGACTGCTGTTTCCAAAGGGAACCTTGACCCGCATCCCCGGTTGCAACTCATGTCTAAGAGCCGTTGCTTTAGGGACTTTATAGTCAAATAGCGTCCGCATCGGCACGGGTAGCGCGACTTTGATAAAGGGGTGAGATGTAAGTAGCGCCTCTGGCATGCGTTAAGGTAGACCTTTGTTTAATAAGCAAAAAGAATCGTAATCAATCTAGCGTTAAGTGTACGTCAGACCGGTTGCTGGTTGCGAGCCGCAATTTTAGCAGGAAAAGCACAATAAAAAGGTTGCTGATTGCGTAATAGATGCCTAAAATACGCGACTCTTAGCACCACTGTATAATGTCTGTACAACGTTTTTTGTACAAGAAACCGTGCGGTGCTTGGCGCGGCAATAGCCCATATATTTCGACCAAGTGGCGGCACATCAAACCTTAAGGTAACGACAATGAAAAAAGATATCCACCCAAATTACTCTGCACTTACAGCAACTTGTACGTGTGGTAACACGATGAGCCTTAACTCCACAGCGGGCAAAGACATGCACATCGACGTATGTAGCAACTGTCACCCATTCTACACAGGCCAGCAAAAAATGTTGGACACTGGTGGTCGTGTTGATCGCTTTAACAAGCGTTTCGGAGCACGTCGTACTACTAAGTAATTGGTGGGATGATAGTGATGGCATTAAAAAAGCGCCCAGTTTACTTGGCGCTTTTTTTGTTTTTGTCGGTAGCGGCCGATGCCGATGAGCTGTGTCTGGCAACAGGCGCACTTGAAAAGGCTCGAATCGAACGAGTAGTGGATGGCGATACCATCCATCTAAGTGACGGTCGAAAAGTACGTTTGGTTGGTATCGATACCCCAGAACTGGATCACAAAAAAGGCAATCATGAGCCTTTTGCGGTTGAGGCGACGCAGTTTGTTCGCTCGCATCTTGGGTCGTTTGTTTATATTGAGCCGGCGAAAAGTGATCGCGACCGATACGGTCGTTATTTGTACTATCTCTTCGATAAAGATCGTATTTCAGTGGCGAGTCAGCTACTATCCAGAGGGCTTGGTTATCGCATCGCGGTCCCTCCCAACTTAGATTATCAAGCGTGTTTTGAGGCGGCAGAAAATGCGGCCCGAGTTGCTAAAAAGGGATTATGGCAGCAAAATTTGCAGTGGCAGCCAAAAGCTGGCTTTGCATTTTCTCGTGTTACCATCACATCTGTAACAAAGAACCGAGGGGGTTGGTGGTTAGAGACCGACCAGGATCTTGTTATTAATCTGCCACCTAATGTCCTTGATTATTGGCCTGCACAAAAAGTGTTTTACCTCGAAGGTAAAGTCGTGGAGGTAAGGGGCTGGCAGCATCAAAGAAACAGTCGACACTCCGCTTTTAAATCTTGGGTTCTCACCGTAAGGCACCCTAATGATTTACGAGACCCTAAGTCGTTAACGGCTTTTTGGTAATATAGAAATTACCTATGGGTTTGTGCTTTAAAGTGGTGCCGAGATCGACTATTCTGACAATCTAAAATTATAAGGCGTTACCGCATTGGTTTTGAAAAAGCCCATGAGTAAAACGCCAGTTGTCTACGATAATATTAATTAACTACACCATAAGAGACGGAAACATCATAATGGCCGAAGATATAAAGCAAGCTGCACTGGATTATCATGAATTCCCAGTTCCAGGAAAATTAAGCATTACCATTAACAAGCCAACAGCCACAGCACGTGACCTTGCATTAGCGTACAGTCCTGGTGTAGCAGAGCCTTGCCGTGAAATTGCGAAAGACCCTGAAAATGCCTACCGCTACACTGGTAAAGGTAACTTGGTTGCTGTGATCTCTGATGGTTCGGCTATTTTAGGTTTAGGTAACTTAGGTCCTTTGGCCAGTAAGCCAGTTATGGAAGGTAAGGGGCTATTGTTTAAGCGTTTTGCTGGCATTAACTCGGTTGACGTAGAAGTAGAATCTGAAAGTCCACAAGCCTTTATCGATACAGTGGCTCGTATTGCCAATACCTATGGCGGTATTAACCTTGAAGACATCAAGGCGCCTGAGTGTTTTGAGATTGAACGTCAGCTGATTGAGCGTTGTTCTATCCCTGTGTTCCACGATGACCAACACGGTACAGCGATCGTTACCGCAGCGGGTCTGTTGAATGCGCTTGAGCTTCAAGGTAAAGACATTGCTGATGCGAAGATTGTGTGTCTTGGTGCGGGTGCCGCTGCAACAGCGTGTATGAAGCTGATCATTGCTTGTGGTGCGCAACGTGACAATATTTTTGTATTGGATCGTAAGGGCGTGATCCACTCAGGTCGTGATGACTTGAATCAGTTTAAAGCCATGTTTGCGATTGATACAGATAAGCGTACGCTTGATGACGCGATCGATGGTGCTGATGTATTTATCGGTGTATCAGGTCCAGATTTATTGACGGCTGAGCAGCTATCAAAAATGGCGGCTAACCCTGTTGTTTTTGCTTGTTCTAACCCAGACCCAGAGATTGACCCAGCGTTGGCTCGCGCCACGCGTGATGATTTGATCATGGCAACAGGCCGTTCTGACTACCCTAACCAAGTAAACAACGTACTTGGCTTCCCTTTCATTTTCCGTGGTGCGCTCGATGTGCGTGCGACTAAGATCAATGAGGAAATGAAAGTGGCTGCAGTGCATGCACTGAAGAATTTGGCCAAAGAAGAAGCGCCAGCGGATGTGGTTGAAGCGTACGGCGGTGCACCATTAAGTTTTGGCAAAGAATACATCTTGCCAAAGCCGATGGATTCTCGTTTGCTGAACGTTGTTTCTGCCGCTGTGGCTCAAGCCGCAGTGGACTCTGGCGTAGCAATGCTTCCATACCCAGATTTCTACCCGCTTGAAAACCTTGAGCACTTTGGTGCCTAAGCGATTTTTTAGTATAAAAAAGCGATGCTCTTAACAGAGCATCGCTTTTTTTTGCTTCTTTCAGCCTAAAAATACAGCGTTCAAAAATGCTGTGGTCAAAAACACCTTGGCTAAAATAGATTTTCTAGAATGTTGTTCTGTTGAGGGCTTTCTTGTGAATCGCTGCCTACCCCATTATTTAAAATGGGGAGAGGGAGGTTGCGTTGGGGTGGTACATATTCTTGTCTAAAAATTTCAAAAATCGCATCAGTTTGTCCTGGTAAAGCTCGTTCCCCCGTATTGGGATCAATACGAACGGTTACTAACGAAGACGGTTTGTGTACGTACGCAGGTGGTGAGTCTTTTAAGGCGCTGCGCATGTAGTCTATCCATGACGGTAATGAAACTGAACCACCCCATTCGCCACGCCCAAGCGGTGTTGAATTATCAAAGCCACTCCAGACTGATGTGACAATGTCTCCATTGAAACCTGAAAACCAGGCGTCACGCCCTTCATTGGTGGTGCCTGTTTTACCTGCTATATCATCTCGTTGGAGTACGCGGGCGCGTCGTCCGGTACCATATTGGATAACATCGCGTAACATATCGTAAACGATAAAGTTTACTTCTGGGTCTAATACCTGTGGCGCCATAGGAAGGCTCATAATACCTTGTGTCGTTTCAAATAAACCCATTTGAAGTTCGTTGTCGGTGGTTTTTTCCAGCGGAGTGCAGGTAGAACAGACGGTAACGGGAGTGGCTTCGAAGATACTTTCCCCGTGTCGATCGATAACACTGCTAATTAGGTAAGGCTGCACTTGATAGCCTCCATTAGAAAAAACCGCGTAGCCTGTCGCTATTTGTAACGGCGATAAGTTCGCACTGCCTAAAGATAAGGAAAGGTTGTGTGGTAATTCATTTGGATCGAATCCAAATCGCTTTAAAAACTCTAAAGTAGATTGTATGCCCAGTTCATCAAGCAGTCGAACGGATACCACATTTTGTGAGCGGTAGAGTGCTTGACGTAGGCGAGTAGGGCCATAAAACTTACCGCCATCGTTTGTTGGCCGCCACGCAGACGCCAAATTACTATCATTAAATACCACCGGAGCATCGTTAATAATGCTGGCGGCGGTGTAACCTTTATCCAAAGCATTAGCATAAACGAAGGGTTTGAAGTTAGATCCTGGCTGGCGCTTTGACTGGGTTATCCGGTTGAATTTATTCACAAAGAAATCAAATCCACCCACCAAGGCTTCGATAGCGCCATCTTTGCTGTTCAACGAAATTAATGCGCTTTGTACGGTAGGTTTTTGCGCTAACAACCATTCAACGTCGCTGTCGGGGCGAAGACGAACTATGTCGCCGGGCACTAATACATCAGCTACCTTACTTGGAGCAGGGCCCCAAGTGTCTTCATTAATATAGGCTTTTGCCCACTTTATGGAATCCCATGGTAGAGTTGTGCGTTCTCCATTTGCTAAGCGAGCGTCAGCCGTCGTTTCTTCCACAGACAGTATCAAGGCTGTTTGCCAGTCGCGGAACCGTGGAATATCTTGCAGGGCTTGAGTTTGTTCATCGAGTGGGGCGTCGATTAAATCGATTCGAGTTTCAATAGAACCACGGTAGCCGTGACGCATATCATAATCGAGTACGCCTTGATAAATGGCATCATTAGCGGCTTTTTGACGTTCTGAAAGGATTGTGGTGTATACCGTCATGCCGTTATTGTAAAGATCATCGCCGAAGGTATCATACAGTTCTAAACGGACCATTTCGGCGATATAGTTTGCCTCAATGTCCGGCCTCACGCCGTGATTTTTTGCCGTAATAGGAGATTCTACCGCGGTTTGATAGGCGTCTTTATCTATCATGCCCAGCGACAACATGCGCTGGAGTATCCAGTTGCGTCGGATAAGAGATCTGGAAGGATTCACAACTGGATTAAAGCGAGAAGGGGCCTTAGGCAACCCCGCAATCATAGCAAGCTGCGCAAGGTCGAGTTGATCAAGTGACTTGCCATAATAAACTTGTGCGGCGGCTTCAAATCCGTAGGCGCGATTACCCAAGTAGATTTTATTCACATAGAGCTCAAGAATTTCTTCTTTGCTTAATTCGCGCTCCATTTTTAACGCAATAAAAATCTCAGTAAATTTGCGTGTGTAAGTTTGCTCGAAGGATAAAAAGTAGTTACGTGCCACCTGCATGGTAATAGTGCTGCCGCCACCTTGCTTTTCTCCGGTCGTCACTAGCTGAAAGGCGGCTCGACCTAAGCCGATAATATCAACACCTGGGTGATAGTAAAAATTACTGTCTTCAGCCGCCAAGATGGCATTAGCCAAGTTTTCAGGGATATCCTCAAACTGAATAGGCGTACGGCGCTGCTCACCAAATTCACCAATTAGCTTATTGTCAGAGGTGTAGATACGAAGGGGAATGCGCAACTCAATATCTTTTAGTTCGGCAACGGAGGGGATATTGTCTTTCACGTTGTAATACACAGCGTAAACAATGCCAACCGCACTTAGTGCGCCAAGAGCGCCGAGAAGAAGAAGTATTTTGAGTGTCTTAGCCATATTAACCTAAGTAAGTGCTGGGTAAAAAAGAATGATTATACCGAAGATAAACCGTCAATAGTCGGTTAAATTTGCATCAAATCGTGTTATTGTTTAAAAATCAAATAAAGTTATCACACAAAAAATACACACTTGCTTGTCATTTCAAGGATGAAATATGAAGCTCTCATCTCGCTTTAAGCTAGCGATCTATTCTGCTGAGTGTTGTACGCTCGTTGACCCCGCCAATTACACTCGATTGTTCCAGCCTAGCGTTTCAGACAATGCGCTCCCTGATGCCACTAAGCTCGCTTCTATTCAGCAAACCCTGTCAGTCGATACGCTGAAAAAAGCAGGTCGTTGCATTGTCGTAGTGCCCGATGCGTGGTTGTCTGTCTCTGAGCATAGAATTGAAGATCGCATATCGCCAGCCCTTAGACCTTTAGCCGCCCTTAGTTTCGCAACAGAAACCACTTTCTCTGCACCAGATTCGCTGTTTTATTGTTATCAGTATCAAGAGGTTGATCAAGGTGCCGCCGTGTTAACGGTTTTTGCCTGCTCGTCTGAGTGGGTTGAGCGGTTATTAGCACCGTTTAAGCGACGGACTCAAGCATGTTTGTTGGTGCCATGGAGTCGTTGTAACCAAGTTGCGCAAAATGGACTGTCTTGGTCACGGTGCTCGCAGTACTCACTGTCGGTGTATCAACCCGAAGCAGAGCAACGTAAACACGCCCGACGACTTTGGATCGGTTTGATTGGGTTGAGCTTGCTTATACACAGTACTGCGTTTTTGTACTACGCGCACCTCGAGGGGAAGGTAAGCGAGATGGTGTCGCGCTATCAGGAGAAACGCGCTGCTCAGCAAGAATGGTTGTCGGTGTTGAGTTCCGATGACTTTGTCCATTCAACACTGTCTTTGGTACAAGGTTTACCTGATTCCGTTCGGATTGGTCACTTTATAGCAGAAACACCGTCAACCCATTTGCACATGACGCTACCTCAGCAAGAGTTGGATAGATTATTGACCCAGTGGCGTAGGCGTTATCCGGACTGGCACTGGGAACTTGATCAACAGCCACATCAAGCCACTTCTCTCAGTTATCAAAAGGAGGTGGTCGATGCCTTTATCAAAATACATCAAAAATAACGTTTTTTTGTCGTCTGATATAAAAGCCTCCCTTGTGTGTTTGTTGCTTGGGTTGCAAGTAGCGGTTTGGTACCCCGTTTTATCAAGATCGCTGAGCGATGTGAATACTCACTCATTGATAGAAAGCCAAATAGATACAGCTTGGCAGCAGACGCAGCATCAAGCTCAACGCATAAAGCAGCTTGTGTTCAGCGATATGCCTTGGGTGCAACACAAGGTCATTGCCACATTGAAGGGTTTGCCAACGCAATGGCAAGTTGAGGGCACGGCCTCAATTTTGGAGTGGCAACATTTTCAGGAAACCGTTGAAGAAAAGTCTGCTCTCACCTTGCGCTCGGCGGTGTGGAAAAGGCAGACAAATGGTCAATGGTACGGGCGATTAGAGATGAGCATGGCTCAACCTGTTAACAATCGAACTTATCAAAACTGGTTGCCTGTCAGATTACGAACAGACCGCTTTCATCCTAATGATTGGCAGATTCTATCGACCATGCGAAATGACGCGCATGCCTCGGCGTTGATTTCTTATCAGAATAATCCCCAATGGGTCACAGCAGGAATCTGGTTGCCAGAAGCGGGTGTCACCGTTCAGTCTGTGAGCTTGCAGTCCATTACCTTGGTAGCAATAGATGGGGTGCCGCAAACGATAGTGACAGCCACTACAGGGGGGCAAGGTGACTAAAAAAAGGAAAGTGTTATTGTTGCTTGGATTGCTCGGAACGCTCTTGTTCTCTCGTGCGTTGCCAGCGATGGATGTGTATTTTGAGTCACGCTCACTGCAAGAAGTACTGCCTTGGCTGGCGTCGAAAATGAATGAAAGTGTTATTATCAGCCCAGAAATAGATACGGTTTTAACGCTTTCTATTAAAGACGCCAGTTGGAAAGGCGTTATGGAAGCGGTGGCTCAACATCCTAATGTAAAACTTGAATGGCAGGGTAAAGTCGCAGTGTTGCTGCCTGACACACCGTCTTTAGTCGCAAAAAATGAAGACGCTGTTGATCATTGCCCTAGGGCTTATTGGGTACTAAAACACGCTAAGGCGGAAACGGTGGGTGCGCATTTGCAGGCTTTGTACCCCGCTTTGTCTTTCATTGTCGATAATAGGACCAATTCTATTGTTGCGAATCGCTGCGATTCCTTCTTTGACATTGAAGAAACCTTAGTCTGGCTTGACTCCCCCCTTAGGCAAATAGAAATTAGTGCGCAGATCGCCCAAGTGAGTCGGACGGCCCAATCCCAGTTTGGGGTAAACTGGCAAGCCAAATTATCAGACGGTATTCGTTCGTCTATCGGCGGTGCGGTGGACTTAGGCGCCTTGGCACCCTCAGCCAGTTTGGGGCTATCTGGTGTGGGTGGGTCGGGGCTATTGGGGTTTACCCTAGATATGATGGAGAGTGAGGGGCTTGCTAATGTGATTTCGAAGCCAAAGATCGTCACTTCCGAAGGTCAAGCTGCCCGCATTGAATCAGGAACAGAAGTGCCGTATCAGACTGTCAACGACGACAAGGTGAGCGTCGAGTTTCGTCAAGCCGCTTTGGTTTTAGAGGTGACCCCCCTTGTAAAAGAAGGCAACCACATTTTATTGTCGCTCAATATTCACCAAGATTCTGTTGGTGATCTCGTCAATGGCGTACCTAGCTTAAAAACAAATCGTCTAAACACGCAGGTTGTGGTGAAAAACCAAGAAACACTGGTGTTAGGCGGGATTTTTCGCGAAGAGCGTTTTGAGTATGAAAGTCGTGTGCCGTTTTTCAGTGACATTCCCTGGGTGGGTGCTCTGTTTAAAAGGCGTACTGAACAGCAAGAAAAGGTTGAATTGCTTGTATTTATTACACCAAAGCTGCTACAAATGTCAGATAACTAGGCCACGGTCTAAATCTGCTTAATTCCGATGTAATTGAATACAATGACAAAAGTCCCCAATATTATTTTAGTAGGGCCCATGGGCGCGGGAAAAACGACGATAGGTCGCTTGATCTCCCAGTCAATGGGCAAAGAATTCTATGACTTAGATAAAGTGATAGAAGATAACGCCGGTGCCGACATTTCTTGGATCTTTGAAAAAGAAGGTGAGGACGGTTTTCGTCGCCGTGAAACTCAAGCACTAGCCGACATAGTTCAGTCAAAAACCCAAGACTGTGTATTGGCGACGGGTGGCGGTATCGTTATGCGCGAAGAAAATCGAGATATTCTGCATGAAAATGCGTTAGTGGTGTACTTATACGCCTCGGTCGCTCAGCAACTGTATCGGACTTCAAAAAGTACCCACCGTCCTCTTTTGCAAACGGGTGATCCACGAGCGACCCTAAAAAAACTGTTTGAAGTACGTGACCCTTTATACAAAGAGGTGGCGACTTTGGTTATTGAAACCGATGCGCGTCATCCAAGGTCGGTCGCCAACAAAGTATTGGCGGCGATCAAGCGCCATCTTAATACGGAGATTATTGTATCCTGATGCAAACGTTAACCGTTGATCTGGGTGATCGCAGTTACCCTATTTATATCGGCCAAGGCCTTCGTCATCAAAAAGCCCTTTTCGATGAGGCTATTTCTGGCAAGCAGGTCATGATAGTGACCAATGATACCATCGCCCCTTTGTATTTGGCGTCTATGGTGTCTATGCTGTCTGAAGATTACCACGTTGATACCTGTATTTTGCCAGATGGTGAAGTCTATAAAACACTAGACACCTATGGGATTATTATGTCGGCTTTGCTAGAAGCCAAGCATAACCGCACTACGACGGTAATTGCTTTAGGGGGAGGCGTGGTAGGAGACATGGCGGGCTTTGCTGCTGCGACCTATCAGCGAGGTGTGCCGTTTATTCAAGTGCCGACAACCTTGTTGTCTCAAGTGGATTCGTCAGTGGGCGGCAAAACTGGAGTGAATCACCCGCTTGGAAAGAACATGATTGGCGCGTTTTACCAGCCGCAAGCGGTGATCATAGATACTGAAACCTTATCAACGCTGCCTCAGCGAGAGTTATCTGCGGGCATGGCGGAAGTGATTAAGTATGGCCTGATTTGCGACACGCCATTTTTTGATTGGCTGGAGCAAGTCATGCCTCAGCTAATGGCGTTGGACAATGACAAAATCAGTGATGCCATTTATCGTTCCTGTTTAGCAAAAGCGAATGTGGTCGCGCAGGATGAGAGAGAGGGTGGTCTTCGTGCTATTTTGAACCTAGGTCACACTTTCGGTCACGCCATTGAAACCGAAATGGGTTACGGTAACTGGTTGCATGGTGAAGCGGTCGCTGCCGGCAGCGTGTTAGCCGTTGATCTTTCTTGGCGTATGGGCAGCCTAACGGAACAAGATGTGAGTCGATCTGTGGCATTATTTCAAGCGGCCAATCTGCCCACCTTGCCACCGAGTACTATGACGCCAGATCAGTTTATTGAGCGTATGGCGCTGGATAAAAAAGTGTTAGATGGCAACCTACGTTTGGTATTACTTGCTGAGTTAGGCACGGCTGTGGTGACGTCAGATTTCCCTATAGACGCCTTCAACGCTTGTCTTGAAGATGCTATAGAAGCCAGTAAGCAAGCCGTCAACGCTTAACCAGCGTCCAGATTGACTGTCTATTTACTGATTGTTTGTGAGTGATTTTGGGTTATTTATTGTTGGTGATTTACTGTTGAAGGACTCATATGTCTAAGCCAGACTTCCAGTTTGATCTTGAGGATGCGCTCAATCAGCCCCCAAAGGCGACGCTGAGGGATCCTTTCGGCTCGAAAGACGGTTCTGCTTATTTCGCCAGTGAAGAAGGTAATCAGCAGCTGGCCTTACTGGAGCATTTGAGTCGCTACAGCAGTTTATTGTCTGTTGTACAAGGGCCACAGGGCAGTGGGAAAAGCCGCTTTTTAATGGAATTTGCTCGGCATCAAGATGACACCACAGTGGTGAGTCACGTTAAAGCCACTATGTTGATGACCGCAGGACAGCTGCTACAAGCCATTTATGTGGGGTTTGCTGGTCATTTTACACAACCACCCAATGAAACCACATTTGGTCCTTTGCTGAAACTTTCTCACGATCTGGATCAGAAAGGGCAGTCGACCTTAGTGCTTATTGATAATGCTCAGGAGCTAAACACAGACGCGGTCAGTATGCTGCTTGACATGATGTCTTTGGCAACAGAAAGCCAAACGGTTCCTCATGTAGTTTTGTTTAGTGAGTATTCACTTTCTCGCAATTTAGATGCTTATCAGCGTTCTCGTTATGAGCAATTAAGTCATTCCTTTACGCTTGCGCCTTACTCGTTAGAGCAAACTCGTGCTTACCTGTTGCACCGTGTCCGTGCGGTAGGAGGCGGGATCAATTTACCGTTTAATGACAAACAGGTGAAACAAATCCATCAAGAATCGGGAGGATATCCCGGTCGGATCAATCAAATTGCCCAGACTATGATGGGCAATGGCAATAAACCTGAGAAATCGGCATTTCGCTTGAATTTAGCAATGGGGTTTCCACTGGCGCATATGGCTTTGTTGTCATTGGTCATGTTGGGGATTCTAGTCGCCGTTTTGTTTTCCGACCAATCCAGTACTTCTAATACCAGTGTTGCAAACAACAGAACCGGCAATGCTATCCCGTTGGCGCCCAGACAGGGGCAATCCTCCGCTGAAACGCTCGCTCGAATGGACGCTATGCAGCGCCGAATTGGTCAAGAAGGCGAAATTATATTGCCTCCTATTCCTGCAGGTACGTCGGTACCTCCGATCAGTATGTCTGAGAGCCAAGCAGCGCCACGTCCTTCTATGACCACCCCAGCGATCCCCTCGGCGCCGATTCGCTCCGAAGCGCCCATTGCATCAAACCAAGCGGCCCCCGTAGCGCCCACACCGCCCGCTCCAGTAGTGCCAAGCACGCCTGCCGTTACGCCAGATAGATTTGATAAAACACAATGGTGGTTGTCGCAAAACCCGAATCGTTACACTTTACAGTTGTTAGGAACTCATAACCAAAATACCGTTCGAGAGTTTATTCGGGATCAAGGCAGTGTGGACTCATTTGGCTACTTCAAGTCAAAACACAATGACAAAGATTGGTTTGTCGTGGTTTATGGTATTTACCGAAACCGGAGTGAAGCCATCGCCGCCGCCGAGTCTCTGCCTGAGGACCTGCGTAGTTTAAACCCTTGGGCGAGAAGCGCTCGTGGTATACAAGGCGACATCCAAAAGGCTCAATAAACCAAAATAGGCTGTCATTTAGTTTGGATACTGAGTGGATTAAACGGTTCTTCGGGCTGTAAAAGCAGGATTTAGTGCGGTAAAAGTGCCGCATTATGCCGTTTTATTCGAGTTTTTGCTTTATTTGGTAAAAATCACTGTATTCCTCTGAAAAACCTCAATGAACAGTGGAAATTTCTGTTTGCAAAAACCCCAGCCGTAGAAAATCCTCTAAGTCCTGATTATATGACGCTAAACCCCCTCTAAAAAACGCCAAAATAACATAACCTAGGCCTAAGTCGATTTGAGTAGTTCCCTTCGTCGGGGTAGTATGATTTTCCAATTTTGATGGCATATTGGGGAAATGGTAGTCATTCTTAAAGAGAATTTCTTACCGCTCACATTTTTTACCCCCGCCATCTAACTAGCCGATTTATATCTAAGAGTTATTTTTTACGTTTCAACTGTGGGAGTTGGTGTATGAATGCAGGCCTTTATCGTCCTGGCGAGTTCAAAGACAACTGTGGCTTTGGTTTAATTGCTCATATGGAAGGCAATCCAAGCCATGATTTATTAAAAACAGCGATCCAATCTTTGACAAGTATGACGCACCGCGGTGGTATTGCCGCTGATGGAAAAACGGGTGACGGTTGTGGTCTTTTAATTCAGAAGCCGGATGCGTTTTTGCGCAACGAAGCAATCAATTTATTTCAACACACCTTGTCGGACTTGTACGGCATTGGCATGGTGTTTTTGGATCAAGATGAAGCGCGAGCAGAAGAACAGCGCAACGAACTGACCAAGCAATTGCAAGATCAGGCGCTCAATGTGGTTGGTTGGCGAGAAGTGCCAACTGATTCGTCTTGCCTTGGCCGTATTGCGGAAGAGTGTTTGCCGCGTATTGAGCAAGTGTTCATTGACAGCAATCGAATGGACGCTCGTACGTTTGCGACGCGTTTATTTGTGGCTCGTCGTCAGACAGAAATCGCTTTGGCACACTATGAAAATTTCTATGTGTGTTCCTTGTCAGACAGAGTATTGTCTTACAAAGGCTTAATGATGCCAGTAGATTTGCCCTCTTTTTACAAAGATTTGGGCAATGAAAAACTGCAGACCGCTATTTGTGTGTTTCATCAACGTTTCTCGACGAACACCTTGCCAAAATGGCCACTTGCTCAGCCATTTCGCATGTTGGCACACAACGGTGAGATCAATACCATAGAAGGTAACCGTAACTGGGCCTTGGCGCGTGCCAATAAGTTGCGTTCGCCTTTAATACCTGAACTACAAAATTTACAGCCTTTGGTAAACCTTACGGGATCCGACTCTTCTTCTATGGATAACATGTTAGAAGTTTTGGTCACTGGGGGGATGGACATATTCCGTGCGGCGCGTTTGATTATTCCACCAGCATGGCAAAACGTAGAAAACATGGACTCGGAGTTGCGTGCATTTTACGAATACAACTCCATGCACATGGAGCCTTGGGATGGCCCAGCCGGTTTGGTTATGACGGATGGTCGTCATGCTATCTGTATGCTGGATCGTAACGGCTTGCGTCCTGCTCGTTGGGTAGTGACCAAAAATGGTTTCATTACCTTGGCGTCTGAAATTGGAACATACGATTATAAGCCTCAAGATGTCGTAGCAAAAGGTCGTGTAGGACCAGGTCAAATGCTGGTGATCGACACACAAACTGGTAAAATGCTGCACACCCAAGACATTGATAACCGTCTGAAGTCCCTTCATCCTTATAAAAAATGGCTGAAGCAAGAAGCCATTCGTGTTGAATCGCTGCTGGAAGAATCCACGCAAGAATTTATTCCTTTTACCAAGGACGAGATGTTGGTGTATCAAAAGATGTTTCAGGTGTCTTTTGAAGAGCGCGAGCAGATTTTCCGTCCCTTGGCTGAAAGTGGTCACGAAGCCGTTGGTTCCATGGGGGATGATACGCCCATGGCCGTGATGTCGAGTCAGACACGTCCTTTGACAGACTATTTCCGTCAGAAGTTTGCTCAGGTCACCAACCCCCCAATAGATCCATTACGTGAATCTATCGTTATGTCATTGGAAACCTGCATCGGGGTTGAGCGAAACTTATTTGAAGAAACGCCTAAGCACGCCAATCGTATTATCATGTCTTCGCCGGTATTGTCGCCACGCAAATACAGCCGTTTACTGGCATTAGAGGATCATCGCTTCCGTTTGGTGCGTTTGAACACCAATTATAATCCAGAAGACGTTTCTCTTGAGCAAGCCATCAGAAATTTGCAGGTTAGTGCAGAAGATGTGGTGCGAAATGGTGCTGTCATGGTTGTCTTAACTGACCGTGATATTGAGAAAGGCCATCTTCCTATTCCAGCGCCTATGGCCGTTGGAGCGGTGCATCACCATTTGTCTGATGTGGGTTTACGCTGTGATTCCAATATCATTGCAGACACGGGTTTTGCTCGTGATCCTCATCAGTTTGCTGTCCTATTAGGCTTTGGTGCGACAGCGGTTTACCCTTATTTGTCTTATCGATTAATCAACGACATGATCGATAAAGGCGAAGTATTAGGTGACCCCATAGCGTGCCACTCTAAATATCGCAAAGGCATCAATAAAGGCCTGATGAAGATCCTATCTAAGATGGGTATTTCGACTATGGCATCCTACCGAGGTGCGCAGCTGTTCGAATCCATTGGTTTGGATAACGCTGTTGTGGATCTTTGTTTCAAAGGGGTAGCCAATCGTATCAAGGGCGCAAAATTTGAAGATTTTCAACGTGAGCAAGCGACAATCGCAAGCAACGCATGGAAATTGCGCAAACCCATTCAGCATGGCGGTTACTTAAAATACGTTCATAACGCGGAATACCACGCGTTTAACCCAGACGTAGTGCGCAATCTGCAAACGGCAGTGGGCAGTGGTAAGTTTGAGGACTTCACCAAATACGCGGAGTTGGTTAATACGCGTCCAGCGTCTATGTTGCGTGATTTGTTTGCCTTGTCTGAGAAAGCCAAAGCCATTTCTGTGGACGATGTAGAATCCATTGAAAGCATCTTGCCGCGTTTTGATTCCGCGGGTATGTCATTAGGTGCCTTGTCGCCAGAAGCCCATGAAGCTTTGGCGCAAGCGATGAATGAACTCGGCTGTCGTTCTAACTCTGGTGAAGGTGGGGAAGACCCAGCTCGTCATGGAACAGAGCGCCGCTCTAAGATCAAACAAATTGCCTCTGGTCGTTTCGGTGTAACGCCAGAATATCTGGTGAATGCTGAAGTGTTGCAAATTAAGGTCGCACAAGGGGCAAAACCCGGTGAAGGCGGTCAGTTACCTGGTGGTAAAGTGAACGGTTTGATTGCGCGTCTGCGTTATGCTGTTCCTGGTGTGACCCTGATTTCACCACCACCTCACCACGACATTTACTCAATAGAAGATTTAGCTCAGCTGATTTTCGATTTGAAACAAGTCAACCCAGAGGCGTTAGTGTCAGTAAAACTGGTTTCTGAACCGGGTGTGGGAACCGTTGCGGCGGGTGTGGCGAAAGCCTACGCGGACTTAATTACTATCTCTGGTTACGATGGGGGGACTGCGGCATCACCAATCACCTCTATTCGTCATGCGGGTTCGCCTTGGGAATTGGGTTTAGCAGAAGCGCAACAAGCGCTTCGCTCCAATGATCTTCGTGGCAAAATTCGTCTGCAAACAGACGGTGGACTAAAAACTGGCCTAGATGTGGTTAAAGCCGCTATTTTAGGCGCGGAAAGCTTTGGTTTTGGTACTACGCCTATGGTGGCCATGGGCTGTAAATTCCTGCGCATTTGTCACTTGAATAACTGTGCGACAGGGGTTGCGACACAAGACCAAGGTCTGCGGGACGATCACTTTATTGGTACCGTTGAAATGATCAAGAATTTCTTCTTGTTCATGGCGAAAGACACGCGCTTGTGGCTTGCGAAGCTTGGCGTATCTCGTCTACAAGACTTGATTGGCCGTACAGATCTATTGGCATTGTTACCGGGTGAGACCGATAAACAACGCAACCTGGATCTGTCTCCTATTTTAAACAACGACCTGATCCCAGCGGACAAACCACAATACTGTGTCACACCACTTAACCCACCTCATGATAAAGGCCTATTAGCGCTGAAAATGTGGGAGACAGTGAAAGAGGTGATCGAAGAGAAAGAAGGCGGTGAGTTCGAGTTTACGGTGACTAACTGTGATCGCTCTATCGGTGCCCGTTTGTCTGGTGAGATCGCGAAGCGTTACGGTAACCAAGGTATGTCTGACGTGCCATTAACCTTGAAGCTGACGGGTACAGCTGGTCAAAGTTTCGGTGTATGGAACGCAGGCGGTTTAAACATGTACCTAGAAGGTGATGCGAACGA
Organism: Marinomonas hwangdonensis; assembly: GCF_003721245.1. Classification (GTDB taxonomy): domain Bacteria; phylum Pseudomonadota; class Gammaproteobacteria; order Pseudomonadales; family Marinomonadaceae; genus Marinomonas; species Marinomonas hwangdonensis. Next base: position 209,275 of record NZ_RIZG01000005.1, on the reverse strand, counting down.
TTACGTTGGTAAAGGTATGACAGGCGGTAAGCTGGTCATTCGTCCACCACGTGGCTCACACTTTAAGTCACAAGATTCTGCCATTATTGGTAACACCTGTTTATACGGTGCCACTGGCGGTAAATTGTTTGCGGCGGGTACCGCTGGTGAACGTTTTGCTGTACGCAACTCGGGCACCCATACGGTTATTGAAGGCGCGGGCGATCACTGTTGTGAATACATGACCGGCGGTATGGTCACCGTGTTAGGTAACACAGGTTACAACTTTGGCGCTGGCATGACAGGCGGTTTCGCTTACGTGCTCGATCTGGATCGTACCTTCGTGGATAAATACAATCACGAGCTGGTGGAAATCCACCGCATTGGTACCGAGTTAACCGAAGAATACCGTTCACACCTTCGCTCTGTGATCGAAGAATACGTGCGAGAAACAGACAGCGAATGGGGCCATGAGATCTTAGAAAACTTCTATGACTACATTGGCAAGTTCTGGCTAGTGAAACCCAAAGCCGCCAGTTTAGGTGCGCTCTTGGCGAACACTCGTCAACGTCCGGAATAAAATACATGGTTATGGTGCTGGGTTGTGTGACAGGTGATCAGCAATCCGCACCAAGAACGAATCAGTCTGACCCATTTGAGAGAAGTGCTGCTTGTTTACAGGCAGCCGAGGAGATAGCAGCTTATGTCTGAGCGCTTGAACAACGTATTTCAATTCGTCGAAGTGGATCGTAAAGATCCTAAAAAGAAGCCTTTAATCACTCGTAAGGCACAATTCGTCGAAATTTATAAACCTTTTGAGGAAACAAGTGCGAAAGATCAATCGCACCGCTGTTTAGAGTGTGGCAACCCCTACTGTGAGTGGAAGTGCCCAGTGCACAACTACATTCCAAACTGGCTAAAATTGGTCAGTGAAGGCAGCATTATCGAAGCCGCAGAGTTAAGTCATCAGACCAACTCTTTGCCAGAAGTCTGTGGTCGCGTGTGTCCACAAGATCGTCTTTGTGAAGGTGCTTGTACGCTTGGTGAAGGTGGTTTTGGTGCGGTGACAATCGGTTCTGTTGAAAAATACATTACAGACACCGCGTTTGCTTTAGGCTGGCGCCCAGATATGTCGAATGTGGTGCCTGTGAACAAGACGGTCGCTATTGTGGGAGCGGGTCCTGCTGGTCTAGCTTGTGCGGATATCTTGGTACGTAACGGCATTAAGCCTGTGGTATTTGATAAATACCCAGAAATCGGTGGTTTGCTGACCTTTGGTATTCCAGAATTTAAACTGGAAAAAAGCGTCATGACCCGTCGTCGTGAAATTTTTGAAGAAATGGGCGTCGAGTTTGTGTTGGGCACTTCCGTTGGTGATGATGTGCCGTTCGAGCATGTGTTAGAAGAGTACGATGCCGTGTTTTTAGGTATGGGGACGTACAAATACATGAAAGGCGGCTTCCCAGGCGAAGATATGCCAGGCGTTTACGATGCCCTCGATTATCTCGTGTCTAACGTCAACCACTGTTTGGACTTCGAAGAAGACGAAGCGGACTACATTAACTTAAAAGGCAAGCAAGTGGTTGTCTTGGGTGGTGGTGATACCGCAATGGACTGTAACCGTACCGCGATTCGTCAAGGCGCAAAAAGCGTGACGTGTGCTTACCGTCGTGACCAAGAAAACATGCCGGGTTCGCGTAAAGAAGTGCAAAACGCCAAAGAAGAGGGCGTACGCTTCCTATTTAATCGTCAGCCTGTCGAAATCATTGGTGACGGCAAGGTGGAAGGCGTTAAAGTGGTGGAAACCCAAATGGGTGAGCCAGACGAAAATGGTCGTCGTACGGCAGAAATCGTTGAAGGCAGCGAGCAGATCATTCCGGCGGACGCTGTTTTGATCGCCTTCGGTTTCCAAGCGAGCCCAGCGCCTTGGTTTGAAAAGTTTGGCATTGAAACCGATGCGCGTGGTCGAGTGGTTGCCCCAACCAAGGGTAAGTTTATGTTCCAAACCACCAATGAAAAAATCTTTGCTGGTGGCGACATGGTGCGCGGTTCAGACTTGGTGGTCACGGCCATTGACGAAGGCCGTAAAGCAGCCGAAGGAATCATGGACTTCCTCGATATTTAAGTGCGAATAGCGCTTTATGTCTAAAAAATCAAAACGCCAATCAGAGACAATCTGGTTGGCGTTTTTGTTTTAGTGATTCGCAAGAATAAAAGGATCTAAACTCGAATAGAGTCCGTATGAACACCATTAACCCACAGCAATAGGCTCATTTATGTTCTCTTTTCTAAAATCCGACCCAATTAAAAAACTCGATAAAGAATATGGCGAACTACTCGAAAAAGCCATGCAAGCTCAACGCGGTGGCGACATCCGACTCTATTCGGAACTGACCGAAAAAGCCGAAGCAGTCAAAGCCAAGATAGATGAAGCTAGATCTGCATAACGAGATAAATAAAAAAAAGCCATGCTAGGTGACTAGCATGGCTTTTTTGTAGTGATGGCTTATTTTAAGCTGTCGCCGCTGTATTTTCTGCTGTCCGAATCAGCGCCAAACTTTCTTCCGCAAAGCCCGTACCCGCTTCAGTGTAGAAGTTGAATACCGTGTCGATACCCGATGCGATGAGAACGTCTCGCTCGTCTTGGTAGCGCGCGATGGCAGCGATTTGGCCAGTATAGTTAGCCTTACGCAGCTGTATGGCTATATTCGTACTGTCCTCTGCAATGGGCAACGCTAGCATCACAAGGCGAATACCATCGGTATTAAAACGTTCCCACATATCCGCGTCCTCACCATCGCCGTAAAAGACGTTTTCGTTGGCTTCTCGCATGATCTTGATACGGTTTCGATCGGCGTCCATTCCTGCGACGGAATCTCCAAGCAACCCTTTTAAAGAGTCAAATGCTCCTCGGCCCACGCGCCCCAGCCCGATAATCAGCACATCGGCATTTTGGGGTTGTACGAAAACATCTTCAGGAAGACATTGTCGGCTTTCAAACTGGCGGATAACTTCTTTATTTCGGCGATACAGACGATGGGATTTACGGTAGATAATGCTGGTAATGACAAAGGAAAAAGACACCGCGAGGGCCAAAATAACCAACCACTCTGTCGCTAACCAACCATTAGAAACACTCAGTGCAACCACTATTAAGCCAAACTCACTGTAATTAGAGAGAATGAGAGAAGACAGAAAAGAGGTACGGCCGCGTAGCTTCATTTTTGTCATTAAGACAAAGAAAAGCGCAAATTTTATTAGAATGATTAAGGTGATGATCAGGCTCATGCCAATCATGTTAAGCGTTGGGAGCGCCGCAAAACCAATGGATAAGAAAAATCCGATCAGAAATAAATCTTTAAAATTCATCAATGACTTGTTCATTTCTGTTGCCTTTGGGTGGGACGCGAGCAAAATGCCAAATACCAGTGCACCTAAGTCGCCTTTGACGCCGACGAGATAAAACAATTCATACCCACCCAGCGCTAAAAATACACCCGTTAGAGGGAGCATTTCACCGTGTCCCGCTTTATCAACTAACTTATTGATCAAGGGGCGCAGGAATAATAGCCCCAACAAGCCAATCGCCCAGATAGACGGAATCTCTCCCGTTGCAGCGACCAGAAATACCACCGCGACTATGTCTTGCATAACCAATATGCCGAGCGCAAGTTGTCCATGACGAGTTCTCAGCTCGCCGTTTTCCTCGAGAAGTTTCATCACGCAAACGGTACTGGAAAAACTCAACCCAAAGCTTAAGAGTGCCGCGGTTTTAAAATCAAGGACATCAAAATACGGTAAGCTCAACGCCCCTAAACCTAAGGCGATGCCCGTAAACATCAGCGTCCACACGCCCATGTGACTGAGCGTACCTATCCACACTTCAGGTTTGAGTAAGTCTTTAACATGAAGCTTCAAACCTATACTAAACAACATCAAGGTAATGCCGATGTTAGCAAGTGTGTCCAAGGTGCTATTGGATTCCATGCCCAGAAAATTGAGTAAAAAACCAGCGAGCAAGAAGCCAATGAGTGGCGGTAGATTGATTGTTTTAACGGCTAAGCCGCAAACAAACGCGAATAAAATCCAAGTGAATTCCATAAAGTCCTTCTGAATGAATGGCATAAATACACAGTAAAATTATCATACGAAATTTGTGCGTGCCCTGCAGCAGCTAATACGCTTATTTGCCTTTTATTGTTTCACTCGACGGCATACCGAAAAAGATATGAAAAACAACATTTATTCTATTTGATTGGTATGTTCTGGTTCTTCGTTAATTTGCGATCCAAGATATTCTTGGTGAAGAGTTGGGATCCGCGATTAGTGGTAACAAATCAATAGACGATGCACTGAAAACAGCGCAATATCGTATTAACGACTTGTTAGAAAATATCTAATTTATCCAATAGCGATCTATCTACACTTTCGGGAGCTTCGGCTCCCGTTTATTTGAAAGGATACTTCTGTGAACAGAGCGCCAGATTTAAACCAAATTCAATCTATCATGCTAAATAACGCCCAGCTCAAGGTGTCTATTTTGACATTAGGCGCAAGCATTCAATCTGTCTATTTAAATGGCTACGAGCATTCTTTAGTTCTAGGTTCGCCCAAACTGACTGATTATCTTCAAGGAGCAAAATACTTTGGTGCGGTTGTCGGCCGAGTAGCAAACAGAACCAATAAAGGGCATGCCTTAATCGATGGGACAACCTATCAACTCCCGCCTACTTTACCTGAAGCCCACCATCTACATGGCGGCCCTGCAGGCACAGGCAGTAAAAACTGGTCTATCATCGAGCAAACGAACGACATGGTTCAGCTGCAAACGCCTCTAGCTGACGGAGAAATGGGCTATCCAGGAAACATGGTTATCAACGTATTTTACCGTCTGATCGATACCACATTGGAAATGGAAATCACAGCAACCACGGATCAGCTCACAATTTGTAATTTTGCTGGCCACAGTTATGTCAATCTTGATGGCAAAGGCTCTATCTTGGATCATCAGCTCCGCATTCACGCTGACCACTACTTACCAGTCGATGCAGGGTTAATTCCAACAGGCGAAGTGACGCCAACCGCAGGCAGCACCTTGGATTTTAATCAGTTACGCCGTATTAATCGTGACGATTACCCCGGGCTTGATACAAACTTCTGTCTTTCGCTTGGACGCCGTCCATTACAAACCGTTGCGACGCTTAAAGCGCCCATTACTGGGCTAACTCTTGATTATCAAACCACTGAGCCAGGATTACAGATCTATGACGGTCGTCATATCCAACTAGATGTCGAATCAAATATTAACCAAGGCGTTTTATCGGCTTACTCAGGTCTTGCGCTTGAAGCACAGCATTGGCCAGATGCGATAAACCAGCCTCACTTTCCGCCAATCTTACTTGCGCCCGAAGACACTTATCGACAAGTTACGCGCTATGTATTTTATTAAGAGGCGACACAACAGTTCTGTTTAATTAGTATGGGCTGTTTTGTATATCAAGTTTGAAAGATTTAGACCTATGCAATCAAGAAAGTTACCAGAAAAAGAATTCATTGCACTGTTTGCTTTGATGATGTCTCTTACTGCGCTGAGTATGGATGCCATGCTGCCGGCGTTTCCACTTATAGCGGAATCCTTGGCGATTGTGGATTATCAGCAGACGCAGTGGATAGTGTCAGCGATGATTTTGGGGATGGTGTTTGGTGAGATCATTTTTGGTCCCTTGTCGGATGCGATCGGTCGTAAAAAAAGCATTTTAATTGGCATCGGTATTTATATATTGGGCGCTGTTATTGCCTTGTTAGCATCTTCTATTGAGGTGTTTTTACTGGGTCGTATGATTCAAGGTTTGGGTGTCGCAGGCCCGAAAATTGCTTCCCGTGCACTGGTTCGAGACCTATATAAGGGCGCTGACATGGCCCGTATTATGTCGTTTGTGATGATGGTGTTTATGTTGGTGCCATTGCTTGCTCCTGCGATTGGGCAGCTGGTGATTCAAGTCGCAAATTGGCATTGGATTTTTGCGTTACTGATTATGCAGGCCGCGATGGCTGGCGGCTGGTTGCTCTTTCGCCAACCCGAAACCTTGGCGCCACAAAATCGCATCCCACTTAACCGAAAACGTTTAATGGCGGATGTGCGTATTATTGTGGGTCGTCGGGATGTCATGGCATTTACTGTATTGTTAGGTTGCATTTTTGCGGGCTTGCTACTGCACATTAGCACGGCACAATCGATTTTTCAGGATGTGTATCAAACGGGAAATCGCTTTCCGCTCTTTTTTGCCATGCTGGCAATTGGGTCGTCCATCATCAGTTTTTCAAATGGTAAAATAGTGCAGCGAGTCGGCATGTTGCCCTGTGTTGTTTCCGCCCTGAGCGTCTTGTTATTGACCTCTTGTGTGCTACTTATTGTTTCTCTGTTTTTTGATGGGGTGCCACCGTTTGCGCTTTTTATGGGATTAGGCATGGTGATGTTTGCTTGCTTAGGTATGATATTTGGTAATGTGAATGCGATGGCGATGGAGCCACTCGGGAAGATGGCTGGATTGGGCGCCTCATTGATTTCCTCTTTATCGAGTCTTATTGCCATTGTACTGTCGGCCTCGGTTGGTCAGTTCTACAATTTTACTGCCGTGCCTTTAGCGAGTGGTTTCGTGCTCTTCTCGTTTATCGCTTTGGTGATGTTGGGTTATGGGCACAAATTCAGTAAAACCTTGAAATGAGATAGAATAGGCGATCTGTTTTTCTTACGAGTATGTCTATGTCCTCTCAGGTTTCTTCCTCTGCGCCGCTTGCCAAGCAGCTGTTTGCTATGACTTGGCCTATGTTGTTTGGCATCTTGTCGTTAATGAGCTTTCAGTTGGTAGACAGTGCTTTTATTGGTCAGTTGGGGGTTTTACCACTGGCAGCACAGGGTTTTACCTTGCCCATTCAGATGATTGTGATTGGTTTACAAGTTGGCTTGGGTATTGCCACAACGTCGATTATTTCAAGAGCTTTAGGGGCCGGTAATGTTCGTTACGCTAAGCAATTAGGAGGGCTCATCCTCATAATGGGAGGCGTAGGGGTTGCGTTTTTTGGGGGGCTTATTTGGGTTTTCCGATACCCGATTTTGGCGTTATTGAGCGCCCCAGATGCTGTCTATCCTATTATTGATGCTTATTGGCCTCACTGGTTGTTGAGTGCTTGGGTCGGGGCCTTGATCTATTTTTACTACAGCATTTGTCGTTCCAACGGGAATACCTTGTTGCCCGGCATCATGATGGTGGTCACCAGTCTTTTGAATTTGCTGCTAGATCCGATTTTTATTTTTACATTTGGGCTCGGCTTAAATGGCGCCGCTATGGCAACTACAGTAGCGTTTAGTATTGGTCTTTTGATTGTTGCCCCACAGGTGGCGAATAAGCACTGGATGAGTTTCGACTGGCAGGACCTTAACATTCGTAAAAGTTTAGCGGCGATTGGCCATATTATGGGACCTGCGATGGTCAGCCAGTTGTTACCGCCAGTATCTTCCATGTTGGCAACGAAATTGATTGCGGGATTTGGTACGGCTGCCGTGGCGTCTTGGGCGCTGGGTTCGCGTTTTGAGTTTTTCTCAATTGTGGCTGTGTTGGCGCTGACCATGTCTATGCCGCCCATGATAGGGCGTTTGTTAGGCGAAGGGCGACTCGATGATATTCGCTACGTTGTAGTGTTGGCGTGTCGTTTCGTACTCGGTTTTCAGTTGTTAGTGGCTATCGCCACCTTTTTTGCAGCGGCACCCTTAGCTCGTTTGCTGACCAGCGAACAAATCGTATCGGATATTTTAACCTGGCATCTTATGCTGGTGCCTATCAGTCTTGGTTCCTTGGGAATTTGTATGTTGATGGTGTCAGTATCCAATGCGCTTGGTAAACCTTACAACGCACTTGCTATATCGGCACTGCGGCTGTTTGCTTTCTTTCTGCCTTGTTTGTGGATAGGTGCAGAGCTTGCGGGTCTCAAAGGCCTCTTCATCGGCGTGTTAGTCGCAAATATACTGGCTGGTTGGTGTGCCTGGTGTTTTTACCAACGCGCGTTAGCGCAGTTGGAGCGGCGTTTTTAGTTGAGTGGTATTTACCCTGTGTGAGCTAGATCATATTTACCGGCTTTTACTTTGAATAAACAGATAGTGATGTTTGCCCATGACGTGTTTGCCGAGTATGCTGAGAGCATATTTAGTGGGGATTAGATGACGTGTTAAAAGCGCCTCGTTTTGTAATGATCGTAATGTGTTTGTTGACTGGGGTGTGGCTGGTGTTGTCCGCTTCCATTCAAGCAAGCTCCTATGGTGTTATGTCACATCAAGGGGCAACGATGTCTGAATCTTTTCATTCTACTCATGGTACGGCGTCGGTGTCGTCCATGTCGGATAAGTACTCATCATTAGGCGCTGAGGGTCATGCCGATAGTAAACATTACTTGGATTGTGTTGATCATTGTGCGCTTGTTGCCTTGCCGTCTCCCGTTATGCTTTTCGCCACCGCGATCATCGCCTGGCCTCCTTTGTCGCTGACTCAACAGTGGCGAAATAACGTATCAGAACCCGTTACTCCCCCTCCGCGTTTATCACATTAATTGCGTACTGACTGGCCTTTTTTCATGGCCTCAAAACTGTTGGCAACCTAACCGTATTCAGTTCATTGAATCTTTATGCTTGCCGTCATGCACACAATCACGTGAGATAGTATTATGACTATATTTAAAAAATGCGCTTTAGCCAGTTTGTTTTCTGTGACCTTAGTGGTCGCGGGATGTTCGCTTCCGTCTCATGAAGACATGGACGAGCACGCCAGCCATCAAGGCAATGCAAATCACCAAAGCCATCAGGGTCAGCATGCTGCACAGCATGGACACATGGATAAATCTGTGTTTAATGATGCGAATCAAACCATGATGATGGACATGCATGCCATCGCGTTAACTGGTGATGTGGACTACGATTTTGTTGTCGGCATGATTCCGCATCACCAGGGGGCGATTGACATGGCTGAGCAGCTATTGGCTTCCTCACAGCTTTCAGACGCCTTGAGACCATTAGCACAAGACATTATTGCCGCTCAGTCGACCGAGATTGCGTTTATGAATAGTTGGTTGGCGAATTATGGTGATCCGCGCCCATCCGGTAATGCCGAGCAAATAATCGCCGCCTATGACGCGGTCAATGCACAAATGATGTCGGATATGAATCGTGTAGCGTCAAGTGGCGATGTGAACCGTGACTTTGTGGAAGGCATGATTCCTCATCATGAAGCCGCTGTTTCTATGGCCGAAGTGCTATTGCAATTTAGCAGTGACCCTGTATTAAAAAAGATGGCTGAGGCCGTTATCAGCGAACAAACGCGTGAAATTGGTTTGATGCAAGCGTACTAAATAGTTAAAGAAAAACGACTGATATCATTCAAAGCCAAAAGAGCGGAATAAAAAATCGACTTATCATGGGATGAGTCGATTTTTTTGTTCAATAATCACACTATGACAACGGTATAATAGAAAAATATCAAGTTTGTTGAAAATGAGATTGAGAATGAATAACATTAGTAAAGTTTTATAATCAATCGGAGAGCCTCGTGGAAAATTCAGTACAGCAGAAAGTGATCGATTTTTTGCAGGTCGGTGGGCCTGTCGTATGGATCTTGATGGTGTTTTCTGTCGTCGCGCTGACGATTGTTTTGCTGAAGTTGTGGCAGTTTTCGTCGCTGCGTGCTGAAAGCTTGAAAACGACCAATTTGGCTTTGGACGTATGGCGTACCGAATGCGCTGACAGTGCGCTTGAAAAGTTAGATGAAAAGCGTCCGATCGATGCGCTTGTTGGTTACACCATGCGCGCCTTATTAGCGTCGAGTACTAGCGTAGACTTGATTCGCGAAGAAGTAGAGCGACGCGCCATGAAACAGCTGAATCAATTGCGCTCGTACTTTCGTCCATTGGAAATCATTGCAACATTAAGCCCACTGCTGGGGTTGTTAGGAACCGTACTGGGGATGATTACCGCCTTCCAACAAATGGAAGGAGCGGGCAGTCAGGTAGACCCTTCGGTATTGTCTGGTGGCATTTGGCAGGCGCTATTAACCACGGCGGTGGGTTTGGCTGTTGCGATTCCTGTTGTCACCCTACAAAGCTGGCTCGAACGTAAAGTAGAACGAATTACGCACAACATGAACGACGCAGTAACGCAGGTGTTCACCAGTAAACAAGCGAAGCATTTGGTCGCGAAAGCCACCAAAGAGATGTTGCATGCCGCTTAACCTTTCTCAACCTAAACGAAAAAATGCCATTAGCTTAACGCCACTGATTGATGTGGTGTTTATTTTATTGTTGTTTTTTATGTTGACCTCCAGTTTTGTGCCTTGGCGTATTGTTGACACGCCCCTGTCTATGACACCTGATACGCCAAAATCCGAAGAAGAAAAGGACAACATCATCCTAACGTTGAAGCAAAATGATGCTCAGGTGTGGGTAGAGGATCAAGCGATTCGTTTCGCTGATCAAGCGTATTTTCAAACGCTGATTGCTGACCACAATGAGGCCATTTTTATCATCAAAGCAGAAGAGGGGGTGACACTTCAGAGCTTGATGCAGCTGGCTGATCGTTTAAAGCTCAATGGCGCAAAAACTGTGTCTATTGCGAATGCCTTTGCTATGCCGGAGACAAAATGAAAATAGGCGAAAAATACGCTGCGCGGGCCGCCAACAAGGATGACAACATGGTGCCACTGATTAACGTGGTATTTTTGATGTTGGTGTTTTTCATGGTAGCCGGTCAAATCCAAAAAGCCGATCCTATTGCTGTGATGCCGCCTTACTCTATTAATGATACGCGCGCCGTGACGGACCCGAATGTTGTTATTGTGGTCGGTTCGGATGATAGCGATAGCTTGTATGTGGACGATGAAAGGTTTGTACTAGATGAGATACAAGCTTATTTAGAGCAACAATTTACTGCAGCAGAGAACAAAGAGGCCTTTTGGGTGCAAATCAAAGCAGACGGCGCCATTTCTTTAGAAAAACTGCGCCCAGTATTTAATCAGGTTCGTTTGGCGGGTTTGACCAAGGTGAGCTTGGCCACACAGTTAGAGCGAGGAGAAGAATGATTTCCACGCGTCATTGGGTGATTGCCGGTGGTTTGGCGCTTTCGCTTCACGCAGGGGCTTTTTATGCGGTGTTTTATCATCCAACAGAAGGCAGCCAATCAGCGGGTTCTCAAGGCATTGAGTTTGATCTTGGCATGTTGGGTGACCTTGGAGCGGCGGCACAAACAACGGCGGCTCAGGAGAAAGTCAAAGAGACTGAAGACGTTGTAGAGGAGCCTATTGAAGACGTTCAGCAAGAAGTCGAACCTAAAGAAATCGAAGAACCTGAAGTAATTGAAGAGCCTGAAGTGGTTGAAGAACCTGAAGTAATTGAAGAACCTGAAGTAATTGAAGAGCCTGAAGTGGTTGAAGAGCCTGTGGTAGAACCTGAAGTGGTTGAAGAGCCTGTGATAGAACCTGAAGTGGTTCAGGAGCCAGAGCCTGTTGTTGTTAAACAAGAATCGCCTATTGAGATCAAGAAGCCTGAGCCTAAACCGAAACCTAAACCAGAGCCTAAGCCACAACCCAAGCCGAAACCAAAACCAGAGCCTAAGCCACAACCAAGGCCGACACCTGAAGTAAAACCAGCGGCACAACCGCCCGTACAAACGGCCCCTGCCGCGACTGCGAGTCAAAAAGCCACCACAGGAAGTGCGAATGCTGCCAGCAGCGGGGGAGACCCAGGTGCCAAAGCGAGCTATTTTACCGAGCTAACGTCAGTCTTGGCGCAAAATAAGCGTTACCCAAGAGCGTCGCGTCGTCGCAACGAAGAAGGCGTTGTGTCCTTATCCTTTGTTGCCCATGCGGACGGCTCTGTGTCTGAGGTTGCCATCCTCGAAAGCTCTGGACATAAACGTCTGGATGATGCGGTGTTGGACATGATAAAACGGTCACTGCCACTGCCCGCTTTTCCAAAAGGCATGACGGAGAGTGAGCTGCGCATCAACCTCCCCGTGTCTTTTAAATTAAGTGATTTTAGATAAAACGCGCGCTATAAAAAAATTCATTGGGCAATGAGTTTTTGCTGTGGATTTTGGGGGAGTAGCAACCAGACTTTGCCAAAGTGTTTTAAATTTCCGGCATTGATCAGTGCTTCATCTCCCACTCCTTGATACCAATCTATGTGCCCAGGCCCTTTAATGGCGCCGCCTCTGTCTTGCGCTAGCAGCAGACGAAACTCATGACCAATCAAATTTCCGTATGAATCTAAATTCGGTAATTTGGCTAATAAAACAGAGCCAAGTGGGATTAGGCTAGTATCGACTGCCGCAGAATACAGCGGGGTAAGTGGCACGTTTGCTGCGCCAACGGGTTGACTTAATCCTTCGCTAAAAAACAAATAGCTTGGGTTAGTTGATAAAATTTCACGCTGGCGGTGTGGGTTGACCAGCAACCATTGGCGGATGCTTTGTGCTGATATGCTGGCTTTATCTATCTCCCCTCGTTCTATTAATTCCTTACCTATGCTGCGATAAGCGTGACCATTGACGCCGCCCCAAGACAACAGTTTGCGTTCACCATTTTGGTACTCGATAACGCCAGAGCCCTGAACATGCAGAAAAAAGTTATCAATGAGATCCGCCGTGTAGGCTATTTCGAGTCCTTGGCCAGCTAGGGCGTTTTCAAAATCGATGGCTTCTCGGGAAGGAAATTGTCCGTTTTCGTCGCGTTGTGCGGGTCTTCGATAAAGCGGGTAACGAAATACATCATCAGATTCCTGCCGAGCGGGCATAACAGGCACATAATAACCGGTAACTTGAACATTGCCTCTTTGGTCTTGCCCCGCCAATTGGTGAGCAATCAGTTTGGGTTGCTGAGTCGGATTACGTAACCAGTGGTCTATTTCAGTGGCCACCTGCTTTAACTCAGTCACGCTGGTTTGAATATTTTCCAGCATGTAATGCTTTTCTGGAATACGGTTTAAATAGGCAATTTGTTGCGCAAGACCGCTCTGAAAATGGTCGTCTGGATAAGGTAACCCAGGTGGAAGGCTTTCTTGCAAGTATAAGCTGTCACGTTTTAAGCCGTTGGCATCTCGACCATTGTTTTCAAAGTCATTGGAATAATCGATTTCATTAACACTGCAACCCGCTAGGGTCACTAACAAGGCGAAACAAGATAAACGTAGGTAAACAGAAGAAAAAATCATAAGCCCTATTTCTATAAAATGTCGTATAAAGTAGCAAGGTGGAATGAATAAGACCACAAACAAAGGGCGAGGTTCATTCGTATAGCTTGTTGTTTAAACCTTGTTAAAACATCAGCAATTCATAGGCTTGCCTTAAACCGATAAAGGTATTTTTATCTCCGCCTCGGTCCGGATGATGTTGCTGGGCAAGTTTGCGGTATTGTTGTTTGATATCGGTTTTACTGGGATTAGGGTGCTGTATATTTAAGGTTTTAAGGGCCGAATCTCGGTTGCCTTCTAGGCTGATGCCCTTATAGAAACTGTTTAGTAAGCGCGACACCTCGCCAGCGTCGGTTTTTTCGTACTCACTCCAATCTAGGTAGTAAGCGGCTAACTTTGCCTCCACACTGTCGCTTAATGTCGTGCTGTCAGATTGGCTTATTTGTGTGGCACTGAGTAAATGAATTCGCATCGCACTGATGCTTAAGGTCAGATTTTCTTCCTGCCAAAGGCGGCTTTGCAGTTGATACAAGGCGTTCATGATCAGGAAATGTTGGCGGAAAAGCTGTAAATTGGCATCGTCGGCCAGCTGGTTAAACTCGGCTATTTGAGTTTTTAATGTTTTAAGAATGTCAAACTCACTGACCCCATTGGGATGGGACTGTAAAATAGCGAGAATAGGACCAACTAAAGGGTTTTTCATAGCAGACTCTTATTGGTTAATCGTTATTTTATACAGTGTAAGTGATGACAGTCAGAAAGGCCAAAATGGCCGCGCGTATTTCAAAGACGGAATAACATGAGAAAAGTGAAACTATGTTGTGGATAATCGGTATTTTGTTAGCACTCACTCTGATCGTAGGGCCGAGCGCTTGGGTCAAGTTTACGTTAAAGCGTTACGCGACAGAGCGTAAAGACTTGCCTGGTACTGGGGGAGAATTGGCGCACCACCTGGTTAAACGCTTTGAGTTGAATCAAGTGAAAATTGAAACCAGTCAAGAGGGCCAAGATCACTTTGATTATGGGCAACACGTAGTACGACTCAGTCCCAGTGTATTGCATGGTCGCTCTTTAACGGCGGTTGCTGTGGCTGCTCATGAAGTAGGTCATGCGATTGCCCATGAAAAAAAGCAACCTATCTCACGACTCAGTACCCGCTACTTGCCCCTGGCGCACATGGCACGGCGCGTAACCGCAATCTTATTGCTTGGTTGGCCTGCTATTACCTTGCTGCTGCAAGTGCCCTATGCGGTGCCACTGCATGCCGTCGTTGTTGGTTTATCAGGCTTTTTGGCAGTCATAGTGCAACTGGCGATCCTACCCGAAGAATGGGACGCCAGTTTTAATAAAGCCCTACCTATTTTGACGGAAGGTCAGTACATACCGCAGGAAGATCTGCCAAAAGTGAAAAAAATCCTCACGGCGTGCGCCATGACCTACGTCGCCGCCGCGTTAATCAGAGTGCTCTTTGTGTGGCGCTGGTTTAAACGCTAGTCATAAGCTAAAAAAAAGCCCGCATCATTGTTATGCGGGCTTTTTCGTTTGGTGCGTAACACGATAGTTAGCACGTTAATCAGCGTTGTTTGGTTTCAAACTCTGGGTGAATCCAAACGGGAGCGTCTAGGCTTGGTAATGCTTTTTTGCCAAGTATCATGTCAGCGGCTTTTTCCGCGACCATGATGGTTGGGGCGTTTAAGTTACCGTTCGGAATCGTTGGGAAGATCGACGAATCCACCACGCGTAGGTTATGTATGCCGCGGACTTGGCATTGCTCGTTCAGCACGGCCATTGGGTCGTTGTCGTCACCCATCTTACAGGTACAAGAAGGGTGGTAGGCGCTTTCGACGTTTTCTTTTACCCATTGGTCGATTTGTGCGTCACTTTGTACCTTGTCGCTCGGCTGAATTTCTTCACCACGATATTCGTCTAGCGCCGTTTGTTGCAGCAGCTCACGGGTTAAACGAATGGTATCGCGCCAGTCTTGTTTGTCTTGCTCGGTGGAAATGTAGTTAAACAAGATACGCGGTTTGGCCGCTGGATTAGCCGACTCAATCCACAGTGTACCTCGGCTTTCTGGTTTGTTCGGGCCAACGTGTACTTGAAAACCATGGCCTTCAACGGCGGCTTTACCATCGTAACGCATGGCGGCAGGCAAGAAATGGTATTGAATGTTCGGCCATTTAAGGCCCGCACGAGAGCGGATAAAACCACAGGATTCAAAGTGGTTGGTCGCGCCGAGCCCTGTTTTGAACAGCATCCAGCGTGTGCCAATGAATCCTTTGCTAATCAAGTCTAATTTGCCGTTTAGGGTAACAGGCTGTTTGCAGCGGTATTGAAAGTAGACTTCCAAATGGTCTTGCAAGTTTTCACCGACACCAGGCAATTCGTGGACCATAGGAACGCCGGCTTTTTCTAAGACGTCTTTGGGGCCCACGCCAGACAATTGCAATAATTGGGGCGAACCAACGGAACCCGCCGACAAGATAACTTCTTTGCTGGCGGTGACCTGTTGAACTTGGCCATTTTTACTGAACTCAATGCCAGTGGCTGTTTTGCCATCGCCCTTTTCATTTTCAAAGAGGACTTTATGACTCAGTACACCGGTTTTGAGTGTTAGGTTAGGGCGCGCCATGGCACGACGTAAATAGGCGTTGGAGGTCGAAGCTCGCACGCCATTTTTTACCGTCATGTGCATTGGGCCAAAGCCTTCTTGACGGTAACCATTATAGTCGTCGGTTTTGCCATAGCCAGCTTGTACGCCAGCGTTGATGAAGGCTTGGTAAAGAGGATTGTAGGTCATGTCGTTGCCATTGTTGGTTGACAATGGGCCTTGGCCACCACGGTATAAGTCTTCGCCACCTTTCCAAGTTTCGGCTTTTTTGAAGTAGGGCAGACAGGTTTGATAGTTCCAACCCTTAGCGCCGTTTTCTTCCCATTCGTCAAAATCGCAAGCGTGGCCACGAACATACACCATGCCGTTAATGGACGATGAACCGCCTAATACCTTGCCTCGTGGGCAATGCATTTCACGGCCATCAAGGCCTGGCTCTTTTTCGGTGTGGAATTGCCACGCGTATTTATTGGAGTTCATCGGGTAGGACAAAGCCGTCGGCATCTGGATAAAAATGCTTTTATCTGAGCCGCCCATTTCGAGTAGCAATACCTTGTGTTCGCCACTTTCTGTCAGTCGGTCTGCTAGCACACACCCTGCGGAGCCAGCACCGACGATAATGTAATCGTAGATTTCATTTGCCATGACTTGTCTCATCTATTAAGAGTTAAGCGCTTCGCTTAGTAAGGGCTTTGAATGTCGTTAAGATCAACAAAGACACTCTTTGTTTGCGTGTAGTGGTACAAGGTTTCAATACCGTTTTCACGACCGATACCAGACTCTTTGTAGCCGCCTACTGGCATTTCCGCAGGGGAGGCACCCCACGCGTTGATCCAGCAAATGCCCGCCTGCATCTGGCCAATGACACGGTGAGCGCGGGCGAAATCTTTGGTGAAGACGCCAGCCGCTAAGCCAAGCTTGGTGTCGTTAGCGCGGGCGATCACTTCGTCTTCGTCAGTAAAACTCAGCACTGACATCACAGGGCCGAAGATTTCATCACGTACTTGTGGCATCTCATCCGTGCAGTCGGTGAAGACAGTCGGAGCCACAAAAGCGCCTTTGTCTAAGCCATTTTCCGTGACTTGGTAACCACCACATAACAAGGTCGCCCCAGCGTCTTTAGCGGCTTGAATATAGCCTAAGACTTTTTGCATGTGGTCTTTGGAAATCAAGGCGCCGACTTGCGTATTCATGTCCATTGGGTCGCCAATGATCATGGCTTCGGTGCGTGTTTTTAGTTCTTTGGTAAAGGCGTCTAGCATGTCAGCGTGAACGAATACGCGAGTACCGTTGGTGCACACTTCGCCTTGGGTGTAGAAGTTCGCCAACATGGCGGCAGACACGGCCTGATCCACTGGCATATCAGGGAAGATAATCATCGGAGACTTACCGCCCAGTTCCATGGTGACTTGTTTCAACGATTGCGCTGAAGCGGCCATGACTTTTTTGCCTGTTCCTACTTCACCCGTGAAAGAGACTTTGGCGATGTCTGGGTGTGAGGTGATCAGTTGGCCTGTACGACCGTCGCCCTGAATGACATTGAAAACCCCATCGGGTAAGCCAGCTTGGGTAAAGATTTCAGCCAGTTTAAGCGCCGTAAGTGGTGTTTCTTCAGACGGTTTGAAGATCATTGCGTTACCAGCGGCCAAGGCCGGACCGGATTTCCACATGGCAATTTGAATTGGGTAGTTCCACGCGCCGATGCCAGCGCAAATACCCAGTGGCTCGCGGCGAGTGTAGAAGAAGTTGCCATTGCCAAGATCTTGGTAATCCCCTTGAATCTTATCTGTTAGGCCTGCGTAATATTCGATTACATCCGCGCCTGTTTGAATGTCCACGCAAATGGCCTCTTGTAAGGGTTTCCCTGTGTCGAGTACTTCAAGTCGGGCAAGCTCTTCGTTGTTTTCACGCAATAGTTCAGCGGCTTTTTTAAGAATACGTCCGCGCTCGACAGGGCTCATCGCCGCCCAGACTTTTTGGCCTTGCTTAGCAGACTCAATGGCAGCATCTAGCTCAGCTGGTCCTGCATGCTCTACTGTTGCAATCACTTCGCCTGTGGCTGGGTTGATTGTTTCAAAGTGTTCTCCGCTAGTAGATGCATGGTAGCGGCCATGAATATATTGCTGCTGATGTGCCATGATAAGCCTCTCTTTTGATGGTTTTAGCGCAATTAACATTGTGCGCTATGATGTGAATTTTTTATTAAATGAGCGTTTAATAAAAAACATTGTACAGGTTTTTTCAGCAAAATGGCAGACAGAGGCCAAAAACTGAGCGCGAAAGTGGGGAATTCTATCTTTTTAGTAGGACAATACAAGACGATCTTTTGACCGTCTTGTATTGTATAAATGCTTGCGTTATAGGTTCGGATTTAATGCTAAGCGAAGGGGAATCAAAGGCTTAAAACGCTATTTTGATCTGGGCTAACGGGGCTATTGCTATAGCCATCTGCGCTGTCATCATTCAGCCAGCGTTGTGATTCGGTTACATAACGAAATTGATACGTCTGGCCTACCTTAAGGTTCAGCGTTGCGGCAAATACCCCTGACTTTTGTTTCCGCATGGGGTGTGAAGAAGTATCCCATTCATTAAAGTCGCCCACTAGAAAGACACTCTTGTCATCACAGATTTGTTCTGCAGGTAAAACAAATTTCACCTTACATTCCGGTTTGGTTTTTAAATAGGTTTTTTCAATCATTTTGCTCTCCATCATCCACAGTATCATAAAAACAGTCAGACATTTTTTTACCAATAACCTGCTTAACACTAGCAAGCTTCAGGCCAGTAATGCGCTATTGATGCAAAAATACGCATAAAACGCCTCGGTGTTCTATACTGAAGAAACACCAACAACAATAATGAGGTGTTTTATGGATGCTCAAATGATCGTTTTAATTGTGCTAACCATGATGTTAATTGTGAAAGTAATTTATTTGATGTTTTATAAAACGGGCGAGTCTGACAAACATCGGCATCCCTCGCGTCATTCCCGTGAGCATCATCATAATTCAAGGTCGTAATTCTTGGCTTTGTTTGATGGTTAGGGTTTCAATCTGGCTGTGGCCGCGATAACGCTTGTTTTTCGCTTCTTTGACGGTATTCAGATCGACTAGGACTAAGCCGTCCACACAGTAGCCAAAATCGGCATCGACACCAAAGTCTAAGAAGCGAACGCCGCCAGGCTCACATAATTCACTGTATTGTTTGAAGAGCGTGGGTACGCTCGCTCCAAAGTGACTGAGCTGTTCTTTCAATACTTTGAAGTCTTCTTCATAGTCGTTGCCGTTGAATAGGTTGGAAATAATGTCAGCGTGCTCTGGATTGACTTGGTACGGTGTGAAAGGCCGTGCCAAGTGCTCCTTATCGGCAAAATACAGTTGATAAAAAGACACAATAAAGTCTTTGGCTACCTGAGGGTAGCTGTTGCTTAAACTCACAGGGCCGAACATGTAGCGAATCTCTGGGTGTTTATCGAGATACGCACCAATGCCATACCATAAATAATCTAAACTGCGCTTGCCCCAGTATTTTGGCTGAATAAAACTGCGCCCCAATTCGATTCCTTGCTCAAAGTAAGGCTCCATATCGCAAGAGTAGCGGAACAGTTCTGCGCTGTAGATGCGGTTAGGCGTGTCTGATTTCATGTAGCGAGCGACTTCACCAATACGATAAGCACCGACAATTTCCAATTCGTCTTCATCCCAAAGAATTAAATGGCGGTAGTATTGATCAAATTTGTCCAGATCAGAGCGCTCACCTGTACCTTCGCCTACTTTGCGAAAGGCGATTTCACGGAGGCGACCGATTTCTTTCATGGTGACAGAGGCCGGATCGTAGTCAAATAAGTAAATTTGCTTATGATCTTTTGTACTGCCAAGGTGTTCGGCTAACTTAAGCTCTTGTTTTATCCGTTGTCTATTTTGTGGATGCTCAACGGTTTTTTCGGTTTTGAGTAAGGGTTTTTTACCCTTGGCAATTCTGTACAGATGGCGTTTTACCAGTTTGTTTTTTTCTTTATCGCTTAAGGGTAATTGTGCCAGTTCTTGAATGGGGATTGCCTGACCAACTTGCATAGGAATACAGCGATTTTTTTGACGAAACATTTCATTGGCAAGTTGTATTGTAGAAAGAGGGCGATATAGAAAAGAGCTGGTGTAAAACAGCATAGAGTTGCGTCCGCCGATGTGAACGGGCAACAACGGGCTGTTGGTTTTTTGCGCCAGCTTTAAATAGTTTTGGTTCCATTGTTGGTCTTTTACACCGCTGGGTGACAGACGGGACACTTCACCGGCGGGGAAAATGATCACGGCTTCTTCATTATGTAGACAATTTATGATGGCCTTGAGTTGCTGTCGGCCTGTTTTGCCTCCTAGGTTATCGACAGGAAGTACGAGTTTTTTTAAACCGTCAAAGTCCATTAACAGATCATTGGCGACGATTTTCACATCAGGACGTATTTCACCAATCAGTCTTAATAGGGCCAAGCCATCTAATGCCCCAAGAGGGTGATTGGCGATGATCATCACCCGGCCACTTGCGGGGATATTGCGTCGATCTACCTGGCTTACTTGATAGCCAAAGTTAAAATGATCCAGCACCCTGTCAATAAATTCGAAGCCAGCACAGCCGTTGTTTTTTTCCAGGAATTGGTTTACTTCATTTTCGTGGAATAAGCGTTTTAAAATGCTTAACGTTGGGCGAGTGATGAATGGGCTCTTATCGAAAAACTGAGGTGATTTATTCGCAATCATTTGCTCGACGTGTATCACAATAATGCTCCGCTCGAATAATTTTTGAGGATCTTAATATCGAGGGTAGAGCGTCACCATGACAAAGACATGACGTTTATATGGCGAAAAGATGAACAAGGTAGATGTGAAGGGGGTAAAAAAAAGATTATTGTTCTGACGGGGTGTCTTCGTCAAAGTTATAGAAGAAGTTCCAAATACAGTAAATTGTAATGCCTACTGCGATAAGTGCCCAGACTGGCTCGTTTGAGACCCACTCTAGAACAGACCAAGCGACACAGAAAAGAGTGGTTATCACTCTGCGCCATTTTGGACGAAAAAAATTACGATCAGAGTCGGTTAGCATGATTTCTGCTTCCTATTGGGCTCATCTCTAAAACGATTGTTGGCGGTGATCATAAAAGTAACAATGGACACTTACATAAGTAAAATGTCCATAGTGTTTACTGAGCTTTGGTTTTGCTGTTGCCCAATGAAATATGACGTGTTCCTGTTAGTTGCGACTGGCCGCTAACCCCTGAATTGATTTTATCAATCTGACCGCCACGAGCAAGAAACTCTTGCATTTGCTTTTCAATGGATTCCGAAGTTTCCGAAGCAGCTGGCTGTTTCTTTTTAGTTGCCATGATAAATAGTCCTTGTAGATAGTTTGAACAGGCACTATATCAGATTTTCACTATTTTTGCTTACTATTCGATAACTTCTGTCAACGTAAGTGAATTTTCGCTGCGGTTAACAGAAGTTATCGGTTGGCATCAATGTGAATGAGGGTGGTAACGACGAATCAATGGGTTCAGTAAACGCGCAAACCAGCCAGTAAATTCGATGGGGGCATCCAATACGGTTAAGCAAATGCACTCAGCGTCTTTAGTGACAATAGGTTGATGCTTGTGACTGGCATCACGGTTAATAAAGTCACCTTTACGATACACACCGCTTTCATCGGAAAAAGCCCCCTGTAATACCAGGGTGATCTCGTCGCCGGTGTGAGTGTGCACTGGCATGTGAGCGCCTGCTTTTATTCTCGTGAGCGCCACTTGGGCACCGCCTTCCTCGTTGTAAAGGGTTGCGATCTTGAAAGAGGGAGAAAGTCGCATCCAATTAAGCTCGTTGTAACCCTTGGTAATAAATTGACGTAAGCTATTGGGGATCTTGTAATCGTCCCATTGCATCACGTCTTCATTGACCGGTTTTTTGTTCGCTTGAGGTGATTCCACAAGATCTTCAGGCTCTTCTGTTAAGCGTTTGAAAAAGCTGTCCTTTAAATTGCTCAGCTGACGATGTTCGGTGTGCCCTTGATCAAACAAGTGAGCGCCCAGTGTTTCTAGTTTTTTAATTTGTTGCTGGCACTCGTTGCAATGTTCTAAGTGAGTGGAAACACACAGAGAATGGGCTAAAGGTAGTGAACCCGCAGCGTAATCGGTTAAAATTTCAATCGATGGATGGTAGTTAATCATCGATACTACCTCTTAATGTAAATAGTGAGTTTGTGTAAAGCAAGGCGCACTCGAGATTTGATCGTGCCCAAAGGCAGGGAAAGCTCTTCGGCGGCTTCCTTGTGCGTTTTACCTTCTAAATAAACTTTCAACAAAACTTCTTTCTGATCGGGTGGGAGCTTGTTGAGTCCTTGCTGAATTCTTTCTTGATCCCTTTTATGTTGTGCGTCTTTAAATGGATCGGCATTTTCATCCACTATGTTCTGCCACAAATATTCAGGATCGATATCGGATTGATGACGGCTGTTCTTACGCAAATAATCGATACGTGCATTTCTTGCCAAGGTAAAAACCCAGGTATTTAATGAGGCCGACTCAGGTTTGTAAGTATGAGCCTTATTCCATATACGTATCATTACCTCTTGAGCAATGTCATCAGCCATTAGGTTTGCGCCCGGTTGGGCCGCAAGACAAAATGATCTAATCTTGGGAACGTAGTGATCAAATAGGCGCGATAAAGCCGCTTGATCCCTACGTTCGGCAATGGCAGAAATGTCTGTCAGCCTTTGTTCATCTGGTTGAAGTAATGGTGCGCGTTCCATTCATAGTGCTCCCAAAAGGAATGCTTATGTTGCTGTATAACAAATATACGCTATGTCTAAAGGAGCGGATCATTTTTCTTTATGAAATTTGTAAATAAAGGGCTTTTGTTGTGAGAGACAGGGTTTGCATGTGATCCAAAGTGCGTTTTCATGCGTTTTAAACTATTAATGAATATAAATTTCTGTCGTTTAAGACAGTTGCCAAGGTAAGACAGTATGACGGACGCCAAAAAGGATTCGAATTATCTATTGATAGAGCGCTTTAAAGCCTTTTACTTAGACGTAAAAAATCCACAGCTCGACAAAATTGATGAAATCTACTCTGAAAACATCTTTTTTAAAGACCCTGTACATGAACTTAGAGGGGTTGTGCCTCTTCATGCCTATTTAACCGAAATGTCTGCTAACGTAAGAAGCGGTCGGTTTGAGTATTTAGATCAAATTGTTTCTGACAATATGGCTTATATCAAATGGAATATGCATTTTAAACACCCAAAGCTGGGCTGCAAAACCATTACGGTTCGGGGCATCACCCAAGTGCAATTCGACGAGCGGATCTATTTTCATGAAGACGTATACGATTTAGGTCAGATGCTTTATGAGCATGTTCCTTTATTGGGAACAGCGATCAAAGGACTAAAGAAGCGGCTAGCAATGTGATTTTAAGGAGAAGAGGGTGAGTGCATCTGTCAGCAAAAACGGAGAAAAAAATGTCGTCTGGATTACGGGAGCCAGTTCCGGAATTGGGCTTGCATTAGCAAAACAGTATTTAGATGATGGTTGGAAGGTCATCGCCAGTGCAAGAAGCGAAAAAGCATTAACACCTTTATTGGAAGCGCACGCTGATTTGGTTTTTTTGCCTTTTGATATTGCCGATGCCAGCCAAGTGGAGAGCACAAGACAGGCGATATTTGCTCACACAACACATCTAGAATGTGCGGTACTCAATGCGGGAACGTGTGAGTATTTAGATTTAACAGAGAGTGAGCCAGACTGGCAAATGATGGATCGCGTGATGTCCGTCAATTTTTTTGGTTTGGTTAATAGTGTGGATGTCTGTTTGCCTTTGCTTAAGGCCACACCCCATTCCCATCTTGTTGGAGTAGGTTCGCAGGCTGTTCAAGCCGCGTTCCCTCAAGCGGAAGCGTATGGCGCCAGTAAAGCGGCCGTACGGTATTTTTTATCTTCACTGAGAATGGATTTAAAACCCTTTGATATTGATGTAACGTGTTTGT
The DNA here is from genome assembly GCF_003721245.1 of Marinomonas hwangdonensis. Lineage (GTDB taxonomy): Bacteria > Pseudomonadota > Gammaproteobacteria > Pseudomonadales > Marinomonadaceae > Marinomonas > Marinomonas hwangdonensis. The sequence goes on along the minus strand of NZ_RIZG01000005.1, from coordinate 185,440 downwards.
TACCCGGTTTTGTTGATACGCCACTGACGCAAAAAAACACCTTTTCCATGCCGTTTTTAATGTCAGCCGATGATGCAGCGAAAAGAATGTACAAAGCCTTAGGTTCACGGCCTTTCGAATTTGCTTTTCCTAAGCGTTTATCCATGATGCTGTGGGCCGGTAGGCACTTTCCTAAGCTCTGGTTGTCTATGCTGGCACCAAAGAAGAAATGAGATACTGTATTCAATATTCCATTTAGATAAAAAGTCTAATATAAGTTCAGATGAATTATTCATGATCAGTGTAGTCAAGCCAAATTTTGTGTTACGTCTGATGTTAAAACATGTTTCAAGGAGACAGTGAGTGAGAATTGCCATTATTGGTTCAGGGATTTCAGGCTTAACCAGCGCGTATTTACTTCAGAAAAAACATGACATCACCTTATACGAGTCAGCTGAACGCATAGGCGGACACACAGCGACGATTGATGTGCCCGAAGGTGACGGTAACCGTTCTATCGATACCGGTTTTATTGTGTTTAATGATTGGACCTATCCTAATTTTATCCGTTTGATGGACGAAATTGGGGTAAAGTCGAAAGCAACTGAGATGAGCTTTAGTGTCAGCTGTCAGCGCACAGGTTTAGAATATGGCGGCAATAATCTCAATACCTTATTTGCCCAACGTCGTAATTTGCTCAATGTCCCTTTCTTAGGAATGCTAAAAGACATTCTTCGATTTAATAAAGAAGCGATTCAGGATCTAGAAAGCGGCACACTAAAAGAAGGTGTCACCTTAGGTGAATACCTTGCGGAAAAAGGCTATGGTCGTCGTTTTTCAAGTCATTATTTGATTCCTATGGGTAGCGCCATTTGGTCGTCCACATTGGATGAAATGATGGATTTCCCCCTAGTGTTTTTCGTACGATTTTTCAAAAACCATGGCTTATTAAGCGTAAACGATCGTCCTCAATGGCGAGTGATTGAAGGGGGGTCTTCCGCGTATTTGGCGCCGTTAACCGCTTCGTTTAAAGACAATATCCAACTGAATGCTAACATTTCTAAAGTGAGACGCGCGGAAAACGACGTCGTTATCGAATTCTCTGATGGTACACAGCAAGTCTTTGACCAAGTCGTGTTTGCTTGTCATAGCGATGAAGCACTGGCGCTATTATCAGACCCTTCCAGAGATGAACACACGATTTTGTCCGCCATTCCTTACCGTAATAATGATGTTGTGCTTCATACGGACACACGTTTGTTGCCAAACAAAAAATTGGCTTGGTCGAGCTGGAATTATCATTTAGGAACAGACAGTACTAAGCACGCGACCCTAAGTTACAACATGAATATTCTGCAGCATTTTTCGAGCGACGCGACTTATGTAGTGACGTTAAACCAAACAGATATGATTGCTGAAGAGAAGATTATCGGTCGCTTCCAATATGCACACCCCACTTTCACCTTAGATGGCATTAAGGCGCAAGATCGCTGGGCTGACATTAATGGTGTGAATAAAACTTGGTTTTGTGGTGCTTATTGGCGTAATGGTTTTCACGAAGACGGCTGCTGGAGTGGGGTGCGTGTTGCCAACGGATTGGGAGTGTCATGGTAAATTTCACACCCAAGCACAGTGCGATTTATTATGGCAGCGTCCGACATCGACGGTTTGCACCCCGTCATCATGCGTTTAAATATCGTGTTTTTATGATGTATTTTGACCTTGATGAACTCGATGATGTCTTAGCTATGAGTCCTTGGTGGTCTACACGAGCATGGTCTTTGGCACGATTTTCACGAAAAGACTACTTTGGTGATGCATCTTTAAGCATAAAAGCGGCGGTTCTTGATGAGGTGAACCGGCGCCTAAGTTTGAATTTGTCAGGGGCGGTGAGAATGCTCACCAATTGTCGCTATTTTGGTTTCATTGTGAACCCCATCACGATTTATTATTGCTTTGACAAAGAAGATAAGCTGCAAGCCATGTTGCTTGAGGTGACCAATACGCCATGGGGCGAAAAGATTGCCTATGTGCTGAAATGTGATCCAAACCAGACCACTAATCGTACCCAGATAAATAAGGCCATGCATGTGTCGCCTTTTCATCCGATGGACCATTTTTACGATTGGCGTAGTAATACGCCCGATAAAAAATTAGCGGTGCACATGCAGAACAAGACTTTGTTAGACGAGCAATGCGTATTTGATGCCACCTTGTCATTGAAACGAATGCCAATAACGCCTTCGTCTATGTTTAAAATATTACTTAATTACCCGTTTATGACGATGAAAGTTGTATTTGGTATTTATTGGCAAGCATTAAAATTATGGGTGAAAAGAGTGCCTTTCTATTCACATCCGGATTCATCGTCTACCACAAAGTAGCAAACACAGTAGGAGATTAATCGTCATGAACTCCGTTAGCATGGATAACGAAAAAGTGAAGAAGAGAAACGTTACAGCAACATGGTTTGATAGCATGGCTCGCAAAATGGTATTTGCGATGCTGAATAAACTGGAAGTCGGCCACTTAACACTGGAAGAAAAAGGCGTCATTTATACTTTTGGTGAAGATAAAGAGAGCGCTCAGTATGTTGCTGAAGTACAGGTTCACGACATTCATACTTATCGAGATGTTTTTTTGAACAGCAGTATTGGTGCTGGTGAAGCCTATATGAAAGGTGGATGGTCGTCTCCCGATGTTGTTGCTGTTATTCGGTTAATGGTGGCCAACCTCAATTTAATCAACAAAATGGACGCAAAACGTCCTATTTGGAGTCGTATCGGCGCTAAGATTGCGCACAAATTAAACGCCAATACCAAATCCGGTTCCAAAGAAAATATTTCGGCGCACTACGATTTAGGGAATGATTTCTTCTCCTTATTTTTAGATCCCACCATGATGTATTCTTCCGCCATTTATCCACAATTAGGTGCGACACTAGAAGAAGCATCTGTGCATAAACTGGATCGTATTTGTCAAAAGTTGCAGTTGAGCGAAAAAGACCACCTACTAGAAATCGGTACAGGCTGGGGCGGCATGGCCATTCATGCGGCTAAGCACTATGGCTGTCAGGTAACGACAACAACGATTTCTAAAGAGCAATATGAGTTTGCGAAAGCCCGAGTGGAAGCAGAAGGCTTGCAAGATAAAATTACCTTATTGCTGGAAGATTACCGAGACCTGAAAGGCACCTACGACAAACTGGTGTCAATCGAGATGATTGAAGCCGTGGGTCATGAATACTACGACAGCTATTTTTCCAAATGCAGCGAGCTGCTGAAACCCCATGGTGTCATGGTTATCCAAGCCATCACGATTGCAGACCAGCGTTATGATTACGCTCGCCGATCTGTGGATTTTATTCAACGTTATATTTTTCCAGGTGGCTGCTTGCCATCTAATCAGGTGATTGCTCATAAGATTGCATCAAAAACCGACATGCAAATTGTGGGTTTAGAAGACATCACTGAGCATTACGCAAAAACTTTAGCAGATTGGCGAACACGATTTCATGCCGCGCGCCATGAAGTAACCAATATGGGATTTGATGATGTCTTTTGTCGTATGTGGGACTTTTATTTAGCGTATTGCGAAGGCGGCTTTAAAGAAAGAGCGATCAGCACTGGGCAGTTTATTTTTGCCAAGCCAGATCATCGTTTGTCGATTGAATCAAAATGAAAAAGATAAATGGCATTAAGCCTCTTTTGAATGCCATTTTATTTCAGCTTGTTTGGTTCGTGTGTGTATTGGCGGGCAATCTTTGGGCGGTAGCGGCGACCCTAATGTTTTTGGTATTGCACCATGTTTATTTTATGCACACGCGCCGTGAATGGCGCCTGATAGTGGCTTTTTTAGCGCTGGGTGTGGTGATTGATGGGACTTTGTTTCAGTTGGGTTTATTTTTACCCAGTGTAGATACGATAGTGCAAGCGGACAACAGCCTAACAGCACGGCTTCCACCAGTATGGCTGATGTGTCTTTGGGTATCCGTTGCTACTTTGTTTGTTCACAGCTTAGCGTTTCTTCGGGCTCGTTATGCCCTGTCTGCCTTAATGGGAACCACAGGCCCAGTACTGAGTTATTTTGCTGGTGCGAATTTGGCGGGTGTCAGCTTGGCAGAGCCTGTGTGGCTGACGTTAGCGGTGGTCGCCATAGTATGGGCGTTAGTATTGCCATTGGGCTTTTGGTTAAGTGAAAAATGGTCGCTGTTTGATACTTCACGTTAATAAATAAGGGTAGGAAAATGATTCAGCTCTTGATGTCTTTACCGTTTAAGCGGTCTTTCTTAGCAATGTGCTTGACGTTTTCACTGAGTGCTTCGTGCTTTGCCGAATCGTCTGACGCGCAAGATACTGTATTGGATACGGCCTCCCTTGAAAACCAAGTGCCGTTTGAGAAAATCGTGGGGAGTGCTTACAGCTTAAAAACAGGCGCCTTGTTGTATCGAGAAACTCACCAGAGAATCAGTGATGATCGCCATGAAGTGGAATACTCAGAGCCAGACGGGGTAGTGTTTGGTAATAAAACACTTGATTTTACTCACTCTAGGATTACCCCAAGTTTCATCCAGCTCAATGAGCGAAACGGTGAAAGAATAGAAGTCGAGCAAGAAAACAATGCGCTGCGAGTGAACTATCTAGAAAATCGCAGTGCGGAACCTAAACAAGACACCCTTCTGCTGGTGCCAGGTATGGTGGTCGACGCAGGTTTTGACGCCTTTGTTAAACAATACTGGGATACGTTAACCTCAGGCAAAGAAATGGACATTGAATATCTGGTCCCCAGTAAACAATCAAACTTTTCATTTCGTGTTGGTTTAGCGGAATGCATTGCGGGAACGCAAGCCGAGGCGACCTGTTTCACGTTAACACCGGTTTCATGGTTTGTCAGAATGGCAGTAGATCCCATCATAGTCGCTTATGACCCAGCCGAGAAAACCTTGCTACGCTTTACTGGGCGCGCCAACATCTGTGATGAAAATGGCAAATACCAAAGTGTCGATATTCAGTACAGATATTTTTAGATTTTCATTATGAACACTGTACTAATCAACTCAGTCTCGATTGATGCCGTGTTAGCTGTGTAACAATTTTGTTAGCGAATCAAAGGAAAATAGGATGAAAAAGTTTTCTCGCTCTGTAAAAACATTCATGGTTGGCGTCTTGTCTCTGGTGCTGCTGTCAGCGTGTTCGACGCCTGATATATCGTTGTACGCCAAAAATACCCCAAAGTTTGACTTACAGGGCTTTTTCTCTGGGCCTCTCACTGCCCATGGTATTTTAAAAAATCGCAGTGGCGAAGTGATTCGCTATTTTAATGCTACCTTAGAAGGCAGCTGGGAAGACGGTGTCGGCACTCTAGCAGAAGTCTTTGTGTTTGATGATGGCGAAATCCAGAATCGAACGTGGATCATGACCCCAGACGAGCAAGGCAATTACACAGCAACCGCCAATGATGTGGTGGGCTCTGGAGAAGTTAATATTGAAGGTAATGCTTTGTTCATGAAATACGTGCTTCAAGTGCCGTACAAAGGACGTATTTTAGACATTAACGTGGATGATCGTATGTATATGGTCAAAGATGATGTGGTGATGAATGAATCCATCATGACAAAATTTGGTTTTGAGGTAGGCTACTTATCCATTGTTATTCAAAAAACACCTCAGTGAGAGAGGTGATTCTATCGACGCTTTGATTTTTAGAAAGCCAAGACAAACAACTAGTATTTTTTATGGTCAAGAAAGGCTGCCTTTGGCGGCCTTTTTTGTTGGTGTTTTTCTTTATTCGTGTGATGATAAAAAAGCTTGAACATTACACTAATGACGAATGTGTCTCAATCAGTGTATATTGTGAGCGTGTAAAGGGAGAGACAGTAGCGCATGTTGCACACCACCATGGATTTTTTATTAGCCAGAAAAAAAGCCATTGTTTTTTTTAGCTTATTCACCTTGTTGTTCAGTGGATTTCTTACTGCGCTGGGCCTCTATGTCTTTTTACTCAACGATCTAAACAATCGGACAACTCAAGCAAAACACGCTCTATCGACTCAAATGGATGAAATTTTCATCGAGTTAAAGCAGATTACCGACAACAGTGCCTTATCTTGCGAACAAGAAGATGTTGATCGGTTACGTAAGTCCTCTTTTTATTCTCCCTTCTTTAAAGAGCTGGGGTTATTTAATGGGGATTACAAAGTCTATTGCTCTAGTCTTGGGCCTATCAATATCTCTCTCTATAAGAGCATTGTGTCTCGTATCCAAAACAGCCAAGAGCGAAGTACTGTGTCTTTAATGGATTCAAACACACTGGGAGAGTCGACTTTTTTTGCTTTTTATCAGGGTGAAAATGGTATTGGGGTTAATGGTTTGGCGCCTCCGCAGAGTATTTCTTCCATTCTTGATTCGATTTTCCCGTCTGATTATGGCTACGAACTAACATTAGGCAAGCGAATACTGTCATCTAAGCAGGATTCTTCTGACAGTAGCGTATTGTTTCAAGATGCAATGTCTCTTGATGATTGGTCAATGGGATTGGTTTCGTATGTTTCTTACAATGCCTATTGGGAGCGTTTTTGGTTATTCATGCCCTTGCTGATAGTGTGTTGGATTCTTCTATTTGTACTATGCAGCGTGATTTATGCTCTGCGAATTTATTATCGAGAGTCTTTGCGTCACTGTGTGAAAAGAGCCATAAGACAGAGTGCGATTGATGTGCACTTTCAACCTATCGTACCAATTAATGGGCGAGGGAAATACGCGATGGAAGCACTCATTCGATGGCATTCTCCTTATCATGGTAATGTGTCTCCGCCTTTTATTGTAGAGATGTCGGAAAAGCTCGGTTTGATCGACGAACTGACTTGGATGGTTATCCGCAAAGTAGGTTTTTTTTATCGTGCATACCCCAAGCAATTGAGTGGAATTAGTATATCTGTCAACGTTGATCGACATAGCTTATTAAAACAAGAGTTTGCCGGTACGCTGGCACACATTTTAACGGAATACCCAGAATTGAAAGGCCGCTTAGCGCTTGAAGTAACAGAAACCAGTGTTCTAAATGCGATAGATTTACCTGTTATGGTCAGTCGCTTTGAGCATATTAAAGCGTTAGGAGTAGGTCTGTCAGTGGATGATTTTGGCACTGGCTATGCTGGATTGGATTTCTTGCGCCGCTTTCCTTACGACACACTAAAATTAGACCAAGTGTTTATTGGTAGTCTGCAGGATGATCAGTTCACCCGTCAAATATTAACGTCGATGACAAAACTGGCGAAAGAACTCAACATGGAGCTGGTGGCGGAAGGTGTGGAGAGAGAAGACCAGCTTGAAGCAGTGAGAGCCTTGGGTGTGGATAGAGTGCAAGGTTACTATTTCTGTCGCCCACTGCCGGAACAAGATGTCATTGTTTGGTTAGAGCAAAACATGATTCAATAAGCCTGTTTTATAACTCCAACTTCAGTATCTGCCAATAAAAAGCCCATCTCACGAGATTGTATTCTTTGCTAGCATCTCTTACCCTTTAGCGCTGTATTTTCTTGCTTAAGGTTAGGTGAAATGGCGACGTTGGTTTTTCGACTTAAATATGTGCCTGATGAGGAAGCCGATGAGATTCGTCAGCTGCTCACAGATCATGATATCGCCTTTTATGAAACTACGGCGGGTCGTTGGCAAATATCTATGGCGGGGCTTTGGGTCAAAGATAAGGATCAAGCAGAGCAAGCCTTAGAATTAATTCGTCAAGATCAGATCGCTCGAGCTCAAACCATGAGGCCCATTTCAGCGGGGCAGTGGATACTCGGTTACTTGCAACATGCACGCCAAAACCCAGCAGAAGCTTTTTTTACTTTAGTGGCAATTGCGCTTATCTTGGGAATTTCGGTTATCCCATTTACCCTGTGGTTATAAGTGCTTAGGGTGAATCGGCCTGTATTTGACGATAATAATGCGTTTCATTGCAACGAAGAAATTCGGTTATACTCATACTTTGATTTAAACAAATGGCATAACAGTGGTTTTAAAAAGCAAGAATACGAAAGGTAAGCGTGCCAATAAGTTGGAATTGCACCCGCGTAATCCCCATCGCGCGCGTTATGATTTTGCGCTGTTAGCCGACTCTTGTCCTGAACTTTCGGCTTTTATTCAACCAAATCAATATGGAAACGAGTCGGTCGATTTTGCTAACCCAGAGGCGGTAAAAACGTTAAACCGCGCTTTGTTGAATCATTTTTACGGTGTGGCTTTTTGGGATATTCCGCTCGGCTATTTATGTCCTCCCATTCCTGGAAGAGCGGACTACATACATTACCTTGCCGACTTATTAGCCAGCAGTAACCAGGGCGTGATTCCCCGAGGTAAAGGCGTCAAGGTACTGGATGTGGGCGTTGGGGCCAATTGTGTTTACCCTATCATCGGCCATCAAGAATACGCTTGGCAGTTTGTCGGCTCCGATGTTAATCCTGTTGCGGTCGCCACCTGTGACACCATCATCAAATCCAATGCGTGTTTGAAAGGCGCAATCACCGTCCGCCTGCAAACACAAGCGGCTAAGATATTTGACAGCGTTTGGAAAGAAAAAGACCGCTTTGATTTAACACTATGCAATCCGCCATTTCATACTAGCGAAACGGCCATGACCGATGAATCTCAGCGTAAATGGCGTGGTGTTAAAAGTAAGAAAACGACGACCGAAAAACCTATATTGAACTTTGGCGGTACCGCGGCAGAACTGTGGTGCGATGGTGGAGAGGCGGGATTTGTATGTCGAATGGTTAGAGAAAGCGTGCAATACGCGGATCGTTGTTTTTGGTTTACCTCTCTGGTGGCGCGTCAAAGCAATCTAGACGCTATTTACCGTACTTTGAAAGAAGTGAACGCACGCCAAGTGAAGACCATTGAAATGGCACAGGGACAAAAAATTAGTCGATTTGTTGCTTGGAGTTTTTTAGAAGAAGACCAAATGGACTACTGGAAAAGCAATTACTGGCAAAACTGATGGTTTGAGCAAAGCGAACAGTCTAAGAAAACGAATGGTCTGGATAAAACGGACTATTATTAGGTAAAAATTGCCTTGAAGAGACGCGTTCAGCCATGCATGCTTAGTTAAATGGACCACCATTATCACAGAGGTTTCACCGTTGAAGAGCTTTCAAGCAAGACTGATTGTGTTTGTTTTAATATTGCTTGCGTTGGCCCAGTTGGGAACCGCCTTAGCGGTGTTGTCGTCCTTAAAAAAAGACAATTATCGACAAGGTGTCGATTCGATTGACGTATCTCGCAATGTATTTGACTTATTTTTAGAGGCCCGTGCTGAACAGTTAACCAAGGGCGTTGAAATTCTCACCTCTGATTTTGGTTTTAAACAAGCCGTTGCGACTCGAGAAACAGCCACGATAGGTTCTGTTTTGCAAAACCACGGAGCTCGCATCAACGCTGATGTGTCATTGCTGGTATCCCCGGTTGGCGAGCTGATCACCTCAACTCAGGAGCTTAACGTTGGCAGTACCATTGCTGATCTGGTGTATGAAGCGCGTCGAACGGGTGGGGCGTCAATTAGTACCATGATCAATCTGAGTAGTCGTGCCTATCAATTAGTGCTGGTGCCGGTCAGAGCGCCAAATGTGGTGGCATGGGTGGGTATGGCGTTTCTGCTAGACCAAGCGCTCGCAGAACAAATCAAAAACGTCACTGGACTTGATATCAGTTTTGTTTCTGAAAGCGATGACACTTATCGTTTAGCCGGCTGGTCCACCTTACCATTGGCAGACAAACAAGCGCTTTTTCGAGACATTGATAGTGTGATCAACCTGCTTAATAACCCCGTTTTTTCGAGCGATGAAAAATACTTAACGCTCGGTGTGGATTTGGGGGTACCCGACCAATGGGGGTTGATTCATTTACCCTATGGACCTTGGCTAGAAAGTTATAATAGTACACGCAACCAGTTAGTGTTGATCTTTGCTGGCGCGCTAGCTTTGGCTTTGTTGTTTGGTATCGGGTTGGCGCGAAATATGACTCAACCTATCAGTCGCTTGGTGGAGTACGCCACTCAAATCGGCCGTGGTACCAATAAAAAGATCATTGCGGCCCCTAAGATGGCAGGCGAATTTGGCGTGCTCTCCAATACTATGGAGGTCATGCAGGAATCGATTAAAGCCCGTGAGGAAGAGCTGACGTATCAGGCTTGGCATGATCCGTTGACGGGCTTAGTGAATCAAAGTGCCGTAGAGCGCTACCTAATACAGGCTCTGCCTAAGCAAGAAGGCTCTCTCGTACTTATCAATATCCGCCACTTCAAACAGATTAATAACATGCTGGGTTTCGATGTGGGCAACATACTCTTGACCAAGATGGCCGAACGGTTGCAGCGTTGGAATGGTGCCACAGAGATACTGGCTCGATTAAGTAGCGATAAATTTCTGCTGATCACAGAGCACAATATTACCTCCAAAGATTGTGACGATTTGAAGCGTTTGTTCAACGAAGAGTGTGAAGTGAGCTGTGACCACGATGATCGCATGATGAGTGAAAAATGTGAGTCTGAGAAAGGTTCTATGGTTCGTTTGGACATCAGTATTGCGGTACTGCCCTTCGAGCACGCCACAGACAGTGTTAACAGTGCCATGAGACGATTGGACATTGTGGCCGACAAGGCACGAGCAGAGAATGAATCTGTTGTCATTTATGAAGCGGGTCAGGATGAAGATCATCGTCGAAAATTGAGTATCATACGGGATTTGCCTGAGGCTTTGGTCGCCAACCAGTTGTTTGTGGTGTATCAGCCAAAAGTCAGCGGCAAAACTCAGGACTGCCATGAAGCCGAAGCTTTAATACGCTGGATTCATCCAACGCTGGGTTTTCTTCCGCCCGATGAATTTATTGAGCTGTTGGAACGCTCCGGGAGCATTCAAATACTCACCAAGTGGGTCATTCATAGCGTATTGGCGCAACTGAAAATCTGGTGGGCACAAGGGCATGAAATCCGTGTGGCAGTGAATTTATCGGCCCATGATCTTTTGGATGAAACCTTACCCGATATGGTAGCACAAGCATTAAAAACCCACGGTTTACCGGAACGATCCTTGGCACTGGAAGTGACCGAAAGTGCGGTGATGAAAGACAGAGTGAAAGTTATTCGTGTGCTTAAAGCGCTACGGGACATGGGCATACATCTGGCCATTGATGACTTTGGTACAGGTCAGTCCTCATTGTCTTATTTACGCGAGCTGCCGGTCAATGAAGTAAAAATAGACCGCGCTTTTATTCAGTTTATTGATACCAACAAAGACGATGAGTTTATTACCAAAGCCACCATAGATTTGTCCCACAGTTTGGGCTTGCAAGTGACGGCCGAAGGCGCAGAAAATGCCCAAGGTGTGGCGCTATTAAACACCTATCAATGTGATAAAATACAAGGCTATTTCTTCTCTAAACCATTGGTTGCCGCAGAGTTTTTCAAGTGGCGAAAGGCGTTCCATAAAAGTTGAGTTAGGTTAATAAAGTAAACTAAGTCGAACTAAATTAAGCCAATTTAGTCTAACGTAATTTTAAGACTGCGAAGGAAGGTCTACTTCGATATGCTGCTTTTGATTCGAATGTTAGTGTTGTTGTTTTTGATTGTGGGCGTGACCCTATTAGGGATTGTGTATTGTCTTCTGACCTTGTGGTCTAAAAACCGCGTGCATTATTTGGGTCGTGTTTTCGCCCAAGTGGCTCCAGTGTTTGGCCTATCGGTTGAAGGTCGAGTCGCTGAGTCCGCAAAAAACATTCCTCAGGCGGTGTATGTCGCTAATCACCAAAACAACTACGATCTGTTTACATTGGCGGCTGTGGTCCCCAAAGGCGTGGTTACCGTGGGTAAAACCAGCTTGCGCTGGATTCCCTTCTTTGGCGCCCTGTATTGGGCCAGTGGTAATATCCTGATTAATCGCGAAAACCGCAAACAAGCCATCGCCACCATTGATCAAGTTGTGTTCAGTATGAAAAAAACCGGTCTGTCTATTTGGATGTTTCCAGAAGGCACACGAAGCCGGGGGCGTGGTTGGTTGCCTTTTAAGCGTGGTGCCTTTTATGCGGCAGTTCAGGCGGGTGTGCCAATTGTTCCTGTGGTGTGCAGTAGCACCCACGGTCAAGTGAGCTTGAATCGCTTAAACAATGGCAAGGTACTGGTCGAAATGTTGCCCCCGATAGACACCGTAGGCTTACAAGAGACGGATGTGGTGGCCCTGATAAAACAGTGCGAGCAACAGATGCACGAGACACAGCAACGCCTAGATCAAGAGCTTGCTCGCCATGGACAACTGGACTCGCCATTGGGAAAAAGTTAGTTATCGCTAAGAAGAAGCGCTTTTTCTAATAGGTTTTGCAAACCTTTAACGCTGGGGTGCGTTTCGGGCAAATCGCGTTTTTCCCATTCTGGGTGTTGCTGTGCCTGCTTCCAATACGGTTGCATTTGTTCGATTAGATCCTTGTGTTGTGTCTTATGGCTGAGTGAGTAAGCTTGCTGAGACGCGTGTCCCCGTTGATGCAAATGATGAATGGCGCTCAATCCCCGCAAACACAAGAGAGTCAGCGTGGGGCTATCGACACACAAATAATAGCGATTGGTGAGTTTGCTCATGAGTGTGTCTTTGTAATGCTGGCCTGTTTTCCACGTTGCTCCTAAAAGAGCGCCTAGCGTGGTGGCCGTGCCTAGGGTTAACCCCGCCGACATGACATCTATCCCGGCACCAATAGCCGCGCCTTTTAGTGCACTGGTGCCAGTTTCTATGCCCCATTCCTTGAGCGTGTCAGTATCAAAAATATCCTGTTGCCAAAGGCTGTTTTCAATCGCCAGTGGGGTAGCCACCATGTCTTCTGGCTGAAATTCATAAAGACGCAATAAGCCACTGAGGAAACCACTTTCTAACGCTCGAATCTTGTTTTCAAAAGTAGAAGAATCCTCCGCCTTTGGCGGGTAACTTGCACACTCAAGACGCGTGCTGGCCGCTTTAATCAACAAGGCCGTTAACTGACTGATCGCCATGGTTTGACGCAGCCGAGCGGCGTCTTCCCGTGACTGAATAAGCTGGGTGATGGCGTCGTAGTCTTCTGGCATCAAGCTTTGAATGCTTTGGTAGAGGCGTTTTTCATCTTCAAAATAAAATGCCACCGTGTCGTACTTTATTACCGCGTGTAAATGCCGCTCTGCCAGGACTTTGCGCCAAGCTTCTAGGTGAGCGCTGGGCGCAGCACTAAAGTTTAAGATAGGAATAATGGGTTTACTGGCGCTGGCCAATAGCGCCAACTCATCCAAATATTTCCCCAGAGGGGCTTGGCGTATATCAATCACGTATAAAATAATGTCGGCTTGCGTAAGCTGCTTGAGTATTTTGGCTTCTTGCTCAAACTCCTCTTGTGCGTAATGGCTGGCGCAAAAGGGTAATAACCAATCGGCACCTTGATAAGAACGAAACTCGTTCGAATGGCGAAGATGCCACAGGCCAATAGAGTCTTCAAACCCCGGTGTGTCGGTTAACGTCATGACAGACTGATGCCCGATTTTTATCTGTACGCTTTCTACGTGACGAGTGGTCCCCGCTTTGTCGCTTACCTGACCAAAGTCCTGACGGCGTAGCAGGGTACGAATCAAGGATGTTTTACCGGTGTTCGCGTGACCAACGACTAAAAGGGAAATCGACACGGTTTACTCCTTTTGCGTGAGTGAGGTAACAGTCATCTGGACTTCTCTGGCAAGGCGCTGCCAATCATCAGTAAACTTAGCTTGTTCAGGGCTTGAAATCACCATAAACAATGAGGGATGCACCTTGCTCGCTTGACTAAAAAATCGTCGGCTGCCACGGTCTGGGCTTTGTTCACCGTCCACTAACAGGTAAATTGTCTCATCACTGGACGATTTTAAAAACGCTTCTTGTTCTTCACGACTGTTTAAACAGGTCAAACTGCGAGCCGTATTCAAACACTCGGGTTGCGCCGAACTCCATTCAAATAAGGCCCAGCGTTGTGAAAAAGCGCGACGAGGCAGTTTAGTGTACTCTTTCGTGTTTGCATGGCGAGAGAGAGTCTGTGTTGGCGAAGGATCGGCATCGAGAACCGTACGGTTCTGATTTTCTGCTTGTTGATAACGATTCAGAATAATCTGCTCTTGTGTACTCAAAGGCTGTCTTGCTCGTTTAAAATGATACATAGCTAAGCTTACGAGCATGAATAAGAGCCGTGGTAGTACCCCATAAAAGGCAATACTGGCCAGCAAAAAATTGGCCCAGTGTTGTCTGGTAGAGGCGCTTTGTGACATTAGATCGACCCGACTTGCGAGAATATCCACTTGGTTGGGTACCGCCACCCCAAACCACTGCGGCAATAGGCTCAACGATTGAGTGAGCTGAAGAAAAGCGTGGTCACTGAGCAGCGTGGTTTCCCAGACAAAATTCACCTGATTGGTTAGTAGTAACAACAAAGTCATGATCCAGCCAGCGAGTAGATAACTCGCCCATGCAACGTGGGAAACACCGCTTACCAACCACTTATTGGAATGGGCAGGGCACTGCCAGTGCAAGTAAGCGGCACTCACTTCAGTGTGAATATGTGAGTGCTTACTTAGCTTCTTGTTGAGAAAAATCAATAGACTTAACAGCATCCCTTGGCTTTCTGTTTGCCGCCCCATGGTCGCCACTATGGTGACCAGCCAAACGACAAAATTTAGCCCATGAAATCCCAGCAAGATAATCAACAACCAAAAAATATTGACCTGATTGGATTCCCCCGTCGCGAAAGCAGGAGGAACCGCCATTAACCCCAGCAGAAACGCCACGATCAACAAACCTAGAACCGCACGATTGAAATATCCTTTTAGACGTGAGAACTGAGCAAGATAGCTGGTGGGCTGAGGAGTGGTATCTAGTGTTTTTAGCGCCGTAGATAAATCGCTCGCATGAGCTGAGAGTCGAAAATCAGAGTGGGCTTCTAACCAAGCGGCAAGAGCAAGTTTGGCGCCTTGTGTTGGAAAAGTCATGTTATCGCAATACTCGCTTTAGTAATGGCTACAGGGCAGATAAAAGAGAAGCTGTTGTTTTACTTGATGTTGCCGACAAAGGCAAAAAATCCGCCGTTATCTAATCTTGTCCGTTCAACTAAATTTACAAATAAAAACTATTCTCATTTGTATTTACGTATGTGATAATCATTCTCATAAAAGGATTTGATACCAAAAAGACAATTTAATTAACTAATGAGAAGTAACATGACTAAAACGGCTTTACCTACCTCCCTGTCTTTCCTTGCATTGTCCATTATGGCGGCGTCCCCAGCTTTTTCTGCTGATTCCTTAATACAAGACACTCAGCTAAATACGATTATGATAGAAGCCAGTTATGTCGCAGAGCCATCTTCTAAAGCTGGCAGTTCGGTGTCGCAAGTTGATAGCGATACTTTGGCAGCAACCCTGACACGCAACCTAGACGATTTAGTTCGTTATGAGCCAGGAGTTGAAGCCAGTCGAGATTCTCGCTCCAGTATCAGCGGTATTAATATTCGTGGTTTAGAAGGCGATCGAATTAAAATTAGCATCGATGGCGTACCGCAAGCCGATTCCTATGCGCCGCCAGCCAGTCGTGGTCAAATCGCGTATCTGGGCGCGGGGCGCAACACCCTAGACACGGATTCATTGGAATCAGCAACAATCATCAAGGGTGGCGACATAGTTGAAGGCAGTGGTGGCCTAGGTGGCGTGGTGAAATATCAAACCAAAGAGCCAAGTCGCTTTTTAGCTCCAGAAGTCAATGACACGAGCGCCTCGTTAAAAATGGGCTACAAAAGCGCTTCTGACGAGTTTCATCAAACCATCACAGCCGCAAACCGCACAGGCAAAGTAGAATCTTTGTTGCTTTATACACACCGTGACGGACACGAAAATAAAAACCACAAGGGTGACGCAGGAGAAGATCGATCGTTTGGTGCCACACGAGGATCAGTAGATCCATTCAACACAGGATCAGACAATCTGCTTGCCAAGGTGCAGGCTCAACTCAACGATCACAACCGCGTTGGTATGGTGGGGGAATACTTTCATAGCAACACAAAAGCAACCCTTTACTCAGAAAGTACGGCCACTGAACAGCGAGGCCTAGAGGATCAAAGCATTCGCCGCCGTGTTGGTTTGTTCCATGAAAACACACAAGCTAATACCCTATATGATCGCTTGATGTGGCAATGGGATTACCAAAACACCAAAACCACCAATAAAACCCATATATCTACCAATAACCGACTGGTTGACCGCTTTTATGATGAGGACATCATCAGTGTAAAAGCCGATTTGATGAAGCAAATCAACGCACATCACATTCGCTATGGTGTTAATTATGACGTTAAATCTTTAGAAAATTTAAATAAAAATAGGGTTTCTGGTACGACAACAGTCTCGCGCTTTGCTCCATTGGCTGATGCCGATATCTTTGGCCTATATCTAGAAGACCATTGGTCTGTGACAGATAAACTCACACTTATTCCTGCCATTCGTTACGACAATTACCAGTACACCACCAAGGGCGATGAATACATTGACTCATGGGGTGACAATAAAAACGAAGCCATTACGGCACAGCTTGCGGCTGACTTTGCGATTAACGACACCTATACCTTGTTTGGTAAAGCTGGCTCAGGTTTTAGAGCGCCAAATTTAAACGAGCTTTACTACTACTTTGAAAACTCGGTGGGTGGAAATGGTTATAGGATTAAGCCCAATCCAAACCTAAAACCAGAAGAAAGTCTTTTCGTCGAAGCCGGTGTGCGAGCAGAAAATCGTCTCGGTGCTGCTGAATTGGTGGCGTTTTACAACGACTATCGTCGCTTTATAGAGCAGGTGTCCTTGGGTTCCTCTGCCGCTTATCGACGAGGAGAATTTACTAACAGCAATATTGATCAAGTGGTTATCAAGGGTGTCGAATTTAAAGGTAGCTTACATCTATCAAAAAGCTTTGAAGCGCTTAGAGAAGGTTGGACGTTAAATGGTGCTATTGCTTATGCAGAGGGTGATAACTTAGAAGATAACGAGCCACTAGACAGCATTTCACCGATGAGTGCCGTCCTTGGGTTAGGCTACGATGCGCCTTCAGAGCAATGGGGCGGTAAACTCAATCTTACTTGGGCTGCCAGTAAAAAGGCAGAGGACATCACGAATAGCAAGCAATGGCTGGCAACGTCCGACTATCAGCTTGTTGATTTAACCGCTTATTACAAACCCTCAGAAAACCTGCAATTTAATGTCGGTCTGTTCAATCTGACGGATGAAAAATACTCGAACTGGAATGATGTTCGCAACATTGCTGTGAACAATACAAACCTAGATCGCTATACACGGGCCGGAAGAAACTTTGGCATAGACGCGACCCTATCGTTTTAAGCAAAACAAAAAACCATTATTCAACACCACTCTTGTTACATGGATTATGAAAATGTCTCAAACATTACCTATAAATAAAGCCCCGCATTTTGCTTATTCTCAATACCAAGCGGCGGTTGCCGCAGGCTCAACCTTACGAGCCCGAGAGCTTGCCAAAGAGCTCAACATCACCGAAGGGGATTTAGTGGCTTGTCGGCAAGATATAGACGCTTGGCGACTGCGTGCGCCTTTTCATCTTCTACTTGCTGAGCTGAAAAACGTCGGCGATGTCATGACCATCACCCGCAACGACCAAGCGGTCCATGAAACGACAGGCATTTACCACAGTTTCCAATTTGACGAAGAAAGGAAAACCGGCCTAGTCTTGTCCAAAGACATCGACTTGCGTTTGTTCATCGGTCAATGGCATTGTGCTTTTTATCTGCTTGAAAATGGTCGCCACAGCCTGCAGTTTTTCAATCAGCACGGTGTGGCTGTTCACAAAGTATATCGCACCGAAGCGTCCAACCATGATGAATGGCAACGCCTTGTTGAAGCGTTCAAAGACACCAACCCAGAGCTCCCAACCTTTATTCAAGCAAGGCCACAAACCACACCAACCGAGCTGCCCGAAGGCTTTGATCAAGCAGCTTTCGCAGCCGATTGGGCTCGCTTAAACGATGTCCATGAATACCATGGCATGCTAAAGAAACATGGGCTTTCTCGTACTCAGGCATTGGCTCAAATCGGTTCACATTGGGCAACCTCACTAACATCAGATAGCCTTGCCCATGCCCTTACTCAAGCCGAGGCTAAAAACGCTGAGATCATGGTGTTTGTTGGCAATGCGGGCGCTATTCAAATTTACTCTGGTGGTGTTCATAAACTACTTATCCAAGGTCCGTGGTTTAATGTTTTGGATCCTAAATTCAACCTTCATCTAAGAGTCGATCAAATTGCAGAGGCGTGGGTGATCGAGCGCCCTAGCCGTGACGGTCTTATTACATCAATTGAAGCGTTCAACGCCAACGGCGATTCCATTGTTACGTTATTTGGCAAACGCAAACCGGGTCAACCAGAGCTGCCATTATGGCGAGAAATCGTCAGCGCGGTGAAAGAAAGTCATTCCCTTAAAAGTAGCCATTTCATCGAAAAACGTCCGCACGCCCAACAGAGCAAACAGCGACAGGAGACGAGTAATGCGCTCTAGTCATATTTCTCGCGTCTTATGGGTAGCCTTGTTGGCGGGGCTTATGTCTACCGGCGCGAATGCGGCACAACGGGTTGTCAGTATTGGCGGTACCATCACCGAAATTGTCTACTTGCTAGAGGCCGAATCTCAACTTGTGGCCAGTGATACCAGCAGTATTTATCCAGAGGCGGCGGATCAGATGCCTAAAGTAGGTTATCAACGGACCTTATCCGCAGAGGGCGTGCTCAGTGTACACCCAGATACCTTGTTGATCACCCCCGCCGCTGGGCCGGCCACAGTGTTACGACAACTAAAAGATACGGGCATGAATCTAGTGACCATAGAGGCTCCCGATACGCAACAAGGCATACTGGATAAAATCACCCAAGTGGCGACGGCGTTAAATCAAGAAGTAAAAGGAAAAAGCGTGGTCCACCAAGTGGAACAGGCGTTTAATCAATTAAAGATACCTGAACAATGGGCGCAACAACGCCCACCACGTTTACTCTTTGTACTGCAAATAGGCGGTGCGCCAATGGTGGCTGGCAAGAATACCGCCCCAGACACCTTGTTTAGACTCACGGGGGCCACCAATGCAGTTAGCAGCATAAACGGTTTTAAGACGTTAACTCCCGAAGCCATTTTGCGGGCGCAGCCAGACGCCATAGTGGTCACGCAACAAGGTCTTAGCCAAGTTGGAGAGCGCGCTATCTGGTCATTGCCCGGTATGCTCGCCACGCCCGCTGGCAAAGCTCAACGTCTTCTATCACTGGACGCCTTGCTTGCTTTAGGACTTGGGCCAAGGACACCGCAGGCAATCCAATCTCTGCATCATCAGCTTGAAGAATGGGTGCCATGAAATCTCATTCATATTCTCATATCCCGTATCCAATGTTGATGGCTATTTTGTGTCTGGTCGGGTTATTCGCTTTAACGCAGGGCGCGTATTCGATCGCTTGGAAAGACGTACTCTTTTCCTCTATGAGCGAGATAGACAAGCAAATTCTCATGACGGTTCGGCTTCCTAGATTGCTCATGGCGGTGTTGGTCGGCGCGGCATTGGCGGTGTCTGGTGCATTAATGCAAGCCTTGTTTCGTAATCCACTGGCTGACCCTGGGTTGCTGGGGGTCTCATCTGGCGCCTCTGTCTTTGTTGGTATCTTGATTGTTCTCAACCCATTTTCGGGCAGTTTACCTCTTTGGGCGCAGTCCTATATGCAGAGCGGCGCTGCGTTTTTAGGGGCGGTATTAACCTGCTGGCTCATTTTCCAGTTGTCTAAACACAAATGCCAAGTCTCTGTTTTGCATCTATTGTTGGCGGGCATTGCTATCAATGCACTGTCTGGTTCTGCAACGGGTTTGCTGACTTATTTAAGCAACGATGAACAATTACGCGCGTTGACGTTTTGGGCAATGGGTAACTTAGGTGGCGCAAGGTGGGAACAGGTCGCCGTTGTCGCCAGCATTCTGCTGCCTTTGCTCTGCTACGTTTGGCGTCAATCGAAAAACCTGAATTTGCTATTACTTGGGGAAGAAGAGGCCCGCTATTTGGGTTTGGATGTGGAACGCTTTAAGGTGAAACTTATTGCCGTTGTGGCCTTATGTGTCGGCGTTACCGTGGCATTCACCGGGCTGATTGGTTTCATTGGTCTCATGGTGCCACATTTAATTCGCATGATGTTCGGCGCGGATAACCGCATCGTGATTCCCTGTTCGGCGTTACTGGGCGCTAGCCTACTCACCAGTGCAGATACCTTCGCCAGAGTCTTGGTTATTCCAGCCGAATTGCCTGTCGGTCTGGTCACCAGCCTACTTGGCGGCCCATTCTTTTTATGGCTACTGTTAAAAAATATTCGAGCAACCAGCTAATGTTAACCGTTAACAAACTTTCTCTCGGCCGATCTGGAAAACCCCTATTGGATCAAGTGTCTTTGTCTATCCAACCGGGCCAACTGACCATCATTCTTGGCCCTAATGGCGCGGGAAAATCCACCTTATTAAAATGCTGTTCTGGAGCGCTTCACGCCGATAACGGACACATCCACTTAGATAATAAACCCTTGGCGGATTGGTCATTGGCAGATCTAGCTAAAAAACGCGCGGTATTGACCCAGCAGATACACATGCCATTTACCCTTACCGTCAAAGAAGTGGTATCGCTAGGGCTCGCGCCATGGTCTTTGTCTGATCAACAAGCCAATGCCTTAATACATGAGACCTTAATGGATGTTGGCATGGCTGACACCGAGCCCCGCCGCTACGCCAATTTGTCGGGTGGTGAGCAACAGCGTATTCAGCTCGCCAGAGTCCTAGTGCAGCTGTATGCAGACCCAAATTCAAACCAAGACAAATATACGAAAGAGCCAAAATACCTATTTTTAGACGAACCCATTTCTGCATTGGATCTTCATCAACAACAAAAGGTATTAAGACTCTTAAAAACACTCACTCAAAAAGGTCTGGGAATCTTCTGTATCTTGCACGACATTAATCTTGCTGCCCTGTATGGTGACAATCTGGTTCTTCTAGAAAAAGGTCGAGTCACTTTTAATGGCACGCCGAGTCAACTCAGCAAAGGAAACCAAATAGAAACCACTTATCAAGCCGACCTTATTCGTTTATCGCACCCAGACACCCAACTACCACAATGGCAGTTTAAACAGTGAGAGTAGGGTGCCGATTGTACAAGTTACGCAAGAGGCCCTTCTAAGATGGTGGTACGTAAGCCGGCAATAATGTTTTCGCCTGTTTCGCGTCTGAGTTCGTCGTACCATGCTTGGGTTTCTTGCATGTTTTTGCCGTGAGTGACGTCGCAGCGTTTGCGGGCTTTTAGTACCAAATCTTTGACGCGAAGGCGGCGCGCTTCTTCGTAGTTTTTCAGTGCCGCAAGCATGCCTGATACGTTTTTCGCTTCCGCGCTAAAACATTGCCCAAGGACAACGGCGTCTTCCAGTGCTGAACAGCCGCCTTGGCCTATGTCTGGTGTGGTGCTGTGCGCGGCATCACCAAGCAGGGCGATGTTGCCTTTTACCAAGGTATCAAACGGCTCGATGTCGTGGATCTCGATGCGGTTTGTGGTGTCGGGGTCAATCGCTGCGATCAGTTTTTGTACCGGTTCAGCCCAGCCAGCAAAATAACCGGTCAGGTCATTCACGACTGTGCTTCTGTCTTGTGCCAGTCCGGTTGGCAGTGGAACATCAAAGAAGAAATAAAAGCGATCATCGGCAATTGGCATCATGGAAACGCGTTTGCCCTCACCCACAAAGGTTGTCCATTGGTTGCCAGGTGCAATGCTTTCGTCTATGGCCACTAGCCCGTTCCAGTTAACATAACCGGCGTAGCGGCGTTCCGTTTGATAGCCCAGCACATGAGCACGCACCGCTGAATGTGTGCCGTCGGCGGCGACCATAAAATCTCCAAATGCTTGAGTGCCATCGGTAAAATACGCTGTAACGCCGGTGTCGCTTTGTTCGACTTTTTCTATGCGCTTACCAAACTGAATGCTGTCGCGCCCCCACCAATCGATCATCTGGCTTTGTAAGTCAGCGCGCGATACAGGACAGGGACGTTCACCTACGGCCTCCACTAGAGGCGCGAGACTAAACTTCGTCATCACTGCTCCGCTTAAACCATCGAGGTAAGCCATGTTGTGCATAGGCCCCCCCAGTTCGTCCATGATGCTACCCATGCCCAAATGATTCATACATTTGACACCGTTAGACCAAATCGACAATGCGGCGCCAACAGGTTTAATGTCTTTTACCGCTTCAAAAATAGCGCATTCGATGCCTTGTTGTTTTAACGCTGCCGCCGCTGACATGCCACCGATTCCCGCGCCGATAATGAGTGCTTTCATGCCTTACTCCTGAATGTCTGAGCTCGTTGCTGTGAGCTTTGTGGATGTTGTTAATGGAGTAAAAGGCAATAAACAGGCCATGAAACAAATGAACCTGAATTTTAATCTGCGAAACCTTTGTTTTAGGAGGCTGTACTGATGGAAGCATCGTCAAAGTAAAAAGCGAGACAGTTTTTACTTTGACCGATAGGACAGAAATTGAATTATCTTGGTGCAGCGTGTTGGTTTTTTGCGCTATTGTGGCTCGTCACGTCTTAGGCTATGGTCTGATGACAGCTTGTTAGCTGCCACGATAGGTGCTGTAAGAGTAAGGCGAGACCAACAGAGGAATATGGTAATGGGCGTTTTCGTCGTTGATACCAAAGCGAATCACCACAGTGTTTAAAAAGTGGGGAGCCGACGGCTCGTGTTCTTGTTTAGGGTCAGTAGCAGAAAAATACTCATCAATGGCAAATTCCAGCTCATAAACCCCCACAGAGAAGAGATCCGCTTGCAACAGGGGCTGATCGCAACGTCCATCGTTATTGGACACAGTGCTGTGAAGAAGACGTCGTTGGCCATCGGCGCCATGCTGATAAAGGTGTATTTTTACGCCCGCTGCAGCGATGCCCTTGGTAGTGTCTAAAATGTGAGTGGTTAAGTAGCCCATTGTTTTACCCTATAAAATATAAAAAAGATGGCTTAGCTTGCCTGTTTTTTGCAAGTAACGTGTTAGCCAGTGAAATGTATTCAAGAATACGCTTTCATCGGGTTCAATATTTATGCCATGTGTTTATGTGGCGCAAAACGTCTGGATTTGGAGTCCTATTATGCACCATCCGTCAGTTAGCTGTAGTCAACTGAACGAAGCGGCGTTCATTGCTTTGTTCGCCAGTGTTTACGAGCATTCATCTTGGGTCGCAGAACAATTATGGCGACAGAAATCTGAGCATCCAAGTGAATATTTTAATGACATGGAAAAGATTCAAACCGCTATGCGCGGCATTGTGGACCAAAGTACCGACGAACAAAAATTGCTGCTACTACGCGCCCATCCTGATCTCGCAGGAAAAGCCGCGTTGTCTGGTTCGTTGACGCCAGCATCAAAATCTGAACAATCTGGGGCGGGGCTGGATCAGTGTTCGCAAGAAGAACTCGCCTACTTCTTGCAGTTAAACGACCAATACCATAGCAAGTTTGGTTTCCCTTTCATCATGGCCGTTAAAGGGGCCACTAAAGAGCAGATTCTGGCAGGTTTTGAATCAAGAATGCCCAACGACTTGCAAACTGAATTTGATCGAGCCATGAGTGAAGTGCATAAAATAGCCGCCTTTCGGCTGGCCGATTTGTCGCTATAGCTCTGTGTCGAGCACGGTATTAATCACGTCTTGTGCCGAGCAGGGCGTCACCTTATCTGTCGCTTTTGTTCCCATTTCTTTTAATCGTCTCGTTGCTTCGTAAGAGCCAAGCTGCGAGGCTTTTTGAAGCCAGGTGATATAGAGCGCGAGATCTTTTTGAATATCACGGGCGTTAGCGTTATCAGGGTGGTGGTTTAACTTTTCATAGAGATCATGATTAAACGCTTTTGCGACAATCAGCCCCGCGCGGCTGTTGCCTAACTCCGCCGCCAGCGCGGCCAATGAAACCGCCATTTTATAATTCGCTTTGAGTACTTTACCACTCAATAAAGTCTCAGACAGTCGATAAAGTGCATCGGCATCGCCTTCTTTTGCGAGTTGTACATCCTCATTGACCTTCCTGATGGCTGGCACGGAAAAATCGTCAAGACGCTCAAAAAAAGCCACACCACTTGCCTCAAAGTGTGCTTTTAAGGATTTTTTCCGTGTCGCTTTGCGCGCTTTAAAACCGAATGCCAAGGCGAAAAATAAAATAACCACATACCCAAGCACCATCGAAACCACCACCCCTAAATATACATAGATGGGGACCAACTCAAATAAAGGCTTTGGATTAATCATTAACAACCGAATAATAACGCAGCCCAAAGCCACAATCGCCGCAAACTTTCCTAAGCCGCAATACTTGTTGTTTTCTTCCCACTCTCGCTTTATGGCTTCAGATTGAACAAAACGGTCTTCGTCGATCGGCACCGTCGTTGCCTCTCGGAAAAGGTGGCTACCAGTCAGCGTTTTTAACGTATTCAGCGCGTTTTTATCCATTAGAAAACCTTTTAGCAACGTCGTAGATGGGAACAGCACTCATTATAAATGTTTACCAAGCAATAACCACCGACATTACAAAACCATGGGCATAAGGCGAATAACTGTCCCTACGGGGTTTCCAATCAAGTTTTCATTTTCTACGGCAAGTTGTCCGCCCACTATGGTATGAATTAGCCAGCCTGTTATGGTTTTGCCATGATAGGGTGTCCAACCGCTGACACTAGCGATCCAATCGCTGCGGATTTCTCGTTTAGCGTTAAGGTCGACTATGGTTAAGTTCGCATCGGAACCTAGAGCAATCCGTCCTTTAAGTGCAGCAAACGCTTGTTCATTAGCACGCTTTACTGCGGTTTGCCTAATTTCGAAGACAGTTATCCGGTTTCATAACGTCCTCAATCCTGTTTTAGGACGCTTTGCCAATATTTTCCTTTCATAGTGACTTTTTTAAAAAGTACCTTGAAGAGGAGCGACATCATGAGAGGATTTGCGAGTTTCATCTTATTGGTTACCTGTTGGGCCACGAATACCTTGGCGTATGCGGTAGGGTTTGATCAGGTTCAATTGTACACAGAAAGCGATAGGCCGTTAAAAGCCAGTGTTTGGTACCCATCACAGACGACATTTCCCACTGAAAGAATCGCGGAAAATGCGGCGTTTTTGGGAACCGATGTGGTACGAGTTGGAACGCCGCTGGCGGGTAAGTTTCCTCTAGTAGTGATTTCTCATGGTTATCGTGGCAACTGGCGTAATCAAAATTGGCTCGCCACGAAGTTGGCACAAGACGGTTTTGTTGTGGCATCGCTTGATCATCCCGGTACCACCTCTTTTGATCATTCCGTGCAAGCGGCGACTCAGTGGTGGCAACGTCCAAAGGATATATCGCGTTTGTTAGATTGGTTTTTAAACGAGTCTTATCTACTGTCAAATATCGGTGCCGACAACATCACCGCTATTGGCCATTCATTAGGCGGTTGGACTGTGATGCAGCTTGCTGGCGCGCAATTTGATCGTGATCAGCTAAAGCAAGAATGTGCTTTTAAAGACAGCCCCCGTGTGTGTGGTTTGACGGCTGAATTGGGTTTGGATCGAGCTCAAACTGGCGAGCCAACTGGCAGCTTAAAAGATGAGCGAATCAAGCGAGTTATTTCTTTGGATTTGGGCTTGGCGCGAAGCTTGTCACGTCAGAGTTTACAGGCCTTAACCACTCCTACCTTGATCCTTGCGGCGGGTGTCGATATTGGCGATTTACCACAAGCGGAAGAGTCAGGTTTTCTCGCGCAGTATATCCCCTCAAATAATCGTGAATACATTGTCTATCCAGACGCGGCGCACTTTAGCTTTATGCAGCTTTGCAAGCCCGGCGCCATTGAAATGATAGAAGAGGAAGAACCGGGCGATGGCATTGTTTGCCAAGACGGTAATGAACGATCTCGGGATGAACTTCATCAAATGATGTATCAAGACATCATCCACTTTCTCAAAACGTCTTAACTCTTCATACTCGCGCGCCGAAAGGCGCTCGGTGTCTGTTGTGTTACGCGTGAAAACTCTCGATGGAAGTTAGACTTCGTCTGAAAGCCTGAATCCATATAAATTTGGGTGATGGCTTTGTCGGTTGAGAGCAGCAGTGTTTTGGCTCGTTCAATACGATATTCGTTCACTACTTGTGAAATGTTGCGACCGTAAACTTGGTTGATGGCAGCGGAGATTTGACGCGCTGGAATACAGGCTTTTCTGGCGAGTCTATCGAGTGTTAAGTCTGGATCGAGAAACACTTCTTTGGTGCTAAGCAGCACGTCTATTTTGTGCACTATGTCTTTCACTTCATCGTCTGTTAACGGATGCTGTGGCTTGTCTTTTGATTCTTCTGCGAGCGGTGTTTTTTTATTTAGGTCGGACACTTCGTTAACGCTGGGCGCGATACTTAGGCTTATCATAATGACACTGATAGCCAGAATAGGCAGTAATGCCGCATGACCAATAGAGAGGATTATCAGCGCATGTTCGCCCGCAAAAAAAGAAAAATCGACTGCCAAAGCGCCATCAATCATGGCGGATATTAACAGCATGGCACCCGCAATACGTTCGGCTTTTAAGGCGTTGTCGATATCGGATAAACGAACTTGTTCAGGCAGGTTCGATGCTTTAAACGACGCATGAATCAGCGCAACGCCATAACCCACATAAAGCAGTGTTAAAACTGGGTCCAAAGGTGGTCGCCAGAATGGATAGGTAAAAGACGCCAAGGTGACAAAAATAGGCGGCAATAAATGCCACACTTTAAGTTTGTAGCGTTGGTGAGCGCTCGAAAAACAGTACCAGGCCGTCACGGGAATACAAGACGCCAAGATAGGTTGAATTAAACGAAATAACGAATAATCAAACGTCCAGCGTAAGCCAACGACCGTTATCGTTAGAGCGCATAACGCGATAAAAACAAACGCCGATGGCGTGGTTTCTTCTCGGCGAATAAACAACAAAACCGCCAACATAGATAACAACATGGCAATCACAAAAGGTAAGGGAATAGCGATCATTTTGGCTCCATCTTTTATCACTCTGATCTTTATTATGTCCTAGATCCTTTTCAAGAACGTCCTTAAACCTGATTTAGGACGCGAATCTTTTTTTCGTAACGTACTTTTAAGCCTTCAATATCCCTCGGGATTAGTCAAAGGAGAAAAGTATGAACTGGTATTTTGATGCGTGGAAACGTTATGCGCAATTTTCAGGAAGAGCATCATTGGAAGCGTTTTGGATGTTCTTTTTAGTGAACTGTTTGATCTCGGTTGTGTTTGTTGTGTTGGAAATAGTCTTTCAATCGACATGGAAAGAGGCGCTTTATAGCTTGTTAGTTTTTTTACCCATGCTGTCTTTGACTGTACGTAGATTACATGACACCAACCGTTCCGCTTGGTGGTTGCTGGTGGTTTTGGTTCCCGCGATAGGCATGCTTGTTTTGCTGATGTTATTGGCCTTACCAAGTGAACCTGACAGCGATTTTGGACATTATCCACAAAATAACCCCATGCTATAAACAGGAGCCAAACATGAAAGATGTTAATAACTTACCCCACTTATCCACCATGTTATGCTCAATTTTGCTACTTTTGTCGGTTTCTGCTTGCAGCAGTGAAGCAAAAACCACGAATGAAAGTAACTTAGCATTTTCAGATGACGTAAAAGCCGTGGTTTACATCGAGTCGCCGAAAGTTGGGACTTTATTGCAGCTGCGAGGTATCGCTGGAAAAGGTGTGCTTATCGCCAAAAAAGATAATCGACAAGAAGACCAAGCGGCCTGTGTTTCCTCGCCGATTCGATTCGCAGCTGGTGACTTCGGAGGCGACAATATTGGAATTCAATCCGTTGAACCTATTCGACTGCTTATTTACTCCAATAAAGTCGCAGAAAAGCTAATCGCTGGCGATGAAGTGGTCAGCGAACATTATCTCATCACCGACCAAAATGATGCTCTACTTGGTGACATCAAGATTGAATCTGGTTTAACGCTTAACTATGGATTTGTGCTCAACCCCGGTGAATGGTCTTGGTCGTCGGTATTTGGGTTGGATCATGACGAAGTGGATTGTGGACTGTTAAAAAGGTTAGCATTATGAAATGCTGATCTGAGCGTTGTTGTCAGAGCTGGTGATTTTTATTTAACTTAGTCAAAATGTCGAAGCACACGATGTTGGCAATGAGTAAATGGTCACCTTCAGTGCGAAAGACAAAGCCCTGCCAATTAAGCAAGCTCTGGGAAGTCCACTATATAAAATGTGGGCCATTGGGATGCTATCCAGAGCCACTACTGAACGTCTTTATGGAAAAATCGCTTGGTGCTGTTGATGATCAAAAGAGAGTGTCATGAAAAACCTTGAGCTTAAAATTCCCCCTGTTGTCTTGGTCGCGGTCGTTGCCGTTGGTATGTGGGCGGTGTCGCGCATTGCGATGAATTTACATTTTACCTTTCCCTATGTGGACTTGTGGTCGGCTGCTATGGTTTTGCTTGGTATTTGTATCGCCATTGCTGGCGTTTTACAGTTTAGAAAATCCGGTACAACGGTCGACCCTAGGGTGCCGGATCAGTCAAGTCATTTGGTGGTGCGTGGGGTGTATCGCTACAGCCGTAATCCAATGTATTTAGGATTTTTACTGGCGTTATGCGGGTGGTGTTTGTTTTTAGGCAATGTCGTTTCTATGTTGTTTTTGCCCGCTTTTATTATCTACATGAATCGTTTTCAAATCGTACCAGAAGAGCGCTTTATGCAAGAAAAGTTTGCTGAGTCTTATCACCAATACAAGACTCAAGTGCGCCGCTGGCTCTAAAGACAGGGTGAGCCACTGCTGTCACTGGCTTCAAGTCGGTGCCGATTAAATCGCGTATGGCGATTCGCATTAGAGATATCAACCAATAAGATTTGAGATACATTCTCCAAGGCATCATGCGGTGTTTTCTTAAAGGCCGTCATGATACCTCGACTGTATTCCATCCTTGATTTCCGAAACGTTAAAGCACGGCGCCCATAAACTGTTTCAGTTCGTCTGTCTGTGGGTTGGATAAGAGGGTTTTTGAATCACCTTGCTCCCAGACTTTGCCTTGGTGCATGAAGACAACTCGGCTACCTACGTCGCGGGCGAAGTTCATTTCATGAGTGACCAAGATTAAGGTCATGCCTTCTTTTGCTAATTGTTCGAGTACTTTTAATACTTCACCGACGAGTTCCGGATCGAGGGCTGAGGTAATTTCGTCACACAGCAAGACTTTGGGTGACATGGCCAGGGCGCGGGCGATGGCGACACGTTGTTGCTGACCGCCAGACAGTTTTTCTGGGAAACTGTCGAATTTCTCAGCCAGTCCGACTTTTTCTAGCATGGCGCGAGCGGTGGCTTCGGCCTCGGCTTTGCTTTTCTTCAACACAATGGTCGGTGCAAGCATGACGTTTTCGCCCACCGTCATATGTGGGAACAAGTTGAAGTTTTGGAAGATCATACCCACGCTTAGGGCAAGACGACGTACTTGAATGTCATCTGTGGTGACTTCTTTGCCATCCAGGGTAATGCCACCTTTTTGGTATTGTTCCAAACCATTAATGCAGCGTAATAGGGTGCTTTTACCTGAGCCGCTTCGACCTATGATGGAGACAACTTCACCGGCTTTAATATCAAGATCAATGCCCTTAAGAACATGATGATCGCCATAGTATTTATGGACTTGATGTAAGTTAACGAGAGACATTGAATTTTTTCTCCAAATGCTTGCTGTACAAAGACAGTGGATAACAGAGCATGAAATAAATCAGCGCGACCAGCGTAAAGACTTTAAAGGGTTCAAAGGTGGCGTTGTTTAGCATGGTGCCGACTTTAGTCAGTTCGACAAAACCAATCACCGACGCCAGCGCGGTACCTTTAATAACTTGTACTGAAAAACCCACGGTTGGCGCTGTCGCCACGCGAATCGCTTGCGGCAAGATAATAAAGCGCAAGGTTTGTAAGAAGCTCAAACCCAAACAACGGCTGGCTTCCCATTGGCCTTTTGGCAGTGTGTCGATACAGCCACGCCAGATTTCCACTAAAAAAGCGCTGGTAAAAAATGTCAGCGATAAAATCGCAGCGCCCCAAGCGGAGATCTCATAACCAAGCATGGATAAGCCAAAAAAGCACAAGAACATTTGCATCAGCAATGGCGTGCCTTGAAACAATTCCACATACATACGCACCAGAGTGCGCATGATTGCGTTGCGCGTTAAACGCATGGCGGTTAATGCGAGCGCGACGGTAGTACCACCGACAAACGCCGCGAGTGACAACAAAATCGTCCATTGTGTCGCAAACAATAAGTTGCGCAAAATGTCGTAGTTAGAAAATTCGATCATTGGGCTAGCCTCATGAGGTTGTCTTTATTGCACCGAACGATAAGCAAATAGGCGCTTTCCTAATGCGTTGAAAGCAAACCTCAACAAAATAGACAAGCCGAGGTACAACAGGGCCGTTACCAAATAGCTTTCAAAGGCGCGAAAATTACGCGACTGCACTAAGTTGGCAGCGTAGGTTAAGTCTTGCACGGAAATTTGCGAAATCACCGCCGAACCCAACATAACAATGATGCATTGGCTGGTGAGTGCAGGGTATATCTTTTCAAATGCCGGAATGAAAATCACCCGAGTGAGTGTTTGGCGAAAGTTTAAGCCCAGCACCTTCGCGGCTTCTACTTGGCCTTTGGAAATACTCGCAAGGCCTGCGCGAATAATTTCGGTACTGTACGCGCCTAAGTTAATGGTCAAAGCGATCATGCTGGCTTCCCAAGGGGATAACATAATGCCGATGGCGGGTAAGCCGAAAAAGATAAAAAATAATTGCACAATAAAGGGCGTGTTACGGATCAGTTCCACATAAACCGAGACGATTCGTTGGCCTGCGAGATTGCCGTATTGGCGTAGAGTCGCACAAGTTGTACCCAATGCTACGCCCAAAAAAGTGGTCAGCACGGTCAGTTCAACAGTGGTCATAAGACCACTGAAGAAGACGTCGCTGTATTGCAATAGATCAGAGAAATACAACATAACAAAACCCTTAAGCGCCAAAGCCTTTTGGAAGGGGGGCTTTTAGCCATTTCATGGAAATGTCATTGAGTTCACCCGATGCCAGGGCTTTTTGGATAAGCTCATTCACTTTGGCTTGAAGTGCGACTTCCCCTTTTGCCATGCCGATGTAGCAAGGCGAGTCTTTCAGCATGAATTTGTTCTCTGGGGCATGTTGTGGCTGACGATTGGCAATCTCAGCCGCCACCAAGTTACCTGTAGCGATTAAGTTTACTTGGCCAGATAAGTAAGCGGTTAGCGTGGTGTTGTTGTCTTCAAAACGGCGTACGTTAACGGATGTAGGCGCGTTTTTCTCCAATTCCAAGTCTTCCACTGAACCACGAGTCACACCAACCGTCTTACCGGCTAGCTGGCTGATGTCTGTCACGGCTACCTCTTTAGAGCCGAACACGCCTAAAAAGAAAGGCGCGTATGGCACGGAAAAGTCGATGGCTTTTTCACGCTCTGGGTTTTTCCCAAGGCTGGAAATCACCAAATCCACTTTTTTGGTTTGTAGATAAGGAATACGGTTGGCACTGGTGACGGGAACGATTTCGATTTTTACGCCCATCTCTTTAGCAATGTAGTTGGCCATGTCTACGTCAATGCCTTGTGGTTTCAAATCGGTACCGATAGAGCCAAAAGGCGGGAAGTCTTGAGGAACGGCAATGCGTATCAGGTTACGGTCTTTAATATCTTGTAAGACGTCAGCGCTGGCACTGAGTGCGCTGAAGCCAGCGGCAGCGATGATGACAGCTTTACTTAATAGTTTGCTCAATTTTTTCATGGTTGGGGTTCCTGTTTCGTTTTTGTGAATGCCTGAAACACAATTTGCAACACCCATGCCAATATGAAACAAAAGTTTCTCGATTATGGGTTTGTGTAACAAATCACAGCAAAAACGACGGAAAGTGCCTCGATATCAAGCTCGATCACGATAAGGCCAGGCGATGAAATAGGGCGTTCTGTTTTTATATTGTGCGCCAATATGGGGCGAAGTTGATTTTTTGGTGCAAGCGTCTCTAAGACGCCTAAAGTCGATAATCTAAGTTGGCAGCAGAATGATAATCCATTACCGTAGAGCAAAATATTTCCGAATTGAGGTTAATACGTGGCGACAAAGCAGGATGTGCTATCCCTGATCGAGCAGACTTACCCAACGCTGTCTCCCTCAGCGCGGTCCATAGCGAACTATTTACAACAGAACCCTTTGGCGATTGTGAGTCAAACCTCCGCCGAGATTGCGGAAAACACCCATACGTCAAAAGCGACCGTGAGTCGTTTTTTTCGTCAACTGGGTTATGAGTCCCAACAAGGTGCGAAGCAGGCGCAATTGGCGTTGCGCGAAAGTGGTGTGCCGATTTTCACCCAAGGTTCGTCCTTGGATCAAACGGCGCAAGAGCTGAAAAACTTGTCTTTGACCTTTGAAGGCTTGCGACCAGATACCCTGAACGAGATCAGCGAGCGCTTGGCCAATGCGAAACGCGTCACCTTGATTGGTTTTCGTAATGCGTATCCGTTGGCGTTGCATTTTCGTCAGCAGTTGCAACAAGTGCGTCATTCCGTTCGTTTGCTGCCGCAACCGGGTCAAACATTAGGGGAAGATCTACACGATATTCTCAATGATGAAGTGATTGTTTTATTGGGTTTTAGGCGCCGTACTCGTCAATTCAAAAAAATCGTTGAAGCCTTGCAAGGCCGAACGACGGTGTTGATTACTGACCCAACGGGACAGATTTATAATCAACAAGTCTCTCATGTACTCGTTTGCCATCTTGGTAATGAAAGCCCGTTCGACAGTTATGCCGCGCCAATGAGTCTAATCTCTATGTTGTGCAATCGCGTGTTTGGTTTTCTGGGTGATGCGGCGGGCCGTCAGACGCAGGCGATTTCGGCATTGTATGAAGATTTGGATGAGCTCGAACCGTAATTTTTTTAAAAGAAACTAACCCACACTGTTTGCGACATTTTTGCAGAAAAAAAAGAATTTCTTTTTGTTTCAGTTGACAGGTTGTTGAAACGATTGTTTCATATGTATTAATCAAGTGGAGGGCATATGAAACATTTCATGGTAGACAATCCTTTTTTGACACTCTCCAACGCCGTCTGGAGTGAGTCTGCGGTCACTGATAATGCTTTACCGTTAAGCGGTTTACGTTTGGCGGTGAAAGACTTGTTTCATATGGCGGGGCTGCCGACGTCTGCGGGTAATCCGACTTGGCTTGCCACTCATCCTATTCCGACAAAAACCGCGTCAAGTGTCGCTGCTTTGCTTAATGCAGGGGCAAATTTTTGCGGTAAAACTATAACGGACGAGTTGGCTTATAGCCTGAATGGCCAAAATATTCATTACGGAACACCCTCAAATCCGATGACAACCGATCGTCTCCCAGGCGGGTCGTCATCGGGTTCAGCGGTGGCGGTGGCGTCAGGCCTTGCTGATATTGGTTTAGGCACAGACACTGGCGGTTCGATTCGTGTGCCTGCAAGTTACAACGGATTATTCGGATTACGTCCGACGCATGGTGTTATTCCCGTTGATAATATGGTGGCGCTTGCGCCTTCTTTCGATACAGTGGGTTGGCTGACTAAAGATCTAAACACTTTAGAAAAAAC
The DNA here is from genome assembly GCF_003721245.1 of Marinomonas hwangdonensis. GTDB lineage: Bacteria > Pseudomonadota > Gammaproteobacteria > Pseudomonadales > Marinomonadaceae > Marinomonas > Marinomonas hwangdonensis. Next base: position 151,681 of record NZ_RIZG01000005.1, on the reverse strand, counting down.
CGCCAGTATTCTGTTGAAAAGTAAGCTACCAAAAGAATTTACTAACGTCTTGATTGCTATGAATTTAATGGGTCAAGTGGCCCATGTAAAAGAGTTAAAAGCTCAGCTACAAACATGGCGTGAACAAGGCCGTTTGTTAAATGAAGCCTCGCTTGTGATAGACACAATAGCATGGAAAACCAGTGAGACATTTCGTACCTTGCAAGGCGCGGAAATTTGGCAGGAACATGGTGATTGGGTCAATGAAGTTGCCGGTTTAGACAAAGACCGAGCGGTTTTCGCCCCCGATATTCAATTGCGCTTTGACTGGTGTAAAACCCTTTCCGAAGTCGATGTGGCGGCTGCGAAACAGCAAAGGAAGCACTTTAGCGATTGGTTAGAAAGTGCAATTCAAGATACAGTACTGATTATTCCGACTACACCTGGTATAGCGCCCTTGTTGAACGCCAATGAGGATGTGCTAGCGACCTATCGAAATCAGCTGATGGACATAACCGCTATAGCCGGGTTAGTCGGATTGCCACAGTTGCATTTGCCCGTCTGTACCCTAGACGGCGCGCCGTGCGGCTTGTCTTTAATCGGCTCAAAAGGCTCTGATTTGGCGCTCATTCGTTTTGCAAAAACCCTATTGCGCTAGGTTTTAACGAACCTTTTTTAGAGTAACCTTTTGAGAGTGATAACAAGATGAATAAAAATACGATCGCTTTTACGGCACCGCACTTTAAAGCCACAGAAGCGGGACAAAAAATCCTTGAGCAAGGCGGTACAGCGATAGAAGCCATGGTGGCTGCAGCGGCGACGATAGCCGTGGTGTATCCGCATATGAATGGCTTGGGTGGCGACGGTTTTTGGTTGATCAGTGAGCCTGAAAAAACACCAGTTGGCATTGATGCGTCTGGTAAAGCGGCGGAGTTAGCGACACTGGAATTTTACAGCGGTCACGACAGCATTCCCGCTCGTGGTGGGAAGGCCGCTTTGACTATGGCTGGCGCTGTTGCTGGTTGGCAAGAAGCCTTAGCAGTGAGTCAAGAATGGCAAACCGCCTCCAACGCACAAAACTTACCGTTATCAACCCTACTTGACGATGCGATTCAATTGGCGAAAAACGGCAGTGAGGCGACGAAAACCTACGTTGACGCCAGTAAGAAAACCTTTGTTGACTTAGTCAGTGTGCAGGGTTTCGCTGAGGCATTTTTAAACGCTGGTGGCATCTACGAACAAGGCGATATGTTGGCCTTGCCAGTACTGGCAAGAACACTAGAACAACTTGCTGAAAAAGGTTTAGACGATTTTTATCATGGTGATATTGCCACACGTTTGGCGAAAGATTTAGCCAGCGCAGGCTCGCCGATTCGCTTGGCGGATTTTCATTCTTATCAGGCAAAACGCGTAGAACCTTTGCAGGTCAAAACCAGCGTTGGCACTCTGTATAATTTGCCTGCACCGACGCAAGGTATCGCGTCTTTATTGATTTTGGCCTTGTATGACAAGCTTTATACACAGGGTAAAACCGCCACCGACATGGCGCATTTGTTGATTGAATGCACCAAGCAAGCCTTTATTGCCCGTAATCAATTTGTCACCGACGAATCGCGTTTAGCCATGGATTTGGCGTCTTTGCTGGATGATGAGCAATTGGAAAAAATGTGTCACGAGATTGCCTTAGAGCGTGCGCAACCTTGGCCACATCAAGCCAAACAGGGCGACACCATTTGGATGGGCGCGTGTGACAGTGAAGGCCGCATGGTCAGCTACATTCAGAGTTTGTATTGGGAATTTGGCAGCGGCGTAGTGAGTCCTGCCACTGGCATTGTGTGGAACAACCGTGGCTCGTCGTTTGCTTTGCAAAAAGGTTCTCTACAAGAGCTTGGTCCGAACCTCAAACCTTTCCATACGCTGAATCCGGCTTTTGCCGAATTAAACGATGGTCGTCGTATGAGTTACGGCACTATGGGTGGCGAAGGTCAGCCACAGACGCAAGCTGCCCTGTTTAGTCGTTATGTGTATCACAATCTGCCGTTGGATCAAGCTATCAGCGAAGGTCGTTGGTTGCTTGGTCGAACCTGGGGTGATGTCAGTCATAACTTAAGAATCGAACGAGATTTTGCTGATATCGCCGCCGAAGAATTGGTCGCACGTGGACACGATTTGGTGATCGTCGATGCGTGTAATGAATTAATGGGTCACGCTGGTGCGGTTGTGCTGCATCAAGACGGTCATACCGATGCGGCGACGGATCCACGCAGTGATGGTTCTGCCATTAGTGGTGCTTTGCGTTAATAGCACGGTTCGTTAGTCATACTTTTTTACGTAACAATCTCACTTAGGAGCAAACAGAAAGATGTCATTCATAATGGAAAACTATTCCATGATTCTCGCCATGATGGCCACGGGTGTGGTGGGCGGGATTTTAGCCGGCTTGTTAGGCGTTGGCGGTGGTATTGTTATCGTGCCGGTGTTGTTTTTCTTGTATCAAGGGTTAGGCGTGAGCGCGGATACGGCTATGTTGGTAGCGACGGCAACGTCATTGGCCACCATAGTTCCCACGTCGATCAGCTCGATTCGCTCTCACAACGCCAAAGGCAATGTGGATTTCGACTTATTGAAACGCTGGGGCTTTTTTGTCTTTTTAGGCGTGATGGTCGGCAGCTTTGTCGTGACACGCGTTGATGGCGAATGGCTGACGTTACTGTTCGGTATTATCGCCACCTTGTCGGCGCTCAATATGCTGTTAGGTAAAAAAGACAGTCTGTTCAAATCGTTACCCGGTACAGCAGGGCAAGGCGTGATGGCCAGCTGTGTTGGCTTTTTCAGCTCTATGGTGGGCATTGGTGGTGGTACGTTAACCGTTCCTATGCTGACTTTTTGTAATTATCCAGCACACCGTGCGGTGGGCACGGCCGCTGCAGTAGGTTTGATTATTTCTTTGCCTGCCGCTTTTATTATGTTGGCCTTCGGTCAAAGCCCAGAAGATTCCCCTTACGGAACCGTGGGATTAGTTAATGTGATTGGCGCCGCCTGCATTATTCCGCTGACGGTATTGTTTGCCCCCGTTGGCGCGGGATTAGCCCAACGTTTAGACGCCGCTAAATTGAAGAAAGTCTTCGCTGTGGTGTTGATTTTCACTGGCGTAAAAATGCTTTATCAAGTGTTAGGTTAGGAGATTATTCATGCAGCCACTTTCTTTTCCACCCAGACTATTAATGGGCCCAGGCCCGATTAACTGTTACCCGCGTGTGTTGACGGCGATGTCGACTCAGTTGGTGGGGCAATACGATCCCACCATGACCAGCTATATGAACGAAGTCATGGAACTGTATCGTCGCGTGTTTAATACCAAAAATCAGCAAACCTTTTTGATCGATGGTACCTCTCGTGCTGGCATCGAAGCGGCTTTGGTGTCTTGTTTAGAACCGGGCGATAAAGTCTTGATCCCTATTTTTGGTCGCTTTGGTCATTTGTTGGCGGAAATTGCCGAACGTGCCGATGCCGAGGTTCACACCATCGAAGTGCCTTGGGGCGAAGTCTTTGATCCACAGCAAATCGAAGACGCGATCAAAAAAGTACAGCCAAAATTATTGGCGATTGTACAAGGCGATACGTCGACCACTATGTTTCAGCCATTAGAAGAGCTAGGCGAGATTTGTCGCGCTCACGATGTGTTGTTTTACACCGATGCGACGGCGTCTATCGGCGGTAATCCGTTGGAAGTGGACGCGTGGAAAATCGACGCTGTGACGGTGGGATTGCAAAAATGTCTTGGCGGCCCATCGGGCAGTGCGCCGATTACTTTAAGCGATCGTTTTGTATCTTGTGTACGCAAACGTGCTCATGTGGAAGCGGGGATTCGTGATGCGCATCACCAAGGTTCGTCTGGTATGCGTATTCGCTCGAACTATTTTGATTTGCCAATGATCATGGATTATTGGGGTGACGAGCGTTTGAACCATCATACGGAAGCCGCAACCATGTTGTTTGGTTCTCGTGAATGTGCGATTCAGCTACTTAACGAAGGCCAAGATGCGGTAATTCAGCGTCATCAGTTAGCAGGCGAGGCCATGCTACAAGGCGTTCTAGCCTTGGGATTGAAGCCATTTGGTAACTTGAAACACAAGATGACCAACGTAGTGGGTGTGTATATTCCTGACAACATTGATGGCGAAAAAATTCGCCATGATCTGCTGAACATTTTTAACATTGAAATCGGCACCAGCTTTGGCCCATTAAAAGGCAAGGTTTGGCGTATTGGTACCATGGGTTATAACGCTCGCCAAGACGCGGTGTTGCATACATTGCAGTCGCTTGAAACCGTGCTGCGTCGTGCAGGGTTTGCGTTACCAGCAGGCGCGGCAGTGGATGCGGCGATGGCCGTTTACAGTGGAGAAAAGTAATGAATGGTGGTCTAGGAATTGACAGTCTAAAGATTGATTATAACAAACTCGCTCAGTTGGTCATGAACCGCTGCGACGAACTGGGCAAAATCAGTCAAAGCGACACTTGCCTAGATCGTCGTTATCTCACCAAAGAACATCAGCAAGCCAATGGATTGGTGGGCGGTTGGATGCAAGACGCAGGTATGCAAACCTGGCAGGATGAAGCGGGGAATCTTTGGGGACGCTGGCAAGCCGCTAACCCAGAGGCACCGCGTTTTATCATGGGTAGTCATTTGGATACTGTGCCAAATGGCGGCAAATATGATGGCATGTTAGGCGTGATTACGCCTGTGACCTTGATCGCAGCGATGAACCAAGCCGGTATTCGTCTGCCGTTTCACCTTGATGTGGTGGGATTTGGTGACGAAGAAGGCACGCGTTTTAGTTCGACCTTGTTAGGCAGTCGAGCACTGACAGGCCAATGGCCAGCGAGCTGGGCGGATGTAAAAGACAGCGACGGCATTAGCTTATCGCAAGCGCTTAAATATTTCGGCTCGGACTTTGCGAGCATTCCCAATGCCGCTATCGCAACCGACAACTTACTGGGTTACCTTGAGCTGCATATTGAGCAAGGGCCGGTGTTAGAAAATCTGGATTTGCCCGTTGGCGTGGTAAGTGCCATCGCTGGGGCAAAACGCTTTGAATTTAACATTACTGGCATGGCGGGGCACGCGGGCACAGTACCGATGAATCTGCGTCAAGATGCCCTTTGTGCGAGCAGTGAGATGATTCTTGCAGTGGAAAAAGTCGCACAGAATCACGGCATTGTTGCCACTGTCGGACGTATTCAAAATCGTCCCAATGGCGTGAACGTCATCTCTGGTAACACGGGATTTTCTCTCGATATCCGCAGCGAATTTGATGACAAACGCGACATAGCTCTCGACGAAATATTGCTAGAATTAGAAGCCATTGCTGCACGTCGTAATGTGCGTATTGAACGCAAAGCCACTCATGCCGCCAACGCTGTGCATTGTGATGCCAAATTGCAAAGCGTGCTACGCAATGCTATCGAAACACAAAATATCCCAGTACATACTCTATTCTCTGGAGCGGGACACGACGCTATGGCGATTGCCGATATTTGTCCTGTGGCCATGTTGTTTGTGCGTTGCGATAAAGGCATTAGTCATCATCCAGCGGAAGCCATTGATACACCAGATGTGGCCGTAACCTTAGCGGTGCTTAGCCAGACATTACAGAGTTTGGCCTAACGGTTTTGTGGGGCTATTCAGAATCACGCCTCGCTCGCGAGTGTACGCGAAAGTAGCTCCCCAGTAACGTTTCGCTCCCCGAGCAAGCTCGAAGAATCGCTTTCACGTTATTCTGGGGGCTAGCCTTCTTCGGTTAAAAGCTTCAATGCATTTAATTGGCGCTGACGTGTCGAGGAACGAGACAATGCGCAAGCCAATTGAATTGCATGGACGCTTATTACTACGCTAAATAGAATTACGGCAAATAGAGGAATATTCGATGCAATTTACGCGCATTTTTAACGATGATCAGGGCAAGAGTCACTTTGGTGATTTAACGATAGATGTCCGCGATGGTGGTCCAATTGGCTTTTTGTCGGAGCGTTTTCCAGCGGGTGAGATGATCTTCCGTGAAACGCCTAGTGATTATGATTTCAAATGGCATCCAGCACCGCAGCGTCAATTATTGTTCATCATCAAAGGTCGTTGTGAGTTTAAAGTATCGTCCGGGGAAACCCGTCAGTTTGGCGCGGGTGATGTTGTCTTGCTAGAGGATACAGAAGGCGAAGGCCATTGCAGTAAAGCCTTGTTTAACGAAGTTCGTCACTCGATTTTTGTGACTGTGCCGGAATATGTGACTTTTTAGCGTGTTTATATCAAAGAATGGCGACGCCTTTAAGAAGGAAGCGTCGCCATTCTTTATGGCTAAACAGGCGAATGATGTTCCATCCAATGATCGGCGATGTCCTCGCGGCGGGCAATCCAGACTTGGTCGTGGGATTGTACATAGTCTAGGAATTTCTTTAATGCCATGAAGCGGCTGGGTTTGCCGAGTGTTCGACAATGCATGCCGATAGACATCATTTTCGGTGCGGTGGCGCCTTCTTCATACAAACAATCAAAATTGTCTTTCAGGTATTGGAAAAATTCTTCCCCGTGGTTAAAGCCGTATGGCGAAGAAAACTTCATGTCGTTGCAGTCAAGCGTGTAAGGCACGATCAGATGCGGTTTGCTACCCCCATCTGGCGTATCAACTTTTACCCAATAGGGTAGGTCGTCGCCGTAGTTGTCTGAGTCGTATTTAAGTTGCGCTTGCTCTGCGACCAAGGCACGAGTGTTTGGTGAGTCGCGTCCTGTGTACCAGCCAACGGGTTTAACCCCAGTGACTTCTTCGATTAGGGCGAGTGCTTGTTGCATGTGCTCGCGCTCTTGCTCAATCGGCATTTCCTGATAATGAATCCATTTTAAACCATGGCAGACAATCTCGTGTTTTCCTTCAACAAAGGCTTTTGCCACTTCTGGATTGCGTTGTAATGCGGTGGCAATGGCAAAAACAGTCAGTGGTAAGCCGCGTTTTTCAAATTCGTTAAGTATGCGCCACACGCCAGTGCGAGAACCGTACTCGTAGAGCGATTCCATGCTCATATGACGATCTTTAAAAGGCTGCGCCCCAAATATTTCTGATAGAAAGGTTTCTGCGTGTTCATCGCCGTGTAAGACGCAGTGCTCACCGCCTTCTTCAAAGTTTAAAACAAACTGGACTGCAATTCGGGCGTTGTTGGGCCAGTTAACGTTTGGCATCCCTTGGCGACCATAGCCGGCGTAATCGCGTTCTAAATAGTGTTTCATGGTGTGTGTTCCATTATTTGTATGTCATTGTTTTTTGATGCAATTAGCGTGCAAACAATGCAGCGGAGAGCCATTTAAAAAAGCCCTGCATTAAAGTAATGCAGGGCTTTTAAGGGCACTGTATGATGGCGCTTAGTCGCGCGTTGACGTTTTATTAGGGCGAGGTAGTCACAAGATCGGCTTCAGCCGCGGCTAACATGTCGAACTCTTCTTCTGGGGTTTTCGCCACAAGGCGGTTTTTGCTGTACAAGAAGTAGTAAGCTGCGCCGATGGCGAATAAGACTAGCGTGTAGAAAAACGCGCGTGGGTCGTAAGCGTAAACACCAGTCAAAGCCAATAGCGATAAGACAAAGGCGATAGACGAGGTGAAAATACCGCCCGGTGTTTTATAAGGACGTTCCATGTTTGGCTGTTTGATGCGAAGCAAAATGTGGCTTAGTGCCATCAAAGCATAAGACACCGTCGCGCCAACCACGGCCATGGCAAGCATAAGATCGCCTTCGCCTGTCAAAGAAGCCAAGAAGCCCAAAATACCCGGTACGATCAAAGCACGAGCAGGGACTTTACGTTTGTCCGTCACTGACAAGCTTTTTGGGAGATAGCCCGCACGAGACAGAGCAAAGACCAAGCGGCTGTAGCCGTAAATAATAGAGAAGAAAGACGCGATTAAGCCAGCAAGACCCAATACGTTGACTACGGTAGCGAGCGTGCCGTGTCCAGCGAAGTTAAGCGCGTCAACCAATGGCACGGCGCTCTTACCCATCGCATCGGCGCCTGCAGCACCGGCTAATAAAAACACCACCAAAAGTGCGGTAAACAGTAAGAAGATCATCGCGCCGATAATGCCTTTTGGCACGTCTTTCGCTGGATCTTTGGCTTCTTCTGCGGCTAAAGGAACACCTTCCACTGCCAAGAACAACCACATACCAAATGGCAATGCGGCCCAAATACCATACCAACCCATTGGCATAAATTCAGACGCGCCAACGGCATCAGTGACAGGCACATCAAATAAACGACTGCTATCAAAATCACCAATCAGCGCCACCGCGGTGGCTAGAATGGCAATTACTGCCAAACCACTGATCACCATCATGACCTTGAGCGCTTCGCCTGCACCGGCTAAATGAATGCCGATAAAGACCAGATAAAACGCGGCGTAGACCCAAGGTCCATTAAAGCCTAACAAGGCTTCTACCGCAGAACCGATAAAAATCACAATGGCGGCAGGCGCCAAAGCGTATTCAATTAATACCGCCAGACCGGTCAAATAACCGCCCGTTGGCCCCATTGCTTGACGTGCAAAACTGTAGCCGCCACCCGCCGCAGGGATCGCCGCCGACATTTCCGCCAAGGCCAAAACCAGCGTGAAATACATCACCGCCATCAGCCCTGCCGCAATAGCGAATCCGCCCCAGCCCGCTTCGGCGATGCCAAAGTTCCAACCAGCGAAGTCTCCTGAAATAACATAAGACACGCCCAAGCCCGCAAGCAGAATCCAGCCCGCGGAGCCTCTTTTCAACTGGCGCTTGGCCAGGTATTCCTTATCAATGTGATCAGTCATAGTGGTTCCTTTTGTGAGTATTTGCTTTTAATTATTATTCTTGATGCTGTTTGGTTTGAGAGTATTAAGTGTGGTGTCTTTTCCTTAAGTAATGAGAAAGTTTTTTGATTCTTTGCTCGTGTCCATAATGAGGTCGTCGTCGGACCTGTCTTTTAGCTTGACGCCAGACAGCTTTAAGGTCCGCGCTTCGGTTAATAGATAAAAAGCCTTGCGTGCGGCTTCTTGGTAAACCAAGCCCGCTGGGCGAACGTTGGAAATGCAGTTACGGTAGGCATCGGTATAACCCACCTTGCCGCCCCAAGTGAGGTACAAACCTAAACTGTCGGGAGAGCTTAACCCTGGGCGTTCACCAATCAACACCAGGACGCATTTAGCGTTTAAACGCTCACAGATATCGTCACCAATGGCAACGCGGCCTTGCTCAACCAAACACAAGGGCGCGATATGCCAAGGCGCATGCTTGTTGGTGTTCGTCTTTGTGTTGCTCTTAGTGTTGCTTTTGTTAGTGGCGTTAGTGTCGAGATGAGCAAACAACGCCTGCAAAAATGGCAAGGTGTTTTGTTCAATCGCCAAAGAAGACAAGCCGTCAACAATAGCAATGGCAAGATCGTATTCTGCTGTGTTCTCGGCGCTGTGTTGATCCAAAATATGCGCCGAATGCTCATCGAGTCGGCGGCCATAATCGGGGCGTTGCAAATAGGTGGCTCGATCGGTTGCACGGCTGTGTAACAGAAAAGGAGCCGCGTTTGGTGCCCATGCTTGCGCAGATAACTCTTCGGCTAGGCGTTTCGCGTCCAGCTGCGTGTGAACCGCATCAATGGCTTGCGCATGGGCAAGCTGAAACGCCAGCAAATGCTTAGTGGGCACACTGATGCCAGAACGACCAAGACCCACTCGAGCATCGGTAAAGGCATTGAGTTTGCTCCACGCATTTTCTGTAACGGGCTCCGTATGTGGGTGTGTTGGGAACGATTTATCCGAATGAGTGGTGTCTTGGCTCATGACTTGCCTCCAATCATTTTATGCAGTGACTTATGAAACGCATCCGGCAGCTGGTGGTTGAGGATGAACTGCTCGTTGTTTTTGAAGATTTCCATTTTGGCTAACCAGAGATCAAACTCCGGAGCTGGCTTGAGGCCAAGCGCTCGGCGTGCATACAGGGCATCATGAAACGAGGTGGTTTGGTAGTTCAACATGATGTCGTCTGAACCCGGAATGCCCATCACAAAGGTACAGCCAGCGACACCTAAAAGTGTCAATAAATTATCCATGTCGTTTTGATCGGCCTCAGCGTGATTGGTGTAACAAACATCACACCCCATAGGCAGGCCAAGTAGCTTGGCGCAAAAGTGGTCTTCCAACCCCGCACGGGTGATTTCCTTGCCATCGTACAAATATTCAGGGCCGATAAAGCCAACCACGGTATTCACTAACAAAGGGTTAAATTTACGTGCTACCGCATAAGCGCGGGCCTCACAGGTTTGCTGGTCTAAACCGTGGTTGGCATTCGCCGACAGCGCACTGCCTTGGCCCGTTTCAAAATACATGACGTTGTTGCCAACCGTGCCGCGTTTCAGCGACAAGGCCGCGTCTTGCGCTTCGGCCAGTGTGGCAAGATTAAAACCAAAACTGTCGTTGGTTGCTTGGGTGCCACCAATGGACTGGAACACCAGATCCACGGGCGCGCCTTGCTCGATACATTCGATGGTGTTAGTCACATGCGTAAGCACGCAAGACTGAGTGGGAATCTCATAATGCTGGATCACTTCGTCCATCATCTTGATCAAGCGCGTGGCTTGCTGCACGTTGTCCGTGGCGGGGTTGATGCCAATCACAGCGTCGCCATTGGCGTACAGCAAACCGTCTAACATACTGGCCGCGATGCCGGTTAAATCATCAGTGGGGTGATTCGGCTGCAAGCGCGTCGACAAATGGCCTGGCAAACCAATGGTGTTGCGAAACGCGGTTTTCACATGGCATTTCTTGGCGACCAGGATCAAATCTTGATTGCGCATTATCTTACTCACCGCCGCCGCCATTTCAGGCGTCACGCCCGAACGAATTGACGTCAGCACTTCGCTGGTGGCCAAATCGCTGAGTAACCAATCACGAAAGCCCCCCACGGTAAGATGTGAAATAGGCGCAAAAGCCTGCTTGTCATGATCGTCGAGTATTAACCGAGTGATCTCATCGTCTTCGTAGGGAACAAGCGCTTGCTGAAGAAACAGTTTGAGGGGCACATCTGCTAACGTAATTTGGGCAATGGCGCGCTCTTCTGCGCTGTGGGCGGCCACCCCCGCAAGGCGATCGCCTGAGCGAGCCGGTGTCGCCTTTGCCATCAGATCAGCAAGATCAACGAAACCAAACGTCCGCTCACCCAAAATATGACGAAATTGATAAGAAGAATGTGGATGACTCATAACCGTTACTCACATCTAGTCTAAAAAAGGGTAGGCCAAAAATTAATCATTGAAAAAGGCCTAAGTTTTGCTATTACTAACGGTACGTCGTTTTATAAGTGGGCGTTATCGAATAATGGCAAACATTGATTAGTGTATATTTTTCAATGATTTAGGTTTTTATCTTGATGTTTTTCAATGATTAGAAGAAAAAAAGACAGGCAGTGAAATGTTGAATTCAATGATGAATGCACCAAAAGAGAGCGGTATTTTACGTGTATCCGAAGCCTATGATGCGGATTTGCACGCCAACAATTTAACGAATTGGCAGCAAGAATACGATCAAACTAGCCGTGGGCGATTCTATGGCCGGATTACCGAACTACCGTTAGAAGGGTTGCAAGTCTTCTGCGAACACACCAGTCAGGCATTGCAGCAAAAATGCGTGGTATGGCCAGATTCTGTCTGGCTTGGGATCCCGCTGTCAGGTCAAGAAGAAAGCCGAATCAATGGTCTAACCATCAAGACCAACACCATCATGTGCCAGCCAGGCAATTGTGATTTTCAACTTTCCACCCCTCAAGATTATGATTTGTATGGCTTAGTAGTGGATAAGTCATCACTGATTCAGATTGCCTCCATACACGGCATAGAACTGAATTGGGAACAACTGACCCAATATGGTCGCTTAGGCGTACCAGACAAAACGTTGGACGAAGCGCGTTTTTTACTGGCGCGTTTACTGGCACCGCAAAACCAAGTCACCTCGCCACGTCTACAGCAAGACATAGTGATGATGGCCTTGTTAGAAGTATTAAAAGTCGAAACCCCGCAGCCCGCCAAAACACCCAGTTACCCCCATCGAAAACGCGTCGTTGATTGCACACGGCAGTTTTTAGACCACCACCTTGACGAAGCCGTGACCGTCACTCAGCTGTGCGAAAAAGCCAACGTCAGCCGCCGAACTCTGCAATACAGTTTTGAAAGCATCCTTGGCATCAGCCCCATCCAATACCTACGCGTTAGCCGCTTAAACGGCGTACGTCGCGCCCTTGTCAAAGCCGACAAAAGCCAATCCGTCAGCGATATCGCTGCCCAATGGGGATTCTGGCACCTAAGCCAATTTGCACAAGACTACAAACAACTCTTTGGCGAAAGCCCGTCTACCACACTCGCAGGGCTAAATGGTTGAGTAAAAAGCGATAACAGCTTCCACACTCCTTATGTCATAAAATTTGATCAAGAGGGCTATTTGTTCCTGCAAAATGCTGTCCTATAACATGGGTATAAATTTGTGTTGTCGACACATCGTTATGGCCTAACAGCTCTTGAACCGTTCTTATGTCTCGCCCTGCCATGAGTAAATGAGTTGCAAAAGAGTGGCGGAAAGTATGGCAATTAACTCTTTTTTCATTGATCCCTGCCTTGTTGACCGATTTTTTCAATGCTTTACGAGGTACTGAATCATGCAAATGGTGCCTGCATAGTTCACCAGTCACAGGGTGCGGACTAATTGATGTAGAGGGAAATAAAAACATCCAACTCAATTGACGAAAGGCGTTTGGGTACTTTTTAGACAGCGCAAAGGGCAAAGAAGGGCCATATCCCTTGGCGTTGTCATCTTGTTGAATTTGTTGTGCATAGGCTTTTTGCTTGTTTAACGCCTCGGCTAACTTACGGCTCAGAATGGTGGTTCTGTCTTTATTACCCTTACTGCACCTTACCGCCAAACTGCCCTGATCCAAATTAATATCTTGAATGCGAATACGCAAACATTCACTAACCCTAAGCCCCGATCCATACAGCAATGAAAAAATCAAATGGTCCCGTTCATTCAAACAGCTTAGTATTTTCTGAATCTCGTTAGCGGCTAAAACAATGGGCAGACGTCGACCTTGCTTAGCATGCTGAAACCCTAAATCCCCCAATGGTTGATCCAGTAACTTGTTGTACAAAAAGGCGGGGGCATTCAAGGCAGATTTTTGGGTGTTAATGGCGACATGTTGCTCCACTGCCAGAAATGATAAAAATGCTCTTACTTCTTCTGCGCCCATGTTTTGTGGGTGTTGCAGCTTATGGAATCGAATAAAATATTTAATCCAATACAGGTAAGACTTCTCTGTTTTTAAGCTATAGCCACGTAGCCGCAGCTCATTACGAATAAAATTCATAAAAGGACTAGAAGACATCACACATTCCTTGTGGATAATTGATTTAAGGCTGTACAAATATACAGTTTATTTTTTTGATTGCCAATTATTGGCACGCTTTGCCTAAAAAACAATCACATTTTTGCCCGTTTGTACTGGCAGCAAGCCAGAAAGTCTTTTAGTATCAATCAACAACATAAAACCCAGCCCATATAACGCGCTGTGGATAAATGTGTAAACCCGCACGCTCGGATTTTCAATTAACCAGCCTGTGGGAAAGGTTAAAAAGTGCCATAGAATCAGTTTTTTATAGGGATTTATATGGAAATTAAAAACAGTGCAGTTGCGCATGCGCATTATTAAAATGTTATACGCAATTCATGAAGTGGATAATAAATGAGAGTTGAATTAGAAAATCTGAAAGGAATCTCCAATCTCGAATTTGATATTCCGAGTGCTGGGCTCTGGCTTCTCACCGGCTTAAACGGCTCGGGGAAAACTAGCCTGCTAGCCGCCTTATATCGAATAAGGCATGGCCGCGCCTTTCAAGACCACTACAAAACCACCGCTATGCAAGAAAGATTGGATACGTTTAATGATGCGAAAGTACGGTACAAAATTAACGGACAAGAAGTCACATACTCCTATGGAGGAAAACGCTGGCCACCAACACCAAGGAGTAACGCAAATATCCTCTCCCAGTTTCCATATCCAAGCATTCATTTTATTCAAGCAGATGGAAGCAGAGTAGAGCCGTATGCGGAAGAAATAATTCCAAGGCGAATTAATCAGGCAAATAATGATATTACAGACTTCCTAACTTCCGTCCTTCACGACAATAAGTGGAATGGCTTAAAGTTCGTTAACACCAGAAGAGGGACAGGAAACCAAGCATTTCTATTACCGTACAGAGCAGGAAGAGAAACCCATTACTATTCAGAAAAAAACTTTAGTCTTGGCGAGTTATGCGTGCTTAAACTCGCCCAGAAAATGTCTACCGCTGAAAACAACTCATTAATCTTAATTGATGAAGTTGAGATGGCCTTGCATCCTCAAGCTCAAGTAAGGCTGCTAAATAAGATAAATCAAATAGCCACAAACAAAAACTTAACAGTTATATTCTCTACGCACTCATCAACTCTGATAAAAAATATCAACAGAAGAAACATCATTTTCATTTCCAGAGATGAACAAGGGTCGTACACAACAAAAACAAATGTATTTCCGGCGCAAGTTCTTGGTGAAATCGCATTTGACGAAGAGGTCAAAAGCGACTTCATATTTTTTGCCGAAGATGAAGAGGCAAAATTATTACTTGAGCAACTTTGCGGAAAGTTTGAGGAAAACAGGAATACCCATAAGCCAATGTACAAAGTTGTGCCCGTTGGTGGCTACTATCAAGTCATGCAGATGCTAGAAAGATCAGCGTTAATTATCCCAACCCACGTTAAGCGCCATGTTTTCTTGGATGATGATGTCCGAACTGAGGCAATACCAGCAGCCAGAAGAAATGACACTCGGTCTATAACAGATTTATATGGTCGGGTCATGAACTCTGTTTCGTTCCTTCCATGCACGCCAGAGATTGGCGTTACAGACATGTTAGAGGCTTTTCATTCAAACATGAACGTCAATGAACTGATTGTCGAATTTTATGGGACAACCGTAAATCTAGACAACCATATCATGCTCCCTAGATATCAGAACATTACTGGAGATTCGCCACGAAAGGTGGCGAAAAGCAAACTAGACTCAATCGTAGAATACATTCGCAATTCTTGTGGAACTGATGAAACCACAATTCGCAGAGTTCTATATCGCAAATATATAGATCACCTATATTCTGGCGGCATTGGTCCTCTTATGGCCCTTTTAGGGCCCGTATTTAATGCGCGGTAGTGCGCGTACAACAAATCGCTCAAGTGGGACGTCTTTGGCTTCGCCAAATCCGCCCCTTAGCTCCAACGTTATAGGGCTGGGTGATAAATCTGGTCTCGGTGAATAATTAAAAGGATGAGTTATGGATAACCTAAAAGTACATCTCGAAAACTGTTACGGTATTTCTTCATTAAATGAAACTTTTGATTTATCGAGTGCCAGAGGAAAAGCTAAAGCTTACTCAATCTATGCCCCAAATGGACTAATGAAAACATCGTTTTCTAGAACTTTTGATGCTTTATCAAAAGGCGACCAGCCAAAAGAAGAACGTTTTAACCGCCAACCTACTTGTATTGTTGAAGTTGATAATATCGATATACAAAAGGAACAAATATACGTTCTTAAATCTGAAATAGAAATTAGCTCCGACAACGAAGCTGTAACGAACATTCTTATTAATCAAGAAAGTAAAGCTAGATATGACTCACTAGTCTCAGATATTAATAAGTTGAAATCAAAGCTCGAAACATCACTCCAGAAAAAATCAAAAGTTAAAAAAGATGATATCGAAAATATACTGAAAAATGACTTTCAAACGGATGATTTTGCAAAGGCAATAGAGTTAGCAAAAGGAGTTGTCATTGGGGATGATCTAGAAAGCTTTATTTATAATGAGATATTTGACCCTAAAGCTATTTCAATATTAGAAAGTCCTGAGTTTTTATCAAAATCCAATGAGTTTAATCAACGATATCAAGAGCTCTTTGATCAAGCAGGAACAATTTATAGTCGCGGAATCTTTAACCCTGCAAAAGCTGATACTTCATTTAACACCTTAAATAAACAAGGGTACTTTGCCGGTGGGCATAAAGTTCACCTAAAAGGTGATGTCTCTTCAATTGATTACGAAGAACTTCAAGAAAAGATGAGGATTGTACATGAATCAATCGACAGTGATGCTGAGCTCAAAACGTTAAGAGGCAACTTAGCTAAAAATGCACAAACGCAAGCACTGATTACATTATTGGAAAATATTTCTGCAACGGAAGTTGATTTGCTTTTACATAATACAAAGCCTGAGAACCAAGCAGAGTTCAAGAGGAGTTTGTGGGCTTTTTATGTTCAAAACAGTCCAGATTCTGGCGCATTTCTAGAGGATTTCTCTGCCAATCAGGCTGAGTTACGTCAAATCGAATTAGACGCTGCAACAGAAGCTCCGAATTGGTCTAAAGCTATAGAGCTTTTTAATAATCGTTTTGTCGATATGCCATTTACTTTGTCATTATTCAACCAAGTTGAAGCCGCTTTAGGACGAGATAAGGCAAAATTAAAGTTCACGTTCAAAGATGGTGATGATCAAGTAGACTGTACCAGAAGCGAAATAAAGTCCTTAAGCCAAGGGGAGAAACGCGCACTCTATCTTCTAAATTTTATCTTTGAAGTAGAAGATAGAAAACGAAAATCAGCTGAGACGCTTTTTATTATTGACGACGTTGCAGACTCTTTCGACTACAAAAATAAGCATGCAATTGTTCAATATCTTGAGGATATCTCTAAAATTGAACATTTTTCACAATTAATTCTTACTCATAATTTTGATTTTTTCAGAACTTTGGCAAATAACTTTGTTCATCGTCAAAGATGTTTAATGGCTAACAGAACTGAAAATGGCATAGAGCTTTCTCAAGCTGAAGGTATCAAAAACTACTTTATTGGAAAGTGGAAAACAGAAATAGCTAATAGTGAGTTCATCCTTTGTGCGACAGTACCTTTTACAAGAAATTTAATCGAGTATATTAAAGGTGAAGCTGATCCCGATTATTTGAAGCTTACTAGTCTATTACACTGGAAAGAGGATACAGCCGGAATTACTATTGGCGATTATTATGATATCTATAATAGGTTGTTTGGCACGAATTACCCTACTAACGACGCAACATCTTTCAAGGAATTACTGTTCAATAAAGCAAATGAGATTAAAAATAGGCCTAACCATGATGGGCTTAATTTAGAAGATAAAGTGGTTTTATCAATAGTTATTCGAATGAAATCTGAAATTTTCCTTATCGAAGAAATGCGGAAAATAAAATCCGATAATAATTATTGGTGTCAATCAATGAATCAGTTTGGTACTTTAATAAAGTCATACACAAACGAATTGCCTTATAGTCAAGCCATCAAAACCCTTGAGAAGGTTAGCATTACTGTTAGCTCTAATATTCACCTTAACTCTTTCATGTATGAACCAATATTAGATTTGACTATCGAACACTTAATTACATTGTATTCAGAAATTTTAGGGTTGGAGTCTGCTGTGCCAGTTCCTCAAGAAAGCGAATTAGCTCTATAACAAGGCCATTAAATTCGCTCCCTACGGTCGCCCGACACTCGCAAGCTCGCGCGGTTTATGGCGGCGTTAGTTTACCAATCGAAAGCATCGCCCATCATTGTTTATTATTTCAGGTGATTTTGCGGTAACTGAGATTGCCCCAATACAGCTACGATTAAGATGAAATTTTCTTCCTTTGTGAAGTAAGCAGTGTGTTTTCCAATCGGAAAGTAAAAGCCGTAACTGTATATTTCATGGCAGCTTCGTCCTAAATCAGGGTTATCGGCGAGCATTTGAAAGCCAGAAAGTAGTGTTTCTTTATAACGTTGCCACTGTAATTCAGAAAAATTGTTGATGGTATAATTTTTTACTTTACGTAAATGAGTTTGAGCCAAACGACTCAGTTTATATTGTTTACTGTGCATATTGTTTGTTACAGCTCATTCAAAAAATCTTTACCATCAACGACATTGCCTTTTGCCGAGTCATCTTTAGCCGCGTTGAAACAATGTTTAAGATATTCTGTTTTCATCATTTCAAGCTCTTCGTAGTCATGTATAGACATCACGACAACAGCATCTTTGCTGTTTTTACTGATCTTAATGGGTTGGCGTTGAGCATTAAGAAGCAATTCACCAAAATTTCGTTTAGCGTCATTCGCTGTTAATGTACGCATGGTTACTCTCCACTGTCTTAGGTCTAGTTGGAGTATAACCTATCACACGAAGTGATCAATATGATTAAATCGCACGAAATAGGTAAAAAGGTAAGCTAACAAACGCTTCAAGAGGAACAGCCAACGCGTGGTGTTTTTACTATGCCTCGGTTGTTGTGATTCCGGGGTTATGCCTCTTTTGCAAGCCACTAGTCATTGCTTAAATTCAGGTCTTATTTTAGTGCTTTTGTGGTGGGGTTATGAGACAAGTGTTAGTAAGTTGCTCTGCTAGTATTTTAGAGTTAAAGAAAAATCCAACGGCTCTTTTGAATGAGGCCGTTGGTAAGCGAGATAAAGACGCTGCTTATAAAAAGCTCACCTCACGTTTCTAACAATTTTGACTCTACCTTGCCTTTAAATACTCCGACTTGAGCCAGGATGGGCTCCGCGTAGGTGTGATGAGCACTTATCTGTGGTGCCTTGTGCTTGATCGCAACTCAAGCCCACAAGGATCTCGCATGCATCCATATTTTTTTCGGTCACACAACGCTGCCTTAAACTCTCCAGGGTGTCTTTGAGTAAGGTAAGCGAGGCGATACGCTCCGTGACATGCGAAATGTGTTCATCCAATAATCGGTTGACCTGATCGCAGCGTATGTCAGGTTGATCCTTGTAACTTAAGAGTTGACGGATTTCCGCTAAGCTCATATCAAGATTACGACAGTTACGAATAAACAAAGCGCGCTCAAGATGACTGTCTTGATACCAACGGTAATTATTCTCTCCACGATAGGGCGTGGGAAGCAGCCCTTCTTTTTCCCAATAACGCAACGTTTCCACTGGGCATTCAACCCGTTTTGCAAGTTGACCAATGCTATGCATATTTTCTCCCCGAGCTTGACCCTGAAGTAACTTTAGGGTTTTTACTATAGTGATAAAACCTAAGGAGATCAATAAATGTCGAATTGTTGCGGCTCATCAGCCTGTTCTAGTAATGAAACACCAAGTCTTGCTCCAGCGAAAGTCAGCCCCATACCTTATATCAAGCTATTCTTCGCGGGAGGTGCCGCATTGCTGGCGGAAGTGATTGGATGGATTCTTCCGGGATGGGGCTGGATCAGTCTCATGTTGGCGTTGTCGGCGATTGCGTTGTGTGGAACAGACATTCTGAAGCGAGGTTGGTTGTCGCTTCTTAAGTTCGACTTAACCATTAATGCTCTAATGAGCTTAGCGGTCACTTGTGCATTGTTGATCGGGCATTGGGCGGAAGCCGCGATGGTTTTAGTGTTGTTTACCTTGGCCGAGTGGATTGAGGGAAAGTCAGTTGAGCGTGCTCGCCATGCGATTCAGAGCGTATTATCACTGGCACCTGATACTGCTAGGATCTTGATGAGCGATGGACACTGGCAGAGCCTTCCGGTGACACAGGTGAAAATCGGTCAGCGTGTTCAGGTGCAGCCAGGTGAGAGAATTGGTTTGGATGGCCGCATTGTGAAGGGGCACACGTTTATTAACCAAGCCGCGATCACGGGCGAGAGTTTGGCGGTTGAAAAACAATTGGGCGATTCGGTGTATGCAGGAACTCTGAATGAAACTGAGTTGTTTGAGTTTCAAGTGACAGCTGAGGCAGCGAATACGACGCTGGCTCGTATTATTAAGCGTGTCGAGGAAGCGCAAGCGGATAAGGCTCCTACACAACGTTTGGTCGATCAGTTTGCGCGCGTCTATACCCCGATTATCTTTTTTATCGCCTTGGCGACAGCGCTGGTACCGCCTATTTTTTTCGGGGGAGCCTTTTTTGATTGGCTTTACAGAGCCCTTGTTTTATTGGTTATTGCCTGTCCTTGTGCGTTGGTTATTTCGACGCCTGTCACGATTGTCAGTGGCCTTGCTAGGGCAGCACGCTTAGGGATTTTGATTAAAGGGGGGAGTCATTTAGAGGCAGGCAGTCGGCTAAATCGTGTGGCATTTGATAAAACCGGCACGCTGACGCAGGGGCAGCCAGAGCTAAGATCCTTTAAGAATCTTAGTGGGATGTCGGATGAAGAGTTACAGCAGCTAGCCTCCAGTATTGCTCAGCATTCAAGTCACCCTGTTTCAAAAACGCTGACGTTGGCGTATGTCGGTGAACGATTGACGGTAGAGACGCTGATTGCAATGCCGGGTCAAGGTCTTCAGGTGGAGTTTAATAAGCATAGGTATGGTCTTGGAAATGATCGTCTTGCACGCGCCATGGGTGTGCCGCTAGAGGCCTATAAAGCAGACGTTGCAAGGATCGAATCGCAAGGTGAGTCCTGTGTGTTACTGATAGAAGATGCTCGTGTTTTGGGACTGTTTGGAGTCGCTGATCCTGTAAAGCCAAATAGTCAGGAGGCCATTCGAGACTTACATTCGTTGGGTCTGAGAACCCTTATGCTCAGTGGAGACAACCTGAACACGGCGGGGGCTATCGCGCAGGAGGTCGGTATAACAGATGTTAAAGCCAACTTAATGCCTGAAGATAAACTCAATGTCATTAAAAAAATCATGGAGGAAGGGCAACAAGTAGCCATGGTCGGAGACGGCATTAATGATGCCCCTGCATTGGCTCAGGCAAATTTGGGGTTGGCGATGGGCGCGGCAGGAACGGACACGGCCATTGAAACGGCGGATATTGCTCTGATGGATGATGACCCGTCTAAAATAGCCACCTATATTCGTTTGTCGAGATTCTGTATGCGCTTGCTTAAGCAAAATATTGCATTGGCCATTGGGATAAAATTCATCTTCATCTTGTTGGCTTTTCAGGGGCAAGCGAGCATGTGGATGGCTGTGTTTGCTGACATGGGGGTGAGCTTACTTGTGGTCGCCAATGGCTTACGTGCGTTGAAATTCAAGTAATAGGCGTCGCTATTTAAGAGCGAGGAACAATTATTGCCAGAGGAAGAGTTAGGGTCAGGAACAATTTAAACTATATTGTTATCTGACTCTAATATTTGGTGCCTACCTTTTTATCGCCCCGAAGATTATTTTTAAAAAATGACGTTTATCTGAAACCTTTTTTTAAAAGATGAGTATCTCTGTATGAGCCGCCCAATTGGGTGACACCTAGTTTACTAATACAACTCATACAGGATGATTATGATGAAAAAGACGATTCTTGCCGCCGCCACTGCTTTCGCAGTTTCTGCTTGTTCAACTAACTTTTATGGAACATCAGACAAAGATAGCCATGTCGCTGGATACGCTCTTGCCAACAATGGAACGACTTTGATAATAATTGGATCTATTGCGTCTCCCGCTAAAATGGACACCTTTATGCTAAGCAATAAGCTGGATGCCGTGGCTTATCGCCCCGTTACTGGCGAGTTGTTAGGTTATTCCAACGGCGCGGTTTATGCTGTTAATGCTAAGACCGGCAAGCTAACCGATCTGGGTGCTACCTTCACAAATGGCGCCATGATTTCAAAGAATGCGACCGCCACGGCGATGGATTTTAATAACGCCATCGATGCTGTTCGTATGGTGGGTTCTGACGGTACAAACTTGGTGTATTTCCCGATCGGTTTTGGTGACCAAGATAAGCGTGCCAATTCTGTATTAAAATTCACTTCTACTTTTTATGTAAAAGGCGACCGCAACGAAGGCATGACGCCTGAAATTTTTGCCAATGCTTACACGAACGCCATTGCCGGAGCTAAAGCGTCGAGCACTTTCCAGTTTGCATTAGACAGTAAAACAGACTCATTGGTCAGCCTTGCTAATAATGCTGGCGAACTAAAAACCGTCGCTAAGATCACCATCAATGGCAAGGCTGTTGACCTATCATCAATGGGTGGCTTCGATATTGTTTCTGCCAAAGAAGGTTCTGACGCGGCTTATGCAATATTACAGCTTGAAGGTGCATCAAAAGCCGGCCTTTACTCTATAGATCTGACGACAGGCGCGGCAACCTTAATGGCCGATTTACCAATGGGTGGCTTTAGCGGCTTTGCCGTCTCAGGCGGTCAATAATTACAAAGCGTTTTTTACACCCACAGTAAGAAAAAACCAAAGGCAGTCTAGCAATAGATTGCCTTTTTTTGTGTGATTCGAGCATCATGGCGGTTAGTTTGAAATAATTTTACTCAGCGTACACTGGTAGATTCAATTTCTATAATGCTGGTATAAACTTAACCTGACTAGATGATCATCATTACAGAGGCGCGGAGTATTTTGACAATAAGACGATTATGTTTAATTTTTGGGTTCTTTTTCTTCGCTTTCTCGGTATCCCCTACGTCTGCGGCAAAGACAGAAGCGGTCAGTATTACTGGCTCGGAAGGTGGCGTTTCTGTGTTTCCTCGAATCTCTTATTTTGAAGACCCAGAATACCGCCTAACTGTGTATGAAGCGGCCGCCTTAGAAGAGGAGGGCCAATTTAAGGTTGTTGAATCAGGCTATTCCGGTATCGGTTACCCTCGCAGTTCGATTTGGATGGCGTTTAAACTGCATAACCCAACCGATGAAGAGCATACCCTTTATCTAGAATATCTTAACCACATTCCTGAAGATATTTGGCTTTTTCAGCGGGATGAATCCTCTCTAGAAGAGTTTGATGAAGTTTTTTCTTCGATCCGAGAGGAGGGGGCTAAACGGCCGCTGAATCAGCTGAGACCCGTTTTTGAAACAACTTTAAAGCCCGGTGAAACTCGGCAATATTTTGTTAAAACGGTTGATAAAACCGGACAAGCGGTTTATGTGGATTTTCTAATATGGAACCCCAAAGAGCTTGAATCCACAAAGACCCTTGAGATTGTCTTTTATAGCACGGCATTTGGTATTTTCCTGATTATCATGTTGCTGTCTTTGATTCTTTTTATCAGTCTGCGTCAATCGAGTTTCCTGTATTACAGTGGCTATATTTTCTTCTCTATTCTGGTGTGGGGGAAAACCTCCGGTCTGATTCCCAACATTACAAACAGCACGAGTTTGATAGAGCATTTCTGGATCTACTCCGGCTTGATGGTCGCGTTTGCCATGATGTTTGGGCGGGCGTTTTTGCAGACGAAAAAGTATCTGCCAAAACTCGATATTTTGTTAAGGCTGAATGTTCTGGTGGGACTGTCTCAAATCCCACTTTTTTATCTTGGGATGTACAGTTTGAGCATCGACTTTCTGAAAGTCAGTATGCTGGGCTTCCCGTTGCTGATTTTTTCTGGACTATTAAGGTGGCGGCAAGGTAACTCGTTGGCGCTCATATTTAGTGGTGCATGGTTGTTATATACCTATGCGGTTTTCAGTTACCCGTTTCGGGATAATGGGTTCTTAGTGCAGGATATTACCGCGCTGCATATCCCAATTATCGCAGCCATTGTTGAGACCACACTACTTTTTATAACACTGACTTTACAGGCACGACAGACACACAAAGCCAATGAAAAAATAAAACAGGATTATTTATTACTGGTACAAAACCATGCGGCAGAGTTGGGAAAACAGGTTGAGGAGAAAACACGGCAACTGGTATCTGAGAAGCAAAGAGCAGAAAAAGAGGCTCGCACCGATGCTCTGACAAACATCGCAAACAGACGATCTTTTATCCAAAGCGGAAAGCACATTATTTCTCAGTCACAGCAGGGCAATACCCTATGCGGCATGATTCAGATGGATGCTGATTTTTTCAAAAGCGTGAACGACCGTTACGGGCATGCAGCAGGCGATGAGGCCTTACGAAGTATGGCTCAGTCAATTTGTGAAAGCATAGGGTCAAATGATGTTGCTGCCAGAATGGGGGGAGAGGAGTTTGCTATTATTACTCCCTGTACTGACTTGAAAACCTTGCTCTTAGTCGCTGAGCGCATCCGAAAAAAAATCGAAACCAGTGTCATTATTCATGACGAACAGACCTTTCAGATCACCTGTAGTTTTGGTTGTGCCCTTTATCAGACCAATGATGACCTAGACAGCCTACTGCAACGCGCAGATAAGGCGCTTTATGTTGCCAAAAAAACGGGTCGGAATTGTGTGAAAATAGAAGGATATGAGTGTTAATCCATTTTCTACTGGTCACTTTCTGGATTTAGCCGGTGGTTTGTAGTGCATAACAAAGGCTTTAAAGGGGAACAATATGACCGGCGGTGAATTTAATGCGTTTTGCGGCTCTTTCCCCGCGACTACCTATGTTGTTCAATGGGGCAATTCCGATGTTTGGAAAGTTGGCGATAAAGTATTTGCCGTCGGAGGCTGGGGTTCGGAAGGGAAATCAGCCTTTACTTTTAAAGTGTCAGACTTAAATTTTGATTTTCTGAACCATTGTGATGGTTACAGGCCTGCACCTTATTTTGCAAGTCGAGGCATGAAATGGATTCAGCAAACTGATACCGAAGGCCACCTTGACGATGAGCTACGTTATTATCTCTCTGAATCCTATAACATGGTTGCAAGTGGGTTAAGTAAAAAGAAGCAGGTTGAGTTAGGTATTTTTTGTGTGCTGGTTTAAGTTATTTTAGCGTGGTGTTAATCTTCGGTGTTGTATCGATTACCCCCTAACGCGGCGTTAGGGCTTGCTACGATATGTCTACAAGGATGGATAGATGGCTAGGTTTTATTTAGTTCTCGTATTATTAGGTGTGTTGCTGCCGTATGGCGCTTTTGTTCCTTGGTTGTTTGCCAATGGTTTTGATTTTGTACTTTTAGTTAGTAACGCAGTGGCTAATCCAATCAGTATCTTTGCTTGGCTTGATGTATTGGTGTCGGCTGTTGCGTTACTAGGCTTTATCGTCGTTGATGGACAGAGGTATCAAGTAAAGTACAGATATTTCGCTTTGTTGGGAACATTGTTAGTGGGTGTTTCGTTTGGGCTGCCTCTTTATCTGTACCTAAAAGAAAAGCAATCTCTTCAACCAAGGCCCTAACAATACAATCAAAAGCAGAAAACCTCTGGAGAACACGATATTAAGGGTTAAGCCGTAATTCAGGTCTTATCGATAGCTTTGTGAGTCCATCCGTCATTAAAATTTGGCGAGTAGAAAGGTTAGGAAAGAACGATGGCTTTATTTAACAGTGCCGTACTTTTGATCTCTTTGTATCTTATATTGAGCATTGTGACTTACTTGATGTTCGCTTGGGATAAGCGGGCTGCTCAAAGAGGGCGTTGGCGAACGTCAGAAAAGACGCTTCATGTGTTCTCTTTGCTGGGGGGATGGCCTGGCGCTTTATTGGCCCAGCGTACACTAAAACACAAATCGCGGAAGCAGCCGTTTAAGCTCATTCTTTGGGTTAGTATCACGTTAAACATAGGGTGTCTTGTCTGGTTGGTCTACGGCAACTGGAAGCCAGTCTAGACACAATACTCAGTCGGATTTTCTCCCGTTTCTACACAGCCTTGCGAATCAAGGGCTAAACAATTTAAACCCAATACCGAAAAAAACACGGCAAGTTGCATAAGCGCGTCGGTAACCGAGGAAGTCACTATGTCATTACCACTCAGTTTACAGAACTATCTATCTGATCTCGGTTTAACGGTCCCCGATGTATTGAATATGGCGTTTGTGCGTCAGCTGCAGTCGGCACATGTGGCTCGGTATAGCTTTAATAATTTAGCCGTGGTGTTGGGTGAGGGGATTTCGTTGGATCTTGACGAGATCAGTGACAAAATCGTCACGCGCGGTTTGGGTGGCTATTGTTTTGAGCATAACAAGCTGACGTTTGAGCTGTTACACGCTTTGGGCTATGAGGTAGAGCTTAAATTGGCTCGGGTGCTGAATAATCATCTCGATAGAGACGTCGGCAGAACCCATAGGGTGACTGTGTTAACCCTAGATAGTGTGCGTTATTTGGTAGATACCGGCTTTGGCGGTAATGGGCCCATAACGCCCATAGCGTTAGTGATAAACACAGAACAAACAGCGGGTTTAGATCGATATCGTATTCTAGCGACCGATAAGGACGAGTACGATTTACAGGTTTTAAAAGACGATGGTTTTTTTACCCTGTATCGCTTTGACAGTGCGGTTTATACCGATGCCGATTGTGAATTAGGGCATTTTTACTCCCATAAACACCCTAATGCAGTGTTTTTAAAGCATCTTATGGTGACGTTGAAAAAGGAACACCAGATGGTCACCTTGGTGAATGCGCATTTGACCACCAGAGACCGTCAAGGCGAGCGGGTATGTCTCATCGAAAGCCCTGAATCGCTTGGTCATATACTTGGCGTGGAATTTAATATTGAGCTTGATGCCATGCTGATTAAGGCGCTTTTTAAGCGTTTTGTGATGGAAAAATTGCCACAGTAAAATTCTGTTTAAGCCTTAACAACCACCGCCTTTAGGAAGGCTCAGCATGTCTACTTTGATATGGATATTATTAGGTGGTTTTATACGTTTAGTGAGTGTGAATCAAAAAGCCCCATGTCGTCGACATGGGGCTTTTTGCTGTTAAGCTTGTTTTTGTGCGTCCAGTATTTCTTCGATGGCGTTTTTAAACACATCGGCAGGCTGTCCGCCAGAAATGGCGTATTTGTTGTTGATAATGACTGTTGGTACTGAGGATATGCCATTCTGTTGCCACAGCGCTTCTTGCTCACGCACTTCCTCGGCAAAATGTCCATTTTCCAAGATGCCTTTTGCGGCGGCGGGGTCTAGGTTCACACTGGCCGCAAGGTGCGCTAGGGTGCTGTAATCGTTGATGTTTTGATTGTGACTGAAGTGTGCTTTAAACAAAGCCGCTTTTAACTCAGCTTGCTTGCCCTCTAAGCCTGCCCAATGAAGTAAACGATGGGCATCGAACGAATTGCGTATGCGGCTTTCGTCTGTGAAGTTAAAATCGAAGTCGAGCTCTTTGCCGCGTGCTTGAATCATGGCGCGATTTTGTTCTGACTGCGCTTTACTGATGCCGTATTTTTCAGTGATGTGTTCGGTGAGGTTTTGACCTTCTGCTGGCATGTTTGGATTGAGCTCAAACGGCTGAAAGGTCACGGTCGCATTGACTGTGTCATTCAGCTGTTCTAATGCTTGGTTAAGGTTTCCCAAACCGACCACGCACCAAGGGCACATGACGTCAGAGATGAATTGAATATCCAATGGTTCTTTCATGGCTATGTCCTCGATGTTTAATACTGACTATTCTTATGGGCAGTGTCGGAAATTAAAAGCGTTTGACGAGAGAAAACAAGGCAGATGCTTTTTGTTTACAGAATCTAAGCGATTTATGAGGTATCTAGACAGGGTTTTAAATAATAGAAAAGAAAAGCGGCTCATAATGATTTACGTGCCGCTGCTTTGGGGGATCGGGGAAATCACCTGTTTGCTAGACAATCCCAGCATCAACGATAAAGTTTTGTCCTGCACAGGCGCGGCTGTCCTGAGAAGCTAGGAACAACGCCATGGCGACAATATCGTCTGGTTGAATGCGGAATTTAAGTGACTGCACATCGATAAACTCTTGATCCAATTCAGGGGTTAACCAGAGTGCTTTTTGACGTTCTGTCACCACCGCCCCTGGAACAATCGAGTTAACACGAATACCGCGTGGACCCAGCTCTCGTGCCATGGTGCGCGTCATAGTGTGAATCGCCCCTTTTGATGTGGTATAACCCACCATCCCAGCACGGCCACGCATCCAACTGATGGAGCCCATATTGATAATACTGGCGCCTTCTTTCATCCATTTAGCGGCGGCTTGCATGCCAAAGAAATGCGGGCGCATGTTGATGTTTAGGCAGTTATCCCAGTATTCGGGGGTGACATCTTCTATTTTGTGACGATCGTCTTTGCCAGCGTTATTGATCAAGACGTCTAAGCGGCCGAGTTCTTTGGCTGCGTCGTCGATGGCGGATTGCAATGCGTAAATATCACGCACGTCGACTTTTCTAAACCAAGGGGTTACTTTGAACTCATCGTTCAGTTTTTGGTTTAACGTCTTAGAACTAGTGTCATCAATATCGATATAGGCAACACGTGCGCCTTGCTCCATAAAGTGATGAACAAGGTATTCACCAATCCCTGAGCCACCGCCTGTAATAAAAACGACCTTGTCTTTTAAGGAAGGGTATTGGTTGGTTAATGTTGGCATGTATGTTTCTCCGGTCGACAAAAGATAGGTATGCCCATATCTGAATGGGCATACCTTGCATAGGGTTTTGAGTTATCCGTTACTTATCCAAACCTGCTAGGCAAACGTACTTGGTGTTGATGTAGTCATCAATACCGTATTTAGACCCTTCACGACCCAAGCCGGATTCTTTGTAACCACCAAATGGCGCCACTTCTGTGGCGATGACGCCAGCGTTAACACCAACCAAACCTGTCTCTAACGCTTCTGCGACACGGAAAATACGACCAATATCTCGAGAGTAGAAATAAGACGCTAGACCGTATTCTGTGTCGTTCGCCATCGCGATCACATCGTCTTCTGTTTCAAACTTGAAGACTGGCGCTAAAGGCCCGAAGGTTTCTTCTTTGGCAAACAGCATGTCTTGCGTAGCATTGGCAATAACCGTTGGGAGATAGAAATTGTCGCCCAGTTCATGACGTTTACCACCGGTGACAATTTTGCCGCCTTTGCTAATAGCATCTTGTACATGCTCGTCGACTTTATCGACCGCGGCGCGGTTAATCAGTGGGCCTTGTTCAACGCCATCCTCAGTTCCGTGGCCGATTTTCATGGCGGCTACTTGCGCCGCGAATTTCCCAACAAAGGTATCGTATACGCCAGCTTGAACATAAATACGGTTGGCACAAACACAAGTTTGTCCGGCATTGCGGTATTTTGACATCATGGCACCTTTAACGGCTTCGTCGATGTCGGCATCATCAAACACAACAAAAGGCGCGTTGCCACCCAGTTCAAGAGAGACTTTTTTCATGGTGTCGGCGCAGTCTTTCATCAGCAATTTGCCAATAGGCGTAGAACCTGTGAACGTGAGCTTACGAACAACGGATGAGTCCGTTAGCGTTTTGGCGATTTGGCTCGCTTTACCCACCACGATATTAATCACGCCTGCTGGGATGCCGGCCTCGATGGCAAGAACGCCCATGGCTAAGGCGCTTAATGGCGTTTCGGAAGCTGGCTTGATGATCATGGTACAGCCCGCAGCAAGGGCTGGGCCAGCTTTACGAGTGATCATGGCCGCGGGGAAGTTCCAAGGTGTAATAGCGGCACACACACCAACGGGTTCTTTCATGACTAGAATACGACGATCTGGCGCGTAGGTTGGAATCATATCGCCATAAATGCGTTTGCCTTCTTCTGCGAACCATTCAATAAACGACGCCGCGTAGCCGATCTCGCCACGAGATTCGGCTAATGGCTTGCCTTGTTCAGCGGTCATTAGCTTTGCAAGGTCTTCTTGGTTTGCCATTAATAGGTCATGCCAGCGGCGTAATAATGCAGCGCGTTCTTTGGCGGTTTTCTTTTTCCATGTTTTTTGCGCGGCTTCAGCAGCGGCAATCGCTTGTTGTGTTTCAGCAGGACCAACGCTTGCAACGGTTGCGACTAATTCACCTGTTGCTGGATTGAATACATCTAGCGTGTTGCCTTCTGAAGATTCGACCCACTCTCCATTGATTAAACATTTTGTTTGCAGGAGTGCTGTGTTCTTTAGTTCAAGCATTGCGGTACCTCTAGTTGGTTTTTGTTTTAGGTCGTTATTTCAAGAGACTATTTTTAATCAGTAAGGGGATAGTTCTTGACTTCTCTTATGTCTTATATAAGAGTTATATCACAAGTTTTAAGAAGCCGTAAACAAGCCACGATCCTTAATACGGCAAATGATAAAAATAAACAGTGAAAAAACAGGACCACATCATGGCAAAACGTATCGAAGACCTGCGCAGTCAGCGTTGGTTTGCTCCTGACAATATGCGAGCGTTTGCGCATCGACAACGCACGCAACAAACGGGCTACAAGCGCAGCGATTTCATGAACCGCCCAGTGATAGGCATCATTAATACGTGGAGTGACATCAGTACATGTCATACTCACCTTAGAGAGCGTGCCCAGTTTGTCAAAGAGGGCATCATTCGCGCTGGTGGTTATCCATTGGAAATGCCCGCCATGTCACTTGGCGAAGTGATGGTGAAGCCAACCACCATGATGTACCGAAATTTCCTTGCGATGGAAACCGAAGAGCTGTTGCGCAGTCATCCGATTGATGGCGCGATTTTAATGGGCGGTTGTGACAAAACCACACCGGGCCTATTAATGGGCGCCATCAGTATGAATATTCCTGCTATTTATATTCCAGCAGGTGCGAGCCTAAACGGTAATTTCAAAGGCGAAAAAATTGGTACGGGCACTCATACCCGAAAATATTGGGATGAAAAGCGTGCCGGTAATTTGAGTGATGAAGACTGGCTTGAATTGGAAGCCAAAATGACGCGCTCGGTGGGTACCTGCAACACCATGGGAACCGCGTCTTCGTTAACCTCTATGGCGGAAGTCTTGGGCTTTTGTTTACCCGGTTCTGCGACCATTCCGGCGGCCGATTCGGCTCACCAACGTCTTTGCTCTCTTGCGGGCGAACGCATTACCAAAATGGTGTTTGAAGACCTGACACCTAAATCTCTCGCCACCAAAGAAGCTTTTGAAAACGCCATTGTGACCTATGTTGCGCTGGGTGGTTCCACCAACGGTATTATCCATTTGATCGCTATGGCTGGGCGTGCGGGCATCGATTTGCCTATGTCGTTGTTTGATGAATGGGCGCGTAAAGTGCCTGTCATCGCCAACCTAATGCCAGCGGGCGAATACCTAATGGAAGATCTGTTCTACGCGGGTGGTTTACCAGCGTTATTGACGCGCCTAAAAGACTTTCTTCACTTGGATCAAGACAATGTAAATGGTCGCACCTTGGGTGAGAACTTGGAAGGCGTAGAAATTTACAACGAAGACGTGATTCGTTCTCTAGATAACCCAGTCAATGACCGCGGCACCATTGGCGTGATCACTGGAAACCTTTGTCCAGATGGGGCGGTGTGTAAACCCTCTGCAGCGTCCCCGCATTTATTGAATCATCGCGGTAAAGCCTTGGTATTTGAAAATCACGCGCAAATGAATGCGCAGATCGACGATCCGGATCTGGATGTGGATGAAAACACCGTTTTAGTGCTGAAAAATGCGGGGCCAATTGGTGGTCCGGGCATGCCTGAGTGGGGCGGTTTGCCGATTCCGAAGAAGCTTTTACAGAAAGGTGTGCGCGACATGGTGCGTATTTCGGATGCTCGCATGAGCGGCACTCATTATGGCACCTGTATCTTACACGTTGCGCCGGAATCTTATGTTGGCGGGCCGTTAGCCTTTGTTCAAACCGGTGACTGGATCGCCTTGGACGTAGAAAAACGCACGCTGAATTTAGAGATCAGCGACGAAGAAATGGCCGCACGAAAAGCGGCTTGGGCACCGCCACCGCCAAAGTTTGCCCGTGGTTATGGCGCTATGTTTTCAACTCATGTCACCCAAGCCAATGAAGGGTGCGATTTTGACTTTTTACAAGGTGACGCTGTCATCGATGAACCGGAGATATTCTAAATGAGCAAGACGATTAACCCATTTAAACAGTGTTTACTGGACGGTCAGAAGTTGGTTGGTGGTTGGACTTTGTCTGGTAGCCCGACCGTTGCTGAAGCGATGGCGTTTTTGAACTATGACTATTTGGTGGTGGATTTAGAGCACAGCCCTGCCAGTGTACATGACACGACGCCCATTTTACGTGCGATTGAGCAAACACCAACAGCCGCCGTGGTTCGTATGCCCAGCCATGATCCAATTGCCATTAAACAGGTATTAGATCAAGGCGGTATGACCTTGTATTTCCCATTTGTGGAATCGGTGGAAGAGGCGAAAGCCATTGTTCAGGCCAGCATGTATCCGCCATTGGGCAAACGTGGCTTTGCCAAAATGCATCGTGCGGCCCGTTATACCACGCGTGAAGATTACCCTGCGGCGGCCAATGAGCAAGTGTGTTTGATTCCCCAATTGGAAACCGTTGAAGCGTTAGAGTTGGCGGTGGAAATCGGCCAACTTGATGGCGTCAGTGCGGTATTTATCGGCCCAGGTGATTTGTCGATGACAATGGGCTTGCCTGGTCAAGTAAATCATCCTGATGTGCGTGCCAAAATTGTGGCTTGTGTGACCGCCTGTAACCAAGCTGGAATACCCGTAGGAACCGTGATGCCAACCCCTGACGATGCGAAGTGGGCGTTAGAAATAGGCTTTAGTTTTGTGTCGATTGCAAACGATCTCGCCAATATGTTGGGACAGTGTAAGGCGCATTTGGCGCAAATGAAGAACTCATAAAGGTGTCTCTATGCTTTTATTAATAAGAATAATAACGCTATTAGGGCGGCTGAATTCGGCCCTGATATTTGTGTTCAAGTATTTGGCGATCACCGCTGTGGCGGTTATGACTGCCATTATTTTGGTACAGGTTTTTTGTCGTTATGTGCTGAATGACTCTTTGCCTTGGTCGGAAGAACTCGCACGTTATTTGATGGTTTGGATGACGTTTTTAACATTACCTGTTGTCTCTCGTACAAAACAACACGCGGCCCTCGATATTATTTTGGGGTCTTTGCCTAGACGATTGAGTGTGTTGCTAGAGTTGGTGCTGTATGTGCTGGTCGGAATCGTTTTGTATTACGCTTTTAATAAAAGTTTAGATTTTGCCTTAAAGGGAACGCGTATGTTAGCCACGGCGCTGCCGATTACCAAAGCTTGGTCTTATATGGCGATGCCGGTTGGCTTTGGCGTCATGATGTTGGTGTATACCGAGCTTTTCTTGATTGGTATTACGCGTCTTTTTAATGAATCTAATGGCGACAAGTTTGTGTTGTCTGATAGCGAAAGCGAGGCATAACCCATGGGCATTTCATTTTTCTGGATTTTGCTTTCTGTCATGTTTTTGGGCATGCCTGTCGCGTTTGCCTTGTTGTTTGCGCCGGGTCTGAGTCTATTTCTGGAAGGCAAAGAGATGTTCTATCTCTTGCTGACGCAGCGTCTATACAACGGCATTGATAGCTTTCCTCTAATGGCTATTCCGTTTTTCATGCTGGCGGGTGAGGTAATGAACCGCAGTGGTATTACTTTGTCGCTGGTACAGGTAAGCCAAGCCTTTATCGGTCATTTGCGCGGTGGTCTGGCGCAAATCAATATTTTGTCTTCCATGTTGTTTGCCGGTTTAAGTGGTTCAGCCGTGGCGGATTGTTCGGCCTTAGGGAAAATGCTGATTCCCGCGATGGAAAAGAATGGCTACTCGCGTCGTTTTGCGGCGGCCGTGACGGCGGCCTCTTCGGTGATTGGTCCGATTATTCCACCCAGCGGTATCATGATTCTGTACGCCTTTGTGATGAACGTATCGGTCGGTGGTTTGTTTGCGGCAGGCATTATTCCAGGTATTTTGGTTGGCGTAAGCTTAATGATCATGACCTGGTTTTTGGCTCGTCGCCGAGGATACAAAGTGGCCTCTGAAAAAGCCACATGGAAAGAGCGTGGTACGGCGGTTAAGCAGGCTTTTTGGCCTCTGCTGACGCCCGTTATCTTGCTAGGTGGGATTTTATCTGGGGTGTTTACACCAACCGAAGCCGCAGCGGTTGCGGCGGCATACGCCTTGCTAGTCAGTCTTTTGTCACGAACCATGACAATGAGCAGTTTGCCGAGTTTATTTTATGCAACAGCGAAATCGTCTGCAGTGATCTTGTTCCTAGTCGGTAGTGCTGTGGCATTTTCAGCGGTAATTAGTTTGTCCGGTGCGCCACAAAAAATCGCCAATATTATGGTGACATTGACAGAAAACCCGCTGTTACTCTTGTTAATCATTAATATTTTATTGTTGCTTGTTGGCATGTTTTTAGATGCGGGGCCAGCCATCCTAATTTTAGGGCCAATCCTTGGGCCTATTGTGACGCAATTCGGCATTGATCCTTTGCACTTTGCGATTGTGATGTGTGTGAACTTGACCATAGGCTTAGCGACGCCTCCAATGGGGTTGGTGTTATTCGTTGCCTCCAGTGTCAGTGGTGAAAAAGTAGAGCGGATTAGTCGTGAAATGCTGCCGTATTTGGCGGTGCATATTCTGGTTATTATTCTGATTACGTACATTCCAGCCTTGACGATGACTTTGCCTCGTTTACTTGGCTTTGCCTCCTGATGGGACGTAAGCAATTAGTTCTCGGAGTATTTAAGAAGGTAACAAACGAGGGAGGCTTTTATGCTTATGGATAGTTCGAGCCTGCTTCTATTACTGTTTTTTGCTCTTGGCAGTTACATTCAAGCGACGACTGGTTTTGCCTTTGGGCTGATTGTCGTGAGCAGCGTGTCAGCCTTAGGTTTAGCGCCTATTGAAGTGACAGCGTTTGCAGTGAGTGTGTTGAGCCTTATTAATGCGGGCATAGGCTTGTATGGCGGACATTGGAAGCAGGTGAACCTTCGTGCTTTCTGGGGGTTTATTCTGCCGTGTTTGCCTGCGATATATCTTGGTGTATGGCTGCTTGGCTACCTTGGTGAAAACGCGATAGGGTGGTTGAAGTTTAGTTTAGGCTTGTGCATTGTCGTTAGCAGTTTAGTGATGATGCTTCAAGCTCATAAGGTGAGAAGAGCGTCTTCTGCTGGAGCCTTTGCTGTTAGTGGCGTCATTGGTGGGGTCATGGGCGGCATGTTTGCGACCTTTGGTCCGCCAATTACCTTTATGATGTATCGCCAGCCAGATGATCAGGCCAGAATACGCGCAACCTTGTTAGGGATCTTTTGTTGTACGGCGGCCTTGCGCGTGGGATCGGTTAGCCTGACGCGAGGCGTCGATACTGAGACTTGGTTGTTATGTGCGCTTGGTTTTCCTGTCGTCGTTGTGGCGACGTTGGTCGCTAGGAAGTTTCCACTGCCTATTTCTGGTCGAGCGATGCGTTTTATTGCGTTTAGTTTGTTGCTACTGTCTGGCATGAGCTTGATGTGGCAGGGATTTTAGCAAGCCAAAAGAGGGCGCTGGCTTTCGGCTCAGCGCGCTCTTTTAGTGTTTTCAGAAGCTGTGTGTTAATTCAGTTCAACAAGATAATGCAGATCTTGGCTATTGGCTCGGCTGACTCGGTATTCCACAGTACGTCCGTCTAAGGCACGAGCTGTTCGTGTTACTTCTAATAAAGGCTGCCCTGCGGCCACGTTTAGGATGCTTTGGTCTTGCTCATCGGCCAGCACTGCTTTAAGTCTGTCTGTGGCTTTGTGGACAGTAATATTAAAATGTTGTTGATAGTAGTGATACAGGGAATGCGGTAGCTTTTCTTCTTTGTCTAAATCCATAAAGTAACGATGTGGCAGATAAATCAGTTCACGAATGGAGGCCGTATTTTTAATAGAGCGAACACGATGAATTTCGATGACTTTTTCATCTGAAGCGATATTAAAAACGCTTTGTAGACGGTTGTCTGGTGTGATTAATCGTGTTTCGAGCAACTGTGCGTACGGTAATTCGGGAATATCGCCATTATCACTTTTAAAATGAAAAAAGTGGAACAGCATTTTTTGTAAGGTGTGTTCCGACACAAAAGTCCCCACGCCTTGACGACGAAATAATACGTTATCTTCGGTGAGTGCATTGAGCGCTTTTCTAACCGTTCCTTGGCTGACACCCAGTAGATCCGCCAGCTGGAACTCACTGGGCAACATCTCACCTGGTTTCCAAACGCCTTCAATAATCCTCTCTGTAATCAACTCTTGAACTTGTTTATACAGAGGTTTGAAGATAGGTGATGGCTTCGATGTTGTGTCTGTCATGGCTTAACCTGTTGTAATTTTGGCTCTTAGAATACGCAAATGAAGTAAAAAAATCTGTTCTTTTCTTGCACTTTATGTCTTATATAAGATATAAAACAAGTTATAACAAGATAAGAGCACATTTACTATCAATAATCATCTGATGATCTGCTAATAAATGTTCTATTGGCTTGTTTTGCCACTAATGTGATCCAAGAATAAGAATACGTGATCCAATAATAAAAAACGGAGCTTTCGAAATGAAAAAAACCGATCTACTAAAAAAGACCACAGCCGCTTTTGTTCCAACGCTTATGGCAGCGAGTTTGTCTCTTGCTGCTATGCCTGCGCTTGCGGCGGATTATGAATTCAATATTGTGCATCTTTCAAATACCAGCGATGAAGATTATGACGGCGCAGTGGTGTTAAAAGATTATGTAGAGGCGCAATCTAACGGTCGTATTCAGGTGAATATTTATTCAGGCGGTCAACTATGTGGTAATCCAACAGAATGTATTGAAGCTCTGCAAGCCAATTTGATTCAGGTGTTTAATACCACGACGGGCGGTTTAGCCAATGTCTTCCCTGAAATTCAAGCGATTGATATTCCTTATATATTTCCAACTGATCGGGTTGCTGAATGCGCCTTAAATAATGAAATGTTGGTTGGTCCAATCCGTAAAGAATTGCTGGATCGTACAGGTACTATGCGCTTGATGACCATTGGTAATACGGGTGGCTGGCGTAACTTCGCAACGACGAAAAAACAGATTAAAACACCCGCTGATGTAAAAGGTTTGAAGATCCGTACGATCAACTCACCCATCCAAATGCAGCTTGTGAAAGCCATGGGTGGCAGCCCAACCGCTGTGCCTTGGCCAGAAGTGTATACCTCCTTGGCAACAGGTTTGGTGGAAGGTACAAAAAACGGTATTACCGACATCATGGGCATGAAGTTTAACGAGCACATTAAATACATGACCTTAGATGGTCACGGTTATATGGCGTCTATGTGGTGGATGAATAACGATTCTCTGAAAGACATGCCTGAAGATCTTCAGCATATCATGATGGATGGTTTTGATGCCCTGCGTGAAGTCACAACCGTTATGCCAAAACGCCGTCAGATTGATGCGTATAATGAATTTAAAGCGTCTGGTGGTACCGTTTATGCACCAACGGCTGAAGAAAAAGCTCAGTTCCAAGAAGCCGCGAAACCTGTTCGTGCTTGGTTTGTTAACGAATATGGTGCTAAGTGGGTTGAAACTACAGAAAATGCAGTGAAAGCGTGTGAAGCATCTATTGATGAAGCCTACATGGCACAGAACTAATCTTAATAAATTCTTCAGAACAGTGATTTTTTCATTAGGCCAGTGCTTGCACTGGCTTTTTTTGTCTGCTGTTTTTTTAGGAATGTTCGAGCCTAATTATCTTAGTACTTGCGCGTGAAGGTGAGTAATTAACCTTTCCATTAAGGGCGTTAGGCTGTTTTTACGCCATACAAAGTGGATGGCGAGTTCTGGTAGCACGCCATCAATCGGGCGATAGGTTAAGCCTTCCCGCTGATCGAATTGGGTGGATTCAGGCACAAGCGCCACGCCGACGCCTGCGGCGACTAGGGTGCGAGTGGTTTGAGTCAATCGAGCAATTTGTACAATGTTGGGTTCTACTCCTGCAGCATGAAGAGAGTGCATAATCTGATCGTATAACGATGGGTGAGCTTGTCTGGTGAAGGAAATAAACGGCAGCTGGTGCAAATCACTTAGAGGCACACTGTCTTTTTGCGCAAGAGGATGGTTGTCAGGTAAAGCGAGCAGATGTTTTTGTATTTCATACTCTTGGTGTTCGAGATCCGTGATATCCATCAGTGGGTTAAGAAAGATCATGGCTAAGTCGATTTTCTCTGTTCTTAAAGCATCTAGGGCATGGGCTGTGGTCATTTCTTCTAGATTGAGTGTCACACCATGGTTGTCTTGTTTGAATTGCGCGATGCCCTTAGAAAAATGCGGTGTGCCAGCCGCCCAAACAAACCCAAGCGATAGGTTACCAGCTGTGCCGTTGGCAACACTGCGAACTTGTTCTTGTATCTTTTCCCAGTTCTGCAACAGTGCTCTTGCTTGAGGTAGCAAAGCTTCTCCGGCAGGCGTCAGAGAGACTTTTTGGCTGCTGCGCTCAAAAAGTACGGCGCCAAGTTCATCTTCAATGGCTTTAATTTGTTGTGACAGTGGTGGCTGGGCAATATGTAATCGAGCCGCAGCGCGTCCAAAATGCAGCTCTTCCGCCACGGTAATAAAATAATTCAGTTTTCTAAAGCGCATGATATCTTTTTCATATTAAGTATGTGATTAACATATATTAGACATAATGATGCGCTTTTCCTATCTTAGCCTTACAAAATAATTCTAAGTTAGGTGAGACCCCATGAGCAGAGAAAAAATCGACGGACAGCTATTCAGTTACACTGGCCCAGCTTTTCATTACATCAATGAAGAAGAGCGTCACTTCTTCGCCAAAGAGCCAGCGCAGTTTCGTGTGAACCTGATTGGTTGCGGCATGATTGGTATGGAACACATGCGTGTGGCGACTCGCGTTGGTCGTTCTGCTATTCATGGTGTGTTCGATCTAAACGAGCGCAGCGTTAAAGTAGCCAAAGAAGAATTCGCCAAAATCACCGATGAAGATTTCAAAGTCTATGACAGTCTAGAAGCGGCGTGTAATGACCCAGAAGTTGACGGTATTTTAATTTGTACGCCTAACTTTACTCACCTTGATGTCCTAAAAGTAGCGATCAAATCGGGCAAACACATCTTCATGGAAAAGCCGATGGCGACCAAGTTAGAAGATGCCTACGAAATTACCAAAATGGCGAAAGAATACGGCGCTGTTTTGCAGATCGGTTTGCAGTACCGTTATAAATCTATCTATTCCGAAGCCATTCACGAAGTTCTAGAACGTAAAGCGGTGGGCGAAGTGAAGATGATTAACATCATGGAGCACCGTATTCCGTTTCTTGATAAAGTAAATCAGTGGAATAAATTCTCTAAGTTCTCTGGCGGTACGCTAGTAGAAAAATGCTGCCATTACTTTGATTTAATGAACTTGTTCGCCCAGTCTCGTCCAGTACGTGTTTATGCCAATGGTTCCCAGTCTACCAACTTCCGTGACTTTGAATTCAAAGGCGAAAAATCTGACATTCTTGATAGCGCTTTTGTGACGGTTGAATACGCCAATGGCGTTCGCGCAGGTTTCAACCTTTGCATGTTTGCCCCTATGTTCCATGAAGAGCTATTGGTGTGCGGCGATGAAGGTCGTGTGAAAGCGGCTGAGATCGAAGACTTCAGTGAAAACGCACGTTTGCGGACTGAAATGGAAGTTTTCTGTGGTCAGAATCGTCCGTCTAAAACATCACAGCCAAGCTACCCTAAATTGATCGAAGCCTCCGGTCACAACGGTGCAACTTGGTTCGAGCACATTGCATTTGCCGATCAAATGGCAGGCAAAAAAACCAACAGCGCGACGGTAGAAGAAGGTTTTTGGTCTGTTGTAGTTGGGTGTGCCGCAGAGGAGTCGGTAAAAACAGGCAAGATTATCGACGTGAATGAATTGCTTAGAGCCAAAGGGATCGATCTTTAAAGTAGTCAACTTTATCTATGCGGCTTAAACAAAAAATGGATGATCGATGATCATCCATTTTTTTTAATGACATCTTGTTTGGTCTTTAGATCACGCCCAACTCTACCAAGCGTTCATGTAAGTAACTTTTTGCGGTATGGCGTTCCGACAAAACGACTTCGGGTTTTGGATGAAGGAACAAGGGCAGAGAAATCCGAGATTTGGTTTTGTCTGCCCCTTCTGGGTTGATGACTCTGTGGGAGGTGGATGGGAAATAGCCACCGGACGCTTCTTGCAGCATGTCGCCAATGTTGATAATCAGCGTGCCAAAGTCACAAGGGACGTCCATCCAGGTGCCGTCTTTGGCTTTCACTTGAAGACCAGGTTCGTTTGCAGAGGGCAAAATGGTTAATAAGTTAATGTCTTCGTGGGCGCCAGCGCGGATTGCGCCAAGTTCTTCATCCCCCTTAAGTGGCGGGTAATGCAAGACGCGTAGTAAGGTTTGGTCACTGCCGTCTACCATGCTAGAAAGCGATTGTGAGTAATGCTTGGCTACGTCAGCTGGGGAGTGTTTTTCAACCCAAGCCAGTAGCTCTGCCGCCAGATGCGTTGCTTCGGCGTAATATTGTGCCAGCATGGCCTTGTGGGCGGGTGGACATTGGCCCCATGGGTAGTAGTGGAAGTATTCTTTAATGTCTTTTTTGGTGTGGCCTTTCGCGGTTTCAGACACATCGGCGGGGAAAAAGCCGTCTTGGGTGCTTTTGTTGTAGCGATACTGGTGTTTGTCTTCGCTGTCAAAAAAAGTTTGCCATTCTTGGTAAATGGCGCTAACCAAGTTTTGTTGGATAGGGTGGTTTTTCAACACCCCAAAGCCAGTTTCTCGAAGAGATTTTACAAAGTCTTGTTGTGCTGTATCGCTGTGGTAATCAATCGCTTGCAGTTGCATCTTGTTTTCCTTGTTGCCAATGAGTTGCATGAGCCGTTTTTATTCAGTTGAGATAGGAGCCTTGCTGTCGCAAAACACTCAGTCATGAAGAAATCGTATTCTGATTGGAAAACTAAGAAGACCATCCGCTGTGGAAGAAATAGCGTAAATCGACCGTTTCGGCTTGGAAATGTTGAAACCACCGCGCCAAACTCATCACTTGAGCACGATCAAGTAAGTCGGCGTGAGCCAATCTTGTGTGCGCCGTGTTGGATGAAAGGGTAAGCATGTTATGGGTCTCAAGTATAAAAACATCACCAGTTTACTGCTTGGAATCGGGCTTTTGAAGTGTTTTGACCAGAGTTTTCATAATAAATTGTGTTTTGGGGCTAGGTTATTTTTTATCTTTCTCTATACTGAAGGGGTCGGTCAGTTAATTTACCGTCTTCTCAATTGCACTTCTTTACTGTCTATTTTGCCTCTTTGGCATCTTGTTGTTTTTAGATCCAAGTACTTCTTAAGTTTAAGTAATCAGCGCCATGTTTGCGTTGTCATCAATTAAAGAGGGCCCATGACTATGAATGCATTTTTCGACTCGTTTAAAAATCACTTCTTAATTTCTATGCCACATTTAAATGATCCACATTTTGAACATACGGTTATTTATCTTTGTGAACACAACAGCGAAGGTGCGATGGGCATTATTGTCAATCGTCCTGCTAATGTGGATTTTACTGAACTGGCTGACCACTTGGGTCTGACTATTTATGCCCCGTTATTACGTTCGGAGCCTATCTATAATGGTGGGCCGGTGGAGGCGGAGCGTGGTTTTATCCTTCATACGGCGGATAAATCCTGGGAGCGAACACTGCGCGTGACGGACGAGATTTCATTATCTGCGT
Organism: Marinomonas hwangdonensis; assembly: GCF_003721245.1. Taxonomy (GTDB): domain Bacteria; phylum Pseudomonadota; class Gammaproteobacteria; order Pseudomonadales; family Marinomonadaceae; genus Marinomonas; species Marinomonas hwangdonensis. The sequence goes on along the minus strand of NZ_RIZG01000005.1, from coordinate 110,309 downwards.
CTTTGGAAGCGTTAGAAGACATAGCGCAAGGACAGGGGCCAGAAGCCTTCCGTATTACGCTTGGTTGTGCGGGTTGGGACGCTGGACAGTTAGAATCCGAGATTGCCAATAATGATTGGCTGGTATGTGAGGCGGATTTAGACGTATTATTCCATACACCAAGCGATATGCAATTTACCGCGGCGACACGCGTACTGGGGATTGATATGGCACGACTTTCACCGGATATAGGGCATGGTTAATGACGGCGACATCGTCTTCGGATAATGATCATAAGCCCAATACTGTTCGTTCAGTATTGGGCTTTGATTTTGGTACAACGCGCATCGGCGTAGCGATTGGACAAACGATAACGGGGACCGCGCAACCACTGGCGCCTCTTAAAGCAAAAGAAGGTATTCCGAATTGGGATGAAATCGCTCGTGTAGTGGAAGAATGGCAACCTGATGCGTTTGTGGTGGGTTTGCCGTTAGACATGGACGGTGCTGAAAATGAAATGTGCCAGCGGGCGCGCAAGTTTGCTAAACGGCTCCATGGACGCTTTAATCGTCCGTATTATATGGTAGACGAGCGATTGTCTTCCTATGAAGCCAAAGGACAGGTGATTGCCCGTGGAGGCAATCGCAACTTTAAAGAAAACTCCGTAGATGGTTTGGCTGCTCAGATGATTTTAGAAACCTGGTTTGCTGAAGCCATCTAGGATTTTGTACACATGAGCGAATTGAGTAACGAGGTATGAGGGAATAATGAAGTTAGATTTAGAGCGCTCTCTTGCGTCAATGAAAACACAATTGGCGACGTACTGTGAGAAGAAAAACATTGAAAACGCCATTGTCGTTGGTATTCATACTGGTGGTGTTTGGGTGGCAGAACAATTACTGTCTGCGGTGCCTACTAACGAGCCGTTAGCCACGTTAGATATTACGTTTTACCGCGATGACTTTACTAAAGCGGGGTTAAATCCTAAGGTCAATCAGACGTCTTTGCCTGCGATTGAAGATCGTCATGTGATTCTTGTGGATGATGTGTTGATGTCTGGGCGCACGGTTCGAGCTGCGATGAACGAGATTTTTGACTTCGGTCGACCTGCGAGTATTACCCTCGCCATTCTATATGACCTGGGGCAGCATGAGTTGCCGATTGCAGCTGACATTGTCGGTGAGCAGTTAACGCTTAATCCTGATCAAAGAGTCAAGCTGACAGGGCCTCAACCGCTAAGTGTTTGTTTGATTGACGCCCATTAAAATGGCGAACAAGGCTTTATTTTTTGTTAAACACAGACGACAATTAACCTATGAATAGGTTTGACGGTAGCGTTTTACATCTAATGACATCTTGCTCTAGTAAAAGGGCGAGACAGCCGTTTTATGCCTTTGGTGCCCAGTTGTAGCTTGTCTGCGCTGGGCATTTTCTTATTTAGAACACATAATAAAAAGACGATTTTGTCTTTGCAGTTTAAGGAAAGCAAACCATGATGCGATCCGAGCCTCGGGCAGTACAGCTAAATGAACACGGTCAGCTTAAGCATTTTTTAACGCTAGACGGTCTCGATAAAACTCTGTTAACAGAGATTCTGGATCGAGCAGAATCTTTTCTTTCCATGGGTGAACAGTCGGTTAAGAAAGTCCCGCTTTTACGTGGTAAGACGGTCGTTAACTTATTTTTTGAAAACTCCACTCGTACCCGTACAACCTTTGAACTAGCGGCCAAGCGTTTGTCAGCGGATGTGATAAATCTGAACATAGAGACATCGGCGACCTCCAAAGGGGAATCTTTGCTGGATACGCTGAAAAATCTAGAAGCCATGCAAAGTGATATGTTTATTGTGCGCCATTCAGACAGTGGTTCGGCACATTTTATTGCTGAGCATTGCACACCCAATATCGCGATTATTAATGCGGGCGATGGTCGTCATGCTCATCCAACTCAAGCCATGCTAGATATGCTGACAATTCGTCGGCACAAGGGCGGTTTTGAGGGGTTAAAAGTCGCGATTGTCGGCGATATTTTGCATTCTCGGGTTGCTCGTTCGCAGTTGCAGGCCCTGACCACTTTGGGGGTCAGTGAAGTTCGCTTGGTGGGGCCTAAGACCTTGGTGCCAAGTTTCTTTGCCGAGATGGGAGCGACGATTTGTCATGACTTAGAAGCGGGCCTGAAAGACGTGGATGTGATCGTGATGTTGCGTCTGCAGAAAGAACGTATGAAAGGCGCTTTATTGCCGAGCGAGAGTGAGTTTTATCGTTTGTATGGTCTAACGGTCGAAACGCTGGCGTGGGCAAAGCCGGACGCCATTGTTATGCACCCAGGGCCGATTAACCGCGGTGTAGAGATTTCTTCTGAAGTTGCTGATGGCAAACAATCGGTTATTCTGGATCAGGTAACGAATGGGATTGCGGTGCGGATGGCGGTGATGTCTATGGCGATGAGTGGGCAGTTACAAAGTGCTGATTCGTCTGCAGCAGGGGAAGAAAAATAACATGAAATTACGTATTCAAAATGGTCGTTTGATCGATCCAAGTCAGGGTATCGATACGGTAACGGATCTGTTTATCGACAATCAAAAAATTGTCGCGATTGGACACGCGCCAGAAGGCTTTGATGAGGCGGAAATACTGGATGCCTCAGGGTTGTGGGTGTTACCTGGTTTGGTTGATCTTGCCGTATCGTTACGGGAGCCTGGACAAACGCAAAAAGGCAGTATTGCGACCGAGGGTCGAGCGGCCGTCGCAGGTGGTGTCACCACCTTGATTTGCCCACCCGATACGCGTCCTATTGTTGATACGCCAGCAGTTGCGGCGCTCATTCAGGACAAAGCCGACGACGCCGGCATGGCCAATGTATTTCCATTAGGTGCTCTTACTCAGGGGCTTGAAGGTGCACAGCTAAGCAATATGGTGGCGTTGACTGACGCGGGTTGTGTTGCTTTGTCAAACCACCGTTATCCTATAGCCAGCACCAAGGTGCTAGCACGAGCGCTTGAGTATGCGGCTACGCATGATTTGTTAGTGGTATTCCACCCTGATGAGTCGAGCCTTTCTGAAGGAGGCTGCGCCCATGAAGGGTTGGTATCCACTATGCATGGCTTGGCTGGTATTCCGGAAGAAGCCGAAACGATTGCACTAATGCGAGATCTCTTGCTGGTTGAAAAAACCGGTGTGCGTGCGCATTTTGCGCGCTTGTCTTGTGCGAAGTCGGTTGAAATGATTGCGAATGCTAAAGCGTCGGGTCTTGATGTCACCGCCGATGTTGCCGTGCACAATTTGTTGCTTAACGATCAAGTATTGAGTCGATTTGATGGCCAATACCACGTCTTGCCTCCGTTACGAAGTGACGAAGACCGCTTAACCTTGATCGAAGGGATCAAGGCTGGCGTGATTTCAGCGATTTGTTCTGATCATCAACCCCATGAAAAAATGGCAAAAATTGCGCCTTTTGCGGCCACAGAGCCTGGTATGGCGAATGTTGAAATCCTCTTGCCTTTAGCGATGCAATTGATGGACGAAGGCGATTTAGACTTTTCGACGGTGTTAACCTGTTTAACTTCCGGTCCTGCAGGGTGTTTTGGTTTGGAGGCAGGCTCCTTGTCTGTGGGCAGTTTTGCGGATTTTATCTTGTTTGATAGTACGGCACGTTGGGTATGGTCCTATGAAACGCGCAAAACCAAAGGCCATAACTCGCCGTATTTAGAAGAAGAATTTGTCGGCCGTGTTATGGCCACTTATATTTCGGGCCAACGCGTTTATCAAGTTGTTTGAGATAAAAAGCTGAGATAAAGAACAGACAAACAAATAAAAGGTAAGGATGCTTTACAGCGACTTACCTTTTAAGCTTTTAACACTTTGTATCGATAGGATAGTGGATGATGTCCAATGACGCCTCAAAACGAGAGCTCAAGGAACCTGCGTTAGTGAAAAACCGTACCGTCTCGCTGGAGCATGATATGCTCAAAAAAATACACAGCGCCACACCGCATATCTTACAGGCGCTGTCTCAAGGGACGTTACTGCGCTCATTGTTCAATCGTGCCGAGGCGAATCTTAAGGCCTTGTTGTCTCACTCTTACTGCTTGTTCATTACATGTGATAAACATTGTGCTAACTGGTATCTGCCCCAACAAGATTCGACGAACCGTGTCTTATTAAATCGCCATGGTCGTCTAACGTCTATTCCTCAGGCGGTGATCACGTTTGCGGCCAGTTTATCTTGTCCTATGCGCTACTTTGAGGGCATCAGGCAAGCGTCAGACTGGAACGTATGGTCGTCTTTTTTCGCTGACAATGCGTTCGAAGAGGTCGCTATGACGAGTGCCGTGGACCATCACGGTACCGTCTATCTTGCTTTGGTCTTTCAGAAACAGGCACATCGTTTGGAGGAGTCGCTCATAGAGCTGGCGTTGTGCCATCATACGGCTCTGATAAGAGCCATTTTTGAGCGTGAAAAAGCGGACTTTTTGCTGTTAGAAGAGAATTATCGAGATCCCTCTACTGGGCTATTGCGTCGTCATAGTTTTGATAACAGTTTTAATATCGTGTTAAAAGATTCTCGTCGTCAGTTTCAACGCGCGGCGGTGTTTTCGATCCGTTTGCTGTCTTCTTCAAAAGTGGATGAGGGTGAGTTGAAAACGCTCGTTGATGTGATTCGAGATACGGTGCGAGACAATGATCTTGTGGCGCGGTACGATGAGCATGAGTTGGTGATGGGGATTCGCATTCAGCACCACAGCGATGCTGAGGTGGTAGCAGAAAAAATTCTGACGTCGCTTAATTTGGCGAAATTTCAAAAAAATACCTTAATTAATGGCGGAGTGGCCATTGGTATCGCGTTTTATCCAGAGCATTCTTCTTTGCGATCGCTTCATCAAGCGGCATTGCTCGCGGCGGGTGTATTGGGAAGGCACTCTGGGTATCGTCTTGAGTTTCATGGTGAGTACTATGAAACCAGTGCGGCATTTTATTAGATCTGATGGCGAGAGTGGTGTTTCTCATTCTCGGCAAGGGGCATTTGATGAAAAAACGTGTTTTTAGTTTGTGTGGTTTAAATGCACGCTCAACTCCCTCTATCCTATGGCAAAATACCCTTTATCTAATGAAAGGAGCATGATCGATATGACAATTGAGATCAATAACGAGGAGACTGATGCTATTGGCGTGCGTTTCACCCAGGTTTCGCAGCATATTGAGCAGCTAACGCGTCAGTATCAGCGCGCTGCAGGTGATGTGAAATTGCTTGCGGTGAGCAAGACAAAACCGCTGTCTTCTATTAGAGCGGCCTACGCATTGGGGCAAAAAGCGTTTGGCGAAAACTACGTGCAAGAAGCGGTTGATAAGTACCACGCGCTCTCTGACTTAACAGACATTGAGTGGCACTTTATTGGCCCAATACAGTCGAATAAATCTCGTGCGATTGCAGAGACTATGGATTGGGTTCATTCGGTGGATCGTGAAAAAATTGCGCGTCGTTTGAGTGAGCAGCGTGGTGCGTCCTTACCTCCGTTAAATGTCTGTATTCAAGTGAATATCAGCGGTGAAGAGAGCAAGTCAGGGATTCCTTTAGCTGAATTAGACGCCATGGTTGCTTTGGTGACCAGCTTGCCTAACCTTTCTCTGCGAGGCCTAATGGCAATTCCGGCTCCGCAAGAGAATCACGCCGCACAGTGTGCCGTGTATGCGCCGTTAACACAGGCTTTTCTGGCTTTGTCGCAATCGCATACTAGTGTCGATACGCTGTCGATTGGTATGTCTGGGGATCTGGCGGCCGCCATTGAATCGGGCAGCACTTTAGTACGTGTGGGAACCGCTATCTTTGGGGAAAGAGCGCATCCTGTTAACGCGTCGTGATTCATGGAGCGACACGATTTACATATAGGGCTTTTTGAGCCAATTCAAAGAACGATAAATTAGGAAACAAGATGACACCAAGTATTGCTTTTATTGGCGTAGGGAATATGGCGAGAGCGATTTTTAGCGGTATGCTTGTTAGTGGCTACCCCGCTGACAAAATCATCGGAACATCGAGAACCGCAGAAAAACGTGATCACTACCAACAGACCTTTGGTATTTCTATGTTGGCAGACAATGGCGAAGCGCTAAAGCGTGCTGACGTCATAGTTCTGTGTGTTAAACCAGCACAGATGCAGGCCGTGATAGACGCTTTTGCTGCCCATGTGCGTGCGGATCAATTGTTTATTTCTGTGGCCGCAGGTGTTGAGCTGGGTGCCATGGAGCATTGGTTAGGTCAACCGGTTGCCTTGGTTCGCAGTATGCCCAATACACCGTCACAGCTTGGTGCAGGAATGACAGGACTGATTGCCAATGCGCACACCAGTGACGAACAAAAAAGCTGGGTGACAGAACTGTTTTCCAGCGTGGGCGACTCTGTCTGGGTAGAAAAAGAAGAGCACATGCACACAGTCACCAGCCTTTCTGGTAGTGCGCCAGCGTATTTTTTCCGTTTTTTAGAAGCCATGATTAAAAATGGCGTCGAGCAGGGGCTAGACGAGGAAACCAGTCGCAAATTGGCCAGTCTGACGATGATGGGGGCCGCGCGTATGGTCATTGATCTGGATGAACCTATTTCTCAATTGCGTAAGAATATCACCTCGCCGAATGGTACAACAGAGCAAGCGTTACTCTCGTTTGAAGCGTCTGATATAGATAAAATCGTCGCTGATGCCATGACAGCCTGTGTTAACCGATCTAAGTCACTAGCAAGCGATTTTTCGGCTTCAAAAAATGAAAGTAAGGACGGTTAATCATGTATTCAGATCCCTTTGTAATGTTGATCAAGGTTGTTTGTAACCTGTATCTTTTTATTGTGTTATTGCGGTTGGTGCTCCAGCTGACACGGGCTGATTTTTATAACCCTATTAGTCAGGGTGTGGTAAAAGCGACCAGTCCTTTTGTTTTGCCATTGAGAAAGGTGATTCCGGCTATAGGCCGTGTTGATACCGCTTCTTTAGTGTTGGCGTTTTTTGTGCAGTTTTTGACAGTACTGTTAGTCGTGTTTATGAGTGGTGCAACTATCCCAGCGGTGGGTTATGCCATCTATACAGTGGCGGGGACTGTGTATCATCTTTTAGATTTGTATTTTTGGGCTATGCTTATTTCAGTGATCTTAAGCTGGGTGGCGCCTGGGGCGAGCCATCCTGGTGCGCTTTTGATTGGTCAGATTACGGCGCCACTTTATCGGGCTTGTCAGCGTATTATCCCGCCCCTTGGTGGGTTGGATTTATCGCCAATTTTTATTTTTCTGGCGATTTCGTTCTTGAAGCAGCTATTGGCGCCTTATAGTATTTAGCTTTGATAGTAGACTCAGTAAAGAACAAGGAATAATCTAGACGCTCGCTGTGAATTGAGAACACGGGCGTATTCCTATATGATGCGGACCCTAGACGGGAATTTGAACGAATGGTGGCTTGTCAGCGTTTTTCTCTTTCTCCCTTATTAATTTTTTTTGGATGAAAGCTATGAGTACTATTGCGGTTTATCCGGGGACATTTGATCCTATTACAAATGGCCATACGGATTTAGTTGAGCGCGCATCAAAGCTGTTTAACCAGGTTATCGTCGCGGTTGCTGCAAGCCCTAAAAAACGTCCAGCGCTTTCCCATGAGATGCGTATATCATTGGCTAAACACGTGCTGGCGCACCTCCCTAATGTAGAAGTGGTGGGCTTTGATAATTTATTGACCGAGTTTACTCGTTCGGTAAAAGGTCAAGTGGTGATTCGTGGTTTACGTGCCGTGTCGGATTTCGAATACGAATTCCAACTGGCGAACATGAACCGTGCTATCGCGCCAGATGTGGAAAGTATCTTTTTAACGCCTTCAGAAAAGCATTCCTATATTTCTTCGACCTTAGTGCGAGAAATTGCTTCTTTGAACGGTGATTTTGGTCAGTTTGTTAATCCAGAAGTGAAGCGAGTTCTGCAAGAGCATTATCAAACGATTTGATGCGCGAGCAGTGCGTATTTTAAGAGATCGCCGTACGTTTTATGGCGGTTTTAGGAGAGAAAAATGTCTCTTATTATTACTGATGAATGCATTAATTGTGACGTGTGTGAACCAGAATGTCCTAATGAGGCCATTTCTGCGGGTGATGAGATCTATGTGATCGATCCCTCTAAATGCACGGAATGTGTTGGTCATTTTGATGAGCCCCAATGCCAGCAAGTATGTCCTGTTGATTGTATTCCTCTTGATCCGAACCGTAAGGAAACGGAAGAACAGTTAATGGAAAAATACTTAACACTCACAGGGCAGCTTTAACCGATAGAAGGGTGTTGCCACTATCGATACAAACAGTTTTATCTTTCTAGCCGGTATTTTGTTATTAATTAGCATTCTGGCTAGTTCATTTACCGTTCGTTTCGGCCTACCTTTGTTGCTTGTCTTTCTCGGTATCGGGATGTTGGCAGGTGAAGACGGTCTGGGCCGACTGGGTTTTGACAACCCAAATCTTGCCTTTTTTGTTGGTAACCTTGCATTAGCCGTCATTCTTCTCGATGGCGGTATGCAAACTAAAGCCAGTACCTTTCGTGTGGCTTTATGGCCTTCCTTATCTCTTGCTACCTTTGGGGTGATCCTAACCGCTGCCGCTGTGGGTGGCTTTGCTGCCTGGTTGCTTGACGTAAAGCTGATTTACGGTCTGTTGCTGGGGGCGACGGTTGGCTCTACCGATGCCGCTGCGGTTTTCAGTTTGCTGCGCAATAGCGGTGTGAAGTTAAACGAGCGCGTTGGTGGAACGCTAGAAATAGAGTCGGGTGCCAATGATCCCATGGCTATTCTGCTGGTGGTGATGTTAACGGGCGTGTTACAAAGTTCAGACTCTTTGAGTGTTTGGCTCTTCTTAGGGCAAATGGTTCAGCAGTTTGCGATAGGAGGCGGACTTGGGCTGCTCGGTGGTAAGCTTTTGTTGTTGGTGCTGCGCCGTGTTCCCCTTATTGAAGGCTTGTATGCGCTGCTGATTATTTCATTTGGATTAGCGGTTTTTTCAGGCGTTAATCTGATTGGTGGCAGTGGTTTTCTGGCTGTGTATCTGGTTGGTTTAACGGTGGGTAACGGCCGTATTAAGCATGAAGAGTCTATCTCACAGGTCATGGATGGTTTGGCGTGGTTATCCCAAGCAGGCATGTTTTTGCTGTTAGGCTTGTTGGTGACACCGTCAAACTTGTTAACCCATGGTTTACAGGCACTCGCTATTGCCACCTTCCTTATTTTTGTGGCGCGTCCACTCGCCGTTATGCTGTGCTTGCTGCCTTTTGGTTTTCGTTGGTCAGAGCGTTTCTACATTAGCTGGGTAGGTCTACGAGGGGCTGTGCCTATTGTATTGGCCTTGTATCCAGTGATTGCAGGCCTTTCAAACGCAGCATTGTTATTCGAAATTACGTTCACCGTGGTGTTGATCTCATTGTTGTTACAAGGGTCGACTGTGCCGGTTGTGGCGCGTTGGTTGAAGGTATCCGTTCCGCCTGCGCCCGCACCAACGACGCGTTTTTCATTGATTGAAAATGATGCCCATCACTCTTTGGAATTGTATGAGTTTTTGGTACAAACGGAAGGCATACGTATTCCGGTATCTATCGTACAAAATGTCCCCAGCGTCACAGTATCAACTCCTCAGCTAGTGTCTCTGGTTCGTGAACAGCGTCCTATTGTAGTAAACGCTGAAACGGTGTTGAAGCTAGGTGACAGAATTTGGATGTTGTTGCACCCTGATGACGTGAATGATGTGGCGCAGATATTTTCTCAGCAGGCGTCTAGTTCGTTTTTGCTGCAAAACTTTTTTGGTGAATTCGCGATTCGCGGTGATGCGTCCTTGGTTGATTTGGCAAAGGCGTATGGTGTGCCGTTAGAGGGTTTGAGTACAGATGACACCGCGTCAGATTTGTTGCAGCGTAAGCTTGGCAAACATCTCGTGGTAGGAGACCGTGTTCGTTTTGGCAATATACGCCTTACCATTCGTCAAATGCATGGTGATCAGATCGAGATCATCGGGCTCAAACTACAAGATAAGCAAGTTTGAAGCCCAAGTTTTTATGCGTTTGCCTGTTGCGCTAAGAGTGAAAAAAACGCCCTATCTCTTGTAGGGATGGAATGATTTGATCATCGTTAATCAAAATGATCAGGCCTTCGGCGTCAATCACGGAATAGGTTTGTGGGTGAGTAATGACGTCACCATTTTGCGTTATGTAACCTAGTGCTGTGCCCACGTCTTTCTCGATTAACGTGGTCACAATGTCTCGCCACATGATGCCTGAGATACGCACGTCCAATCTAATCGTGTGGTCGCCTTGATGGCGGAATAAATCTTCCAATACTTGCTCTGTTCCAGGGGCGATCAATGAGCGCACAAGCATCTCAGGGTAAGCTCGTACAGGGCGAATTACGGCTTTTGCACCGGCTGCTTTAAATCGAGAGCGATTTGAATCGTTAATGGCCTCTGACATGACAAAAGCAGGCGCTTTTAATGCCTGAATACGATGCAGGGTATCAAAAGTCAAACTGTCAGAGTGGCTATTGTGAATGTCCTGACAGAGCACAATAATGTATTTCGCTTTTTTAGCCCCTGCGCATTCTAATTTGCCGTCTTCCAATGGATCGCCTGTGTGGTGAACCACGCCTTTTGCGCGCAAATCAATCGGTAAGCCTTCAGGGAAGTCGGTGGTTAATATTTGTATTGGCGTGTCTTGTAATTCAGGTGTGATGTTTATTTGATTAACGAGCAAGCTGAGGTAGCGTTCTGCGTCGTGCTTTGGGGTATTGACGATCAGTATATGATTTTCCATTTCATCCCACTTAATTCGGCCTTTGATACGCATTTCTTTGCGCATCAGTCTGAGTTCCACGTAGTCACTGGCAGTCTGTGCGAGCAAGGTGATGCCCATGCCATAAATCAGCACTATGGTTGAGAATTGCCCCCAAAATGTAATGGCAGAAATGTCTCCGTATCCTGTTGTGCTGGCTGAGGTCATTGTCAGCCAAAAAGCCTGCCACCAATCTAGATCTTCAAAGAAGATCATGGCCAGACTGTGCAAGACAATGACAAGTATAAACAAGAGAATGCGCTTTTTAATGTCACTCGTTTCGTGCAGATGGACTTTTTTACGAAATGTACGGCGGGTTGCGTTCCGTCGCAGTAGCAGTGCGAGTGTGTTCATTACGAGCCTGAGTTATTCGGATTACTGGGTTGAGCATAGCCTAGCTGACGCCACGATTCATAGACCATAACCGCAACCGTGTTGGACAAGTTTAAGCTTCTAGAGCTGGCCTGCATGGGCAAACGCAGTCTTTGTTCTAAGGGTAATGCCTCGATAAATTCAGCGGGCAGTCCGCGTGTCTCCGGTCCAAAAACCAAGACATCGTTTTCTACAAAATGGGCTTCGCTGTGGGTACGGCTGCCTTTTGTGGTTAGGGCGTAAACAGTACCAATGGTATTTTGATCAAGAAAGGCTTGAAAATCGGCATAGCGTTTTACTGGAGAAAATTCATGGTAATCCAGCCCAGCTCGACGTAACTTTTTATCATCGAGCTCAAACCCGAGAGGTTCAATGAGGTGCAGCTGGTAGCCAGTATTGGCACACAAACGAATAACGTTTCCCGTATTAGGTGGGATCTCTGGTTGATAAAGTACAATGTGAAGCATGAAGGTATCTCCTTGATATTGGAGTGATAATACCAGAGTGAGAGGAAAAACTAACTTTTTAAATTATTTTTAAAAAAACTATTGACCGCAAAAAAGGTTTCTCTATAATACGCACCACTTGCCCAGATAGCTCAGTCGGTAGAGCAGAGGATTGAAAATCCTCGTGTCGGCGGTTCGATTCCGTCTCTGGGCACCATGATCAAAGAGAAAGCCTGCTAAATTAGCGGGCTTTTTTTTGGCCTCAACGGTGTGTTTACACTCTAGATAATCTGTTTCTTATATGCCCAGATAGCTCAGTTGGTAGAGCAGAGGATTGAAAATCCTCGTGTCGGCGGTTCGATTCCGTCTCTGGGCACCATCCTAATGTGTCATCGGTAATTTCTCTAACTCACGACTTACTCGCTCTTTCAGGGCACGATAAAACGCTTTTTTGCCGTCAAAGCCTAGTCTATGAGCGTCTTTTTCTGACAGTGTGTTGAAAGCACAGCCCAATAGTTGGCTGTCTTTTGGCGTTTGGGTATTCAGTTGATCTCGCTCAAGCAGTGATAATGCCAGTGCGTAAAGGGCGGTTCGTATGGTGTCGTAGGGTCGGTGATGATCACAAAAAAAGCGTAAATCCGCGAGGTCTTTGTGGTTGAGTTCGTGCAGTGAATCTTTGTCTAAGAAGGCGCATTCTTGGGTTAATACTTTACAGACGTCGTCTGGCAATGCTCGCAAGCCTAGCGTCAAATCCGTGTGCCAGTGGCGAGCAAAAAAAACGTGCCATAGGTTCTGCTTGGGTTCCGCTCTAGCTGAGGTGCCATGCAGCATCATCAGCGAGTAGCTTCCACTGGCGTGGTCTTGGCTGGTTCCTAACCGCACACTGTGAAAATGGTTGTGTTGCCAAAATGCGATGACGTCTGCTGTCGCGGCAAAACTGGTACACACCAAGTCGATGGCGTCTTCCTTGGCTTTGGTTTGTATACTCTGCACCAGTTGGCTGCCTCGGCCTTGGCGTTGCTGTGCGGCGGCAATGGCAATACGGCTGATGCGCCAATAAGAAAAAGCGCCAGCGTCTTCAATGCCTTCGTGTGCCAGTAACGATTGTGGTAGCAGGTGTCCACGAGGGCGTCGCCTTCCTTGCGCCACTTGCTGGGCAAGTTCGTCGGGCAAGCTTCCTTCTTCAATCACCAAGGCAACGCCAATGAGCCGTCCTTGTTGGTATTGCAAAAAGGTCAGCACACTGGGGTCGTCTACGAGCCATCTTTTATTGTCAGGTGTCGTTTGGTAGTGAGCGCTAACTAATAAAGCAAAGGCTTGATCTAACAGTTGCGGGTATTGCAACCATGCTCGTCCCCGAACTGTCGCTGGCTGTTGCGGATGATAAAACGACGCGTGATAATCGGAAAATAAACAGAGGTGCAGCCAGGATTCCAGTGGGTCGTTTTCTCCCCATCGAATAGGCTGAGTTAAACCATGGGAAAACACCTGTCCTTGATGTTGAGCAAGCTGCTCGACAAAGCGAATGCCAAAACCGCGCCCTGATCCCTCGTAACCATAGTCTGTGCTGCTGTATACCAAGTGAGCGGCTTTATTGAGCAACTTGTCTAAAATCGGTAAGGGTAAGCTAGCGGCTTCGTCTACCACGAGTACATCGTATGTTTGGTTTGATGCAAGCAGCGCATCTGGTGCTTGAAATGGCAGTATTTCAGAATCTTGCTCAAACGCGGCTTTTAAAGTGGCCACATTGTGAGGCGTGGCCGCCGTTGACATCACACTCAATCCATGGCGTTGTGCCTGCGCTAAAAAGCACCCAAGCGCATAAGATTTGCCTCGGCCTCTGGGCGCTAAAAGCAGATGGACACTGGTATCATTGAGCGTCGAGAGCATATTGGAAATAAGCGACGCCTGTTCCTCTGTTACGGTATTTGGCTCGTCAGAGGTCAGACTGTGACACCATGTTTCTGGCCACTGTGTGGAAAAGGGCGAGTCTGGTTGAGTTAATGCATCCCAAAAAAGTGGCTTATAAAAACTGGTTTGTGTTTCTGCCTCCAAGGGCCAAGGCAGGCAGCGAGCGAGTTCAAGATCGGCGCTGTGTCGCCAATCTTCACCAAGGTGAATGACAAACAAACCGCCGCCGTTGACAGTCCCGGCCACCATAGCCAAAGCGGATAAATGCAACCCCTGGCTTAGGTCTAGCAGCACCGCCCCGTAACTTTGGCCTAGGGTTTTGTTGAGTGCATTAAACCCCATGTGGGGAAGGAAAGGGTGTTCCACAGCAAGATGGCTCACAATTAAGCCATCTACCGCAGGAGTACACAGCGCAGAGAATCGATCAAGCGTCTCTTGCCAAGGCGCAAGACTTAACACGCAATGGCGGTGTAATCTTTGTCGATGCAACGACGCTGCGTTCATATTCTTCCAGCTAGTCTATTTTAAATTTGGTTAGGTGCTCTCGTAATTGACGCGCTAGCTCGCCGATGCGATTGCTGTGGGTTTGCGAGTTTCTTACCTCGTCGAGTGTGGCTTGTGCGGATTCAAACAAATGTCCGGTGTTGCCTTTTATTTGAATGGCGGCCACGCTTTGTTCTTCTGTTGCTGCTGCGACGCTTTCAATGCCTTTGGCTACTACGCCCATGGATTGACGGATTTGAGATAAGAGTTCAGCGGCGTCTGTGGTTTGCTTGACGCTGAGTGCAACCTGATCGCGTCCGTTTTGCATGGTGCTCACTGCAGAACGGCTGCCTTCTTGTAAGCGTAACACAACAGTTTGAATTTCTTCGGTAGATTGTTGGGTGCGTTGTGCTAACACTCGCACTTCATCAGCGACCACCGCAAATCCACGACCCTGTTCTCCTGCGCGTGCGGCTTCGATGGCGGCATTTAATGCCAATAAGTTGGTTTGTTCCGCGATTGAGTTGATAACGCTGACAACCGCACCAATGTTGGTGGTGCTACTTTCTACTTCGGCAATGGTTTGTGCTGCGTGCTCAAACGAACTGGATAGGTTACCAACGGTTCGTTCCACTTGCTGTACTGCGGCAAAACCTTGTTCTGTCACATTATTAACAGAATTGCTTTCACTGGATACTTCAATCGAGCTGTTAGCCACTTCTTGAGTGGAGGCAGAGACCTGCTCGATAGCGGAGGCGACTTCCGTGCAGGCTTGTGTGCTCTTCGTGGCGCTGTCATTTAAGTGTTGATTGACGTCATTGATTTGCTTGGAAGAGGCCAATAACTCGCGGCTGGATTCACTGACTTGTTTGATTAGTACAAGTAAGTCTTTGCGCATGATTTGAGCGGCAATTTGTAGATGATGTAGCTCATTATTACTTGTAGAGGGCGCTTGACGTTGAAAGCGAAACGTTAAGTCTCCTTGCCCAATGGCTTTTAACCCTTGGCTGATGTTGATCAAAGGGCGTAAAGCGCGTCGAATAAACCACCACAATGACAGCGCCAATAGTATGGCTCCCGCCGCAGCAACGGCGGCTGTAATGTAGAGGATGGCATTGATGTCTGCTTGGTACTCAGCGGTGTAGGTTTTGATCGCCACCACCCAATCCCAACCTTCTACCTTTTGAAAAATCGCTTTGGACTCTTGTTCGTCCGCATCTTGTCCTTGTATTTGCACTTTGTAATAGATAACACCGTTGTCGTTTTGGAACATCTTTTGAAATTCGTTTTTGACGCTAGGGAACAGAGTGAAAAGGTTTTTTCCCGTGACGCTCGTGCTGGGGTGAATCAGCATATTGCCTTCGCTTACCCCGGTGTCTGCAACAAACACATAGCCTTGTCGGCCAAAAGACAGTGTTTTGAGGTGCTGTGCCATACCATTGATCACCCGATCAAGAGGGATCAGATTCACAATGTACACACTCTTATCGCTGTCTAACGGAGTGATGTTGGTTAAGTAAGATTTCTGGTTGATTGTTAGCTTGCCAAATGTCCCGAATGTCGCGGGTGTGCTAAAACGCGACACGTTCAGGTTAGATGACGAGGACATTACCGAGTACTGATTATTGTTCCGCTCCGCTAGCAATATCTCGGATTGAGAGCGGTTTTTTAGGGTTTGTAATATTGTCGCATTGGCTTCAATAGGACGGTCATTCATCATAATCGTCTGATTTTGACGACGAATTAGCGGCGACAGTGTAATGTTGATCAAGTCAGAAGTTCGTTCTAGGTTGTGCTTAGTTAGGTCATATGCCGTTTCGAGCTCATGCGCTACGAGCGCGACTTCGTTTTTTTGATGGTGGGTAACAATGCCATTAATCTTATTATTAAGAAGGTTGCTGATTGCGAGAAACAGCAACACAAAAATTACGGAAATAAGCACCAGTGCGCCAAGGCTGACTTGGTTTGGTAAGCGCATATTACGTATGGTCGTCATCATGAGTAGAACATCCTATGTCATTGGGTTTTACTGTTGGAATGGTGGGTTAATGGCCGCTACTCTAGCAAATAAGACCAAAACATCAAATGATATTATTTCTCATTTGATGGTTTTAAGTTACTAAACAGCATGAATAGCAAGCAAGGCATAAAGTAAACGCTAACAGTGACGCTTTAATGACCTGTTTGAGTAAAAACAGAGGAGGTTATGAAAACCAGAAAAAAGAAAAAGCCGTTATGTTGTAACGGCTTTTGAATGGACGAATTCGTTTATGAAAACGAATTTAGGCGATGACAAATAAATCCATGAAGCGATTTACAGCTGTATCTTCAAGGGCTTTTTGATCCTTGCAAAGGGCAAAAATGCTCTGGCATTGATGGCTTGGAAAACGCGTTGCTAAGTTGTTTTTAAACTTCTGCTCTAACAAAGGAATGCCTTCTTCACGACGACGACGGTGTCCGACTGGGTATTCCACCACCACTTCTTCAGTACTGCTACCATCATTAAAAAACACCTGAATCGCATTGGCGATAGAACGTTTATCGGCTTCTAAATATTCGGCTGTAAAGCGTTTGTCTTCGACGATTTCCATCTTGTTACGCAGCTCATCGATGATGGGGTTGGCTGCATGGAAGTCATCTTCATAATGCTCGGCGATCAAATTACCAAAGGCCAGCGGCACAGCGGCCATGTATTGCAAGCAATGGTCACGGTCGGCGGCATTCGCCAATGGGCCGGACTTGGAAATAATGCGAATGGCCGATTCATGAGTGCGAATAACGATCTTATCGATCTCTGCCAAACGATCTTTCACCAAAGGATGCAAGGTCACCGCGGCTTCGGCTGCCGTTTGGGCATGGAACTCGGCAGGGAAGGAGATCTTAAACAAGACGTTTTCCATCACATAAGTGCCGTAATCTTGCGAGAAAGAAAACTGACGTTTGTCATTTGGCTTGATGGCTTGGTCTTTGTTGGTTTTCGAGAAAGACACGTCATAAAAGCCCCACTGATCAGCCGTTAGCACACCAGGAATGCCCATTTCACCTCGCATCGACATGTCCGCTAAGCGCACCGCGCGGGACGTGGCATCGCCTGCAGCCCAAGACTTACGCGAGCCAGCGTTTGGTGCATGACGATAAGTGCGCAGCGCCGAGCCATCGACCCACGCTTGTGAGATCGCCGCCATGATTTGTTCTCTGTCGCCGCCCATCATCTTGGTAACGACCGCAACCGACGCCACCCGTACTAAAAGCACGTGACACAAACCCACACGGTTGAACGAGTTTTCTAGGGCAATAACACCTTGGATTTCATGGGCCATGACCATGGCTTCTAGCACTTCGCGCATGGTCATTGGGCTGTCGCCCTTTGATAGTCGAACCTGTGAAAGATGATCCGCGACCGCCAAAATGCCACCTAAGTTATCGGAAGGATGTCCCCATTCTGCCGCCAACCAGGTATCGTTGTAATCCAACCAGCGAATGATACAACCAATGTCCCAGGCGGCTTTAACGGGGTCGAGCGATAAAGACGTGCCCGGTACACGAGCACCATTGGGTACCACTGTGCCTTGTACGATGGGGCCGAGGTGCTTGGTACATTCTGGGAAGCGCAAGGCAAGCAAGCCACAGCCGAGCGTATCCATTAAACAGTTGCGGGCTGTGTCGAGGGCTTCTTGGCTTTCTACTTTAAAGTTCAGTACATAATCCGCGATGTCTTGAATGACTTGGTCATAATCTGGGCGGTTGTTCAAATCTACGTTGTTACTCATTTTTTGTCCTTATTGAAAATAGGGTGCTATCGGGTCGTGTGTTGAATTAAGCGCGGTCGTCTATATCGATCCAGTCAGCATGATCTGGCCCTGTGTAGTCGGCGCTAGGTCGAATAATACGGTTGTTAGCTCTTTGCTCCATGACGTGAGCAGCCCAGCCGGTTACGCGGGAGCATACGAAAATCGGCGTAAATAATTTGGTTGGAATACCCATAAAGCGATAAGCGCTGGCGTGGAAAAAATCGGCGTTACAGAAGAGTTTTTTCTCGCGCCACATGACGGCTTCGCAGCGTTCCGAGACGGCATAAAGATGCTTGTCGCCGACGGCGTCGCTGAGTTTCTTCGACCACTTTTTAATAATGTCATTGCGTGGGTCGCGCTCGCTGTAAATAGCGTGACCAAAACCCATGATTTTTTCTTTGTGGGCTAATTTGTGCAGCAATGCCGCTTCGGCTTCTTCTGGGGTTTTCCATGGTTCTATCATGTCCATGGCCGCTTCGTTTGCACCGCCATGAAGTGGACCACGCAAGCTACCAATGCCGCCCGTTATGCACGAGTGCATGTCGGATAACGTAGAGGCACAGACACGAGCGGTAAAGGTGGAGGCGTTGAATTCGTGCTCAGCATACAGAATCAAAGAAGCGTTCATCACTTGGGTATGAAGCGCATTCGGGGCTTCGTCGTGCAGCATGGTGAGGAAATGCCCTGCCAGCGAGGGAACATGGGCATTTAATGTGTCGACACGGACACCGTCATGGCTAAAGCGATACCAGTACAAAACAATCGCGGGTAACGTAGCGACGAGACGATCGGCGGCTTGATGTTGATCCTCTAAGGTCAGTTCGGGTTCTAGGTTGCCAAGAAAAGAGCAGCCAGTACGCATCACATCCATCGGATGAGCGTCTGCAGGAATCAGTTCTAGGGCTTTTTTTAAGGTCTCTGGCAGTGAACGCAACCCCATGAGCTTTTCTTCGTAGGCCGCCAATTCTGTGCGATTCGGTAAATGGCCGTACAGTAAAAGGTAGGCCACTTCTTCGAAGCTGGCTTTGTCGGCCAATACATCTATGTCGTAACCACGATAGGTTAATCCAGCCGCGGCTTTACCCACGGTGCAAAGTGCGGTTTCACCTGCGCTTTGGCCTCGTAGGCCGGCGCCAGAAAGTACTTTAGCCATGTTTTACTCCTGATGATTGTTGTTATTTTTTAGGCTCTTATTTTTTAGAGAAGAGGGCGTCTAGTTTGTCTTCGTATTCATGGTAGTTAAGAAACTCGTAAAGCTCATTACGCGTTTGCATGCTGTCGACCACATTGCGCTGGTGGCCGTCACTCAGCAGATGCTGATAGACATTTAACGCCGCTTTGTTCATGGCGCGAAAAGCGCTCAATGGGTAAAGCACTAAATCCACCCCTACACTGGCCAACTCTTCTTTGCTGAAAAGTGGTGTCGCGCCAAATTCAGTGATGTTGGCCAATACGGGAACCTTCACAGCAGCGACAAATTCTTTGTATTGGTCCAAGGTGATCATGGCTTCTGGGAAAATCATATCAGCACCGGCTTCAACACAAGCGATGGCTCGCTCGATGGCCGATTCCATGCCTTCTACCGCCAAGGCATCGGTACGTGCCATGATGACAAAGTTGTCGTCAATGCGAGCGTCTACGCAGGCTTTTATGCGGTCAACCATTTCGTTTTGGCTGACAATGGCTTTATTTGGGCGATGACCGCAGCGCTTTTGTTGTACTTGGTCTTCAATATGCACCGCTGCCGCACCGGCTTTTTCCATTTGCTGAATGGTTCGGGTGATATTAAAAGCGCCGCCAAATCCTGTGTCGATGTCGACTAACAAGGGCAAGTTGGATGCCGAGGTAATACGACGTACGTCTTCTAGCACATCATGTAAATCTGTCATGCCAAGGTCTGGTAAACCATAGGACGCATTGGCGACGCCTGCGCCTGACAGATACAGGGCATGATGTCCAGTTTGTTCTGCCATCATGGCGCAATAGGCATTGACCGCGCCCACGACCTGCAAAGGGGATTGTGTTGCGACTGCGTGTCTAAAACGAGCGCCAGCGGAATGTGTTGTCATTATTTTTTCCTCTTTCAAATGAATGTCTTTTAGCTAGGTGAAGCAACAGAGACGTGCTCCATCGCTTGTTTTAATAGGTGACTGGCGCGGCTAATGTGACGACGCATCAGCAGTTCAGCCAAGTCGCCTTCATGATTCGCGATGGCGTCTAAAATGGCCCTGTGCTCACGCAATGCTTGGCGTGGATCGCTGCGTTGATCCGCGGTGTGACGGCGATACATGCGGATAACGGCATACAATTCTTCGGTTAACAGACGGATCAGCTTGGTGTTTCTACTGGCGTGAATGATGCGCAGGTGAAAGTCATCGTTTCCGCCTTGTTGAACATAGTGGTCGTCTTGGTTTGCGTCTAGGTGTGCTTGATGTTTGTCGATTAACTGGTATAAGCTCTTTACTTCCTCACCGCTCATGGTAGTGGCCGCTAATCTGGCCGCCATACCTTCTAATGCTTCGCGCATGGTGAAGGTATCCAACATGTCCTGAATATTCAGTTGTATGACGCGAGCACCCACGTTGGCGGTGCGCGTGACCAACCCAAGTCCTTCTAACTTTACAATGGCTTCTCGCAGCGGACCGCGAGAGACGCCGTATTGTTTGGCCAGTTCTGGCTCAGAGATTTTACTGCCTTGAGGGATGTGCCCTGTCACAATGGCGTTCGTTAGCTGCTGAGCGATGTCTTCAGACAGGGTCGCAGATTTGATTGAAATAAGGTTGTTCATAAAAACAAATGGCTTCATTGTTGACAATGTTTCTAGTTATAGTCGGGTTTTAGGGGTTTATCAAGTAAGATTGTCGACAATAATGCGTTTTTCTTCTTATCCTTTAGTCTTATAAATAGTCTTATAAAATACTCTCTTATAAGCAAAAATATCGTTAACATTATGTTTATTAAGTATTTTTAGGTCTATATTTAATGAAATGCACGACCTAAGAGAGAAAGCTGTTAGAGTCAAGTTGTTGACATAGCGATGGACTCATAAGCGAGAGATAAGGAAAACTATGAAAAAAATTAAAAATGAAGCCGCCTTGAGTAAGAAAGCCATCCAAGTGGGTGAAAATTATGCTTTGAAACGGGGCTATGATGGGTTTTCAGCCACCATGTCGGCGAATGAAAAAACCGAGTCTATTTATCGTTTGCTTGTGCTCGATAAATTGATTGTTGCTTTGCCTGCCGATAAAGAAGACTTGCCTAGTATGAAACATAAACTGGCGCTATGGATTCAAAAGCATTTGCCAAAAGACGACCCATTGCTCAAGTAGCTGGCTCTTAGTGTTTCATCATGAGCGATCTGTTCTTAATGGTTCGCTCTTAGCTCAGAGGAAGTGTGGTGATGTTTTTGACTTCTCGCATGGTGAAGTGGCTTTGGGCTTCTTGAATATGCGGTAATTGCAACAAGTGTGTGCGCAAAAAGTGCTCGTAACTTTCAATGCTTTTGGAAACCACTCTTAGGCTGTAATCCATGGCACCCGAAATGGTCCAGCATTCAACGACCTCCGGAAAGTCGACAATGGCTTGCTCAAATTCATCCAGCATCTTTCGGCCGTGGGAAGACAGCTTGATGTTGACCAAAACCACAATGCCTAACCCAATCTTGTTTCTATTCAAAATGGCTCTTGTGGAGTCAATAAACCCTTCTTGTTCTAATCGATTGATGCGCCGCCAGCAGGGCGATTGTGACAAACCAATGCGCTCCGCAACTTGGGTAGCGCTTAGGTTCCCATCGTGTTGCAGTAAATTGAGGATTTTACGGTCGGTTGAATCTAGCTGTTCCATAGTGTGAATCTCTAAAAATGCTGCATAAACATATAGGATTCTATTGTGTTTATTCAAGGCTTTATTTATTTTATGTTATAACATAACATTTAGTCATGGGCATTTTTGTGTTTATGTGGCGTGATTTATAGAGGAAGAAAATGGTGTATCAAGACAGTCTGGCGCGTTTCTCTGTCATGGGGGTGGCTAAGTCGCCCGATCAAGGTGTTTTAGCGGATATCTATCAAAACGGTATTGCGATGGCTATTTGGCAGCGTCCGTTGGGTGAATTGGCTGAGTATGTTGCTTCCTTGGTGACGTTAACCCCACAATTTTCTTTTCAAGCGCAAGGCGATACAGAAAAAACGCGGGCTTTGCTGAATCGGGTTTTGCCTGACGCCGCAGGAAAAGAGACGTTTATTGACGACGTCGTACTCTTAGTCGATATGTTTGCCTGTCTGTTTGATCTTAATGAAGTTGGTGTTCGACTCAATGTCTTGTCACGGACGATGTGTCCGCGTTTTCACGTGGATAAGATTCCCTGTCGCTTGGTTTCTACCTATCTTGGCAATGGCAGTGAGTGGCTGCATGATGCCCACGTAGACAGGCGCTTTGTAGGGCAAATCGATCGCTCAGCAGATCACAGCAGTGGATTGCGAAAAAATGGCCAGATTAATCGTCTTAAGGTAGGGGATGTCGCTGTGATGAAGGGCGATACTTGGCCGGCTTTAGAAGGGCGCGGGGTAGTGCATCGTTCACCAGCCGCCAATGCGGATAATATGCGAGTGTTTTTAAGTTTGGACATGGTTTAGGTGTGGACATGGTTTAAGTGAACAGACATTGGTCATGAAGACGCCAGTTAGCGCTTAAATCGCCTTTCGTTGTTAACGATTTAAGCGCTGCCAAAGTGTCGCTGTGTTACCAAGTAATGCTTTGGTTATTCCAATCTAGAAAAGCCGCTTTGTTGTCCATCGGGACCGTATCCATGATGTCTATTAATTGCGTGGCAACGTATTCTGGGGTGAAGAGTTTGCCATCAGGTACAGAGCGTTGAAAGGGTTTGGATAAGGGCGTGTCGGTTGTTCCTGGGTGGAAAGAGAAGAGTTTTACGTTTTTGGCTCTTCTGGCGTATTCAATCGCGCTAGTTTGTATCAGCATATTCAGCGCAGCCTTAGAGGCTCTGTAGCTGTACCAGCCACCGGCTTTGTTATCAGAAATACTGCCTACGCGAGCACTGAATAAAGCCACTTGAGTAGGGAGTTTACCCTGTAAAACAGGCAATAATTGACTTAGCCAAAGCATCGGAATCACGGTGTTAACATGGAAAATCGCTTCCAATTGGGATGCTCTTATTTCCTCAAGTTTTCTCTCTGGCATCATACTGTCGTTGTGCAATAGGCCATTGCAAATCATCACCTTGGTAATATTGCCGGCATAAGGCGCAAGACGCTGACAAACCTCACTGATGCTGCTTTCACTGTAGTCCGTCTCAAACCAATGGACCTTGTTCGACATCGCGCCGTCGGATTCCGCACTGCTTGGATGGCGGCGACTCACGGTGAGTACACCTGAACATAACGGATTGCTTTCGAACTGTTTGATCGCGGCTTGAGCAATGGTGCTGCTGGCGCCAATAATAAGAGCGTAAAATGACATGGCAAGTATCCTAATAGTAACGGGCGTTTACAACGCGATTGGCTGTGCTTTTTTGGGGCGATGAATCAGATCGCCAGTTCTTACAGGTCGCATCGGTCTTTTGTGCAGGTTTCACAGCGCGGTTTACCGCTAACAAAGGACGATATCTGGTGTCGGTAGCGCGCGAAAAATAAGTACGAGGCATCGGCAATGGGGCGTACCACAGGCCAGCGTAGTACCTGCATCCATTTGTGTTTA
Source organism: Marinomonas hwangdonensis (assembly GCF_003721245.1). Classification (GTDB taxonomy): domain Bacteria; phylum Pseudomonadota; class Gammaproteobacteria; order Pseudomonadales; family Marinomonadaceae; genus Marinomonas; species Marinomonas hwangdonensis. The sequence goes on along the minus strand of NZ_RIZG01000005.1, from coordinate 86,788 downwards.
CCAACCAATTTCCATGCTAAGCAAGTGACTTCTAAGCCTTTGATGATTTGGCCGTTGGCGAGTTGACCATGCAGCACTCGATCTGCTTCGATAGGGTCAATGTGAGGAAATTTTTGTCTGAAATCTTCCGCGTGAATGTCTTCAAGGGTTAATTTTTTCTGATTGTCTAATTTTCTCAAGGTGTCCATTTCTGCAGTGCACAGTGGACAAAATCCGTCGTAGAAAATGGTTAACATGATATATCACTCGCATAAGTATAAGACTTGTTAGGTTTATACGCAGCGAGCAGAAAACAAGATCATTGTTTGTGGTCTATATCGTGTGTTCTATGGCGCTGTGTTTATTGAATCTTTAATAATGCGGATACAGCATGAAAATATGCAAAACACAGACAATAGAGGTAATGACGAGTCGCATGTTGAGGTAAGTAGAATTAGGCGAGAGGATGAGTTTTAATGACCTTGCTTCTACCCAAAAAATGCTGATATAACCCAGTAAGAGTAGGGCAATCGCTAGGGTTGGGGTACCCAACAATAAGGCAAGCCAAGCAACCAAGGCAATAACATTGCTGGAGATAAGAAGGTATTTGACGGATTGACGGGATTCGTCATGAATCAGCTGGCCCCACAAGGCGCCGCCTAGAAAGCTCAGGATAATCGCGCTGTAGGTACTAAACAATTTATACGCCGAAACTCCCCAAAAATCATAATCGGCCCAGCTCAAATAGGTGGCTACCGCAAAGGGAATGACGCCAAGGGCACCCAATAGAGTGGTTATAGAGAGCTTGGGCGTTGGCATAAAGTGTCCTGAACTTAGATGAATACAATGTGTAAGAAATTCGTATGGTAGCTATTTTAATAGCAATGCCTTTATAAATGCCAGCCATATTCATGGCGAATATTTTCGTTTTGCAATGTTATGTTTCTGCCGCTGTACGATAATCGCCATTGAGCAGAATACGGTCAAAGAGTACAATGACGGATTAAAATCATTTGAGCATGATGCCTTTATGGTCGTTGTGCCTTTTCAAATCAATTTTGCTTAAGGTGTGTTTAGAAATGCCAGCTAAAACAATGGATGAACTCGTCTCCCTGTGTAAACGTCGCGGATTTATTTTCCAAGGCAGTGAAATCTACGGTGGTATGCAAGGTGCTTACGATTACGGTCCGTTGGGCGTGGAGCTAAAAAATAATCTTAAAGCCGCTTGGTGGCGTTCAATGGTGTACGAGCGTGACGATGTAGAAGGTTTGGATGCTGCGATTATCCAAAACAAACACGTCTACAAATATTCGGGCCATGAAGATACTTTTACTGATCCCATGGTCGATTGTCACGAATGTAAATCTCGTTTGCGTGCTGACCACATGAAAGACATCAAGGTCTGTGATAACTGTGGTTCGACCAATGTGACGGCGCCACGTGATTTTAACTTGATGTTCAAAACCAACGTCGGTCCAATGGTGAACGAAGAGTCTTACACTTACCTTCGTCCAGAAACCGCACAAGGTATTTTCACGAACTTCAAAAACGTGGTTGATTCGACTTCTCGCACTTTGCCATTTGGTATCGCGCAGATTGGTAAATCGTTCCGTAATGAAATCACACCGCGTAACTTCATCTTCCGTGTTCGTGAATTCGAACAAATGGAATTGGAATTCTTCTGTAAGCCAGGTGAAGATGAAAAATGGCACGAATTCTGGGTTGGCGCACGCAAACAATGGTGGTTGGATCAAGGTCTAGCAGAAGAAAACATTCAGTTTGAATATGTAACGGGTGATGACTTGGCTCATTACTCAAAATCGACTGTGGATATCTTGTACAAGTTTCCACATGGTTTTGAAGAATTGGAAGGTGTTGCGAACCGTACTGACTACGATCTAGGTTCACACACTAAAGCACAAGAAGAGTTCGGTCTTTCTGCGAAAGTGAAAAAGAACGAGCATTCAACGGCTAAGTTGGCGATTCGCGATCTTGAAGAAAACAAATGGGAAGTGCCTTTCTGTATCGAACCTTCTGCTGGTCTAGACCGCGGTCTATTGGCGGTAATGACAGAAGCCTACACAGAAGAAGAACTACCAAACGGCACTTCTCGTACTGTACTTAAGTTCAAACCGCACCTAGCGCCGATCAAAGTCGCTATCATGCCGCTTAAGAAAAACAAACCAGAAATCGTTGCCCTTGCTAAAGAATTGAAAAACAAGCTGCAGAAATTGGGTCTTGGTCGTATTCTTTATGAAAACACGGGTAACGTAGGTAAAGGCTACCGTCGTCATGACGAAGTTGGTACACCAATCTGTGTAACGGTCGATTTCGATTCCATCGAGAAAGAAGGCGCCCCAGTGACGGTTCGTGATCGTGACACTATGGAGCAAATCGTTGTGCCAGCTGCAGAACTTCCAGCGTACGTAATTAACTACTTCATCAACCAAAACTGATTACGAGGCAGGTTAAACGTTATGTGTTCTAAAAACGCTACCCATCGGTAGCGTTTTTTTTAGCTGCAGAAAGGAAAAATAGCAAATGACTGATGAGCCATTTTCACATCCGCTAGTTTTACATAACCTGCGACAAGAAATACGAATGCGATGCGTAAGGATTAATTTGTATGCCACTTGATAATGTCGCCCAATTTTCGTTCGAACATTTACCACAGCATGTTCACGTTAGATTTGAAAAGCCGTTTACTGTGGTCAGTTCAGCGGTGCTTAATGGCGGAATGGTTCAAGCCTCTCATATTGTAAATCGAAATGTCCCATTGACGATGGACTCACCAGAGCGTCCTGAAGAGTCTCTGGCCAGATACTGCTGTGATCATGGTTGGCAGGGGAAGGCAGTGGGAATGATGACCGCGGCCTCAATGGACTCTTTTGTGATGAAAGAGGAAACCCATCAAGGTGTCAGTATTGCGGTACTTGTGACAGCAGGGTTATCAAATGCACGCCGTGTGGGCGATCCCGCGGAGTATCGACAAATGTCTGATGAGCCAGACGAGCTAGGAACGATTAATATCATCGTTATAACGACCGCGACGCTGATACCCGCCGCCATGATTGAGTCAATATTGATAGTGACAGAAGCTAAAGTGGCAGCGTTACAGAAAGCGAATATTCTTAGCCCAATTTCCAATGAAGTTGCAACAGGAACAGGGACGGACTCCGTAGCAGTGGCCTCTGCTAACGAAGCCAGGCGAGTTGCGTTTTGTGGTAAGCATGTTTTATTTGGCGAAGTGCTTGGGCGCTTGGTTTTTGAAGCGGTTTTAGAATCGATACAATGGGAATTCTATGCTCAGAACAGCGTAGAGAGCATGGATTAATTGGTTGCAGTCAAGGCTAGCGCCGTCATGATGAAGTGGGTACGTCAATCTGTGTGACGTTTGATTTTGATTCTATTGAGAAAGAAGGCGCCCCAGCGATGGTTCTTGATCACCATACGATGGTGTAAATTGTGGTTTTTTACGCTGTAATTTGTTTATCAGTTAAATAACGCCAAAAAAAGACCGCAAGCTGAGTGCGGTCTTTGCGTGCGAATAAGGCATTAAGATGAAACAGAATACATTTCGTTTAGAACGTCATTTTTACTTTTGCGTTGTATCTTCGACCATCTAATACCGTATCGTAGTTTTCAGTATCGACTTTTTTATCTAGTAAGTTATAAATACCTGCATAGATGGAAATAGCCTCGTTGATGTTGTAGCTGATTCCTGTGTCAACGAAAGTGTAGGAGGGAAGTGCTTCTTGCATTGAGGTAGGATTTAGCCCCTCGCTCGACTCTCCACGATAGTGAACACGGGTCCAAGAGGTAAGTTTAGGTGTCACATCCAAGTTTAATGTCGTGTTGGCCATATGTTTTGGTAGGCGGTTTAAGGGTTTGCCAGCAAAATCGCCCGTTTTCTGTTCAGAATTGGTATAGGTGTAGTTTGCTGTTACTGAAACAGCGTTGTTGAATTCATGGGATAAAGTAAACTCAACGCCTTGCATTTCCACACGATCTACGTTGATACGCTCGCTGATAAAGCGGTAATTCTCGCCTTGATAAGTACAAGAAGCATTGCAAAGTCTTGTTTCGGTAATTTTATCTTTATAGTTTGTTTGGAAGACGGTTGCACTGATTTGAGTGCTGTGTTGGTTATCCCAGTAAAGACCTAGTTCATGACTTGTACTTTCTTCAGGTTTTAAATCTGAATTACCTAAAATGACAGCTGGAACTGACGAGCCTGATCCGCCAGTTACTTGTCCCCAACCATCTGTACCTTGACGCAGGTCTGGAGAGCGATAACCGGTACTGATACCACCTTTAAGTGTCCAATCCGGTGCAAAAGACCAGTTACTGTAGATGCGTGGTGATATGTTTGAGCCGTAATTTTCGTCTTCGTTGTAGCGTAATCCACCTGTGATAGAAAGATTGTCAGTCACAAAATATTCATCTTCTGCGTACAGTGATGCGTTCCAACGAGTTAATTCATTGATCCCACCAGAGATCTGGTTACCTTCATCTTTTAGATTTTGATACTCGTATTGTCCACCAAGAGTCAGTATATGATCATCGAACGGCAAGACCGTTTTGTTATTAAGTACAGTACTTTGATAATTCATATTGCGACTGGGGTTGTCTATTTCTTCGCGAGTTAAATACGTTTCGATTTGATTGTTATTTACGTGGACATTATGGCTGATCGCGTAATGTTCGCGATTATAGTTTGTGTCGCTGTTAGATGCTCTTGGTCCTGGCGAGACAGATTTACCAATGCTTCTTGTTCGGTTTTGCGTTTCTTTACCAGCTTCAAATATTATATTTTGATTTTCTGACATAGCCCAAGAGAGTTTCGCTGTGCCATTTGTAATTTCTTGGTCGGCATAGCCGTCGACAATACTATCTTCGTCTCGCTGTGAAATCTGTCCATAAAGTTGCAAGCCAAGTTTATCTTCTATTAAAGGACCACTCAGCATCAGATCTGCTTGTTGGCTGTCTCCTGATGTCGAGTTGTCTTGAACGGTGGTGCTTAACGATAGCTCGCCGCCCCATTTCTCTTGTACTTTTTTGGTGATGATATTAATAACACCGCCAAGGGCATCGGACCCATACAATGAGGACATTGGGCCTCGAATAACTTCAATGCGTTCAATAGCAGACAGAGGTGGCGTCCAGCCTTGCTCGATACCTGGGCCATCGCTATTGGGTCTTGTTTCACGAGAACCTTGGCGTTTTCCATCCACTAAGATAAGAGTATATTTTCCACTCATACCACGCATAGTAATATCTTTTGTTGAGCCACCGCCCGTTATCATAACACCGGGGACATCTTTTAAAGCGTCGGTCACATCTCGATAAGCCTTTTTTTCAAGCTCTTGTTGAGTCACTACTGTGATAGATGCGGGTGCATCTGTTATTTGTTGGTCATAACCCGAGGCGGTGATGACCATTTTATCAAGACGAAGAGCTTCTTGGGTTGCCCCATCTTCGGCCATCAATTGAGTGGAGGCCGACATACCGATTAGTGTCGCTAATAGAGTGAGTTTGTAATGCTGTGGTGAAGGGGCCATGGTGAACATTTTCTCCTTAGTTATTTGCGCTCGTATTTTGTATTATAGAAAAGTGAACTGTATTGATAATATTTATCATTCGTATTATCGGGTAATATGGCAATAATTGGGTGGTACGCCGTGTTTCTATTTTTGCAACATGCCTATCTCAGGCTAGGTTAGGAGAGTGTGATGTACGATCTGAATGAGCTTCAGGCGTTTGTGTCGGTAATGAAAACAGGTAGTTTAAGGAAAAGCGCTCATAAGTTGGGGGTGTCTAAGTCGACGTTAAGTCGACGAATTAGCCATCTAGAAGGGGCTGTTAATCAACCCTTGTTAAGACGCCAAGCGAATCAATTACTGGCCAATGAGCCAGGTATTAAATTTTTACCTTATGCTGAGGCAATATTAAAAACGGCTTTAGAAGGGCAGCTTGCTATAGAGGAGCTCAAAGAAGAGGTGTCTGGGAGCATTACCTTGTATGTACACGATGCTTTGGTCAGAGGTTGGTTTTCTGGCTTAATGTTTGCTTTTTTAGAGCGCTACCCTAATATCAATATGTCATTAAAAACGGGTCATGGGGTAAGCCAAGGTTCTGAGATAAATGACTTAAGTATCTGGTTAGGAGAGCCAACAGACGACCGTTTACGCGCTGAGAAGATCGGCTGCTTGTCTAATGGTGTGTACGCAAGCCCTGATTATTTAAGTTTGGTCGGAGGGCTACAGTGCTCTGATGACTTGAATTCCTGTCAATGGGTGGATCTGCTCAACAGTCATGATGAAGAGATAAGTTTGCACCATGCTATTGATGGTATCGTCCGTTTTCGTTTGCCCGCTTCACGCTTGGTTGTTGACCAACATACTTTGCAAGCGGATGCTGTGGTAAAAGGCAAAGGGGTGGGCGTATTATCCAACTTTATGGTAGCTAAACGTTTGGAGCATCACCCTGGTGTGTTGGTTCGCTGTTTAGACGGTTGGCAGGCGGATGCTACGCCAGTGTATCTACAATATCCGTTTGGTCATTTACCTAAGAAATTGCAAGTACTGATCCAATACCTCAGAGAAGAAGGGAAGGTGTTTTTCTGATTCGGCGTGTATAAGTCATCTAGTTATTACTTATCTGCGTATGAAAGATCTGACCTTTGTTTGTACTCTTTGTTCGTACTCTAGCATCGGCTTTTATTCACATTGAAGGAGGAAAATTATGATCACGGTTCACCATTTAGAAAGTTCAAGGTCGCAGCGTATTTTATGGATGCTAGAAGAGCTGGGGTTAGAGTACAAGATTATTGAATATCAGCGTGACCCGGATACATCGGCGGCCCCCGAGTCATTGAAAGCCATCCATCCACTGGGTAAAGCCCCTATCATTACGGATGGTGAGGTCACTGTTGCCGAGTCTGGAGCGATTATTGAGTACTTGTTAGACCAATACGATACAGAACAACACTTTAAGCCTTCAGGTGGTCAAGCTTTGTTGGACTATCGTTACTGGTTACACTTCGCTGAGGGGTCTTTGATGCCCTTGCTGGTGATGAAGTTGGTGATGATGAAGGTGGCTAAAAGCCCAATGCCATTTTTTGTAAAACCCATAGCAAAGGCATTGAGTAACAAAATTCAGCAAAAATTTATTGCACCGCGTATCAAACCGCAAATGGCGATGATAGAGGAAACCCTAGCGAATCGTACTTGGTTTACTGGAGAGCATTTTACTGCGGCTGATGTGCAAATGAGTTTTCCACTTCAAGCTTCCAGCTCACGCATAGACCTTTCACAATACCCTAATATTGGCCGTTATATTCGCCAAGTTGAAGCGCGAGAAGGCTATCAACAAGCCATTAAGAAAGGTGGCCCCTTGTCTCCTTTGTAATCCAGCCCCTTGTTTTACGATGCTTCTTTTTGTTTTTCGTTAACGTCAAGCCTAAGTTTGCTGTCAGTCAGTGCTTGATTAACGACGTCAGCATGCCCACTATAACAAAGACGACTTGAGATACTTTATTTCTCAGGATACAAATGGGTTTTTGTCACGACACCGACAAAGACTTCGACAAGAGACACTACTAAGTAAGGAGGGCGATCATGTTGTACGAAGATCGCATTGATGCGTTAGTGGCACCTAAGGGTGCGTTGGAAATGTTATCTCAAGATGAGATCGCTCGCTTATCCGAAGAATCGGGTCCGCTTCATGATTTGTTTCATCGTTGTGCTTTGGCCATTTTAAACTGTGGCAGTGATTCTGACGACCCTCAGGCGGCGATGGAAGAGTTTAGTGATTTTGATATTCGTATTGTTCAGCAAGAGCGTGGTGTAAAGCTGCAGCTTAAAAATGCGCCAAGCAGTGCGTTTGTTGACGGTAAAATGATTAGCAGTGTGCGGGAAATGCTCTTTAGTGTATTGCGCGATATCATTTTTACCCAACATGAGTACCTTTTAGAGCGTGGACTGGAAAACGCCAGTTCAGAAAAGCTGACCAACGTGGTGTTTGAATTGCTTCGTAATGCCGACGTGTTTCGTCGAATCAAACATCCAGACATGGTCGTTTGTTGGGGAGGGCATTCGATAGCCCGCCACGAATATGATTACACTAAGCGTGTTGGTCATGAGTTAGGCCTGCGTGAGCTCAATATTTGCACGGGCTGCGGACCGGGAGCGATGAAAGGGCCAATGAAAGGCGCGGCTATTGCGCACGCCAAGCAACGGATTAAGAATGGTGTGTATTTGGGGTTAACAGAACCCGGCATTATTGCGGCAGAATCTCCGAACCCTATCGTCAATCAGTTGGTGATATTGCCAGACATTGAAAAACGCTTAGAGGCGTTTGTGCGTGTTGGTCATGGCATAGTGGTGTTTCCTGGAGGCGCTGGCACCGCTGAAGAAATTTTATATATCTTAGGCATTCTGTTGCATCCTAAAAATGCCGATGTTCCTTTTCCTTTGGTGTTTACAGGACCAAAAGAAAGTGCCGAGTATTTTGAACAGATTCATGCTTTTATCGGTGATGTGCTCGGTGTGGAAGCGCAAGCCAAGTACCGTATTATTATCGAAGATGAAGTAGAAGTGGCGAGAATCATTAAACAAGGAATGGAAGAGGTTCGCCAATACCGTCGGGATCACCAAGACGCTTTTTATTACAACTGGAAGTTACACATACCAGAAGAATTTCAATATCCGTTTGAACCTACCCATGACAATGTCCGTGAGTTGAATTTGCACTTTAACCAAGCCACGCATTTGTTGGCGGCGGATCTTCGCCGTGCCTTTTCTTCTATTGTCGCGGGCAATGTCAAGGCACAAGGAGTCGCTTATATCAAAGAGTTTGGACCCTTCGAGATTCATGGTGACAAGGCGTTATTGGCTAAGCTCGATACCTTGTTGCAGGCGTTTGTGCGTCAGCAGCGGATGAAACTACCAGGCAGTGCGTATGTGCCTTGTTATAGAGTCATCACGGATTGAGTTCACATGGGTTAACTGGCTAAGAGTGATGAAAATAAGTGTGACTAAAAAGGGCTTTCATAAGCCCTTTTTTGTTTGCTGGGGTTGGTGTGCTCACCTATGACAGGCTAGCCAAAAATGGACCAGCCGATGCTTTCAGACAAGGCTTCCAGAGCGGCCATGCCAGCCAGTGAGTTGCCAGATTTATTCAATTCTGGTGACCAAACACAGACGGAAAATCGATTGGGGACAATCGCGACAATACCACCACCAACGCCACTTTTACCTGGCAGCCCAACACGATAGGCAAAATTGCCTGCCTCATCGTACAAGCCGCTGGTGGCCAACAGACCGTTAACCTGCATCGTCTCTTTGGGTGACAGTACTTGCTCCCCTGTGTGCTGACAGAAGCCCCTATTCGCTAAAAAGCTAAAGGCTTTGGCCAGATCCACACAGCTCATCCGCATGGCGCAGTTATCGAAGTAATTGTGCAGTACGGTTTCGACATCATTTTCAAAATTCCCGAAGGCTTTCATTAAATACGCCATAGACGCGTTACGGGAGCGAAATTCGTATTCTGAATCGGAGACTATTTTGTCTGAACGTAATTCTGGATTATTGGCTAGGCGGCGTATAAATTCTCGCATCGCATAATGGGGGGAGGCAAAACGTGACTGATTCATGTCGCAGATAACAAGGGCGCCTGCGTTGATGAACGGATTGCGAGGCACACCGGCTTCGTACTCCAATTGCACGAGAGAGTTAAAAGGGTTACCGGATGGTTCGCGCCCTACACGTTGCCACATGCTGTCGCCATAGTGCTTGATCGCCAAGGTTAAGCTAAATACTTTTGAAATACTTTGAATGGAAAACTCAGTGTTGGCCTGCCCAGAGTAATAAAGCTCCCCATCATTGCTGTAAATGGCGATGCCAAACTGGTTTGGGTCTACATTTGCCAGTGCGGGAATGTAGTCCGCTACTTTACCTAAACCGATTAATGGTTTTACTTTTTGTTCTATTGAATGCAGTAAATCTTCCACATCACTCTCATTAAACAGGGTTAAAGGGGGCGCCTAGTATAGAGAAAGTCGTTAGGAAACCCCAGTGGAATTTGGTTTGCTGTCGATCATAAAAAAGCCCCCAAATAGGGGGCTGGCAGTGTTGTAATAAAGGGTTATTTTTTGGGTGAAATACCGTAAACAGATGTGGTTCCACTGACTTCATTACCAACAATTAATAAGGCTTGGCCTGTTGGGCTGTCGTTTTTTGAGACAAAGCTCATGCCCTCTGGACCAAGATCTCCAGCGGCTGAGGTTTCTACTTTTTCGCTGAAGTTGCGACTGGTTAAATATTGTACGAACTGGCTTTTTGCCGGTGTGGTGATGTCGTAAACCATGATGCCGCCAACACGTTCTAGACCAATGAATGCATAGGTACGGCCATCGATTTGACCGAGAGTGAGCGCTTCTGGTTCTGGTCCTTTGTCATCACTGCGGCCGTCTTCTTTATTTGAGTCGTTTGAAGCATTAAAGCCATTTTTACCTAGTTTCTCGGCGGTAATACGTTCAAAATCGCTACCACTATCAAACACTTGCTCGCCCGTTTCGCCGCTCCAGATAGAGAATGAGCGTGCACCGTAGCCGTATAGTTGAGTAAAGGTGCAGTTGGTTGGTGCGCCTTTGACTAGCTCACAATCTTTCGCGCCTAACGTACTGGTCATTTTCATACGACCAAGGTTGTTGTCGTCCTCTAATTTACCTTCAATGCTATGCTGTAGAGAGCTGGTGAGCGCAAGACGGCTGTTTAGTTCGGCAAGGTCCTTGACTCGGTATTCCTCGCTGAAACCTTTGTAATCTCTTGAGTCGCCTTCATTGGCGGAAACGATATAGGTGCTGCCTGAAACGCTATAGGATGCGATGCTATCAGGCATGTATAAGCCCAATACTGGCCAGTTTTTTAGCTGAATGGTGTTATCTTTATCGCTTATGTCAAGCTCGTTGCCAGGTTGGTTGTAGTCCTTTGTACCCAATGCCCAAATGGTTTCTACCGATTTTTGCTTGAGGTCAATTTTCGCAATGCCGTTATTTTCTTGTAAGGACACAAAAGCATAGCGATTATCTTCGGATACGGTAACGTACTCTGGTTCTAAATCTTGAGCGACACTGGCATTTGGGCCAAAAATACGCAAACCTGCTGGGCGTTCTGCAGCTCGTGGGCCACCATTATTGAAGTCACGGAATGAAACGTTAGTGACGTCTTTTTGACTTAATGTATTGATGTCACTTGGAAGCGAGATAATGCTTACGCTGCCTTCAGGGTCGATCGTGTATTCATCGTTTGGCTCGCCTTCATTGGCAATAACAACCTGCTTACCATCATGAGTAAAGGTCACCATATCCGGTAAAGCGCCTACCTTGACGGCTGTGATGAATTCATGGCCATCAACTTTATAAAAAGCGATGTATCCCATGTCTTGTTTTACTTTGGCTTCAATAGCAACGGCCATTATGCCATCATGAACGCTGACACTATTGGCCGCGCCGAGCACGATTCCAGTTAAATTCGTGACGTCCTTACTAACATCCAATGTCGTTATTTTGGTGGGAGATGCGGGATTTTTCATCGATAAAACGTCTATTTCCCCCGAGTTTGCGTTCACCACAAAAGTTTCTTGTGTGCTTGCATCATACGCCACAATTTCAGCCGCACTTGCATCAAATACACCAGATTCATAACGTCCTAAAAAGCTGAGCTCGATAGAAGACGTCGCGGACGGAGCGTCTGAATGAGTTGTGGTGCAGCCGCTGAGCAAGACAACGGTGGCGCATAATGGTAATGCAATCGGTAAACGCATGGTAATCTCTCCAGAAGGGTAAAATTTGAGGAACTACACTAACGTTTAAATATGACAAAAAAGTGGCAAAGGACAGTAAGTGTTTACCTATTGTCCTTTCATTATTGGTATTAAGAGCGCTGAGCTTTAATGTGTGCGACATGCGCATGAATCAATTGTCCCGATATGGTCGCATTGTTCGGGATATTGGGTAGGGCATCAATGGAATACCAATTGGCATCTTCTATTTCGCCTAGCGCGGGGACGATGTCACCATTTTTGTAGTCAGCAAAAAATCCGACCATAAGCTGATGAGGAAATGACCATGGTTGGCTGTCTACATAACGTATATTGGTTATTTCTAAGCCGACTTCTTCTCTTACTTCTCTGGCAACCGCTTGCTCAAGCGTTTCGCCAGCCTCAACAAAGCCCGCGATATTGCTGTACCTGTCCTTGGGGGCTTGTGGGCCACGGGCGAGTAATATGTGATCATCTTTGCGGATAGAAACAATGATGCAGGGCGAAATCCGTGGATAGTGTCTTAACTGACAAGAAGGGCAGATCTTGGTGTGTTCAGCTTGATGTTTTTCTGTCATAGACGTACCACAGCGGCCACAAAACTGATGGTCTCTATCCCAAGTGGCGAGCTGGTGGGCACGGCTTAATAAAATGTAGTGATCTTGATCTTGTAAAAAAAGCAGTTCTCTGAGCCCGCTTTCGCTAAACCCTTTGGGTATAGACTCAAAGCGACAAACAAAGATATCTTGACCATGCCATTTTCCACAATACACTGCGCTCATGTTGGCGTTGGGCTGAAAATGCGTAAAAGGAATCAGAAATTGTTTTCCTTCTTCCGTCAGAACCTGATTGCGGTGTAGCAAGATGTAAAGCGCATCTTGATGGGGGCGGGGATGAGCTTGAGTGCCTATCTCTAACATGTTGTTGCTCTGTTTGCGTCTAAAAGAATGACGCTAACGCGATCACCTTCTAGACGCAATAACCCAGAGTAATTTAATTCCAATCAAGTATCACTTTGCCTGATTTTCCTGATCCCATGATGTCAAAGCCTTGTTGGAAATCGGTCACGGAAAAATGATGAGTAATAATGGGGCTGATGTCTAAACCAGACTGCAGCATAGCGACCATTTTGTACCATGTTTCATACATTTCACGACCATAGATACCCTTGATCACCAAGCCTTTAAAGATCACTTGATTCCAATCTATAAGGGTGTCTTTTCCGGGAATTCCCAGCATGGCGATTTTCCCACCGTGATTCATGGACGTCAGCATGGAGCGAAACGCCATGTCGTTGCCGGACATTTCAAGGCCCACATCAAATCCTTCGTGCATACCCAGATCAGCCATGACGTCGGTTAAGGACTCTCGGCTCACATTGACCGTTCGAGTAGCACCCATTTTTTTTGCTAAATCTAAGCGGAAGTCGTTTACGTCGGTAATAACCACGTTGCGAGCGCCAACGTGTTTGGCGATCGCGGCCGCCATAGCACCAATGGGGCCGGCGCCGGTAATTAGAACGTCTTCACCAATGAGATCAAATGACAATGCGGTATGCACTGCGTTGCCAAACGGATCAAAAATAGCTGCTAGGTCATCACTGATGGTATCGGGAATTTTGAAAGCATTGCTCCCTGGAATGACCAAATATTCGGCAAAAGCACCACTACGATTAACGCCCACACCCTGTGTCGAACGGCAAAGATGGCGACGTCCTGCACGACAATTTCGACAATGACCACAAGTAATGTGTCCTTCACCTGATACGCGATCACCGATTTTAAAGCCGGTTACTTCTGGGCCGATTTCTACGATTTCGCCAACAAATTCATGCCCCACCGTCATGGGAACAGGGATAGTGTTTTGCGCCCAATCATCCCACTGATAGATGTGCATATCGGTGCCGCAAATGGCGGTTTTACGAATTTTAATAATCACATCGTTATGACCACACTCTGGGTGAGGGGCGTCGGTCATCCAAATACCTGGTTTAGCATGAAGTTTAGACAGTGTTTTCATTTTCCTACCCTTTCAGTGTTGTCTATATTGTCAGTGATGGCGGTGTGAGTATCAATAATGCCCATTTTCTTGCCCACTTTGGCAAAGGCCGCAATGGCCTGGTTGAGTTGTTCTGTGGTCAGAGATGCCGACATTTGGGTGCGAATTCTGGCCTTGCCCATAGGCACAACAGGGTAGGCAAAGCCCGTTACAAAAATCCCTTCTTTGTATAGCGCATTGGCCATTTCTTGGGCAAGTTTAGCGTCACCTAATATTACGGGGATGATAGGGTGATCGCCGGGGATCAAATTAAAACCGAGAGCGCTCATATGAGTGCGGAAGTACTCACTGTTGGCTTTCAGTTGTTTGCGTGCTGCGCTGCCTGTTTTTAGTGATTCTAAGATACTTAGGCTGGTGGCCGTAATAACAGGTGCTAACGAATTGGAGAAGAGGTATGGGCGCGAGCGCTGACGCAGCCAATCAACAATGCTTTTAGAGGCGCTGGTATAACCACCTGAGGCACCCCCAAGGGCTTTTCCTAACGTTCCCGTAATGATGTCAATGCGGCCTAATACACCGCAATATTCATGACTGCCGCGGCCGTTTTCACCCAAGAAGCCGACCGCATGGGAGTCGTCTACCATTACCAAGGCATCGTACTTATCAGCAAGATCACACACCGACTTTAGGTCAGCGATGATGCCATCCATAGAAAACACACCATCGGTGACGATAAGTTTGGTTTTTGCACCGTCTTGATCGGCTTGCTGGAGCTGAGCTTCTAATTCATGCATATCATTGTTTGCATAGCGGTAGCGTTTGGCCTTGCAGAGTCTAATACCATCAATAATGCTGGCATGGTTCAGTGCATCGCTAATGACGGCGTCGTCTTTATCTAGTAATGTTTCAAAAAGGCCGCCATTGGCATCGAAGCAGGACGAGTACAGAATGGTGTCTTCCATTTGTAAAAAGTCACTGAGGCTTTTTTCTAGCTCGGTATGAATGTTTTGTGTGCCACAGATAAAGCGTACTGAGGCCATTCCATAGCCGTATTTATCTAATGCATCGTGAGCGGCGCGATTAACGTGCTCTGCGCTTGCGAGCCCCAAGTAATTATTGGCGCATAGATTGATAAGAGGGGTTCTATCTGCTGTGGTAATTTCACTGTCTTGCGGTGTGATGAGCGGTCGCTCTTGTTTATACAAACCCTCTTGTTTTAGCGTGTGGAGTTGCTGATCCAGTTGTTGATAGAAATGGGCCTTGCTCATGGGTGCTCCTAATATTCATTGTGACATGTCTTTGAGTGTAGAAGTGTGTCACCAAGAAGAGTAGATGCAGTGGCATGCTAAATCGGGCATAACAGTTGACGATTTTCTTGCTACTGGTTATGTGGCAAGGACCCCCGTAGAATGTGCCTAGAGTCATTAACGGAGGAACGTATGTTTATTAAAACTCGATCAGGTTTATTACTGGCGGCGTTGAGTGTCAGTGTGGCCGCACAAGCGCAAGACTATTTACCTATTCTGCAATATCATCATGTCAGCGAGAGTACGCCAAAGTCGACATCGGTAACGCCAGCTCAGTTTACTGAACACATGGATTATCTTAAAAATGCGGGCTTTCAAGTGGTTGATCTTAAAACCGCACTTGACGATTTAAAGGCCAATAAAGCGCTGCCGAAGAAGGCCGTGGCGATTACTTTTGACGATTCCTACTTAAGTATTTATGAAGCCGGTTTTCCCATACTAAAAGAACGCAGCTTTCCTTTTACCGTCTTTATTAACACTGACCCCATTGGGCGTAGCAGTCGCCACTTTTTAACCTGGGATCAAATAATAGAAATGCAAAAATCCAATGGGGTATTTGCTAACCATTCTATTAATCATCCATATATGACTAGGAAAGAAGAAGGGGAAACGCAAGACGCTTGGCTTTTGCGCATGGCAGAAGAGGTCGATTCAGTAGAACGACTGCTGAAAGAAAAGCTTGGTGTATCTCCAAAAATGTTTGCGTACCCTTACGGCGAGTCAAATGAAGCAGTCCGTACCTTGCTGAGAGAGAGGGGGATGGTTGCATTCGGTCAGCAGTCTGGCGTTGTCAGTGCAGACTCTAATTTTGACAACTTACCTCGTTTTCCAGCAGCCGGGCCTTACGCGAATTTATCAACGTTGAAAACAAAGTTGAACGCTAAGCCAATGCCCTTGTTATCAGAAGAAACTGGAGGGGATTTTGCTTCAGATCAAGCGGTGACATTAGGTTTAACCTTTAAAGAGGGAAATTATCGGTTAAAAGACTTGGTGTGCTACGTGTCAGGCCAAGGTAAGGCTAAGCTTGACTGGCAATCGGACACTAAAGTAGTGGCGTCTGCTGAACAGCCTTTTAATGTTGGCCGAGGCCGTATTAACTGCACCATGCCGGATGCAACAGGGCAGAGCTATTATTGGTACTCTAATGTCTGGATTCGGGCTGGCGCTGATCAAAATTACGTCGATATGCACTAAGTAAATTCATCAAAAAGCGATGTGAGCGAAAAAAAACGATTTTTTTTTAAAAAGAGGTTGCACTGAAATTTCAAATCAGTATTATACACCTCGCTCGCAACGGAGGGGTGGCAGAGCGGTTTAATGCACCAGTCTTGAAAACTGGCGTAGGTTAATAGCCTACCGAGAGTTCGAATCTCTCCTCCTCCGCCATCTTCCTTTGGGAAGTATGTTGCAGCAAAGATAAAATTAGTTCCTCGATAGCTCAGTTGGTAGAGCAAATGACTGTTAATCATTGGGTCACTGGTTCGAGTCCAGTTCGAGGAGCCAATCGGAGTATAGCGCAGTCTGGTAGCGCGCCTGCTTTGGGAGCAGGATGTCGGGGGTTCGAATCCCTCTACTCCGACCACTAATTTTATCATCACCATTAGTAATGGTGGGCGTAGCTCAGTTGGTAGAGCTCCGGATTGTGATTCCGGCGGTCGTGGGTTCAAGCCCCATCGTCCACCCCATTACTTGATAGTCGGGTCGTTAGCTCAGTTGGTAGAGCAGTTGACTTTTAATCAATTGGTCACTGGTTCGAATCCAGTACGACCCACCACTATCTCGCTACTTATAATCTGTACTCTCCTGATTAATTCCTCGATAGCTCAGTTGGTAGAGCAAATGACTGTTAATCATTGGGTCACTGGTTCGAGTCCAGTTCGAGGAGCCATCGGAGTATAGCGCAGTCTGGTAGCGCGCCTGCTTTGGGAGCAGGATGTCGGGGGTTCGAATCCCTCTACTCCGACCATCGGTACTGAAAATAGCGTTGTGCAATACATCTTCATAGAGCGGGTCGTTAGCTCAGTTGGTAGAGCAGTTGACTTTTAATCAATTGGTCACTGGTTCGAATCCAGTACGACCCACCATTCTTCTTTTTCCCTTCTTAGATACAAAAAAATCTTTTCAATTTAAAATTTTTCGATTCAATAAATTCCACGTTCCACGTTCCACGTTCCACGTTCTTGTGCAAAGAGTTTGTTTGGTTGTTTTTTGTTGTTCTTTCTTGTGTATGTCTTTCGTTGCTAAAGATTTTCTCGTTAGTCTTCTGTGGTGTGTAATTTTGCTTGCTGTGGTGGGGTTGAGTTGATTCTAGGTGCGGTGTTTTAATGGATATTGGATGGGTTTTTTGTGGTGCTACTAGAGCTGAAGTATGGGATGAACTAAAGGGTGGTCTTTTTGCGGTGCGCAATGCGCTGAAAATGAATGTTGTTTAGTAAATAGGATGTTGATCTATAAAGAAAAGAATTAGATGGTGGAGGGAGGTGGATTCGAACCACCGAAACTTTCGTGGCAGATTTACAATCTGCTCCCTTTGGCCACTCGGGAACCCCTCCACAGCAGCGCGGCATATAATATACGCAGCGCTTTATTCTGTAAACACTTTTTACGATTTATTTAACAGTTTTTCCAGTTTTGCTTTCATGCGTTCTTCTGGCGTGAGGTTGTCGTAAGCCTCATCTTGTTGCGGAAGGTTCTTCGCTACCTTAGCTTGTTGGTTGCGCTTGTCCTTTTGTTGAGGTTTTTCTTTGTGTCTGTTTGCAGATGAGGGTTTATTGCCAGCTGCTTTGTTGTTGGTTGGCTTAGGTCTTGCTGGGCGACCAGTGGTGGGAGTTTTTGCCGTTTTCGCAGCAGGCATCATTGACTCTGGCAAAGCAGGTTCATTGTTGACTGCAACCCCTTCTAGATCGACGCGAGGCTGACCTGAAAGTAAGCATTTTTTATAACGATCAGAGCGCGTATAAGCGGCTAGGGCGCGTTTTTGTTTGCTGCTGTTAAAGTCTTCATCCAACACCATATCTTTGTCTATGCCGACTTTTAGAGGCTTAGGCTGATTCCAGTCAAACGCCTTGGGGTAACGGTCTTCTAGCATCTTGATTAGACGGCGGTTGTTTTTCTGGTTTTTTTGACGCTTCTTTTGTTCTGGCGTCAAGGTGGCCGTCTGTGCCGTGCTATCACTTGCTTCTGGTACGCTAGTGTCGTGGTTGACTAGTTGGTCGTCTTGTTGCAAGCCGTTAAGCTCAGGTTCTTGTATGGTCATGTAATCAATCTGTTCTATTGTCGTGGTTGTGGTGCTGCTGTTATCAGCATGCTCGTGCAGCAAATCAGAGGTGTGTTGAATATCAACAACGTCTGTTGCTGTTTGCTCAGGGGTTGATGCGGTATTTAAAAGATCGAGAGAGTCTTCGATATAGAGCTGCAGTTGATCTTCTGGTGAGCGATCGGCCATTTGATGCAAAAGATCCATTGACGCGCTGCTGTCAATGGAAAGGTCGTTGTAACCTTTAAGTTTTTCTATTTCCTTGTGGGCGATTTCTAATTGCTGGGTAAGCCAGTCAATTTTCACCTCAAGTTTTGCAATAAGTTGTTCCATAAAGACACAAGGCTCAGTGTTGTATTGGCGTAAGCGGGATACTAGGTGTATTGCTGACGCCAATCATCTCTTTCAGCTGCCCGTCACTTGGCAACGTAACCGCAATATTGTGGTCGTTTGGTTGCCAGTTAAAAACAATCACAACGGAAAAAACGATGATAATAGCAAACGTTAGTTTCATTATGGTTAAAACGTCAATCCGGCGCCAATCATCACATGCTTATCGTAGGTATCGTTGCTGCTGTTAAGAATTTTTATAAAAACATCAAGGCGCGAAGAGTCTGATGTTGCAATGCGGAACCCAGCCTCTGGGTAGTATACCGTGTCTTCTAAGAAGGATACGCCCCCTCCTAGAAAAGACCACATTGGTATACCAGGAAGCAATTGAAATGCTGGTGTGGAGCTATAAAAGCGTGAGCCTAAGGTCACCGCACTCTCAAACTTTTCCCCTAAAACAAAAGAAAACCCGCCATAGAATGAGATGTTTTCCGGCAGGGTGTACTCCATCGAGGTACTAAAGATGGAAGTGATGTTGCTCTGGCCGTCTGAAGCATTTGGACGAGCCGCTGCCGATTCAAAATTCACTAAACTCGCAATTTGGCCTTCAGCTGATGCGTTTACACTCATTAGTACTAAAGCTGCAAGTAAAAGTGGTTTCATTGCTTGTTGTCCATTTGATTTAAGCGATTCAGCATTTGAGACAAAGAAGATTCCCAGTTTGACTGTTGTTCTCTTGTTTGATTTAGTGTTGATTCCATTTCGCTTTTTTCTTCACTTAATTCATAGTTTTGCATTTCAAGCTCAGAAATTCGCTTGCGTAGAGAGCCAATCTCTTCGACGGCTTCGTTAATGCGTTGTTCAAGGTGGTGCAGTAACTCATTATTCATTGCGTTTATCCTAAATGTAATTCGTCAATTAGTGACGTTCTGTTTTGTTATTACCAAGCAATCACGACATCTTGTTGCTGCACGTTTAAAATACGAGAATCTACAACGAGCTCACCAACAGAGAAGTTGGGTTGTACTTGCTTAATTGTAACATTGATATTGGCATTATTCAGCTGGGTCTGAGCAGACTGGAGCTGATTGTACACTTCATATCGGCGATAGATATTGAATTTATCACCTTGTTTAATTCCGGCTAACGATCCAGCTGAAATATGTATTCTATTGTTCTCTGTACGAAAAATGTTGGCAATAAAAGGCTGGCAACGCAGCTGCTCACTGATATCAATAGAGCTTTGTTTTAACGCTTGCTGCACGACTTTGCCATAATGAATGGTCCAAAACCTCGCGCCGCCAAACCCCACTCTTGCGTGATCTGAAATGTCCCAATTACCAATTTCATTGTATCTGTGTTCAAACAAAAGCGCACCGCTAAAGCCATCATAGATATATATATCGACCACAAACTTTCTTTCTTTATCTATGCCTTCTTCTTCGGCCTCTTTGATGTCTCTGTCATTGGGGTATCGTAAATAGATTTCACCGATGTCTCTGATGACGCCACTGACAATGTATTGCACACCAAGCTGCTCGCTGATGCGTGTCACGTTTGTGAGTGAGCCGTCATAGTTAGTGGATGAGGGGGCGTTAATTAGATCCGGGTAAATGGCTACATTGGTCGCCGTCAAAGCCCTTAAATAGCCCTGTCGGTTTATTTCGTCGGCCAAATGTTTGGGTAGTTCGCGAGAAATGTTGCTCAGCTCCCCCAGTCTGGCTTGTTGAGGCACTTGCAGTTCAAAGCCCGTTACTCCAACGGTTTTTTTGTAGTAGCTTGTGGGGCCAGAGCTGCACTGTGAGTCTGGGGTGACTTCTACTCGAGCAATGACTTTAAGGAAGTCTCCATTTTGTTCCTCGGATAAAACACGTGCTTTTTGCACGTATCCTGAGCTGCGAATTTCTATGCTGGAATCGAGTTCACCGTTGTGTAATTCATCTTTGATGTTGACTCTTGAACCTGACTCCAAAACGGCTTGTTTAATCGCTTGTTGAGTCGCTCTGTAGCGAGCATCGGCGATATCGTTGTTATAAATAACGGCTTCACCCACAGCATCCACACTTCTTGCAAGTGAGAACGCTGAAAATAAAAGAAAAGAAACAACAATAAACGAGCGAATAATCATAAATAAGGCTTATTCAATACTGTAAAAATTGGTGGTTGGGGTTGAACTCTGAACATTTACCGCACGATAGCCTGGTTGAATTTGACAGTTTGGGTCAGATTGTAAGTTGTTCGAACCTAAACATTGACGAAAGTTCTCTTGAAGTGCCATTTCTACTACTGTTTCAAAAGTGCCATCTTCATGCTCCCGTTGCGCCACGACTTTGGCGCCCACAAGATAGGCATCAACGTAGGTTCTTAATTCATCATTTTGCATTACCATGTTGCTTAATGAGCTTGAACCATCGATTTTCAAACCGTAAACCCGTTCTGATAGGTTTCTATAGGCGTCCAGCATTGAGCTTCGCATTGTCATAATCCGAGCTTGAGATTGGGTTAGGCGTTTGCTTGTCATCATAGCGGCATAACCTGTTGCAGTGACTATGATAGGTTCTTGTTTGATAACGGCAATGCTATTGTTAGCGTTTAGAGCACCTGTTTGGTTGATTGGTGCTGACGTGTTGCTACCGCCAATGCCGTTGCCGTTACAGGGGGCGACGCTGGTACATGGTTGCCCTGACGCATTCTGACCTCCTAGATTTTGACAACCCACTAGCGTTATAGCGCCGATGGCAAGTAGAAGGGTGCGAATTAGTGGTGTCATGGTAGTGCCCTTTGTGTATTTCCATGCTAGTACAAGCGTTGCAAGAAAAGTGTTTAATGTCTGTTTAGACACCGATGATACAATGACCACAGTCGTAAAACAGCTCATTTATCTAAATAACAACGATAAAGTATGAGCAAAATGTAAACTATTTTACGTTGCAGCGTCCATGTTTGGTCGCCCTAAAATGCGCTTTTTCTTGGTTTTTTATCAGTAATTTGATTTAAAAGGTAAATTTTGAACTAATTTGAACTAGAGAGTCACATTATAAAGGAGAGCAAGCCTAGCCTTCGTGTGTATGAAGCGGCTAAAGAGTGGGCTTTATTGCATATTTTTGTGAAGGTTCGGTGCGTTACACTGTGTTTACTCCTTTGTTAACTGAATGATATGTCGAGTGTTATGCCACTGAATCGTAAGATAATCCACATTGATGCAGATTGTTTTTATGCTGCTATCGAAATGCGTGACGATCCAAGTTTGCGGGATCTTCCTATTGCGATTGGCGGTTCAGAAAGTGCGCGAGGGGTATTGTCGACGGCGAATTATGTGGCACGCGAGTATGGTGTTCGTTCCGCTATGCCGACGTCGGTGGCCAAGCGTTTGTGTCCGTCTTTGCGTGTGCTGCCCGGTAATATGCATAAATACCGTGAAGCATCGATCCAGATGCATCGAGTTTTTCGCCAATTTACTGACGTGATTGAGCCCTTGTCACTCGACGAAGCTTACCTGGATGTGACTGGATCGACTTTTTTCGAGGGGAGTGCCACACGCATTGCTCAAGACATTCGAGCACAGATCGTGAGCAAGATTGGTATAACTGTGTCTGCAGGGGTCGCCACAAATAAGTTTCTTGCAAAAGTGGCCAGTGATTGGGAAAAACCAGATGGTTTGACCGTTATAACGCCGGAAAAGCAGTCTGCATTTGTATCTACTGTGCCAGTTAAATTTATTTCTGGGATTGGCCGTGTTGCTCAAGAAAAGCTAGCTGCTTTGGGTGTTTTTACTTGTGCGGATTTGCAGCAACTGGATTTTGCGGTTTTACAGAAAAATTTTGGCAGTATGGCATTCCGTTTGTCGCAGTTCGCACTGGGCATTGATGATCGTCCTGTCATAGTGTCCAGGGAGAGAAAAAGTCTTTCTGTAGAACATACCTTTTCAAAGGATTTACCCGACTTGCAAGCGTGCCAAATGGTTTTGCCAATGTTACTGGCCGATCTAAAAAAACGCATGGCAGGAAGAGGTTTGGAGCCTCAACTGAGTAAATACTACCTTAAAATGAAATTTGTCGATTTTAAACAGACCACAATAGAGCAGTCTATTAAAGCACCGCGGTCCGATGAGATTTTTTCTATTCTGTTAAAACAGGCTTTTGAGCGATACCGTCGTCCAGTGCGTCTTATTGGCGTGGGGTTTCGTTTGTCATCGATCGAGCCTCGTCAGCTGGTTTTACCGTTATTTACCTAGTGTTGCTGTTAAGGGTTTTGTCTTTTTCAAGTAATTTGTTTTGTACAAAAAACAACCACAATTCTGATGATTGACTACACTTAACCGGTGAGTAATACGGAGGTAGTTGATATGTATAAACTGCAAAGTAATGTGAATAAGGCCAGTATTGAGACTTCTGGGCTGCTGTCACAGCGGTTGCGCTTTGAAGTTGAACAGACGCTGAGTCGTTTGTACGCCGATGCGTCGCTTGTCGATCAGTTAAATAGTGTGTATTTGCCCTTTTCGACTTGGTTAAGTCAAAAAGCCAAAGCGGGTCGTGGTCCTTTAGTCGTTGGGGTTGGCGGTGCACAAGGTTGTGGTAAAACCACATTTTGTCATGTTATCAGTCGCATCTTGACGAAAGGTTTCGATTTGAACTGTATCGTGCTCAGTTTAGATGATTTGTACAGCACTCATCATGACAGACTTAAGTTTGCCAAACAAACGCACGATTTGTTTTCTGTGCGGGGTGTGCCTGGAACGCACGATGTGGATCTTGCTTTGATACTGTTTGAGCGTTTAAAGCAGTTAAAAGAAGGGGAGGTGATGAAGTTTCCTTGTTTTGATAAGTCGACTGATGAGCGTAAACCTGTGCATTTGTGGCAAGAAGTGCAAGGCCCTGTTGACCTTGTATTGTTTGAAGGTTGGTGTGTTGGGGCGCCGCCAATGAGTGGAAATCTTATGACGGCTGTCAATGCGCTTGAAGCCAATATGGATAAAGAAGGTCAATGGCGCCATGCTATTAACCAGCAATTAACAGGTCGTTATCAAGCTCTGTTTTCTAAAATCGATTTGATGGCGTGGATGCAAGCGCCTGATTATGAAGTGGTTTATCATTGGCGGAATAAGCAAGAGCGCTTACTAGAAAGTCATCTTAATGACATACACGGCATTTTATTGGACACAATAGATTTAAAAGTTATGTCCAGTGATGAGCTGAAGCAGTTTATGCAGTACTACGAACGACTCACACGGCATATGTTAGCTGTAATGCCTGAGAAAGCGGATGTGTTGTTTTCGTTAGATCATCAACAAGGTGTTTTGGGTATGCGTTTTCCTGCGGAGCATTAATACCCCTTTTATCTTAAAAAGGAATGTCGAGTGAAAATTGGCTATATGATAGGCTATGGCACAGTGCGATAGCCTATTTTTTTGGAGAATGTACATGAGTGAATTATTGCCATCTGTTTTGGTAGAGATAGGCGAGCAGCCTGATGCCGCCGTTATCTGGTTACACGGTTTAGGGTCTGATGGGCATGATTTTGAGTCACTAGTGCCACTGCTGTCCTTGTCGCCGGAGTTGAGCGTGCGTTTTGTGTTTCCCCATGCTCCCAAGCGTCCTGTGACGATCAACGGCGGTATGTCAATGCGGGCTTGGTACGATATTTTTGAAATGACGTTAGAGCGAAAAGTGGATATGGCCAACATTGATGAGTCTTGTCGTCAGGTTGAGCAGTTAATACAAGATCAGATTGGTAAAGGTATTGCTGCCAACCGAATTGTGTTGGCGGGCTTTTCTCAAGGCGGTGTGATTGCTTATCAAGTCGCGCTCAGCACTCAGCATGTCTTGGCTGGAGTGCTCGCACTTTCGACCTATTTAGTGAACGGCGATCAAGTACTAGGGGCCGACACTTGTGTGAATGGAAAAACGCCGTTTCTGATTCATCATGGCTCACAGGATCCTGTTGTTGCTCCCGTTTTAAGTATTCAGGCAAGAGATCTTTTGTCATCCAAAGGTTACCGAGTATCGTACCAGTCTTATGAGATGCCTCATTCAGTATGTCCTGATCAAATACAGGATATTTCTGTGTGGTTAAACAGCACATTAAACTAAATCTTTTTGTGCCGTTTTTAAGCAAGGCATTGGTGTTAGTGTTTTTCTTCTTACTGATTGGATTGGGTTCTTTATGTCTTTTGACGCGTTTTTAATCGCTCTGCTTTGCTCACTCGTTGTTATTGTCATCTCACTTTGGTTTATTCGTCAACAGCTCAAATTAAGCCAAGTCCGAGAAGAAAAGATTCGTGCTGGCGAAGCTCGATATGAAGAAGAGCGCCAGAAAAGAGTGGATAGTATTCGCGTTTTGCTCATGGCAGCAGGGTCAAATGAACTCAACTGGGTTGAA
The DNA here is from genome assembly GCF_003721245.1 of Marinomonas hwangdonensis. Lineage (GTDB taxonomy): Bacteria > Pseudomonadota > Gammaproteobacteria > Pseudomonadales > Marinomonadaceae > Marinomonas > Marinomonas hwangdonensis. The sequence goes on along the minus strand of NZ_RIZG01000005.1, from coordinate 61,717 downwards.
GCAAGCATTCGCATAAAGCATTTGTTGGATCAGCTTGGTGTGAATTTGGCGGACCATGAGGATATTTCAGCGTTTTACATAATGACAGAAAAGACGGCTCATATTCCGACTCATGAACAGTGGAAAGATCTGCCTAAGTTAGCAAAGGATAAATTTCTCAAGGAGATGCAAGCTTACGAACAGGAGCATGGTGAGCATCTGTTACGAGCTAAATCGTCATTGATGAGCTACTCACTCTAATCGCTATGATTAACGTACTTGTTTCAGCTGTATTTTGCTTCCTGCTTCTTGTTATTTTGATGTTCTTTTTTACTCGCCACAAATCCGGGTTGCCTTATCACAAAATGACACAACCACAATGTGTTAACCTTATGAAAAAAGCCGTGAATGGAGTATTGCCAGAGTACGAGTGGCACACCTTTATTGGCATAAGCATTCTGGATAATGAGCAGCTGGACAAATTGCGTGAGCAATGTGTGTTGATCGATGAGTACGAGGTAAAAGGCACGCATCTGGTCAATGGTCGACCTTGTGTTACTTTTAGTAAGAAAGGCATTTCTGAGCTGGAAAAATTGCTCGATGAGTGGCAGCATAAGTCAGATTTTTTAATCTAATACTCTTTAAATGGAATAGGGCAGGATTCGGACAATATGAATGACATAAATGCATTTCTTGAAATGGGATCCGAATGGACGCCATGGTTAATCGACAATATGGTTAATCTAGTGGTTGGTCTTGTGGTTTTCTTCGTGGGTAAATTTATCGCGTCGAAGGTTTCTCAATGGTGTGAAAAGCGCTTGTTAAAAGCGTCTGTAGATCAGGCTGTGGCCGGGTTTGCATCAAGTATTTTATACGCTTTAATGTTTGCCGGTGTTGCTCTAATGGCATTAGGTCAAATTGGAGTGCAAACTACCTCATTTATCGCCATTCTAGGTGCGGCCGGTTTGGCGGTAGGTCTTGCTTTGCAGGGTTCGCTATCTAATTTTGCTTCAGGCGTGCTGATTATTCTATTGCGTCCTTTTCGCTCCGGTGATTTTATTGATGCGGGCGGTCAAATGGGGACGGTGAATCGCATAGAGCTGTTTCATACTTACCTTAAAACGCCCGATAATCGAGTGATTATAGTGCCAAACTCAGCGGTGATGGACGGATCTATTGTGAACTTCTCACGAGAGTCGACGCGCCGCTTGGATTTAGTAATTGGTATTAGCTACGACGCTGACATTCGTTTAGCAAAACAAATAATGCAAGAAATAGTCGACGCGGATGAGCGGATTCTAAAAGAGCCGAGTTGTTTGATCGCGGTATCTGAATTGGCAGATAGTTCAGTGAATTTCTTTTTGCGTCCTTGGGTGGCTTCCGGCGATTATTGGACAGTGCGTGCGGATTTACTAGAAAAAATCAAATATACCTTCGATGAGCGAGGTGTCGGTATCCCTTATCCACAAATGGATGTGCATGTTCACAAACAAGAATCGTAACGTTTAACTTTTTCGTTATACCAAGTGCCGCCAATAATATGTTGGCGGCATTTTTATTGGTGCCTCACGAGGCTGTTATTTTTGCAAGAGATAAAGGTTGCTTATGAGTCGATATCGTCCACCTTCTCCACCAAAATCCGCTTACATTACGCAAGAAGGCGCCCAAGCTTTATTGGCTGAACTCAAGTATCTCTGGAAGGATAAGCGTCCAGCGGTCACCGAGACAGTGCGTGAAGCAGCGGCTCAAGGGGATCGTTCTGAGAATGCAGAGTATATTTACGGAAAAAAACAATTACGAGAAATAGACAGCCGAGTGCGCTATTTGGAAAAACGGTTGGATATTTGTACTGTGGTAGATAGGTTTCCGATTGATCAAACAAGAGTGTTTTTTGGTGCTTGGGTAACATTGGAAGATGAAAATGGGGAGGTTCGGCAGTACCGAATTGTTGGTCCTGATGAGCTAGACCATCATCATGCTTATATCAGTATTGATTCACCTGTTGCTCGAGCATTGATGAAAAAGCAAGAGGGGGATGAGGTTATTATCCATTTAGCGAGTGGTGAAAAAACGTACGTGATTGATGTTATTGAATATCGTCAAATGCCAGCGCCATGATTCGATACGGTATGGCGCAATGGCAGCATCCAGCTTGGGTTAATTGGCTATATCCTGCCTCACTTCCAAGTGCAGCGCGGATTGGCCGATATTCGCAGGTATTCTCGACAGTCGAAGTTGGCAGCACTTTTTACACTAAGGTAGACGATGCTCAGCTATTACGTTGGTATGAGTCGGTTATGGACGGTTTTAGGTTTAGCTTTAAAGCGCCACAAGCGGTTACTCATCGATTGACGGAGCGGCCTTGGCGTGAGGTTCAAAGAGATTGGTCGGTCTTTATGGAGTCTCTAAAAGCATTACAAGCTAAGCTTGGCCCAACTATGTTGCAGTTCCCCGCAGTATACGACGAGCGTGCTCTAGATACGATGCTAGCACTATGTGATATGTGGACGCTGTCCACACCTTTGTCGGTGGAGGTGCGTCATTTAGTGTATTTTGACAAAAGTGAGACAGAGACAAGCTTTTTGTCGGCGCTATCATCGCGCGGAGTGAATCGAGTGGTGATGGATTCAAGACCAGTTTTTTCTACAGAAGCGTATTGCGAAAGCTTGATGGATGCTCAGAAGAAGAAGCCGAGAGTGCCTTGCCATCCTATAGCGACTGCGAATCATCCAGTCGTACGTTTTATTGGGCACCCTGATCTACCGCGTAATGAGCCGTGGTTAAATCAATGGGCGGCTAAATTGTCTCAGTGGCTATCTGAAGGACTCACGCCAAGTGTATTTGTGCACTCATCGGATAACATTGCCGCGCCTACACTGGCGGCTAAATTGGATGAAAAAGTTTGTTTGTTGACGTCTAATTACCAGAGCGCTTTGGTTTTGCCGCAGAGTCAGGAGCAAGTTAGCCTTTGGTGAATTAGAGAGATGGATTGTTGGCCTAAAGTAAATCGTTGGAAGGTGTCATGTATTTGTTGGTATTTTATGTGCCTGAATCTCATTTGGAGTCAGTTAAGCAAGCTGTTTTTTCTGCCGGAGCTGGTTCGATGGGAAACTATGATTCTTGCTGTTGGCAAGTGAAAGGGCAAGGTCAGTTTAAGCCAGCAAAAGGAGCGACGCCTTTTCTTGGTGAGGTCGACCAATTAGAGTTTGTTGATGAGTATCGAGTGGAAATGGTGCTGAGTGAGGCTGTGAAGGCGAGTGTTTTAGCGGCTTTATTGTTGGCGCACCCCTATGAAGAGGTGGCCTATCACTTTATTTCGATACAGTGTTGAAATGAATGGTATCTTCGTGGAAACCATACCGACCTTTTTCGTGGTCTGCGATGAAAAATTCAATCGTTTTAGTGACACTGCTAAAAGCAAGTTCGTCCCAAGGGATTTCGTCAAGTCCAAATAATGCGACCTCTGAGCTTTCTTCTGTTGGACGAAAGTCGTCTTTTTCCAATTCAGCAAGGTAAAACAAATGGACTTGATTTATTCTAGGAATGCTTATCATGCTGAACGCTTGTTTGCAGATTGCCACAGAACCACTTTCTTCTAATGTTTCTCTTAATGCACCCTCGCTTGTGGTTTCTTGGTTTTCCATGAAGCCTGCCGGCAATGTCCAGAAACCAAGGCGTGGCTCAATATTTCTCCGACAGAGTAATATTTTTCCTTTGTAAAGCGGAATGGTGCCTGTGATTAGCCTTGGATTATCGTAATCGATGTAGTCACAGCTTGGGCATACTGGTCTGATGCGGTTGTCGCCAGCAGGAATGACCATGTTCACTGTGTGACCACATTGTGGGCAGTATCTCATCGGTCTCTCCTTAACGCTTCAGCTGAAGTTTGGCGTATTTGACAACTTTGTCTTCAATTTCCTGAATTTCTATCATGTAGTGACCTACCCATAAGCTAATAGGATGCTCTGGGATGAATTCCAGAGTTTCAATGATAAGACCATTCAAAGTTTTTGGGCCATCTGTTGGTAGGTGCCAGTGTAATGTTTTGTTGATTTCGCGAATATGGGTTGTTCCTTCAATTCTGAAAGAGCCGTCTTCCAAAGTTTGGATTTCTTCCTCTTCGTCTAATGTAGGAGGGGTGAATTCACCAACAATTTCTTCCAGTACGTCTTCTAGAGCAGCGATGCCTTGTACATCGCCATATTCGTCCACAACAATACCCATCTGTTGGTGATCATTCTGAAAGTTTAGCAAAACAGTATTTAAAGACGTGCTTTCAGGAATGAAATAAGGTTCGACAGTGGCTTTTAAAAGTGCGGCTTTCGTGGGTGCTGGGTCACGCAAAAACATGGCAGCATGGCGAGCATGCAAGATACCGATAATCTTATTGATTTCACCGTTATAGACAGGCATGCGCGTATGTCTGCTTTGGCAGATTTGTTCGATGATGTCTTCTATTGAGTCTTCAAGATCGATACCAATTACTTCATTTCTAGGAACCATGATGTCTTCAACGGATACGTTTTCTAAGTCTAGAATGGACAGAAGCATTTCTTGGTGAGCGGCAGGTATCAGGCCACTGGCTTCATTAACAACGGTTCTAAGTTCTTCTGAGTCAAGTGTGTCATGACTTCCTTGCGATGCATTTACACCGATAAGGCGCAATAAGCCGTTGGATAGTGTGTTGACCAAAAAAACTAATGGATAAAGAACCTTGAGCAAAATAGATAGAATCCAAGATGCAGGAAAAGCGATTTTTTCGGGGTGTATAGCGGCTAATGTTTTGGGTGTTACCTCGGCAAATATGAGTATGACCAAGGTAAGCCCTCCCGTCGCGATAGCGACACCAGCATCACCCCAAATGCGGACGGCGATAATGGTAGCGATGGCTGAAGAGAGTATGTTAACAAAGTTATTTCCGATAAGGATGACGCCTATCAGCCTGTCAGGACGCTCTAAAAGTGAACTGACTTTTATCGCCGATCGGTGCTTACTTTTCACAAGATGCTTTAGTCGATATTTGTTTAACGACAACATGCCTGTTTCGGAACTTGAGAAAAAAGCAGACAGTATTAGTAGACAAAAAAGTGTTCCGCCAAGAACACTTAAGGGGATATCGTTCAAGAAGGAATCGCCTCAATTATTAAGATGAATGAATTATTCGTTTTTAACATCGCACTGTCAAACTTCTTTAATGATTAGAGTCGCTTAATTCTGCAGTATCTGCAGGACTATGCGACTACCGAAATAGCCAAGCATAAGGAGAAAAAAGCCGCTTAGCGTCAGTTTCACAGCCAATTGGCCGCGCCAGCCAGCGATATGTCTTCCCAAAAGAAGCCCAGTAAACACGATCCAAGACGCGATAGTGAAAAAAGTTTTGTGAATAAGGTGTTGAGCAAACATGTCTTCAATGAAATAGAAGCCCGTGATGATGGTTATGGTTAGCATCACAAATGCAGCCCAAATAAACTCAAACATCAGTCTTTCAAGCGTCTGCAGTGGTGGCACTCGCAGGAGCTGCTTTAGTCTATGATGTTTGAGTTGATATTCTTGCGCCGCCAGTAGTATTCCCACTCCGCAAGCTGCTGTAAACAAACTGTACGCGACGGCGGCAATTAAAATGTGGACACTGGTTCCCCAGGAGCTGCTGTATAGCTGGGTTAATTGCCAAGGCTCAATTGCATTGAGCGCAATAACGATGGCGCCTAGCGGGAAAGCCGCCGATAACAATAAAGATAAATCTTTGTCACGATTACTAAACCAGAGTAAGCAATTGCCAATCAGGGCTATTAAAAGGCCGATGGTTAAAAAGTTAAAGCCATCGCGAGAAGATAGTAATTGGATAAGGGAAACCGTATGGACCACAATCGCAGCCGTGCCTATGTGCTGGGTATAGCGATTTTCAGGACGAAAGTAATACGCCGCGCCAGCAATAATACAAGCAAAACAAGCAAGCCAAAGCGATAATTGAGTCATGAAACTAAAGGTTCCGTCGAGTAAAGGTATAGGGTGACAATCATTTATCCGTTATAATAGAGGCAATTTCATCTTGGATAAACTGAAACCGAAGGTTTTTTCCATTCAGAGCAAAATTTGAGGGCAATATGTTCGACAATTTATCGAATCGTTTAACTTCTTCGCTTGATCGCATTCGAGGTCGAGCTAAATTAACTGAAGACAACATTCAAGAGGTGTTGCGCGAAGTGCGCATGGCTTTGTTAGAAGCTGATGTTGCTTTGCCTGTTGTAAAAGATTTTATTGTTGCGGTAAAAGAGCGCGCCATTGGCACAGAAGTGTCCAAAAGTTTAAGTCCTGGGCAAGTCTTTCTAAAGATTGTCAAACAAGAACTTGAAAGCGTGATGGGTGAGGCCAACGATGGCCTCAATCTGAGAGTAGCAAGGCCGGCAGTGATCTTGCTAGCGGGTTTGCAGGGGGCGGGTAAAACCACATCGGCGGCTAAACTAGCTAAGTATCTAAAAGAGCGAGAAAAGAAATCGGTGTCTGTGGTCAGTGCAGACGTGTATCGTCCTGCTGCGATTAAACAGCTTGAGACCTTAGCGGGTGAAGTGGGCGTTGACTTTATCCCGAGCGATTTATCGCAGAAGCCAATCGATATCGTTAACAACGCAATCGATTATGCTAGGAAAGCCCACAAAGATGTATTAATCGTCGATACCGCAGGTCGTCTATCTATTGACGAAGACATGATGGCGGAAATCAAGGCACTACATGCGGCGGTTAATCCGATTGAGACCTTGTTTGTTGTTGATGCCATGACAGGGCAAGATGCGGCGAATACGGCAAAAGCGTTTGGGGATGTCTTACCGCTTACCGGTGTGATTCTTACCAAGACAGATGGTGATGCTCGTGGTGGTGCCGCTTTATCTGTTCGTCATATCACGGGTAAGCCGATTAAGTTTTTAGGTGTAGGTGAGAAAACCGATGCTCTAGAGCCTTTCCATCCAGACCGCTTAGCCTCACGTATTCTTGGTATGGGAGATATGCTTTCCCTAATCGAGCAAGCCGAGCAAAAAGTTGATAAAGAAAAAGCAGAAAAGCTAGCTGGAAAGCTAAAGAAAGGCAAAAGCTTTGATTTAGAAGACTTTAAAGAACAGTTGCAGCAAATGAAGAACATGGGCGGTATGAGCTCTATGTTAGATAAGCTCCCAGGTATGGGGCAATTGGGAAATATTCAAGATAAAGTGAACGATAAAATGTTCGTGCAAATGGAAGCCCTAATTAATTCCATGACACCTGCAGAGCGTCGAAATCCTGACGTGATTAATGGCTCTCGAAAAAAACGCATTTCAACCGGCGCCGGACTGCAAATCCAAGATTTAAATCGTCTGCTTAAACAGCATAAGCAAATGCAAAAGATGATGAAAAAAATGTCCGCCAAAGGGGGGATGCAAAAAATGATGCGTGGTTTAGGAGGGATGATGCCAGGCGGTTTTCCAGGCGGCGGCGGTTTCCCTAAATAACGCCGCTATCTACTTGTTTTTATTAGGGGTTATAAAAAACTTCTAATTTAATTGAAAGGGCGAGTAAATCGCTCTTTTGTTTTTCTAGTTTATCGACTAGAATATGCCGCCTTCTTGTAGTATGAGTCAAAAATTCGACTCGGCAAGAGGTGTTTCGTTAAGCAATAAGGAACCAATCATATGGTAACTATTCGTCTTTCTCGTGGTGGCTCTAAAAAGCGCCCATTCTATCATTTGAACGTGGCTGATAGCCGTCGTGCACGTGATGGTCGTTATATCGAGCGTTTGGGTTTCTTTAACCCTGTTGCTCGTGGTCAAGAAGAACGTTTACGTGTAGATCTAGAGCGCGTAAATCATTGGGTTAGCCAAGGCGCTCAACTTTCTGACCGTGCTGCTCAGCTTATTAAAGAAGCTGGCAAAAGCGCTTAATACAGAGGTAATGCTATGTCTAAGTTAAAACAAGCGGCCGCTCCTGAGCAAGCCCTTGTGGTTGGACGCATTACATCTGTATATGGTGTCAAAGGGTGGGTGAAATTATTCTCTCATACCGATCCAATGCAAGGGATCTTTGATTACAAGCATTGGTGGCTGAAAACTCCAAGCGGGTGGAAGGCTGTAGAATTAAGCCAAGGTCGTCTGCAAGGGCGTGGTTTGGTGGCATCAGTCGAAGGCTATAGCGACAGAGATCAAGTAAAAGATATCTGCGGTATGGACATTTACATTGATGCAGCAGAGCTACCAGAACTCGATGAAGGTGAATATTACTGGAGTCAGCTGGAAGGTCTCAAAGTAAGTACAAAAGAGGGCGTCCTCTTAGGAAAGGTTTCTCAGCTTATGGAAACTGGTGCGAATGATGTAATTGTTGTCCGGGCTTGTGAAGGTAGCTTTGATCGGGAAGAGCGCTTGATTCCTTATGCGCCAGGTACTTATGTTTTAAATATTGATTTAGAGCAGCAGGAAATGGTAGTTGATTGGGATCCAGGGTTTTAATGGTCAAACCGAGGTCACAAGGTGAAGGTTAGCGTTATATCGCTCTTTCCAGAAATGTTTCAGGCCATTACTCAATATGGAGTAACAGGCAGAGCCATTAGGTCGGGGTTAGTTGAGGTGGATTATTTTAATCCCCGTGATTTTACCCATGACAAGCATAAGACAGTAGATGATCGTCCTTATGGTGGTGGTCCTGGGATGCTCATGAAAGTGCAGCCTCTCAAAGATGCCATTGCGAGTGCCAAATTATCGGTACCCAATGCAAAAGTTATTTATCTATCCCCTCAAGGGCGTACGTTAACGCAAGAAGGCGTGCAACAGCTTGCTAAACAAGCAGAATTTATTCTGGTAGCAGGTCGTTATGAAGGCGTTGATGAACGTTTGATTCAGTCTCAAATTGATGAAGAATGGTCGATTGGCGACTTTGTCCTAAGTGGTGGTGAGTTACCGGCAATGGTGCTCATGGATGCCGTATTTCGTATGGTGCCAGGAGTGTTAGGAAAACAAGCGTCTGCGGATGAAGATTCATTTGCTGATGGTTTGTTGGATTGTCCGCATTTTACTCGCCCCGAAGTATTGAATGGTGAACCTGTGCCATCGGTGCTGCTTAGTGGCAACCACGAGGAGATTAGACGCTGGCGATTAAAGCAAAAGCTCGGAAGAACTTTTCAACGCCGGCCAGACCTTCTGCAGAACCTTGAGTTGGACAAGGAACAGCAGATGTTGTTAGAAGAGTTTATTCGCGAAACTGAAGATTCAACCTCGGCAGAGTAGGAATTGCGAGCTTATCAGAAAGAAGAACCTTCATGCTGGTAAGAAACCATATCATTAGGAGTCACATCCATGAGTAATAAAACTAAACTGATTCAGCAGTTAGAAGCTGAACAAATGACAAAAGATGTCCCAGCCTTCGGTCCTGGTGATACTGTTGTTGTTCAAGTTAAGGTTAAAGAAGGTTCACGCGAGCGTCTACAGGCTTATGAAGGCATTGTAATCTCTAAGCGTAATCGTGGTCTTAACTCAGCATTTACCGTTCGTAAAATTTCTAGCGGTATTGGTGTTGAGCGTGCTTTCCAAACGTACAGCCCATTGGTTGAAAGCATCGAAGTTAAACGCCGCGGTGACGTGCGTCAAGCTAAGATCTACTACCTACGCGAGCGTTCTGGTAAATCTGCACGTATCAAAGAAAAATTATCAAAGCGTTAATTTTTCCGATTTAAAAAAAGGCGACTTTAGTCGCCTTTTTTTATGGAAATTACCTACCCTCGTATGGCCTAATGGAGATCGATTATGATGTCTTTGAGGTTTCTATGTTAAATTTTTCTGGCTCGCTCTCTCGATCCACTTTGCTGAGCCTGTTACTACTCTCTTCTGTCAATGTGGCTTTGGCCGACCAATCTGCTGTATTGTCTGCAATAAAAGCTGCGTTACCTCAATATGACATTAAGCACTCGGAATTTCATCAGGCATCGGGATTGTATGTCGTCAACCTTAAAGATGGCCCAACACTTCATGTGACGAAAGATGGTCAATTTTTTGTGGCGGGTGACTTGTACCGTGTTGATGGTACTGACTTGATTAATGAGACGGAAAAAGCCAAATTCGCTAAGATTGAGTCCTTGTCTGAATCACAAATGATTATTTATAAAGCTAGCAATGAGCAAGCTCATATTACGGTCTTTACCGATGTGGATTGTGGCTATTGTCAGCTATTACACAGAGAAGTTCCTGCGCTAAACGACGCCGGTGTGACGGTAAGATATTTGGCTTACCCAAGAGCTGGTGTAGGCTCTTTGGTTTACAACAAGATGGTCAGTGTTTGGTGTTCGGATGACCCTCAAGAGTGGCTGACACAGGTTAAATTAGGCGCAGAAATAGCGCAAAATACCTGTGTAAATCCAGTGGCAGACCAATATAAACTGGGGAATGAAATGGGCGTTCGCGGTACGCCAAGCATAGTGTTTGATGATGGCACTTTTCTGCCCGGCTACTTGCCAGCCCCTGAGCTAATAAAGCGACTTGGCTTGTAACGTTATCGCGGAAAATTCCGCGACTCATGAGTTTTCTTCAGTCGCTTCAGCGTTGGGTTTGATAGAAGCTAGCGTTATAATAAAAGATATTTGAATTTACGTAACAAGGCGCACTATGGCGTCGATTGTGGTCATTAAAAAATAAACTATTTCTGTGGGGTATTGTTTTGAAACCGGTAAAAGTCGGAATTTGCGGGCTGGGGACAGTGGGGTCCGGTAGTTTTAATATTCTTCTCAATAATGCAGAAGAAATCACACGACGTGTTGGTCGCAGTATTGTTATTGAGCAAGTGGGTGCTCGTCGCGATAACGATATGTGTGACACAACAGGCATCAAGGTTACCCGTGATATATTTGATGTGGTGAATAACCCAGAAATTGATATTGTGCTTGAGCTTATTGGCGGCACCTCTGTTGCCAAAGAGTTAGTATTAACCGCGATTGAAAATGGCAAACACGTTGTTACGGCCAATAAAGCCTTGATTGCAGAACATGGGAACGAGATTTTCGCTAAAGCCCGTGATAAAGGCGTGATTGTGGCTTTTGAGGCGGCAGTAGCTGGGGGCATCCCCATCATTAAGTCGTTACGCGAAGGCTTATCTGCTAACCGAATCGAATGGTTGGCCGGTATTATTAATGGCACAGGCAATTTTATTCTGTCGGAAATGACGGAAAAGAACCGCAATTTCGACGAAGTGTTGGCGGAAGCACAAGCGCTTGGTTATGCAGAAGCCGATCCGACATTTGATATTGAAGGTATTGATGCGGCACATAAATTAACGATTTTGGCATCCATTGCTTTTGGTATTCCGCTGCAGTTCGAAAAAACTTACACCGAAGGTATCAGTCGTATTACCTCGGAAGACATAGAATTTGCGAATCAACTGGGTTATGCGATTAAACACTTAGGTATTGCACGCCGAACTAAAGCAGGTATTGAACTTCGCGTCCATCCTACCCTGATTTCTCGCAAGCAGTTGTTAGCAAACGTGAACGGCGTCATGAATGCTATTATGGTACAAGGTGATGTAGTAGGTCCTACATTGACCTACGGCGCTGGCGCTGGCTCTCTGCCCACAGGCTCATCGGTGATCGCGGACGTTATTGACGTGGCTCGTGCTTTAACGGCAGACCCTACGAATAGAGTGCCACATTTGGCATTCCAAGCGGATTCTTTGTCTAGTGTGCCCATTTTGCCAGTGGAAGAAATTGAGTGCGGTTTCTTTTTGAATATGACGATCAAAGATCGTGCGGGCGTGTTGGCAAACATTACTCAGATTTTATCGATGAATGAGATCAGCATCGAATCCTTGATTCAGCGCGAACGTGAAGGCAGCGAATTGGTGCCTTTAGTCGTGATGACGCATGATGTGAAAGAACGTAATATGAATGCTGCAATTGCCGCAATTGAAGCTTTACCGGACGTTGCCGGTACTGTGCAACGAATCCGTGTTGAAAATTTGGCGTAAGAGAGAAAAACATAATGAAATACATATCGACTCGTGGAAAAGCCCCAGCGCTGTCTTTTGGCGATGTTTTATTAGCCGGCTTGGCCAACGACGGTGGTTTGTACGTGCCTGAAACCTTGCCAAACTTCAGTCAAGATGAAATCGCTTCTTGGGCAAGTTTGAGTTACCAAGAATTGGCGTTTAAGGTCATGTGGCCGTTTGTTGAAGGAGATATACCAGCAGATGCTTTTAAAGGCATGATTGAAGAGGCTTATGCGAGCTTTAATCATGCGGCGATTGCCCCTATGGTGCAAGTGGGCAATAACGAATGGATTCTTGAGTTGTTCCGTGGTCCAACGCTGGCCTTTAAAGACTTTGCATTGCAATTGCTTGGTCGCCTGATGGATTATGTGCTCTCGGAGCGTCAAGACAAACTGGTGATCCTCGGTGCAACGTCTGGCGACACAGGGTCTGCGGCGATTGAAGGTTGCCGCCATTCAGAGCACTTAAATATTTTCATTTTGCACCCTTATCAACGAGTGTCAGAAGTACAGCGTCGTCAAATGACTACGGTCATTGACAATAATGTGTTTAACATCGCAGTAAAGGGCAACTTTGACGACTGTCAGAGTATGGTGAAAGCCAGTTTTGCCGATCAGTCCTTTTTGAAGGGCGCAAAATTAGGTGCGGTGAACTCCATTAACTGGGCGCGCATTATGGCGCAGATTGTGTACTATTTTTCTTCTGCATTGTCAGTGGGAGCGCCTCATCGTAAGGTGTCGTTCTCTGTACCGACCGGAAATTTTGGTGATATTTTCGCTGGGTATTTGGCGAAGAAAATGGGCTTGCCCATTGATCAGCTTGTGGTAGCCACCAACCAGAATGATATTTTGCATCGCGTCATTGCAGAAAATGATATGAGTCGTCAGTCTTTGAATGTGACTCTGTCGCCTAGTATGGACATCATGGTATCGAGTAACTTTGAGCGTCTATTGTTTGATGCTCATGGGCGCGATGGGGCAGCGGTTGACGATTTGATGGCGCGATTTAATAAGGGAGATGTGTCCCTTAATGATACTGCTTGGTCATTCGTGAAAGACAACTTTGACAGTTATAAAGTGGATGACGAGAAAACGTGTGACGTCATTTCAGATGTGTTTGCTAAGACACAATATCTGCTTGACCCACACACAGCCATTGGTCTTGAAGCAGCGCGTCATTGTTGGAAGGACAGAAGTGTTCCTATGATTACCTTGGCGACAGCGCATCCGGTGAAGTTTCCTGAAGCGGTTGAAAAAGCAAACTGTGAGTCGCCTGTGTTACCTGAACACATGAAAGACCTCTTTGAACGAGATGAGTCTTACACCGTATTGGACAACAGTTTGAGTGACGTTCAGGCTTTTGTGGCTGATAATATCTAGCTTATCCTTCCTCAATAAAGTGTATAACGGCCAATCTTCGATTGGCCGTTTCTTTTCCTTTTTTCTGTTTGTGCCTTTTCTATGAATATTATTTTACTCGATCCGAAAAATGCCCTTGGTGATGGTCGTTATGGGCTGACGCTGCGACAGCAAAGTCATATTTCAACAGTGATTAAGGCAAAGCAAGGTGATGTGCTTAGGGTTGGGCTGTTGAACGGGAAAATAGGCGAAGGGGTTTATCAGCCACCAGTAGAAAATCAAGCTGGCTATATTCACGCCTTAACGCTTTTTTCATCTCCTCCTAAACCTTTGCCAATGATTTTAGTGATGGCCTTGCCTAGGCCCAACATGCTAAAGCGAACCTTGCAGAATATCACCGCAATGGGAGTGAAGCATTTGTATCTCATACATTCGGCTAAGGTGGAAAAAAGTTACTGGCAAAGCCCTGTTTTACAGACAGAGTCTATTCAGCAATGTTTATTGGAAGGTTTAGAGCAAGCCAAGGACACCGTCATGCCAAATTGGTCTTTAATACCGCGCTTTCGACCCTTCGTGGAAGATCAGTTGCCGGACTTATTGCAAGGTAAAGTCGGCCTATTAGCTCATCCATATTTGGCAAAGTCTTGTCCTGTTGATATCCAAGAACCTTGTGTGTTGGCTTTGGGGCCAGAAGGCGGTTGGAATGAGTTTGAAATAGAAAAATGGCTAGAAGCAGGAATGCAATCGGTACATTTGGGTGAGCGAATTTTAAAAGTAGAGACAGTTGTCCCCGTCTTGTTGTCACGTTTATATCCAGCCTAGATGTCGTCTGAAGTCTTCGTCTTTTTGCCAATGTTGCTATTTGTAACCTAGCATGATTATTAGCAGTGATTTTTTATTCTTTGTAATAGAATGAAATTCTAAATTAGTCAGCGCCTATCTTTGTCGTTAGATTAATATGTTGTGAATTCATCTGATGGTTATTGAGTGGCGGGTTTGTATGGCGAATGATCTTCCTCCAAAAAAAAATGCCAAAGATTATGTCCGAGACGATAAGGCGAAGGCATTTTGGCTAACGTCTCTGTATGTTGGTAATGTCAGTGGCTCTTTTTCAGATGATGTGCGTAGGACGTTTATCATCAATCTCTTTTCTTCTGTCGGTGTTATTTTTACACTGCCTTTGGGCGTGGCGGCCCTCTTCGAGGAAGAATATGTACTAGGCTTTTGCTTATTAATGGTTGCGCTTTTATATACGGCCAACCATGTCTATTTGCGTAGAACGCATAATCATGTTTTATCGGGTAAGTTTGTCATCTACCCACTTTATATACTGATGATTTTCCTGATCTATTCAGGTGGTGTGAAAGGGACGGGTCATGTATGGATTTACTGTGTCCCGGCGGTAGCACTTTTTTTGCAGGGGTTAAAGCGCGGCTTAATAGAGCTGGCCTTGTTCACCTTGGCACTTATTATCGTTTTATATTTTACCAACAATCATTTTGCGGATTTTGGTTATGATCCAGCGCTAAAATCGAGAATTCTGTTTTCTTTAATGGTTGTCATATTTCTGTCTGCGATTTATGAATACTGTATGTCCCGCTTTAATCATGAGCTTAAGGCGACGTCTATTGAGCTTGAATGTCTGGCCTACATGGATACGCTGACAGCCTTATTGAACCGCAGGGGAATAATGCAGCGTTTGGAAAAAAGCACTTATCAAAGTTTTCATCTGTTGTTGGCTGACGTGGATTTCTTTAAGCGCGTAAACGATGAATATGGCCACGACGCTGGCGATTATGCGCTAAAAGAATTGTCTCGGATGATTCAGCAGTCCCTTCCAGAGAAAGGTTTGGCAGCACGCTGGGGGGGAGAGGAGTTCCTGTTGGCCGTATGTGACTGTACAAAATCAGACGCGTTTGACTTGGCCGAATTGATTCGTCAAGAGATTGAAGATCATGAATTTGTGTATTTAGATCACAAGTTTCGCATGACCTTGAGTGTGGGTGTTGCCACCATGAATGAATCAACCCCCTTACATGACGCCATAACCTTAGCCGACGATCGTTTATACAGCGCCAAGAGGGCAGGTCGCAATCAGGTCAGAGCCAGATAACATGTTTTCGTGTTATGCTTTTTATCAATGTTAATTTGAAAAACATATTGATGGAGAGGTTTTTATTATCACGATTAGGGGGGACGTTGTACTGTTTGAAATGCGTTTCGTAAAGTGAAGAGACCCCCTAGTTTATGGCCAACCTAGAGGGAATGTTCCTTTACTGTTCTTTTGATTCTTGGCGAATCAAGTTTCTTCGGTTGAGTGACCAATCCTTGTCAGTTACTTTAAAGCGATTTATGTGCACCATGATGTTATCAGAAAGCTTGATGACATCTTTGCCTACCATTGTTGAATGCTCAGTTTGCTGGTTTATTTTCACAAAGCTGTTTCGCATTTCATCGTAATGAGCGGTCACATCTAAGAAGTTATTTTGCTGGCTGGTGATTGCCGTGGCAATTTGTGACACTCTGCCAGTAATAGTGTCCATGGCGCCCTTTACTTGTGAGAGCGATTGAATGGCATCGTTCACATGAATTGATGATTGATCGGCATTTGATTTGCTGTTTTCCATGCGTTTCACGACTTCTTGCGTGCCATTTTGAATAGCTTCTACCATGCTGGCGACTTCGTCTGTCGATTGGCGAGTTTTTGAGGCAAGAGAGCGAACTTCATCCGCGACAACGGCAAATCCTCGTCCTGCTTCCCCTGCACGGGCGGCCTCAATCGCTGCGTTTAGCGCCAGCAGATTAGTTTGCTCTGCGATACTATTAATAACATCAATGATGCCCGCGATACGGTCAGTATCGCCTTTAAGTTTTGACAGGGCATCAACCGCTTGCGCAACGTCTACTGAAAGCTCTTTCATGGTTTGTGCTACCTGATTGACGACTTTCTCGCTCGTGTTCACTATAACGTTGCCTTCGCTAGAGGCTTGTCTAATCTCTTCCAGTTCGACTTCCACTTGTTTGGTGGACTCGTTGGTTTCTGAAAGGCATTCGTTGACCTTACCTGCTTGGTACTTTTGTTGGTCAGTTGCTATGGAAAGTTGAGTGTTCACATCGGTAATGTCTTCCGAAATAGGTTTGAGCCGAATAACGGAAGCAATTACTGACGAAAATGTTTTATCTATGTGATTTATAAATAAGTTGATGCCTTTCGCTAAATCAGCAAGCTCATCTTTGCTGTTTGTCGGCAGTCGTTGAGTTAAATCGCCTTCGCCTTCTGCAATGTCATGCATAAGTTTAACCATGTTATTAATAGGTCGAACGATAACATTTGCCAGTAATAACCCCAGAAGTGCACCAACAACCAGAGCAATAAGTGAAACCACCGCCAGAGTTGAATAGACGCTATCTTTTAGCGTTACGATAGGAGCAAAGGCTTCAGACTGGTTTTTTTCACTGATAATAATCCAGTTCACATCCCGAATATTCAAAGGTTTGAAGGCGCTGAGTGACGGTGTATTGAGGTAGTTGTTGCCTATCAGGAATCCTTCTTTTCCTGAAATGGCGCTGTCTAACGCTTTGCTGTTCACTTTCACCGTACCAATGGTGGTGTTCCGGTTTTCTATGAATTTTAGGGTGTTGTTTGAAAAGCCTGCCTTTTTAGCCGTCTCTAAAAAAGCGGCTTTGTCTTGAATCAGCATGCGCTCATTACTGTGCATGATTCCATCATGTCCGACAAGGTAAGTTTGACCTGTTTCACCTAAGCCACTTTTTTCCCATTTTTCGTGATGAACCATGACATTATTAATACGATCGATGGGCATTTGGAAAATTAGCACCGCAATCACTTTGCCATTTTTGATTATAGGTGACGAAATGAATGATGCTGATGCATTGTAAGATGGCCCATAAGGCGCAAAGTCAATCAAATGAGTTTTAGTGGTGTTTTTGTCATTGATGGCTTTTTTAAAGGCTTCTCCTAAGCCTGTGTTTTTGTATGGTCCGGTTAGTAATGATGTCCCAAAGTCGAGCTCTTTAAAAACGCTGTAGACTACGTGACCGGTTTTAGCGTCTGCAATAAAAACATCGTAAAACCCAAATTCTTTTTGGAACTGGCGAAACATAGGATGAAATGTTGAATGGACGCCATCATAAGTTGTGCCATCGCCCGAGCTGACTAAACTGTCTTTTTCACCTAAAGGCGCTTTGTTATTGCTGATGTAGGTAACTTGAGCAGCCTTGGCAAGCGGGCTTAAAGCCGAAAGGATATTGCCGGGATTACTTGATTCTCCGGCGTTTATGCTTTTGTAGTTCTTGTCGAATTGGTTTTGGTAATAATCGATAAGTTTTGGTTCGTCGGCTGCGACCTTGTTCGTAGGATAGTCCGCAAAAGCATCGGAAAAGGCTTCGGCAGCGGCAATGGTGCTGTTGTTCTGAGACAAGCTAATGGCTTGCTTTTCAATAAAAGAAAAATACGTTTCTATCGATTGCGCTGTGAGGTCGCGAGACAGAATGAGCTGTTTTTGTGTGCTTTCTTGGAGCGCTTGCGCGCCTTTATTTAAGGCGTTTTGGCTCAGAATGAGACCAACGATAACCGTTGGAACCACGGCGAGTAATGTGCCCATTAAAATTAAACGTGTTTTGATTGAAACAGTCATTTTTCATCCTAAATAAAGGTTGCAGAGTTGTGTTATGTGTCCAGTAAACTACAAAGCAAGGTTAATGCCATATATTTTGTAATGGTATTTAATGACCTTACTAAAAAAATCCTACTGTATTTATGTTACGCTTCAGTTTTATTTTGTCGTTAATTTGTAAGTTGCTTAGGTAAAGTTATGCGAATAGAGCGTCGGTCTTTTCAGGCTGAAGATAAAGGACTTCCTGAGACTATGTCTTTGAGTTTACGCCGTATTTTTTTGGCGCGAGGAGTGTGTTCTAGTCAAGAATTAGACTATCGATTACCACTCTTATTAAGGCCAGATTCTTTATTCGATTTATCGAATGCCGCATGCATATTGGCGGATGCTATTGAAGCGGGGCAAAAAATTCTCATCGTTGGAGACTTTGATGCAGATGGTGCCACCAGCACCAGTCTTGGTATTTTAGCCTTAGAGGCCATGGGCGCCATAGCGCCTGAGTATTTGGTTCCGAATCGGTTTGAGTTTGGTTATGGCTTGACCCCCGAGATCGTCGAAGTGGCACAGCAGAGTGCGCCTGATGTACTGGTGACAGTAGACAATGGCATCGCCAGTATTGACGGCGTGTTGGCCGCAAAAAAGTATGGTATGAAGGTGGTGGTGACCGATCATCACTTACCAGGTGATGCCTTGCCTGCTGCCGATGCGATTGTTAATCCCAATCATCCTGACTGTGGCTTCCCAAGTAAAAATTTGGCGGGTGTGGGCGTCATTTTTTATGTGATGTCGGCGGTACGAGCCGAACTAAAACAGCGTCATTGGTTTACGGATCAGCACATTCCAGAGCCTAAAATGGCGGACTATCTTGATATCGTCGCGTTAGGTACGGTCGCTGATGTCGTGCCTTTGGACGCCAACAATCGTATTTTAGTGCAACAGGGCATTAAGCGCATTCAAGCAGGGCTAGCGCGCCCCGGAATTTTGGCACTGCTTGAAGTGGGACGACGTGATCATACTCAATTGAAGGCGTCAGATTTGGGGTTCGTCGTGGGGCCTAGGCTGAACGCTGCGGGGCGTTTGGATGATATGTCTATTGGGATTGAGTGCCTGTTAGCGGTGCATCCACATCAAGCGCGCGAATATGCCCAACAACTTGATCAATTCAATCGCGAGCGTAAAGCCATTGAATCTGATATGAAAGAGCAAGCCGAGCTGGCGTTAGCGTCCTTGCTCGGTGACGACGCTGACATGCCAAATGGTATGTGCTTCTATGATGCAGACTGGCATCAAGGGGTGATCGGGATTCTGGCATCAAGAATGAAAGAAAAGTGTCATCGCCCTGTGATTGCCTTTGCCCGCACGGGTGAGGATGAGCTAAAGGGGTCGGCACGTTCCATTCCTGGCGTGCATATACGCGATGCCCTAGATCTATTGGCTAAGCGTTATCCGCAATTACTGAGTAAGTTTGGTGGTCACGCTATGGCTGCAGGGATGTCCATTAAAGAGTCCCATTATGACGCCTTTCGATTGGCGTTTGATGCCATCATTACTGAGTGGGTGACACCAGAGCAATTAGAAGCCACCTTGCTGACCGACGGCCCGCTTGCCTCCGAAGACTTCAGCCTGAGCTTTGCTGAACAAGTCCGTTTGTCAGGGCCTTGGGGGCAGATGTTTCCAGAGCCTTGTTTTGATGGTGTTTTTGATATTTTGCAGCAGCGTATCGTTGGTGAGAAACATTTAAAACTCATGGTTCGAGAGCCCAGTAGTGGTCTTATGTTAGACGCCATTAGTTTTTTTGTCGACCTGGAAAAATGGCCAGATCAGACCGCCAATCAAGTACGTTTGGTGTATAAGTTGGATGTGAATGAATTTCGCGGTCAACGCAATTTGCAATTATTGGTGGATTATTTAGAGCCGGCTTAAGTAAGTGTTGGCATATTGAAAAAACGCGGTTCGGGATTGCATATCAAATCGAAAGTTGAGGTATAATGCGCCTCCCTCTTTATACCACGCGATAAATACTGGAGCTCATTCATGACTGCACTGGTTCTTGACGGCAAACTTTGCGCCGAAGAAACTGAAAACCGTTTACAAGCTCAAGTCACTGAGCTGAAAGCGCGCACTGGTTGCACCCCGATCCTTGCGACCATTTTAGTGGGTGCTGACCCTGCGTCGGCCACGTATGTAAAAATGAAAGGCAATGCTTGTCGTCGAGTAGGCATGGATTCTATGGCGATTGAATTGCCAGAAACCACAACGACTGAGCAGCTTTTAGCTAAGATTAACGAATTAAACAGCAACCCAGACGTTCACGGTATCTTGTTGCAACATCCAGTACCAGAGCAAATCGATGAGCGTTTGTGTTTTGATGCGATAGCGGCTCATAAAGACGTAGACGGTGTGACTTGTCTTGGTTTTGGTCGTATGGCAATGCAAGAGCCTGCATACGGTGCGGCCACGCCTGCTGGCATCATGCGTTTGCTTGAAGCATATGATGTGAACCTAGAAGGTAAGCACGTTGTTGTGGTTGGTCGTAGTCCTATTCTCGGCAAACCAATGGCAATGATGATGTTAAATGCCAATGCCACCGTGACGATTTGCCATTCTCGTACACAGAATTTGTCTGAGTTTATTAAGCAAGCCGATGTTGTTGTTGGTGCGGTGGGTAAGCCAGAATTTATAAAAGCCGAATGGATCAAAGACGGTGCCGTGGTGGTCGATGCCGGTTATCACCCTGGTGGTGTTGGCGATATCGAATTGGCGCCTTTGGTTGACCGAGTTGCTGCGTACACGCCTGTGCCAGGTGGCGTAGGCCCCATGACGATTAATACTCTGATTTTACAGACGGTAGAATCAGGTCTTAAGCAACTCGGCTAATTGGACTAAAATAAGAAGAAGCCGCGCCATTCGGTGCGGCTTCTTTTTTTGAGAATTGAACCGAAATAGGGTGACATAGCATGTCCACAGAAAGGTTAAAAGACGCATTGGACTTCGATCTGATCGCTGATGTATTTGTGAGCGAATCCATTACTGCATCACCAGCGGAATTACATGGTCAGTTATGTGGCTATCTCGCGTCTGGGGTAACACTGCCATTGGAAGATTGGTTAACCATGGTGGCTGAGTTTTGTGATATTGAAGGCTGGAAAGAAGACGCGAGCCGCGCAGCCATTGTCGAACTCTATACTGCGACATTGACGTTACTTCAAAACGGTGAGTTCGCCCTTGTGCCTTGTATCTCCGATGAAGATGCGGATTTGTGTGAGCGGGGCGTGACTCTGTCTCAATGGGCGCATGGATTTCTAGCAGGCTATGGTTTATCCGGTCAGAAAAGCACCTTGTCTGACGAGACAAAACAGGTTTTGCGCGATTTTGCGAATATTTCAGGCATGCAGGCTGACATGCGCGCCCTTGAAGACAATAATGACAATGAAGCGGATTTAACCGAGCTGGTGGAATATGTTAGGTTGTCTGCCATGATGTTGTACACAGAGCATCATGACATCAACCCCGATGCCGATCATACAAAGCACGGTTTTTTACATTAATCGAGACTTATTATGAAAATCGAAACTCAGACTTATCAGGCTCGCCGTGAGCGATTGATGCAATCTTTACCCGAAAACAGTGTGGTGGTGTTGCGCACCGGGGAGCTATCGACTCGTAATAATGATTGCGAGTATGAGTTTCGCCCCCACAGCAGTTTTTTTTATCTCACAGGGTTTCCGGAACCCAGTGCTTATGCCTTGATTCACGGGCAGGGTGAATTAACCCTGATTACCTTACCCAAGGACCCTGAGAAAGAGCAGTGGGAGGGGTTTCGATTTGGCACGGAAGGGGCTGTAACCCGTTTCGGTGCTCAAAAAGCGGCGGTATTAGACGAGCTAGACAGCGAGGCGTTTTCCGCCTTAGACGGCACGACGCACCTAGTCTATTTATTCAATGACGCTATGTTGCGTGAAAAAGTGGCCGGTTGGCGAGATGCGCTTGCTGCTCGCGCTCGAATGGGGGCTGTGGCGCCAACACGTTTTATGGATTTAGCGCCCATAGTGTCTGAAATGCGTTTGCGTAAAGACCCAGAAGAAATCGCTATCATGGAAACGGCGGCGCAAATCAGTGTCGAGGCGCATAAACAAGCGATGCGTTCTGTCCGCCCCGGTATGATGGAATACCAGCTGGAAGCAGAATTGAATTACGTTTTTATGAAATCCGGGGCGCGTCAGCCTGCGTATAACAATATCGTGGCATCAGGCAGCAACGCCTGCGTGCTGCATTATATTCAAAACAATGAAGTCATCGCCGATGGCGATTTGATCTTGATCGATGCGGGCGCCGAATTGGGATGTTATGCCTCAGACATTACACGTACCTTTCCAGCCAATGGCCGATTTAGTGAACCACAAGCGGCTTTGTATCAGGTTGTGTTAGATGCCTATCATGCAGGAATGAAAGAGCTGACCGTAGGGACACCGTACGAAGCGTGCCACAACGCCGCAGTGAGAACCCTGACGCAAGGTTTGGTCACATTAGGTTTATTGCATGGCGACGTGGATTTTCTGATCGAGAGCAAAGCGTACCGCGATTTTTATATGCATAATACAGGGCACTGGTTAGGCTTGGATGTCCATGACTGTGGATCGTACAAGATAGCCGGTGAGTCTCGCTTACTAGAAGAAGGTATGGTGTTGACCATTGAGCCTGGGCTGTACGTTTCTAAAGACAATACCAAGGTAGACGCGAAATGGCGGGGGATTGGCATTCGTATTGAAGACGATGTGTTGATTCGTGCCGAAGGTCCTTACGTTTTGACCCACGGCCTACCAAAAGAAATACAAGACATTGAGGCATTCATGTTAGCAAGTCGATAAACGGCTTCAGTAGAGAACTATTCATAAGACAAACGGAGCAAGTGAAATGGCAAAATCGTATGATGTGATTATAGTCGGTGCCGGCATGGTCGGTGCTTTGTCTGCGATCTTGCTGGCTAAATCTTCGTTACGTATCGCCCTTGTGGACAAGCACCATGGCGATTATACCTTATCTGTGCCACCAGCCTACGATTCTCGGGTGAGTGCGATTTCCTCTCAGTCTAAAACGCTGCTCGAAGAGGCTGGTGTGTGGCAAGGCATTGCGACTGACCGTATTGCTTGTTATGACAATATGGTGGTGTGGGATGGTCTTGGGGACGGCTATATTGATTTTAGTGCCGGTGCTACGGCCATGCCTGAGCTGGGGCATTTGTTAGAAAATGCGGTCTTAAATGATCAACTCATACGACGAGCTCGGGAGACAAATCTTCTTGATCTTTATCTGGGGGACACCTTGGAATCTCATCATTTGAGCGAATCTGGTGTTCGAGTGGAATTGTCGTCAGGATACGCTTTAGACGCACAAGTGCTGATTGGCGCTGATGGTGCTATGTCGACGCTGCGTATCGAAAATGATTTTGAGACCATTGAATGGGACTACGGTCATCATGCTATTGTTGCGACCATAGAGATTGCCCAGCCTCACGGCAATACCGCGTGGCAAAGCTTTGGTGAAGAAGGTATTTTGGCGTTTCTGCCGATGCCATCAGTGAATCAGCGACACTTTGTGTCGATTGTGTGGTCTGTGCCTCCAAGTGAAGCTGCTTCCCTGATGGCATTAGACGAGGCGCTGTTTTGTCGTCGTTTACAGTATGCAATGAACTCGCGCTTTGATGTGTTAAGTGTGACCCAGCCGCGACAAGCGGTTCCCCTTCGACAACGTCACGCTAAGCAGTACGTGAAAGCGGGGTTGGCTTTGATTGGCGATGCCGCGCATACGATTCATCCGCTTGCGGGGCAGGGCGCTAACCTAGGTTTTTCAGACGCGAAAGTTTTGGTTGAGGTGCTTAGCAAGGCACATCGCCGAGGGGAATGCCTTGGAGCAAGTAACGTGCTTAGACGTTATCAACGCGCTCGCATGTTAGATAACATTGCGATGGCGGCCGGTATGGAGGCGTTTAAGCGTTTATTTTCCACCCAACAACCTGCACTTGTTCAGTTAAGAAACATGGGAATGAAGCAATTTCACCGCAGCACATCGTTAAAGAAAACCTTGATTGCACGAGCGGCAGGCTTGACGTCATTTTCGTAAAGATCGTATTCTCAACAATGGTGCGTTTACCGCTTTTAATGCTCAGCAAGCTTGTCTAAATAGGTTTCCTGCTGTCGTCATAGTGTGTTTAACGAATAAGAAAATGAAAAAGGCAACCAGGCATGCAAACCTCAGATCTTTTGAGACAAACCGATAAGCTTCCTAATGTCCCAGACATTGTTCGTGAATTGATTCAATTATTGAATGATCCGAATGCAAAATACGCTGATATTAGCGAGCGTGTGTCTCATGATCAAACCATTTCCCTGAAAGTGTTGAGGGTGGTTAACTCCGCGTATTTTGGTTTGTCGAGAAAGATATCCTCTATTGATGAGGCAACGGTGTTGCTTGGTATCGATAGGCTAAAAACACTGGTTATTGCTTCTGGCTTTTCAAATTCAGTAACGAAAGTGGAGGGGATTAATCTAAACGAGTTTTGGGCTGATTCTTTTCGAGTGGCTGAACTGGCGCACTGGTTTGCTAAGCGCACGCCGTTAGTCGAAACCGATGAGGCCTTCACGGCCGGTATTGTTCATAATATTGGTCGATTGTTGTTGCATCTTGCTGCCCCTGATATTGCGAAAGAAATTCAACTTCTAGTGGCGAATAGAAAAGCGGGTAGAGTAAAAGCAGAGCAAGACTTACTGGGCTTTACCTCACAGGAAGCGGGTCGTGCCTTGATGGATTTGTGGAAATTCCCCGCCAGCCTTGGTTATGCGGTGCAATACCATAAGCGCCCCTTTTCTGATGGCGATCCAGATCCACTGTCTTGTGTATTAAATTTAGCTTGTTACATCAATGCCTGCATTCGAACTGAGCGTGATTTGGATCTTGTGCGTGAAGGATTCCCAAGAGCCGTGTCTAAAGCCGCGGGCTTGTCTGACGGGATTGTTTACGAATTAGACGATGCTTTGGTAGTGAATGACGGTTTAAATCAGTTGATACATTGATTCTCCCGCGTTTTTTTTGATGACATTTCCGTGCATCATACAAGATTGAATGCGGTCAAATAAATGAGAATCGCTAGCATTAGCTACAGTGTTGTGCTAGTTTCTTCGGTCTTTTTACGAATCCTTGTGCAGAAGAGTGGTCTCTTCAATACAGGCTTTAAATACAGGTTTTGATGGTTAATGGCAGATGTGGTGCACTCAAGTTTAACGAGTCGGTCTAGGTGGAGTGGGTTAAAGATTATGGCCATTCTGGTAGCCGCTGTCTTAGCGCTTCCTATTTTGGTTGTTTTGATCAATGTTCTAATCAGTGACGGTGACGTATGGACGCACCTTTACCAAACCGTATTGGCTGAATACGTTTCTAATTCCTTGTTATTAATGCTGGGAGTGGGTGCTGGCGTGTTGTTAATTGGTGTACCTTGCGCTTGGTTCACCAGTATGTATGAATTCCCTGGTCGGACTTTCCTATCATGGGCGCTTTTGCTGCCTATGGCCTTTCCTGCGTATATTATTGCTTATACCTACACGGGTATTTTGGACTTTGCTGGTCCTGTACAAACCCTTATAAGGGAGCTGACAGGGTGGCGCTATGGCGAATATTGGTTCTTCGAAGTGCGCTCATTGGGCGGTGCTATGGTTATGTTGACCTTGGTGCTTTATCCCTACGTGTATTTGATGAGTCGAGCGGCTTTCCTAGAGCAATCTGAAAATATCATGGAAGTGAGTCGAACGTTAGGCTATTCCAGTCAAAGAGCCTTTTTTAAGTTGGCTCTTCCGCTTGCTCGTCCAGCCATAGTGACAGGATTGACATTGGCCTTGATGGAAACGCTGGCGGACTATGGCACAGTGCAATATTTTGGGGTCAGTACCTTTACCACTGGAATACTACGGACATTTTATGGTTTTGGCGACATTACTGCGGCGTCACAATTGGCGGGTGTGCTGTTGATGTTTGTTGCCGTGTTAATTCTGCTAGAGCGTTATTCCCGTCGTCGTATTCAATACCACTCATCAGGTTTGAAAAAAGCCAGTCATAGACGCGTAGTTCTGCGGGGTAAACAAGCGGTTATGGCGAGAGTCTTTTGTTTTTTGCCGATCGTGGTGGGTTTTTTTATTCCTGTCATCGTATTGGGTTATTGGGCTCTGTTTAAAGCCGAGGTGCCCGGTGCAAACTTTGTCGAATTGGCATGGAATTCCTTCTATTTGGCGGCGTTGGCGTCTCTGGTAGTTGTGTCTTTAGCCCTAGTTCTGAGCTATGCGATACGTTTGAATAACAGAGCAAGAAGTGTCCGTGTGTCGGTCGGTATAGCGGGATTAGGGTACGCTTTGCCAGGTACCATTATTGCGATTGGCGTGATTGTTCCTCTGGCGTGGCTAGACCACAGGATTATCAATTTTGTTCGCGATTATACCGGTCATAACCTTGGTTTGATTTTTTCAGGTACTTTGTTTGCGCTCTTGTTTGCTTACACGGTACGTTTTATGGCGGTGTCTCTTGGCGCTGTGCAAAATGGCCTTGGTAAGATTAAGCCAAGCATGGACATGGCAGGGCGCTCTCTAGGGCTGTCTCCTTACAAGGTATTAAGACAGATTCATCTTCCTTTACTGAAGGGGTCTGTGTTAACGGCGGTTTTAATTGTGTTTGTTGATGTGTTGAAAGAATTGCCAGCGACCTTTGTGTTACGCCCATTCAACTTTAATACGCTGGCGGTAAGAGCGTTCGAATTAGCCTCCGATGAGCGTTTAATAGACGCTGCGCCAGCTTCATTAATGATTGTGTTAGTGGGCTTGGTGCCGGTTATCTTGTTAAGCCGTTCGATTTCTTCTCGTGTTGGTCACTGATTTTTAGGATTTTTATATGACGTCGTTACCCCCTCAGACTTTGTTAAAAGAAATGCAGCTAGACAATGTGTCGGTGGGATACGATGGCATAAGCGTGGTAAAAAATGCGTCTTTTCAATTGCTAGAGGGGCAGATTGGGTGTTTATTGGGGCCAAGTGGTTGTGGTAAGTCCACTTTGCTACGGGCTATTGCCGGTTTTGAATCATTAATGACCGGTGAAATACGCATTGATGGCGAGGTGATTGCCAATCAGTCTCTTAGTGTGAATGCTGAACATCGTCAAATCGGTATGGTGTTTCAAGATATTGCCTTGTTTCCTCATCTGACTATTGCGCAAAACATTGCTTTTGGTTTGTCGGCATGGCCCAAAAAAGCCATGCATGAGCGTGTTACATATTTATTAGATCTGGTTGGCTTGGCAGGTTTTGAAGGGCGTTATCCTCACTCCTTGTCAGGGGGGCAGCAGCAGCGTGTTGCTCTGGCCCGTGCTATCGCACCTAAGCCTAAGTTGTTATTGATGGACGAGCCTTTCTCGGGATTGGACGCAAAGTTAAGGGAAGAGCTTGTGCCCGATATTCGGGCCATACTCAGACATGAAAAGATGAGCGCTTTGCTGGTGACTCACGATCAGATGGAAGCCTTTGCGATGGCAGATCAGGTCTCAGTGATGAGTGCGGGTGTGGTTCACCAAACGGGCTCTCCCTATCAAATTTACCATCGTCCTGAGACGCGTTTTGTGGCGAGTTTTATTGGTCATGGGGATTTTCTATCGGCGACTGTTTGTGGTCCTAACTGTGTGCATTCTGACTTAGGGAATATTCATGGGGAGCTAAATCATGGGTTCTCGGAGAACGCTAAGGTTGATCTTTTAGTGCGCCCTGACGATATACTGCACGATGATGACAGCGCATTTGTGGGTATTATTGTTAGCAAATGGTTTCGTGGTTCGCATTTTTTATATCGGGTGAAATTAGCATCTGGAAAAGTGGTGTATTGCTTTGCTTCTTCTCACCATAACCATGCGGTGGGACAAGAGATAGGCTTGAGCGTCCATCTGGATCATTTGGTGATGTTTTTACAAGAATAGTCTAGGGCTTGGCCTTTTTTTAAAGGCCTTACATTGCACGTCTTTATAACATCCTTGTTTGGCTGTGTGTCTGTTTGGTGTTGTCTTAAATTGTGCCTAAGCCTTGTTCGTGACAAACCTCTATAATCCCTTCAAAGTCATACTCACTGATTTCTAAATGGTCCAGTACATAGTGACCAATTTTTTGCCATTCATAATCTTCTTGTGCGTGCCCTAGGTGGCGGTAAACCGAAGCAATGTGCTCCGCCATTTTTAAAATAGAAACAAAGCTTAAACTGATCTTGTCGCCCGGCACACGATGGGAAAATAAGTAATCAACGCGATGGTGTTTCGCTATGACGGCACAGCAGCTTTTGGGTACACCCCAAGACTTTGCAAGGTAGTAGCCGACAACGGAGTGATTGGTTTTGAAGGCGTCGTTTTCCATATTGGTTAGGTTGAACTCGGGATCTTGGTAGCCTTTTTTCAGAACCAGATCATATTCTTTGAATCGCTTCATCATCAGAGGAATGCCTGCATTATGAAAAAGTCCCAAGGCGTAGCATTCATCTTTGTACTTAAATTTGAGTTGGTTCGCAATGCTGGAGCTGATAGCCGCGACATCAACCGCCGTATCCCAAAAGCCATGCAGAGATTGTATTGTGTCGTCTGATAGTTCACTTTTTACAGCCAGGCCATTGATTATATTGGTGATACTATTTGTTCCCAGTATCATTACGGCTTGTTGAATGGAGGTTATTTTTCTGGGTAAATTAAATGCAGCAGAATTCACCAGCTTTAATACCGCAGCAGACAGGCCTACGTCTTGTGAAATGATTTGCGATATACGTGCCATATCTGGATCAGGCATGGCTTGTTCCATGTGCAAATCCACCATAATTTGCGGTTGAGGTGGAATGCTGATGCCTTGCAAGATGCGTTTAAGTTGTTGTTCGTTCATTGATGATGACATAAGCAGACTTCTATAAATGTGAAGGCATGTAAGCATTACTACGTGTATTTCGTAGTAATTGATAATAGAGTCACTATAATAGCGTTTTTTTAAACATACTGGGTGAAAAATTTTGAGTGTTATTCGACTAAAAGGTCAAGCTGATCGCCGTCTAAGAGCTGGACATCAATGGATTTACAGCAATGAGGTGGACACCTCAGCGACGCCATTAAAGCAATTTACGCCAGGGGATCAGGTTGTTGTCGAAACAGCGCAAGGTAAACCGCTTGGTATTGCGACGATAAACCCGAATACTTTGATTTGCGGCCGTCTTATGAGCCGCAGTACGGACACCTTTCTCAATAAATCGACATTGGTTCATCGTTTAAAAATTGCCTTATCTTTACGCGAATTAACGTATTCTGCGCCATATTATCGTCTTGTGTTTGGTGATTCTGATGGTTTGTCTGGTTTAGTCGTGGATCGTTTTGCCGATATTCTGGTTGTGCAAATTTCCACCGCAGGCATGGAACGCGTGAAAAATGAGATAGTCGAAGCACTACAAGACGTGGTGAAACCATCGGCTATTTTGATGAAAAATGATGGCAAGATGCGTCAAATTGAAGGTCTTGATACCTACGTTGAAGAAGCGTTTGGTACGGTACCAGAATTGGTTTTCTTGCAAGAAAATGGTGTTTTGTTTCAAGCACCCGTTTGGGATGGCCAAAAAACGGGTTGGTTCTATGATCACCGTGAAAATCGCAAAACCATGCAAGGCTTTTGCGATGGCAAACGCGTGCTAGATGTTTTCTCCTACATTGGTGGCTGGGGTGTTCAAGCGGCGTCCGCAGGGGCGACCGACGTAACTTTCATTGATGCGTCTGAGAGTGCTTTGAGTCATGTTGATGAAAACCTGAAGTTGAATCAATACGAAGGTGCTTCTAATTTGATGCATGGTGACGCTTTTGAAGCCATGCAGTCTTTGATCGAAGATAAAGAGCGTTTTGATGTGGTTGTGATGGATCCGCCAGCCTTTATTGCTCGTCGTAAAGACATTAAAGCAGGCGAGGGGGCTTATCACCGAGCAAACCAGTTGGCGATGCGCTTGGTGGCTAAAGGGGGGGTCTTGGTGTCAGGCTCTTGTTCTATGCACTTAGAAACGGCCCGTTTACACGACATCGTTCGCAGCAATAGCCGCCAATTAGAGCGTTTTTCGCAATTAATATATCGTGGAACACAAGCACCCGATCATCCGGTTCACCCAGCGATTGAGGAAACGGAATATCTAAAAGCTTTGTTTTATCGCATTCACAATAATATGGGGCTATAAGCCTATTGTGTGAGTGAATTGAACGTAAAAAAGCGCTGTCAGATTTATTTCTGATAGCGCTTTTTTTTGGAGTGTCCAGTCGGCTAGTCTCTTAAAGATATGTGCTGCCAACCGCGTTCTTGGGCTATGTTTGTTAATATTTCATCGCCATCAACGACAATAGGATGAGCGACTAATTCTAACAGTGGTAGGTCATTGCGAGAGTCACTGTAAAAGTAGCTGCCTTCCATGGAGTGTCCTGTCTCAGCGAGCCAGTCATTTAGACGTGTGACCTTACCTTCCTGGAAACTCGGAATACCCGCGACCTTGCCTGTATATTGGTCGTTAACGATCTCAGGCACGGGGGCAATAATGTGATCCATGCCTAAGGCGTCGCCAATAGGCCCTGTCACGAACTGGTTGGTGGCGGTAATCATTAACAAAAAATGGCCTTGGTCTTTGTGATGCTTTAAGAGCTCACTGGCTTTTTTTTGCATCATGGGTTGGATCTTTTCCTGCATGAAGGTTTGGTGGAGCGCGGTCAGTTCGGCTTGGGAAAATTGGGTCAGTGGCGCCAAACTAAACGCGAGATATTCATAAATGTCTAAGGTGCCAGATTGATACTGTTTAAAGAACTTGTCGTTGGCTTCTTTATACACTTGCGTATCGACTAAACCTTTTTCAACCAGAAATTGTCCCCAAGTGTAATCACTGTCACCGTTTAATAAGGTGCCGTCTAAGTCAAATATTGCGAGTGTCACAGTTTCCCCTCAATTCTTTTAAAATCTTCTAAAGTACGCAAAGTATAGCCTTGCAGATAATAAATAACAGCAGTCTTAATTGTGCGAATAGGGGAATTGTGGAACAATGAATCTAATTTATTCTTATATTAGAAGGTGATGGCTCGTGATTGATGCAGACGGATACAGGCCGAATGTGGGCATCATTTTGATGAACGAGCGCGGCCAGTTACTTTGGGCGAGACGAGTTGGGCAAAATGCTTGGCAGTTTCCACAAGGCGGTATTAAACCCGATGAGACCCCTGAAGACGCTTTATACCGTGAGCTCAAAGAAGAAGTCGGCTTAGACCCTCATCATGTGGAAATCATCGGCAAGACTCGAGGTTGGCTGCGTTATCGTCTACCTAAGCGCATGCTAAGACACAATAGTAAACCTTTATGCATTGGGCAAAAGCAGAAGTGGTTTTTGCTATCGATTCGCTGTCCTGACGCGTCTGTGTGTGTTGACGGCACCGAAACACCTGAGTTTGATGGCTGGCGCTGGGTGAGTTATTGGTACCCATTGGGTCAGGTTGTGGCGTTTAAGAAAGACGTTTATCGGCGAGCATTGAAAGAACTTATCCCCAATGCACATCGCCGTTTAGAAAAAAATGGCAAACACAAAAATTTAACCTAGATAGAAAGAGCGACAGGAAAGCCATGCTAAATTTGCTCAG
The DNA here is from genome assembly GCF_003721245.1 of Marinomonas hwangdonensis. Lineage (GTDB taxonomy): Bacteria > Pseudomonadota > Gammaproteobacteria > Pseudomonadales > Marinomonadaceae > Marinomonas > Marinomonas hwangdonensis. The sequence continues at coordinate 30,057 of NZ_RIZG01000005.1, read as the reverse complement.
ACGCATTACACAAGAAGTGACAGCGGCCCAATCTTTGCCTGCTGCGTTGGATATTATTGTCCGGCGCGTCAGACGAGCAATGCGGGCAGAGGTGTGTTCTATCTATCTAGTGGATACCACAACAACGGATTATGTCTTAATGGCCACTCGCGGTTTAAATGCAGACATGGCCGGTACAGTGAGTTTAAAAGCCGATGAAGGCCTAGTCAGTTTAGTAGGTCGAAGAGCGGAACCTGTTAACCTAGATGACGCTCATATACACCCATCATTTCATTACCTAAAGGGCACAGGTGAGGAGCGTTACCGTTCTTTCCTAGGTGTTCCCATTATCCACCATCGTCAAGTGTTGGGCGTGTTGGTTGTACAGCATGAAGATAAACGTCGTTTTGATGAAGGTGAAGAAGCTTTTCTTATTACTCTGTCGGCGCAATTGGCGGGAGTCATTGCGCATGCTGAAGCCACGGGTGCTATTACTCAGTTAAATGCGAACACAGCACCGAACGGATCCGACTTTCGTTATAAGGGGGTACCGGGTAGCTCCGGTGTCGCCATTGGGCGTGGTGTGGTGGTGTTTCCACCAGCGGATCTTGATGTCATTCCCGATCGTTATACAGAAGACTTTGATCAAGAGATTGTAGACTTTTATCAGGCGCTTGATGCGGTACGCTACGATATTCGTCGTGCCAGTAATCGAATCAGTCAGCATCTGTCTCAAGATGAAAAAGCCCTATTCGATGTGTATCTGAAAATTCTGGACGATAATTCCATTGCGGGGGAAATCGTTCGAAAAATCAAAGAAGGTAACTGGGCGCAAGGGGCGTTAAGGCAAGTCATTCAGGCTCATATTAGCCAATTCAATCGTATGGATGATCCTTACTTGCGTGAGCGTGCGTCGGACCTTAGGGATCTTGGGCGTCGTATTTTGTCTCACTTACAAGAAAAAGCGCCTAATATCGCCGAACGTTTCAGCGAACCCTCTATTATTATCGGTGAAGAGCTAACCGCCTCTATGCTCGGCGAAATTCCCATTGATAAGATAAAAGGACTCGTATCGGTAATGGGATCAAGCAACTCCCATGTGGCGATTTTAGCGAGGGCCATGGGCATACCTACCGTGATGGGCGCCTTGGATTTTCCTTACGCGCAGTTGGATAAAGTTAATCTGATTGTTGATGGTTATCTTGGGAAAATTTATACCTATCCTTCTGATGCCTTGATTGAGAATTATCAGCAAATTGTTGATGAAGAGCGTTTGCTGGAAGAAGAGTACGAAACGCTTAAAGATTTACCCTGTGAAACACTAGACCATCATCGTTTGTCTTTGTTTGTTAATACTGGTTTGTCTGCAGATATTGCGCGTTCTTTAGACCGCGGAGCAGAAGGTATTGGCCTATACCGTACGGAAGTGCCCTTCATGGTAAGGGACCGTTTTCCAACCGAGGCGGAGCAGGTTGGCATTTATCGCCAACAACTAGAGGGTTTTGCCCCCGCACCTGTGACAGTGCGCACCTTAGACATAGGCGGAGATAAGGCGTTGCCGTATTTCCCTATTAACGAAGCAAACCCTTTTTTAGGATGGCGTGGTATTCGGGTCACATTGGACCATTTGGAAATATTTATGGCACAAATTCGTGCCATGATAAAAGCCAGTGCGGATCTGCATAACCTTAGAATTATGTTACCTATGATCTCAAATGTGGCCGAAGTAGAGGAGGCGCTCGCGCTTATCCGCCGTGGTTACGCAGAAATAAAAGAGGAAGGTTACAACGTCATCATGCCACAAGTGGGTGTCATGATAGAGATACCAGCAGCCGTGTATCAGGTTAAGGAACTGGCTGAATTGGTAGACTTCTTATCAGTGGGCAGCAATGACCTCACTCAGTACTTGTTGGCCGTAGATCGAAATAATCCCCGCGTAGCCGATTTGTACAATTCTTTTCACCCTTCTGTGCTGCGAGCATTAAACAGTATTGTTGATCAAGTGAAAGACGAAGGTGTCGGCTTAAGTGTCTGTGGTGAAATGGCTGGGGATCCAATGGGGGCTATCTTGCTCATGGCTATGGGATACGATGTTTTGTCTATGAGTTCCACCAGCTTACCAAAAGTAAAGGCCGTCATTCGTAATATCACCTTGGAGCAGGCTCAGCATATGCTCAGTGAAGTGATGATGTTGTCTCACGCGGAAGCCGTAACCCAAACTATGACGCGACTCATGCGTGAAGCCAATATTGAGCGATTAATTCGACCATCCAAAACCAGTAATGTGGCATAAATCGGCCAGAGGCGTTTTACTAAGTTATGATTTCTTACCCAAATATTGATCCGGTCGCCATTTCTATAGGCCCTCTTGCCGTGCATTGGTACGGTATTATGTATCTCATCGGTTTTGCTGCTGCCTATGCTCTTGGCATGTATCGAGCGAAGCACTCAAACGGACTTTGGACACCAGAAATGGTGAGTGATGCGATTTTTTATGGTGCTTTAGGGGTCATACTAGGCGGTCGAATTGGTTATAGCGTGTTTTATCAATTTCCTACCTTATTGGCTGACCCGCTAAGTATTCTGCGAATTTGGGAAGGAGGAATGTCTTTTCACGGCGGTCTTTTAGGCGTCATTGTCGCCATGTTCTTTTTTGCTCGACGTTACAAAAAGCACCTTGTTGATGTTACGGACTTTCTAGCCCCTTTTGTGCCCATTGGTTTAGGTGCGGGACGGCTCGGGAATTTTATTGGCGGCGAACTCTGGGGTAAGCCAACGGATGTGTCTTGGGCGATGGTTTTTCCGAATGATCCTTCGCAGCTTGCTCGTCATCCTTCTCAGCTATATCAATTCGCTTTAGAAGGCGTGGTACTGTTTGGTGTTTTGTGGTTTTTTTCGCAAAAGGCCAAACCTCGCTACTGTATCTCCGGCCTGTTTTTACTTTGTTATGGTCTGTTCAGAATTTTAGTGGAATTTGTCCGCGAGCCCGATGCTCAGATTGGTTATCTTGCTTTTGGTTGGGTAACACAAGGGCAGATGCTGTCGCTTCCTATGGTATTGGTCGGTGTGGGCTTAATGGTGGCAGGGTTTAAGCTGAAGACGTTTCCCGAAAAAGAACCTCTAAAAAACCTCAAAAAAAGTCAGTCTAAACGTTAGCACCTAAACGATAAGCCGGTACGGATTTAAAAACACCAACCAGCCCTATGTCTGGTTGGTGTTTTTGTTTAAACAGAAAAAGGATAAGCGATGGCATCGTGGAATTGATAACCTTCTACCTCAAAGTCATCCATGGTAACCCAGGTCTCTATGTCTTTGAGAGACTTGATCTCTGGGTTGATTTTTAATGTTGGTAGTGGATAAGGTTCGCGTTTTAATTGTACATCACGCATCAGTTCTAGCTGGTCTTCATAGATGTGAGCGTTTACTATTTTGTGAAAGGCTTTGCCTGGTTTTTTGCCTGTGATTTGCGCAATGAGAGCAAGTAAAACATACACTTGAACCATGTTGAAGTTTAGACCAAGTGGCACATCGCAGCTGCGTTGGGTGCTGTTTAAATGCAGTGTATCGCCAAGTAAAGAGAAGTGATGGCTGTACATGCAAGGACGAAGACACGCCATGTGAAACGCGCCTGGGTGATAAAATGTGAGTATTTCTCCCCGGTTATCCACACCACGACTAAGATCGTCAATGATTTGCTGCAACAGGTCGATATGACCACCATCTGGTTTCGGAAAGTGTCGGCCTATGGCGCCATAGCAAAGTCCCATGTCATCTTCGCCTTTGCGATAGGGGTTGTTCAACCACACCTCGTTTTGATTAGCGTTGGCGTCCCACGTTTTCGTGCCCAACGCACGAAAATCCGCCGCGTTGTCGTAGCCTCTCAAATAACCGATGATTTCCGCAATCGCAGATTTCCAATAACTTTTTCGAGTCGTGACGAGAGGAAACTCACCCTTGCTCACGTCATAGGTTAGGTCAGCATTGATAACGGTTAGGCAGCGTTTGCCAGTGCGTTCATTTTTAACCCATTCGCCTTCATTGACGATACGGTGGCAAAGATCTAGATACTGTTTCATGAAAGAGCCTTGTTTGTTAAGCCATGACGAACACGATTAAATGCGTATAATAAAAACCCTTGATTATATCAGAAGCCTTTGCTCTTGGATTTTGTTTGAGTAAAGAAGAGCCCAAATTTTTACGTAGGTTATCTTATGTTGTCACTTATTGTCGCCATGTCTACCAACCGAACGATTGGTATTAATAATGCCTTGCCTTGGCATTTGCCGAATGATCTTAAATACTTCAAACAAGCGACCATGGGCAAGCCCATTGTCATGGGGCGTAAAACCTTTGAATCGATTGGTAAGCCACTACCAGGTCGTCGCAATATTGTCATCAGCCGAGATCCCACTTATCAAGCAGAGGGCATTGATGTGGTGAATACGCTGGAAGACGCTATTTCTCTGGGTGAAGATATTTGCTTGGTGAATGGGCAGGACGAAGTGATGGTGATCGGTGGGGCACAAATTTATCAACTGGCACTTGAACGGGCAGATCGTTTGTACATTACTCACGTTGATGCCGAAGTACAAGGCGATGCCTTCTTCCCAGAAGTAGATTGGCCGTCGTTTACTTTAATAGGGGAGGAAGCATTTGACGCGGAAGGACCCAATCCTTACGACTACCGTTTTTCTGTTTACCAAAGAACCAGTGCGGCATAATTTCCGGTTAGGAATGCACCCCATACTGTGCCGTATAGGGTGCATTAAGCCTTCAGGGTGATTTGGCCTAGTTCACGGATATTTGTTTGTTTTTTTCTTGGCCATTTTCTACTGCTTGGTTAGCGCTCAGGGCAAGCTCTTCAATGGTTTCACCGTCTTCTGGGAAGACGGCAATGCCAATACAAAAATCCATCGGGTCTGAATTACCCTCTAACAGAGTGGTTTTTTCATCTTCTTTAGGATGAATGATGTGGTTCAGCAGCGTTTTAGCGTCTTTCACGCTGGTGTTAGGCAGTAACAGTAATAATTTATCAGGTTCGACCCGGGCCAATACGTCCGCTTCGCGAATTTTTTTGTAGATATAACGAGCGGACGTCTGAATAGCAATATTGCGTGCTTCCATAGGAAGGGTATTTAAACGGTTTTGTGCATCTAGGTGGATTTTTGCCATAGTCAATGGTGTGTATTGACGTTTGGCTAACCCCAGTTGTTTTTTGAAATGAGTGATCGCGGCCCCTCTTGTGAGCAGCCCTGTTAGCTCGTCAAAAGTGGCTTGATTGCGCAAATGTTCTTCTAGCGCTTTTTGATGGCTAATGTCGACGACAAAGCCGACGATCTTTTTCACCTTGCCGTTGGCATCTTTCGAGTAGGTTTTTCCGTGCTCTTTTACCCACAAGTAACTTTGATCACTTCTTAAAATGCGATATTCCACTTCGTAGTGTTCTTGGTTGTGAGTAACGTGTTCGTCGACTAAACGGGCGAGTCTTTTGACATCGTCTGGGTGAACAATCTTATGCCATTCTTCCGTTGAATGCGGTGTTTTTTCAAGAGAGCAGTGCAGTAAGCTGGCAATCGATTTAGAGCAAGAGACCAGATCGGACTCGACTTCCCATATCCACAGTCCAGCGGATGACTCAGTTAATGCAAACTTGAGTAGGGTATTCTCAGCCGCAGCGAGATCCATATGATCCGTATTATAAACACAGGCTAATACTGAATCTCCCATAGCCTGCATCTCAAGTTGCATATTGATGAGTTTATCGCCCACACGGATGAGACTTTCACAGCGGTTGATATGGCCATTTTGAATCTGCTCATTGAGGCTCGCCCAATCTTTCAATGAAACGGCGTCTTCGCAAAGCGTGTCCCAAGTGTCTGCTGGCGTAGCATTAAAGTTTTCAAACAAAACTTCAAAGTTTCGGTTGTAAGCCAGTAGTTTCCCCGTGTGGCTTTCAATAATAAACGCTGGGGTTGGCATATATTTAAACGCTAACTCAAATGGGGGACTCATGGGCACGCTCCTTTTAGGCTATTGATGGTTATTCAGGGGTGATCCAAGTGACCTGATGGCTCGCCTGAGTATCTTCTGCCAGTATATTGCTTAAAATAGGTAAAAACTCCCCGGCTTCTTTTTCTAGAGTCCAAGGTGGATTAACGACAATCATACCGCTTCCGGCCATGCCGCGCTCTTTTTCTGTGTCTCTAATGCAAAGTTCGAGCAATAAAATATTGCGAATACGTGTTGCCTTGATCGCTTTTAAAAACTCATTGGCCTGTTGACGGTTTAATACTGGGTACCATATTGCATAGGTTCCTTGAGGGAAACGCTGATGACCATCTTTTAACGCTTGAACGACGTGTTGATAGTCTTTTTTAACTTCATAGGGGGGATCCATCAAAACAAAGCCGCGTTTTTGAGGTGGTGGCAACATGGCTTTTACGGCTGCAAAGCCGTCTTCTTTTACGACATTGGCTTTGCGTTTATTAGGGAAAAGGGCGGCCAGCGTCGGATAGTCGTTAGGATGTAATTCACAAAGATGAAGTTTATCTTTTTGACGAACGTAGTAGTCTACGATTTTAGGGCTGCCGGGGTAAAAATCCAGTGTATCTGTTGGGTTCGTGTCACGAACAATATCAAGAAGCGCTTCAATGGGTTCAGGTAGGCGTTTAGCGTCAAGCAACTTGGCAATGCCTGAATGGTACTCTTTGTTTTTTTGCGCTTGTTCTGACTTCAGAGAATACTGACCAATGCCAGCGTGTGTGTCTAAGTAAAAGAAAGGGGCGTCTTTTTTAATAAAATGACGACATATTTGACTGACGGTCAAATGTTTTAATATATCAGCGTGGTTGCCTGCATGATAGATATGACGATAGCTGAGCATTAAGTGAGTTATCCTGTGATGAATGAAAAAAGGCCGCTCGGCTTGTCTTTAGCGAAGCGGCCTTGATGTTGTTAGAAATTATTCGATTTGGCTAATGTCGCGCACAGCCCCTTTGTCTGCACTGGTTGCAAAGTGAGCATACACTTTTAATGCAGGGGACACTTTGCGTGGTCGTTCTTCGACAGGCTTCCAAGCGTCTGTGCCTTTTGCATTCATTGCATCACGACGTGTTTGTAACTCTTCATCGCTAAGCAAAACATTAATCGTGCGATTTGGGATATCGATCAATATACGGTCGCCATTTTCAACCAAGCCGATTGCGCCACCAGCAGCCGCTTCAGGTGAAACGTGGCCGATAGACAGGCCGGATGTACCACCAGAGAAACGACCGTCAGTTAATAGTGCGCAGGCTTTTCCTAACCCTTTAGACTTAATGTAAGACGTTGGGTACAGCATCTCTTGCATGCCTGGGCCGCCTTTAGGACCTTCGTATCGAACGATAACGATGTCACCCGCTACGACTTTATCGTCAAGAATGTTTTTCACTGCTTCATCTTGAGACTCCGTTACATGGGCACGACCTTCAAAAACAAGAATTGATTCGTCTACACCGGCACTTTTTACTACACAACCATCAACAGCGATGTTGCCATAAAGTACAGCTAAGCCACCTTCAAGGGAGAAAGCGTTTTCGATAGAGCGAATACAACCTTCTGCACGATCGCCATCCAGAGAAGGCCAGCGAGTAGATTGGCTGAATGCAGTTTGCGTAGGGATGCCAGCAGGACCTGCTTTATAAAACTCGATGATCTCGGGCGTTGGTGAACGCATAATATCCCAAGTCTCTAATGCTTCGAGCATGGTTTTCGAATGCACTGTGTGGCACTGGTTGTGTAAAATACCGGCCCGATCCAGTTCGCCTAGTAAACCAAATATACCACCGGCACGGTGCACATCTTCAACGTGGTATTTCGGTGAGTTTGGCGCAACCTTACAAAGCTGAGGCACCTTACGAGACAAACGATCGATGTCTTCCATTGTGAATTTAACGCCAGCTTCAAGGGCAATCGCCAATAAATGCAAGATGGTGTTGGTAGAGCCTCCCATGGCAATGTCCAACGTCATGGCATTTTCAAAGGCTTCGAAGCTGGCAATAGAGCGCGGAGCCCAGTTTGCTTCATCATTTTCGTAGAAACGTTTAGTGATGTCGACAATGCGACGCCCCGCTTCTAAAAACAAACGACGACGGTCTGAGTGAGTGGCTAGAGTCGTGCCGTTACCTGGTAAGCTTAGGCCAAGCGCTTCAGTCAGGCAGTTCATTGAGTTCGCGGTAAACATGCCAGAACAAGAGCCACAAGTTGGGCACGCTGAACGCTCGTATTCGGCTACTTTTTCGTCGGATGCGGTTGGGTCTGCAGCGATAACCATGGCATCGACAAGGTCAAGTTTGTTCTCGGACAATTTAGTTTTGCCCGCCTCCATTGGACCGCCAGACACAAAAATAACAGGTATGTTTAGGCGCATAGCTGCCATGAGCATCCCAGGTGTGATTTTGTCACAGTTGGAGATACACACCATAGCATCAGCGCAATGGGCGTTAACCATGTATTCAACAGAATCTGCGATCAGATCACGAGAGGGAAGACTGTAAAGCATACCGTCATGACCCATGGCGATACCGTCGTCGACAGCGATAGTGTTAAATTCTTTCGCTACACCGCCAGCGGCTTCGATCTCACGAGCGACCAGCTGGCCCATGTCTTTAAGATGTACATGACCCGGTACAAATTGAGTGAAAGAGTTGACCACGGCTATGATTGGCTTTTGAAAATCATCGTCAGTCATTCCAGTGGCACGCCACAGAGCGCGAGCTCCGGCCATATTGCGGCCTGATGTTGTCGTTTTGGAGCGATATATTGGCATTATTTTCCCCACAGTATTTTGCATTTATAGTACCGGCCATGTTATCAAGATTATTGTCTGTGCCCAATGTCAATCTTTAGGTATTGTAGTAAATCAAGTCTCCTGTTTTTGAAATGGATTCGTTATGACAAAAAAAGCGTCTTTAGCACACGCCAATATTGCGGTGGCAAGGCAGCCAATCATCAATAGTCGTTTAGCGGTTATGGGCTACGAACTTCTTTATCGTAGTAGCGCGGCGGCAAATCAGGCTGATGTATTTGATCCTGTTGGAGCAACGTCACAAGTGATTGCTGCCAGTCTCTTTGAGCTTGGCATGGATAACTTAGTCGGTACTAACAAAGCCTTTATTAATTTTCCTCGAGAATACCTACTGAGTCCAAGCGGCGTTCCTATTAATAACGAGAACATCGTTATCGAAGTGTTAGAGAACGCGGGTTTTGATGCAGCTTTGCTTGCTTCTTTACGACGCCTCGTTAAGCTAGGCTGTACGATCGCTCTCGATGATTTTGTATTTGACAGTAAGCTGATTCCTTTTGTGGAGTTGGCCACCTATATCAAGCTTGACATCCTTGCTCTTGGGCATGAGGGGTTTCATAAGCAAGTAGAGGCACTAAAAGGATTCGATACCATCATCATTGCTGAAAAGGTGGAAACCTGGGAAGACTATCAGTTCTGTCGGCTTTTAGGGGTGGACTATTATCAAGGCTACTTTTTTGAGCGGCCAGAAGTGATGTCGAGTAAATCCTCCAAGGTAAACAGCATGACCTTGTTACAACTTATGTCATCTCTGCTGAACACCTCATCGATCAGTGTAGACAGACTAGAGCAGATTGTCAGTCAAGATGCCGGTCTGGTGCATAAACTGCTTCGTTATCTCAATTCACCGTTAACAGGCTTGGTGGCTTCGGTCGATTCAGTACGCTTAGCCATTATACTGATTGGTGTAGAGAAACTAAAATGGCTGACCAATCTATTGCTCATGTCGGAAATGGTGGGTGACAGACATGTGTTGCTGGAGCAGATCATGGTGCGCGCTAAACACACTGAGTTGCTTGCGGTGCATCGTGGTTACGATAATCAAGAAAAGTACTTCTTAGCCGGCATGCTGTCTATGATCGATGTCTGTACCGGCATGCGGTTAGATGATGTCTTGGCTGAGTTACCGCTGCCGAGTGAATACATTAATGCCATTGTTCATCGTACGGGTCGGGTAGGTAATGCACTTGATTTGGTAGAGCATTATGGCAACGGCCATACGATTAGCAGTCAGCAAGATTTAGAAGACCTCAAAAAGACCTATTTGGACGCGATCAAATGGGCGGATGAGTTTTTATTGGCCGTATAAGGTTTTAAGAAGACTCGGGTCTAGGTTGGATTTCTATTTGGGTGGTTTTCCTTGTAATCCAATTCTTACAAGTCTGTCAGACTTTTCCGTTTGTTATGTGCTCAAATGTCTGATTAGGTCGGTTTTGTTTTTATGATATTGATTTATATGGTTTTTATGGTTTTATTTCTTTTTTCTAGAAATTTGACTACGTCCTGAAAGCTGTTAAATTAATAAACATCCAAACCAAGTTCATGGATGACAGCACATGATGTGCAACGTTAAATGCTAAGGATAGTGTTTAGGATCGAATTAGGATGTTCGCAAGCGAAGGATAGCTTATATGGATGTCGTGGTTAGACGGATTGCACCATGTGTGGGATAGTTTGGATACTTAAGGATGAGACAAACAGTGATGTTCTACTCACCGGAAGAGTTGCTTAACAGGATGTGAGCAAAAAGTAGGGTGGCCATAGCCACCCTTTTTTTTGTTTAAAAATTCAGTATATGTGCTGTTTTTTTTAGACATAAAAAAAGCGACATAGGGTCGCTTTTTTACTTTTCTATCCCGCTATTAACGCTCTAAGTGTTCTAGCTTGTCTTCAACTCCGTCCCACTGGGTGGCGTCCGCAAGGGCCTCTTTCTTTTCAGTAATATTTGGCCATATCAATGACAAGTCTCTGTTTAACTCAACAAACACTTCCTGGTCTTCGGGTAATTCATCCTCAGAGAAAATGGCGTTGGCTGGACATTCTGGTTCGCACAAAGCGCAGTCGATACACTCGTCAGGATTGATGGCTAAAAAGTTTGGACCTTCGTAGAAACAGTCAACAGGACAAACTTCAACGCAGTCTGTGTATTTACAACGAATGCAGTTATCGGTAACGATGAAAGCCATTCGACTTCTCCTTACAAGCTATAAAAAGTGATTGCGCGTATTTTAGAGGTATAGACTATTTCGCGGCAAGCAACAATCGTAAATAGTCTACATTTATCTGCTATTAGCTTATGCCGACAGCAACATATACTCATTACAGTTGGGATTTTAGTTTATAGAGCATATTCATCGCCTCTAGTGGTGTCATATTGTCTAAATCGAGCGCTTCTATCTCGTGCTTGAGGGCATTTTGCTCTGCTTGAAGAAAGAGATCCGCTTGTTGAGGTGGATAAACGCCGAGTTTTTCTTCTACCGAGCTTTTTTTTGTTTTGCTTTTAACGTCAGTGTGCGTGTGTGGGCTCTTGATTTCAATGCCTGTTATGACCTCCAGTTCTTTAAGCTTGTGCTTCGCATGTCCAATCACTTCTCTAGGTACGCCAGCTAATTGTGCCACTTGCAGTCCATAGGACTGACTCGCTGGTCCTTCATGTACCTTGTGTAAGAAAACGATTTCATCTTCGTATTCGGTGGCCGTTAAATGAACGTTGGCGGCGTTTTCTAACTGATCTGCTAAGGTAGTGAGTTCAAAGTAATGGGTAGCAAATAGGACATAGCACTTCAGTTCTTTAGCGAGGTAATCTACTGCCGCCCAAGCAAGGGAGAGGCCATCAAAGGTGCTGGTACCACGTCCTACTTCGTCCATTAGAACCAAGCTGTTTTGGCTGGCATTGTTTAAAATGTTAGCCGTTTCTGTCATTTCAACCATGAAAGTAGATCGACCACCTGCAAGGTCGTCTGATGAACCCATTCGAGTAAAGATTCGATCAACCACGGAGATGGAAGCGGATTGCGCTGGCACAAAGCAGCCGGTATGCGCCAATAAGGTGATCAGAGCGATTTGGCGCATGTAAGTCGATTTACCACCCATGTTAGGTCCGGTGATCATCAATAAGGAACGTTTGCTATTAAGATCAAGATCGTTGGGTACAAAAGGTTCCGATATCACCGACTCCACAACAGGATGTCGGCCGCCGATGATCTGGATGCCGTCACCATGGTGCAGTTTTGGGCAATTAAGATTGAGGGCGGCCGCTCGCTCAGCAAAATTATGTAAAACGTCCAGTTGTGCAAGAGCTTGGCTGGTGGTCTGTAATTCGCTAAGAACCTGGTTAAGTTGATCTAACAAGGATTCATAGAGTTCTTTTTCTCTTGCTAACGATTTGGATTTTGCGCTTAAGGCTTTGTCTTCAAAAGCTTTTAGTTCTGGAGTGATAAAGCGTTCAGCGTTTTTCAGTGTTTGGCGGCGAATGTATTCAACAGGCGCTTGGTCTGAATGCAGTCGACTGATCTCAATGTAATATCCATGAACACGGTTGAATCCCACTTTAAGAGAACTAATGCCTGTGCGTGCTTTCTCGCTGCGCTCCATTTCCGCCAAAAAGTCTGTTGCGTTGGTGGATAAGGCTAACAGTTCGTCTAGCGCTTCATCATAACCTTTAGCAAAAATGCCGCCGTCTCGTACTACAGAGGGAGGATTTTCAACAAGGGCTTTCGTCAGTGTGTCTGTGATGTCGGGCTGAGCTACAATACGTTGATTAAGATTGCTAAGGCGCTCTTCTTTGGCCTTAGCCAATAACGCATTAATTTCGGGAACGGCTTCTAGGGCGAATCTTAGACGTTGTAGGTCTCTAGGACGAGCGGAGCGTAACGCTACTCGTGATAAAATGCGTTCTAAATCCCCGACTTTTTTTAGCGGATTTCTGAGGGGCTCATAAGCCTGCACCTGTTGCAACTCGGTGACAGCTTGTTGGCGTGCTTGAATTTCATTTAAGTCACGAACAGGTGTGTGTAGCCAGCGTTTTAGTAAACGACTTCCCATAGGGGATGCGCATTGGTCTAGCACTTCCACTAAGGTGTTGGTGGTGCCACCGGTCAGGTTAATGTCGATTTCTAAGTTGCGGCGAGTGGCGCCATCGATCAAGACTGAATCGTTTCTGTGCTCAACCGTGATGGCTTGAATATGCGGCAAAGCGGAACGTTGGGTGTCTTTCGCGTACTGAAGCAATGCACCAGCAGAAGCGATCGCTGCGGTGAGGGCTTCACAGCCGAATCCAGACAGATCTTTGGTATTAAACTGCTGAATGAGTTGGCGGTAACTGGAGTCATAGTCGAAATGCCATGGGCCCAGTTCGCAGATGCCTTTTTCCAATTTTAATGTGCTTCTGGCTGGAAAGTCTTCTGAAATCAAGATTTCTCTTGGTGACAGGCGCTGTAGTTCACTGGAAAGGGCTTCGTGGCCATCTATTTCAAAGAGGCAAAAGCGGCCACTGGCCATGTCCAAATAAGAGAAACCAAACACGTCAAGGCCTTTGCGTGATTGATGGGCTAAAGACAACAAAAGGTTTTCGCGTTTTTCCTCAAGGAAGGCTTCATCACTGATAGTGCCTGGTGTCACAATGCGAGCGATTTGGCGTTCAACCGGCCCTTTGCTGGTGGCTGGATCACCGGTTTGCTCTGCTATAACGACAGATTCTCCCATTCTCACTAAACGCGCAATGTAGTTTTCTGCTGCGTGAAAGGGAATGCCAGCCATAGGAATAGGCATACCACCAGAATGTCCGCGCGCGGTTAGGGTGATATCAAGTAATTGAGCAGCACGTTTTGCGTCATCGTAAAAGAGTTCATAAAAGTCTCCCATACGATAAAATAGTAGTTGATTTGGATGCTGAGACTTAAGGCCAAAATATTGGCGCATCATAGGCGTGTGATTATCTGCTGGTGTATTGCTCATGTAGGCTAGCTCGATTGTGATCCAAAAATTAGAGGGGTATTCTACGGGATATCTATCAGGTATTTAAAGGATAATGACAATGAATCCAAAGTATACATTGACCGATTTGGCGCAAGAAGTGGGCAACATATTACAGGCCAAAGGATACTTATTGGTGACGGCGGAGTCTTGCACTGGTGGACTTATTGGTGCGGTTTGTACAGAGGTTGCAGGCAGCTCGGCTTGGTTCTATGGAGGTGTCATCAGTTATGCTAATGACGCAAAAATACAAGGGCTTGCCGTGCAGGCAGAAACACTGTCAGATTTTGGTGCTGTGTCTGAACAAACGGTCAGAGAAATGTGCTCAGGCGCTTTGCAGTTGGGTGGTGATATTGCGGTTGCGGTATGCGGTGTGGCGGGCCCAGCGGGTGGTTCGGCCGAAAAACCAGTGGGTTGTGTCTACATAGGTTGGCAGTTGCGTGGTGAGCCAGCAAAAGTGGTACGCCATCAGTTCCCCGGCGATCGCAGCCAGGTTCGTGAAATGACTGTTTTAGCTGCTTTGCAAGGGATAAAAACGCTGTTTTAAATCACCAAACTAAATACTGTTTTTATATACAGTATTTTCTTGAGATTGGCGTAGAAAAACGCTAAAGTTACCACAACGACAATTAGTCACAACGAAAAGTAGCCACAAGGATTTCACTATGTCATCTATCGCAGACAACAAGAAAAAAGCGCTGGACGCGGCGCTGTCTCAAATTGAGCGCCAGTTTGGTAAAGGCGCCATCATGAAAATGGGTGAAGGCTCTAAGCTGGATATCGATACGGTATCAACGGGGTCATTAGGTTTAGATATAGCGTTAGGTGCCGGTGGCCTTCCTTATGGACGTATTTGTGAAATCTACGGTCCAGAATCTTCTGGTAAAACAACGCTGACGTTGAGCGTGATTGCTGAGGCGCAAAAGCAAGGCAAAACATGCGCCTTCATTGATGCTGAACATGCCTTAGATCCATCTTATGCGGAAAAATTAGGCGTTAATATTGCCGATCTTCTTATTTCCCAGCCAGATACGGGCGAGCAAGCGCTTGAGATTGTAGATATGCTGGTACGTTCAAACAGTGTTGATGTGATCATTGTTGACTCAGTGGCTGCCCTTGTTCCTAAATCTGAGATTGAAGGGGAAATGGGCAGTTCTTCAGTGGGTGTTCAGGCTCGTTTGTTGTCTCAGGCAATGCGTAAGCTAACGGGCTCTATTAAAAACGCGAACTGTCTTGTTATCTTCATCAACCAAATTCGTATGAAAATTGGTGTCATGTTTGGTTCTCCAGAAACAACAACGGGTGGTAATGCTCTTAAGTTTTATTCTTCTGTTCGCTTGGATATTCGTCGAATTGGCTCTGTTAAGCAGGGCGACGAAGTGATTGGTAACGAAACCCGAGTAAAAGTGGTAAAAAATAAAATTGCCCCTCCCTTTAAGCAAGCTGAATTTCAAATCATGTACGGTGCCGGTATTTATCGTATGGGTGAGGTTATTGATCTTGGTGTTAAGCAAGGGTTTGTTGATAAAGCTGGCGCTTGGTATGCCTACGGTGGCAGTAAAATAGGTCAAGGTAAAGCCAATGCTGCGCAATATTTAGCTGATAATCCAGAAATAGCGAAAGAGATTGAAGCCAAGATCCGTGAGGACTTATTGCCTAAAACACCGAAAGCTGAAAAAAAGGGTGGTGACCTTGATGTTGAAGCTGAAGAAAGTGAAGAGCCACTCGATTTTTGATGGGAAAGCGTTAATTAATTGTTGATAAAGAAAAGCAGGCCAGGCCTGCTTTTTTTGTTTTTGTTGTAAAATCTCTTAACTCTTGCTTTGATGAAGGTCTTGTTTTGTTTTTTGCAGATAGAAGGTTGCGGTAGCATGCTTATTTGGCAATGGGGATTAATTCTCTCGAGTGTTGTTTTATGCGTAATGCTTGCTTTTATGTTGACGCGTTATATTTCATTAAAAAAAATGGCAGCAGATGCGAGTGTAATAAATGACGACACTGCGAGTCAGAAGACAATCGACACGCAAAATATTTCACCCGACGACAAAGCTCAATGGCTCTCTCTGCTAGAGCAGCAGAAAAACATCTGCGGTCAGTTGCTTACAGAGCTTTCGGCAAAAGACTTTTCAGGTCGTGCCTCTTTGTCATGCTGGGCTATCTTTTTAGAAATTGAAATACGCATCATAGAGCAATCTGTTCCTAACACCGAATTAGCGGCATTATTAGAAGCCTTTAAAAGTATTTTATACAAAGTAGATCGAGCAGAAGAAATTGATGGTTTACTGAAATCCCTAAAAGTGAATCAGTCCTTGCTAAGAGAATTAAATAAAGTCATACAAAAAGCGGGCGACAAGGTGTTTGCTCAGGTGAGCATCACTTCTGATTTAAATAGGCAGCTTGATAAATTACAAAGTCAGTTGGCGGTTGAGGTTCAACTTGACGAATCTCTTGCTCTACTTAGGGCTGAGATGGCGAGTATGTATGAGTTTTTCGAGCGTTTAAAGCTGCATTTGGTAGATCTTAGAGAAGAAGGAGAGGATAAAGACGCACACTATATTAATGCTTTAGAGCAGTTTTTAGATGGGTCAGAACAGTCTGATTTCCTCCACTCAGTGCGCTCTGAATTAGATGATAAAATCATAGACCTTAAGCAGTTAGCAGCCGATCAAAAATCTATTATTGAGTTTTTAAAAGAGGAAGTACGGAGTGCAAAATTAGACAATGAAGGCGGTATTAAGCACCTTGGAGAATACGATATATCGATTGCGCGCTTAGAAAGGTCTTTACTTGAAAGTAGTCGAGTGGTTAAACGATTAGAACAAAAGTTACAAAATCTACAAGTCATTAAGCATAATCTGAAGATCGATGTTTCTAAGCGCGATGAAGCGCTAAAGCAAAAAAAAGCGTTACTGCAGAACAGTAAGAGCAGCATTCAGTCTATTGATATTCGAGATGTCTTTGATCAAGAGCGCGATGCGATGCAAAACATGGAAGACCTCTTGTATCAGGGGGATTTTACTGAAGAGACTGATGCTTTCTCAGCAGAACAGACTGCGAAGCTAAGTGCGTTGAGGCTTATGGTCAATGAATCTGAGCTTTACATCGAAATGCTAGAGAATGATCTTGAAAAACAAAGACTTTTACGCGAAGAGCTCGAGGGAAAACTGAGGTCGCCAAGCGACGTAGATTTTCATTCATCGTCAGCGATACACAGCGAGTTAAGCAGCCAAGACATGGAAGAGCTAGAAAACTTAAAAGAATTTAATGCAGAGCTCGAAGAAGAGCAAAAACGATTAACATTAAAACTTCAAGACGCCCAAGATTTGTCACAAGACGCCGCAGAGCTAGAGCAAAAAATCGCTGAGCTTGACGAAAAAATTGCCTCGACACAAAAACAGTATATCGAATTGGAAGAGCGTTACTTGGCGGCTTTAATAGAAAAATAACCCCCAAGTAATAATTGAGGGTCAGGCTTATTGCGATGACTTCATTGCGTATTTTATCTGCTCGAAATTAAACCCCTTATATTGAAGGTAGCGTGATTGCTTGGCTTTCTCTTTTTGGTCTTTGCTCGCGTCTTCTCCGAATTTTCGTTCCCTTGTTTGTTTAGCCAGTTCGAACCAGTCAATATCCGCGTTGGAAATGGCTTGTTTGGCGATCTCCGAAGTGATGCCTTTTTGTGACAGCTCTTGCAAAATTCGATAGGCGCCTAGGGATCTGCTTATCTTGCTTCTTACAAAAACTTCAGCGAACCGTTCGTCGTTTAAATAGTTCATTTCTGTTAGCCGCTCAATCACATCTCTAATGTCTTCTTCAGCATGTCCTTTGGTTTTTAACTTAGTAAAGAGCTCTTTGCTAGCGTGTTCCCTGTAGCTTAAAAGGGACATGGCTTGATCAAAAGTGGACAGGGTTGGGTGTGCCATTGTGATTCCTTAAAAGTCATTTTTCTGAGGAGTATTTTAGCAGTAAGAAATGTTTTTGACATTTTTGATGTATTAAACTTTTTTATTTCATTTTAATAGATAAATATTTTATAAATTATTATAAAATAAGAGGATAAAACTGAATATCTTGTGTAAATATAGTCAAAATGACTTTTACTGATTTGGGGTGTTCTTTATGCGTGTTTGTGTACTTGGAGCGGGTGTTGTTGGACTTACGTCAGCGTATTACTTGGCTAAAAAAGGCTTTCAAGTAACGGTGATTGACCGTCAACCGGGAGTAGGGTTAGAGACCAGTTTTGCTAATGCGGGACAGATTTCTCCTGGCTACTCTGCACCATGGGCTGCCCCTGGTGTACCATTTAAAGCGATCAAATGGCTCATGCAGAAACACGCCCCATTGAAAATCAGCGCTGAGCCTGAAATCAAAAAGTTAGCATGGATGAGTAAAATGCTTGCCAATTGCACAGAGAAGGCTTACGACGTAAATAAGTCGCGTATGGTGGCATTGGCAGAATACAGTCGAGATCAATTTATTCAGCTACGCAAAGATATCGGCATTAAATATGATGATGGCCAAGGTGGCTTGACGCAATTATTCCGCAAAGACGAGCAGGTTGAAGCGTCTGAAAAAGACATTAAAGTACTGAAAGCGCTTAATGTTCCCCATCAAGTGCTCACGCCTGCACAGATTTTAGAGGTTGAGCCTGGGTTAGCACCAGTAATTGACAAGTTCAAAGGAGGTCTGCGTTTAACGGGTGACGAGACGGGCGATTGCTATCTATTTTGTCTTTCTTTGAAAGAAACGTGTGAGTCATTAGGCGTTGAGTTTCAGTTTAACTCGAGTATTCAGTCCTTGAGCGTTCAGGGCCAGAAAATTAACGGCGTGGTGACAGAGCTTGGTTTGCAGGCGTTTGATACCATTTTAGTGTGTTTGGGCAGTTATTCAAAAGAATTGTTAAAAGCCTGTGATATTGATATCCCTGTTTACCCAGTAAAAGGCTACTCGCTTACTGTTCCTATTTCTGATGCGAATTTTGCTCCTATCTCTACCGTGATGGATGAGACCTACAAAGTGGCGGTTACTCGACTGGGGGGGCGGATTCGAGCGGCGGGTACGGCTGAGCTAACGGGTTATAACCTTGACCTGCCTAAATCAAGAACAGAGACCATTACTCATGTTGTTAGCGATTTATTTGGTGCGGGTTGTCATTTGTCTGAAGCGGAATATTGGACAGGGTTGCGTCCAATGACACCAGATGGCACGCCAGTAGTGGGAGCAAGTGGTGTGAATGGTCTGTACTTAAATACGGGGCATGGAACTTTGGGTTGGACAATGAGTTGTGGTTCAGCCGCCGTGATTGCCGATATTATGGCAGGCGATAAGGCGCAAATTAACGCGAATGATTTATCTTTTGAACGCTATAAAAAGTAAGGTTATCTAATGGCAAGACCACTCAAGGCAACAATAGATTTAAATGCCATTTTGCATAATTACAAATATGCAAAAAAACTTCATCCAACCTGCAAAGCTTTTGCTGTGGTGAAGAGTAACGCTTACGGCCATGGTGCGGTTAAAGTGGCGCAGTATCTTGATAAAGAGGCGGATGCCTTTGCTGTTGCAGCCATAGAGGAAGCCATTGCCCTGCGTGATGCCAATGTGGTGTCGCCGATCCTTTTATTAGAAGGGGTTTTCGAAGGGGATGAATGGTCAGTCTGTGAGCAAAACGGTTTTTGGGTTGCCATGGAGAACGCTCAGCAACTGGAAAGCTTCATTAACAGTGGCGTAAAAATAGAAAAAATCTTTGTGAAGTTGGATTCTGGAATGCGTCGCCTCGGAGCCGATAAAACGCTGGCGTGTGAATTGGTGAGCAAGCTAAGAGAGAGCGGACGAGTAGGTGAAGTGTTACTAATGACGCATTTTGCTTGCGCTGACGATGTGTCTGACAGTATGACAATGACACAATTGTCGGTTTTTGAGGAAACACGCCGTGAAATCGGTGAGATACAAGCGAGCGTTGCCAACTCAGCCGCGATCATGAAATGGGCAGTACCAGAAGGCGGGTGGATTCGTCCCGGCATCATGCTATACGGCATTTCGCCCTTTGTTGGGCTGACGGGCAGAGACTTGGGCTTGAAACCGGCAATGACATTAACCTCTAAAGTTATTTCCGTGAGAACGCTTGAGCAAGGCGAGAGAGTAGGTTACGGCTTATCATACGAAGCACCGGAAAGGCATCAGTTAGCGACCATCGCTGTTGGTTATGGTGATGGTTATGCTCGTCACACCTGTAATGGTGCGCCACTGCAAATCAATGGCATGGCGGCCGAATTGGCTGGTCGAGTGTCCATGGACATGATTACAGCCAAGTTCAAAGACACGTCTAATTTCCTTGAAATGGGGCAGACTGTTGTCTTGTGGGGAGAGAATGTTCCGGTGGAAACAGTGGCGGATGCCGCGGGTACTATCGGTTATGAACTGGTTACTCGTATGACCTCTCGTCCTCGTTATTGTTATCTAGTAGACAGTGAAATAAAATAGCCATTCCCCTCAAGCCTCTTTTGGTCACCAAAAGAGGCTTTCGTTTAAGAATTACACAAAATAAGCGTCAAATTGCGACGGTTTCTTTTGAAAACACCTATCCTTTACGTGTACTATTTTGTGCCTTTTGTTGCATCGAATTAGTACGTCATTATCTGCTATTCACGCAATCCAATTCGTCCCGAATATAGAGAAAGAGACTCACCTAATTATGAAGAGTTCTGAGTTACGCCAATCATTTTTATCGTATTTTGAAAGTAAGCAGCATCAAATTGTTGATTCTAGTTCGCTCATTCCAGCTAATGACCCAACGTTATTGTTTACTAATGCGGGCATGGTTCAATTCAAAGATGTTTTTTTAGGGGATGACCTACGTCCATACGCTCGTGCGACAACCTCTCAACGGTGTGTTCGTGCTGGTGGTAAACACAATGACTTGGAAAACGTCGGTTATACCGCACGTCATCATACCTTTTTTGAAATGTTGGGTAACTTCAGCTTTGGCGATTATTTCAAGAAAGATGCGATTCATTACGCTTGGGAGTTTTTAACCGTCGTTTTAAAGTTACCAACAGAAAAGCTGTTGGTAACGGTTTATGCAGAAGACGACGAAGCTTTCGATATTTGGAATAAAGACATCGGTCTTCCCGCAGAAAAAATCATACGTATTGGTGACAACAAAGGTGGTCGTTACCAGTCTGATAATTTCTGGGCAATGGGCGATACCGGCCCTTGTGGTCCTTGTTCTGAAGTATTTTATGATCACGGCGAGCATATTTGGGGTGGGCCTCCAGGTTCTCCTGAAGAAGACGGTGACCGTTTCATCGAAATCTGGAACGTGGTTTTCATGCAATTTAACCGTTCTGCCGATGGTGCTATGGCGCCTTTGCCAAAACCTTCTGTCGATACTGGGATGGGCTTGGAACGTATTGCTGCCATTTTGCAAGGCGTTCACAGTAACTACGAAATCGATTTGTTTCAAAATCTGATTAAAGCCGCGGCGCAAGTGGTTGGCACTCAAGACCTGAGCGCGCAGTCTCTACGCGTCATCGCTGACCATATTCGTTCTTGTTCCTTCATGATTGTTGACGGTGTTATTCCATCCAATGAAGGTCGTGGTTATGTGTTGCGTCGTATTATTCGTCGCGCCATTCGTCACGGCAATAAACTAGGCCAAAAAGGCGTGTTCTTCCACAAGCTGGTCGACGCGCTTGATAGTGAAATGGGTGAGGCTTACCCAGAGTTAACGAAACTAAAAGAGCGAGTGTCTTCTATTCTTTTAAAAGAAGAGGAGCAGTTTGCCAAAACCCTTGATCAAGGGATGAAGATTCTTGAAGAGGCGATTTCTGAGTTAGGCGATCAGAAGATTATTCCGGGTGAGACGGTGTTTAAACTTTACGACACTTACGGTTTCCCAGCAGACTTGACCAACGATGTGGCGCGTGAAAATGATTTAGAAATAGACGAGGCTGGATTTGAAGTGGCAATGGACGCACAGCGTGCGCGTGCTCGTTCGGCCAGTAACTTTTCTATGGACATGTCAAGCGGCGTCAAGCTGGACTCTGTGACTGAGTTTACCGGGTACGAAAACCTAGACGGTGCGTGTGTCGTGGAAATGATTCTGGTTGATGGTGCTCCTGTTGAAGCGATTGAAGCAGGTCAGTCTGCCGCTGTGATTTTGAAATCGACGCCTTTTTATGCGGAATCCGGTGGTCAGGTTGGTGATCAAGGTTGGTTGCGTGGTACGGGCGCGTTTAAAGTGTCTAACACGACCAAACAAGCTAAAGCACATTTGCATTATGGTGAGCTAAAAGAAGGTTGTTTGGCGGTGGGTGATCAGGTAACAGGTGAAGTCGATCGTACTTTGCGTATGGCGACGACATTGAATCACTCCGCGACTCACTTAATGCACGAAGCTTTACGTCGTATTTTGGGAGATCATGTTTCGCAAAAAGGTTCTTTGGTGAATCCTGAGCGTTTGCGTTTTGACTTCTCACATTTTGAAGGGGTGAGTGCGACGGAAATCGAACAAATTGAAGACATGGTAAACGAGCAAATTCGCTTAAATCGTCCAGTAGAAACCGACATCATGGATGTTGAGTCTGCAAAAGCGAAAGGCGCTATGGCCTTGTTTGGCGAGAAATATGACAGCGAAGTGCGTGTATTGACCATGGGGTCTGATTACTCAATCGAGTTGTGTGGTGGTACTCACGTAAGTCGTACAGGCGATATCGGTTTCTTTAAAATTATCACAGAGAGCGGTATTGCGGCGGGGGTTCGTCGTATTGAAGCGGTAACGGGTAAAGTGGCTATTGACACGACTCGCCAAACAGAAGCGGTTCTTGACGGTGTCGCCAGTCTTGTTAAAGGCAACAAAGACAGTGTCTTAGACAAAGTGGTTGCTTTGAACGATCACGCGCGCAGTTTGCAAAAAGAATTGGATGTTCTGAAAGGCAAAATGGCGGCTTTGGCTGGTGCTGACTTGGCTTCTCAAGCGGTGGACATTAATGGCGGTAAGTTGTTGGTCGCTCAGGTTGAGGTGGAAGATCCGAAAGCGTTGCGTGACTTGCTAGATGAACTGAAAAGTAAGCTTGAATCCGCTGTTATTTTATTGGCCGCGGTAAACGATGGCAAAGTGAGCTTGATTGCTGGCGTGACGAAAGAATTGACTAAAAACGTGAAAGCGGGCGATTTGATTAAGATGATTGCGCCTTTAGTGGATGGTAAGGGTGGCGGTCGTCCTGATATGGCTCAAGCGGGTGGTAATAATCCTGATGGCTTATCTGCGGCGCTGGCATTGGTGCCTGATTGGGTTGCTGAAAGAGTATAACTTGATTCGCTCTGTTTGAGCTTTGATTTGGGTAGTGAAGAATATGGCGTTGTTAGTTCAAAAATACGGTGGCACTTCGGTTGGTACAATAGAACGTATTGAGGCCGTTGCGGACCGAGTGTTGAAGCATAAGCAGCAAGGGGATGACATCGTTGTAGTTGTTTCCGCTATGAGTGGTGAAACCAATAGACTGATCGAGCTTGCAAAGCAGGTTGATGCATCACCGAGCGCTCGAGAAATGGACGTGTTGTTATCCACGGGAGAGCAGGTGACCATTGCTTTATTGTCGATCGCTCTTATGAAACGTGGCCTTGACGCTCGTTCTTATACTGGTTCACAGATCCGTATTACCACTGACAGCGCTCATGGCAAGGCTCGAATTCAAAAAATCGATACTGAAGCAATGAGAGCGGATTTAGATGCGGGTCGTGTGATTGTTGCGGCCGGTTTTCAGGGTGCGGATGAGTTTGGCAACATCACCACATTAGGTCGAGGCGGCTCTGACACAACAGGTGTTGCACTTGCCGCCGCGTTGAAGGCGGATGAATGTCAGATCTATACTGATGTAGATGGCGTTTACACGACCGATCCTCGTGTGGTGGACAGTGCTCGTCGCCTTGACAGAATTACGTTTGAAGAAATGCTTGAAATGGCGAGTCTTGGCTCCAAAGTGTTGCAAATTCGTTCTGTCGAGTTTGCTGGTAAATATCAAGTGCCGCTAAGGGTGCTGTCTAGTTTTGTTGAAGGTAATGGTACGTTGATAACAACTGAGGGGAGTAAAGGTATGGAGCAGCCAGCCGTTTCTGGAATTGCGTTTACAAGAGATGAAGCAAAGTTAACGTTGAAGAGAGTTCCTGATATTCCAGGTATTGCTTCGCGTATTCTTGGCCCTATCAGTGATGCCAACATTGAAGTGGATATGATTGTTCAAAACGTATCTGTAGATGGGACGACAGATTTTACGTTCACAGTGCATCGCAATGAATACGATCTTGCGTTGTCTACTTTGAACATGATTGCAAAAGAGCTTGGTGCTGACGCTGTGCTCTCTGATGCTAAGATTGCTAAAGTGTCCATTGTTGGTGTCGGCATGCGCTCTCATGCTGGCGTTGCCAGCACTATGTTTAAAGCCCTTGCTGCGGAATCGATTAATATTCAGTTAATCTCAACTTCTGAGATAAAAGTGTCGGTGATTATCGACGAGAAATACATGGAGTTGGCGGTAAGGGCATTGCATTCAGCGTTTAAGTTGGGTGAGGCGGTTTCTGAAGTGACCGAGTCTTAACAAAAGAATAAAGAAAATTTTGCGTAATGGATGGTTTATTTTTTATTAAGGGGCTACAATTATTTTGTAGGATTTGCCCTACAAGACTTGTAAGGCAAATCCCCGCTTTGAAAATTTAAACACAACTAAAGGGAAATTTTATTATGCTTATTCTTACTCGTCGTGTTGGTGAAACTTTGATGGTTGGTGATGAAGTTTCTGTGACTGTATTAGGTGTTAAGGGCAATCAAGTTCGTATTGGTATTAATGCACCTAAAGATGTCTCTGTTCACCGTGAGGAGATCTATCTTCGCATTCAAAAAGAGCAAGATGATCAAGTTTCTGAAAATTAATTTCTAAAAAAGTCTTTACAAGATAAATGTGTCGTATATAATGCGGCCCACTTGTTACGGAGAGTTGGCCGAGTGGCCGAAGGCGCTCCCCTGCTAAGGGAGTATGGGGTGAAACTCATCGAGGGTTCGAATCCCTCACTCTCCGCCATTTCAAGTGTCTTTGTTTAGTGTATTTCGCTTTAGAAAGATTGGGTTTTTTAGTGCACCAGTAGCTCAGCTGGATAGAGTACTCGGCTACGAACCGAGCGGTCAGAGGTTCGAATCCTCTCTGGTGCACCATTTCCAAAAACACTTAAAAAGTTTATTCTTGAAAAGTGTCGTGTTTAGTATTGATTTGCACCAGTAGCTCAGCTGGATAGAGTACTCGGCTACGAACCGAGCGGTCAGAGGTTCGAATCCTCTCTGGTGCACCAATCTAATATCTCTTAAATGATTAAATTTCAATTTAAAAATCTCTATGCACCAGTAGCTCAGCTGGATAGAGTACTCGGCTACGAACCGAGCGGTCAGAGGTTCGAATCCTCTCTGGTGCACCATGTCTCTAGATCCTCCCATATAATCTTATCTCGTTTTTAAATTCTGTTATTACAGGCGCCTTTACGTGTATTTTGTGTTATTAAAAATTAATATCGTTATTTAGAGTGGCTTTTCTGTCATTATTTCTCTGAACTTATTAACCAACTCTGTGACCGTTTGACTGCGTCGTAAGTCATAAAGGTGGTGATTTACTGGGTTAAATTCGAATTTCAAATGCCCGCACCATTGCTTTAATCTCCCCAGTGCTGATATGTCATCGTAGTTATTTTGCAGTGCTAATGCGTAGTGTGCGAACAGTTCCGCAAAATCTGTTGCATCGGATGTACTAACTTCACCATTGAGTTGCTTTCTTATTTGATGAAAGGCGAATGGGTTGTTCAGTGCGCCTCGTCCTATCATGAAGTGTCGACATCCTGTAATAGATTGGCAGCGCAGCAAGGTGTTTGCATCGATAATGTCTCCGTTTGCAACTACTGTCATTCCCGTTTTATCTTGAATGCTTCCGATTTTTTCCCATCGAGCTGGCGGCTTGTAGCCGTCTTTTTTTGTGCGTCCATGAACGGTTAAGGTGTTCGTTCCTGCAGCTTCAATGGCGGCCACATTATCAAAAAGTAAAGCCTCATCATTAAAGCCAAGGCGGATTTTGGCTGACACTGGGATATGTGCTGGCAGCTTTTTGCGTATGCCACTCATGATGTCATGCAATGTTTGGGGTGTTTCGAGTAAGACCGATCCTCCACCATGGCCGTTTACGCGTTTGGCTGGGCAACCAAAGTTCACATCAATGTGTGTTGCGCCGGCAAGCACAGCGTGCAGAGCACTTTCGGCCATGAGCTCGGCGTTACTGCCTAAAAGCTGGGTGTGGACAGGGTGTTTGTGCTCTGTTCGGCCTTGATTTTGGTGTTCAGGAACGAGTCGGATAAAGCTGCTGGTTGGGATAGGTTGTTGAGTAACACGAACAAATTCAGAAACAAAATAATCCATACCGCCGATTTTTGATAAAAGCGCTCTCATGGTGTGATCCATTACCCCTTCCATGGGGGCAACGGCTAATACGATTGTTTTTTGATTGAGTGTCTTTGTTAAGTGTTGTTTTGAGCAAATGTTCACGAATTAAGTCTAACTGTTATGCAAAAAAAATATGAAACTGTTCTGGTTTGTGGTAAAAAATAGGTTATCAAAAATTAAACAGCGATCTTGGGCGTGCATCTGACCACATTGGCTTGGTACAAACAAGATGATAATACAGGTAATGATATTATGGATGGGTTGCTAGACGAAGGTTTGGGTTTAATGGCGTTAGGAATGGGGGCCGTGTTCCTATTTTTGGTGGTGTTGATTTTTGCGACAACCATTATGTCAAGATTGATTAATCACTTATTTCCAGATACGCCCGCTGTTCTTCCTGTTGCGAATAATCGCTCGGTTGCTCAGGCGTCGAGTAAAGTTGGTGTTGATGCAAAAATGGTAGCGGTTATTACAGCGGCAATTCATCAACACAGAAACAATAAAAACTCTAATTAAATTACTTAATTTTCGAATTTCTTTGAGGCTGAAATATGACTACTACGAAGCAACCTCTTGGCATTACTGATGTCGTTTTGCGTGATGCACACCAATCTTTGTTTGCTACTCGCATGCGTATTGATGACATGCTTCCTATTGCTGAAAAGCTTGATCAGATCGGTTTTTGGTCACTTGAATCTTGGGGGGGCGCGACATTTGATGCTTGTATTCGATACATTGGTGAAGATCCTTGGGATCGCATTCGAGAACTCAAAAAAGCCATGCCAAAAACACCACAGCAAATGTTGTTACGTGGTCAGAATCTCTTAGGTTACCGACATTATGCAGATGATGTTGTGGGGAGATTTGTGGAACGTGCAGCCGTTAATGGCGTAGACGTTTTCCGAATTTTTGATGCAATGAATGACCCACGAAACTTAGAAACAGCCATTAAATCGGTTAAAAAACAAGGTAAGCACGCGCAGGGTACTATCTCGTATACTAAAAGCCGTGTTCATACGACCCAAAACTGGGTGGATTATGCTAAAACGCTTGAGGATATGGGGGCGGATTCTATCGCCATCAAGGACATGTCTGGCATTTTGACGCCTTACGATGCATTTGAATTGGTGAGTTTACTAAAGGCCCAGACTCAGTTAGAAGTGCAGCTTCATGCCCACGCGACCTCAGGTTTGTCTGACATGACGATTTTAAAGGCCGTCGAAGCGGGAGTGGATCGTGTTGATACGGCAATCTCTTCTATGTCTATGACTTATGGTCATAGTGCTACTGAGTCTGTGGTGGCTGCTCTTCAAGGAACAGATCGCGACACAGGATTGGATCTAGAAAAACTAGAAGAGATAGCGTCTTACTTCAGAGAGGTAAGAAAGAAATACGCTAAGTTTGAAGGTTCGCTACGTGGTACGGATTCGCGGATTCTTATTGCTCAAGTGCCAGGCGGTATGTTGACGAATATGGAAAGCCAGTTAAGGGAGCAAGGTGCGGCGGACAAATTTGACGAAGTGTTAAAAGAGATTCCAAAAGTTCGCGAGGATCTAGGTTTGATTCCTTTGGTGACGCCGACGTCGCAAATTGTTGGTACTCAGGCTGTGTTAAATGTGTTAACCGGCGAGCGATACAAGTCCATTTCAAAAGAAACGGCTGGAATTTTGAAAGGTGAATACGGTGCAGCGCCTGCAGAGTTTAATAAAGAGCTCCAAGCGCGTGTTCTTAATGGTGTTGAAGCAATCACTTGTCGCCCAGCTGATTTGCTGTCACCAGAAATGGATAAGCTAACAGATGAGTTGCTGGCTTTGTCTAAAGAAAAAAATATTGCCTTATCCAGTGAGCAAATTGATGACGTTCTGACTTACGCTTTATTCCCACAAATTGGACTTAAATTCTTGCAAAACCGTGGTGATGCAAGCGCATTTGAGCCTACTCCTACCCTTGTGTCTGATGCCGAAGAGACCAAAGAAGAAGTGTTTACAAGCAAAGTCGATTCTAAAGAGTCCGGTGTTTACACTGTCTCTGTTTCGGGGCGGAGTTTCGTTGTTCAGGTAACCGATGGTGGCGATATTAGTAATATTCAGCCAGTTACGGCCCCTGTCCAAGAGCCTTCCGTTCAGTCTTCTTCTGAAGAGACGGCTGCCTCCACTGGAGAGAGTGTGCCGGCCCCTCTATCAGGCAACATTTTTAAAATATTGGTTGCTCCTGGTCAACAGGTTGAAGAAGGTCAGACAGTTATTATTCTAGAAGCCATGAAAATGGAAACAGAAATATCCGCTCCTAGATCGGGCGTTGTGGGTGCTATTAATATTAAAGAGGGTGATTCGGTTCAAGTTGGCCAGTCACTTTTTACTCTGTAGGCTAGGAATACTAAATAATGGAAAGCAAGCTTCTCAATTTATATCATGATACAGGGTTTTATCAGCTTGAACTTGGTCAGCTGGTTATGATTGGTGTGGGTCTTATTTTAATTTATTTGGCAATTAAGAAAAAGTTTGAACCCCTTTTATTGTTACCCATTGGTGTCGGTGCCATTCTGGTGAATATACCTGGTGCAGGTATGATGTCTGCGCCAGTCTACGATGCGGCAGGTCATATGATATCGCCTGGTGGGCTGCAGTATTATATCTATTATGCTGGTATTGAAACTGGGTTGTTTCCTTTGCTCATATTCATGGGGGTAGGGGCGATGACAGACTTTGGTCCAATGCTGGCAAATCCTAAAACTTTATTGCTTGGTGCTGCTGCGCAGTTTGGTATTTTTGCCACTGTGATAGGTGCTGTATTGCTGGGCGCATTTGGTATCATGGACTTTACACTCGCAGATGCTGCGGCTATTGGTATTATTGGTGGAGCGGATGGTCCGACAGCGATTTTTGTTGCTAGTCGGCTTGCTCCTGACTTGCTTGGCGCGATTGCCGTTGCGGCTTATTCTTACATGGCTTTGGTGCCATTGATTCAGCCGCCTATAATGCGAGCGCTAACGACCAAAGAAGAGCGGTCTATCAAAATGGAGCAATTGCGACCTGTATCTAAAACAGAAAAAATAGTGTTTCCGGTTGTTGTCATATTATTAGTTGCAATGTTTTTGCCATCAGCGGCCCCACTATTAGGGATGTTTTGTTTCGGTAATTTAATGCGTGAGTGTGGTGTTGTTGATCGTTTAAGTGAGACCGCTCAAAATGCTTTAATTAACATCGTGACTATCATGTTGGGTTTAGGTGTGGGTTCCAAGTTGAGCTCCGAAGAATTCCTTAATATAGAAACGCTAGGGATTTTGAGTCTAGGTTTAGTGGCATTTTCAATCGGTACAGCTTCTGGCGTCTTAATGGCGAAGTTGATGAATCGATTGTCAAAAGACGCAATAAACCCATTAATTGGAGCGGCTGGTGTTTCTGCTGTTCCAATGGCGGCTCGAGTGGCTAATAAATTAGGCTTAGAAGCAAATAAGCAGAACTTTTTGTTGATGCATGCGATGGGGCCAAATGTGGCTGGCGTGATCGGCTCAGCTGTTGCGGCTGGTATTATGTTAAGTTATGTGGGTAGTTGAGTAGATCTACAATTTGTTAATAAGAAAAGGATGCTTCGGCATCCTTTTTTTGTTTTAAAAGTCTTTCAATTAAAAAATAACAAAAAATTTTTAAAAAGTGCTTGCGCTAAAAAATAAAGACTGTACTATACGCCTCCACTGACACGGACAACGACGCATGCAAGAGTTTGCACTTACTAAGGTAAGTAAGTTTAACAAAGTGTCAGACGCTCTTTAAAATAGATAATCAGA
>NZ_RIZG01000004.1 GCF_003721245.1 Marinomonas hwangdonensis | reverse complement strand
AAACTGTCAACCTATTTTAGGACGACACAAACGATTAACTACAACGATAAGCGACGAACATCACTTAACAAAGCATTCAGGTAAGTCATGAAGCGACCTGCATCACCACCGTTAACCGCTCTGTGGTCATAAGACAGACACAATGGCAGCATGGTGCGAGGCACAAACTCTTTACCATTCCAACGTGGTTCAATGTCGGCTTTAGAAACACCAAGAATACCTACTTCAGGTGCATTGACGATCGGTGTGAACCCTGTTCCACCAATGGCACCTAAGCTAGAAATAGTAAAACAACCACCCTGCATATCTGCTGACTTAAGTTGTTTCGCTTGGGCTTTCTTAATCAATTCATTCGCTTCTTTCGCGATTTGAATGATGGACTTCTTATCTGCATCTCTTAACACAGGAACAACAAGACCAGCCGGAGAATCTACCGCAATACCAATATGCACATAATGTTTCTGTACATAGCTTTCGCCATCAGACATTAGAGACACATTAAAGCTTGGGTTTGCCACCATCGCTTGCGCAACCGCCTTGATCAAGAATGGAAGCGGCGTCAACTTAACACCTTGTTTTTCCATCTCACCTTTCAAGTCTTTACGGAAAGCTTCAAGATCAGAAATATCCGCTTTATCAAACTGTGTTACATGAGGAACGACCAAAGCATTACGAGTCATATTCTGCGCCGTTAAGCGCTGAATTTTACTCATGGTAACTAGCTCAACTTCACCAAACTTACTGAAGTCTTGATCCGGTACGGTTGGTAAACCAGAGCCGGCTGCCACAGGTGCTGACACGGATTCTGCCTTACTAACCGCATCTTTCACATAAGCATGAAGATCTTCTTTCAAAATACGACCGCGAGGACCCGTAGGGCGTACCATGGATAGGTTAACACCCAACTCTCTCGCTAACATACGTACAGCAGGACCAGCATGAACCTTCTTAGAAGGTTGCGACAGTACAGCCGACTCTGAAGGCGTTCCGGATTGCGCTTTTGGCGCTTTTGGTGCTTCTTGCTTAGGCTGCGAAACAGGTAAGCTAGACTGAGCCTTCTGCTCCGACGCTTTCGGTGCTGAAGATGTTTGAACTTCACCTTCAACTTCAAGCTCAAGTACCAAGTCGCCTTCTGACACCTTATCGCCAACTTTAACAGAGACCGATTTTACAGTTCCAGATTTAGGCGCAGGTATCTCCATTGAAGCCTTGTCTGTTTCCAGAACAATGATAGAGTCACCTTCCTCAACTTTATCACCCGCTGAAACAGCCACTTCAATAACTTCAACGCCTTCCGCACCACCAATATCAGGCACTTTAACAGAATCAACACCACCAGAAACGGGAGCCACTGCAGGCGAAGACGTTGGTGCTTCTGCTTTACTTTCTGAGGCGACAGGAGCAGATGACTCTGTTGTGATCGTCAAAATGTCCGCACCTTCAGAAACCGTATCACCAACCTTGATAGAAATTTTACCTACCTTGCCAGTAAATGGAGAAGGAATATCCATAGAAGCCTTATCAGTTTCTAATACAATTAAAGAATCCCCTTCTTCAACCATATCACCTTCTGACACACACACTTCAATCACTTCTACATCTGTTGCACCACCAATATCAGGCACGGAGACTTGCTCTTCACCTGAAGACACTGGCGCTGAAACCGCTGCCGATTTAGCCGGAGCTGATTCACTTTTGGCAGAATCAGAGGCGGGATTACCCTCTACTTCAATAACAAGAACATCATCACCTTCAGAAACTTTATCACCAACTTTCACCGATATACTGGTGACTTTGCCAGCCATAGAAGAAGGCACATCCATAGAAGCTTTATCTGTTTCTAGAACAATTATAGATTGGTCAACTTCAATACTATCGCCAACCTTCACACTGATTTCGATAACTTCGACGTCAGTCGCACCACCAATATCTGGTACTCGAATGATTTCAGTACTCACAGAAATCTCCTCTGTCATAATAGACGCATCAAACTTAAAAACTTATTTGGCTCATGCTTTTTCCAGCTGAGCCAAATACCTAGCTTGTCAGGCAATTAGCACGTTACTGGGTTTGGTTTTTCTGGATCTAAACCAAATTTAGCAATCGCTTCACTAACTACCGATGCGTCAATTTCACCGTCTTTCGCTAATGCACTCAAAGCAGACACCACCACCCAGTAGCGATTGACTTCAAAGAAGTGACGCAATTGAGCACGAGTATCGCTTCGACCGAAACCATCGGTTCCAAGCACGTTATAAGTACCTTTTACGAATGGACGAATCTGGTCAGCGAAAAGCTTAATATGATCGGTAGATGCAATAACAGGACCTTTACCATCAAGGCATGTTTCAACATGAGAAAGGCGAGGCTTCTCTAATGGATGCAACATGTTCCAACGACTCGCATCCAAACCTTCTCGGCGCAATTCGTTGAAAGACGTGACACTCCAAATATCTGAGTTGATACCAAAGTCGTTAAACAGTATCTCTGCAGCGGCTTCGACTTCACGCAGAATCACACCAGAACCAAGCAATTGAACTTGCTTTTTGTTGGTTTTTTTCTGATGAGACTTAAGCTTGTACATCCCTTTGATAATGCCTTCTTCAACCCCTTCAGGCATATCTTCATGAGTGTAGTTCTCATTCATGACAGTTAGGTAGTAAAAGACACTTTCTTTCTCTTGGTACATACGACGCAAGCCATCTTGAACAATGACAGCCACTTCATAAGAGTAAGTCGGATCATATGACACACAGTTCGGGATGGTACCGGCAAGAATGTGGGAGTGCCCATCTTCATGCTGCAAACCTTCACCATTTAGCGTTGTACGTCCAGCCGTCGCACCGATCAAGAAACCACGCGCCTGAGAATCACCTGCCGCCCACGCTAAGTCACCAACACGTTGGAAACCAAACATTGAGTAGTAAATGTACACAGGAATCATTGGCAAATTACTGTTGCTGTAAGACGTCGCCAATGCTAACCAAGCTGAGAAAGCTCCTGGTTCATTGATTCCTTCTTGCAGGATCTGTCCATCTGCTGATTCTTTGTAGTACATCACTTGGGTGTGATCGTGTGGCGTATAACGCTGACCTTCAGAAGAGTAAATTCCTAATTGACGGAACATACCTTCCATACCAAAGGTACGAGCTTCATCGGCAACAATTGGCACGACACGCTTACCAATCTTCTTGTCTTTTACCATCACATTCAATGCACGCACAAATGCCATGGTTGTTGAAATCTCACGACCATTAGTGCCAGCGATCTGTGCTTTGAAAGCCTCTAGAGAAGGTACTTCAAGCGCTTCGCAGTCACGACGACGGACTGGGAAATCACCGTGCAATTCTTTACGGCGAGCACGCAAGTACTGCATCTCTGGACTGTCTTCTGCCGGACGGTAGTAAGGCAAGTCTTTCAGCTCTTCATCGCTGATCGGAATACCAAATTTGTCACGGAACTGAGCCAAAGACTCTTCGTCCAATTTCTTGGTTTGGTGAGCCGTATTTTGCGCTTCAGCGGCTTTAAACATACCGTAACCTTTGACGGTTTGCGCCAAAATAACAGTAGGTTGACCTTTATGAGACGTTGCTTCAGCGTAAGCTGCATAGACTTTATAGGGGTCATGACCACCACGGTTAAGATTCATGATCTCGTCGTCTGTCATGTCTTTAACCATTTCAAGCAATTCTGGGTACTTACCGAAGAAATGCTCACGAGTGTATGCACCGCCATTTGCTTTGTAGTTTTGCAGCTCACCGTCACACACTTCGTTCATGCGCTTAACAAGCAATCCTTTGTGATCCTTTTCAAATAAAGGATCCCAATGACGGCCCCACAAGCACTTGATGACGTTCCAGCCAGCGCCACGGAAAACACCTTCTAGTTCTTGTACAATTTTACTGTTACCACGAACAGGTCCGTCAAGACGCTGTAAGTTACAGTTGATAACGAAAATAAGGTTATCGAGGTTTTCTCGGCCAGCTAGCGCGATAGCACCAAGAGATTCTGGCTCGTCACACTCGCCATCACCAAGGAAAGCCCATACTTTACGGTCTCCTTGATCAATCAAACCACGACTGTGCTGGTACTTCATCACGTGGGCTTGATAAATTGCCTGTAAAGGACCAAGACCCATAGAGACAGTCGGGAATTGCCAATAATCTGGCATCAACCATGGGTGAGGGTAGGAAGAAATACCTTTTCCATCTACTTCACGACGGAAGTTATCAAGCTGCTCATCCGTTAGGCGTCCTTCAATGTAAGAGCGCGCATAAATACCTGGAGAAATATGGCCTTGGAAAAAGACCATATCGGCTTCTTGTTTCTCGCTCGTGCCACGGAAAAAGTGGTTAAAGCCAATATCATAAAGCGTTGCGGCTGAAGAGAAACTGGTAATATGGCCACCCAATGTTGAATCAACACGGTTTGCCTTCATTACCATAGCCAATGCGTTCCAACGTATGATGGAGCGTATGCGACGTTCCATAAAAACGTCACCAGGCAAAGGCTTCTGATTTTCAGGAGCAATGGTATTACGGTAAGGTGTCGTGATAGACGACGGCATTGACGTGCCCGCGATAGCGGCTTCATTCGTCAAACGATTTAAAATGTATTGCGCGCGATCAGAACCTTCTTCACGAAGGACAGACTCAAGCGCATCGATCCACTCTTTGGTTTCAATTGGATCGATGTCTTCGAGAATATGCTGCTCAGTCATCGTGTTAATAACTCCCGCTATTAGAACAGATACTAACCTACCAAGATCATTAATGTGTATTTAAGTCTTGGAGGCTACTTAAACGAACCGTTGAAGCTTTCATGGACTGCCATGACTCACTCCAGCCGAAAAAACCATAAAGCGGATCTTAATAAGTGCTTTGGTTCTACTTTTCTCAATGACAAATATTATTGTTTTAGTGTCTTTTCATTGAGTCGACCACCGATGTTACAGGTTAGCTCGCTTCCTATTATAGGTTTGGTTCAACAAACCCAATATTAAGTTTCTACAAACAACTAGCTTTACTATATGTATGCAAAAAACCAAAATGCTTCTTAATTTATCGCTCCTGTTCAATGGCACGTTAAGTCGTATTTTTGATGAGATACTAGACCAGAATCGTGTAAAACCTTACTTTAAGTTCGATTTTTTCCATATTACAAGAGACAAATACGCGCATTAGATTAACACCTAATCGTCACAACGCCTAGTCACCCAATGGCAGTTTAGATAATTCGCTAACGCAGTTGGTTACTTGTAAGTAACAAACTTCTGTAGAAATAGGCCAGTATACCCTACGCAGATACGAGAAAAGGATCGATTTTGGTTCAGTCCTAACAGAGATAAACAACCTTTATTCACCTAAAAAATACAGGTGATTAACTTAGGAAATATAACTTACTTCCACCCCGCTTACCTTTCACTACAGATCTGTCGATGCAAAAAACAACTCTAGACAAATAAAACCTCATACAAAAGCATTTTTTGCGCAAATTGATTGTCACATGCCATACATGCAACCAAAACGAGACTGACGCTCATTCAATATCACGCTACAATAAGGTTTTGTTGGACGGTTAGATTAGGATAATTCATGCCCCTTGTAGATACCTTACTTTTACAGCACATGCACACCCAAGTCGCTTTCGCCATTGCGGAGGATGTAGACTCTGGAGACATTACTGCCCAACTTATTCCAGACGATCATCAAATAACAGCCACCGTAATTAGTCGAGAAAAAGCCGTTTTATGCGGACAAGCTTGGGTAAATGATGTTTTTGCTCAACTTGGCAACCAAGTGAGTTTGGACTGGCATTACAATGAAGGAGATTGGTTACCTGCCAATACGCCTTTTTTAACCCTAAAAGGACACGCTCGAACCATTTTAACGGGCGAGCGCACAGCATTAAATTTTTTACAGACCCTATCGTACACCGCCACTATTTCTAGGCAGTATTCAGACATGGTGAAAGACACTTCATTGACCATATTAGACACGCGTAAAACCATTCCTGGACTTCGCCAAGCGCAAAAATACGCCGTGACTGTGGGCGGTGGCAAAAACCACCGCATGGGTTTGTACGATGCATTCTTAATTAAAGAAAACCACATCATGGCAGCAGGATCCATTGCCAATGCCGTGAACATGGCGAAAAAAGTTGCACCAGGAAAAACAATAGAAGTCGAAACGGAAAACCTTGCCGAAGTGGCTATGGCCGTCAATGCGGGGACTGATATTATTATGCTTGATAATTTCTCTTACGAGGACATGGCAACCGCAGTCAGTCAGTTTAAAGGCCAAGTCAAATTCGAAGCATCCGGAAACATGAACCAAGAGCAATTACATAATGTTGCCAAAACTGGCGTCGACTTTGTCTCTGTTGGTGCTCTTACCAAACACATTCAAGCCATTGATCTGTCATTACGCGTATTGCAGGAAGAATCATGAAAGATAGTATCTTAGTTATTAACTGCGGTAGTTCCTCACTTAAATTTGCTGTGCTTGCCAATTCTGGACAAGAAGTTTTGGTTGAAGGAATCGCTGATCGTCTTGGATCTGAACAAAGCAGCATTACGTTTAAGCACCAAGGTAAAAAAACAGAAACGCTATTGGCTAATGGTAGCCACAAGAATGCCGTCTCTACGATTAAGCAATGGCTTAGCACCCAGCCATCTATAGAAGAGGCACTCGTAGGTATTGGTCATCGCGTCGTTCATGGGGGAGAAACCTTTAGTAAATCTGCCCTAATCAACCAAGATGTGCTGAATGGCATTAAAGAATGCGCTAAATTTGCGCCGCTCCACAATCCAGCTCACGTAAAAGGCATAGAAATAGCCTTTGAGCTCTTCCCAGGACTGCCTCAGGTAGCGGTATTTGACACGGCTTTTCACCAAACACTCGCTGCGGAACACTATCTATACCCTATTCCCATGCATTTTTATCGAGAACATCATTTTCGAAAGTATGGATTTCACGGCACCAGTTACCGATATATTAGCCAACGACTGGCCGAAGTCGCTAAAGGCAGCGAACAGCAGGGAGTATTGGTTGCGCATCTTGGTAACGGTGCCAGCACTTGTGCTATCCGCCATGGGCTCGCCAGCGATACCAGCATGGGCATTACCCCACTTGAAGGCTTAATGATGGGCACACGTTCTGGCAGCTTAGATCCCAGTTTGCTGTCCTTTATTGCCCAAGCTGAGCACATCACAATGGATGATGCCCTCGACATTCTTAACAAGAAGAGTGGCATGCTTGGCGTGTCCGAAATATCAAACGATTGCCGAACGCTTGAAGAAGCCATGAACTCTGGCGATCAAAGAGCTAAGCTGGCCTTGGACATGTTCGCCTCTCGCACAGCAAAACACTTAGCCAGCGTGGCGACTTCGCTAGACAGTGTGGATCATTTGGTTTTTACGGGCGGCATTGGAGAAAACTCAAGTTACTTACGCCAAGAGATTTGCAGACAGTTAAAAGTCCTGAATATCAGACTTGACCTAACGCGAAACAACAATGCACCACGTGGTGACACTTCGACCATCAGCCCTGAGGGTGATTTACCCAAAGTATGGATTATCCCAACCAATGAAGAATTAATGATTGCGCTGGACACCATCAGTCTAATACAGCACTGAAAGCCTTATTTTCTGTTATCAAATTTTAGGATTATTTCACTATGCCAATCAATGTATTAATGACAGTTCCTACCGGCCCAGGGGTTGGTTTAACCTCTGTATCTGTAGGACTTGTTCGTGCCCTTGAGCAACAAGGGTTAAAAGCCAGCTTTTTCAAACCCATTGCTCAACCTCAGCCCGGTGACAAGGGGCCGGATAAATCTACCGCTATGGTCGCTCAAGGCTCCACATTGACGCCTGCAGAACCCATCCCTTTGCACGAAGCAGAGCGTTTTTTATATAACGACAACATAGACGAGCTGATGGAAGAAATCGTTGGACGCTTTCAAGCCAGTGTAGAACCAGATTCAACCGTGATCGTCGAAGGGCTTGCTCAAATAGCAGGTCATCCCTATGCAACAAGACTAAACAAAGCCATTGCCAGAACACTGGATGCGGGTCTTGTGTTAGTTACCGCACCCAATAAGATGCGCGTCAATGAACTGGAGCATCATGTTGAAATTGCAGCTGGATCCTATGGTGGTATTAAAGCGGCGGATGTCATCGGGTGTATTTTAAACAAAACCTCACCTGGCTCACTTGGCGTCAAGTCTTATGGTGACCTTTTTGCTCAGCGCGGTATCTTTAAGCGCAATTTCAGTTTACTGGGGCAAATTCCAAAAGCAGATGAATTGACGTACCCGCGAGTAAAAGACGTGGCCGACTTCCTCGGCGCTCGTGTCATTAATGCTGGAGAAATTGACTCTCGACGTGTCCAATCGTACACCCTGTGTGCTCGTGGCGTTGAAAACATGCTTGAAGCTTTACGCCCTGGTGTGCTGGTTTTCACACCAGGCGATAGAACAGATGTCATCATGGCAACGGCCATTGCTGCTCTTAATGACATTAAAATAGCGGCCTTAGTATTGACTGGGGGGTACCAGCCTAGTGAGTCGTTAATGGCACTGTGCGGCAAAGCCATGGCCAAGGGCTTACCCGTTTTATCTGTCGAATCGAATAGCTGGGAAACGGTTATCAACATGCAGTCGTTTAACCAAGAAATCCCTCTTGATGACAAAGAACGTGTGCTAATGGTGAAAGAGCACATTGCTCGCTGCATCGATCATGATTGGATTAATTCGTTTGCGATGAACCAGGACGAAAGAAAACTATCGCCGCCTGCTTTCCGTTTCCGTGTGATTGAGCTAGCTCGATCCTTGAACAAACGCATTATTCTTCCAGAGGGTGAAGAAATACGCACGATACAAGCAGCCTCTATTTGCGCTGAGCGAGGCATTGCACGCTGTACCCTGCTTGGTAACGAGAAAGAAATTCTACGAATCGCACAAAACAATGGCATTGAACTGAGCCACGGTGTTGAAATACTGAACCCTAAAAGCATCCTTGAACGTTATGTCGCCCCCATGGTTGAATTACGAAAAAGTCGTGGATTAACAGACATAGTGGCTCGGGAACAGCTAGAAGATAATGTGGTACTGGGCACTATGATGCTGCAAGTGGGTGATGTTGATGGCTTGGTATCTGGCGCCGTTCACACCACAGCGAATACGATTCGCCCAGCACTGCAGTTAATTAAAACATCCCCGGATGCCAGTCTGGTCTCATCCGTTTTCTTTATGTGCTTACCGGATCAAGTCTTAGTATACGGTGACTGCGCCATTAACCCTGACCCAACGGCGGAACAATTAGCCGAAATTGCGATTCAGAGCGCCGATTCCGCCGCTGCTTTTGGTATCACGCCTAAAGTTGCCATGATCAGCTACAGTACGGGTGGATCAGGCACGGGTAACGATGTCGATAAAGTCAGAGAGGCTACTGCTATCGCGCAGAAGTTACGACCAGATTTGTTAATTGACGGCCCCTTGCAGTATGACGCTGCTATTATGGAAAAAGTGGCCAAACAAAAGGCCCCAGACAGTAAAGTAGCAGGCAAAGCGACCGTGTTTATTTTCCCTGATCTAAACACGGGCAACACAACCTACAAAGCGGTTCAAAGAAGCGCTGACGTTGTCAGTATTGGCCCTATGTTGCAGGGTATTCGTAAACCTGTTAACGATCTATCCCGTGGCGCACTGGTTGACGATATAGTGTATACAATTGCGATTACCGCGATTCAAGCCGGCCAAAACTAAAAACTAAACTTGCTTACGTCGCATTTGATGCTAGCTATTACAGCTATCATCAAATGCGAATCCCTTTGCTCTTTCCTCAAAAACACTTTCTGCTCGAAAATTGGACATCCTAGTCACAGCCTACTAATATGAAATATCTTTATCGGATTGGTGGTTTATATGTCTGGAAGTCTTCCTCATGTGATTGCGCTTGCCAACCATACTTTTACTCCGGTCGTAACCCCTGGTTATACTACGTTTGATTTAAGGTCAGACGAAGACACCAATATGGCCGCACTAAACGCTCGCAACGCCAAAGCGTCTAGCGATCATATTGTTACGCTCTCTGAAGAAGGCCAAGCACTTGCACAGCGCGATAAAAAAGCCATTGAAGACGATATACTCAACCGCCAAGAGGACTTAAGTCTTGAATTAGAGGAAGAATTTATAGAAGATGATGAAGGTACGATAGTCCATGCCACTCACAAGGAGGTTAAAATAGCCAGCTATCAAGAAGAACAACCCGCAGGAAAATTACTGGATCAAATCGTTTAGTTTATACATTTTATTTATTGGCAGGATGCCAATTGTCAAATCTTCAAGGAGTGAAGAATGTTTCATAATCGCCTTTCTGTACGTGGCTTTACGCTGCTTGAGCTCATGGTCGTTATCGCCATCATATCAATTTTAGCAAGTTTCACAGCCCCCTCACTGACACGTCAAATCACCAAGGCTAAGCTCATTGAAGCTCAAAACATAGCCACTCAACAGCAATCATTGGTGGAAGAATTTATTCTTTTAAATGGTCGTTTCCCAACCCAATCACAGCTTGATGACATTAGCCAACCTCTCAATACAGGCTCGGTTGTGAAAGAAATCACCATCAACAACGCAAACGCAACAGCGGGTGCCATCAAGCTCTCCCTTGATGACAGCATTAGCAACACAGAAGGTCCACACCTCACCTACTCCAGAGATGAAAACAGAAACTGGCAATGCACCTCTAATTTGACCGCAAATGTGCTACCAGAACAGTGCGACAGCGCAACAGAGGGGACTCAAGGATGACTCTGGAAGAAATCATCGCCATCGCCGTTAACCAGCAAGCCACGGATATCCATATTGAGCAAACAAGTCTGTACACAAAGATTTATCAGCGGCGCTATGGCGCTCTCAAAACAATGGCTCAATTACCGACGGGAGGTAACTTAATAAACCGTATTAAGATGCGTGCCAATCTAGATTTATCCGAAACTCGACGCACACAAGAAGGGCAATTTGTTTTTGAGGAAAAACATCGCAGTACATTTATTCGTGTCAGTATCATAAACACGGTAAAAGGCGAAAAAATCGCTATGCGCTTGTTACCAGAAAAAAACAGATTGGCACTGGATGATATCGGCATACAAACCGCCCTTCATGACAAACTGCTGACCACGCTTGACTTAGCGAGCGGCTTAATCTTTGTTTGTGGTGCCACTGGGGCCGGTAAAAGCACAACCTTATACTCCTGCCTTGACAAATTAAACACAGGCAATAGAACCATCTTTACTATTGAGGATCCGGTGGAGTATGAAATTGAAGGCTTGTTTCAGTGCGAACCTAACCCCGCTATTGGCTTAGACTCTGCGGCTCTTTTGAAATCTTTTTTGAGACAAGATCCAGATGTCATCATGGTGGGGGAAATACGGGATGCAGTTACAGCAAACCTCGCGGTTAATGCAGCCCTCACCGGACACCTAGTGCTGGCTACTTTACACACTAATTCAGCGCTTGATGCTATTCATCGTTGTCATGGCTGGAAGGTGGATTTTTTTTCATTAGCCAGTGCTCTAAAGCTGATTATACATCAATCCATGCACTACCGAGGCGATACCCAACAAGCTATTTTTAACGGCCTACAACCTCTTTGGGAAACATCGCTACCTAAAGATTATGACACACTGACAGCGACACCAAGCTTGTGGCAATCCTTTCCCTATTCAGACAAGCAAGCAAACGAGGTGAACAATGCCTTGGTATAAAGTCCAATACCAAAATGGTTCTGTCGACTATCGACACTCTCTCTCTAAAAGCAAACTTGTCTTCGATTGCGTCCGAAATGGGCATTGGGATGTATCCATTTCGAAATGGAAAGCACAAAAAATGGACTACTTGTTGCTAAAAACTTTTTATGAAGAAATTCAGAGCGCCCTCCACTCGGGCTTGCAACTCAACCAAGCTATCTCACACTTCACTCAATCAGCAGATCAAGCCAAAATTGCTCCCATCAGCTCAGCCATACTAGGCCAATTGCACGAAGGTGTGCCCTTTAACGAAGCTCTGGCCCGGTTAACTCAGCCCACTGCCGCCCCATATTGCCAACTATTAAACTCACAAGGTTCTCGAGAAGACTGTGAGAAAAGTTTAGCCATGGCAATACATCAACTCGATACCTTACTAGAGTGGTCAAAACGATTACTTAAAACACTGATTTATCCTTTTAGTATCATACAGTTGGCGCTAATTATTTTAATCGTAAATCGTGCCTTACAACCCACGGAACCAACACACACTCAGCTGAGCCTGCTGTATGACTTAATGCTGTACTTTGTGTGCAGCGGGATTCAGCTGGTCATATTACACCGTTTACACCAAGGCCATGCATGCCATTGGTTAGAAAAATGCAGCCAGACTTTTAGACTAACGAAACTGTTTTCTCTGCTCAGTACGACCAGAAAAACAGGCATCACCTTACAAGATGCCCTAAAAATCATGCCCGACTATTTTGATCACCAACCGATAAAACAAGAGATTCAACGTGCTTACTTCACATTAAGACTAGGAAAAAACTACGCGGCTAGTTTTCCCAAGGCTTGGTTTCCTGGAGGAGCGGCCATTGCCCTTCACTCTGCCGAAAAAGATGGTGATATTGAGCGAGCACTCATACTGGCCACAAAAGAACATGAAAAACGTTGGCAAAAAAGCATTTCACTGCTGGAAAAACTCATCCCGGCCATTTGTTTACTTATTGCAGGTGGGGCCGTGGCGGCAGCACTCGTCACCTTGTATGCTCCCTTACTTGAGATAACCTGATGCTGACGGACTTTTTTGATTACCTTGTTTATTGCAGTATTGTTTTATGTGTTGGCAGTTTTGCCGCCGCATATACCGTCCGCTGGCCTATTAAAAGTAGATATTTATGGGAAAAAGAAGCCCACCATATACTTTCTCTGCCCTTTAAACAGGCCGCCCCGACACTGATCACAGCAAAACGATCCCACTGTGTTCACTGCCATCATCCGTTACCTTGGTACGACCTTATCCCCATTGTGAGTTTTGTATGGTTAAAAGGGAAATGCCGATCTTGCCAACACCCACTGTCACTTCGTTACCCAATCATTGAGAGCTTACATGTCATTTTCTGCCTGCCTTTACCTTGGCTGACCGACAGTCTGTATGAACTCTTGCTACACTCCT
Source organism: Marinomonas hwangdonensis (assembly GCF_003721245.1). GTDB lineage: Bacteria > Pseudomonadota > Gammaproteobacteria > Pseudomonadales > Marinomonadaceae > Marinomonas > Marinomonas hwangdonensis. The sequence continues at coordinate 309,254 of NZ_RIZG01000004.1, read as the reverse complement.
GCATCATAAGTGCATTGATCGTTGCAGCAACCATCGACCTTGAGCATAAGTTGATACCAGATGAGTGCAATGGGCTCATTTTATTCGCTTCTTTGTTATTGAATTTGTCTTCTGACCACCTAGAAAGCAGCGTAATGGGCCTCTTGATTGGTTTCAGTCTGATCTATTTTTTGAGAAAGGGGTATTTGATCGTTCGGCAGTCCGAGGGTATTGGGCTTGGCGATGCAAAATTATTGGCGGCACTTGGCGCTTGGCTTGGCGCTGCACACCTTCCACTCTTGTTACTCGGTGCAAGCGTTAGCGGAATCTTATACACTGTGCTTTCAAATAAAAATCGACAGGATTACATGGCATTCGGTCCATTTTTAATTTTCTCTGCCATGTGTGTATTTTATTTATAATGTATGACAAACACTCCAACTATTATTGGCCTTGCGGGCGGCATCGGCTCTGGCAAAAGCACCATTGCTCACAGCTTTAACGCGCTTGGCATTCAAAGTATTGATGCGGACGACGTAGCACGCTTGGTCGTTCAACCTGGCTCTATTTGCTTAAATGAAATCCACCAGCGTCATGGCGATGCTATATTATTGCAAGACGGATCATTAAATCGTAAAGCCCTTCGAATGATTATTTTTAATCAACCTGAAGAAAGAGTGTGGTTAGAGACACTGACCCACCCTGCGATACGCCAAGAAATTCACCGCCAATTGGCTGAAGTCACCTCACCCTATGGCTTGCTTGTGCATCCTTTGCTATTTGAGACACACCAAAACTCGCTTTGTAAACAGGTGATTGCCATCGATGTTCCTAGAGACATTCAAATTGAACGTGTCATGATAAGAGATCACATAGACAAAGAAAGCGCGTTAAAAATCTTAGCTACGCAACTGAATAATGATGAGCGAATAGCGCGCGCGGATCTTGTCATTGAAAACGCTGGTAATATTGCAGAGATGAATGCTAAAGTCCTAAAATTGCACAAGAATATTTTAGTGTCGTTGTAGAGCCTTTATTATGTCATCTAGCAATCCAGTAACTTTAGTTGCTTGTCCAACCTGTCAAAAAAAATCTCCCTGGTCAACAGAGAATCTTGATCGCCCATTTTGCAGCCCTCGATGCAAATTAATTGACTTAGGTGCTTGGGCAAGCGAATCTTATTCTATTCCTCAGCAAACCTCAGAAGAGGATGAGATCTTTTCCGAGGACTTAAATAGCGATCCGAATAAGACCTTTTTATAATTGCAGGGAAAGAGTGTAACGGCTTATGGCACCTAGAGACTTTTCAAAAAAGAAAGCGCTTCTTATTGAAGATATGGCTGAAGCCAGAATCATGCAGAAAAAAATGCTAACCGATTTTGGTTTCGCAACCATAGACATTGCCATGAAGGCCGAAACCGCCATTCAGCTGCTGCAAAGTAACGCTTATGACGTAATTCTTTCCGACTACAATCTAGGGAACGGTAAAGACGGACAACAACTACTTGAAGAGGTCAGGCACTCTGCACTCATTCCAAACACAGCAACCTATCTGATGGTAACGGCTGAAACCTCCATTGAAATGGTGATGGGAGCAATTGAATACCAACCCGACGGGTACGTCACCAAACCATTTTCACAAGCGGTACTGCAAAGACGCCTTAGCAAGCTAATTGAAACCAAAGAAAAGCTTTATGAGGTGAATGTCGCGCTGGACGCTAAAAACTTTGAAGGCGCAATTACCGCGGCCAAACAAGTAATGAAGGATCACCCCTCTTTAATTGGCAAATGCGAAAGAATAATAGGCGAATGCCTGCTGGAAGCTAAAGAGTATAAAAAAGCCCTTTCATTATTTAATAAAACTCTAAAAGATCGCAAAATGCCCTGGGCTTTATTTGGTAAAGCAAAAACCTATTTCTATATGGGCGATCTAGAGAGCGCAGAAAAAAACCTACGACAGCTCATGCTCGATAATCGTTTTTTTGTCAGCGCCTATGACTGGCTAGCAAAAATACAAGTATCACAAGATAAATTAGAAGAAGCACAATCGACCTTAATTGATGCGGTTGGACGTTCGCCCAAAAACATATTAAGACAGATAGAGCTAGGCAATGTCAGTTTATCTCTGCAAGACTATCTAGCGGCAGAAATGGCCTTTCGTAGAGCCGTGTTTTTAGCCAAGTATTCTTGTTACAACACGGCCGATGTTTACCTCAAACACCTTGAAGCGCTTGCAAGACTTTCAGACACTGGCCCACTGCTTAGCAGACAAAAAGACAATTTTGAAAGTACGCTTAAAAAGGTGCATGGTCAGTTTTTCGATAACAGTGACAACAAAGCCAAAACTTACAGCTTTGAAATTGATGTCTATATCTCTGAAAATGACATATCTACTGCTAAACAGATCTTTGAAGCATGGTTGAGCGAAGTAGAGTTTGGCAGCGCCACAGCGCCAACCAAACAACAACGCTCAGCTTATTCAGCCGCATTTGGAGACTAAAATGAACCAAATTAACATAAGTACCATTTTAGCCAGCGCCATCCATGAGAGCAAAAATCAAGTAGGCACTTTGCTTTATCAATTGCAAGGGCTAAAAGACACTCTCAACAACACCGAAGCCAGCCAAAAGAAAATCGTGTTAATTGAAGAGTCTCTGAAAAAACTCAATGATGAGTGGGTCGAATATTTATACTTGTATCGTTTGGCCTCAGACGGCTACGAGCTTCATATGAGCTCATTACTGCTTGATGAATTTCTCGACGATCAAGTCTTCGCACTTCTTCCTTCTGCCGCTGCAAAAAACCTTCAGCTTTCTTATGACTGTGGCATTGATTTGATTGGCCATTTTGATGAAAGACTGATGACCGCGGTAGTCAGTACTGCTGTGTATAACGCATTACGATTTGCTAAAAGCAAAATCCTGCTTACGGCAAAACAATGCGAAGACTTTCTCGTAATTACCATTGAAGACGACGGTGAGGGCTTTACAGCAGACAGCGTAGATCAAGAGGAAGAAGACTTCTTAGCATCTAATACTGGGCTAGGTCTCTACTTTGCTGAACTCTCTGCTCAAGCTCACGAAGTCAATCAAGTAAAAGGCTTTATTCAAAAAACAGCTTCCGACTTACTTGGAGGCGCTAAACTGAGTGTGCATTTACCCCAAGAAACTGGGATAAATGGGCTTTAAGGTATCAGTAAATCAAAAAATCAATCAATCTGTTTTAAATAGCTGACTAACAATCGACCTGCCTCTTCTATATGACGACGTAAAAACATCAAGGCCGCTTGTTTATCCTTTGATTCAATCATGGCAATCAACTGACTATGCTCATATTGACTGGTCGCCTTGTATCCTAATGGGCCGTACTGAAACCCCATATACCGCACTACCTGAATATTCAAGCGCGCAACCACTTGATGCAAGGTAGGTCGTTCAGCCGAACGATAGAGAGTATGATGGAATTGCCAATTTAACTCACCTCGCTCAATAAGAGAAAGCGCATCTTTGTCCAATCGCTGAGTAATTATCTTCGCTTGTGTTAAATCGTCAGACTTAATGCGGTCAAATGCCATCGAAAATAGCAAGCACTCTAACTCAGCACGCATCAGCCACAAGTCTTCCGCTTCTTTCCAGTTCAAATCAGGAATCATCACACCCGCTTTGCCGTGAGGAACCAACCAGCCCTCTCCTTTTAATGATAAAAGCGCATCACGAATTGGTATCCGACTGACACCATAACGCAGAGATAACTCTTTTTGTCTTAATGGAACTCCCCTAGGCAGCTGGTTATTCAACATATCCTCTTTGATACTTTGACTTACGTCCATAAAAAACCTCATTGGCTAAACGGGTTGTTTGCGTTTTGTATTCGAGATTAACAGGCAAACAGCCCCAAACACGATTCCCCAAAAAGCAGACGCAATACCACCAAACGAGACACCAGACACTGTCACAAGAAACGTAACCAAAGCCGCCTCTCTATTGACATCATCAACCATGGCATTTTTTAAATTCATCCCTATGGTTCCTAATAAGGCAATACCTGCCAACGCCGCCACCATAGTCGCTGGAAAAACCGAAAATAGCGCAACCACGGAGGTACCCGCCAACCCTGCCAAGCCATAAAAACACCCCGCCGAAAGGCCTGCAATGTATCGACGCTTTGGGTCCTTATGGCACTCTTCGCTCGCGCATATAGCCGCCGTAATCGCCGCTAAATTAAACGCAAACCCACCTAAGGGCGCTAGGATGATACCAGTCACTCCCGTCCAGCTAATCAAGGGAGAAACCGGTGTTTGATAGCCGTTACTGCGCATCACAGCGACACCTGGAATGTTTTGAGACGTCATGGTCACGATGTAAAGCGGAATACCAATGCCCAACAAGGCCCCCATATTCCAATCCGGCCACACCCAAACCAAAGCCCCCACTTCAAAGGGAATGGCACCCAAATCAAGGCTGCTGTCTTCCACCAAAACACAAACGACGCCCGTTAACAACACGAACAACACAGCATATCGGGGAAAAACACGCTTAGCCATCAAATAGGCGATCAACATCAAGCTAACTAGAAACACATCCGACATCATGGCATCAAAAATTGAGAGACCAAATTGAAAAAGGACGCCTGCCAGCATAGCGCTGGCGATGGGCAGAGGAACCAGCCGCATCACGCGATCGAAGAGGCCAGACAAACCAGTCAACAGTGTCAAGACACCAGCGAAAATGAATACACCGATAACGTCGGCATAGCTAATCGCACCTAAGCTGGTTGCCAGTAATGCCGCTCCTGGTGTGGACCAAGCGGTAATCACCGGAGCTCGAAACCATAAGGATAAGAAAAAACACGTCGCGCCCATACCAAGACCCAGGGCCATGATCCAAGAAACGATGGTATTAGCGTCTGCACCTGCCGCTTGGGCGGCTTGAAAAACAATCGCAACAGAGCTCGCAAAACCAATCAATACCGCCACAAAACCAGCGACCAACGCACTAAAACTAAAATCACTTATTATTTTGAACACGAGTCCGCTTCCCAATTACGTTAAGAAGGGATTACTATATTTAAACCCTTAAAAAATGTATACATTTTTTACTCGAAGCAAAAATATTAAATGAAATCGTCGTTTTATTGCGTCAACATAAAACCCACTAACCCTAATGCGAAGCCTAACACGGCTCCCATGGGAGGGGCCCAGTGTTTTTCAAGCACCACCTGAGGAGCAATATCTTGAAATACTGCATACAAGATACCACCGGAAGCAAACAACATAATACCGGATACAATAAACGGCCATTCGGATAACCAATAAAAAGCAAGCACACCAGACGCCGGCCCAAACAAAGCCAGCACAAAAAACCATATAATTATTTTTCGAGCACTCAACCGTGATCTTGTTTTCAACTCTCGAAACGCATTAAACCCTTCTGGCAGATTTTGCATGGCAATAAGACTTGCTAACAATACAGCATCGACACTACCCAGGGCAAAAGCAGCACCTAAAGCAAGCGACTCGGGTATAAAATCCAACAACATGGCCACAAGCTGACTCATCGAAGTTTGCGTTTTTGACAGGCCAATATCCACACACATAAAGGTAAAACCGCCTAGCAAAAACAAACCTGTCGCGGACCAAGTGGAAAAATGCACAATACCTTCAGGAACCAGAACTAATGCAATAGCCGACAGCAACGCCCCCCCGCCAAATGCTGTCACTCCATGCATTAGCTCAGCTTCTAACCATAAGGGTTTGATTTTTTCAAAATGGGCTATCATAGCACCAGCTGGTATGGCCAAACCCGCCAACAAGGTTAATAAAATCACACTGTACAAGGGTGTCACCTTCACTTTCGTTCAATGGAAGCGGTCTAATATCATGCGAGGGCAATGCTTTCATGCTGCACTGCTATGACCTGTACTAGCTCAGACCCCATCAAAAATTAACTGTCTATGTTGTTTTTTCTAGTGGCAGTGAAACATGTACATTTAAACCATGTGGTGAACAGTTCTTAAAAAATAATGTACCTCTATACTTATCGATAATATTTTTAACAATCGACAGACCAAGGCCTGCTCCTTCGACTTCTCCAGAACGATAAAAACGCTCGCTGAGTCTTTGCTCCTGTTCTTCATTAATACCTTTTCCGGCGTCAATAACATTGAGCTCTATGTTGTTCTCTGAGCGAGTCCAAATAACTTGTATTAATGAGTTACTTGGCGCAAATTTGATAGCATTACTTATTAGATTTTGCAGCAATATCTCTAAATGGTTCGACTCGATACAAAAGTACCAAGGCAATCTATCATCAACATCTAAACTAATTTCAACATTCTTTTTCCAAGCTAAAGGAAGAATATCGGCAATCATTGAGCGACTGATAGCCAGAACATCTACCTCCTCTCTAATGACTTTTTTTTGATGCTCGAGTCGAGCAAGAGCAAGCAACTGCGAAACAATTCTAGTAGATCTGTCAACACCCGAAGTCATCTGAGCTAATGATTGATTTCGTTCAAGATCATTGTCAGCGGATGCCGCATTCTCAGCATGAACCTTTAAGATACTTAATGGTGTTCTTAATTCATGGGCTGCATCCGCTATCCAGCGCTTTTCTCTTTCCATCAATACATCAATTTCCATCAGCAGCCCGTTTAAAGCCGTTTTTACCGGTGCTAATTCTTCGGGCACATAAGACATTTCAATTGGCTCTAACTTAGTCGGAGTAATTTGTTTAATTCGCTGAGCAAGCTGCTGGAGTGGTTCAAGCCCAAAACCCACTGCTGCCCATACAAGAACTGCCAATATTGGCCAAGCAAGTATTTCAGGGAAAAGTGTTTGAAAGACAATTTGGTCAGAAATTTCCCCCCTAACATCCGAGCGCTCTGCAACGATCACTTTGGTATTTCCAGATGATTGATGTAAGGTAAAAGTTCTCCATTGATAATAGTCTGCCATGGCGTCCCCATAACCAAACTCACCTTCTTTTTGTCTGGACAATGTCATTGAGTCCGACGCTATCTTCAGCTCATTGCCGCTCCAAATTTGATAAAAAATTTTACTTTCGTATTTATGGCCGACGGAGGCATCCGTCTTTTCCCCATCAATTAACAGAGGCGATATGATGTTATCGTTTAAACCAAGTGTTTCAATATTTTCGGATAAAGTAAGCAATAGTCTAGCTTGCTGAGCTAAACGAGCGTCAAATAACTCTTCAACCTCATGGTTAGCAAACAACAAACCTATCACCATAATAAGAATGCTTGTCATGGTAAAAATGCACATGACAAAAAATAAGGTTCTTCGTCGAATTGAGCTTAGAAATTTTTCGTTAGCCCACTTCTTGATCGACCACATAACCAATGCCTCGTATGGTGCGAATTAACTCTGGAAACAGTTTCTTACGCAAATGATGAATATGAACCTCCAGCGCATTACTTTCCACATCATCGCCCCAGCCATACATCAGCTGCTGAAGAACATCACGGGTAAACACATGGCCAGGCTGGCTCACCAGCTCATGCAACAAAGAGTACTCTCTTCGAGTAAGATTGACGTCTTTTTCTTGAAAAGTTACTTTATGACTCGATGGGTACAAAACAAGCTCTTTGTAGTGGATCTCACTGATTGCTCGACCATAACTTCTACGAAGCAAAGCGCGCGCACGTGCTTTGAGCTCGTTCACGTCAAAGGGTTTAACCAAATAGTCATCAGCCCCAAGATCCAAACCAGCCACTCGATCTTCCAGGGCGTCTCTAGCAGTTAGAATTAAAACAGGCACAGCATTTTTGTTGGATCGAAGTTGCTTAAGTACAGCCAAACCATCCAGCCTCGGCAGCCCTAGGTCCAAAACGACTAAATCAAACACTTCATTAGCCAATGCCTCTAAAGCATGAATGCCATCATGAAGTAAATCCACTGTGTAACCTTCACGCTTTAAAGCAGTCACAAGACCATCCGCTAACGAAAGGTCATCTTCGACAACGAGTATTCGCAAACCTATTCCTTCCTTCATAAGTTTGCCAAGGTTGATTGCAGCACGCTGTTAAATTGTGCTAAATCCATTTCCCCTTGGCGAACATTGATCAAATCACCATTAGAAGAAAAGAATAACAGAGTTGGTGGCCCAAATACGCCATATTTTGATAAAAATGCTTGCTGAGAAGGCGTGTTTTCAGTCAGATCCAGCTGAAGAAACGAAATAGTATTTGAATAGGCTTTTAATTCACCATGACTAAAGACATCTTTTTCCATTTCTAGGCAAGCAGTACACCAGTCGGCATACATGTCTAAAACAACGCCTTTCCCATTTACCTTAGCCTCCCGCATGGCATTCTCAAGAACAACAACATCTTGCATACGATTAAATAGAGGACTTTTTTCAGATAAGCTCGCACCATGAGATACAGAAGAAAAATAGCCTAACGGTGTGTCTAAACTCGGCTTTCCAGCCAATCCAGAAGTGAATAGTGCAGCACCATAGATAAATAAAATTAATGCAAAACCTTGTCGGGTTTTTCCCCAACCATTATTAGCCGATTGAAAAGGAGCGAGATGCACCGCATAAACAAGACAAAGCAAAGCCCACAAATACACACTGACTGTTTCAGAAACGATACGGGACACCAAAGCAATAGCAACACCTAATAAAATCACCCCAAATGCCGCCTTCACCTGCATCATCCACATGCCCGCTTTTGGAAGGTATTTCCCCCCTCCTAAGCCAACTAACAATAATGGAACTCCCATCCCTAAACTCATTACAAACAGTACACTGCCACCTAGAACAGCATCTCCTGTTGTACTGATATAAATTAGGGCGCCCGCTAAAGGAGCAGATACGCAAGGCGAAACAATTAAAGCAGAAATGGCTCCCATAATGCCAACACCAAGATAAGGTCCACCGACACTTTTTTGACTTAACTTATCCAACCTATCTCGTAAAAACATCGGCAACTGTAATTCATAAAAGCCAAACATCGACAAAGACAAAAGAACAAACAACACACTAAAACTGATTAATACACCTGGAGCCTGAAACAAAGCTTGAAGATTAAGCTGTGCACCAAAAATTCCAACTAGGACTCCCGCCATACTGTAAGAAAAGGACATACCCAAAACATACGAAAGGGATAAGAAAAAGCCTTTTTTAGCGGTGATATTTCCAGCCTGTCCCGCGATAATACCTGCTAATATCGGTATCATCGGCAACACACAAGGGGTAAACGTCAGACCCAACCCTAAGACAAAAAAAGTGATCAACACCCAAAAACGATCTCCATCTAGCAACAACTTAACCAACTTCCCTTCTTCCCCTTCACTAGATACTTTAGGTGTAACTGACAAAGAATCATCATTAGATTTAGTTTGTGTGGGCACAATTAATTGATCAGACTCACCAGCCTTATAAGCATTAAAGTTAAAAGAAACAATTTTCGTTTGAGGCGGATAACACAAGCCTGCAGCCGCACACCCCTGATACGTTACTTTCAGATCACCCAATATTTGATTATTCGCATCAATCGCAATCGACACCTGGTCGTGAAAGACAGAAACCAACCCAAAGTTAGGATCGTCTTTTTCTTCAGATTCGGTTAAAAAATGAAAGGGGATGAGTGTGGTTTTATCATCTGCCAGCGCTACGTTTACCCGTGATTCGTATAAATAATACCCATCAGCAATAGCCCAATGAATTTCTTGCTTTGCGTTGTCAACCGTAAGCTGAAAGGCCTCCGAAGGCTTCAAAAAATCGCTGCCAGCAAATGAAGTAGCAGACAAGAATACGGCTAATAAAGAAGTAATAAGCCATTTTATTTGTCTCAAAGTCATGCAAGATATCATCACTGTAAATTCCTTAATGTGCGTAGATTCACTCACTATAGGTTCACAACCTTAAGCAATTCTTATGTCATGTCTCTTTATGCCTTAATTTTCCCTTAAGAATCACACAGTACTATTGCTAATAGATCTTTTTACTTGGAAGTACACTATGAGCAAACACCTCAAACATATTTTGCTAGCCACTTTAGCTAGCTGTCTTTTTTTATCAGAAGCATTGTGGGCTAGTGCGTTGATACCGGCTGATAAAGCGAAAGCCGCACCACACCAAACAGTGATGCTCCCTGAATATCAAACAAACCAGAAAATTTCACTAGAGATGCAGAAGGGACAAGTTGTACTTGTAGATTTTTGGGCTTCTTGGTGTGGACCTTGCCGTGAGTCGTTTCCTTGGATGACGAGCATGCAAGAAAAATACAAAACACAAGGCCTTAAAGTGATCGCGATAAATTTAGATCAAGAAAAGGAACAAGCGCTAGATTTTTTAAAAAAATTCAAACCTGGTTTTACCGTGTTATTTGATACAGAGGCGCAATTACCCGAGGACTTTGGCGTTATTGGTATGCCAACAAGCTTTTTAATTGATCGCCATGGAAAATTAAGAGCCACCCATGTTGGCTTTCATATAAATGATACAGATGAGTATGAAACCACAATCGCCGAATTATTGGCCGAAAAAGGAGAATAACCTATGAAAAAAATAATCAGTGTTATTGGCTTACTTAGCCTGCCAATAATCCTCACAGGTTGTAGTGATCTTGGGGTTAAGCCTTGGGAAAGAGATATCTTAGCTCAACAAGAAATGAATCTAATTAGTAGCCCCATCGAAAGCAGCTTAGACGATCATATTTATTTTAGTAAAGAAGCCAGCAGTGGCGGACAAGGATTTGGAGGTGGCGGTTGTGGCTGTAACTAAAAAAACTCAAAAAAACCAAAATTTGGCTACGTTATTAACTGCTGCAAGCTTCGCACTCATCGGTAGTGTTTCTTCAGGCGTTAACGCGGCGGATAAATGGGATGTTGACTCTGCTTTTTTGCTTTACTCTGAAAGTGACGGGCGCGTCTCTGCGGCTGAACCTGTCATCAGTGCCACTAGAAACTACGATGAGGAAACGAAACTCAATTTTAAAATTGCGGCCGATACATTAACGGGCGCCTCGCCAAATGGCGCTACACCCAGTGATCAGGTTCAAACATTCACAAGCCCATCAGGAAATGGCACTTACGAAGCAGCATCTGGTGAACAACCCTTAGACAACACCTTTAGAGACACGCGAGTGGCATTGTCTACAAACTGGTCAGCCCCAATCAACCGCGACTGGGCATATGGTGTTGGTGGTTACCTGTCAAAAGAACACGATTACCAATCTTTGGGCGTCAATGGCAGTTTGTCACGCTATTTAAATCAAAAAAACACAACGCTAAAATTAGGTTTAAATGCATCCAGTGATACGATTAACCCTGAAGGTGGCGTACCAACAGGCTTAATACAAGTACCACTTAGTAGTGCTGACAATGAATTTACCCAACGTGCCGCCTCAGAAAATAAAAGTCTTATGGATGCCGTGTTCGGGGTCACTCAGATTATTAATCGTAAGACTATTATGCAGTTTAATTATGCATTAAGTACAAGTTCAGGCTACCTAACAGACCCATACAAAATTGTTTCAGTAATAGATGATGGCGCTGGAGCCAATTATGGTGGTAACGCCCAAAATGGCGGACGTAATCTATATTTATATGAGAAACGCCCAGATTCACGTTTAAAACAGAGTATTTATTGGCAAACAAAATACCAATTGGATAACGACGATATACTTGATCTAAGTTATCGCTATATGTTTGATGATTGGGGTGTCAAGTCTCATACTATCGACGCTAAATACCGGTTTCGTTTTGATAACCAGTACTTAGAACCCCAGTTACGCTGGTATACTCAAACTAAGGCAGATTTCTACAACAGATATTTAAATTCTAGTGATTATGCCAGTCATGATTTTGCCAGTGCTGATTATCGCTTAGGCGACCTTGATACATATACCATTGGTTTAAAATATGGCTATCAATTTGCTGATGAAACAGAGTTCTATACTCGTTTCTCACTTTATCACCAAGAGAGCTCAGGCGATAACGGCTATGGAAAACTAGCAGCTCAGGAACTATATCCAAGTCTAGATGCCGCTATGTTAGTCGTTGGCTATAAGTTTTAACGTCACTTACCCTCTGCCCCATGCGGTAGAGGGTTTTCATCTGCAGGGGTATTATGAAATTTATTGAAGAATTAGTGCTAAGCCCATCTTCTAATCCCAATAACCATCCAAACCCAAGCTTATGGCAAGATGATGAAAGTGCCTATCATATACATTTCGAATGCATGGCGAGTCAGTGCTCTATTCTAATCGAGTGTGAACAATCAGAGATAACAAAAATAGCAGCAAAAAATGCTATTGCAGAAGCTTGGCGCATTGAGCATAAATACAGCCGTTATCAAGAAAACAACACGTTCACAGCGATTCACACAACCCCTAATATTCGCCAAACCCTAGACGATGAAACCTCTCAATTAATGATATTTGCCAATCATGCTTATCGATTGTCACAGGGCATGTTTGACATAACGTCTGGCATCTTAAGAAAAGCATGGCGCTTTGACGGTAGTGGTAACTTTCCAGAACAAACAACAATAGATGCATTATTATCGAAAGTTGGCTGGACAAAGCTCGGTTGGAGTGAGCACAGCCCAAGCCAACTTATACTCCCTCTGGGCATGGAGCTTGATTTCGGTGGTATAGGAAAAGAATATGCCGTCGATAAAATGCTGAGCGTCTGTCGTCATTTCTTATCAAATATACCAGCCGCCATTCTCATTAACTGTGGTGGTGATCTTATCTGCAGCGGAAAAAGATTAAATGGTGACAGCTGGAAGGTCGGCATAGAGTCCATTAACGACCACAAAAAAGCCAAACACATTATTGCACTATCATCTGGAGCACTGGCCACCTCAGGTGATAGCAAACGTTTTCTAGTAAAAAATGGCGTTCGCTATTCCCATATTTTGAACCCCATCACAGGGTGGGCTATCCAGAATGCCCCAAGAAGTGTCACCGTTGCCGCACCTAGCTGTCTGAATGCGGGAACAGCCTCCACATTAGCTCTTTTACAAGAATCTAACGCGGAAGCCTTCTTAAAATCACTAGGAATGCCGTATTGGTTATCAAGCTAAGGGGGACTCTACCAATGCCATTGCTTAGCCTCTGACACGCGTTATTATGTCAAAAATCAAGAAAGTGACTTGCATCAAACAAACTGCTCCGCCCAAAACGCCACTGGTGAGGCGATCAAAATGGTCAACGCTACTCGCTGATACCAAATAATCAGCATTTGCTTAATGCTTAGCGGAATCTCGGTCGACAAAATACAAGGGATCGATGCGGAGAAGAAAAGTATCGATGAGATAGACACTACACCAACCACAAACTTAACGACAAATACGCTTTTCGCTGCAATCAACGCAGGCAAAAACATTTCTGCCAAACCTGTCGCCGACGCCGTGGCCACCATCATTGGATCGGGCAATTGTGCGATCCACGCGAATGGGTAAAACAAGTAACCAATCCATTCAAATACTGGTGTGTATTTTGCCAATAACAAGCCACACAACCCAACAGACATAATAGAAGGCAAAATACTCATTGCCATTAACATGCCTTCTTTGATGTTTTGTAGAATGTTACGAGCGATGGGAGCGGCATTGTTCGCTACTTCCAGGCCTTCTAAAGCCGCTTGTTTAAAACGAGAGTGCTGGAATTGTTCAACTTCTCGACTTTCCGCAGCGTCATCCATCTTGCTCAGCGGGAACAATCTCACCGTGATGGCGGTGACCACAAAAGTTATCAATAAGGTTGCCCAGAAGAAAATATTCCAAACCTCCATCAAACCCAATGTTTTCGCCACAATCACCATAAAGGTGGCTGACACCGTGGAAAAGCCAGTCGCAATAATCGCGGCTTCTTTTGCCGAATATTGACCAGATTTATAAACTCGGTTGGTAATCAACAAACCAATAGAATAACTGCCCACAAAAGACGCCACCGCATCAATCGCAGACTTACCCGGCGTTTTAAACAAGGGTTTCATAATTGGCTGCAACAGCACGCCAGCAAACTCAAGCAAACCGTAACCTATCAAAAACGCCAAAAATACCGCACCAATCGGCACAATCAGCCCAACAGGAACAACCAGCTTGCTAAACAAAAACGGCAGCATGTCTTTTTCGAATAAAAAAGCAGGCCCAACAGAGAAAAATGCCATCGCAGCCGTTACCACACCCAAGACTTTAAAAATAGACAACACAGTTTGGGTGTTACTGGCGCGCCAGCTACCCGATATGAAGGGATAAGCACCGCCAGCCAACACCACTAAAAGAGCGTAGATTTCCGTCATTTGAGCATGGTCACTGCGCAACCAAGACACAATATGATCTAATGGAATAGTGGATTTCCCACCTATTTCAATTTGAATAAAAAAGACAAAAATACCAATGCAGCTAAAAGCCACAAGTTTAAGAAGAGACAGTGGAGACAAGCTCACTGAATTTGGGTCTGTTGCATTCATACGAAGGTTCCCTGTAAGAAGGTTATTAATCACAAGATGAAAAGCAATATACATACCAACCTGTATATACATATAAGAATGGAGTGATAGAGCGTTACAATATTGTGATTAAATAAAATTATTTTTGTTTTTGACCATCAACGGCTCGAGAATCGCACAAAATAGAGGCGAAATAAAGGTTAATGCGCCAAAAATGACGCCCTTTTTTAAATAGGTGTTTTGAACTTGATGAGTGAAATTCTTACAAAGAAAAAACGAACTAGAGTTGTCTATACATTACAAAGCTTTTACAAGCCCGACTTCTCTATCAAATCAGCATAATGTTTCAAAAGATTGTCAGCACGAAACTGATCTACAAGGGGCGCCTTGACAGCCTGATTGGTCAGTTGCTCAATCAAGCTCACGGCCTGTCTTGCTTCCTGTTTTACGTCCTCTAAATGGCTTTCATAAAGGTATTGCTTACCAAACAATTCTGGATAAACCTGCCTATCCGGCAATACCGGCACACAACCAAGCGCAACCGCTTCCAATACCGCAAGCCCTTGAAATTCGTGCAAGGCGGTAGACAACACAATGTCAGACGACGCCAGAAAATCTAGGTAATCCGCTCGACTCGGCGCGTAACCAAATTGCCTTATTCGGTGGGCGAACTTGGCTTGGATGAGATCAAATTCTTTTGGAATAGAACGAAACTGCTCACCAAGAATGGCAATATCATAGTCTATTTGGCGACGCTCTAATTCTTCTAAAATCGCCAGTAACCGGTCTGGCCCTTTGTCAAACTCCCAACGTGCCGACCATACCAAGCGGACACGATCAGAGCGTCCCGTGGCCCCTTTCAATTCAGCACAATGCGTAATATCCAGAGGCACAGGCAAAACCTGCGCTTTATCTTCGGTGTGATTAAGCCAATCTGGTGAAACATAATCAGGCAGCTTCTTCAACAAGGCCCGAGCACCGGCAAAAAAAGACGCTTTATTAAACTGGCTGTTGAACACACACCAATTCGCCGCCAAAGCACTGTATAAGGTCACCATCTGCATTTCTATTAAGCCTTGTTGCTTATCGCTGGCTGGGTAAGCAAATTGGTTTTCATGGAAATACAGTATCCAAGGAATATCCTGCAAATCAGGGCAAAACGCCTTTAAGCCAACGCAATCCGTCATCGATGTGGCAATGACCAAATCGTAGGACTTTTCTAAAATGGACTTAAATTTTGGATCAAACGCTATGCTCATGGCATTACCGCGAATCCGCCATGCAAAGTGTCGAGCGGGCAAAGACAAATACTCCCAATCGTGCTGACTCAGCCCCTTCATTAAGGTATGTGCCCATGCTTTATGGCTGCTGGCTTCATAAGCACTTATCAATAAAATTCGCACCGTACTTTTTCCACTCATCTGTTTAATTTTGCGTTTGCGGCTGGCTCATCAGGGTTGGGTCGAATATCATGTAAGCCAGTAACACATTCTTTGAGGAAAACCATGATTATTCAACGCCACGACGAAGATATTAACACGCCAACAGGCACGATGCGCTGTACCGTTTATCGCCCTAAAGCAGACGGCCGCTTTCCATGTATTTTCTTCTATTCCGAGATTTTCCAACAAACCGCGCCCATTGCGCGTTCCGCTGCCATTATGGCGGGTCATGGCTTTGTGGTGATTGTTCCAGAAGTGTTTCACGAACTTAACCCCATCGGCACAGTGTTAGGCTATGACGATGAAGGCAAGGACAAAGGCAACGCAGACAAATTTACCAAAACGCTAGAAGCTCATGATAGCGATACGGTGGCCATGCTAACGCACTTCGAACAACAAGCTTACTGCACAGGACAATTTGGCTCCATGGGCGTTTGCTTGGGCGGCCATTTGGCTTACCGTGCAGCGCTTCATCCACGCATTCAGGCGTCTTTTTGTTTGTACGCGACAGACATTCATTCAAACACCATTCCTTGCAACGAAGGCAATGACTCTTTCACGCGCACCAAGGAGATTCAAGGGGAACTAGTCATGGTGTGGGGCAAACAAGACCCGCACGTTTCCACTGAAGGTCGTCAGAAGATTTACCAACAATTGATCGATACGGACCGCCTATTCACTTGGCATGAATTCAACGGCCAACATGCGTTTATGCGTGACGAGGGCGATCGTTACGACCCTGCCCTTGCCTTAGAATGCTACAACAAAGCCGTGGCGTTATTTCAACATACTTTGCATAAAGCTTGATCACACAACACTCACACTCAACAACAAGAAACGAGGCGAGCTTATTGCTCGCCTCGCCATATTGGTGTCATCGCACATTCACCTAGTTCACCCGAAATCCACATATCGCCATCTTGAATCGTCACATTCAATTGCATAGATCGAGTGCAAATCTTCGCTAAGGCTTCCACTTGCGCCTCAGGGAAACGCAACACACGCAGGTTCTCAAAGCGGCTGTTTTTGCCTTTGTTTTGCTCCCACCAAATATCAGACTTGTCGTTGTAATTTACGACGATCACTTGTTGAGCTCGGCCGCACGCCTTGCGCAAACGTTTCTCGTCTGGCTGGCCCAATTCGACCCAAAGCAAAATCTCATCAGAATAGTTCTTCTGCCAAAGGTCTGGCTCGTCTTCAGTGCTAATGCCTTTGGTGAAACTTAATTGTTCACCACCCTCTTTCTCATCAGCCAATAACGCAAACGCCGCCAAACGCACCATCATGCGCTCTTCCGTTTCAGAGGGATGCAAAGCCAAGATTAATTCATAACTTTGGTAATGATGTCGGTCCATATCAGACACTTGAACCGACGCTTTATACACTGTTGCTTTCGTTGCCATGCGCTCACTTACTAGGTTTATTAACTACAAAAAAGAGAACCAAAAAATCGCGACGGATTGTACAGCAAAACACCCTCCAACCTCGCCACTAAATAGCTTTATCGTGAATAACTTTTTAACCCGCCATAAACAAAAATACAGCGGTCAATAGCCAGCCTACCAGACAACTTTTACTGTAAATTATTACAGCTTTTACTGTTTGTTAATTACAAACAAAGTTGTAATCATCCTGCCCCATGAGCATTGCAGACCGAGTTAAAGAAAAGAGAATGGCCTTGGGACTAACTCAATCTGAGTTAGCGAATCTTGTCGGGATAACGCAACAGTCCTTGCAAAAAATAGAAGACGGTCGCACACAAAATCCTCGAAAACTGATTAATCTTGCTAGAAGCTTGCAGTGTGATCCTGAGTGGCTGCAATTTGGTAAAACTGTCGAGTTAAAAGAGTCGTTTTCTATTTATGACTACAAGCGTCATTCTGAAACCATTTGCTACCGTCCTATTCTGAACCCTCAACAAGCAATAGCATGGCAAGGCCGAGATTCTTTGCCACCGTCGCATTCTGACTGGTTAGAAGCCCCCATCCATTCGCTAAACGATTCTTTTTGGTTTAATGTGACTGGAGACAGCATGACATCAGCGTCTGGTATGAGTGTACCTGAAGGCTATCTGATTTTGGTTGACCCTGGACTTATGGCTAAAAATGGCCATTTAGTTTTAGCAAGGCTCCACGAGATGCAAGAGCCCACCTTTAAAATGCTAGTGATAGACGCCGGTTGCACCTACCTAAAACCCCTCAACACGAATTATCGCCCTATTGAGGTTGATGATAACTTCTCAATTATTGGTGTTGTCAGAGAAGCAAAAGCCCTTTTTCATTCGGAACAAGTCATAGCAACGGCTTAATCAAAGCAAGATACAAGCTGTCTTTATAAAGTATCCATCTTCCCGAGAAAGCCATTTTGAAAAATATTGACCAAAAAACGCCCTTCATAACAGCATATTTGACAAAATAACAACGTAAACTGTATCTTTAACTTTCTGGAAACAACCAAAGGACAGGGATATGTTAGTCATTACACGCCGCTCGGGCGAAAGCATTCATATTGGCGATAATATGGAAATAACGGTGTTATCAATCCAAGGAAATCAGGCTCGTATTGGAATCAAAGCACCGAAAGAAATCAGCGTACACAGAGAAGAGATATATAGACGCATCCAATCACCAGATCAAACCAACACTCAATCCTAAGTTGCTCAATAAGACAGACAAAAAGGCTGGAGGAATGTCAGCCTTTTTGTACTCTTCCCTCTATTCGAATGACTCACTACACTCTTCTCCTGTTTAATGGTAATAATAACTTATCGGTTACTGAATACCCCTTTGGTAATACCGCCCTTACCCATTACTTTTTAACAATCACACCCGCTTAATTTTTTAATAAGGGTAAAGAGGAACAGGATGCAGGTACTAGCAGGCCCCATATTAAGAAGAATGACCACCAAACGGCTCACATTTTGGTTAATGACAACGGAGTCTATTTCTTTATCTTTGCATTTAGAGCAAGAAGATGGTGGCCGAGTAGATATTTCGCATGAAAAAATGACCGCTTTTCAAACAGAGTTAAAAGCCGGCGATCATTTATACATTCAGCTTTTGGACATCCCACTTGATGAATGCTTGCCTACAGAGCAAGTTATTCACTACGATTTACGTATCAATGATTTAGATTGGCGTCATTGGTCAGAAGATCTGGTTTACCCAGGGCACTCAATGCCATTTTTTGTGCTACAGCCCAATATTACGCATTTGATACATGGCTCTTGCCGTAAACCGCATCATCCAAGTTCAGATGGCTTGCTTCGAGTTGACGAATTGCTTGCCAATTCACCAACAAAAGACTGGCCAAGCTTATTAATGATGAGCGGAGACCAAATCTATACTGACGACGTTGCTGCACCAATGTTATGGGCTATTCATCAGTTGATCCCAAGCCTTGGCTTACCCGATGAAAAGCTACCTTGTGTAGAAATTACTAGCACCCGCGAGCTTCACAACGAACCATCCTATTATTATGCCAGAGAAAACCTCTTGCCTAATAATGAGGTTAATCGAGGTATGTTGGCAAAAGTGTTTGGTGGTGTACGCAAGCCGGTTTTTACGTCTGATTCAGCACATAATCATCTTATTTCCTTAGCTGAAGTATTGGCTATGTATGCGCTTGTTTGGTCACCAAAAGGATGGGACATCTTACTCAATCAAAAAGGATGGGCGATGCCAAAAGGGTTAACCCAGCATCAGGAAACTGACTTTTTAAAACAACAGCGCATTTTAGACCATTTTATCAAAGGCTTACCCAAAGTCCGTCGTGCGATGGCCCACCTTCCAGTTGCAATGATATTTGATGATCATGACATTACTGATGATTGGAACCTGACTGCAGATTGGGAACAAACCGCTTACAATCACCCTTTTTCTGCTCGCATTATTGGTAACGCATTGCTCGGATATTTTATTTGTCAAGGATGGGGTAACGGTCCAGAAAAGTTTTCAAGCCTGATACTTGATGGTGCCCAATCTGCACTAAACGCGCCTGGTAGCAGTGAACATGATGAGTTTTTATGCACTCTATTGCGTTTTTCAGAATGGCATTACACTTGGCCAACCACACCACCGCTTGTCGTTTTAGATACAAGAACGCAACGCTGGAGGTCAGAAAAGAACCTAGAAAAACCGTCAGGCTTAATGGATTGGGAGTCATTAACCGATCTGCAGCAACAACTGAAAGGATTGGATGCGGTTATTTTAGTGTCACCCGCGCCAATATTTGGCGTAAAAATCATTGAAGCGATTCAACGCCTCTTTACCTGGTTTGGTAAGCCTCTCATGGTGGATGCAGAAAACTGGATGGCCCATCGCGGTTCTGCTCACACATTAATGAGTATGTTTCGTCACCAAAAAACACCACAACATTTTGTGATTCTTTCAGGTGATGTTCATTACTCATTTGTTTACGACATACAGCTACGCGGAAACAGGCGAGGCCCAGATCTCTGGCAAATCACCAGTAGCGGCATTAAGAATGAGTTTCCTAGACGCTTACTAGACACTTTTGACCGATCAAATAGATGGCTATACTCACCTAGATCTCCTCTAAACTGGTTTACTCGACGTCGAAGCATGAAGGTCATTCCTCATAAACCAGAAACAGCAAGCCGAGGTGAAAGGCTTCTGAATGCGGCTGGCGTCAGTTTAGTCACCTTTCACCCAGATGGTTCACCCAAGTCGGTTTTACAAATGTGTTCAGATGGACGCGATATCGGATTTGTTCTATCAGAAAAAGACGCGACTTGGGAATAAACCAAAAAAACGATGCTGTATGAATACAGCATCGTTTTAAACCAGAAGTCACATTGGCTCAGCATCTAATCAAACCAAGTTTGAATCAATGCCAAACAACGTACTTACTTAGCGGCTTTTTTCGCGGTTGATATCCAACCATCAAACGTTGCTTGATTAGCGCTGATCCAGTTATCTGCATGAATTGCGATCTCACGCTGTGAATCTTCACCATTAGAAATAAGCATGTTCTGCGCACTGACGGCATTAATAGGTAACTTCATTACTTCAAACAATTTTGCAGCAGCAGGATTGGCTTCTGCAAATGCTTTGTTAGCAACAATTCGTTCACTGTTAATATCAAAACCGTAATTCTTACCGTTTGGTAATACTGTATCCGTGTTATTAGGGTTAGAAGAATAAGGCACTTCCAGCCACACAACATCACGCCCTGGTACCAGTTTTCCTGATACCCAGTATGGTGTCCATGTATAATAAAAAACGGATTCACCTTCATTGAAGCGAGCGATGGTATCGGAAATAATCGCAGCATATTGACCTTGATTATGAGTGATTTTATCACGAAGGCCGAACGCATCTAACTGATGCTCAATCACACCTTCACAACCCCAACCAGCCTGACAACCCGTTAAGTCTGCTTTTCCATCGCCATTCGTATCAAACAATGCGGCAATTTCAGGTTTTTTAAAGTCATTAATATTGGTAATACCGTGCTTATCGGCTGTTTTTTTGTCGATTAAATAGCCTTGAGCCGCGCCCTCTATGTAAAAACCACCTCGGTAAAACTTATCGTCACCACCCGCATTTGCGTACATAGAGTTATGCAGTGGAAACCAGTTCACTGCCAAATACTGAGCATCACCGTTAGCTACTGATGTGTAACCTGCACTGTAATCCACTTCTTTAATTGGCTGAACGTCATAACCCAGTTTCTCTAGCGCTTTATTCACAACTACGGTTTGAAATGTTTCCTCCGCAATAGGACTTTGAACTGCTGTAACTGATATTCCATGGCCTGGTAAGTGGCCATCTGCTAGAGCAGCACCACTAAATAGTGCAGCGAGTGACGTTAGTGCAATTACTTTTTTCATTGGAACATCTCCTTTGAATGAGTTTTTTGTATTCATTATCATAGTTTTATGATTTTGATTTTTTTAACGCTAGTAACAGTCCTACTGGTCCAGTTTCGTACCAATGGCGTGTACCGCGCTGACGAGCATCTTGTCCGAGCGACTGTGTCATACGATCCAAAATAACCGCAAGAATAACAATACCAATGCCACCAATAGTAGCGAGACCAATATCAAGGCGACCAATTCCTCGTAATACCATCAAACCAAGACCACCTACCGAAATCATCGAAGCAATCACCACCATAGACAATCCAAGCATGAGCGTTTGGTTAACGCCCGCCATAATAGTGGGCATAGCTAGCGGTAACTGGACTTTAAACAGCATTTGCTTTTTATCAGCACCAAACGAGTTTGCCGCTTCTATTAAGTCACTTGGTACTTGACGAATACCTAGATTTGTAAGGCGAATTACAGGTGCCACAGCAAAAATAATCGTTACAATGACACCAGGAACATTACCGATACCAAACAACATAACGATCGGAACCAGATATACGAAAGCGGGAGTGGTTTGCATGATATCTAAAATGGGACGAATCACTTTTGCGGCTCGATCGCTACGTGCCATTGCAATGCCTGTAGGTATACCAAGTCCAATACAAAACAGTACTGACGTTAAAACGAGAGCCAAGGTCGTCATCGACTCTTGCCAAGCCCCAATCGCCCCGAGTACAACCAGTCCTAACACCGAACCTACTGCTAAACGTCGCCCCGATAACTGCCAAGCGATCAGACCGAACAGAGCAATTACCAACAATGGAGGGGCTGCATTAAACGCGCTGTCGACCGCTGTTAATGTTGCATCAACTGGCGCTTTAATTGCTGTAAAGAAAGGCCGAAAATTTGTTACAACCCAACCCACACCTGTTTCAATCCAATTATCAAGTGGAATCCAGACCTCTTGGAAAGGTTGCAATAGGCTAAACTCTGTTGCCTCTGCAGGTGTACTGCTCGCTGACATGGCTGCAGCATCAGAACTTTGTGTGTCACTTGTACCGCCCCAAGGATTACTTGCCGTAGACTCGTTTGCGTTTGCTTCTTCAGAGGTTGTTGCCCAAGGATTTGAAACTGTACTCATGCTGAAGTCTCCCTATCCAATGTTTCCAATAACCGCGCTTTACTCACAACACCAACGTATTTTTGTTGTTCATCAATAACTGGTACAGCACACGGTGCTTGAGCAACTATCGAAATAATATCTCTGATGGAAGTGTCTGCTGAGATAGCCTGAACGTCTTCGATAATAGCTTCAGCAAGCGTTTGTTTGTTTTTAATCACATCATGTAATGAGCTGGCCGATACCACCCCGATAAAGCGGTTGCTTTTATCGATCACATACCCATAGTCTCGTTCATGCTCATTCAGTAATTGCAAACCACTGCGTAAACCTTCGCTGGAATCTTTCTTAATAAGCGTGAGTTTTGATTTCGAAGCAATATCCTTTGCACTAAACACATTACTGACATCAACTCCTTTGAAAAAAGAGCGTACATAATCGTTGGCAGGATTATGTAAAATATCATCTGGAGTGCCTACTTGAACCACTTCACCACCTTGCATGATGGCAATTCGATCGCCGATACGCATGGCTTCATCTAAATCATGAGAAATAAACACCACGGTACGTTGGTGCTCAGACTGCAATCGAACTAATTCATCCTGCATTTCAGTTCGTATGAGTGGATCAAGCGCAGAAAAAGCCTCATCCATTAACAAAATATCAGGGTCATTGGTTAATGCTCTGGCCAAGCCAACTCGTTGTTGCATACCACCTGATAATTCGTCAGGGTAACTGTAAGCGTGAGACTCTAGGCCAACCTGAGCTAGCGAACTACGTGCTTTTTCTTGGCGCTCTTGAACGCCTACACCAGACAACTCTAAGCCAAAGGCTGCGTTGTCAAGAACATTCATATGCGGCATTAGAGCGAATGACTGAAACACCATGCTAATTTTACTTCGACGAACATCCCGTAGAGATTTGTCATCAATTTTAGTAATGTCATGTCCGTCAATTAGCACTTGTCCTTGTGTGGGCTCTATTAGACGGTTTAACAGTCGAACAAGTGTCGATTTACCGGAACCAGAAAGGCCCATTACAACAAATATTTCGCCTTCCTCTATAGCCAAACTGGCATCTTTTACACCGACAGTTTGTCCAGTTTTCTTAAATATTTCGTCTTTATCAATGCCTTGTTCCAGCATTTTTAATGCTTTCTTGGGATGTTCTCCAAAAATTTTGTATAGGTTTTTAACTTCGAGTTTCGTACCCATAGTGATTCTCTGTTGTTAAACACATTGCGCAAGTCGTTGCTGAGTAACGACTTGATGCTTATTTAGCATAGAGACAAAAGTTATTGTTTACAAGACTAAATATTTACACATTATTTAAAACGGACCCGATGCCCTTCCAGCTTGGCATTTTCATAAACTGACTCGACGGATAGAGAAAAACAAAACAAAAAGTCCGTACAGTTGTAACTAAAAATACTGGGGTACAGCGATAAACCACTTAAAAAACAACTCCCTATAGAAACTTTATCAAGATCAAATAATAGACAAAAAAAAACCGACAACGATATTATCGTAATCGGTTTTTTTTCTTATCTGATACATTAAATACGTGTTTTTAGAGCATTAAACCAACACGTTTTCCACTTCATAAGTACCATTGAAAAGTTCAAAAATCTTACTGTCCAACCCCTCTTTTGTGAGAATAAACAACAAGGATTTAGCCACATCCTCACGAGAAATCGACATTTCATCAACATGAGCGGGGCGCTTTATGGTAATTTTGCCTTGCCCTTCGTCATTCGTTAATGGCCCAGGACGAACTAACGTGTAAGGGACCCCAGATTCCATTAAATACTGGTCTGCCATGTGTTTTGCCACCAGATAGGGTTTGATGTCACCTCCTATCGCATCTGGGTCATCCACCCCCATACTACTGACCATGACAAACTTTTTAACCGACTGTTTTTTGGCGTAATCGACCGCTTTTTTGGCCGCCCACAGATCGATTAGTAGCGTCTTGTCGGCCCCAGTTGTACCGCCAGAACCTGCACAAAAAATAACATTACTCATACCGTCAAAAGCGGCACTGAAGTCTCCTTCTAAATCTGCTTCCATGATTTCCAATTGACTGCCTGCAATAGGCTCAAGTTTCGTTTTATCTCGTACTAAAGCCCTAACAGGCTGATCCGTTTCGGCCAAGGCGGTGGTGACCATTTGTCCAATCTGACCACTTGCACCAATAATTAATGTTTTATTCATAACGCCTCTCCTTATAAAAGTTGAGAAAAAATATCCTTGATCCTGCGAAGCCTTTTTTTCGTATAGGCTTAGTCACTTTTTGTGGTGAATATTGATTAATACCTTACCTATACTATAGAGGCGTGACGTCAGGATAAAACCCCGCCTTATTGGCTTTCATATTTGCTGGATATTAAATGCCGATTCTTGATGACAAAGAAAGGCAGCATGATATCTAGACTCTATCAGGGCACCGCAACCAATACAGACAAGGGGGCTTTATGTAGTTTAATTCGTCGGAACATTGTTCAAGCTTATAAATAACGGTATTCTTGACGTATAGATCACTAGGAAATTTTTATCGTATCCGTGACGTTTAAAGTGTTACGGAACAAGAATTTTCTCAGCAGTCTCCCTTTAGATTGAAAAGTAAGCGACTCCTATGAATGACTCTAACAGTATACCGATTGTTCAAATCCATTCTGATCCAATCAAGAATGGCAATAAATTTGTTAACGATAAAGGCATTACCGCCATTAAAAACGGCATTAAAGCGACAAGCAAAGAAGCTCAAGAGCGCTTGAAAAAGCCTTCTTGGCTTCGCATCAAAATGAAAGATGGTGGTGTGTACAACACGACGAAAAAGATCGTACACGAGCACAAACTCAGCACAGTATGTGAAGAAGCCATGTGCCCAAACATCAGTGAGTGCTGGAATTCAGGCACAGCGACCATCATGCTGATGGGCGATACCTGTACCCGTGCTTGCCGTTTTTGCGCGGTCAACACAGGCAACCCAAAAGGCTGGCTCGATGAAAACGAAGCCAAGAACACAGCCGAATCGGTTAAACTGATGGGGCTTAAGTACCTAGTATTGACCTCAGTAAACCGTGACGATTTAGACGACGGTGGTGCCGGCCATTACGCAGAAGTTGTAAAACGAGTCAAAGCAGAAAATGCCGATGTGTCAGTAGAAGCGCTCACACCCGATTTCCAAGGGGATCTAAAGAGCATAGAAACCGTAGTTGACAGTGGTATATCCGTTTTTGCTCAAAACGTGGAAACAGTAAAAAGACTGACTCACCCAGTTAGGGACCCACGTGCCACTTACGAACAAACCCTCGCTGTATTAAAACACGCGAAAGAATACAAACCTGACGTACTGACCAAAACCAGTATCATGTTAGGCCTAGGTGAAACAGAAGAAGAAATCATAGAAGCGATGGATGATTTACGCGCTGTAAATTGTGATATTTTGACGTTCGGTCAATATCTACAGCCAACAGAACATCACCTTCCTGTTATTCGATACGTCACCCCTGACGAGTTTGACAAATATCGCCAATGGGGTCTTGATAGAGGCTTCCTTGAAGTTGTTTCTGGAGCGCTTGTTCGTTCTAGCTATCGTGCAGAGCAAGTTCTCATGAAGAACAACGTCGGCTTAGGCACAGCTCAAAAATAAGAAAGCACACCACTCAATTGATACAAACAACCATGGGGATTCTTACCCATGGTTGTTGTGGGGACAAAATCATTAAACCAGCAAACCGCTTTACACTTATACTCATTTAGCCTTACTTCACCGATAAGTTTTGCATTCCTCCTAATTGATACATTCACCCAACAAATAACCGATTATTTAGGGATTGTTTTAATAACTCGAAAACTAGACCCTCTTGTCTCTTAGATATCTTGTAATTTTATGACATAATATTGCGCATATGTCGCAGGGAGTCACTCCCCTATGTTGCGATGCTTTTTTGAACTTATTCGATACGTACACAATGCCATTAGATAATGGGGTAACCCCAGTAAATTCAAGCACTAAGCTTGATCGCCGATTTTCTATTGCACCCATGATGGAGTGGACCACGAGCGATTACCGTGTGTTTGCGAGAACATTAACAAAAAATACGCTGCTGTATACCGAGATGGTGACGACGGGTGCCTTGTTGCAAGGTCATCATCCTGAAAGATTCTTACGATACGATGGTTGCGAACACCCTATTGCTCTTCAATTAGGTGGGTCTGATGCGATTGCGTTGGGTAAATGCGCAAAAATAGCGGAGCAAGCGGGCTTTGATGAGGTTAATCTTAATGTCGGCTGCCCGAGCGATAGAGTTCAAAACAGTTTGATCGGTGCGTGTTTGATGGCTCACCCTAATAAGGTGAAGGATGCCATGCGTGCCATGCAAGACAACTGCACTATTCCTGTGACCATTAAGCATCGCATTGGTTTAGACGACCAAGAAGAGTACAGTGTGGTACGAGATTTTGTTGGTGATATTGCGACAACTGGCGTGAAGACCTTTATTGTCCACGCTCGTAATGCGATTCTGGCGGGCTTAAGCCCGAAGGAAAATCGTGAAATACCACCACTAAAATACCATTATGTGCATCAGTTGAAGAAAGATTTCCCAGACCTTGAAATCATTATAAACGGTGGCATAAAAACACTAGAAGAATGCCAAGAACAATTAGCGCATGTCGATGGCGTGATGGTTGGCCGTGAGGCTTATCATAACCCTTGGATATTGAGCCAAGTCGACAATGCATTGTTTGGCGGTCAGCCGTTGGTTCATGATCGCTACGAGGCGCTAGAAGCTTTCGTTCCTTATGTTGAACGCAAGCTGCAAGAAGGCGAACGCTTAATGCACCTAACCCGACATATTCTGGGTATCTTTCAGGGCGAACCCGGCGGTAAACAGTTCCGTCGTTACCTTTCTGAAAACGGTCATAAAGCCGACGCACAGATAAATGTATTATTAGACGCCATTGATTTGGTCAAACATCATCAACACAAAGGATAAGAGCAATGAGCAACAAGTTATCTCAATTAAAAGAGTTTACGACCATTGTGGCCGACACCGGTGATATCACGGCAATCAAAGATTTTTTACCACAAGATGCGACAACCAACCCATCTTTGATGCTTAAAGCGGCACAAATTCCTGAATATGCCCCTTTCCTTGATCAAGCGGTTGCTTGGGCAAAAACGCAAAGCAACGATAAAGACCAGCAAATCCTAGACGCTGGCGACAAGCTTGCAGTGATCATTGGTACTGAAATCCTAAAATATGTTCCAGGCCGTATTTCAACTGAAGTGGATGCGCGTTTGTCTTTCGATAAAGAAGCGACACTAGCGAAAGCTCGTAAATTGATCGCCCTTTATGAAGAAGCTGGCGTGTCTCGTGACCGCGTTCTGATCAAAGCCGCATCTACTTGGGAAGGCATTAAAGCCGCAGAAGAGCTAGAAAAAGAAGGCATCAACTGTAACCTGACATTGCTTTTCTCTTTCGCGCAAGCGCAAGCCTGTGCTGAAGCTGGCGTTTACCTGATCTCTCCATTCGTTGGTCGTATCCTTGATTGGTACAAAAAGTCGACTGGCCAAGAATACACTGCAGAAACAGATCCAGGTGTAGTATCGGTTACTGAAATCTACAATTACTACAAGCAACACGGCTACAAAACCGTTGTGATGGGCGCGAGCTTCCGTAACATCGGCGAAATCGAGCAACTTGCTGGTTGTGACCGTTTGACCATCAGCCCTAACCTACTTGAAGAGCTGAAAAAAGACGAAGGCAAACTTGAGCGTAAATTGGTGCCAACTACGGATGTGAAACCTGCTCCATCAGCAATCACAGAAGCGGCATTCCGTTGGGCAATGAACGAAGACGCAATGGCAACAGAGAAACTGTCTGAAGGCATTCGTAACTTCGCAGCGGATCAGCGTAAGTTGGAAGTGACGCTAGCGTCTATGCTTTAAAATAGAAGCAAGTACGTTAAAAACGCGACCTAGGTCGCGTTTTTTATTTTTCACCAGAAGAACAAAAGATGACCGAAACAACAGAATTTGAAAAGATGATCAACGGTGAAACATTTAATGCGATCGACCTAGATCTTCGCCTACGCAGGGAAGCAGCTCGCCTTGCTTGTGCTAAATTCAATGCACACCCAAGCAAGGGCAACCTTCGTCATGTCACCCGTTTGTTTGCCGAGTTTGGCAGCGTGGTAGTTGAACCCGGCTTTCAATGTGACTATGGATCGCAAATTCATCTTGGCGAACGGGTTTATATTAATTTCCAGTGTGTTTTCCTCGACAGCGCCAAAATCCAAATTGGTGACGATGTACTCATCGGACCCGGTGTGCATCTTTATACGGTTGATCACCCAAGAGAGGCTGGGTTACGAGCCTCTGGCGAGTGCTTTGCACGCCCTATTGCCATAGGCAACAAAGTCTGGATTGGCGGCGGAGCCAAAATCCTCCCTGGCATTAAAATCGGCGATAACGCCATTATCGCTGCGAATGCAGTGGTCACTCGACACATCGCCGATAATGAACGCTATTACGGATAACACTCAGGCCATTTTTTGACCCATTCTTTACTAACCATTACAACTGGGTAAGAAATGAACAAGTAGCGAAGGAGGCAGCCAATTTTGTCGTAAACCGCGCTTTTTTTGCTATATACTCTTTTTATCATAAGCAAAAATAATGGGGTAATCCGATGAAAACTTGGATCGTGTTATTAGCCAGCACTCTTGTACTGCCTGCTCATGCCTCAAATCACATTACTGATTCAGAAAAAAAGACACCTTTGCAGGTAGAAACCATTGCCCAATTCAATGGTATCCCTTGGGGGTTAGTCTTGCTAGACAACCAAACCGCCATAGTAGCGATAAAAAATGGCGCGGCATATCGGGTGAATCTCGCAACGCGCATGACAACCCGTTTAACAGGCTTACCTAATGTAGATAACCGTGGGCAAGGTGGTTTGCTTGATGTGGCAATCCCCCCTATCGCTAATACTCAAAACTGGCTGTATTTCACCTATGCGAAACCAACCAGTGAAGGCTCAACCACGGCGCTCGGCAGAGCCAAACTGGATAATAACCACTTATCTGATTGGCAAGATGTATTGGTGACCAATGCCGTTGTTTCAGGCACGAAACATTACGGCAGCCGTATCACGTTTGATAACAAAGGCCATGTTTTCTTTTCTATCGGTGACAGAGGCGAACGCGATCTCGCACAAGATCTGTCCAATCATGCGGGCAGTATTATTCGTTTACGCCTAGATGGCAGCGTCCCTTCAGACAACCCTTTTGTTTCTGACGCCAACAGTCGAAACGAAATATGGAGCTATGGCCACCGCAATCCACAGGGCATTTACTATGATGCAAAAACCGACACACTTTGGTCTAACGAACATGGCCCACGTGGTGGTGATGAAATCAACCTTATTCGCGCCGGTGGCAATTACGGGTGGCCTATTGTTTCATACGGTAAAGAATACTGGGGACCCAGCATAGGTGACGGCGCAGAGAAAGAGGGCATTGATAATCCTGAGGTCGTGTTCACACCGTCCATCGCACCAGGCAGCCTGTTGCGTTATAAGTCTAGTAATGCATCTGACTGGAATGGCGACTTTATTTCACCTGCATTGGCTCTAAGACATTTAAACCGTGTGAGCATAAACCAAGATGGTGAATACACGGAAACGCGCTACCTCGAAGACTTGAATGAGCGCCTACGCTCTATTGCCCAAGACGATACGGGCGTTCTCTACATTGGCACAGATTCAGGCAAGCTGCTAAAAGTGACGTTAAACGGCTCATAAAATCAGCCGTTAACTGAAACAGATTTTAGCTCTTCAATTCAAATCTTGATAAAAAGTCAGGGTTTGATATCGAGCAAACCAAGCATCTAACGCTTCAAAGGGTATGGGTTTGGACAGCCAATACCCTTGAAAGTAATCGCAACCCGCTTCTTTTAAGAATTGCTGTTGTGCTTGGTTTTCAACACCTTCTGCCGTCACAACAATGCCTTGTAAATGACACAACTCGATCAATGGCTTAAGTAACTTAGAGTATTCAGGACCCGTCATGCGTGTTGTTAATACTTTATCAAGTTTTACTTTACTGACGGGATAGTCGATCATGTGTAGCAGTGGCGTGTAACCTGCTCCAAAGTCATCAATCACAATACTGAAGCCGGCCTCTTGAAGACCATGCAACACGTCAAACACCGCATCACTTTCTGCATAGGCAAAGGTTTCCGTCAGTTCAATCTCAACGCTCCCATCCGCAATACCATAGTGTTTTTTCAACGCAACCAGATGCTCTAACGCCATTCTGTGCCCTAACTCTGCGGCGGAAATATTGACGGATAAGGTACAATCTTCGCCAAAAATAGCACGTATCTCAGGCAGCTTTTTGAACGCTGTTTCAAATACCCATTTGTCTATTTTAGCGTATGTGCCTGTTTGCTCCGCAATAGGAATAAATTCTTCTGGGTCCACATTACCCAATTCGGGAGAATGCCAACGTATCAGAACTTCAAACCCTTTAACCTGATCATCCACTCCTGTGTAAGGCATGTAAACAAGCGCAAATTCATTATCGCAATCAACGACTTTAAGGTGGTTTTCTATACTCTTCATTCGTCGCGCTTCTGCTGCAATACTAACAGAGTAATGCTCAAAACGATTTTTTCCTGAGCGTTTCGCGTGATACATAGCCATATCCGCACTGGCTATTAGTTCATTCAATGTCGGGCCATCTCCCGGATAAGAAGCGATACCCATACTAGCGGAAACAGGAAAATGGTAGTTATCAGACTGATAACCAGAAGAAAACAGTTCGACCACCGATTGCGCCAACACGTCCACCTCTTCGGCATTATGATGTTGCAAGACAATTGCGAACTCGTCGCCAGACAGACGTGATGCCATGCAACTGCCATTATTCTGCTGAATAAAGGAAACCAATCCATTTAAATCTGTCGCCAAAGAGCAGAGTAATTCGTCCCCAGCTTCATGCCCATAGGTATC
The DNA here is from genome assembly GCF_003721245.1 of Marinomonas hwangdonensis. Classification (GTDB taxonomy): domain Bacteria; phylum Pseudomonadota; class Gammaproteobacteria; order Pseudomonadales; family Marinomonadaceae; genus Marinomonas; species Marinomonas hwangdonensis. The sequence continues at coordinate 277,427 of NZ_RIZG01000004.1, read as the reverse complement.
ATTAACGAATTTAAAATTATCAAGGTCGATATAGACCATAGAAACAAAATCATTGTTTTGCTCGGCTTTCATTAAAATATGCTTAGCATATTCATAAAAGCGAATTCGATTGGGCAAGGAGGTTAGCGTATCGGTTACCGCCATTTGATGGGTATGTTTTAGATTAGCTTGCAACTGACCAAACAAGTCATAGAATTTCTTACTGAGTTGTCCGACTTCGCTTTTACTAAACGTCGGAGAAATATTGTCTTTTTGATAAAACATCACCTCCGTCAATTCTTTGTCCAGTTTCGTGATCGGCGACGTAATAAAACGAGACATCAGTAATAAAAGCAACCCATAGGTCACACTACCTAATGCGACAGCGGTTGCCATTAAGCGGATCAAAAACGCCAGCATGGGTGAATTTATAATGGTCTCATCAGGTTGTAATGTAAGGAAGTAACCTGGGAAAACTTCTATCGAATGAGACAGCCCTTTCTCGCTATTGAGTATGTTAGACCACTGAGCTGTGGTCATGTAGGACTCTTCAAGGTGGCTTAGCATAGCGGAAAACTGATCCAGCTGGACCGAAAAAGACAACTGCACACTAGCGCGAATGTCTCTACCTTTAAAGGGCAAAAAAGCCACCCTATCAAGCAATCGACCACTAATAAAACGACTACCAGACTCCTCTGTGATGAGCTGCCGTTCCGATATTGATCGATTGTTTATCATCTCGAGTGACAAGCTCTGATGTGATGGACTAATCGTCGCAAAAGGATCAGTACTGCGTTCATAATAAAACAGCGGTTGCCCAACACCATTGTAGAGAGCAAAGGCGACCCGGCTCGAAGGATTAGTCAAAAACTGATTCGCCATCTTGTGTAAGCTTTGACTGAGAGTCGCATCGCGGTAACTTGAAGGCTCACTTGCTAGAAAACTCATCAAATAACCGCCTTCCAGAAACAGCCCTACTAGGTTATCAGCAATCGCTGCTTCTTTGTTAAAAATGCCCTGAAGCTGCAACATACGTTGCTCCAGTTTGGCCTGTTCAAGCTCGACTATATTGATTTTTTGATATTGATAAACAAAAAACGTCGCAAAGCCATAGCCAAAAATAACAATCGGGAGCAGTAATAAAATAAGTCGTCTATTTAGACTCATGAATAACCTTTATTGCTTCTTGAATACGAATACGCTGACGTATTTGCAAATCTGACATAGGCGCAAATGGGAGCAGGCTATTAAAGTCTGTTTCAGAAAGATATACCAATGGATCCTCTCGAAATGCCTGACTTTGTAAGTGATAAGCGTTCACATCCACTGTCGCCACACCAAGCTCTTCAGAATTGATTGCTGCCACATTCGGTTGCCCAATATGTGCTAGAAAGGACATTGCCAAATCACGTTTCTGACTGCGCGATGGGATTATCCAGCAGTCTAGCCATACGAGCGCTCCTTCCTTTGGAATAACATACTGCCAAACGTCCTCGCCCACCAGTTCGTTCATAGTGTACTGGTCACCACTATAAACAATTGCGGCATAAAGGTCTGCTTTACGCTTTGAATTAAGTAAAAAAGAAGGCGCATATTCGTAGGTTAAAACCTGGTCTGTTTGCTCTTTTAACAATCCAAACGCAGCTTCTAAATCCTTTCTTTCATTACTGTCTGCTTGCAGTTGCAGTGTTAACAAAGCTGGCGCCAACAAAGAGTAATAGTCGCTTATCATGCCAATATGCCCCGACATGTCCTGCCTTTGCGAAAATAAGTCAGACCAAGAAGAAACCGGCTCATTCAGCATGTCCGTACGATAAGCTATTCCGTAAGTTCCCCATAAATATGGGACACTGCGATCTCCGCATTGCTCTATCCAGTCAGTTCTCATCAGTGAAGGTGCAGCTTGAGTATCCCATCCTTCGAGTTCAGCCACATGCCCCAAACTGGTCAGTTTTTTAGCTGAATTGGCATCTACTACAGCAAGATCCACCTGATGCTGAGAACCGTCTGCCAACAAAACATCACGAATTTCTTCATCATCATAAGTAATAATATGAACCTTAGCGCCTGTTTTTTCCTGCCATTCCTCTATCACAGACGAGGCAATATAATCGTCCCAATTGAGAATATTGAGTGTTTCCTGACTAGATGCTTGCGCTGGCAGTATTGCCAAAAAACAAATCGATACACAGAAATAAACAAGATCAAACCTAAAACGATATTCGATCAGAGCCGCCAATGTCACAATCTTAATAATAGTCACCCTTTAACTTGTGTCGCTATTATTGGCATTTTTGCCAAAATCACACCAATACCCTTCTTTGTGCTTTTCAACGGAATAACTCTTACGTGCCTAAGTGATGTTCGACTCTCGCTAAAAAGTCATTTAGCGGCATAGGTCGACCAAAATAAAATCCTTGATAAGCTTCACAGCCATAAAGTGCAAGCGCCCTATACTGCTCTTCCGTTTCGACACCTTCTGCGATCACAGACATATCTAGCCCCTTGGCTAGTGTCACTATGGTTTGCGCTATAGTGGTTTGGTTTTCAAGGTCTTGTACGAAAGACTGATCTATTTTTAGTTGCTCAAGTGGCAGCTGACGTAAGTAGGAAAGCGAAGAATAACCTGTACCAAAATCGTCTAGCGAAAAGGATACTCCCTGATCACCCAATAAATTCATTTTTAAAATCGTATCTTGCACATCATTCAACAACATACTTTCCGTCAGTTCTAGTTTCAAACGCTGAGGATTTGCGCCACTTCGCTTCAGCGACGCCATCACCTGCTCAACAAAATCGCTTTGCATCAGCTGTCGAGCACTGATATTGACTGATAACGTGAGATTCTTTGTCGAGCTCGCATTTTCCCATTGAGCGATCACTTGACAGGCTCTATCCAGCACCCATTGACCGAGCGGTAAAATCAGACCTGTCTCCTCTACCACGTCAATAAAATGCCCTGGAGTCACCAAGCCGCGTGTTGGGTGGTACCATCGAATCAATGCCTCAGCACCAATAATGTTCAAATTAGTGTCTATTTGTGGCTGAAAAAACAGCACAAACTCTTTATTTGTCATTCCCTTGCGAACGTCATTCGCCAGTTCGGCATGCTCCAAGACTCTCGCTTGCATAGAAGGATCGAAAAAGCGCCGTGTGTTGCGCCCAGCGGCCTTTGATTGATACATGGCAAGGTCAGCTTGTTTTAGTAACTCTTCGTAAGACACTTGGTCCCCTTGGAACAAGGTAATACCAATGCTGAGCGTACTGAAATATTCAATCGCCAAAATACGATAAGGTGCCGACAAAGATTTAAGCAGCTGTTCTGCTAGCAGTTCCACTTGCTGTGAGGCGATGTTAATGTCCTCATCTAAATCTTCCAGCAAAATAATAAACTCGTCACCTCCAATGCGGGCAACCGTGTCATCTTTACGAACATTATTAACTAATCGATCTGCTACCTGCTGAAGCAGGATGTCCCCCGCATCGTGACCTCGAGTATCGTTTAAGGTTTTGAAATCATCTAGGTCAATAAATAGAATCGCCCCCGACCTTTTCTGTCGGACACTCGCTGCAATGGCATGATTAAGCCTATCCATTAACAACTGGCGATTAGGTAATCCGGTTAATTGGTCATAAAAAGCTAGCTGCGTGATTTTGTTTTCTGCGGCTTTTCTTTGTGTCGCATCGATCAAGGTAACCACATAGTTGTTAACGTGTTCGCTACTCTCAGATTGAACGGCTGTAATACTGATCCATTGTAAGTACTCTTCCGCGTTCTTACGGGTGTTCCACACTTCACCTTGCCAAAATCCCTTATTAACTAAAGCGTCGTTCATTTCTCTCAAAAAGACCGCATTATTGTGATCGGACTGAATAAAGTCTAAAGGACGACCTAAGGCTTCACTCACACTGTACCCCGTTATTTCGGTAAACGCCCGATTGACACGTAATATCTTCTGATCTGGGTCGGTAACAATCATGCCCTCCGCGGATTCAAACACAGTCGCTGCGATATTGAGGTCATGTACCATCTCCTGCATGGCATACCCCACCTGATTGTATTCTTTAATGCCCCCTTTTTCATATTGAACGCCCCTAGAACCACCTTGAATCTCTCTGATGAAATCCATTAGCCGAGCCACATTTTTAGTGTGACTGATATGAATTAAGCTGGCAGCGATCAGCAGCACGACAATAAAACCACCAGACAACAAATAAAATGTCTGCTGATATGTCTCGGTTATAGAGGGAAAGCGATCGGCTGACAGACCTACCTCAGCCCAAATCTTATTTATGTCGTTGGGTAACGAAATAACCTGACGCATAAGGTACACATCGTTACTTTTATCGACTGTACCCAAAAGAGGGAATCGTGCTGGCTCACTGACGAAATTTACGCCAGAGTATCGTTGCCATGGCTTGTTATTTGTCCCGATTTTAAGGATATCAACATCAATTTGTTGCGCCACATCGGCAACGAACTCTCTATTCTGTCCGATTGCAAGGCCTATAAACATATAACCTTTGAGCTGAATAGTGGCAGGATCAAACAATGGAACAGATTTAATTAATGCGTTCAAATTACCTGAGTTTACCAAACTCCAGCGATTTGCATAAAGAAAAGGCGATCGCATTTCCTCAAAGAAAGCACTGATGTCATAAAGAGGCAAGCCAGCATCGTAGACTAACTCATTGTTGGTGTTCGTAATAAAAAATATGTCTAGGTTAGCTCCTAATGCAGAGTCTTGAAACATGAAAGCCATGTCTTCTGCCATCATGCTAATGCCACTTTCATTTCCATTGTCGATCGAACTAAATATTCGATTGGCGGCCGAGCTCTGCAAATATACATCCAGCAGGCTCAAGCGAATTGAGACCAAGTTTTCAATCGTTTTTTGTCTCTGCTGTAGTGCATTGTGGATTTCTAGATCCAAACTCTGCTCTGCTGCCCGATAGGCGTAAAGCATGCTTACCAACAAAGTCAACAAACCCAATGCGCCAAATACTAAGGCAATACGCGTGGTAAACTTCAACTCAAAAAAGCGAGGTCGGCGTTCAGAAGAATTGAATCTTTTAGATGGCATATTAAAAATTAACCACAGAGAATAAATACATTAATTAGCCTCGTTAAGGAGTCTTTGGTATTTTGCCACCTGACGGGAAAATAAATCCTTTAATGTGGGTTCGTCCATGAAAACAACCGGCATCTTAATCGTTTTTTCTGTCACCGCAATAAAGCGTGGATGTTGCGCGGCTTTTTCAAAGGCGGCGGCCAATATAGCCACCTCTTCATCACTGGTATTACTCGGCACCGCAGCCACACGGATAGGATTCATACTCACATCATAACCTAGCTCTCTTAACGTAGGCGCAGAAGGATAATACGCTAATCGCGAACTGGTCAGGCTGGCTAAAACACGCATTTGACCTTTTTCTGTGTAGACACTGTGTGTACCGCCGCTAAAAGCAAGCAGGGCATCACCAGAAAGCACCAACGGCGCCATACCAGCTCCACCTGTGGTTGGAACAATACGCAATGAAATGCCTTCCTTTTTGGCTATGCGATTAATAATCAAACGATCAAACTGATTCTGCGTTGCGTATACGAGATCAGGATTCTGCTTTGCATAGGCTACAAAGCCTTCCCAATCTGCAAAAGGGCTGCTCCCTCCAGTCACAAACGCCAGTTGATCTAAAGTAACGCCCGCTACATAACGAAAGCTGGTAGCGTCATAGGAAGTTTTGGTTACTAGAGGAGACATCACAAAAGGCGTTGACAAACCATATTGGAAAACATACCCGCCTTCCTTGCTATTCGCTAACATAGCCGCAGAAACACTGCCGCCAGCGCCCGGCATGTGCAATATATTGACAGGCTGACCTAAAATTTCCGCTAAAATAGGAGCCAAAACACGAGCTTGTAAATCCGTACTGCCACCCGCATTAAAACCAATCATCATGGTAAGAGGTCTATTAGGGAAGTTCTGACTCAACGCCGTGTTAGACGCCATAGACGCAATTAAAAATAGAACCATGTTAAAAAACATTTTGGAAAAACCCATTAGCCTTCTCCCACCACAGTCGTGTCTAAGTATGACACAAGCTTGTGTAATCTATTGTAAATAAAAGCCTACTTAGGGTGAGTCTGAGCATTTTTAATTATTGAAAAGATCACTCGCTCCAGCTATCTGCCTCCCCCCAACTGTCTTCTTCACCCCAACTGTCTTCTTCGCTAAAATCTGAGGAATCATCGGGCAACTCGCCCTTTCTGGCAGAGCCTTTTCTAGGAGGATTACCATCATAAACAGCAAAAGCGCGGCTTTGCAGATACACATCCCTAACAAAACTGTACCTATCGCCAATGATCATTGACTCAGCACTTAACAAACGAGCGCGCGTTTCCACAATGTCCAACCCCAACAAACCTAGCTTTTCGTCACTATTAGGGTCCAGAATGCTTTTTTCATCAATGTAGGAAAACTCCACAGCCAATCCCGACGTATCACGGACAGTAGAGGGCCCTAAAAAAGGCAATACTAGATAAGGTCCTGATGTCACGCCCCAGTAGCCCAAGGTCTGACCAAAGTCTTCTTTATAATGCTGTAAACCCAGCTCACTCGCCACATCAAAAATACCGAACCAGCCTGCGGTGCTGTTAATCAGAAAACGAAACGTCGACGAAGCTGTCTCGTCCCATTTACCTTGCAATAAATTATTAGTGATGTTGCCAATCTCACCTAAATTAGAAAAGAAATTACTGACGCCCTTTTGTACTGGATTCGGTGTAATTGCCTTGTAGCCTTCTGCAACGGGTTTTAGTACAGCGCCATCAACCGCATCATTAAAAGTAAACATAGCACGGTTAAAGCCTTCCCATGGATCTTCTTCTGTTGCGGCTAACGCGGGCTGAGAAAAACCCATCAGCAAACTCAACAACAAAGCGCTTATGACATTGTGCATTTTACTTTACCTATAAAATCTCTATTAAATTCAATATAAGACTAAACCAATTTTTTTACTTCTTGCCACTGTTTTTTTAAACGTTTATCGGAAATGGGCTCTAGCGTACCAACCGATTGAGCAAACAGAGATATTCGGTATTCTTCTAACATCCAGCGATACTTGATCAATTCTGGGTCATACAAGGCTTTTTCATCATGGGCTTTTTTCTGTTTTGCATAGGTTTGCCACAAGGATTCAAGCTCAGTAACACATTGATTTTCTTTGTTCAAATGATTCTGAAAACGCTCTAGACGCACTTCGATGCCTTTAAAATAGCGCGGTAACTGCCCCAACCAAAACAGTGGCGTATTACCGATAAATCCCGGATATATAAGGTGTTCTAATTGCACCTTAATATCCCCAAAAACCCGCGTCCACGGCAGTGGAATATTGCCTTTCATCTTCTTCGCCACCCCTTGATAAGATGACAAAACGCGATAAAGCTGCTCAGCCATATCATTCGCTACGGCGATTAGACTGGATTTATGAGTTTGCACCGTCTGCTCAAAGTCTTGCTTCGATCTCGGCAAAGGCCGCCCATCTAAAAACACCTTATCCAAAACGGCATTTAACAAGTCGTCTAAGAGGATCTCTTTTTGACCCAAAGGGGAGAAAATCAGCATGGACTCTTTTAAATGTGGCAGATTTTTTTGCAAATAGCGCATTTCTTTACTCAAAGTCACCTTAAGCAAGGTAATGACGCCCTTTCGATGCGTTTCTATTGCCGTGTTTTGATCGTCAAACATCTTCAACGAAACACTGTCGCCTTGGGCTACCAAAGCGGGAAACGCTGTGACCTTAATGCCCGCTTGCTTAATCTCTTGAAGCTCAGGAATACCTTGCTCAGGCCAAGTCGTTAAGCCTTCCTTCTCATGCTGTTTAGTGCCAAACTTCGCGAAGCTTTCTTCTACTAAGTCACTAAACTTCGCTTGCAGTTGCCCCAAACTTTTGCCCGTACCCAGCACTTTACCGCGTTCATCCACCACCTCTAAATTCAAGGTTAAGTGTGAATCAAGCTTTTCCGCATTCCATTCATTCAGTGGAATATCGATCAAAGTCTCACGCTTGATTTGCAAGCTCAGTTGCTCAAGCAAATCCCCCTTATCTTTCGATAAATTCGGGTATACACGATCCACAAACTGCGGAATCGGCACAAAACGGCGGCGCAAGGCTTTGGGCAGGCCTCGAAGTAAGGCCTCGCAACGCTCTTTAATAAAACCAGGCACCGCCCAACCTAGATCCTCTAAACTAAGCTGTCTTAACAAGCCAACGGGCACTTTTAAAGTCGCGCCGTCGGTCTCTTTGCCTGGCTCAAATTTATAATCAATGGGTAACGCCACCCCGTTCAAACCAAACGAATCAGGAAAAGCCATGTCATCCACTGTGATATCTTGATTCACCAAATCTTGCCGAGTCATTAACAAGGCATCCGGTGCGGTTTTCACAAAGTGCTCTAAACTTTTTGTGTTACGCACGTGATCAGGTAAACGCTGATTGTAAAAAGCGAAAACGGTTTCGTCATCGACCAAAATATCGCGCTTTCTCAATTTGGCTTCTTGGGTTTCTAAGGACTCAATCAAGGCTTTGTTTTTGCGATAAAAAGCCTGTTTAGTGCGCAGCTCGCCTTCCACTAGACCAGAACGAATAAAAATCTCACGAGCCTCTGCTGGATTAACATGGCCATAATCCATACGGCGTTTCGCCACAATCACCAAGCCATAAAGCGACACTTGTTCGTGGGCCATAATACGACCTTGGTTACGCTCAAAATGCGGATCAAAGTACTGGCGTTTGACAAAGGGTGCCGCGTACTCTTCAATCCAAGCAGGATCAATACGTGCAGCAACGCGTGCATAAAGCTTACTGGTTTCCACCAATTCCGCGGCCATAATCCACTGTGGCGGTTTTTTGAATAACATAGAGCCCGGAAAAATCGCCAACTTACGCGAGCGACACCCCAGCATTTCTTTGCTGTCTTCCATTTTATTGGCGACTTGGGTAAACAAGCCCGCTAATAACGAACGATGAATCGCTTCATAATGGCGCTCCGCATGGTGTACTTCTTTAAAGCCAAGCTGCTTGCAGGCAATCATGATTTGGCGATGAATATCTCGCCACTCGCGCATGCGCATGAAGTTTAAAAATTGCTTACGGCAATACTGACGTAACTGGTTCTGTGATAGCGCTTGGCGCTGCTCTTCAAACCGCTCCCACAAATTCAAGAATACAGCGAAATCAGAGTCTTCATCTTTATCGATTGCGTGAGCTTGATCTGACTGTGCTTTTTTGTCTTGCGGTCGTTCCCGCGGGTCCGGTATGGACAAGGCGCTGACAATCACCGCCACTTCTTTGAGCACACTGTGCTGCTCGGCAGCAATGAGAATTCGGCCTAATTTCGGATCAATGGGCAACTTAGCGAGCTGTCGACCAATCGGTGTCAGGCGCTCTTTATCTAAAGCGCCTAGCTCAGTGAGGGCTTGATACCCATCGTTGATCATGCGCTTGTCAGGCATTTCAACGAAGGGGAATTTTTCCACCGCCCCTAACTTTAAACTGGCCATTTGCAGAATAACCGAGGCCAAGTTGGTGCGGAAAATTTCTGGATCAGTAAATTCAGCTCGATTATTAAAATCAGCCTCGTCATAGAGTCGAATACAAATACCATCCGCTACACGACCACATCGCCCCGCCCTCTGATTGGCGCTGGCTTGGCTGATTTTTTCAATGGGCAATTGCTGAACTTTAGAACGTACACTGTAGCGACTAATGCGCGCTAAACCTGGGTCAATGACGTAGCGAATACCCGGTACCGTCAACGAAGTTTCCGCCACATTGGTCGACAAGACAATACGGCGCCCAGAGTGGGATTTGAAAATACGCTGCTGTTCGCTGGCACTCAAACGAGCATAAAGCGGCAAGACTTCAGTATTGCGCAACTCAGCACGACGTAAGATTTCAGCGGTGTCGCGAATTTCTCGCTCCCCTGGCAAAAACACCAGAATGTCCCCTGCACCGCGATAGCCAGATTGACGCTCTTCGGCAATCAACAGCTCTACCGCATCAAGAATGCCTTGCTCCATGCTTTGGTCTTCGTCTAGCTCTTCAGAATCCGACTTGCTCATCAAGGGCTGATAACGCACTTCTACCGGATAAGTACGGCCAGACACTTCAATGATAGGCGCATTGTTAAAGTGCTCAGAAAAACGCTCTACATCGATGGTGGCCGACGTCACAATGACTTTCAGGTCGGGACGGGCCGCCAATACCTGCTTTAAATACCCCAACAGAAAATCGATGTTCAAACTGCGCTCATGGGCTTCATCGATGATAATGGTGTCGTATTTATACAGGCGTTTATCTTGTTGGATCTCTGCCAGCAAAATACCGTCGGTCATCAGTTTAATTAGGGTTTCTTCGTTGCTTTCGTCACTGAAACGCACCTGAAAGCCCACTTGCTCGCCTAACTTAACTTGCAACTCATCACTGATGCGTTCCGCCACACTACGCGCCGCAATTCGCCTTGGTTGCGTATGACCAATAAGACCTGCGATACCGCGGCCGGCTTGCAAACACATCTTGGGTAATTGCGTGGTTTTACCAGAGCCCGTCTCACCTGCAATAATCACCACTTGGTTTTCTTGAATCGCCTTGATGATTTCATCGGCACGAGCGGCCACAGGCAAGCTTTCGTCGTAAATGATTTTCGGCAGGCGTGACAAACGTGCTTGATACAAGGTTTCAGACTGCTCAATGAGTACATTTAACTCAGATTGCATTTTATCAAATGGCAAGCCGCTCTTTTGACGCTTGGCCAGCTGTGCTTGTTTTTGATCAATAAGGTGACGGTCACGCGTCATTACGGCATTGGTCGACATGATAAGTAAACTTGTATCCCTTTACTTGGCGAAAAAAATTGGCGCAAAGAAAATAATGGTAATCAAATAAAGCGCCGTTGGTGTTAGAGGTCTTAGGGTTGTGCTTCCAACAAAGCGACGTGGTTACACGAAAACCTCTATCTATATGGTTGTAAATTCTAACATTAATCCCAACCTAAAGGTTATAGTGAACAACATTCGCGGCCCATCTAATACGATGCGATCACGATTCACAGACTATCTCAACCATCAACAAAAAAGGACACGGCATGTCTGCACACATTTTTGAAGACAACTCTTTAACCATTGGTAACACACCACTTGTACGACTAAACCGTATTGGCAATGGCAATATTTGGGCTAAACTCGAATCTCGTAACCCTGCTTTTTCAGTAAAATGCCGCATTGGCGCCAACATGGTGTGGGATGCAGAAAAGAAAGGCATTCTGACAAAAGGCAAATCCATTGTAGAAGCGTCGAGTGGTAACACAGGCATTGCCTTGTGTTTCGTTGCCGCTTCTCGTGGTTATCCCATAACCATCACTATGCCATCCAGCATGAGTATTGAACGCCGCCAGGTCATGAAAGCGCTTGGTGCGACGATCGTCCTAACGGAACCTGCTAAAGGCATGAAAGGCGCGATTGCTAAAGCCGAAGAGATCGCTCAAGACGAGAACTTCGTGTTACTGCAACAATTCAATAATCCAGCCAACCCTGACATTCATGAAAAAACCACTGGCCCAGAAATTTGGCAAGACACCAATGGCGACATTGACGTATTTGTTGCTGGCGTCGGCACTGGCGGTACTATCACAGGCGTGAGTCGTTACATTAAAAACACTCAAGGCAAGGCCATCATCAGTGTGGCAGTAGAACCCACCAGCTCGCCTGTTATTACACAAACCCTAAACGGCGAAGACCCAACACCGTCACCACACAAAATCCAGGGCATTGGCGCAGGCTTTGTACCAAAAAATCTAGACCTTTCGATGGTAGACCGTGTGGAGCAAGTCACCAACGAAGACGCGATTGCCATGGCAAAACGCTTAATGCGTGAAGAAGGTATATTATGCGGTATTTCTTGTGGTGCTGCTGTCGTTGCGGCGGAACGCTTGAGCAAACTAGCAGAATTTAAAGACAAAAAAATCGTCGTGGTTTTGCCAGACTCAGGAGAACGTTACTTGTCTACCGCTTTATTTGAAGGCGAATTTACTAACAACGAATTGGTTCAGTAATCATTAACATGGATAACCCCCTCCCGACCTCCCCCTTAGTAAGGGGGAGGAGCAAACTGCTTCCCTCCCCTTAGCCTCTCAAGGGGTGTGAACTGTCTGTCTAGTACCCTCCCCTTTATGTCTTTCAAGGGGAGGGTCAGGGAGGGGGCACTTTTTTACCTATTTAATGCGGCTTTTTCGTACCGTAACGCACCATGTCTTTGCCATTTTCAAACACATAAGGAGTGACCCAGCGGCCCAGTAATAACTGTTGATTATCATCCAGCACCGCCACAAACGGACGACCATTGGCATTGTTGGTTGCCAACGCCACGCCCGATACATTATTCAACCCCAAACCACCGGCTTCTATTAAACGCAAAAACGTCTCAAGCTCGTCCAAGGTCTCAATCACATCGTTGTCATTAATCATTCTTTCTACTCTGTTAAGTCAATCGTGCCGCAAGAATACCAGCAAATTATTCTTTAACCCAAATATCATCGAATCTACAACGCTTTAGGTAGACGATCATCTTTTATCTGGCTGACGACTTCGCCGCCTTCGAATACACACAGCTCTCCCTCAGCCATTTGTTGCCAGGTTTCGTCGTGGGTCAGTGGTTGAGTAGCGATGACAGTCACAACATCTTTGTCTGTGGTAACTTCTTTAAAGTCGATAATCACCTCTTCGTCAGACAAGGTGGCTTTTTTAAAAGGAGCACGGCGGGTAATCCAGTGTAACTTTGTGGTACAAAAGCAATATAGACGCACACCGTCTGACAACATCATATTAAACACACCGCGTTGCTTTAACTGTAGAGACAATTCAGACAAGGCTGTCGATAAGGTATCTAAAGACGGCTCCTGATCACCAAAGCGCGCTTGCAGTTGCTCCACAATCCAGCAAAATGCTCTCTCCGAGTCCGTGCTCCCTAATGGATGGTGATGCACTATGGATAACGAACCAGATGACTCTAATTGACCATTGTGTGCGTAAGTCCAAGTTTTCCCCCAAAGCAAACGGTGAAACGGATGAGTGTTTAACAGACTCACGGCCCCGACATTGGCTTGACGAATGTGGCTAATGACGATATCACATTTTAGCGATGAACGGCTGATGACTTCAGCCATGTCAGAATCGGCGCTAGGGCGTGGATCATGTATAGACCAGACGTCGCCATCTCGGTACATGGCCATGCCCCAGCCGTCTTTATGTGGGCCAGTACGACCGCCACGGGCACGTAGGCCTGAAAAACTAAAGCAAATATCTGTTGGCACATTGGCACTCATGCCTAATAACTCACACATGATTTTATTCGTCTCTTTTAGGTAGGTGTGTTCTTTTTGATCCGTCGATACAACAGGATACCACCACCAATAATGAATATACCGCCTACATTTAATAACACATACAGAATCCAGTCTTTAGAAGAAAGTATGCTTTCTGCATTATTATTGGCGTCTGTGTTACGCACCTCTGCTTCAGCTGATATGGACGTATTATTATCGGCTGGCACGATATCTCGCATTGTGTCATCCACAAGTGTAATAGAAGGCGCCACCAACATAGGCGCGGTGCTGTCCGTATCCGATGCCGTTGTCAGCGATGCAATATTCGAAGCAAAAAGAGCTTCTTTTGTCAATCGGTCACTGCGAATAGCAATGGGGGCTTTACCCGCGTCTCTTCCAACCACCCACTCAGGCGTTTCATATTCAAAACGCCTACCAAACTGCGTGACCCCAATTAATCTGGCTTTCACCTTAACATAACGACCAGCATCAACTGAAAGTGCTTTTTCCCAATAACCTTGCCCAATCAAAGGCATTAAAATCGACTCTGATGTGCCATCGGGGTAAGAGAATAGGAGGGTAATACTCGAAGCAAACAGGTTTAATTTTAAGTTAACAGGCTTAGCTGAAAAACGGATGGTGTCGTTTCCTACTGGTACACCGATAAAGTCAATGGCAGGATGCACAGTAAACTGCTGAACGATTTGTCGAGAAAAAGTTTTACCATCAACAACACTAGTTAGCTCGTACAATCCAGGCTCACTAATACCCTCATATTCTTGCTCAAATTGATCCTGAAAGTGCACCATGTCACCACTAAAAAGGGTGTTTCTAATGTCACCGTTATTGTGTATCAGTGTTTGTTTTATTGTCACTAGATCTAATATCGCATTGTCAGTGATTTTGTTTTCTTGCTCAAAAAGGTTCGCTACAGAACGAATAGGTTCTCCTTCAAAAACAATGGAAGACAAGACACTCATGCGGGCACTTAAATTAGTCATGACTCGTACACTACTGCGTTCTAAGTCCACATCCCTAAGTGACCACAGCCCTTGCGCAGGATCTTGTATGGTGATCAAGGTGTAATGGTCAGACACCGAGAGAGCCACTTTGTCATTGCTCTGCAATGGCAAGATGTCGCCATTGGGCATAAGAATACGGGGCTGGCGTGCTTCCTCATGAAACATGAGAAGTGTTAACTCTTCTATTGCAGCGTCCACAGAAAATTGATTGCCATTGATGGGCAACTCTTCGGAGGGGGAAGCCTGAGTAAAAATGCGATCAAAGGTATCCAGTAAATCATCGGGAAAAGCCACCTCAGTATGGGTAGCATTTGTCTGCAAGGCGATGGATTGAAGCAGTTCTTTATCTGTATGACCCGCAATAGAAATGGTGTGAAGATGCACGTTTCGCTCAACAAGTTGCGTCGTAAGCTCATTTAAAATCCGCTCTCGTGAGGCGTCATTCACCGCTTCATCTAAACTGATATCGACCATTCCGTCGGTCACCAGAATCCAATGTCGATTAAAATCGGTCGATAGGTCCCCCAAATCTGGGGTATCCAACAGCATACGAATAATGGCTTCTAGATCTGTCTGCACATCTTCTGTTGTGTAGTTTCGTAAAAAATTCGCCAGCTTAGCTTTGGTCTCAGTGTTAACTTTGGCTTCAGGAAACAGCACCCTTGGCGCTTCACCAAACAGCCAAACACCCAAAGTCGACTCATCCTCAGGGGCAAGCTGAGAAATGAGACGTAAGGCCTCGGGGGTTAACTTGTCGGGATCACTGATCAGCATGCTGCCAGAGGCGTCAACAATGATACGAAACTGCGTACTCGCTTGAGTAAGAGGTGCCATGCTGAATACAAGGACGGATAACAGCAACACAGTATTGATTTTCAACCACTTCACGTTTGCGAACTCCTTGAACGACGTTACACTGTTAATGTTATCTCACAGGTATTCACACTATCTCATGAGGCTCCGGCATGCCATGGACCCATTTAATAACATGTGTTTCCCAGTCTTCTTCACTGACAGTACGCTCATTAACCGCATAATGTCGAACGCTTAATCCCTGGCGCAGCATTTCTTTGTTGCTGCCAGTCACTAAAGGATGCCAGTTTGGCAGATCTTTGGTTTCATGCAAAACGCGATAGCTGCAAGTGTCTGGCAGCCATTCAAAGACATCAATCTGACCTGCGGTTAACGTCACGCAACTAGCGACTTTTTCTTGGCGTGTTTCATAGACTTTACACTGGCATGTTGCAATGTTCAGTTGATGACAAGCTAGATTAGTGTAATACACCTCTTCCGTCTCATCGTCTTGCAACTTTTGTAAACAACATTTGCCACAACCGTCGCACAAAGACTCCCACTCTGATGAAGACATTTGCTCCATTGGAATGGTCTTCCAAAACGGCTCGTAACGCTTAGCAATCATGATCGCAATCCAAGTAGTTAATAAACGGCTTGTGTGGGGGTCTTATACAAATCCAACAAATAGTCTTCTTTTGCTGGCGGCATTTGCAAATAAAAACCTTTTTCTCGGATTTCGCTTGTCACTTTTTCAGGTGTTGCGCGAGCAAGCTTACTTTCATTGGTTAACAGCATGGTCATGGCACTAATACCTTTACCAAAACGCGCCATCAATTCTTCTGGAACGTCTTTTAACCCTTTGCTTTTTTCTACGTACAAATACATCCCGTCGTATTTAGTAGAACGGAACACTTGTACAATTAAATGTTGTTTCATAGTTTTCTCTTGGCGATATCACGCCCTTCTGGGACTTTTTTTAATTCACACGCTTACTATTAAGACTTATTAAACTTTTCTAACACAGGATCAACAATCTCCTTACGACGCCAGCCTGTTAAAGCGGGGTTTTGCCAATCGATGTCTGTGCCATCAAAAAGGTGTCGAACCAAAGGATCTAATAACTTACGTTTCATCATAGCTTCTGGTGCAATGTCTAAGGCATCAGCCCGCTCACGCACAAAAGATTTAATGGCTTTTGTAAGTTCGCCTGCTTGCGATGGCAAGGGAATTTCTAAAGGACGTTGATATTCGTCTGCAGACAGTTCGTTTACCAGCGCCACTTTTTTCAATACCGTTTCACCGTATAAGCGATGTTGACGCCCTGTTATTTCTTCCGCTTCAGAAATGGCTTTGTGATGCGTAGGCATTATTTTTGCCAACGACCAAAGGGTACGATCTTTGAGAATCTGCCCTTTTGGAACGTCTTCTTTGCGAGCCTGCTCATCACGCCAAATAAACAACAAGCGCAGCAGAGTTAAGCCAGCAGGCGGTAGTCGCCATGCGGTTTTCACGCCATCCCAGTTTTGTTCTGGGTCAGCATTCATTTGATATTGCCACTTCAATGACTCGCAGTCTTCCATCACCCAATCAAGCATATTTTTGGCTTCTAAACGAGCGATTTGCATGGGGTAAACCTTTGCCAGATACACCACATCTAAGGCCGCGTAACGCTTTTGTGCCTCCGTCAAAGGCCGTTGCAACCAGTCTGAGCGCGTTTCATCTTTATCTACCGCTATCTGCAAATATTCAAAGATCAACTTTACGTAACTGAGTGACCATTGGGCACTGGCGTAAGCTTCCCCGATCTGGGTGTCATAAAAGGGCGTCGGCAATACACCTAATAAACGATCAAAAACGTCCATGTCTTCAGAACAGGCATGGAAAACTTTCATTACTGACGGGTTTACCATTAACGCTTTAAGCGGCTGCCATTCATCAATGGCTAATGGATCAATTAATACCGCTTTGTCGCCTTCACTGATTTGGATTAACCCTGTGATCGGAAAATAGGTACTGCGACGGATAAATTCCGTATCCACCGCGATCACAGGCAGCTGCGCCCAATAATCACACCAAGTGGCCAGCGAAGTGTTATCCGCTACCCAAACAATATTCAGAGCATCATCTTGATCATTCATACTAGAGTTTCTTCCGTCCCTCTAGCGCTAAAGCCAGAGTGTTTCCATCAACGTATTCCAATTCACCGCCCATAGGAACGCCATGAGCGATACGGCTTACATTGATGTTTAATGTTTTTAATTTTTCAGCAATATAGTGGCAAGTGGCCTCACCTTCTACCGTCGAGTTAGTGGCAATAATGGCTTCTTCTACTTGATTGTGTTGAACCAAAATTTCCAAACGGTCTAAACCCAATTCTTCAGGGCCAATGCCATCAATCGGTGACAGATGCCCCAAGAGTACAAAGTAGCGCCCCTTAAAACTGCCGGCTGATTCAATGGCCACCACATCGGCGGGCGTTTCAACAATACACAAAGACTTGGCATCGCGGTCTGGGTCTTGACACAACTGACATTCGGTCTCTTCTGTTAAAGTACGACAACTGGAGCAGCGCCCGACTTTGTCAAGCGCTTCTCTTAGTGCGTTCGCGAGTCTGTCTGCCCCTTGGTGATCGCGCTCTAGTAGGTACAGGGCCATTTTTTGGGCCGATCTTGGCCCAACGCCCGGCAAACAACGCAAAGACTCAATCAATTCTTTTATTAAGGGACTAAACAACACACTCTCCTAAAAGGGCATTTTAAAACCAGGTGGCAAAGACATACCCGCTGTCGCTGCGGCCATTTTTTCTTTTTGGCTGACTTCGATATTGCGTACGGCATCGTTAACGGCCGCGGCAATCAAGTCTTCTAGCATTTCTTTATCATCACCAAACAAAGAATCGTCGATAGAAACGCGTTTCACATCGTGTCGGCCTGTCATCAAGATTTTCACTAAGCCAGCGCCAGACTGACCTTCGACTTCCATGTTCGCCACTTCTTCTTGGGCTTTTTGCATATTTTCTTGCATTTGCTGCGCTTGGCGCATCATATTACCCATTCCACCTTTAAACATACTCTCTACACTCCTATTTTAGGCTTTGACTTTAACCGTATCATAAACTAATTGTGCGCCCATAGTGGCAGATAATGCCTGCACGACGGGATGCGAATTCAAATGCTCGATTGCGACCTGCAAGGCTTCAGCGCGCTTACTGGCGGCAAACTCTTCAGCGGTCACACCACTGGTGTCTTCTACTGTGTCTATAATCAAGGGCACAGGCATCGCGAAAAACTCACTCAATGCACCCTGTATTTGTTCATAGCGAAGTTGATTTAACATGTGTCCGTATTCTAATGGCACCTCTAAACGAATCCCTTGTTCACTGGCATCCACTAAACTGGAATTCATCAGAATGTTTTGCACCAAGCCTGTCAGCGGCAAACGGGGCGCCAGTAACCACCAAACCTGCATCGTCAGCTGATTAAAATGCGTTAGTTCAGGCATAGGTAACCCTAAAGCAGGCTGAGCAATGGTGTCGGGTATTTTTGATAATCGCGTGTCTGGCTCGATATTTTCCTCGCTGACGAGAGGCTCAGCAGGCGAACTGACAAGCGCGTCGACTAATTCGGCGGCGGGGTTATATGGGTCTGCAACATCGGCAATACTCCTAACCTGCTCGTCCTCCTCATCCCCTACCGCATCTTCGTCTTGCAAGTCAGCAACAGGTGCCTCTTCCCAAGGCGGATGTTCAGCGTACGGCGACGAGCTTGGTGGCGGCGCATGGTCAACCTCAGACCTAGGTACGAGCAAAGGCTCTGGCTCTGGCTCTGGTTCTGGTTCTGGTTCTGGTTCTGGGACGACTTGATCTTCTAGGGCATTTTTGGGCTCTAGCTCTGGTGTATATTCAGGCTCAGGTACAAGTTCAGGCTCTGGTGCATATTCAGGCTCTGATTCAGATTCTGGCTCAGTCTCAGCCTGAGCAAAGTTGTGCTGTGCGTTGGCTGGGTGCGCGTTACTGCCCGTATGGGTGTGCTGCACAACGGGCGGAGCACTATGGCTGACCGCAATGGGTGGCGTTGGACGAAATGCAATCAAGCGCAGCATGAGCATTTCAAAACCCGCCCTTGCCGAGTGAGCCAAAGGCAAATCGCGACGACCAATCAGCAAGTTTTGGTACATGACTTGTATTTCTTCAGCACTAACGCTGGCCGCGACTGCTCGAATTCTCGCTAAGTCACCCAGTTGATCTTCTAAGGCACCCGGCACTTGCTGCTCTATAGCGATGCGATGCAGAACATCTAGTAAACTGCCACAAATAGCGGTGAAGTCCGGCTGATAGTCGGCCAATTTTTCAATACGGGACAAAACATTCGCGGCGTTTTTCGCGGCGACACTTTCTAACAAATCCAACACCTGAGTTTGATTAACCAAACCCAACATGGCGGTCACACCCGATTCTGAAATAGCGCCATTACCAAACGCAATCGCTTGATCCGTTAGACTCAAGGCATCACGCATACTGCCATTGGCGGCTTGACCAATTTGCCATAATGCCGCCTGCTCGAAGCCTACTTGCTCAGCGTTTAAGACTGTCTGTAAATAATCCACAACGCGCTGAGAAGACATATTCTTCAGATTGAATTGCAAACAACGGGACAGTACAGTGACCGGCAATTTTTGTGGATCTGTGGTTGCTAACAAAAACTTGACGTGTGCCGGAGGTTCTTCAAGGGTTTTTAGCAAGGCATTGAAGGAATGCGTCGACAGCATGTGTACTTCGTCTATCAGGTAGACTTTAAAACGACCACGAGTGGGTGCGTATTGCACGTTTTCTAATAATTCTCGGGTATCTTCTACTTTGGTTCGAGAGGCCGCATCCACTTCAATCAGATCAACGAAACGACCTTCAGCGATTTCTCTACAGCTATCACAAGTTCCACAAGGCTCAGGCGTAATACCGTTGGTCTCACAGTTCAAGCACTTAGCAAAAATTCGCGCAATCGTCGTTTTACCCACACCGCGCGTTCCGGTAAATAGATAGGCGTGATGTAAACGCTGTTGGCGCAAAGCGTTTACTAAGGCTTGAAGAACGTGGTCTTGTCCTGCCATGTCAAGAAACGTCTGCGGACGCCATTTACGTGCTAAAACTTGATAACTCATGATGGATACTGGCTGATAAAAAGCGATTTTTTATTGTACGGTAGTAGAGCGTATTTCGGAACCATTCTAAGCGCACAGAGAGTTAGGTAATCAGAAGAAAAAACACAAAAGGTCATTTCTTGGATCAATTTTGATCAATTTCTGACATTTGAAAAATTGTGATATTAAACAGGGCGACTCACTAAAAATAATTAAGAGAGCCGCTTAAATAGTGCCATTTAAAAAGCGTGGACAAGAAACCTGTTAACCGTGCAGAGCAGGCTTTCTCGAACACACATTGACAAACTAGCCTACTTTAGATTCACGCACTTTGCGTTGACGCTCTTTTTCTAGGGCTTTTTCTAAACGGTGCTTCTCAACGGCATCCAGTACATCCGCCCCAATATGCTCTTCACCTCGCGCACGAGCAAGCTGAACCTGACGCTCGCGTTCAATAAAACGCTGGCGCTGTTCGTCCGTGAATTTTTCAAAGCAATGCACACAGCTCACACCTTGAATGTAGTGTTCGCTCTGCTTTTCTTCTTCGGTAATTGGCATACGACACGCGTGACACTGGTCGTATTCGCCTTTTTGCAAATCGTGATTGACCGAAACACGATTATCAAAAACAAAGCACTCACCTTCCCATAGAGTGTCTTCTTTCGGCACTTCTTCCAAGTACTTTAAGATTCCGCCTTCAAGGTGATACACCTCTTCGAAGCCTTGCTCAAGCATGTAAGCGGTGGATTTTTCACAACGAATCCCGCCTGTACAAAACATAGCGACCTTTTTATGCTTTGCAGGGTCCATGCTTTCTTTCACGTACGCTGGAAACTCACGAAAGGTTTCTGTCTTTGGATTAATGGCGTTTTTGAAGGTACCGATTTGCACTTCGTAATCGTTTCGCGTGTCGACCAGCACCACATCAGGATCAGAAATCAGCGCATTCCAATCTTGAGGCTTAACATACGTACCCACCACACGCTTTGGGTCAATGCCTTCAACACCCATGGTGACGATTTCTTTTTTCAACTTAACTTTTGTGCGATAAAAAGGCATATCTTCATCGTAAGATTCTTTGGATACGATATTGTCCAAGCCCGGCTGTTGATCTAACCATGTCAAAATGGCATCAATACCTTCTCGAGACCCCGCCACTGTACCGTTAATACCTTCGCTGGCAAGCAACAAGGTGCCACGGATACCGTTATCTTCTAAGGTTTTTTGAAGAGGTTCACGAAGGGACTCAAAATGGGGTAAAGCAACAAATTTGTAAAGGGCACACACTACGACTTTAGACATAACTTTCTCCTATGCGATCTGGAACGTAAAACCAGAGCAATTAAACAAGGCGCGTATTATAGAGACTTATTGGTCTGGATCAAGCGTACTCCCCGTCGTATTATTAACACGAAACCAACCGGCGATACTGTGACGAGTTCGATTCGCCAACTTTACTTCGTGATAAAAACATTCGCTTAAAAAAACCGCCAACCGGCCTTTCTTTGGAAAAAACCGTCCAACCTCAATGGATGGGTCATTTTCATCGTAAATCACCAGCTCGCCACCATCGCCTTCTTGCCACTCCTCGTTCAAATACAACACAGTGGACAAAATACGATTACTCTCTCCCTTAAACGCGTCTATATGCTTTTCATAAAACGCGCCTTCTTCGTAACGAGCAAAATGCGCCTCATAATCAAACAGACCAAGAAACAAACGGCGATTCAGAGCAACACGTAATTCAGCCATCATTTTTAAGAAGTCTGTGCGTATAGGTTTATCAGGATCGATCCACTGAATGTAATCACGACGTGCATCCAAGACAATTTGATGGTCTTGTTTTCGACCCACACCCGCCTGCAACATAAAAGCATTTTGTATGCTTTCAGCTTCATCCATAAGTGCCTGAGTGAAGTTCGTAGAAAAAAATTCATCTTGAACACTCCAACCTTTCGTTTGCAAATCCATCAATAGATTTTCAAACGGTTCTTCACGGCTAAACGCCGGAATAGAATTCTCAACATAAAGTTGGGGGGCGGGAAGCACATGGGTAGACATAGATAGATTAATCACTTCTAAAAAGGCAAAATAACGTAGGCTGTTATGATACTGTAGCCACACACACAAAAACACCAAGATTTCGCCCTTTTTATGACCCAAACCTTTCAATTACGCGACTATCAAATACAAGCCGTGGACGCCTGTTTGGCGCATTTTCGTCATACAAATGACCCCGCGGTTATTGTGCTTCCTACCGGCGCAGGCAAAAGTTTGGTCATAGCAGAACTAAGTCGATTGGCAAAAGGTCGCGTCGTTTGCCTGGCTCATGTCAAAGAGCTTGTCGAACAAAATCACGCAAAATTTATCGCAACCGGGACATCTGCTGGTATTTTTTCAGCGGGTCTCAGACAAAAAAACAGCGCCGAAAAAACAACCTTCGCCAGCATTCAGTCGTTATCTGCCAATCTCTCTGATTTCAATGCCCCTGCCAGCTTAATCATTATCGACGAATGCCATCGTGTTGGCATAGAAGACGAAGGCCAATACCTCAAGACCATCGAGCACTTTCGCACACTGAATCCACAAGTAAAAATTCTTGGCTTGACCGCCACGCCCTACCGCTTAGGCAGCGGCTGGATCTACCAACATCATTACCATGGCTACACTCGGCATTGCCCTGAGGGATTTTTCAAAAAATGCATTTTTGAACTCCCCTTACAACACATGGTAAAGAAAGGCTATTTGACCCCGCCCATTCATTATGACGCGGCCATCGCTCATTATGACTTTAGCCTACTGACTGAAAGCCTAGATGGAGAGCAAAACACCGACGATATCGCGTTAAATGAACTTATTCACAAATACCCACGTGTGACCCAAGCCGTCACCGAGCAGATCCTTCAGCTAAGCACCGATCGACAAGGTGTGATGATTTTTGCCGCGACCATTGATCAAGCGAAAGAAATTGTTGGGTATCTACCCACCGACAAAACGGCGCTCGTAACAGGCAAAACCAAACTAAAACACCGGGACGCCTTGATCTCAGCTTTTAAAGCCAAGGAGATTAAATTCCTCGTCAATGTATCGGTATTAACCACAGGATTTGACGCGCCACATGTGGACGTTATTGCCATTTTACGCCCAACACAATCTATTAGCCTATTTCAACAAATTGTTGGCCGAGGGTTACGCTTAAGCCCTGGTAAAAAAGACTGTCTCGTCTTGGACTACACGAACAACGGCTACAATATTTTCCAGCCAGAAATAGGAGAAAAACGCCCAACTCCAGATTCCGTTGCTGTACAAATACATTGCCCTGCTTGCGATTTTGCCAACACTTTCTGGGGGAGAAAAGACGCTGAAGGCAATGTCCTTGAACATTTTGGGCGCCGCTGCCATGGCTTAATCGAAGCGGACGGTATAGAAGAACAGTGTACCTACCGCTTTCGCTTTAAACGCTGCCCCTATTGCAATGAAGAAAATGACATCGCCGCACGACAATGCCAACATTGTGCGGAAAAACTGATCGACGCCGATGACTTACTCAGGAACGCACTTAACTTAAAAGACAACAAAGTACTACGCTGTGCAGGCATCACGCCCAAAATAAACAGCAAAGATAAGAGCCTTAAAATCACCTACCATGATGAAGACGGCTTAACACTGTCGGAGATATTTCGCTTTAACTTCAAAAAATCACGCCAAACATTTAATGATGTCTTTGCACGCCGAATCGCCAATGGCAGCCAATCTATTGCGTTTGAAACCCTTGAAGACGTAGAGCGTTTTTTACCCTACTTACCCATACCCGACTTTGTGATCGCGAAAAAACAAAAACAACACTGGCAAGTCACTGAAAGGCTGTTTGATTATCAAGGTCCGTATCGCAAAGCCAATACCCTAAATTGATCTAGGAATGTTAACAAGAAAAACAACCATGAATTCCTTAGCCTTTCTTTTTAAGAGCATTTCGATAAGACACATCGAAAGGCAAGTTCATCCGTTGTAATTGGTCAATGGCCGTCTGGCCTAATTCCCCTTTAGACACACCGTTTAATAAAACAAACCAATAATTGGCAATCATGTTTTCCGCAAAAATACAGGCGGTTTTATCATCAACCCCAACCTGCTTGAATCGCTTAACAATACCGTCTGAAATTACCGTCATTTGATGGGTATGAAATCCGCCATTCGCCAAACTGTCTAGCAACACCTGACGTGTAAATTCGGCGAATTTGTCATAGAAATCAAACAATGCTTGCGCCATTTGCAAGAGGTAATCAATAGGAGAAGAACTGGGCTTCTGATCGACAACAGCCGCACGCAATGCAGCGTCCATTTCGTCAAAGAAAATGTCTTTTACCAGAGCCAGCTTATCAGGAAAATGCACAAATAAAGTCCCGACGGCAATACCCGCCTGCTCACTTAAATAGCGCGTGCTGGTGGCTTCAATGCCTTGGGTAAGAAACGCTTGCTTAGCGATGATTTTGATTTTAGATCGAGTATTGGCTTTTTGTTGCTGACGAAGACCCACTGTCACATCTCCCAAAATAAGGTAGAAGGAGTCTAGCCTGTCTAAAAGGTGAACACGAGAACAAATTAACGCATTGAATTAAGACTTGGAAAAGAAGATCTGTCTAATACAGTGGCCAGATCTTTCATGAAAGATTCGATTCTCTCAGCGTTAACGCCAAAGTCGCCACTGCCTACTCTTGAGCATGATCTCATATCCACCCGGATCTCGCTTTGATTGCGTTGCGATATTCTTATGACAACATCATCGCGAAAACCAAAAATTGGCGTACGGGCCGTTGCTTCAATAATACCCGCCCCCGAGTAAACGGCCACAACCTCCCATTCACGCTCTTGAACCAATCGCAAAGCCGATTCAAACACCGTATCTTTATCTTTGGAGGAAAATAACGGCTTCACACCAGGATAATGCTCTTCCTGTATCGATGCCCACGCTTGATCGTAACGAACAGAATTTTCAGAGGAACTGCGAATGAAATTGACATTTAAAAAGGCGGGAGGAGTCTCGGTATCCGTCGTAATGTCATTTATGTTTGGCAAGTTGGTTCTTTGCAAATAAAAACCTATCCACATAACACTATAAACAAAAGAAATGATCAGCACTAACGCGAAAAAACGCTGACTGGCTAGATTTTTTTCTTTACGACAGACGCACAGCGACGCTACCGCTAACAATGACAAAATAAGAGAGAAGTAAACACTCTTACGTAACATGGAAAACCCTGTGATAGGTTCAAACATCCCAACACGAACACCCGCTATTGAAACAAACGCAACACAACCGACCAACATGAGAAGAATGTACAAAACGGGTGAGATATAACGACTCATAGACAACTCATCACGAAAAAGTAATAACTGAACCATATCCTGACTTGATCATTACGAACAGCTACAATAGCAAAGTTTTACCCCGTTCCTCTGTATTTGCATATTTTTTGTCAGAGTTTTGTCAGCGATATGCTCCACTCGACAGATACCACTTAGACATTGGCGACAAAAAATAGACATTGGCGAGAAAAAATAGACATTGGCGAGAAAAAAATCATAATAGCGCCTACTTGTATTCGAGCAAAACGCTCTACACGCCAACACAAGACGACAACGCAATGAAAAACACTCACACACAGCACTGTGTCGATATATTAAGAACGCAATGCAAAGCAGAATCCAAGCGCCCGTTTTTAGCTCGTGGCATCAATGTAATTCGCTGCCCCAATTGCTTAATGGCCGAATTCGCTTGTTTTTGTCATTTAAGAGCACAACAAGCCTGCCCCGTTGAGTTTATCCTGCTATTTCACCGAGACGAAATACACAAACCCACCAACAGCGGCCGACTCATTGCAGATCTTTTTCCCAACGACACCAAAGCATACGTGTGGAGCAGAACAGCACCATCAGACGAATTAATTCAACATTTAAACCGTAAAAAAGAACAATGCACCGTACTTTTTCCGCACACTGACACGGCACAAAGTCAAAATAGAAAGCAAAGAGTGCTACTCACGCCCATACAACACGAAAATCAGAAACATTGCTTCATCATCTTGGATGGCACTTGGAAGCAAGCCAGTAAGATGTTTCATCAAAGTGAGTGGTTAAAACACATCCCACATTTTGAACTAAGCAGCGCAGCCCAGCGCTCTTTTCTCGTTCGCCACGCCAGCCATGATATGCAATTTGCCACGGCAGAAGTGACCGCCATGCTATTACACACCTTAGGACATGAGTCGCAAAGCCAACAGCTGCTTCACTATTACCAAACTTTCAACGAACGCTGCCTAATGAGCCGCAAACGGGGCAATGACAGCAGCATGCTAGACAACACGAAGCAATAAATTCATCCAACCATTAGAATGAAATTGCGCCGCATGTTTCTTTTTCTTGCCCACCAAAACAGGACCATTATCTAGAAATAGAAACGCTTTCCAGCAACGCTGAAAAACACCCCATGGCAATTCAAACACCACATCACTATGACAACAAAAGAAAACCGTTGTGTCTTCTCCCCATGAAGCAAAGTGCTCTAATACCGCATCAGGTAAGGCAGACTGCTCACTGTCCCACACTTTTTCCCATTGCAACTTCCCATCCGTGACTTTAGCTGCGTCTTTGTTAAGCCAATCGTTCGCGGTGAAGTGATCAGGGTGCACCTGCCCATCACTGACATAATCTCGCCAAATTTGCGCCGCTCTTTCTTCACTCAGTAATCGTATTGCCTGCAAATCTTCTGGCATAACTTTTGGGTCTTGACGTTTAAAAATCCAATTTTTCGGAAACTGATCTAGCGATTGATACAATGAAAATTCCTTACAAAACAAAATAGGACTAAGAACATGATCGATGAAAAAAACTCACCTTTTTGATGAAAAAGGATCGTTTGTTCAATCGGTCAAGGTTCACTAATATTATAAATGTTGTAATAAAACAACATATCAATTAAATACTAACAGGAGAATATTATGGACTCTCAAGAACAATATGAAGCTTTACTTGCTAAATGGGGCTTTGAAGACACTACCGCTGAAGACCATGCCCGTCGTCAAAAACGCGCTCGTCGTGTCAAAGCTGTTGTTACTTTCTTTCAGAGCTCATTCAAAGCATTGAAAAAAGCCAGTAATCGCCCACAACGCTTAAGCCAAGTAACGAATTAAGCAAAGAAGCGAAACGTTAATAACAGCAATATAATAATCAATGCAGTTACGCTAGATGAGATTAATACTTTATTCATCTAGAAAAAACAGATCACCTAGCTCATAAAAATTAAATAATAGTATATCTTACATTCTTTGATTTTTTTTAAGGGGAGAAAAATAATAACACCTCCCTCCCTTCCTTAACCTACCTCAAGTTAGTTATGATCTTGGTTCATTCTCAACCAAGTATTTGACCTATGACGCAAGTATACAAAGCCATTATTTTTGACTGTGACGGTGTGATTGTAGACACAGAAAGTGTTTCTAATAAGATTCTCAAAACCATGCTAAGTGAATGCGGCCTAGAGCTGGATGATGACACCTTACACTCACAATTCACTGGGTTTACCAATAAACAAAATCTTACAAATGCTGAGAAACTGCTTGGCAAACCACTCCCCACAAACTTTGATGCAGATTATCGGCAGCGCTTTCATGACGCCATGGAGCAAAATCTGCAGCCAATTGATGGCGTTCAATCACTGCTGGGTAAAATCACCGTACCTATTGCAATGGCCACAAACGCTCGTCGTGAAGAAATGGATTATAAACTGCATAAGATCCAGCTGGCCGATCGATTTTCAACCCGCTTTTGTGTTGAAGACGTTGAGCATGGCAAACCGGCACCCGACCTTTATCTAAAAGCGGCGGCTGCGCTGGCCATCGACCCAAAAGACTGCCTAGTAATTGAAGATTCTGTTGCTGGCATTACAGCAGGCAGAGCGGCTGGAATGCGCGTGTTGGCGTTTAGCGAGACACTCGATGCCGATATGCAACTGGCGGCGGGGGCAACAGAGTGCTTCAAAACCATGAAAGAATTGGAAGGCTTGCTGGGACTGTAATCCTCTTTTAGCAAACCTTCTTGGTGCAATGCGGTCTTAACAGCAAGCGTCTAATTAGATCCTTTCAAAGCAAAGGGCCTAATTAGACATAGACTGCAGTTGTTTTAGCAACGTCTTCGGCAGATCCTTAATCGTAAGAGTGCCCGAGTCTGCGTCAAATACCACCGACTCTCCCAGCAAATCACTGTCAAAACTCAACGTCAGCGCTCTGGTGCTGCCGGATATTCTGGTGAGCTTTTTCAATGCCGCCTTTTCGACAAACATTTCCTTTTCCATTTTAAAGCTGTCTGAATCGGCTATTTCTAAAAACTTATTCGCTTGTTCGACTGAGAAGCGTGATTCTACCTGGGCAGCGATGTCTTTCATTGCTAAAGGCTCGTTGTCTTGCGCTTTGGCCTGACATTGCTCTGAAACAAGTTTCTTAAACTCGTTTGCCTGCTTCGCTGGAAAGCCCTCCGCTTGACAAAACGCCGAGGTTAAATCGACCAGTTTACGTGTCTCTTTCGCCGTGACTTTAGGCTCATCACAGCCAATAAATTGCGTAAAATAATCACTTTCAAATTTGGGGGCGCGACCCAAACGAAATGAGATGTAGCGCCCTTCATCACCAGATTGCCAAGCAGATAAATTGATGCGCAGCGACATGTGAAGCTTTTCCATCTCGATTTGCTCCACCTGAGATAAACTAAGATCTGACCCTAAACCAATCCCCTGCTTACGCTTCAACATAACAATGTATAAAAAATGCGTACCGTGCAGCTCAAAATGATTAAACCACAACAAGCCACCACCCGCTTCTTCGACGGGCTCTAGGTATTTCAAAAAATCAGCGGCACACACTTTAGTAAAACCCGAAAAATCCGTAAACGCATTTTCTTTGAAATAAGTCATCAACAACGAAGGCAACTGCGCCCCTTCGTCACTGCCTTGTGGATTTGCAAAGCGCCCTGTGCTCATACCAGAACGGTTGAATAAACTCGTGACCTGAGCAGACAAAACCTCGGCCTGATCATCGATGGGGTTCTCTGAAGGTCGTGCAATGAGCACAGCTTTGCGTTCTCCTTCGTTTTTTTGGATCTCATGTACAATTAAGTTGCTAATAGACACCAGCTACCTCTTACGTTTAATATGGAAGATTATGATCAGTTTTTAACCCATTACCCTATTACCATTAACCAACTAGCATGGCAGGATACAATCCTCCCCAGACACTATGATAAAACCCAAGACAACAAAAAAAGACACACGAAAAGAACTGGAGTCTCAGGTCGACCAATTTATCAAGGCAAATGGAACCATCCAGCAAGTCAACATGGGAGAATCTGGTCTCGTTGATGGCAAGTATAACACGAGCCACATCGGCTTTAACGAGCCCAAGCAAGAGAGAACCCCATTAAATCATGTAGTGGCCGCCATACAACAAAAAAAATCCTCGAAACCTTTTGCCCCTACTCAGGCCAAAAAGAAACCCAAAAAAACCATTATCTATGATGATTTTGGCGAACCTTTACGCTGGGTATGGGAAGAATAAAGCGCTGGGTGCAGCAAACATATGGCTTTGGGTATATTGGGTGTAAGTAAAATATGAATCTAAAGTGAGAGTTGCGTACCTCACTTTGTCTTATTCAAAACTAACTGCAATAATACATCACTTGTTGTTATTCATTTAGAAGGAATTGATATGTCCATTCGTTATCTACATGCCATGATCAGAACCGACAAACCAGAGGAAAGCCATCGTTTTTATACCGAAGGCCTAGGACTCATCCAGACGCGACGCATGGACAGTGAGAAGGGTCAGTTTTCATTGATTTATTACGCCACAGAAAAAGGCGCCCCAGAAGTTGAACTTACTCATAACTGGAGTGATCGAAGCTATACTGGCGGTGACCAATTTGGCCATCTCGCTTTCGAAGTAGATAACATTTATCAAATGTGTGAAAAACTGCAGTCTTTGGGCGTTACCATACTACGACCACCTCGTGATGGGCACATGGCTTTCATTAAAGACCCAAATGGTATATCCATCGAACTTTTACAGAAAGAGGGATCACTAGAAGCGGCAGAACCTTGGGTGTCCATGGAAAACACCGGCAGCTGGTAATAGTGAACTTTTGCGGGTAGCCTTCTTTAAGGCCACGGTTCACACTTTTTATCCAGTGTTATTCGCTGTAGGTTAATAAAGCTTTTCGGACAGTTACATTTCTTTACATAACTGTCCAAATATAAAATAAGGATACAAAATACCGTTAGCTAGAATGGTATTTTTTATCTAAACTGACTTTACTAAGATTAAAAGAGTGTATTAACAGCATGATGAAAAGCCTCATGAAACACATTAGCATTGCTGCCCTACTGTTTGCTTACAGCCATTTTGCTGTAGCGGAGAGTTTGTACGCCTCTAATGTGCAGACACGTCTAGCTGATGCTGATAGAGACGGTGTTATTGATGCTCGTGATCTTTGCCCAAATACATCTCAAGGTGCCGCTGTTGATAACGATGGTTGTCCTAGTAAAAATACTAAGCTACTTTCCGTTGAGCTAAACGTATTATTTGATACAGGTAAAGCCGAAATCAAACCTCGCTTTTACCCTGAGCTGAAAGATCTTGCTGACTTCTTAGCTGACCATCCTGATAGCAACGTTGTTATCGAAGGACACACTGACAGCCAGGGATCAGCTGAACTAAATAGCAGTCTATCTGAACAGCGGGCTGCTGCCATTGCTTCTGTGCTTGTTGACAGTTTCAGAATTAAACCTGACCGCGTTAAAAGTGTTGGCTATGGCCCAACAAGACCTATTGCCACCAATGAAACCCCTGAAGGCAGACGTCAAAACCGTCGAGTTGTTGCCGAAGTTTTCGCAAGACAACAATTTGCAAGTGAGCGCTGGACTATTTACAGTGTTGACCAGAGCCTAAATAACACAGCATTCAGAAAAAAATAGTCTCAGCCGCTCATAATACAGCAAGATCCGCAGTTGTGGCTTTCTTGTTTGGAATTAACTATTACCTCCCAGCAAGCTTGAGCCTTTTATGATTTTCTCAATATCGCTTGCTGGCATTGGCTTGGCAAACAAATACCCCTGAAAGTTATCGCAATGGCCAGACTTCAAAAACGCCCATTGCTGGTTCGTTTCTACTCCCTCAGCAACCACCCTAAGGTTCATTGCTTTTGCCAACGACAGTATTGAATGCACTATCGCAACGTCATCAAGATCATCAGGCAAACCTTTTACAAAACTTTGGTCTATTTTAAGCTCGCTGATAGGCAGTTGTTTCAAATACGCTAATGACGAATAACCCGTGCCAAAATCATCCAACGAAAAAGTAATGCCTAGGGCCTTTAATGCGGACATTTTGGCAATACTCTTATCTATATTTTGCGCTATCGCGCTTTCTGTCACTTCAAAAATCACTTGGCTGGGATCAAGTTGGTATTCCGTAAACGCCGCAACCGCCTGATCATAAAAGTGCTCATAAGATAACTGAAACTGACTAATATTCACCGCCACTTTCCAATCCAAATCAGGTGATACCGTTCGCCAACTCACGAGGTCTTGTAATACTCTGTGAAGCACAAAATCCTCCAAAGGCACAATGAGTTGATAAGCTTCTGCAATCGGGATAAAGATATCTGGACGAATCCAACCTTTTGTTGGATGAAGCCATCGCACCAAGGCTTCCAATTTAACAATGCGTGCATCTTGATTAACAACAGGCTGATAATGTACGGCCAGTTGACAGTCATTAATGGCGGCTCTTAATTCCGATTTTAGTGTTAACCGTTCAAGCAGACGCGCTTCCATATCAGAACTAAAAACGCACACTTGATTTTTGCCTTTTTTCTTGGCTTCATACATGGCGATATCGGCTTGCTTCATCAATGCACTTAAATCCACCTGTTCACCACAAAAAAAACTCACACCAATACTGGCTGACGTTTTAAGCCTTTCATTCTCTATAGTTAACGGTTTTTCAATCTCTTTAATAATACGCTCAGCAACAAGCAGCGCCTTTTCTTGAGCTTGTTCTTGGGATTGCCCTAACGATGACAACAACACACAAAACTCATCGCCCCCCAGTCGGGCAACGGTGTCATGGCATGTTAAAACACTCGACATCAGACGCTGACTGATTTCCACCAACAAGCGATCCCCAACGGTATGCCCTAATGCATCGTTGACGTTTTTAAAATCGTCTAAATCAACAAACAACAAGGCATTACAGTCGTCTTTTTGCTCCCTGTCAGAGCAAAGGCTTTCAATTCTCGCGGTCAATAGGCGTCTATTAGCAAGCTGAGTAAGAGGATCAAAATACGCCAGTTTTTCTATTTTTTCTTGCTGCTCCGTTAACGCGGTGATATCACGAATGGACGCAACGTAGAGCAATTTGTCATTGTATAAGGTTTCTTTTACAGCAATTTCTAGTGGGAAAATATCTCCGTTAGCTCGCTTGCCAGTCAAAGCCCGTGCTTTGCCCATGATGTCGTGCTTGGCTTTGGCGACCTTGTAATTATGCATGTGTTTATCGTGCGTCTTCGCATAGTGTTCGGGCATCAAAAACTTAACATTTTGGCCTACTAGCGTTTCCTGAGAATAACCAAAGATATCGAGCACCGCAGGGTTACACATCTGAATAACACCATCTTGATCCGTAGTAATAAGCCCTTCTACCATGGTGTTTAAAATCGTTGACTGCAAACGCGCCGACTCTTGAAGCATGATTTCATTGCGCTTCTGTGCGTCTATATCACTTTGAATAGCAATAAAGCCCTCCAACTCTCCCGACTCACTCAACAGGGGAGTACAAGACACACGTACCCAGTAAGCGCGACCAGATCGGGAATAATTAATGACTTCAACTTCAAACCCTTGCTTTTTAACAAAAGCGGCGTGCATTTTTTTTACGGTCAATAGATCTGTTTCTGGACCTTGAAGCAGCTCGCCAGGGGATTTTCCGCGGATATCTTCTAGCGTGTATTCGGTCAAACGCGTAAAGCCTGCATTCACCCAAACCGTCTTACCCCTAGCGTCTGTAATAACCACAGCATTGGTGGTTTGACTGGCAACCGCAGACAAATTGGCCAACTCCGCCTTGACCTTCTCTTGCGCTGCTTGACGATTAGACGCATCAACAATTTGGCCAATAGCTAGCATTAAAGGGTTGAGAAAAGCCACAAAATCCTCGTCGTACCCTCCTACTCGATTAGCCATGCCGACCATGGCAACCATTTTGTCACCGCTATTGATGGGAACACCTAAAAAGCTGTTTAAGTCAGGGTGCCCTTTTGGCAACCCTCCACTTCTAGCATCTTGGCTTGGATGGTTCGATATCACCGGCTGTTTAGTGCGCAATGCCGCGCCAAATAAAGAATCTAGGTTTCGGAACTCAACGCCATCTATGGTCCCCTGCGCGTAGATTTGCCGAGTTGCGTCATTCCAAGCGATATCGGTTATGGCGTAGGCTTTTAGATAAGGAACCCCTTCTTCGGAATACACCACATCACCAATAAAACCGTACTCACTGTTGGTAACTTTAAGAATGTCCTCAAGCAATAAGTTAAAGGCTTCTCTACGACTTTTTTGATTAATAAAATGGGATTGGGCACGAACGATCACTTCAGACAAGCGCTGCAGAGATTCAGAATCTTGGTAGGTTGACGGGCATTCTAAACGCTGAATTTCAAGCTGCGCAAGCTCGGCTATCTCTTTTAGAGTCTGCTGCTCTGAGGGCGACAAAGAGCGCGGTTTGATATCCATAATACACAAAGCACCTAAGGCAACACCCTTAGTGGAATAAAGCGGCATGGCGGCATAAAAGCGGATAAAAGGTGAGCCAACCACCATGGGATTATCAGCAAAACGCACATCTTCTAACGCATTTTTCACTTCAAATAGACCAGAGGATAAAATCGCATGACCACAGAAAGACACCTCTCGATCCGCCAACAAGCTAAGAGCGCCCTGTTTAGAGGCAAACATAAGAGATGACTCATCCACCCAAGAAAGAAACGATAATGAAACATCAAATACATTTTTAGCAAGACGGGTCAAACGATCAAAACAGGCATTCTCTTTGCCTTCTAAAAGAGATGACTGATACAGTTCCGCCAAACGCAGTGATTCATTATGAGGGTGAAGTGGTTTTTCCATTTATTTTTATACCAGCCATGTAATTGATTACCAAAATTATTGTATCAGTTTGTAAAGATGAACGAGTCCTTTATCATTACAATGGTAGACAGATACTTATTATTTTCAATTTTAATGGTTATTTAGTGTTTGTACGCGATTTCTCAGGTGTTGGGCGTTTTGTTTTTGACAGTCGGTCAAATAATGCATTAGATTTAGAGACCTCTAATCTTGGTCGTTTCTAATGCTTTCACTAGAATTCAAGGAAAAACGTCTCCACTACTTTTTGGCACTGCTCTTTGTTGTTTTTGTGTTACTACGCGTCCCTACATTGCAAGCCGATACGCCATGGGATAACACAGAACTATTAAGCCCATTAGCGTCAAACCGTATTGCTATAGCAATGCAAA
Organism: Marinomonas hwangdonensis; assembly: GCF_003721245.1. Classification (GTDB taxonomy): domain Bacteria; phylum Pseudomonadota; class Gammaproteobacteria; order Pseudomonadales; family Marinomonadaceae; genus Marinomonas; species Marinomonas hwangdonensis. The sequence goes on along the minus strand of NZ_RIZG01000004.1, from coordinate 242,498 downwards.
AAATGAGTGCCGCAGCGGACGTTGGCAATCAAAAGCTTGTGATTGAAATACTCTCCAGAATCATTGTTGACTCAAACTCGATCGCCGAAAACGACTACATCGAGGTCAGTGCGAATGTTAGCCTAATACTTCGAAAAACAAATCAAACGGCTGCCACAAAAGCTTTGGCCGCGTTTTTGGTGAGTGAGGACGCTTCTTTTATGAAACTCGCCCCTCGCTACCGTTGGATGATGAAAATAAGCTATGACTTGATGTTTTTTACTGAATTTTCCACCCTCAAGAGCATACTAGATGTGGAGCTGGATACCATAAAAAAATGGACCCCAACCACGGATGACAGCAGAACAGTTCAAGCCAATCTCTATCATATTTATGGACAATTGCTTGTAAGGCAGCAACGTGTTGCCGAAGCATTGCCCTATTTTTATCAAGCCGAGGCTTGGTTTAAAGCCGTTGATGACAACCACCCTTCTATATTTGTTATACAAGTAATTTTGGGCGAAGCCTTTCTACAGGCAAAAGACTATCAACGCGCCGAGCAGTTTATTCGCCTTGCTTTAAACATGGTGCCAGAAGGCAGAGTCGATGCCATCAGCTATCTGTATGCTATTCTGGCGTCTGCTTTAGAACGACAGCAACGCCCTGTGGAAGCACTGGATGCTATTGAGACTTACCTTGCTAACCCCGTTGACCCAAGGCGTGATTATTTTTTGTATTTTTCCCTGATTCATATTGAAGTACTGCGTCATTTACAAGAATTTGATTTGGCGCTCGAGCTAGCAAAATCCACTCATGCTTTAGCAACAGAGGTGGGAAATGAAGATTATTTGAAAGATGCTACACGTCATCTCGGTTTTCTCTACGCCTACTTTAATCAGTTAGACAAAGCAAAGCGTCTTCTGAAAGAAGCCATAGAATCGCCCTCTCATATTCGTGAAGGCAACCCACCTCAGGCGTATCTAGACTACGTTGAGGTGCTCACAAAACTTGGCCAGTACCAAAGCGCATTGGGATACTATGCACGCTATCATTCCGCTTTTGTCGAAGAGAGCCAACGCATTAATCAAACAGAAATTGCTAACCTAGCATTTCAACAAGAAAACCAACGTCTTTCACAGCAGCAGGCTCTATCTGAAGCACAACTCGCCTTAGCGAAAGCCAATGAAAATCGAGCTCATTTACACACGCGAGTGTTGACCTGGGCCGCTACGACTCTCGTCATCATTGTAACCATCATTTCAGTGATGCTCTTTCAACTGCGTCGAAAAAGCATTCAGCTTCACCAGATGGCGATAGAAGATCAGCTCACAAAATTGGGTAACCGCCATGCATTCTTACACGCTTTGAAAAAGCCCAATTACACAGCATTGATCATTGCCGATATTGATGGTTTAAAGTTTTACAACGACAACTATGGCCATCAAAAGGGCGACGAATTGATAAAAAGCTATGCAAATCAAATGCAGAAAGTCCTTAGCCGAGCAGATGCTGAGCTGTTTAGAATAGGGGGTGATGAGTTCGCGATCTTATTTCATCACACCATACCCCACACAATCGTAAATGAATGGATGAAGGACGCCTTGACCAGGACTCAGCAGACGGGGTTTGCCAGAGTAGGCGCCAGCTATGGTCTCGCCATGCGGGACGAAGTACGCAACGACCAAGAGTTGATATCACTAGCAGACCAACGTATGTACACCATGAAAGAAGCCAACAAACCGACAACCGACTCAGTGCGCTAACGACACACTCTTAAAATCATGCACCGGAGACAGTGCACCAACAACTACATACTAGACACATTACAATGTATTACCCTGTAACCATAAAAAGAGAGATTTGATGTTCAACAAAGAGGCCAAGATACTCATAATAGGCGGCGGATTCGCCGGTGCTCGTGTCACACAAGACCTAGCAAAAGCGGGGTTCAACCATGTTAATTTAGTGGATAAAAAAGCCTACTTTGAAGTCACCTATGCAACGCTTCGCTCGCTGGGTCAGCCAGACCTAGGTAAACGTTCACGCCTACCTTATGAAACCTTTATTAAAGGCACCTTTCATCAAGGCGACGTCACCACCTTGACACACAATGCCGCCCTATTAGCCGATGGCAGTAAACTTGAGTTCGATATGGCGGTGATAGCAAGCGGCTCATCCTATTCGACTTTTCCCATCGCCAAATCACAAAACGCCATGCAGTTAGCCCAGCGAGAAACCGAATTAACCCACGCCCGTCAGCAACTCAATGACGCCAAAACCATCCTCATCGTAGGAGGCGGGATTGTTGGAGTCGAACTAGCGGGCGAGATAGCCGATCACTTCCCAGAAAAAACCGTCACATTAGTCCACGGCTCAGATCGCGTACTGCCAGAACTCAAACCCAAAGCCAGCCAACTGGCGGACAAGCAACTGAGCGCCCTTGGGGTTAAAATACAATACAACACCAGACTTAGCCCAAATGATGACCGCTACCAAAACGCGGATCTGGTTTATCACTGTGTGGGGGGCACGCCCAACACCAGTATGATGAAAGTGCATTTTAACGATCAATTAGACCAAAATGGCCGAATAAAAGTAGACGCTCAATTTCGTGTCGAAGGCACTCAGCATTTATTTGCCTTGGGTGATTGCGCTAATACCCCAGAAGGAAAATTAGGCTACTTAGCCGACAAACAAGCCTCTGCGTTGGCTAAAAACATCATAGCTATGGCCAACTATAAAACCCCCAAAGACTACAAACTCAACCCTATGGTATCCCTTGTACCGGTTGGTCGTCACCAAGGGTTTGTTCAGCTCCCCTTCGCGGTCACCACTTTAAAACTCATGGTCAACATGAAGCAAAAAGACCTGTTTATTAAAAAACAATGGAAAAACCTAAACGCAAACTGATCACATAATACTAACGACAACGTAAGATTAGCGATCATACGAAAACAACATCAGATAAAACCATTAGACAAGAGAGCGAATTATGATAAGTGTTGGATTTTTAGGACTAGGCATCATGGGCAAAGCCATGGCCGCAAATCTTCTAAAAGCGGGTTTTGACGTAACGGTTTGGAACAGAAACACCGCAAAATGCGAAGAACTGGTCGCATTAGGTGCTCACCAAGGTACAACACCAAAAGACGTTGCAGCGCATTGCGATATTACCTTTGCCATGGTGTCTGACCCAGAAGCGGCTCTGGCACTTTGCCAAGGCCCAGACGGCGTAGCCGCTGGAATTGGTGCTGGCCGAGGTTATGTCGATATGTCTACCGTGGATGACCACACCTCGCAAACCATCTCAGATCTCATCTCTCAAGCAGGCGGACGCTTTTTAGAAGCCCCCGTTTCCGGTACAAAAAAACCCGCAGAAGACGGCACCCTCATCATCTTAGCCGCGGGCGATGCCTCCCTTTACCAAGACGCACTACCAGCCTTTGAGGTCATGGGGAAAATGTCACCCTATCTTGGCGACGTCGGTCAAGGCGCAAACATGAAGCTGGTGGTCAACATGATGATGGGCGGCATGCTAAGCATCTTTAGCGAAGGTATGGCCTTAGGACAAAAAGCAGGCTTAGACGGGCAACAAATTTTAGACATAGTCGACGCGGGCGCCATGGCCAATCCCATGTTTAAAGGCAAAGGCGCCATGCTTCTCAATGAAGACTACACCACCAGCTTTCCCCTTAAACACATGCAAAAAGACTTACGCCTAGCCATCGCCTTAGGGGATCAACTAGAACAACCACTCCCCACGGCCGCCATCGCCAACGAAGCGTTCAAACAAGCCATAAAAGCGGGCTTAGCCGACAGCGACATCGCAGCCGTGTACAAGGTTGTTAAATAGTTATTAAAAAAAGTAGCCAAGTAACCACGATAACACGGCTGTTATCGTGGTTCGATGCGCGCTAAGATTTTGGCAGGCATCGTCAGAGGCAATGACAAAATAGCCGCTTCTCCTGAGCTAGGAAATACCTGCGTAAGCGCGGTGAAATTCACCTGATGAGTTACCAACACGGTTGGCTGATCCACAGATGGGGATGAAAACCGCTCCAGCACCTCAGCTGTTTGGCCGACTCTATCGCCTTGACCGGCAAAAAATGAATTCAACATTGGCAGAGGCATCACCTCATCAAGCGCCATTAAGCGCGCGGTTTCTAAACAACGACACCACTGACTGCTATAAACAGAAACCGAGCCCTCGTACTGACTTTTTATGTACTGACCCCAAGCAACAGACTGCCGACGACCAACGTCATTAAGATTGCGCTGTGTACTGCAATCATCCAACACAAAACCGTTAGGATCCCCACCACCAGGCGCCAAAGCATGACGCATAATCAAAATAGCATTACCCTCACGCCACGACTGCCAAGCCTCCGCTTCTGTCGCCGCCCAACTCACCAAAGGCCCAACACACAACAACAAACACACAAACCACCGCATCAACCCGTCCCCTTTATAATGACTGCCTTAATAGCATCGCGCCCCCAGTGAAAAGTACGCACCAACAAACCAAGAGGTTCAATATAAAAAGAGCGATGAAAGCATACACAAAAGCCAATGCTTAATAGAAAAGCTCATCATATCATTTCGAAGCAAAATACAGCCTCATACCATTAAGAGCTTATTTCAGTATATTAGGTCTACAAAGAAACACCTTAAAAGTAATATTTTGTAGACTTGAATGTTGTCTAATTAATCTACAAAGTCTACAATTTAATACCAATAGAGTAATAATTCGTAGACCATCATGAGTAAAAAAGAAAAATTACTGTCCGCACTGTCTCACGCTACTAAAGCTGGTGGGGGGGTTCATACGGCGGCAGAGATAGCATTTATGCTCAGCGAAAAGCATACCCCAGCTTTTACAAAGTTCCTCACAGATTGCGTAAAAAAAGGTGTGTTACGAAGAGTCGCAACCGGTATTTTTGAAAGCACAATAACGCCGCCTGATGGTTCAACAGCAATTTACAAGATTGTAAATAAGCTCAGAGGAGACGTTTTTAACTACATCAGCCTAGAGAGCCAACTTAGCTATACAGGTGATATTTCACAAATTGTTATGGACAGACTCACTGTGATGACAAAAGGCAGAAGTGGCATTTTTTCTACACCTTATGGGGTCATTGAGTTTACGCATACAAAAAAAACCATCGAGACAATCGCTCCTAATATTTATTTCGATTCAGATATCAAAATGTATCGAGCCAAAACACCCCAAGCTCTTATTGATTTAAAAAACTGTAATCGAAATCTGCACATGCTGGAGGCATAACATGCTCAAAGAAGTCATCAAACAAATTGTTAACACCAATCCTGAGTTCGCAGGGATAACTCCTGTTATAGAAAAAGAAATATTGCACCATGATATTATGGCGGTCATGGTAAAATAGGGAGTTATGCAGTCACTGACTTTTATTGGCGGCACATCACTTCGTTTATGTCACAACAGCTCTCGATTGTCTGAGGATTTAGACTTTAATGGAGGGCATGACTTTAAACCTGATGATTTTGATGGTCTGGAAGTCGAGATTCAAAAGTACATACAAAAAAAATATGAAACAGAAGTCTGGGTCAATAAGCCGAACCAAGTCAAACAAGGCGACACATCTTCTTGGAAAATCAGTATCGAAAAAGAAGCCAACCGCCCTGATCTACCACGTCAAAAAATGCATATCGACATTTGTGCTATCCCTTCTTTCGACATTGAAAAAAGACCACTGGTCAATCATTACGATGTCGTCGTTCCAACAGAAGGACTTTTGATCCCTGTACAGTCATTAGAAGAAACCTTGGCAGATAAATTCATTGCTCTAGCATACCGTTCCAGACGTATTAAACCTCGTGATGTTTGGGATATTCTTTGGATCAAACAAAGAGGTATTGACGTATCCATAGAGCTGATCAACAAAAAACTTGCGGCAAGAGAAAAAACAAAATCTCACTTCATAGAGTCGCTTACGCCTCAGGTCGAAAAATTACTCAACGAAGAAGAGGTAAAAGCCGACTTCAACAACGAAATGAGCCGTTTCATTCCAAGCCAAATTAAAGCTCGAACAATTGATAACCCAGAATATTGGCAATACGTGCAACTTGAGATTAAAAGCATGACAGACCCGATACTCAAAGCGGATTTACAGACAAAGAAATTTGATATGGGGCTTTAAACAGTATGGACTTCCCGTACCTCGCCAAAGCAAAAGCTTGGTACGCTGTCTCATATAAACACTTTGAATATTGGGCTGCTAACATGAGATATCCCATGGCGAGCGATCAAACCGCACTTTGATGGTGCCATGAAAAAAGCGAGAAGCCTATGGCCTGAGGCTGTGAGCAACCTACGTCCGCTTCTGAGGCAAGAGCAAATTCCACATCGCCCGTACCCCAATACCCAGTTGACGTGGCATCACGATAATGATTTTTCGTTAACTTAGTCTTCATAAAGATGGTGACACGACCTCACTAGACATCAGTTAAACATTTATTAAGTAAAAAAACGCTAAAATTGCGCCAAGCAACTCGTTCAAGTTGGCGCGATTCCAGAAATTGCGCCACAATTGCGCCACAATTGCGCCAACCCTAACTTACAATTGCGCCAAAACACTATGTCATCTACCAACAAACAAAAAGCTTCTGCGAAAATTTGAAGCATGCTGTATAAATTATCGAGACTAGATTTGTGGGGTATTGCTCAGAACCGATCTCTACTCACCAACCTTGTTATAGGCCATTTGTATAAAGGCTTTTACTGGCTCAAAGTCCGCTTCTGAGGCAAGAGTAAATTCCACATCGCCCGTACCGTAATGCCCTATTGATGTGACATCACGATAATGGCCTGTATCCGCTGGTATATCAGAGGGTTTCAACTTCAAAAATAACTTGATATTACGCCCTTTGACTTCAATGCAGACGATATTTTGCGAGATCTTGTAAGCGACATAATACTTCTTCGGCACTTCCTCAATGGACTTATCTAAGCCAAGGATAAACTCACGAATCGTCGCCGTTAGCTCGAGTATCAATCCGACCCGCGTGCTGCGCCCCTGTCGAAAACTCACTCGCCACAAAGGGCTGATCTGAACGCGAACTCGCATTATGGATGGCGCGGACAAAGAGCTCTTTACCGGTTCCGGTTTCCCCTTGGATAAGCACGGGCACGTCACGCTCCGCCAAAATGTGTGCCTGGCGCTTGAGACGCTCCATGATGGGGTTTTGTGTGATGATGTGTTCAAAGGCAGCTGTGTGCGCACTGTCACCATTGGCTAATTGTGTTAACTGCTCATTAGTGAGTGTGGTGGCTAGCGGCGTGTATTCCGCTGATATCTCGAACGAGATATTTGCTTCTTGAACGCCCTGCTCTTTGCTGGATTGATAAAAAGTCGCGGCATATTTGGTTTTACCAAGCAAAATCCAGACAGCTTGCATAGCAGGTGTGCCTGGACTCAGTAAAATAGACAACTGAGTGTTAGGGGAATCAATAGACGCCAGTTGCTTATCTGCTGCAAGATAAATGGATTCAAAATGCACTGGGGATATCAGTGCTACTTGATGATATTCAACGTCAATCTGTGTTTGGTATCTGAGCCAATCTATGTAAGGTGAACTTCTCACCGCAGAATAGGAACACAGCAAAATGATCTTATCAAACTTTACAGAAGACAAAGTGGCTGATATAGGCCCACTTGAAGGCAAATTTGCCGCCGCTGATTGCAGATCGGCTTCGCCAATCCATGACACTAACACGTTATCAACCACAAACTCATCCCTAATGAAAACAACAACTGACCGACTGTAAAGACTACTACAGTTTTTCGCTCAGCACATCATTAGGAAACAAGCCATTGACCAAGATCATACCGCTCAAGACGCCCAGCATCTAAGGATACTGGGGTCTTAAACGCTGGATTGCCATTGTTTTTGTTCTATCGACTTACAGCCTGTATACATACTATACACACTAGATGTCACGGTAAGAATTTAGGGGAAACGACTTATACTTTAAATTTTACAACTAACTCATTCAGTTCTATAGCTAATCGGGTTAACTCCGCCGTGCTTGCCGTCGTTTGGTTAGCACCAACCACTGTTTGTGCTGCCAAATCGCTTATTTTGGTGATGTTGCCGTCTATATCTTTAGCCACATTAGACTGTTGTTCTGCCGCACTGGCAATCATAAGATTGCTGTCACTTATTGATACAATCCGGGCGGTTATTTGTTCAAATGCTTTTGTTGCTTCATCTGCGACTAACTGGGCTTGGGTTGTTTTTTGGCTCGTCGTTTCCATCGAAGACACGGCTTCATTGGCAGAAAGCTGTACTTGTCGAACCATGGTCTCAATTTCCCCTGTGGATTCTTGAGTACGATGTGCAAGATTTCTGACCTCATCCGCCACGACGGCAAAACCTCGTCCAGATTCACCGGCTCGAGCAGCCTCAATAGCTGCATTCAAAGCCAGTAAATTTGTCTGCTCTGCGACAGCACGAATGACATCCAATATTTGACTAATTGATGCTACTTGCTCAGCTAATTGATTGATCACGCGAGTACTTACTATCATACCCTCATTCATTTCAATAATTACCGTCGTTGTTTGATCCACTTTTTTCTTGCCCTGCTCCGCTAAACTTGCTGAATAGGCAGAATCTTCTGAGGCTTTCTGGGCTCTTCTAGCCACTTCATTGATGGCTGAACTCATTTCCGAAATAGTCGCAGCGGCTAATTGAATTTCACTATTTTGCAGCGTTAAATCTTTGGTAGAGCCTTCGGTTACGCTGCTCAACTCTTCTGCAGCCGATGCTAACTGGCTTGAAGAATCACCAATATGGATAATGGCATTTTTGAGACTTTCTTGCATGTCTATAAGAGCACTCGATAGCTCTGTTATCTCATCGTCGCCCTCTGTCACAATATGCTCTGTGAGGTCACCTTGAGCAATAGTCTGTGCAGTTTTAACTGCTCGACGCAGCGGAAAATTGATACTTTTGGAGATGACAAAAGCAATGATTAAGGCAAAGCTTGCACTGACTAGAATAATAGTGACTATGGAAATAAAACTTTGAGTGTATTGTGATCCTGCAATCAACGAAGCCTTATCAGCATATTCTCGATTAAGCTTAATGAGTTCTTGCTGAAGATCATTTACCTGATTAGCAGCTTGGTTCATCTCTTCCATAAGTTTTTTAGCGTCAACGTTATTGTTACGCAAAGAAAACTCCACCACTTTTACTTGCAAGCGATAATATATTTCCTCAGCTTTTTTGTATGACGCATACAATGCTTTTTCTCGATCTTCCGTTATGAGAGTTTGGTAGTAAGTATCCGACTCTTTGGAACTTTTTTTGGTTTCATCTATTGTTTTTGAAATGGACTGCATTGCTTTATTGTCTGTTTCAACAAGCAACCTCAGAGTATAAAGCCTTATCAGTGTTAGATTAGTACTCATCACTCCCAAATGCCTCACGGAAGGCAAATAATTGCTTTCTATAGCAGTTAAATTACTGCGTATTTCTTTCATTGTGAGTATGGCAACGCCACCAATACCAACCATCAAACATGTGATGATTAAAAAGGAGAACATAAGGCGAGTTTTAATACTGATTTTTCTAAACACGAGATACTCCGAATAGCGATGCTATGATAAGCATGAAATTACTTAGGAGGTGGCAAACGAAACATAGTGCTCTAACCCTCCTTGCTTGATCACACATTTTATAAGCACCGCTTATATGACAGTATTTTTTTAGCTACTAAATAAGAAAAATACTGTCAATCGGAGCAATATCACTTTTATGTATTATTTTGTCAAGATTATTATAAAAATGTAAATTTTTAGAAAAAAATCACATAAGGAGCGGCCGACATAAAGAAATTCGTCTATTTTTTTGGTTAAGTATTGATTTCAATAAATTTTTTATTTTCAGACAGGGCCACTTAACCTTGGAATCGACGTTTCGCCCTATCATTTCTGTTGTTTTTTAGAGTGTGAAGAAACATACATAAAACCGATAGATTTTAATATATTTATAAATATAAACCTTATAATTCAATTATTTAATGAATTTTTCAATAAATAAAACTCATCCTCGTCCTCTCTAAAAACCCACTGTGCATTTTGCACTCAACTTTCATGGCGCCACTGCACAATGACACCTAGCAGGAAACCAAAACTGCTTTTTGATGGTACAAATGTACTTGTATAGACAAAAACCGGATGTTTTTCATTCTCATTAGCCGAACTTTTTGGAGAAAAAGTATCTCTTACAGGGACATCAATTATTGCTTAAAAAATATAGCAATAACTATAAGTGTAATATTTTGTTATTTTTTGTTAATAGTATGATTATCGTTGTCATTTTACTGTAAGATGCTTGTGTTTTTAAGTTGTGTAGAGAATAACAAGATAAAAATCAGTGTCTCAAAGCTTTTCCACGAATTATAAAAATTTAAAATCGTATGGTGATTTTTATGGACAGTGCGTTCCTAAATCTTTTCTTTGATAATCAAGAAAATAATTCTATTTTTCTAAACGGCTTTATTTATCGGCAGCCTATATTAAACTCAAAGGGCAATGTCGTAGCTTATGAAATCACTTATAAAGATCCAAAAAATCATGAAAAATTAGAAGTACATAAAAATGGTATTTTTACTGATTCCATTCTTTTATTCGGCATGCTTGAGTTTTCCAATAAAAAACGCGCACTCCTTAACATCCCAAAACGATTTTTAGAATCTGAAATACCTAGTATTTTGCCCCCTGAAAAAGTTGCTCTCGGATTAAATTCAGAAATAATTAAAAACCCTGAATCAAACGAACATATAAAAAGCTTAAATGAAAATAATTTTTTATTTTTTTCAGATAAAGCAGAGATTAAAAAAAACAAGGACATTATTAGTAAAATAAAATACATTAAGTTGGAGTTTAATAACGATAAAAAAATATTATTGAATGGCATTAACTTTATAAATCAGTTAAATCCCAACTGCGAAATAATAATCCAAAACATAAATACTTATTCAGATTACGATTCATTATCAGATCTTAACGTAGATTTATTTCAAGGACCTTATTTTTCCACCCCAAAAAGCATAAAAATAAAAGAGTTTAAACTATCAAGTAACTCCATCAGTGATTTACTAAGAATCAATTTGGATGAGGATTTTGACTTTGCTAAAATTGCAAAAGTTGTAAAAAAAGATCCAGCGATGACAAGTCGTTTTCTTCGGCTAGCCAATAGCGCTGGAAGAAAAAAAATCAGCATAAGCAGTATTGATCATGCATTAATTTACCTGGGACAGTACGAAGTAAAGAAAGTCATTACTCTTTTTATTTTAACCGAATCAGCAAACAACAAACCTGAAGAACTTTGCAAACTGGCACTCATAAGAGCAAAATTTTGTGAGGCTGTGATCAAAACATACGATCCAAATAAGTCATTTCAAGCATATCTCGTTGGGTTACTATCAGTATTAGATGCCATCTTTGATTTCCCAATAGATAAAATATTGCCATCCCTTGGTTTAAGCGAAGAATGTAATCGAGCGATTATTGCCCATGAAGGTATTCTAGGAATTTTACTTAAAACAGCCATTCAACTAAGTGAAGACAGATTTCAGGATGAAGACAATATTTCAGATATTATCAACATCTCGATCAGTGACTTACACATTATATACTTAAATTCTTTGTTAAGTACGGATTATCTTTTTAAAAATATATAATAAGAAAATACATTTAAAAAATACAACTCGGACATAAAATAAAAATGATTGAATTTCCAACGGTATTAGATGATTTAATGATGGCTCAACAACCAATACTCAATAGCAAGAAAGACATATTTGGGTATGAGCTATTATTCCGTGGAAAGGATGCCTTCAATGCAAATGTAATAGACAATGATGCTGCCACGAGTCAAGTTCTGGTTAATCTGTGCATTGGCATTACCAAATTAGAAACACAATTAAGAAAGCCTTTTTTCATCAACATGACAACCAAGCTCATGTTGTCAGATGCTTTTATTCCTATTAATCCTGATACCGTTTACATCGAAATTCTTGAAGATCAGGAAATAACACCAGAATTTATTGAAGCGGTTCAAAAATGGCAGCTAGCTGGCTATCGATTTGCGTTGGATGACTACCAGTTTGATACAGGATATCACGCCCTGTTACCTTACGTGTCCATCGTCAAAATTGACGTTCTTCTCACACCACCCGATAATTATGCGGAAAAGATCAACGAATTGAAGTCAAAAGGTCTTATTTTACTCGCTGAAAAAGTGGAAGATCTAACCATGTTTGAACTCTGCAAAAAACTTGGATTCGACTTATTTCAAGGGTATTTTTTGCAGCGGCCAGAAATCATAAAAGGAAAAAAAATTAACTCAGCAGCGAGCAGCGCAACATTACTACTCAACGCATTGCAAAACCAGGACGTTAGCATTGACGAAGTCACTCGTCTAGTCACCAAAGAACCCAAGCTTTCTTATCAATTACTACGCATTCTTAACAGTCCTGTCTGTGGCATAAAAAAAACCGTTACATCAATACAAGAAGCCGTAATGTTTATTGGCTTAAATCAGCTCAGAAAGTGGGCTCTATTGATGACACTGACCTCCTCTACTAAACCACCACAAACACTTTTGAAAGTACTTTTAACACGCGGGCGTTGCTGCCAACTTCAAGCACAAGCCAAACAGTCCAAACGAGGAGACTCAGCATTTATGGTGGGGTTATTGTCCGGCATAGACGCCATTTTTAATTTAGAAAAATCCGTTGTACTTAATGAAATCGCTTTAGATAAAGAATTGCTAGACGCCATTATGACTCAATCGGGAGAATTGGGAGCTTATCTTACACATACGCTAAACTGTGAAGAACAAAACTGGGGCGGTCTGGAAATTTTAAAAACGGATGATAGAGCCCATTTAAACAGAGCATTTTTAGACGCCATGGTCTGGACAGACGAGATCATGACATCCATAAGTTAAAATGCGTTTTTTATCTACAGATGTCACCTTTCAGGATGCGTTAGACTAAATTAGAAACGCCAAAATCCATCACACATACTGCCCTGCACAGAAGCCGCTGGCCCATGCCCATTGGAAGTTATATCCCCCAAGCCAGCCGGTGACGTCTAGGACTTCCCCGATAAAGTATACACCCGGCTGTTTTTGCGATTCGAAGGTTTTGGATGACACTTCTTTTGTGTTTACGCCGCCTAGTGTGACTTCTGCTGTTCGATAGCCTTCGGTACCGTTGGGGGCGATGTCAAAGTTCGAAAGATAACCAAACAGGGTTTCAATTTGTTCGTTAGAGGTTTGCGCGCTGCGCTCAGTAAGCCAAGGGAATTCAGTTTTAATCAGCTCGACTAGGCGCTTTGGCAATAATGTGGATAAGAAGCCTTCGTAGCTTTTTTTCGGGCTATGTTGACGAATCGACATCAAGTCATCCAATGATAACATCGGCGCAATGTTAATGCTGAGCGATTCACCAGGCTGCCAAAAGTTGGTGATCTGTAGAATCGATGGGCCACTCACGCCTCTATGGGTGAACAACATGGGCTCTTGAAAAGTCACGCCTTTGGCGGTCGCGGCTATATCGCACGCAATACCGGATAACTCTGCCAGCTGCGCTTTACGGTCTGGTTGTACAGTAATAGGCACCAAGCTCGCCCGCGTTGGCAAAATATCATGACCTATTTGTTGGGCAATCTCATACCCAAAGCCTGTGGCTCCCATAGTCGGGATCGACAAGCCGCCTGTGGCAACCACTAAAGAGTCACACAGGAAGTCACCTTGGCTGGTTTTGACGAGAGTCTTGCCTTCCTGACACTCAACCTGATGAATTTTGGTATTGAGCTTGAGTTCTGCGCCAGACCATTCTACCTCTGTCAGTAAAATATCAAGCAGGTCTTTGGCAGAGTGTTCACAAAAAAGTTGCCCTGGGGCTTTTTCGACATACTCTAAACCATGACGGTCGACAAGATCCACAAAGTCCTGAGCAGAATACCGATGTAACGCTGAAATACAAAAATGCGGGTTGTCTGATAAGAAGTGTTTTGGAGCAGCGTCCATGTTAGTAAAATTACAGCGCCCTCCTCCTGACATGAGTATTTTCTTACCGGCTTTGTTAGCGTGGTCTAACACCACCACTTTTCTCCCTCGGTAAGCCGCCGTTGCTGCACACATTAAACCCGACGCGCCAGCACCCAATACAATTACATCCACTTTATCCACAACCTACCCCATAACTTGATTTGTGGCAGCATTATAGTGCCTGAGAGTATGAAAACAACGGCCATATTTTTTTGTCCACAGAATCCGTTAAGAAGGCTGTGGGAATCATGAATAATCCTTTAAAAAACAACTCACTAAATAAAATCAAACCTTTTCTGATAATTTTTTTAAAAGCGCCTTTTTCGCAAAATGGCAAAAATTTTATGAGAAATGCAAACTTTATTTAAAAATATTCTATACATAATTACTGTTTGGATATACAGTACTGTATAAATAAACAGTAAAGATAGTTTAAGGAAGTAGTCATGCTAACGTTTTTTGGTATAAATCGCGGCATTCGTAAAATCTCACTACTGGGCGTATTGGCACTGGCTATGTACGCCCCACTAAAAGATCTCGCTCAGTTTTTGCAGTCCTATTTAGCAAAGGAAAGCGTTGTTATTGTAGATGCGTCTTTTGGAAGTGCTATGCCTTGGCAAACGACACCCTCGTCGTATCTAAAAGTCAGCCAGCAGGCGCAAACTAGCCTAACGCAACCGCAAATGATTTATACTAAGCTACGTCTTGAAAATCCCACCTCTAAACCACAAACGTACCGTAAAATATGGCTCAACTTTTCCCACGAGAACGGCGGTCAAGAGTACACCACAGATTACACACTCTATAATGTTGAGACACGACAGCGTCTCATTGGTCAATCAGTACAGCTTGGCGCCAACAGCAGTATTGAAATCGTTGCCGCTTATCGGTTTATTCCTAGTTATCACAATACCGCACCTGTCAGTATGAGTGTGTCTTGGGAAGGTCAGAATCATTTGCGCAGCAAAGCGTGTGAATACCCGCTTCACAACACAGCAAGCAATAGCTTTCGATACCAGTGCTAATTGCTTCTCTTTTTGAGGGGCTGCTCAACAGTAGTACCCTCGCTGTCTAATCTTTATTTCCCTTTGCGCTTCAGCACTTCTATCGTTTTGATCACATCATAAAACTCGTAAAAGCCGTTTAAACAACATTTTTATCAATTTATTTTATTAATAGCAGAGTATAAACAACCATTCAAAAATACAGTTGATAATCATTTTTGTTTGCAATACGATAAGCATACATCAACAATTGGAGTGTATTTAATGAAAGGTATATTCAGCCCTGTGGCTATTTGTGTCGCGGGTGCACTGCTCACTGCATGCTCGTCATCATCCGTTCAACACATCGAAAAACAAGCCTCAGCCGATGCCGTTGTCACACATTATGCAGATATTGCAGAAGCCGTGTATGGCGATTCGTTGACGACAGCAAAAACACTTCGTCATGCAATTGATGCCTTCCTCTCAGAACCGACTGAAAACAACTTGCAAGCTGCAAGACAAGCTTGGATTGCCGCACGTGTACCGTATCAACAATCCGAAGTATATCGTTTTGGCAATGCCGTTGTTGATGACTGGGAAGGGAAGGTGAATGCGTGGCCTCTCGATGAAGGTCTGATCGATTATGTCGCAACAGACAGTTACGGAACGCAATCTGATATTAACGCACTTTATACGGCTAATATCATTGCTTCAAAAAGCCTGATGATTGGCGGTGAGCGCGTCGATACTACACACATCACTCCGGAATTAATCGCAAACAAACTTCAAGAAGCCGACGGTATTGAGGCTAATGTGGCAAGTGGCTACCACGCCATTGAATTCTTACTGTGGGGACAAGACCTATACGGCACGAATCCTGGCGCGGGTGAACGCCCAGCGACAGACTACGATTTGGCTAATTGCACGAACGGTAACTGTGATCGCCGTCGCGCCTACTTAGAAGCCGTCACGGATTTACTGATTTCTGATCTCGAAGACATGGCCAGTTACTGGCAAGAAGGCGGCGCTGCCCGTATGGCACTGCTGGATCAATCTACCGACGCTGGACTGGCCACCATGTTGACGGGCATGGGCAGCTTGGCGTATGGCGAGCTTGGCGGAGAAAGAACCAAGCTAGGGTTAATGCTTCATGACCCTGAAGAAGAGCATGACTGTTTTTCTGACAATACTCACTGGTCCCACTATTACAATGCAAAAGGCATCAAAAACGTCTATCTGGGTGAATATCAACGTGTCGATGGCAGTTGGGTAAAAGGCGCCTCTTTATCTGACCTAGTGGCAACACAAAACTCAGAACTCGACAGCGTAATGAAAGATAAATTGAACACCACAGAAGCCGCAGCACAAGCGATGGTTGATGCAGCGAAACAAGGACAAACCTTTGATGTATTAATTGCCTTGAACAACACTCAAGGTAACCAACTGGTGCAGACTTTTGTTGATTCCTTAGTGAACGAAACTCGCTCAACGGAAGAGATTATTCGCTTATTGAACATACAAGGCATTGCACTGGAAGGCTCTGACAGCTTGGATAACCCAAGCGCTGTCTTTTAAAAAAAGTGTAAATAGAGTTTTAAATAAGAGTGTTAACAAAAAAGAGCTTTAGCAAAGATGCACAGCACCTTAACTATTAGAAAAATGACGTCATTGAGTCAGTTAATGGTACTTATCTACGAATGACCGAAAAAAGTAATAATCATGTGCTTTTAGCCGCTGGCGTTTACGTCAGCTTTTTTTGTTTCTCGAACCTCACCTTTGCGGCGGACTACACACGCCCATTGGCAGAAATTGCCGTTGAAGATAAGCTGCATTTTCGCATTGGCAAAAGTGTGTTTGAAAAATTCTGGGTAGCCTCACCCTCTTCGACGACGGCCAGCGATGGACTAGGGCCGCTTTATAACGCCCGATCTTGTCACAGCTGTCATCTTAATAATGGACGAGGCCACGCCCCGGAAGCTGCGATCAGTGGCGCGTCGGTGCCTTCTTTTATGGTTAGGTTGGGCAAGACCTATCCATTACCGGATAAGGTTTCTAGTAGGTTAACGAAAAACGAACCACACGCGATATACCCTCACATTGGGGACAAAACCTACGGCCATCAATTTCAGAGCAACAGCACGCCAGGGATTCTTCCCGAAGGAGACTTCACGGTATCTTATCAAACGCACATCGAAACGCTGGCCGATGGCACTCAGATCACATTGAGAAAACCCCTGCTTCATTGGACGAAACTCAACTACGGTCAGTTTGAAGACCACACAGGGTTTACCATGCTAGTGGCGCCCGCTCTAATCGGCATGGGGCTATTGGATCAGGTGCCAGAGTCGTTCATTCTTGCGAATGCCGACCCAGATGACAGCAACAAGGATGGCATTCGAGGACGCCCGAGTTGGCTACCCGCCCCCCCCGGCCAAACTCGACGCTTGGGTCGCTTTGGATATAAGGCCTCTGTCGCCACATTAAGCGAGCAAAACCAGCTCGCTTTTAATACAGATTTAGGCTTGTCCACACCACTACAGGATTCTTCTACCGGTGACTGTACTGACGTTCAAATAGATTGCATACAAAGCCCAAACGGTAGTAGCGCGCATTTAGATAACCTCGAAGTCGACAAAAAACAAATGGCCCTGCTGGATGCTTTTGTTGCCTTATCCTCACCTCCGGCTATGCGCAATCTTAGCCACAATGACTTTTTGTCTGGAAAACAGGTTTTTGAGGAATTAGGTTGTGCCAGCTGCCACACACCAAAAATGCAAACAGGCAATACCTCAACATTTGCGGCATTAAACAATCGTACCTTTTACCCTTTTACCGACTTGCTATTGCATGACATGGGACCTGGACTCGCCAGCGGCTTCCCGAGCTTCTCGGCTAAACCAACGGAGTGGCGAACAGCCCCTTTGTGGGGAATGGGTTTATCGAGAAAAATCTCTGGTCGTGAAGGGTTTCTACACGATGGCAGGGCAAAAACTCTCGAAGAAGCAATTTTATGGCATGGCGGTGAAGCACTCAGCAGCAAACAAAATTATAAAAATTTATCCGCGGAACAACGCAGAACCCTCATGTTTTTTTTGGAGTCACTCTAATGGCATTACCCCGTTCTTTTCTTAAAATATTTGTTTCTCGATCCTTCGTCATCATGCTCAGCGTCACCGCTCCTGTTATGGCCAATGCTAGCCAATGGGATGGGCCTTTGAATGGCATATCAGACCAAGTGATTGCTAACGGCTACCAGTCTTACGCTAGATCCGCCGCTTTGCTTCAAGAAAGCAGTGCGGCTCTTTGTGCCCGTCCCTCAGAATCTGCGTTGCTGAACACTCGGGAAGTGTTCAAAAATAATGTCTTAGACTGGCAAAAAGTACAGTGGCTGAATTTTGGCCCAGTCACCTATTTTATGCGTTACTACGCATTTGAGTATTGGCCCGATAAGAAGGGCATCACCCAGAGACAGTTAAGAAGTATGTCGCAGGCTGATCCCGCCACGTTAGATTCTGAAGACTTTTGGCAAAAAGCCAGCATCGCGGTGCGTGGTTTAACTGCGATTGAGAGTTTGCTGTATCACCCTGACTTCTCTCCTTTGACCTCTATCCAAGATTGCCATTTACTGACAAACGTCACCGAACATCATGCTTTAAGCGCTATGGATGTTAATCGTCAGTGGCAAACAGGACACGCTGAGGATTGGGTGTTTGCTGCTGATGAAGCGGATTTGGATACCAAAAAGCTGGCACTGAAAGCATTTTTATTGCAATGGATAGAGCATATAGGTATGACAAAAGACGCCAAGCTTGAAACACCACTCGGCTACCATGGCAACGAAAATCTGAAACTAGCTGAGTTTTACCGGAGCCATTTATCCCTAAAGGCCATACAAACGAATCTGCAGTCTTACCGCGCCATCTATCATGCAGGGCCACCTTCATTGTTCGATGTTGCTCAGCAGTTACAACCTGAGCTGGCGATACAATTAGAAAAACAGCTCACCCTCAGTCTTAAAATGGCGCTAAGTCTGCCAGAAACTCTGCTGCACCCAGACCAAGCTCATGTAGATCAGCAGACAAGTCGACGCGATCAAGTACAGCCATTAGTCACTTCATTAAGTCGTAGCCAAGCCTATTTGTCTCAGCTGGTCACCGCGCTGGGCTTTCAAATTGGTTTCAACAGCCGAGATGGAGATTAGCAATGTGGTCAAGGCGCGACTTTTTAAAGCTTACAGGGGCCGCCATCGCCGCCCCCAGCTGGGCTTCCCTTTACTCATACCAAGACCATCAATCGCAAGCGGATCAACATCATTATGCCTCGGCGTTCACCACAGGATCCAATCACCACGGCTTTGGCTTATTTGATGAATCAGGCCAGCTCGTTTGGTCCACAAGACTGCCGGATAGAGCCCATGCCCCCGTAGTGCATCCGCAGCAAAGCATTGTGGGCATTGTGGCTCGAAGACCGGGGTTTTTTATGGATTTTTTTGATTTGACAAGTCGCCAACACCTTCTTCGCGTAACGCCAAGTCAGCATCATCATTTTTATGGTCACGCCTTGTTTAATGCCAATGGTACCCAGCTCATCAGTCAAGAAAATCATTATCCAACAGGGCAAGGGAAAATCGTAATACGAGACTGGCCGACCGGTGACATCATCAGGTCGTTTAGCAGTAATGGTATTGGTCCTCATGAATCCGTGCGCTTTAACGGGAATCAGTTGATTGTGGCGAACGGTGGTTTAAAAACACATCCAGACAACGATCGCCGTATACTCAATCTTGATACCATGGCCCCTAACGTGAGCTATTTGTCCTTAGAAAGTGGTCGCGTTCTGCATTGCGTTTCTCATAACGAACATCATCAACTCAGTATTCGACACCTGGATGTCAATCCGCACGGTGTTGTTGCGCTGGGCTTTCAGTATCAAGGTGACGTGCGAGACAAGGTACCGCTCGTTGGTCTTTCTCAGCTTAACGCACCGACATTGACGTATCTACCGATGCCAGAACCCATTCGTCTCCGCTTTAAACAATATTGCGGCAGTGTGTGTTTTGATACATCGGGCGAGATTCTGGCAGTGAGCTCCCCGCGTGGTGGTTTAGTGGCTTATTGGCACCTGCCATCCAATAACTTTATTGGTATAACAAATGCTAGTGATGTCTGCGGACTGTCGGCAACCAGCCAACCTTATGAGTTTTTAATGACCACGGGGACAGGATCACAAATAAAAGCCAACCCTGTTCAAAACACGCACAACTTGATCAACAAACATACAAATTACCAATGGGACAACCATCTTCTTAAAATAAATGCGTAAATTTTTCGCTAAACAACCAATAGAACATGGTCAAGGTCACATTTTTTCGGTAATGTCCTAACGAAATGTAAAAACATGTAAACTTGTATTTCTTATTATTATCTTTATGACGTTAACCAATGAGCATTGATTTTCTTAAAAAATATTTTTTTGGCGACGTCCAATCATCCAGCGACGTGAGTAGTGTTGCCTTTCAGCAAAGCGCTCTAAGGATTCTACTGGCACTGACTCTGTGTATTTTTTTAGTGTCAGAAGTTCACTTTCTGTTCACTGCAGGCGATTACTCTTTTTTGGCTATCAACAGCGTTTATCTAGCTGCGTTAATTGGCTTATTGTATCTCAGTAGACGCTATGAAAAAGCCACGGCGATCCTATTTCTTTTTACACTGGTCACTGCCAGTATCCTGCTATTGACTTTAAGTAACGAATTTCACGCTGAAAAATACGCCTTAATCTCACTCTACTCACTGCCCCTGATTACCCGTTTATTGTTTACTTTTAAGGCGTCGATTGTCGCCATGGTGGCTAACCTCTACCCCTTTTACTTAATCACTAATAATAGCTGGATGGGCAGTGCTGAATTCTTAGACAGTGCAAATCTATTGACCAGCGCAGACGCTTTGGCTGGCGCCAGTATCGCCCCATCGTTTTATTTCCAAATGTTGACCTTTGTCACGTTGAACATAGGGTTGCCTTTGGCGGTGTCTCGTATCATTCAGACACTAGAGAGCCATGCGATTAAAATGAAAGACCTTAATCAAAAACTTAACAGCCATTATGCTATGTATGAAGAGTTCTTTGAAAACACGGGAACACCGTCTCTTTTATGTGATCAGCGCGGCAAGGTGTTAAAAGCTAATCAGCTTTGCCGTCATTTATTAACTGGGGGCATTAAAAAGAGTCTAGCACACTCAAACATAACAGATTGGCTGACCCCTGCTGGAGAAAATAGTCGCTTTGCTTGGCAATCTGACATGGCGGAATGCACACTGAAAAGCGACAGCCAAACCCATATTAATATTCGTAGAGCCTCGCTGACCGAACACGGACACCTTGTTATTCATCTAGAAAACACCACAGAACTAAAGGCGATACAACAAGAACTCGAAAGCACACAAGAAACCAACAGCCGCCTTGCCCATTTTGATGTTCTGACCCGTCTGCCAAACCATCGTCATTTTTGTCAACAAGTAAACCAACGCCTTGCCGAACATGACAAACATGTAACAGGGGCCATGTTCATTATTCGAATTAGTCAATTTAAGTTACTCAACAAACAATACGGAAAAGACAACGCCAATAAGGTCATATTAAGTTTTGCCAAAACCTTAACTCATAAACTGTCTGATCAAGCCGTGGTGGGACGCTTACGAGGGGTGAAGTTTTCCTGTTTTATCCCGTTAAGCCAAACCTATTTAATTCAAAAAAACCTTTCAGAACTGATTAAATCCATTCTTCCAAAACAAATTACTGTGGAAGGTAACAAACTAAATATGGAGTATCAGGTCGGCATTGCCTACTATCATACGGACGGCAAGAACGCCGAAGCGCTATTAGAACGTTGCGAGATGGCACTAGAATACTCAAACTCAGTAGAACGTTTTTCCTTTTATAACAACAATTTAGAAAATAAACTCATAGAGGAACATACACTAGGTCTTAGCCTAAGCTCAGCGATCAAAAACAAACACATCACTATTTGGCTACAGCCGCAAGTTAACGCGAGTGGCGATATTTGCTCCTTTGAAGCTCTTGCCCGCTGGCAACATAATGGCCAGTACATTCCACCGCCACAGTTTATTAGCATTGCCGAAAACCTTGGCTTATTGCCATTGCTGGCGGAAAACCTAGTGCGTGCCCTCGTTGAGACCCTGACAGATTGGCAAAAAGAACATATTCACACCCCTATCGCTTTTAACCTAGCGGGCCAAGAACTGATGAACGACGGTTTCTTTGCCTTTTTAATGGCCTTGGTAACGGACAAGCCTTGGCTAAAAGACAGGCTAGAGCTGGAAATAACAGAAACCAGCCCAGTGATGACGCATCCGCTCGTCCATAAGCGGCTGCGTAGCTTATCTCAATATGGCTACTCGATTGCCATTGACGACTTCGGCACGGGACAAGCCTCATTAGGCCAACTGGTCGACATCCCTGCAAACATCCTCAAAATTGACCGCCGCTTTGTTTTCCCACTGCCCCACGACCAACGCCATGTCGACATTGTAAAATCCACTATACAACTGGCCAAATCACTCGACATGAAAGTCATCGCAGAAGGCATAGAAACCAAAGAACAAGCTACCCTACTCATTGCCATGGGCTGCAATACCTTACAAGGTTACTACTACGGCAAACCTTCCCCTATGACAGACTGGACATCGCATAGCAACGCCAAAGCCAAAACACTACGAATGGTGTACTAATACGGGTGTACTAATACTAAGCCTCAATATTGTATTTCTTGATTAAGTATATGCGTGCTGTAGGTGATTGTTATCTAGTTGCCTTTCCTTCATTCACCAGACATAAAAAAAACCAGCGTTGAGTAAACGCTGGTTTTTATTGTGCCTTTTAAGTAAGACGTTAACCTGGTTTTTTAAACGTTATTAAAACGCCATATTCATAGCAACAGACAGCACGTTAGCAGACGATTTGTAATCAGCTTGTAAAGTTCCACGAGCTCTATCTTCGGTCAAACTTGTACGATTTACTGATACATCTTCGATCATAACATGGGTTAACGCGAATGAAGCTGACGTCATTTCACTAAAGTCATACGTTCCACCGAAGGATATCCACTTACGGTCACCATCTGGTGTACGAGCAGAACGATATTTATCAGATACTGGCGAATTATCTATTGCCACACCCGTGCGCAAAGTTAACTTCTCAGAATGCGCGTAGGTCAAACCGGCAGAGTACATCCACTGATCTTCAAAGTCTAATGTCAAAACAGAGTTAGATTGCTTGCTATTAAAATCGATATTTAGGCCATCCAAATCGCCCCAGCCTGTTTTGATAGCTGACAAACCAAGGGTTAGAGTAGGAGAAATCTCTTGTTCCATACTCAAGGTCATGACAGACGGTAGGGTAATAGAATCAGTAACCGTTGTGTTGACTAAATTAGCATTTGCAGCCAAACCGGAGGAGACGCCAGTGTATTTAACGTCACCTTTAAAATCGAAATCCACTTGACTGCGATAACCTAAACCTAAGCGAGTTCCCTGCTTAGGCTCTAACATCACACCAAGACTATAACCATAACTGGTATCATCCGCTTCTATGCGCCCAATACCTTCACCACCAGCTTGCGATATTGGGGTACCTACAGCCGATTCTAATACAATGTCCGCCTTGTGTATTTGCACACTAGCACCCACTGACGCCCAGTCATTAACTCTATGAGCTAAAGCAAAACTTAAAGCAATATCCTGTAATGCTGTCTCAGTGGCATGGAAACGACCCGCCCAATCTTTACCATAATCACCTGATAGTCCAAACGGCACGTTAAGAGAAACACCGGCAACAGTTTTATCAGACAGCGGCTTAGCAAAATAAAAAGCAGGGACTAACGTACTATCTACAGGATCTTCTCCAGCCTTGGTTCCTAAAGGTGCGGTCCCACCTGCTGCTGCACCGTTAACATCAGCACTATTTGCACCTGTCACAGTCACATCCATACTCGGCATAACAAGCGCACCAGACACGTTTACTGTGGTGCTTTTTGCATTAGTAAACAACGCAGGGTTCCAGAAGCTGAAAGAAATATCGGTTTTTGAGGCAGCGGCACCACCGAGGGCATTACCTGAGGCAGCAGCACTGTGGTCGTTCAAAGCAAAGCCCGCTGCAAACGTTGAAGAAGCCGCAGCAACTGATGCGGCTATTATTGTGGCTCTAAATAGATTTTGGGACGTGTTCTTCATACAAAAAGCTCCATTGTTATTTTTATTGGAATCTGTGTTGTTGAAATTCATGCACTTAACATTAATTACCTACCTAACATTAACGTACTTGAAATCAATCTGGGTTGTTATCCTTTATACGCTTCAAGTATAGAAGCACATAACCTGATATTACCAGTATGTATTTCTTGCGCAATAGATTATGATCAAAAAAAACACAAAACTCTCAAAATAAAAGCCGTTACTTGTATAACATTTCTCCTCGCATAGGCGCTAAAATCCGCAACACTCGATTTTGTTGCAGGTAACTCAGCCCTGCTTTTTCCATCGCACTAACCAGTAAGTCAACGGTGGTATTAAAATCCGCTTCGGTGATGTTCTGCCCTTGATGCACTTTTAGCATGGTATCGCCTGTGTAAGTGCAAGGCCCGCCTGTATCTACACATAGGTGCTCAATGAACTTTTCTCTAAATCGAGTAATGTTGGTTTTTTCGAAGTATTGAAAAATGGTTTCATTGAAACTGACTTCGTTAATAAAATTATCTGTGATGGCTTCGATCGTTGCTTGTCCACCAATTTCTTCATACAAACTCACTGGCGCTTTGGTCGGTGCGGCGCAGGCGCTTAAAAATACACTCAACACCAACGCAGTGATTTTAACGTGATTTACCATAAATACCCCGTCATGGATAAGTAGATGCCTTTTTGATCTTTCTTGGTCGCGACTGTGCCTAAGTTGGCATATGCCGCCGTAATATTGATGTTTTTATTTGGTATGTAGCTGACAAAGACATCGGTCCAGTCGTCTTCTTGCACCGCTGTTAAATTGTTAGATTTTTGTCGATATTCGAGCCCCATCACCCAATTAGGAGACAGTAGGACGCCAAGGCTCCCTTCTAACATGACTTTATAATGGTTATTGCCTGCTCCACCATGACCCAGTAAGCCCAACTGGTTCGCTTTTGTGGCTCTGGCGGCTAGGTTCCACACTAGGTTATAACCGCCTACTGCGGCTAAGTGGACCTTGGTGGCCGCCACATAAAAATCGGTACCGCTATCGCTTTTCGCCCCAAGATAGTCGGCCACAAAATCATCATCGAGTTGCTTATATTGCAGCCCAACACTCAGTTGAGGGTATGGGGAATACACGGCATCACCGTATAAACGCACTTTAACACCCAATATGTCTTGCTTAATTTCTTCCGAACCCAAACTGAGCTGAGTGATGAGACTTGCTGGCAAAACAAAGGTTTGTTGAGCGTAGCTTAACTCAACCCTGTCGTAAAAACTGGCCGCCGCACCCATCGAGCTCAACCGGTAATCGGTAATGTTTACATCGGTCATAAAGGCGGTCACCGACGTTTCATCTCGGCTGTCGTATCCTGATAATGTTGCCCAGGGCACCAAGCCACCACCGCCACTGCCTTCAATCTGAGACAAACCAGCCGTTGCTAACAACTTACCATCGCTCGCGACACTGGGCAGAGCGCAAACAGCAAGGTAGCTTACACTGGCTATTTTGAAGCATGTTCTAATCATAAAACCCCTTATCAAATGACTGAATTTAATGCACGTACTGTAAAGTCGGTTACTTTAAAGGCCGTTACGTTTCGAAAAAAATTAGTTGCTCCATTTATTTCGGCCAAAACCACTATGCGTGCTATGTTGATTACCAATAGGCGGCAGTAAATCTAACGCCAGCGTTTGTTCAACATCGCCGCTAAGCTGAACCGTTTTTTGCGCTTGAACCCCAGACACCAGTCTCTCACTCCACAGCGTGACACTATCTCCAGATTGTGCTGGCAATTGGACCTGACCGTTTCGATCCGTTTTAAGCGCGAGAACATTGTCTGCAACATAAATATAACCAATCATGTCGTCGTGTATATTACACCCCAATGCCACTAAACCAGGCTTATCAAACAAGACTGGCGGCACATCTGTACCCTTATAAAGCTGAATCTCAAATGCGTTTGCTTCTGAAAAGCTGTAAACATGATGCCGAAAATCATCACTATTAGGAAAGCTAACAGATTGACCTTTTTGTACCACTAATACACGAGGTACAAAGGATGAGTCTATTTGGTCCATCACTTGCTCAGTATTTGGGGTTACCATTTTTATATTAGAGGCGATAACAACCACATCAGAAACAGGATTGTTTTCCTGATCCACAATCGTCAAAGTGATGTTCGCTGTTACTTGCGACATGGAAAAAACACAAAAAAGAATCAGAATATAGCGCATTGCACTTCCTTAAAGATTGGTTGTTTTTTTCTATTATTTAACAAAATACTCATTCATTCATTATACAATCCGTCGTGGCTAGTAAAATCGTCATAACAACTCAGACCACATAGTAAGACAGTCCTTCAACCCTAGATGACTTCTTAGTTAAAAACATTAGATTAGGTTTTAACATATAACAAGATGACTACATACAATCCGCAAGCCACCCTCATTGGCAGCATGGCTATTCTGCTTTGGAGTAGCCTTGCACTCTTCACCACGCAAGCAAGTTCGGTGCCGCCGCTGTTATTACTAACACTGACATTTGGTGTCGCCACCTTACTCTTCTTTGTGGTGTATCTATTTAAGGGTGAGCTAAAAAGCTCCTGGAAACAAACACCAAAAAGCGCCATTTTGATGGGGGGCCTTGGGTTTTATTTTTATCACTTTTTTTACTTTTATGCCTTTCAGAATGCACCACCGGTAGAGGCAGGGCTCATTGCTTATCTTTGGCCGCTACTCATCGTCTTGATGGCAGGCATGACTCAGGGAAACACTCTATCATGGACGCATTTAGTGGGTGCTGTCATCGCTTTTATCGGCACTGGCATTATGCTGCAATCGAAAGGCCAAGTTTTAACCATAGACAGTAACGCGGTTTACCACTGGACTGGGTACGCGGCCGCCTTCGCCTGTGCGTTTATCTGGTCGAGCTATTCCGTTGCGAATCGACGCTATCAAACGGTTCCTTCTAGCGCGGTACTTTGGTATTGCCTAGTCACCACACTATTAGCGGGCGCTTCACATTTCATGATCGAAGCAGAAAGCGCGACATTGTCGCTACACTTTCCAGCAAGCACTTGGGTCGCCATTTTAGGGCTAGGCTTCGGACCCGTTGGTATCGCTTTTTTCTGCTGGGATACTGGGGTAAAAAAAGGCAACTTATCCTTGCTTGGCGTCTTGTCTTATACCGCTCCTGCCCTATCCACTGCGTGGCTTGGGCTTTTTACCGATGCCGTATTAACCCCAGGGCAAATCATCGCCTGTCTATTTATTACCGCAGGAGCATTATTTGCCAGCTTAATGTCAAACAAAAAAATGCCCTTGGTCCCTGAAAAGGAAGCCAAAGGCATCTGAATAAAAGGCGCTTTTTATTATAAAGCGCCTGAAGTTATTACCATTTCTTGATTAGGCCACTTTAACCTGATACTTGTTACGCGGAATTTTCTGCAAGTAGGCTTCCATTTCCGCCATGCCGTTAGGCTGATCCACTTTTACGCCCAAATCGCGCATAGTGCTACCAAATGCATGCAGAGTACGGAACAAGTTATGTTCGCGGCATTGCTCGCCCATTTGGCCAATGCGAACAATTGGCTGACCAAATGATCCAGCAATCTCAACACGGTACATTTCCGAAATATGTCGGCAGATCTGCCCTGCGGTTAAACCTTCAGGAATGTTAATACCCACCACTGAGTTCAAACGCGACGCTGGCGGAATAAATAATTCTAATCCCATTCCTTCGATACCCGCTTGTAGGGCTTTAGAACAACGCAAATGTCGAGCAAAACGATTCTCTAACGTCTCATCACACACCAATTTCAGTGCTTCATGTAACGCCATGATGCCAGACACGGGTGCCGTATAATGGTAGCCATCGTTGTGCCAAAAATTCTCTGCCAGCTGGGCATCAAAACACCACTGCACTGTTGGCTTAGTGCGATTTTTCACTGCCGCCCATGCTTCATTAGAAAACACCAACAGCGATACACCCGGAATAGATGACAAACCTTTTTGCCCACCCGTGATAACCACGTCTACCTGCCACGCATCCATTTTCAGCGGCATAGTGCTGAGCGTACAAACCGCATCCACAACCACCAAACAACCATAAGATTTAGCCATTTTTGCTATCTCTTCCAGTGAATGATTAAACACCGTATTTGATGTTTCACCTTGCACCAGCGTTAACACTTTTGGGCGTGTTTCTTCGATGGCTTTGCGAACGCGCTCTGGATCCGCCGCTTCATGAACACCAACG
The DNA here is from genome assembly GCF_003721245.1 of Marinomonas hwangdonensis. GTDB lineage: Bacteria > Pseudomonadota > Gammaproteobacteria > Pseudomonadales > Marinomonadaceae > Marinomonas > Marinomonas hwangdonensis. Next base: position 213,933 of record NZ_RIZG01000004.1, on the reverse strand, counting down.
TGCAACTCATGAACATCGGCGCCAATGCGCGTCGCCATTTCCGCCATACGGTGACTAAAAAAGCCATTGTTAATACATAAAATACGCTCGCCTGGTTGCAACAAATTGGCGACCGCCATTTCCATCGCCGCTGACGCTGGTCCTGCTACGCCAAGCACCCATTTAGACTCTGTTTGAAACACATAACGCGCCATGGTTTTTACTTGCCCAATAACCTGTGCCATCACACTACCAAGGTGGTTAATCACCACAGAGTTGGCCTTGGCGACACGCTCAGGAATAGGAACCGGGCCTGCGCCCATCATTAACAAGGGTTCATGAGGAAGAATTTCGTCTAAAGATTTCACCTGGGGACGAGGAATGCCCATTGGCGATGAAGCAGTCATTTTATGCAGCCCTATTAGTTAAAATTATAAACCGTTTAAAAGTAAAAAACGGTTAAAGTTGAAAAAAACACTTCAAGAGTAAAAAGCCTGTTTTCATGTTTTTACAGTAGAAAATGTCGAGAAAATGATTTTTACAAAATAATATTTTGAAATAGTACATTATTCATTGTGATAATAAGAGATGGCAAAATGAAAAGAGTGTAATAAACCACAAGCTTTCACTTTCGCCTTACATCCGACGTGTTTCCTTTTCAACAAGCAGTATTTTTTACTCTGCGAGAAGAGAATAAAGTATGCGATAATGCGCGAAATTCCCTATTCAGGATCTCGTTATGATTACTTGTGGTATCGAAATCAAAGGCAGCGAAGTGATTCTTTGCCTTCTGTCTAAACAAGACGGATTGTTTCAAATCGCCGATTGTCGCCAAACTCGACACACTCTTAACAACCCAAACGACAGCGAAAGCATGCGTAAATTTCAGTTCATGCTGAAAAAATTGTTTGAAGATTACAAAGTGAAAAGAGCCGTTATTCGTGAACGCCCAACAAAAGGCAAATTCGCTGGCGGCTCGGTGGGCTTTAAAATTGAAGCGGCGATCCAACTGATTGACACTGTTCAAGTGGATTTATTCAGCGGCGCCAAAGTGAAGGACATCTTGCAACACAACCCAATGCCTATCCCTTTCAAAGCAACAGGCTTGCGTGCATTCCAAGAAGGCGCCTTCACCGTGGCTTATGCCGCGCTTTCAGAACACATTCCTGAAGCGTAAATCGTCAGATTTCGTAATATAAAAACGGCGACTTCAGATCGCCGTTTTTTGTACGTTTTTGCAAGGCACTCATAGTCTTTTTTAAATGGAACACTCAAATTAAATGCGACTTAGTTAGTGTGGGTATCTTTATAATTTGATAACCGTGTGGGTGTCTCAATAGCTTCTTTGCGCTCAAATGACATTAGTCGTTTCATGCTTTTGTCATACCATGTCCATTGTTGACCTTCCAAGCTACTGTATTTGGCCTCTTCAATAAGCTGAAGAAAACGTGATTCTACTTTTTCGGCGTCCTGACAGAACATGCGGGTGCTAACGATCGGACCAAAACTTAGGGTATTTTCTTCAATGTGAATCGTTCCAGCCATGACGTTACAACCAGTACGGCCTGACAATTGTTGACCATTAAATCGTACGTAAGGACGAGCTTGCATTTCGTCTAGATCTGAAGAGAAAAATCCGTCAAGCTCAACGAGATCCCACTCGTGGTTAGCTAATAAAGCCGTTGGGCTACCACACGTTTTGCCTGGCACCACTCGCTGAAGATTGCCAAAGCGAAGATGATGCCGAGCAGGACCCTCTTCTGGCTCTTCCCATTCGATTGCCACATCCGCTTCAATATAAAGGTAGCCACCTGCGAGATAACGGGAATCAAGATAAGCACGCTCAACTTCAATCCATTCAGGAGTCATCACCACGGGAAGACGCGTTCCAGTACTGCATTCAACGATAGAAGGCGCATCGGCCATGTAAATGAGCATCCCGTCTATCTGTTTATTGATAGACACGGGTTGCCAGCCGATAGGGTCTAGGATGTGCTTGCCTGTTTGTCGCCAACCACCAGCTTCGCTGGCAAAATACACCTTATATTCAACTTCCCCCTGAAGTAATACTAAGCGGTCACCTTCAACACGCCATAAACCCATAGCGTTTGATCTTTCTTCAGATCGAGCTTGATCTGTCTCTGTCAGCAAATACATACCATTTGCCATTAGATCTAGCTGTGTTTCAACTCTAGCCCCCTCAATACTTGGACAATCATCACAAGGTAAAACACCAAAATAACTTTGGTTAGCACTAATAGGAAAATTGCTTGCGGAATGTATTATTTCCTCGCTAATTTGTGTATTCACGCCACTGCAACCACTAATAAGCGAAGCCGTTAACACAGACACGGCAATGCCGTAGCGAAAATGCTGGTTCATAAAATAATTCCTTTATCAAAGGCTCAAAATCACTAAATACATTACTAAGATAATAGCCCGAAGATACCCGCCTGGACAGCCACTTCAGCCATGCTAGGTCGGACAAGAAAAGCACAGCCACATTGGTCATAGTCTAATATTATAACCGTCCACTGAAAGTCCATATTATCAGCACTGTGTATTACCCACACCAACACCGTCAAACGGCAGATTATGCTCCGCTTAACATGCTTGCGGGTGATGATGGTAGTTTTAAAGGGAGAAGATAACGCCGTTATCAGGCAAACAACGATCGATTTTTAATCGACCAACCTGTCGATTATGGCGCATTGAGATAAAAACGCACCAAAACTAGGCACTTTTAGGTATTCGTTTTCTTGCAATAATAACGAGCAATACGCCACCTAGGACGCTTAACGTTGCAATTACGAGGTGTAAATTGATGGATTCATTAGCAAAAAACACGCCGCCTACTGTAGCAATAATAGGAACGAGTAACTGTAATACGGCAGCCATGGACGCACTAAGATAAGGCAAGACGGCGTACCAGATGGCGTAACCAAGACCAGACATAATAGCACCCGAGGTGACGGCTAAGAGAATGCCTTGAGGCTGGGCGATCTGTGATTGTTCGCCATTAAAAGAAATGACAATCAGCGCGACCAGTAGCATAGGAATGGTTCTGACGAAGTTAGATGTTGTTGCGAATAAAGGCTTAGCTGAAATTTTGCCTCGCCATGTGTACAAGCCCCACGCCACGCCAGCTAGCGTCATTAAGACAAAGCCCAATAAAGAAGGCGACGACAGAGTTGGAAGCACTAAATAAACAAAGCCTGCAAAGGCGATCGCCAGCCCTAACCATTCCAGCCAAACCAGCTTTTGCCCTGCCCACACGGCGAATACAATCAGAGTTAATTGTACGGCACCAAAGAGGATCAAAGCGCCCATTCCGGTCGATAAAGTGACGTAAGCATAGGAAAACCCTAACGCGTAAATAAACAACGCAAGCGCCGACAACCAACTCCCTTCTAACCATACTATCTTCAAGTCATTACGCTGCTTTTTGAGACATTGAAACACACAGATCAACACCAAGGTAACGGCGCCGCTGAGCAATCGCCATGAGGTGAATTGTGCTGGATCGATCAGACCGCCGTTGAGGGCAAGACGACACAATACCGAGTTGGCTGCGAAGGCCAACAAAGCCAGAATCACCAAGACACATAACCGTAGCAAACTTGTCATCTATTTGTTTAACAGCCCAGTTAACCTGAGGTCTGTACCTTGTCAAAGAAAACGCCACTGTTACGCACTGGCACCAGATTTGCAAGAATATAACTAATGTCCACCAGTGGTATTTTGATGGACCCAAGAAGGAATTGATATGACAACGCTTTTAATTTTTACCGATTTGGATGGCACCTTACTCGATCATCACACCTACAGTTTTCAGCCTGCAATGGCGGCTATGCAGTCTTTAAAGACGTTTTCTATTCCCTGTGTGATCAATACCAGCAAGACGTTTATGGAGCTTGTGGCGCTGAGAAAGGCACTTAATCACCAAGACCCGTTTATCGTAGAAAACGGATCTGCCGTATATATCCCGAAGCATTTAATGCTCACGGTGAACGAGACGTTAGAAGATTGTGGCGAGTACTGGTGCAAGTCATTTGGGCCAAAACGCGCCGAGCTCATCGCGTTGACGAACGAAAAACAAGATAAATACACCTTTAAACGTTTTAGTGACATGACGTGGCAAGAGCTGGTTGCTCTGACCGGATTAAACGAAACCAACGCCAAACTCGCCATGCAGCGTGAGTTTACTGAGCCGATGGTGTGGACAGATTCCAATCTTGCGTTACGCATTTTCCGCGACGATCTTGCCAAGTTTGATGTTCAAGTGCAAAAAGGTGGCCGTTTTGCGCATTTAATGGGAAAAAACTGCGACAAAGCCAACGCCATGCTCTGGCTAAAAGCGGTATATGCCGAGCAAAGCGATGAAGAAATCACGACCATGGCGCTAGGCGATGGCGAGAACGATGTCGGCATGTTAAGTAAGGCCGATATACCTGTGGTGATTCGCTCGCCAGTTCATGCTCCACCAGAAATCCCCAACCGCAGCGATGCGTGGTTGAGCGATGCCTATGGTCCTGAAGGATGGGCGCAAGCCATTAATTTAGCATTAACCAAGCAAGGTATTTTGTAGATCCAGACACAAAAAATAATACCAATAGTCATTTTGAAACTAGGAGAAATAACATGGGCGATTTTCATCAAAACGGTATCATCACCACACTTCACAATCTGGCACACCGCCCGTTAGAAGAAATGGAAAAAGAACTGTGTGAGTTCGCAAAAACGCGGCCCATGTCTCTTATCCTACCTTGTCTGTATTCCGAGCTGGAAACAGAGGCCATGCCGAATATTCTCAAACATTTACAGCAAGTGCCTTATTTGTCTGAAATCGTGATCGGATTAGACCGAGCCACGGAAGAACAATACCGACATGCGCTTGAGTTTTTCAGTGTGTTACCTCAAAACGTTAAGGTGCTATGGAACGATGGCCCACGTTTACGAGAAATCGATAACGTCTTAAAGGGCGAACACCTTTCCCCTTCGGATCCGGGCAAAGGCCGCAATGTTTGGTTTTGTATGGGTTACAACCTAGCGGCAGGCAAAGCGGAATCTATCGCTATGCATGACTGCGATATCGTCACTTATGATAGAGAACTGCTGGCACGCCTTATTTATCCGGTTGCAAACCCGAATTTTAACTACGAATTCTGCAAGGGTTTTTATGCTCGTGCCGCCAATGGCAAGATGAACGGCCGCGTCAGTCGCTTATTGGTTACACCTCTGTTGTGCTCTCTTAAAAAAGTCTTCGGTCATTTAGATTATCTGGATTACCTAGACAGCTACCGTTATCCATTAGCAGGGGAGTTTTCGTTCCGTCGTGATGTGATGACAGACCTTCGCATTCCGAGTGATTGGGGATTGGAAATCGGCGTGCTCAGTGAAATGTACCGAAATTACTCGACCAACCGTTTGTGTCAGGTCGATATTGCCGACATTTACGATCATAAACACCAAGACCTATCGGCCGACAATGACGATGGCGGTTTGTCCAAAATGTCCATCGACATTACCAAAGCGATTTTTAGAAAGCTCGCCACCAATGGCACTATTTTCAATCAAGAAACCTTCCGAACTATTAAAGCCACCTATTATCGCGTTGCACTGGATTTCATTGAAACCTACAAAAACGACGCGGAAATAAATGGTCTGAAGTTAGATGTTCATACCGAAGAACAAGCGGTTGAATTGTTTGCCAGTAACATTATGAAAGCGGGCAACCAATATTTAGACAATCCAATGGAAACGCCCTTTATTCCAAGCTGGAACCGTGTCGTTAGTGCGTTTCCGGGTGTGATGAGCCAACTCGCCCAAGCGGTTGAATTGGATATGGCCCAATACGGACCGAAAAAATAGGCTCCTAAATCCCTTTAGCATTAAATATAGGTAGGTAACCATGGAAAATGCGCCTTTATCGCCCTTAGAGCAGCGAATCATTGCTCATTTACACGTCATTTACCCGAACTTAGATCACAAAGAGCTCGCTCAGAAATGCCTAACCACCTTTCAGCTCGATCCCGCGACGGAATCCCCTCGCCCCCATAGAAACCTGTGGGATCAGTCCGACATCATGCTGATTACTTATGCAGATACTTTACGAAGAAAAGAGGAAGCACCGCTGGAAACACTGCACCAGTTTGTAAAAAGCACCTTATCGGATTGTATTTCTGCGGTGCATTTATTGCCCTTTTTCCCCTACAGCTCAGACGATGGTTTTAGTGTGATGGATTACACCACCGTGAACCCATCCTGTGGACGCTGGGCTAACATTGTCAACTTATCAAAAGACTTCAAGGTCATGGGGGATCTGGTGATTAACCATTGCTCCAGCCGAAGTTTGTGGTTTGAAAATTACAAAGCGGGTGTCGATCCCGGCTCACGCTTTTTTTATGAGGCCGACCCGAATACAGACTTAAGTGCCGTTGTTCGACCCAGAACCTCGCCACTGCTGCGAGAAGTGCAAACCAAAAATGGCACCAAGCATGTTTGGTGTACCTTTAGTCATGATCAAATAGATTTGAATTTCGAAAACCCGGACGTGCTGTTGGAGTTTTTGCGCATTATTCATTTGTACCTTGAAAAAGGCATCCGTTGGTTTCGTTTAGACGCTGTGGCTTTCTTATGGAAGATCCCCGGTACCAGCTGCATCAACTTACCGCAGACTCATGAAATGATTCGTCTGCTACGCTTACTGATTGAACACTATGCACCAGAAGCCGTGATCATCACTGAAACCAACATACCGAATCAGGAAAACTTAACTTACTTCGGCAACGCCAATGAAGCCCATTTGATCTACAATTTTTCTTTACCTCCGTTGTTAATCAATAGCTTGGTGACAGGCAATTGCCGCCATTTAAAACAATGGCTAATGAGCATGACCCCAGCCCAACAAGGTACCACTTACCTCAACTTTATTGCTTCTCACGACGGCATCGGCCTGCGCCCCACAGAAGGTTTACTGACTGAATGGGAGCTAGAAACACTGATCAACACCATGAAGCGTTTTGGTGGCAAAATTAGCTCTCGCACCACACCCCAAGGAGAGGCCAAGCCCTATGAAATTAATATCAGCCTATGGAATGCGTTGTCAGGTTCAGCACAACAAGGTCCAGATCAATGGCAGTTTGCGCGTTTTCTGTGTGCCGCCGGTGTGATGATGGCGCTAGAAGGCGTACCTGCCTTTTATATTCATAGCTTGTTTGGCACCGAAAACGACGTGGAGCGTGTCGATAATACCGGTCAATTCCGCTCCATTAATCGACATATTTGGGATATGGAAGATTTAGAACACGTTTTAAATACGCCAACGCATCATCAAAAAGTCTTTCAGAGTGTGACCAAATTAATACAGATTCGTCGTGCGCAATCCGCTTTTCACCCCAATGCCACTCAATATGTATTGCATATGGGGGAAAATCTATTCGCCTTCTGGCGCCAAAGTTTGGACCGAAGACAAAGCCTGTTTGCCGTGTATAACATGACGGATCAGCCTCAAAGTTTTAACTTGTCTGAACTCAACCTCATTGCAACCGATGATTGGACAGATCTGGTTTCAGAGCACGTTTATCATGATCACTTAGGCAAGGTGACGCTCATGCCTTATCAATTTGTCTGGCTGGCTAACAAAAGAGGAACCATCAAAAAAGACACTTAAGGCGTTAGTGTTTTTTTTGATAACGTCGTTCAGGACGCCCCACACTGCCATAACTGACCTCGGCCACCAACTCGCCTCGGCTCACAAGGTGTTCTAAATATCGTCTTGCGGTAGTTCGACTGGCGTTGATTTGTTTACCAACATCTTCAGCGTTTAATGGGGCATTTGTTTCATTGATGGCATCAAGGACTTTTCCTAAGGTTAATCCGTCAATCCCTTTGGGCAATTGCGGAGTTGTATGAACAGAAGAAGAATACGAGTTACGAGGTAAAAGCTTATCCACATCAACCTGTGCCAAAGTGCTCATCGCATGAAGCTTTTCAAGATGTGCGGCGTAGTTTGTTAGAGCATCCTTTAAACGCTCAAACACTAATGGCTTAAGAATGTAATCGAATATGCCGCCATGTAGCGCAGCACGCAATGTGTCGGTTTCTCTCGCAGCGGTAATCAGTATTACGTCGGTAGGAGAATCGTTCGCTCTGAGGTCTCGTAACAATTCTAAGCCATTCCCTTTAGGAAAATGCACATCAAGTAGCAATAATTCAGGTTTTAATATATCGACTAGATCACGAGCTTCTTCAAGGCCATGAGCCAATCCAACCAATTCAAAGCCTTCAATCCGCTCTAAAAATCGCTTTTGGATTTCGGCTATTTGTAAATCATCTTCGACAATCACTACCCGTATTTTAGAACTCATTCACTTACCTTTTCTATTATTATGCGGTCAATGCTGGGTGTATTTTTCGGTATGTAGACTGTAAATCGGCTGCCTACGTTTTCTCCGGGCTCAATGGTAACCGTTGCCCCCATGCGCATCAAAAACGTGTTAACGAGGTGCAAACCAATACCATGTCCCAATTCGTCCTTACTCGTCACGCCCTTTTTAAAAATACGCTCTTGATCTTCTGGCGAGATGCCGGCGCCTTGATCTTCAATCTCAAAGATCAAGTCGTTACCTAAATCTGTCATGGTTAAACTCACCGCGCCACCTGCTCCCGTGTGAGAAAGCGTTGCTTCAAAGGCATTGTCTAACAAATTACCAATAATGCTGACTAATTGTTCACGGGCTATATGTAAAGGAATATCGGTCATGTGACTGTCTGGGTCAATGGATAATACCAAGCCCAATTCGCTGGCTCGATTGTATTTCCCTAACAAACAACCCGCAAGAATCGGGTCTGGAACAGCAGCGACAAGCAAATGAATCAGCGTTTGGTGGTTTTCTGTTTCTTGGCCAATAAGAGCGAGCGCCTCTTTTGTAGCACCGATTTGTATTAAGCCTGCAATCGTATGCAGTTTGTTAGAATATTCATGAGTTTGACTGCGTAGACTGTCGGCGTATTGTCGAATCTTGGTAAGCTGACGACTAACCATATCAAGCTCATCTTTAGGGCGAAAACTGGATACCACGCCTATAATGTTGTCGTCTTGACGCACAGGTAGGCGATTAGTAATAAAACAAGAACCATTTAACCAAAACTCTTCATCAAATTGCGGCTCACCAGAAGCCAGCACTTTCAACATTTGGCTATCAGGCAAAATACTGTGAATGGGCTTACCCAATAACAAGGTTTTATCCTGAAGATTTAATGTGTGTAATGCTGCGCGGTTAAACGTGGTAATGACCCCATCCGCGTTTATCGCAATAATACCTTCACGAATGGACTCCAACGTAGCGTTGCGCTCTTCAAACAACAGCCCAATCTGCTCCGGCTCTAAGCCAAAAATAGCTTTTTTAAAGTGGTTAGCAAACCAGAATGCAATTAAGACGCTGATTAAAAAAGCGCCTAAAATGGCAATCAATAACGTGGTTCGGTAACGCGCTGTTATAGTGTCCACGGCATCCAGCATAAAACCAACCGAAATCACACCAATCACTTCACCAGAGTGATCAAAAACAGGCGCTTTGCCGCGAATGGATGACCCCAAACTTCCCGTTGCTTTTTGCACATATGCCAAGCCTTCTAGTAGCGCTGGCTCATTGAAATCGCCTTCATCGTCATACATAGGCTGACCTATGCGAGCAGGGGTTGGGTGGGACAGACGGATACTCTTGCTATCACCGATTACAACAAAGCGGGCGTTCGTCGTTTTCGCTAACTGCAAGCTAAGAGGCTGAAGATACTGACTGTCATGTAATTCGATGGCGCTAATAATTTCAGGCATTACAGCAATGGTTTTTGCGACGTTAAGCGCACGCTCTGCCACCTGCTCTTCAAGTGAATGATACAAATAATTTAGGGCAAACACCCCCAAGATACTCGTTTGCATCAGCGCCATTAAACCTAAAATGAGGGTCATGCGAGTTTTGAGTTTAAAGTTACGCAAAGGATTATTCATCTCTCATTTTCTCTTTTAATGTCTATACTAACGAAGATTCGGTCAAATCGCCTGTGAACAAAATGAACAAAATGGCGTTAAAGTATTATATAGCCTTTAATGACAAATTATTTTTAATCATGCAATAGCCGAATATATTTAGCTGCGTAAGACATTATAAAAACAAAATGAGGTCATAATATGTTATCTAAATTTATTGCTCGAAATAAAGTTACTTTGTTGGCAGCGGCTCTTGCGTCGACGCTTAGCATGGGATCGGCTAATGCTGCCGTTGACGACATCCATTTCCTCATCCCAGGCGGTGCTGGTGGTGGCTGGGATGGTACGGCTCGTGGTGTTGGTGAAGCGCTAACTAAATCTGGCTTGATTGACACAGCTTCTTTCGAAAACCTATCTGGCGGCGGTGGCGGTAAAGCCATTGCAAACTTAATTGAGAAAGCCGATCAAAGTCATGGTACCTTGATGGTGAACTCTACACCTATCGTTATCAGTTCCTTATCTAAAGTTTTCCCCCAGTCATTTCGTGATCTAACACCTATTGCTGCAGTTATTGGCGATTATGGTGCATTCGTCGTGCCTACAAGTTCCAAGTATCAAACTTTCAATCAAGTAGTCAGCGATTTTAACGCTAATCCTCGTTCTGTTTCTATTGCAGGCGGTTCTGCTCGTGGCAGCATGGATCATTTGGTTGCAGCTATGGCGTTCAAAGCCGCTGGTGGTGACGCTCGTCGACTCAAATACGTTGCATATGATGCAGGTGGCACCGCAATGGCGGGTATCTTGTCTGGTGAAGCACAACTACTTTCTACGGGTTTCAGTGAAGCCGTTGTACTAGCCAATGCAGGGGAAGTTCGTATTCTAGCCATTACGGGCGACGAAAGATCTAGCACGGCTCCAGACGTCCCTACTCTTAAAGAATTAGGCTATGACGCTAGCTTTGTTAACTGGCGCGGATTCTTTGGTGCGCCTGGTCTTTCTGATGAAGCAGCCAACGAATACGCGGATCTGCTTAGCAAAATGTATGACACAACAGAGTGGCAAGTTGTCCGTGACCGTAACGGCTGGTCAGAAATCTACAAACCTCGTGCCGATTTTGTTGCTTTCCTTGAAAATCAAGAAGCGGTCATTGGTGACCTAATGCGTGAACTTGGCTTCTTGAAATAATAGTCAAAAGAAATTAGTTCTAATGGGTTTTGCATCTAAAACCTAAGCTATAGAGCTTCAATTGATGAAATTATGTCTTTTGAAGCTCTGTCATTCTCCCTATTTAATTGCGAAATAGACGGCTTTTAGTCGTCAAAGGTGAACCCTATGGTTATTACTAAAGATCATATTGGTGGGTTGGCGTTTTTATGCTTATCTGCTGCTTATGGCTATTATGCGGGTGATATTTCCATGATCCCCGGTGATGAATACGAACCCTTTAACGCACAAACATTACCAAAAGTATTGGCATTACTGGGGTGTATCTTATCAATCGCTTTAATCTTAAATGCTAGCCGAAATGGGGGTGAACGTCTTTCTCTGAAGGGTTATGACTTTTCTATTGTTGTAAAATTATTGGCCTTGGTCGTTCTATTCGGTTTGGCATTAGAGTGGTTCGGCTTCTTAATTTCTACAGTGATATTTTTAATTGGCGGTTACTGGGTATTAGGTGAGCGTCGCTGGAAAATATTGATTCTTGCTTCACTGCCTTTTGGCCTTTTCATTTGGTTCGCGCTATCTCAATTACTCGATATTTACCTTGCCCCAGGGCGCTTAATAACCATGCTGTTTGGAGTTTAAGGACATGTTAGACGGAATATTTGTTGGGCTTGGCACCGCCGTAATGCCCTTTAACATTATGATGGTTGTGGTGGGCTGTTTCGCTGGTACCTTCATTGGAATGTTACCTGGTCTTGGCCCCATTTCAGCAGTGGCCTTGATGATCCCTATCACTTACGGCCTAGATCCTTCATCTGGTATTATTTTGATGGCTGGTGTCTATTATGGCGCGGTTTTTGGTGGCTCTACTTCATCCATCCTTATCAATGCACCAGGCTGTTCAAGTACTGTTGTTACTTCATTCGATGGCTACCCGATTGCACAAAAAGGACAAGCAGGAAAAGCATTAGCGTTGGCGGCCTACTGTTCATTTGTTGGTGGGACCGTAGGAGCAATCATACTGTTGTTTGCTGCACCTGCTCTGGCCTCAGTGGCGTTGAGCTTTCAATCTGGCGACTACTTCGCTTTAATGGTCCTTGGTCTTACCGCTGTGGCGGCGTTTTCCGGAAAGGGACAAGTCATAAAAGCCATGATGATGACTGTTTTTGGTCTAATGATTGCGACTGTCGGTGCGGATGTCATGACAGGGGTCCCTCGTTTCACATTTGGTAACATCGATTTAATTGATGGTGTCAGCTTTCTATTGCTAGCTATGGCAACGTTTGCATTAACTGAAGTGATTATGTCGGTTATGAAAGGTCAGCATCTAGAAAAAGATCCTGAAATCAATATGGCCGCACTTGGTAGCATGAAGCTAACAAAAGAAGAAGTGAAGGAAGTAGCCCCAACGGTGGCACGTTCTTCTGTGTTTGGTTTTATCATAGGTGTGTTGCCGGGTGCTGGTGCCACTATCGCTTCTTTCTTGGCCTACGGTATGGAGCGTAACTTTGCTTCCGCCAAAGAAAAATTGAAATTTGGTAAAGGTGCTCTTCGTGGTTTAGCCGCGCCAGAAACAGCCAATAACGCGGCATCTACTGGTTCGTTCGTCCCTTTACTTACTCTAGGTATACCTGGATCAGGCACAACGGCCATCATGCTGGGTGCACTAATCGCTGCTGGTGTTCAACCTGGTCCGCGTTTGTTTGTTGATAACCCTGATGTGTTTTGGTCTGTTATTATCTCTATGTACTTTGGCAACCTAGTACTCTTGATTCTGAACTTGCCTTTAATTCCCTATATCTCGCGCTTGTTGGCGATTCCTCGTCAGATTTTAATTCCGTTGATCTTGTTCTTCTCTATCACGGGTGTGTATCTGGTCAGCTTCAACACGTTTGATATTCAGATGATGGTGTTTATTACGGTAATCGCACTATTTCTTAAAATGTTGGATTTCCCTATGGCACCCATGTTATTGGGCTACATTCTGGGAGATATCATGGAACAGAACCTGAGCCGCTCTTTGGTGCTTTCTGATGGTAGTTTGGCGTTCCTTTGGGAACGTCCATTGACTCTGACCATTATGGTTATTGCGATCTTAGTCTTAGTAATGCCGTTGATCAGTAAAGTATTTGGTAAGAAAAAGGTCGCATAATCTTACCTTTACCACTGATTGAAAAATGCCCACTAGGCGATACGTTTAGTGGGCATTTTTTGTTTAATGCCCTACCGTTTTGGAGAAAACATTAATCACGACGACCCCTATTACAATCAAAGACATTCCTATGCAGGCTGCCAAATCAAGCTTTTCATGCGCAAAAAAATAACCAAACAATGAAATCAATACAACACCTAAACCAGACCAGATAGCATAAGTCACACCGGTTGGCATTGAACGCATAACTATCGTCAATAAGTAGAAAGACACCCCATAACCCACCACCAAAATCACCGTAGGTACGAGTTTAGTAAAAGAGTCAGACGCTTTTAATGCTGTAGTCGCCACCACTTCTGCCAGTATTGCCAGAAACAAAATGAAATACGTCATCACTATTTTCCTTTTAGTGTTTCACGAGCGGCAAAATCCACAGTGTTGATATGCCATCCATTTTGACTCATCAAGCATCACGCTTTAGTGTCGTCATCAAGTTCAATGTCTTCGGCTAAGAAACCACCTGTTTGATGCGCCCAAAGAGAAGCATAAATCCCTCCGTTCTGAATTAGCTCATCGTGTCGACCTTGCTCTACAATGTGCCCTTTATCCAGTACGATCAAGCGATCCATTGCCGCAATAGTAGACAGCCTGTGGGCGATTGCGATCACGGTTTTGCCTTGCATCAATTTGTATAAACTGTCTTGAATAGCGGCTTCAACTTCAGAATCCAAGGCTGATGTGGCCTCGTCTAACACCAATAAGGGCGCGTCTTTCAACAAAACACGAGCTATAGCAATACGCTGACGTTGCCCGCCTGATAGTTTAATGCCCCGCTCCCCAACCATAGCGTCGTAGCCAGTATTTCCAAAGGGATCGGATAAAGTTTGAATAAAATCGTGTGCTTCGGCTTTTTTAGCCGCCGCTACCATCTCTTCTTCTGTGGCATTAGGACGCCCATAAAGTAAATTCTCGCGTACCGTTCTGTGAAGCAAGGACGTATCCTGTGTCACCATACCAATTTGGGCACGTAAAGAATCTTGCTTCACTTTGCTAATGTCTTGCCCGTCAACCAGGATATGCCCTGATTCAATATCGTGGAAACGCATGAGTAAATTGACTATGGTAGACTTGCCGGCACCAGAACGCCCTACTAAGCCTATTTTTTCACCCGGTTTAATCGACAGAGAAAGGTTTTCAATCACTTTTTCATCTTGTTTGCCGTAATGAAAATTCACTGCTTGGTATTGAATGGCCCCTTGCGAAACCGTCAACACTTGAGCATCTTGTTTATCTTGAATGTCTATCGGCTGTGAGAGAGTTTTCATACCGTCGTTCACCATACCAATATTTTCAAATAAGGTACTGATTTCCCACATTATCCACTGAGACATACCATTAATTCGAAGCGCTAAACTAACGGCAATCGCGATAGCACCAACACTAATAATGCTATCTGTCCAAAGCCAAATTGACAAAGCTGCCACGGAAAAAGTTAATAGATAATTGCACAGCTGGACCCCAACATTGAGCTTGGTAACCAATCTCATCTGTTTATATACCGTCTGCAAAAAACCATCCATTCCTTCTTTGGCGTAATCTGCTTCTCGCTGATGGTGTGAAAACAGCTTAACAGTGGATATATTGCTGTAGCTGTCAACCACCCGCCCTGTCATAGTGGAGCGTGCATCCGCCTGCTCCGCCGAAATATGCTTTAGTTTTGGAATAAAATACAACTGTAACAAAACATAAAATACCAACCAGACCAGCATAGGGATCATCAGTCGATAGTCTGCATTCGCAATTAAAACAACCATCGAAATAAAGTAGACGCCGATATATACCAGAACATCTAAAAGTTTCATCACAGTTTCACGCACAGCTAACGAAGTTTGCATCACTTTCGTTGAGATTCTTCCAGCAAACTCATCCTGAAAAAACGCCATACTTTGTCGTAAAATATAATGGTGCGACAACCAACGAATCCGCATCGGGTAATTACCCAATAAAGTCTGATGGACAATAACGGAATGCAGGTAAGTAACCAGTGGCATAAACACCAATATCATCAACGACATTAAAATCAAATGGGTACTTTCTTCCGCAAAAAATGCCTTGGGCTCTCTATTCACTAACCAGTCGACGAGCTGTCCCATAAAGCTAAACAAAACGACTTCTAAGATAGCCAATGTAGCGGTCAACACCGACATCAAAATCAAGGGGATTTCTAACCCTCTCGAAAAATAACGACAAAAAGCCACCAAGGTATTCGGTGCTTGTGCAGCTTCTATTTCAGGATAAGCTGATACCCATTTTTCAAAAAAACGTAACATGATCTTCCTTTATGTAAACAAAATTACTTGCAGCCACACCCTTTGTGTTCGTCGCTTAGTGCTTGCCAGTTTTTCAGTTTACTGGTGCCGCCAATCCCTGAATTAAAGCTATTGGTTGGATCCGTCTTTTGGTAAAACTCGCGCAACGCGGGTTTAGCTGCATACTCATGGCCTACATTGTGCTCAGCGGGGTATTCTGCGCCACGGGCATCATAGCTGGATAGAATCTGATTCTTCACGGCTTTACCATCAACACCTTTTTTCATGATGTAGTTTTGGTGCATAACATGACAAAAGAAATGCCCGTAATACATTTTTACGGCGACTTTTTCTTCGATGTCTTGTGGCAGTTCTTCAAACCAATCGCGTTCATTACGCGGAAATGCCACATCGATAGTCATGATGGAACCGAGATCTTTGCCATTCATTAAGTGATAACGTGTTAATGCACCACCGGTCACAAAGCGATGCAAGATGGCCTGATCAGCTTCACGTTTGGTACAAGCAAAATAGCTGCCTTCATTATTTTTAAAGAAGTTCTCTAAATAGCCTTGGGCTTCTGCGACTCCATCATTGCTGGTTTCTACTATCCAATGGTGTTCATATTTTTCGCGAAAATCTTCCATGCGTTTTGGTAGATGATTCGGAAAAAGCTGACTCATGTACTGCATCATGATGTCGGAGAACTTGTTTGGCATAAAGGTCAATTTACCCGCCCATCTGTCTACGGTTCTCTTAAGAGCAAACATTTTAGGAATGTATTTTGTGCCCAGCTTGTCGATCACCAAATAGCTATCCTTTCCGTATTTTTTACTAATATCGTAGCTGCTGTTATGCATATATTCACCAGACACAGGCAAATTGGTAAAGGTCGACAACATATCACGGCGCATCTGTTCCATGACGGCTGGATCATTGGTGCCAATGTAAAAAACTTGATGTTTTTCTGGGATAGGAAAGGTATCAATTCGCACAGCAAATACGGCAAGTTTACCCGCACAACCGGATGCTTCGTATAAACGTCTTGGATCGTTGTTGAAACGCGACGGCGTGTCCGCGTCAACATCTCGAATTCTCTCATGGTATTCGTTGTCAGAACCACGTTTGTCTGGAAATTGAATGTCTTTTTCTTGGTAGGTTTTGTTTTGCAAGTTGGTCAGAATTTCTTCTGGGTCGTTACCCAACTCAATGCCTAAGTTGTTTACCAATTGCAGTTCGCCATCTTGGGTAACTTGAGCAAACAACGACATTTCTGTATAAGCCGGGCCACGTTGAACTAACGCGCCGCCAGAGTTATTACACACACCGCCAACGATAGACGCACCAATACAAGAAGAACCAATAACAGAATGCGGTTCACGCCCGTAGGGTTTCAGCGTGTCTTCTAGGCCAAACAAGGTACTTCCCGCAAAACCGACGATTTGTTTGCCTTGGTCAAGCAACTGAATATCGTCGATTCGCATGGTACTTATAATCACAATAGGACGATCATAACCTTCACCATTTGGTGTTGAGCCACCAGTCAAACCGGTGTTAGCCGCTTGCATAATAACAATAACGTCGGCTTTTACGCAGGCTTGCAGACATTTCCAGATTTCAATCAAACTACCTGGACGCACAACCGCATAGGCCTTACCACCACCAAGACGAATGCCCTGACTATAAGGTTTCGTCTTGTCTTCATCGGTTAAGGTGTATTGATTTCCTACGATGGCCTTTAATTCAGCGGCCAAATCTAAGCTGAAACTGGTTTCCGTCATATTAAGGTACTTCGCAACGTATCAATAGAAAGAGGCGGGTATACTAAACTGAACAAACAGTAAAAAATACCACAACCACACATTTGGGAATCATCACCATAAGAATTGCTTATGCCAGAATCCACATTGAAGGATGCCCTTGTTAGAGCATCATTGCGATTCGGCCTGTTTGATCTCATCTCTTATATCCAGCAATAGCGACTTAGCACTCTCACCGTTCATCTTATATGGGTCAAAGCTGATACTCTTTGTGTGCTGATAGATCAATTCAGCAAGGCTCTCAGTATTTTGTAAATAGCCCATATTCCAACTATCAAACTCCCTGTGGGAGATCTCCTGGTAATCAATTATTTCAGGTTTTTTGTGACGAGGATCCGTCGCAATTTTATGATAAATGTTATTCACATCTTGACGCGTTCCCTCTAAACATTGAAGAAAGAACTCTCGATTAAAAGACAGCAAACCGGTCACATTGATGGCTTTGTTATTGACTCGAGCCGCTTTGAGAATACGGCCAATATCATCAACCACAAATTGATCGCTAATGGTGCTTGCATAAATAAGTCGAACTAAATTCACATTAAGCCCTTCTAAACTGGATACATGCTATGAGTTATTTACATCCAAATAATATTTTTCCAAAAAAACAATCTTGATTATCGTAATTTTGTGTGTTTTTGTGTAAACGGAGAATAACTATTAAAATACGTAAGCACTTCCTTTAGCAAGCAAATTGCCAGTAGACTTTAGTCTTGTACCTTGATCTTATTTGCCCCATTGTGCTGAAAAAATTCGTTAACATCACCCAATATAGGGGCTTTGCTTTTCAAAAACCAAACAAGGCTAGACACCATATCGGCATGACCAACCCCTTCGTAAACTTTGCTCTCAACAGCACCTTGCTCAACATTAATTTTTGCAATCAGCTTGTCCATGTTACTTTTACCAACAATGGTATCGTCAGCGCCCCAGAGCAATAGCATTGGCGGCTCTTTACCATCAATAAAGGTCGTTACCTGCATATTTGGGTAGTTTTCCGGGGGGCCAAACATATCCATATAATCTTCTTCATTAGGCACAAAATCATACGGGCCAGACAAGCCAGCAAAGGCGTTTATAATGGATGGCGTTAAGCCTTCGGCTTGCAAGTAATGTTTGTCCGCCGTGACCATTGCACCAATATGGGCACCAGCAGAATGTCCTGCTATAAACAAGCGCTCAGGGTCGCCTTGGTATTCGGCAATATGGCGATACGTCCAAGCAACTGCCTTGGCGCCATCTTCAACAAAGGTCGGAAATTTTACCTGTGGGTATTTGCTGTAATCGGCAATCACAGTGATATAACCTTTTTTAGCGAAAGCTTCACCGACAAAGGGATACATGTCTTTAGAGCCATCTTTCCAGCTACCGCCATAAAAGAAAACAACAATAGGAAGTGATTGACCAGGAGAATGAGGCGGAACATAAACATCTAGCTTTTGCCAAGGCTCAGCACCATAAGCAATATCATTTGTCGTTTCGGTATCACTGAAGGTATTAGGTAAATTAGCGAGACTGAGACCCACCTTGGTGCAAGCAACCAGTACTAATGAACTTAGCGCTATGGCTATTTTTTGAAGAGCAAACATTACGGTCTCTAAATATAAATGGCGTAGAATTCTGTTTTATACGCATAAATGTTGTGAACAGACCACAAAGATAGACAGGAGTTTAGAAAAACATAAGAAAATGGGACGTTGCTCCCCCGAACAACATCCCACTTTGAGACATCCACTGTTAAGTGTCTTTATTATCCCCCAAATACTACTGTACGTTTGCCATTTAAAAACACACGTTTTTCCACGTGGCATTTTACGGCGTTGAACAAGGTGACACGTTCGATGTCTTGGCCCTTGGCGATTAGATCTTCTGCGTAATGAGCATGGTTCACCACTTGGATACCTTGGGAAATAATCGGGCCTTCGTCTAGATCGTTGTTAACATAATGGGCTGTCGCGCCGACCATTTTTACACCTTTCTCCCATGCTTGGTGATAAGGTCGAGCGCCTTTAAATCCTGGCAGTAAAGAGTGATGGATATTGATTGCGCGACCATCAAGATATTCACACATGCTTGGAGAAAGCACTTGCATGTAACGTGCTAGTACGACTAATTCGGTATCGTATTGCTCAATCAGTTCTCGCACCTGAGCTTCTTGTTCTAGCTTGGTATCGGCAGTGATAGGCAAATGGTAATAAGGAATGCCGTGCCATTTCGCTAGGTCTTCTAAATCAGGGTGATTGGAGATAATGACCGTGACATCGATGTTCAATTGCCCCGTCCGAAAGCGATACAGCAAGTCATTCAAACAATGATCGTATTTCGACACCATGATCGCCACTTTTGGCTTGTGATTTGGTGCAGTTAAGGACCAATCCATATCAAACTCTGCAGCACGTTCGGCAAATTCTGTTTTAAAAACGTCGGCATTGAAATCGGTATCTTGTGGTAAGAATTCTATGCGGATAAAAAAACGACCAGAC
The DNA here is from genome assembly GCF_003721245.1 of Marinomonas hwangdonensis. Taxonomy (GTDB): domain Bacteria; phylum Pseudomonadota; class Gammaproteobacteria; order Pseudomonadales; family Marinomonadaceae; genus Marinomonas; species Marinomonas hwangdonensis. Next base: position 194,035 of record NZ_RIZG01000004.1, on the reverse strand, counting down.
TCTCGGTCATCAAAAGAGTGAATTTCATCAACATAGTTGCCGGCTTGCGCCATGTATCGAGTCACTACGTCGACCGTTCCGATGATGCTTGGGCAGCTAGCGGTAAAAATCCAAGGCGCGGTTTTTGATTTCATAAAATAGTCTCTTATTGTCTTAAGCTTTTTACGTCACGAAAAAGGCCGACCACCCAAAAAGTGGCCAATCAAAACTGTGAAATAACACACGTGAGTACGTGAGAAGTAATTAGGCCTTTACGACCAAACCGTATTCTCGACTGGCGTCTTGAATCCATAACCAGAGATAATCTGCGAAGCTACGACGTACCACCAATTCAAATTTTTCATCTGCTAGACGACAAATGGTCGCACCACTTTTAGCAAATACCGTAGACACGACTTTACCGACTGGGAACTCGCTTGCGTGCAAATCCACCGGCGTAGACTTTTTCAGCATATCAACCACATGACTCCCAGACACCTCAAAAATCGTTGTCCCGCCACTGATATTGACTAATGCATAATGGCCGGAGAACTTTTCTTGGAAGCGGGTTTCCAATTCAAAGGCTTGTTCACCATCAACAATAATCAGCCACTCATCAGGAGACATCCAGCGCACTGAAATCGCATCCGCCGTTACGGATGTTAATGGCTGCATTGGCAAAGCTACACCAAGTAAAGACTCAATAAGTGATAATTGCTCTACCGAAGGGGTGCAACGTAGTGTTAACAGACCTTTCAATTTGCGCTCATGAAAATGTACACCACCTTGCTGCGGCCCTTTCTCAGCAATACTAGCAAGATCAGAGTGATGCAGAGGGCTTTCACCGACAATAGCGCCAGTTGGAAGTTGATTGGTTACCACCTTCCCTTCCATTGCTTCTACTGTGACATCAGACATTTTGACGCTCCCCTTTTGGATCTAAGAATACTGGGCTGCAAATTTCAGCTTCAATCACACGGCCATCAGCCAATGGGTAATAAACTTTCTCACCCATTTTATCTAAGCCACCTTTAACAAACCCCATTGCTACAGAACGATTTAAGTTCGCGCTCCAGTAACTAGACGTCACATGACCCACCATTGGCATTGGAATGGGTGCTTTCGGATCAAGTACTCCCTGCGCGCCTTCTGGCAATACCGCTTTAGGATCTAGCGTTTTCAAACCAACAAGCTGTTTACGATTCTCGCGAACGCAATCTTCACGTTGCATGCCACGCTTACCGATAAAGCTAAATGGTTTTTGCATAGAAACAGCCCAAGACATACCCAAGTCAAACGGATGCACAGAACCATCAGTATCTTGACCCGCAATAATGAAGCCTTTCTCAGCCCGCAATATGTGCATGGTTTCCGTGCCGTATGGCGTTAAGTCAAATTCAGCACCTTTTTCAAACAACTCTTTCCATACATGCAAACCATAGTTAGCTTGTACGTTGATCTCAAAAGATAGCTCACCAGTAAAGGAAATACGGAACACGCGGGCTGGTACGCCAGCCACCGTCATAGGCTTCCAATCCATAAAGGCCATATTGTCTTTTGAAACATCGTAATCAGTGAGTTTTTCTAACAATTTACGGCTATTTGGGCCAGAAATTGTCATGGTTGACCAATGATCCGTCACACTATTGAAATACACTTCCAATTCAGGCCATTCAGTTTGGTGATAAATTTCTAACCAAGACAGAACGCGCGCAGCACCACCAGACGTGGTCGTCATTAAGAAATGATTCTCCGCTAAGCAAGACGTTACACCGTCATCAAATACCATGCCGTCTTCACCACACATCAAACCATAACGACACTTGCCTACTGCTAGTTTCGCCCATGCATTGGAGTAAACACGACCTAAGAATTCACGGGCGTCTTTGCCTTGGATATCGATCTTACCCAATGTAGACGCATCTAAAATTCCCACTGAGTTACGCGTCGCTAGACATTCGCGGTCCAATGCTTCTTGCATGGTTTCATTGCCTTGCGGGTAATACCAAGCGCGTTTCCATTGACCGACATCTTCAAATTTCGCACCACGTTCCACATGCCAAGCATGCATCGCTGTGTAGCGTTTTGGATCGAACAATTCACCACAATCACGTCCAGCAATCGCGCCAAATGTCACCGGTGTGTAGTTCGGACGGAAAATTGTCGTGCCGGTTTCTGGAATGGTTTGCTTGAGCATTTTCGCCGCAATCGCCATGCCATTAATGTTACCTAACTTGCCTTGGTCGGTACCAAAGCCCATCGCGGTATAACGCTTAACGTGCTCAATGGATTCGAAGCCTTCACGACATGCCAGCTCTATGCCTGCTGCGGTTACATCGTTTTGATAATCGACAAACTGCTTAGGCGCTTTTGATGTTGGTTTAGTGTGTGGAATATGGAACAAAGCCATGGCTTTGCCTTCTTCGATCACATCCGCTTCTGGCAAGACAACATCAGGCTTAGATAAGCCTAAATGAGCCAAGGCATCACAAGCCGCACTCAAGCCTTCGTCTAACACTTGTACTGTACTGAACGCACCATTAATCGCGCCAGCGGTGAGTTGTTTCTGAACCGTTACGCCCGGTGTAAAACCAACAATGTCATCGTTCCAAACAGGACGAGCGCCCGTATGACAAGACAAGTGAATAACCGGACTCCAGCCACCAGATGTGGCAACGGTATCCGCCGCCATTTTCACAACGGAACCAACAATCGCATCGCCAACTTCATTTAATGGCGCAATGGAAACATCGGTGACACGTTTGCTGCCATGGGCTTCAATCACACCAGAGCTAACTAGAATGCTAATACCGCGTTCGCGGGCTGCTTCCACAAAAGTACCTTGTGGATTCTTACGAGAATCAACAATCGCCACCACGTTGCGTCCCGCATCGTGCCAATCCAGCGCGGTGCGATAGGCATTGTCATTCGATGTCATCAAGACTAAATCTTTGCCCGGCGCGACACCATAACGGTTGATATAGGTCGACACCGCATTGGCAACCATGCAACCCGGCAAATCGTTATTGCCATAAACCAAAGGACGCTCATGAGCACCTGTTGCCAAGATCACCCATTTGGCACGCACACGGTGCAAGCGTTGCGCGATTTGACCATTAGGCGCGCGATCCGCAAATTGATCGGTACAATGCTGTTGAATGGTTAAGAAGTTATGATCGTGGTAGCCGTTGACCTGAGAATTCGGCAGCATCAAAACATCGTCAAAGCCTGATAATTCTTCCACGACTTCAGCGACCCATTCGGCGGCAGGCTTTCCATTCAGGGCTTCTGTAGTGCTTAGCAAACTTCCGCCAAATTCGTTTTGCTCGTCGGCAATAATGACTCGTGCGCCAGCGCGAGCTGCGGTTAGAGCCGCCATTAGACCCGCTGGGCCTGCGCCAACAATCAGCACATCGCAATGTTGGTTCATCTTGTCGTAAATGTCTGGATCATTTTCCTTTGGTGCACGACCAAGACCGGCGGCTTTACGAATATAAGATTCGTAGGTTTCCCACATGGATTTTGGGTACATGAAGGTTTTGTAATAAAAGCCCGGCGGCATCATTTTCCCACCGACTTTGCCTACCCAGCTCATCAAGTCATTATCAACATTCGGCCAGCCGTTTGTCGTGCTGGCAACCAAACCATTGTAAAGAGACTGCTGAGTCGCACGCACGTTAGGAATTTGTGTTGCTTCAGTCGAGCCAATTTGCATGATGGCGTTTGGCTCTTCCGCACCCGCTGCGACAATACCGCGCGGACGACTGTATTTAAAACTGCGACCAACAATATCAACACCGTTCGCCAATAAAGCTGACGCTAAGGTATCGCCTTCGAAGCCTTTATATTGTTTGCCGTTATAGGTAAAAGTCAGCGGTTTGGAGCGATCGATTCGTCCACCATCTTGGAGACGATTAGACTGCTTACTCAACTCTTGTGTCATTGTATCGCTCCTCTATTTCGCTTCGTTGGCCACAACAGATGGCTTTTCGCCAACCTTGTAGACTTCTAGAATTTCGTAAGTGTGAGTATTACGAGTGATGTTGAAATACTTACGACAACCCGCTCCATGAACCCAAAGCTCATGATGTATTCCGCGTGGATTGGCACGAAAATACATGAATTCGCCCCACTCTTTATCGGTGCAAGCATCTGGGTCTAATGGGCGCGGAATATGCGCCTGACCAGACGCATGAAACTCTTCTTCCTCGCGGTATTCACAACAATGCGGGCAATAAATATGAAACATGGTACTTCTCTCCTTATTCGGTCTTAGCCCGCTTAATGTGCTACGCCAGCTGCGCCGTGTTCATCCACCAGCGCGCCGTTATGGAAACGAAACATAGAAAAAGGTTTCGCCAATGGATGCATTTCGCCCTTCGCCAAAGACGCGGCAAATACATGGCCTGAGCCTGGTGTCGCTTTAAAACCGCCTGTTCCCCAACCACAGTTGAAGTACAAGTTTTTCACTGGCGTTTCACTGATAATCGGACACGCATCTGGACAGGTATCAACGATACCGCCCCACTGACGGTTCATGCGCACACGGCTAAACACTGGGAACATTTCGACAATTGCCTGAATCGTATGCTCGATAGTGGAATAAGAACCACGCTGGCCATAGCCGTTGTAGCCATCAATACCCGCACCAATAACCAAATCGCCTTTGTCAGATTGCGATGCGTAACCATGTACTTGGTTAGACATAACAACCGTATCCAGAATCGGCTTGATCGGTTCAGACACCAAGGCTTGTAACGGATGAGACTCTAATGGCAGCTCAAAGCCTCCCATCTTAGCTAAGACGCTAGAGTTACCTGCCACCACACAACCCACTCGATCTGCTCGTATATCGCCATAACGTGCAGTACGTACGCCGACGACAGTGCCATCTTCGATGATTAAGTCTTCCACTTCGGTTTGTTGAATCAGATCCACACCACGAGTATCGGCACCACGTGCAAAGCCCCACGCCACGGCATCGTGACGAGCAACACCCGCGCGAGGCTGCCAAGACGCGCCCATCACTGGGTAGCGTGCACGGTCGGAACAATCCAATACTGGGACAATTTCTTTCACTTGCTGAGCGTCTAATACCTCGCCATCAATGCCATTTAAACGGTTGGCGTTTACGCGGCGCTGTATGTCGCGCATGTCTTGCAAGGTGTGACCAAGGTTCAAACAGCCACGTTGAGAAAACATTACGTTGTAGTTCAAATCCTGCGACAGACCTTCCCACAATTTCATGGCGTGCTCATACAAATGCGCCGCTTCATCCCACAAATAATTAGAACGTACAATCGTGGTATTGCGCGCTGTGTTACCCCCACCTAAAAAGCCTTTTTCAATCACCGCGACATTGGTGACGCCAAACTCTTTTGCCAAATAATACGCCGTTGCTAAACCATGACCGCCACCGCCGACAATGATCACATCGTATTTCTTTTTCGGGGTTGGATTGCGCCACACCCGCTGCCAATTCTCGTGATGGCTAAAACTGTGCTTTAACAACCCAAAGCCGGAATAATGCTGCATGAGATCAGCTCCCTTACATAGATAACCGACCCTGTCGATTATTGTGGTGTGATTAAGAGTGACAGTGTGTAACGAACAAGCGCTGCAAATGCCATAAACTAACCGTGATAATAGGGTTAAAAAACCACTATCTTATGCTTGGAAGCGTCGAGCGCATGACAAATTGCGACAGCGTACATTACGGCTGTAGATAGGGCGGTAATGATGGAAATAAAGCAAAAAAACGATACGCCAAAAAAGAAATTTAAGAAGCGATTCACTTTGCATAGAGCAAAGGCTGGACGGATAAATCATCAGGAAGTAGTCAATAATTGCATTTTTCAAAGCAATGATTAAGATAGTTAGACCATGACAGAATACGATTTCACCTTAACCTTTGCCTTACCCACTAAAGATACCGACCCACAATTTTATCTTGATGCACTAATGGAATCCGGCTGTGACGATGCCATTATTGGTGTAGGTGTTTCAGGACGAATAGCGTTAAATTTTACTCGTCACTCTGATAGCGCGCGCGATGCGATGACATCAGCATTGGAAAACGTTTTAACCGCTATACCAAATGCAACATTGACTGAATCTAGTCCAGACCTAGTTGGAGTCTCTGATATTGCGGCGATTCTAAAAGTGAGTCGCCAAGCAGTACAAAAGATGGTAATTGAGCACATTATGACCTTCCCTACGCCTGTGCATTCTGGTGCCACGCAGATATGGCATTTAGCAAACGTTTTAGCGTGGAGCACTACTCATACAAACCACTCACATATCAATCATTCGTTAATTGAAATCGCTGAAGCATCACGACAAATCAATTTAGCGAGAGAAATCAGTGATCTTAAAGACGTAATACCCAGTCAGATTACTAAACTATTTCTACCATCAGACAGCTCGATAGAGTGGCAGTAAAATAGGCTTTTTATTTAGCTCCGATTATTAACAATAACCGGAGCATTTGGGCAACTAAAGCGCTTCACCTAGTGCCCTAAAGTGATATATTTTCTGACTCTTTAGAGAAGACTTAAGCGTCTGCACTCTTCACAAAGACATGCGCTCGTTCTGGATCAAAATGCAGACTAGTACTTTCACCTATTTCGAATACCTGATCCTGACCAATGGAGGCAATCACTTTTTTGCCATCCGACAGACTAATGTCTAAAACCGTTTCGGTGCCTAGGCGTTCTGTTAAGGAAATTTGGCCATGAAGACAGCCCTTATTATCACCATGTTGTGGTTGCAGGTATTGTGGACGAATTCCTAACTCAACAGTTTGGCCAACCAATACATCTTGCTCTGGTCTTGGCAGCACAACCGAATTCAAGACAGATGAACCAAGAGTGATAGTTTGAGCATCTATTGCCAGCACTTCTGCATCAATAAAGTTCATCGATGGTGACCCCAAAAAGCCAGCTACAAAGCGGTTTGCAGGGTAATGAAATAATTCCATCGGACTACCAATTTGTTGTACCTCACCTTCTTTTAAAACAACAATTTTGTCTGCCAGTGTCATAGCTTCCACTTGATCATGGGTCACGTAAATCATGGTTGCACCCAACTTTTTATGGAGTTTTGCAATTTCCATTCGCATGTCCATTCGTAATGATGCATCCAAGTTGGACAATGGCTCGTCAAATAAAAACACTTTAGGATTACGCACGATAGCACGCCCGATGGCAACACGCTGACGCTGTCCTCCCGAAAGCTGACTAGGTCGACGCTCTAGTAAATGCTCCATTTGTAAGACTCTAGCGGCTTCGTTAACACGTCTATCTTTTTCTTCTTTTGTCACACCCGCAATTGTCAGACCAAAAGCCATATTTTCACGCACTGTCATATGCGGAAAAATAGCATAAGATTGAAAAACCATGGCAATACTTCGGTCTTTGGGCTGCAGGTGATTGACCACCTTACCATCTATCGACAATGTGCCATCTGTTATGTCTTCAAGCCCCGCTATCATGCGTAGCAAGGTAGACTTACCACAGCCAGATGGACCAACAAATACCGTGAACTCACCATCTTTGATGTCGATGTCCACGCCTTTAATAATATCAGTTTTATCGTAGCGCTTTACCAGCTTATGTAATGTGACGTCCGCCATTAGTCGTTGTCCTTTTTGTTTTCTGAGACCTTTAATAGACCCGCTGCATCTACCTCTATTGCTACTGGATCCAGAATTTCACCAACAAAACCTTGTTTGTCTTGGTCATGAAAACCTATGATGCAATGACCTTTTTCGGTTTCAAGGATTCTCGCGGCATAACGGTGACAAGGGTTCTCACCATCAAAAAAAGCCCCAGGAGCAACTTGCCAAGGTCCTCGCGGATGATCTGCGATCAGGTAATGGTTGCCTGTAACCAGTTTACCGGATTGGCTGGCTGTATAGGCCTCACTCCAATGCTGGCTGGACGTGCAAAACAAACAGTACCAACGATCATCAATGGCAAAGACTTGTGGCACTTCTAATTGACCAAAGCTGCCAACAAACACTGGAGGCTGCAACACCCAGTCGTATAAGTTATCCGAGGTGGCAAAGCCAATCGCGCCACCAGCATTAGCTTCCTCTACTCCTGGAGCTCTGGCAGTAAAAAACATCAACCAACCATCTCCCTTTGGATCTTTCATGACCCAAGGATCACGCATTGCTCTATCATGCCAAAATCCCTTTAGGTGCTCATGTTCGTAATGAAGCGCATTTTCACCTACCAAATCCAAACACAAACCATCGCCTACACGTTGCCAGTGGTGTAAATCCGTGCTTGTAGCATGCCCCACTCGTTGGTATAGACTACCTTCAGCTAAGCTAGTTCCTGTATAAAACAGGTGATACAAGCCGGATTCATCACACACAACATTGCCCGTCCATGTGGTTGAATCGTCCCACGCAGGGGACGCCGCAGGAGCAAAGCTAGTACCTTGATGCTGCCAATGAATTAAATCGGTTGAAGTGGCATGACCTTGGCTAACGTTTAAATGACGTAGTTCAGGATCGAGCAACGCCTTATCGGCTTTCAAAAAATAACCATGCCATGTATCGCCTTCACGAAAATACCAACTGTCCCAAATCCACTGATCTTTTAATGCGATTGTCATTATATAACTCCTAAAAAAAATTAACCCTTCACACCGGTAGAGGCTATTGAGGCGATAAAAGCGCGTTGTAGTACCAAATAAAAGGCCAAAACAGGCAAGGTGATCAGTGTTAAATACGCCATCACTTCGCCCCACGCTGTATTAAGTTGAAAGAAATACTGTAAACCGACTAGTACCGGACGATACTGCTCTTGCTGTGTGACCATAATCGGCCATAGATACTGGTTGTACATCACTAGAAATTTCAATATCGCCGCAGTGGCAATCACAGGTCCAGACAGCGGCATCACAATACGCCAATACACCTGCCACCAGCTGCTCCCCTCAACACGAGCGGCTTCTATTAGCTCACGAGGTAAGTCTTTAAAATATTGAGTAAACAGAAAAATGGTCAACCCATCCGCGATAAAAGGCACAATTTGAACCCTATAGGTATTTAGCCAACCCCAAGTTAGGCCCTCTAGTCCAATCCAAGGTAATTTGGAGACCATCAGCAACATTGGGATCGCAATCGTCTCAAAAGGCACAATTAATGTGGCTAAAATAATTGAAAAAGCCAGCTGCTTGCCGCGCCAGTTTAAGAAGACAAATGAAAAACCCGCCATTGAACAAAAAAACAAACTCAGCAGCACAGTCACAGCAGTGACTAGCAAAGAGTTAAACATGAACAAAAAAATGGGTGCTCTTTCAAAAGCCTTTTCATAATTGGTTAAACTAATATCTCCAACGGGCAAAAATGCTCTCAATGACGCTGTGTCAGCCAATAGTTGATAGTCTGGTTTAAACGAAGAGACCAGCATAAAAATCAGTGGGAATATAAAAATAAGCGCAATTAAAGACAATACTGTGTAGCGCACAATGAGTCTGAGTCGATGGTTATCTTGCGTAATATTAGCCATTTAATTTTTCTCCCGAGTTAAATAACGCTGCAACAGAGAGATGCCTAATACCATGATAAAAAGCACCACAGAAATGGCCGATCCGCCAGATATATCCTGCTTGCCATACCCTCGCTCGACCGCTTGAAAAACAATAGTTTGAGTGCTGTCCAATGGACCGCCATTCGTCATAACATCAACTTGAGCAAATAATGCGAACGCCTGCATGGTAATGACGATCAGCACCAAAATGGCTGTATTTTTGAGTCCCGGCCAAGTCACATAACGAAAAGTTTGCCAACTTGAGGCACCCTCAATTTTCGCGGCCTCATACAAAGTGGGCGAGATAGTTTGTAAACCAGAGAGCCAAATCACCATATGAAAGCCAACCGCCTGCCAAATAGACATGACCATGATGGAACCCAGCGCCGTATTTGGGTTGCCCAACCAATCCACAGCTGTAAAATGACCAAATGACAATGTATGAAATAAATTATTTAGCAAACCATTCTGACCGTCATAGATAAAACGCCAGAGGATAGACACTACAACGATCGAGACCACAACAGGCATAAAGTAAATAGCACGATATAAATTAATACCCCTCAATCGTTGATTGATTAGTAAGGCTAACCCTAAAGCTAAAGCTCCCTGCAACGGCGCAACAATCAGAACAAAAAGCAAAGTATTCACTATCGCCTTCATAAAAACCGGATCGCTGGCCAAAATGGCGATTTTTTTGTCCTGCCACTGCCAAGAAAACCACTCTTTCATCCCTTGTAAATGGGCATAATCAGGATTATTTCGGGTGTAAGAACGTATCCGTGGATAACGAATATCGCCACGATTGTCTCGTTTTATCTCGCCCGTCGCAGTGACGTCAGGATCAAGTACTAATAAATTGACACTCAGCAATTGTTGATAATTTTCTAAGCCAACAAATTGTGTTGGATTAGGCGAAATTAAGCGTTGATTTGTCATCGAAAATAAAATGGCAAACACAAAGGGAACCACAATAAACAACATCATCAAACCAAAGCCTGGCAGGGCAAACAGCCAGCCACTTTGGTTATGTTGCGTGAGAGTTGGAAGTGATTTTTGCATAATTAAATTGCCTTTTCGGGCGGTTGATGATTATTTGCTTTATAAGGTTGCCGCGCTGCGCAACCTTATAAAGCCATTTCCCTATAACAAGTGAAGACGAATTAATTAATGCCCGTAGCCCAAATTGCGACGGATATCGTTATTAATCTCGTCGGCAGCATTGTCCAACGTATCCGCAACATCTGCGCCATCGGCTATATCGGCTAACGCTTTTTCAAACACCTTAGCGGCAACCACGTAACCTGGAGTGACAGGTCTAAGTACAGCCTGCTGCGCCGATAATTCATAGAAAGTTGCCATAGGCTCACCTTCCTGATAGTGCTGACTGACTGCGGCAGAGGTTTCAGTTGGTGGAATTAAACCAATAGCATCAGAAAACGCCGCCATGTAGCTATCTTGTGTAGCAAATTTAATAAAGTCCGCAGCACCTTGAGAATGCGGCGTGGTCGCAGAAACACCTAATTGCCAACTTGCTGCCCCAATTTTAGGACCATTACCCAAATCTGGTGCAGGCAAAAACAATACGTCATCACCGAACGCTTTAAGCATATTCAATGCAGTCCAATTACCGTTCCATTGAATAGCATATTTACCATCCACTAATCCGGTTTCACGGTCAGCCGCATCTTGAGAATTTCCAGGGCTAAAACCCTCTTCAAACAGCATCTGCCACCATTCTCCAAAAGCGATGGCAGCATCGCCATTTAGTACCCCCTCTGCACTTTGGTAGGTACTACGATCCACAATATCCCCACCAAAACTTTGTAAAAAAGGACTAAAAGCATAAGGAAACCATTCACCTTTCCATGCCAAACCAAGGTCAAGCGGATAGTCAAATTTGCCTGTTTGTTTTAACGTTAAAAGTGCGGCATTGAATTCCGTTAAGGTCCAAGGCTGTTCTAGTGTTGGAATACGAATATTGGCTTCAGTTAAGGTGGACTTTCGCGTAATCATGGCAACCGCGGCATCCCACAATCCCAAGGAGTACAACTTTCCATTCCAATACCCTTTTGTACCAGGTAAAAAATCGGCAATGGCTGTTTGATCAATGTTGAGCGGTTGTAGGTACCCAGCCCACGCCCAATTGGGCATCACGGGACCATCCACATCAAGAATATCTGGCAAATTACCTGCCAGTGCGGCGGCAATTACAGAGTCGTTATAAGACTCTTGTGGGAAACTTTCTAAAATCACATTCCAGTCTGATTGGTTACTGTTAAAATCCGCAACGATTTGATCAATAATTTTGGCTTCCACCGGATTACCTGCGCCGTGATACCACAAAGATAAATTCGTTTGCGCGTATCCATTTATTGCTCCCATAGTTAGTAACGATACGCCTGTAGTCATTAGTATGTTTTTCATTATTTTTGTTTTCATATTAAGTTTCTCCAAATCGGACTTAATGAATGACATCGATGTCATTTGATAGATAAAAAATTTTCCTTTTCTTATCGAGCTTTTTAAATGCTGATTTATAACCCACAAATCAGCTGATATTGTCACAAGGCAATACGGAATGACGCCATACAACAGGACTGGCAACACGAACAGGGGTTGCTAGTAATTGAAATTGTTTATCTTGAATTTGCTTGAGCAATAATCGCGCAGCTTCGACACCCATTTCTCTGTAAGCTAAATCCACTGTCGTTAACGATGGGTACAAACTTTCTGTAATTGATAAATAATTGTCATAACCCGCAACTGACATGTCTTCCGGTATACGAATTCCACGGGAGCGTAAAATCCCGTACAGTTTTAAAGCCATTTTATCATTACCGCAGCATATGACAGTCGGAGGCTGAGGTAAGGCTAAAAGTCGATCCACCGCCTGCTCAACTAAGACTTTGTTGTCGACTTGATGCAAAGTATCAGCGCAGAGGATCAAATCAGAATCGATTTCAATTCCTGCTTCACTGAGCGCTTGGCAATACCCATTAGTACGCAATTCAGTCGCAACCATTTGCTTATCTAGACTTAAGTAAGCAACACGTCGATGCCCAGATAACAAAATGCGTTTAACTAAATAATACTGACCCCATTCATCATCTGGCACCACTGCTGGTGTTTCTTTAGAATCAAAACAGTTTGCCAAAACAATGCCTATATTTTTAGTATGTTTAGGCAAATTAATTTGTTGATGAAAGTCTGCGACATAAATAATGCCTTCAACACGGTGCTCTTGGAAAGTTCGAATTAAAGGTTCAATTCGACTACTGTCATTGCCCGTATCAGCAATCAGTAAAGTTTTGCCAGATGATTGAATTTCCGATTGTATACCTTGCACAATGAAAAGATCAGGTAACCCTGTTGGGCCAGCCGTCGGATTATGGGATATAGCTCCCGTTATAACACCGATTAAACCCGACTTGTTAGAGCGCATTGCTCTGGCCGCTGTGCTGGGCACATAGCCTAATTGGTCAATAGCGGCTTTAACCTTTAAACGTGTTGCTTCACCCACTGGCGCGTCATTATTCAGAACCCTGGAAACGGTCTTAGGAGACACCTTGGCGATTTTTGCTACATCGTAAATGGTAGACATTAAACATTAACCTTTAAATGACATCGATGTCATAATAGTGCTAATAAAATAGTTGTCAAGGAAAAATCGACAATTAAATGACCAAAAGGTAATTGTGTGTTTACTGTAAACTGAAAATAATCGTTATTCTAGAATTACTAAACTCGTTATCCGCTTGTTACGTATGATGTTAAGAGCAGGCATAATTAAGAATTTGCCATGTTCATTAAATGCCTTGCTGGTTAAACAGGATACTTGGCCTTTAGGTCCAATCTGACGGGAATGTATATGCACCACGTAAACTTAGACTTTCGTAAAAAAGTCGTTATTCGCTCTGCAGAAGAAGCTTGGTTGGCGAGTCCTTTGGCGGGCGTTTCTCGCAAGATCCTTTCTCGCGAGGAAGCGGAAAGCGGCCATGCCACTAGCATTGTTCGTTATGATGCGGGAGCGCATTTTAGTCCGCACCGTCATCCTTTAGGGGAGGAGATTTTTGTGCTTGAGGGTGTTTTTAGTGATGAGAATGGCGATTATCCAGCGGGTACTTACATTCGAAATCCACCAGGCAGCCAGCATCAACCATTTAGTAAACAAGGTTGTACCCTGTTTGTTAAGCTGAATCAGTTTTTACCCGATGACCAAGAGACGGTCCGAGTGAACACCAACAAAACCGCTTGGCGGCCTGGTCAAGGCGGTTTACAAGTCATGCCTCTGCATCAATACGATGTAGAGCACACCGCCTTGGTTAAATGGCCAGCAAACGAGCGTTTTTCTCCCCATCGGCATTTTGGAGGAGAAGAAATTTTGGTACTAAGCGGCACGTTTTGTGACGAACATGGCGAATACCCAACGGGGACTTGGTTGCGAAGCCCTCACATGAGTGAACATCACCCTTTTGTCGTTGAAGAGACGGTTATTTTGGTTAAAGTGGGGCATCTTGGCACTCAATAAGCGTTTCAGAATGGTTTTATTAGAGCTGTCCTGCTGAGACTGGTAAACTCTTAAGATTCTTTTTGTAAGGCTTATTCTTATGTCCAACTCAATTCAATTACGAATTAAGCGCCGTGTCTTATTGGCTGTGTGCGGGGTTACCTTGACACTCCTCGTCGGGTGCAGTGAACCCCCTAAAATAGAAAATATTGAGGGCTATGCTCAGGGCACCTCTTACCAAGTGTTGTTTTGGTCACAAGATAAAACACCTGTCAGTGAAGTTCAAACTGAGTTTGATTCAATTCTTTCGCTGATAGACAAAGAGTTGTCCACTTACCGCCCTGATTCCTATATTTCTGAATTTAACGCCAGTCCCTCACTTGCGTGGCAGACGGCATCACCAGACTTTATAAATTTGATAACGACCGCGAAAGACATTCATCGTAAATCTCAAGGTTGTTACGATCCTACCGTTGGCCCCTTGTTTGATTTGTGGGGATTTAAAAATGCGTCTTTTTATGTTCCTACTTCTGCTGAAATTGCCGAAACTAAAGCAAAATTAGGCATAGATAAAATAGAGGTCGATACAAATCTTTCCCGCGTGCGTAAAACTCACCCCACCTTGGCGTTGGATTTTTCTTCTATGGGGGAAGGCTATACGATTGGTAAATTGAGTAAGGTCCTGGAAGCAAATGGCGTAAAAAACTACATGATTCAGTTTGGTGGCGACTTAAAAGTCAAGGGCCAAAAACCCAACGGTGATCAATGGCGCATTGCCATCCAGCAACCCACCCACGCCACCGCAGCGGCACCAAAGATTTATAAGATCATGAACGTCATCGACGAAAAAGGCGTCACACTGGACACATCTGGAACCTACAATCGCTATTTCGATGAGAATGGTGTGGAATATTCTCATATTATCAATCCGAGCAGCGGTGAGCCCGTCAAACATAAGCTTGTTTCCGCCTCCGTGTTACACAGAGACGGAATGTTAGGAGATGCTTGGGCAACGGCTATGTTGTGTCTTGGTCCTATCGAAGGTAAAAAAATTGCCGACCAAGAAAAGCTCGAAGTGTTTTTTATTGAAACAACATCTGAGAATTTTTCTGACTCTAGCAGTACTGCGCTACTCAGTACGACTAAAATCAAATTTGTGAATTAATGATCGCAGAGTACACAAAAACTTAATCGGTTTATGAGGGTGAATTTGCTGACGCCTTGTTTGTAGTCTATACCTATAAAGATGTTCTACTTTATTCGGAAGATGCGATGAGTCAACAGGACGCCGCTAATTCATCTTTTGCTTTTCACCCTGAATCTTTGAATAAGACCGCATCGTTGAAGCATCTGGTCGATTTCTTGCCGTTGGGTGCTATGCTGGTCAGCTCTGATGCGCGAATCATCTTGGCTAATGATTTACTCAACGAAATACTGGGCTATGAGAGTGATGAACTGGTTGATGAAGATGTGGGGGTGCTACTGCCCTCTGATTATCAAAAAAGTCATGCGGCATACATCAAAAGCTTTTTTCAAAACCCACATAAACGCTCTATAGGCGAAGAGGAAACCTTTCTCGTAAAGTGTAAAAGCGGGCGTTTACTTCCTATTGATGTGGGTATGAATCCGCTTCCCAGCGAAAATAGCCCCATGGTTTTGGTGACCTTAGTTGACCTTTCCCCAAAACGACATGCAACGACTGTGTTTCAGCGGTCTATCCAAGTAGCGCCCCATGGCGTTTTGGTGGTGGATTCCAATGGCATCATTCAACTTGCTAACAGCATGCTTTGCCAATATTTTGGTTATCAGCTTGATGAGATCATCAAGCAACCGCTCGACATGCTTTTACCTGAACGCTATCGTCAGCATCATACCCATCTGCGCCACTCATTCCACGCCAACCCCATGCCCAGAACGATGGGCGCTGGCAGAGACCTGACAGCATTGCATAAAGATGGCCGTGAATTCCCCGTTGAAATTGGCTTAAGCCCATTCGAAGATGAGCAAAACAAAAATATGGTGTTCGTCTCTTTGCTAGACATCACCGAACGCAAGAGAATGGAACAAGCATTACGCGAAACCAATAAGAATCTTGAAGAGTTTACGTATGTCGCCTCTCATGATCTGCGCTCCCCTCTGCGAGGCATGGCCGATTTATTAGAGTGGATAAAAGAAGATCTTGAGCCGAATACGCTGCCCGATGTGTCAAACAACTTGGATCGGATTGACATCCGTATTAAGCGAATGGAACAGCTGATCGACAACTTATTAACGTATGCAAAAGCGGGTAAAAAAGACGCTATCGCCGAAGAAGTGGATGTTAATTTGCTTTTGGATCGTACGATAGACTTATTAGAAGTCCCAGATAGTTTGTGTTTAAGCCGCGATATTCAGTTAACACAACTTACCGCCTTCTGTACTCCCCTTGAAACGGTTCTTAGAAACCTCATCAGCAATGCCATTAAACACCACGACACCAAAGTAGGATCGATTTTAATTCGCTCACAAGTCGACCACAATTTTTGTCATTTTTCTATCTGTGATGATGGTCCTGGGATACCTGAGGCTGCCCATGAGCGAATTTTTCGATTATTTCAGACGGTAACGTCAAGTGAGAGAAGTGGAACCGGCATAGGGCTTTCGGTCAGTCGTCGATTAGTTGAAACCCACGGCGGTCGTATTTGTGTAGAAACCAATCAGCCTCGACGTGGCGTTACCTTTCATGTTTGGTGGCCACGTTTTATCAGGAAAGATAACCATGATTAACGAATTGAGTGTTTTAATTGTTGAAGACGACGATGTGGCGGCAGAGTCTATTGCACGTAGCTTAAAAAAAGTATCACCCGACATTTATTTGGTCTATGCCGAACATGGTAAAGCCGCCATGACAATTCTAAAAAAACAAGACCCTATGAGGATCTTAACCACGCCCTATTTAGTGCTTTTGGATTTAAATATGCCAGTGATGAATGGATTTGAGTTCCTAGCCAGCGTTCGTGAGGATGCAGAACTAAAAGATACTGTTATATTCATTTTAACTACGTCTAACGATGATAATGATAGATCCCAAGCGTACGATAACAACGTGGCAGGCTATATGGTGAAATCGGCGGTGGGCCCACAATTTGCCAAATTAGCGACCTTGTTAGATGCGTACAAGAACGCTGTCGAACCAAATTGTTGAGCAGGACAAAACAATGCTGTGTTCAGAAGCGCAAAAAAATACTATTTTAAAATTGTTGATTGTCGATGACGACGACGTTGACCGTGAACGCCTACGCCGAATGCTATTAAAATCGGACATAGAGACTGACATTTCAGAAGCGTCTAGTGTAGAGGACTCTATGATGTTTCTTGAAGATGATGAGTTTGATTGTGTCATTGTTGACTATCGCTTGGGACTACAGTCTGGCTTATCTCTGCTCAATTCAATCCGTACTATTTTGGACAAACGCTGCGCTGTGATCATGGTCACCGGACTCGGAGATGAAGAGGTGGCGGCCGAAGCGATGCGACTTGGCGCAAGCGATTACTTATTAAAAAATCAGTTACAATCTTCGCAACTATTGCGCGCCATTATTAGCTCTATCCAACGTGCTGAACTCGAGAAAAAGCTCCATAACATGGCGCACTACGACAACTTAACTGGGCTTGCCAGCCGTCCATTACTGCACGAAAAGTTACAACACGTCATCACGAGTCAAGAGTCCGCTGCGGTTGCCTTTCTCGACTTGGATAATTTTAAACCGATTAATGACCACTATGGCCATGGTGCTGGCGATTATGTTTTGTTTACGATTGCGAATCGACTTAACGACGCTTTACGAAAGAACGACACGCTAGCCAGAATAGGCGGCGATGAATTTGTTTTGCTGTTGCGTGATATGACAGAGGAGCAAGAGTGTGATCGCTTTCTTGAGAGGCTCATTGCTGTGATTAATGCACCTATTGAATTAGTTGATTTTGACTGTCATGTTAAAGTGTCTGTTAGTATAGGTATTGCGATGGTGACAAGCGACAGCATTGACGCCGACACTATTCTCCGCCGAGCCGATCAAACCATGTATCGAGCAAAGCATAAGGGAAATAACAACATTTTGTTTTTTGACCCAGAGGAAGAAGTTCGCCAGCTTGCCCGCAAAGCACTACTGCAAGCAGCAGAAAAAGGTATCCAACAAGGTGAATTTGAACTCTACTATCAGCCTCAGATGAGTCTGCAAGAAGATAAAGTGGTTGGTGTTGAAGCCCTACTAAGATGGAACCATCCGATTCTTGGTCATATTCTTCCCACCCTATTTTTAGAAGCATTAGAACACCCAAGTGTGGGACTTGTCATTGGCGAATGGGTTATTGAAGAAGCCATTCAACAAGCCAAATTATGGCGACATACGGTCGGAATCAGCGTGAACGTCTCCAGCGCTCAATTTTTTGCACCGGATTTCATTACAAAACTAGCTCTATGTTTGGAGAAGAATAACGATTTTCTCCCAGCCTTACTGACGATAGAAATATCCGAAAATATCCTTCTCAAAAATCTACAACAAGCAATAAAAGTGGCTGAATCTTGTCGCCGACTTGGTGTTTCTATTGCGATTGATAATTTTGGTGCAGACTATGCTTCTTTGGTATGTATTCAAGACGTGCCAATCAACAAGTTAAAAGTCGACAAAAAATTAATTCAACACCTTCCCACCAGCCATAAAGATAAGCTCCTCTCTTCTCATTTAACGACGTTAAGTAAGGCACTAAAAATTCAGCTCATCGCCGAAGCCGTGGAAACAAACGAGCAAAGACTGGCGCTTCTCAAAGCTGGCTATCTCTTTGGGCAAGGGTACCATTTTGTTCAACCTATGAATGCGGATAAAGTCACAGTGTGGATTCAATCTCGCTCCCCATAACAGCCTCCCCCGTAACCTTCGCTGATACAATAAGTGTCTGCCACATAGAAAAAGCTATACCAGAACTCTGTAATTTTACTGCACTCGCGCAAAAGCCACGCGTTCAGTGGATAAATCCATGGCCATTTTTAGCGACTGAGTCGATGACATTTCAACCACATTAAGCAGATCCGTATACACATCCTGAGGAAGGTTAATATCATTACGTTGTGCTATGACCTTTTTGAATGTTTCAACATCAATGGTTTCTGGTGTATTTTTTATCGTTTTCAGCTCATCCTCGGTTAGGTTTGCTAGACCACCTCCAGGCAGATAAATCGCGCCTGTCATAAAATCTACCCCAAACGCAACTACACCAGGAACGAAAAAAAACAACAGTCCAACCGCATTTAAAGCCGCTACACCCACGTCTATCTGACCGTTCGTTTGACCTCTGCGCTCGGGGTAAAGTAATGTACCGCAAGCAGTTAACTGAGTGAGAAGCAAAAGGCCGACTACGCCTTTCAACAAACGATTCGAACAACGACGCTTACTAGATATTGTCATACTGATTCCTTATAAATGATTGCCTGTACCCCACTCTACCCCTACGATAGCCAAGGCGCAAACTAAGCTCGTATTTTTCAACGAAGGCTTGAGATCTGCGCTCTTAGTTTCTAGACAGACACCATTTGCTTATCCAATTTATTGATGATGTACTCACCTATTGGAAAGGCACTGGTCGCCGCAGGCGATGGTGCATTACAGACATGCAGGGTTCTTGCGCTCTGTGCAAACAAGAAATCATGCACAAGACTGCCGTCGTTCATCACCGCTTGAGCTCGAATTCCCGCCGGGTACGCTTGTAAATCGTCTAATTCAACAAGGTCACAATACTTTCTCACCTGTGCTAAATAGCCTGGTTTATGCCAAGAGTTTTTTGTTTCAACTAAGCCAGTACACCAATGGTTTTTTAGTAATTTCCAGAACCCTGGGAAACGAACCATATCCCAAATATCACGCAAATCGATATTAATGCGACCGTAGCCCTCGCGCTTCCAACCTTGCACTGCATTAGGACCAACAGTGACTGAACCATCAATCATACGAGTAAGATGAACCCCTAAAAAGGGCAGGTCAGGGTCAGGAATAGGGTAAATAAGGTGATTGACCAATGTATTGTGCTTTGCTGGCAATTGGTAATATTCGCCACGAAAAGGAATAATCTGAAAGTCGGTGGGAATATCCAACATTTTGGTCAAGCGATCGGCCATCAAACCGCCACAAGTTATTAAGTATGAGGTGTTTATTAAATCATTATTTAGAGTAACAGCCACTCTCTCGTGGCTTTCTTCTAAATCCACAACAGAACTATCAAGACGAAGTTCACCACCTGCTTTGACAAAAAGCTCAGCCAGTTTTTCACAGATGTGTCGATAATTCACTATGCCAGTCGAAGGCACAAACAAAGCACCAACGCCTTTTACGTTAGGCTCTCGCTCTTTTAACTCGTCCTGGTCAAGCTGTATGACTTCTAGACCATTTTCTTCACAACGCTTAAAAAGGGCCTGCATGCGTTCTTTTTCAAGATCATTGGTCGCGATAAGCAACTTTCCACACTGATCAAAATCAATCTGATGTTCTGTACAAAAAGCCTTTGTCGCTGCAGCACCTTGTTGACAAAAGTCGGCTTTCAAACTGCCAGGCGCATAATATACTCCTGCGTGAATCACCCCAGAATTATGGCCAGTTTGATGTATACCCACTTTCGATTCTTTTTCCACCAATAGTATGCGGCGGTTTGGGTAGCGTTGAACCAGTTGCCAAGCGGTAGATAAACCAACGATTCCCGCGCCCACTACCGTAATATCGTAACAAGATTCACGTGACACTATATTCACCTCTTCTTTTTATTATGACGCCTATTATTTGTATAGAACACCGTAAAGTATTTACTAATGTAACATTAGAGTGGCGATAAGCAGCTAAAAAAAATCCCTGCTAGTAGCAGGGATTTTATCATCAATTGCGCTTTTTAAAGCACCAAAGATTATAGGATTACCAACCAGTAATTTCTTTCAGTCCAGCGCCGATATCGGCCAAAGAACGTACTGTTTTCACACCAGCATCTTCAAGGGCAGCAAACTTCTCATCAGCTGTACCTTTACCACCAGAAATGATCGCGCCAGCATGACCCATGCGCTTACCAGCAGGAGCAGTAACGCCCGCAATGTAAGAAACAACAGGCTTAGTCACGTTTGCTTTGATATAAGCAGCCGCTTCTTCTTCTGCCGTACCACCGATTTCACCGATCATCACAATCGCTTCAGTCTGTGGGTCGTTTTGGAACATTTCCAATACGTCGATGAAGTTAGTACCTGGGATTGGGTCACCACCAATGCCTACGCAAGTAGATTGACCGAAGCCAGCATCTGTAGTTTGCTTAACCGCTTCATAAGTCAAAGTACCAGAACGAGACACGATACCAACTTTACCTGGCATGTGAATATGGCCAGGCATGATACCAATCTTACACTCACCAGGAGTGATAACACCTGGGCAGTTAGGACCAATCAAACGTACGCCTAGGCTATCGCAGGCTACTTTACAATCAAGCATGTCTAATGTTGGAACGCCTTCTGTGATACAAACAATCAGTTTGATACCCGCATTAGCCGCTTCAAGGATAGAGTCTTTAACGAAAGGCGCTGGAACGTAGATAACAGAAGCTTCTGCACCTGTTTGTTCAACCGCTTCTTTCACTGTGTTAAACACTGGCAGGCCAAGGTGAGTTTGACCACCTTTACCAGGTGTTACACCACCGACCATTTTCGTTCCGTAAGCAATGGCTTGCTCAGAATGGAACGTACCTTGTCCACCAGTGAAGCCCTGACAGATTACTTTAGTATCTTTATTAATTAAAACAGACATTATTATTTGCCCTCCGCAGCTTTAACAACTTGTTCAGCCGCGTCTTTTAGACTGGTTGCAGCGATGATGTCTAGACCAGAATTTGCAAGCACTTCACGGCCTTTCTCTGCGTTTGTACCTTCAAGACGAACAACAACAGGCACGTTCACGCCTACTTGTTCAACGGCACCGATAATACCTTCAGCGATCATATCGCAACGAACGATACCACCGAAAATGTTAACCAATACCGCTTTAACATTGCTGTCAGAAAGGATAATTTTGAACGCCTCAGCAACACGCTCTTTCGTCGCACCGCCACCTACGTCAAGGAAGTTAGCTGGCTTGCCACCATGTAGGTTTACAATATCCATCGTACCCATTGCAAGGCCGGCACCATTAACCATGCAACCAACGTTTCCGTCTAGTGCAACATAGTTAAGTTCCCACTGTGCTGCATGGGCTTCACGCTCATCTTCTTGAGATGGATCATGGAACTCTTGCATTTTCTTTTGACGGTAAACAGCGTTGCTGTCGATACCGATTTTGCCATCTAGACAATGAAGGTTACCTTCGTCAGTGATAACAAGAGGGTTGATTTCAAGCAAGGCGAAATCGTAGTCGTGGAACATCTGAGACAAACCAAGGAATACTTTAGTGAATTGCTTGATTTGAGTTGGGTTAAGACCCAATTTAAACGCTAATTCACGAGCTTGGTAAGGTTGTGCACCCACTAAAGGATCGATGATCGCTTTATGGATAAGCTCAGGTGTCTCTTCTGCTACTTTCTCGATTTCAACACCGCCCTCTGTCGACGCCATGAAAACAACGCGACGAGTAGAACGGTCAACAACCGCACCAAGATACAATTCATTAGCAATGTCAGTGCAAGATTCAACTAGGATCTTAGCAACTGGCTGACCTTTTTCGTCAGTTTGGTAAGTTACCAAGTTTTTACCTAACCAATGCTCTGTAAAAGCAGCGACTTCTTCATAAGAATCAACAAGCTTTACACCGCCTGCTTTACCGCGTCCACCAGCGTGAACCTGAGCTTTAACCACCCACTTGTCACCACCAATTTTCTTCGCTGCTTCCACCGCCGCTTCTGGCGATTCTACTGCGTACCCTGTCGATACTGGCAGGCCGTATTCAGCAAAAAGCTGCTTGGCCTGATATTCATGTAGGTTCATGTGATTCTTCCGCTCATCTGAATGATTAACATAAGCTCTGTCGGTTAAGACAGAAATTACCGGCTTTTTAGCCGGCAAATCTAATTTTTATTAACGTTTTTTACGGTTAGCAATGTGGATAGCATGGCCATCGACAGCAAGTGCTGCTTCATGAACAGCTTCACTGACCGTTGGGTGGGCAAACACTGTCAATGCAATATCTTCCGCAGTGGAACCAAACTCCATTGCAATCACTGCTTGAGCAATCAAATCAGCCGCATGGCTACCAATGATGTGGCAACCCAGTATGCGATCTGTTTCCTCACAAGCTATCATTTTAACAAAACCATCTGTTTCGTTTGCTGCCATAGCACGACCAGACGCGGCAAATGGGAATTTACCTACTTTGTATTTAACGCCTTCTGCTTTCAGTTCTTGCTCATTTTTACCTACCCAAGCAAGTTCAGGGTGAGTATAAATGACGGAAGGAATACAGTCGTAATTCATTTGCGCTTTGTGGCCTGCAATGATGTCTGCAACCATAACGCCTTCTTCGGATGCTTTGTGTGCAAGCATAGGACCGCGCACTATGTCACCGATTGCATAAACGCCTGGTACAGAAGTACGGCACTGCTCGTCAACAAATACAAATCCACGCTCATCAAGCTTAACCCCTGAATCTTCAGAGAAACAACCTTGAGTAAATGGCTTACGACCAACGGCAACAATCAGCTTATCAAACGTCTGCTTCTGCTCTTCACCTGTGGCGCTTAGGTAAGTCACTTCAACTTCGTCGCCTTTTACTTCACTACCGGTTACTCGAGCACCAAGACGAATGTCTAAATGTTGCTTTTTAAAGATTTTAGCCGCTTCTTTGGCCATATCTTGATCGCAAAGACTTAGGAAAGAGTCTTGTGCTTCAAGAACAACCACTTCAGAACCAAGACGCGCCCAGACAGAACCTAACTCTAGCCCAATAACGCCAGCACCGATTACACCAAGACGCTTAGGAACAGCTGTAAAATCAAGCGCACCCTGGTTATCAACGATGATGTCACCAGTACGAGGTGCAGGTGGGATATCAATTGGAACAGAACCTGTCGCTAAGATAACATTGTCGGCTTCAAGAACAGACACTGTGCCATCGTGTGCAGTAAATTCAACTTTCTTGTTCGCTAAGATTTTACCAAAACCTTCAAAGCTGGTGACACCATTGGCTTTGAACAGTCCTGTAATACCACTTGTTAGCTGATCAACAATCTTGTCTTTGCGGTTAACCATCGCGACAACGTCCATCGCTACATCACCAACGGTAATGCCATGGATACCGTATGCTTCTTTTGCATCGTGATATTTATGAGAGGAATCAAGCAAGGCTTTAGAAGGAATACAGCCAACATTTAAACAAGTTCCACCTAAACGTGGCTTGTTTTCTTTGTCTAACCATTTTTCGATACAAGCTGTTTTAAGGCCTAATTGAGCAGCGCGAATTGCAGCGACGTAACCGCCAGGGCCGCCACCGATTACAACAACATCAAATTTATCAGACATAAGAGGTCCTATTTTTCATTCAAACTAAACGGAGCATAAAAGCTCCGTCGAGTATTTAATTCACACAATTGAATTGTAGCAAATACTTAAACTTCAAGTAAAAGGCGTGCTGGATCTTCAAGCAGCTCTTTAATCGTTACCAAGAATTGTACGGCTTCTTTACCGTCAATCATACGGTGATCGTAAGAAAGCGCCAAGTACATCATTGGTTGAATAACAACTTGACCATTAACCGCCATTGGACGGTCTTGGATTTTATGCATACCCAAAATAGCAGTTTGAGGCGGGTTAATAATAGGTGTCGACATCAAAGAGCCGAAAGTACCACCATTAGTAATGGTAAAAGTACCGCCTTGCATATCGTCCATACCAAGCTTACCGTCACGTCCGCGAAGTGCGAAATCCATGATAGTTGACTCGATATCCGCAAGGCCCATAGCTTCTGTATTACGTAATACAGGAACCATCAAACCACGATCCGTAGAAACAGCCACACCAATATCTTGGTAACCATGGTACACCATGTCATTACCATCGATAGAAGCATTTACTGCTGGGAAACGCTTCAACGCTTCTGTCGCTGCTTTTACAAAGAAAGACATGAAACCAAGTTTAGTACCGTTGTGTGTCTTGGCAAACAAATCTTTGTATTTAGCACGCAATTCCATCACAGGGCCCATGTTGACTTCGTTGTAAGTCGTTAGCATGGCTGCAGTTTGTTGAGCTTCAACAAGGCGTTTAGCGATAGTGGCACGCAGACGCGTCATGGGAACACGTTTTTCAATACGGCCATCTGCACCTAAGGCTGGAGAAGCCGCTGGTACGGGTTTCTTAGCAGCAGGAGCTACTGGAGCAGAAGCCGGTTTCGCCGCCGATGCAGAAGCTTTTGCTGTAACCGCTGCTTCAACATCTTCTTTTGTTATGCGACCACCTTTGCCTGTGCCTTTTACTTGAGTAGCAGTCATGCCAGCTTCAGCAAGCGCTTTACGTGCCGCTGGGCCCGCTACACCATCTTCGTCACCATCGGACGTTGATTCGTTCGACGCAGAAGCCTGAGCCACACTATCTGTTGAAGTGCTCGTTCCACCAACAATAAAATTAGCCAGCACTTCGTCGCTCAATACAGTATCACCCTCTGCTTTGATGATGTCTGCAATAACACCATCGGCAGGCGCAACCACTTCTAACACCACTTTATCGGTTTCAATATCAACAATGTGCTCATCGCGGCTACATGCTTCACCAGGCTGCTTATGCCAAGCAGCAACAGTACCGTCAGCAACAGATTCAGGAAAAGATGGTGCTTTAATTTGCACTCTTTCTTTTTCAGAAGAAGCAGCGGACGCAGCAGCAGGTGCTTTTTTCTCAGCAGGCGCAGCAGTTGCCGTTGCACCAGATTCAAAAATTGCTAGGACTTCATCACTTAACACGATGTCACCCTCACCTTTAAGGATTTCTTTCAGTACGCCGTCAGCGGGAGCAACCACTTCTAGAACAACTTTGTCTGTTTCAATGTCAACAATATGCTCGTCTCGAGCACAAGACTCGCCAGGCTGTTTGTGCCAAGTTGCTACGGTACCGTCAGCGACAGACTCAGGAAAACTCGGTGCTTTAATTTCAATACTCATTTTATACCCTTATCTCTTTGATAGGCTACTGAACTAACCAACTAACGCGTCGTTGACCAGTGCTTCTTGTTCTTCAACATGGATAGACATGTAACCAGCCGCTGGTGCGGCAGACGAAATACGCCCTGCAAAGCGTATTTTCAACTCTGGATACAATTTTTCCAATACTCGATTCATGCGGTGACGATTGGCATGCCAAGCACCTTGGTTCTTAGGCTCTTCTTGACACCAAACCAAACTCTCAACATTCTTGTACTGCTCCAACTCTGACTCAAGGTCAGCGTATGGGAACGGATACAATTGCTCTAAGCGAATCACTGCGACGTCGTCTTTTGCCAATTCTTCACGACGGTTAATAAGATCGTAGTACACTTTGCCACTGCAAAGAATAATACGTTTAACCTTTGACGCTTCAATGGCTTCAGAAGACTCAGGCAACACTGTCTTAAAGCTGCCGTTTGCTAACTCTTCCAAAGTAGACGTGGCTTGTTTATGACGCAGCAAACTCTTAGGCGACATAATGATCAGCGGACGACGCATTGGTCGAATAGCTTGGCGACGAATAATGTGGAAAATTTGCGAAGGCGTTGTCGGCACACAAACCTGAATATTGTACTCTGCACAAAGCTGTAAGAAACGTTCTAATCTTGCAGAAGAGTGCTCTGGTCCTTGTCCTTCATAGCCATGTGGTAACAGCATAGTCAGACCACACAAGCGACCCCATTTGTGCTCACCACTGGTAATAAACTGGTCGATCACAACTTGGGCACCATTGGCGAAATCACCAAACTGTGCTTCCCAAATAACCAAACCTTTTGGTGAAGTACTGGCATAACCATACTCAAAAGCTAATACTGCTTCTTCAGACAGGTATGAGTCATACAAATCCATCTGAGGTTGGTTTTCAGATAAGTGTTTTAAAGGTATATAGGTACTGCCATCTTTTTGGCTGTGAATCACAGCATGACGATGAGAAAAAGTACCGCGACCTGAATCCTGTCCAGTGATACGAATAGGATAATCTTGCTCAAGCAATGTAGCAAAAGCCAATATTTCCGCATAACCCCAATTTAATGGCAAGGCACCGGCTGTCATCTTGTCACGGTCTTGATATATCTTTTGCACTTGGCGCTGTACAACAATCCCGTCAGGAATATGTGTCAGCTTTTTCGCCACTTCTTGTAATTTAGCTAATGGGTAGCCGGTGTCGCCTGGGTCTGTCCACTCAACACCTAGATAAGGCTTCCAGTCAACAAAAGAACCTGCCTGCGACTCCAAAACAAGACTTTTTGCTACGTGGCGAGCATTATCAAGATCTTCTCTGTTTTCAACGACCATTTTATCTGACTGTTCTTGTGAAACAACAGATTCGCTCACCAAACGCTCAGAGTACAAAGTACGTGTCGTTTTCAACTTATTGATGATGCTGTACATGAGCGGTTGAGTCCCTGAAGGCTCATCCGTTTCATTGTGACCACGACGGCGGTAACAAACCATGTCAATCACAACATCTCGACCAAACTCGTAGCGATAATCCAAGGCAAGCTGTGTGACAAAAAGCACCGCTTCTGGATCATCTCCGTTTACGTGAAAGATAGGTGCTTGAATAATTTTTGCCACATCCGTTGCGTATTCGGTCGAACGCGAATCTTCTTGACGGTTTGTTGTAAAGCCCACTTGGTTATTGATAACAATATGAACCGTACCACCGGTACGGTAAGCGCGAGTCTGAGACATCTGAAATGTCTCCATGACCACGCCTTGGCCCGCAAACGCAGCATCACCGTGTATCGAGATTGGGACAACTGTTTTACCCGTGCTATCATTTCGACGATCTTGACGAGCTCGTACAGAACCCTCAACAACAGGAGAAACGATTTCTAAGTGCGAGGGGTTAAAAGACAAAGCAATGTGTACTTCGCCACCCGCTGTCATCACATTTGAAGAAAAGCCTTGGTGATACTTAACGTCGCCAGATGTATTAACGAGCTTTTTACCCTCAAACTCATCAAACAAATCTTTTGGATTTTTACCTAACGTATTAACCAAAACGTTTAGACGACCACGGTGAGCCATGCCGATCACAACTTCTTTCGCACCAAGTGCACCAGAACGCTGAATCAGTTCATTAACCATGGGAATTAGACTTTCGCCACCTTCAAGACCAAAACGCTTCGCACCTGGATAACGGCTAGCTAGGTATTTCTCTAAACCCTCTGCGGCGGTTAATCGCTCTAGTAAGGCTTCGCGAGTTTCTTGGGAATATTCTGGGTGGGAACGAACTGATTCAACACGCTGTTGAAGCCACGCTTTTTCTTGCGTATCAACAATGTGCATAAACTCGTAACCTATGCTTCCGCAGTAGGTTTTTTCAAGCTCGGATATGATCTCACTTAATTTTAACGACTCTTTGTTAAAAAACAGTGAACCCACATTAAATTCTGTGTCTAAATCAGCACCAGTTAATTGATGATAACCAATATCCAAATCCGCCACTTTCTCACGCTTCTGTAAACCCAAAGGGTCTAATGAAGCATGCTGATGACCGCGAACTCGGTATGCATTAATCAACTGCAATACATTAATCTGTTTTTGCTCATGATCAGAACTTGCTACCGACTTTGTTGATACCGGCATAGAACGGAATTTGTTCTTACCAATCTGTAGAAACTGCTCTTGAATCACTGAGTGAGGTAGATCAGTCGACTGCGCCTCACTCACACGAGGCAACTGATCAAAACATTTACGCCACTCTTCCGACACCGAATTCGGATCGACGAGGTAGCTTTCAAACAAGCCTTCAACATATTCCAGGTTACCACCTGAAAAATGTGAGGTGCTCCACAGCAACTCCATTAAACTTTCGTGCATTCTCGATCACCCTTATGTTCGAGCCAGCTACCGGGGTCCCGGTATCTGCCTATTATAATTTAGGCAGATCATTTTATCAGGCCCGTAAGGCTATTAAAGCCTCGGTTTTTTTGTTTATTTCCAGCTACTTCCGCTCTTAAACGTTTAATACTAAGCCGTTGCAGAACCTTTATTATGAAATAAAGACCCTTGAAATCCATAAACACTTAGGCAATGGCTTTTCTTTGTGCATCCTTGCTCGCTAAGATCGAACTTTTAAAATTCTTTTTGTCGCTTATTCTAACAAGAATATGCAAAAACGGCGGCATTGAAATAAGATTCAAGCCGCCTACTTTATGGTGGTCATAATTTAACAGCACCTAGGACCACACAAAGTTTTGATCAAGTCGCTCTTTGCAAAAGCATAGTACGAATATTACCAATTGCTTTGGTTGGGTTTAACCCCTTAGGGCAAACGTTTACGCAATTCATAATACCATGACAACGGAAAACACTAAACGGATCATCTAAATCACTTAAGCGCTCTTGTGTTGCCGTGTCTCGGCTGTCTGCCAAGAAACGATAGGCTTGCAGCAAACCTGAAGGCCCGATGAACTTATCTGGATTCCACCAAAAAGATGGACATGCAGTTGAACAGCAAGCACACAAAATACACTCATATAGACCATCAAGCTTTTCACGCTCTTCTGGGCTTTGCAAACGTTCAATAGCTGGCGCTGGCGTATCATTAAGCAAGTACGGACGGATTTTCTCATACTGCTTGTAGAACTGACCCATATCTACAACAAGGTCGCGAACAACCGGCAATCCAGGTAAAGGGCGAAGTATTAGCTTACCATTTTTAGCCGCTTCAGACACAGTCGTGATGCAAGCTAGGCCATTTTTTCCTGACATATTCATACCATCAGAACCGCAAACACCTTCACGGCATGATCGACGGTAAGAAATACTTGGATCTTGAGCCTTAAGCAGATTCAAAACATCAAGTACCATCAAGTCTTTACCTGCTGGCAACTCGATTTCATAATCCTGCATGTAAGGAGCGTCGTCTTTCTCAGGATTGTAGCGATAAATACTAACTAACATTGACATATCTCCTTAGTATGTACGAGCTTTGGGTGGGAAAGCTTCCATCGTTTTTGGCGCAAAATTCACGTCACGCTTGGTCACTTTCTTATCCGCTGGATGGAACAAAGAATGCTTCAACCAATTTTCATCGTCCCGCTCAGTAAAGTCATTACGGGCATGCGCACCGCGACTCTCTTTACGGAATTCAGCAGGAATGGCTGTTGCTTCTGCCACTTCTAATAGATTCTCTAACTCAAGCGCTTCAATTCGAGCCGTGTTAAATGCCATACTCTTATCAGCAAGATTAAGATTTTCAACGCGAGCACGAATTTCTTTAAGTTGAGCCAAGCCTTTCTGCATTGCCTCACCATCTCGGAACACACCGAAATAGAGTTGCATTACACGCTGAAGGTCAGCACGAACGGCGGCAACACTTTCACCACCCGTTGAATTATTAAGACGATTCAATCGAACCAAAGCTTGATCAATATTGGTATCATCAGCGTCTAACGAATCAAAACCTTCATCTAACGATTTTTTAACATGCAAACCCACCGCGCGCCCGAATACAACTAAGTCAAGCAGGGAGTTACCACCTAGGCGGTTAGCACCGTGTACAGATACACACGCCGCTTCACCACAGGCATAAAGACCATCAATAATGATATCTTCACCTGCTTCGTTTTGCTTAAGCGCTTGACCACCGATATTCGTAGGAATTCCGCCCATCATATAGTGACAAGTAGGTATAACCGGAATCGGCTCTTTCACTGGATCAACGTGCGCAAACGTACGAGAAAGCTCTAGAATACCTGGAAGACGCTTGTTCAACGTTTCTTCGCCCAAGTGATCCAATTTAAGCAATACGTGATCACCATCTGGACCACAACCACGACCCTCTAGAATTTCAAGGATCATAGAACGAGCCACAACGTCACGACCAGCAAGGTCTTTTGCATTCGGCGCATAACGCTCCATGAAACGCTCGCCATCTTTATTGATTAGGTATCCACCTTCACCGCGACAACCTTCCGTTACCAGCGTACCCGCACCATAAATACCTGTTGGGTGGAACTGCCACATTTCCATATCTTGCATCGGAAAACCAGCACGCAAAGCCATACCAACACCATCACCCGTGTTGATGTGAGCATTAGTCGTGGACTGATAAATACGACCTGCACCACCTGTCGCAATAACAGTTGCTTTCGCTTTTAGATAAACGGTCTCACCTGTCTCAACGCAAAGCGCAATAACACCAACAACCGCATCTTCTTTATTTTTCACCAAATCAACGGCATACCACTCATTGAAGAATGTGGTGCCACCTTTTAAGTTACCCTGATAAAGAGTGTGTAAAAGCGCGTGACCTGTACGGTCTGCCGCGGCACAAGTACGTGCAGCCTGTGTGCTGTCATTTGGGCCTTTAGATTGACCACCGAAAGGACGCTGATAAATACGACCCTGCTCAGTACGAGAAAAAGGTAGCCCCATGTGCTCAAGCTCGAAAACCGCTTGTGGTCCGACAGAACACATGTATTCGATAGCGTCTTGGTCACCAATGTAATCAGACCCTTTAACGGTGTCATACATGTGCCAGCGCCAATCGTCATTCGGATCGTCACTTGCAATCGCACAGGTAATACCACCCTGAGCAGACACAGTGTGCGAACGCGTTGGAAAAACTTTTGTAATACAAGCCGTGTTTAAACCAGACTCAGTCAATTGAAGCGCAGCACGCATACCAGCGCCACCGCCACCAATTACAATGGAATCAAAAGAAATAGTACGTATTTTTGCCATTACTTATAGCCCCCAAAGAACTTGAACGCCCCATACGACGTAAACAAACATCACAAAACCGCACAGAGACTGAAAGAAAAAACGTGCACCGGTTGCCTTGATATAGTCAGTTGAAATAGACCACAAACCAATCCAAGAATGCATACCAATGGATAAAAGCACCATCAAGCTAAACACTCGCATCCATGTCGCTTCAAACAAAGCGCTCCATTGCTCGTAAGTCAATTCAGGATTAACCAACAAATACCCAATGATAAAAACAGTGTAGAGAGACAATACAACCGCTGAAACACGCTGCATCATCCAATCGTAAAGGCCAGAACGACCAAAACTTGTAATCTGAGTTACCATATCCACACTCCTGCTAACACGATGAGAACGAAGGCAATCGCAAGGTTTGCAATGGCCGCTTTACGCCCACTTTCTAACTCTTCAAAATATCCCATATCCATAAACAAATGTTTTACACCTGCTACAAAATGGTAAAGAAGCGCAGAAACCACACCCCAAATGACAAACTTAACAAGAAAGTTCGTTTGGAATGCATTAACTACCGTATCAAATCCTTCTTGAGACTCTAAAGACAGATCAAACGCATAAAACAAGAAAGCTAACCCTACGAACAGGATAATTCCCGTGATGCGGTGAAGGATGGACACAATGGCCGTTACGGGCATTGATATTGTTGAAAGATCTAAGTTGACTGGTCTTTTTTTATTCACGACTTTTACACCATTATATTGATGGAATGGTCAATCACGACCCATTGTCTATACGCAATTACTTTGATGTTTGGATCAGAGCAATCTAACAGCGTCATAGGCCTGCTTTGAAAATCTCATCGATTTGCAAACAAATGTTTAAAAGCGACTCTCTTTTATACATTAGCACCAACAAATCAATGAAATCGTCCGGAGCGCAATTATAGACTAGCGAAAAATACTAAGACAAATAGACTGTACAGGCTGTTTTCAATGGTCACCATTCATCAAATGAATGTACCCATAAGCCGAAACAATAATGGTGCAAAATTACATAATTTACTTTCAGTGAAAATTTAAATAACCATTAAAAATCAATAAGATAATAAAAACACCTAAAGCTTTACTTTTTCATCAGGCCAATATTTTGTCAGTTAATTACATATTTTATCAACATGATGCAAATACCATGTAAGCGAACAAGATTGACTTTAGTAGCCCATAAACAGTATTTTTTCCGCACCTTCTGGGCCAGGTGGAGTCAACCTACGACGTCTAAGCCCCGAACCAGAGTACGAAGGAGACCATAAATGGCTGATAAAAAAGCACTACTTACAGTGGATGGGATCGATAAAACTATCGAACTTCCTGTTCTTTCCGGCACACTTGGCACAGACGTTATTGATGTCCGTAGCCTTGGTGCCAATGGCGTATTTACCTATGATCCTGGCTTTATGTCTACCGGTTCATGTGAATCCTCTATAACCTACATAGATGGTGACGCAGGGGTTTTGTTGCATCGTGGCTACCCAATTGCCCAACTTGCTGAACATTCAGATTACTTAGAAACCTGTTTTTTACTTTTGTATGGAGAGCTTCCTAGCGCAAAAGAAAAAGCAGAGTTTGAAAGAACCGTTGGCAAACACACAATGGTAAACCAATCGATGCATAAGTTCATCGAAGGTTTCCGCAATGACGCACATCCAATGGCTATTATGTGTGGTTTAGTTGGAGCACTGTCTGCTTTTTACCAAGATCACATGGATATCAATAATCCAAAACATCGCGAGATTGCGGCCTTTCGTTTGATCTCGAAAATGCCAACTTTAGCCTCTATCTGCTATAAATACTCAAAAGACCAGCCTGTTATGTATCCACGTAACGACCTGTCTTACGCGGAAAACTTCCTCTATATGATGTTTGCTACGCCATGCGAAGAATACAAGGTTAATCCTGTTTTCGCTAAAGCAATGGACCGAATTTTCATTCTTCATGCCGATCACGAGCAAAACGCGTCCACCTCTACGGTACGTCTAGCTGGATCTTCAGGAGCCAATCCATTTGCTTGTATCGCAGCGGGCATTGCAACGCTTTGGGGGCCTGCACACGGTGGTGCTAACGAAGCCGTTCTTACCATGTTAGAAGAGATTGGTGACGTTGAGCACATCGACAAATTCATCGCCAAAGCAAAAGATAAAAACGACCCTTTCCGCTTAATGGGCTTTGGTCATCGCGTCTATAAAAACTTTGACCCTCGCGCCAAAGTAATGCGTGAAACCTGTGATCAAGTACTGGCTGAATTAGGTCAATCTGATGATCCTTTACTGAAAATCGCTAAGCGACTTGAACAAATCGCGTTAGAAGACCCTTACTTTGTTGAGCGCAAGCTCTATCCAAACGTAGACTTCTATTCTGGCATCATTATGAAAGCGATTGGCATTCCAACCAGCATGTTTACGGTTATTTTTGCCATGTCTCGCACCATTGGATGGATTTCTCATTGGAATGAAATGATCAGTGGGCCATACAAAATCGGACGCCCTCGTCAGCTTTACGTTGGTAAACCAGAGCGAAATTATCCAACAGAGAAATAGTCCCGTGCTTTCGCAAAAAAAACCGCGCATCTGCGCGGTTTTTTTTTGCGAAGTGACGACTCGACTGAAAAGATTAATCTTCTTCTACTATTTCCGTAATAGTAGATTGTCCACACTTCTTACACTCCCCTTCAATCCAAACACGATCCTTGGTTTCAAATTCTTTGGGATTGATCATGCCTAAATCCATTTCCATACAATGATTGCACCAAGTTTGTGATAAAAAATCATGCTGCTCTTCAATAGATCTTGCTGAAAAATCTCGCTCTAAAATACTGTCACTGACTATGTCTGACATTTAGTTTACTCCACTGTACTGATACGATTTCACCCTGTTTGCATCAGGGTCTAAAGCATTAAGTGGCGCATCAATTAATAAATCGTTTAATGCAACACTGTTAAACAGTTTTTGTTGATCACCATCAATGGACACAGAAAACTCAACTTTATCGCCGTCTACTTTAACCAAAGTAACACCACGAACGACACCAATGCTTTCAAAATACGATTGCACTCTATCAAGAGAGGCAAAGCTTTTTATGCCAACAATCTGAATGCTCACTTGATTTGCCGACGCATCA
Organism: Marinomonas hwangdonensis; assembly: GCF_003721245.1. Classification (GTDB taxonomy): domain Bacteria; phylum Pseudomonadota; class Gammaproteobacteria; order Pseudomonadales; family Marinomonadaceae; genus Marinomonas; species Marinomonas hwangdonensis. The sequence goes on along the minus strand of NZ_RIZG01000004.1, from coordinate 158,968 downwards.
TTACGGACGGAAGCAAAACGAGAAGAAAACACTTTAGCCAAATGCACAGCCGCTTGATCGAGTAACGCCTCCATGGTGTCTCCACTCAATGAAAACCGCTCCGTCTGACCCTGTTGAAGCATGACCAACAAACTACCATCCACTTGACGTGCAAACCGACTTACCTTTAAAGCGGCCACAGCATCGGTTCGATAACGCTGACTTGCACGCGCTATGACATCTTCAAAAAAACCCCAAACATCAAACGTAGTTAGCGCGCTTTTGTCCGTATCATCAAGCAAGGGCGCGTAGATTGGCACACCCACTGACAGCGCCAATCGTGCAAAACCGTTAAGCACATCCGATGGGGCATTCGAGCCCGACAATTGTCTAACGCCATCCATATCGCTCACTAGCCAAACCAAAACAGACGGCCTATTCTCCCCCCAGACGGGGAGATTATTTTTAGACAAAAAACCGTCAATTGACTGTTGATAAAAGGAGACTCGTATCTGTTTGCCAGGCACAAGACCATTTTCTGAAGGCAACAACTCATTAAGTGATGCAACAGAATGCTCAGAAACCCAAGCCGAAGCCTGTGCCTTCGCTTGCCTCAACAAATCACCATTAATAGCATCTTTGTTGCCGGAAACCTTAATCAGCACTTCTTCTGCCGCCAAAGCAAACGCTTCGTTAAGCATTTGTGATTCAGACGCTCTGACGGGCAAATAAATTTCTGCACGATACAGACCTTCTACTGGGACGGCATACGCTGCCGGAATCAAAAGAATCCCCATTAATAATAAAAATATACGCAAATTCATAACCCTTCCTTCGTTTATTTGCCTATTCTACTGTCTTAATCGCAAAGAACCATAGCCCTAATGCGCCACTATGCTAAAATGCTGTTTTTTCTCGTACCATGATAAGGCATAGGCAATGACCAAGTCGGATAAACCATCGATTAGTTATAAAGACGCAGGCGTGGACATCAACGCTGGCAATCAACTTGTTGAACGCATTAAAGGCGTAAGCAAAAAAACTCGTCGCCCTGAAGTAATGGGTGGTCTGGGTGGATTTGGTGCCTTGACACGCCTTCCAACAAAATACAAAAAACCCATTCTTGTGTCCGGCACAGACGGTGTTGGCACAAAACTTCGTTTAGCCATGGATCTAAATCAACACAGCACCATAGGCATCGATCTAGTGGCTATGTGTGTCAACGACTTAGTCGTTGCTGGCGCAGAACCCTTGCTGTTTTTAGATTACTACGCAACTGGCAAACTTGACGTCGATGTTGCAGCGGACGTTGTTACTGGCATTGGTGAAGGTTGTTTACTAGCAGGTTGTGCTCTTGTGGGCGGCGAAACAGCCGAGATGCCTGGCATGTACCATGACGGAGATTACGATCTAGCGGGATTTTGTGTTGGCGTGGTCGAAGAAGACAGCATTATTGACGGTAGCAAGGTAAAAGCTGGCGATAAACTTATTGCCTTAGGCTCCTCTGGCCCTCATTCAAATGGCTACTCACTGATTCGCAAAATTCTTGAAGTCAGCAAGGCCGATCTAAATCAAAACATCGACGGTGTCGCATTGAAAGATGCACTCATGGAACCGACTCGCATTTATGTAAAATCCATTCTTACATTAATGGAATCCGTTTCTGTCAATGCTTTGGCTCACATCACCGGTGGCGGCTTGCTTGAGAACATTCCTCGCGTTCTTCCAGAAGACACTGCTGCTCGCATTGATGCGACGAGCTGGAAACGCCCTGCTGTGTTTGACTGGTTGCAAAAACAAGGAAATGTTGAGCAAGAAGAAATGTACCGTGTATTAAACTGCGGTGTCGGTATGGTACTTTCGATCGATGCAGAAAAAGCAGACGAAGCGCTTTCTATATTAAAAGCCGAAGGCGAAAATGCTTGGATCATTGGTGATGTTTGTGCACGCAACGGTGGAAAAGAGGTATTAATCTCCGATCTAGAGGCGCAGGCATGAGTTATCCGATCGTTGTCTTAATTTCTGGCAGCGGCAGCAACTTGCAAGCTTTGATTGATCAAAGCTTGCAAGGGCAACTCGATATAAACATCTGTGCAGTGATTAGCAACAAAGCTGAGGCTTATGGCCTAGAACGAGCTAAATTGGCAGGCATCCCGACTCACACACTCGACCATAAGTCATTTGCGAGTCGAGACGAATTTGATGCCGAGCTACAAACCATGATTGATCAGTATCAGCCGAAGTTGGTTGTTCTCGCTGGCTTTATGCGTATTTTGACTGAAACGTTTGCGAAACATTACGAAGGTAGAATGCTCAACATTCACCCATCGTTGCTTCCTAAATACAAAGGATTGAATACCCATCAGCGGGCGATTGATGCAGGCGAAAAAGAGCATGGTGTGTCTGTTCATTTTGTGAGTCCAGAGCTCGATGGTGGCGCAGTAATATTGCAAGCCAGTACAGCCATCGCAGAAGAAGACACAGCGGCTTCCTTGGCTAATAAAGTGCACTCTTTAGAGCATATTATTTATCCATTGGCCGTAAAATGGTTCAGTGAAAAACGGTTAACCTTCCACGATGGAAAGGCTTTTTTAAATGGGAGCGTTTTACCAGAAAATGGCGTTCTTTATGATCAAGCCCTAATGTAATGCAGGAGAAAGTATGAGGACTCGCAAAATCCCAGCGTGTTTAATGGTTCTTTTTATGAGTGCCCCCATGCTTTCTTTTTCCTCTACCAACACACAATCATCGTCTTTTTTAGCGCCTTACACGGCCGTTTACAGTACCGTTTGGAAAAAAGGTATCAGCCTAAAAGTTGAAGGCAAACAGACCTTATCAAGAAAAACAGATCACTTGTGGAAATTTGTATTTTCTGCTGACAGCTTGATTGCGTCTCTTGATGAGTCATCTACTTTTTATGTTGAAAATCAACAAATTATTCCAACCCAATACGAGTATAAAAGCACAGTTCTAGGAAAAAAAAGGGCTGCCACGTTGACATTTGACTGGGACAAAAAGCTTGTTCGAAATGATGTAAAAGACAAGCCATGGAACCTTTCTATTAACCCTACCACTTTAGATAAGCTGTCCATTCAATTACAGGTTCGATTGGATTTAAAACAAGGTAAAAACACATTTGACTACCAAATAGCGGACGGTGGCTATATTAAAAACTGGCAGTTCAAACGAGAAAAAATGGAAACTATCAATACCAAGCTTGGCCGAGTATCTGCGATTAAAATTATCCGCACCGACAACCTTGAAAAAGGCAAAAAAACCTCTTTTTGGTTTGTGCCAAAATTTGATTATCTATTGGTGAAATTAGAGCATCAAGAAGATGGAGAATCCTACCAGTTAGACATTGAGTCAATGAAGCAGTCTTAACTGAGTGAATTAAGCCAACTGCGAAGGTGTATTAACATTTAACAATTCTGTCCCGTTGTGCCATTCCACAGGCGAACAACCAAAAACTTCATAAAACGCCATAACACTGCGACGATTGTCATTCTCTAAAAACAGACTAAGCGCAGACAAAGTCTTCGATACTGGCAAAACAGCATGCAAAGGATGTATAGCATAGCCTTCTTGCAAATAATGTATCTTTGCGGGATCAACTTTAGCCGCCTCCATTAACGCCTCAAACGCGGCGCTGCTGACACAAGGCGTATCACATGGCGACACCAATAAATGCGACGTTTTTGCAAAGGTTAAACAAGCAAACAAGCCCGACAAAGGCCCTTTTCCTTTGCACCTTTCATCATCTTCGATAACCCTGAAGCCAAGATTTGCATAAGATTCAAGATTTCGATTGGCATTTACACATACCTCATCAACAACGCCCTGTAAGGCAAAAATAACCCTCAACACCATAGGTTTACCTTGGTACAACAACAGACCTTTGTCTTGACCCGACATTCTCTCTGCTTTGCCGCCCGCCAGCACCCCAGCAGAAAAGCTAATAGATGTCATGAAAACCTCTTTCATACTGAACAACCCAACCAAGCCTTATCACGCCAAGCCCAAATATCATCTGCCAACACCAAACATTCCTCATGAGAAGCCACACCATAAAGAAGTCCAGCCACCGACGCAATGGTTTGTCGTACCGCCTGCTCGCCAAAGGGATCAAGCTGGTTACCACACCAGTGATCGGTTAATCGTGACAGATCCAAATCATCTTTCAAACGCTTATGTTGTTTTTCTGCCTTCGGCCATGTTATCCAACTGGCAATGCCGTTTTGCCACTTGCCTAGCGTAACATCGCGTTCTGGGTTCACTTCTGCCTCCCCGTTACCGCCACGAAAAACCAACACAGAGGGATCACCTAATTGCTCACAAGCAGAAAGGTGTAGCTCGTCGTAGCCCCGATGAAAAACACCATGAACACTGTGATCGGCAAAAAATGGATTCATCATTCGCACCACAGTATTCACCGGTGAGCGCAAGCCCAACACGTATTTAAGGTCCATCATATCACCCAACATAGTGTCGACTTTTGCCAGTGGCAGATAAGCAAAATGACTTTTTATAAGCGCTTGCCTTGCCTGCTCAATGGATTGACATACAGGTAATCCTAATTGGCTGATCACACTCTCTACATATAAGCGATCTTCACCCTCAAACGTATGCCCATGCATGACAATATTCACACCGGTATTCGCCAAAGCAATCGCCGCCAGCAAAAACCAAGGCAATTCATTGCGTTTGCCTGCGTAGGCAGGCCAATCCAAATCCACCTTAGTTCCTAATGGTTCTTTTTTGGATAAATAGTCTCGAGTCGCTTTGGTAAAACCAACCGTTTCTTCTACCGTCTCTTCTCGTATTCGAATCAGCATCCAAAAAGCCCCAGATTGCTCAGGTGCTACCTGACCAGACAACATCAACCCCATAGCATGCTCAGCTTCTGCCACGGTTAAACTGCGCGCGCCTTTCTTGCCACGACCTAAGATTTTTACGTATTGCGTAAAATCATTGCCTATTGCTCTGTCAGTCATGCTGATAACTCCGTTACAGTAGGAAGAAAGCGTTTTAATTCAGGAAGGCAAGATCCACAATTGGTACCGCATTTTAATTTGGCGCCTAATCCATCGACAGAGCTAATGCCGTTAACAATCGCTTTTTCTATCTGTTTACTGCCGACTTGATAACAGGAGCACACAATGTCTCCCTTTTCTTCGATATTAGCGGGCATTCCTACCAAAATGGCCAGACGATCTTGTGCTGACAAAGGCGTGTTCATTGTCAATGTAGAGAGTAACCAATCGGCCATGACAGAGTCAGGCTGAGGATGCAAATACATCAGCAGGGTAAGCGTTTGATTCACCAGCTTTGCCAACCGAATTTGCTGTGTAATCGGGTTGGAATACTCCAGCCATTGCGTTTTTCCTACTTTGCCATGGGGGTGCTCTGTATCCATCGCCCTCAAAGAAGCTTGAGTTTGCCGGTTGGGCCAGACCACTTCGTAATGATAACCTTGCGTTGATGGCACTTGGCACCAATACAAGCAGTCGGCTAAGACAAGTGGCGTCGCCGAAATGATCATGCCATAGCAAATATCACTTACCGCTTCGAGCTGCACTTGAGCATGTTTCGATTCTGGCTGTCCTGACAAGGGGTCGACCACCTGCGGGATAAGATTCGATACCACAGACGCGTTGGCAAATTGTTGCGTCCAGTGAATAGCCACAAACACATTGCCAGGCGCAACCGCTCGACTCAGCTTAGCTTTTAGTAACACCTCTCCATAGGGCGACGTAAGGCGCACTAAAGACTTGTCCTGAATACCCAAGCGTTTGGCTTCTCTCGGGTGAATTTCCACATAGGGTTGTGCCGTATGTTTAGCCAAGGACGCCGCATCACCCGTTCTTGTCATGGTGTGCCATTGATCGCGCACGCGTCCAGTATTTAAGGTAAAAGGCCATTCTTGTGAAGCTTGAACCTTTGGCAAGCTTGGTACAATTGCCACAAACCTTGCTCGGCCGTCGGGGGTAAAAAACCGCTTATCTTCAAACATTCGCTTGGTGCCTTGTGGACGACCTTCTGGTACGGGCCACTGCACTGGAACCAAAGCATCGTATTCGGCCTTAGTTATACGACTGAAATGTCCAATATCGAAATCCCGTTTGCCCTCATTTTCAAACGCTGATAAAGCCGCATGCTCGGCAAAGATGTCATGGGCGCCTTGGTAAGAAAACGCTGCTTGAAAGCCCAGACTTTTTGCCACTTCACAGATTGCCCACCAATCATGCTTAGCGTCTCCGGGAGCCGATAATAAACCCCGTTGACGAGAAATGCGGCGCTCCGAATTCGTCACTGTACCGTCTTTTTCACTCCAACCTGTCGCGGGAAACAACACATCCGCCATGGCCGTTGTGTCGGTATGGGCTTTACAGTCACTGACAATCACCAGCTCACATTTTTCCAGTGCACGTCGAACTTGAGCCGTGTCAGGCAAACTCACCATGGGATTGGTCGACATAATCCACACCACTTTGACTTTACCTTTCTCCATGGCCTGAAATAGATCGACGGCTTTTAAGCCATTTTCTGTGGCCATGTTGGGCGCTTGCCAAAAACGCTGTACTAAATCCTGAGCGCCTGGTGTGGCAAAATCCATATGAGCAGCCAACTGATTCGCCAAACCGCCCACTTCTCTCCCTCCCATGGCATTCGGCTGACCGGTAATCGAGAAAGGTCCAGCGCCTTGTTTGCCAATACGACCCGTCGCCAAATGACAATTAATAATCGCGTTGCATTTGTCCACGCCCGACGACGACTGATTGACGCCTTGGGAATAAAATGTCACCGTCTTAGGGGTATCTCGCCACCAGCCAAACAAACTTGTTAAACTTTGCTCACTAATCCCACAGAAATTAGCGGTAAAAGAAACACATGGTGTCGATTCATTCGCTTGCGCCAAAGCACTAGCAAATCCGTTGGTGTGACTCGCAATAAAGTCATGATCTAGAATGCCAGCTTGGGCGGAATCGCTTAATAAAAAGGAAAAAATCGCCGCGTCACTGCCCGGCTTAATCGCCAAATGCAAATCCGCAATATCACAGGTCGCAGTTTCTCGTGGATCAATCACCACCACCCTCATACTGGGTCGTTGTTTTTTCGCTGCGACTATTCGTTGATATAAAATGGGGTGAGTCCACGCCGCATTCGACCCAACCATAATCAATAAATCACAGCATTCTAGATCTTCATAATTGCAAGGCACGGTATCTGAACCAAAAGCACGCTTATAACCAACCACCGCGGACGCCATGCACAAACGGGAGTTGGTATCGACGTTGGCCGTACCAATGAAACCTTTAGCAAGCTTATTCGCCACATAATAATCTTCCGTGAGAATCTGACCTGAAAGATAAAACGCAAAAGCATCAGGGCCATGATCTTTTACGACTTGAGCAATTTTTGTGCTCACTGCATCAATGGCGGATTGCCAAGTAACTGGCTGACCATCAACCATAGGCGTTAATAAGCGATCATCCGATTGAATGGTTTGCGCAAGACTGCTGCCTTTCACACACAAACGACCAAAATTAGCAGGATGATCCACATCACCGGAAACCGATGGCACTCCTTCATTTTCTGATTGCGCATCGATTAAATTGACACCACAGCCAACACCACAATATGGACAGGTCGTTTTCACACTCATTGATGTTCTATTTGCTACTGACATAGACCCTCTTTATTCTTAGTCACACTTTTTTAAGCAAAAAAAAGCCCAATCACTTTTTTAAGAAAGTGATTGGGCTTCGTTGCCTTTTGTAATATCTGTATGCTTTATGGGTAAGCCATCGTCGGTTTACGGTGCATCAGTAATATTAATAGAGCAATAAATAAGCCAACTTTAAAAAATGCTAATCAAACACATAAAACCTTATTTTTAGCTCTTGGCTGTTTCCCACCCAATGAAGCACTATGTTTTCAAACGCCCAAATAGCCCTTAAACAGTGCAATGACACGAAACCATGCACCGTTATAAATGGGCAGCGATAAACACATCACTACCCTCTAGTTTGGCCTGCCAATGAGGTATCTTGATATCTTCTTCAAGACATTGACCTGAGGCCAGTACAAAATGTTGTTTGTACAAAGGACTTGCCACTACCCATTGCTCCTGCAGATGAGCGACCAAGCCACGCGATAACACATTCGCCTTACCTATCGGATCCCAATTACTAATAGCAAATACTTTTTGCTCTGATTCAGGAACATAAAAAATGGCCACCTGTTCGCCACTGACCATAGCGGCTACCCCAGCGCCTTCCACCAAATCTTCTTGCTTACAAATCAATGTCCATGGCGTCGTCATTGTATTAGCCCACCTTAGCAATTAATTGCTGTTTTTCTGATTCCGTTGCTGGACGCATTTGGTTACGCTCTTCAACAAATACCACATTACTGTCGCTTCCCTCATAGTTAACAAACTGACGAAAGGTTTTAAGTGCTTCTGGATCTTGCAGAGTCGTTTTCCATTCGCATTGGAAAGTATCGACGACATGTTGCATACGCGCTTCCAGTTCAGCACACAATCCTAACTTGTCGTCAATCACGACCTCTTTAAGATAATCTAAACCACCTTCTAAACCGTCCATCCAGACAGAAGTACGTTGTAATCGATCTGCGGTTTTGGTGTAAAACATCAATACGCGGTCAATGTATTTCACCAAGGTTTCATCATCCAAATCTTTGGCAAACAAATCACCGTGGCGTGGCTTCATACCACCGTTACCGCATACGTATAAATTCCAACCCCCTTCCGTTGCGATCACACCGATGTCTTTACTCTGAGCTTCGGCGCATTCTCGTGTACAGCCAGACACGGCAAATTTAATTTTATGAGGCGAACGCAACCCCTTGTAGCGGTTCTCTAGTTCGATTGCCATTTTCATGCTGTCATTAACCCCATAGCGACACCAAGTGCTACCGACACAGGATTTCACCGTTCGCAAGGATTTACCGTAGGCTTGGCCTGTTTCAAATCCTGCCGCGATTAATTTCTCCCAAATTTCGGGCAATTGCGACAAGGTCGCACCAAATAAATCAATCCGCTGACCACCAGTTACTTTGGTATACAAGCCGTATTCTTTTGCCACTTGCCCCAAAACGATCAATCTATCAGGCGTTATTTCCCCACCAGGAATGCGCGGCACGATGGAATAAGTGCCGTCTTTTTGCATATTGGCCAGAAAGCGATCATTGGTATCTTGCAAGCTGATGTGTTCTTTTTTCAGTACATAGTCATTCCAGACACTGGCTAAAATTGATCCAACCGCGGGCTTGCAAATCTCACAACCATGACCTTTGCCATGCGTTTTTAATAGCTCGTTAAAGGTTTTAATTTCGCCAATTTTCACCAAGTTGTATAAATCTTGGCGCGTATAAGCAAAGTGCTCACAAAGGTCGGTACTCACTTCCACACCCAATGCCAACAGCGCATTGTCGACGACTTTTTTCAATAGAGCTGCACAGCCACCACAACCCGTTGCGGCTTTGGTGACGCCTTTCACATCACCGACGGACAAAGCGCCATTGCACACCGCGTCGCTGATATCTTGTTTAGAAACATTATGACAACTACAAATCGATGCGGTCGCTGGCAAGGCATCTACGCCTAAGCCAACGGGCGCACCCTCCATCGCAGGTAAAATAAGCGCTTGCGCTTGCTCAGGCAAATCAATGGCATTGAGGTAATATTGCAGTAGGGTGTCGTAATAACTGTTATCCCCCACCAAGACAGCACCTAATAGCTTTTTACCGTCTTCAGAGACCACCATTTTTCGATAGCTTTGGCTGATTTCATCTTGATATACAAAGACTTTACAGCCTTGAGATTGAGCATGAGCATCGCCAACAGAACCCACATCGCAACCCAAAAGCTTCAATTTGGTACTCATGTCTGCGCCAGTGAAAGTCACGCCAGCCAACCCTAAAAAGTCCGTCAACAAATGCCCAGCGGCAGATTTTGCCATGGCATAACCCGGTGCCACCAAACCAAAAATACGATTATTCCACAGCGCACACTCACCAATAGCATAAATATCGTCATCACTGGTTTGACAATGATTGTTCACACTGATACCGCCACGCTCACCCACGGTTAAACCAGACTGATGCGCCAGAGCATCCTGTGGTCGAATACCCGCAGAAAATAAAATTAGGTCGGTTTCTAGATGAGAGCCATCGGCAAAGTTCATGCGATGGAACGCGCTCTCACCATCGACAATGTCTTTCGTTGCCGTATCTGTGTAGACCTTCACGCCTAAGCCTTCGATCATTTCTTTGAGAACCGCACCACCCTTTTCGTCTAATTGAACCGGCATTAAGCGCGGTGCGAATTCCACCACACTGGTTTCCAAGCCAAGATTTTTTAGCGCATTAGCGGCTTCTAAACCCAGTAATCCACCACCGACCACCGTGCCTCGTGTGACTTGTTTAGCACAAGTTCTGATGGCATCTAGATCATCCAAGGTACGATAAACAAAAGTGTTATCACGCTTATGACCCGGAATAGGCGGCACGAAGGGATAAGACCCCGTCGCCAGGACCAGCTTGTCATAGGCCAATGACTCACCATTTTGGAGCATCACCTGCTTAGCGCCTCGATCAATTTTGATCACCAAGCAGCCAGTAAAGTAACGCACACCATGCGTGTCGTATAAAGAACCATCTGTCATGGCTAAATCCGCGGCACCTTTGCCAGTGAAGTATTCACTTAGATGCACACGATCATAGGCTAAATATGGCTCTTCACCAAACACGCTAATATGAAAAGCATCATGGCCACCCTGAGCGATCATCTGCTCAACAAAATGGTGGCCGACCATGCCATTACCAATGACGATGATATGCGGTTTTGTGGTCAGAAAAGACACGGTTGACGTCATTATATTCCCCTTGCTGTAACCCTTATTGAAACTCTTGTTTTGGTAACATGCCTAACGGCTATCACTATCTAAAACGACTTGCATCAGGCCACTTTGGCGCGACAATACGCTTCGCCAAACACCAGTAAGTCAAGCACATCAGAGACATTGGTTTTGTTTTGAATTAACTGGAAATACCAGCTTCCATCGGCGACGTTGCCATAAAGAATAGCGCCAACCAGTAAGCCATCGTTGACCACCAGTTTGCGATAATGATGTGCGCCCACATCTTTGAAAAAAATACAGCTATCCTCATCTGAGGGCTGAATCCTTCCCACGGAGAAAAGATGAACGCCTGACACTTTCAACTTGGTCGGCGTAGGCTCTATAGCAAATGCGGCTTTCTCACCCACCAAGACCTTCATCAAAACGTTAATTTGTGTCCAAATCGGTGCCACCAAACCAAAGGTCTGATGCTCAAACTCACAACATTCGCCTAAAGCATATACGTCGGGATGAGAGGTTTGCATTTGCCCATCAACTACAATAGCCCGGTTCGTTGCCAATCCGGCGGCTTTGCCTAAAGTGATTTCAGGAGAAATTCCGGCCGCCATAACGATCAAATTAACCGCTAACTGTTCACCATTTTGACAAACCACATGGGACACTCGACCGTCATCCGCTTGCGCAAAGGACTCAGGTGACTCACCAAGGCGAAACGCAATACCCATTTGCTCAAGTCTTGTCTGCAACAGGCTCGCGGATTCTTCATCCAACTGACGATTTAGCAAGTATTGAGCGCGATGAAAGACCACAACCTTGTGCCCGCGTTTCACCAAACCGACTGCTGCCTCTAAGCCCAATAAGCCACCACCTATCACACAAATAGATTGACTGCCTGTCAGCTGTGTCATGTCATCCACATCCTGCCAAGTTCGAAAGCCCATTACATTGGAAGCAGAGGCCCCTTTAATTGGCAATAGACTTGCCCGAGACCCCGTCGCTAATACCAATTGATCATAGGCAATTGCCTGCCCGCTCGATAAATGCAGCGTTTTCGCTTCTAAATCCAAGCTCAGCACAGGATCACTTGAGAGAATCTGAACCCCGTCCGCTTGCATTTTTTGCGTATCAACTAATGCCATATCGGCGTGAGAAATCTCCTTCGCCAATAAAGAAGACAACATGATTCGGTTATAACCAACGTGAGGCTCTTCTCCAATCAAGGTGATCTGGTAAAGATGTCCACACGCTTGTTGTAAGTCATGTGCCAATTTACTGCCAGCCATGCCAGCACCAACAATGACGAGACGACGCTTATCCACCTGATTCACTGGGCCTCTCTGCGACTGAGAGATAAGACTAGGCATTGGCAACCTTGGCGCTTGTGGCCATTTTTTTGCTCTTAGTTACTGCCTGAATAGGCTCTACTTTGCGCTGTTTCTCATACAAAAAGGTCAGAACTTGCTTTCGATAATCTATGTACTTTGGATCATTCGCCAAGGCCAAACGTTCTCGCGGGCGCTCAAGGTCAACTTGTAAAACCTCCCCAATTGTGGCGGCGGGACCATTAGTCATCATCACAATACGATCAGAAAGTAGTACGGCTTCGTCCACATCATGGGTGATCATAATCACGGTATTGTTTAAATCTTTTTGAATTTCCATCAACGAGTCTTGCAGATGGGCACGCGTCAAAGCATCCAAAGCGCCAAATGGCTCATCCATCAACAACACACTCGGCTCCATTGCCAAGGCTCTGGCAATGCCAACACGCTGCTTCATGCCACCTGATATTTCATCAGGACGTTTGTCCGCCGCATGAGTCATGTGCACCAACTCTAGGTTGTGCATGATCCAGTCATGCATTTCTTTTTTGGTTTTTGTTTTACGAAAAACCTGTTTCACCGCCAATTCCACATTCTGGTAAGCGGTTAACCAAGGCAGCAATGAATGGTTTTGAAACACCACCGCACGCTCTGGTCCCGGCCCCTTTACTTCGCGGCCATCCAGCAAAATTCCACCCTCTGTTGCGTCGTACAAACCAGCGACTATGTTAAGAACCGTCGATTTACCGCAGCCGGAATGACCGATGAGAGAGACAAACTCGCCTTTCTCAATTTTTAAACTGACATTATCCAGCGCTTTAAACGGCCCTTTTGGTGTCGGGAACTCAATCGAAATGTGACTGATGTCTAAATGTGTTGCCATGTTCTTTCTCCTTTTGACGTTTGTTGGGAAGTCCTGCCTGAATTAGCGAAGTACCTGCGTTTTATCCCATGAAACAAAGCGCTGAATCGTCAGCATGACTCTGTCTAACACATAGCCGATGAAACCAATCATCAACACCGCCACCATGATTCGACCTAGAGAATTCGAACTGCCATTCTGAAATTCATCCCAGACAAACTTCCCTAATCCTGGGTTTTGCGCCAACATTTCCGCCGCAATCAACACCATCCAAGCAATACCTAGAGACAAACGCAGACCAGTAAACATCAAGGGAATAGCGGACGGAATGACGATTTTCAGCACATGTGTCATCCAACCAAGGCGCAACACCTTAGATACATTAAGCAGATCCTTCTCAACAGCAGCCACACCCACTGCCGTGTTAATCAAGGTCGGCCACATACAACACAAGGTGACCGTAAACATTGAGGTCAAAAACGACTTAGAGAACATGGGATCATCGGACACATAACTGGCACTCACCACCATGGTCACCAAAGGCAACCATGCCAGTGGCGAAACAGGTTTAAACACTTGAATAACAGGATTTAAGGCACTGTAAACCGATCGGTTCAGGCCAATTAAAATCCCTAGCGGTATGGCGATTAAGCTGGCCAAGCCGAAGCCAGCCAAAACGGTATAGAGACTGGTAAATATTTGATCAAAGAACGTCGGCTTGCCCGTGTAATCCCTTAACGTTCCAACATAATTTGGGTCTTGGGCTTGTCGTTCTGCAATGCGCTCCTCTTGGCGTACGTAAAACTTCTCTTCTTTTAGTCGCTCATTTTGGTGTTCTGCTACCAAGCCGTTCCACTGCTCATAAACCACCACGGGACCTGGGAACTCACCTAGCGAAGTATGTACTCGACTCGCTCCGACTTGCCATAATGCAATAAACACTAGAATGCCAAAAATAGGCAACAGAATATCTTTAAAAGAAAAGGCGCTGATCTTATCTTTTAAAGAAGTCATGGTTACGTTTGGTATCATTATCTTTTTCTCACTGTATTTAGCCAATGAAGTGACTAGGTGACGCAGCCACTTCATTATCTATTGGGTTTAAAGTTGATCGTCGCCCTTTAAGCCGATGTTAAAACGTTTCAGATAGTCATTTGGATACTTACCGTCATACATAACACCGTCGATAAAATCGCTTTGCGGTGGCTTAAAGCCATCTTCACGATCAAAATCAGGAAACTCAGATGCCGTCATGATTCCATCTTCGATCAAAGCCCTCGCTGCTTGTGCATAAATATCTGGACGGTAAACCTCTTTGGCGATTTTCATAAACCATTCGTCTGATTTCGGCTCGGCAATTTGCCCCCAACGACGCATTTGTGTGAGATACCAAATGGCATCACTGTAGTAGGGATAAGTGGCGTGATGACGGAAGAAAACATTGAAGTCAGGGATGTCACGCTTATCGCCCTTTTCATACTCAAATGTGCCTGTCATGCTATTGGCAATGACATCGTAATCCGCACCAACATATTGGCTACGAGAGAGTATTTTGACGGCTTCTGGGCGGTTGGCGTTGTTGTTTTCATCCAGCCATTTCGCAGCCCGAATCATGGCTTTGACAACACGAATATGCGTGTTAGGATTTTGTTCCGCCCAATCACTGCTCACGCCGAACACTTTCTCAGGATTATTCTTCCAAATTTCATAATCCGTAATCACAGGCACACCAATACCTTTGAACACGGCCTGCTGATTCCACGGCTCACCAACGCTGTAACCTGATATAGTGCCCGCCTCCATGGTAGATGGCATTTGAGGTGGCGGTGTCACCGACAGCAAGACCTCTGCGTTTATGTAACCACTAGTGTCCCCTTTTGCTGGTGCATAATAACCTGGGTGAATACCACCAGCCGCCAGCCAATAACGTAACTCGTAATTATGTGTGGATACGGGAAACACCATCCCCATATTGAAAGGCTTGCCTTGTGACTTATAGCTATCGATGACCGGCTTTAACGCACTCGCACTGATCGGATGAATGGGTTTTCCATTGGCGGAATGAGCAATATTTTTCTTCATTTCATCCCACACAGAATTCGAAACTGTGATCGCATTACCATTCAAGTCCATACTAAGCGCAGTCACTATATGGGCCTTGGTGCCATACCCAATGGTGGCCCCCAAGGGTTGTCCCGCTAACATGTGTGCGCCATCAAGCTGCCCATCGATCACTCTGTCTAAGAGGACTTTCCAGTTTGCTTGTGCTTCCAACGTGACATACAAACCTTCGTCTTCGAAATAGCCTTTCTCATAAGCAATGGCCAATGGCGCCATGTCCGTCAATTTGATAAAACCAAATTTGAGCTCTTCTTTTTCTGCATAACCCAGCTCTGCGTAGGCAGTGCCAGATAAAAAAGCCGAAGCCACTATTATAGTAGAGCCCACTAGCTTAGAACGGCTGGCTCGTTGAGCCATTACAAAGGACGGCAGGGAAACTGCGGCTTTCAAAAATCTTAGTTTCATAATCACACTCCACTTAAAAACATTTTTTTAAAGTACAAAAACAAAAAAGGCGCTTGTGAATCACATAAATGTGTTCACAGGCGCCTTTGCCATTCAAGAAAAGCCCTACACTGGACTATCAATAATGTGGGTGACCATTAAGCATCGTTGCTCATGCCACCAAAATATTTTGCGTTTCTATATGAAGTTTTAGCACACACCGTGCCAATAAACTCAATATATTGATTTTATTGCGTTTTATTGTTTGTTAGAGCCATATCATAAAGTGTTGCTCACAAAAGAAGAGCTTTTTCTGCCCTGTTAACGAGCATAACGCACTAAAAAAGACAGACTCTCTTTGTTCTATTTAAACCCTTTCAAAATCCCTTCAGCATGCAAACCTATCTTTCCAGAGGCGACAGACTCTAGCCATGTGCGCTCTTCATTTGCAGATAAACGCCAGGCAATATGTTCTTCTTCGATCAAACCTAGTGCTTTGCAGTAAAGATCCTGTCGGTAGACCTGTTCCGCCACGTCATTTAGCGAAACCCG
Organism: Marinomonas hwangdonensis; assembly: GCF_003721245.1. Classification (GTDB taxonomy): domain Bacteria; phylum Pseudomonadota; class Gammaproteobacteria; order Pseudomonadales; family Marinomonadaceae; genus Marinomonas; species Marinomonas hwangdonensis. Next base: position 142,862 of record NZ_RIZG01000004.1, on the reverse strand, counting down.
TGTATGCAATTGTTCCCAGCGATACATTTGCGCCATGATCCATAAAGCATAACTGGGTAAGGGTTTGTTAACGTCAACTCCAGAAAAACGCTGGTAAGCCTCCATTGGCCAGTCAAATTGACCTTTCGGCTTAACGGCACTAAACCCATACCTCAATTGTTCGACAGTGCAATTCAAATAATCGGGGTGACTTAATAGGTTTAGCAATTCAGGTTGATTATTCTCTTCATCCACCCAAATACAGGCTTTTTCTAACGCTCGGATAATAGCAAGATGGATGGCTTCATTTTGTTCTGCCCAAACCGTGTTCACACCAAACACTTTTTCCGGTGTACTGCCCCAGATTTCATAACCTGTCACCAACATATGGCCTACACCCTGCTCAACAGCCAAACTGTTCCATGGCTCCCCAACACAGTACCCATCAATGTCTCCCTTCTTTAAACTGTCGAGCATTTTTACAGGAGGAACCACAATAATTTGAACGTCTTTATCAGAGTCGATGCCGGCTCGACTCAACCAATCCCTTAATTGATAATTGTGGGACGAATATGGATACACAATAGCAAAGCGCAGAGGCGCCAGCTCAGAGGAGCGACGATCAATCAACCTTTTTAAAGCCACACCCGTACGGATGTCCGTAGATGAGTCTGCAAGATTCTGCAATTGTTGATATAAAGCATTACCAATGGTGATGCCGTTGCCATTATGACTGACCGTAAAACTCGTCTGCATGGCGGTTTTTATGGTGCCAATACCCAGACTGGCGGCAATCGGCATGGACGCCAACATATGGGCCCCATCTAATAAATTGAAAGTAACCTTGTCACGAATACTGGCCCAAGAAGCTTCTTTCGATAACTCAACGTTCACACCTTCATCAAGAAAAAACCCTTTTTCCTGAGCAATAACAAAAGGCGCACAGTCGATTAACGGAATAAAACCGATGCGGACAGGCACGGCGTTTTGAATGGTATTTGTCTCCACCTGACTCATTTTGATCCTCCCATCAATTCCATTACCGAGATAATATTGCGCGCTACGTCCGTCATTCGCTGACTGCGATCCATGGCTAATTTTCTCAGCGCTTGATAGGCTGCGGGTTCATCACATTGTTGATGTTTCATTATCAGCCCTTTTGCTTTGTCGATGAGCTTTCGGTCTTCAAGCTGGCTTTTTACCGACTCTAACTCTGACCTCAATGCCTGAAATTCGCGGAATCGAGCAATGGCAACTTGCAGCAACGCTTTCACGCTACCACTGTTCACACCATCGACTACATAAGCACTGACGCCTGCACGAATAGCGGCTTCTACGTGCCTTGAGTCATCTTCTTCAGCAAACATAACAATGGGACGAGGATTATCTTTGGTAAGCCGAGACATATTTTCCAACATATCACGGTCCGGAGATTCAATGTCAATAATGACCATATCAGGTTGGAATTCCGTTACCGCTTCCGTGAGGTTCTTCGCGTTTTCCAAACGTCTAATCACACGATAGCCACTGTCGATCATGGCTTGCTCTACGATGGCCGCTCGCGCTGGCTCATTATCGACAAGCATCACAGTCAGTTCTCTTGCAGGGGGTGCGGGCATGATGCATTCTCTTCAAAACATAGAATTATGTTTCAACACACTGCAATATATGCGCCATTTCGATGCGCAGATTATTAAGAGAAAAAAAGCAAAAAAGGCCAAAAATTCGGCCTTACAGAAATAAAACGGTTTGTTAAAAACAACACATGAACGATAAGGGTGCGCTATGATGCTGAAAAAGCATCAGATTAAAGCATGGTGTGACGGGATTGAGCTAATAAAGCCAGAGACAATCTGTCTTTGGTGTTTGTTTTTTTGAAAACGGAAGTTAGATGCGCTTTTACCGTCCGCTCAGTGATATTCATCTCAATAGCAATTTGCTTATTGGTCAAGCCTTTTGCAATTAACTGGGCCACAGTTAATTCACGCTCAGACAAGTCTTCTAGTTCACTTTCAAAAGAGGGAGCTGTCACGGCAGACTGTTGAATGAGCTTTTGAATGAACGCTTTTCCACCCCAAATTTCTCCAGAATCGACAACAGACAAAACTAAAGACAGCTGTTCTTTACCTATGTAAGGCGCACATTGTCCACTGATACCTGCTGAAAACAAACGCAAGGCAGCCGATTGGCTCGATTGATTGGGAAAAACAATGATTTTCAATTGTGAAAAAACAGAACGCAGTGCTACTACCTCTTCAACCTGCTGAGAAAATCCTTCATCTTCTAAATACACAAAACAATAACGAAAAGAAGATGGCGCATTTTCCACCGCACGATAAAGATCAGGCATGGTTAGGGTACGAACAAGGTTCGCATCCGTATCGACTGTCTGACACCAATGTTTCCACACAGCATCATCTGTATTTAGACACAATATCTTCAAAGCAATCCTCATCCTTTCAACTAGAGTACGATCATTCTAACCAGAGATTTCAAACTGAATGTTAACTTTTGTAAATAAAGATCACACGAGTAAACATATTTGTAATTATCGCTCACGTAAGGCATTTTGCTGTGCTTTGAGAATGGGCTTCAACAAATAGTCTAAGAGTGTTTTCTTACCAGTAATAATATCTACGGTTGTTTGCATCCCTGGAATAATAGGTAAAGGAGCCGTTTCAGTCCCTAAGTAATTTTTATCTGTTCTCACTCTGACCAAATAAAAACTGTTGCCTTCTTCATCGAGGATAGTGTCGGCGCTGATGTTCTCAACATTCCCTTTTAGACCGCCAAAAATAGCAAAATCATAGGCCGATAACTTCACAACGGCATTAAACCCAGGTTGTATAAAACCGATATTTTCTGGTCTCACCTTTGCTTCAATCAAGAGGTTATCTTCAATGGGCACAATCTCCATTAAATTCATGCCAGGCTTGATAACACCGCCCACTGTATTTAACTGTATTTGTTTCACTATTCCTTTCATCGGTGAGCGCACTTGAGTACGAGAGACCTTATCCTCCAGAGAAACGCTGGTCTCACTCAATTGATCCAGTTTACTTTTGACGCCAGTTAAATCTTCTTGCGCCTCTGAACGGAAGGATGCGCCACTCTCTTCTAATTTATTTTGGGCTTCTTTGAGTGCTGAATTAGCACGAGGAATCGCAAGCTCAGTGGCTTTTAAATCCCCTTGCAGTTGATTAACTTGCCTTTCTAGTTGCAACAGCTCCACCCTAGATACGGCACCTTGCTCAAAGGCTGGACGAGTCAAGTCTAGCTCTTCTTTAGAAAACGCAAAACTTTGCTTGAGGTTGGCTAACTTGGCTTGCAGCTCCACAATTTCCTGCCGTCTTTGCTCTATTTGCTGCTGGAAACTCGCTTGACTTGCCCTGAGCGATTCGAGTCGATTGACATACAAATCCAACTCTCGTTTTACCACATCTGGATGAAGCTCAGTCACCTGATCACTAAACACAGGTGCAATTCCAATGGCCTCAGCCTGCAGTCTGACGGCTCTCACTTGTAAATTGATTACCTCAGCTTGTTGCTCACGTAGTGTGGATAACGCTTCCGTATTCTCAATCGTCATGAGAATCTCACCGCTATCAACCACTTGACCAACTTGAACATTAATGGCTTTTAGAATACCACCTTCTAGATTCTGAATTTGTTGAACTTGGCTTGAAGGAATCACCTTACCTTCCCCTACCGTTACCTCGTCCAGAGAGGTATAGTTGGCCCATACCAAGGCACAAATAACGAAGATAAAAACCACCCAAAGTATGATTCTTCCCCCTCTTGGCGCCTTCAACATCAATGCCGCATTACGATCTGTCAGATACTCTAAGTCACTCTGTGAAATGGATCTTTTCTTGCTCATAGTTAACTGACCTTTAATTTGCCTTGGCGAAGCGCTTCATGAACCTGTGCTTTTGGTCCATCTGCAATCAATCTACCATTGTCCATGACAATAATACGATCAACCATGTCTAACATAGAGGCTTTGTGCGTAATCAATATTAACGTTTTATCCTTTACGCCCTCCATAAGTCGACGCTTCATTCTAGACTCGGTTGTGTTGTCCATCGACGCCGTTGGCTCATCCAGAATCAGGATCGGTGGATCAAACAGTAGAGCCCTTGCAATCGCCACACTTTGACGCTGCCCCCCCGATAACAACAAACCACGTTCACCAACAATACTGTCTAATCCATTAGGTTTGCGGTTCGCAAATTCAGACACACCTGATAACTCAGCGGCTCTTAGAATAGCGTCATCTTCCATATAAGGTACGCCCATGACGATATTGTCTTTGATCGAACCATAAAACAAACTCACGTCCTGTGAAACTGAACCGACATTACGACGCAAGTCCGTAGGATTCACTTGGCGCAGATCAACCCCATCGATTCTAATGGCTCCCTCATTTGGGGTGTAAAGCCCTGTCATGAGTTTACCTAGCGTAGACTTACCTGATCCAATACGACCAATGATAGCGACCTTTTCACCTTGCTTGATGGTAAAATTGATTGAACTAACGGCATCTTGCTCTTGATCAGGATAACCAAAACTGACCGCATCAAACTGAAATTCACCTTTAAACAAAGGACGATGGACAAATTTCACATTGTCTGGGTTCTCAACTGGTGATGCCATAATTTCATTTAGCGCTGTTAGCGCAGATTTAGCTTGGTTGTATCTTGTCGCTAGACTGGCCACCTGAGCCATAGGAGCAAGCGCTCTACCCGTTAACATGACGGCCGCAACTAATGCCCCCATACTCATCAAACCTTCAGATATCTGATAGACACCCACTATGACAATAATCACCGTCGTAAGTTGCTGAGCCACCATTGCAAAAGAAGAAGAAGACTGCGAAAGTTGACGTGTTTTGACACCCCAATCTGCGATATTACCCACTGCGCTTTCCCACTGTTTTTGGAAAACCCCTTCTGCGTTGTTCAATTTAACGCTCTCGGCATTAAAAAGACTTTCAACCAACACCGCATTTTTTTGTGACGCCGTCTTTTGACCTTCTTCTATAGAGCGCTTTAGAGGAATCTGAATAATCAGACTATAGAGCAATATAAGCGCTACCGTGATCATAGGAATGTAACCGACTGGACCGCCAATCAGCCATATCACTCCAATAATCAGAAACATAAAAGGGATATCAACCAAGGTGGTTATAGAGGCAGAGGTGATAAAATCACGAATGCTTTCAAATTCTTGTAGGTTTTTAGCAAAAGCCCCAACGGACTTTGGCCTTGAAGCCATGGTGATGTTACTGACTTTTGAAAAAATGGACGCAGAGATAAGAATATCCGATTTTTTTCCAGCAATATCGATAAAGTAAGCTCTCAACATGCGCAAAATGAAATCAAAAAGGTACACAACGGCCGCCCCTATGGCGAGCACCCAAAGCGTATCAAATGCATTATTTGGAACAACTCGGTCATAGACATTCATGACAAACAAGGGACTGGCAACAGCAAAAATATTAATCAGCAAGGACGCTATAAATACATCACGGTATATTCGCCACGAACCATAAATGGTTCCCCAAAACCAATGTTTCTTTTTTGTGTCTGGCGTCTCTTTTTTATCTGCACGTTTATCAAACTGATACAAAGGCCGGACAAAGAAACAGTACCCCGTATAATCGTCATCTAACTTGGTTAGAGGCAGAACGACTTCGCCTTCACCCGACTCCGGTTGTAGAATTTTGGCAACGCCTCTTTCGCTGTCTACTTCGACCAAGATACACGCCTGCTTTCCCCTTAAAAGAAGGACCGTAGGCAATACCATATCGGGTATTTTTTTAAGATCTCGTTTGATGTATCTTGAACTGATGCCAATACGCTTAGACGCTCTTTGAAACAAGTCCGGCGTCATAGCGTTGTCAGTGATGGGTAACCCTGCCGAAATACCATCTGCCGTATATGGGTTATTGAAAATCTTGCTTAACAATACAAGACAGTCTAATAACGGATTAGGGTACTCCAAAGAAGGACTATAAGCCTGCCATTCGCTGTTCGAATCAGACGTTGAATCCGATGACTCGGACGATTGCTGATCATTATTTGGCGAGTCATTGTCATCATGCGCTTCAGGCAATGAAGAATTCCGTTCTGGTTTGTCTGAGTCAGACATGTTCTATTTTCTCCTAAACTACCGAAAGCGAATCTTGAAAACAACAGCATAGCCGCTATAACTATGGCTTAGAATAGTGTTTATTAGGTAAGATGTGAAGCTGAGATACATTTTTAGCAAATTAAAAACCTAGAGGAAAATCAATATGCTATACGCAAAAGTTAACAGTGACGGAGAGATTGTTGATGTTGATACCTCTCAGTCTGCAGAATACACACTGCTTGTAGCACCAAATGAGCCTACTGTCGCCAACATCTTGGCAAACAAACTGGCTGAAAAAAATACAGACACTCAAGAAATTTTATCCAGCTCAGACAGTGAGATGATGCGTGTTCTAGAAGACTTGATCGATCTTCTTTCTGAAAAACGCTTAATCCAATTTACCGAATTACCGCTGGCGGCACAGAAAAAACTTTTAGGGCGCAAATGGGTGCGTGGTGTTCATAATGGGCAAGACGACAGCCTGATGATAGATTCAAGCTTCAACAAGGATGATGACGCATTAATCTAATCAACGTTTTGAATAGTATTTGCAAAACTGTGAGCTTGCTCGAAAATCAGATTTTAAGATTGTGCGTCTTTTAGAGTAAGCGCCTTACCATCGATTCAGAAACACAAACATGCAAGATAATAAGATTCTACCGCTATCGTTCTAATGCTACAGCTCTTCCGCACGACCGATAGCAAAACCCTGACCGCCAGCTAAGTCAAACCTCATAAGCGCTTTGTGTTGTTTGTCACTTTCTATGCCAGTGGCCACCACGTCGATGTTTAAACTGTTGAACATCTTACATAACGTATGCATGAAAAAAGACTCTGATTCTTTGCCAGCCGCCATGCGGGTATAGGATGAGTCCACTTTAACGTAATCTGGCATCAGGGTTTTTAGGTATTGAAATGCCGAGAACTGCTTACCCACATTATCAATACCAAATCCAACACCCTGCCTTCTGAGCATCTGCGTGAGTGATTGAGCTTGTTCTTCTTCTATTAGTACACTTTGCTCTGATATTTCAAACATAAGTTTGTCTTTAACCCCTTTCGGTGTTTGAGACAGCGTCTTTTCAAGCCATCCAACAAACTCGCGCTTTGAATAGGACGAAGCAGACAAATTGATGGCCAAAGGCACGGTAACCGAGTTGGACTTTATGTGCTCAAGCACTCGGCTAATTACCACCTGATCAATCTGACTGGCCAAATCAAACTGTTCGGCTAAACCAATAAAATACCCTGCATGATACGGTTTACCATCAACCTCTAACCCCATAAAAACTTCTTGATGCAAAAACATAACGGGCTCTTGAAGGGTCGTGATAACCTGCTTTTTAAGTTTAAAGGAGCGCTTTTCAATCGCGGTTTCAAGTATAGATTTCCAAGCGGTTCTGTTAATCCCTTGATTCTGCCCAACATTCAAATCAAAAACCTTCGTCTGATTCACGCCATTACTCTTTGCCTCGCGCAGCGCTGCGTCAGCTCGGGACATAGCATTTGCACGATCTACTGAACCATCGATTGTCACGGCACCAATATTGGCAACGCCAATAGAATAACTGATACTCGCTGTATTTAATTCCATTAGCTCAAGCATGATATCGTCTACGATGAGGGTTAATTGACGATGATCGATGTTCGGTATTAGCAACACAAAATCTGCTCCTGACAAACGAGCCAATGTCGCAAAAGAAGACAGTTTCGCAACCTTAGCCGCTAAAATATCGGCTGCTGATTGAATAAACATGTCCGCTGACTCATAACCTCGCTCATTGTTTAACTTGGCCAAATCAACAAGACTGATCAACACCAACCCGTCTAAACCCCGCTCAACTTCTGTAAAGTGCGATTTAATTTGGCTTTCGAAAAAATGGCGATTTCCTAGTCCACTTACAGGATCTTTGAATGCTTTGGCTTGAAGCCATTGTGCTGTTTCAACTTCTGAAGCAAACTCCTTTTCGAGCTTCTCAACCATTCGATTCATTGATAGAACAACAGACTTTAACTCGCGCGTTTTCGGTACATCGATCATTTTAATAAAACGTCGCTGCTGAATGGCTTCTGCTTGCTTTTCCAACTCGGCAAGCGGTTTAAACAGATAACGCAGAGCGATACCGCCCAGAAACAAAGTCACGGCACCAATAATAATAAAAGAGAGTAACAAGTCACGTGTAGCGAGCCACAATTGGTGGTAACCATAGCCAGCGCTTCCCGTGATATATACTTGACCAAGCTCGCTCCAACCATTCGAAATAATGGCTCTGGCAACAGGCACTCTGAAGTCAATTATTTCAATAAACCAAGACGGTACACCTTGTATTCGAGTTTCGTTCGAGCGAATAATATTGGAGTCATTTTCATAAACATGAATTTTCACCTCAGAAAAATAACCACTGTCAAACACAGCATTGATGCTACTTTGCACAGAGGCGTAATCTTCAAATGCCATGAAATCAGATACTGACATGCTCAACGAAGTGGCAGTATCTTGTGTAGTCGACTCCAACTGGCCGATCAAATACCCTTTGGTCGTATTAAAATTGATGACCATAACGACGGCCAACATCATGGAGAATATGGCGATAATCGTGATCATTAATTGGCGGAACAGCGTCATCCACGTTCTCCTAATTTGTCATTGTGTTAAAGCGATCATTAAGATCTGTCCATAAGCTCAATCGTGATGAGCCACCAACCAAAACACCTCGCCCCTTCTCTTTCGATAGCCACAAGTTTTCAGCATTAAATGAGTATATTGGCAAAAGATCATTACGCTGTGAGGCGGGCTTCAATCCTTTATCGAGATTATCGAGCAAAACAGGAACTGAAGTTGGCTTATGGTAATACGCCAGTACCATATGATGCTGATTTAAACTGAGCGCCTTAACATAGACTAAGCGCAACTTGTCATCAGGCACGCCGAGCTCTCTGAGTGTAAAATATTTAGCGATTGTGAAGTCTTCACAATCGCCTGCACGCATACCCAAGAATTCAATAGGGGTCGCCCAATAGTCTTCTTTCGCCCATAAATCGATGTCGTCTACGAAGTCCATTTGGTTAAAAAAATTATTTACGACCGTTAGCTGCTCCGTAATAGGCAGGGATCTTGACTCACTTACTAGTCTTCGCCACGCTATAATGCGTTTTTCGGCATCAGCACCGTAAACCTCACCGGCTTGTTTTGCCAGTTTTCGATATTTATCAGTGACATCAGCGTACAACCACCAATGTGGAATAGAAACCACAATAAGAAGCACGCAAACAAAATGTTTGGTGCCCCTTAAAAAAGAAAAAAACGAACAGAATCGTTTTTTTACTTCTAATTTACTTAGTAGACTGAGACTTTGCATTAAAGGCCGCAAGTTGTTCTGCTGTCGCTTCTGGCTGATGCTTAGCTTTCCACGAGTCATAGGGTTCGCCGTACACAAACTCACGTGCTTGGTCATAATCCATCTTAACATCGCGCTGCTCTGCTTCGGCCATGTACCACTTGCTTAAACAATTACGACAAAATCCGGCCAGATTCATCAAATCAATATTTTGTACGGACTTGTTGTCATCAAAGTGTTTTAGAAGTCGACGTAAAACAGCCGCTTCTATTTCTGTTTGCTTATCCATCATAGTTTTCTCTTTTATATTTTGCAGTATAGTCAATCAATTGCCATGCCGATGAGACAAAGGTTGCTGGCGCCATTGCCACGTTTGAGCTGACACCATGAACTCTCTCAGTGGTTGCATATCATCACCTGTAATCTGCTCGATTGCGTAAGCACAGGCCTCCAACGTTGACAAAGACAGCTCACTGGGTGATTTTCGAATATGATACTGGCCAGCTGGAGGTCGCGCAAAACAAAGACTCTCAAAATTTTGCAACAAAGGCTCGGTGAAATATAGCTTTTTTGCTTTGCGCCAGGTGGCGTCCAACACAATCAGCCCTTCTATATCAGACGAAACTTTCTCATCCATAGACTCAATCACTGTCGCCTCATCATTCGGAAAAAGCAATCGCCACTTAGCTGGATTTTTCTGTGACAACGCACAGCACAAAGCATCATGATTAGTTGTCTGAATACACTCTACTACTGGCAAACCTAAACGCAATAAGGGAACCGTATTTTTAGCGTGTTTTGTTTCTTTCGGGTCTTGCAAAATCAAGATATTTAATCGCGTAGACAGCCTAGGAACCCAGGAACAAACACACTGCTCCACTAAAAAGAAACAGCCATCACAGCGTATTCTTTTCTCTGCAACAGTACATTTTCCTGAGTCCGTAGACATGTCTTACTCTCAATTAAGCCAGTTTAGCAAGATAAGCCTTCACCACATTGTCCCAGCCTAAATCCAAGGCTTCGATCGTTAAAGCGTGACCGATGGACACTTCCACAATTCTGCCTTTCGCACACAAAGCTTGAACATTGTTTAAGTCCAAATCATGACCTGCATTTACCTCTAAACCAACGTCCAATGCAGCTTGTGCAGCACGCTGGTAGGTTTCAAGAAGGTCGTCAAAACCCTCTTTTCCATAGGCGTTAGCGTAGGCCTCAGTATAAAGTTCAACACGGTCTGCGCCAACGTCTTTAGCCAAGGCCATGCTTTCTTCGTCAGGATCCATAAACAGAACCACACGAATGCCCTTTGCTTTTAGTTTTGCAATCACGGGACGTAATGCTTCTTGGTCACGGGCTATGTTCCAACCATGGTCAGAGGTCAATTGATTTGGATCATCTGGCACCAAGGTGCATTGATCCGGCTCCACGTCCAATACAACCTCTAAAAACTGGGCATCAGGAAAGCCCTCTATGTTCAGCTCTGCACCAGGAAAGCGTTTGAGTAGGTTTTTCAAGTCATAGGCGTCTTGATACGTAGCATGACGCTGATCTGGTCGTGGATGAATCGTAATCCCAAATGCCCCTAGCTTTAGAGTGCGTTCTGCCATATGAATTAAATCGGGGTAGTTTCTTCCACGAGAATTTCTCAACAGGCCAATTTTATTTAAATTTACGCTTAAATGTGTCATTCAACTTCTCTCGACTAAATGATTTTGACTCATTATAAAGCAAACACTTCCTTTGCAGCACTAAAATACCCAACAAGATGATTCGTCTGGCCTTATAGGAAGTAAAGTAACGCAGAGCTTGTGATAGACTAGGCGCCAATAAAATAGGAGTCTAGGATGAAATACGAACTCTTCCAATCTATTTACGATCGCGCGGCCCTTCGTCATGGCGGGCCAAATCGCCTAGAAACGCTGCTGTCTAGACCATTAACCGTCACCAGACTAGAGCAGCACTCAGATGATCGATGGCTGGCTGCCTTTTCTCAAAAGGTGTTTCAATCTGGGATTAATTGGCAAGTGGTACGCAATAAGTGGGATGGATTCGAAACGGTCTTTTTTGGTTTTGATATCGAGAAAATGCTGCTCATTCACGATGAAATGTGGGAAGAAAAAGCCAAAGACGTCCGCATCATTCGTAACTACGGCAAGGTCATGACCATACGCGAAAACGCGTTAATGATCAGTGAGTGCCAGGCCAGTCATGGCTCTTTTTCTCGCTTTGTTGCTCATTGGCCCAGCAATGACATTATAGGGTTATGGGCGTATTTGAAGAAGCATGGTGCACGCCTTGGTGGCAATACTGGCCCCTACACCCTCAGAGCTATGGGCAAAGACACCTTCATGCTCACCAAAGACGTTGAAGGGTATTTACGTCTGCACGAAATCATTACCACTGGCAGAGACACGCAGTCAGCATGGAAGGCAGCACAAACTGCGTTTAACCACTGGCACCAAGAAAGTGGCCGTTCTTACAGCGAAATCAGCCAATGCATTGCACTCAGTGTGAATTAAACATCACCCTCTCTGTTTTTAATTTTTTTATGCTTATTTTTTAGGAGAACACATGGCCGATCTGCGCATCGATATTATTTCCGACCTAGTATGTCCTTGGTGCTACTTAGGTTACTCGCGTCTTAAACAAGCGATCGAACAATTGGGGGATGATTATCGTATTGATATTCGCTGGCAGCCCTTTGAGTTGCATCCTGACATGCCTCTTAGTGGCGCAGACAGGGAAAGCTATCTAGGCAGCAAGTTTGGTAGTCAAGAGAAGCTAAACGAAGCCACGCATGCCATTCAACAAGTCGGCATAGAAGCGGGGATTCAGTTCAATTTTTCCGAGAAAGACCGTATTCCAAATACCAGGCTGGCGCATCAGTTTATCTTGTCGGCCAGCAAAGCGGGCGTGGCTACACCGTTTGTTTTAGCCTTGTTTCATGCATATTTTACAGAGGGTAAAGACATAGGGTCTAGAAACGTACTTGAAGAAGTCGCCCTTAGTATCGGCATGCAGAAAGCAGATATCGAATACGCTCTGAGTGCGCCAGCCCAAACCCTCACAGAGAAAAAGCTGCAACATCTACGCAGTCTGGATATTCATTCTGTTCCGACTTATGTCATAAATGACAAGTTTTTAGTACAAGGCGCCCACGATCCAGAGTCTTTCTTAAAAGTCCTCACTGATATCGCTCAAAAAGAACCACAATAAGCCATTTCCTGGTCTCTTCGCAAATCGTGTCGCTGTAGGTTTTTTGCTCATTTAAAAAACTACTGCGGCACAAGATAAAAAACTATCAAAAAACACTAACAGATTAATTTTTATCTATTGATAATCATTAGCATTAAAATTAAAATCGAATGATTAGAATATTAGTGAGAGTGATTTTCATTTATGTACGTATGTATTTGCAATCAAGTATCAGATAAAGACATTAAAGCGTCTATTCAGGAAGGCATGACGACCTTGCGTGATCTTTATAAAGAACACAACATTGGAAGCCAGTGCGGAAAGTGCTGCCAATGTGCAAAAAAACTTCTGAACACTGAGCTTCTCAAGATAGCAGAAACTCAAGTCCAGGTTGCTTAGTTCTGGTAACCCGTCGATTACCCTTGATCAATTACATCTGAGACTGTAGGTAATTTTCTATACCAGAACTGGCGATTAGATTTTGCTGAGTTTCAAGCCAATCGATTTGCTCTTCTTGCTCTTCTAATATTTTTTCCAATGCTTCACGACTCATAAAATCTTTTTTCTGCTCACACAATTTAATGGCGGCTTTGAGTGTTGGCAAGGTATCTATTTCAAACTCCAAATTCGCCGCAATCATTTCTTCACTGTCTTCACCGATTCTCAGTCTGCCAAGATCCTGCAAATTAGGTAATCCCTCTAAAAACAGTACTCGCTCAATCAGACGGTCGGCGTTTTTCATTTTCTGAATGGAGGTTTTATAGTCCGCCTTATCCAGCGCATTAAAACCAAAATCTTTAAACATACGAGCATGCAAAAAATATTGGTTGATTCCCACCAACTCATTAGCCAGCACCTTGTTTAAGCTAATAATAACGTCGCGATCTCCTTTCATATCATGCTCCTTTAATTAGCCATCTGAGACTGATGGTAATTTTGCAAGCCAATTTTCTCGATCAAACCAAGTTGCTTTTCTAGCCAGTAAACGTGGTCTTCTTCTGTGTCAAATAACAGTTTTTCAAGGGTAGCACGCGTTTGATAATCCCCTTCTAACTCACAAACAGCAATCGCATCACGTACACAGGACACCACTTCAAGTTCAAGTACCAAGTCGTTTTCCATCATAGATTTAACATCCGATCCCACTAAAAGGTCACGGCGATTTGTCATGCAAGGAACACCCTCTAAGAACAGAATGCGTTTAATCAACCAATCTGAGTGCTGAGTTTCTTCTTCCATTTCGTGATTAAGACGCTCATAAAGCTTAGTCAGCCCCCAATCTTCGTACATACGTGAATGAATAAAGTACTGATCAATGGCGGCCAATTCATTCGCCAACAACGAATTCAAACTGTCGATTACCTTTTTGCTGCCTTTCATAAAAATATCCTTTTGTAGACTGTTTCAAACGTGACCCACTTGCCTATTATGGCATATAAATGTGCCTTGTTAAGTTAGATCTCTTCTGCAGAAAATGGCACTTTAACTGACTTACCATCGCCTTCTTTTACTTCCAGCGTATCTATACGTTGCAAACCTCTTGGTAGTTTTAAGCCTCTGCGGCCACGCTCGCCCAAGTATTCTTCCAGATCTTTTTCATTAAACGAAATAAAACGTTTGCCTGCATGGGCGGTCAGCAAATCATTTGGCTGTACACAAGCAATAGCCACCACCAGCTCTTCTCTGTCTGCGGCTCTGGCACTTGGGATACTGATCATCTTGTTGCCCTTACCTTTTGCCATTTTGGGCAAGGAGGCAACACCAAAAGCCAACATACGGCCTTCATTAGACACGGCCACAACGCGCCCTTGCTCTGGGTTTTGCACCAACACAGGCGTCATAACCTGAGCCCCTCTGGGTAAACTCAAGGTGGCTTTGCCCGCTTTATTTTTTGCGTGCAAATCTTTCAGTTGTGCCACAAATCCATAACCCGCGTCGCTGGCGATGAGGTAATGCGCTTCTTCGTTGTCTAGTACAGCCGAAACAATAGTGGCCTCTTTCTCAAGCGTGATACGTCCTGTGATAGGTTCTCCTTGTCCCCGTGCTGACGGCAATGAGTGCGCTTTCATTGAATACGTTCGACCATTTGATGCCAGCAACACGAGTGTTTGATTAGAACGCCCTTTTGTACTGACGAGAAACTCATCACCCGATTTGTAACTCAAACCCTGCACGTCGATATCATGGCCTTTTGCAGCACGAATCCAACCCTGCTTAGAAATCACCACAGTAATGGGGTCATTAGAAAGTAAGTCTTCTTCACTAAACGCTTGGGCTTCTTTGCGAGCGACAATAGGCGTGCGGCGATCATCACCAAATAGATCAACGGCTTCCTGAATTTCATCCGTAATCAACTTCTTCAATTTTTTATCCGAAGACAGCAAACCTTCTAGTTTTTTACGCTCTTTTTCCAGTTCGTCTTGCTCGCCCTTAATACGCATTTCTTCGAGCTTAGCAAGATGGCGTAATTTCAGCTCTAATATCGACTCGGCTTGCATATCGCTTAATCCGAAGCGTGCCATCAATTCAACTTTGGGCTTTTCTTCGGTGCGGATAATATCGATGACTTCATCAATATTCAGGTAAGCAATTAATAAGCCCTCCAATATATGCAGACGATTCAATACTTTATCTAGACGGAACTGCAAACGACGACGGACCACATTAATACGAAAACGCAGCCATTCAGATAAAAAGTCCTTCAGAGGCTTCACTTGCGGTAGCCCATCTAGCCCAATCACATTCATGTTGACACGATAAGACTTTTCAAGATCCGTCGTGGCAAAGAGGTGTGTCATCACAGCATCAATATCAACACGGTTAGATTTGGGCACAATCACCAATCGTGTCGCATTTTCGTGATCTGACTCATCGCGTAAATCCACCACCATAGGCAATTTTTTCGCCTGCATTTGAGCCGCTATCTGCTCTAAAATCTTGCTACCAGATACTTGATGGGGCAATTCATTAACAACGATTTCCCCTTCTTCGATAGTGAAACGAGCTCGGGCTTTGATTTGCCCCTTCCCAGTTTCATACAATCTAACAATATCGGCTCGAGGGGTAATTATTTCCCCTCCCGTTGGAAAGTCAGGCCCCTGAACAAAGTTCAATAAATCGTCTAAGCTAGCATTAGGATTATTCAGCAAGTGAATACAGGCGCCACCAATTTCTCGCAAATTATGGGGCGGAATATCGGTAGCCATGCCCACCGCAATCCCTGTCGTACCATTCAACAATAAGTTCGGCAAACGGGCAGGCAGCACGGAAGGCTCTTCCAAAGTGCCATCGAAATTCAGTGTCCAATCAACGGTCCCTTGGCTAACTTCTCTGAGCAGTACATCAGCGTATTTTGATAATCTTGACTCGGTATAACGCATGGCTGCAAAGGATTTTGGATCGTCCGGCGCACCCCAGTTACCTTGTCCATCTACCAAAGGGTATCGGTAAGAAAAAGGCTGGGCCATTAACACCATGGCTTCATAACAGGCACTGTCGCCATGAGGATGAAACTTACCCAGTACATCACCTACTGTACGGGCAGATTTTTTGTATTTTGCGGTAGATTTAAGCCCCAACTCACTCATTGCATAAACAATTCGTCTTTGTACGGGTTTTAATCCGTCACCAATATGAGGCAACGCTCGATCTAAAATCACGTACATGGAATAGTTAAGGTACGCTTTTTCTGTGTAATCTTTTAACGAAAGCGTCTCATTTGACTCGAAATTTGCCAGCTCACTCAAGGAGTTTTTCCTTCTATCATCGGTTATGTGTTAATACTATCGATACAGGTGGACTTTATAAACTTTTATCGGGCCACTATAATGAAACAACCCAACCGACTGCAACACCCACATACGTATTGCTATAAAAAGTGGGCGATCTCGTGTATCAATTTATTGGCTTAAAAGGCGCGGCAATGAACAAACTTGGTCCGAGAAAATTTCATCAAACCCAATACAGTGTAGGCGAAAACAGCCAACATTTTTTAATCCATCAACAAGATGATCTTTTCATTGCCCACGAGCATCTGTTTCAAAATGCCACCCCCACTCGATTCTACCATCATTCAGCCGACACCTTTGTGTTTGTCATAAAGGGTGAGTTGTATTTGAGCCAGATTCCAGAAGAATACTCACATCGTAACGATGAAGACAATCAGACTATCCTTAAAGCACATCAGGGCATTTGGTTGGCCGCCCAGTCAATGAACAAAGTCACCTTATTAAGCCCAGCCGTTGAGCTTTGTATTGTGCGTTTAAATCCAAACCATGCCATCGACTCAAGCGATGACTTCAAAAAAGTGTCTTCTGGTAACGTGGCGTCTTTGGTTGGAAGAAACCGCATTCAAGTATGGCCTTTGTGGCAAGGTAAAACAGGACAAATTTCATTGGAGCTATATCCACCGCACTACAAGGAAACGCTTTACTATGAAAAATCGTCTACTCAGTACATATTGCCATTAAAAGGCCACGCCCTGATTACAAAAGATAAAAAAACGGCCGAAGTTTGTCCGACCTCTGGCAAAGTTATCCCACAAAAAGAACCTAGAGCCATGATCAATCCCACCAATGAAAGCATTGTCCTTTTTTCTATTATCACATCCAAACCGAACAACGGACGCGTTCTTCTATTGAAAAGAGCGTCTCATTAATAACCCGCTTTGCTGCTCACAATGAAGAATTGATCGAATACTAATCATTGAAACGAGTTTTTAGCGTAAAACCAAGGCGGTCAGCACATGGTCTTCCCAGGTGCCATTAATATTCAAATATCGTTTCGCTAGCCCTTCTTTTTTAAACCCCAATTTTCTTAACACCTCAGCACTTTTTGCATTTCTAGGCATGTATGCCGCCTGAATTCGATCAATCTGCATGGTTTCATGAAGATATTGGATACCCAATTTTAGGGTTTCATTCATTATCCCCTTACCTTGTTCGCTTTCTCGTAGACTGTAACCGAGATTACAGGACTGAAAAACACCACGCTGCAGATTAGAATAATGACTGTAAGCAAGCATCTTGTCCTCATTCTCAGATAAGAAACATAAGGTAATGCCCGTATCTTCTAAAAACTCTCTCTGCATGGCCTTGATACGCAAACGACACGTTTCTAAGGAAAAATACGCATCGCTTCTTTTTGGTTCCCAAGGTGCAAGAAACGCTTTTTCCTGATTCACGTAATCGTATAAAAGCCCAGCTTGGTTCATATCAAGAATTTTAAGTACCCCTCTTTTTGACTGTAGCCGAGGAAAACGTGACGAATAAACTGTGTCAGCCCCATTGGGTAGCGGTGAAAAAACCTCACACTTTAGTAGCTCAAACGACGATAGAGTGTACTGTTCGTACCAGAGCTTCTCACCAATAGATAAAAGATGACACATTGTGTCTAATGTGCGCCAAGCTTCCGCTTCAGCCAGCGTTCGCCAGTAAGTCACTAAATGATCAACCTCTCCAAGACTGTATTGGGAGCCAAGATAGCCAGGCTGATCTGACGCAAGCTCCAGCATTTTCTCTGAGACAAGGCGATAGTGGATGTCATTGATTTGACGTTGGCTGGTCAGAATAACAGCAAAGCACGGTGTGTCAGGATCTGGACTAAATAGTGTCATAGGCTCTCGATAGCACGTCAGCAACCTCTGTATTTGATAATCTCGGCAGATTCGTTGGTCTGTGACTACAATTAAGGAGGATCAACGTGAAAAGGGAAAACGTTAAGCTGGAAAAATTAAGCAAAGTTGTTCTAGTTGATTGGTATTCTCCCCTTCTACCAATCACAGTGGAATAAAAATTATGCCCGCATTAAGCGGGCATTTTTTTCTTTTAAACATGGACTAAGCCAATGAAAAAGCCATCATCACTTTTCCCATGTGCTGCCCGCACCAGAAGTAATAGCGTGATACTGATCAGGACGGCGATCTCGGAACAAACCAAAAGAACGACGCGCCTTGCGAATAGCCTCTAAATCATACTCTGAGTATAAAATAGTGTTTTCGTCGCGATCCGCCACACATTTCATGGCGCCCATTTCATCCGTCATAAATGAGGAACCGTAAAACTGAATAAAGCTGTTTTCGCCTTCTTCACGACCAACACGGTTTGCTGCAATCACTGGCACCATATTCGCAGCAGAATGCCCTTGCATGGTTCTCTGCCAGTGATCTTTGGAATCCCATTCTGGGTAAGCAGGCTCGGAACCTATAGCCGTAGGATAGAAAATCAATTCTGCCCCTTTCAAAGCCAGCTCACGCGCCAACTCTGGAAACCACTGATCCCAGCAAATACCACAACCAATACGCCCAAAAGCGGTATCCCATACCTTTAACCCAGTGTTGCCAGGGGTAAAGTAATATTTTTCTTGGTAGCCTGGACCGTCTGGAATGTGCGTTTTACGGTATAAATCTAAAACGCTGCCGTCAGCATCAATCATCACCAGCGAATTATAAAACACATTACCATCACGTTCGAAGAAGCTGATAGGAAGAACCACACCTAACTCCTTCGCCAACTCGCTCATGGTACGAATGGCTAAGCAATCATTGACAGGTTGCGCCCAATCAAAATAGGCTGGCTTCTGATCAATACAAAAATACGGCCCCATAAACAATTCTTGCAACAAGATAATATTGGCTTGCTGGGCAGCCGCCTCACGCACTTGAGCCACGGCATTGTCTAAGTTTGCTTGGAAATCGGTTCCAACTGACATCTGCACACAGGCGACTTTTACTGTACTCATATATCACTCCAAAGTAATAAAACGACTGAACACTCGATTAACATTTGATAAAAAACAGCATTAAACTTGCGTCAGATACGTTGTTCCATCCAAGACCTTTTTATAGGTAGCCAACAGGGCTTCTTGCTCAGGTTGAGACAATGGGCTTACAGCAATTTTATTCTCATAACGTTTCATCAATTCGTGCTCGTTGTAACTGACGTACTTAAGCACATCCTGCACACTGTCGCCTTTCAACACATGATCGATTCTAAAACCATCGTCGGTCAAATAGACATCAACAGAGCAGGTATCACCAAACAAATTATGCAAGTCTCCCAAGGTCTCTTGGTACGCACCCACTAAGAAGAAGCCCATCAAGTAATCTTCGCCTTTCGGTGGTGGCGGTGGCAAAGGCAAAGAAGACTCAATACCTTGTCCATCTACGTAACTGTAGAGACAACCATCAGAGTCACAGGTAACGTCTTGAATCTTACCTCGAAAAGAAGGTGCTTGCTCCAAACCTTGAAGCGGCAAAACGGGGAACAACTGATCGATCCCCCACGCATCAGGCATAGATTGAAACACGGACAAATTGACAAACAATTTTTCGGCCAATCTTTCGTTCAGTTCATCAATAACAGGGCGGTGGCCACGGTTACGATTGTCCAATCTTGGTAAAAGGTTTCGACATGCGCCTAAGAACAAGTTTTCCGCTTGAGCACGTTGAGAAAGGTTCAATTGGCCATGATTATACAATGTTAGGCTGTCGTTAAAATCATCCAATAAGTCATGATATATCTCAACCAATGAGCGGCTGTCTTCATCGTTTTCCCCTTTCAAACTTTGATAAGAGGCCCACAACCTTTGCAATTCCAGTTCGCTATTCTCACTGGGCTCTTCAATGGGAAGCAGTTCAGCACCGTGAGAAAAAACGTCAGCAATCATCATGGCATGGTGCGCCGTCACGGCGCGTCCAGATTCCGAAATCAGATTTGGATGCGGTAACTCGTATTGCTCACAGACGTTATGAAACGCGAAAACGACGTTGTTAGCGTACTCGCCAATGCTGTAGTTTGCGGAAAAGTCATTTTGGCAACGGGTACCTTCGTAATCCACTCCCAGACCACCACCTACATCGACCCATTTGACCTTAACGCCCATTTGATGCAACTCAGCGTAATAACGTGCGCACTCTTTCAAACTTTTTTGAATGTCACGAATACGCGTGATTTGCGAACCTAAATGAAAATGAATCAATTCAAGGCAATGCAATAAATCCAATTCCTTCAGACGCTCAATTGCTCTTAATAATTGAGACGTCGTTAGACCAAACTTAGATTTTTCGCCCCCACTGTTACCCCAGTGCGTGGTACATGTTGACGCTAAACGAATACGAATACCAATTCGTGGTTGCACGCCAATCTTATCTGCTTCTTCGAGAATCCAGTCCAATTCGTGCATTTTTTCGACAACAATGAATACCTGATGACCCATCTTTTCCGCCATTAAGGCTAGATGGATAAACTCGCGATCTTTGTAGCCGTTACAGACAATGATGCCATCCGCATTTTTATGCATGGCAAGAACAGCCATTAACTCTGGCTTACTGCCGGCCTCTAAACCCACTTTTGACGGGTTATCTAGCTCACAGGCAGCAATTTCTTCCACAACACGACGCTGCTGGTTAACTTTAATCGGATAAACAATCGCGTATTCCGCTTGATATTCATAGTGTTCTATTGCTTGCTGAAAAGAATTCGTAATTTTTTCAATACGCGAATGCAAAATGTTTGGGAATCGAACCAAGCAAGGATAAGGAATACCCTGTTGTTTTAGAGCCGCCGACAACTCTGTTAAATCGATGCTATTCTCTCGGTCAGGCAAAGCAATAACACGGCCCTTGTCGTTAATAGAAAAAAAGCCGCTGCTCCAGTGACTTACGTTGTAAAGTTCCATGGAATCTTTAATTGACCAAGGCTTCATAGTGTCTCCAAAGTTTTGTGTCTAAAAAGAGGGGTACTGTTATCGAAATAAAAGCACCACTCTATGATACAAATACTGCATCACGTGCATTTTTTAGCAAAAAAAACGGTGCTAAAAAGACATCTTAGCTCCGCTTTAGTATTATTTGTGTTACCGATTACGTGAAACCGAGTATCACTCTTTTTCTTACCACCAATCTTTCTGAATCCTTGGGGCAGAATATCCAAGATAGCCCGCCAGCTTATTAGCGAGCTGCTCTTTAACCAAAAACATTTCTACCGAATGGTTAAGACGCTTCATGTCCACCATTTTAAGTCCCTGATAGCCACAAGGATTGATGCGATCAAAAGGAGACAAATCCATATCCACATTCAACGCGAGGCCATGAAATGAACAGCCTCTTCGTACACGAAGACCCAGGGAAGCAATTTTCTGCTCATCAACGTACACCCCAGGGGCATCGGGCTTAGCATAGGCCTCAATAGAATTTAGCTCTAATGTCGCTACTACGGAATTTTCTAACGCAGTAACTAGGTCACGAACACCTATCTTGAGTCGCTTTAAATCAACCATCACATAAGCCACTAATTGACCAGGTCCATGATAAGTAACCTGCCCGCCGCGATCAACCTGAATCACTGGGATGTCACCTGGTGCCAAAAGATGTTCTTGTTTACCTGCTTGACCTTGAGTAAACAGTGACGGGTGCTCAAGTAACCAGATTTCATCCGGATCGTCTTTGCCGCGTATTTGAGTAAAACTCTTCATTTTTTCCCATGTATCAGAGTAGTCAATCACTCCCAAATCACGGCAAATTAGCTCTAACGTCATTTATAAAACCATCTTAACCGCTTTAATCGCCATTAAATCCGCATGTAATGCGGATAACTGATCTTCGCTGTGAGCCAGAATGCGAAAGCTAAAACTCACGAAGCGCCCCTTACTGGAGCGGTTCGTACCTTCAGCGTTCACATCCATCTCAGGGGCGTGAACCTTCATACAATCAGTAATAGTAGAATGGATCCCGTCAACATCCAGTGACACCACTTTGATAACATAGTTATCACATGGAAACTCTATTTTAGGTGCTCCCACTGCGTTTTCAGTTTGATCACCGTCTTTTGTAATTAGTGCCATTAAACTATCGCTCACTCACAAGAATCTAAAATAAGTTCATAAAGAAAAGCTTGATTCTATCAAACATGCGCTTGAAAAAACCACCTGCCTCTACCGCCTCTAAAGCCACCACAGAACGTTCCAGAACAATGTTACCCTCAGAGCCAACAACAATAGATCCCAGTACATCACCCACAGCAATAGGTGCAACGAGCTCTTTTTGCATTTCTAAAGTCGCTGGCAATGTTTGGCCTTGTTGACGCGGCATAGTGACCAGAACGTCTTCATCAAAGCCTACTTTAACACTAGATTGCTTTCCACCCCATACACGAGCGTTATTAACTACTTGACCACGACTATAGAGCTTGCGAGTCTCATAATATCGAAAACCGAAATCCATAAGCTTCTGCGCTTCAGCGGTTCTCGCTTCGTCTGATTTTGTGCCCATAACAACGGCAATCATTCGCGTACCGTTTCTTACAGCTGAAACTGCTAAGCAATAGCCAGCTGCTTCAGTATGACCTGTTTTCAAGCCATCTACTGTTTTATCACGCCATAGCAAACGATTTCGATTGGGCTGACGAATGTCGTTATAGGTAAATTCTTTTTCTGCGTACATTTTGTAGTTTTCAGGAAACTGTAAAATAGTTGCACGAGAAATTAGTGCCATGTCATAAGCGGTGGAATAATGATTTTCTGCGGGAAATCCAGAAGCGTTTACGAAATTCGTGTTATTCATCCCTAATAACTTAGCATGCTGATTCATCAGATCGGCAAACGCTGATTCACTACCAGCAATATATTCTGCAGCAGCAACACTCGCATCATTACCAGACTGAATGATGATTCCTCGCAGTAGATTTTCTATGGATACTTGCGTCCCTTCACGAATAAACATTCGTGAACCTCCCATGCGCCAAGCTTTTTCACTTACCGTGACCATGTCCTCAAAAGCCAAATTACCTCTCGCCAGCTCGTATTCAACAATATAAGCCGTCATGAGCTTTGTTAAGCTCGCGGGTTCCACGATCATATTTGAATTGTGTTCAACCAGAACATCACCGGTGTAAGCGTCCATCAAGATATAGCTGCTAGCTGATAACTGCGGCGGCGCCGGAATAAGATTTGGCGATGCAAAAACGGAGCTGATAGACAAACTCAGCATAAAGGTGAGCGTTTTCAGAAGTGTCTTCATAGTAAAAATTTCATCTTCTTAGGTTATTAAAAATAATACTAGAGAGTCAGTGACATTCTAGCTTGGAAAAATATCAAGGTATCAATGCCACTCTCACAGGGCTACCAAAACCAGCTTGCTGTAACTCTTGTTGCCATTGAGATAGGCTAGCATCACCATCGAAAGGTCCAAGTAAGACCCTATACAAGCCATCACTTTGTTTGTTAACTGACACGTTTACACGTGTATCAAACGCTTCAAATAAACGACGCTTCAAGTCATTCGCTGGCACATCTGTACTGAAAGCTCCCACTTGAAGGTGAGAAAAAATCAATGTAGCCTTTGTAGATGGCGTTGCTGTATTACTGGTGGTTGAGACCGATTTATTCGACGAACTCGCTACCTTAACATCCGTTACAGAAGGAGAACTTCCCCCTTTAACTGGTGTGATCGCTTCGACTTTTACACGCGCCAATCCTTTCTTGTGATACCCCAATCGAGCCGCCGCCGCATAGGACAGATCAATTAAGCGATCGCCATGAAATGGCCCGCGATCATTTACCCGAACTACAATAGAACGTTGATTATCTAAATTCGTTACTTTAACAAAACTCGGCAAGGGTAAGGATTTATGAGCAGCGGAAAACGCATACATATCATATATTTCCCCATTTGACGTCTTATGACCATGAAACTTATTGCCATACCAAGACGCCGTACCTTCAGCAACATACCCTTCAGCGGAATCCATTACCCAATACTTTTCCCCCCAAACTTCGTAAGGACTTTTATTGCCACCACGACTTTTCGGTTCCCATTGAGGAACGATGTCTGGGAGGTGATCAACGTTTATATCTCCCGTTGGGGCATGATCTTGCAATATCGAATAACGCCCACCACCTGACGCCTTGTCATAGTCAATTTTGCGTTCACCTAACACGTGTTCTGTACTCATACATCCGTTCAAAACCAGCAAACTGACGCTGGATAAAAACAGCATGTTAATGGCTTTCATAGCGTCCTATACTCTCAGCAAGTTCTAATACCGACATGGCATATCGCCTACTAGGGTTATAATCCATGATGGTAAAAAAGTTTTCATAAGCCAGCCAGTACGACATGTCGTCTGGCCCTGTTCTTAAACCGATTAGACCGGTTTTTTGTGGGATAAAAGACTGCGTTGGCAAAACGTTCAGCGATGACCAAGTGGCAAAATCTTTGTTTGGCTTTCTACCACGGTTTACAAACTCTTCGACGTCGCTTGGGTTGGCAACCTGCGCTGTGACAAACCAAGGTTGCCCTGGTTGCCAGCCATGATGCCTAAGGTAATTTGCCACGCTCCCAATTGCGTCCGCATCTGATTTCCATAAATCTATGAGACCATTTTTGTCATAATCTATTGCCAGTGCGCGATAATTACTGGGCATAAACTGCACCATCCCCATCGCACCACTGTATGACCCTTTTGTGCCACCAATGTTCCAATCATTTTCACGAGAAAGTAACAAATACGCTTCCAATTCACTTTGAAAATACGTTTTGCGACGCGGATAATCAAAAGCCAACGTTGTCAAAGACGTAAACACATCTCTTGAACCTGTTATTCTGCCGTAATAGGTTTCTACACCAATAAGCGCGACAATAATATTAGGCTCAACACCAAAATCCTGTTCAGCTTTACGCAACCAATATTGATTACGTACTGCAAATTCTTGACCCATTTTCGTTCTATCTTCATTTACAAAACGCGTTTTGTATTCAAAATACGGTATCAAAACCTCTGGTTGATTGTCAGATTTTTCAATAACGTTAGGTCGCTGCTTAATGTTAGAAAATGCTATCTCTAAACGCTCTCTATCAAAGCCATACCCTTTCACCAACCGATCAATAAAAAGCTGTACTTCTGGGTTTCCAGCATAAGAATCCGCCCATTGCTCTGGCTTATCTTCAAGAAGTAAAGGACTAACACCTGTCCCCAAGGCTTGTGCAGACTGATCTACACCGCTACAGGCCGCTAGACTAAGGGCTAATAATAAACATGCAGTCTGTTTAATCATCACCTTGCTCTCTTATGTGTTTGTATTGACATCAAAATCCCAAATGTAGCCATTATGGTAATTATCGATGTTCCACCATAACTCACCAAAGGCAAGGGTACCCCAACAACAGGCAAAATACCTGAAACCATGCCAATATTTACAAACATGTACACAAAAAATGTAAGGGTTAAACTGCCGGCCAAAAGCCGAGCATAATTGTCTTCTGCATTGGCAGCGATGAATAAACCACGAGCGATAACCAAAAAATACGCCAGTAATAATGCTGCGCAACCCAATAAGCCAAATTCTTCCGCTAAAACAGCAATAATAAAGTCTGTGTGACTTTCTGGTAAGAAATCCAACTGAGCTTGAGTACCTTCTAGCCAGCCTTTTCCATCGATACCCCCTGACCCAATCGCGGTCTTAGACTGAATAATATTCCAGCCGGAACCAAGAGGATCGCTTTCAGGATTTAAGAACGTCAGCACTCTTTGGCGCTGGTAACCATGCATGAATTGCCATAAAACATAACCACCAATTGGTGCCAGAGCAGCCGCACCTATGATGTAACGCCAGCCTAATCCAGCAAGAAATAGAACAAACAAACCTGACACTGCGACAATTAAAGAAGTGCCCAAATCTGGCTGCTTTGCAATCATCAACACAGGAATAAAAATTAAAGCAATTACGACAAGGATCTGCTTAAAACTTGGGGGCAGCTGTCGATCAGAAAAGTACCAAGCAATCATCATTGGCATGACTATTTTCATAAACTCAGAAGGCTGAAAACGCAAACCTCCTGGCAAAGCTAACCACCGCTGAGCACCTTTTGCCCCCACTCCGAATAGCAATACGCCAATTAATAACAAGGCTAGAAAGACAAACAAGAGCGGTGAAGCGCGTCTTAAATATTTCGGTTGTAACTGCGCTAGAGCTAAACACACCCCCAAACCAAGCGTCAGTCGGAATATTTGCCGCTCTACCATGTCAATATTTTGCCCTGACGCGGAATACAGAATAAAAAGGCCACCCGTGACCAAAATCATCAAAGCACTTACAAGCAATACGTCAACGTGCACAAGCTGCCACAAACGAGCATTTGTAAAGGCAATGACTCTTTTATAAAGACTATCTTTCATGATTACTTCCTTTCAGATAGTCATAGCGCGTCGGAAAATCATCATATAAGTAGGCATCAAAGAGGAGTTTGGCTAAATCAGCAGGTTTACCACTGCTGCCGCCGTTTTCAAAAATCGAAAACACCGCAATTTTTGGTGCCTCAGCGGGAGCAAAGCCCATAAACAAAGCATGGTCATGTAAGCGTTTTTCCAGGGCTTCAGCGTCATACTCCTCGTCTTCTCTCAAACTGAAAACCTGCCCCGTACCTGTCTTACCCGCAATACTGTATTCGGTTCCCTGCAAACGGCGTGCAGTCCCTTTATCGTCGGTAATAACTTTACGCATGGCAACCACCATCCTTTCCCAATGACCTTGGTTTTTAAGCGTAATTTTGTGTAATTGACCCACTTTATCATCAAATTCGATAGGCTCATCACCTACCTTGTCCACCAACCTAGGATAATGATACTCACCTCGATTGGCTATTATTGCGGTAGCAGAAGCCATCTGTATCGGCGTAGCCACCATAAAGCCTTGACCAATACCAACGTTCACAGAGTCTCCTGGATACCAAGATTCATTGTATTTGGCTCTTTTCCATTCACTGGATGGCAATAAGCCACTGCTACTGCCATACATATCAAGCAATCTTGATTCTCCAAAACCGAAGCGAGATAAAAAGTTATGTATCGGAGTAATCCCCATTTTATGAGCTAGCTGATAATAATAAGTATCAACAGATTCAATAACAGAGCGCTCCAAGTCAACCCAACCATGACCAGTTCTCTTCCAATCACGATAACGACGGCCACCTGGGTTAATTTGATAAAAACCACTAGCAAAATAACGCTCTGTCCACGAAGAGAAACCATATTCGAGACCCGCTAACGCCATAAAAGGTTTTATAGTTGAAGCTGGTGGGTAACCACCTCTTACTGCCCGGTTAAACAAAGGAAGCGAATTTGATTCACGTAATACAGAATAATTACCATAAGAAATGCCTTGTACGAACATGTTGGGATCAAAACTTGGCTTAGAGACAAGCGCCAACACACCACCAGTTTTCGGATCGATGGCAACCACAGCCCCTTTATAATCCCCCAAAAGATCGTGAGCATATTGTTGCAACCTAGCATCAAGATGTAAGTGCAGATCTTTACCTGGCGTTGGATTCTGTCGCTCTAATTCGGACATAATACGACCGCGAGCGTTAACTTCTACTTTACTGAGGCCCGGCTGACCAAAAAGAGTGTCTTCATAAAAGTCCTCAATACCTGTTTTACCGATAAACAAGGCTCCCTGATAAACCAGCCGGTCCACTTTCTGTAAATCGTTTGCTGTGATGCGGCCAACGTAGCCAACAGCATGGGCAAACGCCTCGCCAAAAGGATAATAGCGCGTCAGTTGCGCTTCGACCTGCACACCATGTAATCGATAAAGGTCAACAGAGATTTTAGCCCACTCCTCATCAGTCAGTTGTGACTTAAGGGTGATAGACTGATAAGGACGCCGATATTCGGATAACCGGTTATTAAAGTCATCCCATTCGCTGTCAGTAATATCAATGGTGGCGGAGAGGGTTTCTCTTAGTGTTTTGATGTCTTCAACGCGTTCTGGGATCACGGTTAAGCTGTGAATGGGCCTATTATCCGCTAATACTAGTCCATTACGGTCGTATATAAGCCCTCTTGGCGGCGGCTCTGTGATCAGCATGACTCGATTATCATCGGCCTTGGTTTGATAAATCTCATGCTGTACAACTTGCAAATAAAACAATCTTGCTAGAAGTACGGCCATCATAATCAACACAAAAATAGCAGACGCAATAACGCGATTTTGCGTTAGCCGTTGCTCTTGGCGGTAATTGCGAAAATTCTGATGCCGACGACTCACCTACTTCACCTTATCGATGGTATGGGTGATTATTCATTAAAGTCCAAGCTCGGTAGATTTGCTCAGCCAATAATATTCTTACCATGGGATGAGGCAGCGTAAGACGAGACAAAGACCAAACTTGATCAGCACGAGCCGTGCACCTAGGATCAAGACCATCAGGACCACCCACCAGTAAGCTAACGTTGTAACCATCCATGCGCCATTGCTCTGTTTGGTCCGCCAGTTGATCGGTGGACCATTCCTTACCCAGCACTTCCATAGCGATGACCTTGTCAGAAGAAGGGATTGCCTCAAGCATTAAGTCGCCTTCTTTTCGTATCGCCTTTGCAATGTCAGTATTTTTCCCACGAGGTGACATTGGAATTTCAAGAAGTTCCAATGCAAAGTCTTTAGGCAAACGTTTCGCGTACTCATCGTAACCTTCGACCACCCACTTGGGCATTTTATGACCAACCGCAATTAAACGAATACGCATCAAGATATCCTTAGATCGTTTCTGGCTTAATATCCCACAATTTCTCGAGATCATAGAAGGCGCGCGCTTCATCTGTCATCACATGAACAACAACATCATGCAAATCGACCAGCACCCAGTCACTGCCCATACCACGACCTTCTGAGCCAAGCGGCTGAAGACCTTGTGTTTTCAAATGTTCAAAGACATTTTGTCCTAGCGCATTTACATGACGCTTGGAAGTTCCTGTACAAATTACCATGTAATCCATCATGTCAGTGTGGTTCGTGACATTTAGTACGGTTATTTTATCGCCTTTCACATCTTCCAATGCTTCAACAGCAAAAGCTAAAATTTGATCTGCTGTGAGGTTAAGCTGACTCATATAATTACGTTACCCTATCGATATAATTGATGTTGTTCTATGTAGTGTTGGACCGGCTCTGGTAGCAGATAAGCAATGGCTTCGTTTTTACGCGCCAGCGCTCTAATCATGCTAGAGGATATCCCCAAAGGGGTGAGAGTCTCAAACCAGACCCGCCCTGAGGGCGCGCATTGTAACTCATGCGGCGATCCGGCACGATAGTTTTCGCAAAAAGCGCTTAATTCAGAAATCAAGTCCGGCTCCCAGCCAGGGCGGGACACAACCAATAAATGTGCATACTGAATTAATGCCTGCCAATCATGCCAAGTAGGTAAAGACAAAAAACTGTCCATTCCAAGTACCATAATGAGTGGCTCACTGACACCAATCTCGGAACGAATATCTCGTAAGGTATCAATACTGTAGCTTGGCCCCTCGCGTTGTATTTCCCGGGTATCAACACCCAACCTAACATCACTAGAGATCGCCAAACGCGTCATTTCAAGTCGTTGCTCAGGCGTCACACTAGGGCGACCTTTGTGAACCGGCTGAAAACAAGGCACCAGCTTGAGAGACGAATAATGAAAACGATCCAATATCTCGACTGCGGTTCTTAAATGGCCATTATGAACAGGGTCAAACGTCCCTCCCATGATGGCCGTTCCTGATACCTGAGCATCGTTGTTGATATTAGTTGTCACGAGTATGACCATCTCCAAGTACAATGTACTTCTGACTTGTCAAACCTAATAAACCAACAGGACCACGGGCATGAATTTTATCAGTAGAAATACCAATCTCCGCCCCAAACCCATACTCGAAACCATCCGCAAACGATGTCGACGCATTTACCATCACAGAAGATGAATCTACCTCCGTCATAAAAG
Source organism: Marinomonas hwangdonensis (assembly GCF_003721245.1). Classification (GTDB taxonomy): domain Bacteria; phylum Pseudomonadota; class Gammaproteobacteria; order Pseudomonadales; family Marinomonadaceae; genus Marinomonas; species Marinomonas hwangdonensis. Next base: position 112,463 of record NZ_RIZG01000004.1, on the reverse strand, counting down.
CCCGCGTTTTTGAATAGTTTTGTGAAACTATCGCATCCGTATGGTGAGAGCCATATTGATTTATGTGAGCAATGGCCTGATCCATATCATCGACTATCTTCACCGACAACTTGGGCGCTAGGTATTCGGTATACCAATCTTCTTCTGTGGCAATACCAATGGATGATGAAATAGCTTGAGACGATTCACACCCCACCAACTCAACACCTTTATCAACAAACGCTGTGACTAACTTCGGCAGAAAATCGACGGCAACAGCATGATGGACCAATAACGACTCCATAGCATTACACACACCATAACGACGAGTTTTTGCATTCAATGCAATGGAAAAGGCTTTATTCAGATCCGCTTCATCATCTACATATACATGGCAATTGCCATCAAGATGCTTGATCACTGGAACACGAGCGTCTTTACTAATACGCTCAATCAACCCCTTGCCACCACGAGGCACAATCACATCAACAAATTCAGGCATAGAAATCAAAAGCCCTACAGCGCCTCTGTCTGTCGTATTTAGCACTTGAACGGCATTTTCTGGTAAGCCTGACGCAGCCAACCCTTCTCGCACTGCGGTAGATATGGCTTGATTAGAATAAAACGCCTCTGAGCCACCTCGTAAAATAGTCGCGTTGCCAGACTTTAGACATAGACTCGCCGCATCTATCGTTACATTTGGACGAGACTCATAAATAATACCAATCACACCAAGTGGGACGCGCATTTGCCCACGCTGGATGCCAGACGGTAGACATACCATGTTGGAGATCTCACCAATTGGATCAGGTAAAGAGGCGACCTGTTTTAAGCCTTCAATCATGCCATCAATACGCTTATCATCTAAAAGCAACCTATCCAGAAGCGCAGAGTCTAAACCCTTGATGCGACCGTTTTCCATATCTTTAGCATTTTCTTCTATCAATCGAGGTCGAGCGTTTTCCAAAGCGTCTGCCATTGCAAAAAGTGCTGTGTTTTTTTGCTTGGTGGATGCCTTAGCAAGTATGCGCGAAGCATCGCGAGCTTGCTGACCGATTTGATTCATATAAGATTCTAAAGACATGTTTAATCTCTACTTTAAAAGTGAAATAGCTCAGCTAGGCATTATACATGCCTGCTATGCACCGACGTAAAAGAGTATACTAACATACTATTTATTTTCTTTTTGTGCCGTTTTATAAGGTTTTATTGTGTCTTCTGACTCTACTTTTACATTGCAAACCATAGGCATTATTCATTCATGCTACACAGAAAAATTTGGTATTCCGAGGCAACCTGGACTCGTAACAGAAGCGGTCGCTCGACTAGAACTGACTTCACCCTACAATAGGCTGGATACACTAGATGGGTTAGAGGGTTTTTCACATATTTGGATCCAATTTATTTTTCATGCTTGTCTTAGTGAAAACTGGAAAGCCAAAGTACGACCGCCACGTTTAGGAGGAAAGGTGAAAATGGGGGTATTTGCCACCAGAAGCACGCACAGACCCAATCCGATTGGCTTGTCTGTCGTCAAAATAGGACGAATTTACGAGGAAGACAAAAAGGTCTTTATCGACTTACATGGCGCCGACTTACTAGATGGCACCCCCGTACTCGATATCAAACCGTATCTCCCGTATTCGGATTGCGTTGAAAATGCCACTGGAGGCTTTGCCCCAGAAGCGGCTCAAACAAAACAAGTTCACTTCTCTGAACTCGCCCTATCAAAATGCCAGCACTATGAAAACTTGCACAATCGGGAGATAGGCACTTTAATTAAACAAATTGTCGAGCAGGACCCTCGCCCTTCTTATCTCACTCATCAAACCGGCAAAGTGCATGGAATCACACTTTGGAACCTAAACATCAAATGGTGCGCAAGAATTGATCACCTTGAGATTTTAGATATTGAGTCTTTGCGGGACAAATCAACATGAATAAAAATCAGTTTCTAAAAACGTATAAAAAAATAGACTCGTTAAACGAAAAACCAAGAAATACGTCCGAAACAAAACCTCTTTATCGGTCTGAGTACGATGAACGACTGATAAAAGACCTTCATTATGCGAAATTCAAAAAAAATCTACAATTTACTCAACAGAACCCCTCTTTAAAAGCACTGCTTGAGAAAGAAGATTGGAGTGATGAAGACACCCAAGAGCTACTCAAAAACCTACGCTAGCATCCAAAAAAACATCTGCAAGAAAGTTGAAAAATCTATATACCCATGGTTATCCACATGTTTTGTGTATAGTTTTTTTGTCAATGAATACGCAAAAATTAGCAAAAAAAAGCGGACCTAGGTCCGCTTTTAATTCATTCTCAAAAAACCAAAAGTTAAACTAAAAACTTAGTTTTGGTTTTCTAGCTGAGCTTTGATCAAATCACCGATAGTGGTAGGACCTGTCGCTTCAGCTTGCTGCTTCTCAGAATGAGATTTGATAGCTGCTTTTTCTTCAGTTGCGTCTTTCTGCTTGATAGAGATAGCAATAGTACGAGCTTTACGATCAACATTAATGATCGCTGCTTCTACTTTATCACCTTCTTTCAATGCAGTAGTGGCATCTTCAACGCGCTCACGGCTGATTTCAGATACTTTCAACGTTGCTTCAACGCCTTCAGAAAGAATCACAATCGCACCTTTTGCATCAACAGAAGATACAGTACCGTTTACAACTGCACCTTTGTCATTTTCAGCAACATAAGCAAGGAATGGGTCTTCTTCAAGCTGTTTAACGCCCAAAGAAATACGCTCACGCTCAGCATCAATAGACAAAACAACGGTTTCTAGCATGTCGCCTTTCTTGTACTGACGAACCGCTTCTTCACCAGCTTCATCCCAAGATAGGTCAGAAAGGTGAACAAGACCGTCAATACCGCCGTCAAGACCAATGAACACACCAAAGTCAGTGATAGACTTGATTGCGCCAGAGATTTTGTCGCCTTTATTGAAAGAAGTTGCGAATTCTTCCCATGGGTTCATTGTGCACTGCTTGATACCCAAAGAAATACGACGACGCTCTTCATCAATGTCAAGAACCATAACTTCAACTTCATCACCAATCTGAACAACTTTAGATGGGTGAATGTTTTTGTTAGTCCAATCCATTTCAGAAACGTGCACTAGACCTTCAACGCCTTCTTCAAGTTCAGCGAAGCAGCCGTAATCAGTCAAGTTAGTCACTTTAGCCGTTACTTTTGTATTTTCTGGGTAACGGGCTTTGATTGCTACCCATGGATCTTCACCCAACTGCTTAAGACCTAGAGACACGCGGTTACGCTCGCGGTCAAACTTAAGTACTTTAACATCGATTTCATCGCCAACAGCAATGATTTCACTTGGGTGCTTGATGCGTTTCCAAGCCATGTCAGTGATGTGTAGAAGACCATCAACACCACCAAGATCAACGAAAGCACCGTAGTCAGTAAGGTTCTTAACGATACCTTTAACTTCTTGACCTTCTTCAAGAGAAGCAAGCAATGTTTCGCGTTCAGCGCTGTTAGTCGCTTCCATAACGGCACGACGAGATACAACAACGTTGTTACGTTTTTGATCAAGCTTGATAAGTTTGAACTCTAGATCAACACCTTCCAAATGAGATGTGTCGCGGATTGGGCGAACATCTACCAAAGAACCAGGCAAGAAGGCACGGATATTCGCGATATCAACTGTGAAGCCACCTTTGACTTTACCATTGATAACACCGTGAACGATGGCATTTTCTTCGTATGCTTTTTCAAGAACAGACCAAGTTTCTGCACGTTTCGCTTTTTCACGAGACAATTTAGTCTCACCGAAACCATCTTCAACAGCATCAAGAGCAACTTTAACTTCGTCACCGATTTTAACGTTGAACTCACCACTATCCGTTAGGAACTGAGAACGAGGAATTACGCCTTCAGATTTAAGACCTGCATGAACAGTTACCCATTCGCTGTCGATATCAACAACAATACCAGTAACAATTGAGCCTGGCGCCATTTCGACGGTTAACAGGCTTTCTTCAAACAGTTCTGCGAAGCTTTGAGTCATTGTATTTCCTATATAATCGGTTTGGAGAACCAAACCTTTATCCACATCGCCAGCCAATGTGGGTCAATTTTTTTGGATGATGCGATAAAGGCTTGCTGGCACCCTTACCGACTTGAATAACATTTGATCTATTGTAGCACATTTACAACACAGTAAAGAACAGATTATACAAGACCTGCTTTCACTGTTTCAGCAAAAATCATCTCGACAACCTGCTCAATGGTTAAATCTGTACTGTCAATCACTAAAGCGCCCGCTGCAGGCACAAGAGGAGCAATTTCTCTATTAGCATCTCGCTCATCTCGCTCTTTAATTGTCTCTACAAGTTCATCAAGATTAACAGTTTCGCCTTTTTCCTGCAATTGCATTAAACGTCGCTGGGCGCGCTCTTCCGCAGAAGCCGTCAAAAACACTTTAATAGGGGCAGAAGGGAAAACTACCGTCCCCATATCTCGTCCGTCAGCCACCAGTCCCGGCGCTTGTGAAAATGCGCGCTGGCGAGATAACAACCCATCGCGAACCTCAGGAATAGCCGCCAACTTAGAGGCGTTATTGCCTATTTCTTCTGTTCGGATAGCTTGCGTTACAACCTCACCCTCTAAAATAATTTCAACGTGTCCATCAACAGACTGCTTAAACTGAATATCCAGATGCTCTGCTAACACTTTTAACGTTTCAACATCGTCCGTCGACATACCATGGTGCGATACAGCAAGAGCAAGAAGTCGATACAAGGCCCCACTATCCAGTATGTGCCACCCCAATTTTTCTGCCACCAATTGACTGACCGTACCTTTTCCAGCGCCACTCGGACCATCAATCGCAATAACAGGGCCTTGGTTTATCATAACTATTCCTCTTAAAAACTATTTTGTTACCTGGCAATGAAAACCTAATTGCCTAGTCACACTTTCTAACTCATTAAATTCTTCTAATAATTTCTGACAATCATTAACCTTAACCACCTGCTGACTTCGAGCACCAATCGCCAATAACGCGAGTGCAAGCTTATCATCGCCAGCACAATCCAACTCACCGCCAACAGGAACACTGCCAGCAATAACCAGTTCACCATTCTCCATTCGACAGGCAACCCCCATCTGCTTTAGAGCATCCGCTAGAGCCAGCACTCTGTCCTCATATTGATAGGGCAAAGTGTTGATACCTTGTAAACGACTTTCACCTTTTGCGTAAGCCGCAGCAACGCACAACAGAGGCAGCTCATCACGGAACTGATAGCTTTGCTCGTTTGTCAGCGAAAACGCCTTTAACTCAGCAAAGCAAGCCTGTACATTCCCCTCGTATAGACCACGTTCACTTTTACTTGGAAGGGCAACCTCCGCGCCAATAGACTGCAGAAATGACAGCAGAGCATAGGCATCTGAATCCAAACCGGCGTTGCAAATCACTAACTCAGAACCCGGCAACAAGGTTGCCAGCAGCACCAACCAGATTGTTTCATGCTCATCCCCAGATAAAATAATATCTGAGCCAACTAATGGGGATGAGGGTAACTCAAAACCTTCACTGTCGCCCTTCACATCTAAGCGAAAGTGTCGCAGCAGCACTTCACAGTGAGACAAGGTTTGACCGTCAAGCTTAATCTTACTAACCTGAGGAGAATACAAAGCCGCCAAGAACGCCGCCATACGCAATCGCTCAGAGCCGGACCGCATTTCAAAACTCAAATTTGTCGGTGACTTAGGGCGTAAAGTCGCGGGCAAACAATCTTCAACCTCGGACACAATCTCCCCCCCCATTTTGCGGACCAAAGAAAACAGATCGCTCATGGGCCTTTGTTGCAAAACGTCATCGGCTGTTATCGACACAGAAAAAGTTTGCCCCGCTAACACCGGTAATAACAAGTACAAACTCTCTCTTGACTGATGCACGTTGATGGGCGCAATAGGTGCTTTTAAACCACGACGACCAACACCATGAACGCGCAACTGATCAGCAGCAACCTCTTCAATAACAACACCCATATCACGAAAAGCTTGTGTCGTAATGCGCACGTCCCCCGTCAAATCAATGTTCCTTATCTCACTAACACCGTCTGACAGCGCCGCAATAGTAATCGCTTTATGTGACAAAGACTTGTCACCTAACAAAGAAACTTCACCTTTTATAACAGAAGCGGGCAATACAGAAACAGACACTGGTCGAACCTCTTTCTGCCCCCCCTTTGTGCGCTGTTCTAACAGACGTAAAAAGTGATCCCGAGCAGATTTCGCCCTCGTAAAGACACCAAACATACTCGCCCCATCGCCTTGCTCTATCGCTGTGCGCATGTCGGCTAAACGCTCGGTAAAATGATCCAGTGTCGATAAAGTCGCTTCTTTATTGGCAAGAAATACGTCTCGCCACATGACCGGATCACTCGATGCAATCCGTGTAAAGTCACGAAAGCCACCGGCGGCAAATCGGAAAATATCTTGGCTTCGGTCGCCATTCGCCAGTGCGTCAACAAGCGTATACGCAAGCAAATGCGGCAAATGACTGGAGGAAGCAAGCACATGATCGTGATGTTCAACATCCATACTCACCACATCGGCACCCACTGCATGCCATAAACGATGCAATCGATCAAGCAAGACAGGACTGCTGTCAGGCAGTGGCGTCACAATCGCCATGTGCTTTTCAAACAATTTTGAATTAGACGCTAAAACACCACTTTTCTCTGCACCAGCGATTGGATGCCCTGGTATAAAATGGGTCGGCATATAACCAAAAACACGCTGTGCGGCAGTAACCACACTACCTTTTGTCGAGCCCACATCCGTAATGAGTGTGTGACTTGAAAGCAAAGGTTTAAGATCATGCAAAACCGATTCCATCGCTCTCACCGGCGTCGCCAACACGATCACGTCCATCTTTGACACACAGTCAAACGTCAATTCACCATGAAAATCAATAACACCGGTAGACACCCCTAGCGTTAATTCACTCTCTCTTCTATCGACGCCATACAAGGTCGCCAGACCGCGCTCTTTTAACGCCTTGGCAAAGGAGCCACCAATCATGCCAAGACCAATAATCATGACATTGCCAAACTTCTTCTTTCCTGGAGGTGTCAAATCATCAGACATCTAAAAACCATCTCTCACTTATCAAGACACTATCACGTCAGTATTTACAACACAGCAACAGGGTAAGAACCTAATACTCTTACCTCTGACGCGCGCGCTCGTAGCTCTTCGATTACCGCCTGACATTCGCTGTCTGAAAAATGCCCAACAAAGTCAATATAAAAAATATAGCCCCAACGACTCACTAACGAGGGGCGAGTCTCTAAACGCGTCATGTCTACGCCATGGCGTTCAAACGCTTCAAGCAAACGATACAAAGCACCAGGCTCATTCTTGGCACTAATAAGTAGAGAGGTTTTATCCTTACCACTTGGCGGAACATCTTCATTGCCAATGATTAAAAATCGCGTCGTGTTATCAGGCCTATCTTCAATATTGGCTGATACTTTTAAAAGACCATACAATTCACAAGCCACTTCACCGGCAATCGCGGCAACCGCTCGACCATTTCGACCAGCGTCGGCAACAAGTCGCGCAGCCTCTGCATTAGAACTGACCGCAACACGCTCAACGTGAGGCCAATATCTATCTAACCAAGCACGGCATTGGGCTAAAGACTGCTGGTGAGAATAAATATGCGTAACGTCATCCACATTAATATTCGGACTCACCAACAAGTGGTGATGAATACGCTCCTCTACCTCACCACAAATTTTTAAACGAGAATCCCGAAAGCTATCAAGCGTGTGATTGACCACGCCTTCCGTGGAATTTTCGACTGGCACGACACCGTAATTCGCGGCACCTGACTCCACCTCACGAAACACTTCATCAATGGCTGCCATAGGAGCACTGATAATCGATTTACCAAAATGCTTTAAAGCGGCCTGCTGGGTAAACGTTCCTTCAGGTCCCAAAAAGGCAATACGTAACGGCTTCTCAAGTGCCAGACAGGATGACATGACTTGACGAAAAATCTTCGCCATCTCCTCGTTACCCAATGGCCCTTCATTTCGCTCCATCACCCTACGCAAAACTTGGGCTTCACGCTCAGGACGATAAAACACCACAGCAACATCGCCCTGCTCAGCGAGCTTTACTTCAGCTACTTTTTGCGCGCAACGCGCTCGCTCATTAATCAAAATTTGTATTTGCGAATCAATCGAATCAATCCGATCACGCAACAGAGGCAGTGTTTCAGGCACTGCTGGCTTGGTATTCGACATGCTTATCGTACTCGTAAATTGTATCGGTAATTTGGAACCTTGCTTGGTACTTAACAGCCCAGTTAAGCGTGACGCTTTTCAAAATCGCGCATAAACTCAATCAAAGCAACAATCCCTTCAATTGGCATCGCATTATAAATACTGGCTCGCATCCCACCAACAGAGCGGTGCCCTGCCAAAGTACGCAAACCTGCAGCCTCAGATTCTTGTAAGAAAAGTGCCTCAAGAGACTCGTCCGCTAAGGTAAAAGGCACGTTCATCCGCGATCTAAAGGCAGGGTCAATGGGGTTAGAATAAAAGGCACTGGCGTCAATAAAATCGTACAGAGTCTTTGCCTTAAGAGCGTTGATAGCTTCTATTGCCTCAACGCCACCTTGCTCCTCCAACCACTCAAACACCAAATCCGCCAGATAGATCGCAAACGTCGGTGGCGTATTAATCATGGAATCGTTTGCTGCCAAATTGGCAAAGTTCCAGATAGACGGCAATGAATCATGGCTACGCGCCAACAAATCTTTGCGGATAATACAAATGACTACACCTGCAGGGCCGACATTTTTCTGGGCGCCCGCATAAATCAGACCGTATTTGCTCACATCAATTTTGCGAGACAATATCGTCGACGACAAATCCGCCACAATTGGCAAACCTGTTTCAGGCAGATCCGCGAACTCAAGACCACCGATGGTTTCATTTGGACAAAGGTGCAGATACGCAGCGCTCTCATCTAGATCAAGACTAGAAAAATCTGGCACCGTCGTGTAATTTTGTTCTTTTGAAGAGCCAACTACCTTAACATTAGTGTATCTTTTTGCTTCTTTGATGGCTTTTGAGGACCAAGCCCCCGTATTCAAGAAGCAAGCTGAATCAAAACCGTTTACCAGGTTGGCAGGAATCTGAGAAAACAAGGTAGACGCCCCACCTTGAACAAATAAAATCTCATAATCATCATTAATGTTGAGCAAACGGGTCAATCGAGCCTTGGCGGAGGCCAAAATCGACATAAACTCCTCACTACGATGGCTCATTTCCATCACAGAAACACCAGCACCGTGCCAATCAAGCATTTCAGCTTGGGCTTTTTTCAACACCGCTTCAGGAAGCGCTGCTGGTCCAGAACAAAAATTATATACTCGGCTCATCCTGCTCGTTACCTCTAGTATTTTCAGGACCCATTCACAATAAAATCGACGCACCTAAGTGCGCCGATTCTTTTATTACTCTACAACCACTTTACTCAGTATCTGTTTCATTAACGCCTGTTGACTCATCAAGATTTGGGTCAATGCCATCTGTCCTAGGATGATCCATAACAGCTTGATTTACGTCATCGCCGTATGCTTCTAGATCATCGTCAACCGCATCTTCATCATTTTCAACAACTCGTTCAATACCGACTAGATGTTCATCATTGGTTAAACGAATCAAGGTCACGCCTTGTGTATTACGCCCTTGACAAGACACTTCCGTAACCCGAGTACGCACCAAGGTACCCTGATCGGTTATCAGAATAATTTCATCCGTTTCATCTACTTGAGCAGCACCAACAACAGGGCCATTACGCTCTGAAACCTGAATACCAATAACACCTTGACCACCGCGACCGTAGACAGGGAAATCGTCTAATAGGGTACGTTTACCATAGCCATTTTCGCACGCCATCAAAACAGCTGCATCCTCACGAGGAACAATCAAGGACACCACTTTAGATCCTTCCGCTAAACGAATACCACGTACACCGGCCGCTGTACGCCCCATGGCGCGCACATCCGACTCTTTGAAACGAATTGTCTTACCAGAAGAAGACACCAGCATGATGTCGTTTTCACCATTTGTTACCGATACGCCAACCAGCTCATCTGTTTCATCAAGACTCAGTGCAATCAGACCCGTTGAACGCGGTCGAGCAAAATGTTGCATTGCTGTTTTCTTAACGGTACCGTTCGCGGTTGCCATGAAGATATAGCTACTGGCTTCAACCATGTCTTCGCTTGCATCATCAGATTCTACAAGCGATTCCGCTGCTTCAACTTCTGCTTCAACAACAGGCAAAGGCAACAAAGCGGAAATAAATTCTCCCTCTTTGAGCGGCAACAAATTAATAATTGGGCGTCCTTTAGCACTGCGGCTGGCCACGGGAATTTCATAAACTCTCAGCCAATACACCTTACCAAAATTGCTAAACAACATAATGGTGTCATGACTACTGGTGACCAACAGGTGTTCTATGTGATCTTCATCCTTCATACTCGCTGAAGATTTGCCACGACCACCACGACGCTGCGCTTGATACTCTTCCAATGGCTGAGACTTGGCATAACCCGTATTCGAAATAGTCACCACCATAGGGGCTTCATCAATCAAATCAGCAATCGTCAGGTCCTGACGAGATGTCAGTATTTCAGTACGGCGAGCGTCACCAAACGTATCACGAACTTCTTCTAGCTCTTCGCGAATGACTTCCATCAAACGATCAGGATTAGAAAGAATATTCAGCAATTCACCAATGGTCTCAATAAGCGCTTTATACTCACCAAGCAACTTATCGTGTTCTAGACCAGTCAAACGATGTAAACGCAAATCCAAAATCGCTTGTGCTTGATCTAGTGATAAGTGATAAGCACCATCAACAAAGCCATAAGCAGCATCTAAATCATCTGGACGACAAGCATCTGCACCAGCACGCTCTAACATGGCCATAACATTGCCTGGCTGCCAAGATTCGCTTACCAGTTTTTCTTTCGCTTCAGCCGAGGTAGGTGAAGTACGAATCAACTCAATAACACGGTCAATATTGGCTAGAGACACCGCCAAACCTTCAAGAATATGACCACGCTCACGAGCTTTACGTAGTTCAAAGATAGTACGACGAGTTACGACTTCTCGGCGGTGCTTTACGAAGCATTCTAGAATCTGTTTGATATTAAGTAATTGAGGACGACCATCAACTAAAGCAACCATGTTGATACCAAACACAGACTGTAATTGAGTTTGCGTAAAGATATTATTTACGACCACATCAGGATTTTCACCACGACGTAATTCTATAACGATGCGCATACCATCTTTGTCAGATTCATCACGAAGCTCGCTAATACCCTCTAGTTTTTTCTCTTTAACTAGCTCAGCGATTTTTTCGATCACTTTCGCTTTATTCAACTGGTATGGAATTTCTGTGAATACAATGGATTGGCGATTGCCTTTCTCCATGTCTTCAAAGTGATGACGGGCACGCATATATATGCGACCACGACCTGTTTTGTAGGCTTCAATAATGCCCGCACGGCCATTTATAAAAGCCCCTGTAGGGAAATCAGGCCCTGGGATATGATCAATGAGTTCATCAATCGTAATGTCTGCATTGTCGATGACAGCAAGACATCCATCGATAATTTCACCCAGATTATGAGGTGGAATGTTAGTCGCCATACCAACAGCAATACCAGCAGAACCATTGACCAAAAGGCCAGGTATGCGAGACGGCATAACCGAGGGCATAAATTCTGTACCATCATAGTTAGGCACAAAATCAACGGTTTCTTTTTCTAAATCCATGAGAAGATGATGTGCAATCTTCGCCATACGGATTTCGGTATAACGCATCGCTGCGGCACTGTCTCCATCGACAGAACCAAAGTTACCCTGACCATCAACCAAGGTGTAACGCATTGAAAAAGGCTGTGCCATACGAACAATCGTATCGTAAACAGCGGAATCACCATGTGGGTGATATTTACCGATTACATCACCGACGATACGCGCCGATTTTTTGTACGGTTTATTCCAATCATTTTTAAGTTCATTCATCGCAAACAGAACACGTCGATGAACAGGTTTTAACCCATCTCGTACATCAGGTAACGCGCGACCTACAATTACGCTCATTGCATAATCTAGGTACGATCCCTTGAGTTCATTTTCGATACTGACGGGAATAATTTCTTTGGCTAATTCACCCATAGATACAATCGATCCTTATGCCTCGGAAGTCAGAAGTACTTCCTAATATCTTTTTATAAGCGCCGAATTATACCATAAGGAAATAAATAACACCTCTAGTGGTGGACCTTTTGTTCCGCCTTATTGCGTTACCAACATAGTGACTTTGCCGCGCAAGTGACACGTCTCATCAACGTATAATCGCTACCGCAAAGCCCCCACAGCAAGTTTATTATTGGTACGCCTCTAGGTTGACGTTATACTGTGAGGATTAAAGTGAAATTGAGCGTGCCGTGCTGGCAAAAAAACTTGTCAGGTTACGGGCAGATTGCTGGATACAAAACACATCCACAAACCATTCACTTACGTATTATCAAATAACACGTTCAATACATCGAACCTTACAGAACACAACGAAAAGTCACCTTTTATAACGGAATCAACCTCATGACAAACACAGAGAAACGTAACGTAGACTTAGATGAAGTAGCAAAATTCGAAGCGCTCGCGAGTCGTTGGTGGGATACAGAAAGTGAGTTCAAGCCCTTACACGACATCAATCCACTTAGAACACAATATATCAACGAGCGCTCTGAAGGACTGCAAAACAAAAAAGTGATCGATATTGGTTGTGGTGGCGGAATTTTGTCTGAAGCCATGGCAAAGCTGGGCGCGCAAGTCAAAGGCATCGACATGGGTGAAGCCCCTTTAGCGGTAGCAAAGCTGCATCTTGAAGAATCTAAGCTAGATATTGATTACGAAAAAATTACCGCTGAAGAAATCTCTGAAAGAGAAGCAGGACAATACGATGTTGTAACCTGTCTTGAAATGTTAGAGCACGTACCAGACCCTTCGTCTGTTATCAACGCTTGCATGAAACTAGTTAAACCCGGCGGCAACGTGTTTTTCTCAACTATTAACAGAAACCCAAAATCCTACCTGTTCGCCATTATTGGTGCGGAATACGTCCTCAAAATGCTGCCAAAAGGAACCCATGATTATGCAAAATTCATTCAACCTTCTGAGCTGAATAACTTTGCAAGACAGGCAGGCTTAGAAGTCATCCACTTGACCGGTATGACCTACAACCCATTAACAAAAGTCTACAAACTTAACCCTAAAGACGTTTCGGTAAACTATTTAATGCACACTCAAAAATCGACTACACCCTAAACATGTCGTAAGGAGCCAATATGTTTGACTATCAAGCCCCGAGCCAGTTACTAGATGGCAAGATCATTTTAGTAACGGGTGCTGGAGACGGCATAGGCAAAACTGCTGCGATCACCTACGCCAAGCATGGAGCAACGGTAATACTGCTGGGCCGTACAATCAAAAAGCTCGAAGCGGTATATGACTACATTGAAAAACAACAGTATCCACAAGCCGCCATCGTTCCATTAAATCTTGACGGCGCTGTTGAACACGATTTTCAGGAGCTGGCCAACACCATTGAAAGTGAATTTGGCCATATTGATGGAATACTTCATAACGCCAGCATTTTGGGCGAGCGCTGTGACCTAGCCAGTTACGATCAGGCTTTATTCGAAAAGGTCATGAGAGTTAACGTAACCAGTCAGTTAATATTGACCCAAGCCCTACTGCCTTTGATGCAAAAAGCCAAAACGGCATCGATTGCTTTCACATCCTCCGGTGTCGGCAGAACAGCAAAAGCAAACTGGGGCGCCTACGCCATATCAAAGTTTGCGACAGAGGCCATGACCCAGCTATTCGCCAGTGAGCTCAGCACAACCTCACCAAGCATTAGAGTCAATGCCATTAACCCAGGTGCCACAAGAACAAACATGAGGGCAAACGCATTTCCCAGTGAAGCCCCTGAAACCCTAGCAACACCCGAAGATATTATGCCTTTATACCTATACTTGATGGGTGATGACAGTGCATCGGTCAATGGTCAATCACTGGATGCTCAATAAGAAGGCTAGCACTCTTGAGCTATCCTGTAACAATCAAGCGATTAATGACTAAATTATTAACCACCAATCAAACGCTCCAACCTTTCCTCATCAGAAAGCGGAGCGTTTTCGTTTTGCTCCTCATTTGATATAGGCACTGCCACGTTGCCTACTGGTGCAAAATCCCCAACAGACGCTCTTTCAGAAGTTTCAGCGTTTTGCTGAACCGTCTCAGGCTGATTTTGGTTACCAAAAATCCCCATCTCTGGCATCAAGCGCAGCCGCCTTTCTTCAATTTCTGCAGGTATATTTCCAGTAAACAACACAGTAAAGGGCGCCTCTTCGGTGCGCCTATTCACCTCATCATAAATCGCTTGCTCGCGCTTGGCCGCGGCACCTTCCTCAAGATAAGAAAGCTGACTTCCAGTAGAGGAAATCACCACGTTGGGCTTGGTCAATACCGCCACCTTCTCAACTGGAATGACATTAACCTCCCCCTTTGAACTGACCACAACCTGATGCTGAGAACGAATTATTTGGTTACCATAAATAATATCAACCGGTCGCAACTCTATAGTTTGACCATTAGCAAATAAAGGCACGATGACTAGCCAACCCAATAAATATCTCATAATCACCTCAACACTTATGTCGCTTCACTATAAGAGATAAAAAACCATAAAAAAAGGAGCCAAAGGCTCCTTTTACTCTTAATTAACGATTAAATTAAAGCGTAATAACATCGAAATCTGCTTCTGGGTTGACATCGGCATCATAATCAACGCCATCCAAGCCAAAACCAAACAACTTCAAAAACTCGTCTTTGTAAAGCTGGTAATCGGTTTCGGCAAACAGATTAGCGTCATTTACCTGCGGCCAAAGATCACGACACGCTTGCTGAACATCCTCACGCAATTCCCAATCATCCAGACGAAGACGGTTTTTATCATCGGTCAATTCTGCTGGATTATGGTTATTGTACAAACGCTCTGAGAACATGCGATAGATCTGATCCATACAGCCTTCATGAAGGCCTTTTTCACGCATTACCTTGAACACCATCGCCAAGTACAAAGGCATAACAGGAATAGCGGAAGAGGCTTGCGTCACCACGGACTTCAGTACCGCCACATTCGCACCACCACCAATCTTAGCCAACTCAGCATCGATAGCCGCAGAAGCGCGATCCAAATCTTCTTTTGCTTTGCCAAGGGCTCCGTGCCAGTAAATCGGCCAAGTGATATCAGAACCAATATAAGAGTAAGCGACAGTACGAGCCCCTTGCGCCAACACACCCGCTTCTTGTAGAGCAGACATCCAAAGCTCCCAATCTTGGCCACCCATTACCGTCGTTGTTGCACCAACCTCTTCTTCAGTGGCTGGCTCAATTTCCGCTTCGATAATCACGTCTTTATTGGTATCAATGGCCGTAGAGCGGTAGGTCTCGCCAATAGGCTTAAGAACAGAACGCACCACTTCGCCCGTATCTGGCATTTTGCGCACTGGAGAAGCCAAAGAGTAAACCACCATATCCACTTGACCAAGATCTTGTTTAATCAAGTCAATCACGGTATCACGCGCCTCATTTGAGAAAGCATCGCCATTAATGCTTTTCGCGTACAAACCCTCTTCTTTCGCCACTTTATCGAAGGCCGCTGAGTTGTACCAACCCGCTGTCCCCGGCTTTTTGTCTGTGCCTGGCTTTTCAAAGAAAACACCTATGGTTGCCGCACCAGAACCAAATGCCGCCGCGATACGAGAAGACAAGCCATAACCACTTGACGCACCGATTACGAGTACTTTTTTAGGGCCATTTTCAATCGCCCCTTTGCTTTTAGTAAAAGCAATTTGATCTCTTACATTTTGCTCACAACCTACTGGGTGTGTTGTTGTACAAATAAATCCGCGAATCTTTGGTTTTATGATCATAATATCTTCTCAACGTCATGTTTTGCTTACGCCCTGTCTGACAACGCTATAAATGAAGCAGACAACACAAATTTGCCCGACATGATACAATAGACAGAACAATATGTCCTGATTCTCATTAATACGCAGGGCCTAAAAATCACTTATCTTGAGACAACAGCATGCATTTACTTGTCATTGGTTATGTTTGGCCAGAACCCAACTCCTCTGCCGCTGGCAGCAGAATGATGCAGTTGTTAAGTTGCTTCCATAGACAACAATGGCAAATCGCCTTTGCAAGTCCCGCCCAAAAAACGGAGCACATGACAGATCTCTCTGAATTAGGCATAGAAGCCGAACACATAACACTGAACGATGCCTCGTTTAATACCTACATTGCAGACAAAAATCCCGACATTGTAATATTTGACCGCTTTATGATGGAGGAGCAATTTGGCTGGCGAGTAGAAAAATTTAGCCCAGATTCATTACGCGTGCTAAACACGGAAGACCTTCACTCGTTACGGCAAGCTAGGCATGATGCGATTAAACAAAATAGGCCATTTGCGCCTGAAGACCTTTTCAACGACCATGGTATCCGTGAAATCGCCGCTATCCACCGTTGCGACTTGACCTTGATGATTTCCGAAGTCGAAACAACATTATTAATCGATGAATTTCACGTACCAGACACTCACGTATTTCATCTGCCATTTATGCTGCCGAAACCACAAGATATAGACGCTTTACCCTGCTTCGAAGAGCGCCAACACTTTATTAGCATTGGCAACTTTCGCCACGCCCCCAATTGGGATGCCGTTTTGCAGTTAAAAACGGAAATTTGGCCAAAGATTCGCAAACGCCTACCAAAAGCAGAAATGCATATTTACGGCGCTTACCCACCACCCAAAGCGACTCAATTGCATAATGCAAAAGAAGGTTTTTTGGTGAAGGGTTGGGCCGAAGATGCCCAGGCCGTCATGAAGCAAGCCAAGCTGTGCTTAGCCCCCTTACGTTTTGGTGCTGGGATTAAGGGGAAATTAGTCGAAGCCATGCAAATGGGCACACCAAGCATTACCACAACGATTGGCGCCGAGTCGATGCACGGCGGATTGCCTTGGAATGGTGTCATCACCGATAACATGGAGACCTTTGTCGATGCCGCCGTCTCACTCTATCAAGACAAAGAAAGCTGGCTATTAATGCAACACAATGGCAATAGAATCCTTCAAGCTCGCTATCAAGCAGAAGATTGGGAACCAAAACTAATCAATCGATTAAAACTGCAATTTCGGCTAAAGGAAAGCTTGAGAAAGAAACACTTCTTGGGATTAATGCTGCGACACCATAGCCTTAAAAGCACACAATACATGTCGCAATGGATAGAACTTAAAAACAAGAACGAAAAAGTAGAAAGAGAAAACTAACGCCGAAAAGCGCTAATCAGAGACAAACTGACTCTTCGCTTCCCGCTCGCGCACTTTTTTCATCACCGCCTGCTGGGAGGCTTTGTTCATGCTTCCCCACTGGCTGATTTCCTTGCCAGTTCGATAACAACCAACACAGATGTCTTCATCATTCAAAAGACACACATTCACGCAAGGGGATTTAAGCTGAGGTTTAGGCTTGGTCATTTTTCATTATCTTCTTTGATCTGCAGTGACGACACTGACGCTTCTTTTAACGCTTTCTGCTCAGCGCTCCATTGCTGAAGTTCTTCACGATAAGTATCCCACACACAAGGAGAGCACTCACTTTCACAACACTCCCACTCTTCTGGCGGAATTGGCCGTGGAGACATAAAAAACCTCTTTCATACAGAATCAGTTTAAATATAGGGGCTTAGCGGAGCACTGCCCCGCCAAGCCCAATAAGACTAGTATTCAGCGTTATGATAAACGCGCTGTACATCGTCTAAATCATTCAATAAATCTAAGAAGCGATCAAATTGCTCCACTTCTTCACCTGGAATTTCTGTCGTATTCTGGGCAACAAATTGGATTTCATCTACTTCAAATTCAATATCACCAAATGCCTCGGTCAGTGCCGTTTTCGCTTTACTGTAATCCGTGTGAGGCGCAAACACCGTTACTTTACCATCTTCTAGCTCAATATCAGTGACATCTACGTCTGCCAACATCAAGGCTTCTAATACCGTTTCTTCATCAGTGCCAGCAAAAACAAAGATAGCGCTGTGGTCAAACATATGACTCACACTACCTTGGCTACCGATTTTGCATTTTACCTTGTTAAAACAGGTACGCACGTCACCAAAAGTACGGTTTGGGTTATCCGACAAACAATCCACGATAACCATGGTATTACCCGGTCCAAACCCCTCGTAACGAGCTGTATCAAAGTCTTCACCGCCACCGCCTTTTGCTTTATCAATCGCTTTGTCGATAACGTGAGTGGGTACTTGGTCTTTTTTCGCTCGCTCAATCAAGGAGCGCAAGGACAAGTTACCATTAGGGTCAATACCGCCGGACTTTGCACACACATAAATTTCACGGCCGTATTTACTGTACACCTTGGCTTTCTGGTCAGACGTTTTTGCCATGGACTCTTTGCGGTTTTGGAAGGCTCTGCCCATTACATATTCCTATTTTATACTGTCATAAAAAAATCGATTCTAGCCTGTCCCCTATAAAGAGGGAACTGCTGGGGTAACATAAATACAATAAATGCTCGCTTTATCGCTATCCCGCCTACTACTTTTCCTCATCAAGGTTAACTTGCTGCAAGATGCGCTCAAATCGTTGATCTTTTTCTTGCCACAGTTGATTAACCCACTGCTGAAAGCTCGCTCTGTATTCCGCATCATTTTGATAATCACCAAGCAATCCGCTTTCAATTGGCATAACTCTAATATGGACCTTCACTTGCGAGACATCACCACGAAGGTAATCAAAAAAGCTTGGTGTACCCCCAGGATAAACAATCGTGACATCCACTAATTGACGCAACTTCCCATTCATCGCGTTTAATGCAAAAGACAAACCACCTGCTTTGGGCATAAGAAGATGCCTATATGGACTAGATTGTTGGTCATGTTTTTCGATTGTAAAGCGCGTTCCTTCGAGAAAGTTCATGATGGACACGGGGAAATGCTGAAATTTTTCACACGCCTTTTTTGTTACTTCAATGTCCTTCCCCTTCAAATCCGGTCGCTTTTTAAGCAGCGCAGGACTGTAGCGCTTCATGAAAGGAAACTCTAATGCCCACCAAGCCAAGCCAATAAAGGGCACCCAAATAAGCTCTCGTTTTAGAAAAAATTTTATAAAGGGAATACGACGATTAAAAATGCGCTGCAGAATCAGAATATCTACCCAAGATTGATGGTTCGCCACCACCATATACCATTGGTTGATGGAAAAACGGCAGTCACCCGACACATCAAGATGAGTACCCCCAAGATATCTTTGATTGATATTGTTAATACCAATCCAAAACGTAGCTATACGATCCAAGGCTACATTTAATGCGGCGCGAACAGAGCTGACCGGAATAAGACACTTGAACACGGCTAAAACCATAACAGGCATAAAGCAAAGTAGCGTGTTCATCACAATAAGTGACAGCGATAAACAACCCTTGAAAATTGACAACATAGCCATATAACTCACATTCAAAAATACGCTATTTTACGCAATGATGACGCCCTTGGGAATTCCTCATTATTTACACGCCCCTCAAGTAGCAAAGATTTGTATAAAAGCGCTATAGTGAGAATGGAATCTGTGCTGTTCTATTTTTTACTCACTTCTAAATGGCACACAGTTATCACAACAAAACGACTTATAACGAGCATTGAATTTCAGTGCCATTCAACAGGATTTTTAAGCCCGCTATGACACCACCTAAAGGGTTGCAAATTCGCCACAAACTATTTGCTGTGTTTATTTTAAGTAATATTTTGCTCATCGTTTCTATGTGGCAAGTTTTCCAGTGGAGCTTTGACCGTGGTTTTGTGTCCTACGCCACCGAACGAGACAGAGACTTTTTAGAGCAAATGGCCAATAGAACCGCTAACCTTTACGTGTATTATGATGATTGGTATTTTTTAGTTCAAGAAAGTCGCATGGAAAGCTCTTGGCATCAAACCAAGCTTGAAAATATACGAGACTTAATACCACCGCCAAACACTCCAAATTTGGATTTAATCTATCCTTCGCAGTATTACCGCCAACGATTTTTATTATTTGATACGGATAAAAAAGTCCTTATTGGAAAATCTCGATTCAGCGATGCTGAAACTCACCCCGTCATGGTCAATGATCAAACAGTGGGGTATGTCGGGCTAAGATCGATTAGAGAGCTAGTGCAAGATCAAACCCTGAGATTTGTTCGTCAGCAGGGGGAAGCTTTTTTGCTGATTTCAGCGTTCATGCTTGCCATTGCTGCTTTGCTAACGTGGCCTCTTGCACAGTGGCTTAGCCGTCCCATATCTTCCATGCAACAAGCCACAAAAAAGTTAGCTGCAGGAAAATTTGACACAAGAATCGCCGTAAATGGGTCCGATGAGCTAGCTAAACTGAGTTGTGATTTTAATAACTTGGCTTGCACCCTTGAACATATGAGAGAAGCACGCAAGCGCTGGGTAGCCGATACGGCTCATGAATTAAGAACGCCGGTGGCCATTTTGAGAGGCGAAATCGAGGCCATGCAAGACGGAATCATTCAAGTAACTCCTGAGAGTTTAGCGTCTTTACATCAAGAAACCTTACATATCGCACGTTTAATTGATGACCTTAACCAGCTTTCAATGCATGATATGGGCAGTTTGAATTACGAAATGGAAGACATTTCGGTTGACGACATTATTGAACAAACCGTTCAATCGATGACACTTCCCTTCAGTGAGGCTGGATTAGAGTTGGTTTACGAAGGACCAAGCAACTCTCCTATTATGATGAATGGCGATGCCGATAGACTGCATCAGCTTTTTTCTAACTTGATGAGCAATTCATTAAAATACACAAACGCACCAGGAAAACTCACGGTTAAATTGTTTCGAAAAGGCAAAAAAGTCACTTTGCTTTTTGAAGACAGCGCCCCAGGCGTAGGTGATAATGATATAAACAGAATCTTCGAGCAGTTTTTTCGTGTCGAAAATTCAAGAAACAGAGCAACCGGCGGTAGAGGCCTTGGGCTAGCCATTTGCTCAAACATTGTTGACGGGCATCAAGGTAGTATAAGCGCTTACCATTCACCAGATGGCGGTCTTGGTATAAAAATCGAATTTCCTTTTAACTGATACGGAATGCATAACTATGAGTAAAGTTCTAATAATTGAAGATGAACCTAAATTGGCTGAATTAATGGCCGCTTACCTTGGTCAAGCAGGCTATGAACATCATCACCTTGATCGTGGCGACACGGCGGTGAGTTATGTAAAAAACAACCAAGTTGATATCATCCTATTAGACCTTATGTTGCCTGGCCTCGATGGCGTAGAAGTATGCAAACAAGTCCGTCAATTCAGTGGTGTTCCTATCATTATGGTTACCGCGAAGGCGGAAGAAATTGATCGTCTTATTGGGCTAGAAATGGGCGCTGATGATTATGTATGCAAACCCTTTAGTCCAAGAGAAATTGTGGCTCGAGTGAAAGCGAACCTACGCAGAGTGGAATTAGATCAAACACAATCTCCAAAAACTGATGGTTTTGATTTAGATGTGGATCGTTTGCGAGCAACATACAAAGGCGAACTAATCGATTTGACTACTGTTGAATTCCAATTATTACAACTACTGATTAAAGAACCAGGACGCGTTTACGGTCGTGATCTGATCATGAAAAGTATCTATGCCGATAGCCGAGTGGTCAGTGATCGCACGATTGACAGTCACATCAAAAAACTGCGTAAAAAAATATCGGCTGTTGCCCCTGAACTTAATGTCATTCATTCTGTTTATGGTGCAGGCTATCGTTTCGAAAATAACGACTGAGCGTCGCAAGCGAGAGGCAAATACCCGCTTTTTTAGTTTGTTAATCCTCTAATAACACTTTGATCGAAGGAATGGCGTTGGATAATTTTTTAGATGTACTGGCGTTTTCTTTTTCAATCACCATGCCAATATTTTTGATATTGGCGTTAGGTGCTGTCTTATATCGAATACGCCTGATTAATGATAATTTCATTGATACCGCTTCAAAACTTGTTTTCAACGTCACACTTCCCGCCTTACTGTTTATCAGTATTTCAAAAACTCGTGTAAGCAGTGATACCGATTTCTCTTTGGCGATCTACGCCATGGCGGCCGTGACTATCACTTACCTAGTACTGGAATATATTTTCTCTTTCATGATGAAAAACAAAGCAGATCGCGCGGTAGTGGTACAAGGTGCTTTTCGCTCAAACATGGGCATTATTGGCCTTGCTTACTGTGTTAATGCTTACGGCAATGATGTTTTTACTGTTGCCTCTATTTATTTAGGCGGCATCACGGTTTTGTTCAATATATTATCGGTTATTGGTCTAAGTCGAGCGCTAGGGAAGGACACAAACGCCATAGCGATTGCGAGAGGTATTATCAAAAACCCGCTCATTATTGCCATTGTGGCTGCATTTATCGCCTCAGGGACTGGCATCACATTACCACCTACGCTTTATAAGGCTGGGGATTATTTCGCTCAAATGACCTTGCCGCTTGCTTTACTTTGCGCCGGCGCCTCGTTGCATTTTGGCTCCATGAAAAGTGACATGCTCGGCACAGTACTGGCGAGCGCCGGAAAGCTGATTTTCATCCCGCTGACACTGACTTTTGGTGGTTATTTGCTGGGGTATCGCGGCATGGAACTAGGGGTGCTCTTTTTGATGTCATCCGCCCCAACCGCATCAGCCAGCTATATCATGGTTCGCGCTATGAATGGCAATGCCGCACTGGCGGCAAATATTATCGCTGTGACCACTCTAATCTCCTTGATCACAACCAGTATTGGCGTTACCGTTTTGCGCGGCCTAAACTTAATGTAGCCGTGCAAAACGATCTAAATAAGATGCATGCCACTTAAATACTCATAAATAAACGAGAATAGCTTTGATTGTACGACTTCATAAACATCGGCTTTCTTTCCTGTTTTTCGGCTGCACTTTTCTTATTCTGCTTTTTTTTGGTGTTAATACCCTTGCCTACCAAGCCCTTATCATAGAAAAGCACACCCAAGGCCAAGATCAACTGCTTGATTATGTCATTGAGCTGCGCAACGAGCTAAAAAACAACCATATCCTACCTTATGCCTTAGCCGATAATCCGATCCTATTGGCGTTTATGAATGACCCTGATGATCAAACGCTTGCACGCAACCTACAACGCCAACTAGAAGATTTAACTCACGTATCTAGAACACAAGACTGGTTTATTATCTCGGCCACTGGCGATCTTTTAGTATCCAGTGAACAGTCACCTAACTTTCTCTTTGACGATTATTTTAAACAGTCAGAATTAGAAGGCGTGTTGAGAAATCAGCAAGGAGAATACATACTTTTTTCAGGCTACAACCCTCGCCAATCCAAATCCGCACACATTGTACTTGCTCCCGTCTATACGGTGAATGGGCTTGCAGGCGCAGTAGGTGTTCGAATTAATGTCAGCAGTTTAATTGAGCGATGGAATTTCTTCGACGATATTGTGGTGATGACAGATCAAAATAATTTGGATTTCTTAGCCAATAAACTCAAAGGTTTATTGGTGGATAACTGGCTCGACGATCATACCGAAACTGAGTTTTTAAACCGAACACGGGCAAAAGTCTACACGCTTGATAATAAGAACTACCTCCTGCAGAACGTTACTTTGGACGATCTTAGGTGGCAAATACACTACTTATCGGATTTAGAGGGCATCAAAATAAAGGCGCAAAATATCGCGTTTGTGAGCCTAGGGGTCTGTGGACTGCTGTTTTTATTCTGGCTCTATCGCCGAGAACGCGCACTAAAAATCGCCTCTAAACTCGAAAATCAAATGCTCGTTGCGAATAATGCCAAACAACAGCGAGTCTTGATTGAAAACACCCACGTGGGTCTACTCCAGCTGACAAAGCGTGGTGAAATATCTTTTGTTAACCCCATGGGGTTGCGCTACTTTGGCCATAACGCAAAATTGGATCAGCATTTTTTGCACGAATTTTTACCCAATTGCTCCGAAAATCACACAGCGCTGTCGTTTATGAAGTCTTTGCAAGGGCAAACACACGGCAACAACCACGCTAGTAACTTGTTGGAGCAGGAGGTTGTGTTAAAAAAAGAGAATGGCCAAACCTTTCCAGCCTTATTGTCCGTATCTTCTTTAGAATGGAGTGATTCACAAGGCTATCTAGTCACACTACTGGATATCAGTAAGCGAAAAAGAGCCGAGTTAAACTTATTGGATGCGAACTCAAGGTTAGAAGAACGCGTTTTAGAAAGAACAAAGGCATTAGAAGCGGCACAAAAAGAACTCCTACGAACAGAAAAACTCGCGGCTATCGGACAAATGTCAACGGCCATTGCTCACGAACTCAATCAGCCGCTCACCGGTATCAAAACCTTAACCTACACAGCCGAACTCTTACTAAAACGTCAAGAAACAGAGCAGGCGATAAAAACACTGATCGACCTTGAAACCCTCGTCGTACGGATGCAGAAACTGACCAGCGAATTAAAAGTACTGGCCTACCGACGTCCTGAACAGCTGACGCCAACGTCAATCCATGATTGCTTAAAGCGCGCCATTATTAGCTTAGGTGACGAAGCTCAAGACATTTCGCTTGAAATCACACTCAACCAATTAGATTCGGTAATGGCCGAGCCAACCCGTCTAGAAAGAATTTTTTCTAACCTGATCAGCAACTCCATTCAAGCGTGTTCTGACGACAACATATTACCCAACATTCAAGTGTCCTTGTCTGCACAAAACGACAAAATCACCATTCATTATAAAGATAACGGCCCAGGTATCGAAAAAGCAAAACTGAGTCATATTTTTGATCCCTTCTTCACCACAAAACCGATTGGCAAAGGCCTTGGTCTTGGGCTTGCCATCAGTGCCAACTTAGCAAAAGATATGAATGGATCACTCGTCGCCCATCATGACAACGATGAACAACTTCTATTCCATTTAACTTTATTAAGGGCTTAAGATGAAAAGCAGTTCAACCCATAGTTCAGCAGAAATATGGTTACTGGATGACGACGACATAGTCAGATCAACCACAGCACAATGGTTACGTTTGTCCAATTATGTTGTACACGAATTTCAAGACGCTCAAGCGGTCCTAGATAAATTCCAAATCGGCTCACCCTGCATCATCGTCAGTGATATCCGTATGACGCCCATTGATGGCCTTACCTTAATGAGCGATTGCCTCAGTAAAGAAGCAAACTTACCCTTTATTCTCATCACGGGTCATGGCGATGTAGACACCGCTGTAAACGCCTTACGTGATGGTGCTTTTGACTTTCTTGAGAAGCCCTTTGACCCAAACAGATTGCTTAAAACCGTTGAAAAAGCCCTACAAAAAAGAAACATACAACTTCAACATGCCAATCAGTCTCAATATCTAGAGGATCTACACGGACTTGAAGAAACCATTATTGGTCAAAATGAGCAAATGGTTCGAGTTCGCCATCAAATCCATACCTTTGCCACCATGGACACTCATGTCATTGTCTATGGCAAAACAGGCTGTGGTAAAGAGTTAGTCGCAAAAGCACTTCATGACTGCAGCCCGCGACACACCAAGCCTTTTGTCGCCATAAACTGTGCCGCCATACCCGCAGATCTGTTTGAAAGTGAATTGTTTGGCCACGAAGCCGGTGCCTTTACCAGCGCTAACAAACAGCGTATTGGCAAGCTCGAACACGCCAGTGGCGGCACCCTATTTCTCGATGAAATAGAAAGCATGCCACTGGCCATGCAAATAAAATTGCTACGCGTACTGCAAGAAAATCAACTAGAGCGCGTCGGTAGTAACAAAACCATACAAATAGATTTAAGAGTGGTGGCTGCAGCCAAAAATGATCTCCAAAGCCTAGAAGACTTTCGCCAAGACTTATTTTTCCGACTGAATGTTTCGCAGATCCATCTACCTGATCTGCGCAATAGAGGGTCTGACGTGCCGCTTCTCTTTGAGCATTTTTGCCGTATGGCAGTTAAAGAGCGCGGTAAAGAAATTAAACCGCTAAGCCCAATTGACCTTGAAACGCTCACCGTATATGGCTGGCCTGGGAACGTACGCGAACTGAAAAATGTCGCCCTTCGTTACGCTCTGGAACCCAACACCAGCGTGGCGAAGATACTGGCGGGGTATCAAGCACAAGACGACATAGACACCATCACGCCCCTCCCTCTTAGCGTGAAAGTACAAGAATTTGAACGCAGCTTAATAGAAGCCAGCATTCGCCAACAAAAGGGCAATATCCAGCTGGTACTGGAACAACTTCAGCTACCGCGCCGTACGTTAAACCAAAAAATGCAAAAATACGGGTTAAATAGAACCGATTATTTGGACTGAGCCATCAAGCCGATGTAACAACTCAGCATCACATACTGACGATCTAAACAGCTTATCAAATTAACATATCAAAACCGTGATTCTCATAACAATTATTTAATGAGAATCACTTGCATCTTATGACTAAAAACCTTTTAATGATAACCATTATCAACTTTAAATGGTGACACACGATGCAATTCGGCATGAATGATGTGTATGACATTAACGGAATGATCAAAGAAGAAGCGGCGTCAAGTCTGGCTGGGCATAGGCAGCAGCGCCACCTTCTTCCTAACCTGCGGTGGCTAAATCAACATCTAAGCGCTAAGACCGACGTAACGCTTCGCGAAGAAGCGGAGCGTGGGCTTTACTTCTCACTGTTAAGTGAAAAAGTTATCCGTTCTGCAAACGATGTTGAAACCATACAAATCTGCTATCAACCAAAAAACATTCAGGGTGAGGTCTTCATCACAAAAGGCCAAGAATATGCGTTGTTGCAAGCGCATATTAGTGCTGATCACTTAGCGGCTGTTTTAGCGGAAACCGAAAATCAAATTATTCAACACTTTACGGCGATGCGTGACCAGCTAGGGAATAATAATGGCGTGATCTCTCTCTGTGTGACAGAAAAGACGCGGGCAATTATTGACGCCCTTCTCTCTCATGAAGGTCAGTCCATCAGTCTAGCTGGGCACTTGTATTCACTCATATTTACACTGATTGAACAGCTACAAATACAAAGTCATTTATCTCGTTGTGAAAATTGTCAAAGCAAAATTTTTAAAGCACAAAACTTTCTCGAGATGCCAGATTACGATGTGTTAAACATTCCCCAGCTGGCTCGTCTAGTAGGATTAAATACCACCGCCTTGCTCGTAGGATTTCAACTTTTTGTCGGTCAATCTATAGACAGCTACTATCGCTTGGGACGAATCAAATGCGCCGCCGCTCTACTTAGAGAAGATCCGTCTGCCAAATCTTATATTGTGGCCCAAAGTGGATTTTCTGAAGCGCAATTCGAAGCGGCTTTTATCAAGCAATTTGGCATTAGCAGCCACCACTACGCACAAATACACTAGAGAATAGGAATACCATGGCGCAATCATCTATCGCCCTTATTTACGGCACAGACACGAACAACACCGAAGAGGTCGGTCATAAAATCGCTAAGCAATGGCAGGAACTCGGAGAAACGGTTGATATTTTTAACATTAAAGACATAGAGCTTCAGCAGCTTGAAGACTACTCAATGTTAATTCTGGGTATTCCAACGTGGGACTTTGGCGGCATTCAATCAGACTGGGAAGACATTGGCGGCAGCTTGGCTGAGCTTTCCTTAAACGATACCGTCATCGCTTTGTATGGATTAGGCGACCAATTTGGTTATGGTGACTATTTTATTGACGCCGTGGGGTGGTTATACGAAAAGCTACAGCCCACAAATGCCACCTTTATTGGTCAATGGCCAACAGAAGGTTATGACTTTGAAGCGTCTAGGGCCTGTATTCACGACAAAGAACACTTTGTCGGCTTGGCAATAGATGAAGATCAACAATTTGAACTCACTGACCAGCGTATTGAACAGTGGGTTATTCAGCTTTACGCAGAAAGAACATTAGAGGTCGCATAAGTTATCACCGGACTGGCCATTGATTTAAGTAAACGACTCAGATTTGGTTGCTATACATTCGCTGCCTCGAATGCCCAAATTTAACTTATTTTAATGCGATAACAGTGCGTATCTCTCTTTCTCGCGTAAGGAACGTGGCTGTCTCTTTTTTCTCTCCTGCTTTGAGGCAGCCACGCCTTTCTTTTCATGGCTAGAATTCGTTATGATGCAAGGACTTAAACTAATCATTTGTAACGAATATGAACCTTCAACTGACCGATATTATCATTGCTCTAACCGTTGGCGTTTGCCTCTATGCTTGGTGGCGCAATGCCTCCGTTCGAGAGCAAGCGCTGATTAGTGCGAAAAAACATTGCGATTCCCTCAATTTACAACTTCTCGACGGCAGCGTTGCTGGCTCGGAATGGAGGCCTTTATGGGCCAATGGCGAAATAAAAATACGCAGACGTTATAAGTTTGAATTTAGCTCCAGCGGATCAGCTCGTTATACTGGAGAAATCACTTACCTTGGGAATAATCAACACAGCATTTGGCTCAGCCCGCACGATTTTTAAAAAGTGATTCACGGAATTTGGTTTTTTCATGTATTCTGGCTTGCAGAAGCCGCCATTCATTGTAATGATACAAGAAGCTAAAAAAATTAGGCTCGCTTTGTTGTAAATAAGATATTAGTAGAAACACACTTTTATAAGTACGTTTTTGTAACGATGTAGATAGGCTAAGCAGCAAGACAATGAATCGAATTGTCCTTACTGTCGGACTGCCCATCCGTCCAATCTATAATAAAAATATAGGATAAAATATGCTGGCAAATCTTAGTTTTCGCACCAAGTTACTCTCGCTACTTGTTGCGGTCATTCTTGGCTTTCTTATTGTAACGGCTGTAGCTTTACAAGGTCTAAGTGCACAAGAGACCTCCTCTACAAGATTCGAAGGGTTAACGAAAGTCGATAAAGACTTATCTTTTTTAACCATCACCTTGATGGAAGAATACGAAGCTTTATCTAAAATCGACGATGAATCGTATGAAGCTTTCCTGCAAAATCTAACCACTTCCTATGAAGCGTCCTTGGTTAACCTTGCCGAGGGCAAAAATCATGTGGAAAGCCAATCCGCAAAAGACAATCTTGATAATATCGCAACGTCACTAACCCAATACAATGAGGCTCTACAAGCCTTGGTTCAAAAGCGACAAACCGTAGGGTTTAATGGGTCTTCTGGTTTAAAGGGCACTATCTCATCTTTGGGTGAGCAAGTAACAGAAGAAATCTCTTTTCTAAGCTTGGTAAAACAAGAATTCCTGCCAGTCCGTGAAGCAGAGAAAAACTTTATTTTCGAACCAAATCAAGCTAACAAAGCCAGTTTTGCAGAACGTTTTGACAAGTTCTACAAGCGAGTCACCAATTTTGGTCTTCAAGATCGCTTTGGTGCAGTCATTGACCAATATTCTGCGGCCATTGAAAGCTTTGACAAAGAATACCAACAGCTCATCACCTTGCAAGACGCATTCGAAGCACAAAAGACCAACTTTAATGAAACTCGTTCGGTCGCAGTAGATTACATGCAAAACGCAGTGAGAGAAGCGCGTCGAGAAGCAGGAAGAAGTTCACAACAAGCCACAGTGACCTTAATTTCTGTCAGTATTATCGTCGCTATCCTCGCCTCATTGATCGTAATGGGCATAGGTCGCAGTGTTAACAAGACCCTTAGCCAGATCATCAAGGACCTTGGTAAAGTTAAAGGCGGTGACTTAACAGCGCGCCTTTATGTAAACAATAAACGCAATGATGAATTTGACTCTTTGTGTAGCTCAGTCAACGAGATGACCAGCGGTCTGGGTGCGGTTATCGGTGAAGTCGTTAGCACCACCAAAGGGGTCAATGGCATGGTCACAGAACTCAACACATCCGTGACGAATATTGCAAAAAGTAACCAGTCTGTGAGTGAGCAAACCAATTCCCTTGCCGCTGCAACGGAAGAGATCTCTACCACTATTTCCAGTATCTCTCATACAACGGAAGACTTGAGCAGCCAGTCTCAAAACACCTATGAGTCTGCAAAAGTTGGCGCTGAAACCATTAAAGGTGCCCTGTCTAACCTTTCTAATACCATCAGTATTGTAAATAAAACCAGCACGCAATTGAATGAACTGGGTCAACTGTCAAAAGACATCGACAATGTCATCGGCATGATCAACGATCTAGCCAATCAGACAAACTTGTTAGCATTAAACGCGGCGATCGAAGCCGCCCGAGCAGGCGAAGCAGGACGTGGATTCTCCGTGGTGGCCGATGAAGTGCGTTCCTTGGCTGAAAAAACAGTCGATGCAACAGCGAAGATCACTAATATAGTAAGCACGATACAATCCTCTACGCAAACGGCTATCGAGACCATGCACAGTGGTCAAGAAAGCTTACAAGCCATTGAAGGGTTCAGTGAAAAGGCAGAATTGGCGATACGCGAAATAGAGCAAAATGCTCAAACCAGTTCAGCGTCTTCAATTGACATGGCTCGCTCTATTCAGGAAGTCGCAAAAACAGCGATTCACATGAGCGAAGAAATGGATAAGATTGCCCAACAACTGCAGCGTGATAACAGCTATATAAACAGCATTGGTGGCAATACTCGTGATATCCATAATCAAGTGAGCAGTTTGGATGAAAAAACTAGCATGTTCACCACACATTCAAAACACTAATACGCGGCGTGATTGGATTTCAATCACGTATAGATCACCAACCTGAAAATCAAATCTAAGCAATAAAAAAGCCGGCTAGCCGGCTTTTTTATTGCCCTTTAAAAAGGGCTCGATTTTATATCCTAAATTCAATGTGGGCTTAGCATTCGACATGCAGACACCTTGAATTTATAGGTCAGCAAACTCTTTTTCCCAACGCTTCGCTTCTTTCTTAGAAGGCCCACCTAGAACATTGACGGCGGTGCGCATACGAGCTCGAGAAATATCTGACCCTAGAATCGCCATAGAATCAAAAACAGATACCGACGCTGTCGTACCTGAAATCGCCACAAACAAAGGCGCAAAGAAGTCTTTCGGCTTAATGTCCATTGCTTGAGCTAAGGTTTTCATTTCGTTAAAGATGTCGTCTTTTTGCCATTTACTCAATGCTTCCAGACGCCACAAAGCGAACTGCATAGCCTTACGGAGTGTTTCTTCTTCCATCTTAATAGAAGAGAAATCCTCTTTAGTAATTGGCAACATACCTTTTAAGAAGAAGCCCGCTACATCAGCCACATCAGAGAAGGTTTCAACGCGTGGGATCACCAAGGGCAGAATCTTCATCAAGTATTCAGGGTTAAGCGCCCATTCAACATATTTCTGCGCAAAGGTTTCTGGGGTTAAATTCTCACGAATCCACATGCCATTTAGCCAGCTCAGTTTTTCAACATCAAAAACCGGACCACCTAAAGAAACACGTTGGATATCAAAGTGTTCAATCATTTCGTCTAATGAGAATTTTTCACGCTCATCAGGCATGGACCAGCCCATACGACCAAGGTAGTTGATCACCGCTTCTGCCATGAATCCCATGCGTTGATAATATAAGATACTGGTTGGGTTTTTACGTTTAGATAACTTAGATTTGTCGGGATTACGTAACAAAGGCATATGGCACAGAGTCGGCATATCCCAACCAAAATATTGGTACAACAAAATGTGCTTAGGCGCTGAGTTGATCCACTCTTCTCCACGAATAACGTGGGTGATTTTCATCAAATGATCATCAACGACGTTAGCCAAATGATAAGTCGGCATGCCATCCGCTTTTAACAGTACCTGCATGTCCACTTGAACCCAATCGATCTCGATTTCGCCACGAAGCATATCCTGAACGACACACGTCCCCTCTTCAGGTACTTTCATACGAATTACATAAGGCACATCCGCATCCAGTTTTGCTTGCACTTCTTCTGGCGTTAATTTGAGAGCACGGCCATCATACTTCTGCGGCAAGCCTTGCTCTTTCTGCTCATTACGCATTTGATCCAACTCTTCTGTTGTTTCAAACGCATAAAAGGCATGCCCTTTATCAATCAATTCTTGAGCATACTGACCGTAAATATGGCCACGCTCACTCTGACGGTAAGGACCATATTGTCCACCAACATCCGGCCCTTCTGCCCAATCAAGGCCTAACCAACGCAGCGCATCCAAAATCATTTTTTCCGATTCCGGCGTACTACGAGTTTGATCCGTATCTTCAATACGTAAAATAAATTTACCACCCATTTTACGGGCAAACGCCATATTAAACAGTGCGATATACGCTGTACCAACGTGCGGGTCACCCGTAGGTGACGGCGCAATACGTGTTCTTACCTCTGACATAAAACTCTCATCTATCCGTTGCCTTAAATGCCAATATTATAAGCCTCTCGTCACTCGTGAGTAAGAGGCCTACACGATCTTTTCTGTGCAGATGTTTGATATTCACATAACTTTAGGTGAGTGATACCGAAGTTGTGACAATCTCACGCCAATATCCACATCGGTTTTTAGCGCGACTAACCTTCTAGATTGCAGACATTGCTCATAACCACCCGCGAGTAAGCCTTGAATTCGATCCGAAAATGACGACACATTGGCGTAAATCTCTTCTATTGTCGGAAAAGTATTGATAATGGTTAATGCCGTTTTAGGACCGATTCCTTTAACGCCGGGAATGCGATTTGTGGTATCGCCGACCAACGCCCAGTAATCCACTAATTGATGAGGCTCAACACCATATTTTCCAGGCACCCAAATTTTGTCATACCCTAACTTAGCAAAATAATCGTATTGCAAAATGGACTCATCGCCCAGCAATTGAGTAAACCCTTTGTCAGTAGAAATTATGTACGACTTAATATGATGACTGGCCGCTTTCACGGCCAACGTCGCAATAAGATCATCGGCTTCCCAGCCATCGATTCGTAAACACGACAAATGATTAAATCGAAACACCTTTGCAAACTCAGGTAAAGACAGCAGTAAACTGTCGTCCATTGGCACACGACCTAATTTGTATTCTGGATACACCTGGTGCCGCCAAGTTTTGCCACTTGAGTCAAATACCACCACGGCATAAGATGGTTGAAACTGATGGGTTAATTTCGCTAACGCTTCAACAGCGATACTTTGGGTTCGCTCTATGCGTCGAGATACGTCGTGCTCTGACTCTAAAGCCGCGTAAAGCCGTCGAATCAAATTCAGTCCGTCAACAATCAGTAACTTTTTATCCACGTCAATCCCTTATTTTTACTAAAATGGCACATTATTATTAGAGTATCATGAGGAAACAGGTTTCATCATCCGCTTGAACCAACCGTCATCTATAAAAGCAAAAAGGACGCTGTTATGAAGATAACAAGAACCCACTTATGTCTAGCTATTGTATTAGGCACCAGTTCATACAGTGCTTTTTCGGCCGGTCTTAATGCCGTCATTGGCTTAAACAGCAGCCAAATAATAGAAGCGGCATCGTCACTGTCTTTCGCGCCAAATCAGGGTACCTACCTGCCTCTCAAAGAAGACTTTTCTCCCATTTCTCATGGACAAACCAGTGCCTACTCAAACTGGCTTAGTGAAATAGACAAAAAAGTCACTGTCGAGCACAAACAACGCGATTTACATTACACAGGAAAGTTATCCAAAATAGATCAAGACAATCGCTCTTTTTCTCTGACCATAAATAATCGCTTAACTGCATTCCCTTTAGACGACTTTTACCTAATCCCACTTGACGATGAAACGCACTCTGCCCCAGGAGAGTCAAACTATCGAGTGAGTTACCAGACCAGTCAGCTATCGTGGTCTCCTCAGCTTAATATCCTCTTTAACGGTGATTCGGTATCCCTATCTCAACAAGCCTTAATACACAATTATTCGGGAAGCCGCATTCAGCTTCAAAATAGCATGCTTCACTATGCCAGCCGTCAGCCGACACATAGCTTTAAAGCAGAAAGAAGCCTGATGGCTATGAGCTCAGATCAATCGATTGATTATCAAGATAACGAAATAACCTATGCACTGAATGCTTCTCCCTTAACTCTAGCGCCCTATTCGACCACCCTCATTCCCCTACCAAGTAGTAAAACCAGCGTATCGCAACAAATCCACACGGCGAGGATACAGGACTATGGCAACATGAGAGGCGCCACAGAGCTGAATTTTTACAATCAAATACATTTCACTCTGCCTCAAGACGGTTTACCCGGTGAGTACAAAACATTTCAACAAAGGGATGGGCTCTTGATTCCAGGCAATATCATCCAATTAGATAACGTGCGATCTGGGGTAGAAGTAAAGGTGGCCGCCAATAAAAGTCGTGACGTAAGAGGCACTCTGACGATGTTAAGCGCAACATCACACACTTTACCGAGCACACAAGTTTGGCAGGCAAAAATCGAAAATCACGTCAATCAAGAGCAAGATTATTCAATACATCACAGCGTTAATGGCGTCATTGAAAAAATTGAAAGCGATGAAGCAACACAACAGGATGCAAGAAGCTTAGTGCTAAACGGCCGTCTCGATGGGAAAGCACAAAAAGTCATTACCTATACCGTCATACTAAACAAATAGAACCGCCATTATCACTAGGATATGGTCAAAATTCATAATAGATATAGCTATAATACCACTGCCTAAAGCGTCATCTTAAGGTAGTATTATAACTATATTTCATAATACGGGCCCATAGAGATCTATGAAAAAGCATATTATACCCTCACTCATGGCGGCAGCTGTCTTAAGCAGCGCACCTGTTCAAGCAGAAAGCATTTACGAAGTTTACAAATTAGCCAAGCAACACGATCCTGGTTTAAGAGCCGCTGCGGCCACTTATCGCGCCGAAAACGAAAACTTAACTGTGACTAGGGGGAATTTATACCCAAGCATAGGGTTCAAAGGCAACTTGGGATACACCAATACCGACGCCCCATCTGGCCATTCTGATAATGTGTCAAACAGTTTAGCCTTAGAACTCAATTACCCCATCTATTCTCCTGCACTCAATTATGCCGTAGACGCGGTGGAGCTTGTTTACGAAAGTGCAGGCGTCAGTTTTAATGATGCAGAAGAAAACCTCGCGCTTACGACTTTAACAGAATATTTTAACCTGTTGATTGCACAATCCACTTTGCAGACAACTCAAGCCTTGGTGAAGAGCACAGAAAGCCAACTCGATCGTGCCAAAAAGCAGTACGAAGTTGGTCTCGCCTCCATCACAGATTTACAGGATGCTCAGGCAGAATATGACTCTATTCGAGTCACAGAGCTGAGTGCTCGCTCTGATGTGTCCTATGCGCAAAAAGCCTTGTTACAACGCACTGGTCGAGAAATTAAAAGTATTCCTCAGTTGGCACAAGACTACCCGATTCGTCTTGACCCTAGCATGACGGTAGACGCTCTGATTACCCAAGCCCATCAGAATAATAAAGAACTGCGTATCCTAGACCTTGCCGTACAAAGAGCAGAAAATAACATCAATATACAGAAAGCCAACGGGCGTTCACCTACCGTTGCGATTACTGGCTCCTTGTCACGTTCAGACAGCGATACCAGCCCAAGCAATCGGAACCAAGACGGCGTTAGAAACAGTGCTTCTGTTGGGGTAGGAGTCAGCATCCCGCTTTACAGCGGCGGCGCTATCAACGCCAGTGTTCGACAGGCAAGTGCACAAGCGGAAGCCGCCTTCGAACAAAGAGCCAGCACACTGCAAACCATAGAGCTAAATATTCGAAGCTTATATTTGGATTTACAAACGGCTGTCGCGCAGATTTCTGCCCAACAGCAATTAATTCGTTCTCGCACAAGCGCCCTTGAAGCAACAAGGGCGGGGTATGATGTAGGTACACGAAATCTAGTAGAACTACTGGATGCCCAGTCGAATCTATTTAATGCACAAAACATGTACGAGCAATATCGTTACAGCTTTGTGATGAAAAAACTCAACTTACTTGAAGTGACTGGTAATCTGACTGAAGACAACATTAAAGAGTTGGATAAGTGGTTAATCGCAAAAAACTAACCCCATAAGCTTTCAAACGTTCACGCTTAGATAAAAAAGTCGCCGAACTCTTCGGCGACTTTTTTGGTTTAAACTCTGCTAAACCTTGATGAAAGCATTAGCCCATAGCCTCTAGCGAGTCATGAGCGTTTCTCGTTGAGTGAATCGTGTGAGCACTTTATACAAGCCGAACGCATCCTGGCTGCCAGCCAATTCACGAATAGAGTGCATACCAAACGTCGGCAAACCTATGTCAATGGTCGGCACACCAATCTCACCCGACGTAATCGGCCCGATTGTACTGCCACACGCCATATCACTTCGCACCACAAAACACTGCACGTCATAATTTTCTTCCGCCGCCATGTCTCGATAAATACTGGCGGTTTCGCTGTTTGTTGCATAGCGCTGGTTGGCATTCACTTTAATAACCGCACCCTTGTTTATTGCAGGCGCATGGTGCTTGTCGTGCTTATTCGCATAATTAGGATGCAGAGCATGAGCATTATCAGCCGATACCATCATAGAACGCTGAATAGACTGAACAAATTGTTCTGGGTTCGGCGTCAAGCGACGTAAAACATCGTCCAAGAAAGGGCCATTTGCTCCACACGCCGATAAACTGCCAATTTCCTCATGATCTGTGCAAATCAACAAACTAGGGCGTTGAAAGTCAGAATGCAACAGCGCCTGTAGACCCACGTAGCAGCTTAACAAGTTGTCTAATCGCGCAGCGCAAATATATTCTTTATGTAAACCCACTAAGGCCGCTGGCTGTGTGTCATACAAGCTCAGCTCGAAATCCAAAATGGCGTCAATAGACACATCCGCATGTTGTTTTGTTAGCTGTGCCGCCAACACCTCGTGCAAATCAAATGCATTCTCTATACCGCACAAAATCGGCAAAATCTCTTCTTGAGGATTGACTGAAAAGCCCTCATTCGCCTGTCTGTTTAAATGAATTGCCAAATTCGGCACGACAGCGATCGGGTCCTGAAAATCAATTAAACGACTAACAATCTCACCCTTTTTCGTTTTTACAGTGACACGACCCGCAATAGACAAGTCACGGTCCAACCATGTGTGCAATAACACCCCGCCATACACCTCCACACCCAATTGGTGATAACCGAACCTGTCTACTTGGGCATTGGGCTTCAGCTTCAAACATGGACTGTCTGTATGAGCGCCTATCATTCTCCAACCGGTCTGATTAAATGTCAGCTGCGGCGTGGTAAAAGCAATGATCGAAGACTCGTTACGAGTCACAAAATACTGTCCACCCTCTTCGATTACCCAATTGTCTTCTTCAAACAATTCGACAAAACCAGCACCGATCAACTCAGTTCGCATGCTGTTGGTGGCATGAAAAGGCGTTGGTGATGATTGCAAAAAAGACAATAAACCCTGATTAAATTGTGTATGCTGCATATATTCCCATTTACTCAATGCTTTAAAAAAAGTGACTTTTTAACACTTTGGCTAGCCTTACAGCCCTGTGTCTAATATGATTTTGATAACGACGTATTAAATAGATTAAGAGAGCCCGTACAGGATGAATTACAAACGCTTTTTACTTTGCCTTTTAACGACTGGCTACGCTTTGGCCTCTTCGGCTTCATTTGCCTTTCAAGAACTCCAGCCGCCTCCTGAATACAAGCAAGTGTCAAAAGAGTTAGTAGAGACACTGGAAAAAATTCATTATAACAGACCTCGCATTGACGATACCATTTCGGCCAAAGCGTTTGACTATTACATCAATGCTTTAGATCCCAGTAAAAGCTTCTTTTTACAAAGCGACATTGACCAGCTTTCTCAATACAAGTACCAACTAGACGATGCACTAAAAAATGGTGATCCTCAAATCGTTTATGATATTTATAACCTCTATTTAAAACGCCTTGAAAAAAGACTGACAGACCTCCAGGAAAAGGTGCCAGAATTAGTCCGTGCCTTTGACTACGATGTTGAAGAGAGTTTCAACACGGACCCAGAAACACAAGCTTGGGCAAATAACCATGAAGAGCTGAATGATTATTGGCGTAAACGCTTAAAAAATCGGGCGTTGACACTCAAACTGAATGGCGAAAGTGAAGAAAAAATCATCTCCACGATTCAACGTCGTTACAAAAATCAACTTAGACACGTTGACCAAACAAACGCCATCGATGTTTTTCAAACCTTTGCCAACTCAGTGACCTCTGCCCTAGACCCGCATAGCAGCTATTTTGCGCCCAGAGCATCAGAGACATTTAACATAAACATGAGCCTGTCTCTGGAAGGCATCGGCGCGGTTCTGCAAATGGATGACGACTACACCAAGGTTGTTAGATTGGTGCCTGGTGGTCCAGCGGCCACCCAAAGTGACTTAGCTCCAAACGATCGTATTATCGCCGTTGGTCAAGAAGGCAAACCCATGATTGATGTGGTAGGAATGCGCCTCGACGATGTGGTTGATATGATTCGCGGCGAGAGAGACACCACGGTGGTATTGGAAGTCACTTCCAGTAAAGGGGACACCCAAACCAGCAAACAGATCAGTATTGTGCGCAAAAAAGTCAAACTGGAAGATCAGTCTGCTAAAAAAGAAATTGTCGAATTAGAACGTGATGGCGAGCAATACAAGGTAGGCGTTATATCTCTACCCACGTTTTACTCAGACTTCACAGCGATACAGGCAGGAGACAAAAACTATAAAAGCTCCACCAGAGACACCAAGCAACTAATCGACGAATTGCGTGAAGAAGGCATTTCTGCGCTCATATTAGACCTTAGAAATAACGGGGGAGGTTCTTTGCAAGAAGCCAACTCTCTCACTGGCTTATTTATTCCCGCTGGCCCTACCGTTCAGATCCGCGACCAAAGCGGCCGTGTGACTCCACTAGGAGACTCTGACACCAGCATTGCCTACAGCGGCCCCATGGCGGTTTTAGTCAACCGCATGAGCGCTTCAGCCTCTGAAATCGTTGCAGGTGCACTTCAAGACTACGGCCGGGCATTAATTCTTGGTGACCAAACCTTTGGTAAAGGCACAGTGCAAGTTTTACAAGAACTCGATAAAGGTCAATTAAAAGTCACACAAGCAAAATTTTACCGTGTTTCTGGTGAAAGCACGCAACATAAAGGTGTTGTACCAGACATCTTATTCCCTTCTCTAATTGACAAGGAGACCATAGGCGAAAGTGCGCTTGATAACCCTTTACCTTGGGATAAAATCCATGAGATTCGCTATCCCGTGTATTGGAACATACCGGCTTATTTACCTATTTTAGAACCGCGCCATCAGGCTAGAATGGCAGCAGACCCTAACTTCGTTGCCATTAACGATCAGCTGAACACATTCAAACAGCAAGCGGACAGTTTTAAATCAATCTCACTAAAAGAAAGCATACGTTTGCAACAACGTGAAGAAAACGACCAAAAAGACCTGCAGCGAGAAAATACACGTCGTGAAGCCCTTGATTTGCCACTGCTCACCTCCGTTGATGAGATAGAAGCCATCAAAGAAGACACTTACGCAAAAGAAGCGTCAGAAATATTGTTGGATTTTATTGCAACCAACCAAATAGCCCAACAGCAAACGGAAAAGCAAACAGCGCAAAAGTAACCCGCTCACACAAAGAAACGGAAGCAGCTCTATCACCCTTCCGTTTCTTTGTTTCTGCAATACACTCCACCCCTTAACACCTATACGAACCTGAAAATCATGGCAAAAGCGTCTTCTGATAGAAATACCATCGACTTATTTGGCAAAGCGCCGGGGCGACCTCGCACTCAACCTTTAACGAGGAAAGATCAGCTCAAAATAAACAAACGCGCGCAACGGGAAAAAGAAAAAGCACTGGGACTAAAGCGACTAGAACTGGTGGTTGAACAAGACACTATTGATAAACTGGATCAACTATGCGAACTCAACGGTATTAAGCGGGCAGAATGGTTAACGCTTCAAATTAACAAAAGCCTTTCTAAAGCAAAAACCATTAAGCCCAAAAAATCCGGTTAATAGCCAGCTTGGTTTGCTATACTCAGCGACCCATTTATCAGCGACCAAATAGACAATCGTATTATGGCCAAACTGTATTTTTATTACTCGGCGATGAACGCAGGTAAATCTACCGTTTTACTGCAATCCGCTCATAATTACCAAGAGCGAGGCATGAGAGTTTTACTGCTTACAGCATCAATAGACGACCGCTTTGAAACGGGACAAATTGCTTCCCGAATTGGCATCTCAGCCGAAGCCAGTCTATTTGATCATAACACCGACATCACAGCACTCGTCAAAGCCGAGAATCAACAGCAAACGCTCAGCTGCATCTTAATCGATGAAGCGCAATTTTTGACCAAAGATCAGGTTTACGCCCTATCAGAGGTGGTCGATAAATGGCATATCCCTGTTTTAGCCTTTGGTATCCGCACGGATTTCCAAGGCGAACTGTTTGCAGGAAGCCAAGCTTTATTGGCTTGGTCAGATAAACTCATCGAATTAAAAACCGTGTGCCATTGTGGCAGCAAGGCCACCATGGTCATCCGGCTCAATGCACAAGGTACGCCCGTTAAAGAAGGCGCTCAGGTTGAAATAGGCGGTAATGATCGCTACCTGTCCGTTTGTCGAAAGCACTTTAAAGAAGCCGTGAGAGATTAATTATGTGGTTCAAAAACGCTCAAATATTTCAGTTAACAGACACAGAATCACTCGACACCAATGCACTGATTGATAAAATCCCGGAATTCCCATTACAAGAATGCGGTTCACAGGAAGAGTTTTCTTTTGGTTGGCTGCCACTGATTCGCAACAGCGAACAGTGGAGCCTAGTAAGCGATCGCTGCGTTTTATTCCGCGCAGGCAAAGAAGAAAAGGTACTCCCATCTGCCGTGGTTCGTGAAGAACTCGAAGCGAAGGTGGCTGAAATCGAACTGATCGAAGGGCGCAAAGTCGGGCGTAAAGAAAAATCTGATATGAAGGATGAGCTGGTTTTTACCTTGCGTCCAAAAGCCTTTTCAAAACGCACGGACATTTGGGCTTACATTGATCTACAAGCCAAAATACTGGTTCTCAACAGCACCAACGCCAGTATGACAGAACAGCTCTTCAAACACTTGCAAACCACCTTGGGCAGTTTCCCGATGACGCCCTTGCAAGCTCAAGTGTCGCCCTCTTCTCTGATGACAGACTGGTTAGTCAAAAATGACGTGCCCGCCAGCTTAGAAACCGGCGATGAATGTGAAATACAAGACGGTTCAGAAGACAAAGCCAGTATTCGATTCAAGTCTCTCGAGCCCTTGTCTGAAGACGTCACACGCCATTTACAACAAGGCATGGCGGTGAAAAACCTGGCCCTTCGCTGGTCAGAAAAGCTCAGTTTCGTTTTGCACGACGACCTGACTTTGCGCAAAATTAAATTCGACGACGCCCTGAAAGAAGCCGCTTTTAATGATTCTCAAGGTGGTGGCTTGTCTGATATGGATGCAAACTTTTCTCTGATGTCTCTTACTATGAGAGAGTTTTTTGCCTCGTATTGTTTGTGGTTTGAAATTAATTAATACACGGTTTTTTCTTTGCTCCCCGACCTTTTCCACAATTATCGTGGATAAGCTTGGGGAGAACATTCGCTAAGCGAGGCATCATGGTGCTCGCGCCAAAACAGTCACTTTTTCAACTTTAAAAAGCGAGCCTTCTATACCATGTCAAAGCTGAAACAAGAACAACGCATTGCAAAAAGAGTCACCCTTGTCGGAGCCGTATGGGACGCGGTGTTGGGCATCGCCAAAATCGTAGCGGGGTACTTTTCACAATCTCAAGCCCTCATCGCTGATGGCATACATTCTTTGTCTGATCTGGTTACTGACGTCTTTGTGTATGTCGCTGCTACCAACTCACGCCAAGGCCCAGACGAAAATCATCCCTATGGTCATCTACGATTCGAAACCTTGACGACGGTTTTCCTAGGTATGGTACTTATTGTTGTTGCACTTGGTATTGCTTACGAATCAATTACAGCATCAACCTCACAAGCACAATTTACTTGGTATGGTCTTGCTGCCATTGTTGCAACTATTGTAATCAAAGAAGCAATTTTCCATTACACAAAAAAAGCCGGTGATAAAATTGGCAGTAAAATGCTGGTTGCCAATGCCTGGCACAGTCGCAGTGATGCACTTTCCTCTGTTGCCGTACTAATTGGCTTAATTGGCGTTTACTTCGGTTATGGCTGGGCGGATATGGTGGCCTCTATTGTCGTTGCTCTATTGATCGGCAAAATGGCTGTGGTAATGGTTTGGGAAAACTTAGCAGAGCTTGTGGATACAGCGCCCGATCCAAAGTTGATTGCGCAAATTAAAGACACCGCCAACAGCCTAAAACACGTAGTCGCTCCCCACGATGTTCGTGCCAGATCCATGGCAGGAAAAGTCTACCTAGATATGCACATTCACGTACCCAGCCACGCTAGCGTCAGCGAGGGACATTATCTGGGCGATTTGGTGGCGTACACCATTAAACAAGCACACGCACAAGTCGAAGACGTCATGGTTCACATTGACACTGACGAAACAATCCAAACCGAGAGCTTTATGGCCCAGTCAGGTCGACCACCGCATTTAAAGTTGCCTGCGCGTCACCAGATACTCGCAGATCTAGGATTTTTGCTACGCCAGCACAACACCTATGTGGATATTGCTAATACCAGGCTGCATTATTTGAACAATAAAGTGGAAATCGAGCTGATCGCCCTAGCGGACAAAACACCCGAGGGTGCTAACTTAAAACACCTTACCGCTGGACTCTTAATGTGTTTAGAAACCACCCACTACATTCAAAAAACTACCGTTCTTTGGCAATTTCAATCTAATCAGTAACGTTTCTCTATGCGAAGTCTGATCGCAG
Organism: Marinomonas hwangdonensis; assembly: GCF_003721245.1. GTDB lineage: Bacteria > Pseudomonadota > Gammaproteobacteria > Pseudomonadales > Marinomonadaceae > Marinomonas > Marinomonas hwangdonensis. Next base: position 69,426 of record NZ_RIZG01000004.1, on the reverse strand, counting down.
TGTGTCAGCGATCAGACTTTATTTAGCTGATAAGATAACCGCTCTAACCATCAAGACGAACATCATCGTTCATGTTGGGTTCATCGCTGAGGGTGTCCTCTAGATATTCCACCGGTAGAGCTTTGGTTGTCTTCGCCCCCATCAGCTTCAGCTTTTCGGCTCTGGCCACCAGATTACCGCGCCCTGTTGTTAGCTTTTTCATAGCCGCATCATGGCTGCGGTTCACCGCGTCCAGCTTACTGCCAATGTCATCCATATCCTGCACAAAACCCGAAAACTTGTCGTACATGGCACCCGCTTGACGAGCAATCTCGATGGCGTTTTGACTTTGTTTTTCATTACGCCAAATATTTTGGATGGTGCGCAAAGTTGCCAACAGATTCGACGGCCCCACAATAATGATATTGTGCTCAAACGCATCACTGAACAAACCGTTGTCAGCCTGTAACGCCAAACCAAACGCCGCTTCGATTGGAATGAAGAGCAAAACAAAATCCAAAGAAGTAATGCCAGGCAAATCATGATAAGACTTGGCACTCAGGTCTTTCATGTGGCGGCGAACGGCGTCTAAATGTTGTTTCAGCGCACGATTTCTGTCTTCATCGGTTTCCGCTTCCATGTAAGCCAAATAGCTGATCAGTACCATTTTCGAATCAACGACGATCTGTTTACCCTCAGGAAGGTGTATCACCACGTCTGGCTGCAAACGACGGCCTTCTGCGGTTTGATAAGACGCTTGCGTTTCATACTCACGGCCTTTTTCCAGACCAGAGCGTTCCAAAATGCGCTCCAGAATGACTTCTCCCCACCCTCCTTGCAGTTTGTTTTGACCTTTCAAGGCATGGGTTAAACTCACCGCATCATCACTGATTTTCTGATTCAATAATTGCAGACCCTTGATCTCTTTCACTAAGGAAAAACGTTCACGGGCTTCTTCATGGTAACTTTTTTCGACACTTTCTTGAAACTTCTGAATTTGCGAGCCAAGCGGCATCAATAAAGACCCGAGTTGACGTTCATTTTCTTTGGCCAGTTGCTGCCCTTGCTGGCTCATGATGTCATGGGCCATTTGCTTAAACTCCGTTTCGTTTTGCTTTTTTTGTTCTCGGTAAAAGGCTTCCTTTTCTTGCCAAACACTTTGCGCTGCAGCGAACTGTTGCTCTAAGGTTAAAGACTCTTTTTCCAAATAATGAATCTGATCTTTCGATTGCTGCAAAAGACGCTGTAATTCCTCATTTTGTTGCTGCATTTTTTCCTGTGTGAGCTGCCACTGACGGCGCATAGCCTGTACAATAGCGCCAGCAATACCAGAGAGAAGAATCGCGCCGATACAAAAGCCCGATAACACCCAAACTGATTGCGAAAGCCAATCTGTCATATAAATTTAAACTCACTATTAAACGTATTTGTTTTTAACAAGGTATTGACGAACACAGTCGTCGTGCAAAGGTATTGATAAGTTTACATGGATTACTACCACAGCCCAACACACACGCAACGCTTTGATCTAGAAATCAAAAATAGTCAGTTTATTACGACCGTTTGTCGTACCAACGGCCGTGACGCAGCAAAGACATTTATTGACACAATGCGCCAGCGCTATCCCGATGCCAACCACCATTGTTGGGCATTTATTGCAGGCGCACCAAACAATGCCCATTTATGGGACCAAAGCGATGACGGCGAGCCCAAAGGCACCGCCGGGAAACCCATGCTGAATGTGTTACAACATTCAAATTTTGGTGAAACCTCCGTCGTCGTTACGCGCTTCTTTGGCGGGGTAAAGCTGGGGGCTGGCGGCTTAGTCAGAGCCTACAGCCAAGCTGTACAAGAAGCGCTTTCGCAAACAGAATATGAAAATGTGTACCCTCGTAGCCCCGTTCAGCTAAAAATCGCCTACCCTTTACTGGGTAAGGTTGAATATTGGTTAGAACAGAGCGACATAGAAATAACCAACAAAACCTACAGTGACAGCATTGTGATTGACCTTGCTGTCATCGAACGTACTTGGCCTGAGCATAAAGTCACATTGACGGATTTATGCCAAGGTAGTTTAACTTTAATTGAACCGGACAACGCATAACTATGTACCAAACTGGACAACGATGGAGTAGCCGCAACGAGCCTGATCTCGGCGTAGGCATGATAGTAGACACACAAAACAAGTCTTTTACCTTGCACTTCCCTGATGCGGAAGCGGATCGTCAATACTCAAATGACCAGACCAGCCTCGTTCGACGCACTTTAACCGTTGGCGATCAACTGCACTTCCAAGATGAAACCTTCACTGTATTGGAAGTGGAAGAAATCAATGACTTGATCGAATACCGAATTAGTGACGATGATGATTGGTTAGAAGAATCCATCATTCAATTTCCTCGTAATGATAAAAACGAACTAGACTCCTTGTTGGCGCTTTCGCCTGCACGTCGCATGTGGTTCGACCTTCGCCGTCACACTCTAGAACACCAAGCAGCGAACGCGGCATCGCCAGTGCGCGGTTTGATGGGGTTAAAAGCGGAACTGCTACCGCACCAAATTTATCTTGCCCATGACATCGCCAACCGACCAAAAGCTCGTGCGCTTTTATGTGACGAAGTCGGCATGGGCAAAACCCTAGAAGCAGGGTTAATCTTGCATCAACGCCTACTAAACGGCCTGTGCAAACGTGTGCTTATTTTGACGCCAACCAACCTTCAACATCAGTGGTTGATTGAAATGCTGCGCCGCTTCCACCAGCCGTTCTCACTGATCAATGAATCCGTGTACGAAGACTTCATAGATGGCGACGACAACCCATTCGAGCAACAACCTTTTGTTATCTCGCCAATTGATTGGGCAAGCCAACACTCTAAAGCGACTCAGCACATGCTAGACGCCGAATGGGACATGGTGATTGTCGACGAAGCTCACCACCTAGCTTGGCACCCAGAAACACCGAGCATAGGCTATCAAGTGGTGGCGCGTTTAGCCGCAAAAACAGAATCCCTATTGCTACTGAGTGCGACACCAGAACAGACTGGCGAACGTGAGCACTTCTCTCGATTGCAACTTTTGGATGCCGATCATTACCACGACTTTGAACGCTACCAAGCGCAACAGCAAGCGTTCAAACAAGCCGCTGAACTGGCCGAAGCTCTCCTGCCCTTTACACTGGAAAATAACACCCACGCGGCCCTAGATTGGGAGGCGGCATTTGGCTCTTATTTAAAAGAAGTCAGCGCAAAAGAATGGTTCCAAATATTGACCACTCAATCGGGCTCTGCCCGAGAAGAAGCCGCCCAAGACGCCGTCAGTTGGCTCATTGACCGCCACGGTACAGGACGTGAAATGTTCCGTAACACCCGTGCTGCCGTCGGTGGCTTCCCGGATCGTTATCTGCATTCTTACCCATTAGAAAATAATGAACATTTCGAATCGGCCCATCGACATGTGCAGCCTGAAACCGAAGTGCCTGATGGTTTTTGGGAAAAAGACCCACGTTGGATATGGTTAAAAGAGTTCCTAGAGTGCCAAGCCGACAAAGTTCTGGTGATTTGTCATACAGCCGACATGGCACAATGGCTAAACGACCAACTGACCTTTGCTGGCTTCCAGAGTGCCGATTTCCACGAGCAAATGCCACTGATTCACCGTGACCGAGCAGCAGCCTATTTTGCTGACGAAGACGGCGCACAGATTCTAGTGTGTTCTGAAATTGGCAGTGAAGGTCGTAACTTCCAGTTCAGCCATCACCTAGTCATGTATGACTTGCCGGAACACCCCGATCTACTAGAACAACGCATTGGTCGTTTAGACCGTTTAGGCCAACTCAATGACGTGCAAATCCATGTGCCTTACATTAAACAAAGCGTACAAGAACGCTTGTTTAACTGGTACCACCACGCACTCAACGCATTTTGCCGTACCACCGGCTCTGGCGACAAAGTCGAAGAGGCCTTTGGTGACAGCTTGCATGCTTATTTGCATGGCCAAGATGACGACGCAGATTTATTAACAGAAGCCCACGCATACCATGAAGCCCTGTTGAAAAAGATGGAAGAAGGTCGCAACAGGTTGCTAGAAATGAGTTCATGTCGTCCGGAACAAGCCCGTGACCTGATCGACAAAATCAACCACCAAGCAACAAAAGGTTTGCATCACTACATTGAACAAGTAACCCACGCCTTCAATATTTATGCTGACTGCATCAACGACGATCCAGAACGTGCGGCGTGGTTTATCCGTCCTTCGACCGACATGATGCTCGAAGCCCTTCCAGGCATTGAAGAAGAAGGCAAAATGCTCATGCTCGATCGCCGTCAGGCCAGCCAGCGTGAAGACGTGGCCTTCGCCACATGGGAACACCCACTGATCACCATGCTCATGGACGAAGTACAAGGCTTTGACTCAGGCAAGCTTACCTCGGCCATTCTGCCTATTGCTGCATTGCCAGAAGGCACTGTCTTGGTGGAAAGTATGTTCGTCATTGAAGCGACGGCTCATCCACGTTTGAAATTGGCGCAATCTCTGCCCATGACGCCCATGTGGCAATTGTCGGATTCCAATGGCAAATTCCTTCATCAACAATTTACCGCCGATAAATGGGCGGAAAAACTGAAAGGCGTGCCAAACCGTGTCGCGGAGCAATGGGTGGCAGCCCTACGTAAAAACCTGATCGAAGTGTTACAAGCGCATCAGCTTAATGCACAAAACCAAGCACGTCCCATCGTGCAAGCAGCAAAAGCGTCTTACCAACATCGCTGTCAGAATGAAATTGACCGTCTTGCTGAACTGCAAGCATTTAATAGCGCCATCCGCGATGCAGACATTCAGCATTTGGAAACCAATATGCAAGAAGGCCTAACGCGTATCGACGAACATCAGATCCGCTTAGACGCCATTCGTATCATATTAACCACCAAACCCGAGTAATACTGAGTGAAACAGGTTACTTCCCGTTTGGAAATACTATACGAAGACGAATGGTTTGCTGTGATAAACAAGCCTGCCAATTGCTTGTCTGTGCCCGGTCGCGGGCCAGATAAGCAAGATTCCATCTTGTATCGAGCGGAATGTGTCTTTGGACAAGCCTTCGCCATTCATCGTTTGGACGAAGCCACGTCGGGTTTGATTTTAGTCGCCAAAACCCATGACTGTCAGAAACGCATGTACGCCCATTTTCGCGAACGAGAAGTGCAAAAAGAATACCGCGCCTTGTTGCGCGGTCATCTTTTAGGTGAAAAAGGCGAAGTGCGAAAACCATTGCGCTGTGACTGGCCTAACCGACCCAGACAAATTATCTGCACCGATGAATGGAGCAAAGATTCCGTCACCTACTGGGAAAACCTTGGCTACGAAAACAACACGACCCGCGTTCGACTCGTCCCCTTTACCGGTCGGTCTCACCAACTTCGTGTTCACATGCAAAGCCTTGGGCACTCTATAATTGGCGACGAATTCTACGACGCCGATTATCACAACGACCCAAGACTCTTGCTTCATGCTTTCCGGCTTGAATTTCGCCACCCATACACACAAGCATGGGTGGCGTTTGTATCGCCTTGTCCTTTCTAGTTCGGTTCTGTTTAGTTTTACTCAGATCTGATCTGAGCATCAGCACAAAAAAAACCACCTCTCGGTGGTTTTTTTGCCCTTCATCTTAGCAACACCTTCCCTATTCAGTTCGGAAACGGGCTACCATAGAATGCAGCTCTTTACTTAACTGATCTTGCTTACGGCACAACTCAGCCACGTCGCCCGAGATGCCTGAAACGCGATGGGCTGATTCGCTAATCGCGCCAATGTTGGCATTCACCCCTTCGGTCACAGCTCTCTGCTCTTCAGCCGAAGCCGCGGTTTGCATCGTCATATCACGCATCTGCTTAACCACTTCTTCAATCTGTTCAAAAGAGACTAATGCTTGGCCTGAGAGTTTAATCGCATTTTCCGACTCCGCTAAACTCGTCACCATGGAATCCGATGCCTGTTTCGTCCGATTGCCGAGCAAACCCAAAATATTGCTAATCTGTTCTGTTGATTCTTGAGTTCGACCTGCTAAGGTGCGCACTTCATCAGCTACAACTGCAAAGCCTCGACCTTGTTCTCCTGCTCGTGCTGCCTCAATAGCGGCATTGAGAGCCAACAGATTGGTTTGTTCCGCAATCCCCTGAATGGTGGACAAAATCTGATTAATATTAACGGTCTCTTTTTGTAGCTCAGTAATAATCTGATTTGACTCTTTAAGACGAGAACCTAAACGGTTCACTCCCTCAGCACTGTCTTTAAGCAGATTTTTACCCGCTATTGTGGTTTCCAAGCCTTTCTCAGAAACTTGGGCAGAATTGGCACAGCTCTCGGCCGCTTCGTTCGAAGCGATCAACATTTGCTGACCAGCCTCTGAAATCAGCTCAATAGACTGCAACTGATCACTCGCTGCACTGGCAACATCGCTGGCTTTTAACGATGTCTCAGCGGCTATTTTATCTATCTGAGTACTGGATTGCTTGATCCCCAATATCAGCGCTCGTGTTGAACCAACAAACTGATTAAACCAATTAGATAAAACACCTGTTTCATCGTTCGTTTTAATATCAATTTTAGAAGTAAGGTCACCTTCGCCTTCAGCAAGCACACGCAAATGATCCGACACTGACTCAATCGGGGTGATCATGCTTCTCGCCATCCAGAAAGCCACAAAACCGAATAAAATCAACAATAATACACAGACAATAGCGGTGGTTTTTACTAGTTCAACGGTACTAGCATAAATTTCCGAAGCCGGCATTAATCCCACAAACTTCCATTTTAAGTTGGGCGAAGTGTAAATATTGGCGTAGTAATCGACGCCACCTAAGTCAAAACGAATCACCCCTGACGAGGTTTGCGCAATTTTTGCGTAAGCTTCTCCAGTAAGATCGCCTATTTTTTTGAAATTATTCTCTTCGTTTAACGCGTCTACCAGAATGGTACCGGAATTTTCTACCACCATGATGCTGCCAGAATCTCCCAGCTGGGTATTATTGGCCATCTCTGTCAGTGTCTTGATCGAAACATCAACGGCGACCACGCCACCAATGGCACTCCCCTTGTTAAAAGTGCGCACCGCAGACACAAAAACGGCATCATCGGGCTCCCAGTAGTAAGCATCACGTAACGCAACCTTACCGGGTGTTTCCATGGCTCTTGGGTACCATCCACGTTTTTTGGGGTGCCACTCAGCGTATTCATAGGTTCCTGGCCACTCCATGTAACCATCCCCTTCGTCCCCCATGTACACGTAGACGTAGTTGGAATTATTTTTACCAATGGCCTCAAACAGGTTGAAAATTTCAGCTTCTCGACCGCCATTTTGTTTAGCAACAAGACTAGGCGCTTTACCTTGTTTATCATGGTAGGTGGTCAGTGGTTTAGCGTCAGCCGCGGTCACAGGGGCACTGTCTGCCATAAAACCCACCACAGATTTGATATCACTCATGAATTGATCAAACGAGTTTTCAACCGCGGTTAAGGTCTGTCCACTGTTTTGAGAGAAGCTTTTTAACGCCTGGTCAGAGGCTAAAAATGCCGTGATCGAACTCACAATCAACACCGGCAAGAGGGTAGCAACCGAGAAGGCCACCAGCAGTTTCGATTTAATTTTCATAGGCGTGTCTCACGTAAGAGAAAACTCAAATTATGATGGAAATAAACAACATTCAATAAATACATTGTGTTAACAGACAGCTAGAGCAATCACATCAACCAAGTACTTTAACAATGATTAAAAGAAAATATCTCAGCACATTACTTCAAAAAAATGATAATAATAGAAAAAGACATTAATCAGCTCATACTGTCTCGGATACTTTCGTCAAATCGCACACTTCACGCATCCCTTCAGTATTTTTGTTTTCCCTTCAAATAACATTACGACACAAACTGAAAACGCACTAGGGCTAATCAATAAAAACAACAAAATGTAACAAAACCCTCACCTAGATGCCCACATTCTTCTCTCATGAAAAGGTAAGTGGGCTAACAATGAATCACTGAGAGGCCTGATCGAGTGCGGTTATGACTTGCATCACACTCGGATGAACCGTTATATGACTTTGTTGCAGCTCATTGCACAGACCGTGTATGAGAGCCAAGTGTTTAGGGTCATTTTCCAGCCACAATAACACCGTTTCTTGCACATCGGCTAACCGCTGTTCCTGGTGGATCGGCGCCCCTAGTAACCTGAGCTTGTCTTTTAAATCCACTTCGTCAATTAAGTCTACTATCATCATAAGGGTGACCTAGGAATATGTTTATTTAGCGAATGACTTTTTCTTCAAGTAATAAGTCGAAAATAGCTTGGGCTTTTTCTTCTGGGCTTTCTTGTTTCATTATTTTACCGCCGCCCCCCACTGGTTTAGCCGTCGCGGCTTTCATTCGATCGGCAGCGGTTTTTGCTTTGACCACTTTTAAACGTTTTGGTCGTGGTTTAGCAGGGCTTATTTTCCACTCCATGAAGGCGTCGTCCGCAAGGTTGTCGCCTTTTTGAATGCTAAAAAGCGCTCTCGACCCGGGGCCAAACGCACTTTGACGGGCTTCTGGCGCAGCATTATCGATGGTGGCAATAAAAGGCAAACTGACTTGTACCGAACGACGTTGACCACGAGGCAATGCCAGCAAAACATCGGCCTTACCATCTTGTACGCTCACAATCTCGGCGACTTTAGGCACCAAAGGCCACCCCAACTGCTCCGCCAACAAGTACGGCAACATGCCGGAGGACTCGCCTCTCTCTGCGCGCACCCCAGTTAACACAATGTCGGTTGGATTTTTACGCAAATAACGCAGCAATACTGACACAGCGTCACAGCTGGAAGCTTGATCTAGCACAGTCAAACTGGGCAATCCCATGCCGGCATATTGGCGTAACACAGGGTTTTGTGGATTGCCTGCATGCAATACCGTTAATGCTTCACCCACCATTGTTAAACCTAACTCAACAGCGCGACCATCTTGCTCCGCTCGACGAGCACGACCCGACTGAGGATGGCGACCAATAGACACCAAAGAAACCACATTGATATTAGGCGGCATCACTCTTCTCCCCTTGTTTAGAAGACGTTTGCTGTTTTGACGCCATAAAGGCGTTAGCCAGTTTTGTTAGCTCAGCTAGTACGGCGTCACTGTCTGCAATCACGGCCAAATCTGCCCGTTTCACCATGTCACAACCGGCATCCGTATTAATCGCCACCACCTTGTCACATTGCCCAATCCCCTGCATATGCTGAATAGCACCCGAAATGCCTACCGCCAGATACACCCGAGCGGTCACCCAGGTGCCTGATGCCCCCACTTGTCGCTCTCGCGGCATAAAGCCATCGTCTACAGCCACACGGCTGGCACCTTCTGTCGCACCCAACGCGGCCGCCGCGGCGTGGAACTGGTTCCAATTATGAATGCCGTTACCCGCTGACAAGATAAACTCTGCTTCCGCCAAAGGAACCGCGCTAGCATCCACGTCTATCATGCCTCTGTCTAGCATCTTCGACGAGCCATTTGATTTCTTCAGTGCGGCTAATGGCTTGATTTGAAGCGGCAAAGCCTGATGGCGTGTGCTGTCTATGGCGTCGGCACATTCTTCGAGCAGCATCAAAATACGCGGTGTTGCGCGGCGAATGTCCACACTCGACGAAGCGCCACGACACAGCGTTTGTGTGCCATTCACCTGCCACGCTTGAGTCGCGGGTCGTTCGCCTAACCGAGCGGCCAAACGGGAAGCCAAATCCGCCCCACCGTTCACGCTGTCTGGAAACAACCAATAATCCGGATAAAATTGTGTTTCTATCTGTTCCAGTGCCGCTAGCCTTGCCTCTGGTGCAAAGCCATTAAATTCCTGACCTGCCAGATGAATCAAGCGATCCACCCCCGCTAAATCAAATTGTGTCTCTTTACTCTCTCCAAAACACACCAACACCACGGCGACGGCGGCTTTTTCAGTCGCAAGTTGATGCGCCAATCCTAAAATATCTTTGTCATGACGCGTCAAACGCCCGCCCACCATATCCGCTACCACCATAATGTAGCCTGCTGGATTTTCGACAATATGCCATGGCAATGACACCGCTTTTGCTTCAGTGCTGCGCTTTTTGCCTGCTAGCTCAGCACCTACAGAAGAAAACACATCCGCGCGATCGATCCGCTTAATCCCATTAGGACCAATAAAACCGACAAGATGAGGATCCTTTCGCAGCAAGCCGGATGGTCCACGCCTTTCACCCTGCTCGGCAGACAGCACAGTGTCGTGCAGCGGGTGCAAACGATTACGGGCGATCCATTCGTTCCTTGGGTCGCGACGCAACATCTCCTCCAAAGAAAAATCACTCATGAACCACCTCCTCTTTCACGCTAATCGACGTTGCTTCAACTAACTGGCCCACCAGTATTTCAGCAATATCTCGCACCACTGGCCTTGGCTCTACCACGCCTTCCAACATAGCGGTACACTGCTGACAACCAACGGCCACCATGCTGGCGCCAGTGCTGACAACATCTTCCATGCGCATATCGGCAATACGACGTTCGCCCGGAATGTCCGTAATCGGTGCACCACCACCGCCACCACAGCAACGAGAACGGAATTTTGATCGCTCCATTTCAGCGACATCAATACCCAAACTCGCCAAGAGTTCACGAGGTGCTTCGTATTCCCCGTTGTAACGTCCTAAATAACAAGGATCGTGATAGGTTACCTTGCCACCTTTAAAGGGTTCCAGTTGCAAAAGGCCGTCTTTTACCAAGCGATTCAAAAACATCGTATGATGCAATACTTCCACGTTCTGTAGAGCATCAGAACCAAAATCACCGTATTCGTTTTTCAAACAATGAAAGGCATGAGGGTCAGTCGTGACAATCTTATTGAACTGATATGTCGACAAGGTTGCCAAGTTACGTTTCGCCAAGCTTTGAAACGTCGCATCATCGCCCAAACGACGAGCCACATCACCACTGTCTAATTCTTCGTCTCCTAGAATCGCCGCGTCTACATTGGCGGCTTTCATCAATTTGACAAACGCACGCAGAATCCGCTGGCTACGCATATCAAACGCACCGTCAGAGACCCAAAACAACACATCGGCTTGTTTCACGTCTTTCATAACAGGCAAGTTCTGATCCGCCGCCCAGTGAGTTCGACTCGCTGGCGCATAGCCATTCGGATTATCCGTCGCGATAATATTTTCGAGGACTTGTGCCCCCTTGTTCGGCGTTTCGCCTTTTTCCAGCGTCAAGAAACGGCGCATATCAACAATCGCATCCACATGCTCAATCATCATTGGGCACTCTTCCACACAGGCGCGGCAAGTGGTACATGACCACAGCGTATCGGGATGGATTAAACCATCGGTAATAATCTGATTCGGCTCGCCTTTCGCGTGACCAAGGTCAATACCAGGATACGGATTGCCCGCGTAGTTTTCATCTGTGCCCCCCGCAAAACCCACCACCATATCTTGAATCAGTTTTTTAGGGTTTAGCGGCTGCCCCGCCGCGAACGCCGGACACACCGCTTCGCAACGACCACATTGCACACAGGCATCAAAACCTAATAACTGATTCCATTTGAAATCCGTTGGCTTCGCCACGCCGTGCACTTCTTTCGCACTTACGCCAACGCCAAAATCGACTGGTTTTAACCCAGTAGATCGACCGCCACCAAAACGCTCTGGACGACGATGAAAGGCAAGATGTAACGCCCCCGCAAACGCGTGCTTCATCGGCCCACCCCATGTCATACCGAACAGCATTTCACTGAGACTCATTAAGATTAACACTGACAAAACCAAAGTAAGCAGCCAACCACCAAAGCCCTCCGGTAGCACTCCCACAGCAGGCAGAGTCAACACAAAAAAAGTAATCGAAAAAGTCAGCAAACTTTTTGGCAAACGCATCCACGGCCCTTTCGACAGGCGTGAAGGCGGATTAATACGGCGCTTATAAACAAAAAGAGCACCACAAAACATCATCACCAACGCCGCCAATAAAGCCCACGCAAGAATCTTACTGTCGACACCAAACAGGTGAACACACACCACCAGCACCATCGCCAATACAAAACCACCACCGGTCACCACGTGAGTTCGGGAAATGTATTTGTCCCGATCCACCACATGATGAAGGTCATGCAAATAGCGTTTTGGCATGGCCAGCAGACCCGCCAGCATGTTGACTTTTTCCGCCTGCCCTGCGCGCCATAAATTGATTCGACGCACCGCACCGATACTCGCAAGCACCAGCAAAACGCTTATTAAAGTTGGAACTAACCAATCAAGCATCATAGTAACCCCCTCATTAGCTTAGAGGTCTTTGCAAAGACGCAAAGCATCGTACATGGCGGCGTGAACATTGCGCTGCGACACAATGTCACCTAACCGCCACAAGATCATGCCTGCGCCCTTCTCTTCTGCTAAAACCGGTTGCGGTTTAATATCAAACAAGGCTTCGTTATCAATTTGACCTTTATTGAGCGAGCTTGGTTTTAGAGCGTAATACAAGTCTTCAATGGGACGCGTGCCGTTTTCGACGACAACTTGATCCACGACCCGCTCTTCTTTTTGCGCGGTGTATTCGTTCTCAAGCACAGCGACCAATTTATCGCCCTCGCGGTAAACCTTGTGGAGCAGCATGTCCGAGGTCATGATGACTTCTTTTTCGTACAAAGAGCGGTAATAGGTTGGGAAGGTCGTGCCACCAATGCCAACACCCGGTTTAATATCGTCAGTAACCAATTCAACCAATGACCCTTTGGACGCCAAATAGTCCGCCGCCGACATACCAGAGAATTCACAAATGGTGTCGTAAACCAAGACGTTTTTACCCGGTTCCACCTTGCCACTGAGAATATCCCAAGTAGATACCACTAAGCCTTCCGCCGCGCCCCACTCTGGGTTTTGCTCCAAGAAAGGACGGCCGCCAGTTGCCAAGATGCACACGTCTGGATTCAATGCCTTAATCATCTCTTCGCTGGCCGCGGTGCCCAAACGCACCTCTACGCCCAAACGCTCGATTTCCATCACCAACCAGCGAGTGATACCTGCGATTTGATCCCGCTGCGGCGCTTTGGCTGCATAGACTAACTGCCCACCCAACTCGTCCGCTTTCTCGAGCAAGGTGACTTTATGACCCCGCTCCGCGGCAACACGCGCGGCTTCCAATCCACCAGGACCACCGCCAACCACAACCACGTTACGAATGACGCCTGTGGTTTTTTCAATGATATGCGGCAAGCCCATGTATTCCCGCGATGTCGCGGCGTTTTGAATACACAAGACATCCAAACCTTGATACTGACGATCGATACAATAGTTCGCGCCCACACACTGGCGAATTTGATCTACCTGATCCATTTTTATCTTGGCGATAAAGTGCGGGTCCGCAATGTGCGCTCGTGTCATGCCGACAAAATCCACATAACCAGCCTCAATAATGCGTTTGGCTTGATTCGGATCCTTGATGTTTTGCGCGTGAATGACAGGCACATTCACGACTTCTTTGATTCCCGCCGCCAAATAAAGGAACGGCTCAGGCGGGTAGCTCATGTTTGGAATCACGTTGGCCAAAGTATTGTGCGTATCGCAACCGGAACCCACCACACCAAAATAATCCACCATGCCAGTGGCGTCATAATACTGTGCGATCTTCTTCATTTCTTCGTGGCCCAAGCCATCGGGATGGAACTCATCGCCGGTAATACGCATACCCACGACAAAATCCGGCCCCACTTCAGCGCGCACCGCTTTGAGCACTTCCATACCAAACTTCATGCGACCTTCAAAGGTGCCGCCCCATTCATCGGTACGTTTGTTGACTCGTGGCGACCAGAACTGGTCAATCATATGTTGGTGAACCGCAGACAGTTCCACGCCGTCCAAACCACCTTCTTTGGCACGACGCGCGGCTTGGGCAAAGTCCCCAATCACACGCCACATTTCTTCCACTTCGATGGTTTTACAGGTCGCACGGTGAACCGGTTCACGAATGCCAGAAGGCGACATTAAGTTGGGCCAGTTTTCTCCGTCCCAGCGAGAGCGACGCCCCATATGGCTAATTTGAATCATGATCTTGCCGCCGTGTTTATGCACCGCATCGGCCAGATTTTGGAAATGAGGAATAATACGATCTGTCGAAAGATTCACCGAACTCCACCAGCTTTGTGGACTATCAATGGACACCACACTGGAACCACCGCAAATACACAGGCCACAACCGCCTTTGGCTTTTTCTTCGTAATACTTCACATAACGATCTGTCGTCATGCCGCCATCAGTGGCGTACACCTCGGCATGAGCCGTACTGACAATACGATTGCGGATGGTTAATTTATTAATGTTAAGTGGCTCGAACAACGCATCATACTGGGACATAAAAACAGCCTTATTAAAGTGAATTACAGCGGTGTGACTTCAAAGTACCCTACATCACAGCCTTCCTCGGCTGCACTCTGGGTTTGAATCGCTTTCGTTTGAGTCGTCAAACCTTTGCTTTCTAAGATCTGATCCAACGCACCCGCAAACCAACCTGTAAACATATAATCCACCTTGCGATTGACTTTTTTACCGTGGATTTTTTCGTAGTGGTAAACAAACGCTGAATTTTCTAAACGCACTTTTGCCGTGCCTTTTTCTATGTCTAATGCTTCGGTAATAAAAAAGCCCCAGCCACGTTGAGATAGACGCTTCAAGTAATGGTGCCAAATGTCTTCACCGTAAATATCGTGACATGCAGACTCTTGTTCACACCAAAAATAGGCAGACTTGTAACCCGCTTTGTATAAAATCTCGGCATAACGCTCGGTACCGATCTCGTCTTCAATGCCCATGTGATTATTGACAAAAAAGTGACGTGGTACATACAACATGGGCAAGGCATCGGTTGTCCAAACTCCGGTTTTGTCATCCACTAAAATTGGCATTTCTGGCGCATGTGTCGTCATCATTATTCTCCCCATACTTCTGCAAGAAGATTCACCCAATTTTCGCCCATGATTTTCACCACCTGACGTTCACTAAAACCATGCTTCAACAAGGCTTCAGTCAAGTTCGGAAAATCGCCAACCGTACGCATACCCAGCGGATTGATAATCTCGCCAAAGCGTGTCAAACGACGGGCATAGCCTTTGTCATGGGTTAAGTATTCGAAGAAGTCGTAACCTTGACCTTGGGTAAAGTCCGTGCCGATGCCAATGGCATCTTCACCGACAATGTTGTAGATGTATTGAATGGCTTCGACATAATCGTCAATGGTCGCGTTAATGCCGGCTTTTAAAAAAGGCGCAAACATGGTGACACCGACAAAACCGCCATTGTCAGCAATGAACTTAAGCTCTTCGTCGGTGCGATTACGTGGGTGTTCTTTTAAACCCGCAGGCAAACAATGGGAATACGCTACTGGCTTTTTCGATTCGATGATGACTTCTTTCGCGGTATTTGGACCAACGTGAGATAAATCACACAACATACCGACACGGTTCATCTCCGCCACAATTTCACGACCATAGCCAGATAAACCGCCATCGCGTTCATAACAGCCCGTGCCAACCAAGTTTTGCGTGTTGTAACACATCTGTACAATGCCCACGCCCAGGTCTTTAAAAATCTGCACGTAACCAATTTGATCTTCAAACGCATGGGCATTTTGAAAGCCCATCATCACGCCCGTTTTGCCTTCCGCTTTAGCACGGTGAATATCTTTTGTGGTACGGACTTTTAATAGCAAATCGCTGTTGGCTTCAATCAGCTGATTCATCTCAACCACATTGCGAACCGTGCCTTCGAAATTTTCCCAAAACGACACAGTGCAATTCGCCGCCGTCAGCTTGCCTTTTGCCATATCTTCAAATAATTCGCGGTTATATTTCGCACATATCAAACCGTCAATGATAATGGACTTGTCGTGTAACTCTGCTGCGTTCATTGTTTTTCCTTACCTACCAAATATGGGCTTTTAAAAGGAGTGATTACTAATGAACTCAGTGTAATTTTTCGCTACGAATAGGAGGTGGCTGGAAACGACTAGAGGGAGACTAAAAGCGACTTGGTAAGCAAGTCGCTTTTGTGGTGTTTTTTATTGGAAGTATTAAGACTTTTCTTTCAACATGGGCATACTTTGTTCCGTGACCACATGCAAAGTACGCTGCGGGAATGGGATGGTTAAACCCGCCTCTTCGATGGACTCTTTCACTTGCTTATTTAAATGCCAGTAAGTCGGCCAATAGTCATCAATTTTTGCCCACGCTCTAAGTTGGATATTCACTGAACTGTCCATCATGGACACCACCATGGTCTGAGGCGCGGGATCTGGCAATAGCCTAGGTTCACTGGCGATGATTTTCTGCAATACAGACAAGCCAACGTCGATGGAATCTGAATAGGAAATTCCGACGACAATATCCATTCGTCGCTTACCATTGCGGGTGAAGTTTTTAATATTGTTCCCCCACAAAATACTATTGGGCGAAGCGATGTATAAGCCATCAACTGTTTCAAACACACAGGTAAACAAATTGATTTCCTTTACCGTACCTTGCGTTGAGCCAAATTCAATAAAATCACCCGCCTTAAATGGCCGCAATATCAGCAACATAATACCCGCAGCAATATTACTTAAGGTGTCCTTTAACGCTAACCCGATTGCCAAACCTGCCGCCCCCATCAGGGCAATAAGACTGGCCGTATTGACCCCAAAAATATCTAAAATAAACACACCACCAATCACATACACCGCATAACTGGCAACGGTCGATAAAATCGGTATCAGGGTTTCGTCTAACTTTTTTACCTTAGAATTGGTATCTAATATCGTCTTTCGCACCGCTTTTGCCATAAAGGAACTGGCAAAAAATATCACCACGGTCAATACAAGGTTATAACAAAGCGCAATAATCGTATCCGAATGATTTTGCCAAAATTGAATCAGTGTCTCTTGCATAAGCCTCTCTTCTTCGTTTTATTCTAACCAATACACTATTAAATTACTCAATAACAGAGGAAACCAGCCAAATGTTATAAGCCACAAAGGCCAGCAACAGACCCGCACCTTCAAATCGATTGATACGCCCTGCACGACGGTAACCATATGCCATAACCAGTAACATCACCGTCATCCCCATCATTACCAGCCAATCCCGTGACAACACCTCGGCAGACAAATTTGTCATCGGCGAAATACTCCCCGCAATTCCTATTACGGCAAGTATGTTAAACATATTCGATCCCACGACGTTACCAATGGCAATATCGTGCTCGCCTTTTCGCACCGCAATAATAGACGCCGCCAATTCAGGTAACGAAGTTCCCAATGCCACAATGGTCAAGCCGATAATCAAATCGCTCACCCCAAACGCTTGGGCAATATTCACCGCTCCCCACACCAATACCCGAGAGCTTATGATCAACACAACCAGGCCAAACACTAACCAAAAAATGGCTCTGGATTTAGACATTGTCTGGGTCACCAGCTCTTGTTCCATTTCGCCTTCAAGTGCATCGCCTTTGCCTTTCATTGCAGAATAAATACTCCAGCCAACCAAAGCAAAAAAACCAACCAACAAAAGCGCAGACTCAAAACGTGTCAACGACCCATCCCAAATCAAATAACCAAATACCAAACCGATTAACAGCAACAACGGAAGTTCTTTTCGAACAATATTAGATTGCACCATAATCGGAGCAATCAGGGCCGTCACACCCAAAATCAACCCCGTATTTACAATATTCGAACCCAGCGCGTTACCCAAAGCAAGATCAGGATTGTCATCCATCGCTGCCATCGCAGACACCACCATTTCAGGCGCCGACGTACCAAAACCAACGATTACCATACCAATCAATAATGAAGGCATACCGGCGTATTTTGCTGTAACGGCCGCCCCTTCAACAAAACGATCCGCACTCCATACCAACAAAATAAAGCCACCTAATAAGGCGAAAATAGCGAGCGTCATAACGTTACCTCACGTTTGAAAAAAAGAAACGATGCAAAAAAGATCATGGATTCGGGTAG
The DNA here is from genome assembly GCF_003721245.1 of Marinomonas hwangdonensis. GTDB lineage: Bacteria > Pseudomonadota > Gammaproteobacteria > Pseudomonadales > Marinomonadaceae > Marinomonas > Marinomonas hwangdonensis. The sequence goes on along the minus strand of NZ_RIZG01000004.1, from coordinate 51,414 downwards.
TATTGATCTAAACAAACAAGACTTGAAAAGAATAGCGGTGGCGTATCGCTTTATCAAAAGCCATAGCCCATTGAGGTTATTCATTTCCAAACCCTCCAGCGAAGGACAGAGCAAGGAAAACAGTTAGATTAAGTACATTAGCGTCCTCGGGGCGGAAGAGACAAAGGCAAGCAATGCCCTCCCCCCCGAGAACAACGCTTGCCTTAAGTCTGGTCAATCCAGAAAACTGGATATAACCGCCACGAACGATTGTTCGGAGACTGTTGACGGTTATCTCAGCTAAAGCTGAGAGACTACTCCCCTAAGGTTTTGCGAATCATATTCCTATTTATATTGCTTAACAATACACAGTATTTAAGTTTTCGCCTGTGTCACGTTTTATATCATGGTGGCTTTGTATTACGTGGTGGACATGCCACCTGAAGTATCTTAAGGAAAGTAGCCGAATGCACTGTCGATCTCGTACTATGGAAGGGCTTTAGTTTCACTCTGATCACAAATATTTCTTGCTCATTTAAGGTAATACTAAAGACTTAATTAACGCCGCCATATACATCAATTGTTAGCCCTCTATTTTTTGCATAATTCTGAGGAGTGACACCAATCTGTTTTTTTAGTTGGCGAATAAGATGAGGTTGATCGCTAAAACCAAATTGAATAGCCACTTCGGCCCAATCTATATCAATCGTTTCACGTTGATAGAGATATTCCAATATAGCTTCAAGTGTGTTCATTGACTGACATTGTTTCAATGTTAATCCGACAACACGAGTAAAGCTCCGCTCTAATGTTCTCTGCGAGCAACCAAGCTTGTTACCAATTTCTGATATTGGCATGATATCTAGCAACAAAAGAGACTTTCGGGTCAATTTACTATGCTGATCTTCTTTGCAATTACTCAACCAAATTGAAAACAAACGATCTAACTTATCCCGACAGAGACTTGGATCACTTCTTCCTAATTGCGTAAGTTCATCGCCAGATACCCCAATGTCATTTAATAATGTGGAAAGGCAAACATCTTTTACAGCATCAATCACTGGGTGAGGGCAATCTTCAAGTCCTAAAGAGTAAATGGCACCAACTCTAAACTTAACACCTAAGTGAATAAAGGGTTCAGAGTGATCTAATTGAAACGTGTGTTGATGCGGAAACAGCCAATGACTACCAATCCCTTTATGATCCATTGCGTCTATTTGATAAAGGTAGGATTGGTTTTCTGGGGATATGATCAAATGTGCGCAAGGGTCTGGATTCAATTTTGGATGTTGATAGCTATCAGACTGCGCATCTTTTTCAATAAGCCAATAACATTCAATGTATTGGCAAACTTCTCGTGACTTGGGGCTTTCGATCCAATTCAGCATACGTTCTCAATTCTGACGGTATAATTTTCAATATATACCAAGTTGGTTAAGCATTGTAGTGACCTGTACCCCTTCATAAACTCACATCAATAAATGATTATGATTACAAAAAAGTGGCGATCACTATGTGCGCTTAAATTCAAATTGGATCAGCCGATTGGGAGCGAAAAAGCCTGCTCGAGTGATCGCCTTTTGTGCACCGATGTTATCTCTTTCAGTTGAGCAGATTACTTTTAGACCCTGCTCTTTTGCTTTATGACACAGCGTTTTTAATACTTGGGTTGCGACACCTCTACCACGTTCAGACTCGGCGACTATCATACCCAGTTCAGCATAATCCGTTTGATAATCATCGAACAGACGGCACTCACCTGTCGCTAAGATTTCATTCCCCCTCCAATAAGCGAATAACTCTTTACGTTGAATTAAGTTACCCAAGTAACTTGATAGCCAATCTTCTGGAGCACCGATAGACTCGTTGACAAATTTAATGCACGTGTCCAGTTGTGATGGTTCTACCAGCTTCATTGGCAATAGCGCCTTTTCTTCTATCGTTTGAAGTGGGTCTTGCACGTACATTAAGGCATTCACTTTAAATGAAGACGAATTATCTAAGCATAGCGAAAGAAAATCCGCCTCGGCGGTACTGACAAATGCTCCTTTAATTTCACCCATCAACTCAGCGTTGCTCTGACTCGTGATTGAAGTAAATAGCTCTGCTGCCTTTACATTAGCAGTGGGTGATAGGAAAAATTGTAATAAATACCCCTCTGCATTGATGCAACAGTAACCGATCAACACATCATGTTCGTAAAAGCTAAAATGGTTAGCCATTGGCACAAAGCCAAAATGCCACATTCCGTCTAGAGGCGCTGTTGATAGCGCAAAGTATTGTTGTTTTAACTCTTTAATAACATCTAATGATTCTGTAGCTTTAATTTCAAACATCGCACTTACCTTTAAATTGACATGATCATATGTAGAGAGAAGGCGCCGTTCTTCCATAGGAAGAGCCGCCTTTAGATGATGTCAATGTTAAGAGGTCTACAAATTCAAATATTGAATAAAAACGACAGTTTATTTTTCTTATTAGCTTTTACACAAGCTTGCCTTAGATACGGTTGAAACGAAGGGTGTCACCCATCATTAAAACCCCGTAAAATGCCGACCCTTGGTACGTATGTACTGTGAAGTGACGTGTGTGCTGTTAAGTGAAATGATGCCAATAAAAGAGATCATAGAATGACCGAACAAACTCAAGTAATCGCAACGCACAATGCAAACTTTCATGCAGACGACGTATTTGCCGTAGCCGCACTTAAAAGCATTTTTCCGTCTATAGAATTAGTACGTACACGTGACTTAGAAATCATAACCAAAGCCGACATTGTGGTCGACGTAGGTGGTATATACGACGCCGACAAAGGCCGTTTTGATCACCACCAAAAAGGCGGCGCAGGTACACGAGAAAACGGCATCCCGTTTTCATCATTTGGCTTGATTTGGCAAAAGTACGGCCTAGAAATATGCGCTGGCAATCAAGAAGTCGCTAACTCACTGGATAAAAATTTAGTATCTACCATCGACGCAATAGATTGTGGACACGTAGAGGGTGTACAAACAGGCATTAGCCTGAGCCAAACCATATCAATGTTTAATCCTACATGGCAAGAAGAAGGCGATTTTGATGCCTGTTTCGATGAAGCGGTTGCCTTTGCATCTCGCATATTAACTCGATTCATCGCCGCAGCAAGCGGTGGCGTAAACGCAAAAACCATCGTCGCCAACGCAATCGAAGAAGCCGAAGATCCAAGAGTCATCGTGTTAGAACAATATACACCATGGAAAACCACAGTACTTAGATTATCGCAAGATGCCTTGTTTATGGTTTACCCATCGCAAACAGGACAATGGCGCATACAAACCGTACCAGTTGAACTAGGCTCGTTTGAAGACCGTAAAAAACTCCCCGCGCCGTGGGCAGGTTTGTCTGATAAAGAACTGCAAGACGTAACAGGTTTAAACGATGCCATGTTCTGTCATAACGGCTTGTTTATCGCAGGCTGTGAATCGTTTGAAAACACCATGAAAATGGCAGAGATGGCGCTGGCGTACTAACGAACAAGGTCATAGGGGTTGGAATTTCGCAGCCAGCCCCCAGCTCCTAAGTTATACATTCATTACCACACGGGAGTACAAATATGAGTCGTCATTTTGAACAAGCCGAAGGCTTGTGTGAAGAAAAAGACCCAGCAACAAACGAGTTTGTATTCAACCAAACCATGTTGCGCATTGCCGATCCTGTGCGCACACTCGATTTTTATACCCGAGTGATGGGTATGACGCTATTAAAGAAACTCGATTTTCCAGACATGAAATTCAGTTTGTATTTTCTGACTCACGGTGAAGATTTTTCCGATATTAGTCACGATGATTCGGAACGAACGGCGCAAACCTTTGGTCGCCCTGCCATGTTAGAGCTTACCCATAACTGGGACGATACCCCAGACAATACGCAATATCACAATGGTAACAGCGATCCTCGTGGTTTTGGTCACATTGGCTTTCATGTGCCCGATCTAGAAGGCGCGTGTCAGCGTTTCGAGGCGCTCGGTGTGCCATTCCAGAAAAAACTAAGCGATGGCAAGATGAACAACATTGCCTTTATTAAAGACCCAGACGGTTATTGGATTGAAATTTTCAATGCTAGCCGTATGGCAAGTTAAACGACATTAAGCAAAAGGCCCCTTTGCAACATGACAAAGGGGCCTTTTTTCTGCTGTGTCATTTCGCCAAGAATGGACTAAGACACAACTTCGAAACCGCGTGTTTACAAAGTGTTATATGTCGTATTGCTAGCCCTTGTTTGCACCGCCTTTATTTGATCTTTCATTTCTCTTCTGTTTCTTACGGTTATTTTTCTCAGTGACGATTTTGATGGCTTCGTCTTTGGTTAAATGGGGATGATTGAATTTAGTGAATTTAGTGAATTTAGGGTCAGATGAAAAACGCTCTATTTTCATCTGACCCTAAATTATCCACCCCAAAACAGTTAGGGCTTACGAATGGGACGCTCGCACACATAGACAGAGTTGGTGGCAAAGCCGCCTTGAAAAGGGTTTTCAAACTTGACTAAATGAGATTCTACGGCCTCAAACACAGTTTCCAACAAAGCGATAAAATCGTCTTCCGGTAGATTCTGTGACCACATCGCAAACACCCCATCATCAATCAAGTGTTCTGCCATTAGAGACAAATTCGTCGTAGTGTAAAAGCCCGCATTGGAGGGATTCAGATATTCGGTGGGAGAATGGTCTATGTCTAACAAAATCGCATCAAACTTCTTACCGGCATGTTGCGGATCAAAGCCTGTTTCAGTTGCCGTTGCTAAATCAAAAAAGCTGCCCAACACATAGTGATTACGAGGATCAGCGTTGAGCACTTTGCCCAGCGGCACTCTCTCTTGTTGATGCCAGTGAATGACCGTCTCTAACGCATCCACGACGAACAGTTCTGCAATACGCTCATCGGTCAAAGCCGCCACCGCGGTATAACCCAGCCCCAAACCGCCCACAACAACACTCAGCGACTCGCCTTTCACCTTCGCCAAGCCCAGCGTTGACAGCGCTTCTTCCGCCGCGACAAACATACTCGACATTAAAAACTCATCACCTAGCTTCACTTCATAGATATCACGATCACCCAAAGCTGGAATGCGGCGCCTACGGAGGGAAATCTCCCCCAATGATGAGTCTTGACTGTCTAGCTCTTCAAACAGAAGCGACATATATAGGATCCTAAACGGGTAAATGAACAGTCAGTATACGCGTTTAGGCTATTGAGATCAGAGGAAAATTCTAGCCTTTATGACCATCGCCTTTATTGGATCTTGCATTTCTCTTCTGTTTCTTACGGTTATTTTTCTCAGTGACGATTTTGATGGCCTCATCCTTGGTTAAATTAGGATGTTTAGCGATCAACTCTTCCACTTTTGTATCAAATGCAGTCATTTATAAATCTCATGTATTAAGGGACGGACAAGGCCAGCATTTTAGCTCAGGATGTGCATAGAAGATAACATTTCTTAGCAGCGACTGAATTTCATGACTCAGCTAAACACCCGCTAGAACCATTTCTTTGATCTTAACCGCTTTTTCAAAGTGGTCTAACTTGTGTGTTTCTATCCACCACCGAGCGGCTTCCATGAGGACCTCCGGCTGGTCGTTTTTATTCTTGAAGAAAGCGTAAAACGATAGCCCAACCATCGCGCCCTTCTTCTCAATTTTTAGATCACATACTTCGACAATTCTTTCTCTAAGCTCTTTTCGCAATGTAGCTATCCTTTATCGGGAGATCGTTTTACACTCAAAGCCGCTGTGCGGTACATTAGCAATCACCATGACATAGCTTCGATTACGAAGCTTGCCAACAACATCACCGACAGGCTGAATTTTTCCTTCGTCAATCTGACGCTGACCCAGAGCCAACATCTTAAGTAGCGCCATGGTCTATTGAGTTTGCTCATAGCTTTTTATGTCTTGTATAACAGCCTTAGCATCACCGTTTTGAGTGATCACCATTGGCTGCATGTTAGTAGACAGGTTACGCAGCATGAGCCTTCAAATAGCTAATAGGTTTGATTTGATCTGATAACTTCATAAATGCCCCTTTATTATGACCAAATTTAGTTTCTAAATGGGTCGTCAGTCAATGAGAGTAGCCTTGATAAAACATTCGTGCAATTTTTCATCTGACCCTAAATTCACTTAATACCCTAAATGTCCTGTCGGCTTTTTTGTTTAATCAGCAACCCGCTTTCGCGTTAGCGCTATCCCCAAAATTATTAATAACATGGCCGCTAGGCTTTGCCATTCAATGGCTTCGCCTAAAAGAAGCACGCCAGTAAAATACGCCACGATAGGAATCATGTAATTAATGTACGAAAGAAACGTAGGGCCTGCTATGGCGATAACGGCAAACAAGAGAATGGTGCCAAACGCAGTTGGACCGACACCTAACCACAACATTGATAATGTGGCTTTTAAAGAATAGCTTTGTTGCCACGGTAAATCTTGCCACAGCCACAATGGCACGATAACGATGCTGGAAATAATCATCACGCCAGCCGCTGTTACAACAGGGTTATAGGAGGGCAATCGCCTCACCAAAATGGCATTTATTGCATAACTAAAAGTAGCGAGTAAAATCAATAGACCACTCAGTAAGTTACTGTGGGCGCCTATTAACGACGGCCAAAGTACAATCACCACGCCAGTAATACCAAGCATAAAACCGAAGACTTTAAAGCGATTAAGGCTTTCTCCTAACACAAAATAGTGTGCCAAAATCATTGTCGCCAACGGCATAAATGCCATCAACAATCCTGTAATGCCCGAGCTAATATCCTTCTGACCTGTGGAGATTAAAAAAAATGGCAACAAGTTACCCATAATACCCAGCAGCAAAAATACCGCCCAAGCCAAAGGGTCCAAAGGCAAACGCCAACCCTTGGCATACATAAAGAGAGTGAGAATAATCGCTGCAACCAAGACTCTAAGAGAGACTATCGCCACAGGGCTAAAACTTTCCAGTGAGACAGCGGTAAACATAAATGACGTCCCCCACAGCAGAATGAGTAACAACAGAGAAAGCCAGTTTTTAAGAGTAGGTGTGTAGTTTTGAGCCATGTGTTTGATCCAGTTAGTATTATTACCGCATAAATAAAGAGAGAGAATTTAACCGATAAGCTCCCACGTGTTTGATGTTTTTTGAGTACTGAAAATAAACCGTGAACCAAGACAGACAAAAGGTCACTCAACTCGAGTTATTAAGGAAACATCTCGAATAACTATAGAGATAGAAGTCTTTTCTTGGCTTATTTTAGGTATCGCCCTTCTAAATGTTTTCTAAAATGCGCGGCATTTAGAGTTTCGCCTGCGGCTCGTTTGACGAGTTCATCTGTGGTGTGGAGGGAGGCTTGTGACCAGATGTTGTCGCTGAGCCATTGGAAGATGGGGGTTAGATCGCCGCTTTGGATAGCCATATCGAAATCAGAGCCGAAGTCGACGTTTTGTGTCATGGTGGCTTTGTATTGGGCGGCGTACATGGCGCCGAGTGTGTAGCTTGGGAAATATCCAAATGCCCCATCTGTCCAGTGAATGTCTTGCATGCAGCCGTTTTTGTAGTTGTCTTTGGTAGAGATGCCAAGAGCGGCTTTCATTTTCTCGTCCCACAGTGCGGGTACGTCTGTGTTTTCTATTACGCCGTTGATGAGGTCGCGTTCGATCTCGTAACGCATGATGACGTGAGCCGGATAAGTAAGTTCATCCGCATCCACTCGAATAAAGCCTTTTTCTACTTGGGTATAGATTTTATAGAGGTTTTCTTCGGCAAACACAGGGTCATTGTGTGCGTTAAAGGCTTCCGCTGAGAGTCGTGATAAATGCGAAATAAAGGGTTTACTGCGACCGATCTGCATTTCGAAGAATAAGGACTGAGATTCATGAATCCCCATTGAGCGCGCTTCGCCGACGGGTAATCCGGCAAACGCTTTTGGCAAGCCTTGTTCGTAGCGAGCGTGGCCTGTTTCATGAACGATGCCCATTAAGGCTTGTACAAAGTCTTGCTCATTATAGCGGGTGGTAATGCGCACATCGGTTGGTACGCCGCCACAAAATGGGTGAACACTCTGATCTAGTCGACCACGGTCAAAGTCGAATTGCAGAAGCTTCATGACTTCTAAGCCAAGGGCTTTTTGTGTCGTGGTGGAAAAAGTGCCTGATGGCAAAATGATGGATTCAGATCGCTGCTTTTCCAGTACTGTTTCAATCAGTTCTGGTAACCAGGTTTTCACATCGGTAAACAAAGTATTAAGCGACGCAGTTGTGGTGCCCGGCTCGTATTTGTCGAGCATGGCGTCATAAGGCGTAAGACCAAGTGCTACACCACGGATTTTGGCTTCTTCACGGGATAAAGCAACGACTTCTTTCCAGTTCTTCTCAAAGCCTGTCCAATCATTTTCTTGGCGTTGTGAACGCCACGCATGTTCGCATTTAGAACCCGCGATGGATTGCGCTTGTACTAAGTCTTCTGGAACCATGGTCGCTTGCTGCCATTGGCGTTTCATCTCACGTAAGCTAGCTTTTTGTTCTGTGCTTAAGGATTCTTGCTCGGCGTTACCAAACAACTCTTCTAGCTGTGGTTGCGTTGATAAACGGTGAATATGAACCGATAACTCGGCCATAGCATTGGAACGTGCTTCGCTACCGCCAGATGGCATGTTCGCCGCAGCATCCCAGCCAAGCATGGCTTGAGCATGATTAAAGTGGCTGAGTGTTTGGTAATGTGACGTTAACTTGTCGTAATGAGACATGGTTGTTTTTATCCTATGTGCCTTTGGTTATCCAGAACGGTATCCATTTCAGTCATCTTATTACATAGGTAAATAAGGTTACAGACACGATGTATTTAAGCTCAGATGAAAACGCTTTCTTTCATCTGAGCTTACTTTTCACAAACCACCGGCTAAATCTAGAAAGTTACCCGTTGAAAATGAGGATTGTTCAGACGCTAACCAATAAATTGCCTCTGCGACTTCATCAGGCAAACCTCCCCGTTGCATCGGGATTTTACTTTTGAGTCGTTCTATACGATCAGGCTCTCCACCGTCTGCGTGCATATCGGTATATTGAATACTCACTCTTCGTCCTTTTTACGCTGAATTTGATGTAATGCTTAACAATTTGGTGTTGGTGCGATGGAGTTTTTTCGGTACCCACCATAGGTATATCGCCATGCCGAATAGTTCAATTAAGGACTGAAATACGATCACGACGACGGTTAGTTCAAGCGATGATGGCAATGAAAGGGCAAGGGGCAGTATCACGAAGGAATTCCTGCTGCCTAGGCTGAACGCAAGCACTCTGCCTTGGTATGTGGGTAATGAAAACGCGTTTGCTAGCAGGACGGATAAAACCCCGGCGATGAGTAGAAAAGCACAAAATATCATCAATACGCTAGGAAGCAGGGGCAATGAGTCCATCACGACATTCACTTGGGCCGCGGCGATAGAAAACACAACCATGGACAGTAATGGAACGGGGAGCCAGCCAACCGCGTTTACAAATGGTTGGCGGCCTGCTCGTTGCTCCGTCCATTTCTGGGTGATAAACGCCGCGATTAAAGGCAGGACTATCAGTCCAAAAAAAACCAAAAGCAGTTCTTGCTGAACTAGGCTAATGGCGATTTCCGCACCAAGGAAAAGCCATATATACACGGGCAATAAAAACAGCTGAAGCAGTAAACTCACGGGGGTAAAAGCAACGGCGCGTTTTGTGTCGCCCCCACCTAAGTGAGTAAAGGTAATAAACCAGTCGGTACAGGGAACCAGCAGTACCAGTAATATTCCTAGCTTAACGGCAGGAACGTTAGGCGCAGAAAGCATCAGCACCCAAACGATCAAAGGCAGTACAACGAAGTTTCCAATGACGGCGGCCAACATAAAGCGAGTATCGGTGAAGGCGTCACCTAACTGCGAAAGGGGAATTTGAGTAAAGGTGGCATAAAGGAGCACGCCGAGCAAAGGCCACAAAGCCAACTCTAGATTCCCTGACTGCGCAGGGCTTTGTATTCCTAGCGTCAAGCCAACAATAATGGCGATCAGATAAAGGAATACCTGATATTTTTCTAGCGTTTCTCGGTTCAAAAATCCAATCCTCGTAAGTAGATGGCTGCTTTATACCATAAGGATACGCGGTTTTTTCTATGGTGTTCTGAATCCTGTTGTTTTCGAGGTTTTGATTGTGCTGTGAGAAGGAAATAAGTAAAGGGCCGAATGTCGGCCCTTTTTTAATAGCATGGATAAAGGTTAACCCATAATTGGATCTGTGACGCCCACTACATGAATGGCAATCATGGCCAGTATGCCTGCCATAATCAGGTAGTAAATGGTCGGGATGATGGTCATACGTAGCATCTGCCCTTCTCGTCCAAGCAGTCCAACGGTAGCGGAGGCGGCAACGATATTGTGAATGGCGATCATGTTACCCGCCGCTGCACCTACCGCTTGAGCGGCGACCAATAAGGCACCCGATACGCCGATCAGTTGCGCGGTGTCAAACTGGAATTGCGACATCATCAAGTTTGATACGGTGTTTGAGCCTGCGATGAAGGCACCTAACCCGCCGACCGTCGCAGCAAAGAAAGGATACACGTCACCCACGCTGCCAGCGACTAATTCGGCCATGGCACGTGGCATGGAAGGCAGATCGGCCATGTTGACGCCTGAGTTAATCAAGATACGCACCATAGGAATGGTAAAGAGTAGTACGAAGCCCGCGCCTAAGAGAGTTTTCGAAGACTCACCCAATGCCGCTTGAAATTCACTGAACTTCATACGATGCAAGAAAAAGGTCGTTAGCGCGACCAACACCATGATACCACCCGGCAAGTAGAGAAATTGGATACTACCAGAGACGCCCGTTTCACCGAGAATATTGCTCCAACCAAGTACCAGATTCTGAGTGAAAAAGGCTTTAACATCGGCATTGACTCGAGACAAGACCAACAAGGCAGCAAGTAAAACATAAGGGAACCATGCCAATTTCATTGACATAGGCGCTTTGCCAGTGAGTGTGTCCAGTTTGATTTCTATTTTACCCATCCACTCAACAGGCCATTCGCTTGCTTTTGCAAAGTCCCATTGTGTTTTTGGTAGAAGAAAACCGGCCTTCGCCGCGGGAACCACGATCAAGAGTCCCACTAGGGCACCAATCATGGATGGAAACTCTGGCCCTAAGAAGACACCAGCCGCCGCATAAGGAATAACAAACGCTAAGCCGGCAAATAAGGCAAAAGGCGCCATGGCTAATCCTTCTTTCCATGAACGATTACGGCCAAAGAAACGGGTCAGCATCATCACCATGAACAACGGCATAAGCACACCGATTAGGGCGTGCATGATAGCCACTTCTGACGTAATGAGACGATAAAAGGTTTCCCAATCAGATCCGTTTGCAACCAGTGTTTGCGTAATGCTGGCTTGATCAAGACCACCAGCAACACCCACCACGATGGGTGTTCCCACAGCGCCAAAAGACACCGGCGTTGACTGAATCATCATGCCAATCATGACCGCACCAAGAGCGGGGAAACCAAGAGCGACCAGCAAGGGGGCAGCAACGGCCGCTGGCGTACCAAAACCGGAAGCGCCTTCAATGAAGCAGCCAAATAACCATGCCACTATGATGACCTGCACTCGCCTGTCGGGGCTGATACTGGAAAAACCACCACGAATCGCCGTGATGGCACCAGAGTGTTTGAGCGTATTCAGCAGCAAAATCGCACCAAATATGATCCACAAAATGGCACCGGTTAGCACCAAGCCTTGCAAGGTCGATGCAAGGACTCGATTAAAGCTCATTTCCCAAGCAAGCAGTGCGATGGCCGCTGTGACTAAAAACACCATTGGCATCGCGCGTTTGGCAGGCCAGTTTAGGCCAACCAGTAAAATAGCAGCCAACACTAAAGGGGCGAAGGCTAAGAGTGGAAAAAGGGTTGATTGCATAAGCATTCTCTTATTATTGGATTGTTAATCTTCTGCACAAGAAGCACATTGGTCTTACCAATTTACCTCTATTAGGATTTATGTTAGGGCCTTGACGTGTGTGAGTCAATAAGTGCCTAACAAAATTAGACTTTTGTCTAACAAGGCGAAAAATAGTCGCTAGAAAAGGGGATGTTTTTTTGATTTAGCTCAGGTTTACCGTAAGTATTCCGGTCGCCATTAAAAATATGAAACGGTATGATCGGTGCATTTTGACTCGACTTTTACGAATACGGATGCGGTTTATGACGACGGATATGATGTTTGTTTTTGGTTTGCTGGGCACGACTGTCATTTTATTTTTGAGCAATAAAATGCGTATGGATACCATTGCTTTGATGGTGGTGATTGCTCTGGCGTTGTCTGGCGTATTAACACCAGCGGAAGCGGTATCAGGGTTTGGTAATGCCGTGGTTATTATGATTGCTGGCTTATTTGTGATTGGCGAAGGGCTTTATAAAACAGGCGTCGCCGCAGCGGCGGGGAATTGGCTATTAAAAGTCGGCGGTAGTAGCGAACAACGATTGCTGATGTGTTTGCTTCCGGTGGTGGCGCTTCTTTCTGCGTTTATGAGCTCAACAGGGGCGGTAGCACTGCTGATACCTGTTGTCTTGAGTATGGCAAGTAAGTCCGGCATGCAGCCTTCTCGACTGTTAATGCCGCTGGCGTTTGCGGCCTTGATTGGGGGTATGTTAACTCTAATAGGGACGCCGCCAAATATTATTGTCAGTTCACAAATGCGCGCGGCTGGCTTTGAGCCGTTTGGCTTTTTCGCCTTTACCCCAGTGGGGCTGGCAATTTTCATTGTCGGCATGCTGTATTTGGTGTTTGTCTCTAAATACTTATTGCCCAGTGCCAAGCAAGTGAAGTCAGAAGAAGTACGGTCAAATTTAAAAGAATTCAATGCCCGATACGGGACTCACAACCAGCTGCACAAATTGATTGTGCAGCCGCACAGCCCACTCGCTTTTCGCACATTGGCCGATGTGGGATTGAGAAGCGAATTTGAAGTGACCGTGGTGGGTATCGAACGAAGGGGGAGCTGGCTGTCTAATTTGATGCCCGTCTTGGCAAATACTCAGTTAAAGCACGCTGATATTTTGTGGGCTTATGGCGACCCTAACAACATAGACAACGCCTGTCAGGCTTTACAACTAGGTTGTTTGCAATACAAAGAAAAAGAGCTGTCACGGTTGAATGACATATTTGGGGTAGCGGAAGTCATTGTCCCTCCTCTATCTCGGTTATGTGACCGGTCGATCAAGGACAGTCAATTTAGAGAACATTACAACCTGAGTGTGATTGGTGTGCGACGTGACCTTGCGCCCTTGTCGACCGAATTCGCTCAAACCAAACTGTCGGCGGGCGACACGCTTTTGCTGGCGGGAAGCTGGCAACATATTCGCAATATTGAGCGAAAGCGTGATTTTGTGGTGCTGGACACGCCGACCGAAATGCAAGAAATCCCTGAAACCGCATCAAGAGCGCCAATTGCCTTGATGATCACGTTCGGACTCTTGCTGGCAATGACATTTGGTTGGGTGGCTAACTTAACCGCTATTTTAATTGCTGCCTTATTAATGGTTGTCACTAAATGTTTAAGTTTAAACGACGCTTATAAATCCCTTAATGCCACCAGCTTGGTATTGATTGCAGGGATGCTGCCGCTGGCTCTGGCAATGGAAAAAAGCGGTGCGCTGAGCTACGTCGTTAACCTCTTGGCCGCTGAATACGGACACGCCAGCCCTTTGTTTTTATGCGCGGGCTTCTTCTTACTGACTACCTTGTTAAGCCAATTTATTTCCAATACGGCGACAACGGTTTTGGTTGCCCCCATTGCTTTGTCAATCTCACAAATGCTGAACATAAGTCCAGAACCCCTTATGGTCACCGTGGCAATAGCCGCTTCTACTGCGTTTGCAACGCCCATTGCCTCCCCCGTTAATACCTTGGTTGTTGGGCCTGGGCAGTATCGCTTTGCTGATTTTGCAAAAGTGGGCATACCACTGCAAATTTTGGCTTTAATAGTCACTCTCGCTTTGGTGCCGATTGTGTTTCCTTTTTGATTTTTTTGGCGGTTTTTTTTCATTTCCCTTTAAAACGCGTATATTAGTCTTTTCTGCTTAAGAAACGGTGACGACTTCAAACAACCTATAAGCGTTATTCCTATACGGATTTTCAAGGAGAAACAGAATCATGACAGCGTCAGATTTTCAGTCTCCACCTTGGCATGACAACGCCAAAGGGGGGGAAAGACACATTGGTATTGAGCTTGAAATGAGTGGTCTTGAGCTGGATGCGTTAGCCGATCTCGTCGCAGAATATCTCTCTCTAACGGTCAATGAAAAAGGTCGTTATGAAAGAACCTTAACGGGTGACAGCGCCGGCGAATGGATTATTGAATTGGATTTCGATCTGATTAAGAAGCTGGGGCGTAAAGAACTTAGAGACGAATCGTTTGCTGATCTGGTGAACCGTTCGACAGAAGAGCTACTGGCTTGGGCTGCTAAAAATTTAGTGCCCGTTGAGATTGTCAGTCCTCCCTTGCCACTGGGCCGTCTTGATGAAGTAGAACACCTCGTTTCATTTTTGCGTAAAAAAGGCGCGAAAGGGACCGCAGACAGTGCGGTTAATGCTTTTGGCATGCAACTCAATCCTGAATTAGCCAGTCATGATGCCCAACATATTATGGCGTGTTTAAAAGCTTTTGTGTGTCTATACGACTGGCTCTACAAGCAATCAGACATTAATTTCACACGTCGTGTCACCAGCTACGTTGACCCTTTTCCGCCACAGTATGTGAAAAAAATCATCGTGGCAGAATATTGGCCTGATTTGGCTAATCTGATCGACGATTATCTGGCTGACAACCCTACCCGTAATCGGGCGCTCGATATGCTGCCGTTATTTAAGTTTCTCGATGAGCAAAGAGTCTTAGCAAGCACGGAGGATGTGCTGATTAAAGCCAGACCTACGTTTCATTACCGTTTACCTGACTGCCAGATTGATGACCCAGCTTGGGGAATAAACGTCGCGTGGAATGACTGGATTGAAGTGGAGCGATTGGCCGCTGACAAACAACGTTTAGACGCCTGCTGTTCCGCTTACCATGAATTTTTACAGAGTCCATTAAAACGCCTCATGGGTGACTGGGCGTCAATCGTGGAGGCAAAATGGCTAAACCCATAATTGCGATTACAGGCCCTTCAAAAGGGGCTTTTGGGCCACGCACTTGTGTTGCTTGGATCATTCGTTGGTTTGGTGGTCGTGCACTGCAGCTTAAACCTGGCGATGAAAAACACGCTCCGCACTATGACGCGGTTGTGGTAACCGGTGGACATGATGTTGAGCCCGTATTATACGCGGCCAAACCAGAAGTAGAATCGAATTACGACAGTGATCGTGACGCTTTTGAAATGGCGATCATAAATAATGCGCTAGAGAAAAACATACCTTTACTGGGGATTTGCCGTGGCGCACAATTACTGAATGTGTGCTGCAAAGGAACCTTGTTTCAAGAACTGCGTTTGCAGAGAAAAAACACGTCCAATAGATGGACTATTTTACCGTTTAAAAAATTGTATACAGCCGATAAGCCTGACATTCAAAACGGATTAATTCAGTCCCTTATTGGCAAAGGCCGTTTTCGAATCAACAGCCTTCATAATCAAGGAATCGATCAGGTAGGTGACCATTTGGTGGTGACCGCCAGAGACTCAGATAACATAGTTCAAGCGATTGAAGCGCCAAGTAAGGCGTTTATGTTAGGAGTGCAATGGCACCCAGAGTTTTTACTTTATATGCGATCTCAACGTGCTCTCTTTAAAGCCTTAGTTCATCGTGCCAAACAAGATAAAACTAAGCCATAGTGTGCACATCAATAATCACATAAACCGTTACCAAAAAATAGAGGGAAACGATGGTTGTCGTCGCTTCTCTCTTGTTATTAAATCCCTCTAATATCGACAAACAAAAGATGCATCAAATGACGACTTTATATAAAACCCTTTTAGTCACCACGCTGATTACTTTAGTAGGTTGCAGCTCTTCGCCAACCGGACGTAAACAGTTTGCTATATTGCCTGACAGCCAAATCAATCAGATGGGAGTGAAATCCTTTGCGGTGATGAAACAAGAAACGCCAGCCTCCACCAACACCCCACTCAAACAGCAAGTACAATGTGTTACCGACAAACTTATTGCTACGCTGCCAGATAAATATCGTAACCAGGCTTGGGAAGTTGTTTTATTTGATGATAAACAAGTCAATGCGTTTGCACTGCCAGGTTATAAAATTGGGGTGTATGCGGGCATGTTGGACGTCGCACAAAATCAGTCCCAACTAGCGGCCGTCATCGGGCACGAAATCGCCCACGTATTGGCCCGTCATGGTAATGAACGTGTCTCGACACAGCTGGCCACTAGCCAAGCGCTCGCTTTGGGTTATCAGCTGAGTGGAGAAGCTACGCCAGAAAAAGCCGCCATCTTTCAAGCCCTGGGTCTGGGTGCTCAAGTTGGTATCATATTGCCTTTCAGTCGCGCTCATGAAACAGAAGCCGATTTACTAGGCTTAGCCTACATGTCAGAAGCCGGATTCGATCCTAGAGAAAGCGCTCAGTTATGGAAAAATATGGCCGCCAAGGGAAGCAGCAAAACGCCAGAATTATTGTCAACTCACCCTTCTCACTCTACTCGAATTGACACTTTACAAAAAAATGTACCACCTCATCTTGTGACATATGAGGCGCTAGTCGCCGATAACAAACAAGCGAATTGCTACTAGCGTTTAAATTTTACAGGATGTGATTGTGATGTTCTTACTTCGATTCAAAAAACCTTGGTTCTTGAGCGTGACTTTTCTTATCGCGCTCTTATCTACCAACACATACAGTAACCAAGGTACGCCATTGGCCAATTACTTTGCCGACACTTGGACCACTGAAGACGGATTACCTCATAACAGCATTAACGCCATCACACAAACCAGCGATGGCTACTTGTGGTTTGCCACGTGGGAGGGCGTGGCTCGCTATAATGGCAGTGAGTTTCGCTTTTTTGAACGTTCTGAACAGACAGGCATCATTGACTCTGGTACTCGAACCTTAGTGCCCGATTCAGAAAATGGGTTATGGATTGCAGGGGCACGCGGTGGTATCACCTACCGAAACCATCAACAATGGAAACCACAACCACCCGCTCAAAGCATGGTCAATCATGTAATGAAGGATACCAAGGATAACCTCTGGCTTGCAGTGGAAGGCACGGGAGTGTTTTTCAGGCCAACACAAAAATCTGACGGTGCGCCCAATGCCCATAACGAAGTCTGGGTACTGAAAAACAAGAGCGCTTATCGCTTGCTAGAGGATTCTCAAGGCCGTATTTGGGCCGCAACTGATAGTGGCTTATATCACTTAAATGGCAACAGCCAGCAGGACGTTCTGGCGCAATATAACCTCCCCAATCGACAGGTGTATTCTGTGATTGAAACCCGCAATAAAGAGCTGTTGGTTGCCACTAATCGAGGCGCGTATGTGATTAAGGGCTCACAAGCCTTACTACTTCACCCTAGTTTGGCAGGAGCCACCATCACCACACTGCTTGAAGACAAGCAAAATAATATTTGGCTTGGCACCGTCAATATGGGCGTTTTTCGGTTCGCTCACCAAAAAATCGAAAAACTGAGTGCTGATTCAGGTCTACCTAATAACCGAGTGCTGTCCATATTTCAGGATTTGGAAAACAGCATTTGGATAGGCACAAACGGAGGCTTAATGCGCTTGCGTAACGCGCCTTTTAGCAGCTGGACGAAAGAGCGTGGCTTGGTTGGGGATTACGTCCGAAGCGTTTTCGCATTATCACCGGACAGCTTGCTGGTCGGCTCCAGCGAGGGTCTTAGCGTTATAGAAAAAGGCCTAGCTTATAGCGCACTGAATCAAAAAAGCGCACAAGTCTCAACATTGAGCTTTGCCCGGCGGCGCGCGGGTGGCGTTTGGGTTGGCACCTATTTGAACGGCCTAATGGTATGGCAAGATAACCAGCTTACCCCTTATTTTAACGAGAAAAATGGCTTACCCAGTAATGAAGTCCGGGCAGTACTTGAAGACACCAAGGGTAACTTGTGGATTGGTACTACCACAGGGTTGGTTCGACGCAATGCACAAGGTGAACAAACCCTTTTTACTCGTGAACAAGGTTTACCAGGTAATTATATAATGGCACTGTCGGAGGACACCAAGGGCCAGATCTGGGTGGGGACCGGAGTCGGTGTTGCCATAATCACAGGAAATGAGATCAATACGCTATCCATAAACGCGATGGAGGGTGCGGAATATGCGTTTGGTTTTTGGCCAGAAAAGGACTACGTTTGGATTGCCACGGACCGTGGGTTAATTCGTTACCGGCACAAAGACGGTCACCTTGGCTTAGTCGGCCGTAAGGCGGGGTTACCCATTGATAAGTTATTTCAGGTGATCAGTGACAACCATGGCAGTTTGTGGCTGACGAGTAATCGCGGTATTTGGCAAGTGGCGTATGATTCAGCCCAAGCTGTGGCCGATGGAAAGCAAGAAAATATCGACTTTGAGCACTTTTCCCAAAGTGATGGCATGGCCAGCGCTCAAGCCAATGGGGGATCCAATCCGACCGCGGTTGTAATGAGCAATGGCACTCTGTGGTTTGCCACGGCGAAAGGCGTGTCCATGATAAACAGCTTACGCTTGACCGAAAAGATCGCTCGTCCGCTACCACTGGTGCTGGAATCGGTCTTTGTTGATGGTGAGCTAGTGGATTCAACCCAAAATGCTGCTTTTAAACCGGGTACAAGCCGAGTGGCTATACACTATGCCGGACTTGGCTATGTACTGTCTTCACGTATCCAATACCGTACCCATCTTGTCGGCTTTGAAGAAGGCTGGTCTTTCCGAGACAAAGGTACGACCGCAGAGTACACCAATTTACCTCCAGGACACTATCAGCTTAAGCTCAGTGCGCGCTATCCTTACAACGATTGGACACCTAGCGAAACCCTATACGAGTTCACCATACAGCCTTTTATTTGGCAAACAAGAGAAATGCAAATTTCTGCTTTTGTGGTGTTGTTACTACTCTTGACCGCTGGTGTAAAGTGGCGCCTGCGTCAGCTGCAGGCCAACGAGTTGAGACTCAAAAAGCTGGTTGATAAGCAAACTTTTGCGTTGCAACAACAAACAGAAGAGCTTCGTTGTCTTGCCAACGAAGATGGCTTAACGCACCTACCAAATCGTCGTGCATTTGATCGCTCATTAAGCAGTACGTTTGCCAATGCAAAGAGTCAAGGCACCTCTTTAGCCCTTGCTATTTTAGACATCGATCATTTTAAAGCGATCAATGATCACTACTCTCACCTCGTTGGTGATCAAGCCATACAGCTTATAGCGAAAGAGCTGCATGCGATGACAAATGATAATGTGCACGTTGCCAGATGGGGAGGAGAAGAATTTACTTTGCTGATAGAAGGCATTGGAGCTCATCAGGCCATTTCATATTGTGATCATTTACGCGAGAAGATTGCTAATCTCGACTACACAGACCTTGGCGAGAATTTCGCGATGACAGTCAGTATTGGTTTAGCATTTTCTGATCAAGTGAGGAGCTATGAAGACCTATTACGATCCGCTGACAAGGCACTATATAAAGCCAAGCAAGAGGGTCGCAATAGGGTTGAACTCATATAAAAAGAGGGTGTGTCAACACCCTCTCAAACAGGACAAAACAAACACATTATCGAGAAATCTCTGCCTTATTCTGCAGTAACGCTTGTTGCCCTTGTGTGCTCATACTAGCTTGAGTTTGGTTTAGATAACGCTCGTAAGCAAGGATCTGCTCTTCCGATACCGCATCCGTACCATTCTCAACCTTGTTTAAACGGATTAACACAAGATCACCGTTTGACAAGTTTTTCACCTCTGTAACTGCGTTGTCACCTTCTGGATGACGCATAGCAAATGCCAATGCAGTCACTTCATCTTGACCACGTTGCGCTTGCTCGACCGCACGCCATTCGGTATCAACGGAATCTTTAGCCGCCTCGGCTTTGGCTTTCAAAGACGCTGTGGCTTTTTCCTGAACAACAATAGACGTAATTTGCTCAACGGTTTCTTCAAATGACATCAAAGAAGCGGCCTTGTAATCATTTAAATGAATCACCACCACTTCGTCATCATTTAATTCGATCAAATTACTGTTCAATTTATCTTCAAGAATAGTCGGACTAAACGCCGCTGCAATGACCTCAGGGTGGCTGGTGACGAGATCTGTCCCACCATTGCGGTCAAAATACGCACTTTGCAGAATATCTACACCGTACTCTTTAGCAAGTACGCCCAGTTTATCACTCGCATAAGCAAGGTCAGTAATGTCTTCATGCGCCGTTAACAGGGCATCCCTAGCTTTGGTCTCTCGTAAGGCTTGTTCCAAGATATCCTTTTGAGACTCAAAGCTTGGTACATCAGCTTGCGTAATGGCTTCTAAGCGAATGAGATGGAAACCAAATTGGGTTTGCGCCAGTTCAGTTGCCCCTTCTTCCATAGAAAACAATACGTCATCGAATGCTGGGTCAATAGTACCGGCTGCAACATACCCTAAATTCCCTCCCTCATTTTTTGAACCAATATCATCTGAATATTCCGCCGCTAAAGCAGAGAAAGACTCCCCTGATGATAGTCGCGCTTGAATCTCATCAACCAGCGCTTGCGATTCATCGTCACTGCGCTCAGAAGTATCTATAAGGATATGCGAGGCTAACCTTTCTTCTTGTGGCATAGATGCGATAGACACTTGATATTCATTTTGCAATTCGTTATCGCTGATTTCGATTTTGTTGTAAAAATCCGCGCTGGAAATGAGCACATAGTCGACTTTAACCTGCTCAGGCGCAGTAAAGTTTTGCTTATTTTCTTCGTAATAGGCGTTTAGTTCATCGTCAGAAGCACTCATGGTTTCTGCTTCATTTGCCAATGAAAAAGTCACGTAGTCGTATGATCTTTGCTGAGATTGTAATGTAGCTACGCTGTTTACTTGGTAAGGCAGAACAAACTCAGAACCAGCAATGGCATTGCGCGGCTGTTGAATCAGAACGTCCTGTTTAATTCGCTCCTTAAAAGCAAGTGGCGTAAATCCAAGGGAGCGTATGAAATTAAGGTATTTGTTTTGATCAAATACACCATTCGTTTGAAACTGTTCTGCTTGCAGTAAATAGGCGTCTACTTGCGCGTCAGACACACCAAGACCTAATTCACGCGCTTGGTTAGACAATACAACTCGTTGAACCAATTCATCTAGGGCACGACGCTGCAGAAGATTGTCTTCTAGTAGTGCTGGATTAACCTGCCCTCCCATCATCGAAATTAACTGACGACGCTGAGTTTCAGCCCCTTGCATCACTTCGGTACGGCTGATCTCAACACCGTCTACTTCGGCAGCGGTTTCAGACGACGTAAAACTTTGCACTAATGCATCAACACCAAATAGAGCAAAAGTCACAACGATAAAACCGACAATGATCTTTACCACAATGCCTTGAGACTTATCTCTTATATCCTGGAGCATTACTGCCTCCAATTAAGTTAATTAAATGACCAATAAAAAAGGTGTATCCTGACTAGAATACACCTTTTGTGTCTAATGGCGGAACAGACGGGACTCGAACCCGCGACCCCCTGCGTGACAGGCAGGTATTCTAACCAACTGAACTACTGCTCCAAAAACATTAGTTTACAGCGTCTTTAAGACCTTTACCGGCTTTGAAACCAGGTACTTTCGCTGCTTTAATTTGGATTTCCTCACCAGTTTGAGGATTACGACCTGTACGCGCCGCACGTTCTTTCACTGCAAAAGTACCAAAACCCACTAGTGTAACCTGGTCACCCTTTGCTAAAGCCGCTTCAATGGCTTTTAAAGTCGCGTCTAGTGCATTGCTAGCAGACGCTTTAGATAAATCAGCAGACGCTGCAATAGCATCAATCAATTCAGATTTGTTCACGTTGTACCCCTTCAGTATTTTCGTGGATCCTTAATAATTTTCGGCGCAGTATAAATGCCTTGCCACAAGGCCGAGCGAGCAGTTATACAAGTCAAACCTACTCCCTGTCAACACAGGTTATCCCCTAATGATGACTGACAGGCTCCTGATCATCAACAGTTTTTTCATTCGTTGTTAAGGTTTCGTCCTTTTTTGGTGACGGCATGCTCTCTAAAGCGATATCCAACACCTCATCAATCCATTTCACCGGAATCACCTTAATATCAGACTTGATATTATCCGGAATTTCTTTTAAATCTCTGGCGTTTTCCTGAGGAATAATAACGGTTTTAATACCTCCTCTGTGAGCCGCTAGGAGCTTCTCTTTTAACCCCCCAATAGGCAAGACTTCACCACGCAGAGTTATCTCTCCTGTCATTGCCACAGAGGCCTTAACAGGGATCATAGTTAGCACTGAAACAATAGCTGTACACATTGCCACACCCGCACTCGGTCCATCTTTAGGCGTTGCCCCTTCAGGAACATGCAAATGAAGGTCGACTTTCTCATGGAAGTTTTCATCTATCCCTAGACCAATCGCCCGACTTCTAACCACGGTTAGCGCGGCTTGAATGGATTCTTGCATGACGTCACCTAAAGAACCGGTTTTAACATGACGCCCTTTACCCGGAACGCCGGCCGCTTCAATAGTGAGCAATTCTCCACCTACCGATGTCCAAGCTAAGCCAGTGACTTGACCAATTTGGTTTTTTTCTTCTGCTTTCCCGTAGCTGAACTTGTGAACGCCTGAGAAATCTTCCAAATTAGAATGCGTTACTTCTACCGCTTGAATTTCTTTTGCACTGTTGAGTGCTTGTTTTTTTACCACTCGACGGCAAATTTTGCTGAGTTCGCGCTCTAATCCACGCACGCCCGCTTCTTTGGTGTAATAACGAATGACATCCATCAAGGCTTCATCACTGACCTGAATCTCACCGTCTTTAAGACCCGCTAACTTAATCTGCTTAGGCAACAGGTAACGCTTAGCAATATTGAGTTTTTCGTCTTCGGTGTAACCCGGAATACGGATCACTTCCATTCGGTCAAGCAAAGGACCTGGAATGTTCATGCTATTCGAAGTACAAATAAACATAACATCAGATAGATCAAAATCCACTTCCAGGTAATGATCATTAAAAGTATGGTTTTGCTCTGGGTCTAATACTTCCAATAGCGCCGAGGCTGGATCGCCTCGTTGATCCATCCCCATCTTGTCGATCTCATCAAGCAAAAAGAGCGGATTTTTCACTTTGACTTTTGCCAGCTTCTGTAAAAGCTTACCTGGCATAGAACCTATGTAGGTACGACGGTGACCTCGGATCTCAGCTTCATCCCTAACCCCCCCAAGCGCCATACGAATATACTGACGGTTAACGGCTTTCGCGATAGATTGACCTAATGAGGTTTTACCCACACCCGGCGGCCCAACCAAACAAAGTACTGGGCCTTTTACTTTTTTCACGCGCTGCTGCACAGCAAGAAATTCTAAAATGCGCTCTTTAACATCTTGCAGGCCATAATGGTCTTGGTTTAACACTTTTTCTGCATAAGCGAGATCGTTACGCACTTTGCTGCGTTTTTTCCAAGGCAGTGACGTCAACCAGTCAATATAACCACGCACAACCGTGGCTTCGGCTGACATAGGTGACATCATGCGAAGTTTTTTCAACTCAGCGTCGGCTTTTTCTTTCGCTTCAACAGACATTCCAGCTTCATTTATCTTTTCTTGAAGCATATCAAGATCGTTGCTGCCATCTTCCATATCGCCCAGTTCTTTTTGAATGGCTTTCATTTGCTCATTCAAATAGTACTCGCGCTGACTCTTCTCCATTTGTTTTTTCACGCGGCTGCGGATGTTCTTTTCTAGGTGAGCTATGTCTAATTCACCGTCCATTAAGCCCATAAGATATTCGCCACGACCAATTAGCGAGTTGATCTCAAGCACTTTTTGCTTATCTTCTAACTTCAAGCTCATATGGCCTGTGATGTTATCAATCAGTTTCGACAATTCATCGATTGATTTAAGAGAAGTCACCACTTCCGCAGGTATGCGCTTACTACCAGCTACATATTCATCTAACTGCTTAAGGAGCGCGCTACGGATCACATCATGTTCGTCTTGCTTCTCTTCTTCTAAATTGACTTCTGTGATGTTTCCTAGAACAAAACCGTCCGCCTCTTCCATCTTGTCAAGACGAGCGCGCTTGCCCCCTTCTACTAACACTTTGACTGTGCCGTCCGGTAGGCGCAACAACTGCATAACTTTCGCCGTTGTCCCTATTTTATAAAGGTCTTCAATCTTGGGATCATCTTTAGACGCGTCTTGCTGAGCCACTAAAAAGACATATTTGTCATTTTCCATAGCGGACTCTAACGCCGCGATGGATTTAGGACGACCAACAAACAAG
This sequence comes from Marinomonas hwangdonensis, assembly GCF_003721245.1. Classification (GTDB taxonomy): domain Bacteria; phylum Pseudomonadota; class Gammaproteobacteria; order Pseudomonadales; family Marinomonadaceae; genus Marinomonas; species Marinomonas hwangdonensis. The sequence continues at coordinate 26,979 of NZ_RIZG01000004.1, read as the reverse complement.
GGCAACACCATATGCGGATAGACAACCACATCACGCAAGGGCAACATTGGCATGAGCAAAGAATCTGACATATTGACTTCCAATCTGGGCGCAAAAAAACGCGCACTTTTATATTCATTTTGATAGGAAAGAGATAAGGGCTAAGCCCGAAATTACAAGCGCCATCGTTATTTCAATTTAGTGTACACAGTGTTTTATCGCAAAACACCATAAAAAAAGCCGAATAAGAGCAATCATACTCAAATTCGGCTTAGCTAGGCTTATGTAAAAGTGGTTAGCCGTTTTTCGCTAACTCTTCCTTTTGCAACACCATTTTGGGTTCAGAAGTTCCACGTATGGCCGGACCATCCATCACCACTTTAACCACATCCGTTCGGGTTGGCAGTTCAAACATGCAATCAAGCAAAGCCGACTCAAGAATACTACGAAGTCCACGCGCGCCTGTTTTACGCTCTAGTGCAAGAATAGCAGCTTCACGCAATGACTCTGGCGTAAACTCAAGCTCAACACCTTCTAGTTCAAATAAATGTTGGTACTGTTTTACCAAGGCATTTTTAGGCTCGCTGAGAATCGTCATAAGCGCTTCTTCATCGAGCTCAGAAAGAGTAGCTACAACAGGTAGACGACCTACAAACTCGGGGATCAAACCAAATTTAACCAAGTCTTCGGTTTCCACTTTATGAACCGCTTCCGAGAACGAACGTCCGACTTCTTTGCTTTTCACGGTGGCTGAGAAACCGATACTGCTCTTTTCTGTTCTATCACTGATAACACGCTCTAAACCTGCAAACGCACCACCACAAATAAACAAAATGTTGGAGGTATCTACTTGCAAAAATTCTTGTTGAGGATGCTTACGCCCCCCTTGTGGCGGTACAGAGGCAACCGTACCTTCAATCAACTTAAGCAAGGCTTGCTGAACACCTTCACCAGACACATCACGAGTAATAGATGGGTTATCAGACTTTCTTGAAATTTTATCTATCTCATCAATGTACACAATACCGCGCTGGGCTTTTTCAACATCGTAATCGCAGTTTTGCAGTAGTTTTTGAATGATATTTTCTACGTCCTCGCCCACATAACCCGCTTCTGTCAGCGTAGTCGCATCAGCAATAGTAAAAGGCACATCTAAAACACGAGCAAGCGTTTGGGCAAGCAATGTTTTACCACTACCCGTTGGACCAATAAGCAATATATTGCTTTTGCCAAGCTCAATACTGGTATCCGATTTACCTTGATGGCGTAAGCGTTTGTAGTGATTGTAAACCGCCACAGCCAACACTCGTTTGGCTTTATCTTGACCAATTACGTATTCATCTAATGCTGCACTAAGTTTGGCTGGTGACGGCAACACGTCCGTCGCTTCAGCACTGTCGGCCGCTTGAGATAATTCTTGCGTGATAATATTGTTGCATAGATCAACGCACTCATTACAGATGTAAACTGAAGGTCCAGCAATGAGCTTTTTTACCTCGTCTTGACTCTTCCCGCAAAAAGAGCAATATAATAACCGATCAGAGTGGTCGCCACGGCTAGTATTATCATCTGACATTTATTCCACCCTTATTTTAAACTGTTCGTTTCTGTAGTATTTCATCAATCAAACCGTATTCTTTTGCTGTTTGCGGGTTCATGAAATTATCACGATCTGTATCCGCAGCAACTTGCTCAATTGGCTTACCAGAATGATGAGAAATAATCTCATTCAACTTATGTTTTATACCCAAGATTTCACGAGTATGAATCTCGATATCAGAAGCTTGACCCTGATAGCCACCCAAAGGTTGGTGAATCATAACGCGTGAATTAGGAAGGCAGAAACGCTTACCTGCGGCACCGGCAGTCAATAACAATGCACCCATACTGGCCGCTTGACCGATACACATGGTGCTGACGTCAGGTTTAATAAACTGCATGGTGTCATAAATAGACATGCCTGCAGTAACAGAACCACCTGGTGAATTAATGTACAAATGAATGTCTTTTTCAGGATTTTCAGATTCTAAGAATAACAATTGAGCGACTACAAGGTTAGCCATGTGGTCTTCCACTTGACCTACTAAGAAAATCACTCGCTCTTTAAGTAAGCGCGAGTAAATATCAAATGACCTTTCTCCACGAGCAGTCTGTTCAATTACCATTGGAACAAGGCCATTACTTGTTATCGCAACAGGACCGGTAGTTTGGTTCATCAAATTCATTTCGCATTCCTTAAAACAAAAAAGTCGACATAACAAAATGCTATGTCGACCTTATTAAAAAAGATAAGACTCGTCTTATGCTTCTTCCCCAACCTCTTCAGCTTGGGCTTTTGGCTTGATAGCGTCTTCGTAACCCAAGGTTACTTCCGTTACTTGGGCAGATTCTAACAGTTTATCAACAACTTGCTCTTCAAGTACAGCAGATTGAACCTGAGAAAGCTGCTCTTTATTCTTCAAGTAAAAGTCAATCACTTGTTGTGGCTCTTGGTACGCTTGCGCCATCTCTTCTAAGAAAGCATATACACGCTCGTCGTCCACTTTCATTTCGTTTGACTTGATGATTTCAGAAATCAGCAAACCCAATTTAGCGCGTTTTTTCGCTTCGTCTTGGAAAAGCTCTGCTGGCAACTGAGACACGTCAAAACCTTGACCACCAAATTGCTGGCCTGCTTGTTTACGTAAGCCATCGACTTCTTGATCAATTAAAGCGGAAGGAACTTCAACTTCATTAATAGACGACAAACCTTCGAACAAAGAATTTTTTAGCTTAGATTTAACCGCTTGGTTTAGTTCGCGATCCATGTTTTTACGCACTTCAGCACGCAAAGCATCTAGCGTTGCTTCTTCAAGACCGAATTTTTCAACAAAGGCATCATTAAGTTCTGGAAGAACCTGTTCAGCTACTTCGGAAACAGTAATTTTGAAAGACGCTTCTTTGCCTTTCAAGTTTTCAGCTTGGTAATCTTCTGGGAAAGTCACAGAAATAGTACGTTCTTCGCCTGCTTTAGCACCAAGAATACCGGATTCAAAACCAGGAATCATGGTGTTGGAACCCAAAACTAATTTGTGACCTTGAGCTGCACCACCTTCAAAGGCTTCGTCGCCTAGGTAGCCAACAAAATCAATCGTTACTTGATCGCCATCGGCTGATTCACGCTCTACGGATGTCCACTCTGAGTTTTGCTTACGCAAAGTTTCAAGCATTGTATCAACATCAGCATCTGTTACTTCAGAAATGATGCGCTCTACTTTAATCGCAGAGTTATCAGCAAGAGTAATTTCTGGGTAAACTTCAACTTTAATCACGAACTCAAGATCAGCACCTTCAGCAAGGCTCTTAGGTTCGATGGAAGGAGCGCCAGCAGGTTGAATCGATTCTTTTTGCAGTGCTTCAACATAAGCATCACGCATGATTTGCTCAACAGCATCAATGCGGATACCTTGACCGTAACGTTTTTTCACAACGCTGACAGGCACTTTTCCCTTACGGAAACCATCTATGCGGATTGTTTTCGCTGTTTTAGCCACTTCAGAATTTACTTTTTCGTCAACACGAGCAGCTGGAACACTAATTGTTAGAACGCGCTCGATTGGAGACGTTGTCTCTACAGAAACTTGCATAAAACTTCCTCTCGGGAACCTGCTTTAATTTGTTGGCAATCTTGTTATTAACAAGACGTTTATTTGATTGCAGCCAACAAAACCTAAATAAAAAATTTAATTAAAGTAATGGACTGAAATGGTGCTCCGTACTGGATTCGAACCAGTGACCTACCGCTTAGAAGGCGGTTGCTCTATCCAACTGAGCTAACGGAACTAATGTCATTACATTTCATTTGGAGGGCTATTATAGGGATGGAATAATAATCGTCAACCAATAGTCATAAAAAAGCCCAGTAAAACTGGGCTAAATGACAATTTGTAGACAAGGAACTATAAATAGCTAGTATTTGTCGCCTTCAATACAAATATCACAAAAGGAACGAAGCGGATCTTATAGACTCAACGCCCAGAAAACAAGCAAAAAACCAATAGTTACGCACTCTTGCACCGTATTTGTGCATTTCGCTTTTAACAACAAAAGCACTCATCCACACCTGACGTCACAAAAAATACACTCAATAGCTCAATGACTAGAAATTAGACAGTTGATATTGAAATGCGCTTTTGAAACGCCGATAAAAGCTGCGATAATAACCGCACTAATCGAAAGAGCTTTATAAAATGACTGTTCAGAAACTCCAATTCCAAGAGGCTTTTACCCGTTACGTAAAACCAACATTGGCTCGATTCCAGAATCGTAACCTGTCACAAAAAGCCTCTCAACTGACGCTATCAAGTCTGTTAGCAGCGGTACCAATTATCAGTATTATTCTTGGCATCCTTAGCTTTACACCCGCGCTTGAATCAATGCAGATACAGCTTTTTGATTTAGTGGAACAACACTTAGCGCCAGGCTCAAGTGATGTCGTTCTACCTTATCTGATCACTTTTTCAGAACAAGCGAAAAACTTGCCTATAGCGGGTTTAGTGGCTTTGTTTCTTACTGCTCTTTTGTTGCTAAACAGTTTTGAAGGCAGTGTTCAGGAAATATGGGGAATAAGGAAAGCTCGCAAGTTACGGGAGAGACTACTGACTTACTGGGCGATATTAACATTAGGGCCAATTCTGTTTGCGGCTTCGCTTAGTATGTACGGCACGCTAATCTCGATACAGATACAAAATCTCGAATCAAATATCTGGTTGAATGGTTTGCTCGAACTAGGCAGTATGATTTTATACTTTCTAATGTTGCTTACATTAAATTTTTTGACCCCTAACGCCGATGTCTCACCCAAGTGGGCTGCCATCTCAGCACTAGCCGGTAGCATAGGTCTGTACATACTCAATATCATTTTTGGTTCATTCGCTCAGTTTTTTACTGGCTATCAGGTAATCTATGGTGCCTTCGCTGCCATACCTATATTAATTGTGTGGCTGCAAAGCTCTTGGCTTATCGTGTTGGCATCGATTTGCCTCTGCGCAAGCCTGCATGATATTAAAACTTAGCATCTGGTAAAGATTGATGTAGAATCGCGCCAATTTTTTAAAATGGGACCCCTCCATGACACTCACACTCAATGACTTAAATGAAATCCTGAACGACGCTGATTGCTTAGTTAACGAACACACACTCAACCTTGCGCTCGATAAGATGGCCGCTCAAATCACCGCTGACCTAGCCGACAAACTCCCACTGGTTTTATGTGTGATGAATGGTGGTTTAGTTCCCACAGCAGCCCTTATTGAGCGCTTGAATTTCCCGCTCGAACTGGATTACATTCACGCAACACGTTATGGAATGGAAACAGAAGGGGCTGCTTTAAATTGGCTTAGTTACCCTCAAAGCAGTTTAAAAGACAGACATATCCTTGTGATTGACGATATTTTTGACCAGGGGCACACCTTGCAGGCCATTATTAAATGGTTGGAACAACAAGATACATCCAGTGTCCACTCCGCTACTGTCATTAACAAACTGCATGATAGAAAAACAGATATCGTTCCAGATTACATAGGCACAGATGTCGCGGACCGCTTTCTTTTCGGCTATGGCATGGATTACAAAGGCTATTTTAGAAATCTTAAAGGCATTTACGCAATCAAAGGCAGCTAGAAGAGCCCTAATTACACAGACTCAAGCAACCTTAGTTTGCTCGCATAAAAAACCCACTTAAAGTGGGTTTTTTGCTGTTACAACTTATACTAATCTAGAAGACCCGATTGAAACCATTTAAGGCGGCAACCCGATAAGCTTCTGCCATTGTCGGATAGTTAAAGGTCGTATTTAGGAAATACTTAAGTGTGTTTTGCTTTCCTGGCTGCTTCATTATAGCTTGACCGATATGCACGATCTCTGATGCTTGGTCACCAAAACAGTGTATGCCCAACAATTCCAGTGATTCGCGATGAAACAGTATTTTAAGCATACCCACAGCTTCACCAGTTATTTGAGCCCTAGCCGTGTTTTTGAAGAAAGCTCGGCCCACTTCGTAAGGAACTTTTTCTGCCGTCAATTCCGCTTCTGTCTTACCAACCGAACTGATCTCAGGAATTGTGTAAATACCTGTGGGGACTTCGCTAATAAACTCCCCACCGATTAAGCCAAACATATTTGCTGCTGCTGCACGACCTTGATCATACGCCGCACTGGCAAGACTTGGCCAACCAATGACATCACCCGCCGCAAACACATTCTCTACCTGAGTCTGATAAGTATCGTTGACGGCAAGTTGACCGCGGGCATTCGCTTCCAACCCAATGGCTTCTAAACCCAAGCTATCTGTATTCCCAGAACGTCCATTGCAAAATAACAAGGCATCAGCGCGAAGCTTCTTACCTGAAGTCATGTGCATGACTACCCCTCTATCCGTTGTTTCAACAGATTCAAAGGTTTCGTTATGTCTAATCAACACACCACCATCGCGTAGGTGATAACTTAGCGCATCAGTAATTTCATCATCCAAAAAGCTCAACAATTTCTTGGCCGGATTAATTAATTCGACACGAACCCCTAACCCACAGAAAATAGAAGCGTATTCACACCCTATGACACCAGCACCGTAAATAATCAAAGATCGTGGCGTGTGACTTAAACTTAGTATGGTATCAGAGCAATAAATTCTTGGGTGTGAGAAATCGATATTGGCAGGCCGGTATGGGCGAGACCCAGTGGCAATAACGACTTTTTTAGCTTCTAGTAGCTCCGGCCCTTTTTCATAAGTATTCACTTCAATGGTATTAGCATCTTTGAATTTACCTGTACCGAAGTAAATATCTATTCGATTACGCGCGTAATACTCCGTTCGCCCCATTACCTGTTGATCAATAACTCGATTCGCTCTATCCAATACTTTTGGGAATGAAAACCAACGTGGCTCGCCGATATCACGAAACATTGGGTTGGTGTTAAAAGCGATGATTTCCTTAACAGCATGACGCAATGCTTTTGAGGGTATGGTTCCTAAGTGCGTACAACTACCACCGACTTGTGAGCTCGCCTCTATAACGGCTACTTTTTTTCCTGCTTTTGCAGCACTCATGGCCGCGCCTTCTCCTGCGGGGCCGGTCCCTAATACTACTACGTCATAATGTCTTGTCGTCATAACACCCTCTTTGATATCGAATTATTTTGTTGCGTCGTAAAACTTTTTATCAGCAACTTTCCCAGCGTCACTTTTGCTGGATTCTTTTTCACATTTACCTTTATCGCCACCACATAGGTCACACGCAACTTCCATACCTAATGCACCCATACCGCCGCATGACCCTGCTATGGGCTTTCTGCCCATCAATACACCGACGGCCATAGCTGCCACAAGAGCCAGCATAAGAAAAAAAGCTAATACTATTGTTAACATTTTCTACTCCTATTCATTAACCAGTAATGATATGTATATTGTTTAATATAAGAAATTCTTATTCAAGGTAAGCGTTAAAGCTTTCTGAATACTTAGATTCAAATCCTGAGTCTGTTTTCATTATTAAGTAAGCGGCGATGCCATTTTCTTGAGCAAACTCATAACCCAATTCAGGACCAAGTACGGAAATGGCTGTAGAAAAGCCATCAGCCATCGTTGCTGTCTCTGCTATCACGGACACAGACGCTAAGCGATGTGTAATAGGCTTACCTGTTGTCGGACTAATAGTATGAGAATATCGCACACCATTTTTTTCAAAATAATTACGGTAGTCTCCGGACGTTGCCATCGCTGCGTTATTAAGCGAAATTACTTTTTCCGCCATGTTTAGACCACCGGCAGGGCTTTCAATGGCAACTCGCCAAGGCGATCCATCTAGCTTAACACCTTTGCCTTTGATCTCACCACCCACTTCAACTAGGTAACTCGTAATCCCTTTTGTATCTAGGAATTCTGCTAGAACATCCACGCCATAGCCTTTGGCAATGGATGACAAATCTACGTATATGTCTCTGCTTTTCACCAATTCACCATCCTGAAGAGACAAGTACTGATAGCCAACATTGCGCTTCGCTTCGAAAATGGAAACGTCAGACGGAACCTTGTCTTCAAGCCTTCCTGGCCCAAATCCCCATAGGTTTACCAAAGGACCAACAGTGACATCATACTCACCGTTCGTCATGGTGCTAATCAACAGCGCCTTATCAATAACAAAGGCCAACTCATCACTAATTTTTGTAACTTGTTGAGACGGTGACTTATTGAACAAAGATAACTCCGACTGAGAGTCATAGGTTGACATGGATTTGTTAACCTTTAGCAGGAGTTCATCAATATTGTCTTTTACACGCCACGACGATTCATAATCCTCTGTCGTGTAAAATTTGACTGTATAGGTGGTACCCATCGTCGGACCAGAAAAGCTTACCAGCTCTGGGGTAAAAGCCGCCAAACGATAAACAATAGCCGCCAATAGAATCAGTAAAACGGGTAACCATATTTTTATGCGCATAATGTTCTTATGTTGTCATTAACGTAAAGACCCACCATAAGGTGGGTCTTTTATTCAGTTTCTAGCCACCAAAATCATCTAGTAGAATATTTTCTTTTTCTACACCGAGATCTTCGAGCATCTTAATAACCGAAGCGTTCATCATTGGAGGTCCACACATGTAAAACTCACAATCTTCTGGCGCAGGGTGGTCTTTAAGATAGTTTTCATAAAGAACGTTATGAATGAAGCCTGTCTTACCTTCCCAATTATCTTCAGGTTGTGGATCAGACAACGCCAAATGCCATTCAAAGTTTTCATTTTCTTCTTGTAGCTTATCGTACTCTTCCACATAGAATGCTTCACGCATACTACGAGCACCATACCAGAAAGAAATTTTACGTTTAGAATTAAGGCGCTTAAGCTGGTCAAAAATGTGGGAACGCATTGGAGCCATACCGGCACCACCACCAACAAAGACCATTTCTGCTTCTGTGTCCTTGGCAAAAAACTCACCAAAAGGACCATACACTTTAATTTTATCGCCCGGTTTAAGGCTAAATACGTAAGAAGACATCTGCCCTGGTGGTAAATCATCTTTACCTGGTGGTGGAGAAGCAATACGGATATTGAACTTCACCAAGCCTTTTTCTTCAGGGTAGTTTGCCATTGAATAGGCACGAATAACGGTTTCGTTTACTTTAGAAGTGAACTTCCAAAGGTTAAACTTATCCCAGTCACCACGGTACTCTTCTTCGATATCAAAGTCTTTGTAATGAACCGTATGAGCTGGCGCTTCAAGCTGAACATATCCGCCTGCGCGAAAATCAACGTTCTCACCCTCTGGCAATTTCAGTGTTAATTCTTTGATAAAAGTTGCCACGTTAGGATTGGACTCAACAGTACAATCCCACGCCTTCACACCGAATACCTCTTCAGGCACGATAATGTCCATGTCTTGTTTTACAGCAACTTGACATGACAAACGGTAGCCTTCCTTTTCTTCACGACGTGTAAAGTGCGACTGCTCAGTCGATAGCATAGAACCACCACCAGACATCACTTTACAAGTACACTGGGCACAAGTACCGCCCCCGCCGCACGCTGACGATAAGAAAACGCCGCTATTAGCTAAAGTTTGAAGTAACTTACCACCCGCTGGGGAGGTAATCTCTTTTTCACCATTGATGCGAATTGTAACGTCACCAGTACTTACCAAGCGTGCACGAGCAGCAAGGATAATTGCCACAAGCGCAAGCACGATAGCCGTGAACATCACCACACCTAGAATAATTTCTAAGTTGACCATGTTAGTTATACCTTATTCTTGATTGCCTAAATGTACAGCGTATTACAGCTGTACACCCGAAAATGACATAAAACCTAAACTCATTAGACCAACCGTGATAAAAGTGATACCAAGACCACGCAAACCAGCTGGAACATCTGAATACTTAAGTTTTTCGCGAATACCAGCAAGCGCCGCAATAGCCAACGCCCAACCAACACCAGCGCCAGCGCCGTAAACGACACTTTCACTAAAGTTATAATCCCTTTCTACCATGAACAATGACGCACCTAAAATGGCACAGTTTACCGTAATCAACGGTAAGAATACGCCAAGTGCGTTGTACAAAGATGGCATATACTTATCGAGAAGCATCTCCAATATTTGAACAGCCGCCGCTATAACACCTATGTAGCTCAATAAACCTAGGAAGCTTAAATCCACTCCTGGCAAGCCAGCCCACTCCAGAGCACCATCCGCTAAAAGATTTTTGTACAATAAATTGTTAAGCGGCACGGTAATCGTTAATACCACAACAACCGCAATACCTAGCCCAATGGCAGTTTCAACTTTCTTAGACAAAGCCAAGAAAGTACACATGCCAAGGAAGAAGGCCAAAGCCATGTTTTCAACGAAAACCGCTTTAATAAATAGGCTAATTAACTGTTCCATTTATAGTGCCTCCTGTGAACGGGAATTGGCTGCAATCTTGAATTCTGGCTCTTCTACTTGATCGGTCTTGTAAGCACGAAGTGCCCAAATTACTAAACCAATAACAAAAAATGCACTAGGAGGAAGCAACATCAAACCGTTAGGCTGATACCAGCCACCATTCTGTACCGTAGCTAAAATCTCGACACCAAACAGTTTTCCAGCACCAAGCAACTCACGGAAAAAGGCCACCACAATCAACATCGCGCTGTAACCCAGTCCATTACCAATGCCATCAACAAAGCTCATGACAGGGCCATTTTTCATTGCGAAGGCCTCTGCGCGACCCATTACAATGCAGTTGGTAATAATCAAACCAACAAACACAGAAAGCTGCTTGCTAATCTCAAATGCAAAAGCTTTAAGAATTTGATCAACCACAATAACGAGCGAAGCGATAATAATCATCTGCACTATGATACGGATACTATTTGGTATGTGATTACGAATAATCGCAATAAAAAAACCAGAGAACCCTGTTACTAATGTTAAAGCTATCGCCATAACCAAACTTACATTCAAGCTACTTGTTACCGCTAAAGCCGAGCAAATACCTAATATTTGCAAGGCAATCGGGTTATTCGCAAGAATCGGCCCAAAAAGGACTTTTTTTACTTCAGACATTATTACACTCCTCCGCTACGTAAGTGCGACAAAAATGTTCCAAAACCATTGTCTCCCAACCAATATTGAACAAGCTGAGTTACGCCACGAGATGTTAATGTTGCACCTGAAAGTCCATCTATTCTGTAATCTGCTTGAGGGTCAGAGCTGTCTACACTACCTTTAGCAAGTTGAAGCACAGCTTCACCATCACTGTTGTAGACTTTTTTCCCTTCCCAAGAGGCTTTCCAATTTGGATTATCTACCTCACCACCAAGACCTGGTGTTTCAGCTTGGTCATAGAAACCAAATCCAAGTACCGTATTAAAGTCCCCTTGAAGCGCCATAAAGCCGTACATAGTGGACCATAACCCATATCCATGAACGGGCAGGATGATACGATCAATATCGTCACCTGCTCTCACCAAATACACCTCAGAGAAGTTCGAGCGACGCTTGATGCCTGCAGGATCGTTTCCTTTTAGGTCAATCGATAGCGCTGTATCCTTAGCGGCCGCTTGCTGATTGAAGCTACCCGCTGATATACCTGCCGCTTGCATCTCTTCGTCTGTAGCAAATTTGCCAGTCTGTAAATTTACAATACGCGCTTCAACGTTCTCGAAGATCTCATCAACAGACTTACCTTCTTCAAGCAGACCTGCCGCAGATAGAATATTACGTTTTCTATCTAAATCCTTGTTTGCGGTCTGAATAGGCTTTAGTCCAACGGCTGCCGCAGCAACAAAAATTGAACAAACCAAACATAATGACAACGCAACTATGACGGTCTTTTTGATACTATCGTTACTACTAGCCATTACGAGCCATCCTCCGCTTGATATTCGCCTGAACAACAAAGTGGTCTATAAATGGCGAGAATAGATTTGCAAACAAAATCGCCAACATCATACCTTCTGGGTAAGCAGGGTTAACTACACGGATAAGAACAACCATAAGGCCAATCAAAATACCGTAAAACCACTTACCATTGTTTGTCATGGAAGCCGATACTGGGTCTGTGGCCATATACATCATTCCGAAGGCAAAGCCACCCAAAACAAGATGCCAATACCAAGGTGTTGCAAACATTGGGTTTGTGTCAGAACCAATCAGATTGAACAGTCCTGACGTCAAAATCATACCGAGCATCACACCCGCCACAATACGCCAAGCCGCAATTCGCATAATCAGTAAGGCACCACCACCAATTAAAATGGCAAGTGTAGAGGTTTCACCCATTGAGCCTTGAATAAACCCAAAGAAGGCCTGAGACCAAGCAATGGTTAAGCCTGGAACACCATCAACTGCTAACTGACTCAATGCAGTCGCGCCTGAATAACCATCCACTGCTGTCCAAACAGCATCACCAGACATAGACGCTGGGTATGCGAAGAACAAGAATGCGCGACCTGCTAACGCTGGGTTTAGGAAGTTTTTACCTGTTCCACCGAATACTTCTTTAGCAAGCACAACACCAAAGGTGATACCCAACGCCACTTGCCATAGCGGAATAGTCGCTGGCAAAGACAATGAGAACAAGATAGAGGTAACGAAAAAGCCTTCGTTCACTTCGTGTTTACGAACCGAAGCAAACAATACTTCCCAGAAACCACCTACAATAAAGGTCACCAAATAAACGGGTAAGAAATGCATGGCACCATAAATCATGTTATCCCATACACTGTCGGCATTGTAGGATGTTAACCCTCCAATCACCGCGTGACGCCATGACTCACCTGCTGTGATACCCATGGCATCCATCGCAGTATTTGCCTGCAAACCAATGTTGTACATCCCAAAAAAAACTGCTGGAAATGTACACATCCACACGAGAATCATAATGCGCTTCATGTCAACCGCATCACGCACATGTGAACCGTTTCTCGTCACGGAACTCGGACGATAAAAAATAGTATCGACGGCTTCATAAAGCGCATACCATTTTTCGTATTTGCCACCTGAGTGAACCTCAGGTTCAATTTTATCAAGTACTTTTCTAAGTCCCATGAATCAACCCTCTTTCTCAATTAGAGTTAGGCAGTCCCGAAGAATCGGGCCATATTCGAACTTACCTGAACAGCTGTAAGTACATAATGCTAGATCTTCTTCATCCAGCTCGAGTGCACCAAGCTTTTGTGCTTGTTCTGTATCATTAACTACCAAAGCTCTCAAAAGCTGAGTTGGCAGAATATCCAGTGGCATTAGGCGCTCGAAGTTACCTAATGGCAACATAGTGCGGTCACTGCCATTTGTCGTAGTGGACATGTCGAATGTCTTTTTGCCCATCAATTTTGAAACAAACACATTGATGGTCGAGTGTTTTTCAACACCAGCACGAAGGTAATGCACCATTTGGCGCTCGCGACCTTCAAGCAAAACAGACACTTGATTGTGATAGCGACCAAGGTAAGCGTAAGGACCAAACGCATTACGGCCAGACAACACTGAACCGGATACCACTCTATTGTCGCCTTCTGATAACTCACCCGCAGTCAAGGCAAGAAGATCAGCACCAATCTGAGTGCGAATCAAACGCGGCTTTTTAACCTGTGGACCGGCTAAAGAAATAACGCGTTCAACGTAAAGCTCACCCGTTGTGAACAACTTGCCAACGGCAATAACGTCTTGATAGTTGATTGACCAAACCGTTTTTTTGTCGCTGACTGGGTCAAGAAAATGTATGTGTGTTCCCGCAAGACCGGCAGGGTGAACACCCGCAAACTCTTCAACAGTCACATCAGACGTAGTAGGTATCTTGGCGCCTTGCTCTTTACAAAGGAAAACTTTGCCTTCTGTTAATCGAGTCAAAACGGTCAAACCGTCTGCAAACGCTTCAGCTTGGTCCGCTAAAACAACTTCTGGTGAAGCCGCTAAAGGGTTTGTGTCAATGGCAGTTACAAAGATAGAATTCGGTACCGAATCAACTTCAGGCACTTTACTGAATGGGCGCGTACGAAACGCAGTCCACATTCCAGACTCTATTAAATTTTCAACCACTTTGCTGCGTTCGAGTGATTTAAGCTGAGAACCTGAATAGGAAGCAAATGCTTCACTTTCACTGCCTTCAACTTTAATAACAACGGACTGCAGGACGCGTTTTTCACCGCGATGTACCGCTTCAATTACACCAGACGCTGGGGAGGTATACTTAACACCATCCGTTTTCTTGTCTGTGAAAATGACTTGGCCTTTTTTAACAACGTCTCCTTCCTTAACCAGCATAGTAGGTTTCATACCATGGTAGTCAGGACCGATGACAGCGACTGTCTTGGCAGATGTCGCATTATCAATCACTTGATTGGGAGAGCCTGAGATCGGCAGATCTAGGCCTTTCGAGATTTTAAACATATGTTCTGCCCAACAATTTATTGAACACAAAAAGCGTAATGTGCAAGGTTTACACCCCCCTCCGGGAAAACATGCGTAAATCCACTAATCTAAAGGGTAGATTATTGACACAAACTCACTTCACCAAAAACCGCAACATTATAAAGGGCATTCAACGGTTTGACCAGCAAAGCCCTTCGCTTTTGGCTTGCATCTTTCATTCTCAGAAACACAATTCGCACCAAGCGTCCGTCAAAAAGGCGTAAAGAAGAACATCAATGCACTGACAGCAATTAGACACTTTTAGATTCATCCGCAAATAAAAGGATCCAACGAGCGATCACCACCGTACTTTCGAAGTTGCTATACTTTTCCTAACACGCCACAATATTGCTTTGTTAATTTATTAACAAGCTCAAATAAAACGGAAGTCAATGAGTTATGATTAAGCCAAACGCGCAAATACATATAAACAATTTACGTCTTAGAACCTATATTGGATTCAATGATTCTGAAAAAGAAAACAAGCAAGATGTGGTGATTAATGCCTGGATGCAATACCAAGCATCCGACGCCTATCACACAGACGATGTCAATAATGCTGTCAATTATCGCACCATATGCAAGCAGATAATTTCACACACTGAAAACAATCGTTTTTTGTTGCTTGAAAAACTGACAGCAGATTTACTTGAAATCTGCATGCAAGCCGACCATGTCACTTTTGCAAAAGTCGAGGTCGCTAAACCCCACGCCTTACGCTTTGCTGACTCTGTATCTTTAACCCTTTCCGCTTCTAGAGAGCTTTAACCTTACTATGCCTGATACTGCAAACATCACCCTAAAACCTGGCTACAAAAACCTCATATCGGGCCTCGATGGCAGTCGCAAAGTATTACAGCTTTTATCTATTGCCTCCTCCAACAAACAACCCATTCTCTATATGGTTGACACTGTTGCTGAACTGAACGAACTTGAAAGTGAGCTCGTTTTTCTCAGCAGCAAGCAGCACGAGCTGCTCAGGTTCAGTGACTGGGAAACCTTGCCATACGACGCCTTTTCACCCCACCAAGATATCGTATCGCAACGACTGGAGACACTAGCGCGTTTAAATGAAGCTGAAAACCCGATTATCTTGACCACAGTGGCTTCGTGCCTCACACGTCTATGTCCGAAACAACATTTGGATGCCCAACGCTTTCATTTAAAAGAGGGCCAAACACTGCCCCTCGAAACCTTGTCGAGAAAACTCGTAGACGCTGGCTATGCGAATGTTGATCATGTTAGTGAACACGGAGAATACACCATCCGTGGCGCATTAATGGACGTTTACCCCATGGGCGCCGAGAATCCCATTCGAATCGATTGGTTTGATAACGACATTGACTCTATTCGTTGGTTTGACCCAGAGACTCAACGCAGCACTGGTAAAGTTACTGAAATAAAGATGTTGCCTGCAAAAGAGTTTCCTACCTCGTCTCAGGGCATACAATATTTTCGCCAAGCTTTTCGAGAGCGTTTTGACAAAGACCCATTGTCTAGCCCTATTTACCAAGATGTCAGCAGCGGACTCATTCCAGCAGGAATAGAGTATTATTTACCGCTCTTTTTTGAACACACCACCAGCATCTTTGATTATTTACCTAAGAACACCTTGGTGATTCGATCTGGTACATTTAACGAACAACTTGCTAGTATCCAGCTCGATTTTCGCACACGACACGAGTCGCTTAGCTACAACATAGAGCGCCCTATTCTTCATCCAGATGAAATCTGCTTAAAGGAAGAAGAAATATTTGCCGAATTAAAGCATTTCACTAATGTCATTTTTTCTGCCGAAGGCGAACACCCTACCTTTAAGCCATTAAGCAACGTCAAAATCGACTCGAAAGCGGCTCAACCTTTATATAGGCTGCAAGAGCATTTAAATCAGACAAACACCAGAGTGCTTATCGTCGCCGAATCAGCGGGTCGTCGAGAAGCGCTTCTTGAGCTACTTAAAAAGCACAAGATTACCCCAAAACTCACCAGCAACTGGAAAACGTTTGAAAATTCAAACGACAAAGTAGCCATCACTGAGGGTAACATCGGACGCGGTTTTGTTATTCAGGACACACTGACCCTGATACCCGAAAGTGACATTCTGGGTGAACGGGTTTCTCAGCATCGCAGACGCAACAAGCACAGCAATATCAGCGACGATGCCATTATTCGCAACTTAACAGAACTTAGATTAAACGCCCCGGTTGTGCATATTGATCATGGCGTTGGGCGCTATCTTGGCTTAACCAACCTCGAAATTGATGGTCAGGAAACCGAACTATTAACCCTTGGCTACGCCAACGACGCCAAGCTGTATGTGCCTGTTTCGTCCTTGCAATTAATTTCTCGCTACACTGGTGCCGACGAAGACACCGCTCCACTACACAAACTGGGAACAGACAAATGGAGCGTTGCCAAACAAAAAGCCGCGGAGAAAGCCCGCGATACAGCCGCCGAATTACTGGAAATCTACGCCAAACGAGAAGCCAGAGTCGGTCATGCTTTTGCAAAACCAGATGATCAATACGAAATCTTCTCGGCTGGCTTCCCGTTTGAAGAGACGCCTGACCAGCAAATGGCCATTGATGCCGTTATGCAAGACATGTCGACCAAAAAACCTATGGACCGACTCGTTTGTGGCGACGTTGGCTTTGGCAAAACAGAAGTCGCCATGCGTGCTGCTTTTCTGGCGGTTCAAGGCGGCAAGCAAGTGGCGGTTCTTGTGCCTACTACCTTGCTTGCACAACAACACTATGAAAATTTCTGCGACCGCTTTGCTGATTGGCCAATAGAAGTAGAACTCTTATCACGCTTTCGTTCAGGCAAAGAATCCAATGCGGCCATTGAACGACTTGAAAATGGCAAAGCCGATATCGTGGTTGGCACCCACAAACTGATTCAAAGCAACATTAAATTCGCCAACCTTGGCCTGGTTATTATTGACGAGGAGCACCGCTTTGGCGTGAAGCAAAAAGAACAGTTTAAAGCGTTACGAGCCGAAGTAGACATACTCACCTTGACCGCGACACCGATACCACGGACTCTCAATATGTCACTCTCGGGCATTCGTGATTTGTCTATTATCGCCACGCCACCCGCCAAACGGTTGTCGGTAAAAACCTTTGTAAAACAGAAGGACGCCCATCAAATAAAAGAAGCCATTTTGCGTGAACTGCATCGTGGCGGTCAGGTGTACTATCTGCATAACGAAGTGCAAACGATTCAAAAAGCCGCCGAAGAATTGGAAGAGCTGATTCCCGAAGCGCGTGTCATTGTGGGCCACGGCCAAATGCGTGAAAGAGAACTGGAACAAGTCATGTCAGACTTCTACCATAAACGCGCCAATGTATTGGTATGTTCCACCATTATTGAAACAGGCATCGACATCCCAAATGCCAATACCATTATTATAGAACGCGCCGATAAATTCGGTCTGGCTCAATTACACCAACTTAGAGGTCGTGTCGGACGCTCGCACCATCAAGCTTATGCGTATCTGCTGACGCCAAGTGATCGCAAGGTGACCACCGATGCCGAAAAACGTCTCGAAGCCATTACTTTAGCCGACACTCTCGGGGCCGGCTTCACGTTAGCCACCCACGATTTAGAAATCCGTGGCACGGGTGAACTACTGGGTGATGGCCAAAGCGGTCACATCGAACATGTGGGCTTTTCATTGTTTATGGACATGCTAGACAGAGCGGTAAAGTCGCTTAAAAATGGCGAATCACCTGACATAGACATATCTTCACCTGCCCAAACCGAAATCAATTTACGCGTCCCCGCCCTTATACCGGAAGACTACTTAAGCGATGTTCATTCACGCCTAATTCTGTATAAGCGTATTGCCAGTGCCGCAACCAGTGATGACTTAAAAGATCTGCAAGTGGAAATGATTGATCGTTTTGGTTTACTGCCCGATGCCACTAAAAACCTGTTTCGTCAAACGGAACTAAAACTCAAAGCGGAGCAGCTGGGCATCAAAAAAATTGAAGCCAACCTCAAAGAAGGTAAAATATTCTTTAACAGCAAAACCCCAGTAGACCCAATGAAACTGATCAAGCTGATACAAACCAAACCCGATCAATATAAACTGGCAGGGCCAGACACCTTAAAGTTTATTGCCACAATGAACAGCGCTGATGAGCGTTTTCAAGAAACGACAAAAACCTTGGAGTTATTACATTGAAAGTCGCAACTTCTGTTCTACTAACAGCATGCTTGTTCAGCCATCCCTTGCTAGCGGACACCGAACAGTACGACCCAGAAACCGCCAGAGCTTATCAAGGATACTTGTTGACGTTTAGTTGGCCTGAAGGCCAATCTACTGAACAAGTCAATTATGTGGATTTATTGCCTGCCGAATTGGGGTTGCTGACTAACAATAAACAACAAGCCAATGAGAAAGAGTCACCTCTTGATCTACAGCTCGATTCACCGTTTGTTGCCATGGAAAACAAACTCAAACGTCGGGTAGACATACTCGCCAATCAAGAATGGACACTGATTTTCAAAGCCCCAGGAGACAGCATTCGCAAGCAGTTTACGCATTACAGCGAAGCATTCGGCTACCCTGAACTTACGGCGGACGTTGCCATAAAACTGGGGCGCTATCTTGAAACTGACATTCGTTATCAGCATTATTTATTTAGTCGGAATGCATTGCAAAACACCGTCAGCTCATCACAAGATGACACACCTGATCAGTCAGCAAGCCTTGATGTAACAGACAGCAACATCACCTTGCTAAAAGCACCCGAGCAAACGAGCACCAGCATTGAACTGCCTAACTTGGCGATTAATGACGAAGCCTTTGTTCCTTCAGCCGTGCTAACTTTGTATCAGAGTAATAAGACTGCCAGCAAAAAAGTCAATTACCTCGATCATCCAACCATAGGCACTTTATTGTATTTTGAACCGATTGAATTAGAAGACGCTTTCGAGCGAATCGCATTGAAAACAATGACACCTGAAACCGGAGCCAGCTTGAACTACGATGAACTACAAAGCACCAACGAGCTTTACAGTCGTTAAAACACGTTTTTGCTAGGCTTAATTGGCGTTAAAAATTCAGAGCAAAAAAAAGGAGCCCTTGTTGAGGCTCCTTTTTTTCGAATTTTACTTTTTTAATAACCGCGCGTCTGAGTCAGTTTACCAATCCAACTAACGGCTTTCTGCTCTAAGGCAGAAAATAAGGACAAACCAAACCGTTCTGCCATGCCTTTTGGCTGCTTGTAAGTCACTTGAATCACGTCTGCTTTGTCATAGTGAGACACTAAATACGCATCACTTGTCATCACCGAATCTACCAAGTTATTTTCCAACGCTTCAGAACCATACCAAGTCTCGCCTGTAGCAATACTTTCAATGTCTAACTGTGGTCGCTGACTGGACACAAAACGCTTAAACAAATCATGCGTATCTTCCAAATCTTGTTTGAATTTCTCACGCCCTTCATCGGTATTTTCACCTAGCATGGTAAGCGTTCGCTTATAACGTCCCGCCGTATGAAGCTCAACATCAATCAAACTTTTGTCTAATAGTCGATGTACGTTAGGGATTTGAGCCACTACGCCAATAGACCCCAGAATAGCGAAAGGCGCGGCAATGATTTTATCCGCGACGCACGCCATCATATACCCTCCACTGGCAGCGACTTTGTCGACACATACCGTCAGCGGTATATTGGCCTCTCTAACACGTTGCAACTGTGAGGCAGCGAGCCCATAGCCATGCACAACACCACCGCCACTTTCAAGGCGCACTATAACTTCATCTTCTGGCGTCGCCACGCTCAAAATTGCCGTTATCTCTTCCCGCATGGTTTCAACGGCAGAAGCCTTTATGTCACCATCAAAATCCAACACAAATACACGTTTTTTTACGACTTCTGTCGCCTCTGTCTTGTTGGGTGTTTTTTTCTGTGATTTCTTTTCAAGTTTCTCTTTCTTCTTTTTTTCTTTGAGTCGAGCTTTTAACGTTTTTTTATCCAAAAGCTGACTGTCTAACTCAGCTTTCATTGCATCATAAGCGTCATTTAATTTTGCTACGGATAAATGACCCGGCTGTGATTTGCGCTTGCCACTGGCCATCATCGCCAGCAACACACCAATCACTAAAGCAACACTGATTAACTTTAAAGCAAACGCGGCGTAGTCGGTTAAAAATTCCAAAATGCCTTCCTTCTGTCTAGATATTGATAATTTATAGATATATTTGGGGTAATTATGTAAAAAACAATGTAATTTTATTACAATTCACTCTAGATACTAAATTTCATATGCCTTATTATCTGGCGCTTCAGAATTTCCCTGCTTTAGAAAACACTCGATGTGAAAGAACTAACAAGATTCCTTTGGACATTTTTACACCAGAGAAATCTTGTTATTTTTTTCGCACATTTTCGTGCCTTTTCTTAAAAGGAGAAACCAATGAAACCCTCTCTCGCGCAAGCGTTCGGCAGAAACTTTCTGGGCGCTGCCCCACTCTGGTATAAGCAAGTCATTCTAGCCTTTCTGATTATTAACCCTATTGTACTGGTGGTGTTTGGACCTTTCGTTGCGGGTTGGTTGTTAATTGTCGAATTTATTTTCACTTTGGCCATGGCATTAAAATGCTACCCCTTACAGCCTGGCGGTTTGCTTGCTATCGAAGCGGTCGTACTTGGTTTAACCTCTCCCGAAGGTGTATACACTGAAGTCTCCCATAATATAGAAGTCATTTTACTGCTGATGTTCATGGTCGCTGGTATTTACTTCATGAAAGACATGCTGTTATTTGTCTTCAACAAATTATTGGTCAAAGTGAAATCTAAAATTGTTATTTCATTGATTTTTAGCTTTTCTGCGGCCTTATTGTCTGCATTTCTTGACGCGTTAACCGTCACCGCAGTCCTTATCAGTGTCGGTGTCGGGTTTTATTCAGTCTACCATAAAGCGGCATCCGGACAGAGCTCTAACAAAAATCATGATCATGGCAAAGACGATTCCATCTTGCCCGTCAACGCAGAAGATTTGAGTGAGTTTCGCTCTTTCTTACGTGATCTGATGATGCACGGTGCTGTGGGTACCGCACTCGGTGGCGTTTCTACATTAGTAGGTGAACCACAAAACCTTCTCATTGCCAAAGTTGCTGGCTGGGATTTCTTGGAATTTTTCCTAAATGTCGCCCCCGTCTCTATGCCTGTCTTAGTCTGTGGCCTGCTGACCGTGATTGTATTAGAAAAAACCGCGTGGTTTGATTACGGTGCCCAGCTTCCTGATACCGTTCGAGACATTTTGAATAACTTCGAAAAAGAAGAATCGCAAAAGCACACCAATAAGCACAAAGCGCAATTGATTATTCAAGGCATCGTGGCTGTTATTCTGGTATTATCTCTTGCTTTCCATGTTGCTGAAGTCGGTCTAGTAGGCCTAATGGTTATTGTCTTACTAACCTCTTTTAACGGCATTATTGAAGAACACAGAATCGGACACGCGTTCGAAGAGTCACTTCCTTTCACCGCACTTTTGGTGGTTTTCTTCACTGTTGTTTCCGTTATTCACGCCCAGCACCTTTTCCAACCCGTGATTAATCTGGTCTTTAGCATGCCGGTTGAACATCAGCCTATCGTGTTGTTTATCGCAAACGGCGTCTTATCAGCGATCAGTGATAACGTGTTTGTTGCGACTGTTTACATCAATGAAATTAAAGCAGCTTTGGATGCTGGTTTGATTACACGTGAGCATTTTGATGTATTGGCTGTGGCGGTAAACACAGGAACAAACTTGCCAAGTGTTGCGACACCTAATGGCCAAGCGGCTTTCTTGTTCTTGTTAACCTCTGCCATTGCTCCCTTGCTGCGCTTGTCCTACGGAAAAATGGTTTGGATGGCACTGCCCTACACAATCGTGTTGAGCATTGTAGGCGGCTTCTGTGTTGTCTATTTACTATAAAGTTGACCCATAGTTCATTAAAAACCCTCAATAAAATGCCTTTCAATATCGCGGACTACTCTGCATTGAAAGGCATAAAATGAGGTTTTTTTATTGGACGTTCGGCTTACGCCACAAAGATTGTCCAGATTTTTTATCAATAAGATTCAATCTTTCTTCGTGAGATTGCAGTTCAAGTTGGCTGGCTCGGATGATTTTCAGTGGCTTACGTTCATTCGACAGCCTTCTAATAGCATCCACATCCCCTTCTTCCTTATTTTGTGAATCAGAATGGTTTGCCAATCCTAAACTGGTTTGCCCCCCCGTCATCAGCAAATACACATCCGCCAAGATTTCGGAATCTAATAGGGCTCCGTGCAATTCTCGATGGGAATTATCAATACCGTAACGCTTACAAAGAATATCTAGATTGTTCTTCTGACCAGGATGCTTTTTACGCGCATACACCAAGCTATCAAAGACACGACAGACCTCATGTGTTTTAGGATAACCACCCAAGCGTGCGAATTCGTGATCCATAAAACCAATATCAAAGGGGGCGTTATGAATAATCAGCTCAGCGCCTTTAATAAAATCAAAAAACTCTTGAGCAATTTCATGAAAACGCGGTTTATCAGCCAGAAACTCATTACTGATGCCGTGGACACGGAAGGCTTCTTCTTCGACTTCTCTATCAGGATTGATATACACATGAAAATGACGTTTGGTGAGTTTACGCCCTATCATTTCGACACAACCAATCTCGATAATACGGTGCCCTTGCTTAGGGTCGATCCCCGTGGTTTCCGTATCTAGAACAACCTGCCTCATGATGCGGCCCTCAATTCATCTATACCTTGATTCGCCAGCTCATCGGCAATTTCATTGCCTTCTATACCGGCATGACCTTTTACCCATTTCCAAGTGACTTCATGGCGCTGGCATTGTTCATCTAAGGCTTGCCATAAGTCTTTATTTTTAACGGGTTGCTTAGACGCGGTCATCCAACCTTTTCGCTTCCAACCTGCCAACCATTCCGTAATGCCTTTTTGGACATAAGACGAGTCGGTATAAAGTATCACAGAGCATTTCTCCTTTAGTGCTCTCAGACCTTCTATCGCCCCCATCAACTCCATCCGATTGTTTGTTGTGTCGTGCTCGCCACCACATAAACGTTTTTCATGTTCACCAAACGTCAGCCAAGCTCCCCAACCACCAATTCCTGGATTGCCCTTACAGGCACCATCTGTGTACAGTACTACCTTCTTCACTCTCTCATCTCTTTTGCTGTTGGTTTTGTTAAGGGCGGCACTCGAACTCGAGCGCCTGACCAACGTGGTTTCAGCGGAATAAATCGCTTTTCTTGCTTAGTCGCCACTATGATATAAACGCCACTAAAAGGCAGCTTCAGAGGCTGAAGAATTTTATCAAGCCAATTAAAACGCGCCCGCCATTTACCGCATTGTAGGGGCGGATGATACCAAACAAATCGTTTAACTTCTAAAGTAAGTCCCGCGACCTTTAACCAATCTTCCAATCGTTGGTGGGCAATAAAATGTCCACACCAAGGCGCTTTTCGTCGTTTTGAAAACAATCGACATACCCCCCACAACCCCCAGGGATTAAATCCTACAATAATCAGTTTACCACTGGGCAGTAGGGTTCGAGCGGCCTCACGCAAATCGTCATGGGGAGTGGCCGAAATATCCAGCGTATGATGAAAAACATGAACGTCCACCCCATCTGGTTCAAAAGGTAATTCACTTGATCTCGCCACAACAGTATTGGGGGATGCTCCCAACTCCAAGCTTGGTGCAATCAAAATACTGTCACGTAAGCGATGAGGATCTAGAGTAAGTGCTTTAACTGGGGATTGAGTCACAAGATAGTAACCAACCACGGCATCCAGCTCGGCAATGATTTCCTCTTTTTCACGTTGCAACAAATTTTCACCTAGCTCTGTTTGATACCAAGTTTGAAAAAATTGTCTTGATTGATCATCCAACATACAATGAACTCACTTTTTAACGATGTAGACGTGTTATTTTTTGTTTTTGTCATCACGTCGTATGAACGAAAACCACCACAAAGCAGACATTTTATGACTATTTTTCCACTCCCCGCTTTTCAAGATAATTATATCTGGATTCTAAAAGACGCAAAAAGTTCAGAAATATGGGCCGTGGACCCAGGTGATGCCAGTGTTGTATTGCAATATTGTCGTGAACAAGACGTCCTTTTAAAAGGCATTTTAATCACGCATCACCATAAGGATCATACTGGCGGCGTGGCAGAATTAAAACACTTTGCCGATTGTCCAGTGTATGGGCCAACACACCTAACGGAGCTAGTCACTCATCCTATGACCAAAGGGGATACAGTGACGATTTTTTCACACACGTTTAAAGTACTAGAAACACCAGGACACACACTGGATCACCTATGCTACTTTTCATCACAGGAAACACCAATCCTATTCAGTGGCGATACGCTGTTTAAAGGTGGGTGCGGGCGCATTATGGAAGGCAATCCAGCACAAATGCTCGCCGCCATGACTGTGATTTCAGCGCTACCCGATAATACACTAATCTACGCCACCCATGAGTACACTTTAGCGAATTACCGGTTTGCCCTTTCTTTGGAACCTAACAATGCAGAACTTGTAGCTGAAAATGAACGCAGTCAGCAAAAAAGACGCAACAACGAGCCAACACTACCCACCAGCTTAGCGTTAGAAAAAAATACCAATCCGTTTCTTAGGACACACATAGAAGCGCTTAAAACCTCGGCAGCTCAACAACTTAATGAATCCCCAGCAAACGAACCTGTTGGATCTTTTAGACAAGTCAGAAGTGCTAAAGACAGTTTTAGTTGACCTATGAGATTACCGCTTTAAAATGGCTAAACTTTATTCAACCTTGTGGTTCCCATGATTTATAAATTCTTTTGGATTGTTATTGCTGTTTTTGGTCTTAGCGCGTGTCAAACTCCCTCTAACCTAGGCGACAATACTTCCACCAACCTAATAGAGCTCGAAGAAGAGATAGACGAAGCCGACACCGAACAGCTGGGATTTATCGACACAGTACCTGCTCTTGAGCCCACCGAAGAGGACCTAGATACCGTAGCCGTTATTGAAGAACCGAGCGTTCCAACGGATATCTGGGATCGTATCCGTGCGGGCTATCAACTCGATATCGATATAGATCGCCCTAGATTATCCTCTCAACTACGTTGGTACAGCACTCACCCCACCCACCTAGACAGAGTATCAAAACGCGGCGCTCGCTATTTGTATTACATTGTTGACGAGCTAGAAAAAGCTGGCCTTCCAACTGAAATCGCTTTACTTCCTATTGTTGAAAGTGGCTTTGATCCATTTGGCTACAGTCACGGACGTGCGTCAGGGCCTTGGCAGTTTATTCCATCGACTGGCCAAATGTATGGTTTAGACCAAACATGGTGGTATGACGGTAGGCGCGACATTATCGGATCAACTCAAGCGGCGATTGCCTATCTCACACGTCTACATAAAATGTTTGATGGGGATTGGATGCACGCATTAGCCTCTTACAACTCAGGCGAAGGCACCGTGATGAGAGCCATAAGAAAGAACAAGGCGGCCGGTAAACCAACCGATTTTTGGTCTTTGGATCTACCCAAAGAAACTCGCGCTTATGTCCCAAAACTTATCGCATTAGCAAAAATCATTAAAAACCCTGAAAAATACAACTACTCTACGTATTTTATCCCCAATAAGCCCTACTTCGAAGTGGTCAATATAGGTGGACAGATCGATCTCGCTCAGGCTGCAGAAATGGCTGATGTGAGCATAGATGAAGTGTATTTACTGAACCCAGGCTTTAATCAGTGGGCAACATCCCCCGATGGCCCCCACAGACTATTAATGCCAGTGAGTAAAGCCAAACAATTTAGAACCAGATTAGCAGAGATCCCCAGCAAAGACAGAGTCACTTGGGTTCGTTATACTGTAAAAGCCGGAGACAACCTACTTTTGGTTGCCAAGCAGCACAATACCACGGTGAATGTTCTTCAGGACGTCAACAAAATCTCTTCTACCATGATACGCGTGGGTCAGGAGCTGATGATTCCCGTTGCTGGCAACAAGATTGAAAGCTATACACTAAGTTCTCATCAGAGATTGCTTGCCAAACAATCAAAGTCGCCAACTCGCAATCGTATTAAGGTAAACCACACAGTGGCGTCAGGAGACAGCTTATGGTTGATTGCCAATAAGTACGATGTAGACACGAAAACACTGGCGCGCTGGAACAACATGGGGCTGGGAGACACACTCAGACCTGGCAAGAAGCTGGTGATCTGGCTAGAACCCAAACAACAGAAAAGCAATGCTAGAAGTGTTGTAAAAAAAGTGATCTACACCATACGACCAGGCGAGTCACTCGCTTTGGTTGCTAACAAATTTAAAGTGTCCATAAACGACATCCAAAAATGGAACCCGAAAGTGAGCAGTCAAAAATACGTTCAACCAGGGGATAAGGTGACACTTTTGGTAAACGTAGTTGGTGGCTAGCGGATAATCCAAAGCTGCAAGATTTTACAATGTGACAAACAAAAAAGGGCTGATCTATTCAGCCCTTTTTTGATCTACTGTCCCATCCTAAAATACGTTGACATA
>NZ_RIZG01000003.1 GCF_003721245.1 Marinomonas hwangdonensis | reverse complement strand
TATTAAGGATCTACAGATTTTGTGCAACCTTTTTTTGAAGTTTTTTATAATTTTGTCACATTTATTTGCTTTAGCTTCAAAAACTGATTAAAAAGTGATCAAAAGACACAAAAAAGGCCATTATTCGTACAAATAATGGCCTTTTAGTTTAAAATATCTCTCTACTTCATTATGAATTAGTAGAAAGCTCTCGACGACGTTTTACTTCATAAACAATCGCCAACAAAATAGTGATAGAAATCATCACCAAACCAAGTGCATTTACCGCTGGTGTTAAACCTGTTCTCACTTTAGAAGCAATATAGACAGTCAACGTTGTGTCGTAACCCTTAACAAACAAGGTTGTATTATAGTTTTCAAATGACTGCAAAAACGCGATTGCAGCCGCCGAAAAAATGGCTGGCTTCAGATAAGGCAAGAGAATACGACGAAACGCTTGCCATTGAGTTGCTCCAAGACTTAAAGCTGCATTCTCTAAGGTTCTATCAAAGCGCTGCAGACGAGCAAGCACCATCAACATAACATAAGCACTAATAAAAGTCGTTTGAGCGACGACCGTTAGAAATACTCCACCACTTACCGATAGTCCCTTCCAAAAAATAAGCGTTGATATACCCACAATGACACCAGGCGTTAATAGAGGTGACATCATTAATGTATAGATAAACGTCTTCCCTCTACCTTGCACCGTGGACAAAAAAAGCGCACAACAAATACCAACGGGCACAGCAATGACTAAGACACCGGCAGCCACGATAATACTGGTCCATAACGCTGTCCACATGGCACCATCTTGCGCTAACGCTTCGAACCACTTTAAGGTAAACCCTCGCCATGGTGAAACCGTTGGAAAACGACTGTCATTAAAGGTCGCCAACCCCATGATAATAAGGGGTGTAAATAGATAGACAAAGAAGACACCAATGTAAAACCGGATACCCCAACGCAGAATTGTGTCAGATCTCATTTTGCGATGTCCCCCAAACCTACTTTAAAGATACGCATCACTAAGGCGATAAAGCCAATGCAGATAACCAGTAGTAGAAAGGCATAAGCGGCCCCCTGATTCCAATCCCCTCCCTCAAAGAACCAGTTATAGATAATTTGCGTAAACCAACGACTACCAGGAGAACCCAGTAACGCAGGCACAGCATAACTCCCTGCTGCTAACATGAAGGTCATAATGCAACCCGTTGCAATGCCTGGTTTTGCATGGGGTATGATCACTCGCCAGTGTGTTCGTATCCATCCGGCGCCCAAATTGCGAGCGGCCTTTACTTGATTACTGTCCAAACTTTCAATGGCATTATAAATAGGGAAAATCATAAAGAGGATATAGGCATAAACCATCCCGATAAGAACACCTCCGTCGCCCGATAAAAAGCGAATAGGACGATCAATCAGCCCTAACCCCAACAAAAGAGCATTCAAAGGCCCTTTGTAGGCCAAAATAATGTACCAAGAAAACGTACGTAGAATTTCATTAATCCAGAAAGGAATAATCAATAGCAGCAAACACAAGGCCGCTTTTTGAGGTGTTGCCACTTTTGCAAGATAAAAAGCAATGGGATAACTCACAAGAAGTGTTAGCGTTGTGACAAGTACACTAGACCAAATAGTCTTAAAAAAGATTTTCAGGTGTATTTGATTGTTAAATAAGGTTTCATAATTTGTCAGTGAATACGTATCCTTCGGTCCACCAATGTCAGCAGGCAATAAGTTAGGACGAAAAGAATAATCCACCATTAAAAGCTGCGGTAAAATAACTAGGCCAATCAACCAAATAGCAATCATCCCCGTGATACCAACCGCTAAACCGCTGCCAAATCGCGCTTTAAGCTGATTAAACATAACCCGCTCCTGCGATAACAATCGCGTCTTTTTCATGGTATGACAAACTGACTGGCGCACCTTTGTGCAATGCGTCCGAATATTGGTGCGTACCAAGTTGGATGGATAAAGTCTGATCCGCAGACGTATTGGCGTTTAGTGTCAGATAGGAACCTTCAAAATTGACTTCATTAATAGACGCCTGCAACGTATGCATACCGTCCTCAGCCGTTAACCGA
Organism: Marinomonas hwangdonensis; assembly: GCF_003721245.1. Lineage (GTDB taxonomy): Bacteria > Pseudomonadota > Gammaproteobacteria > Pseudomonadales > Marinomonadaceae > Marinomonas > Marinomonas hwangdonensis. Next base: position 537,694 of record NZ_RIZG01000003.1, on the reverse strand, counting down.
AAATGCTCTGGGCGAACAAACAAGGTAGCTTCGTCGCCAATATTTGCGTGCCCCTGAGAGCGTCCAACCAACTTACCCAAGGGACCACAATCAAGCGTGATATACTCTGAACCGGCTTCTACTACTTTACCCCGTACGCCATTGTTTTCGCCAACAAACGACGCGACAAAAGCCGTATGAGGATCACGATATAAAGTAATAGGGTCGGCTACTTGTTGAATTCGCCCCGCTGACATAACCGCCACTCTATCTGACATCGTCAGCGCTTCGCCTTGATCGTGAGTGATATAAATAAAAGTGATGCCTGTTTTTCGTTGGATGGCTTTCAGCTCGGTGCGCATATGTTGACGAAGTTTTAAGTCCAATGCCGATAATGGCTCATCCAATAGCAAGACTTGTGGCTCAACCGCCAACGCACGAGCAATTGCAATTCGCTGCTTTTGACCACCGGACAATTCAGATACCCGCTTGGTACCACTGCCTTCTAAAGCCACCAGCTCAAGCAGTCTATCCGATGCTTTTTTGCGCTCACTTTTCGAAACACCGCGAACCTCTAAACCAAATTCTATATTTTCGGCCACTGTCATCAGAGGGAATAGTGCGAGGTTTTGAAAAATCATCGAGGTTGGGCGTTTATTCGCTGGCACGCCGCGCATACTCTTACCGCCAATTTTTATATCGCCCTGTGTTGGATCGATAAAGCCACTGATCATATTCAAAATCGTTGTTTTGCCACAACCTGACGGGCCTAAGAAACTAAAAAACTCACCGGATTGTATTTTTAAATCGGTTTTTTGTATGGCGGTAAAATCACCAAACTGCATGACGGTATTGTCTAAGTGAACACTGCTATCCATATTTTCTCTCGATCTATTTTTTTATACAAAAAAGCCCCTTGTGCCGAACAGCATAAGGGGCTTTGGTTATTATGCGGACAAGTAACGGTCTTGATATTCGTTGCGTAGCGCAACATACCAAGGTTCTTGAATAGGCCACCACCAAAGATTCGCTAAGTCTTCTTCAGTGTATGACTCTTGGAAGAATTTTTTTGTTTCCGGTGGTAATAAAGCATCGGCTCCCTTTGAAGTAGAGTTGTAACCTGTTGCTTTTACGAACATGGCACCGGCCTCTGGCGTGTAGTACCAGTTAATGAACTCGTAAACCGAATCCACATTATTCGCATTTTTAGGAATAACGAAACCTTCCATCCAAGCCAGCGCGCCTTCTTTTGGAGAACCATACGCAATCGGTTCACCTTCAGACTGCAATTTAAACGCTGTGCTGTCCCACGTTTGACCAATAATCGCGCCATTTGTACGAAAAGCACCCTGAGCTTCGTTTTCAGTTGACCAAAATTGCGCAATCGCACTCTTGTTTTCAGCAGCAACTTTGACAATAACATCAAAATTAGCACGCATGGCTTTTTCGCTTCGATACGATTCAAGCAAAGGATAAGGTAACTTACCTGCTTTTTCTAACCACAAACCAATACCCACCAGAGCTGAATGGCCACGCACCGTAACGCCACCCGCATTTTCAGGTGTCCACAAATCACCGTAGCTCAAATTCTTTGGATCAACTTTTGCATATTCTTTGTGGTAAGCAATCGCTTCTGTACCCCAATCAGAAGGCGCAAAATAGCGTTTACCGTTTACAACACCACCCACATCAGATCCAGCCAAAGCACTGTCTAAACAGCCATCCCAGTTGATTCTTTTTACATCCAGTGGCTGAACTAACTCGTAATCCACGTAACCGGGCACACGATCCACCGTTGGCATAATAATATCAAAGCCGGTGCCATCTGTAGCACGCAAAGAGTTCATTAACTCATCGTTTGTACCATAAGGCGTAAACGTCGCGTTGATACCCGTCTTAGCTTTAAAATCTGCCAGCATTTCATCGGTGATATAACCAGCCCACGCATAAATACGCAGCTCTTTATTCGCCGCAATGGCTCTATTAATGGAAAATGGGGTAGCAGCAACAGCACCTGCAACAGAGGCACCTTTAACAAATTGACGACGTGATAGGGTCATGCTCGAGCTCCTTTTGAGATTATGATTTTTGTATAAAACGACACATGGTTTTTTGAGGTTACCATTTTATTAAACGCTTGTTTAATATCTTTTAAGAATAGTACATAAAAATGACATAAAAATGACCAATACTGTTTTTGGTTAAGAAACGCTCAACAGATTAGAAATAGTGCATGAAATAAGGGATTCACAGCTCATATTGCGAATCACGTTATTAAGATGAGCTCGACTGTCCATCTGTCATATTTCCTTAACATCACCCACATAGAGTAGCGGACATTGTAATGTTTTGTGTATAGAAGGGGCTGAATTGAAAATCTCTAATGTAAATCGCACCACCACGGTCAGCTACTTCATTATTGCTGGTATGTTGATCGCCCTGTTACTATGGAGTCTAATGAAGTTCCGTGGTGCATTTGAACAAAGTGATACCTACACACAAGTGTGGTCTTATGCTTCCGTCGATCTAACACAGCAAATAGAAAAGTATTTATCAACGGGCGATGCATCTATTTTGCAACCCACACAAGAGTTCATAGATACCACCATTCGCCCTGCACTTAACACCCTACCGAGCGACATAAGCGAACCGATCAACGCACAACTACTCGAGATTGAAACCAGCCTACAATCCGACATTCGCGCTGCTGGTAAGCTGTCCGGCGACCCCTTTGCACTGATTGACAACAACGCACGCCAAATGCTGCTCTCACTGAACGATTTAGAACAAAAGGTACAGCGCTTTTTAGATGACAACAGCGCCCAAACCGCGGCCCCCTATCTATTAACTCAAGCCCGCCTGTTTTCAGGTCTTGCCAATATAAACACCGCAAAAGATGACTACTTGGCAAATAGCACACCGCAAAACCAGACATTGTTAAAGCAAGCGATAGAAACATTCCAGTCGCACCTAGTCGATTTAAATGCGCTCCCTATTCTCGTCTTAGAGGGTACTGGCAATACCAGTACCGCGGATGATTTGTCTTCTTTAATGGGCTGGTCAAACACAGAGAGCAGCGCCCAAGAAGATCCTTTGGAAGATGTCAAAATCGAACTGCACTCTTGGTCCAACCGATATCTAAAAGACGTAGAAATCAGCCTTAACAACATACAACAAGCCATTGCGGCACAAGCGAAAGTACGCACCTTAATTAGCCAACTCGAAACCACATTGAAACTAGGCACGCAAAGCATACAAGAAAGCGCGGAAGCCACTCAGCAACAGACACTACTGGCGTTTTCCGTCTTCGTTATACTCATGGTGTTCACAACGATTACTGTGCATGTCTTTCAAAATCGGGTCGTCGTTAAAAGCGCCAAGGATTTGTATTCTGCAGTGAGAGACCTAGTCGAACACCAAAGTATTAACACGTTAACAGTGAGTAAGAACAAAAACGAGCTGTCTGATGTCGCACATTACCTCAATCGTTATTTAGAACAAATCGCACAACAGCGCCAACAGAGAGACACAGAGCTCAACAACATATCGGTTTCTTTAAACGACATGTTGACCGCCTTTGGCCAGGTGCACGACCTGAGTATGGCGTCAAAACAAGAGCTCGACGGGACGCTAACCTTGTCGAATCAAGTTGAAACACTCGCAAGCAAAGCGGAAGTAAGAGCACAAGAAGTGGCCAGCTATGCCTCAGAGACCAATACCGCCATGACCCACAGTGTCGGTCAAGCTGCGTCTTTGGCGATTGCCAACCAAACGACTGTCGAGCGACTCACCAACAGCCAAAGCGCACTGATTAATCTAGAGTCGTCAGTGTCAAACGCTTCTTCGATTGTCAGCGGTATAAAAGACATTTCTGAGCAAACTAATCTATTGGCTTTGAACGCGGCGATTGAAGCCGCTCGGGCAGGAGAACATGGAAGAGGCTTTGCCGTTGTCGCCTCGGAGGTGCGTAGCTTATCCAATCGCACCCAACAATCTTTAGAAGAAATTACGGAGATTTTTTCACTACTCACAACCGCCACAGGCCAGTTGAAGAAAAACTTAGAACTGATCGAAAACGCCTCAACCGATCAGATAAGCCTGACACAAGCGCTTGGTCAATCTGCTCAGGATATTCTGGAAAAGTCGAAACAATCGACACACTTGGCGAAGAAAGCCACTGGCTATGCGGCGGAACAAAAATTGGGCATGAATAAGCTCAATGCCGCGGTTGTCAAAGTCCGTGAACAAGCCAACGAATCGGAAGCCTTCATGTTAGATGTAACAAAAAGCATCCAACAAAAAATCCAAGACATCACAACAACACTGGGCATCAAATAAAACAGACAATTTTGACAATAAAAAAATCCAGCCGAAGCTGGATTTTTTTATTGTCACTTACATCAAGACGCGTTAGAACAGTACGCGTGCTTTTACCGTGCCATCCACTTCTTTGACTTTTTCTAGCGCTAATTCACCTTCTTCGGCATCCACGTCCATTACCATATACCCCAACTTCTCTGTGGTACGAAGGTACTGGCCAGTGATGTTAATGTTATTCTCAGAGAAAATAGCGTTAATCTTAGACAAGACACCAGGACGGTTTTCATGAATGTGCAAAATACGATGATTGTCTGCTTGCGCAGGCAATGCCACTTCTGGGAAGTTAACCGCTGCCGTCGTCGTACCAACATCTGAGTATTTAATCAGCTTCTCAGCCACTTCAATACCAATGTTTTCTTGCGCTTCCATTGTGCTACCGCCGATATGAGGCGTTAGAATCACATTGTCTAAACCACGAAGTGGCGATACGAACTCTTCGTCGTTGCCTTTAGGCTCAACAGGGAATACGTCGACGGCTGCGCCACCTAAATTTCCAGACTTAATGGCTTCTGCCACGGCGTCAAGATCTGCAACCGTACCACGTGACGCGTTAATGAAGATGGAACCTTTCTTCATTTGAGAGACTTCTTTCGCACCTATCATCAATTTAGTTGAATTGGTTTCAGGCACATGCAAACTGATGATATCGCTGGTTGACAGCAACTCTTTTAGACTTTTAATTTGGCGCGCATTACCCAAGGGCAATTTGGTGACGATATCGTAAAAGCAGACTTCCATGCCTAACGACTCAGCCAATACGCTCAATTGAGTACCAATACTGCCGTAGCCGATAATGCCCAAGCGCTTGCCTCGAGTTTCGTACGAACCCACAGCAGATTTGATCCAACCACCACGATGGCAGGCCGCGTTTTTCGCTGGGATGCCTCGAAGCAATAAAATAAGTTGGCCAAGAACCAGCTCTGCCACACTGCGAGTATTCGAGTAAGGTGCATTAAATACGACAATGCCCTTGGCACTCGCCGCATCCAAGTCGACTTGGTTAGTACCGATACAAAAACAGCCTATAGCAACCAATTTATTGGCATGCTCTAGCACCTTTTCAGTTAATTGAGTGCGCGATCGAATGCCAATAAAATGCGCTTCTGAGATTTTCTCAATCAGCTCATCCTCTGCTAGCGCCGTTTTATGGTACTCAATGTTGGTATAACCTGCGTCATGCAAAGCATCCAATGCGGACTGATGAACGCCTTCTAATAACAAGATTTTAATTTTGTCTTTGTCTAGTGAGTTATTACTCATGGCTCGTTCGACTTCTCTATGGTGGTGGGGGAAAAAGTACGGCTATCTTAACACATAATAATGGTTAGCCTATCGCTGCGACAGGAATGTCATTCATTGAAAGAAGAACAACGCTCATTACTGTCTCAGCGCAGGATAAATATTCTGGCATCACGCGGTTAAGCGGACACTTTTCTTTGTAAGTACACGCCTGTTTCTACATGATGCGTGTAGGGAAATTGATCAAACATGGCATATCGAACGACTTCATGGGTGCTCGATAGGGCTTCTAAATTTGCTTTCAACGTTTCAGGATTACAAGAAATATAAAGGATAAAATCTATCTTACGAATCAATTCAACCGTCGCATCATCTAGACCCGATCGTGGTGGATCGACCAAAACTACAGAAGGAGTCAATTCGCTAACGCCAGCCTGAACCAAGCTCTTAGGCAACTCGACGTCGCCATTCAAGGCAGAAGACACATCTTCACTGGCCATTTTAACCACTTGAACATTATGCATGCCATTAATAGCAATATTTAGCTGCGCAGAATTAACGGACACTTTGGAAATTTCGGTTGCGACCACTCGATCAAAACGACGGGCAAGAGGAATAGAGAAATTACCATTACCACAATACATTTCTAGCAGATCGCCAGATGCATTTTTCGTTACATCTAACGCCCATTCCAACATTTTTTCACTTATGCCAGCATTAGGCTGAGTGAAGCTATTTTCAACTTGTTGATAATGAAACTTTTGGCCATTTACCGTTAGCGTCTCCATGACAAAGTCGCGAGTAATAATTTGCTTTTTCTTACGGCTACGACCAATAAAATGGCAAGCAGGAAAGGCATCGTTTAGCTCTTGTACAGCGGCATTCCATTCATCATCAATCGGTTTGTGATAAAGTAAGCTGATCAAGGCTTCACCGGTAGTCGTCGTTAAAAAATCCACCTGAAAGAGCTTGTAACGTAAAACAGGAATATCTCGAACCGCATCAAGCAGCTTTGGCATCAACTCGTTAATAAGACTCGATGCGGCTAGAAATTGATCGGTACGAATTGGCGTTCTAGGATCGGCAGAATCAAACATCGCATAATATAAATCATCACCATCATGCCAAATCCGGAATTCAGCTCGCATACGATAATGAGACGGCTGACTCGCAAACACTTCCATTGCAGGCAATGACAAAGACGCCATTAATTCGGCTAACTTAGCCTGCTTTTCTTGCAATTGCGTTTCGTACATTTCTGGTTGGATTTGATCCGGTCTCATGACATATTCTCTGTTGCGGCGATAGGAGGGATAAAAAATGATAGGCCAATATTATACGATTTTCAGGTCCACAAATCTAATAGCCCACATCGATTCCAATAAAATCGTACTCTTTGCATTATGTCTCTAATCGATTTATCAGTCTAAATAATCAGGACCAAGAAAAATAGCCAGCGCTAAGGTCAAAGAAAACTCGCTGTCGTAGTCGTTATCCGCCTCATGGGTAAATTGTGGCCGTACCTGCACAATGAGCCAATCACGATACACCTGACGTTCGTATTGCACGCTGTACAATACAGTTTCTGGCTCAAGATCGTTCTGGCCAGACTGCAGAAAGCTAAGCTGATAACTTAAACGGCTCTTTTCATTTAAAATATGCTGAAGAGAGACATTCTCGCGCGCATAAAAGCGATCTTCTTTGTCTAGCCAAGTGATGCTGGCATCGACACCATAACGCAGTGTCGCACTTTGTTGATAAACCAACCCGAGACCGTAGCTCACACCGACACCTCTGGAATAATACGCAAATGCCTCTTGCCTCTGCCACCAGCCCCACGTTTTGTCGTCCCCAGCTTGGTTAAAGCGAATACGTAAAAACGGATCCAGTGGGAAGTCTACGCGTATACCGGAGTCCACTTCTAAACCAATGTCCTCCTGCAAGTATTGCACCGCAGCAGATACGCTCGTGGCGAGCGCAGACGAAATAATGCTGCGATCTTGGGAAGATTCTCCTCTCAAGCTTTCAGGCGCCAGAGAGTCTTTTTCAGACTCAATGACTAAACGCAGGCGGTCTTGAGTATTTGGCAATCTAAGACGCGTCTTAAAATCAAAAAAGCCTGAGCTTTGTTCTTCGCCCAATACTGAACCAAAGCGAATTTGTAGGTGACTTTCAGGCTCATAACGACTTGGCGCACCAGATAAAAAGGTATCGATACTTGTCGACCATTCACCAATTGTTTCAGAAACCGTTTCGTGCGATGCGAGCCACCATGACTTTTGCTCCGGCTCACTGACGATATAGACCGATTCCGTTTCGTCAAGACTTGTCTCCGCCGCCAACACAGGTAAGCACCCACCGAGTACTAAGCACACTGCGGCGATAGGGCCCTTACCAAGCCACATAAACCTACAGGCCTTTCAGCATTTGCTGAATCATTAACGAAGAATTCTGCGCTGCGACCTTCAGGTATTCTTCAAAACTTTGCGGAGACTCTTTCCCTGCGATATCAGACAAAGAGCGAACCACCACAAAAGGGGTATTAAATTTAAAACACACTTGGGCCACAGCCGCCGCTTCCATCTCTACCGCCACCAGCTCAGGAAAAAGGGCACGTACCGCGTCAACCCGAACAGGATCATTCATAAAGCTGTCCCCTGTTCCAATCAATCCCACTTTAGCTTGCACTTGAGTGACGGCCTGCAATGCTTGTTTAGCTTGATCTACCAAGCCAACATCGGCCGCGTAGGTTGCTGGCATATTAGGCACTTGGCCCATCGCATAACCAAACGCCGTAACGTCCACGTCATGATGCACCACTTGATCGGAAATAACGACATCGCCCACGTTTAACTCGGCATCAAAGCCCCCTGCAGAACCAATATTGATCACATACTCCGGCCGGTATTGAGACAATAATAACGTCGTCGAAACCGCCGCATTAACTTTGCCTATGCCTGATTTCAACAGCACAACGTCTTTGCCTTCAAACTGTCCGATGAAAAACTCGCAACCTGCCACAGTGTCTTCACGCACGCCCGTCATCCATGATTTAATCACGGCGACTTCTTCGTCCATGGCTCCAATTAGTCCGATAACGCTCATTTATTACTCCCCATCTTTGTCGTTTGCTACAGTTTGTTGCACTATTGTTTGTTGCATTACGTTTTGCGTAAATGCCTGTATTTGATCGCCTGAGTAAGGCCATGACATCTCAAAAAGCGTCACATTATCCGGCATTTCAGACCACCTTTGTAGCGAAAAAAAGCGCACCTTTGGAAAAGCCGATTGGATGGTACGCAACAATTCAGCTGGTTGAGGCTCTAACAACACGACCGTCGTCTCCGTATGATAAGACAAAGTCACATGATAATGAGACAAGTCAGTCAGCCATTGCGTAGTCACATTCGACCGCTCCAGCTCATTATACCAAACCGCTTTCACTACTCGGCTGCCGCCTATCATCAGCCAAAACTGCCCCTGGGTATTTAATTGTGATGTCACCATGCTTTCTAATGCACAAGAGCGCTCTAGCACTTGGTACAAGCTATAATCAAACACACACCCCTGCAACGCAAAAACATCTGGGTCTGTGTCGACCAATAACGCACTATTTAGCCACACTATCGGTAAATCATCGCGATGGTATTTCAACTTCAGCGCCCGAGTCATATCAGACTGCGCCTTAACGTCTTGATCACAACCAATCATCACGGTATCAAATTGTGATATCGCACCGGACTGAGTGAAGAAACCATCGTTTGACGCGTACACTATTACCTGCACACCCAAACGAGCCAGTGACTCGGTCACCACGTCCGCTCGGTAATAATCATTCACCAGCCAAGCAACGACCTTATTGGCCAAAGACACCACCGGCATAGCGGCGTGCTCTTCTAAATGAAAATTGAGTTTCAGCGTATGATTTTGTAGCGTTTTAAGCTGACCATTCAGCGGCGCTATTAACATCCTAATGATCCAATGAAATAGCGGCCTTACCGCGCTATCGCTAATTGCCGTTAGCTCCCACTCTGAGCCGTCAAATGCAACCGTTAAACGACGCTCCGCCATATCGTTCGACATCACCGACATCAGCAGAATACGAATTAAATTTCTCGTATTCCGGTCAACCGCAACCACTTTAACGCTCGACTCGACATTACAATCCAGCAATGCTCGGCTCGATTCGATTCCCATTGCCGACATCACACGTGAACTTTCTTGACGAATAACTTCCCCCATAGGCACGTAAGACACAGCATTGTCGTCACAACTGATGTCGTGAAGAACTTCTGTTAACAAAAGCAGCCAGCCCTGTAACGCCCTCGCATCAGTCAGGCCGGGCAGTACGGAAAGATAGCTAAGCTCGCTCAAAAGCGCATCTGTATCCACTTTTTTCTCTATCGCGGACGATAATGGAGTCAGCTGAGCCAACTGCCAGGTCAAACTCGTTTCTCGCGTAATATTGCGACCAACAAACAAGACGCTTCGATAGCCACTCTCGTTTTCGAAAGGGCACGCTTTCCATTGATAAATCAACCCCACATTACTGATGGTTAAATCAAATGTGACACCCACACCGCCCCTCAATGCCTCTTGGATTGATTGATGACAAAGAATGGGCATGAAATCAAACAGGGTTCTAGATCGACTAGCCTCAGGAAAAAGCGTGCTAGCTTCGGTATTGATCAATTCAATCTCTGCAACTTCATTACAAAACAATACCGCACACTCTATTGATTCTGTCAGTAACGAAAAGCGTCGCTCTTTTGCCTCTATCGAGGATTTATATTGACGGCTTTGGCGTTGAATCGAACTCAGCTCACTAAAAGGCAATAATGCCTCACTCTCGCCACACATCACTTTTTCGATAGGTGCAAACACTGAAACTTTAACAAGACGCATCAACACAAGATAACCGCCACTTATAATGAAAAACACCACCGCCAACAAAGGCAAAGAACTCATCACGACCGCAGAAGTAAAGCCATGCTTCTGTATGATTGCCAACTGCAAGTCAGCATACACAGCCGATATCAACGGCAAGCGGGAACGCAAAACAGAAGTAGATAAATCAACATCAACGCGGCTTTCCTGCAAAAGAATATGGTTGCTGTTAAGATCAACGATCTGTACCGAACTCAAGCTAGCGCTTTCAAGTAGCTCATTCGCGAGCGTTAAATTGTCATTCAAAGAAATAAAACCGTACAAAAAGCCGACTATTTCACGTTCTGACGAGATAAGTGGCTGCTTGCGCATCAATAAGGTCGCCTCATCTTGGGTCAGCACAGGGACCCAGCGATTGATTAGCCCCCTTTTCAATAGTGGGGGGAAATCTACTTTAGTGAATAGCCTCGCTCTTGGATCCATGGACTGCTTGGCGTTTAACCAATCAATATAGAAAAAATCAAGACCGCCACGAAACAATACATCGTGGTGACTAAACAACATATCCAGCTCACGGTCAGGCTCATAGTCTGCATAAGACAAATTCTGACCAATAAATCGCATTTCACCTTCTGCTCGTACGAGGTAACTGCTGAGCGCTTGCTCAACCATGCGATGCTTTAGCACCAAGCTTTTCTCTACAGAAGACTGATTTAATACCTCCAATAGAAACATCAGGCACAAGCCAATGAGCAAAAACACCGTCGCTAATACAAATACGGTACGGCGCTTAAAAAGCCGATACAAACTCAACTCTACTTGCGCCATAATTCCACCGAATAATGATAGGCCTGCTGAATCATCAAGCGAATGCTTTCTGCGTCTAAACCTGCTGGCATCAAGACAGATCTCTCACTGTACAACGAAGGCATACTCTTGCCTTCAATATCAAGCTTAATGGCTTCTGCCACAGCAATTGAAAGATCGTCTTTCATAAAAAGCACACTGGCTTTTATCCTTTTGTCTCCTAAATGAGTGATGCCGTCCGTTGGCAACCCCCAGGTATTGGTTTGTCCGAGCGGCTGACTTTTATCCTGCTGCGATTTTTCTTGTAAAGCCAACAGCACTCCATCTGACATAGTTTGCGTGCAGGTAAAAATAAAATCACTGGGTGATTCTTCTAATAGTGTTTGCGCGGCTAAAAATGCTTGCTGCTTGTCATCAGGCAAGACAAAAATACGACGAATAGAACGCCCAAACTTTACCATCTCATCCAGAAATACATGACATCGAACATGACTCAAATAGCCAGAAGGCAATACGAGCGCTGAAATACTCGCCTCAGCAGGTAACTGCCTATCCAAGTAGCTTGCCAACATGGTGGTGGCTTTCTGTTGATCAAAACCCACATACATCAAAGGAGAGTGATTCATCCAAGATTTAAAGGGAGAGGCAAAGTCATACAGAATGACCTTCGACCGTGCAGAGCGTAAAAAGCGCTCCAAGAAACGACGCTGAACAAAACCCAGCTTAGTCATCACAATGTAATCTGGTTGAGACTCTGCGACCTTGTAATAGGCTGACAAATCCACTTCGGATAAGGCGTCCACTGCATATACATCCAACCGATAATCTATCCCTAGCTCCCGCATTCGCTTACGAAATGTCAACAAGAGAGATTGATTATCAAGCGACTGCACATCACCAAACAACATCAATGCAATTCGAACGGGGCGATTTTGGGTGATGTTAATAGGATTAGGAAGAGAACTGACCAAAGCTGTGAACTGCTCTGACAAGGGGCCTTGATTAGGAATTCGCTGGGCGTACTCTCTATCATCCATTAAATGCAAAGTCATGCTTGATGCTGAAGCAAAACACACAGAGCACCCAAGCACTGTCCATATTATGAAGGCACGCAGTCTAAACATTGCTGAATCCGATACATGATGTTGAGACTATTCTAACCAACTTAACGGACTATATGACATATAAAATCGTGATGCATCGACACAGACACAAATTTTGGACGAAAAAAAAGCTGACATAAAGTCAGCTTTTTTAAATTTGGTGCGGAAGGAGAGACTCGAACTCTCACGCCGTGAAGCACTGGAACCTAAATCCAGCGTGTCTACCAATTCCACCACTCCCGCAAGGAATGGCGAGCATTATAGGTAATTGAATTCTCTGGTCAATAGATTTTTCGCTTTTTTATCAAAAAAACCCAAAAATATTTTCCTTACTCTAATCGCCCACCATAAATAGCGCTGTTTAGAAAACACGACCGCCTGAATACTCACCGTGCTCGTAACGCACGGCCATCTCTTCCAGATCCATAGTGTGAATACGAGAAGCCTGACCCGCTGAACCAAACGCTTCATAACGGTCAATACACACCGCTTTCATCGCCTTGATGCTTTCCGTTAAATATTTACGTGGGTCAAAGTTGCCCTTGTGTTCCGCCAAGCTGCGACGAATCGCGCCTGTTGCTGCTAAACGTAAATCCGTATCAATATTGACTTTACGAACGCCATAACGGATCGCCTTGACGATTTCGTCGATAGGCACACCGTAGGTTTCAGGAATGTCACCGCCAAACTCATTGATAATAGACAGCCAATCTTGTGGCACAGAGGACGAACCATGCAACACAATGTGAGTGTTTGGTAGCAACTCAACAATTTTAGCAATACGTTCAATATCTAAAATGTCGCCCGTTGGTGGACGCGTAAATTTATATGCACCATGGCTTGTGCCAATTGCTACAGCCAAGGCGTCGATGCCTGTCGCATTCACAAAATCAACCGCTTCTTGTGGGTCCGTAAGCATCTGAGCATGAGACAATATACCTTCAGCACCCACGCCATCTTCTTCGCCCGCTTGGCCCGTTTCTAACGACCCTAGCACACCCAGTTCACCTTCAACAGATACGCCACATGCGTGTGCGAACTCAACGGTACGACGGGTCACATCAACGTTGTAGTCATAACTAGCCGGTGTTTTGCCGTCCGCCATCAAAGAACCGTCCATCATCACCGATGAGAAGCCTAACTGAATAGAGCGCTGGCAAATGGCCGGAGACGTACCATGATCCTGATGCATTACAACAGGGATATGCGGATAATCTTCAATCGCAGCCGCGATCAAATGACGCAGGAAGTGTGAACCCGCGTATTTACGCGCACCCGCAGAGGCTTGCATAATAACAGGGGAGTTCACTTCATTCGCAGCTTCCATAATGGCTTTCACTTGCTCCATGTTATTCACATTGAAGGCAGGCAAACCATAACTGTGTTCCGCGGCATGATCGAGCAGTTGACGCATACTAATTAACGGCATAAAAGATTTCCTCTGACAATTTGTCTTGTTTTATCACTGACCGAGTTATGGTGTTTAACTCACTGTTTTTTTAATCATGACGTGGCTTATCACAAGTCATGTGGCTTACGCCTTATCGTTATTGTCATACTCGACTGACACCGAGTAGATTACTCTCTAGTTTCTCTGAATCTATGTTCGTGAACACCGTTTTCCACTTAACAGATGTTTAGCCTCTAACGGAGTTCACAAACTGGCTTTTCGCCTTTTTATTACATATAAAATGCTTTAGAACGATCTTTGTCATTCTTTGACACTAATTCTGCGCGCGTGACTCTAACATCGCAACCGCTGGTAGCACTTTTCCTTCAACAAATTCCAAGAACGCACCACCACCCGTCGAAATATAAGAGACTTGATCCGCAATATCATACTTATCAACCGCGGCTAACGTGTCGCCACCACCGGCAATAGAAAAGCCTTCACTGTTCGCAATCGCCATCGCAAGCGCCTTGGTGCCGCCACCGAACTGATCAAACTCAAAAACGCCCACTGGACCATTCCAGATAATCGTTTGAGATTTTTCAAGTAAAGCCGCAAACGCAGCGGCGGCTTTTGGCCCAATGTCCAAAATCATGTCGTCAGGACCCACATCTGCGGCATTTTTCACAGTGGCAACGGCATCTGGCGCGAACACGGTAGCAACAACGACGTCTTCAGGCAGAGGTATACTGGTTTTCGCCATCAAGGCTTTTGCCTGAGGAATCAAATCTTCTTCGTACAAAGACTTGCCCACTGGAAAGCCAGCGGCTGCCAAGAAAGTATTCGCGATACCACCACCAACAATCAATTGATCCACTTTATCAGACAATGATTCCAATACTGTTAGCTTAGTCGATACTTTTGAACCACCCACAATGGCCGCCATTGGACGAGCCGGTTTCGCTAACGCTTTTTCCAATGCGTCAAGCTCAGCGGACAACAATGGTCCAGCACAGGCGATAGGAGCAAATTTCGCTACACCGTGAGTCGAAGCTTGGGCACGATGCGCCGTTCCAAACGCATCCATCACGAACACATCACACAAGGCCGCCATTTTCTTAGACAAGGCTTCGTCGTCTTTTTTCTCGCCAAGGTTAAAACGTACGTTTTCCACCAAAACAAGCTGACCAGATTCAACCTCAACACCATCCAACCAATCTTTTGCTAACGGTACGTCTTGTCCTAGCAAACCAGCAAGGTGCGTCGCAACCGGTTGAAGCGAGTACTCTTCCTCGTAGTGCCCTTCTGTTGGACGTCCAAGGTGAGACATAACCATGACTTTCGCGCCAGCGGCTAATGCCAACTGAATGGTTGGCAAGGCAGCACGAATACGCGCATCACTGGTTACTTTGCCGTCTTTTACTGGCACGTTTAGATCTTCACGAATCAATACACGTTTATTCGCTAGATCCACATCTTTCATATTAATTACAGTCATGTACGATGTCCTCGTCATTTAACGTTTCGGTGAATCAATCCAATTATGCTTGTTTGATCACACCAGCCCAATACTTAGCCACATCCAACATACGGTTAGCGTAGCCCCATTCATTATCAAACCAACACAATAACTTCACCATTCGCTGATCAATTACTTGGGTTTGCGTACTATCAATAATTACTGAGCGCGGGTCATGATTAAAATCCACCGACGCATGCGCTTCTTTGGTAAAGCCCATTAACCCTGCGTATTTTGAATGTGCAGCTTGCTCTAATTGCGCATTGATTTGCTCGGCGGTAACGTCTCGTTCTGTGCGCAACACTAAATCAATAACCGAGACATTCAAGGTCGGCACACGTACCGCATTACAGCCCATTTTACCTTCCAGTTCTGGCATCATTCGTGTAATGCCTCTTGCCAATCCTGTGTCAACAGGAATGATCGAACTCAGAGCAGCGCGCGTCAAACGCAAGTCTTTCGTGTGATAGCCGTCAATCACTGGCTGATCATTCATCGCCGAGTGAATTGTCTGTGTCATACCATGCACAACACCGGAAAATTGCTTCACAATGTCCAGCACGGGAATCAAACAATTCGTCGTACAGGATGCCGCCGAGACAATATTGTGATCGGCTTGAATATCATGGTGATTAAAACCATACACAATCGTCGCATCAACATCCGCCGCCGCAGGTTGAGAAAGCAATAATCGTGGCACACCTGCGTTTAAGTAGGCTTGCGCGCCCTCTCGACCAGAAAAGCTACCGGAACACTCAAGTACCATGTCTAGGTTAAGAGATGACCAATCAAGCTCGTCGGGTGTCGCACAAGAAAAACACAGAATAGCATCATCGCCGATAAGCAATGCATTGCCTTGAGTGGAAACGGGTTGAGGAAAGCGGCCATGAGTCGTGTCATAGCGCGTGAGGTAACTGATTGTCTCAATATCAGACAATTCATTAATAGCAACCACTTGGATGTGATCACGGTAGTCGTTTTCATACAGCGCTCGTAATACCGAACGACCAATACGACCATAACCATTAATAGCGACTCGCAACATATTCCTACTACTTCATCGCAAAAGAGTGATCGAAAACTCGTCACCCTTTGCCTTAATAAAAGGAAAAAGAGGCGTACACGCATACACCTCTTTTCTTATCAAGCAACGAGATTACGCAGCTAGGATTTTCTCTGCTGTCGCAACCACTTTGTCTACCGTAAAGCCAAAGTGCTTCAGCAGGTCGCCACCCGGTGCAGACTCACCAAAGGTCGTCATGCCCACCATAGCGCCGTCAAAACCAACGTACTTGTACCAGTAATCTTCATGAGCCGCTTCGATGGCCACACGCTTCGTCACAGTACTTGGCAATACAGACGCTTTATAAGCCGCATCTTGCGCTTCAAACACGTTCGTTGATGGCATAGACACTACGCGCACTTTTTTCCCAGTCTCTGTAAGTGCCTTAGCAGACTCAATGGCCAGGCTCACTTCAGAACCGGTGGCGATCAGAATAAGGTCTGGTGTACCAGCGCAATCCTGTAACACATAACCGCCTTTCGCCACGTTCGCTAACTGCTCCGCATTGCGCGCTTGCGCTGGCAATCCTTGACGAGAGAAAACCAAAGACGTTGGGCCATCGCGTCGCTCAATCGCCGCTTTCCAAGCCACCGCTGTTTCCGCAGCATCACAGGGACGCCACACCGACATGTTTGGTGTCATACGCAGGTTAGCAAGCTGTTCTACTGGCTGGTGAGTTGGGCCGTCTTCCCCTTGACCAATCGAATCATGGGTGTAAACAAAAATGTTTTGAATGCCCATTAACGCCGACATACGTACTGCGTTACGCGCGTATTCCATAAACATCATGAAGGTTGCACCGTAGTTGATAAAACCACCATGCAAAGACGCACCGTTCATGATGCCACTCATACCAAATTCACGTACGCCGTAGTAAACATAGTTACCCGCTGGGTCGTCTTGAATGCCTTTCGAACCAGACCATAACGTCAAGTTAGAACCCGCAAGATCCGCAGAGCCGCCTAGTAATTCTGGCAACATAGCACCAAAGAAACCAATCGCATTTTGAGACGCTTTACGGCTGGCAATGCTCTCGCCTTTATCTTGGCTCTCTTGGATGAAAGCTTGCGTTTTCGCTTCGAAATCGGCCGGCAATTCGCCTTTCATCACGCGACGTTCAAACTCTGCCGCCAACTCTGGGTAAGCGGTT
Source organism: Marinomonas hwangdonensis (assembly GCF_003721245.1). Classification (GTDB taxonomy): domain Bacteria; phylum Pseudomonadota; class Gammaproteobacteria; order Pseudomonadales; family Marinomonadaceae; genus Marinomonas; species Marinomonas hwangdonensis. The sequence goes on along the minus strand of NZ_RIZG01000003.1, from coordinate 520,177 downwards.
TTATAGGCTTCGAACTGAGCATTCCACTGAGTTTCACGTGCTGCCCCCGCTTCTTTTGCATCCCAGCCAGAGTAAATATCAGCAGGAATTTCAAAAGGAGCATAAGACCAACCCAAGAATTCACGGGCCGCCGCGATCTCGGCATCACCCAATGGCGCACCGTGACAGTCGTGGCTGCCAGATTTATTAGGCGATCCAAAACCAATAATCGTCTTGCAACAGATCAATGTTGGTTTAGTGGTTTCTGCTTTTGCAGCTTCAATTGCCGCTTTAATCGCTTCTGGATCGTGTCCATCTACGTCAGCAATAACGTGCCAGCCGTAAGCTTCAAAACGCTGTGGGGTATTGTCTGTAAACCAACCTTCAACATGACCGTCGATAGAAATACCGTTGTCATCCCAAAAAGCAACCAATTTACCTAAACCCAAGGTACCCGCTAGAGAAGATGCTTCGTGAGAAATACCTTCCATCAAGCAGCCATCACCCAGGAAGCAGTAAGTATTGTGATCAACGATGTTATGACCTTCACGGTTAAACTGTGCTGCTAGCGTTTTCTCAGCAATCGCCATACCTACCGCGTTACTGATACCCGCGCCCAATGGACCCGTTGTGGTTTCTACGCCATCGGTGTAACCGTATTCTGGATGACCAGGTGTTTTAGAATGCAGCTGACGGAATTGCTTTAACTCTTCGATTGGTAACTGATAACCAGACAAATGCAATAAAGAATAAATCAGCATAGAGCCATGGCCGTTAGACAACACGAAACGGTCGCGATCCACCCATTTTGAATTATTTGGGTTGTGCTTTAGAAAGTCATTCCATAGCACTTCAGCGATATCCGCCATACCCATTGGCGCACCTGGGTGGCCTGAGTTAGCTTTTTGTACGGCATCCATACTCAATGCACGTATGGCGTTAGCAAGTTGTTTACGAGACGGCATGGTTATTCCACTCCTGATAGCTTAACGAACAAAATAGAAAGGACATTCTCTACAGGATAGAGCCACCTTGCAATGCTGGCACCACCGTAACGCCCAAACATTGGGCAAAGAAAATGAAATCACATAAAAATCTGCCCCATCGTAACAAAAAAATCGCTCTTTGCCTCATTAAAATCCACAGATCGGGTTGATATTTAAACAGCTCTAGTTCATTATTCTCGCCACTAACAGCGTCGATTTGTTTCGGCTTGCGGACGCTATATAAATTCAGCTAAACAGAAGCAATATGACCTGTTTAGCTTTTTTTGAAATACAAACATTGCTAAGCGGGTTTTTTTATACCTATTTAGCGCTTATCCATCATTTTTGATAGAGGCACTAAACATGTCAGAATATTCTTTATTTACGTCAGAATCCGTTTCTGAAGGTCATCCAGATAAAATAGCGGACCAAGTTTCCGACGCCATCCTTGATGCCATCTTGGCAGAAGACCCAGAAGCACGTGTTGCCTGCGAAACCCTAGTAAAAACAGGTATGGTTTTAGTTGCTGGTGAAGTTCGTACTAACGCATGGGTCGACATTGAAGAAATCGCTCGTGGCGTTATTCGTGAAATCGGCTATAACAGCTCAGACATGGGTTTCGACTGGGAATCTTGCGCCGTAATGAACGCCATCGGTAAACAGTCTGCTGATATCGCTGTAGGTGTTGATGAAGCGGGCGAGCACGAACAAGGGGCTGGCGACCAAGGCTTGATGTTTGGTTTTGCGACTAACGAAACAGACGTATTAATGCCTGCGCCAATCACTTACGCACACCGTTTGGTTCAACGCCAAGCGGAAGTCCGTAAAAACGGCACGCTTGATTTTCTTCGTCCAGACGCAAAAAGCCAAGTTACCTTCCGCTACGACGACAACGGCAAGCCCTGTGCTATCGATGCCGTGGTTCTTTCAACACAACATAGCGCGTCGGTAAAACAAGCGGACCTTCGTGAAGCCGTTATGGAAGAGATTATCAAGCCAGTTCTTCCTGCTGAATGGTTATCGAAAGACACTAAATACTTCATCAACCCAACAGGCCAGTTCATCATTGGCGGCCCGGTTGGCGATTGTGGTCTAACTGGCCGTAAAATAATCGTTGATACTTACGGTGGCATGGCACGTCACGGCGGTGGTGCTTTCTCTGGTAAAGATCCATCCAAAGTTGACCGTTCTGCCGCTTACGCGGGTCGTTATGTCGCGAAAAACATCGTTGCCGCAGGCCTTGCTGATAAATGTGAGATTCAAATCTCTTACGCCATCGGTGTGGCTGAGCCAACCTCTATCAGTATCAATACCTTCGGTACCGGTAAAGTAAGCGACGCGGTGATTTCACAACTCGTTCGTGAACACTTTGAATTGCGTCCAGCCGGCTTAATCAAAATGCTCGATCTGAAGCGCCCAATTTATCTACCAACCGCGGCATACGGCCACTTCGGCCGTGAAGGGGAAAACTTCACTTGGGAAAAAACCGACAAAGCCGACGCATTACGCAAAGCCGCTGGTTTATAATTTTCTGATTTTCCGTTATAAAAGCCTTCTTATGTATTACTTTTCTAAAGAGACATACAAAGAAGGCTTTTTTTATGTCTCTTTTTAAACATTAGGAACCAAAAGACACGCATGCGTATTCCACGAATTTTTATCGACACAGAACTCAATGAGAATACCACTCTTACCTTGCCAGACTCAGCATTCCAGCATTTATGCAAGGTGCTGCGTCTAAAGTCAGAGCATCCTATTCGTGTGTTTAATGGCCGAGCGCTTAACGGTCAAGTCGGTCAATTTAACGCCACTCTGTGTGATGTCGAAAAACGTTCTGCTACCGTCCAGATTACCGACTTTGAAGCGTTAGATAATGAATCCCCGATTCAAGTCACCATAGGCCAAACCTTGTCCCGCGGCGAGCGCATGGACTATGCGATTCAAAAATCCGTCGAAACGGGGGTTTATGCCATACAGCCGCTTTTCAGTGAGCGCTGCGAGGTCAAATTACACGACAGCCGTGCAGAAAAACGTCAACAGCATTGGCAACAAGTAGCTATCAGCGCCGCAGAACAATGTGGACGTGCCGTAGTTCCAATCGTCTATCCTCCTCTGGAGTTAAAAGATTGGGTGGTGAATTGTAACGAAATGTTAAAATTCACCTTACACCACCACAGTGCAAAGCCCATTGGTCAGTTTGAACAACCAACCCATAACCGTATTGCCTTGTTAATCGGGCCAGAAGGCGGACTCGCAGAAAAAGAAGTGCAACTTGCTGAAAAATCAGGATTTAATGCGATTACATTAGGGCCTAGAGTACTGCGTACGGAAACCGCTCCGGTGGTCGCACTGAGCGTGATTAACGCATTATGGGGTGACATATAGCCATGCTAAGCTGGTAATCTGTCACCTTTAGAATTTGCCGATAAAAGGCTGATTTCTCACAGAAAGACAACATATCCAGTGATCTATTCGCTGTAATATTTAGACGTCGCATTTAAAGGAAAGTGGAACGCATGTTTTATCGAAAAAGTATGGTTTTCCTGCTTTGTACAGGAATATCTCTTCTCTCAACAGCGGTGCAAGCCATCACGCTGGAAGAAGCCACTTACATCGCCATCGAAAATAGTCCCACCGTTCGGCAGGCGATTGGACAATATCGAGAAAACAAAGAGAACACAGAGCTGGCGCGCCGCACTGGTTATTATCCTAGCGTCGACCTGTCTGCAGGACTTGGCCAAGAAACCACATACGGAGACAGTTCAGCCGACACCACCCTTGCTCGCCGTGAATTAACACTCTCTCTGACACAGCCTATTTTTAGAGGCTTTGCCAATGAAAGCGAAGTGGAACGTTTATACAGCGAGACAGAAGCAAGTCGCTGGAATGCACTTATCTCCGTTGAAAATACCGCTCTTGACGTGGCCCAAGTATTCGCTAACGTCTTAAGATACCGTGAGCTGGTGGGTTTAGCCGAACGCAATTTAGATACTCACGAGCGTATTTACGGGCAAATTAAATTAAAAACAGACTCGGGGCTTGGGGCGCAATCTGATCTTAGTCAAATATCGGCTCGGCTTGCAAAGGCAAACGCCAATCATTTGGCGGCGGTAAACAACTTAAGAGACGCAGAAAGTAACTTTCTTAATATCGTGGGCGAACTACCACCTAAGAACATGATTTATCCGGTTCCCGATAGAGCCCTTTTGCCTCAAAACCTAGAAATGGCCATTCGTGAATCATTAGAAAAAAACCCTGCCATCGAGGGCGCGTACTGGGATGTGTCTGCCACTAAAAGTCTTGAAAAAATCGCTGACTCAGGCAAATACCCAACCGTTAACTTCACTCTTGAACGTACTTGGAACAACAATTTAGACGGCACAGAAGGTCCGAGTGAAGATCTTTTGGCCATGGTTCGCCTCAACTACAATCTATACAGCGGTGGCTCTCAGCAGCGTCAAAAAGCTGTCGCAGTCCAACAAAGCGTTCAAGCTTCAGAAATACGTCGTAAGACCATTCGAGATACTGAGCTCACTGTTCGTCTAGCTTGGGCAGCTTTTGAAGCCACAACAGGTCAAAAGAACTACATTCGACAACATGTTATCGCTACAAAAGAGTCTCAAGTCGCTTACGAAAAACAGTTTCGACTTGGCCGCCGTACCCTACTCGACGTCTTGGACAGTGAGAATGAACTCTTCCAAGCTCGCCAAGACTACGTCAATGCAGACTATGACGGTTTGTTCTCAGAGTTTCGCTTGTTCAACGCGAAGGGTGAGTTAATGCGAGCTTTTCGTATTTATCGACCACAACTGCTGGGGTTCAATGATGAGTTCGAAACTCCAGTCACCGCACCTGAAACGAGCCCAAGTGCGACGCAAGAACTAGAAAACGCGGAGCGCGCTCTGGAAAATACCTTGCAACCTCCCCAAGGCAATACGTTAGACTCGTCTACATCGGCTCCTACCACTCCGGCAAACGGTCGCTCTACTATACAGGAAGACGAACTCTTCCTAGAAGCGGATGAAAGTACGGGGAGTTGGTAATTACTGGCACCTTGTGGGTATGTCGTCGTACTTTTTTGTACGATGACATACCAAGCACCACTGTTTTTTCTTCTCAGCGCCCCCATATTTCTATAGCATCAACAAGAATAATTGACGACTAACGCGCTTACTTTCGCTTCAGGATTACCTATGACCATCAAACTCGGCATTGTTATGGACCCCATCGCCTCCATAAATTACAAAAAAGACACGTCTTTAGCTATGTTGTGGGCTGCGGCCGATAAAGGCTGGCAACTTATCTACATGGAACAAAAAGATTTATTTTTAGACAATGGTAAAGCCTATGCCATGGTTCGACCGCTAACCGTCTATAAAGACCCTAGTCATTTTTATGATTTAGGCGAAGAATTCAAAATGGCATTGGGTGAATTAGATGTGATTCTAATGCGTAAAGACCCACCATTTGACAGTGAGTTCGTATACAGCACCATGATCCTTGAACAAGCGCAAAAAGAAGGCGCTCTCGTGGTGAATGATCCAAAAAGTCTGCGTGACTGCAACGAAAAACTGTTTGCGACTCAGTTTCCACAATGTTGCCCGCCTGTTTTAGTTACCCGACGTGCCGATTTATTGAAACGCTTCCACAAAGAACATGGTGATGTGATCTTTAAACCTCTGGACGGCATGGGCGGAAGCTCGATTTTCCGCATCAAACCGGATGACTCCAACATCAGTGTGATTATTGAAACGCTTACCAACATGGGGGTGGAACAAATAATGGCACAAAAATACATCCCTGAAATCAAAGATGGTGACAAACGCATACTGGTGGTCAATGGTGAACCCATCCCCTTCGCATTAGCGCGTATCCCCTCATCAGGGGAAACACGAGGTAACTTGGCGGCAGGTGGACGCGGAGAAGGTAGACCATTAACAGAGCGTGATTATTGGATTTGTGAGCAAGTCATTCCCTCCCTCAAAGAAAAAGGCCTCATGTTTGTCGGCTTGGATGTCATCGGTGATTATCTCACTGAAATCAATGTTACCAGCCCTACGTGTGTGCGTGAGCTGGACACTCAATTTGATCTTAATATCGCCATGACACTGATTGAAGCCATCGAAAAGCGTCTTCAGTAACATCACATGCGAGTAATCGATAAATTTTCCGTCGCGCTTTTCATCGCCATTAGCTTTCATGTGCTAATGGTGATGGTGATCGGCTTTGATTTTGAATTAGCCTCCCCCAAGCCCAACACGCTTGAAGTGACCTTAGTTCAGCATACCTCACAAGCTCCTGACGAAGCCGATTTTATTGCGCAGGCAAACCAAGAAGCCAGTGGCACAGAGCTGCGTAAGCAAAAGCTCACCACGACGGAAAATGCTCGCTTCCTGTCAGACACCATTCAAGACATTTCTCCACCGGTTCAGCCTCAACTCGCGTCCGCTGAACCGATTGACGAACCCAGTTTATTGGCTACCAAAAATCAACAAGCCGTATTTGAAATCCTCGACGAATCGGAACAAGAGCCAAAAACGTTGGAAGAGCAGTTTAGGGGGGAAACGCAAATTCCCAGTCATCTTTCGAATGATATAGCGACTCTAGAAGCGCTGTTGGACCAGCAGCGTCAAGCCTATGCGAAGCGCCCAAGAATTCGTCGCCTTACCTCAGTGTCAGCAAAAGCCGCCATTGATGCACAATACCTAGACGATTGGCGACGCAGAGTAGAGCGTATCGGTAATGTACATTATCCAGAAGAAGCAAAACGAAACCAACTCTACGGACAACTGCGCTTAGCCGTCAGTATCCTACCCAATGGCCAAGTCGACGATATTGAAGTGTTGCAGTCTTCTGGAGTTAGAGTTTTAGATGATGCGGCAATGCGAATCGTGCGCTTAGCAGAGCCTTTTCAGGCTTTCCCCGTAGAGCTCAAGAAGGAAGTGGACAAATTGGAAATCATTCGGACTTGGAGATTCGTGCCGGGCAATCAGCTACAAAGCCAATAAAAAGCCCTCACTAAGGAGGGCTGGTTATGTGTTCAGTGATTCAATACTCTGGTCAGTCAAATTGACCATCGCCCATCGCCAAACGTATTTTTTTCATCGCGTTCTTTTCAAGCTGTCGAATACGCTCTGCAGAAACGCCGTATTCGTCTGCCAATTCGTGTAAGGTCGACTTGGCATCAGACAACCAACGTTGAACCAGAATGTTTCGGCTACGTTCATCCAAATCAGACATGGCCATCTCAAGACGCTGATTGGAGTCTTCTTCCCAATTACCATTCTCAAGCAAGGTAGCAGGGTCTGAACGATGATCTTCTAAATACTGTGAAGGGGCTTGGAAGGCACTGTCATCATCGTCATCTGCAGACGCATCAAATGCCATATCAGAAGAACTCAAACGACCTTCCATCTGACGAACCACATCGGGCGTTACCCCTAAATCACTCGCTACTGACTCAACTTCAGAGTGACTGAACCAAGACAGAGATTTCTTAGCACTGCGTAAATTAAAGAACATTTTACGCTGCGCTTTTGTTGTCGCGATTTTCACAATGCGCCAGTTTTTCAATATAAATTCGTGAATCTCGGCTTTGATCCAATGCACAGCAAATGACACCAGACGAACGCCAACTTCCGGATTGAAGCGTTTAACCGCCTTCATCAGGCCCACGTTACCTTCTTGAATCAAGTCGCCTTGTGCTAATCCGTAGCCGGAATAACTTTTTGCAATATGCACAACAAATCTTAGGTGCGACATAACCAAGGTTCGCGCTGCCTCAAGATCTTCTTGATAATAAAGACGCTCAGCCAAGGCTTTTTCTTCGTCGGCTGTTAAAATTGGAATTCTGCTAACGGTTTGTATGTATGTTTCTAGGTTTTGACCTGGAATCATCATGTCCGTCGGCTGGAGAGCTTTACCCATCTCTATTTCCACCTTTTTAGTTGTTCATACCCTGTATGACAAAATATTACCAAGTAAATTCTGCATGTGTGTGACAAGATTGTGAATAAATCATGGCATCATCTTAGTATTGATGTTTGCCTTTCTTTGTCACTGCAGTTCAATGTTTGCAATATGTCGGTTAACCGCAATCCACGCGCCAACAACACCAACAAATGCGCTAATAGTTAAACATAAAACAATCTCATCTGCATTAAAAGTCTGCAGCTGAAAACCGCTTTGATAAAGCTCAATCAAGCGTTCAGCGGGAGCACTTACCCACCAGCTCAACAGCAAAATACACAGGCTAGCAAAAAGCCCTCCTAAAACGCCAAACCAAAAGCCCATGTATAAAAACGGCCGACGTATGTAGGCATCCGTTGCTCCCACCAACTTCATTACTAACACTTCATTACGACGACTCTCAACGGCCATGCGTATGGTATTACCGACAATCAGAAAAACCGCAATCACCAACAAGACCGATAAGGCATACACAAAGCGTTGACCAAAGCTCAGTATATTGGCCAGTCGTTGCAACCACTGTGCATCAAGTTCAGCGTATTCCACTTCTTCTTGGGTCGCCAGTTGATCACGCAATGTTTGCAAACTTGGCAGTGTTGCCACGTCAACAGACTGCGTGGGTATCACACGCAACACAATAGGCAAGGGGTTTTCCAATAAAGATGACATGATTTGTTCGTAACCGCTAGAACGCTCAAAATACCTCAGCCCTTCTTCTTTAGAGATATACTCAACTGAGGCCACGTCGGCCAGCGCAGATAAACGATGGGACAATGCCAACGCTTGCGTATCTTCTAATTGAGGAAAAAGGTACAGGGTAATGACCGACTGCTGTTCCCATTGATCTGTTACCGACTGCACATTTTTCAGTAGTACATACAAACCACCGGGTAAAGACAAGGCAATCGCGATCACCATAATCGTCATCATACTGGCCAATGGGTAGCCCAATAGCCGCAAAAAGCTTTCGGTCAAGGTCGCTTGGTGCTGTCGAAAATACTGGCTTAAATTAAAAGACGAGCGCGACGACCAAGCGTTTTGCGTCGCTTTAATCGATTCTCTTGTCGCACCACGACGGTTTGGCTTCTGTGCCATTTAGCCAAACCCTCCATCGTTCACCATGCGCCCTTGGCTTAATGTCAATACACGATGACGCATGCGGGCCACCAGCCCCAAATCATGGCTCGCTACTAATACGGTGACACCAACTCGATTAAACTCTTGGAAAAGGTTCATGATTTCTGCGGATAGTTTCGGGTCTAAATTGCCCGTTGGCTCATCGGCTAACAGCAGTTGCGGCTTATTTACTACCGCTCTTGCAATGCCCACACGCTGCTGCTCACCACCTGACAATGCCATGGGGTAGTATTTTTCTTTGTCTAGCAAACCGACTTTATCCAAGGCAGCACGCACTCGTTTAGCGATCTGCAAAGGGTCCGCTCCGCTTACTTGCAGCGGTAAAGCCACGTTATGAAAGACGCTGCGGTCTAATAATAGTTGGTGGTTTTGAAATACCACGCCCACTCGACGCCGGTGAAAAGGAATAGCGCGACGCCCCATGGTACGAAGATCCACACCATCAATCAAAATTTGTCCCGAGGTCTGACGCTCAATCATCATCATCAGCTTCATCAGGGTACTTTTTCCTGCACCTGAGTGCCCAGTTAAAAAAGCCATCTCGCCTCTGCGCAAGTGAAAGCTCACCTGCGATAAAGCGTCTTGACCGCTTTCATACTTTTTCCCCACGCGCTGAAATTCGATATCCACGTTAAGCTACTATCCTTAAATTAAAAAGAAGACCTCGTCATCTTATTCTTGTTATTCTTGATCAAACAGTGCATCCACAAATTCTTTTGCAATGAAAGGACGCAAGTCTTCCGCTTGCTCCCCCACACCAATGTAGCGGATGGGCAACCCAAACTGTTTCGCAATCGCAAAAATAATACCGCCTTTTGCCGTACCATCAAGCTTAGTTAACGTAATGCCACTCACACCCACCGCTTCTGAAAACAGTTTCGCTTGGCTGATGGCATTTTGTCCCGTGCCTGCATCCAGCACCAACATAACCTCATGAGGCGCATTCTCGTCGAGTTTTTTCATCACTCGAACCACTTTGGCCAATTCATTCATCAGGTTTGCTTTATTTTGTAGGCGCCCTGCCGTATCTGCGATGACAATATCGATGCCTTTCGCCTTTGCCGACTCTATCGCATCGTAAATAACCGAGGCGGAATCGGCTCCCGTATGCTGGGCCACCACAGGAACATTGTTTCGTTCACCCCATACTTGCAACTGCTCAACCGCCGCGGCACGGAAGGTATCGCCTGCTGCCAACATAACACTTTTCCCTTCGGCCTGATATTTTTTCGCTAACTTGCCAATGGTCGTTGTTTTGCCCACGCCATTGACACCAACCATTAAGATAACAAAAGGACCATCCTGACTGACGGGTTCCAACACACGCTGCGACTGTTCTAGAATCGCTTCCATGTCTGCTTTTAAATGCGTAAGTAATGCCGTTGAGTCTTTTAATTCTTTGCGATTAAGCCTCTCAGTCAACCCGTTAATTAAGGTCTGAGTTGCGTCAATACCTACGTCAGCCATTAGAAGCTGCGTTTCTAATTCTTCTAATAAGTCACCGTCAACCTTTTTCTGCCCACCAATAACTGCGGACAAACCACCACCTAAGCCACTTCGTGTGCGAGATAAACCGGATTTAATACGCTGCGTCCAAGACAAGGCCGCTGGTTTCGATTCCAACACACTGTCTTTCTCTTTTGTTTCGGCCGCTGGTGCAAGATCAAGCTGCGACCTTGACTGAAGAGGTGCATCATCGCTGGTATCGAGTGTTTCTCGGTTCGCTTCTGTGTCTCGTTGTTTGGCCGCAGCGATGTCCGCGTTCATTTTATTAACAAAGCGACGACGTATCACAAACGCGATGACAGCCAACAGTGTACCTATAATAACGGGCACGTAACGAGCAAACTCACCAAGATACGGTGTAAAAAAAACAACTATTTGGTTCACAACTTCCATTAAATCGGTCTCTTTATTTTGACAGCTGAAAATAGCAGCAGTAAACAACCCTTCGCAACAGTAAAATACTGTTCGCAACCAGTGAAATACCACGCCGAAACACAACGCCCCGTAGATGGACACTTGTACCAGATTATTTTACCATCATTCTCGTTGACAAACAGGCTTACATTTCTCTAAACATCTCACCTAACACAGCCCAAGGTTCATTATGCCGGATGCCAGTAAACCCCTTTTTAGTCGACCGGCTTTAGCCGCTGTGATGTTGTTGTCAACGTTGGCTATTTGGTTGTTGAATTTAACCGCGCCCAGCACTAAATTGCCCACGCCAATCATCAAGACCTGGTCTACCGAATCCGGTATCCCAGTGACTTGGCTCTCTCAATCGCAATGGGAAAACAGCAACAAACTGGAAATACGTCTTGTATTTAATGCAGAGTATTCAAACCCTGCGATCATTCGAGCCACATTGGATATGTTATTGGGTGACTCTTTGCCGCTGAGCACAGCCTCAATTAATCAAAGATTTTCTCCCCTAGCCGCCCGTGCGCTCAGTCATTACGATACGGATAATCAGATTATCGGCGTTACTATGAACAGCGAACCCGATTACCTCATACCCAGTTTGTCCCTCATGACTCGCTGGCTGCAGACGCCCGACTTTAAACCTCGCTCGTTTGATCAATGGCAGCGACAACAGCAAACCGCCCTCTCGGCCCCACAGTCATCGTGGCAGCCTTTTTCTGCCAAACCGGTGGCCGATTTTTCTGACCTGTCACTTGATCAAATGAAAGACTATTACCAAAGTTTAAAAAACGCGGCTGCGAGCATCATTATTATTGGCCATATGACATCCGAATCAGAAGAGAGAATAACCCGCGCGCTCAATACCATTAGCCAGGATTATCGTCGGTCGCCACCAAATCCCCCTATCATGCAAAGCGAGACGATGAACCCAAACAATCAGATCGTCAGACCAGCCTCTACCATGGGCGCGCCTTGGCAAAGTCAAAGCGCTGTTGAGCTTAAGCCCATCTCTTCCGTCGAGGAATGGTTAAGCCTACAGATTTGGGGAACCGACTTAGTCGCCACGCTAAATCAACAAGCTCATATTGACTTTGTGCAACTGGCGCTGAACCTTTCTGTGCAACCGCCTTGGGTCTGGTGGCAAACGCAATATCGCAATACGCTCACTTTAGAGCCAAACACCATTCAAGAAGCGAACTCAGAAGCAAGCATGAAGTCACTTGCGTTACTGGAACCACTGCCTTCAACACGAGATCCAGAGCATTTTCAAGCGCTCATGGATGCGTTTAAAGCGCAGTTAGAACAACAAACACTTTCACCCACTTGGTGGAGCGACATAGCCACTCAAGTGACCCATGAAGGCGGCGCACTCACACTGGAAAACTTCGCGGCCGACTATCAAGACGCCATCACTCGCTTTACTATCGAGGACTATCAGAGCGCCCTAGAAACGCTACTAAAGCCCTCTTCCTATCAAGAGATTCAGGTCTACCAATGAAGAAAAATGCCCAACATACCCCTTTGAAAAACAGCAAGCCAAAAGCGTCTAAAGTACGCATCATTGCGGGAGAGTGGCGCTCCCGTCAATTGCCTATTCCCAATGTAGAGGGCCTGCGCCCGACCCCAGACAGAGTCAGAGAAACGCTGTTCAACTGGATTAATCATCATATTCCAGGTGCTCGATGTGGCGATTTCTTTTGCGGTTCTGGCGCGCTCGGCTTAGAAGCACTCTCTCGAGGAGCGGAACACGTTACCTTTGTTGATAATTCCCGAGTCGTGTCGCAACAAATGACAGCAAACCTTGCCACCCTAGGCTCAACCAACGCGGACGTGATCGCCCAAAACACAGCAACTTATCTTGACGAAACGCCCCCTCGGCCCATGGATATTATTTTTCTTGATCCACCGTTTCGTAAGGGGTGGTTAAATCAAATAGTGCCATTACTCGAGAAAGGCTGGCTAGCCGAGCGTGCACTTGTTTATATCGAAATGGAAAAAGAAGCCGCCTTACCTGCGCTGCCGCCACACTGGACGCTCGCTAAAGAAAAAGTTGCAGGACAACTCGTCTATCGTTTGTTTGAGATAGCCCCTTAAACATGAGCAAAGCAACAACAGCGCCACCGTCAATGTGCACGGTGGCGCTCCAAAATGAAGCAGAGTCATTTTCCTCGTCACACCGCCGCACCAGAAAGTGACTTTGTTTAGGTTATGACTAGCCTAAGCAGGCTGATATACAAGCTTAGAAGATATTTTCCATCTCACCTATAGCGCAATGACAGAACACATACTAGGATTAGCTTATGTCGCTTTGTGTTTTGAGCACGATATTTGCAGTTACCCCCTATCTCAACCGCAATTCGCTCAACAGACAGGCGCCCCCTTCACCTACATGGGATAATTTATGCTTACCAATATACCTTTTAAATTGAAATTAATGCTGCTGCTCATCACTGCAGTGCTAGGGTTTATTATAGTCACTTTCGTGGCAATGGAAGGGTTGTCGTCACAAAAAAATGCCAGTAACGACTTGCGTACCTTGTCTAAAATCCAAGCATCAAACGATGCTTTAGTTATTAACATGCTCGAAATGGCTGATAATAGTCGCTCTCTTAACGTACAAGACTACGAACAATATTTAGATTCCTCTAAAGAAAAGATCAAAGAAAACAATGACATTATAAAACTCAACATTACAAGGGCAGTCAGCCAAGACCTAAAGCAAACCTTACAGAACAGTTTGATTGAAATAAACGAATACAGCCAAGCACTCCTGTCATTGGTCGAGCAGCGCTACATTATTGGTTTTGATTCTTCTTCTGGATTGCGTGGCAGCGTAGATCAAATGGGCAGTGAAATAAGCGCCGATATAAATAAACTCACTCTTTTAAAACGCGAATTCACCAACGTACGAAAAGCCGAAGCAGGTTATTTATCCGACCCCACAGAGAGCAACTTAGCAGAGTTTACAACTAGCTTCGAAAGTTTTGATAAACGCGTTGTAAATTTTGGTTTTCAAGACACTCATGGAGTAAAGGCCTATGCGTATCGCGATGCCATAGTGCAATACGGCTCAGCGTTCATCTCGTTAGATCAAGCAGAAAAAACTTTTATCGCTCAAAAAAATCAGTTCAATGACAGCCAATACCAGGCACACCAACTCATTGAAACGCAACTCGCAGAAGCTGAAAAAGCCGCTGAGAACAGTTCCAATCGAGCCAGTGCCACTTTGCTCGCTGTCAGTATCTCTATCATTGTTTTTGCCTCCCTATTAATGTTTGCCATCGGCCGCAATGTCAATCTGACACTTCAAGGAATCATTACTGACTTAAACAAGGTCAAACAGGGAGACATGTCTTCAAAAGCTCCTGTCAATACAAGGCGCCATGACGAATTTGATCAGCTAAGCGAGTCATTGAATCAGATGACAACAGGCTTAGGCGACGTACTAAAAGACGTGGTCTCCACCACCGACCATGTCAGCGCAATGTCAACAGATTTGAACAATACAATTGGCAGCATCGCCAGTAGCAATCACTTAGTCAATCAACGCACTCACTCTTTGGCGACCGCCACAGACGAGATTTCTAGTCGTCTTACCGAACTGTCAAACACCACCAACACACTTAGGTCACAATCAAGCGATACTTATCAATCCGCCAAATCAGGGGCCGACACTATTAAAAACGTGCTCAGTAGCATCAGTGACACTGTTACTATTGTGAAGACAACCAGTCATCAACTCAACGAGCTTGGCCGCCTGTCCAAAAATATCGACAACGTCATAGCCATGATCAATGACCTTGCCAGTCAAACCAATTTACTGGCTTTAAACGCCGCTATTGAGGCAGCGCGCGCCGGTGAAGCCGGACGTGGCTTTTCCGTTGTCGCTGACGAAGTCCGCGCATTAGCAGAAAAAACTGTCGACGCTACCTCTAAAATCACAGACATAGTCAACACCATTCAGCAGTCGACTCAAACAGCCATTAGCACCATGGAAAGCGGTCAGGATAATCTCAAAATAATTGGCGATAATGGCAGCAAAGCAGAAGAAGCCATGCGGGATATAGAACACAATGCCATGACAGGTTCCCATTCTACCGATTCGATGGCCGTTGCCATTCAAGACGTCGCGAGTACCGCTTTGCAAATGAGCAAGGAGATGGAACAAATTGCCCAACAATTAAACCAAGACACTGGCTCTATTGACGTTTTGGCCGATAAAACGAAACAAATCCAGCGGCTTTCCACACAACTTGCGGGCAAAACCAAAGTATTTACCCTGCCATAACACATAGGAAAAAAACGATAGAGTGAGATATACACTCATGCCCTCAGGCGCAACCATTCGCCGGAGGGCGTTTTCTCTTGTCAGCTCTTGATGACACTAGACGCAAACGCTAGACTGTATGACATCATTTAGCCATGAATCTTCCCAAACCACTTCACGGGAACTCAAGCACTTTCTTTTAGGGCTTTACTTTAGGATAAAAACGAATCTATGCCGGACGTCATCCCAGCCGACTCTGTGGGCATTGTTACGCCACAGATTGCGCAATTCGACACACCGTTGGCACTGTCCTGCGGACAAACCTTGTCATCCTATCAACTGATTTATGAGACCTACGGCACCCTTAATAAAGAGGCCTCAAATGCTATCCTAATTTGTCATGCACTCAGCGGCGACCATCACGCGGCAGGTTACCACGCCATGACAGACACCAAACCGGGTTGGTGGGATACTGCGATTGGACCTGGTAAAGCCATCGATACTAATCAGTTTTATGTTGTCGCGCTCAATAACCTAGGTGGTTGCTGTGGTTCAACCGGCCCCACCAGCATCAACCCCGCTACAGGACAGCGTTGGGAAGCTAGCTTTCCCATTGTGACCGTAGAAGACTGGGTAGAAAGTCAGGCACGTTTAGCCGATTTACTCGGCATTCAAACCTTTGCCGCGATCGTAGGTGGCAGCCTTGGTGGCATGCAGGTACTAGAATGGAGTGTTCGTTTTCCAAGCCGCTTAAAATCCGCGGTGATCGTCGCTTCTGCACCCAAACTGTCGACACAGAACATCGCCTTTAACGAAGTCGCACGTCAATCCATTCGTCGTGATCCTGACTTTTTTGACGGAAATTATATAGAAAATAATTCCGTTCCAACCAACGGCCTTGGTTTGGCGCGCATGTTAGGTCACATTACCTATTTATCAGACGATGCCATGGGCGCCAAATTTGGTCGTCAAATGCGTCACGATAGCTATCAGTACAATTACGGTATTGAGTTTGAAGTAGAAAGCTACCTGCGCTATCAAGGCGAAGCCTTCACCAAACGCTTTGATGCCAACACTTACATGTTGATGACCAAAGCGTTGGATTATTTTGATCCAGCCTCACAAACCGGTGGCGACCTTTCTGCTGTGTTGAGTCGCGCGCAATGCGAATTCCTTCTGGTTTCCTTCACCACCGACTGGCGGTTCTCCCCTGAGCGCAGTGAGGAAATCGTCAATGCTCTGGTCAAAGCAGGCAAGCAGGTCTCGTATGCAAAAATCGAAGCCGCCGAAGGTCACGATGCCTTTTTGTTCCCGATTCCACGCTATATGTCTGTGTTAAACACGTTTTTAACCCGGGTTGCCAATCGCTTAACCACGGAGGTCAAATAATGCGCTCTGATTTAGAAATCATCGATGAATGGGTTCAGCCCAATATTCGAGTGCTGGACTTGGCTTGTGGTCCCGGCGAATTGCTCCACCATCTGATTAAAAATAAACAGGTAAACGGCTATGGTTTGGAAATAGGCCATGACGACTTAAACACCTGTATCGAAAAAGGCATTCCAGTCTTAGAGCAAAACATCGACGAAGGCTTACAGAACTTTGATGACCAAAGCTTTGACTTAGTCTTGATGACTCATGCCTTACAACAATTCCGTCGCCCCGACTTATTGATCGACGAAATGCTGCGCATCGGCAAAGAATGCATTATCACTTTTCCGAACTTCGGACACTGGCGCAGCCGTTTGCATTTGGCGTTAAAAGGTAGAATGCCAGTATCTGATTTCTTACCATACAATTGGTACGATACACCCAACATTCACTTTTTCACCTTTCAAGACTTTGAACGTTTATGTCGTGAAAAAAACATCAAAATCCTGCGTTGGGCTGCCGTAGACGGCCAATTAAAAGATCATTGGTGGATTCGCTCTATGCCGAACTTGTTCAGTGAAACGGCTATTTTCCACATCAGCCGTTGAGTCTCGGTCAGTTGCATAAATAGAATGACCAACAAGGCGGCGCATCAGCCGCCTTTGTTTTAGAACATGAAGGAAAAACCAATGAGCAAGACCATCGTACTCGCCAGCAACAATGCTGGAAAAATCAAAGAATTCAATGCGTTACTCGGTGACATGGGCATTGATGTCAAACCGCAAAGCGAGTTTAACGTCGAAGAAGCGGAAGAAACGGGCTTGAGCTTTATTGAAAACGCCATTTTAAAAGCACGTAACGCTTGTGCTCACACTGGCTTGCCTGCATTGGCCGATGATTCTGGTATTGAAGTGGATTATCTTGACGGTGCACCAGGTATTTACTCTGCTCGTTTTGCCGGAGATCACGGTAATAATGAAGCGAATAACAAGCTATTATTGGAAAAACTAGACGGCGTACATGAACTAGAACGTACTGCTCGCTTCCATTGTGTATTAGCCTATATGCGCCATAAAGACGATCCAACACCACAAGTGTTTCATGGCGTATGGGAAGGCCGTATTTTGACCTCCACAGAAGGCCAAGAAGGTTTTGGTTATGATCCAATATTTTATGTACCGGAATGCGCGTGCAGTGCGGCTAGCCTACCAAAAGAAATAAAGAATCAAATCAGCCACAGAGGGAAAGCCTTAAAACAGCTGCTTGCTGCGTTCCAACAATCCCCTTCTCAGCCAGGTAACCCATTTTGAGTCGTCAATTACCGCCACTAAGTTTGTACATTCACTTACCTTGGTGTGTGCGTAAATGTCCTTATTGCGACTTCAATTCCCATCAAGCAGACCGTTTTGAAGCCAATGGCAAACTGCCAGAAGATGCGTATTTGGCGCAGCTTTTGGCGGATTTAGACGCCGATTTACCTTATGTTGCTGGACGAGAAATCCAAACCGCTTTTATTGGCGGCGGTACGCCAAGCTTGATGAGTGAAGACTTCTATTATCGTTTAATGGATGCGTTGCGAGAAAAGTTGGTTTGGGCAGACAACGCCGAAATCACCATGGAAGCCAATCCAGGAACGTTTGAACAAGAAAAGTTTCGCCACTTTCGTCAGGCTGGCATTAATCGTTTGTCTATCGGCATCCAAAGTTTCCAGCCAAACCTGTTGAAAACCCTAGGAAGAATCCACAACCGCGAAGAAGCGATACACGCTGTGGATAAGTCTAGAGCCGCTGGCTTCGAGAATATCAACCTCGATTTGATGCATGGCTTACCAGATCAAAGCCTAGACATGGCGTTAGAAGACTTGTCCCTTGCCATCGAACTGAACCCTGAACACTTGTCTTGGTACCAACTCACTATCGAGCCAAACACTGAGTTTTATCGTCGTCCACCAACGCTACCTGAAGACAACACCTTATGGGGAATTCAAGACGCAGGACAAGAGCTGTTAACCAAACAGGGTTATGCTCAGTACGAAGTTTCGGCTAATTCAAAAGAGAACTGTCGCGCGGCACACAACCTTAATTATTGGCGTTTCGGCGATTACATAGGAATCGGTGCTGGTGCCCATGGCAAGATCACATTAGTTAATGGTGAAATATTTCGTACACGAAAGACTAGACACCCAAATCACTACCTCAACACACTGCCAGAGGCCTTAATCATCAAAGACGCCATACTGCAAGAAGACCTGCCACTGGAGTTTATGATGAACCGCCTGCGCTTATTTGAAACCTTTGATTTAAAGGATTATGAAGGATTTACCTATCAAAGAGTCCCAAATTCCTTGATAAAAGCCTGCGAAAAGGCGTTACGGCAAGATCTATTGGATAAGACCGAATGGCAAAATCAACGCGTTAAAACCACCGAAAAGGGCAAACTGTTTCTCAATGAATTGCTCGAACTCTTTCTTCCCTAAATGTCTATTTTTACTGGCGTTTTATTGACGATAATTTGACATCTAATCAAATTGATGTACCATTATTGGGTGTTTGAACTAAAAAAGGCCGTCCTTCGATGGCCTTTTTTAGTTTTATCATGATTGAAAATCGCTGACGATGAAGATTTGACGATAAACATGTGCTGCGAACCATTAAGCAGATACAGCAAAAAAGAACATAAGATGTCGTGTTAGGAACAATACGAAAATCTCCGTTCTTTTAAGGTACGGTGGTGAGATTGTGCAAAAAAACTCACTACAGCCTTCATCGACTAAAGATCTACCGTGAATACAGATAAAAAACACTTGGAATATGAAAAGAATATTACTAATTCGGGAGAATGTTTATGAGTAATAAGGTCCCAGACAAAGGTCGGGCAGAGTACAACACCTCGTACAAAGTAGGACAAGACAACATACAGTTTCTTGGTCTAGATGTGCTAAACCCGGTATTCAGTACCAGCGCGGTGTTAATCTTTGCTTTTATTATTGGCAGTATATTATTTCCTGCTGATGCAAGCTCTGTACTATCCGGTGCAAAAAATTGGTCGATTAACAATTTCGATTGGTTTTTCATGGTAGCAGGCAACATTTTTGTGCTTTTCTGTTTGGTTTTGATTGCTTTACCATTAGGTAAAATCCGACTGGGTGGTACAGAAGCAAAAGCAGAGCATTCGACCATATCTTGGTTTTCCATGCTGTTTGCAGCTGGTATGGGTATCGGTCTAATGTTCTGGAGTGTGGCAGAGCCTGTTGCTTATTACACAGGTTGGTACGGAACGCCCCTCGATGCGGTGAAAAATACGCCCGAAGCAAAAGATCTTGCCATGGGCGCAACCATGTTCCATTGGGGCCTTCACCCTTGGGCAATCTACGCGGTAGTCGGTCTGTCTTTAGCTTTCTTTGCGTATAACAAAGGATTACCGCTGACCATACGTTCTGCTTTTTACCCACTATTTGGTGAGAAAGTATGGGGAGTGATTGGTCATGTTATTGATGTTATTGCCGTCATTGCGACTATTTTTGGTCTCGCTACCTCACTCGGGTTTGGTGCGTTGCAAGCCGCTGGGGGGTTACATTTTCTATTCGACATTCCGAATACGCTCACCACGCAAATTCTGGTCATTGTCGGCGTAACCGCTGTAGCGATTATTTCTGTTGCTCGTGGCTTAGAGGGTGGGGTTAAGCTGCTTTCTAGTATCAACATGATTATTGCCGCCGGTTTGGCGATTTTTATCGTTATCGTCGGTCACACTGGCGCTATTTTTATGGCAGTGGGTTCTTACTTTCTCAGCTACGTTGAGAACATTATTCCATTAAGTAACTGGATCGGGCGTGAGGACGAAACCTTTTACCATGGCTGGACTGTGTTTTATTGGGCTTGGTGGATTTCTTGGTCACCTTTTGTCGGTATGTTTATCGCACGTGTCTCTCGTGGTCGTACGGTACGTGAGTTCATCATTGCGGTCTTGTTAGTACCTACCGCTGTGTCCCTTGTGTGGATGGCTATTTTTGGTGGTTCCGCGCTTGAGCAAGTAGAAATGGGCGTTGGCGAACTGGCAAATGGCATTTCTGATTCGTCTTTGGCTATGTTCCAGATGTTTGCTCAGCTACCGTTAACCGGAATCACTTCATTTGTCGGTATTGTATTGGTGTTGATCTTTTTCGTTACCTCATCTGACTCGGGTTCTTTGGTTATTGACGGTATCACAGCAGGCGGTAAAACAGATGCACCTATGATTCAGCGAGTATTCTGGGCAATTCTGGAAGGCATCATTGCCATTGCACTGCTAATTGGCGGTGGCTCTGAAGCATTAGGAGCTATTCAAGCCGCAGCGATCACTATTGGTCTGCCTTTCACTCTACTAATGCTCATTATGTGTGTGAGCCTGTGGAAAGGTTTACACAGTGACATGCATTTGTATAAGTAAGCGTCAATAAAGCACTGTTGTTCTGTCTGTAATGCCGATGATCTAGGTCATCGGCATTGCTTTTTTAGGGTTAATCTTTTAACATCGCGGTCCTCTTAGGGGAGTAATCTTCTTTGCGTTAAACACTTTGGCACTCTATGCCTTGAGAAACGTGAAGATTCTTAGTCAACATAATCGGGCCTCACGCTCGTGGCAAAGAAGTCCTAATCTGACGTAAGTCAGCAGGATTGATGAGACTTAAGACAATAACTTGGCTCAGGTGGGCACAGGTTTATTGTCTTTTGTTTAACTGCCCACCTAGGACTTTTCATATGGAAGCGTTATTCACTTCTACTCTAACCGTTGCTCTAGCTGAAATGGGTGACAAAACTCAACTTCTTGCGTTGTTTCTTGCTACTCGCTTTAACTCTAAAACAGCTATTGTATTTGGTATTCTTATTGCCACTTTACTCAATCATGCACTCTCAGCGTGGCTGGGAGTCGAAGTGGCCAACTGGCTTCCAGATGGCGCACTAAGTTGGGTTGTAGGCATCAGCTTTATTGCCGTCGGATTGTGGTTGCTCATTCCAGATAAGGACGATAGCGAAGACAATAAAATGCTCAAATATGGTGCCTTTGGTGCGACTTTCGTCCTCTTCTTTTTGGCTGAAATTGGCGATAAAACGCAAGTGGCCACCATATTGCTCGGCGCTCATTATGGTAGTGTATGGATGGTATTAATTGGCTCAACCGTAGGCATGATGTTGGCTAATGTGCCTGTCGTATTTGCGGGCAACTGGCTAATGGGCAAAATTAACGCAGACTTAACGCGAAAATTAGCCTGTTTACTTTTTCTTATCATCGGAATTATTACTCTCTTCACGCCGCTACTCCAATAACCGAGACGACAAACAGGACAAATACAATGGATGTCGAATTAACCGAAATACTTGAAGCACTTTGCCAGCACTCGCCCTTTTATGAAATTGCAGACGATCCGCAGCTGAACGATATGGTCCGAGATATTGAAGTGCGATACGCTCGATCCGAAGAGTGGGTTATTGCACCCAGTGCACTTAATAACACCCTTTTCTTTATCCGTAGCGGCGCCGTTGAAGTGCTGAGCAAAGAAGGAAAGTTAATTCGACGCATGAATGAAGGAGAACTGTTTGGCTACTTTTCTCTGTTACGTGGTGGCAAGTCATCACAATCCATGCGCACTATAGAAGACAGTCTTTTATATTGCATCCCCGCTCGCTGGTTTCTAAAACTGTACGAAGAGAATGATAACTTCTCGGACTTTTTCGAGCTTACGCGGGAAGTGCGCCTGCGCACAGCGATGGATGCGCAAAGTTCCGATGTGTCTCTCATGACCTGTCCGGTTATCAGTTTATTAAGGCGACCACCCATCAGTGCAGACATCAGCGCCAGCATTCGTAACGCCGCACAAGTCATGTCTGAGCACAAAGTGTCTAGTTTGTTAATTACGGATCAGGAAGAACTGATTGGCATAGTAACAGACCGAGACTTACGTACCCGCGCCGTTGCTGAAGGTCTTGATTACGATACACCTGTCTCAGACATCATGACACGAAATCCAGTAATAATGGACAGCGGTGACTATGCCTCTGAAGCCGTATTGAAAATGATGGAGCGTAATGTTCACCATATTCCCATTGTGAAAAATGGACGGCCCATTGGCGTCGTAAGCTCGGGTGATCTGATACAAAAGGAAAGCCACGGCAGTATTTATCTCATCAGTGATATTTACAAACAAAGCGACATCGAAGGGTTGCAGGCGATCAGTCGTAAAATGACACATACTTTTACGCAGCTAGTTGTCGCCGATGCCAATACGCAAATGATTGGCAACGCCATGTCCCATATTGGCACCGCTTTTGTGAAGCGACTCTTGCAACTGGCTGAAGAGAAGTTCGGCCCACCGCCAGTGCCTTATTGTTTTATCGCTTTAGGTTCCCAAGCCAGAGAAGAGCAAACCATTAAGACAGACCAAGACAATGCCATTATCTTGAGCAATAAATACAATGAAGAACAGCACGGAGAGTATTTCAAACTGTTGAGCAATTGGGTCTGTAAGAACCTTGATCTGTGTGGCTACGAGCTGTGTCCTGGGGACATAATGGCGTCAAACACCCAGTGGCGTCAGCCGCTACGAGTTTGGAAAGAAAACTTCAGCGGGTGGATTCAGAAGCCCAAAGCCGACGCTTTGCTGCGCTTGTCTATTTTCTTTGATCTACGCGGCGTCTATGGCGACAAAACCCTGGCCGCGCAGCTGAATCAACATATTCGCCGTGAAGCCAAGCAACACTCTGGCTTCTTAACCTTTATGGCGCGCAACGCCAACCAGCGGAAACCGCCACTGGGCTTTTTCCGCCAGTTTGTTCTAGATGGTGAAGGCAAACAATCGCGCACTTTTAATTTAAAAGAAAGAGGCATAGCCCCTATTATTGACATTGTTCGTGTCCACGCACTCGCCTGCGGCAGTAACAGTCTAAATACCTTGGAGCGGATTGAAGACATCGAAGCGGCGGGATTATTGCCCGACGGGCGAGCAAAAGATCTTGCCCTAGCGCTTGAAATGATTGGCATGGTGCGAATTAAAAACCAAAAAGAACAAATCGAAGCCGGCAAAGAGCCGAACAACCACGTAAATCCTGAGAATTTGTCTTCTTTTGAAAAGCGCCATCTGAGAGATGCTTTTGATATAGTATCACGTCAGCAGGAGTTTATTAAATTTCGCTACGCAGGGAAACGCAGCTGATGCCATTGTCCAAAAACAAACAAAACGAAGTGCAAGATTGGCAGGCGATGTTTGCACAGTGGGCATTAGACGCTCCTGAAGGGCCGTTGAAGCGCTATTACGAAGCGGGCATCATCAGTCCTGACACCCCGTTGAAAGACACCCCACTGCTCTCTCTTGACTTAGAGACCACAGGTCTCGATCCGAGCAAAGATGAAATCATCAGCCTGGGGTTAATCCCTTTGAACCACAAAACCATTCGCTGCAATGGCGCCAAATATTGGATCGCTAAACCTGTCTGCTCACTCAACGCAGAATCGGTCACTATCCATGAAATCACACACACAGAATTGGCTCAGGCACCGCGCTTACATGCCATATTAGATGACATATTAGGCGCATTAGCGGGACAGGTTGTCGTCGTGCATTGCGTTTCTATAGAGCGCCAGTTTCTCTTAGAAGCCGCATTAAAAATTTATGGCTTTCCGCTGTATTTCCCTGTGCTGGATACCATGGATATTGAACGTCAAGTGACCTTTAAACCCTGGTGGAAGCGCTTTGGAAGACCGCTTTCGCTACGTTTAGACGCGTGTCGTCAACGATATGGACTGCCCCGTTATAAGGCGCACCACGCACTGACTGACGCGTTGTCTTCAGCCGAGCTACTGCAAGCGCAAATTGCTTATCATATGGACCCAGACGCGAATATTTCTGCATACTGGGTATAGTGGCTCAATCAAAGGCGTTCTAAATAAACCGCTGTCTAATTGATTTCTACGATAGAAGGACAGCTTTCACGGATAATAAGGTCCGTGTCTAAAATGACATCTTTGGCTTCCCGAAGTCCTAAAAAGACTTCTGCGGCAATACGCCCTTTCTCCACGGTTTGCTGATGAATCGTGGTAATGGAAGGGTGGAAATTCGCACTCTCTGCAATACCATCAAACCCCACCACATGCAGATCTTCTGGCACTCTCAGCCCCATATGTAAGGCCGCTTGCACTGCGGCAATCGCAATACAATCACTCATGCACAACAAGAGCGTCGGTCGATTTGACATGCTCAGTGCTTCACGGGCCGCTTGATAAGCTTGCTTATGGTTGTTTTCAGGAATATTCCAAATGTATTCAGACGTAATGGCGACATTGTGCTCTTCAAGTGCTTGAAAATAACCATACAAGCGTTGAATAGAAATCGACGCAGCACGGTCAAATAGTTCATCTTCGCGTATCCGGCACACTCGATCGGTCGCCAATAAACTTAAGCCTAAAATAGCAACAGCCTCCGGCTTATGTTGCAAAGCATGACAAGCCACTCGATAGGCGCCACTGTGATTTTCTACGTTAACTGAGGTGGTTCCCGGTATAAAACTGTCTACCGTAATGATGTTTTTATTTGGCATCAGCCAAGGAGCGTTAATGCATTGTTGTGGCTTATGACCATAAACAATAAAACCGTCGACCATAGAAGACTGCATGCGACTCTGGGCATCTTGTTCAACTTGATCAGAGGACAGCAACAACATGTTGTATTCGTTCACTTCAAATACTTCCGCCATGCCTTTTAAAAACTGATTGGCAACGGGGTCTGTTAGGCTGTAGCTCAAATCATCGGATAATACGATACCTACGATGCCCGTTCGACCCGTACGTAAGCTACGAGCGGCGGCGTTAGGGCCAAAATAGCCCATCTTTTCACATTCACTGAGAATGTTTTCACGCAAACTGGCCGATAACTGATCGGGGCGGTTAAACGCATTAGAAATGGTGGCAGTGGAAACACCTAAGCGCTCTGCGACGTCTTTTAAAGTCAGTTTTTTTATGTTTTTTGTCATACCAACCTACTTATTACTCAAATAAAGCAGAGAAAAACAAGCCGATTTACGCAG
The DNA here is from genome assembly GCF_003721245.1 of Marinomonas hwangdonensis. Classification (GTDB taxonomy): domain Bacteria; phylum Pseudomonadota; class Gammaproteobacteria; order Pseudomonadales; family Marinomonadaceae; genus Marinomonas; species Marinomonas hwangdonensis. The sequence goes on along the minus strand of NZ_RIZG01000003.1, from coordinate 494,486 downwards.
AACGCAAACCGGCTTATCTAAGGCTCAATTCGTACTTTACGCCACGACCTAATACGCTCGCGCGTTAAGACAAGGTCGCGTAGAACGCTTGATACGCAGGTAACGTCAGTGTCTTACCTTCTAGGGTTGAGGTAAATCCATGACCATCAAGCACAGATACCGTACCGTTCAGCGTGGCGGATTGTGACGTGTTCGTCATATTGATCACCACCAATACACGCTCACCTTGGTATTCACGCACCAAGCCAATTAGTTGCCCATTGCCCAGATCGCATTGTGATAGCTCGCCATTTACTAGAGCAGGCTGCTTTTGACGCCAATGAATCAACTGACGCACTTTATGCAATAACGCGTCTGGGTTAGCTTCTTGAACCGCAACACTCAACGGCAAATGTTTCGCATCAACCGGTAACCAAGGCTCCACTGTTGAGAAACCACCTAAGGCAGAATCATCCCACACCATGGGCGTACGGCAACCATCACGGCCCTTGAAGACAGGCCATAAAGGAATGCCATAGGGGTCTTGAATGCGCTCAAACGGCACTTCAGCTTCAGGCAAACCTAGCTCTTCACCTTGATATAGGCAAACACTGCCACGCAGCGATAAAATCAAGGCTAAAGCAATCAATGGGTAGGCTTCGGCGTCTTCTTCAGCGCCCCAACGTGTACGTGAACGAACCACATCATGATTTGACAGCGCCCAACATGGCCAACCATCACCCACAATTTCTTGCATATTTTTTAGCACATCACGGATGTAATCTGGTGAGTGAGGCGTGTTTAGAAAATCAAACGTATACGCCATGTGCAACTTATCGCCACCTGAGGTGTATTCCGCCATACGTTTTAATGGGAAGTCATCGCCAATTTCACCCACCGCCGTTGTGCCTGGATATTCATCCATCATGGCACGCATGTCTTTTAAAAAATCTAAGTTCTCAGGACGACTCAAATCATAAACATGACGTTGGTAAGTATAAGGGTTATCGTGGGGCGCTCCCATGGTCTTAGGTTCACCAGCAGGTACAGGCGGATTGTCTTCTAAGCCTTCACTGTGGAAGTAGAAGTTCACTGTATCCAAACGGAAACCATCGACACCCAAATCCAGCCAGAAGCGCATGTTGTCTAAATGTGCCTGGCGAACTTCTGGGTTATGGAAATTGAAATCCGGCTGAGACTCTAGGAAGTTGTGCAGATAATACTGCAAACGACGACTGTCCCATTTCCATGCGCTACCACCAAAAATGGACAACCAATTATTCGGCGGAGAACCATCTGGCTTAGGATCAGCCCATACATACCAATCCGCTTTGGGATTGGTCTTATCTTGGCGGCTTTCTTCAAACCAAGGATGCACATCCGCAGAATGACTGATGACCTGGTCAATCATCACTTTCAAGCCCAACTCATGAGACCGAGCCACCAATGCTTTAAAATCCTCTAAAGAACCAAACATAGGATCAATGTCACGGTAATCAGACACGTCATAACCAAAGTCTTTCATGGGTGACATAAAAATAGGCGAAAGCCAAATACCATCCACACCCAACGAGGCTACATAGTCGAGCTTGCTGGTAATACCGGCTAAGTCACCGACACCATCACCACTCGCATCCATAAAACTGCGTGGGTAAATTTGATAAATAATCCCACCTTTCCACCAATTCAGATTGGTTGTCATCAAGACTCTCCAAAACAAATAAAACACAAGGCAACACCAAGGTGTTGCCTTATCTTAGTAATCGATCAATATTACGCTTTACGCGTATAAGATTGCTCATTTTCATCAAATAAATGCATTTTCTCTGGCGTTGCAGACAAATGAACAGTATCCCCACGTTTTGTATTTAGGGTACCAATCTGTTTAGCAATCACCATGTCGTCGCAACCAGGCACTTGAACATACAACAAGGTCGCCTCACCTAACGCTTCCACAAAAGCGACTTCACCGGATAAAAAGGCTTTATCCTGAGAATCTACAACGATCATATCTTCAGGTCGAATACCAAAGAACGCGGATTTTGACTGCTGACTCTCCTCGGTACGAATAGGCGTTTCCACTGTCACTGTTGAAGACAAAGCGACTCGAGTATTATCACCCGCTTGATCAATCTGACACGGTACAATATTCATCGCAGGCGAACCGATAAATTTCGCCACAAACACGTTATCTGGATGCTCGTACAAGTCCAGTGGTGAGCCAACTTGCTCAATATGACCCGCAGATAAAAGAACAATACGGTCCGCAAGAGTCATTGCTTCAACCTGATCGTGGGTAACGTAAATCATGGTTGAATCGGGCATGCTGTCTTTAAGGTTAGCAATCTCCATCCGTGTCGCCACACGCAACGCCGCATCCAAGTTAGACAAAGGCTCATCAAACAGAAACACTTTAGGGCGTCGAACGATCGCACGACCAATCGCAACACGCTGACGCTGGCCACCTGACAAGGCTTTTGGCAAACGATCTAAATACGGTGTTAATTGCAGCATGTCCGCCGCTTTACGCACTTGCTTGTCGATGTCTTCTTTACTTTCTTTGGCAATCTGTAAACTGAATGCCATGTTGTCATAAACCGTCATGTGTGGGTACAAAGCGTAGCTTTGAAACACCATAGCGATACCACGCAATGCAGGTGGAATATCGTTCACAACATGCCCATCAATTTCCAAGGTGCCTGCTGAAATATCTTCCAAGCCAGATATCATGCGCAATAAAGTCGATTTGCCACAACCAGACGGCCCAACAAAGACAATAAACTCGCCTTTTTTAATATCTAGGTTTATGTCTTTTAATACTTCTACTTTGTTCGAGTAGATTTTCTTAACATGGGTTAACTTAACATCTGCCATGATTTAATTGCCTCAATCTAAAAAGTTACCTTGAGTGAGGAGCCAAGCTCAACCCACTCGCTTAGGTGATGTTATTTTACAGAGCCTGCCAACAAACCGCGCACAAGAAAACGCTGCAGGCTAAAGAAGACACACAAAGGTACAATAATGGTAATAAAAGCTGACGCGGTCAGAATTTCCCAGTTACCACCACGAGAACCCAGTAGTTCACGTAGCTGACCTGTCAACACCAACTGATCAGCGTTATTTCCAAGAAATACCATGGCAATCAACAAATCGTTCCATACCCAAAGAAATTGGAAAATAGCGAACGATGCAAGCGCTGGAAACGACAGTGGCAAAACAATTTTGCGGAAAATATCAAAGTCGGACGCACCATCGACCCGAGCTGATTCAATAATTTCTCTTGGCAAACCGGCAATGTAGTTACGCAGCAGATAGATGGCCAGCGGCAAACCAAAGCCAGTATGAGCCAACCAGATACCTACGTATGTTTTAGAACCTACACCAAAAAAATCACCAATTAAATTGTAACTTTTCAATAACGGAATCAATGACATTTGTAGCGGTACTACCAGCAAACCTACCACCGCTGCCACCAGCAAAGCACGACCAGGGAAGCGCATCCAAGCCAAGGCATAAGCGGCAAAAGCGGCCACCAAGATAGGGATGATGGTGGCAGGAATCGTTACCGTCAAAGAGTTCAAAAACGACTTGCCCAAACCTTCCGTACCCAAAACTTCACGATAGTTGTCTAAGGTAAAACGAGGCGGAACCTCTGCTGAATAAAAAATACGCTGACCACGTGACCCTTTCCACTCTGTCGGAGAAGAAAACTCGTAATCGCCATTTTCCATGACTTGCAGAGTCTGATCATTTCTTAGTGCCGCTACCGACCCTGCGGTAAAGGCCGCGGGCTCTAACGAACTAAAGCCGAAAAAAGTAACCGCACCAGGAGCGCCTTCAAAAAGATTTCCCTGAATAACGAATTTATCGCCCACTTGTATCTGCTTACTAGGGTCATTGGCTCGAGTCACGAGTTGCTGTTCAGAAGTGGATAACGCTGTCCACCAGCCAGACACAGACAATTGATCCTTATCACGGATAGACGAAATAAATAGACCTGCCGTCGGTATCGTCCAGATAACCACTAAAAACAACACAGTCGCATGAACTAGATAGGTTAACAGTGACCGTTTAGAAGATGTAATCATGATTAACGGCCCTCCATTTCTGCGTTTGCACGCTTAATATTCCAAATCATAATTGGGATAACCAATACCATGATAACAATCGCCACTACAGCACCACGACCAAAGTCACCGCCACCACGGAACATCCAGTCAAACATCTGGTTCGCCAATACCTGAGTGTTCCATTGGCCGTTGGTCATGGCCAATACAATGTCAAATACTTTTAATACTAGGATGGTAATGGTCGTCCATACGACGGCGATCGTTCCCCAAATCTGAGGTACCATAATTTTAAAGAAAATTTGCAAACCGTTCGCGCCATCCAATACCGCTGCCTCAATGGTCTCATCTGGTATACCGCGTAACGCAGCAGACAGAATCACCATGGCAAACCCAGTTTGAATCCACACTAAAATGATCATCAAAAAGAAATTATTCCAAAAAGGAATCGTAATCCAGTTCTGTGGCTCTCCACCAAAAAACACCACGACCGCGTTTAAAAGGCCAATTTGCGTGTCACCACTGCGGAAGTCATAGATGAACTTCCATATAACCGATGCACCAATGAAAGAAATGGCCATTGGCATGAAAATCAAACTTTTTGCAATATTGCCCCACCAAATTCGATCGGTCATGGTCGCAATAACCAGTCCTAAAAAGGTCGCAGCCGTTGGTACGAAAACAAGCCACAGCATATTGTTGCGGAACGATTCAAAAAATTCATCACTACCAAAAAGCCATACATAGTTAGACAAACCAACGAACTCTTCACCGCTACGGTCAAAGAAAGACAGTCGAATAGAGTCGAGTACGGGGTAAAAAAGGTAAAACGTCAACAACAAAACAGCGGGGCCCAAGAACAACCAAGGACGGATACGATTAGCAATCCGTAAATTGCTAGCCACTTGTTGTGCAGGACGGTTTTTCGTCGGGAATATTTTATCCAATAGCATGTTTGAACCGTAAAAATACACGGCACACCCTAATACCCCTAAGAACATGGTCACTAACGCAGAAGCGAGCTGGCCCATAGAATCTCCAAAAAATACATCTAGCGCATAAATGACTGTGAAAGCCATTTGCATAGGTAACTCAAAAAAAGGGTGCCTAGGTAAAACGCCCTAGACACCCAAACACATTACTTCAAAGCATCCCAAGTTTTCTGGATATCAGCAGCGACTTCTTTAGCGTCTTTACCGCCTGTGAAGTCGACCATACCTGTCCAGAATGAACCTGCCCCAATTTTGCCTGGCATCAAATCAGATCCGTCAAAACGGAACGTGGTAGCGTAGCGCAAAATCTCACCTTGTTTTTTCGCAGCATCACTTGAATAAAGCTCAGGGTTAGCTCCTAGATGCGCTGATAAAAAGCCGGTTTGAGCCATCCACAATTCGTGAGCAATAGGAGAACGAATGAAGTCGATAAAAGCACGAGCACCTTTAGAATCATTAGTAATACTCATTAGGGTACCGGCCCCTAATACTGGATTACCTAACTCTTTTGACTCATAAGAAGGGAAGTAGAAGAAGTCTGCATCCAACCCTAGCTGAGTGCCTTCAGGGAAGAACGCAGGAATGAAAGATGCTTGACGGTGCAAATAACATTTAGGAGGTGACTGGAACATGCCTTTTGGGCTATCGCGGAAATCAGTAGAAGACACCGCACCCGCACCACCATCTACATAAGCGTCGTTGCGTGCAAACCAACCAAACTCTTCAATAGCACCGACAATTCGCGGGTCATCGAATTTGATCTCGTTGGTCACCCAGCCATCATAAACAGACGCAGGTTGAGTACGAAGTAACAAATCTTCTACCCAATCTGTCGCTGGCCAGCCAGTTGCGGCACCGGAACCTAAACCGATACACCAAGGTGTTCCACCATCCGCGACAATTTGCTTGGTCAGAGCTTTCAATTCCTCCATAGACTCTGGAACATCGTAGCCAGCATCAGCAAAGTTATCAGGAGAGTACCAAACGAGAGATTTCAAGTCGGCACGGTAAAAAACACCGTAGAAGTCGTCTTTGCCTTCACGGTTTTTAAACGTTGCCAAATCGACCCAAGACTGGCCCGCTGCGTAATCTTCCGCCACCGCTTTTTTAACCGTATCGCTCAATGGAGTGATAAAGCCTTTTGCCGCTAAATCTGCGGCTAAGCCCGGCTGAGGAAAAACAGACACGTTTGGTGCACTACCGGCTTGCGCATCAATAACGACTTGCTGTTCAAAAGAATCTGAGCCTGCGTAATTTACTTTTGCCCCTGTGGCTTCTTCAAAGTATGCAATAACACGCTCAAAGTTGGTTTTTTCGTCGCCCATCCAAGGACCGAAAACAGACACGGTTTCACCGGACAATTTAACGGATTTTAGAGCTTCATAGCTGCTCCAATTAAAACGAGAATCTTCTCCGGGGGTAAACATGAGGTCTGCCGAGTGGGCAGCGTTGGCAGACAGCGTTAAGGCAACCGCTATAGACAATAGAGATTTTTTCATCATTGCTCCTTACAGGCCCACTTGGAAATCCCAGCGTGCCATTGTTTTTATTATCGTAGGTCGAAACAAGGTTATCTTGTCTTCTATAAGCATTAAGAAGAAAATTGATTATTCATAAAGAAAACCTGTGCTTCAAGGGGTCCCAGCCCTTAATATTGACTTAATTGCTTCTCTAAATTTAGTAGATAGCTGCGTAAATGCGACCTTTTTTTCCCTTTAATATGTGATCAAAATATCACCAAAATAAAATTGAATAACCATTTCAACAAGTTACCTTCTCATTTTGGGTGTTTTTTTGACCATGCTTTGTCATCTTTTTTTGCACATTTAACACAAAAAAAACGTGCCGAAGCACGCTTTTAAAAGTAACCAATTTAACGCTGTTTTACCGAACCGACTCGGTCGACTTACTCAATTTACGTGATTTAAGTCGCTTAGAAGCGGTTTAGTTGCGCTTCTGCTTCAGTAAGCGTTGGCAAGGAAGGGTAAGCCCCTAATTTAGTAACAGAATCGGCACCACACGCCGCAGCAAAACGCACAATATCCACTAATTGTTGTTCTGATAATGCTGCTAAAGAGGCGCGATCTCCGCCCTGCTCCGCTAATTTGTACAATAACCCTCCAACAAACGCATCCCCGGCAGCGGTGGTGTCCTTCACCGTGACTTTTGGCGTGATTACCTCACCTTCACCATGAGCAGATGTGTAAAAACGAATAGGGTTCGCGCCATCCGTTAACACAAACAAGGTCACTCCCGCCGCTAACGACGCTTTAATCAAAGCAAAAGGATCCACCGCCAATACGGCCAACTCTTCCAAACTGGCTTTCACTACATCGCCGCTTTGCATCCAGTCGATCACTCGCTGGGCATCGACTTCCCCGTTGGGCCACAGGTTAATGCGCAAATTCACATCGATACTGACAATCCACTGGGCAGCGCGAGCCATGCTGACACCCGCCAAAGTGGCTTTCGTAATCTCTGGATCGGTTAAGGTATTAGAGCAAGTATGAAAAACGCCTTTACCCTGTGCGAACCAAGCCGCATCAAAATCGGACGCTTTAAACAAGATGTCTGCAGAAGGACTGCGGTAAAATTCAAAGCTACGCTCGCCAGTATGGTCTAGGCTAACGAAAGCTAACGCAGTCTTAGCTTCTTTTGTCATCAACATATTGCCTGTGTTCACACCATAGCTGTCCAATGATGTCTTTAAAAAGTGGCCAAAGGCATCGTCTCCCACTTGACCTACAAAGTGACTGTTTCCTCCTAGTCGAGCCACCGCTACCGCCACGTTAGCCGGTGCGCCACCTGGAAACTTAGTAAAGGATTCAAGCTCTCCCGCTTGAGTTGCCCCATTAGAGAGAAAATCGATCAAGGCTTCGCCGAACGCCATTACTTGTGCTGTCATTACTGTGTACCTTTTCTTTTAAATCACGGATGAGAATAAACCTGTCTAAAAAGTATGCGGGTAGGAATAAATTAAATCAATTTAATTTATTTAAAACGTCCTGAGCGACAATTGCATTGGATAATTGGTTCAATGGCACTTTCTTGCTAGACTCAAAGACAAGTAAACGCCGTTGAATCCTAACAAAACACCCACTTTTACTGAGCAAAAGAATGACAAAAGCAAAATGCCTCTATGTGGTTGACGATGATGATGACATTCGCACACTGCTTAAAACTTACCTTGAAAAACACCAATTTAGGGTATTAACCGCCGAATCAGGCGAAGCTTTTCTCGCCAATTTTCGAGCTGATCAAGATGTCGATCTAGTTATCCTAGATATCATGCTGCCGGGCCAAGATGGCTTTTCCGTATGCCGTGCTTTGCGTGCTCAATCTCAGGTGCCGGTCATCATGTTGACGGCCAACTCCGACGAAATGGATCGTATTATCGGCCTTGAGATTGGAGCGGATGATTATCTAGCAAAACCCTTTAATCCTCGCGAACTTTTGGCGCGGATTAAAGCCATTTTACGTCGTATGGAACACAGTGAAATCGTTGAAATCGCCCCCGTTTCGCATCGCTTTTATCGTTTTGCCCAGTTCACCTTGGACACCTTATCTCGAGAATTGCAGTTCAACGGGGAAAAAGAGCCCTTATCCGGCGCCGATTACAACTTGCTCATGCTGTTTTTAACCCACCCAGGTGCCGTGTTAACACGTGAACTCATCGCAGAAAACACGCGTGGCCGAGACAGCGCCCCTCTTGATCGCTTTATCGATGTGCACGTAAGCCGCCTACGTCAGCGCCTGAGAGAGGACGCTCGCCATCCACAACTCATCAAGACCGTGCGCGGACAAGGGTATATTCTTACGGCGAGCGTAGAAGTCGCCAACGTGGAACCCATTAGCAATGCCCAGTAGCAACATAGCGCAAAGTAAGAGTTCACGCTTCAAGCGGTGGTCGCAGTCACTGACAGGGCAAATTCTCATCATCATGGCATTGGGTGTGGCCAGCGCCCAGTTTATTAGCTCCACCATTTGGCTACGTCAGCTGGAATCAGACACGGAAGAAAACGTGCGTGAAGTATCAAAACACATGGCCTTTCGAATCGCCGCGACCGTAAGCTACTTTAAGTCTTTGCCGACTAATTATCGTCATATTGTGATTGACCAACTGCAAGACATGGGGGGAACGCGATTTTTCGTCACGCTTAACAAAGAAGAAATTCGCATCAATGCCATCCCGGATTCACCGCTTAAAGACATAGTCAAAAACGAAGTACAAGCCACTTTAATGAGACAGTTAGGCATATCAAACGCCAAAATTGCGTTCTCAAGCCCAAGTGATCTGCACGTCATTAATAATCAAACTCGACTGGTCGATTTACCTGAACGCTGGGGTCATCACAGTTTATTGGTGAAGCCACTTACCCCACCCATCATAGTGATTCAAATTCCCATCAACGATAAAGACTGGCTATATCTTGCGAGCCTGATGCCAGATCCTTACTTTTTAGACGGTGCCTCGGCACTCAGCGCCGATCGACTATTTTCTATGGCCATGTCGGTCATTACCGTATTATTGCTGAGCATTATTATCCTGCGGCGCGTGACTCGCCCTCTCGCTACGTTAGCCAGAGCGGCTGAACGGTTTGGTCAGGGTGACTGGAAGCCTATGGAAGAAGTAGGCAGCGTGGAGGTACGCAACACAGCGAAAGCCTTCAACGATATGCAACGCCGAATTCAACGCTACCTGAACGACAGAGAACGACTGTTTGCGTCCATCTCTCACGATTTAAAAACCCCTATCACCCGGTTGCGATTGCGCGCCGAAATGCTGGATGAAGACGATGTTCGTGACGCCATGGTGCGCGATCTAGAAGATCTAGATATGTTGGTAAAAGGGGCACTACAGAGCGTAAAAGAAACCGATATTCATGAAAATCGCATCGATGTGAACATTTCAAGAATGCTCAAAGATATGCAATCAGCGGCCAATCTTCACGACACAAAACTCACTGTTGTCGGAGAATTAACGCACCCTTTTATTGGTAAACCTCTAGCGATAAAGCGCTGTTTAGGCAACCTCATTGACAATGCTTTGTATTATGGAAAAACGGCCACTGTGTTCATCGAAGATGATGAAGACGAAGTGTGCATCCGTATTTGTGACCAAGGTCCTGGCATTCCTACAGACAAAATGGACAAGGTTTTTCAACCCTACACTCGCCTCACTCCCGACCATTCTGGCCACCCTGGTGGAATGGGGTTAGGCTTAAGCATTGCCCGCAATATTGCGCGCGCCCATGGTGGTGAAGTCACCTTAAGCAACCATGTAGATCAAGGTTTAGAAGCCAAGCTTTGGCTCCCAAGACACTGAATCACAACCTCAAACCTACCCCATGCAAGACTTTGTTACATTAGGTTGCTCTACTTTACCCCTAATAGACGCAACCTTTGCTAGATTTACTAACTCGGATGTTTGCTTAAGCTAATTTTTAGTGAGCAACGCGAGACAAAAACGCAAAATCAAAACATTTTATGAGTTTGATTAGACGATATAACAATAACAAAGGTTACTATCATGAAAAAAATTGCTTTCGGTTTAACCACAGTGGCTCTTTCTCTAGCGGCTGCAACCGCGCAGGCTGGCGAAGTTGAAGTTTTGCATTGGTGGACATCAGGTGGCGAAGCCGCTGCGATCAATGTGCTTAAAGAAGAAATGGTCGGCGCTGGCCATACTTGGAAAGACTTTGCTGTTGCAGGTGGTGGCGGTGAATCCGCAATGACCGTTCTGAAATCTCGTGCTATTTCTGGTAATCCTCCTTCTGCTGCTCAAATCAAAGGCCCCACCATTCAAGAATGGGGCGATCTAGGCTTTCTAACGAACTTAAATGATGTGGCTGTGGCTGGTGAGTGGGATGTCATCCTTCCTCAAGTTGTTAGCGATGTTATGAAATACGACGGCAATTATGTTGCAGCGCCTGTTAACGTTCACCGTGTAAACTGGATGTGGGCAAACCCTGAAGTATTCCGTAAGTCTGGCGCATCGATTCCAACAACTTGGGATCAATTCATCGTTGAAGCGAAAAAAATCAAAGCGGCAGGATTTACCCCGCTTGCTCACGGTGGTCAAGCTTGGCAAGACGCCACACTATTTGAAGCCATTGCTCTATCTAAAGGCTCTCAGTTTTATAGCAGCGCCTTCATTGGTATGTCCGATAAAGCGCTACGCAGCCAAGACATGGTTGACGTGTTTGACACTTTTAAACAAATGCGCGAATTCGTAGACCCAGGTTTCTCTGGCCGCGACTGGAACATTGCTACCTCTATGGTCATCAATGGCGATGCCGCTATGCAAATCATGGGCGATTGGGCTAAAGGTGAGTTCACTGCAGCGGGCAAAAAAGCCGGTGTAGATTACGTTTGTTATCCAGCTCCTGGTACCAGTGGTGCCTTTACTTTTAACATTGACTCTCTAGCCATGTTTAAAGTGAGTGGCGCGGAAAAACAAGCGGCGCAAAAAGATTTAGCACGCTTGATTCTTGAGCCTAAGTTCCAAGAAACCTTCAACTTGAACAAAGGGTCTATTCCAACACGTTTGAATATGCCTCGAGATCAGTTTGATTCTTGTGCACACGCGTCAATGGATGCTTTCCTAGCAAGCTCAACAACCGGTAGCTTGGTGCCAAGTATGGCGCACGGTATGGCGGTCAACTCTATGGTTCAAGGTGCCATCTTTGACGTCGTGACTAACTTCTTCAATGATGAGTCCATGACATCTCAAGAAGCCGTAGACAAACTGGCTCGTGCTGTAAAAGCAAGTATGTAAGATCCTTTGCGGACCTTCGGGTCCGCAATAAGCATACGAGGCTGACCCTCAGTCAGCCTCTTCGTTTTCCCCTGTAGTGAAGTATCAATTATGAATACTAAAGCCGCCAATTCTGGGTCAGGACAGACTCAGTCAGGACGTCCTGCGCGCCGAAGCTTGGCCGACTGGATGCCAAAAATTGTTATGGCCCCAACGATGATCATCACCTTGGTGTGCATCTACGGCTATATGATCTGGACAGCGGTGCTGTCTTTCACTGGCTCTCGTATGTTGCCCTCGTATAACTTTGTCGGTTTCGAGCAATACGAGCGTCTATTCAATAACGATCGCTGGATAGTGGCACTGACCAATTTGGGTGTGTTTGGCGGTTTGTTTATCGCTATTTGTTTGTTCCTTGGCGTGACATTAGCCGTTTTTCTGGATCAAAAAATTCGCGCCGAAGGGGCGATTCGTACCATTTATCTTTATCCTATGGCGATCTCTTTCATCGTCACAGGTACGGCCTGGAAGTGGCTGTTAAACCCGACCAACGGCCTTGAAAAAATGATGGTCGACTTTGGTTTCGTCAATTTCAAATTTGACTGGCTGATTAACCCTGACATGGTCGTCTATTGTTTGGTTATCGCCGCTGTGTGGCAAGCGTCCGGCTTTGTCATGGCACTTTTCCTTGCGGGTCTACGTGGCGTCGACGGTGACCTTATCAAAGCCGCTCATCTTGATGGTGCGAGCACTTTCACAACCTATCGTCGTATTATTTTGCCATCGCTTAAACCCGTATTTTTTAGTGCTCTGGTCATTCTATCGCACATTGCCATTAAGAGTTTTGACTTGGTTGCCGCGCTTACCAATGGTGGGCCTGGGTATTCTTCTGACTTGCCTGCGAACTTCATGTACACCTACACCTTTACCCGTAGCCAAATTGGCTTAGGTTCCGCTTCTGCAATGGTGATGTTGGGATGTGTGTTGGCGATATTGGTTCCTTATTTGTATTCCGAATTGCGAGGTGAACGCCATGCATAATCAAGCAATAGGTCGTAAAACGTCTGCGATGGACAAAGTATGGCGCGTCGCCTTGTATGCTGTACTGCTCATCGCGGCAGCCTTCTACTTAATGCCCTTTTTGGTCATGTTGATCACCTCGTTAAAAGATGTGGAGGAGATTCGTACAGGTAATTTATTATCTTTACCTGCTTCATTGAATTTCGATTCTTGGTCAAAAGCTTGGTCGAGTGCCTGTACAGGAAGTAGCTGTGAAGGTATATCGCCTTTCTTTATGAACTCTTTCTTGATCGTTATCCCTGCGGTACTGATCTCCACCTTGCTGGGCGCCATCAATGGCTACGTTATTTCTTTATGGAAGTTTCGTGGTAGCGATTTGTTTTTTGCCGCTCTGCTTGTGGGTTGCTTTATTCCTTTCCAAGTTATCCTATTGCCTATGGCGCAAACCTTAGGCTGGCTTGGTATTGCGAACACCACATCTGGACTCGTTTTCGTCCACGTTGTTTATGGCGTAGCGTTTACGACCTTGTTCTTCCGTAACTTCTACCAATCTATTCCAGGAGAACTCGTGAAAGCGGCGCGTCTTGACGGTGCTGGCTTCTTTACGATTTTTTATCGGATTATCTTACCCGTATCCACTCCGATTATTGTGGTCACCATCATTTGGCAATTCACCCAAATTTGGAACGACTTCTTGTTCGGCGTCGCCTTCTCTGGTTTTGATACTCAACCCGTGACTGTGGCACTTAACAACTTAGTTAACACCAGCTTTGGCGGTAAAGAATATAACGTCGACATGGCAGCAGCCATCATCGCCGCCTTACCCACACTGGCAGTATATGTGTTCGCTGGTAAATACTTCGTCCGCGGCTTAACCGCTGGTGCAGTCAAAGGCTAATGGCGTTTTAAAGAATCTACTCACTCATGCTTTTACACTACACCTCATGAGTGATCTAAAAAATTTGGAGTAATAACATGGCAAATCTCGTTATTGATAATGTAAAAAAGCGCTACGGCACAACAGAAATACTCAAAGGCATCAACATCTCAATCAAAGCCGGTGAGTTTTTGATCTTGGTCGGGCCGTCTGGTTGCGGTAAATCTACTTTAATGAACTCTATCGCCGGATTAGAGGATGTATCTGAAGGTCGTATTCTAATTGCAGACAAAGACGTCACCTACACCAGTCCAAAAGACCGTGACATCGCGATGGTGTTCCAGTCTTATGCGCTTTACCCAAATATGACCGTTGAGAAGAACATCTCTTTTGGTTTAGAAATGCGTAAAGTGCCAAAAGAAGAAAGAGAGGTCGAGGTTCAACGTGTGGCGGAGTTGTTACAAATCAGCCATTTGCTAGACCGTAAGCCCGCGCAGTTATCCGGTGGTCAACGTCAACGTGTGGCCATGGGGCGCGCCCTTGCTCGTCGCCCTCAGCTTTACTTGTTTGATGAGCCGCTGTCTAACTTAGACGCCAAGCTACGAGTAGAAATGCGCACCGAGATCAAGAAACTGCACAAAAAACTGGGCACCACGATTGTTTATGTGACTCACGATCAGATCGAAGCCATGACCCTAGCGGATCGTATCGCCGTAATGAAAGACGGTGAAGTCCAGCAGTTAGGAACGCCACAAGAGATCTACGACAACCCAGCCAACTTATTTGTGGCCGGTTTTATGGGATCCCCTGCGATGAACTTCATTCCGACAAAAGTCATTGAGCAAAACGGTATCCCCATGTTGGAACTGGCCACCAGCACCACAGTGGCTTTGCCGTTCCCACGTCCTGACGCCCTAAAAGACCATATTGGCAAAACGATCCTACTTGGCTTACGCCCAGAAATGATCACAGAGCCACAGCCCCATAAAGAAGGACAGCCTTTCGTGACCACAACGGACGTCGAAGTGGAAGTGACAGAACCCATGGGCGCTGACACCATGATTCTGACTCGTGTTAACGACGCCGAAATCAACTGTCGATCTAACCCCATGTACGATGCGGAACCTGGCGCCATCATTAAGATGATGTTTGATACCGCCAAAGCCGTTGCCTTTGATAAAGAATCCGGTCGACGCCTCGATCTTTAATGATTTAGCTTTATCGCAATTTCGCTCTTGAAAGCACGCCTGTTATAGAAGATAACCTCCTATGACAGGCTTTTTTTTGTCGTTTAAAAAAAAGAAGAATCGCTTTCTCTTTCTAGAGATGGCCGACATGTCACCTAAATGCGTTACCAATACTGCACAAATGGTCAATAAAACGACATTCGTTCTCGAACTTGTCACAAATATGAGATACATTTTCATAACCGTTGGCAAAATACGCATAACACTCAGCGGCTTGATCATTAGGAATTCATCGAACGCCGACTCATATCATGTAAGGAACGAACCCATGAAATCGACAAAACGCTTTTTTTCTCACCTTGCCATTGTAGGGGTGGCGTTAACCATCACCGCCTGCTCTGTCATGGGACCCGAAAAAGCCACTTGGCAAGAAGACAAAGAATACCGTGTCACCATTTTGCACACCAATGACCATCACGGTCGTTTTTGGCAAAACAACAATGGCGAATACGGCATGGCTGCCCGTAAAACCCTCATCGATAACTTACGAGAAGAGGTTATATTGAATAACGGCCATTCTTTATTGTTGTCTGGTGGCGACATCAACACAGGCGTACCAGAATCGGACTTGCAAGACGCTGAGCCCGACTTTCGTGGTATGAATATGCTGAAATACGATGCCATGGCGGTCGGTAATCACGAATTTGATAACCCGCTTTCGGTCTTAAGAAAACAGCAAGAATGGGCAGGATTTCCTTTCCTTTCAGCAAATATATTCGACGCTAATACGGGCGAACGCTTATTTGATGCCTACAAGATCTTCCAAATTGACGACGTAAAAGTGGCTGTGGTTGGCTTCACCACCGATGACACCATTAAACAAGGCAACCCTGAAATCATCAAAGACATCTCGATAAAATCACCCATCGAAGTAGCTAAGACACTCATCCCTGAACTGCGCAAAAAAGCTGACCTCGTCATTGCTGTTACTCACATGGGGCACTATGAAGACGGCAACTACGGCGGTAATGCGCCTGGTGATGTCACCTTGGCGAGAACGGTACCTGGCATAGACGTCATTGTTGGCGGCCATTCGCAAAACCCGCTCATGCAGCCCGATGAGCAAAACGGCACCCTGATTCTTCAGGCGCACGAATGGGGTAAATACGTCGGTCGATTAGACTTTGTCTATAAAAATGGCGCCATCGTATCCTCTGAATACCAGCTGATTCCGGTTAACTTGAAAAAGAAAATCACCAATGCCGAAGGCAAGTCAGAGCGCGTCTTTATTGAACAAGAAATCCCGCAAGACCCAGCCATGCTTGCTTTGCTCACCCCTTTCCAAGAAAAAGGACAGCAAGGCCTAAACATTGAAATTGGCTACTCTAATGTGGATTTTATCGGTGAGCGTAACCAAGTGCGTAGCGAAGAAACCAATCTAGGGAACCTCATTGCAGCCGCTATGAGAAGCAAGGTCAATGCCGATATTGGTATAATGAATTCAGGAGGCATACGTGACAGCCTAGAAAAAGGCATTGTGACTTACAAAAGTGCTTTAAAAGTACAGCCCTTTGGTAATATGGTGTCTTTTGTGGATTTCACCGCAGATGAACTGTCGGATTATCTATCCGTCATCGCTGCGAAGCAAGCTGGAACAGGAGCCTTTGCGCAATTCAGTGGCGTTGCGTTAACGCTGCAAGACGGCAAAGCCACTAACATCTTGGTCAATGGTCAGGCTCTACAGGCCAACCAAACCTACCGAATTGCGGTAAACAATTACACCGCATCGGGTGGCGATGGTTATCCTAAAATCACTAATCATCCAAACTACGTCAATTCTGGGTACGTGGATGCAGATGTTCTCGTAGAATACATTCAACGTAACTCTCCCCTCGAAGAAGCTAAATTTGCACCAACAGGCGCTGTGAAACGTTAATTTGCGTTAATGACATCGCATTGAGTGAATCGCATGTAGTGAAAAGCCCCAATAGACAATCGTCTATTGGGGCTTTCTTGTAACCTGCACAAAAATGCAAAAAAATAGGTATGTCAGAAGGCTGGGCGCATTATTTAGCGCGTGTAAGTTAATGTCCAAGTCAGTGGTTTAGGGATCTTGTCCGATTCAAGCGTCGTCGTATAGCGCATTTCATTTTCACTAACGATCTGCCACACATTGGTTCTTGTGCCTCGATCAGACGCCAAGATCGTTGAAATACGATTCTCTGTTTTCTCCAAACTGCCCATGATCAAGCGCCCATCATCACTCATCATTTCGGTCTTGTTCGCGTTTAACGCCAGCTCACCAGGAGGATTATCATCGCATTGCCACAAAAACTGGGTGGCATCCGTTGCTAATAACCAGGTGTTGCAAATTTGCGTCTCTTTTTCTAATACAGGCCGTGCTAAGGCGCGAATAAAAAAGTTAATTTCTTTCACTACGTCTTCCACAGCGGCATCTAATTTGGCCTGGGTGTTGTCTGCGTCCTGTAACGTCCAAGCCCCCTCTAGGCTCAACGCCTGTACACCAGAACTCAACAAAACGCTTAACACCCCAACCCCGATCAATTTTTTCACCTTGCTTCTCCTTATTGTTATTGTTTGAAGCCTTTTCACGATATCCAACGCGACGTGGTCGTGCCAAGGTGGTTTGATGATCGCAAAGAATGTACAGCTTGTGAGGCGCAAAAACGCGCACAATAACTGACATTTAGCGCCAATGCCGTCACGATAACGACCTCACACCCAGTAAACAGAAGGCAAGACACAGAGAAAAAAATAGGCAAAAAAAATCCAGCTAACGCTGGATTTTCGAATTCAATGGTAAAAGCCGAATGTTACCCGCTCTTATGTATTAGCTCTATTTATCAAACAACGCCGCGCGCTGTGCTTCCATGATTTCAGCGATACCTTTACGTGCCACCGCTAACATGCCCATCATGTGCTCATCGCTAAAGGCTTCGCCTTCCGCTGTGCCTTGGATCTCAATGAAGCCACCTTTGTCGTTCATGATGACGTTCATGTCCGTTTCAGCGTTCGAATCTTCTGGGTAGTCCAAATCCAACACAGGAACACCTTTGTAAACGCCTACAGAAATCGCTGCAATTTGCGATACAATTGGATTTGCTTTGATTTTTTTGTTCTCAACCAAGACGCGCATTGCATCCGCCAACGCAACAAAACCACCCGTGATAGACGCAGTACGAGTACCGCCATCGGCTTGAATCACATCACAATCAATCGTGATGGTATTCTCACCCAATTTTTTAAGATCCACTGCCGCGCGCAAAGAACGACCAATCAAACGCTGAATCTCCACCGTACGGCCACCTTGCTTACCTCGTGCTGCTTCACGATCCATACGGCTATGGGTAGAGCGTGGCAACATGCCATATTCTGCTGTTATCCAACCTTGGCCCTTACCTTTCAAGAAACGCGGCACGCCACTGACCACTGTCGCGGTACAAATAACCTTAGTATCACCGCATTCAATCAATACTGAACCTTCAGCATGCTTGGTAAAATGGCGAGTGATTTTAAGGGGACGTAATTGATCTGCTTCTCTTCCGCTTGGACGCATACTTGCTCTCTCTGTCTATTAACCATCATAAAGCCGCAATTATAATGATCTTAGATAAAATTGCGCCCCCTCCCTGCGAAACTCTCAGCGATAGGTTACACTGACGCCTTTGTTTTTTTACATCCTCTTTCCATATATTTTAGACATTAGGTAACAACATGACCGCAAGCATGACCGCCTTCTCACGCCAAGAAGCCGTATTCGACTGGGGCAGCATCAGCTGGGAAATACGCTCCGTCAATCAACGCTACTTAGAACCCAGCTTTCGTTTGCCCGACAACTTCCGTGAGCTTGAGTTTACGTTTCGCGACACACTGCGCAAAAAGATAAACCGTGGCAAATTGGAGTGCCAACTGCGCTTCCAAGGTGTAGACAAAGCCGCCACCAGCCTCACCATTAACCCAAGCAACGCCCAAGCCTTGGCAAACGCCATCAACACACTCGGCACTTGGTTCAAAGATTTAGACCCAGCGAACCCACTCGATATCTTAAAATGGCCAGGCATTCTCAGTGACGAAGGCAATGATTTTGAGATGATGAAAAAAGCCGTCGTCGAACTCTTTAATCAATCTGTCGACGAACTTATACAAGTACGCCTACGCGAAGGGGCACAGCTGAAAGACATCATCGAACAGCGCCTAGACGCTATCGATGCCATCGTCGCAGAAGTTCAAGTCAAGCTGCCAGAAATAATCGCCGCGCAGAAACAAAACCTACTCGACAAACTGGAAGCTGCGAAGGTTGATCTAGACCCAATGCGTGTCGAAGCGGAAATCGTCCTACTGGCACAAAAAGCCGACGTGGCTGAGGAGCTAGATCGCCTAGCGACTCACACCAAAGAAGTCCGCCGTCAGCTGCAACAAAACGGCCCCATCGGCCGCCGTTTAGACTTCTTAATGCAAGAACTCAACCGCGAAGCCAACACCCTATCGTCGAAATCCATCGTCGTCGAAACCACCCAGAGCGCTGTGGAATTGAAAGTTCTGATTGAACAAATGAGAGAACAGATACAAAACATCGAATAAGCTCTTGGGTAAAAAGTTACCTGTCCAAGAATGTCTTAACCAAATATGACCGACGCCTCTGCATTTCTGTACGCGTCGGTTCTCATTATATGGCTTTGGGGTACACCCAAACGCGCGCTCAGCTCCCTCTGGCTAAACCCCTCACGCACCCGAGCTTCTCGAAAGCTTTGTGATATCTGCTCTGTTACATAGCTCATATTGATACACCTGAATGCATCATTGAAGAAAAATTATATATAAAAACATATCACCCCACTCCACAGAGCAAAATATTCCATTGCTCACCACCAGACTTCGTCATTATTCCCTTGGTTTTTTCATGTCTTGGCGCAGTGCTTGTAATTCCTGTTGAAGCTGCTGCATTTGCTCTAGTAACTGTTGCTGGGTAGCCTTTTCTGCGTCTATCTCGTCTTTGAATTCATCGTCGTGTATGGTCTGCACGGCGTTGACGATGACGGCAATGAAGAGGTTCAGCATAGTGAAGGTGGCGATCAGGATAAAAGGCACAAAGAACGCCCAAGCATAGGGGAACTCTTCCATCACTGGCCGCGCGATGCCCATGGACCAGCTTTCTAAAGTCATCACTTGGAACAAGGTATACAAAGACGCACCTAGGCTACCAAACCAATCAGGAAAGGCCTCACCAAACAGCTTGGTAACCATCACCGCCGCCACATAAAACACCAGCCCCAACACCATAGCGATGGACAACATGCCATTTAGAGATTTGATTAACGCCCCGACAATTTTTCGCATCGACGGAACAAACGTTAATACGCGCAACACACGCAAGACTCGAAGTGCACGCAATACCGCAAACGGCCCACTGGCAGGGACTAAGGCGATCCCCACAACGATGAAGTCGAACACATTCCAACCATCTTTAAAGAATGCGAAACGATGCACGAACAATCGAATGCTAAGCTCAATCACAAACACCGCCAAGATCGCCTTATCCAAGGCCATTAACAGCGGGCCCACCTGTGTCATAACCTTAGGGGAAGTTTCAAGCCCAAGAATAACCGCATTGATTAAAATCAACGCCAGCAAACTATGCTGTACTGTCGTATTTTCAATAAAAGATTTTAAGCGCTGACGAAGGGAAGTTGTTGGAACTACCGATGTACTGGGCATGTGTCACCTCAATGCTAAATTATCCCAAGAGTGGGTTAAATTGACGACATTCTATGCCAGAGCTAGGATAGGTCAATCTCTTTTGATGTAAACAAATTGACCGATTCGAGAATGGTAAAAACACACTGCTTCCTGAGTCGTTTTAGTAAAAAACGCATCAAAAAAAACAGACGATTAGGCCTCCCCCAACGTCTTTATCAACATCTCTCCTCTCTTTTTTATGCGCATAAAAATGATGATTTTCACACTTTTTTGCGCATAAAAGTGTGTATTGGTATATTATTCGCCCAATAAGACGCTTAGGAGAAGCCTGATGAAACGTGTATTACTTGAAAAACTGATCGCCTGGAAAGAGCAAAAGGCTCGGAAACCCTTGCTGATTGATGGCGCTAGGCAAACGGGCAAAACCTTTCTTCTACAAGAATTGTTTGGTCAAACCTTCCAAAACAGGTTACGTCTCGACTTCTTAGAAAACCCAACGCTTAAAGAAGCATTTGATGGTTCATTGAGCCCTGACGATATTCTGATGAATATTGAGCTCCTCACCGGACAAACCTTTAACCCTAAAACCGACCTGCTTATTTTGGATGAGATTGGCGAATGCGAACGGGCTGTCACGTCGCTTAAATACTTTGCCGAACAAACACCAACCTATTATGTCGCCGCCAGCGGTTCGAATATTGGCTTACTAAACTCGTTTCCTGTTGGCAAAGTGGAACAACATTACTTACGCCCTCTCACCTTTCTTGAATTTCTGCATGCATCACAGGAACAAGCACTTATAAAAGCCTTTGAAAACCAAGTAAACACGGCGGCAGCCCACAGCAAACTCTTTGATAAGCTAACCGACTACTATTTTACTGGCGGTATGCCAGAGGCCGTGGCAAGCTGGTTTGACAATAAAGACATCAGCATTCTTGAACGTGTTGGAAAAATCACACAAATCCACGCCAACTTAGTGGAAGGTTATCGACGCGATTTTGGAAAATACGCTGGCAAGGTAGACGCCCAATTAATCGAATCCGTGTTTAACAGCATTCCGTCTCAGCTATCGGCCTTGATGGATGAATCGGTAAAGCGCTTTAAATTCAAAAACGTCTTCGAACGCAAATCTCGCTATGCCGACTTTGAAAGCGCCATTCATTGGCTAAGCCGCTGTCGTCTTGCTCTCGCCAACTACCCAATTGAGGGTCAGGCTAAATCCCCTCTGGCGGCCTATAAAAAAGACAACCTAGTTAAGCTCTTCTTATTTGATGTTGGCCTACTCAATCACATGCTCAGCACCAACTACAAAGAGATAAAACAACAAGGCTATGAATACAAAGGCTACATCGCTGAAAACTTTGTTCAACAAGAACTCACTGCCATCGGCATAGATCCAAGCTACTCATGGAACGATGCTCGCGCCGAAATAGAATTCCTATTAACCAATGAAGAAGGGAACGTCATCCCTGTGGAAGTGAAAAGCGGCAAACGCACCCGAGCCAAATCGCTCCAGTCTTACATAACTAAATGCGCGCCAGAAAAAACCTTCAAACTCACAGGCACACAAGGCTCATCGGAGCTGGAACAAACCCACATCGTCATGCCACTTTATTACGTGCAGTTTTTACCGGAGAAGTGGTGAATAAGAAAAAAAATAGTATTCTCTATTTGGTATTCTTCATGGAAAGTACCTGCTTACCTAGCTCGGTTAAGCGATATTTTTGCAAACGGCTTTTGGGTTTGTCTGGGACAGTCATTTCAATTAAGCCCTGTTGAATTGCCGCTTGTTGGTAATATTCCCTAAAGTGTTTTTCTTCTTTTAAACCCAACACGACCATCAATTCAGACCGACCCATTTCACCATGTAGCATCGTTAACAGACGTCTGACTTCGGGGGTGACTTGCGGGGTCGTTTTTTCAGCTTCAACAAATCCCTCATGAATAGATAAACGAATTAAGAAATAGCGGCGATCTTCATCGGTTTCAAAAACGGGTGTCGGTGAGGCATTGGCATTCATCACACGCAATATTTTAGGCACACCAGTAGAGCGTCCCTCGGTTAAATCCAGCTCTTTTAAAAACTCACCAATGCGACGATTACAGGCGTAGCGACAACTTGAAAAGACTTAGACATCAAATGCCTCACCTAAAGACAGTTCACCCTTTTGATTCAAACTACGCTCAGAAAGGTTGATCAGCTTAAGCAAAGCAATGGTTTCTTGCTGCTCATAGTAAGCCTGCGAGGCCTGCACAACATACACCTCTTTGCCGTTCTGAGTGACGTGCAAAGGATCATCTAAAGAGAGATTATTCGCGTTTGCTTTCAGGTATGACACAGTTTGAATATTCATAAAAAGCTCTATAGGCCTAAATATAGATCAATCATAGACCGATAATTTGCTTTAGCCTACCTCATGCTCTCTATAACTCTGGCAGCAATAGATTAACTCGATATATAGCCTATAATTATAAGATTAATGAAATTAATAGGTTATATTAAATTCAAAGTTACCACAATGATCACTACTATAAGACTTACAACTCAGCCTTGTACGCAGCGATTAAGTTACGCTGGCTGTTAAGGCGAAAAAACCGGCTTTGGCCGGTTTTTTCACATCTAAGGATAGGTAAAATGAGAACAGCTTTTTTTATTGATGGATATAACCTCTTTTACGGCTTACTTGCTAACACCCCTTATAAATGGCTCGACCTACCAGCACTACTTACTCACATCACAACAATCGAAAATCCTAAATCAAAAACTGCAAAAATTTACTACTTTAGTTCACCAGTGAAACCAGAATTGGCAAGTCGGGGAACTCAGTCAAAAGAAGCACAGGACTCTTATATCCGAGCGCTAAAAGCTTGTGGCGTTTCTATAACAATGGGAAGGCATACTCTCGAGCCAGCACAAGCCCCAAGGTTTGTTGATAAATCGACTCGACCTTCGCGACAAGATAAGGTTGATATCTGGAAATTAGAAGAAAAGGAAACAGATGTTAATTTAGCAGTTAGCCTGTATCGCCTCTTGTCTAAGCAACAAGCTCTAAACACAGAAGATCAAATCCAACAGGTTGTATTAGTTTCTGCCGATACGGATATTGGCCCAGCTCTTCGAGCAATCAAAGAAGACTTCCCTCATATAGCGATTGGTGTCATTCTCCCCCATAGAGAAGGTATTAAGCGTGGAGCACCTGGCACACTTCGCAACCAAGCGAATTGGATGCGAACAATTGTTAAGAATGAAGAACTCGCTGCACATCAGCTACCTGATAAAGTTCCGACCAAGAAGAAACCGGTATTTAAACCTGATTATTGGTAGCCAAATATAGTGCGGTCCTTTACTCCCTCTGCAAAAGCAGATAGAAAATTTATGAATGTCCTTCTGATTTTAAATACGCAAGACCCATCTTATTCAATCAGCAGCACGCCTGCGAAGCGAGCATTTATGCTGCCAATACTCAACAATCAACACCAAAACAGGCATCACTCAGAGTAACCGCGACAACTTTATACTACTTAAAAAGCAAATCTAATCTCTACTTCAGTGACCCTAAACCTTCAGAGTATTGTCGGCCTCCGCAATGTTACAGTACATAATTACCAAATGCTTATTGGTTGAGCCTCCCTTAGGAGGCTTTGAAGAGTTTTCTGAAGCAGTTAAATTAACCCTTATCTATGAACTTTAAAGTCAGCCATTATGCTGGTCATATGCTTCTATAAATTCCTTATGATACTCTTTTGATTGCTCAAGAAGTTCACGGTATGTTTTAACAAAAACTTCACCTGACCCTGCATATGTTTTCTCTTTATCTCTAAATCGTCTCTCATCTGATTTGCTACCGCCAACTACATAACAAACTACTTTTGAGAATCCTGTATGAGATGCATATCGATCTTTTAAGAAAGAGGCATAGTCATATGCTTGCTCTAAAGCTTTTTCATCTACCCGATAATTACTGCGTTTAATTTCGATAACATAAAGAATTTCACCTAAAGCATTACTACATAAAAAATCAATACGGCGATCCTTCTCTTCTAGGTTAGATTCTGGATATGATTCTTCGAGCAATTTTGAATACGTTACTTCATCACGAAACTCTAAAATTCGAGGGTCTAAAAGCCATGAAAATTTCTTCAGAAAGTTATGTAGAGTGGGAACCTCTTTAGTATTTGTATTTACATAATTTTCAAACTGCTTAATTACTTCAACACGTGATATAGCTAAATCACGGTACTGTTTTGACTCTATAGATTTCCACTCATCCATTAAGCGAAGGAGCTTTGGAATATCCTCCGCTGATTCAGATAAATCAGCTATAGAAGACGCATACTCTTTATAAGCTTGATTATCAAACTTATCCATCACACTTCCAATTAACTCTGCAGATTCACCCACATCAATGTTCGAGTTTTCTAGAATAGGATTTATGATTCTCTCGCCCAAGTTTCTTTCAAAAGTTGGCAACTCCGATTTCCATTTCTCAAGCCCAACTTTATGTTCTTTTTCTACAGCCTCTAACTTCACCTTAGCTCGTCGTTCTCTCCACTCTTTACCGATGACTTTAATAATTTTCTGTAGGTAAGTTTGTAGAGCACGTGTTTCCTCATGCTCCCAGTTCAATGAATGTCGATCCGTGGAAATCACGTCATCTTCAAAATCATCAATAAAATCAACTTCTAAATAACCTGTCACATAGTTATGGAATTGATCATTATCACGCGCGCCATAGAAGCTTGCGACATTAACAATTTTACCGCGAGATGTAAGGTATATCCCCCTCATCTCTGTATCTTTAACAGGAGTTTTTAAGGAAATAACGGAGCCTTTCATTTGATTCCAGTGAGAATACTCTGGGTCAAACTTTTCATCGGGAAACTCCCAACTAAACTCTTTATTTAAAGTCTGATACTTTAAATCATTGGTTACATGAATTTCTGAGTCAATATCCCCATTTTTAATAATTTTTGTATTCATTTCACTGAAGATAATGAACTTTTTAGAAAGGCTAAGAGCAATCTCATCTAAATTAAAACCACTCTTCCGGCGAATTTTTTTTAATATAATCTTGGTTCCTGATTTGGCCGATGTTGGCTCATCAAAAGCAAGGAGTTCGGGAGAATACTCGTTCCCACGACTTTCCTTAATCTCTTGAAGGTTCATAGTGAAATGGTTTCTCTTTCCTTCTTTGATAGAAATCACTTCAATCTCATCGCAGATACCAAAAACAGATAGTTTGCCAAGGCCTTTTTTTCCAATGACCGGGCGGCCAAGAGCGCTATACTGACGCTGTGTATCACTACGACGATTTCGGCCTATGACTAGATATTTATTATTAAGCTCTTCAAACGTCATCCCCTCGCCATCATCTTCATAAACAATCTCTTTCTCATCTTCTAGCTCAGCAAAAGAAATAGTTACAATATTTGCATCCGCATCCCATGAATTACTGAGCAGCTCAGAAAGCACGCTAGGGAGTTTTGAGTAAAGCGAAACACCTAGGTGCTCAATTGTATTTGGATCAAATTTTAGAATAAGTGAATCAGACATATTTTACATCCATATATTATAACTGCGACTACAGTCTATTTATGCGAAAGATTAAGCTTCAAGCAGCCTCATTACAACCTTACCAATCTGCCGTGCCAAAAACGGTGGCACAGCATTTCCTACCTGCACATATTGCTGAGTTCTGTTGCCTTCAAAAAGGTAATTATCGGGAAATGTCTGCAAACGTGCGGCTTCTCTAACCGTTAAGCTACGACACTGTTTTGGATCATAGTGGATAAAGTAGTGACCATCTTTTGATATATGGCTAGTTACTGTCGTGGCACATTTATTAGCTGCTTGGGTTCTAAAGCGATCTGCGTGGCTCCCTGATTTCCAGTTTTCGTGTTTTGGTGCTAACTCGTCTGGAAAATCGCGAGATTTTGGCGATATACCACCACTAAGTTGTGTGAAGGCTGCACTGTATGCGTATCGGAGTAAATCGCTATCCATATGACCACGTGTTTCATGGTTAAGCATTTGGCATGGTTCGTTTTTACGATACCAATCAGCAAGACACTTAGGAACCAAATTGAGTGAAGTAATAAAATATGAGGCAGAACGAGACAAGTTCTTGAATGGTTGCAAGTCTAGGCTTTCTACTCCATCGAATTGCTTTTTTAATAAAGCTTTTATGCATGCTGAGTTTTGTGAAACAGCCTTCTCCCATGCTTGAGGTTCATCTTTACGCTTGGAGAAGCCACTTCTAAGTTTCGGCAAATCATCAATTGCCTGTTTAACGGATACTTGCCTGTCTGAGCGAGTCAACGTTTTAGGCGCTTTTTCTATATCGCTACGTACACCTAGTAAAATGACTCGGTGACGCGCTTGGGGAATTCCATAGTTTTCAGCTCTTATAAGATAATCACTTGAATTTTTATAAACTGGATTATCTTTATCTGAGGCTTCAACAACTAAGGAGTAAATTTTGTATCTAGGACTCGCTATACCAGTTGCTTGCTCTGGATTACGTAGATCATTGAGGATACTTGGAAACATGATTTTCCCAGCAATTTTGGCCGAAAGTATGCCTCTTACGTTTTCCATCACAAATACATCAGGCTGAGCGATAGAGAGTACTTTCAGATATTCTCTATATAAAAAATTGCGATGGTCGTCTTCTGCTTTATAGTCTTTAATTCCTGCATTACGAGAACGACCAGCCAGTGAATAAGCTTGGCATGGTGGACCACCAATGACAACTTTGGGGCTATCGCCATGCGCTTTAACTAAATCAGCAATACGCTTATGGATGATTTCATTATCATCACCCAGTGCTTTAGGACCATAAAGAGTCTCCGTTTCTGCCTCTTCCGCTTGTTTCGGATATCGATCAAACAATTGCTGCCGAGTAATACCACCGGATAGATATTCGTTGTAGCTATCTAACCCACCACTTAGGTCCTTAATTTTGCGATAGAAGGCACGTGTTGTAAGCGTTTTATGCGCTGACTCTTCTTTCTCAACTGAAATACCTATCTTAAAGACAGCATTACCTGCTTTATCTTTCACTGACGAGAAGCCTTCTCCCAACCCACCAGGTCCAGCAAATAGATCAATTACTAGTACTTCTTTATTCTTCATTCGGCAAACAGCTTAAACTTAAAATCGCCCCATCATACTCGCAAAAATAAACGAGACAAGATTACATACTAGCGTGACCTGATATAAGTAGTTTCTTTGTATGCGTATCTAATTTACATAAAGTAAAAGACCGAAAAACTACCATCACTTCCAAAGTAAATTAGGCAGAAAAATATCCAATCAACTCACTGGCATACTCTGTTCGAAAAAGATCTGCTTTTGATGAGTCGCTGTAAATCTCTGGCGATTCATCATCCCCTTCGTTAATCGCTTTGCACACCGTGTAACGAGGGCTATCAGGGTCTTCTCGTTGGACTTTGTCTTTGTGTTCCACCCACAGTGTGTAGTATTGATCCTTCACTCGAAAATAGAATGAGGCGCAGGTGTCATTCTCATAGCTGCAATCTTTTAACGTCACGGGTAGTTCGCTTGACTTAAAACCCAACTCAAATCGGCTCATCATTCATCCTTAAATTACATTTGATTTTCATCATTTTTCAAAAAAAAAGAAACTATATGTTTATTTTTTTATAAAAAATGAAATCATAGCTTCAATTAAAGACTCGTTCTAAAATTTGTTGCTCTTGTCGATTTATGCCTATTTCATTAGCGTAATCCTGCCAATGGCTAACCACGCTTTGTAGCTTGGAGAGGATTTGCTTTGCTTCTGTCGCTGACAACTGAAAATACGGTGCAACTTCTAGCGCTAAGTCTAGGTTTAGCTCGTTAGAATATTCATCAATATTAAGGTGAAGCCCTGTAGCGCCGATGGAAATGTTGATGTCATAAGCGGGGGAGAGTCGCCAACCAGAACCCTCTTCTGCCAATATAAAACCATGATTTCTTAGATGATCATCGCTGTTGCGAACCATAATATTGAAAGCCAAACGCCGCCAAAGCTGGGCTAGGTCTGCTCGCGTATTTGCCCCTTGTTCCATTAAGAACTGCGCCAGTTCTAGATAGCTCGCTCCGGCATCACCATCGTAGTAACCAAGTTGGGTCATGGCAGAGGAAAAATGATGTCTCGTTTCTCCCTCTCGATCAAAGCGTTTCGTCAAAAAAGTATGATGTGGGCTATTAAATTGTAAGATTTTACAAGGCGCCATGTTGACCCCCGCATCGACGGCCATGCGATACACCAAGTACTCCCAAGCGCCTATATCATGATTATCATAACGACTGGGAAATTTCGCTAACCAGAGTTCTTCACCATCCATAACACAAGCTTTTGGGCGCGCTCCGCCGAGTGACGATCCAGGGGAAATCAACATAAATAGCCACTTAAGATAGTCAGGATTATCGACATCTGGATCTTGCTCAATCTGACTAACGGCATGTTCTAATTCTCGCAAGCTCGACATGGGAGGCGTAGCAAGCTGTTGGTCGTTGTCTAAAAAAGGCCCGTCTTTGGATAACTTGAAACGTAATGCCCCCATTCTGTAGGCATCATGAACACCAAGCAGATAATCCGAGTCATTCAATCTTCGAATCTGTCGTTGCTCTCGCCTTGCTAAAACGGCTTCTCGCCGTTGCATTAGTAAGCGCCCCCAACGGTCTGGGCAGGAGTCTAGAAAGGCCCTGAAATTTCGCGCATCATTATTAAATTGATCGCCTCTGAATAGCTGTAACTGAGGGTCTATCTGCATGGCAAAAGGCGACGTTAGCCAATTCTCGTCATAAGAAAATCGATACACTTCAACACCTCGAACGAGGTCTGTTTCTAGCATTCCCACAAGTTCAGGTTGTGGCATGGTGTGCCAGTGAGCATAGACATAAATAGATCTACTCATGACGCTTGGCTCGTCGGTTTCTTTTTATGTTTGGAGGTCAGTAGTTCAATATCTTGTAGCCTTCTACCAAACTCATCGTCCAAAGCGACTTTTCCGAGGTCTTCCGCTAATCCAAGAACCGATAGCACCACAAGGTAATGACCAATCGACACACTCGGCTCACCTCGGGTGATATTGCGTAACGTCGGCATAGAAAGGCCTGTACGTTCAGATAATCTTGTCTGAGTGATTTTTCGACGCTTCATCGCCAACGAGATATTTTCACCCAGTATTTTCAGTATCCGTAAATCTTTTGGGAATACCACAGCAGATCGAGAAGACATAAACTAAACCTTCATAAAATAATAATTTTTAAAATTATAGTTTCATTTTGTTGATATGTCACTTGCGATGGCGGTTGTTGTTTTATAAACCTAATTTCAAAATAAACCGTCACCCCAACAAGCCTTTATTGTCTTGCCAACAAGCATCCAGTTGCTTCTCTATCAAACGCACGGTATCTGGTTTCACACCTAAGAATAAAGCGACGTCACGAAAGCCAGAAAGGGAGTCGACGATTTCTTCTATCGCTTGTTGGGCTTGGTGCCAGTTGGCAAAGCTGGCGGTCGTAGCGAGTTTTTGAATGGCTTTTAAGGGTGGTTTTTTACCGTAACCCGAAAATGACGTGGCTTGTTCGCCAAATGGATGCGGGCTAAAGGTGACATCGTAAAAGGGTGCTGGCTGCCAAGGGCCTTTGTCGTCTTGTAAGAAGGCCCAGTTTTTACTGTGGTCGTCTTGGTTACAGGCAAATAAGTTAAACATGGCACGACGAAATTGCATTTGACCCATTGCGGGAGATTTACAAAGGTGTCGGCTCAGTTTGATTAAATCTTGGTAATCTAAACTCGGTTCTCGAAAATCGGCATCTAATAGACCACAAGCGCTGTGCATATGTAGACGCCCCAAAGCGCCTTGTTTGTTTAGCACTCTGTCGAAGCGCTTTAAAGCCAACCAATGGCTCGCGCCGGACTTCTCTGGAGCTTCTATCAGTTTCCACTCTTGCGGTTGTAGCCCTGCTTTTGCGGCTAACGAAAGATAAGCGGCTTCACATAAGCCCTCTTCATGGCCTAACGCTAAATTTTTGGAAGTGAACTTAACGAGCCAAGCTTCGTCATTTTTCTGAGCTTGAGTCCGCCAATGTGTTGGTTGGTCTGGATCAAGATACACTTGAGCTTTTGGTCTTGCACCACCTGAACTACCTGCAGCAACTAAAGCAGCCAATACCTCTTCTGTTTGCCCATCGAACAAGCTTTGCGCTTCTAGGCCAAGCATATGAATATCGATATTGGAATCATCGTATTGTTTGAAGTCTGACTCAGGGCTGAATGAGAGCGCGCCCATGGCCGAACCCCCTACAAACGCAAGCCTGTCCATGGCTGTAATTTGTGCAGGTAAAATATCATGCTGACGAAACACTCTGTCTTGTAATAACAACCCCCAACCATCGGGTAAGCTATCGCCAAACACGCCATGAATGCCGTGATGAGGTGCTTTTGGCGCCCGCTGTAAGTCTGTATTAGGCTTAAGAGTAATCGGCGATAAGTTTCCAAATTGCTGAAGATAGTCAGCCTTGTACTGAAAAAAAACGCCTTGTTGATTTTGCGCTAACACTCCAACATCTATCCTTTCTCCAGTGGAGAGTGTGCGCTGAACAAGCAGTTTTTGAATGGGTTTAAAAGCCATTTTTCAGCACCTCTTCAATGGACGTTGGCATGCTGGATTGATTATTTTCTGTATTTTGGGTCAACGCAAAGAGCCGTGACAGTTCATCTAGGCTTTGCCAAAGCAACAATAGCTGACGAAAGGAAATCTGTCCTGTCAGTTCGAATTTTTTAATAGTAGGCGCAGGGACGCCACTGCGAGCGGCCAATGCATCACGAGAGAGTTTTTCTTGCTCTCGCCGCTTGCGAAGATGCACCGCAAAAGCGTGCTGTACGTCGCTGTCATCCAGTAATAGGAAATGACTCATAGAAACAACCATCCATAAAAAAATAGATACAGTAGTGTCTATTTTAGTCTAATTTTAGATTTTTTGGACATTATTATGTCTATTTTATAATTTCTTATTCTTTTGCTTTGTCTAACGCTCAGCAGAAAAGGCATTTTTTAAGGCGTCAAACAACCATTGATGGGCGGGGCCACGTAAGGCGCCTTTTTTGCAGACTAGGTCAACGGGGACAGACCAGGGTTTGTGGTCGAAGGTGACGTCTATTTTTTGCAATAAGCCGGTGTGCACAAAGGGTTGCACCAAGGACAAAGGCAGGTAAGCCCAGCCGATTTGTTGTTTCACTAAGGCCAAGACACTGTAGTTGCTTGAGCACCACCAAGCGTTTGGTGTCATGCTAATGAGCACTTGTGACTCTCGCTTCTGCTGGCCTCTGACGGCAATTTGCCGATAAGGCATGAGGTCTGATTCGGATAGTCGTCGCAGGGCCGCTAAGGGAAAATCCGCATGGCACACGGCGACAAAGTCCACACTGCCCACGTAGCAAAAATCCACTTGTTTGTTGGCTTCTACTTCTGAAAACATCACACCGATGTCAACGTTGCCATCCGCCACCGTTGCGATAATGTCAGGAGAGGCCAATGAAATCAGGTCAATTTCGACATGGGGAAAGGCTTGTGCAAATAAGGCCAAGATGGTGCTCAAATACGGTGTTAACAGAGCATCGTCAACGGCGATCGTTAAGGCGCCTTCTTCATGGCGGGTAATGGATTCGGCAATCTTTTCGAATTCATGGGACTGAGCTAACAAGGCTTTCGCGCTGCGCAGTAAGCGCTCCCCTTCTGGCGTGAGTTTCGGGCTGCGGGAGGTTCGATCAAACAATTCAACGCCCAAGTCTATTTCTAAATTGTTAATCCCATGACTGACCGCTGACTGCACTTTGCCGAGTTTTCTCGCGCAGGCGGAAAAGGAACCCAGCTCGGCAGACAACACCAACATATTAATTTGTTCTAGACTCAACATATGAATTTTTTCGATGGTTATTAACTTTTAAATATCATAATTATTGATAGTCTAGCCTGCAAATAACGTTGTCTTCAATGTATTAAGGAGTAAGGCATGAGTTGGATGTATTTGTTGTTGGCTGGATTAACGGAAATCGGCTGGCCCGTCGGGCTAAAAATGGCGCAGTCTGGTGGCTCAAAAGTATTGGGCATCGCCATGGCGATTGGTTTTATGGCGGTGAGTGGTACTTTGCTTTGGTTGGCGCAAAAAGACATCCCCATGGGGACCGCCTATGCCGTGTGGACAGGAATCGGCGCATCAGGCACTTTTTTGGTGGGCATTTGGTTTTATGGCGATGCCACGTCTTTACTGCGTTACATGGGAGTATTGTTGATTATTCTCGGTGTGGTCGTGTTGAAGTTTGCCCATTAAGCGGGACGATGCGCCTTGCGTTATGATGGGGAAAGCCGAAAAATACGCCAAACACTTTGTCAGCCTGTGAGCATAACGACATGATTCATCGTATTAACCTAAATTTGTTGCGTTCGTTAAAGGTGCTACTGGAAGAGCGCCACGTTAGCCACGCGGCCGATAAACTGAATCTGACACAATCGGCGGTGAGCCGCCAACTCAGCCAACTCAGAAGCCTGTTGGCTGATCCTTTGCTCATTCGCGAAGGCAATACGCTGATCCCTACGCCCAAGGCGTTGCAGCTGCAAACAAAGCTTGATCACTGGTTTGTTGAGCTGGATGATCTTTTGGTGGCGGATACATTTGACCCGAGACATTGGCGCGGTGAGTTTGTGTTCTCGTCCAGTGACTATGTGGCACAGTATCTTCTTCCGGATGTGGTCGAATTATTGGCCGAGCAAGCACCTCAGGTGACGCTGACGTATCATCTCTGGCAACCTGATTTGGTTCGCCAGTTGGCCACGTCCTCTATTCAATTAGCCTCCAGTATGTCACTGACTCAACCCGAAGGGGTGTCGTCTGTGCAAATCGGTGAAGACAGCTCTGTTTGTGTGATGAGAGACTCGCACCCCTTGGCTTTAAAGGCGCACATCACGGTGGCCGATATGCTGGATTATGCCCATGTCAAAGTCATGGGGGGTGGCGACAAAGACAGCTATGTTGACGAAGCGCTCGCCAAAACAGGACAAAAGCGTCGCATTGCTCTTAATGTGCCCTTTTTTCATGCGGCGTCTCAATCCTTATGTCAGAGTGATTGTTTGCTGGTCATTCCAGAGCACATTGCGCGTAATTTAAAGCATCACTTTCCTCTGACCTATAAGCCGCTTCCTGTTGCCACACCACGGCATAAGTATTGGCTGATTTGGCATGCAAAATACGATAACGACCCTTCCCATATCTGGATTAGGACGCTGGTTTTGCAAGCTATGTCAAAAACCACCTATTCAATAGGCTATGATTTGAAATCATGATTACCATGCAAAATGATGATTTCATATAATAACGTCCGCTTGTTAAGCTGCCGTCTTCAATAGGCAGTGCCTGAATTCAAGGTGTATTATGACGTTATCTATTTGGTTTTCGCTTTTCACAATTTGTCTTCTTGGTGCCATGTCGCCTGGCCCGAGTCTCGCCATTGTCATGAAGCACAGTTTGGCTGGCAGTCGTCTTAATGGTTTAGCCACCGCATGGGCCCACGCCGCCGGAATAGGCGTGTATGCTTTAATTTCGTTACTCGGTCTTGCCGTGGTGTTTCATCAGCTACCGATACTGTTTAAAGCCATCAGCTACGCGGGAGCCGCGTATTTAGCCTACCTCGGCTTTAACGCGCTGCGTTCAAAAGGCGGTATCGCGGAGAAAATGGAATTGGGCCGCGCTGTTAGTGTGTTTCAGTCGGCGAAAGAAGGCTTTTTGATCTCGATTTTAAGCCCCAAAATTGCACTATTTTTCGCCGCGTTATTCAGCCCTTTTGTGGCTGAGGTAAGTGGTCTAACGGAAAAAACCCTAATGGTGGCGACGCCCTTTCTTGTTGATGGATTATGGTACACCTTGATGACCCTTCTGCTTTCCAGCCCCTTATTATTAGAGCGACTACGACGCAATGCGGTGATTGTTGATCGCTTATCTGGGGTGATGTTGATGCTTTTGGCGCTGCATATTCTGCTGTCCGTCTCATGAAACGATTACAACGATTAGCCCAGCACGATGCGGCGTTTTTACTTCTGTTTATATTCCTAGTGGCGCTGAGCCTACGTGGTCCAGTGACTGGCTTGCCGCCTTTGTTGGATCGAATCAGTGCCGATTTGCACCTCAGCAGTTCTCAGTCTGGTTTGCTAACCAGTTTACCCTTGCTGGCGTTTGCGTTTTTTGCCCCTGTGGCGTCTTGGCTCACTCGGTTCTTTTCCATTGAGCGCATTCTAGCGACCGGTGTGGGCTTGATTGCCGTGGGCATGGTAATTCGTGCCTTTGGCTCTATCAGCACCTTATATGTGGGAGCGATCTTTATCGGGGCGGGAATAGCCATCGGTAATGTGCTCTTGCCTAGCTTGATCAAGCGTGAGTTTGCGTCTTATGTGGTGCAACTCACGGCCATTTATGTGTTGATGATGAGCATCGGTGGCTTTTTGATGTCGAGTCTGGCTGTGCCCTTGAGCCAGTTCGCAGAGCAGCCGAGTGTCAGTTTGCCCATGAGTGGTTGGTCGTTCGCGCTGGCGTGCCAAACGCTGATGATTATTGTGCCTTTGGTGATCTGGTTTAGCGGTAAAATTCCCTTACATCCAGCACCAAAAACAGCCAGCAATGAGCCCGCTCAAACTATTTGGCGTTCTGTTACCGCATGGCAAGTGGCGGGTTTTTTGGCCTTTAATTCCTTACTCAATTACAGTGTGGTGGCGTGGGTGCCGTCCATCTTGGTGGATTATGGTTATACCGATTCCACCGCTGGGCTTTACCAAGGCTACTTGCAGTTAGCGGGGGCGCTGCCCACCTTGATTTTGGCGCCGTTTCTGAATCGCCTTGGCAGTCATCGACGGCTCTGCCTGTTCGCCACTGTTTTAACGTGTCTGAGCCTGCTGGGGTTTCTGCTGTTACCAAGCTGGTCTGGTCTCTGGTCGGTGGTTTTTGGATTTGGTATCAGCATGGGATTTATATTAGGGTTATCGTTTGTTAGTCTACGTACACACAGCCCCAAACACGCCGCTGCGTTGTCAGGTATGGCCCAGCTAATGGGATACACCTTGGCAGCAATAGGGCCCTATTTCATTGGGGTCTTGTACGATCGGCAGCACGCGTGGCAAGGCCCCTTGTATGTGATGTTGGGCATTGGGTGTGTTTGGATGTTGTTAGGTTGGCTGGCAAGCCCCACACCTCAACCCCACAAAAGCGCATCGAATTACAACGCCTAGTCAACGCGATGTCTGCCTTGTGGTACACTGCGTTACTTGTTATTTCGACGCTAACTATCGGATGTAAAGACCCTTATGGATCAACACACTGGCAACTTATTTATTTTGTCCGCGCCTTCGGGAGCGGGTAAATCTTCCCTGTATAAAGCGCTTTTAAAGGCCGATGACAAGGTGCGAATTTCTGTGTCTCACACGACACGTGCCCCCCGTACAGGTGAAGAACATGGTCGTGAGTACTATTTTGTCGATCATGAGTCCTTCTTGGATATGATCGCCGAAGACGCTTTTTTTGAGCACGCTCAAGTATTTGACAATTATTATGGCACTTCTAAAGCGTCCATTTTTAGTCTGCTTGAACAAGGCTTGGATGTGATTTTGGAGATAGATTGGCAAGGAGCACGTCAGGTCCGCCAACTTTACCCCAATGCCATTGGCATTTTCATTTTGCCGCCATCGCTACAGGCACTAGAAGAGCGTTTGAAAGGCCGTGCAACCGATGCTGACAATGTCATCCAACGTCGCATGTCTGAAGCCGTCAGTGAAATGTCCCATTACCACGAATACGACTTTGTCATCGTAAATGAGGATTTTGAAACAGCCTTATCTGAGATGTCAGCGATTTTTACGGCGATGCGCACCAAAACGGCCGTTATGCAGCAAAAAAATGGCAATCTTATAAATGATCTCTTGTCATTGTGAGAAGCCGTTAAGTAGAATCACCATTGGATAAATAGATAACCGAACACAGAGGTCAAAATGGCTCGAGTTACCGTAGAAGATTGTTTAGAAAATGTAGATAACCGCTTTGAATTAGTGATGGTCGCGTCAAAGCGCGCTCGTCAACTTGCGACTGGCGGCGAAGAGGCAAAAGTGCCTGCTGAAGACGATAAAGTCACCGTGATTGCACTGCGTGAAATAGCGGCAAATTTGATCAATGCAAAGAATGTTGATCAGCAAAAACGCCCACTGCACGAATTTTAATCTTGATGGTGTCATTCATGTCACAGTTGCCATGCTTCATTCATTTGTCAATGTGAGGTGAGCGATGTATACCATTGAAGATTTAGCACTGACCTTAAGTCAATATTTGCCTTACGAGCAAATCGCTAAAGTTAAACGCGCTTACTATTACGCTGAACAAGCCCACGACGGGCAAAAACGTAAAAGTGGCGAACCCTACGTCACCCATCCTCTCGCTGTCGCTGAAATTCTTTCTGAACTTCGGATGGATTGCGATGGGTTGACCGCTGCGTTGTTACACGACGTAATCGAAGACACAGGCATCAGTCGTGACGCATTGACCGAGCAATTTGGTGAAGGCGTTGCAGGCCTTGTGGATGGCGTCAGCAAACTGACCCACCTAGAATTTAATAGCCAAGTCGAAAAACAAGCCCACAATTTCCAAAAAATGGCCATGGCCATGGCCGATGACATTCGTGTGATCTTGGTTAAATTGGCCGATCGTCTGCATAATATGCGCACGCTCGATGCTATGCCAGCCCATAAAAAACGC
Organism: Marinomonas hwangdonensis; assembly: GCF_003721245.1. Taxonomy (GTDB): domain Bacteria; phylum Pseudomonadota; class Gammaproteobacteria; order Pseudomonadales; family Marinomonadaceae; genus Marinomonas; species Marinomonas hwangdonensis. The sequence goes on along the minus strand of NZ_RIZG01000003.1, from coordinate 457,088 downwards.
CGCATTGCGCGGGAAACGTTGGACATTTATGCGCCTATTGCGAACCGACTTGGCATGTACAATGTCAGGGTAGATTTAGAATCCTTAGCCTTTCAAGCGTATTACCCGATGCGCGCCCGCATGTTACAAAAAGCCATCCATAAAAAGTATGGCCAACAACGCATCAAAGACACTCAAAAGCTCGAAGACACCATACGTTCTGAACTCGCCGCCGATTATATAGAAGCCAGCATCAGTGTCCGAGAAAAGCACATTTACAGTATTTACCAGAAGATGGACAAAAAACGTCGTTCTTTAGGTGAAATCATGGACGTAATGGGCGTGCGTATTGTCACTGACCGCCATGACAGCTGTTATCGTATTTTGGGCGTCATTCATGCCCTCTTCAAACCGATTGAAGGACGCTTTAAAGACTACATCGCCGTTCCGAAATCCAATGGCTATCAGTCGCTTCATACCACAGTATTAGGCGCCAACGGTATTCCCATGGAAATTCAAATCCGCACCGAAGAAATGGATTTAGTCGCCAACAACGGGATTGCAGCGCATTGGGCTTACAAAGTCAGTGGCACCTCAAACATGCCGAGCAACCATGACCGTGCGACAAAATGGGTGAAGAGTCTGTTGGAAATCCAACAAAAAGCCCGTAACCCTGTGGAGTTTGTTGATAATGTCAAAAGTGATCTGTTCCCTGATGAGGTGTATGTGTTTACGCCCAATGGCCAAATCATTGAATTACCGTCTGGGGCGACACCGGTGGATTTTGCCTATGGCGTTCATACAGAAATCGGCAATACCTGCATCTCTTGCCGAATAAATCGACGCTTAGCGCCATTAAGTACCCAGCTAGAAAGTGGTCAAACGGTTGAGATTATTACCGCCAAGAATGCTCAACCCAATGTGGCCTGGTTAAGTTTTGCCATTACGGGTAAAGCCCGCACCAATATTCGCCATTATTTAAAAGACAAGCAGCGTGAAAACGCCATTGTCATTGGTCATCGACTGCTGACTCGTTCACTGAATGCGTTTAAAACCAATATCGATGAACTGACCACTGAACAAATCACACAAGTATTATCAAACCACCAGCTCGCCACCATGGACGATTTGTTAGAGTCCATCGGTAAAGGCCGTCATGTGGGCTATTTGGTTGCGAGAGAACTGTTTCCCAATATCGATGAAGACACCTTGGTCACCCCAAAATCTTTCAAGGTCAATGGCTCCGAAGGCATGTTAATTTCGTATGCCAAGTGCTGTGCGCCTATACCGGGTGACCCTATTGTGGGCTATGTGCAGGTCGACAAAGGCATAGTGATTCATCACTCAAACTGCCCAAACATCCAAGATCACTTATCCAGCCCAGAGCGCTTTATTCGCATGGCTTGGGGCAAAGAAATCGAAGAAGAACTGAACATCAGCCTCATTGTCAGTTACATCAATGAGCGTGGCGCCGTCGCAAAAATTGCCAGTTCGATCAGCGATACCGATTTCCAAGTCTCTAACCTCGACATCATCGAACGTGGCCGTGTGAGCCGCTTGCGGTTGAGCATTACGGTAGCAAGCCGCGTAGGATTAGCGGATGTCATGCGTCGTATTAAAGCGGTACGCTGCGTAGAGAAGGTCACACGAGAAACCATTGTTGGGCGTTAAAGCGCCCGTACTTTTCCATTGATAGGATATTGACCATGTCAAAACATGTAATTCACACTGAAAACGCTCCTGCCGCTATTGGCCCTTATTCTCAGGCTGTTCGCGCTGGCAACACGGTTTATTTATCTGGCCAGATTCCTTTGGTTCCAGAAACGATGGAAGTGATCAGCGAAGACATCGTTGAACAAACCACTCAAGTGTTTAAAAACCTACAAGCCGTTTGTGAAGCAGCTGGTGGCTCTCTTCAACATGTTGTGAAATTTAACATCTTCATGACAGATTTGAGCAACTTCGCTACGGTTAATGAAGTCATGACACAGTTCGTTAAAGAGCCTTACCCTGCTCGTGCTGCGATGGGCGTGCGCGCTTTGCCTAAAGGTGTTCAGGTAGAAATCGAAGGCATCATGGTGTTGGAAGACTAATCTTCTTTACACCTATGCTCTGTCGATGAAAATTCGTCATAAAAAAGAGGCTTAGGCCTCTTTTTTATCGTGATGCGCCTCTCGCTATTTAGGCCTTGCCACCTCGTAGGGCATTAAACTCACGCAACAATACCTGATACCCGGCCACATAACTGGGATAACGTGGCACCCAGCCTTGCGATAACAGAAATTGCCCTTGGATGCGCTTTCCTGACGCCGGAACAAATTGGCTGGTGTCCTTTACTGCCACGCTGGCCCCTAGGCAGGTTGCTAGCCAAAGTTTTACTTCCCACATAGAGACCGGCGTTTGATCGGTCACAATTACCTGCTCAGGTAAGGTGTGCTGCGCTAATGCCATGTTAGCCAGGATCACTAGTGCAGAGACGACATCATCCCTGTGAATTCGGTTGGTCCAACTATTGGCCTCCCACTCTTTTCCGCTCAGTACCGTGTCTAATAACCTAAAACGCCCTGGTCCATAAATACCAGAACATCGCACAGTCACACTGGGCAGAGCAGCGGCCAATGCTTGTTCCGTTTCAACCAGTACTTTCGCGGTTGCTGAAGTAGGATGGGCGGGCGTGGTGTCATCTACCCATTCGCCTTGGTTTTGGCCGTAGACACTGGTGCTCGAAACAAAAACTACCGTTGGCAGTGTGTCCGTATTTTGATAGCGACGAATCAATACTTGGACCGTATCAAAATACGCCGCCCGATACGCATCTGCATGGCGTCCGTTAGGCGTCATGATCAAAAATATCAAGTCCGCGTCTGGCAAATCCTCATCGCGCATGTTCAGTAAATCTTTGGTAATACCTGTTACGCCCTCAGGAAAGACGCTTTTTGTGCGTCGAATGCCTGTGACGTCATGGCCTGTTGCAACCAGCTCTGCGGCTAAACCTGCCCCTAAATCACCGCAACCAGCGATCAGTACCTTTGCCATTTGTTTTCTCCAAAATCACCGTATGTGTCTATCGTCTTTGATGCTCAACCAGATTCCTCTAACACAGTCGTTCAGACCTTCCATTACGACAATCTATTGAGAAAAAAAGACGAAGTATTATTAAATTATGTATTATCATAGTTATTAACAATGAATCAGCCAAGGTAAAAGGTGTGCTATGACATTAACGGAATTGAAATACATTGTAATGCTGGCCGAAGAAAAACATTTTGGGCGCGCCGCGGATCGCTGTTATGTATCGCAACCCACGCTCAGTGTCGCCGTTAAGAAACTGGAAGAAGAACTCGGTACGGCGATTTTTGAACGCAGTAAAAGCTCCGTTTATGTCACACCTCTTGGCGAGCAAATCATCACCCAAGCCAAGCGGGTGCTGGATCAAGCGAACACCATCAAAGAGCTGGCGTCGTCTGGAAAGAACCAATTAAAAAGCCCACTCAAGATAGGCGCGATTTTTACCATTGCGCCTTACCTGTTTCCTTTTATGATTCCGTCCCTACACAAAATCACCTCAGGTATGCCGTTAATCATTGAAGAAGACCTCACTGAAAATTTACGCCCTAAACTGCGTAACGGCGAGTTAGACGCCATTATTGTGGCTTTGCCTTTTCGTGAGCCGGATGTGGTTACTCAGCCGATTTACGAAGAAGATTTCATGGTGCTGATGCCCAAGAATCACCCTTGGACCAAGCTCTCCAGCATAGAAACGGATCAACTATCGACCGATAACCTCTTGTTGCTTGGCAAAGGGCACTGTTTTAGTGAACAAGTGCTTGAGGCCTGCCCCTTGGTGACGGAAAGCGAATTTGGGGATGGCCGCACCATTGTTAATGGCAGTTCGTTAGAAACCATACGTTATATGGTGGCGTCTGGTTTGGGGGTCACTGTGTTGCCCAAGTCAGCCGCGATGAATATTAATCACGAGATGCTCGAAGTGCGTCCTTTTACGGCACCGGCACCAAAACGTACGGTGGCATTGGCCTGGCGCGCCAGCTTCCCTCGCCCTAAAGCCATAGAAGCGGTTAGCCAGTCTATTCGTGACGCTTGTACGCAATTGGATTTATAGAGAGGCGGCATGATCGACGGATTAGACACACAGGATGTTCGCGAGCTAAAAGGCGTTGGCGATGCAATGGCGGAAAAATTAGCCAAGCTGCATTTGAATACGGTACAAGATTTGCTGTTTCATTTGCCGATTCGCTATCAGGACAGAACCCGTGTTGTGCCCATTGGACAGTTGCGTTTTGGCGACGAAGCCGTGATAGAAGGACACGTCACTGGGTGTGAAGTCAAAATGGGCAAGCGTCGCAGCTTGTTGTGTCGAATCAAAGACCACACGGGCACCTTGTGTTTGCGTTTTTTTCACTTTTCCGCTGCGCAAAAAAAACAACTAGAAGCCGGTGTACGAGTCCGTTGCTTTGGGGAGATTCGTCGTGGCAGCAGCGGATTTGAAATCTATCACCCTGAATACAAGGTGATAGGCGAAGAGGAAACCCAAGAGGAGTCGGCACAGCTCACGCCAATCTACCCGCTTACCGAAGGGCTAACGCAAACCAAGATACGCCTGCTTTGTGAGCAAGCCTTAGAACGACTAACGCCCTATAACCTGCAAGAGTGGCTGCCAGACGAAATACGCGCTCAATTCAGCTTACCACCGCTCTGCGACGCGATTCAGTTCCTACATCATCCGTCAAGAGAAGCCAACCTAGATCAACTAAGATCGGGCAGCCACCCTGCGCAATACCGCTTATCATTTGAAGAGCTCATGGCCCATCAGCTATCGTTGATCGGTAAACGAGTCAAAGCCAAACAAGATGTCGCCATCAAGGTGCACGCCGCTGGTGAACTCAGCCAACAGCTGTTGCAACAATTGCCTTTTTCTCCCACTAAAGCCCAACAGCGCGTGTTTGGCGAGATTCTTGCGGATCTTGGTACAGGTCACCCTATGCTGCGATTGGTGCAAGGAGACGTTGGCTCAGGGAAAACCCTAGTGGCTGCCCTCGCCGCTGCGTCCGTCGTGCAAGCGGGCTATCAGGTGGCTATTATGGCACCGACCGAAATCCTCACCGAACAGCACTATATCAACTTTACCCAGTGGTTTACTCCTTTAGGACTAAAAGTAGCGTGGATGACAGGCAAGCTTAAAGGGAAAGTTCGGGAGAAAGAGCTGGCCGACATCGCGTCTGGCGCAGCACAAATCGTTGTCGGTACTCATGCACTCTTTCAAGACACGGTGGAATTCGATCGTTTGGCAATGGCTATCATCGATGAGCAGCATCGTTTTGGGGTGCATCAGCGTATGGCGTTACGAGAAAAAGGCATGAAGCACGGCTTTCAGCCCCATCAGCTCATCATGACCGCCACGCCCATTCCACGAACCTTAGCCATGTCGGCTTATGCCGATTTGGATTGTTCCATTATTGATGAGCTTCCACCCGGACGAACGCCTATCAACACCATTGTGGTATCGGACCAACGCCGACAAGAAGTAATTGATCGGGTAAAAAGTGCCTGTGAAGAAGGCAAGCAAGCCTATTGGGTTTGCACCCTAATAGAAGAATCCGAAGCCTTGCAATGCCAAGCCGCAGAAGACACGGCTCTTCTATTGCAAGAACAGCTTAGCGAGCTGCGTATTGGCTTGGTACATGGGCGACTAAAAGCACAAGAAAAAGCCGATATCATGGCGCAATTCAAAGCCGGCGATATCCAGCTGCTCGTTGCGACGACCGTCATTGAAGTGGGAGTCGATGTGCCTAACGCCAGTCTCATGGTGATCGAAAACCCAGAACGACTTGGGCTTGCGCAGCTTCATCAGCTGCGCGGACGTGTGGGTCGAGGTCAAGCCGCCAGCCATTGCGTCTTGCTGTACAAAGCGCCGTTAGGACAACAGGGCAAGGAGCGTCTTTCAACCATGAGAGAAACCAGCGATGGTTTCAAGATCGCTGAAAAAGACCTTGAACTGCGTGGTCCAGGTGAATTACTCGGCACTCGACAGACCGGACTCTGGGAGTTTAAGGTCGCCGATCTTCAGCGAGATAAAGGCTTACTGGACGACGTTCAGCGCGCGGCAAGCTTGCTGTACCATCACTATCCTGATCGTATTTCCCCTCTTTTATCGCGCTGGTTGCCTAATCACGGTCAGTACTTAAACGTGTAACCGCTTTTGTGGTCCAGTTTTTACAAAAATAGCGGTATTTACTTGCGCCTGAGCAAAAATTAATCAAAAATCTCCCCCATAAAGCCTGTTGGCTTAATTTCGTTTTTTACGCGCCATTACCGCCACAGTCGGCTAGAAGGAACTAACATGGACAGCTTATCCCCCCATTTTGAATACCCCATGCTCAGCCTACAAAACAGCGCTTATCGAATAGACGAGGACCGCATCGTTATTACGGTTGAACGCATTAGTAATCACAGAGACATAGACAACCTGAGTGGCACACTGCAATTACAACTGTGCGGGGTTCGTCAAGAGACGTTCGGCGCTTCAGAAACGCACGTTTTAGCGTCCACGACACTCGGTGAGTTACAAGGTCAACACGGCTTAATAGACTGTCATTACGATTTACTTTTCCAGTCGCCACCAGAGGGTATTTGGCAACTCGTGTTGCAACTGAGTGAATGGAACGGTACTGAATACCTGATATGTGATTCTGCCGATTTTACAGTGCCTTACCACGCTAACCCGCCTCACTTTTCTGTCGATACAGAAGAGGTCGTCGAGGCTGCATTAGAGCCCACTGTCGAGCCTGTTTTAGAATCGACTGTAGAACCCGTCGCTGAGCCTGTGACTCACGTAAAAAAAAACGCCACTGGTGGCGTCGATGGTTATCTCGCCATTAACAAGTCAAAAGTGGAAACGCTTTTAAGTATCAAAGGCGTGCCGAAGAAAACACTCGAGAAGTTGGTAAAAGAACGACCTTTTTCATCGGACAAAGCCGTTCTCAACATAAAAGGTGTAGGTCCTGTGATGTTGCAAAGGATAGTGACAGGGTTGATCACAACAAAACATAAAAAACAGTAGGCTATGTGGTTTCGGTCAAGAACAGCCCTGCTCATTGAACTAAGGAATACTCACTACCGTCGTATTCTTTACTTCTTCCATTGCCACATAAGTACGCGATTCTCGAACATGGGGCAGAGTCAATAGCGTCTCCCCTAGCAACAGGCGATAGGTATCCATATTAGACACGCGGGCTTTGAGCAGATATTCAAAATCCCCCGCGATTAAGTGGCATTCCAATATTTCTGGGATTTCAGTGACCGCGGCTTTGAACTCATTAAACCCCTCAGGAGAGGTGGTTTTGAGGCGAATTTCGACAAACACTAACAATCCGGCGTCTACTTTTTTGGGGTTAACCAAAGCACAGTAGCCCGTAATATAGCCATTGCGCTCCAAGCGACGCACGCGCTCTAAACAAGGGGTCGCACTTAACCCGACTCGACTCGCTAATTCCACATTTGATAAACGACCATTTATCTGCAACTCACGAAGAATTTTCTTATCTAAGCGATCAAGCGGTTTTGCTGAGTTGTCCATCTGGCGTGGATCTCCTTACATGACGTCAATTAATGTTCAATTCATAGAAGTCTACCACGCAGATCACAAATTATGGAAAGTGCTTTATTCATTATATTCAACATGGTTATTCAAACATGACACAACAAAGCACCAAAATGATGCAAAAAATTCATTTTGCTCCAAAAAAATCTTATCCTTTAAAAAACGCCTCATATTAGTGCAATTGAAAAGTCGAAATTTGTCGCTAAAGCCGCATTTTATTTGGTCTGGCGAAGGGCTGCTTTGACTTAAGTGAGCATTATTTTCACAGAAATCCGCCTTAAAAAGTGTAAGTAATGCGTATACCCCTCCTCTTTTCTGACATTTTATCCTTGACTACGCCTCAAAAGAGTAATTCTATAGAGGCATGCGATGAACTTTATAGAGACTTCGTCTGCATATACTTCATAACAAGAATAATCAAATGTTGGCATCATCCTTGCTTCGTTTACGATGAGTATTAAATACAAAGATTCTACAATCTGATATTCAACATAAAAGCAAAATGAAGATAACAGCAGTATGTAAAATAACCGCCTGGGAGGCTCAATATAATGAAATCGAATGTTGGTAAACTACTGTCTACAGCAGCAATCGCCGCCACAATCAGCGCTGGTGCTACCGCAGCAACGCTTGACGATGTTAAAGCAAAAGGTTTTGTTCAATGTGGCGTTAGCCAAGGTGTACCTGGTTTCTCTAACGCAGATGTTAACGGCGAATGGTCTGGTATCGACGTTGATGCTTGCCGAGCAACCGCTGCCGCTATTTTTGGTGATGCACAAAAAGTAAAATTCACCCCACTTTCTGCTAAAGAGCGTTTCACTGCGCTTCAATCCGGTGAAATCGATTTACTAGCTCGTAATACCACTTGGACTTACACTCGTGACGCTTCACTAGGTTTGGACTTTACCGCTGTAAACTTCTATGACGGTCAAGGCTTCATGGTTCGTAAAGACCTAGGTATTGATTCTGCAAAAGATCTTGACGGTGCAACCGTATGTACTGAGCAAGGAACGACAACAGAATTGAACATGGCGGATTTCTTCCGTAAGAACCAACTGTCTTACGTTCCGGTTGTAGTTCAAAAAGCCGATGAAGCACTGTCTGCATACGCTTCTGGTCGTTGTGATGTCTTCACAACGGATAAATCTGGCCTAGCGTCTCACCGTACTAAATTAGCCAATCCTGATCAGCATGTGATTCTTGATGACACTATTTCCAAAGAGCCTCTTGGCCCCGTTGTTCGCCATGGCGATAACCAGTGGAAAGACATCGTCACTTGGGCATTGTTTGTTCAAGTAAACGCTGAAGAAATGGGTATTTCTTCTAAAAACGTAGATCAGATCAAATCTGGTACAACCGATCCAGGTATCAAACGCTTGCTAGGTGTTGAAGGGGATATGGGCGCACAACTTGGCCTACCTGCTGAATGGGCTTACAACATCATCGCGAAAGTAGGCAACTACGGTGAAGTATTTGAACGTAACGTTGGTCCATCTACACCAGTAGGTTTGCCACGTGGTATCAACAAACTATGGACAGATGGCGGTGTCATGTACGCACCACCAGTACGCTAATAACGGAAGTATAACCCGCCTTGGGTATTGGCTCAGCGGCCTTGTCGCCGCTGAGTTTCTCCCCCCTTTCTTACACATCTGACGAGCATTTCATTTGCCTGAATTAAGATGAGCGATAAAACAAAACCTAATAACAGCATGTTGAATGATGCCGGGACTAGAGCCCTAATATTTCAAGTTTTGCTTCTCAGCGTTGTAGTTTTTGTAGGTTATTTCCTGTTCACCAACTTACAAAACAACCTTGATAATCGTGGAATCTCAACGGGGTTTGCATTTTTTAATGAGCCCGCTGGTTTTCCTATTCTAATGCATTTAATTGAGTACACAGATTCTGGTACTTATGGACGCGCCTTTGCCGTCGCGTTAATTAACACCTTCGTCATTTCTATGTTGGGTATCGTGTTGGCTACCGTTATCGGTGTCATCGTCGGTTTAGCAAGATTGTCCAATAACTGGCTTGTGGCTAGACTGGCCACTGTTTATGTGGAAACCTTGCGTAACCTGCCGTTACTGCTGCAAATGTTCTTCTGGTATTTTGCGGTACTTGCTGCCCTACCAGCACCACGTGACAGCTATGAATTTGGCGATTTTTTACTTAACAAACGAGGAATTTACTCACCTAACCCTTCATTCCAAGATGGATTTGGTCTTGTTGTCATGGGCTTTATTCTGTCTATTTTTGCCGCTATGGCATTAGTGGTTTGGGCGAAAAAACGTCAAACCAGAACAGGATTGTGGTTCCCAGCTTATTGGTCATCACTTGGTCTTATTATTGGTATTACTTTTCTAGCGTTTGCTATCGCTGGCTTTCCTTTAGAATTTGATCTACCACAAAAAAGTCGCTTTAACGTAACGGGCGGTATGGTATTACCCCCTGAGTTTGTTGCCGTGTTAGTCGCCTTGGCCACTTACACTGGGGCATTTATCGCTGAAATCGTGCGCGCAGGCATATTGTCTGTTAACTGGGGACAAACTGAGGCTGCGCGTTCATTAGGGTTACGCGATAACCTAACTCAGCGTCTAATCGTATTGCCACAAGCATTGCGTGTGATTATTCCTCCATTGACCAGTCAATACCTAAACTTAGCGAAAAACTCGTCACTTGGGGCTGCGATTGCTTACCCTGAATTAGTGTCTGTGGTTATGGGAACAACGCTCAACCAAACAGGTCAAGCGATTGAAACCATAGGTCTGTGTATGTTGGTGTACGGTTCATTGAGTTTAACCATCTCTATGTTTATGAACTGGTACAACAAGAAAATGTCTTTAATTGAGCGCTAGGAGGTAGATCATGGCTATTGAATTTAAACCATCACCCAGCCTTCCACCTCCAGTGAACTCTGTAGGTGCTGTGGCATGGCTGCGTAACAACTTGTTATCGTCGCCTCTTAACGTTGCTTTGACGTTATTCAGTTTATACATCTTGTATTTGCTGGTTCCTCCCATGATTCAATGGGGCATCGTCAATGCTACTTTCACTGGTGATACCAGAGCGGCGTGTACTGGTGGCGGTGCGTGCTGGGCATTTATTGGGGCGTATTTTGAGCAGTTTATGTACGGCTTGTACCCATCCGAAGAGACATGGCGTATTAATTTGTCATTGATCGCTTTGGTTGTGCTACTGGGCGCATTTGCGATTAAAACCATCAATAAATTTTACCTTTCTTTAGTGATTACTCTAGTTTACCCCGTCGTTGCTTACTTCTTGTTTGCCGGTGGTGTATTTGGTCTAGTCGTTGTTGAAACGTCTTTGTGGGGCGGTTTGTTCTTAACTACCTTGCTCGGTGTAGTGGGCATTGTTGCGTCCTTCCCACTTGGGGTATTGCTAGCGCTAGGACGTCGTTCAGACATGCCAGTAGCAAAGTCAGTGTGTATTGTGTTCATCGAAACCATTCGTGCTGTTCCCCTCATCACAATCTTGTTTATGGCGTCAGTTATGATTCCACTTTTCCTACCTGATGGTATGAATTTTAACAAGTTAATGCGTGTCATCATTGGCATCACTTTGTTTTCTTCTGCTTACATGGCGGAAGTAATACGTGGTGGTTTACAAGCCATTCCAAAAGGCCAATATGAAGCGGCTGATGCGATGGGCTTAACGTATTGGCAATCCATGATTCTGGTGATTTTACCGCAAGCGCTGAAGCTTGTTATACCGGGTATCGTAAACACCTTTATCGGCTTGTTCAAAGATACTACCTTGGTGTATATCGTTGGTATGTTTGACTTATTAGGTCGGATCCAAGCGGCTAACCATGACGCAAACTGGCTAGGCACCACCGTTGAAGGTTATGCCTTCGCAGGGTTTGTTTATTTTATTATCTGCTTTGGCATGTCGCGATACAGTATGTCGATAGAACGCAAGTTAGACACCGGACATAAGCGGAACTAGTTAAGAATTTGAGGCCTTTACAATGACAGATAGAAACATGGCACTTGCCCAACTTGAGCCGGGCGAGGAAGCGATCATAGAGTTTAAAGATGTTAATAAATGGTACGGTGATTTTCACGTCCTAAAAAACATCAATTTCAGTATTAAAAAAGGCGAGCGCATCGTGGTGTGTGGTCCTTCTGGTTCAGGTAAATCAACGATGATTCGTTGTATTAACCGTCTAGAAGAGCACCAAAAAGGAATCATTTCCGTTGACGGTGTGGAAATGAACGATAACCTCAAAAACATCGAGGCAATTCGTAAAGATGTGGGGATGATTTTCCAACACTTTAACTTGTTTCCTCATTTGTCGATTTTAGAAAACCTCACCTTGGCACCAATTTGGGTTCGTAAAAAGCCCAAAAAAGAAGCCGAAGAAATGGCCATGCACTATTTGGAGCGCGTCAAGATCGCCAACCAAGCATTGAAGTACCCAGGCCAGCTTTCTGGCGGCCAGCAACAGCGTGTGGCGATTGCCCGTGGTCTGTGCATGGAGCCTCGTATTATGCTGTTTGACGAACCTACATCGGCTCTTGATCCAGAGATGATCAAGGAAGTATTGGATGTTATGGTGCAGCTAGCCGACGAAGGCATGACCATGGTGTGTGTAACACACGAGATGGGCTTTGCGAAGAAAGTGGCGGACCGTGTGGTCTTTATGGACGCAGGGGAAGTCGTGGAATCTAATGAACCCCATGAATTCTTCAATAATCCACAACATGACCGTACACAAATGTTTTTGAGTCAGATTCTGAATCACTAATCAGAATCCAAATGCAAAATCTGTTATATTTACAAAGCCCCTTATTTGGGGCTTTTTTTGTTTTCGCTTTCACAAGGTAGAACCATGGAATCCGTCGTTGATTGTCAGCCAAGTCAGAGGTTACGTATTGTGCATTTAGCCGACAATACAGGGCGTTTGCAGGTTATTTTTCCTGAGAATTGCATGGTGGACATTGCTGCGGTGTCTCGCATCACTAAGCGACGCTTTGAACCCGTGGCGTGCTCTCACAGCGCAGGGAATACATTGGCCAAGCCAAACAATATGAGCACGCTGTTGGAAGCGTCCATTTTGCAAGAGGACTACGTCACCATTAAAACAAAAAGCGATGCAAGCCCCCGGAAAATAGACACATCAGCACTGAAAACATTATTTTCGGGACCGTTAAACCGCTTTGAAAACATCGCTATTAACACCCAAAAAATCAAGCGGCCTGCCGATAACCACGAAGAAGACGAAGCTCAAATTCTTCATGCTCTGGGTAAGTTTCAATCCATTCGATTAAAAACACGACTTGAGGAAACACTGGAGATTCCGCCATTACCAGCCTCTTCACACCGCATCATCCGCTTATCTTCGGACGAAACCGCGGGTACCGATGAGCTATGTGATGTGATCGCTCTGGACCCAAGCTTAGCCGCTCAGGTCGTCAGCTGGGCATCGTCGCCGTATTACAGCGCACCCGGTAACATAGAATCCGTCGAAGATGCCATCATTCGCGTATTAGGTTTTGATATGGTGATGAATTTAGCACTGGGCCTATCTATGGGAAACGGCTTTCAATCGCCCGACAATGGCCCACGCCATTATGAAGATTTTTGGATAGACTCTGTTTCTAATGCCGCCTTGGTGGAGTCTCTCGCAAAGCATACCCCAAGCCACCTTCGCCCGAAACTAGGCCATGCTTACCTTGCTGGACTACTCAATAATTTTGGCTACTTGGCAATCAGTACTATTTTTCCACCTCATTTTGCCATCTTATCTCGATACCAAGAAGCGAATGCACACCTACCATCAGAGTGGGTGGAAATGCAGGTATTGAATTTTACTAAAGAACAGCTAGGTTCTTGGTTATTACGTTATTGGAGTCTTCCAGACAGCATATGGATGGCCATTCGTTATAGCAAAAAACCGCACTATGATGGCCAACATGCGACCTTAGCAAAATTGCTTTATATTTCACGCTGCCTACGCCATGAAGAAGCAATCGACCCTGCGGCACTGGTTGCTGTGGGCCTTAGTATAGACCAAGCAGAAGCCTGTCGAGAGGCGGTTTATCAATCGTCTACGGAGCTAAAAAAAATGGTCGATTTAATGAATAAGATGAATGCATCCTAGTATTTTATGACAGTCATGAATTCAGCCGCAGCCCAACAGTTTGACTACCGCTGGGCCCCCGTTCATCGGATCAGCAAAACCAAGATTCCATCAGTTCTTTGGTATTGGTTAACCACACCCGCTTCTTTAACGGCCAAATTGCAGTGTCTAGGCGAATTGACCGTAGAGGTGATCGAAGATACCTGGGGTGAGCCAACATCACGGGAAAAAAAACGCCTAAACTTAAGACCAAGAGAAGCGGCTAGAATTCGCACTGTATTACTGCGCGTCGATGGTAAAGCGGTGATTTATGCACGTTCAGTGATTCCTGCTCGGTCACTAAGGGGGCACTGGCGACAAGTGAAGCATTTAAACAATAAACCCTTGGGAGGTTACTTGTTTCAACACCGATCTCTGAGACGCAGTGGCATTGAGATAACGCAATTGCCAAAACGTATGTTTCCCGATCAACCCACTGCGGTATGGGCAAGACGCTCTGTGTTTCATCAGTACGGTCCTGGCATACTGGTCAATGAAGCGTTTTTTGAGAGTATCCAACAATTGAAATCGCCTTTTGGAAGTATATGAACAAGATAAAAGACTACGCAGAATTAACTCGCTTTAACCGACCGATCGGCTCGTTATTGCTATTATGGCCGACTTTATGGGCTTTATGGCTCGCAGCAGACGGCCTGCCTCAATGGCATCTCATCGTCATTTTTATACTGGGTGTGTTTAGCATGCGTTCTGCGGGATGCGTCATCAATGATTACGCCGATCGCAAAGTGGATGGCCACGTGGAACGTACCAAAAACCGTCCCTTACCTTCCGGCAGAGTATCGGAAAAAGAAGCATTAGTCCTGTTTGCTGGGCTTTGCGTGGTGAGTTTTATCTTGGTGCTGTTCACCGACACCCAAACGATTCTTCTGTCTTTTGTCGGGCTGGGGCTTGCTGCCTTATACCCCTTTATGAAACGATACACTCATTTACCACAGCTTTTTTTGGGATTGGCTTTTTCTTGGGCGATACCCATGGCCTACAGCGCTCAGGGAGGCGATTTAGCGAGTTATGAACTGTGGATGCTGTTTGTCGCGAACTGTTTCTGGACCATTGCCTACGATACTTACTATGCTATGACTGACCGACCCGATGATATTAAAATCGGCATTAAGTCCACCGCCATCTTGTTTGGCCAGTACGATTTGTTGGTTATTATCGGCTTGCAAGGATTAACCCTCTCGTTGCTTGCTTGGATTGGCGTGATCGGTGGACTGGATTGGCCCTACTTTGTTTCCTTGATTGTATGCCTTGGACTTTTTTACCAGCAGTTCTCTCAAGCTAAGACACGGGACCGTCAGGCTTGCTTTCGTTCTTTTTTGGACAATAACCGCGTGGGATACTGTGTTTTTATCGGCTTGATAATGAGTTATTTAGTCTAAAATGTGGCAAACATGTGACATTTTAACCAAATTGTCACATTTACCCGCTTTAATAAAAACCGTTCCTGAGATGAGGATAATCCTGTGACCGGTAAAAAAGTATTAATTATAGATGACGAATCTTCTATTCGTGAAATGATCGCCATTGCACTTGAAATGGCAGGGTATGAATACCTTGAAGCGGAAAATATTCAGCAAGCCCATGAGATGATTGTGGACCATCGACCTGATCTGGTATTAGTGGATTGGATGATGCCAGGGGGCAGCGGTGTTGAGCTGACTCGTCGACTCAAAAAAGACAGCACAACCGCAGAAATCCCTGTGATTATCTTGACGGCAAAAAGCGAAGAAGATAACAAAATTCAAGGTTTAGAAGTGGGCGCAGACGATTACATCACCAAGCCTTTTTCACCAAGAGAATTGGTCGCTCGTCTAAAAGCCGTGTTGCGACGCGCCACTCCTCAGGGTGTTGACGAACCGATTGAAATTGAAGGCCTAATGCTGGATCCTGTCAGCCAGCGCGTCACGATTGGCAGTCGTCCTTTGGACATGGGACCAACAGAATATCGACTGTTGAAGTTTCTCATGACACATCAGGAACGTGCGTATTCAAGAGCGCAATTATTAGATCAAGTTTGGGGCGGCAATGTGTATGTTGAAGAACGTACTGTTGATGTTCACATACGTCGCTTACGTAAAGCCATTGGTAGCACCCACGACTTCTTGATACAAACAGTCAGAGGGACAGGCTACCGCTTCTCAACAAAAAGGGTTGTATGAAAACAATTTGGCGAAACACCATCACAACATGGTTTATCGGTCTTGCTGCCTGCATCGTTATTGGCTTAGTGCTGGGGCAATTGCTGGGTGTTTTGCTTTTATATGTTTTAGGGTCTTTGTACTGGCAGCTGTATCAGCTGTATCAGTTTCATAATTGGTTACGCCACTCTGGCCGTGCAGCTCCTCCTGAATCCGGTGGGATTTGGGGTGAAGTCTTTGATTCTGTGTATCGTTTACAAAAGAAACAGCGCAAATCAAAGCGTCGCATGCGTCAAGCGCTTACCCGTATAGAAAGCTCGACCACCGCTTTAAAAGAAGGCGTGATCATGGCGGATCACCAAGGTAATTTAGAGTGGTGGAACAATTCTGCTGCGCATTTTTTGGGGTTACAACGCCCTGTCGATCGGGGTCAGGTCATCACCAATATTGTTCGCAATCCGGACTTTTTTCGCTATTTTAGCCAAAAGCGCTTTGGAGAGCCTCTTGTCATCAAGTCCCCCGCAAAAGATGGCGTTTACTTAGAAATACAAACCACGCTGTACGATAAAAACGATCACCTAATTTTTGTGCGTGACGTTACTCGCTTGCATTTGCTTGAACAGATGCGCAAAGATTTTGTCGCTAATGCGTCCCACGAGTTAAAAACACCACTCACCGTTATTAAGGGTTATCTGGAAACCTTAGAATTATTCAAAGACAGCCTACCTGCGAGTATGCAAAAAGGCATTGTGAATATGTCTGAACAATCGGAACGCATGGAGCAACTCATCGAGGATCTTTTACTATTGTCTCGCCTTGAGAGCGACGATAAACGAGAAGAAAATCAATGGTATAAAGTCACCGACTTAATCAATGCCATTACTAAGGTGACCAATTTAATCCTCACCGATAAACACAAGGTGACACTGGACATTCCTAGCGACGCTCGCTTATATGGATCCTACAAGGAACTATACAGCGCCTTTTCGAATCTTGTGGTCAATGCGGTGAAGTATTCTCCAGATGGTGGCGACATCCTGATCAAGTGGGAAAACAATGAATTTAACGGCGTCTTTTCTGTTAAAGACAATGGCATTGGTATCGAACCTAGGTACATTCCAAGGCTCACAGAACGCTTCTTTAGAGTCGATAAAGGGCGTGGCTCAAAAACCGGCGGTACAGGGCTGGGACTAGCCATTGTGAAACACGTCTTACTTCATCACGACGCCAAACTGCAAATTCGCAGCCAACCTGGCTTTGGCAGCACCTTCTCCTGTCATTTTCCGGCGCATAGAACGCGAACCGACACTATTCCCGCGATTACCTCCAATAACAGCGAAACACCAAGTACTTAAAGGAAATCTTGCTCGTATCCCTTTTTACTAAAAAAGGGATACGAGGACTAAAAGTAAAAATAACGCTTACAAGCTGTCAAACAACTGGCTAATAAAGGCTTCTTTCTCACTGTCTTGATCAATCAAGCTCAATATTACCGTCAAAAACGTCGAGTCGTGCTTTTTCTCAGTCGTAGCGACCGACTGGATATAATAATTCAGACGATTAACCTTACCGCCAAACTCCAAGTCCAACACCGCTTGCCCCAAGACTTGAGGAACAATGTCGTCACTTTTTATAAACATGGTGGCTTCGGTCTTACTGAACTGCACGATCATGCAGCGAAATTGCTTCCCTTCAAACCTTACTGAAGTAGGAATTTTGACGTCTTTTATCACCGCCGCCGTGGCATCAGGGTTGATGAACTTGGTGGCTTTCACCGGGCTTGCTGCCTTGCCGGCCCCCATTAATACATCCAGTGATGACGTTGAACTGCCAGGTGCGTTTTTATCCCGTGGCTTTTGTGACGACAAACGATCTTCAATATTGTGTTTCTTCGCAGCCGATAAGACCTTGTTAATCAGTTGCTCACTTGAAAAAGGCTTACCAAGGTAATCGGTGACACCCGACTGCACGGCTTCAACCACATGACTCTTATCACCTCGGCTGGTGATCATCACAAAAGGCACACTATCTTTTTTGTATTTTGGCTGTTCACGACACCATTTTAAAAGCTCGACTCCCGTCATTTCAGGCATTTCCCAGTCACACAACACCATGTCAAACTGGATTTTTTCCATCATTTTTTGCGCTTTTCGGCCATTTACCGCGTCTTCAATCTCTGCCGCAGGAAATTGCTTACGTAAGGTGCGGCGGATCAAATCCCGTGTGAAAGAGGCATCATCGACAACCAATATTTTAAATGACATTACAAAATCCTATTCGTCGAAGGTAACAAGGTAGCATGCTCGCCCTGTTGTGACTGAAATACCGAAACCCATAAAAGAGTCGCAGCAACCACTGCGATCGGCATAACAAATAAATTAAAAAAAGGAATCGCTAAACTGACCATGACGATGCCGCCAAAAGTCCAACATAATAAGGGTTTCGAGCGCAGCGCCATTCTCATGTTATTAAAAGAAACTTTGTTGTTATCAAACGCATAATCCATATATTGCAACGACAACATCCACATAGAAAACAGCAGCAACAAAATGGGGGCAATCACATTCACCAAGGGCACAAACGTCAATAAAATCAACAACAAGAAACGAGGCAGAAAGTACAAAATCTTCTGACACTCACGCTGTAAGCTTTGACCAATTACCTTCATCACCACACTAAAAGTTAAACGCTCGTCAAACACTTTCCCCGTTTGTTTTTCTTCCACTTTTTCTGCCAAAAAAGCCATAAAGGGCGCCGCCAAGATATTCACCCCCACTGAAAAACTGTAAAACAACAGAATTCCTAACAGTGCCATAACGACTAATTCAAGTAACCAGTCAATAAATGAAACCCACTCAGGAAGATACCCCATTACAGACGCTACACCATCATCAAGGTAGCGAAAAGCCACTAGGTACAACAGGGCTATTAAAAGAACATTCGCCAATAACGGCGCTAATATGAACAATCTCAAATCTTTCGATAACACCAAGGGCAACGCCTTAATAAATGCCCCTGCGGCTTTAAACGGGTGTGTAATCACAATCTAGCAGTACCTTCATTAGGTTATATATGAAGCGAGAGAATATCATGAGGGCTTTCGAGGCTCCACAAAGCCCGTATAAAATAAAAGTGTCTCACGTAAATAAGTGGGTTTATTTGTCTATTCCCAAAACTCTTGTATTATGACGTAGCTGTATTGTTCGTTTTCATTATACACGCCAATCATAAAAGGCTTTTTATGCGTTTATTATCCTCTTTCATGACCTTGCTATTAGTACTGTCTAGTTCGTCTGTCAGCGCTTCAGATCAAGCCAAAGGTAGCGTGTTGCTGACGGTTTCTGGTGCGATTGATGCCAACGAAACACTTGAAGACATCGAATTTGACATGGCTATGCTCAACAAGCTACCGCAGTACACAGTGACGACACAAAATCCTTGGGCGAAAGGGCTTCATACTTATCAAGGTTTCTCTGCCGTAGATTTAGTAGCGCGTCTTGGTAGCCAAGCCAACCTGCTCCAAGTCAGTGCGTTAAATCGTTATATGACAGAGATTCCTCTCAATGATTTTGTCGAGAACGGTGCTATTTTTGCGACTCATCAAAACGGCCACGCCATGAGCGTTCGCAATCTTGGCCCTATCATGGTGATTTACCCATTTGATGATCGTAACGATTTAAAGTCCGAGGTCTTCTATGGTCGTTCTATTTGGCAAGTAAACCAAATAAAACTGGTGGTTACTCCAGAGTAGAAAGGGGCATCGTTTGAAAAACAAAGCGTGGTTTTCAAGGCTGAAACAGTGGAGTTTATACGGCTTCATCACGCTCATTCTGACCATCACTCTTGCCGTATTTGCTATCATTACTTATACCAGTGACAGTTCGAAAAACAATGGCCGCCGTATTTTCGAAAGCTCCATCTGGAACGCATTACAACTTCAAGTACAATCTTACCGTTTTATTAATTATCTCATCTTGCTGGAGGAAGAAGATCACCCTCTTGACGGTAAAGCGTATTTCGAATTCGATCTGCTGATGAGCCGCGTTGATCTTCTGAGAGTCGGTGAAGTGGGTGATCTGATTCGTACCTTTGAAAACGGTCGCACCTCTAGGTTATTGAACATCATCAATGGCGAGCTTGAACTGCTGAGTTTTCATTTATCCAAAATTGAAAGTGGCGATCTTGCTTATTTGCCCAGTCTCTTAGAGCGTCTGCAAAGTTTAGACGATCAAATCAATGAATTTATCACCCTAGTCAACAAGGGTAGCAATGAATTCATCACCGCTCAAAATGATCGGTTACAAAGTAATCTAAATATCATTCAAGTGCTTTCCATTGTGCTCTTGACCTTGTTGCTATGCTTATGCTTTTTCACCATTAAGGTCTTTATCGAACTAAAAGCGACTTTTCAACGACATAGCAAACTGCAAGCAAGCATTCAAGCGGTGCATGAAGACAAAGCCGATATGCTTTCTTTCATCACGCAAGAAATACGTTCGCCAGCTAGCGCTATTTTAGGCGTCGCTCATTCACTAAAAAACACCTCCTCTCATCAAGAAGCCAAGGCTCTATCGAAGCATGTTGAGGAGTCTGGTCAGCAGCTATTACAAACCGTAGAAATGCTATCTGACTTGGCTTTAATTGATGCTAAAAAACTCGATATTACGCCAACGACCGAATTTTTACAGAATCAAATAGAACGCTGTATGTGGTTGTTTGAGCCACAACTAACGCGCAAAAGCCTGTATAGCGTGGTGTATATCGATCCGTTGTTACCGAAGTTTATATCATTGGATTTCAATAGAATCAGGGTCATCATCACCGCACTACTGCAAAATGCCATTGCCCACACACCATCTGGCAGTATTAGTTTACAAATCCGACCATCGAGCTTAGTCATAACACCGGATCCTCTTCAGGAGGGCCAGGGCACCACTCGCATGTTCCAAATCGCCATCAGAGACACTGGACTGGGTATGTCCGATCAATTACAGCAAAGCTTAAGAATTAACCCCGCTTTGCCAATGCAGCAAGAAGGCCCCTTGCCAAGCGCCGTTGGCTTAAGTTTGGCGTTGTGCCACAAGCTGGTGTACTTCCTTGAGGGGCAAATGCATTTTTCTTGCGCATCACAAACAGGCTGTGAGTTTTGGGTGGACCTTCCCTATCAGGAAGCAAACCAAGCACCAGCGGAAAAATCCCCCCGTTTTCAGTGTTCACCACAAAAGCACGCCTTGATCATTGAAACCGATACGCATTTAGCCAAAATGATTGGGTTGCAACTGGCGAGCTTCAACATTCACGCTTCTTTATCAAAAGAGGGCTATCTTCACGAGAACAAAGAATACGATCTGATTATTCTGGGCAATACACCACACTTTGATCGCGACGGTAAGGAAGCCTTGCAACAATGGAAAAGTGTCTCATGCGCTGTGCTGAGCTACCATCCTAAGGCAATCAACACCATTGGCTACTCCGTAATGCCATTGTCGTTTCCACTCACACAAAGCCAGCTAGAGCCGCTACTAAGAACCTTATTCACTGTCCCGACAATACCTAAAACGACCAATACCTAAAACGACCAATTACAGTCCGTCGCTGCAATAAAAGTCGCCACAAAAGCAGCTAACCCCACTTGGTCTATCTCTGTAAATCGCCCTACTTTTGGGCTGTCCATATCAAACACGGCCACCAGCTTGCCATCCACTACCACCGGTAATACCAACTCAGAGGCCGAAGCAGCATCGCAAGCAATGTGGCCATCAAATGCATGAACATTCTTGATACGTTGAATTTGTAGACTTTCCGCCGCTTTACCACACACCCCCTTACCAAATGGAATACGCGTACAAGCCACTTTGCCGACATAAGGCCCTAATACCAGTTCATTATCACGTGCGAAATAAAACCCAGACCAATTCAAATCTTCCACTGTTTGCATCACAAAAGCAGAAAATTGCGCGGCATTGCAGATAAGGTCGCGTTCGCCACTTAGCAAGGCCGCTAATTGGGCGTTAAGGTCATGATAGCGCTCATCAGGTGAACAAGTAGGGGCAAGGTCTAGAGTAAACATAGCGGGTAACGCCTCATCGAAAAGGAAACGATGATAGCAAAGTCAGCCGAATAGCCCACCCGTAAAGACGTTTTTTACGTGAAATAAACAGGCCGTCGATTGAGGAAGCAGAAATCAGTATGGCAAAAAGTAACATCGGCTTCTTGACTGATCTGATCAGCCAAGAAGCCTAAGCACATGATCTATTTGGGTTTATAGTCGGCCGTAAGGTCGTTGAGACTCACGTGACGAACATCAACGCCCTTGATCATGAAGATCAAATGTTGACAAGTATGACGCGCATGGTCACCAATACGTTCAAGAGAGCGAAGTACCCAGATCACGTTGATCACGCGTGAAATACTGCGTGGATCTTCCATCATATAGGTCACTAAAGAACGCATCGCCGTGTTGTATTCTTGGTCCACAGTACGGTCTTGTTTGGCGACTTTCACCGCCAACTCGATGTCTAAACGCGCATAGGCGTCAAGCGCATCATGCACCATTTTCGATACCATCTGACCGATACGGTTGATCTCAACGTAACCACGCGGAGACTCCCCTTCCGACACGAGATTCAGTGTGAGGTTGGCAATTTTTTTGGCTTCATCACCAATACGCTCCAATTCACTCACCGCTTTACTGATGGACAAAATCATGCGTAAGTCGGAAGCCGCTGGCTGACGCTTAGCCAAAATACGGCGACACTCTTCGTCGATTAAACCATCCAATTGGTTAACGGTAGTGTCTTGATCTTTGACGTCTTCGGCCAAAGAGCCGTTACTATCAAGCAGCGCCTGCACGGCATCTTGTACCTGACTTTCAACCACGCCACCCATGGTTAAAAAATGCTGACGCAGGGCTTCCAACTCGTTATTAAACTGCTGGGAGATATGATCCGTTGTTAATTCTTTCATAATGCGTCCTCCGCCTAGCCGTAGCGGCCCGTGATGTAGTCTTCTGTTTGTTGTTTGTCAGGGTTAGTAAACAAGGTATTAGTATCACCAAACTCCACCAAATCACCCAAATACATAAACGCTGTGTAATCCGACACCCGTGCCGCTTGCTGCATGTTGTGCGTCACAATGGCAATGGTGAACTCATTTTTTAATTCGTGAATCAATTCTTCAATTTTTAACGTCGAAATCGGGTCCAATGCCGAAGCAGGCTCATCCAACAAAAGTACTTCTGGCTTAACCGCTACCGTACGAGCAATGACCAAACGCTGCTGCTGACCGCCCGACATACCCAGAGCACTTTCGTGCAAACGGTCTTTCACCTCATCCCATAGTGCGGCAGAACGTAATGCCCACTCAACAGTTTCATCTAACAAGCGCTTTTTATTAATGCCTTGTATACGCAAGCCATAAGCCACGTTTTCGTAGATGCTTTTCGGGAATGGGTTAGGCTTTTGAAAAACCATGCCAACACGACGACGAAGCTCAGCGACATCCGTCCCTTTCGCGTAAATATTTTCATCATGAAGGTTGATTTCACCGGTGATTCGGCACGTATCCACCAAATCATTCATACGGTTAAAGCAGCGTAACAAGGTAGATTTACCGCAACCAGAAGGTCCGATAAACGCGGTTACTTTTTTCTCAGGGATGACCATATTCACCCCTTTCAGAGCCGCTTTGTCACCGTAATATAGGTGCAAATTGTTGACCGATAGACAAACCTTCTCGTCTTCGATACGCAAAGCTTGTTGGCTACGCTGCATTGATGAAATATCAATAGAATGTGTTTTTACGTTGCTCATAATAATCTCTTCTCCGCCGCTTACATTTCCAGCGATTTGTATTTTTCACGTAGATGGTTTCGAATCGTTACGGCTGAGAAATTCAGCAAGGCAATAACAATCACTAGCAATAAGGCTGTTGCGTACACAAGAGGTCGTGCCGCTTCGACATTTGGACTTTGGAAACCCACATCATAAATATGGAAGCCTAAGTGCATAAACTTTTGGTCTAGATGAATGTAGGGGTAATTGCCATCTAAAGGCAGTGACGGCGCTAATTTTACCACACCCACCAACATCAAAGGAGCCACTTCACCGGCCGCACGCGCTACCGCCAGGATAACCCCTGTCATGATAGCCGGACTCGCCATAGGCAGTACCACACGCCATAAGGTTTCCGCTTTCGTTGCGCCCAAGGCCAAACTGCCTTCACGGACGTTGCGAGGAATACGGGCCAAACCTTCTTCCGTAGCCACAATTACCACGGGTAAAGTCAGTAATGCCAATGTGACAGATGCCCACATCAAGCCACCGGTACCGAAGGTCGGAGATGGCAAGGCTTCAGGGAAGAACGCCTGATCGATGCTAGACCCTAAAAAGTAAATGAAGAAACCCAAACCAAAAACACCATAAACGATAGAAGGCACACCTGCTAAGTTATTCACAGCAATTCGTATGGTTCGAGTTAGCCAACCCTGTGAAGCGTATTCGCGAAGATAAACCGCGGCAACGACACCAAAAGGCGTTACCAAGATGGTCATCAAGAACACCATCATTACGGTACCGAAAATCGCTGGGAAAACCCCACCTTCGGTATTCGCTTCACGAGGTTCGTCAGACAAAAACTCCCACAATTTAACAAAATAGAAGCCAATCTTCTCACCCACACCCATTGCATTCGCACGGTAAGCGTGAACAATTTTCGCTACGCCAATTTCTTGCACAGAACCGTCCATCGCCTCAACCGTAAAGCTATCGCGGTTAATTTGCGCATATAAGTCGATCAGACTCTGTTGAAGCACCTTGTACTCTTCATCGTACTGACTACGCTCTACCGTAAGATCCGCTTCGGCCGCTGGCGTCAACTCACCTTTTAACTCAAGGCTGCGTTGCTTTAAGCGAATACGCTCAAGACCATAGTTAATTTTACCTATGTCTTTTTTCTCGATTTTCTTAATTTCTTGGTGGATTTTATCCGCACGTTCGATGCTCTTTTGGAACACTTCCCATGTCGCTAAAGCCGATTCGGTTGGTTCATAATCGGCTGTTTCAGCCACGATTTGACCATTTTCTTTTACCGATTTTAAGTAACCGTACAGATTACCCCACTCATGACGCTCCGCCGTAAACAGCATCTCCGGGCGTTTTGATTCGGTAACGTATTCATCCAGCACCCAACGGAAATCCGTACCGTACACATCACGGTTACCCGTTTTGATCAGCGTACGTTGCATGAGATCAAAATCACCTGGAATATTGATACCCGCTTCTCGTAACTGAGCCACAGGCACTTCCACACTTTCAACACGCTCACCTATTAATTTGTAAGCGGGTTGTCCTGGCAACTCGTAGCGCGCCTCGACCACATCGGCAGGCCAAAAATGCCCTAGACCACGCACGGCAATCAGCAATAACAATCCGACAACCATGATCACCGAAATTGCTACAGCACCGGCGTTTAGCCACACCCATGGATCACCAGATTTTACCCATTCGGATACGGATTTTTTCTTAACTTTCATTTGAGTACTCATTATAGCGACCCGTATTTTTTGCGTAGGTGCTGACGCACGACTTCAGCAATTGTGTTCACCATAAAGGTAAAGATAAAGAGCACAAATGCCGCGAGGAATAAGATACGATAATGCGAACTGCCCACCGCAGACTCAGGCACTTCTACCGCTAAGTTGGCGGCCAAAGTACGCATACCTTCAAAGATATTGAAGTCCATAATCGGTGTGTTACCTGTTGCCATCAGTACGATCATGGTTTCACCTACCGCTCGGCCCATACCTATCATCACCGCAGAAAAGATACCTGGGCTCGCTGTAGGCAAAACAACACGAGTCATGGTTTGCCAATAGGTCGCACCCAAAGCCAAAGAACCTTGAGTGAGTGACTTTGGCACACTAAAGATAGCGTCTTCAGTAATAGAGAAGATAGTAGGAATAACCGCAAAGCCCATAGCAAAACCCACAACCAAAGCATTACGCTGGTCAAAGGTGATACCAAGATCATTGGTAATCCAACCACGAATATTACCGTCAAAGAAATTCAGCTCTATAAAAGGGCTCAAAGCCAAACAGAACCAAGCAAGGAATACCACAACCGGAATAAGCACCAGCGGTTGCCAACCTTCAGGCACCAACCAGCGAATTTGCTGAGGCAAACGGGACCACAAATAAGCAAACAAAATAATGCCTACTGGAAGCACCACTAGAATGCTAAACGTCGCCGCCAAATTTTCTTCTAGGAAGGGCGCAAAGAAAAGACCTGCCAAGAAGCCCAGGATGACCGTTGGTAATGCTTCCATCAATTCGATAACAGGCTTGATTTTTCGACGTAGGGCAGGCGCCATAAAATACGCCGTATAAATCGCACCACAAATGGCCAGTGGTACTGCCATCAGCATGGCGTAGAACGCCGCTTTTAGAGTACCAAACGCCAACGGCGTCAAGCTGTATTTTGGTTCAAAGTCGTTGTTCGCTGCGGAAGATTGCCAAGTATAAGTAGGCTCTTGATAACCTTCATACCAGACTTTGCCCCAAATAGAAGACCAAGATACTTCAGGGTGTTCGTTGTCGACGAAAAAGTAATGCAGGCCCTTACTGTCTTCTAGCAGCAGACCGTTAGCACGAGGTAAGAAACTGATTAGGCTTGCTGTACCGTCTGTTAATTTTTCATCCACAACTTGACGTGTCGACGTCGCATTGTAAATTGCCACGATACCGCGATCGTCTAGTGTGGCAAAACCCTTACGACGATGTTCCATCGCAAGATTTACCAAAGGCGCGGGCTGTTTCACATCACGAATAAACGTTAGGTGTTCTTCATTCGTAGCATTGTCGCGCACATTAAACCACTGACTCACACGACCAGACGAATCCGCCACCATGATGGAAGATTGACCTAGTAGATAAGACATGGAGACAAGGTTGGCATCGTCCTCAAACAAAGAAAGCGTATTTTTGAGCGTCAAGCTATCAAAATCACGAAGATCAAACTCACTCAATAGGCCTTTACGAGTCGCCACGTACAAGTAACGCTGGTCGCCACTGACTAACACACTGACAATGTCTTCGACGAAAGGCAGAGGCTGACTTTGCTCGCTCAACTCCACTTCGCCAGTAATGAAGTTAACGTCTTTGGTCACCTTAGTAACGGCACTTTGCTGATCGCCCACCGCCACCAAGGTTAAACTGTCACTGCCATCACGAATGCTGAGCTTTTTAATGGCAAAGTCCGCAACATTAATCGGTTCTTGACCGTAGGGGTATTCAATCACTGGGGTTATTTTACGCACACCGTCTGGATAAGAGATACGGTAGTCGTGTTTCACAATTAAGGCTTTACCGTCACTGTAACCAAATGCCATCAGCTGACTGGTATCAGACTCAACCGCAAACGCGGTTACTTCTTCGGTACGCAGGTTATCAACTGTATCCATCACACTACCATCGGCAACCGAGAAGAAGACCACATGGCCTTGATTGGTTACTCGCATACCCACTTCTGATTGCTCTTCTGCTGTTAGATAAAGACTGTCGCCTTTTTCTTCAGCGGGTACCGCGTAACTGGCTCTGGATTCAATAGTAGCCCCAGAAAAGAGCGGTGCTACTTCGTAAAGTAAATAAAAGCAAATCAGCAATACAGCTAAGATTACGCTGTTGCCTCCAATGGCAATGCCCATACTAGCCGTACGGTCTTTTAGGGCGCGAATTTTTCGGTGACGCTTTAATGCTGGAGTATTAAAGTCCAGCTCAGGCATCCGATGGTCAGTTGATTTAGTCATCCGCATTCATCTTTTTTAGTGTGACGTTTTTGTGACAACCTACAAACTAGAGAAAAGCAGGAAAGCCTCTCGGCTCCCCTACTTTATGATTCTCATGTGTAAGCCCGCTACGATGCTGCTTAGTTAATACCTAAATCTTTCAGGTACTTGTTTGCAACCGTTGCTGGTAGAGGAACATAACCGTCTTTTACAACTACCTCTTGACCAACTTTAGACAAGACCATTTTAATGAACTCACGCTGTAGTGGTTCTAATGGCTTGTTTGGTGCTTTGTTTATATAAACGTAAAGGAAACGAGACAGTGGGTATTTGCCAGCCGCTGCGTTTTCTTTTGTTGCTCCAACAAAAGCATCACCTTCTCTTTTCGCAATAGGTAGAGCACGAACGGACGACGTTGTGTAACCAATGCCAGAATAACCAATACTATTCAGCGAAGTAGAAACAGACTGCACAACAGAAGCTGAACCAGGCTGCTCGTTTACGCTGTTCTTAAAGTCACCTTTATAAAGAGCGTTTTCTTTAAAGTAACCGTAAGTACCAGACACTGAGTTACGACCAAACAACTGAATATCGCGGTTTGACCAAGCGCCTGATAGGCCAGCTTTACCCCATTTGTCGATGTTTTCGCTGTGGCCACCTTTACGAGTAGAAGAGAAAATAGCATCAAGCTGAGGAAGAGATAAACCTTCGATTGGGTTATCTTTGTGTACGAAAACCGCTAGCGCATCAATCGCAACAGGAACCGCTGTTGGCGCGTAACCGTGTCTTTTTTCGAAAGCGGCGATTTCAGTGTCTTTAAAAGCGCGAGAAGAAGGACCAAAGTTAGACGTGCCTTCTGTTAGTGCTGGTGGCGCAGTAGAAGAGCCGGCGGCTTGGATCTGAATATTAACATTTGGGTATAGACGCTTGAATTCTTCCGCCCATAATGTCATCAAGTTAGCTAAAGTGTCCGAACCGATGCTTGAGATATTGCCCGAAACGCCACTTGCTTTGTTGTAAGAAATCAAATCCGCATCCACACTCGCAGAAGCGTTCAAAGAAACGCCTACTGCTGCTGTCATTGCTAAACCTGCAACTAATTTTTTCATCACATAAACCCCAGTGGTTATAGTCAAAAATTTATGAGCAAATGCCCATAGCTCGTTCGATGGTTTTCACTATAAGGGGGATATGTGACAAAAATGTTAAAGAATGAAATATTTTAAAAAAACGTTTTAAGGACGTTTTCAATTGAGTCGATTGTTATGATCAATCAAGACTCGACTGCAAAATGCGGTATGATCGAGACCATCACACTAAAAAAACAATAGGACAACATCATGAAAGCCATGCAAATACAGGACTACGGCCCAGCCACTGATCTAATGCTTGCCGACGCTCAGCAGCCCAGCATTAATGAAGACCAAATATTGGTTCAAGTCGGCGCGGCTGGAGTCAATCCCGTAGACACTTACATACGTTCTGGCATCAATAACTATACGGCTAGCCGCTTTCCTCATACGCCGGGTTCCGACGGAGCAGGCACTGTTGTGGCATTAGGCACCAAGGTCACTGGATTTGAAATTGGACAGCGAGTCTACTTCAGCCGCAACCTAACCGGCTCTTCGGCGGAATATACTGTTTGCGCGGCCACACACACCTATCTGCTAGCGGATGCCTTGTCGTTTGAAGAGGGCGCCTGCTTGGGCATCCCTTATACCACCGCACACCGTGCTTTGTTTGGTCGTGCTAACGCCAAAACCGGCGATAAGGTACTGGTTCACGGTGCAACCGGCGCAGTAGGCCTAGCCACTGTCCAGCTGGCATTGGCGGCAGGCATGGACGTTATCGCCAGCGCTGGCACAACAGCGGGCGCCGAGCTGCTCCGTCAGCAAGGGGTTACTCAGGTAATCATGCACAATGAAAGTGACCATCTTGCCCCTTTCCAAACACTCGACAAAGGCTTCGACATCATTATTGAAATGTTGGCTAACCATAATTTAGACCAAGATCTTAAAGCCCTCGCGTTTGGTGGCTGTGTGGCCGTGGTAGGTAATCGCGGCACAGTAGAAATTAACCCACGAGATTTAATGGCGCGCGATGCGTCTGTGGTCGGTGTGGCGCTGGCCAACACCAAGCCACATGAGCTCGCCTTAATCGCCAAAGCGTTACGACCCTTATTTGAAATGGGGGTATTAAAACCTGTGATTCGCCACAGCTATGCGCTTACTGAGTTGGCTCAAGCCCACGAAGACGTTCTAAAAAGCGGCGCGCTCGGTAATCTAGTGGTACGAATTAACGACTAACCTTTCCTTTTTTATAGCCTTTATAAGCCTCGCGGCAGCGTCCTTTTGGTGATTACCCGTCGGTGCCGCGAGAATCATTTGCAGAAAAGGCGCTATTAAAGCGCCAATAAGGCCGTTATACTTTTGCTTTAAAAAGCGTGTTCCAAGCAACACATCTTAACTAGGGCGCATTTTGACAAAGTCTGATTCCGATGTTTTCAGCCTGCCAAGTGAAGCGGACACCCACGAACATGACTATCACCAATTGGTGGTCGTCCTTGACGGAAATACCGACTTCGATATCCAAGGCAAAGGCAAACAACTGCATACCGGTGAAGGGTGTATCCTTCCATCGGAGAACAGTCACGCATTTGCAGGGCTTGGTGATAATCGCATCATGGTGGTGAATTTGCCGGTGCCGCCCCAAAAAGGCATTACTGATGAAGAATACGAAATTGTCTCTCGTTTATTCGACCAAGCCGCCTATTTTCAGCTTAACCCCCGTTTACAGATTCTGGCATCCGCTTTGTCGGGTGAATTACAGCAATATCCAAACGATACCATGCTAGCGCGCGCCTGTGGCAACACATTGCTCAGTGCTATTCGCCATCAGGTGAACAACAAGGACATTCGTACTCGCGGTAACCACCTAGATATCGACAAACTCGATCAATTTATTGAACTGAATTTGTCTCGTCGTGTGCACATAGACCAGCTGGCAAATTTCTGTTTTTTAAGTGTCAGCCAGTTCCATGAACGTTTTAAAGATCGTACCGGCATGACGCCACACCAATACCTGATGCGCAAACGTCTTGAGCGTGCACAAAGTTTGCTAGCAGAAGGCTTCCCCCCTATTCAAGTGGCCGAAATGTGTGGCTTTTCCAGCCAAAGTGCCATGACCAATATTTTTTCCCAAACACTTGGTATTACCCCCTTAAAATACCAAAAGCAATTCGGCGGACGCTAGCCTTAGCGTATTCTTGACGTATTTCTAGATGATTTTATTAACCTGCCTTTAACCGCCCCATTTCTGGGCGTTAGCGTCCTTTCCCCTCTCGTTCTGCACAAGAAAGCAACACGCCTCTATTTATTCTTAGCCAGTCGGACTTTCTTATAAAAAAAAACGATTTTTTCGAAAGACAACCCCTCGGTTCTGTCACTAAAGTGTCAATATTATCCAGACATGCATTTTTTTGATTTTGTAGACCAAAAAGTGGTCAAAAAAGCATTAGATGCTCTATAACACTATGCGGCCTTAGTAAAAAATCGGTCGATTTTTTATATTAACGCGGGAGAATCCAACCATGTTTAAAGCGATTGAGGTGTTACAACCTAACTTCATTCAGCGTCCACTCAATGAATTGTGGCAGCTCATTTCCCCTCTTTATAAGATGGATGAAGAGAAATGGTTAAAGGAATTACTGCCTTTAGCCAAACCCAGCGACGCAGAGTTAATAGAACACACGGAAGCGGCTTCTAAACTGATTACCGCCGTGCGTAAAGACGACGACAGCATGTCAATGATTGACGCTCTATTGCTTGAATACAGCCTAGACACCAAAGAAGGCATCTTGCTGATGTGCCTAGCAGAAGCTTTAATGCGCGTACCAGACAAAGAAACCGCGGATGCCTTTATCAAAGACCGCTTAAGCGTGGCGGACTGGGCGTCACATGCCAAAAATTCTGACTCGTTTTTTGTCAACGCATCCACATGGGGCCTATTACTCACCGGCAAAATTGTCACCATGGATGAGAAAAAAGACGGCACACCAGCGAACTTGGTTAACCGCATGGTAAACCGCGTTTCTGAGCCTGTGATTCGTAAAGCCATGAACCAAGCCATGAAAATCATGGGCCACCAGTTTGTGCTTGGTCGCAGCATCAAAGAAGCTCTATCACGCGGGAAAGACTATCGTGAAAAAGGCTACACCTATTCCTTTGATATGCTGGGTGAAGCCGCATTAACGGCACAAGACGCCGACAAATATTTGCGCTCCTATGAACAAGCCGTAGAAAGCGTGGGCAATGATAGCTTTAAAAAAGGTCACCGTCCGACGATTTCGATCAAACTCTCCGCGTTGCACCCACGCTATGAAGTCGGCTGCGAAGAGCGTGTGATGACAGAATTGTTTGCCAGCGTGAAAGGGTTGATTGCCAAAGCCCGCGCGCTTAACGTCGGTATTACCATTGATGCCGAAGAAGCAGACCGTTTAGAGCTGTCTTTGCACTTGTTTGAGAAACTCTACCACGATGACGTTACTCGCGGCTGGGGATCATTCGGTTTAGTGGTTCAAGCGTACTCAAAACGCGCTTTACCCGTCCTTGTTTGGTTAACCGCATTGGCAAAAGAGCAAGGTGATCGCATTCCTGTTCGTCTTGTCAAAGGCGCCTATTGGGATTCTGAAATCAAACTGTGTCAGCAACGTGGTGTAGAAGGCTATCCAGTTTACACACGCAAAGAATCCACTGACGTGTCTTATCTTGCTTGCGCTCACTTCCTTTTGAGTGAACACGCTCGTGCCAATATCTTTCCACAGTTTGCGAGCCATAACGCTCACACCATCGCAACGATTAATTGCATTGCTACGAAACTGGGTGCCACCACCCAAGAGTTCGAATTCCAACGTCTACACGGCATGGGCGACGCCCTTTATAACTGTTTAATCAAAAACAGCGACATTTGTGTGCGTATTTACGCGCCGGTTGGCAGCCATAAAGATCTGCTCCCTTACTTGGTTCGTCGTCTTCTTGAAAATGGTGCTAACAGCTCCTTTGTTCACCGCCTCATTGATGCCAGCTACCCAGTGTCTGAACTGGTTGACCATCCGGTTACCACATTGGAAAAACGCAAGTCCTTGGCAAACCCACATATTAACTTACCGTCTGGTTTGTTTGAGGATCGTAAAAATTCCTTCGGTCCTAATATTGAGATTGAATCCGACTGGACGCCCTTTAAAGCGCAAATCGACACCTTCATGGGACAAGACGTTCAATGGCGTGCTTTCCCGATTGTCGGAGGTGAAAAAGTCGCTACAGGTCACACCTACTCCATTAACAGTCCTTATGACCACAGCCAAACCGCTGGGCAAATCGATTGGGCTGACGCTGGCACAGTGACTAAAGCCATTGACCTTGCCGAAGCCGCTTTCCCAGCCTGGTCAGCACGCCCTGCATCAGAACGCGCTGATTGCCTAGACAAAATGGCCGATTTAATGGAAGAAAACTACCCTGAGCTGATGGCACTTTGCCACCGTGAAGCGGGTAAAACGATCCAAGACAGCATTGACGAAGTGCGAGAAGCGGTCGATTTCTGTCGCTACTACGCGCAACAAGCTCGTAGTCATTTTGCTAACCCAACGCACTACAAAGATTTCTTAGGCCAAGACAAACAAGCCAAGCTAAACGGCCGCGGCGTGTTCACCTGTATCAGCCCATGGAACTTCCCATTGGCCATTTTTACTGGCCAAGTAGTAGCTGCCCTTGTAGTCGGTAATACCGTCGTCGCAAAACCCGCTGAACAAACCAGCTTGATCGCATTCCGCGCGGTTGAAATGTTGCATCAGGCCGGTGTTCCTGCTGATGTGCTTCACTTGCTTCCAGGTGACGGTGCCACTGTTGGCGCGCCATTGACCAGCGACAAGCGCATTGCTGGCCTGGCTTTCACTGGTTCCACTGGCACCGCGCAATTAATCAACCGTACCCTAGGGGCGCGTGACGTGGCTCCTGTGCCCATTATCGCTGAAACAGGTGGCCAAAACGCCATGTTGGTTGACTCAACGTCTTTGCCAGAACAAGTGGTTCGAGATGCAGTACGCTCAGCCTTCGCTTCTGCGGGACAGCGTTGTTCAGCTCTGCGTGTGCTATTCGTTCAAGAAGACATCGCTGATCGCGTCATTCCTATGATCAAAGGCGCCATGGCAGAGCAAAGCGTTGGCTTACCGTATCTGCACAGCACAGACGTTGGCCCTGTGATTGATAAAAAAGCCCAAAAAATGCTGCTTGATCACATTGAGCACATGAAAGTAGAAGGAAAATTAATCGGCCAAACTGCGCTGCCTGATTTTGCTGAAAACGGCACCTTCGTCGCACCAACTGCCTTTGAAATTGCCAGCATTGATCAGCTTACGGATGAAAAATTTGGTCCTATCATGCACGTTGTACGCTACAAAGCGCGCGATCTCGATAAGATCATAGACACCATCAATAATTCTGGTTTTGGTCTAACACTTGGGGTTCATAGCCGAAACGAAACCACCTGTGCACGCATTGCTAGCCGTGCAAGAGTCGGTAACCTTTACATCAACCGCGACCAAGTGGGTGCTGTGGTAGGCGTTCAGCCTTTCGGCGGACAAGGGTTATCCGGCACAGGACCAAAAGCCGGTGGTCCACACTATTTGCAACGCTTCGCTATCGAGCAAGACCTTTAAGGGGAGACATTACTATGACAATCGTACAACCTATCCAAATTCAGGTCGCTCAGAAAGTGTTTGAAGCGTGGGACAAAATAGGCGTCCACGGACGCGCGGATAAACTGTTACAAAGCCTCAACGCTTTCCAAAGCGACGAGAAAAAAATGGCCGTTTGGCAAATTGAAAACGCCAAAGCCAGCATCGCTGAAAAGCGCGTAATGCCAGGGCCAACTGGAGAGCGCAACGAGCTATCGACACAAGGTCGTGGTCCTTTCTTATGCATCAGCGCCCTAGAAGGTCGTCACGCTAAAATTGGTCTAGTGGGTCAGGTATTTGCCGCACTGATTGCCGGCAACCCTGTTATTACCGTAGGGCCCATCGGACAAGAAATCATGGATATGATTTCCCCCTTCGTTCCCGAAGGCGTGGTGCAAAACATTGCTGAGTCGGCACAAGATTCTTTAGTGGATGCCGACCACCTTGCAGGTGTTGCCACCCTATGCGACGCGGCACAAGCTCAACAACTGAGCCAACGCCTAGCGGCGAAAAGTGGGCTTATTTGCCAACTTATCGAAGAAACGGACGCGGAAAAACTCAGCGTTATTGCCAAACCGCATTACATACTGCGATTTGTCACCGAACGCACCGTGTCTAACAACACCACCGCTATCGGCGGTAACGCTACCTTGCTTGAACTGGGCAGTAAGAGCGACTAACATCCGCTCAATCTCAGAATAAAAAAAGCCCTTCTCTGATAAAGAAGGGCTTTTTCGTGTCTATATCAGAAAGCATTACATTATGGCGCAGTGTAATTCCACGACATGCGCTGACCACTTTCTGCTGAAAACTCCGCCAAGCACAAACCATACACCAATTGACACGCTTGCGTCATCGACACTGGCGCCTCGCCTTTACCAAGAATCGCATCGCGCAATTGTCCATAAAACGCGGCGTATTCTCCTTGGGTCGATGCCTCTTGAATCAACACAATCGTATCTTGAGAATGCGCCACAAAGCGCGTGTTACGCTGCTGAGCGGCTTGAGAAGGAAAACCGTCCTGCCAAGGCATCTGCCCCGCACGCAGTGCTTCTTCTTGTGGATCTAAACCCACACACTGCCAACTGCCTTTCGTAAATCGTGCATTAAACCGACGCATGTCACCCGCTTCAAACGGTGTTGATGCTAAACGAATGCGTTTATCATCGTAGCCCAGCTCAACCTCAAACCAATCGTGAGCCTGACCGCCCTCTCGCAACGTATCAATACTGGCGTGAAGCCACTTCGGCGGACCAAACAAACACAATGCCTGATCAAAAATATGCGGCCCTAAATCCCAAAAAATCCCCGTGCCAACACCAGGCTCTTCACGCCAGCGAGCTTGTGCCGTGGGACGAAAGCGATCAAAGCGCGAATCCAAATGCTTCAACTCGCCCAACTCACCACGATCAATCAGTCCTTTAAGACGCAAAAAATCCCCATCAAAACGACGATTCTGGTAAACACAAAACACCAAGCCTTTTTGCTTTGCTAGGGTACACAAGGCTTCTATCTGAGATAATTTGGTCACAGAGGGCTTTTCTAACAACACATGCTTACCGTTTTCCAACGCCAGCTTTGCCTGATCAAAATGCAAGGCATTCGGCGTCGTAATCACCACCAAATCCACATCA
Source organism: Marinomonas hwangdonensis (assembly GCF_003721245.1). Classification (GTDB taxonomy): domain Bacteria; phylum Pseudomonadota; class Gammaproteobacteria; order Pseudomonadales; family Marinomonadaceae; genus Marinomonas; species Marinomonas hwangdonensis. Next base: position 421,045 of record NZ_RIZG01000003.1, on the reverse strand, counting down.
GACGCCGCAAATACAGCCTCAGCCGATGACACCACCGACGCCTCAGGAAACAACGCCCTCACCTCATCCGCTTTAGAACTGCAAACATACGCCAACGTCATGTCAGGATCATTCACCACAAACGGCGCATGAAACACCCGCCCAGACAAACCAAAACCCACCAACCCCACACGAATCGCCATGCTACACTCCTTTTCAAACTAAATACTTACAACTCTAAACAGTTTACATCTAATTGAAAAAAATTGCTTAGATTATCTAACCGCCTGATTTGCACTGACGCGCTTTGCTTGAAGGGCAAACGCAAAAGTGACAAAAGTAAGCTGAATCTTAATTCCTGCTGACGCGCTGAGCTGCGATGCATACACAAAGAAGTACTCTATTAGGTTATCTCGTTGTTTGATTTGCGCTGACGCGCTGAGCCTGCGAAGCAGGCGCAAGCAAATCAAATAACGAGATATTCCATCTACACCAAAGCTACAAAACTTCCAGTTTAGCAAACGACAACACCAGCCATTTAGTGCCTTCGTCGTCGAAGTTGACCTGTACTCGTGCTTGTGGGCCTTGGCCTTCGTAGTTGATCACCAAGCCTTCACCAAACACAGGATGATTCACTCGATCGCCCATATTCACCGTGACTTCTGGCGCCTTGTAAGCGTTTAATAAACTGCTGTTTTGCAATTTATTCTTTTCAGACTGGTAGTCTGGACGCTGCAACGACACAGGGCGACTGACTTGTGAACGCAGACGCACTTCCTCCAAACACTGCGGTGGGATTTCTTTAATAAAACGAGAGGGGCTATTAAACGACTCACTGCCAAACAAACGACGGGATTCCGCATAAGTGATATAAAGCTTTTCCATAGCTCGGGTAATGCCCACATAACAAAGGCGTCGCTCTTCCTCTAGGCGTCCTGGTTCTTCAAACGACATCTTGCTCGGAAACAGGTTCTCTTCCACGCCGGTTAAGAATACCAATGGGAATTCAAGACCTTTCGCCGAATGCAAGGTCATCAGCTGCACCGCGTCTTGATATTCATCCGCTTGTGCATCGCCCGCGTCTAATACCGCTTTATCCAAAAACGCCATCAGCGGAGAACTAAACTCTTCGTCCTCATCGTTCCAACTGAACCCTCCTGCAGCCCCCACCAATTCTTTTAAGTTTTCAATCCGCGCTTCGCCCTTCTCGCCTTTCTCCTTTTCATGGAACGGAATCAAACCGGCTTCCTCAATGATTTGCTCAAAAATGTCGTTCAGGTTCAAATCGGGTTGCTGGACTGTCGTACTCAAACCCTCAATAAGATGCAAAAACGCCTTGATCGCGTTGGTCGCGCGGCCCGGCATCAAGGACTGACGCACGACCTCTTGCGCGGCTTGCCACATAGAACAGCCGTTATCACGAGCGATTTCTCGCAAGGTTCCAATGCTACGTTCACCAATACCACGAGGCGGAACGTTAATAACTCGCTCCATCGCACCATCGTCATTCGGATCCAACGCCAAACGTGCATAGGCCAAGGCATTTTTGATTTCAAGACGGTCGTAGAATCTATGCCCACCATAAATCCGATAAGCAATCTGTTCCCTAACCAAGCACTCCTCAATCACCCGTGACTGAGCATTGGAGCGATACAGAATCGCCATGTCCGACAACGCCGTCCCCTTGTCACGCCATTGTTTGATAATGCCAAGAATAAAACGCGCTTCGTCTTGTTCATTAAAGCCAGCATAAAGAGAAATAGGCTCGCCTTCGCCACTGTCGGTCCAAAGCTCCTTACCAAGACGATCATCGTTGTGCTTAATCAAGCCATTCGCCGCATTCAAGATGTGCCCCGTAGAACGGTAGTTTTGCTCCAAGCGTATGGTTTGCACGTCTTTAAAATGCTTACTGAAGTGGTGAATGTTTTCGATTTTGGCCCCACGCCAGCCATAAATAGACTGATCGTCGTCGCCAACCGCGGTAATCGTGCCCTGATCACCCACCATAATACGCAACCAAGCATACTGAATGGTATTGGTGTCTTGAAACTCGTCCACCAGCACGTGGCGAAAACGCTCTTGATAGTGACGCAGCAAAGCTGGCGTGCTGAGCATCAGCTCATGAGCGCGCAATAGCAACTCGCCGAAGTCCAATAATCCACCACGCTCACAGGCTTCTTCGTAATGGTAGTACAGCTCGCGCATGCCTTTGGAGAAAGGATCATGGCTGTCAGGCACATGAGCGGCGCGACGACCTTCGTCTTTTTGTGCATTGATAAACCAAGAGACTTGCTTAGGAGGCCAGCGAGTGTCATCGATACTAAGCTCACGCATAATACGCTTAATTAAACGTAGCTGATCATCACTGTCCATGATTTGGAAGTTTTCTTTCAATCCAGCATCACGCCAATGGGCACGTAATAATCGATGCGCTAAACCGTGGAAAGTACCCACCCACATACCTTGTGGAGGAACGCCCACCAGCTGTTCGATACGACCCTGCATCTCGCGAGCGGCTTTATTGGTGAAGGTCACGGCCATCAGGCTGTAAGGTGATAGCTCGTAAGCGTGCATTAGCCAAGCGATACGATGGACCAAAACACGGGTCTTACCCGACCCAGCTCCAGCCAACACAAGGCTATTTTGTAAGGGAGCGCCAACGGCTTCCCGTTGCTTGTCATTCAATGAGTCGAGGATAAAAGAAACGTCCATAGATTCCGCCGTGGTTAATTAATATTTTTGTCATAACAAACGCGTAAAAATAAGTTGATTTTTAATCGATTTGCGTTTTTTATTAACGTGAAAATGAGTTGTCCGTCTATTTTGACTTTTTTCAACTGTCGATGACAGTGATCTATGCATTTCAATGTCATCGAACGTCCAGAAGGGTATAACGATGAGTAATTTTGCTGAAACACTAACTGAAGTAAAAACCGACATCATGCACGCCTCTATTAGTTTGGATAATGAAACAAAGGAGCGAAGCCAAAAGGAAGATGCCGCACGTATGTTAAAAGCCCGACGCGCCATTGAACAACATTTGGAACAGAAACGTTTAGATCGCGTTATTGCCAATGGCTGGGACGATTAACATTCCCTAGCAAGTACCAACGACAGACAGCGAGACCTAACAGCATGCTGGGTCACGCTTGCTCGTGTTTAATACATCATCGCGGCCCAGTGAGTTACACAAGCCTACTTTGACCGAACGTGCTCATGCTCAGTAAAGTCTTTTCCTAAAAATTCTAAAACAATGACATTTGTCTATTCTTTGTGCCGTTTTGGCTCAAATTATAGCGGTTACCCACGTCATGGAGTACCATAGCGCCTGATTTTGATATCTTTTAATCCATAATAAAAAAGAAAATAACCCTCTTGGGGAGTTACCATGTTTGAACATATCCAAGCTGCTCCTGCAGACCCAATTCTTGGCCTGAATGACGCTTACAGAAATGATCCAAATCCACATAAAATCAACCTAGGGGTTGGTGTTTATAAGGACGAACAAGGCAATACACCTATTTTAAAAGCCGTTAAACAAGCAGAAGAACGTTTGTTGGCCCAAGAAATCACCAAAAACTACCTTAGCATCGAAGGCGCTCCTGCTTACCGATCGGCTGTGCAAACGCTTTTGTTTGGTAAAGATCATCCCATTATTACCAAACAGCTTGCTCAAACGGCTCATACACCAGGCGGTACAGGCGCGTTGCGCGTCGCAGCAGAATTCATTAAAAAACACTTACCAGAAGCGACGATTTGGGTCAGTAACCCAACGTGGGCCAACCATCAGTCGGTTTTTCAATCTGTTGGTTTAGAAGTCGGCAGTTATGCCTATTACAATGCAGACAATAAATCCCTCGATTTTGAAGCGGTTCTCGCCAGCTTGTCACAGGTGCCTGAAGGGGACGTTGTGTTGTTTCATGGCTGCTGCCACAATCCAACCGGCATAGACCCAACCCCTGAGCAGTGGTATCAATTGGCTAAGCTTTGCAGCAAACAAGGCTTTTTGCCCTTGTTTGATTTCGCGTATCAAGGGTTTGGCCAAGGCTTAACCGAAGACGCACACGGCTTGCGCAAGTTTTTAGAGTACGTACCAGAAATGCTCATCGCCAGTTCATTTTCAAAGAACTTTGGCCTTTACAACGAACGTGTTGGTGCCTTGACTATTTTGTGTGAAACGGCTGAACAAGCCGAAACCACGTTTACACAAATCAAACGCTGTATCCGCACCAATTATTCCAACCCGCCTTCCCATGGCTCCGCCGTCGTCGCAGAAATTCTCAATGATGCGGAATTATATGCATTGTGGGAGAGCGAATTAAAAGCCATGCGGACTCGTATTCATGAAATGCGCAGCCTATTTGTGAACACGTTACGAGCAAAAGGCGTCAGCCAAGATTTCTCGTTTATCTCACATCAACAAGGCATGTTTTCTTTTTCTGGGCTAACACCGGATCAAGTGGCTCAATTACGCAAAGAATACGGCATCTACATTGTTGGCTCAGGACGCATTAGTGTGGCGGGTATGACCCACGATAACATGGGCCCACTTTGTGATGCGATTGCCGCGATTTTAAAGGGCTAAGCTCACATTTACTCGCCTTATTTACTCACCTTAGTGTGACGCAATAAAAACGGCTCCAACAAGTATGTTGAAGCCGTTTTTTTGGTAACTGGAGCGAGTATTTACTCAGTGCTCAATGGCGCTCAATTAACCAAAATCGTGATTGATTAAATCCAGCATGGGGTTGTAAAGCGGCTCCGTGGTTGCGCTCTGAGGTTTGCTCTCCGTCACCCTAGAATCTGGTGATGCAAGATCACTTTCGATGGCCTCAACCATCTCCGTCTTGTCGTCTTGATCATCTGCCTGTGCCTGATCTGACAGATCATCCGTCGCGGCCTCATCCGTTACTAGAGCATCAACGGCCAAATGCTCTGCCAAGGCTTTTGCTAACGGCTCAACATCATCAAGCGTCACATTCACCGCCAACCAATGGTCTGCGTCGGCTTCGTGACTGACCAGAGCCCCTGGCACGATCGCATGACGAAAGCTGGCCAATAACGCCGTCAAACGCGTCGAAGGTAATGGTGTAGACAAATACATCCACAAAGATAACCCTCCTTTGCTGGCAACAAAGCTCACGTGGTGACCAAGACGTGCTTCTAAATGCGCTTTAATGCGCTCAGCGTTCGCCCATACGTCTCGCGCACGCCGTGTTAGGGAACGCTTGCTATCTGACTGTAGAGCATCGCTTAACGCTTGCTGTTGGCCGTCATTCAGCGCCATGTCGGCACTTAAAAACGCGCCCTCTAATAACGCCTGATGTCGCCCCGGTACACACCAGCTGGCAGAACGACCCGCTTCTTTCGATTCCACGCCACCGATGTAAACAATATGATCTGAGGAATCCAGCGATTTGTAAGTCATAACAGAGCCAGCACGATAAGCAAGGTGTGAGCATAAATCCCACTCAATCACTGGTAGCTTAGTTTCTTCAATAATCGCCAACCAACGACGCAGGCTTAAGTTGCTGATTAGTTGCCCTGCAGGAAAAGAGAATTGACCAGGCAAGACAATCAAACGTACTGGCTTATCACGCAAACAACGCACGACCAAATCTAGATCGACACCCCGTTCTCCCGCGCTTAAAGTCACCACTTGGCGTCCTAAACTTTGCAATGTGGAAGTGATTCTCGGGTCACACGGTGTTAATACCAACACGATATCGCCACGCTGCGTCAAGGTTTGCACACTCTGAGTGAACATCACCAAAGGAGAGTGTCCCAACCAGAGGTGTGAGGCGTGCGTTTTGATGCCCAAACCTCTTAAATAGGTACTGACGGCCTCGCGTACCGCTAGATGACCTTTGCCTAATACAGGCAAAGGAGCTTCTTCTTGACGGACGTTGGGAAGCAGTAAGGTATCACCTTGATCCACCAACGCCACATGATGGGCCAGACACGACCATGCGGGCTTAGTACCAGCCTGGGCTAATTCCTGCAATGTATCCCCTGCAAGGAAAAGCGCCGCTTTGGTTTCGCTACGGTGACACACAAAATAGCCTGATTTAGGGCGAGATTCGATCCAGCCCTCTTCGCTCAATAACTCATATCCATGAATAACGGTATTTAAGCTCAAGCCCAATTGTTTTGATAATGTTCGTAGAGATGGCATACGGTCACCAGGAGAAATGGCTTCTTGCGACATTTGCTCCAAAAACCAGTCTACGACCCCTTTATATAAAAAATCCGCCACGCTTTTGTACCTTTTCTAGGGTAGGTGTTTAAATCTGTATTCAATCATTGTTGTTACACCCAAAAAACGCAAGTAAAACCCCTTATTTTCCGTTTTTAGTTTTTCTATTTTGATTTCTCTATTTTGGCGCGAATAAGGTACAATTTCTCTTATTTAGGGCTGATCTCATGGTTTTTGATCCTACATCACTTCGTCCCCTTTTCCCTATCTTGTCGCAACCCGCCTACGATCACCCATTAGTTTATCTAGATAATGCCGCCACGACTCAAAAGCCACTGTGGGTGCTGGACGCGATTCAAGACTATTATCGAAGCTTCAATGCCAATGTTCATCGAGGCGCACACTTTCTAAGTGATCGCGCCACCAACCGTTTTGAGCAGGCCAGAGAAACCGTCGCGCGTTTTATTAACGCGCCATTACAGAGCCACGTGATTTGGACAAAAGGCGCCACCGAAGCCATCAACACCGTGGCTTATGGTCTTGAGCACTTGCTCGAAAAAGGCGATGAAATCCTCATCACCAGTTTAGAGCACCACGCCAATCTAGTGCCTTGGCAACAACTGGCGTTTCGTACCGGCGCACGTTTACGCGTATTACCACTCACATCAAAAGGCGAATGGGAGGAAGAATATGCGCGTTATTTTACCGATCGCACACGTATCTTCGCTGCCACACAAATCTCTAACGCCATAGGTACAAGTACCCCGTTACAAGTCATGTTAGACCTCGCTAAACAGCAAGGCGCTTTTACGCTGGTAGACGGTGCCCAAGCGGTGGCCCATTACCCTGTTGATGTACAAGCATTAGACTGTGATTTCTATGTGTTTTCCGGTCATAAAATGTATGGTCCAACGGGGATCGGGGTCTTGTATGGCAAAAATCATGCATTAGAAGTCTTGATGCCGTATCAAACGGGCGGTGAAATGGTGCGCCATGTTTCTCATCAAGCCACCGAATTTAATGTGCTACCTTATCGACTCGAAGCAGGCACACCGCATATCGAAGGCGTTATCGGCTTGGCCGCAGCGTGTGATTTTCTCTGTACACAGGATCGCTTGGCTTTGTTGGCGTGGGAACAATCTCTCGCCAGACACGTTTACACAAGACTGCATAAGGCAGGTGGTATAGAGCTTTATTCGCCTGAGAAGAACACCACCTTGGTTTCACTAAGTGTACCCAATATCCATATCTTGGATTTGAACGCTTACCTAGATAGCCAAGGTGTCGCTGTCCGAGCAGGCAGTCACTGTGCCCATCCGTTAATGGCACAACTTGGCGTAGCCGGAACTTTACGTGCCTCCTTCGCTTGTTACAACACCATGGAAGAAGCCAATCGCTTCTGTGATGTTCTATTAGAAGCCATAGATCTATTAAACGAGGAGTAACAAGCAATGACTGACCCTTTAGGACAACAAAGGCCAATAGACATAAAAGCCCAACTACAAGCTTGCCGTAGCAAAGAAGACACGTTCAAAACCTTGGTGATGTTGAGCAAAACACAACCAAGACTGACAGCTGAAGAAAAGACCGAAGACAATAAAATAAAAGGCTGTGAAAGCGCGGTTTGGCTCATCATTGAAGAAAAAGATGGTCTACGCCATTTCAAAGCTGACAGCGACGCCAAACTTATGCGCGGCGTACTCGTCGCCATACTGAGCTTAGTAAAAGGAAAATCTCTCGCAGATATTCAACAAATGGATCTAAAAGCCGAACTGGCCGAACTCAACTTATCAAGCTACCTAACCAGCTCTAGAACCAATGGCGTATTAGCGATTTTGGACAAAATAACATCACACTAAAACTCTTCATTATCATCTTGCTTTAGGTTATTGATCTTAGTTTTACCCAAGATTTTCAACAACAGGTTACGACAAGATCTTAATATTGGGTATAAAATAGCTGCTACCCTTTTGGAGCTAAACAGCCAATAATTCAAACGGTTAAATACGCCAGATCGGCCGTTCAGCAAGGCTAAAAGATGAATAGCGTCCGCACCGTAGTATAGTTGCCCATCCATTTTCAACACCATACCTTGATCAAGGTCCAAACCCTTGGCGCTGATTTCTTGCAACACGGCTGGATTTTCTCTCGCATCAATAAGTACTAATTGCCCGACACTTTGACGTATGCGAACAATTTGACAATAAAAATGACAAGCAGGACATTCCTTGTCATAGATGAGCAGAATTTGTTTGTCTGTCATGCGTTAATTCGCTTTCTGAGCCAGTTTTTCCAATACTCTCGACACCGCCACAAACGCAAAAGAAGCCGTTACGGCGGTGCTAGCACCAAAGCCAGTGTCGCAGTTCATTTTGGTTTCTGTATCGCCTTTTAAACGCTGATGAGAAACCGTGCCGTCTCCTTGCGGGTAGCGCAATTGCTCGGTGGAATACACACATTCGATGTCAAATCGACGTTTCGGGTTGCGTGTAAAATTGTAGTAACGTCGTAGAAAGTTACGAAGTTTCGCTGCTAACGGGTCTCTTTCTGTTTTCGCAAGATCGCCAATTAGAATTTTCGTCGGATCAATTTGACCACCGGCGCCGCCAACCGTAATCACTTTGCGTTTATTACTTTTACTCCACGCCATTAGAGCGGCTTTAGGTTTAATACTATCTATACAATCTATAATATAATCAAACGGCTTGGAGAGAAGCTCAGGAATGTTATCTGGGGTAATGAAATCTTCGATGCAAGTTACTTGGCAATTTGGATTAATCAACTTGATACGTTCCGCCATAACATCGACCTTCGATTGACCAATGTTGCCATCTAAAGCATGTATTTGACGGTTGGTATTGGTGATGCAAACATCGTCCATATCAATAAGGGTAATGTGTCCAATACCTGAGCGAGCCAAGGCCTCAGCCGCCCAAGAGCCAACGCCGCCAATGCCGATGACACAAACCTGTGCTTGAGTAAAAAACTCATACGCAGCATCGCCATATAGACGGCGAATACCACCAAATCGTTGATCATCTGTCACTTCTTTTCTCCTCACAGGACGATCACCCTGCGCTTTTTGATGTCAATACGTGTATTCTTTGACTCAGTTAAGTACTAAAAATACCTATTATATTAAGACGAAAAATAATGAGCCCTAGCATTCAACAAGCCTTTGAACAACTTGGTTTGACACCAAGAGAAACTCAGCTTTACCAGACTCTATTAAAACTCGGTCCCTCGTCAATTCGAGATATTGCTGAACACAGTGGCATCAATCGAGGAACCACTTATGAGTCGCTTAAACAATTACAAAGTAAGGGTGTTGTGAGTTATTTTCCAAAAGGCAAACGCCGTTTTTTTACCGCTGAAAACCCGGATATTCTGTTAAATTTAGCGGAAGAAAAACGCAGCCGCCTTGATAAAACCATTGAGTCCTTAAAAAATACCATCATTCCGAGCCTACATCAGCAGCAGCCTGACTATCACCACACTAACGTGCGTTATTATGAAGGTGACGATGGGATAGAATGGGTACTGCGCGACATTTTAAACGTGGTGTCTGAACAAGACCATAAAGAATATTGTGTGTTTTCTTCTAAACCTATTCGACCCTTCTTATACCGCCCGTTTCCCAACTACACGAAACAACGCGTTAAGTTGGGCATTAATGTAAAAGTAATTGCTTTGGGTGACGGTGGCGAAGAAGCGGAATTATCAGAACGTAAGTGGATTAAGACGGAAGGTTCAGTCGATGCCAGCTATATCGCTATCTATCCCCCCAAATGTGCCATTATTTCTCTAGCAAGTAACAACTTTCCCTCTGCCGTGGTATTGGAATCCAAAGACATCGCCAAAGCACAGCAGATCATCTTCGATACTTTGTGGAAGATGCTCTAAAAAAACAACATTGCACTCAAATCACAGGCAATAAAAAAAGCAGCTCGAAAGCTGCTTTTTCTGACTTCAAACTCAACATTACCGCTTATTTGTGCTCGCGGAACTGCTGAATCGTACGCAAACGCGCAACAGCTTCTGCTAATTCCGCAGTTGCACGAGAATAGTCGACATCAGCTTGCTGATTAGCTATAAGCTCTTTCGCATGCTCTTTCGCTTTCACTGCAGCCTCTTCGTCCAGATCTCTTGCACGAGTGGCTGTGTTAGCCAAGACGGTGACACGGTGCGGTTGAACTTCTAAGAAGCCACCGGACACGAAGATTACCTCTTCGTCACCATTTTCTTTAACCACACGAACAGGACCCGCTTCTAACGTCGTCAATAATGCAGCGTGACCAGGCATAATACCTAAGTCACCATTATATCCTGAAGCCACAAGAAATTGGACCGAGCCGGAAAAAATCTCTTGTTCAGCGCTTACGATATCGCAGTGTACTGTGATAGCCATAAGTTGCCTCTCTTAGTCATACTTAGCAAAAACGTCTAATGACGCTTTTGCTACGCGTGATGGTTAAAGTTTCTTAGCTTTCTCGACGGCTTCGTCGATACTACCAATCATGTAGAACGCTTGCTCTGGAAGATCATCAAACTCACCATCCAAGATGCCTTTAAAGCCACGAATAGTGTCTTTCAAAGAAACATATTTACCTGGAGAGCCAGTGAATACTTCTGCTACGAAGAAAGGCTGAGACAAGAAACGCTGAATTTTACGAGAACGGTTAACCGTTTGCTTATCTTCTTCAGATAACTCGTCCATACCCAAGATTGCGATGATGTCTTTCAATTCTTTATAACGCTGCAATACCATTTGAACGCCACGTGCTACGTCATAATGCTCTTGACCGATAACGAGTGGGTCAAGCTGACGTGAAGTAGAGTCAAGAGGATCGATCGCTGGGTAGATACCCAAAGATGCGATGTCACGAGACAATACAACGGTTGCGTCCAAGTGAGAGAACGTTGTTGCTGGAGACGGGTCAGTCAAGTCATCCGCAGGTACGTATACCGCCTGAACAGACGTGATAGAGCCAGTCTTAGTAGAGGTGATACGTTCTTGAAGAACACCCATCTCTTCAGCTAGTGTAGGCTGGTAACCTACCGCAGATGGCATACGACCTAGCAATGCAGACACTTCTGTACCCGCAAGCGTGTAACGGTAGATGTTATCTACGAAGAAAAGTACGTCACGACCTTCGTCGCGGAACTTCTCAGCCATTGTCAAACCAGTCAAAGCAACACGTAGACGGTTACCTGGTGGCTCGTTCATTTGACCGTATACAAGAGATACTTTGTCGATTACGTTCGAATCAGTCATCTCATGGTAGAAGTCGTTACCTTCACGAGTACGCTCACCAACACCAGCGAATACAGAGTAACCGCTGTGCTCGATGGCGATGTTACGGATAAGTTCCATCATGTTTACGGTTTTACCTACACCGGCACCACCAAACAGACCAACTTTACCACCTTTCGCGAAAGGACAAACAAGGTCGATAACCTTGATACCTGTCTCTAGCAATTCGTTGCTAGAAGACTGCTCTGCGTAAGATGGAGCAGAACGGTGAATAGACCAACGCTCTTCTTCGCCAATAGGGCCTTTTTCATCGATTGGGTTACCTAGAACGTCCATAATACGTCCTAGTGTTTGAGTACCAACTGGTACAGAAACTGGCTTGTTTGTGTTTTCAACAACCAAACCACGTTTAATACCGTCAGTAGAACCCATGGCGATGGTACGAACAATACCGTCGCCTAGTTGTTGTTGAACTTCCAACACCAACGCTTTACCCTCAATGGTCAGGGCATCATATACTTTTGGCACGCTATCACGTGGAAATTCCACGTCCATAACAGCACCGATAACCTGTACGATGTGTCCGCTACTCATGTTCGGATCCTCTTAAATACCTAAATACCTTAAACCGCTGCCGCGCCACTGACTATCTCAGAAATTTCCTGAGTAATCGCTGCTTGACGAGCCTTGTTGTACACCAACTGCAATTCATCAATGATATCGCCGGCGTTGTCTGTTGCGTTTTTCATCGCAAGCATACGAGCTGCTTGTTCACACGCAATGTTCTCAACAACTGACTGATATACTTGAGATTCAATATAGCGAACCAATAATTCGTCCAAAATTTCGACGGCTCCTGGTTCATAAATGTAATCCCAGTGGTGCTGTAACTCTGTATTCTCTTCCGCTTTTAATGGCAAAAGTTGTTCAATCGTCGGGGTTTGAGTCATGGTATTCACGAACTCATTTGAAACCACATAAAGACGATCGATACGACCTTCATCAAATGCGTCTAGCATCACCTTTACGCTGCCGACTAAATTGTCAGCTTTAGGTGCATCACCTAAACCGGTGAAGGCTGCTGTTACATTTCCACCGTAGTTACGAAAGAAAGAAACCGCTTTACCGCCAATCGCACAAATGTCGATTTCAACATTCGAATCAGCAAACTGTTTCATATCTTTAATGGCTTTTTTGAACACGTTAACGTTCAAACCACCACATAACCCACGATCAGAAGAGATTACGATATAACCAACACGCTTCGCCTCACGTTCGGTAAGGTAACGGTGTTTATACTCAGGATTCGCATTGGCCAAATGACCAACTACTTGGCGAATTCGTTCCGCATACGGACGAGAAGCGGCCATACGATCCTGAGCTTTACGCGTTTTACTTGCCGCTACTTTTTCCATAGCACGAGTAATTTTACGCGTATTGTTAATGCTCGAAATCTGAGTGCGTATCTCTTTTCCGACTGCCATAATAGAACTGCCCTTGTGAGAATGTTATTTCACAAACTGCAAGAAAGTGGTGACAGGCTTTAATCGCTTGTCACCAAACTCATTACCAAGTTTGCGTCGCTTTAAACTTCTCGATTGCCGCTTTAAATGTCGCTTCAATCTCGCCGTTAAAATTACCAGTTTTGTTAATGTCAGCCATAAGATCAGTGTGCTCACTGTTCATGTAGCCCAACAAAGCCGTTTCAAAACTACCAATTTTGCTTGTTTCAACATCTTCAAGGAAGCCATCATTAGCAGCGTAAAGAACTACGCCCATATCAGCTACAGACATAGGAGAGAACTGCTTTTGTTTCATCAGTTCAGTAACCTGTTTACCGTGCTCTAGCTGCTTACGAGTCGCTTCGTCTAAGTCAGATGCGAACTGAGCGAAAGCCGCCAATTCACGATACTGAGCCAATGCAAGACGAATACCACCGCCAAGTTTCTTGACGATTTTAGTTTGTGCTGCACCACCTACACGAGATACCGAAATACCGGCATTCATCGCTGGACGAATACCGGCGTTAAATGAGCTCGTTTCCAAGAATATCTGACCATCTGTGATGGAGATAACGTTGGTTGGTACGAATGCAGATACGTCACCACCTTGAGTCTCGATGATTGGCAATGCGGTCAAAGAACCCGTTTTGCCTTTCACTTCACCATTGGTGAATTTCTCTACGTAATCAACGTTTACACGAGATGCACGCTCAAGAAGACGAGAGTGAAGATAGAACACGTCACCTGGGTAGGCTTCACGACCTGGCGGACGACGAAGAAGCAAGGAAATCTGACGGTAAGCCCAAGCTTGCTTGGTCAAATCATCATAAATAATCAACGCGTCTTCACCACGGTCACGGAAATATTCACCCATTGTACAACCAGTGTATGGCGCTATGTAAAGCATTGCTGCTGGATCAGATGCGCCAGCGGCTACTACTGTGGTGTATTCCATTGCGCCAGCTTCTTCAAGCTTACGCACAACGTTAGCAATAGTAGATTGTTTCTGACCGATCGCTACGTACACACACTTAATGCCAGAATCTTTCTGAGCAATAATGGTGTCGATTGCTAGAGCGGTCTTACCAATCTGACGGTCACCGATGATCAACTCACGTTGACCACGACCAATTGGCACCATGGCGTCAATGGCTTTGTAACCGGTTTGAATCGGTTGATCAACTGACTGACGTTCGATTACGCCTGGCGCCACTTTTTCAACTTTATCCGTTAGTTTTGCATCGATAGCGCCTTTGCCGTCGATTGGGTTACCCAATGCGTCAACAACACGACCAAGCAATTCAGGACCAATTGGAACTTCCAATATACGACCTGTACATTTCACTTTTTGACCTTCTACAAGGTCTTGGTATTTACCAAGTACTACTGCACCGACAGAGTCACGCTCTAGGTTCAAAGCAATACCATAAACACCACCAGGGAATTCAATCATTTCCCCGTACATAACGTCTGCCAAGCCGTGGATCAGAACGATACCGTCTGCCACGCTGACAATTGTGCCCTCATTTTGGGCATCAGAAGACACATCGAGGTTCTCGATGCGCTTCTTGATAATCTCGCTGATCTCAGATGGATTCAGTTGCTGCATGCTAAATTCCTCAACCCTGGTTTCGATTTAACGAAACACTAGGAGTTTATCGCCCCGGCCAGTTTCGCTAATTTACCGCGTACTGAACCGTCGATGATTAAGTCACCTGTACGGATAACCACGCCACCAATTAGGCTCGCGTCTGTTTCATTAGTTAAGTTGACTGTACGATCCAACTTTTTACTCAATGAATCGGCTAATGCTTGTGTTTGTTCCGCTGATAATTCGAATGCCGATGTAAACTTAACGTTTACAGCTTTCTCGTAGTTCAACTTGAACTGTAAAAACAACTCAGAAATAGCAGGAAGAAGCGATAAACGCTTGTTCACTGCAAGGGCTAACAAAAATGCTTTGCCTTGCTTAGTTGTTACTTCTGCACAAACATCAGCCAGAGCGTTTGCCTTCTCTTCCGCACTAAAAGCTGGATTACCAAGTGCTTTTTTGAGCTTAGGTTCCAATGTCACAGCGGCTAACGTATTTAACGTTTCAGCCCACTCAGAAATGTGGCCTTGTTCTCTAGCAACTTCGAAAACCGCTTTAGCGTACGGTCGCGCGACTGTTTTTAATTCAGCCATTAGACCCTCGCTTAAAGCTCTTTGGCGAGCTGTTCAACGATCTCGCTATGTGCTTTTTCGTCAATAGTGGCGCCCAAAATTTTCTCGGCTCCAGCAAAAGCCAAAACAGAAACTTGAGCACGTAATGCTTCTTTAGCACGCATGACGTCTTGTTCTATTTCAGTTTGTGCTGCTTCGCGCAGACGCTTGCCATCGGCAATCACCTGCTCTTTCGCCTCATCAATCATTTGGTTCGCACGTTTGTTGGCTTGTTCAATAATCTCGGCCGCGTTGTCTTTGCTTTCACGTAAAATTTGAGCGGCTTGTTCTTGTGCCAACTCAAGGTCACGTGAAGCGCGGTTCGCTGCTTCTAAACCGTCTGCAATTTTCTTGCTGCGCTCTTCGAGCGCAGCAATTACTGGTGGCCACACAAATTTCATGCAGAACCAGACAAAAATCGCAAACGAAATAGCTTGGCCTATAAGTGTGAGATTCAAGTTCACGCTAATATCCTCGCTCTAGTCGTTCAAAAAATAAATCACTTACAATAAAGCGACGTATTAGCCAGCAACCTGAGCAATGAATGGGTTAGCGAAAGTGAAGAACAACGCAATACCAACACCAATCATAGATACAGCATCCAAAAGACCTGCAACGATGAACATTTTGGTTTGTAGCATTGGTGCAAGCTCTGGTTGACGAGCACTCGCTTCAAGAAATTTACCACCCAAGATAGCAAAGCCAATCGCTGTACCCAATGCAGCTAAACCAATAAGGATTGCTACAGAGATAACAGTTAAACCAACTACAGTTTCCATTTTAACTCCTAGATTTTACAGTTTTAGATTCGAGGTTTATAAATTATTACTTTAATTACAATATTTTAGTGTTTCTCGTGAGCCATACTCAAGTACACAATCGTCAACATCATAAAGATGAAGGCTTGTAATGTGATAACTAGAATATGGAAAATCGCCCATGGCACAGACAACATCCACTGAACACCCCATGGTAAAATAGCAATTAGAATGAATATCAATTCACCCGCATACAAGTTACCGAACAAACGCAGCGCTAAAGAAACCGGCTTCGCCAACAAACCTACCATTTCCAACACAAAGTTGAATGGAATCATAATAGGCGTATTAAATGGCTGTAAAGTTAGTTCCTTCACAAAACCACCAAATCCCTTCATGCTAATGCTGTAGAAAATAATCAAAAAGAAGACAGACAAAGACAAACCTAAAGTAGCGTTAATGTCTGTTGTCGGAACGATTTTGAAATATTCTAAGCCAAAAATATCGCTGGCAATCCTTGGGACGAAGTCAACAGGGACCAAATCCATAAGGTTCATCAAAAATATCCACACAAAAATAGTCAGAGCCAAAGGCGCAATGACTTTACTTTTGCCGTGAAAACTCTCTTTGACAGAGTTATCAACGAACTCAACCATAAGCTCTACAAAATTCTGTAGACCTCTTGGCGTCTCCACTGATGCTTTTTTTGCCGCCATACGGAACAATGCTAAGAACAAAATACCCAAACCAATGGAGAATCCCATTGTATCAAGGTGTATCGCCCAAAAGCCCATATCCGAAGCTTGCTTAGATGTCTCCGCAATACCCCAGCTACCGTCAGGGTGTTGACCAAAGGTCAGATTCTGAAGGTGATGCTTTATGTATTCCGAAGCTGTTGGATTTTCACTTGCCATATTTATATCCACGCTCTTTCAATGATAAAAACTGTGCACCAATTAACCATTATTGTTTAATGATAACTGGGCTGAGCCAGTGGCTCAAAATTGCTAGAACAAAACCTGCAAAAAAACTTCCTACAGCCAAAGGTTTCACAAACATAAAAACCAAAGACAAGAGTAAAACAGTAAACACCAACTTTCCTGCTTCACCTCTGTAGAAAGATTTAACAACCTCTCTCGCAGGCATGACTTTTTTATAGCCAAATATTCGCCAAGCCATATATACATTGGGCAAAATACTCGCCAAAGCACCCAAAATAAAAGAGTACCCGCTCTGACAGCCAGCAATGTAGAAAATTCCCAAAGACACAAAAATAATTAATAAAAATTGCAGCATAACGAAACGATAGACCGCTTTTCTTCTCGCGGTGACTATTTCACTCGCGCTTAACGGCTTCGTTACTTTCATTACTAACTCTCTTTATTCACACAACAAAGTGCAATCAATGTGACGTTTTACAAAATTCGACGCATTATATGGGTATTAACAGCCGTGTTCAACTTAATCTCATGACCAGAATGTGAATGATGGCTATATGCCATCAACATTTTCATATCTGACTTTGTGACGTCATTCCTTAGTCGTGAAAAAATCCGCTATTAATAATTCTAAATGTTCAGGATTACGGTATTCAATCACCAGCTTACCTTTGCCTTTAGTAGAGGGCTGAATCTTAACCGCAGCGTTGATTTTTTGACTAATACGCTCCGCCTCGACACTCAAATCAGGTAAAATCGGCTTATTATTCGGATTAGAATCCACATGCTGAAGATTTTTTACCAGTTTTTCGGTTTCTCTTACCGATAAGGATTTGGTAACAACCTGAGAAGCGGCCTGAATTTGCTTGTCATGTTCTAGTGGCAGCAAGGCTCTGGCGTGACCCATTTCAATATCACCGTGCTCAAGCAAGCGTCGTACCTCGGGGGTTAAACCCAGTAAACGCAGTAAATTCGCAACGGCTGAACGAGATTTGCCTACCGTGTCGGCGACCTCTTGCTGTGTAAGATGAAAATCTTCCACCAAGCGTTGCAAGGCGAGTGCTTCTTCAACTGGGTTCAAGTCTTCACGCTGAATATTTTCGATCAACGCCAACACGACGGCGTCTGCGTCTTCAACATGACGCACTATTACCGGCACTTGGGTTAAGTTGGCCAGTTTAGCCGCACGCCAACGACGTTCGCCCGCAATGATCTCATACTGATTATGGCCATTAGGTCGCACCACAATAGGCTGCATAATGCCTTGAGTACGAATAGAGGCCGCTAGATCTTCTAGCTGTGCTGAGTTCATGTCACGACGAGGTTGAAATTTGCCTTTAGAAAGCCAATCAACAGGTAAATAGGTTAAGCCTTTTATTTGTTCATTATCAGACCCGCTTTCAACCTCATGTGTTGGGGTTGATTGTGGCGCTAATAATGCGTCTAAACCGCGGCCCAGACCTCTTTTTTTCATCGTCATGTCATTAAACCCTAATTAATAATAAAGCCGACAGAGTGTCTTCTTGTTGCTGCTGCAATATTCTTCTATAAAGCAGACTTACGAATAAATTCACCAGCCAATGCAAGATACGCGATGGCACCGCGAGACTGCTTTTCATAATGTAATACTGGCAAACCATAACTTGGTGATTCAGCTAATCGGATATTGCGAGGGATCACAGTATCAAACACCTTGTCACCAAAGTGTTTATGCAGCTGATTTGATACATCGTGCGTTAAACTCGGTCGCGGATCGTACATAGTTCGCAAGATCCCTTCTACTTCTAGTGAAGGGTTCAACGCCTGAGTAATGCGTTCAATAGTCTGTAGTAGTGCCGTAAGTCCTTCTAAAGCGTAGTATTCACACTGAACCGGAATAAGCACACCTTGTGATGCCGCCAACGCATTTACCGTTAGCATATTTAGTGCCGGTGGGCAGTCAAGCAGGACAAAATCGAAGTCCGTATCCACATCATACAATCCAGCACGCAAGCGAGTTTCCTTACTTGGTAATCCCAACAGAGCCACTTCGGCCCCAGTTAAATCCCCATTGGCCGGCAGCACCCAATAGTCACCTGGCATGCTTTTTTTCATCACTTCTTTGACGCCATGGGTTCCCACAAGCACGTCGTAAACACTGGTGTCTAATTCGTCTTTGGTAAAACCACTGCCTGTGGTTGCATTCCCTTGAGGATCAAGATCGATCAATAACACTCGGCGTTTCATGGCCGCTAAAGACGCCGCTAGATTGACGCAGGTGGTCGTTTTACCCACACCACCTTTTTGATTGGTCACTGCAATAATTCTTGCCATGGTCTATCCTTTACGCGCCATCACTACCATGTGACGCTCAGCCTGAATATTGGGCACAACGAGAGGATCCACGGAGATAATATTTATGGTGTCCGGCAGTGCGGCCAATTCATCACTAGGATAAACCCCCTTCATTGCCAAAAAATTACCCGTTTCTTTCGGAAGCGGTAAAGTCCAATTAATCATGTCTTGTATAGACGCAAAAGCACGTGAAATAACATGGTCGTATGTTCCCTGATGAGGGTGTTTTTCTACCCTTTCATTAGCCACTGTGACGTTACGAATACCCAGCTCCATTTTAACTTGTGTCAGAAAGCGCGTTTTTTTACCGTTGCTGTCTAGCAAAGTAAATTGCTTCTCAGGGAAACATATGGCCAAGACCATACCGGGCAAACCTGGGCCCGTTCCAACATCAATAATACGTTCCCCAGTAATAAATGGCCGCGTCGCTAAGCTATCTAACAGATGCAAAGAAACCATTTGTTCAATGTCACGAATGGCGGTCAAATTGTAGGCTTTGTTCCATTTTTCCAGCATGGTTAGATAGTTCACCAGCGTTTGAATGGTTTGATCAGTTAATGGGGCGCCCATTTGTTGGGCGCCTTTTTGAATGGTGTCAAAATGTGTCACAGTCGATCCATTTCTCTAAATTATTAGCCATTGAGGATTATCGGCTGATGATTCTAGGCACTTTTGCGTGCAATGGCACGTTTTTTCAAATGAATCAGAAGTAAAGACACGGCGGCTGGAGTGACCCCTTGAATTCGAGAAGCGGCGGCAAGCGTGGCTGGACGCAACTGCGTCAACTTCTGTTTGATTTCATTTGACAAACCTTCCATCTTTGAATAATCCAAATCATCGGGTAACGCCGTATTTTCCTGACGACGTAGACGTTCAATATCTTCGGCTTGACGAGAAATATAACCCGCGTATTTTACAGCAATTTGTACCTGTTCAGATACTTGCTCATCAACGGGCTCATCAAGAGCATTTTTTAAACTTGCCACATCGGCGTAAACGACATTCGGACGTTTAAGCAAATCTAACAAGCTGTACTCATGAGTGATCGGCGTTTCTAATTTGGGATTAATGACGTCGGCCTCAGGCGAATTTGGCACAATCCAGCTAGACTTAAGGCGCTGCGTTTCCAATTCGATAGCGTCACGTTTTTTGCAAAAAGCCGCCCATCGTTCGTCAGAAACCAAACCCAGTTCACGCCCTTTTTCTGTTAAACGCATATCCGCGTTGTCTTCGCGCAAAATTAGACGATATTCTGCTCGGCTAGTGAACATGCGATAAGGCTCTTTGGTTCCCATGGAAATCAAATCATCCACCAACACGCCTAAGTAAGCTTCGTCACGACGTGGTGTCCAAGCATCTTTCTCCTGTGCTAGTAATGCTGCGTTTAAACCAGCAAGCAATCCTTGCGCACCCGCTTCTTCGTATCCAGTGGTGCCATTGATTTGTCCAGCAAAGAACAAACCTGGCATATGCTTGGTTTCTAACGAATATTTTAAATCTTGAGGGTTAAAATAATCGTATTCTATTGCGTAGCCGGGACGAGTAATGTGTGCGTTCTGCATACCTTTCATCGAGCGAACCAGTTCAATTTGCACATCAAATGGCAATGAAGTGGAAATCCCGTTTGGGTACAACTCGTGCGTGGTTAACCCTTCTGGTTCGATAAATATTTGGTGAGAGATTTTATCCGCAAATCGAACGATTTTATCTTCAATAGAAGGACAGTAACGCGGTCCTATACCTTCTATTACCCCTGTATACATGGGAGATCTATCCATACCTGCACGAATAATGTCGTGAGTAACTTCATTGGTATGGGTAATGAAACACTCAATTTGTCGTGGGTGCATTTGACGATTGCCCATATAGGACATAATTGGTGTAATGTCATCACCAGGTTGTGCTTGCATCTGACTAAAATCAACAGAACGTGCATCTATACGTGGCGGAGTACCCGTTTTCAAGCGATCAACTCGGAACGGTAATGCCCGCAACTTTTGAGCTAAACCGATGGATGGAGGATCACCAGCGCGGCCACCAGAGTAATTTTCTAAACCTACATGGATGATGCCGCCTAAAAAGGTACCTGCCGTCAACACTACCGTTTTGCTGTTAAAGCGAATACCTGTTTGTGTAACAACACCTCGAGCTGCGCCATTTTCTACGATGAGATCTTCAACCGACTGTTGAAACAGCCACAGGTTTTCTTGGTTCTCCAGTTTTTCGCGCACGGCGGCTTTATAAAGTATGCGATCGGCTTGAGCACGAGTGGCTCTTACTGCGGGTCCTTTACGAGAATTGAGAGTTCGGAATTGAATGCCAGCCTTGTCTGTTGCCAACCCCATGATTCCATCTAACGCATCAATCTCTTTAACAAGATGTGATTTCCCAATACCACCAATGGCTGGGTTACAGGACATTTGTCCTAATGTTTCAATGTTGTGTGACAACAAAAGGGTTTTTACACCCATGCGAGCAGCGGCTAAAGCGGCTTCTGTACCAGCATGACCACCACCAACCACAATCACATCAAAGCGACTTGGGAAATCCACATAAACCTCTGACTAAGCTAAATATAAGTTGAATAACTGTGAGTAAATGAATAAAAAACGAACAGATTCGATAAGGTGGCCTAGTATATCGGCTAATTTTGAAAAAGAAAGACGCCTCACCTCGAATACCCGGTCATCAATATTAATAACTTAGTATATTATATATTTCTTTTTATGTTTGTTATGTTTATGTAGTAACAAAAAATCTGTGCATAACATTAAAAACCCCATACTTTGTAATTAGTTATGTTGATAACATCTTGTTAAGAGGTGGGGTAACTACCTGTGGTGTGGATAACTTATTCCTGTGCATAAAGTGCCTAGTTATACAGAGTGAATTTTTTTGTGTTGAGTTGTTAAAAACTGTGCAAAACTTCTTATCGATATATCACCATACTTATCAACAAGCTTTAAAAAAACTATTTTTTCTATTATATCCTTGAAAAATATAGTTTTTAGTTGATTAAAACGTCTTTTTCCACGTCTCGATCTTAAAAAACAATCCACAGGCAAAAAAGATAAAAAAAGTGAAAACTTCACATTTCCGCTCAATAAAGAATGTGCATAATATGGCATGTTAGTGGCTTGACAAAAACGCCTTACTACTTGTGCACAAGGTTGAGTGCGTTAAAAAGCCGCTAAGATTGTGTGTAACTTGATGAAAAACGCGCTTTTTATCGCAAAAGAGCTTCTACAAGACGAAAAAAAACGCCAACGACACTGAATGTGTCGCTGGCGTTTGAAGAATACTTTGTGTTGCTGAAGCGCTTATTTCAGATTCTTTAGACTCTGCATGTCAATAATAAAGCGGTATTTTACATTGCCTTGTTTCAAACGTTGGTAAGCTTGGTTAATGTCTTGAATTGAGATCATCTCAGCATCACACTCAATGTCGTGTTGCGCACAAAAATCCAACATTTCCTGAGTTTCGGCAATGCCACCAATCAGCGAGCCTGTCAGTACACGACGTTTTATAACAAGGTTAGCTGAGTGAACGGGCGGATTCATTGGCTCAATTAATCCCACTAAGATATGTGTGCCATCCACTTTCAGACAGTTTAAATAAGGATTTAAATCATGTTGGACAGGAATGGTGTCGAGTAAATAGTCGAATTGAAATGCTGCAGCTTGCATTTGTGCCTCGTCTGTCGAGACAATAACGTGATCCGCTCCTTGTTTCTTCGCTTCTGCGACTTTGCTTTCTGAACGAGTGAAAATGGTCACTTCGGCTCCCAGCGCTTTCGCAAATTTCACGCCCATGTGGCCAAGCCCCCCCATCCCAAGAATGCCCACTTTATCACCGGCTTTGACACCATGATGGCGAAGCGGAGAATACGTGGTGATGCCAGCACACAATAAAGGCGCGGCTTTACTGATATTTAATACACTGGGAATAGTCAGAACAAATTTTTCACGGACCACAATGTGATCCGAGTAACCACCATAGGTTAATGTTCCATCAATCAGATCGTGAGCACCGTAAGTGCCTACTGGGCCATCTTGACAGTATTGCTCTAAATCAGCAGCACAGTGGGAACAATGCTGGCACGAATCGACCATACAACCCACACCGACAATGTCGCCTACTTTATATTGGCTAACCTTGTTACCAACAGCCATCACACGACCAATAATTTCATGGCCAGGAACCACAGGGTATTCACTGGGTCCCCAATCACTTTCGGCTATGTGAATATCTGAGTGACAAACACCACAATAGAGAATGTCGATATTGACATCATCTTCGCGCAGCGCACGACGCTCAAAAGAAAAAGGGACTAAAGGGGTGGTTGCAGAAAGGGCGGCATAGGATTTTGCTTGACTCATAAATATTTACTCCAGTGTTTGAACATGAAATAGGTCCTAACCAGTGTAGAGTAAATACGTTAGCTTTGTGTTGTGCATTCTTGGGATTGTTTTGCCTATTTCTCTAAGTGGCGAAAACTTAACTTTTCCTACACAATCTGATTTAAATAATAAATTCATGAATATTGGCTGATGAGTACCTCAAAGATGACGGGAAATAGTTTAATAGATTTGATCAAACCTCTGGTCAGCGAAGATGGTTTCTCTGATACCTTAATTCCTCATGTTCGTCTCATGAGGTGTGCAAAATCTTTACCTCGTATGCCGCTTATTTACCGCCCTGGTCTCACAATTATTGTTCAGGGTCGAAAAATTGGTTATTTGGGTGATCGTGAGATTCACTACAACTCGGGTCACTATTTGGTTCAAACCTTGCCCTTGCCTTTCGAATGCGAAACCTTTGCCAGCCAACAAGAACCGCTTTTTGGAGTCTCTATTGACGTCGACCCTGTTTTATTGTCCGAGTTAGTCACTGTGTCTTCTGAAGATAACCTGCAGCCATCTGTTACTCATTTTCCCATGTCATCCGTCCCAATGAGTGATGACATGATCGAATCTGTGTCTCGTCTTATAAAGGCGTTGCATGATCCATACACCGCCAAAGTCATGGGGGAAAGCCGAGTGAGAGAGGTGATTTTTGAAGCGTTACAAAGCCCACAAGGTGCTGCACTACGGGCCTTAGTGGTAAATCAAGGGCGTTTTTCACTCATAGTAAATGCCCTGAAACAATTGCATCTTCAACTGGATCAAGACGTTCGAGTAGAACAACTTGCTGGAGACGCCAACATGAGCGTTTCGAGTTTCCATCACCATTTTAAAGCCATCGCAGGTTCTTCCCCTTTGCAGTACTTGAAGCGACTGCGCCTTTTGAAAGCGCAAATGCTGTTAAACCAAGGACAACTCAATGTTAGTCAGATTGCTTTAGAAGTTGGTTATAAAAGTGTGCATCAATTTAGCCGTGACTATAAACGCTACTTCGGCGCACCTCCGACAAAAGACAAGCTAAGAGAAGACGCAGTAATATAATTTTTTCTTTATTAAATTAATTTTATTGAATTAAATAGACGATTGGTCTAAATTAATACTTATGTTTTTTATTGCCTAGGTATACACACTTGCTCTCTATCCTTGATGAATCAGATACCATCATTAATCTGCCTAATAAACCCCGTCGTGGTCGTCCTAAAAAACAACCAAGCGATTCTTTGGATACCAAAGAGGCTTTGCTGCGTGCCGGTATGCTGATGTTGACGGAGTCTGGATTTATTCGCAGTGGTATCGACCCTATTCTAAAGTCTGTCGGTGTACCAAAAGGGTCTTTCTATCATTATTTTTCTAGTAAAGAATCGTTCGGTTTGGCCGTCTTAGCGCGTTATCGCCGTTATTTTGAAGCTAAGTTAGATGGTTTCTTACTGGATGAGGCTTTTTCTCCCCTAGAGCGATTACAGCGTTTTGCCCAAGACGCCCAGGATGGCATTGTCCGCCATGAATTTAGGCGCGGCTGTTTAGTTGGCAACTTGGAGCAAGAATCCAGTCTTTTGTCAGAAGCATTTCGAGAGCAGTTACAAGCGACCTATCGAAGCTGGCAGTCACGCGTTGCGACCTGTTTATCAGAAAGCCAAAAACAAGGCGAAATCGATCTACAAGACAGTATTGAAGAAACTTCTCAAGCATTTTGGATTGGGTGGGAAGGCGCGGTTCATCGTTCAAGATTAGTAAAAAGTACTCAGCCATTACGCTTATTTATAAATTTTTTCATTCAAGCGATTCAAAATACAACCCATTAACAATACACCAGGCAGCAAGCCTGAGTTTTTAGCTATTTAACTAGACGAACGGTCTAAAGTGGAGGATTTATGTTTAAAGGTTTATTGATTACCCAAGAAGACAAGAAAAGCGTGGCATCCCTTGTTGAGCTAAAAGAAAACCAACTGCCTGAAGGCGATGTTTTACTGGATGTACATTACACCAGTATCAACTTTAAAGACGGTTTGGCTATTACTGGGAAATCCCCCGTGGTGCGCTCTTTTCCTATGGTGCCGGGTATCGACTTAGTGGGGAAAGTCACCCAATGTGACTCAGGTGCTTTTGCGCAAGGTGACTGGGTACTGTTGAACGGTTTTGGTGTCGGTGAGACCCATTGGGGTGGAATGGCGGAGAAGGCGCGCCTCAAAAGCGATTGGCTAATACCGCTTCCGACGGGAATAGATCCTAAACAGGCTATGATAATAGGTACAGCGGGATACACTGCGATGTTGTCTGTGTTGGCACTGGAAAAGCAAGGCGTGACACCGGATTCCGGAGAGATTTTAGTAACGGGCGGTAACGGTGGCGTGGGCAGCTTTGCTATTCGTTTGCTTAATCGTCTGGGTTATCAGGTAGTGGCTTCCACAGGTCGTATGGAAGAAAGCGAGTATTTGAAAAGCCTTGGCGCTAATGAAATCATTGATCGCAACACGCTTTCTGAACCGGGTAAGCCTTTGCAAAAAGAACGTTGGGCCGGCGTTGTTGACTGTGTCGGTAGCCACACTTTAGCCAATGCCTGTGCGAGTACAAAATACGGCGGTGTGGTAACCGCTTGCGGCCTAGCGCAAGGCATGGACTTCTCGGCTTCTGTTGCGCCGTTCATTTTACGAGGCGTCAAACTGATTGGTATCGACAGCGTCATGCGCCCAAAAGCGGACCGAATAGAAGCGTGGCAGCGTCTTAGTGAGCTGCTGCAACCCGAAGACTTCGTTGCCATAGGAGAAGAGATTGGCTTAGAAGACGTGGTAGAAACGGCCCACAAATTGCTTGATGGACAAGTACGAGGTCGAATTCTAGTGAAAATACATCATTAACGGAGTCCATATGAAGATTGTGATTGCCCCTGATTCTTTTAAAGAAAGCCTAACCGCTCTTGAAGTGGCGAATGCCATTGAGGTCGGCTTTCGTCAGGTATTTCCTTTAGCTCAATACATCAAAGTACCGATGGCGGATGGCGGTGAAGGGACGGTGCAATCCATGGTGGACGCGACTCAGGGGCATGTCATTGATCTTGACGTGATGGGGCCATTGGGCAATAAAGTGAAGGCACAATACGGCATTTTAGGCCCGGTAGAGGGGAATACATCCACCACTGCCGTGATTGAAATGGCGTCCGCGTCAGGGTTGCATCTCGTACTCAGAGACCAACGAAACCCTCTAAAGACCACCAGCTATGGCACGGGGGAATTAATCAAAGACGCCCTTGAACGAGGCATTAAGCACATCATTTTAGGCTTGGGGGGGAGTGCCACCAACGATGGGGGGGTGGGTTTGGCCCAAGCGTTGGGCATTCAATTCCGAGACAAAGCCAATCAAGAACTGCCCTTTGGTGGCATGGCGCTCGCTCAGTTAAGTGATATTGATGCGAGCCAAGTGCACCCTCTTCTTGCTGAATGTCAGATTGAGGTCGCCTGTGACGTGGATAATCCCTTGTGCGGTGAGCGAGGCGCCTCTGCGATTTTTGGTCCACAAAAAGGCGCGACGCCAGAAGATATTGTCTTGCTGGACAAGGCGCTGAGCCATTTTGCTGATGTGATAGTGCAAAGTGGCTATCAGGAGAGTCGATTTATGGCAGGTGCGGGGGCCGCAGGCGGCATGGGGTTGGGTGTTAAGGTGTTTTTGAACGCAGAATTAAAGCCCGGCGTTGACATTGTAATGGGGACGGTTGGATTAGTGGATAAATTACAAGGCGCCGATTTGGTGATCACCGGTGAAGGCTGTATTGATGGGCAAACCGTGTATGGAAAAACCCCAATGGGTGTGTTGAAACAAGCCAATGTCTTGGGAATTCCTACTATTGGTATTGCTGGCAGTTTGGGCAAAGACGCTGAAGCGATTTTGGCTGAAGGGATGCGCGCCATTTTCCCAATTATTCCTGCCCTTGATCGTCTTGATAATCTGTTTGCCCAAGCCGAATACAACCTTATTTCAACCAGTCGCAATATCGCTGCCGTTATGATGTTAGGCCAAGCGTCTTGTTTTTAGTTAATTGCTTTTAAGGTGCTTAAAAAAGCCTACGCACAGAAATATTTTCAAGAAAAAACGCTACCCTTATGCTAATTTGAATGAAGATTCTTTGAATTCAGATCGTTATAAGGACATTGCCAATGAGTGAGCTCCAAAAAGTTCTTTACGTCGAAGATGACGTGGATATTCGTGAAATTGCGACGATTGCTTTGCAAGACATAGGCGGGTTGACCGTCGAAGTCTGCGAGTCTGGCACTCAAGCCCTAACTGTCATTGATGATTTTGCACCACAGTTGGTGTTACTTGATGTGATGATGCCTGATATGAATGGACCTGAGACCTTGGTTGCACTACGCCAACAAGGGTCTGTGACCGATGCCACTGTTGTTGCCTTCATGACCGCAAAAGTTCACCCTGAAGAGCTTGAACGTTACTATGAGCTGGGTGTTACCAATATTATCTCAAAGCCTTTTGACCCTATGACGCTGGCCGACGATGTGCGTGCCATATGGGACTCTGCCGAGCAAAAAAAGTCTTAAAAAAGTCGTATAAGATCGTTTATTCGTCAAACGAAGGCCCTTGCGTTGCGCTTTGAGCGCTCAAGTAAATGACATGAGAAGAGTCAATGAATCAATTATCTCTAAACGTGAGAATTGTGTTGCTGGTATTGGTTACCTGCGGAATATTAGCGGGTGGTATGCTGACGACCGTATATCGTCTAATGGTCCACGATTACGAAGTACTGGTGGCAGAACGAGAGTCTGCAGAAATAGAGCGCATGGCATCCGAGTTAGAATTGTCTTTAAAGCAGCGTTTGCTGGCGCTGGAGGCGTTTTCAACGCGATTTTTAGACGATGAAGGTGATTTACTTAGCGTGTCTGCGTTGCAAACCATATTAAGTAAATCTTCTGTGGCGAATGACCTTTTCCCCGATGGTTTACTGGCGTTTGATGAGACAGGTACTGCCCTTGCCGAGAGCCGTTTTGTTCCCGACAGAGTCGGTACGAGATATCTAGATCGTCCACATTTTCAGCGTGCTATGAAAACGAAAAAAGCAATTATTTCACAGCCCATTTTGGGTCGTACTACAGGTTTACCTTTATTGTCTTTTTTGCAGCCCATCCTATCGGCAAGTGGTGATATCAATGGCTATGTAGGGGGCCTGTTAGACTTATCAAATACCCCTCTTCTTGTCACCAGTCAGGTTTCAGAGACAGATACTAGCGTGACGACGATTATTATTGATCCACGTTACCGACTTTTTGTGTCCATGCAGGAAAAATTCACCAAGCCAGAGCCGCTGCCTGCAGAAGGTAAAGACGCTCTGGTGGATGCGGCCGTGGCAGTCTTGCCGGCGGGCAGCTTAATCGCATATCAAGGAAAACAATACCTGATTGCCACTGAGCAGCTAGATACTCTAGGTTGGGTTGTACTTCGTGCTATTCCCTACGAAGAAGCCATAGCGCCCGCAAAAGCCTCTTATCAGCACTTTTTGCTCATCACTCTACTCGTGATGTTTCTGGTCAGTTTAGCTGGGGCGTGGGTGGCACGAAGTCTGACGCGACCTATAGAAAAAATGACCCGACGAATTGATAATTTAGCGGATGAGGCCAAGTTCGACAGTGCTTTTCAAGAGCAAGGTGGGCCTGAGGTAAAGGCATTAGCTCGAGCGATGAACCGTCTGGAAAGTGAACGAAAAGCCGCAGATACCGCCATCCGTGAAGCGGAACGTTTTTTGTCTAGCGTACTTGAAGCGGCGTCTGAAGTGGCTATTATCGCTACTGATCGTGATGGACTTATTACCGCCTTTAACAAAGGCGCTGAGAATATGTTGGGTTATACCACAAGGGAGATGCTCCAAAAACAATCCCCCGCACTTTTTCATCTTAGTCACGAAATAGCCGCAAGATCGGCGCTGTTGAGTGCAGAATTCAATAAACCGGTTGAGGGTTTTCGTGTTTTTGTCGAAAAAGCAGAACAAAAAGGGTCTGAGACACAAGAATGGACATACGTCCACAAAAGCGGTCGCCATATTCCCGTATCGCTCGTGGTCACGACCATGCGCAACGAAGCGGGAGAGATTACGGGTTATCTAGGTATTGCAGAAGACATTACAGAACGCCAACGTATGGATCAAATGAAGAGCGAATTTATCTCGACAGTCAGTCATGAGCTTCGTACTCCTTTGACATCTATCTCGGGGGCTTTGGGTTTAATGGTGGGAGGCGGATTTGGCGTACTACCAGAAAAAGCCAATAAGCTGCTTACCACCGCTTACCGTAACAGTAAGAGACTGGCGTTATTGATTAACGACCTGTTGGATTTTGAAAAAATTGCGGCGGGTAAATTGCATTTCGATATGCAGATACAAGCACTGGCACCCCTGTTAGAACAGGCGGTCGAATCCACTCAGCAGTACAGTACCGAGCGACAGGTCGCGGTGATGCTTAGTGAAAATGAGCACAACGCCCTTGTTCGAGCAGACAGCCAGCGTTTAATGCAGGTGCTGGCCAATTTATTGTCTAACGCCATTAAGTTTTCACCCGAAAATGGTTCGGTGTTTGTCGATGTTGAAACCACAGATGACAGGGTAACGGTGAGCGTGGTTGATAACGGCCCAGGTATTCCTGAGGCGTTTCGTCATCGAATTTTCCAGCGCTTTGCGCAAGCGGATTCTTCAGATACCAGAGCCAAAGAAGGCACAGGTTTGGGGTTAGCGATTACCCGTGAGCTGGTAGAACGCATGGGGGGACGGGTTGATTTTGAATCAACAGAAGGCCAAGGGTCGCGCTTCTTCTTTGAATTACCACTCGTTCAGCTTGCCGCAGAAGTGCTTCCCGTTGAGGCAACCAAAGAAAATCAATCCGCGTCTATTTTAGTGGTTGAAGATGACGCTGACATCGCAAACCTGCTCGCTATCATGTTAAAACAAGCAGGTTATCAGGTGGACATTGCGCTTACTGGCAAAGAGGCACTGAATAGACTCCAGCAACAGCGTTACGATCTAGTGAGTTTGGATCTCATGCTGCCTGATATTGGTGGCTTAGACATCATTCGAACCCTACGCCAGCATTCCGTTACTCTGGATCTACCGATTGTGGTGGTGTCAGCCAAGGTTGAACAAGGTCAATTAGAGATTAATGGCGATGTATCAAACATTGATTGGTTGGCAAAACCCATTGATCAGCAACGCTTATTGAACGTGGTACAACAACAGTTGTGTTGTGTGAGACAAGAGCGCCATTCCCGGGTACTTCATGTGGAAGACGATGATGATTTGCATGATGTTATTTGTGCGATGGCAGGAGAGACATTCGAGTTTGATCTCGCGCAGACACTCGAAGAGGCGCGAATAAAACTGAAACAACAGCTGTTTGACGTGGTGTTGCTGGACATCGGTTTGCCAGATGGCTCGGGTTGGGACCTACTGCCAGACATTCGAATGTCTTTGCCTGAAGCTAAGGTGGTTATTTTGTCTGGGGAGGACATGACTGCAAAAGAGCGCGACCGAGTCGAAGCTGTTATGCTCAAGTCGCGGCTTTCTTCTCAAGAACTGCTAAGCGGTATCAATGCCCGTATTCATTCCTCGTGGTTAAAGCGAAATTACTTCCAGAACCAAAGCGAGACAGCAGGAAACGATAATCCTGAAAAATAGTCGATAAAATGACAAATCCTAACGTAACGTTAGTTGGGGATTGAGCGCTATAACCAGTTATCGCGCTCAATCTCTTCCACAAACATAGGTTTCGCGGTTAAAAAACCCTGATACTGGTCGCAACCAAATTGATGTAAAAAATCCAACTCTTTGGTTTTTTCAACGCCTTCTGCGATTACACTCATGTTCATGGTTTGGCCTAACTTTATCATCGAGTGCAGCAGTCGTGCGTCGCCGGTTTGTGACCAGTGCTGAACAAAACTACGGTCAATTTTAAGTTTTGCGGCATTAATGCGGTGTAAGTAACTGAGTGAACTGTATCCTGTACCAAAATCATCCAAGGCCAACCGGACCCCAAGCGCTTTTAGCGATTGAATCACGTGATTGGCTTGCTGCCAATCAGACAACAACAGGGATTCGGTAATTTCCAACACGATATTAGCGGGTGTGAGTTGATAGTGTGTAATCAGCGACTGCAGTAACGTCAAAAATGTGGGTTGCTGGATATCTTGAGCCGATAAATTGACCGACATGTACAATCTAGGATGTTTTGTTTGCCACTTTGCCAGTTGTGAAAGAGCCTGTTTAAGCATCTGCTCGGTAAGTTGAGAGACAATGCCCTGCTCTTCCATAATACTAATGAACTCACCAGGTCCTGATACCTGATTTCCTGAATGTCGCCAACGAGCTAGGGCTTCAAATCCTACAATTTGTCCGTCATTAACCGCAAAAATAGGCTGATAAGCCGCGACAAATTCACCACACATTAATGCTTTTTTGACCGCTTGTGTCACAACCAGCTTAGTTATTTCTTCGTTTTTCATTGCATAAGAGTAATAACAAACATCCGCGGTAGGCGCTTTTTTTGCTCTGAATAATGCCTCATCGGCATGATCTAATAATTCATCTGCGTTAACTGTTTCAGGCGTGGCCAAGGCTACCCCTATGTCCGCCATCAATGTGATAGTATTTTGAGCCTCCACGGATTGTGTACTTTCAACAGCCCTAGCTAAAGTTTGAATATAATGTTCCAGGGCAACTTGAGACACATGCCCTTTAGTCAGCACTAAAAATTCATCTCCACTTTCGCGACATAACATATCGTCGCTATGGATAGTTTGACTGAGCTCCCAAGCCAACTGCTGCAAAATTTGATCGCCATAATAGTAACCATACAAGTTATTTATCGTATGAAAATGCCGGATGTCGATTTTTAGTACGGCAAAAAACAAAGACGGATCTCGCGTTGTTAGTGCCTCATCGATCGCAATACGCATCTTGGTAAGCTTTGGAAGACCCGTGAGAGGGTCTTGGTTAATCGTCGCTTCAGATACTGTGAGTGAGACTGTTTTTGCCCTCAGTAAACGCCCTCGTGTCACCCTTGATTTGATAATCATCAATAAACGCCATGGCTCGATTGGCTTATTGACAAACTCATCGTTGGTGAGACGAGCGCATGCCAACTGAATATCTGTGTCAGCGGCTGACGACATAAACAATAATGGAATAGTAGCAAACTCTTCATGTTGACGGATAATTCTACCCAGTTCAATGCCACTGCAATTCGGCATGTGAACATCAATCAACAAGAGCTCAGGTTGCTTTTGCTCAAGCAGCGTTATAGCTGTTTCTGCACTGTTTGCGGTTGAGACACTATAACCTGCGTTAGACAACACAGAATCGTATAAACCGAGTAGGTCTTTGTCGTCGTCCACGACCATGACTCGGTAGGGTTCAATAGGGGCTAGGTTTAATTCAGCATGCAGGAGAGATATCAGTTTAGAGATGTCCAAGGGCTTTTTTAAAAAATGATTTCCGGCGGCTCGTACTGCTGCTAGACGCAACTCAAACGAATCAAAACCTGAGATGAAAATAACCGGCAAGGGGCATCCGTCTTTTTGACGCCAAATACCCACCTTGTTGGCGCCAGCAAAACGTTGACCCGAAAAGTCCATATCGACAATCAGCGCTAAAGGATTATGTTGAAAAATCGCATCTTCAAGTTGGTTTATGTCATCCAAGTAATGTACGCAATAGCCGTGTAGAGAAAGCGTTTCGCTTAATTGTGCGGAAAAGTCATGATCGTCATCCACCAACAATATGTTGATGATATTTTGGAAATGGGGCTGGGGGATGAGTGTAAGGTTTGGCTGATACTCGTCATTGTTGTCAGTAGAAACAACGGAATCTCGTTGAAGCGCAGCCAGCAAGGTGTTCAACGGATCAGCAATGGCACTGATGCGTTCTTGGTGTGATAAGCCGCGACATTCATAGCAGGCCACTTCCAGCTCACTCGCTAACAAAGACAGTTCTGCAAAACCGTACGCTTTTCCAGAACCGCCTAAACGGTGGGCAATGGCCATGAGCTTATCTGGCATGCGTGGATCATGTCTACCTGACTGCCAGATGTCTTCCATCTCTGTTTTGTATATTGCCAAATGGTTTTGATACGTTACACGAAGCTGGCGCATTTTCTGTTCTATTGACGTGCTTGGCTCTTTTGTTCCCATCACACCATTCCCTTGAGTAATTTGAATTTTCAGTCACTGCCTTTTAAATGTAGATGCAAATAAGACGTAAATCCAGAGACTACACCTTGTTCAATAGGTAAATAACATAGAGAAAGGATAGTCATGATTAAGATGACGATTTTTACGTCATTTTTACGCGCCAATCTCAGTGGCCTTTGTTAGAGTTTCGTCTGTGCTTTTTCTTTCCCATATTCATTTGGTCACAACTAGCAATATCATGAAACTATCCCAGCTTACGTATTATTTCGTCTTGATTGTCGTTAGTAGCGCATTATTGATCAGCTATGGTTTGGATCTTTGGTTGGGATCAAATGTTGCGATTTTATTGATTTTGCAGCTGTCTGTGGTTGTCGTCGCGTTATCATTTCATCCCCGCTGGGTGTATGTCATCGCTTTATTTGAAGCCTTATGTTTTAACTTCTTATTTACGGTGCCCCGTTATTCATTTGAGATGTTTAATCGCAATGACATGGTGAATGTGCTGGTGTTTTTATTGGTGGCAGCAGTAACCAGTAAGTTAGCCGAACTGTACCGCGATCAGCAGAGTCGTTTAAAACAAGAACAATTGCGCAATAGTATTTTATTGTCTGTTTCCCATGATTTACGCACTCCATTGGCGACCATTATTGGCACCCTAAGTACATTAAAAGAATACATGGATAAGCTCACCGAGAAAGAAAAAGCGGAGCTGTTCAACAGTGCTATCAGTGAAAGCCACCGACTGCATCAGTACATAGAAAACCTATTGCAAGCCACGAAATTGCACCATGGCGTGGTGGTCCCAAAGCAATCTGAACAGTCAGTGGTGACTATCATGCACCTTGTTGTAGAGCGATTTAGTCAGCAACAATCCCGCTTACATCTGCATACTGAGGATAGACTACCACTGGTTTCAGTGAGCTCGTCACTTATTCAACAAGCGATTTTTAATGTTGTCGATAATGCTTTGCGATACTCACCAGCAGACAAGCCTGTGACCATTTCTGTAAAGTCGTTAGACACAGATAATAAGACTCCTCAGGTTATTATTGAGGTACAAGATCAAGGGATTGGTATTAGCTCAGCCCAGTCTGAGACTATTTTTGAGCTGTTTTATTCAGTTGATGCTTTCAAGCGAAATGACAGCGGGACAGGCTTAGGTTTGGCGGTATCAAAAGGCATTATTGCCGCACATCAAGGTACGATTCAATCCGTTCCGGTTGAGCAAGGTTGTCTGATTCGTATTTGCTTGCCCGGGTGCTGTGAGACATTAGCTCATGGTAAAGGAGGGAATGTCTTATGACGTCTTATAAAATACTGGTGATCGATGATGAGCCTCAAATCCACACCTTTATTCGAATATCATTAATGGCAGAAGGGTTTACGTACCTTGGTGCACAATCTATCGCCGCGGCAAAACAGGTGATTCAACAAGATTCACCGCATTTACTGATATTGGATTTAGGCTTACCAGATGGCGATGGCATGGATTTGGTCAACCTTGTACGAGCCACAAGCAACACGCCGATCCTCATTTTGACCGCTCGCGATGAAGAAGAGGAAAAGATTCGTCTGCTTGAAGCAGGTGCGAATGATTACCTAAGCAAACCCTTCGGTATTCGCGAATTGATTGTTCGAGTGAAGGTTTTGCTAAGAGATTTAGTGAATACCCACTCACCTGCTGACATCCTAGAAACCAAAGACATTAAGCTAGAAATCAGTACCAACCAAGCGTGGTTTCAAGGTGTGCCCTTGGCGTTAACCAAGAAGGAATTTGCTTTTTTACGCATGCTCATGAAAACGCCAGACAAACTGGTGATGCAAGAAGATTTACTGGCCAACATTTGGGGGGTGACTCATACCCGAGATTCACATTACCTACGGATTTTGGTCAGTCAGCTGCGAAAAAAACTCAACGATAATGCCAATGATCAGCGTGTTATCAAAACGGAAGCTGGTCTAGGTTATCGCTTGTTATCTGATCGTTGAATTATCGAAAGACTTTTCAAAAATACGAATAAAAGGGAATCAATATGGCGCATTTTACGGTGATTGGTTTGGGTCGTTTTGGCATTGCAGCCAGCATGGAGCTGATTTATTTGGGGCATACGGTCATGGGGGTGGATCGAGACGCTAAGATTGCAAAAAAGTACGTTGATGATTTCACTCAAGTGATCATCTGTGACTCTACCGATGAAAACGCCTTAAAAGAGCTTGATTTGATTAACAGTGAAGCCGTGCTGGTGGCCATCGGTGAAGACATGGAGTCGAGCTTGTTGTGCATTTTGGCACTGAAAAAGCTGGGCGTGAAAGAGATTTGGGTCAAAGCAAGCAGTCGTGCGCACCATACTATTGTTTCTAAACTGGGTGTCGCTCGTATTATTCATCCAGAGGAAGAAATGGGAGTTCGAGTGGCACAGGCGTTGAACTACCCAATGGTGAACGATTATCTGTCGATTGGTCATGGTCTATATGTGGTGGAAATACACATAAAATCCCATTTGGATGGCCATCCGTTAGGCGATGTTCTCATTACGTCTAAAGGGCGTGTTGAAGCCGTGATGATCAAGAGAGAACAGGAAACTTTTTTGCACCTCAAAGAGGACTTTGTCCTGCGAGGTAATGATGTTTTATTGTTGTCTGGTACACGCACTTCTCTAAAATCCCTCGTACCAAGGTTGGTTTGATATGGTGATGTGGGACCCCTCGGTTTCTCCTATCGAAAGACACCCAAAAGCCGCTAAAAAGATCATGGCAGCACCGCCTTTGATACTGTGTGGCGGCTTTTTATTGTTGATTGTCATAGGAACATGTTTACTCAAACTGCCCATGGCCACAACAACCCCAATTGGTTGGGTACATAGCCTTTTTACTGCCACGTCAGCCGTCACAGTAACAGGGCTGGTGGTACAAGATACGGGCACGGTTTTTACGACTTTTGGGCAAGTCGTGATTGCGGTGTTAATTCAATGCGGTGGTTTAGGTTTAATGACCTTTGCTGTGGTCACTCTCGTTGCTCTAGGCGGCCGTATTGGCTTTTTGCAGCGCACGGTAGCCATTGAAGCCTTTAATCAAACTGACGCCTCTAGCATCGTTTCGACAGCGAAATCTGTGTTGCTGTTTTCTTTAATCGTCGAAGCCATTGGCATTTTAATTCTTGCGGTCCATTGGAGCGAGACACTAGGTTGGAAAACCAGTCTATTTCATGGCTTTTTTTACACCATCAGTGCCTTCAATAACGCAGGCTTTGCACTGAGCGCCGACAGC
This sequence comes from Marinomonas hwangdonensis, assembly GCF_003721245.1. Classification (GTDB taxonomy): domain Bacteria; phylum Pseudomonadota; class Gammaproteobacteria; order Pseudomonadales; family Marinomonadaceae; genus Marinomonas; species Marinomonas hwangdonensis. Next base: position 384,039 of record NZ_RIZG01000003.1, on the reverse strand, counting down.
CTTGTTCCTTATGTGGCCGACCCTGTGGTGAATTTCACTATAAGCGGATTGTTTATTATCGGTGGTTTGGGATTTTCTGTCTGGATTGATCTAATGAAAAACCGCCGCTGGGCAAGACTTTCGCCTTACAGCAAGATGATGATAATTGGCACCATTCTCATCAATGCAGTGGCGGTGTTGGCCATTTATTTCATTGAGTATAATAACCCTCATACATTGGCACCATTGAGTGAAACGGGCAAATGGCTTGCCTCATGGTTTCAGGCGGTAACCCCAAGAACCGCGGGCTTTAACACGCTTGCGATAGATCAATTAGAAGACGCAACCACGGCTCTTATGTTGCTGCTGATGTTCATTGGAGGGGGGTCTTTGAGTACCGCCAGCGGCATTAAGGTAGTGACTTTTATGCTGTTAATATGTGCCACTTATGCGTATTTACGACGTGATTCTGAAGTCAACGTGTTTAAGCGAGAAATCCCCAAAGATGTGATCAGTAAAGCACTTGCGTTAACCATGATCTCAATTGGTGTGACTTGGTTGGCTATTTTTGGTCTCTTGATCAGTGAAAAACACGCCGACTTCCTAGATGTGGTTTTCGAAGCGGTCTCTGCACTTGGCACTGTGGGGTTATCTCGAGGGTTAACCGGAGACTTAAGTTACACAGGCGAATGCATCATTATTTTCTTGATGTTTATCGGCCGTTTAGGTCCACTTACACTGGCCTACTTTCTCGCCAGCCCAAGAAGCAAAAAAGTCCGCTACCCGAAAGTCAAAATGACCGTGGGTTAAGAGATTTTTCCGTGCTCTAAGTTGTAAGGCTTAGAGCACGGAATGCTTTTACGTGTTTATCACTTCCCGATACAAAATGAGCCAAAGATGCGGCCTAACAGGTCGTCGCTGGTGAAGGCACCGGTGATTTCGCTTAGGGCTTGTTGGGCTTCTTTGAGATCTTCAGCGAGCAATTCCCCGGCGCCGTGGCCGTGCAGTTGCTCGTTACCCGCGTCTAAAAAGCGGTTCGCTTTGTTGAGCGCTTCAATGTGGCGACGACGAGCAATAAACCCCCCTTCAGTGGTGCTGTCGAAGCCCATGACGGCTTTTAGATGTTCAGTCAAGTCGTCAACGCCCTCACCTGTTTTGGCTGATAGAGAGACAACAGGGACGCCTGAGACCATTTCTATACCTGTGCCTTCTTTGGTTAAGTCGACTTTGTTACGCACCAAGGTAAGGTGTTTGGTATTGCCCAGTTTTTCCATGAATTCTGGCCAGATTTCGCTTGGGTCTTTTGAGTCAATAGATTGGCTGTCGACCATCATTAGAATGCGATCTGCTTTGCTGATTTCGTCCCATGCGCGCTGAATGCCGATGCGCTCTACTTCGTCTGGGCTGTCGCGTAAACCGGCGGTGTCGATAATGTGCAGCGGCATGCCATCCAGATGGATATGTTCACGCAATACGTCTCGAGTGGTGCCTTCGATGTTCGTCACGATGGCGGACTCTTTGCCTGATAAGGCGTTCAATAAGCTGGATTTGCCGGCATTGGGGCGCCCAGCGATAACCACGCTCATGCCTTCGCGAATTAAGGCGCCTTGATTGGCTTCTTTGAGTACGTCAGCAAGCTTTGCTTGAATGCCCGCCAGTTCTGCGGCGACTTTGCCATCCCCAATGAAGTCGATTTCTTCTTCTGGAAAATCAATGGCGGCTTCCACGTAAATACGTAGGTGAATCAAGGCTTCTACCAGTTCATCAACGCGTTTTGAAAAAGCCCCTTGTAAGGAGCGTAACGCGCATTTAGCCGCTTGTTCTGAAGTGCTGTCGATCAAGTCGGCAATGGCTTCGGCTTGGGTTAAGTCCATTTTGTCGTTCATGAAGGCACGTTCGGAGAACTCCCCAGGACGTGCTAAGCGCGCACCAAGGGCAACACAATGACTCAACAGCATGTCCATGATGACAGGGCCGCCGTGTCCTTGTAGTTCAAACACATCTTCGCCAGTGAAGGAATTTGGCCCTGGAAAATATAAGGCGATGCCCTCATCGAGTTGTTCTTGGTTCGTGGTTTTGAAAGGCACGTAATGGGCATAACGTGGTTTGGGTTCAAAGCCGACAATTTGCTTTGCAATGGCCAGGCTTTTTGGGCCAGATAAACGAATGATCCCTACGCCACCTCGGCCGGGAGCGGTGGCTTGTGCGGCAATCGTGTCTTGATCTGTGGCGTACTGGAAATCGGTCATATTGAAACTCTGATATACGTTGGAAAGTGGGATTTTATCATCGAATGAGTGTCAGTCTAAACATAAAAAAAGGCCTCCCAATGGGAAGCCCTTTTTACGCTCAAACTATTAACGCGACAGCTAAGCTTCTTTTTCGATACGTTTTGTAATGATGTACTGTTGTACGATAGACAAGGTGTTGTTGACTACCCAGTACAGTACCAAACCACTTGGGAACCACAAGAAGAAGAAGGTAAATGCGATCGGCATAATCTTCATAATGCGTGCTTGCATCGGATCGGGTGGCGTCGGGTTTAGCATCTGTTGCCCCATCATACTTAGACCCATCAAGATAGGCAGCACGAAGTAAGGGTCCATAGAGGATAAGTCGTCAATCCATAAGAAGAACGGCGCATGACGCAATTCAACGGATTCCATCAAGACCCAGTAAAGCGCAAGGAAAACAGGCATTTGTACTAAGATCGGCAAACAACCCCCTAATGGGTTGATCTTTTCTTTCTTGTACAGCGTCATCATAGCTTGCGACATTTTTTGACGATCATCACCAAACTGTTCTTTTAACTTGGCTATTTCAGGACCAAATTTGCGCATTTTCGCCATCGAACGATAGCTTGCTGCGGACAGTTTAAAGAAGATAGCCTTCACACATACCACGACTAGGATAATGGCAATACCCCAGTTGATCACATAAGACTGAATAATGGTTAGCAACCAAAATAAAGGCTTAGCCAACCACCATAGCCAGCCGTAATCGACGGTCAATGCCAAATTTTCTGCCGTTGCTTCAAGGTGGTCTTGTAGTTTAGGGCCAACGTATAGAGTCGAGCTCAGAACCCCTTGACTGCCTGGTGCGATTTCAACCGGTGACCCAGTGAAGCCTATGATATTAAAGTCACCATTGGTACGAGCTTGTAATGTTACTTTCTGACCTTGCTCTGGAACCCAAGCAGACACAAAGTAGTGTTGCAAAACGGCAATCCAGCCTTGAGAGGTTGTTACCTTGACAGGCTCTTCGGCCATATCAGAGAAAGAAACTTTGCTGTACTTGGTTTCTTCATTGGAGATCGCGCCCCCTAGATAAGGTTGCAGCCCCATACTAGTTGCTTGGCTTGGATCAGGTGTGTTGTCACGCTTAATTTGCGCAAATAAACTGCCTCGCCAGCTGGATGAAGAAACGTTGTCAACAGTGATTAACTGACGGATTCGGTATTCGCCTCTAGTGAAACGGAACGTCTTGGTATACTTGATACCTTTGTCATCCGTGTAATATAAATTCACATCAAGAGAATCGTCGCCATCGGCTAGGGTGTAGTCCGTTTTTTCAGACTGATAAACAGGTCGACCATTTGGTGAAGCATCGGGACCATCTTGTCCAATTAACCCGCTTTGCGTTACGTAAGTACGAGCAGGATTATCTTCGAAGATCACAAAGTTGTCTGGCTGTCCAAGTTGTTTTTGGTAATCCAGTAAAGCCGCTTCTACAAAATCACCACCTTCTGGATTGATCGAAAGGCGCAACGTATCAGTTGTTACTGTGATCATTTTTCCAGGTGCGATATTACTCACACTTTGTGGAATCTCTGCATTCGCGTTTGGTTGTTGCTCTGCAGAGGGTAAGTCATTGCTCAATTGAGGGACAGCTTCAGATTGACTCTGAGAGCTTTGAGCTACGCTTTGAGTGGACTGAGAACCATAATCCTGGCTCCACTGTAAAAACAGCAAGTAGCCACTGATAAAAAGCGCACCCCATAAAAAGTAACGTCTGAAATCCATGGTATTCAACTAATTCGTTTGGTTAAACAGATAGGTTCATTGAACCCTGATAAAATTCACGCGCTATTAAACCAGCCTTTGGCAGTTTTTTCAGCCTATTTCTGATTATTGTGAGTGCGTTTTTTATTTTCGGATGGGCCGCTTGGTTTCAAGGCTTTTTTGACCAGCTGATCCCACGCTTTATTAAGCCGCTTTTGCAAAGTTGCGTTATCCAGATCTTTGATGCCCTGGCGAGCTAAAAAAATAATATCTAAACCACACAGCGGAGTTTTGTTGTGGCGAAAAGAATCACGCACCAAACGTTTGATACGATTCCTACCTACTGCGCGTTTATCCGTTTTTTTCGACACAATAAGACCCAACCGAGTTTGGTTGTCATCTCGTTTTCGTGCCAATAAAAGGAATTCGCCTGCAAAGACTTTGGAGGAGGTGTCATTAAAGACAGATTGATAATCCCCGGCATTCAGAAGTCTGACGTGCCGAGGAAAACAATATTCGGTCATCAGCGTACTTATGCGCTTAGAACCTTGCGGCCGCGAGCACGACGACGAGCGACAATTTGGCGTCCGCTTTTAGTTGCCATACGAGCACGGAAACCGTGGTTACGTTTGCGTTTTAGAACGCTAGGTTGGAAAGTTCTTTTCATCTTAATTCTCTCACTGAATGCAGTGTTTGAGTTTTGAGGGTTAGCTCGCGCCAAGCCTCTACATTTGATTGGTCAAATCAGGGCGCGGATTTTAGAGGGTTTTGTGAATATATTCAATGCCTCACTTTGGCTATTTTGCTGTGATTAAGTGAGAAAGTAATCCACACATTTCATGCATTACTTACACACAGGGTTATTTTCATTTAGTGGATAAGGCAAATGTTATCCTTTTAACTTATTCACAGGGTAATTTTTTAAAGACTATTTGTGTTTAAAAATCAAAAGGATAAAAAGATATCAACATGTTAGTATTGAGGCGATAAAACACCACGAGGCTGTGCGTAACTACCGCTCTTATCCACCGTAAAAAGGTTTTTTTCGCTCCTGTGTATAACTTGACCTGTTATTAACATGGGTTTATTTTTTTACGTAATTTGCAATTTTTTAATTATGTGTGGATAACTTTAATTGACCAAGGTAAAATCCGCCGCTTATCTGTCACCCAACCAGGAGTATGCCTACCGTGTCTTTGGAGCATTGGAACCTCTGCCTGCAGCGCTTGCAGAGTGAGTTTTCCACATCGCAGTTCAACACCTGGATTCGCCCTTTACAGGCTGAAATGACGCCAAATGGCGAACTGTGCCTAAGTGCACCAAATCGTTTTGTGTTGGATTGGGTGAGTAACAAGTATCAAACGCGCATTAAAGAGTTATTGTCTGAATTTGCTGGTGACGGTCTTGCACCGCCCTTAAAACTGGCTGTTAATACGCAGAATTTTGCTCAGGCTGGTCAGTTATCTTCCCCTCCTCCTCGTATTCAAAGTGAACCGACCGTCAGTCCGCTTAACAATGATGTGGCGAGAGAGTCCGGTTATCGTCCGGGCTTTGGTTTAATGGACGATGAAGAGGGACTGCCACACGCGGATCTAGAATTTGAAGCACCACTGACGCTATCGAGTACGGGGTTGCGCAGTGAACTTGAACCTTATGAGCAGGGCCAGTTACCGTTAACGGCACCAAAACGCAAGGTTCAGGTGGAAGGTGGTATTAATCACGGTGCGAACCTAAACAATTCGTTTACCTTTGATAACTTCATCGAGGGTAAATCCAACCAACTGGCGCATGCTGCGGCCTTACAAGTCGCTGAAAATCCCGGTGGTGCTTACAACCCGCTCTTCATATACGGTGGCGTTGGTCTTGGTAAAACTCACTTAATGCAAGCCGTCGGTACGGAGATGATGCGTCATAATCCGAACGCTAAAGTGGTTTACTTGCACTCTGAACGTTTCGTTGCTGACATGGTAAAAGCGCTTCAGTTGAACGCGATCAACGATTTTAAGCGTTATTACCGTTCTGTTGATGCCTTGTTAATCGATGATATTCAGTTTTTTGCCGGTAAAGATCGCACGCAAGAAGAGTTTTTCCACACCTTTAATGCTCTATTAGAAGGTGGCCAGCAGATGATTCTGACTTGTGACCGCTATCCTAAAGAGATCCAAGGTTTGGAAGATCGTCTTAAGTCACGTTTTGGCTGGGGTTTAACGGTTGCTATTGAACCGCCAGAATTAGAAACTCGTGTGGCGATTTTAATGCGTAAGGCTGATGAAAGTGGCATTAAGTTGTCCTACGATTCGGCGTTCTTTATTGCCCAGAAAATACGCTCGAATGTGCGGGAGTTAGAAGGCGCTTTGAAGCGTGTTATCGCGAATTCACATTTTACCGGCCGCGCGATTACGCCAGATTTTGTTCGTGAATCATTAAAAGACCTTTTGGCCTTGCAAGATAAGCTAGTGAACATTGATAATATTCAGCGAATTGTGGCGGAGTATTACAAAATCAAGATCAGTGATTTGTTGTCGAAGCGTCGTAGCCGTTCAGTGGCGCGTCCTCGTCAAGTGGCCATGTCATTAGCCAAAGAATTAACGAATCACAGCTTGCCAGAAATTGGCGATGCGTTTGGTGGGCGAGACCACACCACGGCGTTGCATGCGATTCGTAAGATTAAAGAACTGCAAGACACGGATTCTGATATTCGTGAAGACTACAAACAACTGATGCGAATTCTGACCACCTGATGGTCTAAGACTTTGAGTTTACGAGGAAAATAATGAAATTTTCAGTCGTCCGCGAGACACTTCTAAAGCCACTTCAACTAGTAGCAGGCGTTGTTGAACGCAAACAAACCATGCCGGTTTTGGCCAATGTGTTGGTAGAAGTGAAAGGCCAACTATTAACCCTGACGGGCTCAGACTTAGAAGTTGAGCTGGTCGGACACGTCCCTTTAGATGAATGCGAAGAAGGCCGTATTACCGTGCCAGCGCGCAAGCTCATGGACATTTGTAAAAGCTTACCAGAAAGCGCTGTGATTGAGTTTTCGTTGGATGAGCAAAAAGCCGTGATTCGTTCTGGACGTTCGCGTTTTAGTCTGTCTACCTTGCCTGCCGATGAGTTCCCGAACATTCAAGACATGCAAGGGGATCTGACGGTATCGATTGCACAAAACAGTGTGCGTCGTTTAATTGATCGAACGGGCTTTGCGATGGCAAACCAAGATGTTCGTTACTATCTAAATGGCATGTTGTTGGAAGTCGCTGACGGTCAATTGCGTGTGGTTGCAACTGATGGTCACCGATTAGCGACCGCGGTAGAAGACGCACAAGTCAGCGGTGATTTGACGCAAGTGATCGTACCTCGTAAAGGCGTGTTAGAACTTAACCGTTTGCTAAATGACAGTGATGATGTGGTTGAGCTAACCATAGGGACCAATCATATTCGTGCAAAAGTCGCGGAATATGTGTTTACCTCGAAATTAGTCGACGGCAAATTCCCTGATTATCATCGCGTTATTCCACGTAATAACGACAAAATTGTGATCGCCGATCGTTTGGAATTGCGCCAAGTGTTCTTGCGTGCATCGATTCTGTCCAACGAAAAATACCGTGGTGTGCGTTTGATTCTGTCCAATGGCATGTTGCAAGTGTTTGCCAACAACCCAGAACAAGAAGAAGCCGAAGAGTCTGTGTTGGTGCAATACCAAGGCGACAATATGGAAGTGGGCTTCAACGTCGGTTACTTGCTGGATGTGTTAGGCGTAGTGGACACTCAAGAAGTGCGTTTATCCTTGAATGATTCTAACAGCAGTGCCTTGATCGAAGAAGCACAAAGCCACGCAGCACAGTATGTTGTGATGCCGATGCGTCTCTAATTATCATTGCAAGAACAGACCTACTGCCCGCTTAATGTGTGAGAAATGACATCGTTAAGCGGGTGATCTTCCCTCCCCTAATGAAGGTTTAAGAGTTATGCCACTGGTGCGTTTGGACATCTCTCATGTTCGCAACCTTTCTAGTGTGCGCTTCGAGCCTTCGCCTCAAGTAAATGTCATCGTCGGTAAAAATGGCAGCGGCAAGACCTCTGTCTTAGAAGCCATCCATCTTTTGTCTTTAGGTCGATCTTTTCGTAGTCACAAACACAAAACCTATATCCAGCACGACAATGAGGCATGTCTGGTGTTTGCTCAATTGCAGCAATCGCAAGGCAGTCCGATTCGCGTGGGTCTTCAACGCCAGCGTGATGGCCGCATTGATGTGCGTATTCAAGGACAGCGTGCGCAATCCGTTGTAGAGCTTGCCGAACGCCTTCCTGTGCAGCTGATCAACCCTGATGCGTTTCGACTATTAGAAGGATCCCCCAGCGTTAGGCGACAGTTCATTGACTGGGGCGCGTTTCATTTCGATAAGGACTTCATTCAAGCGTGGCGCGGCTGGCAAAAAGCATTAAAACAGCGGAATACCTTACTCAGACGTGGTAAAATATCGGCCAGTTTATTGGCGGCTTTTGATCAAGAATTGATTCGGTTAGGCGAACGGGTGAATACCTCTCGAAAAGCTTACATCGAAAAATTAACACCGCATTTTGTGTCGGTTTTGTCATTGTTGACCACAGAGCTTGCCGTAGAATTGCAGTTTTTCCAAGGCTGGGACGCGCAGAAAAACTTACAAATGGCGGTTGAATCCGGGCGTGAGCGCGATATTGAATTGGGTTACACGCATACCGGCCCACAAAGGGCGGATTTACGGGTGAAAACCGCGACGGGCGACGCGTTAGACACCTTGTCCCGTGGTCAGCAAAAGTTAGTCGTATCGGCGCTTAAAATCGCCCAAGGTCAATTACTCATCGATATGGGTCGACCACTGGTGTTTTTGGTGGACGATTTGCCCGCTGAGTTAGACGCCAACCACAGACAAAAGCTTTGTCAGTTATTGGAGTCGTTAAACAGCCAAATTTTTATTACCAGTGTTGAGCCCGACACAACCGATTTTCATTGGGCTCACACCACAGACGTTCGTCAGTTTTCCATGAGTAATGGCGAATTGTCTTTATTGAGCAAAGGTTTGCAGGAGAGTTAAATGAGTGAAAATAATTACGATTCGTCCAGTATTAAGGTGCTCAAAGGGCTTGATGCTGTGCGTAAACGCCCAGGTATGTACATAGGCGATACCGACGATGGCACTGGCTTGCATCACATGGTGTTTGAAGTGGTCGATAACTCGATTGACGAAGCGTTGGCAGGTCACTGTGACACCATTACTGTACTGATTCATCCCGATGAGTCAATTTCTGTATCCGATAATGGCCGTGGTATCCCGGTCGATATTCATGAAGAAGAAGGCGTGTCGGCGGCAGAAGTTATCATGACGGTACTTCACGCTGGTGGTAAGTTTGACGATAACTCATACAAGGTTTCTGGTGGTTTGCATGGCGTGGGTGTGTCTGTTGTTAACGCCTTGTCAGAAAGTCTTACTCTCACTATCCGCAAAAATGGCAAAGTTTACGAGCAGCTTTATGTTCATGGTGTTCCTCAAGCGCCACTGGCGGTCGTTGGAGATTCTGATGGCGCTGGCACTACGATTCGCTTTAAACCGTCTGCCGACACTTTCACGAACATAATTTTTATTTACGATATTTTGGCGAAGCGTCTACGTGAGTTGTCATTCTTAAATTCAGGGGTCGCCATTCGACTTAAAGACGAGCGCACGGGGAAAGAAGATTTCTTCAATTACAGTGGTGGTTTGCGTTCGTTCGTTGAGCATTTGAATACCAATAAAACGCCTATTAACGATATTTTCCACTTTATTTGTCAGCGTGATGACCTAGAAGACGGTATCGCTGTAGAAGTGGCCTTGCAGTGGAACGAAGGCTTTCAAGAAAACATTTATTGTTACACCAATAATATCCCACAACGGGATGGTGGTGCCCACTTAGCGGGTTTTCGCAGTGCGCTTACGCGAACGCTAAACACATTTATTGAAAAAGAAGGCTTGGCGAAAAAGCAAAAAGTCGCGACCACAGGTGATGACTGTCGTGAAGGCTTAACCGCCATCGTGTCGGTAAAAGTCCCTGATCCAAAATTTTCTTCTCAAACCAAAGATAAACTGGTGTCGTCCGAAGTAAAAACAGCGGTCGAACAAGAAATGAGTAAACGTTTTTCTGAGTTTTTGCTAGAAAAGCCAAGCGAAGCTAAAATCATCGTCAACAAAATGATAGATGCGGCCCGTGCCCGTGAAGCTGCGCGCCGTGCCCGTGATATGACGCGCCGTAAAGGCGCGTTAGACATCGCAGGTTTGCCAGGTAAATTGGCCGATTGTCAGGAAAAAGACCCAGCGCTCTCTGAAATCTACCTAGTGGAGGGTGACTCTGCAGGTGGCTCAGCAAAACAAGGTCGTGATCGTCGTACCCAAGCGATTTTGCCGCTGAAAGGTAAAATCCTTAATGTCGAAAAAGCTCGTTTTGACAAAATGCTCGCCTCGGTTGAAGTAGGAACTCTGATTACGGCATTGGGTTGTGGCATTGGCCGAGACGAATTTAACGCTGACAAACTGCGTTATCATAGCATTGTTATCATGACCGATGCCGACGTGGATGGTTCGCACATTCGTACCCTGCTATTGACCTTCTTCTTCCGTCAAATGCCAGAAATTATCGAGCGTGGTCACATTTTTATCGCTCAGCCGCCCTTGTTCAAAATTAAACGCGGCAAACAGGAGCAGTACATTAAAGACGAACCTGCCCTAAACCATCACTTGATTGAAGTGGCATTAGACGGTGCTGCCATGTACGTCAACAGTGATGCCCCTGGCATTCAAGGCGAAGCATTAGCCAAGCTAGTGCGTGATTACATTCGCATTGAAGAAGACATTGAGCGTTTGTCGCGTGTGTACCCAAGAGATGTTATGGGGAAACTTCTGTACTGCAAACCGCTAACGATTGAAAACTTAGCCGACGAATCAAGTGTACTGGATTGGGTGGATGCGATTCGTCAGCAAATGCCACAAGACGCTCGCACTGGGTTCCGTTTTGACTTCTCAGTAGAAAAAGACGATGAGCGTAATTTGTATCTGCCGGTTGTCGACATCATGTCGCACGGTGTGTCTAATCGTTATCGCTTTGAATACACTTTCTTCCAGTCACCAGAATATAAGCGCATCGTTGCCATGTCGGAATTGGTGGAAGAGCTGTTCAGCGAGGAATCTTTCATACAGCGCGGTGAGCGTCGTGAAACGGTTGAAACCATCAGTGCGATGAAAGCCTGGCTAATGAAGGAAGCGTCCCGTGGTATGACGGTCCAACGCTACAAAGGTTTGGGTGAGATGAACCCTGAGCAACTTTGGGAAACCACCATGGACCCGAATGCGCGCCGTATGCTTCGCGTCACTATCGACGACGCCGTTGCCGCTGACCAAATGTTCACCACCTTGATGGGTGACGAAGTGGAACCACGTCGTAACTTTATCCAAGACAACGCCTTGAACGTCGCCAACCTAGACGTATAAGTGCTTCATGAGTAGATAAAAAAACGGTTAGAGTGAAAGCTCTAACCGTTTTTTTTGATCTAATTTGTATAACTAAGCAAGGTTAAAATGGCTTACAACGCGGCTTTGATGCTGACTTCAATGGACGTCGTAGAGCGGCCAATTAACGTGGATAGGTCTTTGCTGTCGCTGTGTAAGCCGCCTTTGGAAGCCCCTGTTTCCGAATCAGCTAGAATAGCAGAGAAGCCTTCTGGTAAGCCTGCGCCAACCAGAATCTTTGTGTATTCCGCTTCTGGTACATTTTGGTAGGCGACAGTTTTACCGGATACCTTGCTAATCGCGGCAGCGTATTCACTGAGCGTGAAGGCGTTGTCGCCCGCCAGTTCGTAGACTTTGCCAGCTTGTCCGTCTTTAACAAGCACTGCGGCCGCGGCCGCTGCATAGTCTGCACGCGCTGCAGTAGACAGTTTCCCATCTCCTGCACAACCGACCACACCGTATTCTAAAGCGGTCGCAAGGCCCATTGTGTAGTTTTCGGAGTACCAGCCATTGCGAAGTAGCACATGAGGTACGCCAGATTCCGCTAACAGATTCTCTGTTGTTACGTGTTCTTTTGCCAAAATAAGCGGCGATGTATCCGCGTTTAAGATACTGGTGTACGCAATCAAAGCAACCCCCGCTTCTTTGGCGGCATGGATGACATTGCGGTGTTGCTCAACACGTTGACCCACTTCGCTGGAAGAAACCAAGAGTACTTTTTCCACGCCTTGCATGGCCGCAACAAGAGAATCGAGATCGCTGTAATCCGCTTGGCGAATTTGAACGCCCTTTTCGGCTAAATCGGCGATGTTTTCTGGGTTACGAACCGCTGCCACGATTTGGTTAGCGGGTGTGGTGTTTAAAAGGTTATCGATAACTAGACGACCAAGTTGGCCAGATGCGCCGGTGATTAAAATCATAATATTCTCCTTTGAGTTTTAATTGGATAGAAGTAGAATAAATCACTAACAAACTTTTAGTAAGTACGTACAAAAAGGTAAGTATGAAAAATAATTTACAAGATTCTGTGAACGGCATGGCTCACTTATTTGAGCGAGGCGATGTGTTTTCAGACAAATGCCCTTCTCGTGATATTTTGAAACATGTGACGAGTCGCTGGGGGGTGCTGGTGTTGTTTGCTCTCAAGGATGGCGAAACGCATCGTTTTAGTGAACTGCGTCGCAAGATTTCAGGCGTCAGTGAAAAAATGCTGGCGCAAACCCTTCAAGCCTTGGAATTAGATGGCTTTGTTTTACGCACATCGTATCCTGTGGTGCCGCCTCATGTGGAATACAGCCTGACAGAATTAGGAGTGGGTGTAGCGGAACGGGTTGCTAATTTAGCAGATTGGATAGAGGATAATCTTACGGATATTCTTTTATTTCAGAGTCGTAAAAGGTAAGTAAGTGATTACTTACACTGCATTTTTTTGCCTTGCCCCTCAACTGAACGGAAGTATTTATGCGTGACGTCTATTAATAAATCATGCTGCGTGATTAAATCAAACATCAAATGCGCTATTCAGCATACAAAACAACAAAAATGGGTGTCGCCGCTATGAGAGAATTACACCGCACGTCGCTTTATTGCGCCATGTTTATTGCCGTAGGCGCTGTGGCTGGCTTGCTTGGGCCTAGCTTAATTTACTTGGCAGGGCTGGTTGATGTCTCAATGGCGGAAATTTCCATTATTTTTAGCGCCAGAGCCGTGGGAAACATTCTAGGGGCTTTGTTGGCTGGTCGCATGTTTGACCGTTGGCAAGGCCATCACTACCTTATTGTCATGCTGTTTTGTCTTATTGGCGGTTTGGCCCTAGTGCCCTTTTCGACCAGTTTACCCATGTTGGTGGTGTTGTTTTTCTTGTTGGGCGCGGCGGAAGTGTCTGCGAATGCCGGTGGCAACATGATGATGGTTTGGTTACACAAGGAGAAAGTGGGTTCCTATGTGACTGTGCTGCATCTGTGTTACAGCGCGGGTTGTATGTTAGCGCCTTTAATTCTTATTTTTGCACAGTGGACTGGAGGCGGCTATGGTGCGGGCTATTGGATAGTGGCTTTGTACGCTTTAGTCTTGCCGTTTTTTCTATGGCGTCAACCTAGTCCCACTTTTGAAGCGAGAGCGTCAGAGGTGGTCCCCGCTACCAAGCAGAAAGCGACGTTTGTGGCGTTTTTAACGGTGATTTTTTTGTATGTGGGTTTTGAGCTTACCATTGCGGGCTGGATCAGTACCTATGCCGTCTTGTCCGGCGCGACTCAAACGGCGGCAGCCATTTTAGTGACTTGGTTTTTTGTCAGTTTGTCCTTGGGGCGTTTGATTTCGGTGGTTTTGCTGCGTTGGATTGATCCTCGCCAAGGGATTTATGGTTTGTTGGCGATCAGTATCAGTGGCAGCTTAATGATGGTTTTGTCCGATGCGTCCTTGGTGCTCATTGCCTTGTGGCTTGGGCTGGGGTGTTCCGCTTTCTTCCCGATGTTATTTTCCTATGCGAATACCATCATGTCGCTGAACGGTAAGCGAACGGGCATTGTTTTTGTCTGTTGTGGTCTGGGGGCGCTGGTAGCACCATCGCTAACAGGGCCTATCATCGATGTTTTTAGTATCTCGGCTTATCCTTATCTGCTGTTGTTTTTGGCGGTTCTAATGGGCCTAAGTTGGCAACGTTTGTCTTGGATGACTCGATCGTCTTGATGTGAGTGAGCGTTTACCTCTTGGCCATTTGCTCACCACTCACCCACACTACATGAATCAATCGACTTCAGACTGTCTGTGGACATCGGTTTGGTTAGCTGTATTTCTGCAATGTGGAAATCGTAAAGGCAGCCAGATCCGTAAATACCTCAAACGGGAAGTCGATGGCTTTATACTGGGTTTCACGGCCTTTTCCGGTTAACACCAATACGGGTGAGCATCCACGCGCTTTTCCTGCCTGAAGATCCCTTAAAGAGTCTCCAACCATGATTGCAGGATAGTGTTCAAAGGATAAATCAAGTTCGGCCTCAATAGCTTCAATCATGCCGCTCTTAGGTTTACGGCAATGGCACTCGTCTTCTGGGCCGTGCGGACAATATTGAATTCCACTGATACGACCACCTTCGGCTTCCACTAACTGCGTCATTTTATCGTGCATGGCGTGCAAGGTGGTTTCGCTATAATAACCGCGCGCTATTCCTGACTGGTTGGTCACCACAAACACTTGAAAGCCCGCTTTTGATAACGCGGCGATGGATTTAATACTGCCTGGAAGCGGTTGCCATTCGTCTAGGGTTTTAACGTAAGCGTCAGAGTCTTGATTAATGACGCCGTCTCGATCGAGCAAAATAATGGGTTTAATCTGTTTGGCCATGGAGAGGGTCTCTTTTTGTTCAGTAAGATTAGTGAAATAGGGTTTGATGAATTGGGCTGTTTGTTTTCGACTATCTGGCTTCAGCAATGTCTGAAAAAGTGGTATTGCGACACACTCGGCTGAGATCGTCTGGTGCCAGACTGATGTCTAAGCCGCGCTGTCCTCCGCTGACATAGATCTTGTCAAACGCTTGTGCACTTAGATCAATGCAGGTCACTAAACGTTTCTTTTGCCCTACTGGGCTGATGCCACCGAGCAAATATCCAGTGACTCGTTCGGCTTCTTTTGCGTCAGCCATACGAAGTTTTTTCACCCCAAAAGCCTGTGCGGCACGCTTTAGGTTGAGCGTGCCGGTGACAGGGACAATGGCGACAAACAGATTTTTATCGTCGCTGACTAATAAGGTTTTAAAGACGCAAGCAGGATCAAGGTTGAGCTTTTGCGCAGCCTCTTCGCCAAAGTTAGAGCATTGTCTGTCGTGCTCGTATTCATGAATGCCAAACGCGATTTGGTGTTTGTTCAGTTCGTTAATAGCTGGCGTCATCTTTTTTTCCTGTCACTGTGTTATTTCTGCCAGAACATAGGCGTGAATAAGACCAGTAAGGTAAACACTTCTAAACGTCCAAGTAGCATAGCAAAACACAACATCCATTTCGCGGGATCACTAATGCTAGAAAAGCTAGAGGCGACTTCTCCCAACCCTGGTCCTAAATTATTTAGCGTTGCAGCAACCGCAGACCAAGAGGTGACTTGATCCAATCCTGTTGCCATTAAGCCAATCATTAAGACAATATAGATAAGCAAGTAAGCCGAGAAGAAGCCCCACACCGCTGAAACGACGCGTTCATTAACCGCCTTTCCTCCTACCTTGACAGGAATAACCGCACTTGGGTGGATTAAACGCTGAATTTCACGCATGCCCTGTTTCAATATTAATAGAATACGAATCACCTTCATGCCACCACCAGTTGACCCGGCACAACCACCAATGAACGAGGTGACGATCAGTAAGAAAGGTAAGAAATTGGGCCAAGCAGAAAAGTCTGTCGTACCAAACCCAGCCGTTGTGGCGATAGACACTGTCTCAAACAAGGCATAGCGAAGAGATGTGTCCCAGTCATAAGTAGATGTTAAAGCCAATACCAGAGTCGACAATATACAAGTACTGGATAAAACTAAGATAAAAAAACGTGCTTCAGGGTCTTTTAAATAATGCCAGACACTTCGGTGTCGCCAAGCAAAAAAGTGTAGAGCGAAGTTAAACGCCGACACTATCATGAAAAATACACAAATGAGTTCGATCGCGACACTGTTAAAATAGCCGATACTGGCATCGTGTGTTGAGAACCCGCCAATAGCGACCGTAGAAAAACTGTGGCTGATTGCATCGAATAGGCTCATACCCGCAATCCAATAGCCTAGGGCACACACCGTCGTTAAAGTGGCATAAATGAGCCAGAGTGCCTTTGCTGTTTCAGCAATACGTGGTGTTAATTTTGAATCTTTTACTGGCCCCGGAGTCTCTGCTCTATAAAGTTGCATCCCCCCAATTCCTAACATTGGCATAATCGCCACCGCCAAAACGATAATACCCATACCACCCAACCAGTTAAGTAACTGACGATAAAACAAAATAGACTTGGGCAGATCATCAATGCCAGTGAGGATGGTGGCCCCGGTTGTGGTTAATCCAGAGACGGATTCAAACAAGGCGTCGGTAAACGACAGGTTGGGTAATTCGGCTAAGTAAAATGGCACAGACCCAAACAAACCGAGCACTGTCCAGAATAAAACGGTTACCAAAAAACCGTCTCTAATTTTTAATTCTCCACGTGCATTACGTACGGGAAACCATAATAAGAACCCGCCAAGTATGTTGATGGCAAAGGCATATAAAAAAGCCGTGATTGTCTCATCAGAATAGATCATGGACACAATGATGGGCGGGATCAGTGCGATACTGAAAACCATGACCAATAAACCAATGACACGTAACACAACACTTAAATGCATACTCATTTCCTAGAGCCTGTCTCTCTTAGACGCGGACAGGTCTGCCTTTACAACCTACTTAATAAGCAGGGAAAAATTAAAAGAAGGTTAAGCCGACCTGAAACAGTTGCTCGACGGCTGGGATTTGCTTTTTGTTAGTCACAAAAATAATGACGTGATCTTCAGCCTGAATAATTAAATCGCCGGTCGCCACGAACATACTGTCTTCGCGCACTATTGCACCAATGGTGGCACCATCTGGTAGGTTTAAGCTGGCAATGCTTCGCCCCACTACTTTCGATGAACGATAATCCCCATGGGCTACCGCCTCTAATGCTTCGGCGGCCCCTTTACGCATCGAGTGAACGTTGACCACATCACCGCGTCGAATATAACTGAGTAATGAACTGATAGTGGTTTGTTGCGGCGAAATCGCAATGTCAATCATGCCTTCTTGCACTATATCTACATAGGCAGGGTTATTGATGATGGTCATAACTGTACGAACGCCGAGTACTTTTGCCAACATAGAAGACATGATGTTGGCTTCGTCGTTGTTGGTTAGCGCGCAAAAAACGTCGGTAGATTCGATGTTTTCTTCGAGCAATAATTCTTGCTTAGACGCATCCCCATTGAGCACTATGGTGTTATTGAGTGTTTCTGATAAATAACGACAGCGCTCTGGATCTCGCTCAATGATTTTAACGCGGTATTCTTTTTCTAAGCTCTGAGCCAATCGTTCCCCGATATTACCGCCACCTGCAATAATGATGCGTCGATAAGGAGTATCTAAGGGTCGCAGTTCGCTCATAACGTCTAGCACATCACGTTGTGCGGTGAGGAAGAACACCTCGTCGTTTGCCCGAATCTGCGTATTTCCGTCAGGTGAAATAGATTTTCCATCCCGATAAATAGCGGCAATCCGAGTCATTATAGAAGGCATGTGTTCTTTTAAATAACTAATTGGCTGATCAATTAAGGGGCCGCCCTTTTCGGCTTTAACTACTACCAGTTGCACTTTGCCATTTGCGAATTCCATGACTTGCAATGCACCGGGATATCGAATTAATCGACTTAAATGTTTAGTGACTTCTTTTTCCGGACTGATGCGAACGTCCATTGGAATCGCTTGATCGTTAAAGAGCGCGGGATACTGAGCGTAGACACTAGAACGCACACGGCCTATTTTTGTAGGAGTTTTAAAGAGAGTATGGGCAACCTGACAAGCAATCATGTTTGTCTCATCCTGGTTACTTACGGCGATCAGCATGTCAGCATCGTTACAACCTGCGCGATCTAACACGTCAGGGTGAGCGCCATTGCCTTCGACAGTTTGTATGTCTAAACGGTCTTGCAATTCTCTAAGACGATTGACATCCATATCAATCACAGTGATATCGTTATCTTCGCTTGCTAGGTTTTCTGCAAGAGTGGCACCAACTTGGCCTGCACCAATAATGATGATTTTCATAGTTTGCCTTAGAGCGTTGTGTAGAGTTTCGCTCTTTATCTAGAGTATGAGGTTCAATAACAGAAAGCATGATTTAATAATCGTGTTAACGGGCTGAGTAGCCGATTTTACATTCTTAATTCAGGTCACTAAGTGTAACCACATAAGGGCAAACATTTAACTTGAACTTGCAAAATACTCATTTTTTTTTCGGATGAATTTCGCCCTTATAAGTCCATGTGAATTCATCGCATTAACTTATGCACTTTCAGTCTTCAATTGTTGTTTTCAGATGAGGAAAGTGACTTTATTTTTACAATGACGACAGTCCTTTTTTGTAATGAAAATGTGACAGTTGCGAGTCTATATTTAGGATAAATTAATAAAAGAGAAACAAATCAGAAGTGACTGTTTCACGTGGAACAGTCACTTCTGGCCACAAAAGCAATTTCAGCAATTTCCTTTTTTTAAATACAAATAGTCTGCCTGTTAATCACTTCATCAAATAGCTGGCGTTAAGTTTTTTTCTGCAACAGGCAGTAGTAGAAACCATCGTGACCATCTTCATGCGGGAATAATTGTCGACCGTAACTAACAGGAATTCCCCACTCTGTAGCAAAACTTGGTGCTAATGAATTCAATGGAACTTCCGATGCGTCAGCTTGATTTGCCAAGAAATGTTGTATTTGTTGTTCGTTTTCTTCCGGCATTAACGAGCAAGTGGCGTACAACAGAAAGCCGCCTTGATTCAGCGTCGTCCAAACCTGTTTAAGAATCTCTCGCTGGATGATAACCAGATCATCAATATCGGCTGGTTTTCGATTGATCTTAATGTCTGGGTTGCGACGAATAACCCCCGTTGCAGTACATGGAACGTCGAGTAAGATTTTGTCGAAATGTTCGCCATCCCACCACGCATCAAGGTCACTCGCATCGGCACAAATCAATTGCGCCGAATAGCCAAGACGTGTCAAATTGGATTCGATTTTTTCCATGCGCCATGGTTCTAGTTCAACGGCAGTGAGTTCCATTGAGCTTAGTCCAGCAGAGTTGGCTTTCTCTAACAAGTGACCTGTTTTTCCTCCAGGCGCTGCGCAAGCATCCAATATTTTCTCGCCGTCTTTGGGCGATAAAATATGTGCGGAAAGCTGAGCCGCTTCATCTTGAACGCTAACATAGCCATCATCAAAACCTGGTAACTCTCCTACTCGAACGGCATTTCTTAGGTACAAAGCTGAATCTGAAAACTCGCCATTTTCTGCATTTATACCCAAGTCTAGGAGTTGCTCATTGTATGTTTCACGTGAAACGAGACTCTCGTTTACGCGAATACACATCGGTGGATGCGTGTTGCTGGCTTCAATTATTTTTTCAAGATGCTCTGGCCAATGCTTATTGAAACGCTTCACCAGCCATTTTGGCATGTTGAATTCTACCGAAGGTTGAGCTTCTAGAATCTCAACTATGTCGTCGGCCTCTCTTTGGTAACGACGTAGCACTGCATTCATTAACTTGGTTGCCCAGTCTTTTTTCAAGATCCGGCACGCTTCTACTGTTTCGTTTACTGCCGCATGATCAGGAGTGTTCATGTAGGTTAATTGATACAAACCTAAAAGTAAGACAGCGTATAAATCTGTGTCCTTTTCTTCAAAAGGATGCGCCAACAAATGCAATGCAATGCTGTTTAGTCTCGGGTACTGACGACACACACCGAAGCATAATTCTTTAAGCATTGGAGCGTGTTCGCTTGCTACATCCATTTGATGGCGAGCGAGTTGCGTACTAAGCGAGCCCTGTTGAAGCAGAATATTGGTAATGACTGTAACCGCCACTTGGCGAGCGCTTTGTGTGCTTGTGCTGGCGTGGGATGAAATGTTCTTGTCAAACTGGTTCATAGCGTCTGCTCAATAAGACCAAGACGTTGACCTATTTCTAAGGCGGCTTTGTGTTTGCCGTTTAAGGCGTCTTGGACTTTCATGCGCTTGCCGCCTGAAAATTGGATCTCAGTAATGAGGAGTGAACCTTGCCCAGTGGCAATGATAATACCCTTTTTGCTAACCACCAGAATATCACCAGGTATGGAAGTTTCATCGTCTACGCTGGCAATGTGTGCCGCATGAATTTTCATTACACCAGCAATGCTGTGGGTGTAAGCAACTGGCCAAGGTGACAAACCGCGAATTTGACGCTCGATTAATTCTGCTGAAGATGACCAGTTTACTTCGCCTTCTTGCTTGGTAAGTTTCGCGGCGTAGCAAGTGAGGCTTTCATCTTGTTGCTCTGGAAATAATGTATCGGCTTTGAACCTTTCTAGAGCTTCAATGAGTGCGCTACCACCAAGAACCGCCAAGCGATCGTGTAGTGTTTCTGACGTGTCTGTTGGTTTGATATCGCAGCGTGCTTTTAACAGCATGTCGCCCGTATCTAAGCCAACATCCATTTGCATGATAGTGATGCCAGTTTCGCTGTCTCCAGCCATCAAAGAGCGATGAATCGGAGCGGCACCACGCCAGCGAGGCAGCAAAGAAGCATGTACGTTGATGCAACCAAACTTAGGCGTATCCAATACTATTTTTGGCAGGATGATTCCGTATGCAGCGACAATCATAAGATCGGCTTCTAACGCGGCGAGTTTTGCCTTGTCTTCATCCTGTTTGAAATTTAACGGCTGATAAACTGGAATGTCGTTAGCGATAGCAAGTTGCTTAACAGGGCTCTGAACCAGCTTTTGGCCACGGCCTGCTGGACGATCTGGCTGAGTATAAACGCCGACGATCTCATACTGGTTTTCGAGTTTTGAATCTAAGATAGCTTGCAGGCTAGCCGCTGCAAATTCAGGTGTTCCTGCAAAAACAATACGAAGTGGTGAGGTTGGCATAAAGGTTCCTTAACAAAAAATCAGGCCAAAGCCTGATTTTACGATCTTAATATCAATGGTCACGTTATGAGAAAGGAGATATTTAACCTTTCTGTGCCAGTTTGTGGGCTTTTTCAAGTTTGCTTTTGATGCGGTTGCGTTTCAAGGGTGATAAGTAGTCCACCATGAGTTTACCATCCAGGTGGTCGACTTCGTGTTGCACGCAAACGGCCATGAGTTCGTCCACTTCTAATTCAAACGGCTTACCATGACGATCCAGCGCTTTCACCTTCACTTTGGCGGCACGGTAGATGTGCTCGTAAAAGCCTGGAACGGACAAACAACCTTCTTGAAATTCGTTGGGCTCGTCGTCGAGTACTTCAAATTCGGGGTTAATGAATACGATAGGTTGATTACGTTCTTCAGAGAAATCCATCACCACGAGTCGGTGGTGATAATCCACTTGGGTTGCAGCCAACCCCAAACCATTTTCGTCGTACATGGTATCGAGCATATCATCGATTTTGGTTTGCAGTTCATCGGTGAACTCGGTGATTGGTTTAGCCACTTTGCGTAAACGGTTATCTGGGTATTCAAGTACAGGTAAAACAGCCATGATCTTTTCCAACGATGTGTCTTTGTTCATGAGCAAAGAGGTCATCTCGCTCGTTTCATTTTGTCCATTGTAACGCAAGTCTGACTTTTGAGCAGTCTTCTCATGGCGGTTTTTTGGTCAATATGATTGAATAGCATTTATAGCCAGAGACTATTTACGCTTGGCTTTCGTTTTAGGATAAAACGATCACGATCAATAAACGCAAGGAAGCCACTTCAATATGGACACAGAAACCTCTTATGCCGCTGGGCTAACGCAAACCGATTGGCTGTGCTTGAGCTTTTTATCGGGTATTGGCCCTGCGCGTTTATCGCGTCTTTATACCTATTTAACACATGCATCATTCAGCGATGACTCACCACCCCGACTTTCTTATGAGTTGTTAAGAGCATTAAAGTGGCCCGACGAGACAGCCCGCGAGGCGATAGCCTATTTTGCTGATGGTTCTCTTAACAAAGAACAAGAAGCCAAACGTGATGAATCGTTAGCTTGGTTGGAGGACGATAACCATCACCTGGTGTTGCAAGAAGACGAATGTTATCCAACGGCGTTGAAAGAAATCTCCGTTGCCCCTGCTTTTATTTATGTGGAAGGACATCGTGATGTTTTGGCGTTGCCGAAAATAGGCATTGTGGGCGCTCGTAAATGTACTCGTTATGGTCGGGATGTTACCTTTCAATTTGCCGAGCAATTGTCTGCTCGTGGTATTTGTGTGGTGAGTGGTGGTGCCATGGGAGTGGATACCGCCGCGCATCAAGGGGCATTGCATAGCAAGACGACGCCCACTATTGGTGTCATGGGAACTGGCTTGTTTCATCGTTATCCGAATCACAATCAAAAGATGTTTGATGAGATCCTAGAACAAGGTGGCGCATTGATAAGTGAATACCCACTATCAACCCGCCCTCGCCCCCATTTGTTTCCACCGCGCAATCGCATTATCAGTGGTTTGAGTATGGGCATACTAGTGGCAGAAGCCTCGGTAAAAAGTGGCTCTTTGATCAGCGCCAGTTACGCCATTCAACAAAACCGAGAAGTCTTTGCATTACCAGGCCGATTGACCGACACGCAATCAGCAGGCTGTCATCAGCTTTTGCGACAAGGCGCAATCTTGGTCCGTCATGTGGAGGATATTATGACGGAGTGTCCAGCGCTGTCTTCTGCGTCAATAGTCAAACCGTCTGCTGAGAGTAAGGCGATCGATAAGGAATCAAGAGCTCATAGAAATAATAGGAAATCGTCGTCTACAGACAACAATCAACCGGCTGAGATTGTATCGCCATTGTTACCAAACACTTTTCATGCCTTACCGGAATTGACGTCGGATAATGCCAAGGTGGTCATTAAAATTATGGAGCAAGAAGGTCAAGCAATGGATTTTGATGCCTTGATTCGTCAAAGTAAAATGGACGCTGGATTGATGATGCAAGTGTTAATGGAGTTAGAGTTGTATGCTTGTGTGGAGAATCGAGAAGGCCTTTACCATCGCTGCTGACCGATGGTAAAGGCCTTTTTTTGAAGAAGACACGAGCGGGTTTAATCCATACCACCAAAAATATCTTGTTTGAGTTGCTTAATGTCGCGGCGCTCTTTTTTGTTGGGTTTATGGTCGGACATGATTCGGCCACCATAAGATTTGTTTTCTAAGGCGCGCTTTTCGCGTTTTTCTATTGAGGCTGGTGTTTCTTCGTATAGAAGCTGCGCCTCAGGCGCGCCACGACGTTGTTCACTGATGGCTTTGATCTCTACCACCTTTTCATCCCAACCTGCGCGTATGCCGATTAAAGCGCCTATTTCGACGTTTCGGCTGGCTTTGCCCTTACTGCCGTTGTAAGACACCTTACCGCCATCAATGGCTTCCTTGCAAAGTGAGCGAGTTTTAAAAAAACGGGCGGCCCAAAGCCACTTATCTAAACGAACGGCTTGTGGTGTTGACTGCTTTTCTGTTTTACTCATAAGAAATGCGTTGACCTTATTCTGTTGTCATATTTGAGGCTGTTATGCAGGACATTAGTAGACACCCCACTTTCCAAGCTCTTCAGAAAATAATACACGATGCGGCCGATGTGATCATGGAAATTTATCAGGGCGCGGACTTGGGTATCGAGCAAAAGCTCGACGACAGTCCAGTGACGGCCGCCGACCTTGCTGCCCACAGAGTGATTCTAGCAGGTTTGCAAGCACTTACCCCTGACATTCCCGTTTTATCGGAAGAAGAAGGTGTGGTGACGTTTGAAGAGCGTTCCCAATGGACTATGTTATGGATTGTTGACCCACTCGATGGTACGAAAGAGTTCATCAAGCGTAACGGTGAATTTAGTATTAATATCGCCTTGGTTGAAAATGGCGCGCCGATACTTGGTATGGTGTATTTACCGACGACAACAGAAGGCTATTTTGGTGTGACCAAAACCTGGCAAGGTTTACCGGTTGGCGCGATGAAATGGCAAGGCGATGAATATGAAAGCATTAACGTGAGAGAGCCTCGTGAGCCTATCATCGCCATGACGAGTCGCAGCCATGGCCCTGCTCTTCCCGCGTCTTTAAAAGACAAGTTAAAGCAAACCTACGAGCAAGTGCGTGAGCTACCCAAAGGCAGCTCCATAAAAGGCTGCCGCATTGCAGAAGGCATTGCCGATCTTCACTTACGTCGAGGGCCAACCAGTGAATGGGACACGGCCGCCCAGCAAGCCATCATCGAAGCCGCAGGCGGCATGCTGGTCACACCAGAGGGCAAACCCTTTCGTTACAACCAAAGAGAAACCCTACTCAACGGCCACTTCTTTGTGTCCGGTGCCGAGATCGCCCCCTACATCATGAACTGGTACCTTGAAAACAACGAAGGAGAACAAGAAAAGTAAGTTTACTCTTCTTGTTCTCCTTCGTTGTTTACCAGTCTTCGTTTTTGCCGTTCTGTTTTTCGCGGAGAATGAATAAGCGTATTTATCCCATAACTTTATTCGGTAACCAGAGTACCAGTTCAGGAAACATCATACAGATCGCTAACACCGACAGTTTAATAAGCACAAACGGCGCTACCGACTTATAGATATCCAGCATGCTGATGCCTGGTGGTGCTATCCCTTTAAGGTAAAACAAAGCGAATCCATAGGGTGGGGTTTGCACGGCAATTAAGATATTGAGAATCATCAAGATGCCAAACCAAATAGGGTCATAACCTAGCGATACAGCGATGGGCGTAAAGATAGGGGCGCACATTAATACAATGATAAATTCATCAATAATAAAGCCGAGCAATAACATGATCAGCTGGAACATGATGATCACCATAATCGGTGATAGCCCTAAATCTTGGGTAAAGCTCGCCACCATGTTTTGCACGCCCATCAACAAATGGAAGTTACTAAACACCGAAGCACCAAAGATAATCCACATGGCGACACTAACCAACAACGCGGCCTGCATACCGGCATTTTTGACCATACGAGGCTTAAGGCGTTTAAAAAACATCGCTAACAAAATGGCTCCGACGACACCGATGGCTCCGGATTCTGTTGGTGTTGCGATCCCCATAATGATGCTGCCTAAAACCACAAAAATCAGTATTAGAGACAGTAAGCCATCGCGGGCAGTGAACCATTTTTCTTTCGTTGTTGGCGCCACATCAGGCACCTTGTCTAATGGCGCCTTGTTGTGATCCAGTTTGCAGGAAATCACCACGTAAGCGACTAATAGCACAATGATGATCGCCGCAGGTACCAAGGCCGCGATAAACATGCGCCCAACGGAGTTTTGTGTTGCAGAGGCAAACATGATCATTGGAATGCTGGGAGGGATCAAAATACCCAAACCGCCACCGGCCATAATAACACCCAGTGCCAAACGTTTGTTATAGCCTCGTTCCAACATGGGACGCAGGGCGATACTGCCCGAGGTCATGATGCCCGCGCCGATAATCCCCACCATGGCGCCAATCATAGAACAAACAAAGATCACGCTGATAGCAAGAGAACCACGAACTCGACCTATGATCATCTGGCTGGCATTGAACATAGCATCGCCGATTCCCGACCGAGTTAATAATTGGCCCATGTAAATATATAAAGGAATGGCCAGTAAGATAAAGCTGAAGTGAGTGTCTTCTAATGTGGTGGGAATAACATTAAACAGCCCTTCTCCCCATGTCGCATAGCCGACGGCCATAGCAATGCCGCCCAGTGCCAACCCCACAGGAGCACCCAATGCAAAGGCGGCAAGAATGCAGGCAAGCAAAACGCCGGTTAACACTTCAATACTAATCATTTGGCGTTTCCTCTAAGTGGTTGCGTAAAGATGCTGGAAGCAGATTTTTGCCAGTGAATAAGTGATAACACTCTTCTAGCCAATCGCTTGTTAACTGAAGTGCGAGTAGCACACTGGCGACGGCCATCATGACCCAGTAATGGTGCATCTGTGGTGCCCATTCGCTCTGGCGACGGTAATTGAATTCTATGGCTTCTTCGAACTTGCCAATGCTCATTTTGCAGATCACGGCGACGAAAAAAATCGCCAAGCTAAAAGACAACATATTAAAAATATTGCGAATACGTGGTGACACTGTGTTGTATAAAATATCTACATTGATATGAGCTCGCTGCTGTTGCGCAAAAGCACCACCTAAGGCAGCAATGTAACCAAAGATAAAAAGTGATAAGTCGTAAGCCCAAATAGTAGGACTGTTTAAAAAGTAGCGTGCAAACACCTCAAAGGCGACGACAAACGCCAGTACCGGCATGAGGTAGGAAATGGAGTTGCCGATAAAGCTCACCAGCGCATGAGTTCCTAGGCAATAGCCTCTGATCGCTGTCACTATCATTATTTTTGTACCTTGTTAGGGTGAGTTTAGAGGGGGTAAAAAAAGTAAAGGAGACTCGATATTGCCTTAGTCTCCTTCACCTCTCGCGTTCCATTAAGTATAAGCTTTTTGACTCTGTATGCGCTTAATTGGCTTCTGAGCGCAGAACATCAATCAACTCTTTGCTGTATTTGTCAGCAGCAGAGTACTCATCCCATAGACCGGCGCCCGCTTGTTTCCATGCTGCTTTGTCTGCATCGCTTGGTGCTGGGCTCCACTGAAGGCCTTTTGCCTGCATTTCAGCAACGGCTTGTGATTCCCACAGTTTCGATTTAGTCATTTGCTCACGAGCATGAACCGTCGTGGCCGCAGATACGATAGCTTGAAGATCAGGAGACAGTTTGTTCCAAGCATTACGGTTAACTACGATAGGTAATACTTGTGCACCTGCTAAAGGAAGTGGGTACATGTATTTTGCTACTTCTACGTGGTTGCCATCGCGGTGGTCTATCATGTTAGAGCCGATAGAGCCGTCGATTACGCCAGTGGAAAGACTGGTGTAAATTTCAGACCAAGCCAAAGACACAGGAGACGCACCTAAATTACGTAGGAACTTACCGTAAGCACCTGGCGCACGGATTTTCAAACCATTGAAATCTTCAATCGAGTTAATCTGCTTTTTCGTAATAACGTAAACGGCAGGCTGGATGTAAGGGTCAAGCCAAACAAGACCTTGCTCGCCATACGCTTTTTTCAGAATAGGTGCCCAACCCTTTTCTTGGAACAAGGTGGTTAGTTCTGCAGCATCGCTTGTGCCACCAGGCAGACCGATTTCAACCAAACCAGCTGGTAGTTCACCCGCGTGCATGGATTGGAAAGGCGCACCCATAGAGATAAGACCGGTTTTCACCGCGCCTAAAATCCCTGTTGTACCCACGCCTTCACCAGAGTAAAGAACTTGTACCTTGATACGGCCATCGGACATGGCTTCAATGTTTTTTGCTAACCCTTCGTAAACTTCACCGTAAGCGGTACCGCGTCCGTATAAGTTGGCAAAACGCCAGTTGTGATCTGCTGCGTGAGCCGTAGAAGCGACAGCGCCTAGGCCAAGTGCGACAGCCAAAGAACTCGCAACCAATCGTTTTTTTACTTTTAGTATCGTCTTAATCATTGAGTTACCTCGAGAGCAAAAGTGCATAAAAAAGTCACATCCAAGATGGCGTGACACCTTGTATTCGATACTTTCAAAAAGCTTGCGTGCGTTAAAGCGCGCAAAATCTATCTAAAGTTTTGTCATCATCAAACAATCAAAAATACCAAAAGCCTTTATAAATCAGCTTACTAAGTCAAAGTCGACGCACCAAAAAAAACTTCACGCACAATATTGGTGCAAAAAAAGTATGATTCAGGTTCATCAAAAGCATGAAGAAAATAGATCTATGATGTTGAAAACGTGCATTTTTTTTGCATTTTTCTAGGGCGTCTTAGAAATCATAAGGTGATAAAATCTGTATGCATTGTTTTGGTGCGAAAGAAGTATGCAGACTTTTTTCTAACGCACCCATGAGTATGATTCTGAGCTAAATATTGCGATATTCAGGTTAATTCAAAACGTTTTATTTGTTGTGCTAGTTCGTTTGTTTGGTGGTAAACGTTTTTATTGGCTACCTGTATCGATTGAGTAGCGAGGTGATTATCTTCTATGTCATGGGCGATGATGTCCATATCTTGCGCCATTTGAGTGGTTGTTAATGCCACCTCTTGAATCGCTTGTGAGATCTCCTTGGTATTATTCATAGCCTCTAATGTGTTATTTTCGATTTGATGAATAGTAGCAACCGCGTTTTCGCCTTGCTCCTTACTGCGACTGACTTTTGTGAGACTGAGTGTCATGGCATCAATCACGGCTTGGGTTTCTTTTTGAATGTTTTCGACCTTTTTCGTGATGCTACCGGACGCTTTTACCGTTTGCTCTGACAGAGTTTTTACTTCGTCAGCCACAACGGCAAAACCACGCCCTGCTTCGCCTGCTCGGGCGGCTTCTATTGCGGCGTTGAGCGCCAATAAGCTGGTTTGTTCTGCTACACCTACGATGAGCTCTATCACCACATCAATCTCTTTTGACAAGGTTCCAAGGCGAGATACACGCTCGTTAGTGTCTTGAATGGTGTCAGCGACATCGCTGATGCTGGTCATGGCGTTGCGCATGGCGGTCACCCCTGTCGTTGCCGATTCATAGGCGACTTGGGCCGCACCCTGCACCACCAGAGTCATGTTTTGTACCGTACTGGCAGTCGCGGAAATTTCTTCGGTAGAGGTCGCCAATGTATTGCTTCGATCACGAATGCGTTCGCTGCCACTGACAATCGCTTGGATGCCATGATTCAGTTCATCGGCGGTGACAACCAATTTCTCATTGCTGCTTAGTAAATGACTAATTAAGCGTCGCAGGCTTTCTGACATTTGATTGGCCGCGATAAAAAGCTGCTGGAATTCATCTGGTTTGGTTGGTTGTTGCATTTGCTGATGGGAATGGAGCTTGCCTTGGGCAACGTCTTTCAAGACTTGTAAAACGGCGCTTAGGTTACGATTCAGTGAGTGGATCACCGTCAGCAAAATGCCCCCTATGGTAAAGGCCAATAGTACACAAGCAATGATCAAAGAATGCCGAGCCTGTTCGGCGGTATTGGATGAGCGAGTTTGCGCTTGGATCAATAAGGTATTTTGCAAATACTGGGCGTTTTGATTCATCACTTGCGTGTATTGATGACTTAATGTTGTTAGCCTGCTTTGCTGTTCTTTGAGCATGACAGATAATGAAATAACAGGGGCCAAAGCGTCTTCATAGGTTTGAATCATGGGGTTAAATACGTCCCCAAAGCCGATATTATTAATACTGTCTTTTAATGCTTTAAGAGCGGCATACAAGGCTTGCTGATGCTCAGCGTCACGATACGCAAGAAAGTCTTTCTCTTTTGCTCTTACTTCTTTAAAACCAGCGGAAAAACTGTCTAAGGCACTGAGTTGTTCCGCGAGCGTATTGGCTGACTGGTTTAACGCACCAATGGCGCCCGTGTCTCCGCTGAGTCCCAGTGAGGTCAAGGTTTGCAAGTTATTTTCCAGCGCCGCCAAGTATTCTGGTAACAAGGTTTGGCTGCTGATCAACAAGGTGCGGCCTTTTTCATCCATCAAATCCGGTCGCACTGTAAACCCTGATGCGGTGTCTTGTTTAATGGTTTGTAATGTTTGACGAAGAGTATCGGCATTCGACGTTGTCAACGATGACAGCTCACGCTCAAATTTTAGTAATTCGATTTCAACATTCTTTACATCTGTGGTTAACCGACTTAACTCAGCGGCATCGCCAGACGCCTTCGACATCTGCGTCAAGTTGTAAATAGAATACGCCCCAAAACCGGCATAGCCAACGCAGACCAAAATAACAATCGCAATCAGTTTTTGACGAACAGACAAAGCAATGGACATACTAACCTCCTTTTACTCCCTTTATCGCAAACAGCGTGCAGACGGGGCGCAATTAAAATGGCAAAAAAATAGGATGACAAAAAAAACCTGTTTACCAAACAAGATAAACAGGCCTAAATAATGTGCTGGAAGAACAAAATGAAAGGGCCAGTATCTCACTCTTCATTTCAAGGCAAGTAAGGGGGCGCTGTGGGCCATCTTACTAACAGAGCAACGAGATCAACGGGTGCGTTTGTTGCCCTAACCTCTGTTATCTACCTTAAAGAAGCAGAAAGGGGGATAAAAGTAGGATGAATCAATGTAAAGTTAGAGAATCAGCGAACTGATAAGTACAGCAAGCTAGGTCTATGGGCAAAAGAGGTATAGGTGATGAGCGCAAAAAATTATTCACTGGGGCAAGTTGGTGATTACGAAATTAAACAGCTAAAAGTGTTTAAAACCGTGGTGGACTGTGGCGGTTTTTCGGCTGCCGAGACATCGCTGAATATCGGTCGCTCTACCATCAGCCTGCATATCTCGAATTTAGAAGCTCGCCTCAATCTCGTGCTCTGTAAGCGTGGACGAGGAGGATTCTCGCTGACCGAAGAAGGCGTTATTATTTATAAAATGACGGAGAATCTACTCGATTCATTAGATGCTTTTCGAACCACGGTAAACAACCTCAATGCCAGTTTGACAGGAAGGCTTCGCCTAGCCCTATCAGATAAAGTCAGCCTTGATCCTCGTAGTCATTTTCCTGAATTGATTCAACGCTTTGCTACCGAAGCCCCAGAGGTATTGATCACGACGAATGTGGCGTCTATGTCGAACATAGAGCGGATGATTCTCAATGATGAAGCGGACATAGGCTTTATTCCCTACCATAGGCAACTGGATGGCTTAAGCTACGTTCATTTATACAGTGATGATTGCTATCTTTATTGTGGGAAATATCACCCATTATCTTCCATGTCACCTGAAGAACAAGAAGCAAAGGCCGACATTTACCCTGCTACGCACGCAGGTTTAAAACCCCACGAGGCGGTCAGTGAGCAAATTTCTCATATGAACCTCACGGCCATTTCGTATTTCTACGACAGCCGTCTTGCGCTTATTTTATCTGGAAAATACATCGGCTTTTTGCCAGAACAATACGCCCAGCCTTATGTTGACCAAGGCGCTATCGTCAAGGTGGCACCGAATGAGCGATCCTACACATTAGGCGTGGCAGTGATCTGTAAGAAAACCACACAACCCAATAAACCCCGTGAGCTGTTTTTAAAAGTGCTTCATCAAACGGTGGAAGAATTAATAGTGGCTCCGTATTAGTCGTAATATCGAGTATAATTATTTTTTAGTTTGTAAAGAAAGACGCGTTTGATTTCATTATGAAGTCATTACTTGTCCTTAATTCATGTATCAAGTGAGGGTAGAAAATTGGCTCAAAAGAGGGCTGTCGTACGCCAAAGTTTACCTGATGTTATCGCTACTGATTTGCGTAATCGAATTTTGTCTGGTGACCTAGCAGAAGGTGATCTTATTCGACAAGAATTATTGGCTGAAGAATATGATGTATCACGAATGCCGGTTCGAGAGGCGTTGAAACGGCTTGATTCGGAAGGGCTTGTTGTTTTTATCAACAACCGAGGCGCTACCGTTACAAAGCACTCCCTGGCTGAGATCGCTGAATTTTTTGATGTAAGGATTCTCTTAGAAGTTGATCTGCTTAAAAAGTCTATACCGTTAATGGAAGAACACCATTTTGATCAATGCAGCAACTTACTTGATGAAATGGAAGCGTCATACGCCGCTGGAAATGTGGCTGATTGGGGGCCATTAAATGCTCAATATCACGCCATGTTGTATGAAGCCGCAAATCAAAAGCTGACGATGCAGCTGCTTGAGCGCGTCAGTATGCAGGCAAATCGGTATGTCAGTATGCATATAGATCATCTCAGAAAAGCAGATAACGCTGAACATGACCATCGATCTTTATTTAATCTAGCTCGTTTACGTGATGTTGATGGCGCTGCAAATTTATTGAGAGTCCACCTTGAGAACACTAAGCAGCAAATACTAGAGTTGATTGCGATAACGCGCTCTAAATAACTCACTTCGTGTGAACTGAATACTGTTGCCAATAAAAGGAAACAGTATTCAGTTCCTCTTCATTGCCTACTTTATTCATGTTTTTTAAAAGTTATACGGCTTCTTTTATGATGCGTATACGTGTATTACTTGTACAATCTGTATTTTTGGATACAATATCCATATATTGATTTACTTCAAACGAATACTAATGGAGCAAGAACAACATGACTTTCATGCCACATGGTAAACATTTAATCGCTGGACAATGGGTCGTCTCAGATCAAACGTTCCAATCTTCCCCTGCTACTGGCGAAGCGCATGCCTTTGCAAAAGGCTCTGTTACGAATGTCAGCGACGCCGTTGAGGCCGCAGAATTGGCTTTTCTTGAGTATGGCTATTCTTCACGTGAAACACGTGCGAGTTTTTTAAACGTCATTGCTGATGAAATAGACGCCCGTGCTAATGACATTACCGCCATTGGTTGTGCAGAAACGGGATTGCCTGAAGCCCGATTAATCGGCGAACGTGGACGCACATGTGGTCAGTTACGCTTGTTTGCACAGCATATTCTTCAAGGTGACTATTTAGATAAGCGTCACGATGCGGCCTTGCCAGAACGTCAGCCTCTTCCTCGTGCTGACTTAAAACTTATACAGCGCCCTATTGGCCCTGTTGCCGTATTTGGCGCGTCAAACTTCCCATTGGCCTTTTCCACTGCCGGTGGCGATACCGCTGCGGCTTTGGCTGCCGGTTGTCCCGTTGTCGTAAAAGGACACAGTGCACATCCTGGAACCGGTGAAATTGTAGCCGAAGCGATTCATGCAGCCATCACAAAATGTGGCATGCCGGCCGGCGTGTTCAGTTTAATACAAGGCGGTAATCGTGAAGTCGGTTCTGCGTTGGTACAGCATCCATTGATCAAAGCGGTCGGTTTTACGGGTTCTTTAGCGGGAGGCCGTGCTTTATTCGATTTGTGTGCAGCACGTCCTGAGCCGATTCCCTTCTTTGGTGAATTAGGCTCCGTTAATCCCATGTTCTTGTTTCCCAATGCCATAGCAAACCGTGGAGAAGCGTTGGGCAAAGGCTGGGCCGCTTCTTTGACGATGGGGGCTGGGCAGTTCTGTACCAACCCTGGTATTGCCGTGTTGCTCGCTGGCACAGAAGCGGACGAATTTGTATCTACTGTGAGTAGTACTCTATCATCAGTACCCGCTCAAGTTATGCTAACGGATGGGATTGCGGAAGCGTATCGTTCTGGCCAAAAACGCATTGCGGCGGCGACAGGCGTACGTGAAGTACTGGCAACGTCTTGTGAGTTGCGTGATGCAACACCGTATCTTTACGCTACAACAGCGGCGGAATGGCTGAAAAACAATCAACTAGCCGAGGAAGTATTTGGCCCATTAGGGGTGGTTGTTTTAGCCTCTTCGATTGAGGAAATGTTGCAAGTTGCCAAAAGTTTAGAAGGCCAACTCACTTGCACTATCCATTTGGATGAGTCTGATATACGTGACGCAAAAAGCTTCCTTCCTGTACTGGAGCGTAAAGCGGGTCGTATCTTAGCGAATGCCTTTCCTACCGGCGTGGAAGTGTGTGACAGCATGGTTCATGGCGGTCCATACCCAGCGTCTACCAACTTTGGCGCGACGTCAGTAGGAACAATGTCGATTCGTCGGTTCTTGCGTCCAGTGTGTTATCAAGATATCCCCGCAGGATTATTACCAGCAGACCTTATCTAATAGTACCGTTTATTAGATAAAAAGAAGCCGCGCCAAGAGAGCGGCTTCTTTTTACCTGAACCATTAGAATGTACGCAATTAGGATTGACGCAATGTGAGGAGCTCTTCGTACAATGTTCGAGGAATTTCTATCGCATCACGCTTCATGTTTTTCTCGCGAGCCACATAACGTCGCTGAGAGGGTAAACGTGCACCTTGATCAATAATGTCTGCAAACAATCGCTCTGCTCGCTCATCATTGGCAACGGCTTTACCACCGCTCAATAAATTCGGATCGATCGCAATCAGTATTTCACCATGATAAGGCGCTTCGGGTTTGCCTTCGGCAAAGTCCATACTTTCTTTACTGGTAAGGTCGTCGATAAGCGGCCCTGCAAGTAATTCAATCATGATCGACAAAGCAGAGCCTTTATAACCACCAAACGTCAGCATGGCGCCATTCATCGCGGCTTCTGGGTCTGTGGTTGGTTTTCCATCTTTATCGATAGCAACGCCTTCTGGTAGCGCCTTTCCCGCTCTGCGATACAGTTCAACTTCACCTCTGGCAAATTGGCTAGTGGCAAAATCAAAGGTAAAGGGGTGTTTGCCTCTGCGCGGCCAGCTGAACGCTAAAGGGTTGGTGCCTAACGTACCGCGAGTACCGCCTGCAGGGGCGACCCATGCATGACTGGGAACCATGGCAATGGCGGCCAGTCCGGCTTCAGACAATTTTTCGACTTCAGGCCAAAGCGCAGAAAAGTGATAGCAGTTATTAATTGCCAGCGCGGCAATGCCGTTTTTCTTTGCCTTTTCTATTAATTGTGGCAGTGCGGCCTGTAAGGCAAGTAAAGACATTCCCTTGTTGGCGTTGGCTCGAACCACCGAAGGGCCTGCGTCTGTGATGGTAGGTACTGCGGTGCCATCGATGCGTCCAGATTTGATACTTTCAACACACATAAGTAGGCGATGAAGGCCGTGAGAGTGGCAATCATCTTGCTGACAGGCGTACATGATATCGGTGATGGAACGGGCGTGGTCTTCGTTAAAACCATTGCCCATGAGTATCGTTTCGCTTAGCTCACGCATTTCAGCCAAACTTAGTGTAACGTTATCGCTCATACTTTCTCCATTATGTTTTATTATTCTTACTAAGAGGCTAGGCTCCCCAAGTATCACTTAGCTTATAACCTTCAGGCCACGGATCGTCTGGGTCTAACATATGCTGATGTGTGCCTGTAATCCACCCTCGCCCACTGATTTGTGGAATCACGGCAGGGTGACCATTAACCTGAGTGGTTTCAATAATCTTGCCATTAAATTGCGAACCGATGATGGACGTTGCCATGAGTTCTTGCCCGACTGTCATCAAGCCTTTGGCGTGCATTAGCGCCATTCTAGCGGAAACCGCCGTACCGGTAGGGGAACGGTCGACTTTGCCGGGTTGGATCGCGACCGCTGATTTACTACTAAACCCCTTGTCTGTTGTTTCGATTGGACCACAAAAAGCACAAAAAGAAATGTGTTTCCAATTTGGATTCGTTGGGTGGGTAAAGCCTAACTCCTCATTCGCAGCATTGGTGATTTTCACGCCCAGCTGAGCAATGGCTTTGGCTTCACTTTCAACAATATCAAAACCTAACGATTTTGCGTCTACGATGACAAAACTGTCACCGCCATAAGCCGTATCAACCATAATTGTACCTAGCCCTTCGACTTCTAAAGGTACATTGATCTTATCGACAAAGCTTGGAACGTTTTGCACATAAATGCGCTGAGCTTTGCCGTCACGGCATTCCGCGCGAACATATACGAGCCCGCCGGGGGCTTCTAAAACGATGTCAGTGTAGGGTTCTTGCATCGGCAAGATTCCACTGTCTAAAAGAACCGTGGACACACAAATAGAGTTAGAACCAGACATAGGAGGCGTGTCTTCTGGCTCCATGATAATGAACGCGGCGTCAGCGTCAGGGTGCTTAGGTGGCACCAATAAATTCACATGGCGAAATACGCCGCCGCGAGGCTCGTTCAACATGAAATTACGTAAGGTTTTATCTTTTTCGATGAATGAACGTTGTTCCCACAAGGTGTTTCCGGGCGGCGGCGTCACGCCACCAACAATCACATCACCGACTTCTCCTTCGGCATGAGCGGAAATAACATGGATCGTTTTACGACTGCGCATAGTCTTGGATGCCCTCTAATGTCTGATGGATTATTGGAAACGTGTTGCAGAATAAGGCCGCATTGAAATACTGATTTGCCTTTCAGCCAGAAGATCGCTGACTAACTCGGCCGTACCGGCGGATTGAGTGAGGCCTAAATGGCCGTGCCCAAAGGCGTAAATGACACGTTTAGACTGAGTAGCGTAATCAATCACTGGCAAGCTGTCTGGCATGGATGGACGAAATCCCATCCACTGCTCTCCTCCTGTAATTTTCAGTTCGGGCAAGAAGCGAGCGGCTTTATTGAGCAGAACATCGGCGCGTTTATAATTCGGTTTAAGAGACAGGCCGCCGAGTTCTACGGCGCCACCGACTCGTATGCCTTGCCCTGCTTTCGACACAACAAAGCCGTGGTTACTGAACGTTATGTGGGTTTTAAGATCAAACGCGCCTGCTGGCAACGTTGTGTTGTACCCTCGTTCGGTGTCGAGCGGTAAATTGTCACCTATTGATTGCGCTAATGTTTTTGACCATGCGCCTGCCGCGATCACCACATAGCTTGCTTCATAATCTTCGTCATTGCTTTTTAAGATGACGCTGTTGTCTTTTAAATCAATGGCATTGATGGACGCAATGTGTATTTGACCACCTAATTTTTTGAAAGCGTCTGCTAAAAATTGTGTCCATTGGGCAGGGTGGACGACGTTTTTCCATTCTGGGGTAAAAGCCGCATGGGTAAAACGAGGGTGAATACCGGGCTGGATTTTAGCGATGGCTTCGGGGCTTTCTAGAAACTCGAATAGGACGCCGTGTTCTTTGCGTGTTTGCCAACCCGCGAGACTTGCTTTGAATTCGGCGGCGCCTTCATAAAGTTGTAACTGCCCTTCTCTTCGAATCAACGACTCACCATTGACGGCTGTAATTTGACGTTCTAGCGCGGCTTTCGATAACGCCATCAAACTGGCTTGTGCTGTGAGAGCAGCTTGGTATTTGTCTTTCCAACTGGCCCGCCAGAACTGGAACATCCAAGGCAGAATTTTTAACGCGTAAGCTGGGCGAAGTGATAAAGGGCCAAGGGGATCAAGGAGCCACTTTGGGGCTTTGCGCATAATACCAGGCGTGGCAAGTGGTATAACGTCCGCAAAAGCGAATGCCCCCGCGTTACCTGCTGATGTTTCAGCGGCGACGCCTTTCCGATCTAGTACAAGTACCTGTCTGCCTTCCGCCTGTAATTTAAGGGCGGTACTGATGCCAATAATGCCAGCACCAATCACAATAACATCCGGTTTCATTTTGTCGCTCATAGTGACTCCTTGCTCGTTTTAGCACCCTAGTACGATGCCTTTTTTGAGAGGATCGTTTGGGTTATTGATGAGTGTTGCTTCACGAGTGATAAAGGCCTGACCGGTAATAGACGGCACAATACTTCCTTTTGGAGCAGTTGGGCTGGTGGACAGTTCGTAACTCAACGTATAACCACTACCAATGGTGCTTTCTTGATAAATTTCCTCACCAGGGGCAAGTCGATTATCGGCCGCAAGGCATGACAAGCGGGCGGAACAACCAGTTCCACAAGGCGATCTATCGTAGGCATCGTCTGGGCATAGTACGAAATTACGCGTGTGTCCTTTCTTGGTAAGTGCAGGGCCATACAGCACAATATGATCGATAATACCGCCATTTCTCCCTTCAATACCTTGAGCGTAAATGGCTTCTCGAATGGCAATCCCTGCTTCCGTTAAACCACGAATATTGCTTGGTAGCACAGGAGTGGGACTATCATCGACCATAAAGAACCAGTTACCGCCGTAAGCAATATCACCAGTTACTTGACCAATGCCTTCTACTTCTAAGGTGATGGCTTTTTTGAATCGGTAACTGTCGATGTTTTTTACGGTGATCGTATTTTTATCGCTCAGTGTGACTTCAACAATACCGACCGGTGTTTCTATTTTATGAGTACCAATGCCAATTTTACCAATGTGAGCCAGTGTGGCGGCGACACCAATTGTGCCGTGCCCACACATACCAATGACCGCCGCCGCATCAAAATAGATAACACCAGCGACGCATTCAGGGTTTGTTGGTTCGGTCAATAAAGCGCCAACCATGGCTTCTTGCCCATAGGGTTCAAGCACCACAGAACGATAAAAATCTTTATATTCAGTTGCTAGACGAGCTGCCCTTTCCGATAAAGACCCTGATCCAAGATCAGGGCCGCCTTCTAGAATGACTCGGGTAGGTTCGCCTTCGGTATGGCTATCTACGATAAGCATTCAGTAATCACTCCATCTTGTTTTACCCACTGAGCAAACCACGTTTTGAAAAGCTGGTATTGTTTTTCGCAGTATCTGCGTTGCTCTCCGTTTAGTTCATCTGTTTCGTTAAAGTGTAAGCGATACTCTTCTTCACCATTCAATACCAATAGGTATTTAAAGAACAATACAAGCTCTGGACCTTCGTCAAAACTGGCAAGAACGGACATGGCTTCTTCTAATTCTTGAGCTCGTATACGAGCTTCTGCATGTCCAGCCGCGGCCATTTTTGAAAGATGAGTAAGCAACAAGACTTCTTTTGGTAATGCAGTACCGATACCGGTAATGGATCCTGTGGCGCCACAGTTTACGAATCCATGAAACACTCGAGTATCTACGCCAACCATCAACAACACTTCTTCATCGTTAGACGTAATGTTTTCAGCGGCATAGCGCATGGCTTCTTTACTGCCAAACTCTTTGAAGCCAATCAGGTTTTTGTGTTCTTTACGAAGTGCAAAGAAAACATCGGCTCGTGTTTCAAAACCGTATACAGGGCTGTTGTAGATGATGGCTGGAATAGACGGTGCCGCCGCAAGAATGGCTTTGAAATGATTAATTTGCGCAGAAATCACCGAGCCACGGGACAAAACACGCGGAATGACCATGAGGCCAGCGGCACCGACCTTTTCGGCATGGGCCGCGAGAGCGACAGCCGATTTCGTATTGATCGCTCCAGTACCAACCATGACGGGAACGCCCGCTTTAACAAGGCGATCTACGCCTTCCATACGCTCTTCATCCGTCAACAACGGCCAATCACCCATGGATCCACAATACACAACAGCAGACATCCCTGCTTCTATCATCTGTTTACCTTTTTTCACTAAGGCGTCGTAATCCGGTGTACGGTCTGCTTTGCATGGTGTCATTAAAGCCGGTATTACGCCGTAAAAAATATCTTTGTTCATCCTGTTACCTTTTTATTTTCATTAATAAATGTGTGTTTAGTATTGCGTGTTTAAACTAATAATATACGTTGTCTTAAACCGCCATAGGCTAGCGGACATTCATAAGAAATTTACGCGTGTGTTCTGACTGAGCGTCTTCAAAAATTTGTTGTGGTGGGCCAATTTCTTCCATGATTCCCTCATGGAAATAAGCCACTCTATCGGATACTTCACGTGCAAAGCCCATTTCATGGGTAACACAAATCATCGTCATCCCTTCTTCAGCAAGAAGACGCATGGTGTCGAGAACTTCGCCTACTTTTTCAGGGTCCAGTGCCGACGTCGCTTCATCAAATAACATGTATTCTGGCTCCATGGCGAGTGCGCGTGCTATGGCTAAGCGTTGTTGTTGACCACCAGACAATGAAACTGGGTAATTTTTTAACTTGTCGCCCAGTCCAACGTGTTTTAATTGTTTAGCGGCAAGCTCTAGAGCTTCCTCCTTAGACTTTCCTTTTACAATACGAGGAGCCAATGCCACATTCTCTAAGGTGGTTAAGTGAGGAAAACTGTTCCATTGTTGGAATACCATCCCCAGCTTTTGGCGCAATTTGTTAATGTCAGTATTCTTAGCGTGTACATCGGTGCCATTGATATGAACCGTACCTTGCTGAATGGCCTCAAGACCATTAATGCAGTACAGCAAGGTGGATTTCCCCGAGCCTGAAGAGCCAATGATGGACAATACTTCTCCCTTACTGACATCGAGGTTAATGCCTTTAAGAACATGAAGGTCGCCGAAGTGTTTATGCAGATCACGTATTTGAATCATTTCGCCCACCTTTTTTCGAATTTAGAAGCATAAAGTGAAATTGGATAAGAGAGCGCAAAGTAAAAAGCGCCAGCGATAGACAGTATGAGCAAGGGTTCTTGTGTTCTAGTAATAAGAATTTGACTGGCTTTAAGTAACTCCACATAGCCCAAAACAGAGACCAACGCGCTGTCTTTCATCACCCCAAGCACAACACCGATCCAAGCAGGAAATACAGTACGACCGCCAATGGGCAGAACAACATGAAACAAATCTTGCCAGTAAGTGAGACCAAGAGAGCGAGAGGCTCGACGCATGGACGTCTCAACGGACTCGATTCCGCCTCTTGCTACGTTGGTAACTAATGACGCGGTATAGAAAGTCAGAATGACAACACCAGAAAGAAACGGGTTAAGGTCCAAACCAACCATAGGGGCGAAATTATAAAAAAGCACCAACTGAATAAGCAGAGGGACAGAGCGAAAAACATCTAAAATAGGGGCAAGGATGATACCGGCCACCGATTTACTTTCATGGAGTACCCAACCGAAAACACAGCCCATCACACTGCCGATGGTAATCGACAGTATGGAAATCCAGAGCGTTTTAAGTGCCGCCTCTCCTAGAAACCAAAGGTCATTTGGATTAAAACCAGTAAAGAAGCTTACAGGTTCTTGCATAATATAAAGCCTCGTTAATATCGAAATAGACGCATCGCTAACAAGCGAGAGGCCCCTAGTACTATTTTGACAATGACATAGTAAATAACAGCCGCGACTGCAAAATACTCGAATACTCGGAAGGTTTTACTGGCAAAGAACTGAGTTTCCCCACTGAGTTCTTTAAAGCCAACTAGCATGCCTAGAGAAGACATTAGTACCGCCCAGACCATTTGATTGGTGATGGGGTAATAGACAATCCGTAAAACCTGAGGAATGACAATACGAGTGTAAGCTTGCCAACTGTTCATGCCTAAGCAGCGAGCCGAGTTGATTTGCATCACGGGAATGGCTTGGAAGCCGCCGCGAAAATTCTCAGCAAGGTAGCCTGCGCAGTTAAAACTGAGGCCTGTTAAAATAATAGTAAAAGGCGATAAGTTGATGCCAAAAGCACCTAAACCAAAGCCAAAAAAGAACAGCTGGAACAGAGCGGGTGTGTTACGTGCGATTTCGATCCACGTTACGGCAAACCACTTTAGTGGGCCTTTCATATTGATGCGCATTAACGCCAAGCAAAGTCCGATAACTATACCCAATAACATCGCCAACGAGGCTATTTCAAGGGTGACGAAACCCGCTTGGATAAGGTCGGGAAAGCTTTTTAAAACAGGCCGCCAATGGAAATTATAATCAAACATTTTGTTATCTCCTGAGGCTTCCCCTCTAATCACA
Source organism: Marinomonas hwangdonensis (assembly GCF_003721245.1). GTDB lineage: Bacteria > Pseudomonadota > Gammaproteobacteria > Pseudomonadales > Marinomonadaceae > Marinomonas > Marinomonas hwangdonensis. Next base: position 342,646 of record NZ_RIZG01000003.1, on the reverse strand, counting down.
AGAGGGAAAGCGATGAGTCATCCTCTATTTATTAATACATGACACCAGGGATACGCAGATCAGGTGCGTCACTTCCGACATATTTGTCCCAAAGCTCTTGATAGCGACCTGAACGAACTTGATGAGTTACAAACAGGTTTAAGTAATTCAACCAAGTGACATCCTGGCGTTTGCCAACAATGGAAGTGTAATCCGCCACCCAAGGCATACGTGGACCTGCTTCTAAATTAGCGTACTGCTGAGTGATGGGTTTAATGGCGGTGTTCGTTGTCAGGCCAATGTCAGCCTTGCCTTGCGCGACAGCAAGAAAAACCTCGTTTTCAGATTGGTAGCTCTGATACAAGTTTTCTTCTCCCCATTTCGCTGCGATTTTTAACCACTCCTGCTCTGGCAGAGTACCTAGCGCGGCGGCAACACGTTTACCGCGAATGTCGTCAATTGATGTGATGTTACTTTTTGAATTCACCACACCCTGAGAGTAATAAATGGCATAAGGAATACTAAATCCGACTGTTCGTGCGCGTGCCAAGCTGTCAGAGGTGCCACCAAACACAACATCAGCGCGACCTGTCGCGATAACCGGTAAACGTTCAGACCATGTGAGAGGCATTATTTTCACATCTACCTCCAGCGACTTAGCAAGATCGTGACAGTAATCCACGTCGAATCCTGCAGGTTCGTTATTCGCATCACGATAGCCAATCGGCGGGAAATCAAGTACCACGCCGCAGCGTAGCGTTCCTCTGTCTGCCACATCATCTAGCGTATCTGCTGTGACCGTGACGGAATTCAGGGCTGCGATAGACAAAAGCGCCGTTATTATTTTCTTCATTTTGAATATTCCTTTGTTTAGAGAGTTTATTTTTGTTTTTCGGGATATTGGATACAAAATACATTTTGAAATTAAGGACGTCAAGAAAGACTTAAAAATTAAACAAAGAAAATCGAATAAAAAGAGGGTATCTGGAGGCGTTAGTACTTAATAAGTGAATAACTACAATAAAAATAAGATGTTAGAAAACAAAAAAAGCCACTGTGTCACCACAGTGGCTTGGCGCAAGAATCATTCTTGCAAACGGAAGTCGATACTTTTTAAATCAAGTGGCTTATACAAGCTCTTTAAAGCAGCGTTTGAAGATTTCCATACCTTCGTCAATGATGTCCATTTCGATGGTCAAAGCGGGTAGGAAACGAATAACGTTACCGCGAATACCACAAGACAATAGCACTAGACCATGTTCAGAGGCTTTGCCTGACAGTTTTTTCGCCAGTTCTGGATAAGGTTTGTTGACGTCGCCATCGTGAACGAATTCCACCGCTATCATGGCGCCAGAGTTACGCACATCACCGATAATGTTTGGAAATTCCGCTTGTAATGCCGTCAGATGCTCAACAAAGCGTGTACCGATCTGCGTGGCACGCTCGCACAATTTTTCTTCTTCAATGACTTCAAATACAGCAAGACCAGCTGCACAACCAATAGGCGAGCCACCGTAAGTGCCACCTAATCCACCAGGAATTGGCGCGTCCATGATGTCAGCTTTACCCACCACAGCGGCTAACGGTACACCGCCTGCGATGCCTTTTGCCGTGGTCATTAGATCCGCTTCAATGCCCGCTTGTTCGTGGCAGAACATGGTGCCAGTACGCGCAAAACCTGATTGTATCTCGTCAAGAATCAGCAACATGCCATGGTCGTCACATAGCTTACGAAGTTTCTGTAGGAAGCTGGTAGAGGCCTTGTAGAAACCACCCTCACCTTGTACTGGCTCGATAATGATAGCCGCAACGCGAGAAGGCTCGATATCACAAGTGAAGCGCAATTGCAGGTCAGCAAGTGCTTGCTCTTCGGTAATTCCTAAATAGTCATTTGGGTAAGGAACATGGAAAATGTCGCTTGGGAAAGGACCGAAACCAATTTTGTAAGGGTTTACTTTACCGGTTAAGCCCATGGTCATGTTGGTACGACCATGATAGCCACCGTTGAAAGCAATGATGCCAGGACGGCCAGTGTGTGCACGCGCGATCTTGACGCAATTTTCTACCGCTTCTGCACCTGTGGTGACGAAGATAGATTTCTTCGGAGTGTTGCCTGGCGCTGCCGCGTTTAACTTTTCGGCTAAGGCCACCGCGGATTCGTATGGGCTGACCATGACGCAGGTGTGAGTAAAACGTTCGATTTGAGCGATGGTCGCTGCTTTCACTTTCGGATGGTTATGGCCTGTGTTTACCACGGCGATACCCGCACCGAAGTCGATATATCGTTTGCCTTCAACGTCCCAAATTTCTGCGTTTAGAGCACGGTCAACATACACTGGCGCCATATTAGCTTGGCCACGAGCGATGGCACTTTCTTTGCGTTTTTGTAGATCAGCGTTTTTCATTTTGTCTTTCACCTTTAGAGCAAGCTCTATGTACATGAAGCGGTGCCAGCACCGCTTGTTAATTTAGATAAGAGAGGTTGAGTAAGATAGAACCTTACGCCAAGCCGCCCATGCACAAGTATTTGATTTCTATGTATTCGTCGATGCCGTACTGAGAACCTTCGCGGCCACTACCCGATTCTTTCACACCACCAAATGGCGCAACTTCACTGGAAATAATGCCTTCGTTGATGCCCACCATGCCGTATTCCAAAGCTTCAGAAACACGCCAGATACGCGCAATATTTTGGGAGTAGAAGTAAGACGCCAAGCCAAATGGGGTATTGTTTGCCATGGCAACGGCTTCGTCTTCGGTTTTAAATTTGAATAGCGGAGCAACTGGGCCAAAGATCTCGTTAGAGAAAATGTCCATGTCTTCGGTAACGCCAGTCAAAATGGTTGGCTCGAAGAACTGCGCGCCAGCAGCCGTGGCTTTTGAACCACCAATTAACGCTTTCGCACCCTTTGCCATAGCATCGCCAACCAGTTGTTCCACTTTGCTAATCGCCGCTGGATTGATTAGCGGACCAATATTGACGCCTTCAGCAAAACCATCGCCTGTTTTGAAAGTAGCAACACGCTTAGCAAGCTTCTCTGCGAACGCATCGTACACACCTTCTTGCACTAAAATTCGGTTTGCACAAACACAAGTTTGGCCTGCATTACGGTATTTAGACGCAATCGCGCCTTCTACTGCGGCATCTAGGTCAGCATCATCAAACACAATGAAAGGTGCGTTGCCGCCCAGTTCCATCGAGGTGCGTTTAACGGTTTGCGCGCACTGAGACAGTAACAATTTGCCGACTGGTGTAGAACCGGTGAAAGACAATTTACGTACGGTTGGATGGCCAGTTAATATGCCACCAATGGCTTTCGCGTCTTTACCTACAACCACGTTCAATACGCCTGCTGGAATGCCTGCTTGATGGGCTAGTTCAGCCAGAGCCAACGCACACAAAGGGGTTTCGTCAGAAGGCTTAATGACAATCGCACAACCTGCAGCCAGTGCAGGGCCGGCTTTACGTGTGATCATGGCAATTGGGAAGTTCCAAGGCGTAATAGCCGCCACGACACCAATAGGCTGTTTGATGGTCAATACACGCTTGTCTTTGGCAAAGGTTGGAATCACATCGCCATTTAAGCGACGCGCTTCGTCGGCAAACCAATCAATAAAAGACGCGCCATAAGCCACTTCGCCTTTTGCCTCGGCAAACGGTTTGCCTTGCTCCAAGGTCATCAATGTCGCTAGGTCGTCTTGGTTGTCTAGAATAAGCTGGTTCCAACGGCGCAATAAAGTCGCGCGTTCTTTCGCTGTGCGGCCTTGCCATTCTTTCTGAGCTTTTTCAGCCGCCTCAACGGCTAGCGTTGTCTCTTCTGCGCCCAAATCGGCCACATCAATAATGTGTTCACCATTGGCTGGGTTGGTTATCGCGAACGTCTTACCAGATTTGGCCGCGACCCACTCGCCACCAATGTATGAGTGACGTTTCAGTAAAGAAGGCTGAGATAGTATTGCTGTCATAAAACACTCCAGACTAGGCTGCGGAAAATGGATAGAAAGTAAGCCACATAGCACCGCACTTTGAATATCATTCGATAGTAGGCAATGGCTAAGGTTTGAAAAATGAGAAGCTATCAATTCAATGTTTGATATTACTCAAACATTATAGGCAACATACTTTCTTGATAAGGTACTGTTTTGATGTCGCCTAGTGTTTATAAAAAGGCGTGTGGCACGCCTTGAGCATAACCTTATTGATAGGGTTGAACTGAAAAAAACAGCTTACGTCGTCATCAAGCGATTTTTGAGTATAATAGAGCCGTAATTTGAATGGCTGTCTGGTTATCAAAAATAGTGTATTGAGACAATTTAGAGGGTATGAAATTGGCACCAAAAAGAGCCGTTGTTCGTCAAAGCTTATCTGATGTGATTGTCGCAGATTTACGTCAGCGTATTTTATGCGGTGATTTGAAGGAAGGTACCTTGATTCGTCAAGAGCTTTTGGCGGAAGAATATGATGTGTCACGTATGCCTGTGCGAGAAGCATTAAAACGCCTTGATGCGGAGGGTCTCGTTATTTTTCAAAACAATCGAGGCGCGACGGTTACTCAGCATTCCCTTGATGAAATCGCAGAAATTTTCGACATTCGCATCATGTTAGAAGTGGATCTTTTTCAGCGTGCGATTCCTAACATGACAAAGAAAGAGTTTGCGGAATGTCAGACGATATTAGAAGCCATGGACGACTCTTATCAAGCCGGCAATATTGCTGATTGGGGGCCTCTGAATGCGTCTTATCATGGCAAATTATATGAGGCGGCGGGTCGTCTTCTGACGCAAGAGTTACTGAAGCGTGTGACCATGCAAGCAAATCGCTATGTCAGTATGCACATTGATAGATTAAATAAACGTGAAAATGCCAGCCACGATCATCACTTGCTACTTGAGCTTGCGCGTAAGCGTGATGTGTCAGGAGCGATAAAGCAACTTAGCGATCATCTAGTCAACACTAAAACCCAAGTCATAGAGCTGGTTAAGCTAACGCGTGCAGGGTAACCCTTTATTTCCCTCTTTCCTTTATCGTAATTTTTAAAGCGCTTTTGTCTATGTAGTTTCAAGCGATCTTGCTATCAGCGGCAAAATAGTAAACACTTGTGCTATCTTGTAAAATTGGATACAAAATACAATTGGTCATAACAAAATTTGTCATAACAATGAGGGTACTATGACGTTTACTCCCCATGGAAAACATTTAATTGCTGGTCAATGGGTAAGCTCAGAACAGCAGTTTCAGTCATCTCCAGCGCACGGTGATGCTTTTTTTTTCTCAAAAGGTAGTACGGCTCAAGTACATTTGGCCGTAATAGCGGCTGAAAATGCTTTCGAAGAATACAGTAGTATGTCGCGTGAAAAACGAGCGGCGTTTTTACACACTATTGCCGATGAAATTGACTTACGTGGCGATGAGATTACCGCGATTGGTCGTGCTGAAACTGGTTTACCCGAAGCACGCTTGCAGGGTGAGCGTGGGCGAACCTGCGGTCAACTGCGACTATTTGCGCAGCATATTCTTGAGGGTGATTATTTAGATCGTCGACACGATAAAGCCTTACCTGATCGTCAGCCTTTACCTCGTGCTGAGTTGCGGTTGTTGCAAAGACCAATAGGACCTGTTGCAGTATTTGGTGCATCCAACTTCCCTCTCGCTTTTTCGACTGCTGGTGGCGATACCGCTTCTGCATTGGCAGCGGGTTGTCCTGTGGTTGTTAAAGGTCATAGTGCGCACCCTGGGACGGGTGAGATTATTGCTGAAGCGGTTCACGCAGCGATCCAAAAGTGTGGTATTCCAGCAGGCGTATTTAGTCTTATTCAAGGCGGTAATCGTGATGTGGGAACGGCTTTAGTGGAGCACCCTTTGATTAAAGCGGTTGGCTTTACTGGTTCGTTAATGGGTGGACGTGCGCTATTTGATTTATGTGCCGCGCGCCCAGACCCCATTCCCTTTTTCGGTGAGCTTGGCTCAGTAAATCCAATGTTTCTTTTTCCCAGTGCGGTGTCAAATCGTGGAGAAGCCTTGGCGGCAGGCTGGGCTAGTTCATTAACGATGGGAGCCGGTCAATTCTGTACCAATCCTAGCGTGGCTATATTGCTAGCGGGACCCGACGCAGACGCTTTTGTGTCCAAAACAAAAGAAGCATTATCGGCGGTGCTTCCTCAAACTATGCTCACAGAAGGTATTGCGGATGCGTATCGAGAAGGGCAAAAGCGCATCGCAGGATTAACAGGTGTTCAAGAAGTGCTAGCAACCCACTCTGAATCACGCAGTGCCACGCCATATTTGTATACGACGACGACAGCAGAATGGTTAGCTAATGAAGCGCTGTCTGAAGAAGTGTTTGGGCCATTAGGGATTGTTGTCTTTGCGGAAAATTTGGATGACATGCGAAAAATGGCGAATCACTTAAAAGGCCAGTTAACCTGTACTCTGCATCTAGATGATGAAGATATTGAAGCGGCACGCACTTTTATGCCGATACTAGAACGTAAAGCAGGACGAATACTGGCCAACGCCTTCCCTACCGGTGTTGAAGTCTGTGACAGCATGGTTCATGGCGGCCCCTATCCTGCATCGACAAATTTTGGTGCGACCTCCGTCGGCACCATGGCCATTCGTCGTTTTTTGCGTCCAGTGTGTTACCAAGATATTCCCAATACCCTGTTGCCAACGGATTTGATCTCTTAATGCGTCACTGTGAATGCTTGTTGTGTAGAGTGTGAAAACGCTGTGCGCAATAAGCATTCATAGGAATACTCGACGGTTGTTCATTAATCAACTCTGCAACCAGTTCGGCTGTGCCTGCGGACTGAGTTAACCCCAAATGCCCATGTCCAAAAGCATATACAACACGCTTAGATTGGCTCGCGTAGCTAATCACAGGCAAGCTGTCGGGCATGGAAGGACGAAATCCCATCCACTGTCTACCGCCTTCGATGTTCAAGCCTGGTAAGAACTCTGCCGCTTTGTTGAGCAAAACGTCTGCTCGTTGATAATGTGGCTTCAACGTCAATCCACCCAACTCAACCGCCCCACCGATTCGTACACCTTCGCCTATTTTTGTCACCACAAAGCCGTGATTGCTAAAAGTTAGGTGGGTTTTTAAATCAAATGCTCTGGCAGGTAAGGTCGTGTTGTACCCTCGCTCTGTATCCAATGGCAAACTGTCTCCAATAGACTGTGCTAAGGTTTTTGACCAAGCACCAGCACAAAGGACCACTTGATTGGCTTCATAATCGGCTGAGTCACTTTTTAAGTTGACAGAGTCGTCTTTCAAATCAATAGAATGAATCGACGCGATGGCAATTTTACCGCCACGTTTTTCAAACTCGTTGGCCAAGTGCTGAGTCCATTGGGCAGGATCACAAACGTTTTTCCATTCTGGCGTATAAGCGGCATGGGTAAACCTAGGGTCAATGCCGGGCTGAATGTCAGCTATTGCCTCTGGCGTGAGTAAGAACTCATAGACAACGCCATGCGCTTGACGAGTTTGCCAGCCAGCAAGGCTTTCGTTAAATTCGGCTTGTCCTTCGTAAAGCTGTAACTGCCCTTCTCGACGAATCATGGCTTCACCGTTTACGGCATCGATTTGGCGTTCAAGAGCGGCTTTAGATAAATCCATCAAACTGGCTTGTGCCGCCAAGGCGGTTTGGTATTTGTCTTTCCAGCTGGCGCGCCAGAAGCGCAACATCCAAGGGAGGATTTTTAAGGCATAAGCCGGTCGGATAGACAAAGGGCCGAGAGGATCGATCAACCATTTTGGTGCTTTTCGCATAATGCCAGGAGTGGCGAGAGGAATCACATCCGCAAAGGCAAACACACCTGCATTGCCAGATGAGGTTTCGGCTGCCACACCTTTTCGATCCAATACCAACACTTGTCGACCTTCAGCTTGCAGTTTTAACGCAATGCTAATGCCGATGATTCCGGCACCAATAACAATCACATCGTGCTTTATTGTGTCCATATCCGATTCGCTCATCATCACTAATCCATTATTTGAAGTTGAATGCGTCATTGTTAAGACAGCTTAATGCCATTTCTCAACGAGTCGTTGGGGTTCATCACTAAAGTGGCTTCTTTGGTAACAAACGCCTGTCCAGTAATATTTGGGATAATGGTATCGCCTTTTGAAGGCTGATAGCTCAAACGATAACTGCTGCCAATGGTGCTTTCTTGAATGATTTCTTCATTGGGAGCAAGGCGATTATCTGCTGCTAGGCAAGCCAAGCGAGCGGAACTGCCTGTACCGCAAGGCGAGCGATCGTAGGCGTTGTCAGGACACAGAACGAAGTTGCGGCTGTGGCTATTCTCATTAAGTGCTGGCCCATAAAGAACAACGTGATCAATGATGCCACCATCTGTACCTGTTAATTGCTTTGCCTCAATGGCTTCGCGAATTTTGATCGAGACTTCCGTCAGGTCACGAATATTACTTGGAACAACAGGCACAGGGCTTTGATCGACAATAAAGAACCAGTTTCCACCATAGGCAATATCACCAGAGACTGTACCTATCCCTTCGATTTCTAAGCTCACATCTTTCTGTAAGCGACGGCTGACCACGTTTTTTACAGTCACTGTATTGGCATCAGACAAGGTGACTTCAACCACACCAACGGGCGTTTCGATTTTATGAGTGCCCATACCGATTTTCCCCATATACGCCAGCGTAGCTGCTACGCCAATGGTGCCGTGACCACACATGCCGATGACAGCTGCAGCGTCGAAATAAATCACGCCGGCCACGCATTCAGGGTTAACTGGCTCTACCAGCATCACGCCAACCATGGCTTCTTGCCCATAGGGTTCGGCTACCACGGAACGATAAAAATCTTTATGCTCCGTCGCTAATATCTTGGCGCGTTCCGCCAATGAGCCAGAACCTAAATCTGGCCCACCAGACACAATAACGCGGGTTGGTTCACCTTCCGTATGACTGTCTATGACTTGCATGTATCTATTACTCCACCTTGTGTAGCCCAATCTGCAAACCAGTCTTTGAAGAGGGCATATTGTTCTTCACAGTAACGACGTTGTGCGGCGTTAAGCTCGTCCGTTTCATTGAAGTGTAATCGATACGCTTCTTCGCCGTTTAAGACAAGCAAATATTTGAAGAACAATACCAATTCTGGGCCTTCGTCGAAACTGGCCAAAACGGAAAAGGCCTCTTCTAATTCTTGGGCGCGAACGCGGGCTTCGGCGTTGCCCTTCGCAGCCAATCGACACAGATTGGCGAGCAACAAGACTTCTTTCGGCAATGCTGTGCCAATACCGGTAATCGCACCAACTGCGCCACATTTGACGAAGCCGTGATAGACCGCTGTATCCACACCGACCATCAGCAAGACGTCATCGTCTTGGGAGGTGATGTTTTCCGCGGCATAGCGTAGCGCTTCTTTACTGCCAAACTCTTTAAAACCGACCAGATTCTTATGCTCAGTACGTAGCGCAAAAAACAAATCCGCTCGGGTTTCAAAGCCATACACAGGGCTGTTATAGATAATTGCTGGAATCGACGGCGCCGCGTCTAAAATCGCCTTGAAATGATGTTTCTGTGCGGCAATCACCGAGCCACGAGACAGCACACGAGGAATCACCATCAAACCCGCCGCACCAACTTTTTCCGCGTGCGCCGCTAATGCCACCGCGGATTTGGTATTAATCGCCCCAGTACCGACGACCACAGGAATCCCCGCATTTACTAAGCGCTCTACACCTTCCATACGCTCGGCGTCCGTCAACAAAGGCCAATCGCCCATAGAACCGCAATACACCACCGCAGACATCCCCGCCGCCATCATCTCCTTACCCTTTTTTACCAAATTATCGAAATCTGGCGTACGATCCGCCTTACAAGGCGTCATCAACGCCGGCATGATGCCATTAAAAACACTTACATCAAAAACGTCATTGCTCATCATTCACGACCTTTTTTAAGAAATTGAAGGATTTTACTAGCCATCTATCAAAATGGATTTTGTATCCAAAATATACCTAGAGTAAAAAGTAGTCAATAAATACTCTTCTTTTAGGTGGTGTTTTACATTCGCTCTTAGATGTTATGCTGGCTGCCCTTTTATGGAGCTTGTTCTATATGTCGTTTCTGAAGAGTTATTACCGCTAGAAGAGGTTTGTTTGCCCTATTTCGATCAGTTCATGAAGCAGTGGAAAGCCTATTTAACACAGCAGCTTTCCCAATGCGGGCTGTGTTATGAAGTCTCAGACGCTGGTGTTGCAGTGGATATTAAAGCCAATTCGCTGGCGTATTTTGCTTGGTTGAGGACGCATTCCATCGAACTTGTTGGAATCGATGAAGCAAGGGATGGAGTCGCATGGGTGATGCTGGAAAAGCAATTAAAAGCCTTTGCTGATAAAGCGGAGAAAGGCACGTTCGATCTTGTTTCGAAGCTGCACATTGAAGAAAGCCAAATTCAGATAGTTCTCAATTTTAGCTATGATGACGAGCAACATATCGTTTATGTGAGTTGATTTCCGCCTGCGCGGAAATGACGGTGCGTGAACAACCATAGGTTGTTCACGTAAAGAGCTCTGTAATCATTAAGCTTTCTTTGCTTTCTTATTCGGTAAGTCGGTAATCGTTCCAGCGCCGAGTTCTGCCGCTAAACCGACGGTTTCGTGGAGGCTTGGGTGGGCGTGGATGGTTAAGGCGATGTCTTCCAGTGTGGCGCCGAATTCAATGGCGAGTGTCAGTTCACCGAGTAATTCACCCGCGTGGGAACCCACGACGCCGGCGCCTAAGACGCGTTCTGTTGCTTCGTCATAAATGAGTTTGGTTTTGCCTTGGGTTGCGCCGGAAGCAATGGCGCGTCCGCTGGCGCTCCATGGAAAAACGGCGGTTTTAATATCGATGTTTTGCTTCTTCGCTTCGGTTTCGGTTAAGCCAACCCAAGCCACTTCTGGGAAAGTGTAAGCGATAGACGGAATGGCGAGCGGTTGGAAATCTACCTTGTGGCCAGCAATGACTTCGGCTGCGGTGTGGCCTTGATGTGATGCCTTGTGCGCCAACATTGGGCCGTGAGTAACGTCGCCAATCGCATAAATATTGGGTACAGATGTTTGGCACTTTTCATTTGTCAGTACAAAACCGCGTTCGTCTAATTTGACGCCGATGTCGGAAATACCCGCGGTTTTGCCATTCGGCGAGCGACCAACGGCGACCAGCACGGCATCCACTGAAAGGCTTCGCTCGCCATCTTTGTCTTGCATGGTGACGTTCAAGGCTTCTGGTGTGGCTTCTGTATTAAAATAGTTGATCATCGCAACATGAGCTTATGCACCATGTTAACAACGGATAAATGCATCTTGCCAGAGGAAGTCTGTATTGCCCTCGCGGCTTTTTATGATGTTAAAATAGAATGGTTAACCAAGGTGTTTATGAGGTTGGAGTCTATACAAGAAGACCACGCCAAAGGCCGAAGCATTCAGTTTCTTTCGACACTCCACGGCGCTTCTGTATTGGTACAAGCAACAAATCAAATAGAGTTTTACGAAACAGCGGTCGAGGCGTGGCGGTGATTATGCTGTTTTAATAACGAGACATATCATTTTGTGGCCTTGTTTGATTGATGTAAGATGGTGCCCTTCACTTACTGTACGACATAGGCTCACATTTACATGAGTACATCCGATAAGCATTTGCACAACCCCACTTTTGAATGGCGTTTTCTTCATCCTCGTTTTTGGGGGGTGTGGTGTATTGTTTTCTTATCTTTCTTATTGGCTTTTGTGCCTTTTCGTATACGCGATAAATTCGCTTGCAAATTAGCCAAGCTGGTAATCAAAAGAAAAGCCAGTTCGCTCAAGCGTGCTCGCTTAAACTTAGCGCAATGCTTTTCTGAAAAGACGCCTGAAGAGCGCGAGGCTATTTTGCTGAGCAGTATAGAAGTCGGTCTTCAGTTTTGCTTAGCGTATGGTGAATTGTTGGTTCGTAGTGAGAAATACAAAAAAAGCCGTGATGCCGTGTTTGGTGGGGAACACCTTTTTCCGCTTATTGAGAAGGGGGAGAATATCATCTCTTTGACGCCCCATTGCTGGTCGATTGATTATACCGGTTCTATGTTGGCATCTCGTGGTGTCACTATTACGACGATTATGCGTCCACAGAGAAACCCGGTGTTTGATTGGTTCATGCATAAGCAGCGTACGCAATATGGCCGAGGCATGGTGTACCCTCGTGATGCGAGCATTAAGCCGTTTTTAAAGTCGGTAAAAGAAGGTTGCTTGGGGTATTACTTACCCGATGAGGATCATGGGGCTCAGCAGTCGGTTTTTGTTCCCTTTTTTGATGCAGAAAAAGCAACACTGAAAGGCTTGGGCAAACTAACCAAGCTAACGAATGCGAAAGTGGTTCCTATGTTTCAGGCTTACAATGCCCAATCTGGGAAATACGAACTGCATATATTTCCTGCCCTTGAGAACTTCCCAACCGGTGACGAAACACAAGATGCGATTGTGATGAACAAAGCATTAGAAGACATGATAGGGTCTTGTCCAGAGCAGTACATGTGGATTTTGAATATCCTACGGACGCGTCCGGATGGCTCTCGTCTTTATTAACTAAGCCACTTTCTTCCTTTAAGATAAGACTCGATGGAGCATTTCATGTCAGTCAGCTCACCTGCCACGGTAACCCGCCTTGATGTCGAAGCGGTTAAAGACTATTTATTGTCACTGCAAGATCACATTTGCGCGTCATTAGAAACTATGGAACCCGAGATTCGTTTCAAAGAAGACGCTTGGGATCGTCCTAATGGCGGCGGTGGACGGACTCGTGTTATTGCGGGCGGCGAGATAATAGAAAAAGGCGGCGTGAATTTCTCCCATGTGATGGGCGACAACCTCCCTCCGTCTGCGACAGTCGATCGTCCTGAATTGGCGGGTGGCCGATTCGAAGCTATGGGCGTGTCGCTTGTTATTCATCCCAACAATCCTTTTGCTCCAACGTCCCATGCTAACGTGCGTTTGTTTGTTGTTTATAAAGACGATATGGCGCCTGTTTGGTGGTTTGGTGGAGGGTTTGATCTGACACCTTATTACGGCTTTGATCAAGACTGTATCCATTGGCATCAAACCGCTTACGATGCGGTGGAACCCTTTGGTGAAGGCTATTACTCACGTTTCAAAAAATGGTGTGACGAGTATTTTTATTTAAAACATCGCGGTGAGCCTCGCGGTATTGGTGGTTTGTTTTTTGATGATTTTAACGAAGGCAGCTTCGAGCATTGTTTTGCCATGATGCGAGCTGTGGGCGATGCTTATACAAAAGCCTACTTGCCGATTCTAGAGCGCCGGCATGATCACGAATTTAACGAGCAACAGCGTGATTTCCAATTACATCGTCGTGGTCGCTATGTGGAATTTAACTTGGTATTCGACCGAGGCACGCATTTTGGTCTACAAAGTGGTTTGGGCCGTACAGAGTCTATATTGATGTCCTTGCCGCCAGAAGTGCGCTGGACCTATGAATATCAGGTTGAGGCCGACAGCGACGAAGCCAAACTCACCGAGTATTTTTTGACCTCCAAAGATTGGCTTTGGGTTTAGTGTTTCGTTAGGTTTCGTATTTCAGCATTGCGCTTTGTACTTCAACAAAAGAGGACTTATTTTGGATCAATACGCCGTTGTCGGAAATCCGATTGCTCACAGCAAGTCGCCCAGTATTCATGCTTATTTTGCCCAGCAAACGGGACAACACCTGATGTATTCGACCTTGCTGGGTGATCTGGTTGAATTTGAAAACCAAGTGAGAGATTTTTTTGAAAAAGACGGCAAAGGCCTGAATATTACCGTGCCGTTTAAAGAGCGTGCATTTGCCATGTGCGATATTCTCAGCCAACGCGCTAAGCAAGCGGGCGCCGTGAATACTCTCATGATTGGAAAAAATGGCGACCTGTTCGGCGATAATACCGATGGTGTGGGCATGGTTCGTGACATTACTCATAACCACGGGCAAAGCTTTAAAGACAGGAGCGTATTGATTTTGGGGGCTGGTGGTGCAGTGCGTGGTGTGCTTGAACCTATTTTGGCCGAGAACCCGGAATCTGTCACCATCGCCAATCGAACGGTTGAAAAGGCGCAAGCTTTAGCGGATCAATTCGATTGCCTAGCATCGTCCTTTGAAGCACTAGAAGGTCCTTTCGACATCATCATTAATGGTACATCAGCCAGTTTATCTGGCAGTTTACCGCCATTAAAAGACGAACTAGTGAACGGGCAAACTTGGTGTTATGACATGATGTACAGTAAGGAGCGCACGGTGTTTTTACAGTGGGCGCACGAACATGGTGCTGTTGGTGCCGATGGCCTGGGAATGCTTGTTTGCCAAGCCGCAGAAGCGTTTTATTTGTGGCGACAAGTGCGTCCAGAAACCGCCAGTTTGGTTGATTCTATGCGTAAGCAGATGGAAGCCAGCTAAATAAGGAAAGTAGTATGAAAGCGCAGTGGTTCAATTCGGTCGATCAAATAGGCGAAGCTAAATGGCAAGCCGCTATTGGAGAAACTCGTTATCCCTTTGCGCAATTTGCTTTTCATCAAGCGTTAGAGCAAAGCAAAAGTATTGGCGACGGAACGGGCTGGTATCCAGAATATTTGTTAGTAATGGATGATGACGACAGTCCGCTCGCCATTGCCCCAACCTATTTGAAAACCCACTCTCAAGGCGAATTTGTGTTTGATTGGTCTTGGGCGGATGCTTACCAGCGTTACGGCATGCGTTACTTTCCTAAGCGTATTTGGGCGATTCCCTTTTCCCCTGTGACCGGCGTGCGGCTTTTTTCACACCTTGACCCAAAAGGCGATGATGTGGAGTTTTCTCATCTGTACCCTGCTCTTGCGGAATTGATGACTCAAGCCAATCAAGAACGCGACTTCTCCAGCTGGCATTTGTTGTTTACCAAGCCAGAACACGCGGCCTTGTTTGCGCCAAACAAAGATCTGATACAGCGCATTTCCTGTCAGTTCCACTGGTTTAACCGTGGTTATAAAGACATGGAAGAGTACTTGTCACACTTCTCGTCACGCAAACGCAAAACCGCCCGTAAGGAACGCGAAAAAGTCGCGAAGGAAGGCATCACACTGACTCGAACCATCGGCCGCGATTTAACCCCAGCCGACATCGATTTTTTCTATCTGTGCTATCAATCCACTTACGCCAAACGCGGACAACAGGGTTATCTCACCCGCGAATTCTTCGGTCAATTAGCGCAAGACATGGGCGAGCAAATCCTCTTAGTGCAAGCCTTTCGAGAAGGCGAAGCCATCGCCGCCTCTTGGTGTTTCTTCGACGATCATTCTTTGTATGGCCGTTACTGGGGCTGCATGGAAGAAGTGGATTGCCTGCACTTTGAAGCCTGTTACTACCAAGGCATCGAGTTTTGTTTGGAAAAAGGGTTACAGCATTTTGACCCAGGCACCCAAGGGGAACACAAAATCGCCCGTGGCTTTGAACCTGTGTTCAGCCACAGCATCCACTACATCGCCCATGAAGGCTTCCGCGACGCCATTGGTAACTTCTGCGAGGAAGAAGCTGAAGCGGTGCGTGAGTACCATCAAGACACCCACGAATTGTTGCCGTTTAAGCAAGAAATCTAGAATGTTTTCTCATTTGGGAGAGCTGTTTGGGCATTTTAAGGTATTCTAGATCAAGCTCTTCTTGGCAAAGTTGGTCATATCATAGGACACGGGCTTCTTATCGTATGTCCTTAGGGAAAAGCTTTCGCTAAACAAGTCCCACGGCTCGCAAATTGATTATATGGCGACACACACGCTCACTCAGCCCCAGAAGTAATACCCGACCGTAATAAACAAAATCACTGTTGCGAGCGCGCCGTATACCACAATTACTCTTTTCTCTAGGTAAGTCATACCTTTAGCATGCCGGTCATGATTACTTCTATCCATAACAAGTTGACGAATGATAGCAGACGCTCTTCCTACAACATTCATAAGCTTTGAGTTATTTGGTGTAGCAGTTATGGTGTCTTTAAAAAAGTTCCTGTCTCTCTCTACTTCTGGGATTTCGTCCACATTTACCACTCTAATTGAGTTAGGATCTACTCTAAGCTCCTTCAGTGATTCAAGCCCTCTTAAATGCTTAAGAAGCACCTCTTTACACTGTAGACTTTCTTCCGTAATAGCAAAATTTTTATCATTCTGGTGTGAGAATTCTCCACCAAAAATAGATGACTGCTTATCTTTCCCATCCTGTGTGAAGTACATAATATATAGAGCATTAGTTGGCAGGACGTATTCATTACCCTTGGTATTTACATTCTCAACTCTTGTGCAATAAAGTGCTGCAATATTGTCATTCCTGAGGCTTTCCGAACGAGGATGCCAGCGCCCTTTGGAACTCTTAGTTTTATATTTTCCCCGGCTCGTAGAAAGTATTATTGATCTCTTCAAATGCTTTTTTCTAAACGCTTCGTTAATATCAATGATAGTTGAGCCATAACTATAGTGAGAAACAGGGCTTAAAGTGCGAGTAACAGCCTCGAATGGAGGCAAAATTAAAGGTCGCTCACTAAATTCTTCCAGTTCAATATAGACATTCCTTCCCAACCTTAGATAGATTCCAAAAATGGCCTCGGATTTATCTTTATGATTCTCCAACGTTATAGAATTAACATACGTATCTTGGTAAAGAAGATCACTGCTCCAGACATATCTTGCTGTAATTTTAGTCGAGCTTTTCATTCGATAACTGGCATAGGCAGGTATGAATGTTATTATTGCAATGCCAACTGTAATAGCTCCGAAATATAGAGAGAAGAAAAGACCGAGCACTGATCGTCCCTCTTCCCCTATCGAAACTGCTTCCTGAAAAAATGATTCAATTATGTCCATATCCGTAACCTTATCGCGCCCTTTAATAGCTATTTATGTCCACTATGTTAGAGCAAACCATGGTGGCTTTCGCCCTTTTTTGTACTGCTTAACTCAGAGCTGTATTTTAGCGATACAACGTAGCCAAGGATGACACCATTTTCTCCATTTCTGCCCGCAGTTCTGGTGGGCCAATTACTTCTAGTTCAGCCCCAAAGCGTAAGAGTTCTGCACAACCGTATACCGATTCGCCCACTGGAAATCTGGCTCGGTGCCAACCTGATTCGTCCATTGGTTCTATCTGAGCTTGATTAACCGCATAGGAAGAGCAAACGTGTTGCATGATCTTTCTGCCGAGAGACGTTAAACGTACCTCGGCAATAATAGGAAACTGCACCACTTCCATTCGGCGTAAACTGTCTTGCCAAAATGCCGTTAAATTAAAGTCTTTGGGGCGTTCGAATGTTTCATCTAGTAAAGTTAATGATTCAATACGAGAGACTCTGTATGTCCGCACGTCTTTTTCTACCTGTGCGAGCAAATACCACTGACCGCCTTTTAAAACGATGCCCAGAGGTTGTAGCTGGCGATTAATTTCGCCTTTCCAGCTTTGATATTGCATGACAACACAGCGTTGTTCTAATACCGCTGTCATTAAGTCTGGCAAGTAAGTGACTTTTTCATCGTCAGAAAACCAATTGGGCGCATCCAGCAAAAATCGACTTTGTAAGCGGTCGATTTCAGGTCGTATGTTTTCTGGTAAGGCGGCCTTTAACTTTAATTGAGCATCGGCAAGGAGGGTGTCTATCCCCATTTTTTGCGCAGGACCAGACAACCCGGCTAAAAACAGTGTTTCTGCTTCTTTGGCGGAAAGCCCATTCAAACGGGTGCGATAACCTTGCAACAACCGATAGCCACCTTGCACTCCTTGTTCGCTGTAGACGGGGACGCCAATGGCGCTAAGTGCTTCGATATCCCGATAAACCGTACGAATAGAGGTTTCACAGGCGTCAGCCAATTCGGCGGCCGTGACCTTCTCGTGGGTTTGTAACATCATCAGCATTTTGAGTATTCGGCTGGCTCGCATGAAATTCTCCTTTCGCTGTTCTTTGTCATCGAGCTAAGTCATCTTGCCAACTAACAGCATTAAGCGAATGTTATTTCGCTAGTATAAAGTATAAACCTGACGCTAGATGTCAGGTTTAGTCACTAATATAGCTCATGTAACCATCAAAAATGATCTAACAACCTACTGAGGTAACGGATATGAGCGAGATTCAAAGCAAGCAAGACACCATCACCCTGTACCATGCTCCACAAACCCGAGGCACTGGCATTTGGGTATTGCTGGAAGAGTTGGGGATTCCCTATGACATGAAAGTGCTGAATTTCAAAACCGGTGAAAATCAACAACCAGAGTTTCTCGCTATCAATCCTTTGGGGAAATTTCCAACCCTTGTTCATAACGGCATAGTGGTTACTGAGCAAGTTGCTTGTTACACCTACTTGGCCGATCTGTTTCCTGAAAAAGGCTTAGCGCCTGCTTTCAATGATCCAAAACGTGGTGCGTATTTACGTTGGATGGCCTATCAAGGCAGCAGTTTTGAGCCCGCTGTGATCGACAAAGCGTTTAATCGCCCTGACGTCGCAGCGTCTCAATCATCCTATGGTAGCTTCGATAAAATGCTGCAAACGTTATTCGATCAAATTGCCAAAGGCCCTTATTTATTGGGAGAGGAGCTATACGCAGTGGATATTCTTTGGGGATTGAGTTTGAAGTGGTGCCGCACGTTTGGGTTAATTACGACGAACCCTGTGGTGGATGCCTACATTGACCGTGTTACATCACGCCCTACCTTCACAAGAGTGGAGGAAAAAGAGCAAGCGTTGTTGCTTGCCCAGTCCTAATCAAATCTCTAATTAAAACAAAGCATGAGTATCATCGGAGACTCATGCTTTTTTGTTTTTTAACTTAGTGTATGACTTGTTTATCAAACCTCTTGATGTGGTCCGAACAATTCATAATGAATGCGGTCTGCTTCTACCCCAAGGGTTAATAATTGCTGTTTAACGAACATCATGAAGCCAACGGGTCCACATAAGTAAAACTCGCCATCCGTCAGCGGTAAGCTGTCTTTTATTGCTTCTAATTGCATCATGCCGTTTAACACGCCGTCTTCTTCGCTGTTGGCTTGTTCGTACCAAGTGTGAATGGACAAATTCAGTTGTCCTTTCAAACTGTTCACGTGCTCTTTGAAGGAATGCTGGCCTTGGTGCGCACAAGCGTGTAAATAGCTGACTGGGTGGCTATATTGCTGCTTGGCGAGTGTATCCAATATGGCTTGCATGGGGGTTAAGCCAACGCCACCAGAAATCAGCACGACGGGCGTTTGCTTGTCTTTGAATACGAAATCACCGGCGGGTGGCATGGCCTCGATTTCATCGCCCACCTTTAGATGGTCGTGCAGGTAGTTCGACATAACGCCCTTGATATCGCCTGTGCCTTCGCGCTTGACGCTGATGCGATAGTGTTTACCATTTGGCGTGGTGGACAACGAGTATTGACGTATCTCATCGAACTCATTGCCTTTTGGGTGTAACTTAACGCCCAGATATTGGCCGGGTTGGTAGCCGATTACCGCGCCACCATCGACAGGCTCAAACACAAAGCTGGTGACCAAATCCGATTCTGGTGTTTTGGAAGCAACACGGAAGCGACGAAAATCTTTCCAACCGCCCTGTTGCCCGGCACGTTCGGCATACAGATCACCTTCGACTTTGATAAAGATATCCGCTAATTGTCCATAAGCCGCTACCCAAGCTTCTTCTACGTCTTGGGTAAAAGCGTCTGGGGCGAGTTCACGTAAGGTTTCAATCAGGTGGTGGCCAACAATGTCGTATTGATCTGGTTGAATATTAAAGCTGGTGTGTTTATGGGCAATGCGCATCACAGCACCAGTTAATACCTCAAGGTTATCGATGTGTGTCGCGTAAGCGGCGATGGCATTGAACAAAGCCGCAGGCTGACCGCCCGTTCTTTGGTGGGTCATGTTAAACACGTGTTTTAGCTCCGGATTGTGAGCAAACATACGCTGATAAAAATGTTCGGTAATAGCCGGACCAGCGGACGCTAATAAGGGAATCGTGGCTTTGACTGTGTCTATATGTTGTTGAGATAACATGCTTGTATCCTTTTGGCCAAGGTGAATAAAATCGGGTTATCTTCTCTATAGCGAAGTCCATGCCAATTTAAAATAGCCAATAAAATCAATTGGTTATTTTCAATCAAACTATTCAAGAGTCAATATGACTCGCTAAAATAAAAGTCTATATGATATCTTTGTGTCAAATTGACACGAGTAGTCATTCGTCCTATGAGTCGATCATCATGAATCAAGTTTCTAATAATGCGTTGTTGAGCTTTGCCCTCGACCTTGCCAGCGCCGTAACGCAACCTAATCGCTTCGAGCAATTGGTGTACGCGGTGCGGGCAACAATCAACTGCGATGCAGTGGTCTTGTTGTCTCACAGTAATGGCGTGCTGACGCCGCTGGCTCAGCGTGGTTTATCAGAAGATCTAATGGGGCGACGCTTTATTATTGATGAACACCCGCGCTTGAAAGCGATCAGTTGTGGGCATTATCCGGTTCGTTTTCCTGCCGATTCCGATCTCCCCGACCCTTACGATGGCATGGTGTTAGGCCACGATGAGAATTTACCTGTGCACTCTTGTATGGGCGTTCCGCTTTATTTGGAGGGTAAATTAATTGGTGTGGTGACCCTAGACAGCATCATGCCGGGTGTTTTTGATGATATTGATGCTCGTGCGTTGGAGATTATCGGCACCATGGCGGCCATGACGCTAAATACCGCCATCTTGATGGAAAAATTAGAAAACCAGTCGCAACATGCTCAAAACGTATTAAAAGTAATGGGCGAGCAAAGCCATGAAATGATAGGTCAGAGCAAAGCCATGCAAGACCTTAAGCAGTCGATTAATCTGGTTGCCCCCTCAGATTTTGCCATTTTGATTGAAGGGGAAACCGGCGTCGGTAAAGAGTTGGTTGCGAGAGCATTACATGAGCAATCTGCGCGCTCTGAAGCGCCTATGGTTTATGTGAACTGCGCTGCGATTCCTCATCATCTTATCGAAAGTGAGCTTTTCGGGCATGTAAAAGGGGCGTTTACCGGGGCAGACCGAGATCGAGACGGTAAATTTCTATTGGCCGATGGTGGAACTTTATTGCTCGATGAAATTGGTGAATTACCGTTGGAAGTTCAAGGAACGTTACTACGAGCCATTCAAAATCAAGAAATCCAAGCTGTTGGCAAAGATCAAATTCGAAAAGTAAACGTGCGTATTATTGCTGCGACTAACCGACATTTAGAAACCGAAGTGGCAGAGCATCGTTTTCGTGCGGATTTATTCCACCGACTCAGTGTGTTCCCTATTCAAGTCCCTGCGCTGCGCGCTAGACAAGGCGACATTGCTTTATTGGCAGGCTTCTTTGCTGAGCGTTTCCGTCGAAAATTAGGTCTGCAACAACTCACCTTGTCTGCGTCGGCAATCGATTTATTAGACGCTTATCACTGGCCAGGAAATGTGCGCGAGCTAGAGCATGTCATCTCCCGCGCTGCGCTTTTCGCCAAAGCGGACAATGCAACAGGGATTACTGTTATTTCATCAGCGCATTTAACAGGGTTACAAATTGATAATAGCGTTCAAAAAAAGAGACAGAATGACGAGACATCACCGCCAAGTTTTGACAAGCAAAAACCTATCGATTTGCGTTTAGAAACAGAAGCTTACCAACGTGAATTAATCCGTAAAGTGCTAGAAAACAACCAAGGAAACTGGACTAAGGCCGCTCAGCAGTTGTCTATGGACCGCGCCAACCTAGCTCGCTTGGCAAAACGCTTAGGGATTTTCGTTGCCAAAGAAGTACGCACTTAAAAACACCGGAATGAAGTTATTCAAAGCACAATGACATTCAAACGAGGTAGGCGATAGTTGCGAGGAAGAATGTCATTAGCTTTGATTGCAAGTAGTGTTGGAAATAATTTACTGGTGCCTCGCCGCACTTATTTGACGAATGCGTTCGGCCGGAAAAGCGAGCTGAGGCAGCAAATAGGCTTTCAATGCGTCTGGGTAATCTAGCTCATCCAGCGCTGCTGCCATGCAGTTTAACCACATGGCTTTTTCTTTTTCAGTCACGATTAAGTGGGCATGAGCTTGCGGTAAGCTGATGGGGCCGTACTTTTTTGAAAATAGCTTTTCGCCACCCATCCAACCGGATAAAAACGACACCAACTTGTCGATGGTCAGTGCCGTATTGCTCGGATGCATATCAAACAAAGGCCGAAATTCTGGCGTGTTTTCCATGATTCGGTAAAAGGTTTCGACTAATTTTTGCAAGCCTAGCAATCCGCCGACAGCTTGAAGAGTAGCATCGCCTTCGCCATAAACAGGTGGGTTAGACACCGTCATGTTATTCGGTGTCTTTTGGTTGGTTTTGTGCTTTTTTATCGGCTTTTTCTTGGTCCATTTTAATGGAGTTACGATATCCACCCAATGCCGCCAAAGCACCAATGATTAAGCTCATATAAAATGGAATGGAAAACAACAAGGTGATACTAATAAAAACAAAGCCGACGGCTAAACCTTCAAGATAGGGCTTTAGTTGCTTTGGCATAAGGTTTCTCCACAAGATAAAAATTAACGCGAGTTTAGCAAAGTTTTACGACGATGTGCGCATGATTGTGGAAAAAAGCATCACTTATCCCATATTAGAATGTTTGAATTTTATAGGGTTAAATCCGTTTATTTTTGTGGGTAAGTCCGCTTCAAACGAGAGCCATACTTGACAATCACGCGATTTTGACCAATTACTGCACAAATTGAGTAAAAACTGCCTCTAAATGTGAATAACTGCTATCATTTTCCACAGATCAAGGCGTTCCTGTTTTTCGATATTGATTGATTTTTATCCACAAGTGAGTCCCGTGTGTCAAAGTTATCCCCCAATGCTCTTTTTTGCTCGTATCGTGCAAATGCCGTATTAAATCAAAAAATTTGGCGCATGGCGTGGCCGCCGATGGTGGCTAATATAACTACGCCGTTATTGGGCTTAGTGGACACGGCGGTGGTTGGGCATTTAGGAACCGCAACGCATTTGGCCGCCGTGGCGATTGGCGCGAGTATTTTTAGTTTTTTGTTTTGGGCATTTGGCTTTTTGCGCATGGGCTCGACTGGATTGACCGCTCAAGCCCTTGGGCAAGGTGACGACAGACGCGTTCGTGAACTGCTGTTGCAATCGATTTTAATGGGCGTGTTTATCGGCTTAATGCTGATTCTTTTTCGTGGTCCGATTATTGATTTAGCCATTCGCTTAATGGCGCCCAGTGCGGAAGTGGAACCGTGGGCACGGTTGTATTGCGAGGCGCGTATTTTCAGCGCGCCAGCGGTATTAGCTGGGTATGCTTTGATGGGATGGTTCTTTGGCGTGCAATATTCCAAAGGGCCGTTGTGGATGCTGTTGGTGATCAATGTGGCCAATATGATTCTCGATTATGTCGCCGTTTATGGCTTGGGCATGGCGAGTGACGGTGTGGCGTGGGCGACGGTGTTTGCCCACTACATTGGTGTCACGGTTGCGGGTGTGTTGGCGTGGCATAAGTTAAAAGGCTTTTCTGGTCATGTTCCCCTAAGCGTTTTGGCGAAATGGCGTGAATACATGGCCTTGGTGAGAGTGAATCGCTACCTGTTTGTACGCACGATTCTCTTACTGCTGGTGATGTTGTTTTTCACGGCACAAGGGGCGCGCCAAGGGGATTCGATTCTGGCTGCGAATGCTGTCTTGCTGACTTTCTTGATGATTATTTCAAACGCCTTGGATGGCTTTGCGTTTTCGGTGGAAGCCTTGTGTGGTGAATACTATGGCCGCAAAGACAAAGCCAATTTTAAGAAAGTGATTCAACTTTCGACCTATTGGGCGCTGTTTGCCGCGGTTGTGCTGATGCTGATATTTTGGCTTTTTGGTAATCACATCATTGCGTTACTGACCAGTGTAGAAACGGTTCGGGACGATGCGGCACTGTACCTACCTTGGCTGATTTTTTTACCGCTGTTGGGCATTTGGTCTTTTATGTTGGACGGCATTTTCATTGGCACGACAAGCGTAAAGCAAATGCAAAACACCATGATCCTTTGTGTGGTCGGTGTGTTCTTCCCTGTATGGTTTATCACCCAAGATCTTGGTAACCATGGTCTATGGTTGAGCCAAGCCATGCTCTTTATCGCCAGAGCCATTACGTTGTATTGGTGTTACCTGCAAAACATGAAGAAAGGTGTTTGGTTCGCGAATTCATAAACTGGATTACTTCGTGTAAAGGACTCTGTTAATAATTGAAATTTTTCTAGCGACTGGGTTTGCTACCATGCATGACGTGTTCTTTTTTAAAGCCACAAAACATGGAGAGAATTCAATATGCCGAAGAATTTCTTAAGCGAATTAACCGGTTCTTTTGCCACGCCAGCCTTAGAAAACCCTACTGGCGTGATGATGGAAGCCGCGTATCGAGATTTAGGTCTGGATTGGCGTTACATCAATTGCGAAATCCAGCCGGATGATCTTAAAAACGCCGTGTTAGGTGCGAAAGCCATGAACTGGCGCGGTTTTAACTGCTCTATTCCTCATAAAGTGTCCGTTATTTCTCACCTTGATGACTTAGGCGAATCGGCTCGAATCATCGGCGCGGTTAATACCGTGGTGAATCGTGATGGTAAGCTGATTGGCGAAAATACCGATGGCCGTGGTTTTGTCGAATCCGTTAAATCCAGTTTAGAGCTAATCAAAAAGCGCGTTGTTTTGTTTGGCGCTGGTGGCGCGGCACGAGCGGTTGCGGTTGAACTGGCCTTGGCTGGTGTGGCAAACATAATCATAGTGAACCGTAATCAAGAACGCGGCGAAGAGCTTGCCAAACTGGTTGCCGATAACACGTCTGCTGGCGCGGAGTACCACGCTTGGACAAAGCAATATCAGATTCCTGCCGAGACGGATTTAGTGATCAATGTGACTTCTATTGGTTTGTTCCCGAATGTGGATGCGGAGCTAGATATAGACACAGATTTTATTAAATCTAGCATGGTAGTTGCAGATGGGATTTTCAATCCACCTGAAACTCGATTGATTCAAACTGCGAAAACTAAAGGCTGCACGACGGTCAATGGCTTGGGCATGCTTGTTCAACAAGGTGCAATTGCCTTCGAATATTGGACGGAAAAAACACCTTCTATCGAGGTGATGAAAGCCGCATTGAGTGATGCTTTGGACATCACAGAAAAGTAATGATCACAGGAATATCCAAAGATTGTTCAAAGCGAATTCTGGTGCTCGTTTCTACGTAGCGAGCGCTGGATTCGTGTTTCTTCTTGGCGCATGTTTAACAAGTTTTCTTCTACAAACACCAAATGGGAATGGGCGGCGGCTCGTGCAGCGTCGGCATTACCCTCCATGATGGCTTGGTATAAGGTTCTATGTTGTTCCATTATTTGGTGGCGAGCCGATTTCTTTTCAAAAAGGTTTTGTAGGTTACTCGAAATACTTTTTGCCAGCATGGCATGTAAGCTGCGTAGACTGTGCAATAACACCACGTTGTGGGCGGCTTCGGCAATGGTCATATGAAGTTCCATATCCAATTTCGCTTCCAAGTCAAAAATCTGGTTTTTATTGGCGTCGACGAGCTGATTAAAACACTGTGTCAGTTTGGCTTTGTCCGTTTCTGTGCTGCGCAACGCCGCATAGTAAGCCGCGAGACTCTCTAGCGCGTCGCGAAATTCCAATTGGTCGTACAAGAATTCATCGTGGGAGCTGAGTAAGTCTTGCAGTGGATCGGCAAAGGAGGTGCCAAGTTGTTCCGACACATAGGTGCCACCGCCATGGCGACTGGTGAGCACGCCACGGGCAATCAGTTTTTGAATGGCTTCTCGTAAGGAAGGTCGGGACACTTCAAAACGGGCAGCTAACTCTCTTTCTGGTGGCAGCTTTTGCCCCGCCGTAAAGCTTCCTTCTACAATCATGCTTTCTAATTCTTTCATGATGATGTCGGAAATTTTTGGTTGTTTAACGCGACTAAGTGAATGAATTGTCATGATTATTCCTGAAATATCTGCTTTTAAGGCGCTGTGTATAAGTCAAAAAGTGGTAAAGCCAAGGTATTTTATCGCTAAAATGGACGAAATAACCACTAAACTAATGATTGACAAAAGTCATCGGTCTTTTTAATGTGCCCTTATAGATTAAGGTAAATTGGTATTACCAATATATTCAGAGATTTGTTTTGTCCATGGGTCTTAGGTGGTGAAGGATTCACCTAAAAATACCGGTTGATTTAAACAAACTATGAAAAAACAAAAATAATGGCTCTAAACACGACCACTGTGGGATTTTTATGAAGGCTGACTCTACTGCTACGAACACGCTTGCACACAAAGCAACGCACTATCACGATCTGTATCTTGCGTTAAAAAACGTGATTGACGATGCTCGGCTTATCCGAGACCCCTTAAGAACCTTGGCTTATGGCACAGATGCGAGCTTTTATCGCCTGATTCCTCAGTTGATTGTTCGGGTAAATAATGAAGATGAAGTGCGCATCGTGTTAGAAGAAGCCAGAAAGCATGATTTGCCCGTCACTTTTCGTGCGGCGGGCACGAGTTTGTCTGGGCAGGCAGTGACCGATTCTATTTTGATACAGCTGTCCGATAACTGGAAAGGCCATCGTGTGCATGATCATGGCCATAGCATTTCATTGCAGCCTGGTATTATTGGTGCGCGAGCCAATCAATTACTGGCGCCCTTTCAGCGTAAAATTGGCCCAGATCCCGCGTCGATTAATGCCTGTATGATTGGCGGCATCGCGGCTAACAACGCCAGTGGTATGTGCTGTGGTACCGCGCAAAACAGCTACCACACGATTCAAAACGCCCGACTGATTTTTGCCGATGGCACTCTTTTAGACACAGCGGACGAAGCCAGCCGCGCCGCCTTTCGTGAACGTCATGGAGACTTGCTAAATACCTTAACGCGCTTGTCTCAAGACGTGATGGCAAATACTGCACTGGCAGACAAAATTAGACACAAATACCGTTTGAAAAATACTACAGGGTACAGTTTAAACAGCTTAACGGACTATCATGACCCCTTTGATATCTTGTTGCATTTGATGATTGGTTCCGAAGGTACTTTGGGCTTTATCAGTGAAGTGACCTACGAGACCGTGGTAGACCACCCTATCAAAGCCGCCGCGATGATCTTTTTTGACGATATGGAAGCGACCTGTCGAGCGGTTACTGAACTGAAACCGTCACCGGTGTCGGCAGTAGAGTTGATCGACCGCGCAGGCCTTAGAGCGGTAGAAGGAAAGCCTGGCATGCCGGACATTTTATCGTCACTTGGTCCACAGGCCGCCGGTTTATTGGTGGATGTCCGCGCGGCTGATGCCGAAGAATTAGAAGCCAATTTGGCCTTGGTGAAACAGGCGTTAAGTGGTCAAGCCACATTAAACCCGATTGAGTTTACCCAAGACAAAGTTATCTACGATTCTTATTGGAAGATTCGCAAAGGCTTGTTCCCTGCTGTGGGAGCGGTGCGTCCTGTGGGTACCACTGTCATCATCGAAGACGTGGCCTTCCCTATTGAAAAACTTGCTGAAGGCGTTTTGGAGCTACAAGGCGTCTTTCAAAAACACGGTTACAGTGAAGCAATTCTGTTCGGCCACGCGTTAGAAGGCAATTTGCATTTCGTGTTTACTCAAGGTTTTGATGATCCTAAGGAAGTAAAACGCTACGAACAGCTGATGGACGAAGTCGCGCAATTAGTCGCGGTAAAATACCAAGGCTCGTTGAAAGCGGAGCACGGCACAGGCCGCAACATGGCACCTTATGTGGAATTGGAATGGGGCAAAGAAGCCTACGATATCATGTGGGAGATCAAGCGCGCGTTTGACCCGCAAGGCTTGCTGAATCCTGATGTGATCTTATCCCACAATGCCAACTTGCATGTGCAAAACCTGAAACCCTTGCCAAAAGCCAACGACAAAGTTGATACCTGCATTGAGTGTGGTTTTTGCGAACCGGTTTGTCCGTCAAAAGCGCTGACCTTAACTCCTCGCCAGCGTATTGTGGTATGGCGTGAAATCCAGCGTTTGACCACAACAGGTGCGGACCCAGAGCGATTAGCACTATTACAAAAAGACTATGATTATCAAGCGATTGATACCTGTGCTGCCTGTGGCTTGTGTTCTACACAGTGCCCGGTTGGCATCAACACGGGGGATTTAACGCGAGAACTGCGCCACGATCGTCATCCAAACAGCAAAGTTGGTTATTGGGTCGCGGATCATTTTGAGGGAACAACAAAAGCTGCGAAATTGGGATTAAGTGTGGCCAGCGGTACGCGTCGAGTGATTGGCGATTCTGGCATGACAAAGGTCACGTCGTTGCTGAATAAAGCCTCTAAAGGTGTTGTGCCTCAATGGCATAAACAGACGCCGACGGCAGCAGGTTCTCTGGGTTCTATTCCCATCAAACAATGGGATGACACGCAAAAAGACGTGGTGTATTTTCCTAGCTGTGCGACCCGTGTCATGGGCGCAGGACCGAATGCAGAAGATAAACGCTCCGTTATGGAGGTGATGTTCTCTGTATTGCAAAAAGCCGGCTATAAAGTCATTGTACCCAAAGAGGTAGAAAGCCAATGTTGTGGCATGGCCTTCCAATCTAAAGGTCAATTTGATGCGGCGAAGCAAAAGTCTGATGAGTTAAATCGCCTCTTATTAGACGTCAGCGACAATGGCCGTATCCCCATCGTCTGCGACGTCAGCCCTTGCCTATCAAGTATGAAAGAGAGCTTAGACTCCCGTTTAGAACTGCATGAACAAGTGAGCTTTGTGTCTTCTCACGTCATGCCGAATGTTAGAGTAAGAGAAAAACTTGGTAAAATGGCCCTTCATGTCACCTGCAGCACCACTCGCATGGGACTCGCCGACAGCTTTGTACAGCTTGCCCACCAACTCGCCGATGAAGTGGTGATTCCGCCAGACATTACCTGCTGTGGCTTTGCTGGCGACAAAGGCTTCTCGACACCCGAGCTCAACGCCAGCGCCCTGAAAACCTTGGCTAAAGCTGTAGAAGGTTGCGAAGTGGGTTACTCCAACAGCCGCACCTGCGAGATTGGTTTGTCGGAACACAGCGGCATCGAGTATCAATCCATCGTCTATCTGGTTGATCAATTAACGCAATCCTCAGCTTCCTAATCGCTTTTCAAGAGGACGTTAACCGGTAAATCCGCAACAAAGACCAACGCCTCGTTACGGCGCTAAAGCGAGAACATCCACTCTGCGTTGGTCTTTGTTGCTTATATCTAGTGTTTAGGTTTCAACTTCTAGTGAAATATTAAAACCGTCAATAATCCGAAGTAACTGTTCTTCGTGGCTGATGATGCCGTCTGCCTCTTTTTGCTGGAGAGACACAAGTCTATCGTATAATTCACTTGGTTTTATTTTTAGTGATTTGAAGTAATCCTGTTGGAACTTAATATGTTTATTATCATCTCCGAAGCTAAATGTAGATACTCCTTGTCCCGATGTTAATTGCTGAACTCCTTTAAAACAATTTTCAATTATTTCTTCAGAGTTAATAGCTTTAGGCTGTGTTGATGTAGATTTGTAGTCGTGAAGTGTATATCCGTTGCCTTGAAGTGTATAGACAGGAAAAGAGTTAAAGCTAATGTCCGCTTTTTTGTCTATTGGTCTGTGTTTTAGTGCCAGTTGTGCATTGGCTAATACGGATTCTAATTTTAATTTTCCACTGTAAAGAGTGTTTCCAATAACTAGTCCGATTAAAGTAAGAATCGGGTATGTATTTTCTTTTAATTCTATTGAATCCAACACCATCTCTAGTTGCACGCAGATTTGCTTCACCCTACGTAGTGATAGGTGGTACTTGTTCTGTTCACAAATAAGGGCTACAGCAGCTCTCAATTCTTCTGCTGAATTAACCGCAGGTAATGTTGGAAGCGGTTCAAAATCTTCTTTCTCAAATATTTTTTCAGCGGTTAGAAATTCAAAATAATTTAATTCTGTAAGCGTTAAGCGTTGTTCGAAAAATCGACTGAGGTATTCATGGGAATCGAAGTCATGGCCGTAAACGGCTTTGATCGAATGTTGTAATTGATTGGTGTCGGTGGATAAAACAAAGATGAAGTCTGGAATATCAAATAAGTGTTTTACCGTCTCTAGCATCTCGATGGCGTAAGTTGGGCGGCAACGATCCAGTTCATCAATGAAAATGAAGACTTGTTTGTTAGGGTTGCCCTCAAGGGCGAAGTCGACAAGTTCGCGTGCCTGTTTCTTGAAGTCTTGGGTGAATTGCTTATGTCGTTTGTGCTGACTGGCGACTTCTAATCCTAGATCGCCCATATTCAAGTCGCCTTTTACAGCACTATGATTAGTGACGGAGCCTGTGGCAGCAGCAATTAGGTCGAGTATTTCGTTTGTTGCCGCTTCTCCGAAAAGGTGCCTACCTACAACCTTTGACCCGATTGGAAGTACGCTTTTGCCCATATTAAATATGGCGCTGGCGACGTTTCTTTCCGCATTTCGAAATCTTGCATCGTGGTTCTTGATGTTTGATTTGATCTGTTCAAGCAGTTCAGCAATGATGGTGGCGAGTGGATCATTTAGATAATCCGATTCCCAAGCATCTATCTTGATGGCTATGTGACCTTGCTTTTCGACAAGTTTTTTCCATTCGGTAACAAAGTAAGTTTTCCCTGTTCCCCAAGCGCCGTTTAGGTTCACAACATAGGCATTATCTTTTGTATTACGGCTTTTTAAGTATTGAGTAAAACGTTCTGCGAGTTCTTTTCTCTTATTCTTAGTCGCGCAATCGGTAAACGCTTTTGTTACTGTGTCGCTCATAGGACATTCCTTTGTTATATATCACAAAATCAAGACCAAGCTGTTTCCAGATCAACATCTCGCGGATGTTTGCGCTTTAGCGCCGGAGCGAGAGTTGATCTGGAAACAGCGTTACTGCGGACTAAAGCATAAAGGTCGAGTACAAGCCAAAGCCGCAGACGATGAGGAGCGCCCAGCCGATGAATTGGAAGAAGACGGGTGTTTCAGCTTTTTGAATGCGGTTGTGGAGCTTTTGTCCAAAGACGTGACCAATCAAGGCGCAAGGCAGTAACCAAAGCTGGTGGATGAGTTGTAGGTCTATGTCCGCAATTAAGAAAGAGACCATTTTAATGACGACTAAGATAAACCAGAGTACAAATAAGGTATCGCGCAGTTGGTGGCGTGGTACTTTGGTGGCGAAGACGGAGACGATGAGCGGTGCGCCGATTAAGGAAGTACCACTGACGTAGCCGCCGAGCATGAGGAAAATCGTATCGAGAAATCGGTTGTTGGTGTAAAAAGGGGTATTCAAGATATAAGACACGGCGAAGACGGCGACGATGACGAAAATCACGCCAGTGACTATGTCACCTGGTAAGGTGAGTAAGCCAAATACGCCGATCAGCTTTGGGACTATCATGATGCCAAGGGCTTTTTTCAAATAACCCCAAGCGATGTTACCCTGCGCCTCTTGCGGTGCTTCACCTCGCTCTGCGGCGAGTTGAGCTTGTTGCTTGGTGGCTTTTGCCCCTTGCCATGCAATCCAGCTGGAAAATACCAAGAGGTGGATGGAAATGATGGGGAGAAATAATAGCGGATCGTTTTTTACTAATAATAGAAAAGGCAACGCCAGGACGGCACCGCCGAATCCTAAGCCACTGCGAACAAAGCCGCTCCAGACAAAAATTATGCCGATTAGGGCGTATTGCCACCAAATTAAATTTTCCATGAGATCTCTTTTAAAAAAACTGAAGTAAGCAGATTGAGCATTGTAACCAATCTTATCAGGGCAAAGGAAAACGGAGGTGAAATTTATTTGTACTATTAATATATGGCCTTGCTAATATAGCCTTCATTTTAAGGAGTAATTGATTCATGAAGCATAGAATTATCTTTGCCGTGCTGATGTCGTTCACCCTATCGCTTATGATGTCGGCGTGGATTACGTATCTAAATATTGGTCTTAATGCGGATTTTGTGTCGATTTGGATGCATGCATGGGTATTGGCTTGGCCAGCGGCGGGCGTTATTTCGTTTATTGCAGGGCCTTTCTTGCATGGGCTAGCGTACAAGATTGCGGCGAAACTCTAGGTCGTTTGTCTACATATATAGACAATAAAAAACCCGCTGTATTTGCAGCGGGTTTTTGTTAGTAAGACTGATCAAGGTCGTGTGAATGATTTATTTGTTTGGTTTTTCATCCCAAACGCTAAGGTCAATATCCTCACGCACTTCGGGGTAATCTTCTGACTTGAATACCGGCGTATGAGTTTTCAGCTGGGTAAAATAGTCTTTGGTTAATTTTACCACCAGACCTGACAGCATCACGATGGCGATAAGGTTAATGGTAGCCATTAACCCCATCGCGGCATCGGCGACGTTGAATACCATGGCAACGCTCTCGTACGCTCCCCATGGAATCATGGCCAGAGCCAACACTCGTAGGATAAAGATGCCTGGTTTGTTGGCCCACTTTAGGTAAGTAAGGGCATTTTCTGCGTAGCTGTAGTTACCAATGATAGAGGTAAAAGCGAAGAAGAAAATGGCGATGGCAACAAAGTACTGGCCTGCACTACCTATGTGCGTCGTTAACGCGGTTTGAGTTAAGACGATACCGGTTTGACCGTTTCCTAAAGCGCCGGACAACAGGATCATTAGTGCTGTCGCAGTACAGATTAGAATAGTGTCAATGAATACGCCTAAAGACTGCACCATACCCTGAGAGGCTGGGTGGTGAGGGTTGGGTGTCGCGACGGCGGCGATGTTTGGCGCCGATCCCATACCGGCTTCGTTTGAAAATAAGCCTCGTTTGATGCCGTTTAACATAGCACCCAAGACACCGCCTGCGGCTTGCTCTATACCAAAGGCACTTTTAATAATCAGTGCGAAAGCCGCTGGTACTTCGGTGATGTTGGCAAAAATAACATACAAGGCAACAAGCAAATAAAGCGCTGCCATAATAGGAACCACAATGGCAGCAAAACGGGCAATTTTTCTGATACCACCAAAGATGACGAGCGCGGCCAACAACATAATGACAATGCCAGTTATATTGGTGTCTATACCAAAGGCCCCTTCCATCGCGCCTGCAATCGAGTTGGCTTGAACGGCGTTAAACACCAATCCAAAAGCCAAAATAAGTGCGAGAGAAAATATCGCACCCGCCCAAGGGGCTTTTAACCCTTTGCTGATGTAAAACGCGGGGCCACCACGCAATTGACCGTTTTGATCGCGTATTTTATAGAGCTGTGCTAAAGAGCTTTCAGCATAAGCGGTGGCCATACCAATCGCAGCCACCACCCACATCCAAAATATGGCGCCTGGACCGCCAAGAAACAAAGCTACGGCGACACCGGTAAGGTTCCCTGTGCCAACTCGTGAAGCCAAACTGGTGCATAAAGCTTGAAAAGGTGAAATGCCACCACGATCAGTTTGTGGGGCTTTTAGTACGGTACGAATGAATTCTGGGAAGTGCCTAATTTGGATGAAGCCTAATCTTAATGTGAAAAAGATACCAACAAAAAGTAGGCCATAAATAAGGATATAGCCCCAAAATACGGTATTTAGAAAATCTACGATAGCAGCCATGAAGGGCTCTCCCTTTTATACGATATGGTCATCGTTTTATTGTTTGTGGGTTAAACGTCAGCAGAATGATTTTGGTAAAAAATCCGCTTGGAAACGCTCTGAGGCGTTAAAAAGTGTGCAAGAGTAGCGATTTTCAAAAAAACCGCAACAAGTAAACGCGAGAAACGCACCAACAAAGTGCATTAAAAGTGCATGAAAAGTGGGTTTGTTTACATCTTGATGATATTGGAGGGTCTAATCGTGAAAAGGTCGATGTAGGTCATTGGCTTCAGCGCCAAAATCAGACAGAATTAAGCTTACATTTTATGAGGAAATACCGAGCATATTGACTTTTTCTTGACGTTCTTAATGTAAGTGGTCAAAATTCGAACAGCAGGTGCGTGTTTTATTTTGATGCAAAGTCCATTTTTTATTTGTTTTTCTGCGTTACGTGAACGTGAGTAAAGGGTAAACTAGGCTTTGTATGGTGATGTAATCTTTGCTATATTTCGCGCCACTAAATTCGTATTAAGCGAGCAAGAACGATATTTTCACTTTTTTGTGATCATTAAGCTGGATGGATAAATTGAAGCATTTTCAAGTCGTATCACATTCTTATTTAAATTCGATATCCAGTAACTTGGCGACGCTCTGGCGCCTTTTTGCGGTTGTTTTTTGCTTGTGCTTTTTTTTACTGTTGCATTTCATTTTTTCTATTCATGGCGGCAACTCGCTTTTTGCCTTGCATGACCCCATTCTTCAGGCTGAACTGCTGGTCAGTTTTGTCTTTGTTGTCCTATTTTTGATTGGTTGCTGGCTTTGTATGGCCAACAACAATCTTGCTCGCCAGACGCTGGCCTTCTTTGAAATTTGTGCGGTTGTCCCAAACGGTCAACCCTTTCGTGCTGCGGCGCGAAGCACAACAAGATGTAGAGCGCCCGTTTTCAGATTTAGGTGATCCAAAAGAGTTATTGCCACGTTAATGATATTAGCTAGGTAATGATTTTTGTGCTGTTTTCAGCATGGTGATCTTTACTGAAATACCCGGCATTGCCGGATTTTCGTTCTGCCGTTTGATACCCAAGTGGCAGGTTTGTAAACCCCGGGGTTAGAGGATGATTCTCTTGTTAACTCGTATCCTAAGTAAAGTCGCTTTGGCGGTAATGGTGGGCTTGTTGCTCGCTGGTTGTCAGGGTGGTGTGCTCGACCCAAAAGGGCAAGTTGGTATTGAACAGAAGCAACTAATCATAGTCGCTACTCTATTAATGCTGATTGTCGTAATTCCCGTTATTGTCATGACGCTGTATTTCGCTTGGAAGTACCGTGAAGGACGTGACGAAATTTATGAACCTAAGTGGTCTCACTCCACAAAAATAGAAACTATCGTTTGGTCTGTTCCAATCGTGATCGTCATCATTCTTGCGGTGATTACTTGGAAATCCACTCATGCTTTAGATCCCTACAAGCCTCTAGAACATGAAAAAGATCATATTAATGTTCAAGTCGTTTCGATGAACTGGAAATGGTTGTTTATTTACCCAGATCTTGGAATTGCTTCTGTGAACGAGCTGAGATTTCCAGCTAATGTTCCTGTGGCCTTCCAAATTACGTCTGAAGGTACAATGAACTCGTTCTTTATCCCGCAATTGGGTAGTCAGATTTACTCAATGGCCGCCATGGTAACTAGGCTTCACTTGATTGCAAATGAGCCCGGCACGTACGCTGGTATCTCTGCAAATTACAGTGGTGGCGGGTTCAGTGGTATGAAGTTTGACGCTGTTGCTACACCAACAGAAGAAGATTTCTATGCATGGGTAGAAGGTGTTAAGGCAGGATCTCATAATGTCATTAATAATGGCATCTTGGATCAAACCGCCTATGAGAAGCTCGCTGAATTTGATGCGGATGCTTACCATCACGTGCCAACACCAGTTCAGTATTACAACTCTATTGAATCAGGCATCTTCATGGATAATGTGATGAGACTGATGAAAGATCACGGCAGAGTTGAGTTGCTTAAAGGAACGGTTTTTGATCCTAAAATGATCCACGATAATTCCAGTCATGGTGTCATGAAGCATGATGGTATGAATCATGGTGATATGAATCATGGAGAGTCTCAACACTCATCGCATGATATGCATACGGAGGCTGAAAAATAATGTCTGCACTCTTAGGCAAACTCTCTTGGGATGCGCTCCCATATGACCCGATCGTTATTACCACACTTTGTGTGGTCGGCGTTTTGGTCTCTGTGCTCGCATTCTTTGTTATTAAAAATAAACTGCTGGGTCCGCTATGGTTTGACTGGTTGACCTCGGTTGACCACAAACGCATAGGCATAATGTACATCATTCTAGCTCTGGTGATGCTCGTTCGAGGTTTTACCGATGCGGTATTGATGCGTTTGCAGCTTGCGATGGCCACCAATGGTGATCCAGGTTACTTGGCACCAAGTCACTATGACCAAATCTTCTCGGTTCACGGTGTTATCATGATCATCTTTGTGGCGATGCCATTTATGACGGGTCTGATGAACATCGTTGTACCGTTGCAGATTGGTGCTCGTGATGTGGCCTTCCCATTCTTAAACAGCCTAAGCTTCTGGTTTACCTTTTCTGGCGCAATGTTGACAAACATTTCGCTTGGTCTTGGTGAGTTCGCGATGACAGGTTGGGTAGCTTATCCGCCGTTGTCAGGGTTGGAATACAGTCCTGGGGTTGGGGTAGATTACTATATATGGGCCTTACAGATAGCAGGTATAGGTACGACTTTAACAGCGGTTAACTTCTTAGTAACTGTGTTTAAAATGCGTGCTCCTGGTATGAAATTGATGGATATGCCGATCTTTACGTGGACCTGTACTTGGGCCAACATCTTGATCGCTGCCTCTTTCCCGATTTTGACTGCTGTATTGGGCATGTTGACGCTTGATCGTTACTTAGATTTCAGTTTCTTCACGAACGATCGTGGCGGTAACTCGATGATGTATATCAACCTGTTCTGGGCATGGGGTCACCCTGAGGTGTATATCCTTGTTCTGCCAGCATTTGGTATTTTCTCTGAGATCGTATCTACCTTTACCGGTAAGCGTTTGTTTGGTTACAAGTCCATGGTATGGGCAACAGCATCGATTTCCATTCTTGGTTTTATCGTTTGGTTGCATCACTTCTTTACTATGGGGTCCAGTGCGAACGTCAATGCCTTCTTCGGTATTATGACAATGATCATTGCCGTGCCAACGGGTGTGAAACTGTTTAACTGGTTGTTTACAATGTACCGCGGTCGTCTTCGTATTACCGTACCCGTACTTTGGACACTGGGTTTCATGGTGACATTTACTATCGGTGGTATGACAGGTGTATTGCTAGCTGTGCCTGGTGCTGACTATGTATTGCATAACAGCTTGTTCTTAGTTGCCCATTTCCATAACACCATTATTGGTGGTGCGGTATTTGGTTACTTGGCTGGTTTCGCTTTCTGGTTCCCTAAAGCAATGGGTTATCACCTCAATGTTAAATGGGGTAAAGCAGCGTTCTGGTGCTGGTTAGTTGGCTTCTTCTTAGCTTTTATGCCTTTGTACGTTTTAGGCTTCTTGGGTATGACTCGTCGTCTAAACTACACCAATAATCCAGACTGGAATATTTGGTTGTACATTGCGTTAGTCGGTGCCTTTGTTATCGCTGCAGGTATTGTGTGTCAGTTGATTCAGTTGTACGTCAGCTATCGTGATCGTCATCAGAACTTAGATACAACGGGTGATCCATGGAATGGCCATACACTTGAATGGTCGACTTCTTCACCACCGCAGTTCTATAACTTCGCTGTTCTACCTAAGGTCTCTGATCTTGATGCCTTTACGGACATGAAAGAAAAAGGTGAAGCCTATACTCGTCACGCGAGCTATGCCCCTATTCACATGCCAAGAAATACCATGGCAGGTGTCGCGATAGGTATTCTAAGCTTAGTGTTCGGCTTCGCAATGGTGTGGCATATTTGGTGGCTTGCTATTGTTGGTTTGGTTGGTATGGTGGGATCTTTCATCGCGCGCGCTTACACGAGTGATGTGGATTATTATGTACAACCAGACGAAGTGGCGCGCATCGAGAATGCTCACCTAGACAACGTGGCTAAGGGGTAATCATGAGCACAACACATATGAATACACATGACGCTCACGCAGAGCACGAAGAGCATCACGATACAGGTAAGGACACCATATTTGGGTTCTGGTTATATCTGATGACAGACTGTTTGCTATTCGCATCAGTCTTCGCTACCTACGCTGTGCTCTTTATGAACTCAGCTGGTGGGGTGACAGCCAAAGAAGTGTTTGAGCCTACTTTGAGTCTGATTTTGGTGGGAACGTCTGCGTTACTTATCTCAAGTATCACATTCGGCTTTGCCATGATCAGTGCTCATAAGAAGCAGCAAGCCAATACACTGCTGTGGTTGGCGGCAACATTTATTTTTGGTGCGGTGTTTATTGCGCTAGAGATTTATGAGTTTCATCACCTGATTTCTGCAGGTAATGGGCCACAAACAAGTGCATTCTTGTCAGCTTTCTTTACCCTTGTTGGGTTACATGGATTGCACGTTACGGCAGGTTTGTTCTGGATGATCGTCTTGGTAATTGAAATTATCAAAACGGGACTGACAGGCAGAGTATTAACTCGCTTAGGCTGTTTAAGTCTATTCTGGCACTTTTTGGATATTATCTGGATCTGTGTTTTCACCGTTGTTTATCTGATGGGGGCGATCTAATGAGCGATCATTCTTCTGAAGCGCATTCACACGGTAGTGTTAAATCGTACTTAGTGGGATTTATCTGGTCAGTGATTCTGACGGGTATCCCATTCTGGATGGTGATGACTGAAGCATTTGATAAGGGCCCAACATACATAACAATTGTATTGTTTGCTATTGTTCAGATTTTTGTGCATTTGAAGTATTTCCTTCACTTGAACTTTTCTCAGCAAGGTAAACTGGACACTTATTCATTTATCTTCTCTGCCGTGGTTATTGTGATGGTGGTTGGTTTATCTGTATGGATAATCTACGCTTCCAACGCAATGATGATGTAAGCAGTATAATCTGATGATTATGCGGACTTCTCTAATAGTAAGTCATGCACATCTAATGGGAGCCTATAGCGATGTTTAAGCGATACCTTCAGGTAACTAAGCCTGGCATCATTATGGGCAACCTCATTTCTGTTGCGGGGGGCTTTCTTTTAGCCTCCCGTGGCGAAATTGATTGGATTCTAATGCTAGCGACCGTCATTGGCTTGTCGTTAGTGGTTGCTTCGGGTTGTGCTATTAACAACTATGTTGATAGAGACATAGACGCAAAAATGCAACGTACTCGTAACCGAGTGACTGTAAATGGTGAAATGTCAGGAAAGGCGGCATTTTTTCATGGTGTTGTGTTGGGCGTAGTGGGCTTTGCTTTGCTGGCGTATTTTACAAACTGGGTAGCCGTTGCGTTTGCTGTGTTCGGTTATGTTGTATACGTTGGTTTGTACACCTTGTACTTTAAGCGCAAATCCGTTTATGGAACCTTTGTTGGTAGTTTGTCTGGCGCTGTTCCACCAGTGGTAGGCTACTGTGCTGCAGCGGGTCAGTTTGACGCTGGTGCGGCTATACTGCTGGCTATGTTTTGTATTTGGCAAATGCCTCACTCTTACGCTATTGCGATATTTCGTTACAAAGACTACGAAGCGGCAGGTATTCCTGTCTTGCCGGTGTCGCAAGGTATTGCGAAAGCGAAGCGTCATATCATATTACATATTGCCGCATTTGCGGTGGTTGCCTCTCTTCTGCCTTTGGCAGGGTATGTTGGCATCGGGTTTATGGTGGTGGCGTTAGCAACCAGTCTTTGGTGGCTGGCAATGGCATTACGAGGTTATCGTCCAGGGATTGATGTGAACGGCTGGGCACGACAAGTGTTTTTCTTTTCTATCATTACCGTGACGGCCCTTAGTGTGACCATGGCGTTGGATTTTAATGAGGTGTCTCCCAACTTGTTGGTGTTTTCAGCTCATTAGATTCTGTCTTACAAAACGGGCTTTCTGCCCGTTTTTTCTTTATTTCTCTTTTCTTCGTTTTTAACGCCTGCTTTTTATTTGTGTGATTATTGGGTATTTTGCCTACTTATCAGTCAGACTGTTTTACAGTCACTATGTTTTTTACGGTTTAGCTGACTAAACTCAATACCTTGTTAAGTGATTTATCAAATTAGACGAAAGAGTCGTTATGACTAAGCGTCTACATTCAAACTGGATGATATGAATGAAAGCCTTCTCGACCTTATGTTTCTCGCTGTTAACCCTGTTTTTCTGTAGCAGTTCGCTGGCCTACGCTGATGCGCTTCGTTGTGAGGCACTTGCCACACAGGCACCAGATAATGTGATGATTGAGGCGCGTTTGCACGCGCCGAGCAAAGACGTAACAGCGTCTTTTTGCTTGGTGTCAGGTGTCATGGCTCAGCGCATGGGAGTAGACGGGAAGCGCTACGCGGTTCGCTTTGAGCTTAGGTTGCCACAGTATTGGCAAGGGCGTTTTGCTTATCAATTTAACAGTGGCTATGGCGGTGAAGTCTCGCCAGCTATTGGCAAGTTGACAGGTCTCACAAGCCGTCAGTTTGCTATTAATCAAGGTTTTGCCGTTGTCTCTAGCAATGGAGGTCATGATGCCACTCAATATCCAGAGGACGGCTTGGCTGGGTTTGCAGGCTTTGGTCATGATCCGGAAGCACGCCGGTATTATGGTTACGCGACCATGCAAGCGTTAAACCCGATTGCACGAGCCTTAGTTGAAAGCTACTACCAGGCTCCTATTCGTTATGCGTACGGTCTTGGTCAATCTCATGGTGGGCGTATGGCGATGGTGGCTGCATCGCGTTTTCCTGAGATGTTTGACGGTTTATTAATTGGATACCCTGGTTTTAACTCTCCAAAAGCGGCACTACAGCATGCTTGGGATGTGCAAGCGTTACGTCGTGTGGATGATAAGATTCAGCAGGCTTTATCAAAGCGTGATCTTATGATTTTTACAAAAAGATTGTTGGATGAGTGTGACGCGCTAGATGGCATCAGTGACGATATGATTTTTGCGGTTGAGCCCTGTCAGAAAAAGTTTCAACCGACGGCCTTGGTGTGTAAAAGTCGTTTCGACCGCGACTGTTTGCCACTCAATACGGTGGCCGCTTTAATCAGAATGCAAAGAGGGCCACATAATTCACAAAATCAGTCGTTATATTCTAGTTGGGTCTACGATACAGGTATGCGTTCTGATAATTGGCGTACGTGGAAAGTGGAAAGCACCTTGTCTGGTTTAGACAATCAGCCAATGGGGGCGGTAGTTGGGGCGGCGGCTCTGGCTCATCTTTTTTCCACCCCACCGAGCCGTGTCCCCGGTGATATCTATGCGCTGGAGCATTATTTGTTTACCTTTGATTTTGACAAAGACGCGCCTAAAATTTACGCCACAAACCAACAATTCAAAACCTCCGCCATGGCACTCATGACGCCGCCCGGTGCGATAAAGCCTACATTGACTGAGTTTAAAGCCGCAGGAGGAAAAATGATCCTTTTTCACGGTAACAGCGACCCTGTGTTTTCAGTAAAAGACACAGTGCGTTGGTATGACTTTTTGGATTTTGGTCTAGTGGGGCGCACTCATGAGTTTGTTCGTTTGTATCGAGTCCCCGGTATGCCTCACGGTGAAGGTGGGCCTTCGGCCGATCGTTTTAATCTCTTGCAACCGTTAGTGTCGTGGGTAGAAAGCAACCAAGCACCGCAAGAGGTTGTCGCGGCAACCCGAGCGGATAACCCCGAAATCACCGCTCGAATGGCAGGTATAACGCGACCTTTATGTCCATACCCCGCTTATGCGCAATACCAACAGGGAGATTTGCGTCAAGCGAGCTCTTTTCAGTGTGTTGTCAGTCAATAGCGTCTTACGCTAGTACTGCCTAGAGGCAAAGGCTATCATGCGTGCTTGAGAATATCGTACTGTGTTTGAGTTTGATTGGGAGAGGATAATGAGCTCGTTAGATAGGCACTTTATTTTAGGCTACGGCAGTCTGATTAATGGTGAAAGTCGCGCTAAGACAGGAGAAACAGGCCGCGTTTGGCCTGTCAAACTGCAAGGCTTTGAGCGCCATTGGTCTGTTATGTCTACCGAATTTGGTATGAGCTCAGTTGCTGTGATTCCTGCTGCTGAGAAAGCCTGCAATGGCGTCTTGGTTGAAGTGCCTCATGACCAGTTTCCGCTGTTTGATGAACGAGAGCGTGGCTATCAGCGCGCAGTAATAACCTCAGCGCAATTAACCCCCTATCATGACGACAGCCTGCCGGAAGGCATCTACTGGGTTTATCATACGGATGAGGTGACAGAGCCTCATCATGAATGCCCTATTGCCTTGAGTTACTTGGATGTGATTTTGTCTGGCTGTTTAGAGCACGGAGACGCTTTTACTCAGGATTTTCTTACTTTAACCAAAGGCTGGGCGGCGCCTTTGTTGAATGACCGACGAGCACCGCGTTACCCTAGAGTACAACCTGAACTTTCTACTGAGCGTCTCAATGTTTTATTGGCGCCAGTGACCACCCT
Organism: Marinomonas hwangdonensis; assembly: GCF_003721245.1. Taxonomy (GTDB): domain Bacteria; phylum Pseudomonadota; class Gammaproteobacteria; order Pseudomonadales; family Marinomonadaceae; genus Marinomonas; species Marinomonas hwangdonensis. The sequence continues at coordinate 300,460 of NZ_RIZG01000003.1, read as the reverse complement.
TTCTATAAAAGAGCTATCTGTTACTTATGAATCTTAATTCGACAAGCCAACTTTTGGTGCGCAACAACACCGAGTTGACGGGAAAAATCTTATTCGCCAATCCAGAAGACACGTATCCTCTGGATTTGAGCCGACAAGCGGATGTGTATGCTTGGTGCCAATCTAAAACGATCTATGACAGCTTGTTACGGGTTGGTTTTACAGAGGAAAAACTGTTTTTGGACGCCCAGTGGGCGCTCGAAAATGGCCGTGATTTTGACCATATCGTGGTGTACCAACCTAAAGCCAAAGAGCTACTGGACTATTTACTTGCCGCCACCTTGCCGTTATTAAAAGAAGGTGGTCGAGTTTGGCTGGTAGGCGATAATAAAAGCGGCGTTAAATCCTCTATGAAGCGCTTAGAGGGTGGATTAGATGACGTGGGCAAGGTAGATGGGGCAAAGCATTGTTTGCTTTACAACGGCTACAAGCGCCGTCCTGCAAAGCCATTTGTGCTCGCTGATTGGATTATTACATGGAAGCAAGACGTTGCTGGGCAGAGCCTAACCTTGTGCAGTCTGCCGGGCGTGTTTGGTCATGGAAAATTAGACAAAGGCACAGAGATCTTATTAAACCAGCTCAACCAACATCGCTTTATGAGTGACGTTGCCAGCGCACGAATTCTCGACTTTGGTTGTGGCGACGGCATTATTGCGCTTTGGCTGCATAATAAAACCGGTGCACGTATCACTGCATTAGACGACAGCGTGTTGGCCTTAAAAGCCACGGAATTAACCTTTACAGCAAACCAAGTGGGTGATGCGGTCACTATGGTTGCTTCTAATGGCTTAGATCAAGTAAAAGGTCGCTTCAATTATGTGGTGACGAACCCGCCCTTCCATACGGGTATCAATACCGATTACAGCATTGCTGAAAGTTTCTTTATGACGGTAAAACAACACCTGACGTTGAATGGTGAGCTGTTTGTGGTGGCCAACGATTTCTTGCGTTACCCACCGATTCTAGACGCGGCGTTGGGCTCTCATACTCGTTTGTATCGAGACAAAGGCTATGCCATTTATCATGGGCGTCAACCAAAGAAAAAGTAGCTGTTTAACGGCTAAGCACACAACCTCTGAACGGTCTACCGGATCGTTAATACGAACGAACAAAGCGTGCCCTTTATCAATCGGCGCGATTCGATATTAGGAACTTATTTTGAACAATAACGACATATTACGCCGCCTGCGTTACACCTTTGATTTGAAAGATCAGTCTGTCATGGCTATTTTTGCCGCTGCTGATGGCGTAGCCACTCAAGAGCAAGTGAACAGTTGGCTAAAAAAAGAAGACGATGCCGGCTATATTGAAATGACAGACATAGAAATGGCGACGTTTCTAAACGGTTTTATCAATGCCAAACGTGGCAAGCGTGAAGGCCCACAACCTGAGCCAGAAAAGCGTTTAACGAACAACGCCATCTTTATGAAACTGCGCATTGCCTTGAATCTTCAAGCCGAAGAAATTTTAGACATAATGTCATTGGCTGAGTTTAACCTCAGCAAGCATGAGCTCAGCTCTTTCTTTCGTAAGCCAGACAACCGCCATTACTGTGAATGCAAAGACCAAATCTTGCGTAATTTTCTAATGGGGCTACAGATACAATTCCGTCCTAAAACCGACGCTTAATTTGCCCGCTTGGCTCCCTTAAAAGCCGCTAACATTTTTACGATGTGGCGGCTTTTTCACATTATGTACAAAGATTACACAATGTGGATATCCTCCCTAGTGCCCCTTTGCGATATTGATCCCCTAATTATAAATATAACGATTCATCAACAGGGTGGTATCAAGATGCTAATGAAAAACAAAATTGCGCTAGCTGTTATGGTTGCGGGTATGTCATCGCAAGGCTTTGCACTGGATTTAGGGGAGTTTAATGGCACTCAATTCAGTATAGGCGGTTATGTTAAGGCTGAAGGCGTGTTTAATTCGCCTGATAAGAGTGACAGCACGTTTGAAGGCAGTGCCAGTCAATCGCGTTTAAACGTCACCACGAGTCGTAAAGAAGGTGACCACAGCCTAAAAGGCTTTATCGAAGGGGACTTTAGAGGGACATCGTCTGTATTTCGTTTGCGCCACGCAACATTATCCGTTGATAACCTTACAGTAGGCCAAACTTGGACGGGACAATTTTTTGCCAATGCGCCTTTTGATACCGAAATGATTAACTTCTACGGGACAGGCATAGGTACGGTTTCTGGAAATGGGGCGGTTGTTCGTCCAGACCTTGTTGTGCATTATGCAAAAGACGGATTGCGTTTGACCTTGCAAGACCCGCTCTATAACCGCGCCAGTCATCCTGATTTAGTGGCCGCATATACCCACCGCACGGCAGAAGGTCACGCCTTTAATATAGCCATGACAGGGCGTGATGTTGATATGACACCGTCAAGCACGACCGACAGTGACAGCAAATTTGGAGCCGCACTGTCTTTGGCGGCCAAGCTTAAATTAGGTGATACTAGCCTTTCGTTAAGCGGCTTCTCTGGTAAAGGCGCCGCGATATACGCGGGTTGGGGCTATAATGGCGCGGCAGGCACCGCGGGCGCTTCTGAACTAAACGGCAATGGCGAACTTTTAACCGTCAGTGGCTTTTCCGCGGGTGTCGGTCATAAGCTGAGCGATACGCTACGCGTCAATTTGCGCTACGGACAAGTCACGGCAGACGCATCAAGTCTTGCGGACGACACACTTAAAATTACCACAGCGAACGTAATTTACACGTATTTGCCAGGATTAGAGCTGGGTCTAGAGCTACGTGATCAGAATGCAGCGACGAACGGTGCACCTAGCGGCAACATAGCAACACGCCCAGCTGGACAGCAAGTGGAAGTCATGGCGATGTACAAGTTCTAAGAAAGAGTACTAACAAGAACAGACTGGGCTTCCCCCTTTTGCTCAGTCTGTTTTTTTTAATGTCTAATCAGTAGGAAAAGTCGCGTAACGTTTGCGAGGGCAGCTCGCCGATTTGTTCGCGATATTGCGCCGAAAATCGTCCTAAATTCGTAAAACCATATTTAAGAGCCACTTGCGTGACATTTTTAATACGCTCATTGTTTTTCAATTCCGCATGGGCGCTTTCCAGTTTCAAGCGGCGAACATAAGTGGACGGTGTTAGCCCTGTTTCACGCTCAAATAGATTATAGAGAGACTTTCGGCTAATTTGGCATAGATGGGCTAATTCTTCGATGGTGATATCGGTCGTAATATTGTCTAAAACATAATGACGAATACGCGTGATATGGCGATGCAAGGACTCGGCTGAAAGGGAGCCTGGAACAACCGTGTTATGAAATACATTAAGAATAGCGCCGCTTAGTAGCTTACAGTAATACACCAAGGCACGTTCACCCAGTGCGGATTTATCTTGCTGTAGCATGTCATTAAGCAAATTAAATAAGGGCCCAGCCATAGGGAAACGGCTGACTACTGGGGCAAAGTGAATCTGTTCAGTCGCGCAAAAATACCCAAATTCACGCACTGTTTGATGCAAAAACTCCGTCGGGATAGTCACAATCAGCTTTTTACAATCCGTCGAATCATACGATATCATCTGTTCTTTCGGCATGATCATCATAGAATCGCCTGCTCTGAGCATGCGTCCACTGTTATGGCACTGCTCAGTGCTGTGTCCGGTTAAAACTACGTGCAACTGATACCCAAGGTCGGCATTTGACATGCTCACATAGGACGCGATTCCGACCCCGTATTCCACAATAGAAAGCCCTCCGAACGCCTTAAATTTAAGCGTTGACTGCTTCTGTTGACGTGTTTTTTCCGTAAAATGATACTCACCAAATCCCTTATTGAATAAGATACTCGCAAGCGTTTGCGTAGAAGCATCGACGGCTTGAAGATCGTAGACAGAAAAATCAAATCTCATAACGACACACCAATACATTCATTATTTTTATAAGCCAGCTCGCTAACACATTAGCCGCTGGTACAGTGCCTTTTAAGTGTAATGCGTGGTGATATGACTTTGTCATCCATTTTTTAGATAAGTTCATCAATTATTGATATAGTAAACAGTTTTGTTTAAAACAATTTTGGCGAGTGGGTTGAGTAAGATGTGCCTTAAGCACTCCCCCAGCGACGATGGTCGTGAGGGAGTGTGGCATTAGTGCAGGAGAGGAAACAATTTATTCACGAGTATCTAAGTACGCTCTCAATGAGATGTCTGTCCATTGGCGAACTGCACTTAAATACTCGGCTTGTGAATCGAGTATCGTTTTGGCTAATGGGTCTTGCTGCGCTTGTTCTTGAAGTAGCTCTTGGTTGGCTTTTTTCATAGCGTCAAGCACCGCGGGTGGAAAATCGCGTACTTGAATCGTCGGAAACTCAGCTTTCATTTTCGCCCAACTTTGCGCGTTTTCATGAATGGCTTGATTGTACATATCAAATGCTGCCACTCTGAACGCTGTTTCTAAAATGACTTGCAAGTCTGCCGGTAAGTCATCCCACACTTTTTTGTTAACAAGAAACTGAGTCTCTGAACCTGGCTCATGCCACGCTGTGTAGTAATAAGGGGCTATTTTGTGGAACCCCATGCGTAGGTCAAAGGCTGGTCCAACCCATTCAAGCGCGTCAATGGTCCCACGCTCCAAAGACATAAACAATTCACTTGGCGGAATGTTAGTTGGGGTTGCGCCGACTTTAGCAAAAATCTCACCAGCAAATCCTGGGATGCGCATTTTCAGCCCTTGTAGGTCTTCAACAGAGCGTATTTCATTTTTAAACCATCCACCCATTTGGATATCGGAGTTACCGCCAGGGAATGACAGCAAGTTATGTGGCTCATACACTTGTTGCATCAATTCTAGGCCACCGCCTTGGTAGAACCAAGCGTATTGTTCGGTCGCCATCATGCCAAACGGCATTGAAGAAAAGTACAAGGTGTTGGGTACCTTACCTTTCCAATAGTAAGAGCTGGAATGGCCAAGATCGTATTGACCTGATTTCACAAGATCAAAGACCCCAAGAGGCGCCTTATGTTTGTTGGCGGAATCGATGCGAATTTGTAGACGACCGTTCGACATTTGTTCGGCTAATTTCGCCATGTTTTTAGGTGCATCCCCAAGAATAGGGGTATTAGCACCCCATGTTTCAGCCAGTTTTAACCGATAGACCTTGTCTTCGGCATGCAAGGCAACACTGGATAAAGCTAGGGACACGCCGACGAGATAACCGGCTATTTTTTTAGACGACATGGAGAGCATGAAAGGCATTCCTTATTCTGAATGTAAAAGTATGAATGACTATTTTTACCACTTTATTTATCGACATGACACTGTTAAACAAACTGGACAAGCCGCCTTTTAAAAAAAGATAAAAAAACGCCCTTGCGGGCGTTAATCAACTCAATATGCAGCTATCTTCTTTCTAAGAGAGATTGCCTGTTAGGCGGCCCCCTGTGAAATGATATCAATGCGCTTTTCTTCCACCGCATGGCAAGCAATGAGATGGTCTTTTTCCTGCGTTGTGTTTTCATCGAGTCTCAAAACGGGTGTCTCACTTTTGCAGCGTTCGTTGGCATAACTGCAACGTCCATGGAATGCACAGCCAGAAGGCGGATTGAGTGGTGAGGGTAATTCGCCCTGCAGTTTAATTCGCACACGACGTTTATCCGGAGAAAGCTGCGGTGTACTAGACAGCAAAGCCAAGGTGTAAGGGTGTTTCGGGTTCTCGAATAACTGTTCGCGAGTTCCTTGTTCTACCACTTTGCCTAGATACATCACCATCACGTCGTCAGCGATGTGTTCCACCACAGACAAATCGTGAGAGATGAACACATAGCTCAAGCCAAACTCTTGCTGCAAATCCATCATTAGGTTCAATACTTGTGCCTGAACGGACACGTCCAAGGCAGACACGGGTTCATCGGCCACGATGACATTTGGGTCAAGCATCAAACCACGAGCGATAGCAATACGCTGACGTTGGCCACCAGAAAACATGTGCGGATAACGTTCATAATGCTCTGCTTTCAAGCCTACTTTCGCCATGATCGCTAGGGATTTTTCTTTGCGTTCTGCTTTAGACAGCTTGGTGTTGATCACCAAAGGTTCTTCCAAAATAGCGCCGATCTTCTTGCGAGGATTCAGTGAACCATAAGGATTTTGGAAGATGATTTGGATTTTCTGGCGCAGCTTCGCCTGAGCGTCTGAACTCAAGGTTAGTAAGTCTTCACCTAGGTGAGCCAAACTGCCCCCTGTTGGTGTTTCAATCATGGTCAGCATTCGACCAAGCGTGGATTTACCACAACCGGATTCGCCGACGACTGCAAGGGTTTTGCCTTTTTCAAGGTTGAAACTAATACCATCAACGGCTTTCACTACGGCATCAGGCTTGAAAAAACCCTGTCTAACGTGATAATGCTGCTTGAGGTTTTCAGCCTTTAAAATTAATTTCTTATCTGATGCATTGTCGAATGAATTGTTGGATTGGTTCATGCGGTTGGTCTCCCTTCGCTGTCCAATGGCGTATGGCATTTGACTTGGCGATCAAGATCGCCTTGGTTCGCAGGTTCAACCTGACGACAATGATCTGTCGCATAAGGGCAGCGTGGGCTTAGCAAGCAGCCTAGAGGACGATCGTATTGGCCTGGAACCACACCTGGTAACGCTTCAAGACGTGCTTTGCCGGCAGCGGATTCTGGCAAAGAGGCCAGTAATGCCTGCGTGTATGGATGTTTTGGTGTACTGAAAACTTCTGACGCTGGGCCAGATTCCACGATTTGACCCGCGTACATAACGATAACGCGATGAGCGACTTCGGCGACTAAGGCTAAATCGTGCGTGATCAATACTAAGCCCATTTGCTTCTTGCGTTGTAACTCGATCAATAGATCAATGATCTGTGCTTGAATGGTCACGTCTAACGCGGTTGTCGGCTCGTCTGCGATCAATAAGCGTGGATCACAGGCAATGGACATGGCAATCATCACACGCTGGCTCATGCCGCCTGAAAGCTGATGAGGGTAATTATCCAAACGGGATTCTGGCGCTGGAATACCGACTTGTGTTAATAGCTCAATAGCGCGCGCTTTCAGTTCTTTCTTGCTGCCGCCTTGATGCGTCTTTAACGCTTCAATGATCTGGTAACCCACTGTGAAACAGGGGTTAAGGCTGGTCATCGGATCTTGGAAGATCATCGCAATGTCAGAGCCAGTCAGCTTACGACGTTGCTTTTCTGGCATAGCCTGTAAATCCTGACCGTCAAAGGTCAACTTATCTGCGCTCACTTTACCTGGGAAATCGATCAAGCCCATGATAGACAATGAACTCACACTCTTGCCTGAGCCAGATTCCCCAACGATGCCGAGAACTTCCCCTTCTTCGACCTTGTAACTAATGTTATCTACGGCGCGAAAATTGCCGAAGGTAACGCTTAAATTTTCCAACTGTAACAGTGACATAACAACCTCTCTTACTGTTTCAACTTGGGATCAAGGGCATCACGCAAGCCATCACCCATGAGGTTAAACGCCAGTACTGTGATCAAAATCATCAAACCGGGGAAAGTAACCACCCACCAAGCACGTTGCACGAACTGCAAGGCGTCAGCCAACATAGAACCCCATTCTGGGGTCGGTGGCTGTGCGCCAAGGCCAAGAAAGCCAAGGGCTGCCATATCTAGGATGGCACTGGAAAAGCCTAACGTTGCTTGCACGATTAACGGTGCCAAGCAGTTTGGCAAAATGCACACAAACATCAAACGCAATGGCCCCGCACCAATTACCTTAGATGAGGTGACATAATCCCGAGACATTTCCGCCATAGTCGCCGCACGGGTCAAGCGCACATAATGTGGCAGGGAAACAATGGAAATGGCCAACGCCGCATTCACAATGCTGGGCCCTAAAATCGCTACAATGGCAATCGCTAACAACAAACTTGGCATCGCCAACATGATATCGACGATACGCATAATTGCTGTGTCTATCATGCCTCTGAAATAGCCTGCTACAAGACCCAGTAAAATCCCCATGATCAAAGACGCAGTGACGGCGACGATACCCACGGCAATCGAAAGGCGCGAACCATAAATCAAACGAGATAAGATATCTCGGCCCACATCATCGGTTCCCAGTACAAAAGACCAGTTGCCGCCTTCTAACCAAGCGGGTGGCAACAACAGCGCATCGCGGTATTGGTCAGAGGGTGAATGAGGAGCTACCCAGTTGGCAAATACGGCCATAAAGCAAATGATGAAGATAACCACCAGACCAGCAACGGCACCTTTGTTGCTACTGAAGTAATGCCAGAACTCTTGCGCGGGTGTCATTGGCACGGGCGCGATCGATGGGGTATTTGTCGTGGACGTTGTTGTAGATGTTGTCATAAACGCCTCCTTATCGGCTGTGTCGAATTCGTGGGTTAACAATGCCGTAAGTGATATCTACCAAGAGATTCACGACAATGATGATACATGCGACGATCAAGATACCGCCTTGTACAACGGGATAATCACGGCGTCCAATAGATTCGATCAGCCATTTACCAATGCCCGGCCAAGCAAAGACGGTTTCGGTCAGGATTGCACCCGATAATAGAATCCCGACTTGCAGACCAATCACGGTAATGACGGGAATCAAAGCGTTACGTAGAGCGTGAATTACGATGACGCGCCAAGGGGCAATACCTTTCGCACGAGCGGTTCGAATATAATCTTCGCTTAATACTTCCAACATGGAGGAGCGTGTCATACGGGCAATCACCGCCATAGGAATGGTTCCCAGTACGATACTAGGTAAAATCAAATGAGAAACAGCAGAGGTAAAGGCGCCTTCCTCATCAGACAGTAACGAATCAATTAGCATAAAGCCGGTCACATCATCGATCCAATAGACCACATCGATCCGCCCAGAGACGGGAGTCCAACCCAAATTGACGGAAAATACCAACATCAATAATAGCGCCCACCAAAATATGGGCATCGAATAGCCAGTGAGGGAGAAGGTCATCACTGAGTGGTCAATCACGGTCCCCCGTTTAACCGCAGCGAAAATACCGGCTGGCAAACCGATTAAGATGGCAAAGATCGCCGCGCAGGTTGCCAGTTCAATGGTGGCCGGAAAGAGCGTTAAAAACTCTTTCATGACCGGTTCTTTGGTGATCAGAGAATTGCCTAAGTCACCCTGTAAGACACCGGTCACATAGCGAAAATATTGTACATACAAAGGTTGGTCAAATCCGAGCTGTGCACTCAACTCAGCATGGCGCTCGGCGCTCACACCGCGCTCGCCAGCCATGACCTCAATAGGATCACCGGGGATTAAGCGAATAAGGGTAAAAGTCAGCAAAGTAATTCCAAGAAAAGTCGGAATCACGAGGCTTAAACGACGAAGAATAAACTGGAACATAAAGGACTGGCTCTCTTGAGATGTTATTTGATCGAGCGAGGGCTCGGTCAGTAAAACACCTACTTACGGCCCAGCAAGTAGGTGTTTTGTTGTCCAAAGGACAGACTTCTTGTGATCAGCTTATTTGCTGACGTTGTAGAAGTAATGACCGCCTAAAGGATCAATCTTGTAGCCTTTGACTTCTTTACGAATTGGCTCGTAAACCACTGAGTGAGCAACCGTGATCCATGGTGCTTCGCGTTTGAAGACAGTTTGCGCTTCTTCATAGATCGAAGTACGCTCGGCTTTATCAGACGTCTGTTTGGCGTTTAACAATAAATTATTGAATTCTTCGTTACACCATTGCGCGCGGTTAGAACCACCAACGCCGTCACAGCCAAGCAACACGTATAGGAAGTTATCTGGGTCACCATTATCACCGGTCCAACCTAGCAATAAGGTCTCATGCTCGCCTTTTTTAGAACGGTTTAAATACTCGCCCCATTCGAAAGAAACGATTTCGGCTTTTACACCCACTTTAGACCAGTCTTCCTGAATAATCTCTGCCATACGACGCGCATTCGGATTGTACGGACGCTGAACTGGCATAGCCCAAATATTGGTAGAGAAACCGTCCGGATAGCCCGCTTCAGCCAAAAGCTTTTTCGCTTTTACTGGATCAAATGGGTAGTCTACGGTGTCCTTGTTATAAGACCACATAGTCGGTGGAATGGGATTTTTAGCCACTTTACCAGCGCCTTGGAACACAGCGTCGATTACGGCGTTTTTGTCAGTGGCCATATTCAATGCTTGGCGGACACGAACATCATTGAAAGGTTTTTTCTGTGTGTTAAACGCCAAGTAACCCACGTTCAAGCCTTCTTGGCTCATCAAGTTGATGTTTGGATCCGCCTCCATTTGTTTCAAATCCGCTGGATTTGGATAAGGCATGATGTCACATTCGCCCGCTTTCAGTTTGGCGTATCGAACGGACGCATCGGGCGTAATGGAGAAGACTAAACGATCGACTTTTGCTTTGCCCATCCAGTAATCTTCGAAAGCGGTGTAGCGAATCAAAGAATCTTTTTGGTATTGCACTTTTTGGAAAGGACCGGTTCCAACTGGATCAATGTCCAGCTTTTCTGGCGTGCCGGCTTTCATGAGTGCGTCGGCTTGCTCTTTAGAAAAGATCGATGCGAAATCCATAGCTAGGTTAGCAATGAAAGGGGCTTCTGGCTGATTAAGCACGAACTTGACGGTGTAGTTGTCAACTTTGACAATTTCTTTGATCAGTGTGTTCATGCCCATGCCGTTGTAATACTCATAAGAGCCGCTAGACACAGTGTGGTATGGGTGGTTCTTGTCACCTTGACGATTGAAAGTGAAGAGCACATCGTCTGCATTAAAATCGCGCGTTGGCTTGAAGTCTTTAGTGGAATGGAACTTTACGCCTTTGCGTAAATGGAATGTGTATTCCAGGCCATCAGCGGAGACTTCATAGCGTTCAGCCAAACCTGGCACTGTCTCTGTTGTGCCCAGTTTAAACTCGACCAAGCGATTGAACATGTTTTTTGACGTTGCATCGAAGGTGGTGCCTGATGTGTAAAATGCAGGGTTAAAGCCCTCTGGGCTTCCTTCTGAACAATATACCAAGGTCGTGGCGGCGTGAGCGGATGTTCCAATGGCGCCAGCGGCCATAAGTGCAAGCGATAGTTTAGCTAGCCCTGTTTTCATTATTAACTCTCCATTAACATAATTATTCTCGTGCTGAGCACGCGGGAAGTCGAATCAAGGTGTTCGTTACTTTTGTGATTATTGTTGGGTAGGTAAAGAGCGGCTTTACGGTCTTATCTTTACGATATTTAGAAACAAGCCCCACTCAAACTCCCAGTTCGAATGGGGCTGTTCTGCCTCATCCCTGAGCCCCCTTTCGCCATTGATGACAAGCTGGATTAATCCCAGCTCTCAAAAACAGCGTCTTTGAAGATTACTCAAGCCGGTCTAAATGACCAATCGAAATAATGATATGTCCTATGCGTGGAATGAATATCAACATCTTAAAAAGCCAAAATTAGGACTTTAAAGTGTTGAAAATAAAGGTCTTTATTCTTAAGGGATTGCGTAATAAAAGTGAAAATAAAGTGGCGAAGAGGCGGTAAAAAAGTTGAATATAAGAATGTGCAGTACGTTCGTTCAGGCTCTGTGTCGAGTCAAACAAGCCATTTTGGTATTGGGAATGCCGTTTTTAGCGCAAGGCCGTTTTTAGTGCAAGAAAGTGTCAGTGGCTTTCTGCTGGAGAGGTCGCATGATAAATCGGTAACTCCAGCCAGAAAGTGGCGCCTTGACCAAGTTCAGAGTTCACACCGACCTCGCCGCCAGACCGCAAAACAATTTCTCGACTGATGGCCAAGCCTAAGCCAGTGCCTGATTTTGCCTGAGAAGTGTGCTGCTCTAATTGCGAAAAGCGCTGAAACAGCCGATGCTGGTCAGAAGTGGCGATACCGGCTCCCTGATCTTGCACCGAAATTCTCACGCGATCGTCAATGACATCAGTACTGAGCCGCACTTCCGTGTTTGCAGGGGAAAATTTAATTGCATTGGATAAAAAATTAGATAACACCTGATGAATTCGGGCCGCATCCACCAATAATTGCACTTGTGGTGCGTTAACCAAGGTGATTTTAATGTTATCTTGGTTGGCATAAGGTTGGTTTTGCTCCACTGCTTCTTGCAATAGGTTTGGCAGAGACACCAAAGTCTCATTAAAGCGCATTTTACCGGCCATCAACTTGTTGATATCCAGTAAATCGTTAATCAAGATATTTAGGCGCTGGCTGTTTTTGTGCGCGATGCTTAATAGCCTTTCTGCTTTAGGGTTCAGTGCTCCACCGACTCCTCCTAGTAACAGACTCAGTGAGCCGGCAATAGAAGTTAAGGGGGTCCTAAGCTCATGGCTGACCGTTGACACAAAATCGTCTTTTAGTTTCTCTATGCGCTTAATTTCTCTGATGTCTTGAATGATGGTCCAAATATAGCTTTCGCCCTGACCATCGTTAAACAACACGCCATTCAGTTCTATATCAATTAACTCGCCATTTTTGTGCTTATAATGTTTAACGTAGGGTCCATATCGACTCGTTTCAGTCAGTGATTTAAGTTGCTGTTGTTCCGCCTCAGCATAATTTTTAGGCGTTAAATCTCTGTAACTTAACTGCTGTATTTCATCAATAGAGTAACCGGTAAGTTTTGTCATCGCGGGGTTAGCTTCCACGAAAGCGCCGTCGCTAAAACGGTTTAACAAAATAGGCAAAGGCGATAGCTGATACAGCGCTGACAGTTTTTGTTCTGACTGCTTCAATAACGTTTGCTGCTGCGACACCTCTCGTCTTGCTTGACGTTGTAAAAATGCGACTAGCAACACACCAAGGGTTAAGGTGACTAAACACAAAAGAGCCCATATTGACCAGGTTATTTTATTTGCGTGTTGCTGAGCGCTCAGCTGCTGGCTGATATCGTGCCAACTTACGCTAATTAATGGCCTGTTTTGTTGAGTGTTTTGGCCCCAAACAGGCCAAGGCAGCAGTGACACAGCAAAGGTTTGTTGGTTGAAGCTAAGGGTAATTTGTTGCGGCTCATTGATTTGCTCGGGTATCAACTTATTATCCAACCAAAATTGCAGCATGTCATCTTGGCTGGGGCTACTCCAAAAGTCAGTATGTAACCAATTCGCTTTTACGTCATTATGAAGTGCAGAGGTGACGTCCGGTTTTACTAATAGCGCAATATCTTCAGGGGGACTGTCTATCGATGAACGACGAAGGGCGATGTATTCTTGCCTAGTTGCAAACACGTTTTGCAGGTTAAAACCGAGTTCAATTACCGCCAAGGTTTCGTTCTGGCTATTGAGCACTGGTACCACCGCGCGTAAGCCTAGACCGTGTACGCCAAGCTCGGTGCCTGTTACTCGAACCGCATTGTTGATGCTGTGCATAATCAGCGGACGTATATTGATCAGGCTGTCACTATGGCGTTCAGGACGATGTGCTCGGAGTAAGGTAAACGCATCTGGTGCTAAATGAAGATGCAATTGGCTGGCGCCATAGGGCGTCATTTTTTGCCAGTAACCATTAAGTATTGGCAAAATTGCCTGACGTATAGGGGTAAGATCAGCCTCTGATCCTTGTTGCTGATAGCGCTCAGCAGCCTGCCGTAACCACTGCAGTAACTGCTGATCCACCGCGATCAGGTCAACGGCTATTTCAAGTTGTCGTTCGGCTTCTTGTTGTAATAGTTGCTGTTTAGCCTGCTGCATAAGCTGTATGTCATCAAGGCGTGATTGAAAATGACGGTCACGTTGTGCATCGTCATACCAAGCCGCTATTGAAAAAACAACCAAAACTAACGCGATGACAAAGGCATATAACTTAGACAATTTATTATCTTCCTGATGGACTTCAGCCAAGCAATGCCTCCCACAACTCGTTCTATTTTTTCAATGTGAATAAAGTACCAGAGTATAGGAAGGTTAAAGCCCATTGTCTTTCTTCCGTTGAAATAAATTTCTAACCATTCCAGCATATTGCGATTAACAAGCGCTAGCTTTTCGCTTTGTTGTCAAATGCTTTGATTAATACCGAAGTGTCTTGACGGCTTCGTCCTTCATTCATTAAATCTTGGTAGTCTTGATCAACCGCTTGGGTGAGGGGCAATGTTAAACCCATTTTTTCGGCTTGTGCTAAGCAAAGGCCTAGGTCTTTATGCATCCATTCAATGGCGAAGCCAAAATTAAACTCGTTTTTCGCCATGGTCGCGCCACGGTTTTCGAGTTGCCAAGAACCCGCGGCACCATGTTTTAACGTATCCACCAGTGTTGGTATGTCTAAACCGGCTTTTTGTGCAAAACGAATGCCCTCGGATAAGCCGGATAACACACCGCCAATGAGAATTTGATTGACCATTTTGGCTAGTTGTCCATTGCCGACAGGGCCCATGAGTGTGGTGGCTTTAGCGTAGCTGTTTAGTATGGGTTGCGCCTTGTTGAGATCGTTTACATCGCCGCCTATCATGACGGTGAGTACCCCGTTCACCGCGCCCGCTTGACCGCCTGACACCGGTGCATCCATAAAGACAAAGCCGCGTTCTTGGGCGGCTTGATGCAGCTCTTTTGCCACTTCGGCAGAGGCGGTAGTGTGGTCAATAAAAAGAGTACCCACTTTGGCTTGTTGGAATACGCCCTCCGGCCCCAAATAAACGGCACGTAAATCGTCATCATTGCCCACGCACGTTAACACAATGTCCGCTTCCTGAGCGGCAAGTGCTGGCGTGGCTGCGAACGTGCCTTGGTATTCTTCACACCAGTTTTGCGCTTTGTGTGTGGATCGATTGTAGACCACCACGCTGTGTCCAGCGTTGCTGACATGCCCCGCCATGGGGTAACCCATGGTGCCCAGTCCGATGAAGCTGACTTTCATTGTATTTTCCTCTTCTGTCTTTTACTCGTGTCAAATGATCATACTCAATCACGTATCAATTACGAGAGGCAAATAACCACCAAAAAGAGCATACAGAGCAAAAACACCTGATTTTAGAGACTTTTTGTGGGATTGAGTGCGGGTAAGACGGCGGTCTTGATGGGGTTAGTTGCTTGTGGATAAGTATGTGTAGCAAAATTCTATAGCATAGATTTGCCCGTAAAAAAAAGGCCATTTAGCACTACCCGTCTGTATTTTATACAAATTGTGTTGAGTTTCTTTTCAGCGTTGACTATGCCTGGCTTTGTCAATACCTTAAAACGCCAAAAAAGGCGTTATTTTTATGTCTTTTTAACGTCGCGTGTTTTTCATGCTTTTTAAGAAGGCGAGTCATATCGTCTTTGATTAAAAAAAAGCCATATAAAACATTGCGTTATCTAGATGTTATTCACGATGACGGCGTGTATCGCGTTAGCCAGTTGCTGGTTGGCTTGAGAATCAAGGTGAACGCCGTCTAGCGTGCTGGGTTCTACTTCTCCAGCGGCATTAAGAAATAAGCACTGGTTGCGAATCGCAATATCTTGATAATACTGGTGAAAAGACTGAGATTTTTCCATGGCGCCGGTAAAGCTTTCCGCCACCGTGCCAGTTGGGGATAAAATATTTGGTGGCGCAATCACCAATACAGATGGCGGTGCAAAATCGTAAGTATTTGGCATTCTTGACTTTTCAATCAGTTTTTCGACACCTTTCGAGGCCTCGTAGGCGCCCACATTAAAATGTCGCTTCAAATCATTGGTCCCTAACATAAGAATGAGCAGGTCGACTGGGCCAAACGTTTCTAAGGCCGCTTGCAAATACGACAAGCCATTGCGTCCTTCTAAGAAGGGGTCGTTCCAGAGTGTGGTGCGACCCGGTAAACCAAAATTAATCACATGGTGTTGTTGACCCAATAGGGCATTAAGTATGGTAGGCCATCGTAGGTGCTCTGGGTAGCGTCCACCGTTGGGGATACTGCCCCAAGTCAGAGAATCGCCGTAACATAAAATAGTCGCCATGATGTGCTCCTTAGCGTTTATCGTTACTTGAAAATATCGCAGTTACTAGATCGTTGTTATTCGCTGATTATTATTAGATAGTGTTAAACCTTGTCTGTATTACTTAGTTGTCTGTATTACTTAATAGTGTAGACAACCCACACTCAAACCGTGAATCAAATTCAATAGCGAGGTAAAAATGGCGGTCACGCTTTCTTATCAAAATGAAGAAATGCATCAGGCTTTTGAGCGACTGAAAAGTTTGGCTCAACGCCATACCATGCCCACGCTTGAAGAGCGTTTACAATGTCTTAAGCGTTTGGAGGTAGCTTTGTTGCACTCTGAACGCTCATTACTTGCCGCGTTGCAAAAAGACTTTGGCCATCGTGCGTTGGAAGAGTCTCGGTTGTTGGAGCTGGTGCCCGCCATGGGAGAAATAAAACACGCCAAGCGACACCTTAAGCAATGGATGCGGCCATCCAAACGCCGCGTCCATCTCAGTACCTTACCAGCGAGTGCTAAGGTGGTATACCAGCCTAAAGGCGTAGTTGGGATGATTTCGCCTTGGAACTACCCTGTACTGCTTTGCCTTGGGCCGTTAATTGGTGCTTTGGCAGCGGGCAATCGTGTGATGCTCAAGGTGTCGGAATATTGCCCTGAGACCAACAAAGTACTGCGGGATATAGTAGACCGTTCGTTAGGAGAAAACTGGCTAGAAATGGTCGAAGGGGATGCCGACGTTGCTAATGCGTTTAGCTTGTTACCCTTTGATCACCTGTTATTCACCGGGTCCACGTCGGTCGGGCGAATAGTAATGCGCAATGCTGCGGAAAACTTAACGCCTGTGACGCTTGAGTTAGGAGGGAAATCCCCGCTGCTGGTGGCGCCGTCTGCTGATTTAAAAGATACCGCGAAAAAGCTGGTGTTTGGCAAGCTGTTAAACGCCGGTCAAACCTGTGTCGCGCCAGATTATGTGTTTTGTCATCAAGATCAAAAACAAGACTTGGTTGATTATATTAAGCAAGAGCTTGCCGACTATTATCCTGAGGGCGTCTTGAGTTCAGACTACACCAGTTTAATTAACTCCCGTCAGTTTGACCGCTTGCAAGGCTATTTAGAGGAAGCCAGAGCTGAAGGAGTTGAATGCGATAATCTCATGCCACAGGGCCCGGCATACCGCGATGGCAAATTGGCTTTGCATGTGTTGCATCAGCCAACGGATGATTTACGCGTTATGCAGGACGAAATCTTTGGCCCTTTGTTACCGATTTTGCTGTATTCGGATATGGAAGAAGCCTTGTCCTATATTCATCAGCGGCCACGCCCTCTGGCCATGTATTTATTTACTCAGCAGACAGAAGATCAACGGCGCTGTGAAGAACGGATTGCCAGCGGCAGCTTGGTGATTAACCATACGCTTATTCAGGTCGCGCAAGCTGATTTGCCCTTTGGAGGCATAGGACCTTCTGGCATGGGCCTGTATCACGCCGAGGAAGGCTTTCGAAGCTTTTCCCATAGCAAATCTGTTTTACATAAACGAGGTAGGAATGTGCTTGCGCTGCTAAGGCCGCCCTATCGACGTCCAATCCATCGTTTAGTGGCGCGGTTTTGGCGTT
The DNA here is from genome assembly GCF_003721245.1 of Marinomonas hwangdonensis. Classification (GTDB taxonomy): domain Bacteria; phylum Pseudomonadota; class Gammaproteobacteria; order Pseudomonadales; family Marinomonadaceae; genus Marinomonas; species Marinomonas hwangdonensis. The sequence continues at coordinate 282,951 of NZ_RIZG01000003.1, read as the reverse complement.
TTCTGTAAGTGCTTTTTTGATGCCATAAAAAAGCCATGATGACCGAAATCATCATGGCTTTTTCGTGCCGGCTAAACGTTTATTTCAGTGCGTTTAGGCGTTTTGCAATGGCGTCTATTTCTTGGCTCATACGACTAAGCTCGCTGGAGTCTGTGGCATTACTGCCAGTCAGTTCCTGCAGTCGAGACACGAACATGCTGAGGTCTTGGGAGACTTTTTGCTGTTCGCCAGCGGCCACGGAGATCTGAGTGGCCTGATCGGTAATTTGTGAGAAAGCGTCAACCACTTGCTGTAGGTGAGCCGCTGTGGATTCGGCTGTCGTCACCGCGCGCTCGGTTTCACTCTGGCCTAGCTCCATGGAACTAACCGACTCTTTCGAAGCCACTTGCAAGCGACCAAGCACTTCTTCGATTTCTACCGCAGAGCTTTCACTTTTAGCTGCCAAATTTCTGACCTCGTCGGCAACCACCGCGAACCCGCGGCCTGTTTCGCCAGCACGCGCGGCTTCAATGGCGGCGTTGAGGGCTAAGAGGTTAGTCTGTTCAGCGATGTCACGAATCACCCCCAACATGCCGTTTGCTCGGCGGCTGTCCTCATCCAATTTAAGGATATTGGTTTGCGCTTGTGTCATGGCTTTGGTCAACGAACGCATGGTTTCGATAACGGTATTCATTTCTTTACCACTGCTGCGAACGTCTTGGTGAATGCGCTCCACCGTCTCTTTGGTTTCGTTGGCGTACATGGCCACGTCACGCGACGTGGCACCCAGTTCTTCGGTTGCCGCCGCTAGGGTGGTGTTTTCATCACTCAAGCTGGTTGCTTTGTGTAAAAAGTCGTTACTAAATTGACTCAATCGACCCGCATCACCCACTAAGTTGGCGGATTCTTTGTGGATTTGCTCCAGCAAATTTTTGAGTTTGTCCGCGTAAGCATTCACCGCTTGGCGCAAATCCCCCAACTCATTTAATTTTTCAATGTCCAGCGCTTTCGTGCTGCCGCCTTCTGCGAGCTCATTGATTTGTTTCGTGGTTTGATTAATTTTACCCAACAAACCGCGGAAGAAGAGTGCCGCGATGACAAAAACAATCACCAGTAAAGCGCCAACCGCCAGCATAAGGAAAAGCCCCATGCTTTGCGCTATTTCCGTCATACGAGCTTTGGGCACGACTAAGCCCACCGTCCAGCCTGTTTGAGGATGTTGGAAAAGACTGGCGTACGCTTCACCGCCCAGAATTCCGTCGTGATCCAACGTGACGACTTTGCCTGCCTGTGTCACTTTCCCTAATGCTGGCTGTAACCAAGAAAGCTGGTCGCCTAATTCTGCCGACGTTAGCATGCTGCCATCGCTTTTCACCAAGCTTACTTCCTCTTTTGGAAAGCTTAATACCTGACCTGTTTGATCGATCGCAAAGACATAGCCTTGGTTTTCTGCACCATATTGCTCCAGTGTTTCTGTTACTCCATCCAGCATCATGTCTACGGTCGCGACGCCAGTGAACTGGTTGTTGGTTTTCATTGGAATGGTACAGGTCACCATAGGAATGCCGGTGACAGGATCGATATAGGCTTCTGACCACGCACAAAGTTTCGTTGTGCTTCTTTTACCGACGGTGTACCAGCCTTCATTATGGTAACCAGATCCAGTAGGGTCATTGTAATCATCCAGGTAACTCATTTTAGCGCCATCACGCCCCCAGAAAAAGCTTCTACGTTCCGTACCCTGTGTAAAGGCGGAAGGTTCTGGCCAGATACCACCACCCGCAATGCTGGTGTCACCGTGATTATTGATGATGTCTGGAAACACCTTTTTGAATAAGGCCTCGTCTTTTGGCAGCTGAGTGCTGGCTAGTGCGAGTGTACTGGTTAAGAGTTGGATTTTTTCCAATTGGGCGCTGAGTAATTCATTTAACGCTTGCTGGTTTACGGAGATTTGTCGCTGTCTTTCAGCGGTCAAGTCGGGTTTGACTTTAAATTCAATGACCAAAAAAATACTGGCTAGCGCAAGCAAAAGAATGGCGGCTAAACCCATATTAATTTGTTGATGGATCCTCAACGGTGACTTCATAACAACCTCAATTGATCTGTGTGAGCGGGCGACATTCATTAAGAAACGATAATTATAAGACAGTAGTATTAAACACGCGTTGGTAGCAAGTGTCTTTTTGTACGCAATGCCTTGTCTTTGATGTCCTCATGACACTGTATCGTTCTTCTTGTTAATGTCTTTAATATCATTATAGGCATCTATTGAGTGTTGTGTAATGACCCTAATCTGCTGCGGGCTTACTCGTGTCCGTGCTTTGAGTCAGGTAATATAGACACAAATTTAGGAGTTTAAATTATGTTTCAACTTGTTCTTCTTAGTCATCAACAACACATTGATGTGGGTGATTTGTCACTCAACGCAGAGTTAATGGGATTGCCGAAAGATGTGCCTATTCATGTTCAGCAAACCTGTTTGATGGGCGGTAAGCAAACCGGTTCACGTTTGATTACGTTGACCATCGGCGACTCAGTGGTTCGTGTCGTGCCGACTCGAGGCATGGCGGTGCTTGATGTGGTCAGAAATGGTGTGCGCTTTGGTTGGGATTCTCCTGTGAAAGAGGTGGTTCATCCTAGTTTCGTGAATCAAGAAGCGTCTGGTGGCTTGGGCTGGTTAGATGGTTTTAACGAGATGATTGTGCGTTGTGGTTATCAATGGGCGGGTCATCCAGGACAAGATGGCGATGAGTTTTTGACATTGCATGGTCGTATTCAAAATACACCCGCCGACGAGGTGATTTTAGAGGTCGAGCAGGTGCCGCCTTATCGGGTGACTTTACGTGGTCGAGTCGATGAAAAGCGTTTTAAGTTCACTAACTTTGAACTGCAAACAGTATTGTCACTAACACCAGACGAACCTTATTTATTGGTTGAAGATACCTTGACCAACAAAGGCAGTTATCCGCGTGAATACCAAGCCATCTATCATAATAACTTTGCCCAACCGATTCTTGAAGATGGCGCGCAGTTACACGTTCCTATGGCGGAACTATCGCCTTTTAACGACTACGCCGCTGGTGGTTTGAGCGATTGGAATCAGATGCCAGCGCCAACGAAAGACTTTGACGAAATGGTGTTTAACATTCGTCCTATCAGTGACGAGAAGGGCTTTTCTCATGCCTTGTTACATAACGCCAACGCGAGTTGTGGCATAGAAGTCAGTTATCAAACCGGTACCTTGCCAGTGCTTACCGTGTGGAAAAATACGGACACACTGGAACAAGGTTATGTCGTGGGAATCGAGCCGGGCACCAGCTTTGCTTATAACCGCTCTTATCAGCGAGAGTTAGGTTTGGTGCCGACAATTGCTGCTGGCGAAGCTAAACACTTTGTGGTGCGTTTCGGCTTGTTAACGGATGGCGATCAAGTGCAAGCCAGTGTGGCGAATATCGACCAATTACAAGGTACTCAAACACCTCAAATCTTATCTACGCCAATTGTGCGTCTTGGTGCTTAACGGTGTTTTGAAGCTTGGCGATGGTTTGCGCGTGGCGCTTCCAATCGCCAGCTTCCATGTAAGGTGCCTTATCCAGCGTTTGATTGTATACGTAGACCCAACCACGGCCGTAAGGCGAAAAAACAGACTTGCGAATATAGAGTGAGTTGTCGGGTGTTTTTGGATCATAACCTTCCAGTTGGTCCAAAGACGCCAATACGTCGTCAGAAATCTTGTACCATTCTACCCGAATCCGAAAGCGATCATCGTGAGTGTAAACACTACCGGGATAGTCGCCTAAATTGTGCATGCGATATCCCGTCAACCAGCCTAAGCCAATGCGTTTGCATTCGGCGATAAGGCCGTGATTGTCCAGCCCCTCACGGAGTGTTCCGTATACAGCAACAATGTTTGTCGACATGTTGGATTCCATCTAATAGTGACCAAAGCCTACAAGATGAACGTGTGAAGAGCGTATTTCAATAGCGCCACCTAGAAATTACACCCCCACGACACAACCTTGATGCATTCATAAGATGGCAGACAATTTGACGACGGTTAGAGTGCCTGCTTTTTTTCATGATCTAGTAGCCAGCGTTTGCGTTCTAGTCCTCCGGCATAACCGGTTAAGCTGCCGTCTTTACCGATCACTCGATGACATGGAATGACAATAGCAATTCGGTTCATACCATTGGCTCTAGCAACCGCTCGAACGGCTTTGGGGTTATTGAGCCAAGTGGCTTGTTCTTGATAACTGGCGGTTTCGCCATAGGGAATCGTACCAAGCGCTTGCCAGACCGCGTTTTGAAAGTCCGTCCCCAACGTATGAAGCGTTACAGAAAAGGCTTTTCTGTGGCCTGAAAAATATTCTGTTAACTCTATTTTAAGCTGTTTTATATGGGCATTTTCGCCCGATATGATTGGTGCATTAAGACGGCGTTGTAAATCGACCAGCTCGTTTTCCAGGAGGGGCTTGTCGGCAAATTCTAACAGGCAAATACCGTCTTCTGTGGCACAGACGCGCATGGCGCCAATCGGGGTCGTTAACTCATCGGTTAGAATCACAATGTTCTCCCTACTAGGTATGTTGCAGCTTTCTTGAAAGATTTTTCAGCTTGCTTATGGGACTTTTGTCTTAGTTTTACTGGCTTTTGTACATTAACACTTTATTCGCTTATATGGTTTCTCATACTATTCGTCTTCTTTTTATCGATCTCTTTTTTCTCTGATTGCTCGTCATTGGGCTTATGTAAGGATATGGCTATGGATTATAGCGTGTTTACTGTCACACTCTTGATCGGTACAGGTTTTTTAGCGGGTATTATTAATACGCTTGCTGGTGGTGGTTCCAACCTAACGCTGCCTGCTTTGATGGTCATGGGAATGCCAGCTGATGTCGCCAATGCAACAAATAGAGTTGGGGTCTTCTTGCAGAATGTATCGGCCACGATTGGTTTCCGACAGGCTAAAAAGCTCGACAATGCCGATATTCTTCCAGTGATGATTCCTTCCTTGATTGGAGGTGTCTTTGGGGCTTTTGCCGCAAGTTACGCTCCTGAAGCTTGGTTGAAACCGCTTTTGCTGAGTGCCATGATAGGTATGACGATCATCATGATTGTCCGGCCCACCATGATTGCACCGCCAGAAGGGACAGTGCCCTTTAAAGTCTCTGAAAAGCCCAGTGCTTGGATCGCTTTATTTATTGCCGGTGTTTACGGCGGCTTTGTGCAAGCGGGCGTGGGCTTTATCCTGATTGCCGCCCTAGCTGGCACGTTACGTTACGACCTTGTTCGCACTAACGCGTTAAAAATGGTCTGCACACTGGGTTTTACTGCTTTGGCGTTAGGGGTGTTTATTTGGAACGACCAAATTCTCTGGATCCCCGGCTTGATCCTCGCCTCCGGCACCATAGTCGGATCCTACTTGGCGGTTAAACTGGCGATCAAAGCTAACCCCAACCATTTGAAATGGTTTCTCTTTATCATGACCGTTTGTGGCAGCGCCGCCGCGTTATTGAGTGACTAGAAAGATTAAATGCTTCTTCATTAATAAAGACGTTTTTATAAGTGAAATACAGCAGAGGGCTTAGCTTGTAGATGGTTTCTTCAGTCTTCATAAACAGAAGCCGCCTCAAATAGTCATTTGAGGCGGCTTCTAGGAACGTTACACAGGAGGCGTTAGCTTATTGCAGGCTACTTTCTGCTTGTTGAGGCGTTTCAACAGCACTTATACCTTGTTTGAGCAAGGCTAGACGCTCAATTTGAGAAAGAGAAGTAAGGTGAGAGTAGAGTGGTGCTAAATAACGTTTTTCTTTAATTTCAAGGAATTTTTTGTCAGAAAGATTATTTAAACGCTCTTCATTGATCACGTAGCAACCCGTGACGTTTTTGATCTGATCGGCGGCTCTAACGCGCATATTTAGTGGCGTAAACAAGTTGTTCTCAGCCAAAAAATGGCAAAAAGCTTTAGTAAACACTTCCATTTGTTGTAGTTCGCCTAAATAGCGTTTTACATTTTCAATAACTTCCGTTGGCTCGCCTTGATCATTGAACAATGGTTGGCCGTCCTCTGTGCCTACGTATTCGCTGTCTTCGTCAACACATACAGTAAAACTGTCTTGATCAGGGTTTTTGGCAAGTGCGAATGGGTAGCGACGAATGATCGCAGGAACGTAAGGCGCTTGCCATTTGCCATCTTCATCAATGAACAGGTTTTCGCCTTCATCTAGGCTAAGTAAAGCAACAGGTTTAAATTCATCCTGAGACTTGTCTTCTAAAAAAACAATCGGGTATACCGATGCTGCTTTAACAAACTCATGCACCATTACTGACGCGATATGAAATTTGCTGGCAAAATCAAAATTTTCAATAGCTTTCACTTTTAAGTTAGCGTGCTGTTCTTTATTTATAGGTGTCAATTTAGTGAACATCGCATTAAATCCTTAAGTATTCTTTTTAAAATAAGCAAGAGAAATTAGCATTGGTGTATTTTTTATTAGGTTAATCTAACTTTATTTGAAAAGCGATAGAGTAGACAATTTGTCTAAGGGTGTATGCAATCACGTTCAGTAGTTTTGCTATTTTTCACTATGAAATAATATGATGGCATCTTATTTAGTGGTATTTAACCAGCTTATTTTTTTGCAATTCGTCTTATCTAATTGAACACATAACTCAACTTTCACAGTAAGACATCGCTTATTTAGCGTGTGTCTCGTTAAGCGTTTTTAGAATGTAATTTTTTAAATCTGTTGTGGAAATGTCTGCCGTACGAGGAGCATATAAAACAGCAATCTGGTCTTTTTCTAATCGCTGACTCAGCGCATTCCAACGTTCGCTGCCTTGCCATTCATCACCACAGATAACGGCGTTGATGTTGAGCGAGGCTATCCATTGAGCGGCGGCGTCGGTTTGGGACATGGGCGCGCCAACCAAATGGACTTCATCGACAATCGATAGCGCGCTGAGTATGGCCATGCGATCTTGTTCAGACATCACCGGAGCGTAGCCTTTGCTTTGCTTGCCAAACGCATCGGGCGCAACCCCCACAACAAGGACATCCCCTTGTTGTTTGGCGTAATTAAGGTAGTTGAGATGCCCTTGGTGGAATAAGTCGAAGTAACCTAATGCGAGCACACGTCGTGGCTGGCTTTTCTGGATTGGCGGCTGGTCCTTCTGGGTTGGCTGAAGGTGTTTCTCGATGCCAGCCAGTAGCGGATCGTCTGCTTTATGTCGTCGTAAGGTGGAAAGGATATTTAGCGCCTTTTGTGTGTTGCCTTTGTTCCATTCACCGTAAAGACGTGAGTAGCCATAACACAGCGCGAGCCAAGAAAAATGCCGTAAGTTGGCGGCCGATACTATGGTGTCGAAATACGGATCAGGAATACGCCAATGTTCGCCATAAAGGGCGGCTAAAAACGCATCGGGTGCCGTTAAATGCCATATTTCTCCAGCAGGAGACATTTTGGCGTTAAGCTGAATAGGGGGAAAGTACGTGATGCGGTTCCAATCAAAGGGAATCTGATCCATCCAAAGTCCTGATATGGTTTCACCTGAAGGAAGCTCGGTACCATACCCGCACACATCCATGGTGATGCCAGAAGCTAGGTGTATAAAGCAGCGCGGGTTGATCAAACCATAAGAGCCCAACACTTCCTGCCAACCTAATTTTTTTAAAGCCTCAATGACGCTGGGCAGTTGCAGCCAATCGACACCGATATCCATGTCTTTGTCGTTATCTAATAATTGCCCAGTACGCTCAAGGCCGAGTAAGGTGCCAGCGGTAGCAAAGGCGTAAATCCCCTGCCGCTTTAGCTCGGCGAGAGTGCTCCATAATAAGGATTCGGCTTGAGGGCGATCAAACGCCGAGGCCTTTTTTATCGACTGGGGATAGGCCGCCGTCGAAACAAAGGATTGAGACAAAAACGCCCCAAGCGCTTGATGAAAAGCGTGGGAGGCTTGGGGTAACAAACGGCTTTGTTGATAGCACAATCCTAAGATGTGATACGACTCATGCAGGTAAGGTTTTTCGCGCAATAAAGCCTCAAGCCTTTCGATCCACGTGTGTCCCGTACCTTCTAAGACTGCCAACTGAGCGAGATAGATTTGTGGGATAATATATTCAGGCGCTTGCTCATAGACACGGTGAAGAAGTCTCTTGGCCTCTTGATATTGCTCAGCTCGAAAATGCTGTAAGGCGAGCTGTATGGTGTCATCAATATTCATCTCAAGTAGTCACAGATGGTTTCGTCCATATCGATTGCGATGCATTTTCTCACGTGTTGCTCCTAAAAAATAATGCTGGCGTTTTGTGTGACCTCAGTAAGGTTAACAAAATACCAGATTACCGTGATAAGGCTATATCAAATGTCATTGGGGCGTGGAATTTGACATGCGCTTGACATCCGTGTGTCATAGAACTGTCATTTCGTTGTTGTGTGGTTTCTGTATAGTAGTCAATAAAGTATTGGAATAGGGACGTTATGTCTGCAACATCTAGGTTATCGACGCTTCAAGAGCATGTATATTTTTTGCTAAACGAAGTCGAGACGCATTGTCAATTTGTGCAGTTGTTTTTTACCTCGCACTCTGTGGCTTTATTGCCGCGTATTCGCAGTCGTCGAGGTTATGTGCAAACACTGCGGGAAAAGGTCGACATTGAGACCGGGTATTTACTGGGGCGCCGCAAGTCGAGCACAGTATTTCACGCTCAGGTCAGTGCAATGCGGGCGTTGGCGATGGCATTAGATGCGTTGACTCAGCATTGTTTTGATTGTCTGCGAGAGGGCACCTTAGACACGCCTTATGAGCACCCAGCCAGCCAAGAGTGTCGCAAGCTGATAAAACGCATTAGTCGCGCTTTGCAGCTGGTAAAAGTGGGTTTGACGAACGATAAACGCCGAACAGGCATAAAACTAGGGCGTCGTACGCACAAGTTATTGGCGGATTATAATGCCTTACAAGCCAAGACCTTACAGACAAAAGAAGGGCTGAGCGATGATCAACTGAGAGCCGCGATTGTCAGTAATGTCAGTTTAAAACGCCTCATCGAGCAATTAGGCGCGGTGGCGGAATCCCTGATTAAAGCGGATCTTGGTCAGGTCGCCACATTGCAAAACTACCCTCATTTGCTCGACAGTGCCTCCAGCCTCAACTATGACTTAAAAGATTTAAACGTCAGACGTCTCGCCCTGACTCGATCGGGCAGTGCCATTGCGGCCATTACTCATAAAGACGAAGCTGGGCAATCGGTACTCGCCGTTTACAAAGAAGGCGAACAGGCCAAGATCGAAGAAGAGGTGGCGGGTGTCAATCAGTGGCGCCAAGTCGACCCACGTTTAGCGCCGAGTGTGTTATCTCAGCAAGGCGTGACGGGGGAGCAAGCCTCCATTTTAATTGAACATATTCCTGGCAAAACCCTAGAAAGCTTGCTGCTGGATGTCCAGCAAGACGGCCATCGTGATGGCGCTCAGGATGCCTTAAAAGCCCTGTTTAAAACCCTCAATCAAACTTGGAAAAGTACGCTGACTTCCGAGCCCTGTTGCGCCCATTTTATGCGTCAATTAGCCAAACGCCTTGACGACAGTCGTAAGGTCCATCCAGAATTTTTCACCAATGAGGAGCGCATTTGTGGCTACGTAAGCCCCCGTTTTGATGCGTTAGTTGAGTCGGTCGCCAAACGTGAAATACGGTGGCGCGCGCCCTTTTCGGTCTTAACCCACGGTGATTTTAATGTCGATAATTTGATTTATGATCCAGTGCAAAAGCGCGTCTATTTCATTGATTTACATCGCGCTTCCTATTTCGACTATGTACAAGATTTGTCGGTGCTGATGGTCTCTATTTACCGCTTGCAAGTCCTCAGTGGTGAGACGCGCAAACGCATGATGGACAGTGCCATTGAAATCTATCGATTTGGTCGACGTTTTGCTAAACGCCATCAAGATGATACCTTTGAACTGCGTTTAGCGGCCGGTTTGGCGCGTTCATTTGCCACTTCTACCCGTTTCATTTTTGATAAAAAGCTCGCTACCCGCATGCATTTGCGTGCGCGCTATGTGTTGGAGCGCTTGGCAAGATTGCCGCCCGAACAAGAAAAGACATTTCTTTTACCGTTAAAGGAGCTTTACATTGAATAAGCCGAAAATCGGGGTGGTTGGCATCCCAGGAAAATGGTCCACCGAAGTATTGGCAGATAGACTGGAAGAGCAAACGGGATTTCGTGCGGTGATCGATATGAGCCAAGTAGAGCTGCGCTTAGACACGAATCAATTGATGTTTCACGATTTGGATTTAATGACCCTAGATGGCTTGATCATCAAAAAGATCAGTGAAGTCTATTCTCCAGCGACGGAAGACCGTATTCACTTGCTGTCTTATGCCGAGCGCTCAGGGGTGAAAATGTTTAGTCCCACTCACAGTGTGGGCAACTTGATTAATCGCTTAAGCGGCACATTAGCCTTGCAGCAAGGCCATATTCCCATGCCAAAAACCCGTATAACAGAAGACGCAGAGCAAGCATTTGCTACGGTGCGAGAATTTGGTTCGGCTATTTTGAAGCCGTTATATTCAACCAAGGCGCGTGGCATGATGATTCTTCAGCAAGAAGATTCAGACGAGGCCGTGCGCGATGCGTTAGAAAAATACCGCCAAAACCAATCGATTTATTATATTCAGCAAACCGTGAAATTGGATGGCCGAGATTTGGGTATGGTGTTTGTGGGCGGTGAGTATCTTTGTACTTACGCGCGAGTAGGAGATAAAGATTCTTGGAATACCACCATCAATAGCGGTGGGCGTTACGAATTGTTTGAGCCAGACGCCGAATTGATTGAGCTGGGGCGTAGAGCGCAAGCCTGTTACGACTTAAGCTTCACCACGGTCGACATCGCGTTAACGGATCAAGGTCCCGTGGTGTTCGAAGTGTCGGCTTTTGGTGGCTTTAAAGGCGCATTGGAAGGCTGTGGTATTGATGCCGCCAGTGCCTATGTGAACTATGTTCTGCATGCCGTCGGCTGGCAAGTTAGTGACCTAAAGGAGTCGAAACAGCAGGAGGTGAAACAGCATGATTAAAAACATACTAAACGTGTCCCATGTGGATGAAGGGTTAACCCATTGTCACCATAACGTACGGCTCAAATTCGCCGATATGGTCGTTACTGTGCATTCGAACGAACCCATGCTACTGGCGGCTTTAGCGGACTATTACCGCAGCTACGGGAGAGCGCATAACGCAGGCCACAGCGAGAGTGCGCCAGTGGCGCTCGATGTGTATGCCATAGAGCAAGAAGACGTTGGTAATGAACTCGCTTGGCAGGAAGTACCCAGGGAAGCGGGTAAACAAGGCCGCAAAGAAGGTTATCTTGATGTGGAGGGCGGACGATGGATTAAAAAATTCAAAACCTCGATGAGCTTTTTACAACGGCCTAACCATCCTGTGGCAGTCGGCCCTTGTGTGTCCAACTTGGCACAGGTGGTGAATTTCATTAATAACCAGTTTTTAAATCACTACTTGCGACAAGGCTTTACTTTGGGTCATGCGTCGGCATTTTGTGTTAATGGCAAAGCCACCGCAATTGCCGCAGGGTCTGGTGGCGGCAAATCGACACTCATGCTGCGTTGCCTTGAGCACCCCCAGCGTCGATTTCTAACCAACGATCGTATTCTCTTTAAACAAACGGACCACGGCGCGCATGCAGTGGGTGTCGCCAAGTTGCCTCGAGTAAACCCAGGTACCTTGCTGCATTCCAATCGTTTGCGTCATATCTTGCCTGAGTCGCGTCAAAGCGCACTGCGTCTAATGACTCAAGGTGAACTTTGGACGCTGGAAGAAAAATACGACGTGCAAGTGGAGGACGAGTACGGTACTGATCGAGTGCAATTATCCAGTCAACTAACGCGACTGATTATGCTGGATTGGTCATTGGACAGCACAGAATCGACTCAATTGGAACGCGTGGACTTAGCTCAAAATGCCCAAGTGATCGAAGGCCTTCGTAAGCGTCCGGGGCCGTTTTATCAAGACAGACAAGGCGCCTTTGCAGACTTAGAGGCGATCGACTCGGTAGCCCATTACTGCGATGCCTTGGCCAATGTGGACGTGTACCGCTTAACCGGCAAGATTGATTTTGATCGCGCTTACGAGCTGATCAATGCGCTGGAGCTTGCCTAATGCCGTGCTTTGCGGTAATTCGTCACGGTGCTTACGAGCAGCTGCCAAACGTGCCCAGCGCGTTGCAGCCTTTTGCGTTAACCGTCGAAGGCGCACAGGAAGTGCACCAACAAGCCCAAGTATTTGCTCAGTGGTTAGAGGAAAATGACATCAAGTTAGATCCGCTGGTGGACTCTTCAACCTTACTTCGAGCTTGGCAAACAGCGTCGATTTATGTGGAGACGCTGCGCGACTATTTTGACGGCACGCCACAGATTGAGTCGTATTCGGCACTGTGCGAACGCAGTGTGGGAGCGGTGGCCAATTTGACCATTGACGAAATTGAGCGAGTTTTAGCCCTGGATCCACGTTTTTCAGCGCCGCCAAAAGGTTGGAAATCCGACAGTCATTATTGCCTGCCGTTTGATGGCGCCGAGTCTTTGTGGCAGGCTGGACAACGGGTGGCCGAGCATATTCAGGCGTGGCAGCGTCGCGTTCAGCATCAAGATGACCAGCGGCTTAAACTCTTTATTGGTCACGGTGCCTCGATTCGTCACGGAATGTGTCAGCTAGAGGTGTTGACGTTTGATGACATTAAAAGACTGAGCATGTTTTACGGGCACCCAGTGGTGTTCGACATAGCCCCTCAGTCGCCAATAAAACGCCGGTTTGGCGAGTGGAAACAGCGGCACACACTGGATGTGCCCGATTAACTGCTCGGTGGACCGAAAGACACTTTTAAAAGGTAACGAAACCATGTCTAGCCCTATTCCTGTTATTTCCCCTCGCCTTAATCACACCGACATCATTGCGCGTTTACCCAGTGAATGGACGGCGTGGCCAAGAGACGCTAGCTCGGTGAACAGCCATGTTTTAACGGCTTACAAAACCCCACCACGCTTTAAGAAAGACAAATTACGCTGGCCTAAACGTTCAGTGGTGTTTATTTCCGATCCTCATGCGGATGCTCAAGCATTCGAAGCCTCGTTGATTGCGGCCGGTGTAGCAGAGCGTAAGAAAAAAGCCGGACTAGGTCATTTAACACTGACCAAAAAAGGCAAAAAATCTGAAATCATTGTCGGCGGTGACTGTTTGGATAAGGGCCCCAGCAATCTTGAATTACTGCGTAGTGTCAAACAGCTCTACAAATTAAAAGCACGAGTGACCTTGCTAGCAGGCAACCATGATCTGCGTTTATTGATGGGATTACTCGCGCTGGCGCGTAAAAAAGACGTGGGCAACCAGCATTTCTTCGTGCGCATGGGGAAAAAAGTGGTGCCACTCTTTCGGGAAGTGTTTGACGAATATTTAGCGGACACCAAATGGGACCAAAAAATCCCCGACGAAGATACGTGTCGACAGCTTCTGTTTCCGGGGGATGACTGGTTCAAGGAATTTCCCTTTCACGCGGCGGGTTTTTTAACCTCAGAAGGGATCGACCGTGAAGTGCGTAAAATGGAATCTAAAAACCACAGCTTTGAAAAGCACTGTCATGCGGCCGGTTTGAGCTTGCGACAGGTGTATGCAACATCGTTAAAATGCCAGCAGCTATTTTTGCATAAGAAGGGGGAGTTTCACTGGTTCTTCCGTAAGATGGCGCTGGTGGCTAAGCGTGGTTCATTTTTGTTTCTACACGCTGGGTTAGATGACAGCATGGGGGAAATTTTGCTTAAGAGTGGTACGAAATATGCCAACAAAGCCTTTCATCGTAATCTTAAACGGCGCGATTTGTTCAGTTTCTACTACAGCTCTATTGCGAATACGTTTCGAACCAAGTACCGCGATGCGGATTTACCTCTGACGGTTCGTGGCGTAGACGCCATCCATAAAGCCGGCATTCATGTGGTGGTACAAGGCCATATTAACCGTCAGCAAGGTCAGCGCGTTACCATTAAAAAAGGGCTAGTGCACGTCGAAGCCGACATCACGCTGGATTGTCATTCACGCAAGGCAGAGGGATTAGACAGCTATGGTATTGGGGCGACTCTCATTGATAAAAAAGTGGGCATTGTCGGCTTAAGTTGCGATTATCCCACCGTTAAAGTGATGACCGCTGACGAATTACAAGACATTTACGTAGAGTCCGTATGAAATCAAAAACCGAATTTAGACATGAAGCCTTGCTTGACCCAGAAGACATCCAAGATGTCCTAAAAGCGTTATCGAAAGGTCTAGGAAAAGGCAAACTGGAGTTCAGTGACGAGAAAGAAGGCACATTAACGCTTGAGCCTAGCGGCTTGTTACGCCTGAAAGTCTCCGCCTATGAAGACGAAGACAGTCAACAGTTTGAAGTGAAAGTGCGTTGGGAAAAACGCCCTAAGCGCTTGAGTAAAACGCGCCCAGAAATTTCCTCTTAACGCTGGGTATTAAATCACAATGGGTTGCTCTAAAAGCATGGACGTTGATAACAGATATTGCTCGTTTAAGTAACTGAGTAATTCTGTGTTTACGTCTTGCTGAATGGTTGGCAACCCTTGGTTACCAAAGATACGATTGATTTCAAGCACATAGGGAACAGAGCCCACCATGGCGATATCGAAGCCTGCGTGATTAATGTCTAAGGATTGAGCCAAAAACGTAACCAGATCTTGGGCTTCTTTTGGTATCAAGGCCACTTCCACTTGACCGCCTTGGCTAACGTTGTTGTGGAAACCATTGTCAGACTGCAAACGCCAATACCCACTGACAATTTTATTGCCTACCCAAATGACGCGCATATCTCTGTCTATGGGTAAGTATTCTTGTGCGTACAGCACATCGGTTTGCGCCACATAATCACGCCATTGCCCCAGTGTTTCTATTAAAAACACGCCATTACCCATGCTGCTGCGAGGAATTTTTGCAACAAAAGGAGAGGGCATTTCATCCCAAATTTTCTCCGCTTCGTAGGGGGTGTTGGCGGCGATTAAAGTATAAGGATGTTGGTTCGGCACAACGGTACGAAAAGTACGCGTCATTTCTACCTTGTCATGGCCAATCATATAGGAGGCTAGACTGGGGAAAATACGCTTTTTTAAACCGTGAATCAGGGCGTTAAGTTGCCAATATTGCGGAAAAAGCAACCAATCGGCTTCTCTGATTTCGTCCAAATGATCATACATGGACTCTGGCTTTATATAGCGAACATGGGGCAAGTGAAGAGTTCTTAATGCGTCAAAAGAGATGATGTTCATAGCGGATAATCAGTGGCTAAACAGGCCGCGATTGTGGGGCCTGTTGCCAAAAAAAGAAACCATTTTCTGATTAATTATCACACATTTTTTACCTGTCCTCGGGGATGTCGAAGTCGACGGACAGAGTCAAAAATTAACATGGCCAGTGCCGACCAGATCAATATAAAGGTAGTGAGTTTTTCTGGGCTTAATGGCTCGTCGTACAAAAAGACCGCTAAGAAAAACATGCCGGTTGGGCCGATATATTGGAAAAATCCGAGCGTCACCATACTGACTCGGTTTGCTGCTGCCGCAAAGCACATCAGTGGCACCATGGTCACGGGTCCTGCAGCAAATAAAAGCCAATTAATCGTGGCGCTATTGTCGAACATATTTGCCGTTGGCGAGGTGCTTAAGGCTAAGTAAATAAGGGCGATGGGCAGCATAAAGGCGGTTTCTATTGCCATGCCGGTAAAACTGTCGACAGCAATTTTTTTGCGTATCAAACCATAAAAACCAAAGGAAATGGCCAGAATCAGCGCAATCCAAGGCAGTGATCCGAACTGAATAACCTCAAATACCACGGCACAAAAGCACAATGCTACAGCAGCTTTTTTTACCCTATCGAGCGTTTCTTTAAAGAAAATCACTCCCAGTAAGATACTGATCAGCGGATTAATGTAATAACCCAAGCTGGCACTGAGCATCTTATTGTTCTGTACTGCCCAGATAAAAGTCCCCCAATTCAAGCCAATTAATAGCGTTGAACCTAACATGGCTAGCAAGACTTTACGGGACTGCAATACCGTTTTTAGGGCCTCTGTGTAACGTAAGATTACGATCAAGACCAACACCAAAATACAAGACCAAATAACACGATGTGCCAACACTTCCTGGGCGGGAACAAAAGACATTTCCTTGAAATAAATAGGCGCAATGGCCCATAAGGTAAACGCAGTTAACGCATAGAAAATGCCGCTTCGAGACGAGGTTTGCATTGATGTCATCCTGTTCAATGAATCGTTATTATTAGAGCGTCGAGTGTATAACAATACTGGTCAGACGGTCAGGTTTTTATCGCTTAGACTTGCAGAAGGCCTAATGTCAAAAGAGTGGCACGGTGGTTATTGCCTAACAATCAGGATGGGTTTAAAGTTACCCCGAAATTTTTCATTTACATCGAACTTCGGGGCGGGGCGAAATTCCCCACCGGCGGTGATTTTCACTGGATTAATCATCTAGTGAAACAGCCCGCGAGCGCCTTGTTTCTTGTTTTAAGCAATGCTTTTTTAAGGAACAAGGGTCAGCAGATTTGGTGAGACTCCAGAGCCGACGGTCACAGTCCGGATGATAGAAGATCGACCAAGTAGCACAGGCCATTGCTCTTTATTGAGTGATGGTATGGGCTATTGACGTGTTTTTGTGCGTTTTAGCTCACACAGTTTTCCTGTGTAGGTGGCTTGGTACTATTCGTTCTCATCACCCCTGTGCATCTTACTTATTGGAGATATCAAAGATGGCAGGCACATTCTTTATCATGATCGCGTGTTTCACGTGGGCACTTGATACCCTGATTCGTTACCCTTTATTGGGCGCGGGTTATTCCACTTTGCAAATTGTGTTAATCGAACACCTTACCTTGGTACTCTTTGTCAGTCCTATGTTGTGGCGCTATCGCTATGTCTACCGCCATATGTCGATCAGCGGGTTTTCTTGCTTGTTTTTCATTGGTGGTATTGGTTCAGCGATGGGCACCTTGGCGTTTACCGAAGCCTTTCAGTATTTGAATCCGACCGTAGTGATTTTATTGCAAAAATTACAGCCTATCGTGGCCATTTTATTAGCGTACTGGCTACTAAAAGAGCGCATCGAAGGGGATTTTATGCGCTGGGCGGTGGTGATACTGTTCGGCAGTTTCGTGATGATGTGGCCAGATCTACGCCAACTAGGTGACGCTCAATGGCACTACTCTGATAATAACCTAGCGATTTTTAAAGGCTACGGTTACACCCTGATTGCAGTGATCGCTTGGGGCGCGGCTACCGTGTGCGGTAAATATTTATCTCATCAGCACATGCCCGCCAACGCCATTATGTCCGGCCGTTTTGTGGCAGGCTTGCTGGTGTTATTGCCATTAGCCATGGCGCAATCCGACAGCTTGATCGCCATGAAACCTATGGATTTAAGCTTAGCCATCGTGATGGCCTTGCTCAGCGGTTTTATTGGTATGTGGTTTTATTATCAAGGCCTGAAAACGGTACGAGCACAAGTCGCCACCTTAGCCGAACTGTCTTTCCCCGTCTTCGCTGCCGTGATCAACTGGTACTTCCTCGACATGGGATTAACCGCCTACCAAATCATCGGCGGTTTGGTGCTGATACTTGGCAACATCGGGTTGCGTATGAAAGAACTGAAAGACCCCGCTGTTGTTCGGCCTTCTAAAAATGCTTGAGTGCAAAAAAAGCCCCTTACGGGGCAAAAGTGACTTGAGCAATAACAATGGTACTTGTTGCCAAGTCGGTATTCCGACTGGATGTCGAGAATGAAGGACAAGGCGCTATGTTTCTGGTATGGCTATTGAATTTAAAAGTCCGCTAGCCAGCTAGAATCTACGGAGCCTTTAGCGGGTTTGTATTCTGCTCCAATTGGCGCTGAATAACCTAGCGCTTCTAATTTGGAAAAGATGTAGTGGTAGTTTAATTCTCCAGTATTGGGTTCGCTGCGAGCCGGTACTGAAGCAATTTGAATATGGCCTATTATCGGCATTAATCGTTCCAAACGACGACAAATATCACCTTCCATTATTTGCAAGTGATAACAGTCGAACATGAGTTTCACGTTGCTTCGATCTACTTTTTGCAAAATGTCTTCCGCTTGTGCTGAGGTTTGCAGAAAGTAGTTGGGTGCGTCGTAGTGGTTTAATGGCTCAATCAAGATGGTAATATTGTGTGTCTTTGCTTGATCCGCTGCGTATTGTAAATTGTCGATAAAGGTCTTTTCTGCCTCTTCACCAGAGGCAAAACCTGCCATTACATGAATATTTAACGCATTGATTTTACTGGCATAAACAATGGCTTGATCAATAGCGGCACGAGCTTCTACTTCTCTTCCTGGAATGGATGATAAGCCATTATCACCTTTTGATATATCACCGCGATCAGTGTTTAACCCTAACATCTGCAGACCTGTTTCATGCAGTGCATTTTTGACTTCATCGGCATCAAATTGATAAGGCCAATGACACTCTACGGCGGCATAACCGGCTTGATGTGCTAGCTTGATGGCTTCTGGTAAAGGCTGATCGTTCCATAAAAAGCCGAGGTTGGCGGAAAATTTCATAATTAGTCCCATTCCACATTAAATTTGGTGATGATTTGTTGGATCTGTGACTCGTCGAGCATTTTTGGCGAAAATCCACGCATCATCATGGCAAGTTTGGCGGTTTCTTCTAGCTCTTCGATTGCGTAAACGGCGGCTTCTAGATCTTTACCCGCCACGACAGGGCCATGGTTTGCAAGCATCACTGCAGAACGTTTACCGGCCAATCCGCGGATAGCATCACCCGTTTTAGGATCTCCAGGCATGAAGTAAGGTAACAGTTTGACCTTGCCCAGTTTCATGATGGAATAAGGAGTTAAAGGCGGTAAAAAGTTATCTTCATTTGCGTCTGGCATCATAGACATGGCGACAGAGCAGGTTCCGTGCAAGTGCACAATGGCATTTGCACTTGATCGGGTGCTGTAGAAGGCGTCATGCAGAGGCATTTCTTTCGTTGGCTGATGACCACTGATTAACTGGCCTTGTTGGTTAAATCGACTCAGTGTTGCGGGATCAAGACGCCCGAAGCAGCTACCTGTGGGAGTGACGAGAAGGCCGCCATCTTCTGTCCGAGCAGAAATATTTCCCGAGGAGCCACAGGTTAAGCCTCTATCAAATAAAGACTTTGCCATTAGACAGATTTGCTCTCGAAGTCTATTCTCGGCACTGCTCATAACATCATTTCCAAGGCTTTTTTGAAGAAATCCTGATCACCGAAGTTCCCTGATTTAAGGGCTATTAGTTTGGGTGAGCCGCCAGTAATTTCCGTTAATGGAACCCCTGGAGCAATGCTGGCTCCAATTTTTAGCATAGTGGGCTTCAACGCTTTTACGACTGCACCAGACGTTTCACCGCCAGCAACGATGAATTTAGTGACGCCTCTTTTATCCAACTCGGCAACAAGGTCCGCCATAAAATTTTCTACGACTTCACTAGCTTGAGCGACACCCAGTTCTGCTTGAACCTGCTTGATGTTTTCAGGCGTATCCGTAGCGTAAAACATAAGGGCGCCAGAGTGTCGGTGTTCGTCAAACCAAATAAGGAAGTCATTCAGCGTGCTTCTGCCAGAGGCAATGTCTAGCGGTGCAATTTTCTTTGATTGAAATGTTTCTTGGAAACGCGCTACCTGCTTTTGTGTCATAACGGAGCAACTGCCTGACAGTACGACAGCGTCGCCTTCTATCTTACTTAGTTCAGCAGAATTGCTACGGATCTTAAACAGACCTTTGTCTTCAAAGTTTTTTGCTAACCCGACCGACAACCCTGATCCACCAGTGAGTAGTTTTAAGTGCGCACTTGCTTTACCTATAGTGTAAAGATCGTCATTTGAAACCGTATCGACAACAGCATAGCGATGTTCTTTGGATAAATCATGAAAAGCCGTTTTGATACTTTCCGCGCCTTGTGAAACGATTTCAAATGGTACAAGTCCTGTTTTTCCTTTCGCTTGCGATGACATAACTCTTAACAAATTAGCGTCATTCATCGGTGTTAATGGGTGGTTTTGCATACCACTCTCGTTGAGTAAACTGTCATTGACGAAAAGGTGTCCCTTATACACTGTACGGCCGTTCACAGGTAAAGAAGGACAGATGATAGTGAATTCTTCGTTTAGGTTATCAAGCAGAGCGTCCGTTACAGGGCCGATGTTGCCGTTTTCTGTTGAATCAAAGGTTGAGCAATACTTAAAATAATACTGCTCGCAATGCTGTTTTTTTAGCCACTCAAGTGCCTCAAGTGACTGCGCTACAGCAACGTCGGAGGGCAGTGTTCGTGATTTTAGGGCGATAACAACGGCATCCGCTTCGGACAAATCAACTGCTCCACTCGGGACGCCAATAAGCTGAACCGTTCGCATCCCTGATTTCACCAAAAAGCTGGCTAAATCTGTTGCGCCGGTAAAATCGTCGGCAATGCAACCTAACAGTATGCTCATGGTAGGCTCCTTATTTAGCTGCTGGCAAAGTAATGCCAGGATATACTTTAATAACAGCCGAATCGTCTTCTTGACCAAATCCAGCAGCGCTGGCTGATAGGAATTGTTGATGGGCGCTGGCAGAAATAGGCAAGGGGAATTTAAATTCTTTGCCCGCTTCTAAAACAATTCCTAAATCTTTTACAAAGATATCCACCATGCTTTTAGGGGTATAATCGCCTGCTAGAATGTGTGGTACACGATTTTGGAACATCCAGGAAGATCCAGCACTGTTCGAAATAATTTCATACACCATTTCTGGATCAAGCCCTGCTTTAATGCCCAATGCCATTGCTTCTGCGGCAGCAGCAATATGCACACCAGCTAAAAGTTGATTGATCATTTTAACGGAAGCGCCACCGCCCACACTGTCACTGACTCGGTACAATTTCGCTGAAATGGCATCGAACAGGGGTTTGCAATCGGCAAAAGCATCATCGGAGCCAGAAGCCATAACTGACAATTCACCGGTGTTAGCTTTCGCCGCGCCACCACTGACGGGTGCGTCAATCATGCGTAGCCCAATAGCTTGTAATTTTTCATTTAATGTTTTCGCGTAACTGGCCGATGTTGTGCTTCCTAGAATAATAACAGCGTTCGCTTTTAAGCTATTTGCTATGCCATTTTTCCCAAATAAAACCTCATCGCATTGAGCTGAGTTTACCAACATAAGCAAGATGGCATCGGCTTCTTTCGTCGCCTCTGACAGTGTTGTGGCAGCAATACCGCCATGTTCTTTAAATGCAGCAAGAGCATTTGGGTTAAGATCAAAACCATAGGTGGTTAAACCCGCCGATACAGACGATTTAGCCGCCCCCATACCCATAGAACCTAAGCCAATAACAGAAACAACAAAAGACGTAGAAACAGACATAATGATCACCATAAAAAATAAAAGAAGTTGTAGTGTTACTTACTGCATTAGTTAAGGCCTGGGAGCCAAAGTGCGATACTTGGAAAAGCTATCACTAAGCCAAGAGCACAGATTTGCAACAAGATGAAAGGCCACAAGGAAAGAAAAATTTCCTTTAACGTAATGTGTGGTGGCGCAACACTTTTTAAGTAGAAAGCAGCAGGCCCAAATGGGGGGCTGAGATAGGATATCTGCATGTTCATTGAGAACAGGATTCCGAACCAGATTGGGCTATAGCCTAAAGAAACAATAATGGGAACAAAGATAGGCATGGCTAATAACGCGATACCAATCCAATCCATGAATAGGCCAAGAATAATTAAAATAGCCATCATGGTTAGAACGATATAAATAGGTGCGATATCCAATCCTAAAATAGCGGATTGGATAAACCGATTTCCTCCCATTAAGTTATAAACGCCAACGAGTGCGCTGGCTCCAATCCCGATCCAGATGATCATTCCGCAAGTATTCAGTGTTTGTCTCAAGCTATCTTTCATCATTTTAAAAGTAAGCTCTTTTCGAACAATAGTGGATATAATGACCCCAACTACGCCCATACAAGCCGCTTCAGTCACAGATGCGATGCCGGCATAGATGCTGCCTAATACCCAAACGGCAACTAACACGGGTAAGATGATACTTTTTAGTTTGACGGCTTTTTCAGCAAACGGGATGTCTTGCTCTTCTTGCGGTGCTGGTGGTCCCATATTGGGATCAATATAACAACGAACCAAAATGTAAATAATGTATAGAGAAGCTAATAATGACGCTGGAAGAATAGTTGCGACAAAGAGTTCGCTAATAGAAACGTTCGCCGTTAAACCATAAATAATCAATACAATACTTGGTGGTACCATGGTTCCTAATGAGCCGCCAGCGCATACGGTACCAATTGAAAGGCGTTGGTTGTACCCAAGGCGAAGCATTTGAGGTAAAGCCAACAGGCCTAAAAGGATGATTTCTCCACCAATAATGCCTGACATTGCCGCTAGAAAAACAGCAACAAACAAAGTTTGCACAGCGACACCGCCAGGAAGACGTCCTGCAAACATGCGTAAAGTGTTGTAGAGATCTTTGGCTATGCCGGATCTATCCAAGATCGATGCCATTAACACGAACATGGGTATGGATATGAGAACATACTCATTCACAAAGCTATAAATACGAGTCGTGACTAAAGGAATTGCCATTGGACCAAACCAGCCCAAAGCAAACACTAGAGCGACTAAGCCTGTAACGAAGGCGAGTGGTAGCCCGGTTAGAAGCAATACCAAAATGGAGCCAATCATCAGATAAGACGCGGCTTCAATGCCTATTTGCGATAATTCAAACATGCTTATCTCGCTTTTTTAATTGCACTGATTAATCGAAGAATGGATTGAACTGTCATCAACACTAAAATGATAAAAAGTCCGGTTTTCACAATGGCTGGTGTGGCCGGATTCCAAGCTGATCCAGACGTTTCTAGACGAAAGAGTCCTGATGGTGTGAAAAGGGCTTTATTGGTCATGATGTATCCAGCGTAAGCAATTAATGAGCAGAAAAAGACAGATAGCACGCCGTTTAAGACATCTAACCAATTTCTTACTCTTTGACTGACGGATTCGTAAACCATTCTAATGCTTATGTGCGTGTTACGAGCTAAACAGTAAGAGCCTCCATAAGCCATGCAAAGTGCGCATATCATAGTTGTTGACTCATGAACCCATATAGTTGGTGCATTAAAGAAATAACGACTTACAATTTCATAGAAACTGATCGCTACACTAATAATAAAAAGGTAAGAAACGTATCCGCCGACTTTATCTATCCAACGGTCTAATTCGTTGTCAAAGGTAATGTTGTTTAAATTATCAAAGATGGCAGCGTTGGGTTCTTCAGAGGTCACATTGGGTTGTTCATTGTTATTCATATTTTTATCCTAGAAAAAAAGTGGGGGCAGGAAAGCCCCCACCCGGAAAAAACATTATTTTGCTAGAAGACCTTGGCTTACTAGGTATTCAGATACCTTAGTGTAAACTTCTGAAGCCATCGGCGATCTATCAGCCCACTTTTTCCATTGCTGTTGCGCTATGCCACGGAATTTCGCACGTTCTTCTTCTGACCAACTGATGATTTCAATTGATGAATCTTGTCTCGCTTCAACGACTGAATCTCTGTCCATCATTTCAAGACGTTGAACCATGTCATAACCAAAGTCTCGTACAGATATTGACATAATCTCTTTTAATGCTGGAGACAAACTATCCCATTGCATTTTGTTCATAGAGACAGCAAGAGTTGGCATCGAGTGGAAGCCCGGGTAAAGCGGATACTTAGCGAATTTGTGCAAGCCTTGTGCTTGGTTTGTAGAGAAGACGCTGTAGTCAGCGGCGTCAATGACACCTTTGTCTAGAGCCGTATAAACTTCTGAACCTGGAAGGTTAACTGGTGCTGCACCAACGGCTGCAAACACTTCTTGAACCATGCCTTCCGGAGCGCGCATTTTGATGCCTTTAAAGTCAGCAACGCTACGGATTGGTTTTTTAGATACAAAGGATTCGACGCCAGTGGAAGCAGCACCGATAAACTGTAGCCCGTAAGGGTTGACCAGTTTGTTGTAAACTTCTTTGCCGCCGCCATATTCCATAAAGCCAATCATTTGAGAAGGGTGGCTCCATGCACCAACGAGATTACCCAACATAGCAAACGCTGGATCTTTACCACTAAAATAGGAAGGATCGGCAATATGACCTTGAATAATTCCAGCACCTACTGCGTCTAGAGTTTCGTTGTAAGACACGATAGAGTTCACCGGTACAAGTGAAATATCAATGTCCCCATTACTCATAATGCCAACGCGTTTAGCCCATTCTTGCTGGATCGCATAAAAACTGTCACCAGCTTGTGCACCACTTTGGAATGTCCAGTTGTATGTTGCTGCAAAGGTCGTTGTTGAAGCGGCAAGTATGGCCGTTGAAATGGCCAGCGTTGAGAAGACTTTTTTGGTTTTTTGGAGAGTTAAGGTGTTCATGTGTTATTCCTTTTTTATTTTTTGTTGGAACATAAAAATGACCATTTGATAGCGCTACCAAATTGCTCATTTGAAGGAGCTTAGCACAAATGATAGCGCTGTCAAACGGATGATAAAAAATACTTTGCTTATTTTTTACTCTCTAAATTAGCGTATGTACTTTTACGCTCAATAACAGAATAGCCGACATCGTGTTGAACAGAGGGAGGTACTGTACGGTGTTCTATTTTGTACAAAAGATACTCCGCCGCTTTTTTGCCCATTTCATAAAGTGGGATTGATACAGTGGTGAGAGGTGGAATTAGCTCTTCTGAAAAATGTAAATCATTAAAGCCCGCAATTGAAATATCTTCAGGAATACGGATGCCTTTTCTGTTGCACTCAAAAATAGCGCCTGCAGCCAAGTCATCATTACTAAAGCAAATTGCTTCAAGTTCGGGACACTCTGTGAATAATTGGGTGAATAGTTTCCCGCCTAGTTTGAAGGATGTGTTGCTCTGGCTAGTAATAACGTATCGTTCGTTTGTTTCACTGTATTCATGCATTGCCTGCTTGTAACCTTCCATGCGTCGTTGTGAGCGAGGATCCATTCTAGCGCCAATGAATCCTATTTTTTTGTAACCTGAATTTTGCAGGTGACGTACTAAATCATAGGAAGCTTGGAAGTGAGAGAACCCGACATTCATATCAATTGGGCAATCTGTTAGTTCCATTATTTGTACTACTGGGGTGTTAGAATTAAGTAGCAACTTTCGTGTGCTTTCGTTCTGATCGATGCCAGTCACAATAATCCCATCGGGACTTTGTTCAAGAAGTGTCCTCACTAAGGCTTCTTCCTGATCCATGGCATAGTGAGTATTAGCAAGCAAAATCCGATACCCTGCTGGTGTTAAGGTATCGTGAATACCATCCAACACATCAGGAAATACCGCATTCGAAAGCGAAGGGAAAATCACAGAGATGATTTTTGTTTCAGAAGACGCAAGGGATCGCGCAGCGTGGTTGGGAATATAACCTAACTCGCTTACTGCCGCGTAAATTTTCACACGTAATTTTTCGGATACTTGATCTGGCGACTTTAAGGCTCTTGAAGCGGTAATCGGACTAACACCCGCTTTTGCAGCAACATCTGACAAGGTCACTCGACCAGTACTTCGGCTGGATATGTTATTATTTTTATCGTTACTCATAGTATGCCCTATTGATTCATATACCCGTCATTGTTGATATTTTACAACAGAACGCAATATTTTCAGTAAATCCAAACGGTTATCTATTCGTATAAATAACGCTGGAAACCAATAAAAGTGTCGCGTATCGCCGATGGGGAGCCAAACTCTGCGGCGGCGTCACTGATGGTGTTGTATTTTAGTTCGACTAAGCTGCGCATCTTTTTAGGGGCCAGCTCTTGTACGCCATCCTCTATGTACTTATCTAAAATGAACTCGATAAACTCGACTTGCTTGTAGGTAAATGCTTTGGAAATACTGGGCTTAGCATTGAATACACGTTCTTTGCGGGTGTGAGTTTCTCTGGCATAAGCCACATAAGCTAACAAGTCATATACGTCGCTGTCTTTGGCATCGATAATATTTCTCATGCTATCGAGTTTTTCATCGTCGTAACCGGCTTCATGCAAATCCGTTAATAGCTTCTCTCGCGTTGTCGGGTCACTCCAGATGTTACGCAATTCATCCTCATTACGGAAAAAACGCGGTAGATCACCAAACATTTCACCGATAAATTGATAAGCCGTCAGCATGTCGCCATTTGCGCCCATAAACAAAACACTTTTCATGTGCTGTATCTGACGTGTTTTACCATCTGTTAATGTGATGACTATTTTCTCTGGTTTTTCTGGCTTACCGTCTTCATCCGTCGCGCAGCTGCATGGCGTGTTTCCGCAGTTTTGGCAAGGCTCGACCGAGCCATCAGCGCACTGACAAGGAGATTGTTGGCACACGTCACATGGCTCGTCTAGTGTATCAATTTGGCAATTACATGGATTAAAGCCACACTCCGAACACAGACAAGTACAAGGATTGGTATGGCAAATATCGCAAGGTTCTGGGTCTGTTTTTCCTTCTGGAGGCAGCGGGTCACCGTCCCATTCAGGGTCGGAAAAGTTATGATGCGCTTTGACGAAGTCGTAGATGGTGAAAAAGGATTTTCCATCATACATTCGCGTACCACGTCCAATAATTTGCTTAAACTCAATCATGTTTTTGCATTCACGCATCAACACGATATTACGCACGTTACGGGCGTCTACACCGGTCGATAACTTGCGTGACGTTGTTAATATAGTCGGTATGGTTTTTTCGTTATCACAAAAGGTGCGCAGGTCATTTTCACCCGCTGCGCCATCGTTGGCCGTAATGCGCACGCAATAATTAGGATTGGTTGTCCATTTTTTTGCATAAGCGTATTGGTTAATATAATTTCGTACTTGGCCTGCGTGTTCTTGAGTGGCACAAAATACGATGGTTTTTTCCTTCGGATTAATATGATCCATCCAATACTGCACGCGCTTTTCTTCCCGTTTTGGGATGGTGATGATGCGGTTAAAGTCACCTTCTTTATAGACTCTGCCGGGTTCTGGCTCGCCTTTAAAACTGACAGCATCGCCCGGCGTATACACGTATTCGTCCATGGTGCCGACAATGGGATAGACCTTAAATGGCGTTAAAAAACCGTCATTAATGCCTTCTTTTAAGGTGTAGCTGTAAACAGGCTCGCCAAAGTATTTATAACTGTCGGCATTGTCAGTGCGTTTTGGTGTTGCGGTTAAACCTAATTGCACGGCGGGAGAAAAGTAGTTAAGAATATCGCGCCACGAACTTTCATCATTGGCGCCACCGCGGTGACATTCGTCGATGATAATGAAATCAAAAAAGTCTTCTGGGTAGTGTCTGAAATTACAATCACTAGTATCGGTGAATAATGGTTGCTCGAAGTCTTCGCTTTCAAGCTCTTCTTCTGAGTCCAGGTTCCCGTTACTGGCGGCATTCGTTGCTGAATCCGTCATTAGGGTTTGGAAAATCGCCATAAAGATACTGGCGTTTTTAGGTACGCCTTTGGCTTTTTTGATTTCACTCGGCGTAATCCTGACCACGGCATCTTCACCAAAGGCCCCAAAGTCATTAAAAGCTTGTTTGGTTAAGACATTTCTGTCGGCAAGAAATAAAATACGTGGACGCTTTTTAGCGTTACTTGGATTTTTCGCTGCCTGCAAACTCCAGCGACTATGAAATAACTTCCATGTGATTTGAAACGCAATACAGGTTTTCCCTGTGCCTGTGGCAAGGGTCAGCAAAATACGATCTTTGCCTTGGGCAATGGCCTCTAACGCTTGGTTGATGGCGTTTTCTTGATAATAGCGCGGTTGCCAATCGCCTTTCTTTTCAAAAGGGATTTGGGAGAAACGCTCGCGCCATGTACTGGTAAACTCAGGTTCTGCTGCGCCGTTATTATTGCCACTGAAAGCGGCAGCCCACATTTCCTCAGGGCTTAAATAACGGTCTACTTGCTTCTCTTCGCCCGTTACCATGTCTATTTGGTAAATGTCATGGCCGTTGGTGGCATAAGCAAAACGACACTGTAGGCGCTGGGCGTAGTCTTTGGCTTGACGTACGCCTTCGGTGTAACTGAGGCTTTCTCGTTTTGCCTCAACCGCGGCTAATTTACGACCTTTAAACTCTAATACATAGTCGCACTTTAGGTTTGCAGCACGTTTACCGCCGCCTAAAATACGCCCAGCGGTTATCTCTACTTCACGACGAATAACACTCAGGTCACTCGCTGTCGGATCAATAACATTAGAATCACTAGCATTAGGGTTAACAACGCCCCAGCCGTCTAACGCTAATTTAGGTGAGATTAATTCAGCACGGGTTTCCGATTCGTTTCTAGTCATGATTATCATCCGTTTTTTTGACCGTGACATAACGCTGTTTAGGGCTTTTCGGTTTGTCTGGCAGGGTCATTTCTAGTTGCCCCGAATCGAGCAATGGTATTAAAAGGCTATCTCTAAAATGCTCTCGGTGACTGACCTCTAAATGCGCCATCATTTCTTTTGTTGTTCTTGGTTCTACGCAATAGAGTAATAGTGTTTCAGCTTGTCCGGTAGCTTGTCCGGTACTTGTCCAGTAGCTTGTCCGCTTTAACTCATCCCCAATGTAAATCAAGCCGCCGTCGTGAGCGTTTAAAAACGCCACCACGTCTTTTTCTAGTCCGTCCGTCAGCTGGCGTTTGAATTCCACTAGCCCTTGACTGTGGAAAAAGCCGACTAGAGGCTGTTGGTTTACATTGATAGTGTTCAGCATTAGATCATCCTTATCTAGTTACTCGACCGTTTTTGTTAACTCGCCGCTAAAGGCTTTTTGTAAGATGGATTTTTTGAGCTCGTCTATGGCTCTAATTTTGTCTGTATAAATTTTTTCTAGCGCTAATGTCTGAGTATTGAATTTTTTAATCTTTTTTAAAACTGAAGTTTGATCATTTAGTGCCGGAAGCGATAGTTCTAAATCAAGAACATCATGACGTGATATTCCTGGGATCGCAGCTCCATTAGCAAGAGACTGGAAATAATCGAACTGCATACTTAAAAACCAATAAATTAACTCACCTACGGAATACATAGGTCGAACAGCCATTAACTGTCGACTAATTGCTAACTCATCAGCAGACATCATATTTATTTTTCCGACGCCAGAGCCTTTCACTGTAATTAATATATCTCCTTGAATAGCTGTTCTTTTCGGGTATTCGGACCATTTAGTGACGATTGGATTGAATACACCAAAATCTGAAGGGCCAGTTAAATACCCAATCCCAATATTGTCATTATTGTAATCTTTTGCATCTATGTGTTGACCCGAAATAAGTTTACATAACTCACTTAATTTATGCTGTTTCCAACCATCACCTTTCTGGCTGAAGACTTGTTGTAGGTAGCTGTCGAATAACTCGCGGGCGTTTTTTAGGTTTTGTTCGGTTTTAGCGCGGGCTTGTTCTAATTCGACAAATACGGTGTCGAGAATTGACACGATGCGTTTTTGTTCATGAATTGGGGGTAAATCTAGGGTTAAGCCTTGAAGCTTTTTAATAGTCAACGTATCTACTGTTGCACCGTTCCCTTCATCTAACTGATCTCTCATCAACGAAGATTTTAACCACAAATTAATGTATTTACTTTCAACAGTAGAAGTTCGCTTTAACCAAAGAACACTTGCATCTTTGAAGTAGAAGCGGTCTTCATCACGAACAATATACGAATTACCAATAGTTCCAATTGCAGTGATCACAATGTCATCAGTACTTGGGACACCATACTTTGCTGAATATTCAGCATAGAGCTCTTCTGTTATAAAAAGGTCATTATCTACAATACCATTCTGAGATAATTTTGTTATTTCACGACCACGATAAAAAGGAACTCCTGATTTTTGCCATTGCGACTTCAGAACACGCTTACTTGAACCTATTTTAAATAGATCGCTTAGTTGAACTTTTTGAGCCATCACAACAACTCCTGAATCTTCGCTAATATCGCTTCGGATTCTTTATCCAGTGCAATGATGTCGTCAATAATGGCTTTCGGTTCACGCAGCGGTGCGGTTTCGGCGATGTTGGGGTTTTTTACCGATAAATCATAAGTGGTTTGGTCTATGTCACTGATGGCGAGCGACCATGATTTGTTAGAGCTCTCAAAGCCCTTTTGAAGTAATACAAAGTCCGCTAGGTCCTTGTCGTTCAGTGGGTTGGTTTTGCCCATGTTGCGGCCGACGTTGAGTTCGTAAAACCAGGTGTTTAAGGTGGGTTCGCCTTTGGTGAAAAACAGTACCACGGTTTTCACACCAGCACCGATAAAGGTACCGCCGGGGCAGTCGAGTATGGTGTGTAAGTTACAGTTTTCCAGTAGCTCTTTACGCAGTTTGATAGCGGCGTTGTCGGTGTTGCTTAAAAAGGTGTTTTTAATCACCACCGCCGCGCGGCCACCCGGTTTGAGCATTTTGATAAAGTGCTGCAAAAACAAGAAGGCGGTTTCGCCGGTTTGGATCGGGAAGTTCTCTTGGACTTCTTTGCGTTCTTTACCACCAAAGGGAGGGTTGGCCAATATAATGTCGTGCTGGTTGCTTGGCTGTATGTCCATGAGATTTTCAGACAAGGTATTGGTGTGTAACACGTTCGGCGCTTCGATGCCGTGCAATATCATGTTCATGATGGCAATCACGTAGGCCAGTGACTTTTTCTCTTTGGCATAAAAAGTACGAGTTTGCAGGATGTCTAAATCGCTGGTGCTTAGCGGTTTCTTCTCTCGGCCGCCTTGGCGAAGGTAATCAAAGGCTTCACATAAAAATCCAGCCGAACCGGCCGCGCCGTCGTATATGGTTTCGCCAATTTTTGGTTGCATCACATCGATCATGGCGCGAATTAACGGACGTGGTGTGTAGTATTCGCCACCGTTACGGCCGGCGTTGCCCATGTTTTTGATTTTGGCTTCGTACAAATGGCTCAGTTCGTGTTTTTCATCTTGTGAGCGAAAGCGTAATTGGTCGACTTTTTCCAAGGCGTCACGCAGTGAATAACCACTTTGAATTTTGTTTTTGATTTCACTAAAGATTTCGCCAATTTTGTATTGAATGGTGTTGGCGTTATCAGCACGTTGTTTGAAGCTTTTTAGATAAGGGAAGAGTTCGCCGTCGACGAAGTCCATTAAGTCATCACCGGTTAAGGCGTTGTTGTGGTCAAACTTACCTTCGGCGTCTTTTGGCGCCGCCCATGCGCTCCAACGATAAGGTTCGTCGATGATGAATTGGTAGGTTTCCATCATCATTTCGGCTTCTTGGGATCTGGTGAATTCAAGATCGTCGAGGTATTTTAAAAACAGCATCCATGAGGATTGTTCGGTGTAATCGAGCTCAGAAGAGCAGCCTGCGTCTTTGTGGAAGATGTCGTCGATGTTTTTAAATACTTGTTCAAACATTAATGTCCCTAGTGAGCGAGTGCTCTATTTCTCAATAATGGTACTTAGCTGGCTATCGTTTATGTTGTTAGCTCTGTCAGTGAATGGCTCAATTGTACTGTAAGTCTGTATTCTTGTTTGAATTTTTATGACATCAATGGGATTCCTCGGTAGGTTGTTTTGTATTTTTTACTGAGGCGTTTGTGGTATGAGCAAACTTCCTTTTTTGATGGCGCAAATATCGCCCTTTATTGGTGCTTTTTGCATTAGAATAGCGCTCTAAATTTGCCCGATAGGTCAGGTATTTTGCTTGGTGCATTGATTGTGTGCTGGCTGGCTTGGGTAGTTACGCTATTGTTATAAGGACGTTAGATGTCAAATACCTTTTCTAAGGCTGCGGATTCCGTGCCGAATACTCAGTGGTTGCCGGTGATTTTGCTGTGGGTGGCGGGGATTTCTGCGGCGATGCAGTTTGCGAAATTTTCCGTGTCGTTCGGGGATTTGCTGGTGTATTACGAGATGGGGCCGACGTTAACCGGTGCCTCGCTGTCTGCTGTGGGTGTGGCGGGCTTGGTGTTTGGGGTGTCGGCTGGGATGATCGCCAGTCGTGTGGGTTATTTAAAAGTGCTGGTCGGTGCGCTGATGCTGGGTGGCGTTTTGTCTTTTATCCAAGCGACCTTGCCTACGTTCCATGTTTTGTTGGTGACTAGGGTGCTGGAAGGCTTTTCGCAGCTGGGTGTGGTTGTTGCGGCACCGACGCTGATTGCGAAATTGAGCGCGCCTCATCATAAGTCTTTGACGATGGGGATTTGGGGGACCTTTTTTGGTGTGGCTTTTGCGGTGTGTGGCTGGATCGGCAAGCAGCTGCTGGAAGAGCATGGTATGACGACGCTATTTTTGAGTCACGGTGTTTTGATCACAGTCATTGGTGTGGTGTTATTTTTGGTGTTACGACAAAATTCGGTGCTGGACATAGCCGCTGTGGTTGGCAATCAAGGCGGCTTTTTTTCACAAATGGCGCGCATTTATCGCAACCCCCGTGCTTTGTTACCCAGCGTTATTTTTCTCTTTTACACGCTGACACTGGTATCTGTGCTGACCTACGTTCCAAGCTTGTCAGGCGATGCCGAAGGCAATAAGTGGATGCTGATTGTGTTGCCGTTAATCAGTACTAGCGGCACTTTTATAGCTGGAGCAATTGCTCAGTATGTTTTCAGACCGCAAAAAGTGGCCTTGTTGGCGTATTCTGGGCTGGCCGTCAGTGCGTTGGTTTTATCTGTGAGCGTGAATGGCTCGATTTGGTTTAGCGGTCTCGTGTGTGTGATGGTGTTGTTTTTGGGTATGGTGCCCGGTTCTGCGTTGGCGATGATTCCTACATTAGCGCGTAATCCCGGTGAACAGGCACAGAGTTACGGCTTAATGGCCCAGTTTGGCAATATTGGTGGCACCTTGGGGCCGCCAACGTTTGCAACGGCTATGGCCGCTTATGGTTTAAGTGGATTAGTCGGTTTGATTTTGTGTATTTGTTGCTTCGGCGTTTTTTTCAGCCTTTTGGCAGGGCGTATTAAGCCGGCGGTTTAACGCGTCTGTTATTAAAATACTCGCCAGTATTGCCAAATAAAGCCAATAATTCGGCCAAACTACTGTAATAATGTAGGACGGTGTCGAGTCTAATACTTAAGTGTGTTTTTAACGTCAGCCTGTTGTTGAGTTGAGCCGTCTTATTGGAGAGTTTGGGATGAAAAAAATTGGGTTACTGGTATGTATCTTTGCTTTGGCGGTGGGGTTCTTCTATTTTGACTTGAATCAGTTGTTAACGCTGGACGGTTTAAAGTCGGGTCTTGTGCAATTCGAGACGTGGCGCAGAGACAGCCCAATTTTTGTCGGTGGGGTCTTTTTGCTCTTGTACGTGATTGTGACGGCGTTGTCTTTGCCGGGCGCGGTGATCATGACCTTGGCCGCGGGTGCCTTGTTTGGCTTGTTTTGGGGCACGCTGATTGTGTCGTTTGCCAGCAGCATTGGTGCCACTCTCGCGTTTCTGGTGTCGCGTTATTTATTACAAGATACGGTGCAGTCGCGCTTTGGCGATCGTTTAAAAGCCTTTAACGAAGGCGTTGCACGAGACGGTGCCTTTTATCTGTTTACCGTGCGTCTTGTGCCTATCTTCCCTTTCTTTTTGATTAATTTGCTCATGGGTTTGACGACCATTCGTGCGTTCACTTTTTATTGGGTGAGCCAGGTGGGCATGTTCGTTGGTACTCTGGTGTATGTCAATGCGGGCACACAACTGGGACAGCTGGAAAGCTTATCTGGCATTTTATCGCCTTCTTTGTTGCTGTCTTTTGTGTTGTTGGGCGTGTTTCCGCTGATGGCGAAGAAAATTCTGGATGTTATTAAAGCACGACGTGTGTATGCGGGATTCACCAAACCCAAATCCTTTGATCGTAATATGATTGTCATTGGCGCAGGGGCCGGCGGCTTAGTAAGTGCTTACATTGCGGCGACGGTGAAAGCCAAAGTAACCTTGATTGAAGCCCACAAAATGGGTGGCGATTGTTTGAATTATGGTTGTATCCCAAGTAAAGCATTGATCAAGAGTGCGAAAGTCGCCCACCAAATGCGTCATGCTGAAAACTATGGTTTGAACAGCAGCGAACCGACGTTTTCGTTCAAAAAAGTCATGCAACGAATCCATGATGTAATAGCAAAAATCGAGCCTCATGACAGCGTTGAGCGTTACAGCAAAATGGGCGTCGATGTGGTGCAAGGTTACGCCAAACTGATCGACCCTTGGACGGTGGAAATTCAATTAAATGAAGGCGGAACGAAACGTTTAACGGCGCGCAGTGTTGTCTTGGCAACCGGTGCTCGCCCTTTTGTGCCGAATTTACCTGGCTTGGAAGAAGTGGGTTATTACACCAGCGATACTATGTGGGAAGCGTTTGCCAAGTTAGACGAGCCACCGAAGCGGCTGGTGGTGTTAGGCGGCGGCCCGATTGGCTGTGAATTGGCGCAAAGTTTTGCGCGTTTGGGCTCGACGGTGACGCAAGTGGAGCGCTCGGCTCGTATTATGGGTAGAGAAGACGAAGAAGTTTCTGCTATGGCGCAAGAAAGCTTAATCCAAGATGGCGTGATCATGCTGACTTCGCATAGTGCCGTGCGCTGTGAAAAAGAAGGTGAAGCAAAGCGTTTGATTGTTGAGCACGATGGACAAGAGTCGATGGTTGAATTTGATGCGCTGATTTGTGCGGTTGGCCGCGAAGCGCGTCTTGAAGGTTACGGCTTAGAAAACCTTGGCATTGAAACCAAAGGCACGATCGTTACCAACGATTATCTTGAAACCCTTTATCCGAATATTTTTGCTGCTGGCGATGTGGCTGGGCCTTATCAATTTACTCACGTGGCGGCTCATCAAGCTTGGTACGCCGCGGTGAATGCTTTGTTTGGTACTTTTAAAAAATTCCGTGTCGATTATCGAGTGATTCCTTGGACGACTTTTGTTGATCCTGAAGTGGCGCGAGTGGGCTTGAGTGAGCAAGACGCCAAAGAAAAAGGCATTGCCTACGAAATGGTGCGTTATGAATTAGATGATCTGGACCGTGCCATTGCCGACAGCGCCGCAAAAGGTTTCGTGAAAGTGCTGACGGTGCCGGGCAAAGATAAGATCTTAGGCGTCACGATTGTAGGCGAGCACGCTGGAGATTTGTTGGCCGAATTTGTGTTGGCGATGAAACATGGTCTGGGTTTGAATAAAGTGCTCGGCACCATTCATACTTATCCCACATGGGCGGAAGCCAATAAATACGCCGCAGGGGAGTGGAAACGTGCCCACGCGCCACAGCGTATTTTGAATTGGTTGGAAAAATATCACACATGGCGTCGAGGTTAAGTCGATGAAAACAATACGATCTTGGTTCTTGTCTTTATTGAGTGTTGCTTTTTTGGGTTTGTTTAGCGCTTTGGCAGGGGCGGCAAATACCTTCGATCATGGTCAATGGGATGCTTTGTTAAAACAGCATGTGCTGCCATTAAATGGGGGGCAGGCCACTCAGGTTGATTACCAAGGCTTTGCAGACGATAACGTGCTGTTGAAAGGGTATTTGGCGGAGTTATCTCGTGTGACTCAGGATGAGTTTGATCGCTTGTCTACCGACGAGCAATTGGCTTTTTTGATCAATGCCTACAATGCGTGGACGGTAGAGTTGATTCTGACCAAGTGGCCTGATGTGGACTCTATTAAAGAACTAGGTAGCTTTTTTCGCTCGCCATGGAGTAAGACGTTTATTCCGCTATTGGGGGAAACTCGATCTTTAGATGATATCGAACACGTTATGATTCGCGGCTCTGATCGTTACCAAGACCCACGTATTCATTTTGCGGTGAATTGCGCCAGTATCGGTTGCCCAGCATTACGCAACCAAGCCTATACCGGAGAGCAGTTAGAGGCTCAGTTAGAGCAACAAACACAGCTTTTCCTCGAAGATCGTAGTCGAAATCGAATAGAAGGCGGAAAATTAGCGCTTTCCTCGATTTTTAAATGGTATCGAGAAGACTTTGAAAAAGGTTGGAAAGGGTATGATTCACTGGAATCGTTTCTAGTGAACTACGCGGCTTCTTTGTCTCTCAGCCCTGAAGACATAACACAGCTCAAAGAGAAAAAGATGTCGATCCGCTTTTTAGATTATGACTGGGCGCTGAATAAAACCTGATAGAATATCGCCGGTGCAATTCTTGATATGGACGCGGCAGGAGAAAAGCGTTGGACATCTCTATACTGGTGTTATTTTTAGCGGGTTTGATTACGGGCTTTTCTAAATTTTCAGTGGGCGGTATGGGGTTGTTAATATTGCCCATCGTGATGATTGCCTTCCCAGGGCCTGAGGCTTTGGGGATGATTTTGCCGCTGTATATCATGACCGATATTATGGCGGTGTACAGCTACCGATCTAAGATCGCTTGGCATGTGCTGGCGCGTTTTTTACCTTTGGCCTTTTTGGGCGTTCTTGTTGCCAGCCATTTTTTGGCGAACATCGCAGCCGATCAATTTGTGAATTTTTTGGGCGTGACCATTCTTCTCATGATCGCCTTAGGCCTGTATCTGGATTTTCGTCCTGCTTCGTTTATGCAAAAGCCTTGGGTCGCTTATTCCATGGGCTTTTTTGGCGGCATAGTTACCATGATGGCAAATGCCGCAGGCCCCATATTTAGTCTCTTCTTATTGGAGCAAAAGCTCGATAAAGAAACTTATGTGAGTACTCGGGCTTGGGCGTTTTTTATTATTAACG
Organism: Marinomonas hwangdonensis; assembly: GCF_003721245.1. Taxonomy (GTDB): domain Bacteria; phylum Pseudomonadota; class Gammaproteobacteria; order Pseudomonadales; family Marinomonadaceae; genus Marinomonas; species Marinomonas hwangdonensis. Next base: position 246,198 of record NZ_RIZG01000003.1, on the reverse strand, counting down.
TGGTGAAATTACCCTTTTATATCGGACTGGGCTTACTCTCACTTGAAACGACACAAGCCAGTTTGTATGCCTTACCGGGACTGATGGTAGGTTCTTTCATCGGCTATCACTTTTTGAAGAAGGTAAACCCGGTTCAATTTAAATGGATGATTCGCATCATGTCGATGATAGCCGCAGTAAAGTTGTTTCTTTTTTGATTAAAAAAAAGACTGCAAGGGCGTTCGCCTTGTAGTATTACTTATATTACCTTGTTCAATAATCAAGCCGCTCACCTCGCTGGAGCCGCAGTTAATCTATTGTGTTGCGGGTTTTTATGAAAAATATATCGAAAGATAACATTCGCTTAGAAGACATCCTAGACACAGCGCCTATCGCAGTGGCTTGGTCGAGTGTGACATCGGGTCGTATTGAGCACATTAATAAAGCGTTTAGTGCGTTATTTGGGTATGTTTTGCAGGATCTTCCCGATCTGAACACTTGGTTTTCTGATGCTTTTTCGGATGCTTCCTATTATCAGCAGGTAGTTGAGCCTTGGATACAAAATAATCAAGCACGACAACAAGACAGCGTGTCCATGGATGGAATCAGCGCCAGAATGTTGCGTAATGACGGTACCATTAGAAAAATAAACCTTTGTGTTTCTACATTAGGCGAAAAAAGACTGTGGTACTTTAATGACATTACCGAGCATTGGATTGCTGAAAGGCGGCTTCGGGCTCGCAGTAAAATGCTTGAAATGGTGGCAAAAAGCTCGGCTTTGAAGGACATATTGAATGTGATCGTGACTCAGATTCAGCAGGAAAGTCCACTGTCGTTGTGCAGTGTTTTACTGTTCGATCCGGTTGAGCAATGTTTAAGATTAGGCGCCGCACCGGATTTCCCTGACTTTTATAATCAGGCGATTGATGGCGTGAAAATTGGTTTAAATGTGGGGTCTTGTGGCACCGCTGCGTATTTGAATAAACGCGTTATCGTTGAAGACATTGCCACTCACCCATACTGGCAAGATTACACGCAATTGGCGGCTGAGGCAGGGTTAGCCGCGTGCTGGTCAGATCCGATAGTGTCTTCAAAAGGCGACTTATTAGGCACCTTTGCGATTTATAAGCGCCTTCCTTCTTCCCCAACTCAAAAAGAAATCGAGTTGATTGATTTCGCCAGCAATTTGGCGAGCATCGCCATCGAGAGCTATAGAGCGCAAGAAGCCTTGCAAAAACGAGCCTATTACGATCATTTGACGGGGCTGGCAAACAGAGGGTATTTTTTCCAACATTGCGACGCCTTGCTGAAACAGTCACGGGTAGAAGGCTTTCCTCTTGCTATCATCATGATGGATGTGGATCATTTTAAAGTGGTGAATGATAAATATGGCCATAAAATAGGCGATTTTGTCCTGCAAAAACTGGCCCAAGTCAGTGTGTCTGTTCTCAAACATACCGATGTAATAGCTCGAATTGGTGGTGAAGAATTTGCGATCTTGCTGCCTTTTACAGACAACAATTCCGCCCTAAAAAGTGCTGAGCAGCTAAGAGAAGTCATAGCGTCGAGCGTAGTGTTAAGTTCAAATCATGAGCAAGTGCGTTTTACCGTATCCCTCGGTGTGGCCTTTCGACAAAATGGTGAATGCACGGTAGATGAAATACTAAACAAAGCGGATAAAGCCTTATATCAAGCAAAAGCCGCCGGTCGTAACTGTGTGTTTTCGATGGGACTCATGACGTGAAGCAGTACTTGGCGGGCTACAGTCCACAGATACAACAACAGGTTCAGGATCTTCTAGAGTCTAAAAAGTCGGGCCCTTGGTTGCTGAAAAGATACCCTGCGGCTCATAGCTTGAGCGGTGCAAGTGGTTTGTACAGTTACGCGATGGATCTGAAAAACGATTTTATGCGCAGTTCACCGCCGATCAGTAAGGTGGTTTATGACGATAAGATCCACGTGATTAACAATGCGCTCGGTTTGCATACTTATGTGTCTAGAATGCAAGGTAGTAAGCTCAAAGCGAAAAATGAGATTCGTATATCCTCCTTGTTTCGTTCTGTCCCAGAGCCTTTTTTGAAGATGATTTTGGTGCATGAACTCGCTCATCTTAAAGAAAAAGATCACAACAAAGCCTTTTACAAACTCTGCTGTTACATGGAGCCTGACTACCATCAGCTTGAATTTGATCTTCGCGTGTACCTGAGTCATCGAGATTGCTTTGGGGAACTTTGGCTCTAGCATCACAACGCAATGGAAAGGGGAAAGCCATACGCTGTGATGCTTTTAACTTTATTAGAAGCTTTGAGAGACTAAGAGCGCCGCCGTGTAGCCTTGAGTACGATTTTTTGCCTTAAACTCTTTATAAGCGTGGAAAGAGATGAAGGGCAAACCTGGTCTGAAGAAGCTTAATTCTGGCCCGATCGCCATGACCGAGCTTCGATTACCGTTGACGATGTTGCTACTCGTTGGTGCTTTGTCATCTGTTAGCTGTTTGTAAACAAATCCGCCAAGACCTAAGGTCCAGTCTGTGAATTTCTGACCTAGGGCAAATTCATGACGATATTCCATGCCACTGGTATAAATGGTATCTTTATTTTCGGTATTGATGTCTAACTGAAAACTGGATGACACTTCAAATCCGCCTTCTGTTAAATAGGTGAAGTTGAAGGCGGGGGAAATAGTCCAATGATTAAGCCCCGTGGTGATGGTGTCATCTTTGTCATAGCGACCTGTTGGGATTTGTATTTGTAACTGAGTATTGGTCGCCAAATTATCCGCTGGATGCCACTGTAATATATAGGGAATAATCTGAATATCGCCTAGGCCGGAGTCTGATCCCACCACGGGAATATCGGCAACGGGAACACGACCATCAATATCCAAATCTAATAGGGGAATCACAATACCGTACCCATAATTAGCTCCTTGAAAAGTGTGTTCTGTCATCTTTATATGGGTCAAGGAGAGTGATTTTACCGTTTGGGAGAATTTCTCGAGTTTGTCATTACCCTTACTGTCTAGATTTTTATCGGCACGATAAATAGAGGACCTGATAGAGAAAGCACCTACATCAGTCACTGGCGGCATATAACCAGCACTAAAACCATAAATGCCAGGGGCCGTACTCGGAGCGCCATTTTCTGTGGCAAATGTTGTCGCTGAAACAGCCAAACCAACACTTATCGTCATTACCGAAATCAATGCATTGTGATTCATATCTTACTCTCTCTGCTTATTTGTTATTTTTATTGATACATCCAGAGCTAGCATGACAAGTGCCTATGGTTTATTCATATCCTATTTAGGATAAGAATGTGTTTTTAATGAAAGGATTCGTTGTGAATACGCAAGCGCGATGTTAATGACCAGAAATGCTGTATTGCTTAGAAAGCATTTGGCTATCATTTCTTTTTGGGCTCGTGTATTCTCATTTATTGCACTTTTTATCTTCTGTCGCTTTACCATAAAAATAATGAAATAAGTCGAGAACGGGTCCTCTATTCTGCCCGAGGCCATGAAAAAGACAGCGATTGCCAAATAGTGACAGCGTGAATGGTAGGTCTTTATTCGTTCTTACGTTGAGGGGATCGCATGTCTGCTTATTATGTCAATAAACTCTTACCTGAACTTTATCGCTGTGTGGATCATCCTATGCAGTGGGTCAAGGTGTTAGATCAATTGCGTGATGACCTTGATGTCAGTAGTGTCGTTGTGCAAGTGTTTGGTCGGTCTAATACTGGAGACTTGGTTCAAAACTGGGTAATGAGGGATTCATTTTCGCTAGCGAATGCGGCGTTGCATGATAAATGGGTGAATAATGCGGATAATCCTAGGATGCACACCGAAACAACGGATAGTCTAGCGATTATTCGGGACGAAGAAATTTTTTCTTTATCATCACCAACGGTTGAATGCTTTTATGAAAGACTTAAACAGGCACGTTTAGGTCACGCCATATCTCTTGAAATTAAATCTTCGAATAATCAGTACATTACTCTAATTGCTCATCGTAAATACGGTGATAAGCGAGGCTTTGGCCTATCTTTTGATGAGTGTTTTCAGCAATTAGCACCGCATATTCAGCAAAGTATAGTACTGAGCGAAAAGCTCAATACATTGTCTCTACAAAATGCTTATATTAATCAAGTAACTAATCATATCAATACTGGAATGATGCTACTCACACTTGGTGGTAGCGTATATTGGAGCAACCAATGTGCTACTGAACTGGTTCAGCGCTCTGAACATATTCGGTTGATCGACGGGCACCTGACCTTTACGCATTCTACTGACCAACAAGTGTTTAATGCTTTGTTTGCCAAGGCATCCCAGCAGAGAAAAGCTTTCCCTCGTCTAATTGCAACCATAGGTCAATATCGTTTAAATCCTCTTCAGTTATTAGTAACTTGTGTGAACGTTCAAGCTGGTGACAGTATGCCATCAGAAACGGTTATTGGGATATTTTTCTCTGAAAATGATAATGGCTTTGCGCAATTGGATTGTGCGCAACTGAATGTTACACAACTAAATAGGGAAGTTGGCCAGCTATATGGTTTGACGCCAGCAGAGTCTCGACTGGCGGTTGCCTTAGCGAATGGTTTATCTCTGGAGGAATATTCCCAGCAAAAAGGCGTCTCTATTGGTACTGTTCGCATTCAATTAAAAAGTATTTTCTCAAAAATGAACATCACTCGCCAACAAGAACTGGTTAGAATGCTGTGGGCTTCTGTCTCGGCCCGTACTCGTCCTGTTATTAATCCCTCCTTATCTATTGATTCTCAATCAAGTTAGTAAATACTTTTTCATATCCTATTTGGGATATGACTTCCCTCAATGTCGAGCCCATTATATGGATCATGTAGACACCTTTCCTGTGAATTAAGGTCCTAGCAAGGCGTTGTCACATATTATTTACAGCATTTAAAAAGACATTAGAGGAAACATAATGACTAAAATAAAAACATTCCGCCGACTAATGAGTACGGGTTTATTGTCTCTTGCTATTTTACCCGTTGCCGTTCATGCCGGCTCGGTTGTTGATCCGCTGGTGGCGGCGGTGGGTCCAGAATCTCGTGTGCCTATTGCGATACAAAATTTACGTTGGGCGATGTTGGATAGCAATGTGAATACTTTAACATTTCGCTCGATGGATCAATTGTTTACCACTCGTTATGTTGCCCGTTCAGGCCCCATTTCGCCCTTAATACACGAAGATCGTCCGCTTGATTTTTCTTATCAATTTGAAGGTGTAAGTTATCAACCTGAGCAATTTCTTGATCGTACTTTCACTAATGGTTTGTTGATCATGAAAGACGATAAGATTGTCTACGAAAATTACCGTAATAACACCAGTCAAGATACGCATTTTATGGCGTGGTCTATGACTAAGTCGCTTGTTTCTATTTTGGTGGGGATTGCCCTTGAAGAAGGTCGTATCAAGTCATTGGATGAAGACATTACCCTTTATCTTCCAGAACTCTCGAAAGGCGCCTATAAAGGCGTGACGATTCGTCAAGTTTTGAGCATGAGCTCAGGGGTGAAATACGAAGAGCGTTATGATTTTGCCAATCCTGGTACTGCGGCTCGTAATCATATTTTAGCCCTAGTAAAAAATGTGGCGCGCTTTGTGGAGCCTGCAAAAACCATAGAGCGTTTGCATGAGCCGGGCACCGTACAGGAATATAAAACCATTGATACAGCGGTGTTAGGCTTGTTATTAGAGCGAGTGAGTGGCGGCAGTAATGTGTCTAATTATATGGCGCAACATTTATGGGAACCATTAGGAGCACAAGCGGATGGTTTCTTTATTATGGATGGAGAGCCTGGAGTGGGTCGCGAGTTTACCGGTGCAGGCTACAGCGCCACTATGCGAGATTTTGCTCGAGTGGGTTCGATGATGCTGAACAATGGCCGCATCAATGGTAAGCAAATTGTCTCTCCTGAGTGGGTGAAAATGTCGACAGAGCCATTTTTGAAAGAAGACCCTAAGCTGGGCGGCTATGGATACCAATGGTGGACGATGCCAAACACCACAGCCTATTCAGCAATAGGACTACAAGGGCAGTATATCTATGTCGACCCTGACACTCGGACTGTGATTGTGAAACTAAGTTATTTTCCACAAGCGGAAATGGACATAGCAGAGCAAGAAACGATGGCATTTTTTAGTGCGGTATCTGCTTGGAATCCTAAAAAATAGTTTATAACTTATTAAGGGGTAAAAAAACGCGGATCAGGTTATGGACCTATCCGCGCTTTCTGTTTGTGGGCAGCGTTTTAAACGCGAGCCTCTTTGTTATTCAGAGGTATTGTTTTGTCTCGAATATGCGTGAGCTTTTTGGTCAAGTAAGCCAATAACACGCCGTATAGCGGGATGAATAACCCCAAGCTCACGATGAGCTTAAAGGCAAAATCTGCCAAGGCGATTTCTTGCCAATGCTGCGCCATAAATGGGTCAGGACTTTGGTAAAAGGCTATGCCGAAGAAGGCCAAGGTATCCAATCCATTGCCCAATAACGTGGAGGCAGCCGGAGCGATCCACCACTGTTTTAGTTGGCGTAGTCGATTGAATACTTGAATGTCCAATACTTGTCCTAGCAAGTAGGCCATTAAGCTGGCAATGGCGATGCGTCCGACAAAACTGTTGTATGTCTCTAATGCCGCAAAACCTTGAAACTCCCCTTGAGCAAATAAGACGGACAGCACATAAGACAGGATTAAAGACGGTATCATCACCAAAAAGATGATTTTACGTGCTAACGGTGCGCCAAAAATTCGCACAGTCAGGTCAGTGGCTAAAAAGATAAAAGGGAAAGTAAAGGCGCCCCACGTAGTGTGGAAGCCTAAGATGGTAAAGGGCAGTTGTACCAGATAGTTGCTGGAAGCAATAATTACTAGGTGAAACAAAGCAAGATAAATCAGAGCTTTGCTCTGTTGTGCAGGGGTAAACGTATTCATATGTGACCTTTTTCGTTTGATTGGGGTGAGGGAACCCAAATTAAAGCGCTCGAATGGAAGCCAACAAGCGCACAATGGTTTTTGACTAATGTCTCGCATTTGACCAGCTGGTCAAATGCGGAGCGTGATTATACAGGAAATGCTTGGTTAAAAAAGCGCCTATGAGGGATTAATTGTCCTCTTCGTTGGCGCTGTTGATACGAGCCAATCTGTCTTGCTCTTCTTCGAACGCTTCTTTGATCTCTTGCAGAACGGAGTCAACATCGGCTTCTTCTGTTGGTTCTTCAAAATGGCCGGTTAGCTCGGTATGAGGTGTTAGCTTACCCGCTTCAAAAAGCGCCCAGATTTCTTTGGCGTACTTGGTTTCCAACAAGTCAGGATCGAACATGCCGTAATAGTTGCGCATGTTGTTGACGTCACGTTCAAACATCCATTCCGCGTTGTTATTGGCGGCCGCGTCGACCGCTTGAGGAAAGTCAATAATCACGGGGCCGTTGGAGTCTACCAGAACGTTAAACTCTGATAGGTCACCGTGTACTAAGCCTTCGCAAAGCATGCGAACCACATCTTTTATAATCGCATCATGGTCTCGTCGTGCCTGTTCGGCGGTGAGTACTACATCGTTTAAGCGCGGCGCAACTTCACCGTTGTCGTCTGTGACCAGCTCCATGATAAGGACGCCATCAAAACAGCCATAGGGTACAGGCACCCTGACGCCAGCCTCAGCCAAGCGGAACATGGCATCGATTTCGGCGCTTTGCCATAAATCTTCCTGCTCGTCTCGACCAAATTTAGAGCCTTTTTCCATAGCACGAGAACGGCGGCTGTTGCGCACCTTTCGGCCTTCTCGGTATTGAACCGCTTGTTTAAAACTGCGTTTACCCGCCTCTTTGTACACTTTAGCGCAGCGTATTTCTGTGCCACACCTTACCACATAGACGGTGGCTTCTTTTCCGCTCATGAGTTGTCGAAGCACTTCGTCTATTAAGCCATCTTCGATGAGGGGTTGTATTCTTTTTGGGATTTTCATGTGGCTCGTTATACAGTGATTGAATGACAAATGACACGGTTTAAGGAGACAGCAATGCGTTTTTTAATCATATGTTCTCGTTACTCAACCATGTCATTGAAGTTAATACCTGCCGCTTTGATCAGGGGCTAGTGTCTACGTTATCAGATAAATCAATAGTAGCAATAATGATGGCGTTTTTCTGCGCCATGGCTCAAGCCAGTGCAAAAGATTTTGCTTAATCACCAAATTTACCCTAAGTCGAGGTATTCAGCGACGTTTTCTGTTGGGTTTTTTGTCTTTCGCTGTATTGAGGCCTAACGCCTTGGCTCTCAATGCCTTTTTAGAGGGCGCGCGTTTTGTGGTGGCTTGGATTAATTTATTTGGGTCTGGCTCAAATCCCGGTAACCATTGCACCACAAACGATTCGTTGAGAAGCTTTTCAATGTCGGCTAACAGATAGCGCTCTGCTTCTGTGACTAACGAAATGGCCAGTCCTGATGTGCCCGCGCGTCCTGTGCGTCCTATACGGTGAATATAATCTTCCGCGTTATAAGGGAGCTCATGATTGACCACGTAGTGTAATTGATCAATGTCGATGCCTCTTGCCGCCACATCAGTGGCGACCAGTGCTCTGATTTTTCCGGCTTTAAAATCGGCCAACACACGGTCCCGAGCGCCTTGGGATTTGTCACCATGGATGGATTGCGTGGCGATACCGTCTTTTTGCATTTCTGTGGCGAGCTCGTCGGCACCTTGTTTGGTGCGTGTGAAAATGAGCACTTGTTGCCAATTCTTCGAACCGATCAGAAAAGAAAGCAATGCGCTTTTTTGGTCTTTGTCTACGGCATAAACGCGCTGTTCCACCTGAGTTGCTGTGGTATTGCGATGGTCCACTTCGATTAACTGTGGATTGTTTAGTAAGGTTTTACTCAGGGTAAAAATGTCATCATTGAAGGTTGCGGAAAAAAACAGTGTTTGTCGTATTTCAGGCAGTTTTTTTAGGATTCGTTGGATGTCGATGATAAAGCCCATGTCCAACATTCTGTCTGCTTCATCTAACACTAAAGTCTGTAATGTACTGACGTCAATGAGGTTTTTCATGATGAGCTCGAGCAAACGCCCAGGCGTGGCAACCAAGACATCACAGCCTTGCTTTAGAGCATCAAGTTGGACATTAATACTGGCGCCCCCATATGCCACAACCGATTTTATAGGGAGATTTTGCCCGTATTTTACAAAGCTGGCATGAACCTGTTGCGCCAATTCACGGGTGGGGGTGAGCACAAGAATTTGGATACCGTCAGTCTGTTTTATGCTTTTTTGGTGAAGTATTCGGTGTAGGAGCGGTAGTGCAAACGCCGCGGTTTTGCCTGTGCCAGTTTGCGCGCCAGCCATGACGTCTCTGCCTTCTAACACCGTCGGGATGGCGGCAGTTTGGATGGGCGTTGGTGTGGTGTAACCCAGCTCGCTTACCTGATTTAAAATGTCTGGGTGAAGTCCTAAAGACGCAAAGCTCATGAATGTCTCGCTGATGTTCATAATACAAATTGAAACGTCTAGTCTAGCACTTCGTCTTAATGAGTTTGGTGCTTTAAATACAAAAAAAAAGCAGAACCTGATCACGTTCTGCTTTTTGTTTTTGGTGTGAGGCTTATTTAGTGGATGTATTGTATTCCATGATTAATTCGCCTTTTTTCTCCCAGTCGGCTTGCTCTTCGGCAGTGGCTTTTGGCGAGAAGAAGCCAAATTGAGCGTAGAACAAACCAATAACGGGAGATAGCCAGCACGCAAAGGCTAATGGGATATACAGTAAGTTTTCAAAGTTACCGTCACCAATCGTCAGACCCAAAGCGCCGATAACAAAGGCACCACCCGCATTCCAAGGAATAAGTGGTGACACCAAGGTGCCGCCTTCTTCAATGGCACGCGAAAGGTTTAGCGTAGAGTACTTCATGCCACGATAAACAGGAGCATACATGCGGCCAGGCAATGCGATAGAAAGGTACGGGTCGCCTGCGACAAGGTTGGTGGCGACAGAAGTCAGTGTGGCGGATGTTTGTACGCCACGGAAAGTCGATACCTTCGTCATGATTGAGCTAATAATAGACTCAAGGCAACCCGTTCTTTCCAGTGCGCCACCAAACCCCAAGGCGATTAAGATCAAGGAGATGGTCCACATCATGGACTGAATACCACCGCGATTCAGCAAACTGTTGATGGAGTCTGAACTGGTGGTGATAGAGTAGCCGCTGTTCGCGTAAGTAATGATATCGTGAATGCCTGCTCCTTGCGTGAAAGCGGCAACAATAGCACCCGCAACCACACCTGCAAAAAGCGATGGGATAGGAGGCATACGACGTACCGCTAGCACAATGACCACAAGGGCCGGAGCCAGCAACCAAGCCGAGATTTCAAAGTTGTTTTGCAGCGACGTTGTAATGGCAGTGATGCGTTCAAAAGAACCGTTGTCGTTATCAATCAGGGTAAAGCCCGCAATAAGATAAATCACTAACGCCGCCAACATGGCAGGCACGGTCGTTGGCATCATATTTTTGATGTGAGAGAAAACATCGGTGCCAGTGACCGCTGGAGCCAAGTTAGTCGTGTCTGATAAAGGAGAGACTTTATCGCCAAAAAACGCGCCTGATACAACAGCGCCCGCTGTCCAGTACATGGGGATTTCAAACCCTGCACCTATGCCCATTAGAGCCAGACCTACGGTACCTACTGTGCCCCAAGACGTACCAAGAGACAAAGAAACGACCGCACAAAGAATCATTGCAGCGGCTAAGAAAATTTGTGGTGAAAGTAGGGTTAAACCATAATAAATGAGCGTTGGTACGGTACCACTGGCGATCCAAACCCCCACCAGCATACCCACTAGAATGAGGACCGAAACAGAGGGCATAGACACGTGAATAACGCGGAAGATGCCTTCCTCAATTTGTTTCCAGCGTAAGCCTTGTTTGATGCCTACCAAGGCGGTGAGTGCCAAACCGATAGCGAGGGGGATATGCGGCGTGAAATCGCCAAAGTAGAAAATTTGTATGCCTAATAGAATCAATGTTAAAACGACGGGAACAAGAGCAAGCTGTAAGCTTGGCTTTTGCATCTCACCGTTGCTGGAGGTGTTTGTTGTCATCATGAGTTCCTTGTCTTGCTTTTATAATTAGGTGTAAAAAAGCCAAAGTCAGCCGCAAGAAATGCTTCCCTTTACTTTTCATATCTTTAGATATAGCAAGGATGACAAGCGAATTCACAAACAGGTCGTAATACTTTGTATGAACAATGTGAAAGTGACGAAGGCACCAATGGAAAGTCTATGAGGGCGTAACACGGCTTATGTATCCGCATTTATATGCTGATAAATGCGTTAAATTTGCTTTTTTAAGGCGGATTTGGAATAAAAAAACGACAATGCTTGATTATCCTGCCTGTTATCTCTGTCATACGAGTGCCATCCCTGTGTCATGATGGCTGACCAGATTCCTCATTTTCGTGAAGAAAGTGTTTGTTTTGGCGATTCTTGTGCTAGTTTGTAAACAGCTGTTTATAAATGACGTACTTCTTTACATGAAATTGATCGGCGTTTTGTGTCATGTCGTCGACTTATTTTTTTTGACCTTAGTTGATATAGTGAAAGTAATTATAGTGAAACGTGTTATAAAAAAGTCATTACAGTAAGTGTCATTTCAATGCTTCAATGCAGGAAATATTCGATTCACCTCTTACCTTTTGCAGTACTTAAACATGTTGATGTCAGACATTAAAATACTCGTCGTAGACGATTCAAGCGTCATTAGAGAAACACTCGAAAGCTATTTTGCCGCAGAAGGGTACACTGTGACTGGCGCAGAGACCGCCGAGGCCGCTGAGCAGCTTTTAAGCGAGCAGGAGTTTGACCTCATCTTGTTGGACATTCGTTTGCCTGGCAAAGACGGCCTTACATTAACCCGTGAGTTACGCAGCCGCTCAGAAGTGGGCATTATTTTGGTGACGGGCAAACAAGACGATATTGACCGTATCATTGGCTTGGAATGTGGAGCCGATGAGTATGTCTGCAAACCCTTTAATGCAAGAGAGATGCTGGCCCGCGGTAAAAATCTGATCCGCCGTGTGCAAAAACAGCGCGAGTCGGAGAAAAAACAAAGTGAAGAGCCGGTGATGCGCGCCATTGGTACTTGGCAGCTGGATACGGCGCGCCGTGTCTTGGTCAAATCAGATCGCAGTGTCAGCCAGCTGACAGAGGGAGAGTTTCAATTGCTGTTAGCCTTAAAAGCCAGCGAAGGCGAGGCATTAACGCGAGATCAGCTGATGGATCGAATTAAGAACCGCACTTGGAACGCCACGGATCGCACTATAGATGTGTTGATCGGTCGAATCCGTCGTAAATTAAGTGAAGACCCACTGTGTCCGCAAATGATCATTACCGTACATGGTGTGGGTTATCTTTTAAGTACACACACCGATGATGTGTCATGCGAGTCAGCGTAATTGCGAATCCCGTTCGTGTTTTATGCAGCCTATTTTGGCTGAGCGTGTCGTTTGGCCTAAACGCCTCCACCTTGTCTTCCTTGCAACAGGATGTGACTGTACCACCTTTGAAGGGACTGGCTGAGTTAACCGTCACCGTCTGTGGCAATAGTGCTTACCCCCCCGTGTCGTGGGTAAACAATCAAGGACAGACGGACGGCGTGAATGTCGCCGTGATGCGCCTTTTATTGGAACCCTTAGGGGTGACAGTAGACACTCGTCAAAACAGTAACTGGCGGCGTTGCTTAAAAGAAGTCGAGCTGGGCAATGTGGATATGTTGTCTGGTTTTAAGACCAAGCGACGCCAAGAGTACGCCATTTTCCTAGACGCTCCGGTCATTCGAGAGACCATCTACCTATATTATCCGATAAAACAACCCTTGAATTTTACCGATTGGACCGCCTTGTCTGGCCTTCGAGTTGGGGTGCTGATGGGGGACAGCTTTGGTAATGAAGTGGATGCCGCGCTCCAAGAGTACCCCAGTTTGGAGTTTGTATCGACGCAGGATCAGAACTTATTAAAACTGGCAGATAACCGCTTAGACGTGGTGCCCATGGGTAAGCTGTCGGGGCAGTTAGATCTTCAGCGCCTAGGATTAAAAAAGCAAATTGGTTCGACTAAAACCGATGTGAGCGATTTTTGGTACTTGGCGATATCAAAGCAATCGCCACTTGTGCCTTGGTTGCCCCTGTTAAATCAGCGCCTGAATCAGGTGTTAGCAGAGCCTGATGTCGTGAGCGAGTTGGTTGCGCGCTATTACCAAATTTACACCACAGATCTTGGTTTAGACCCTGAGTTGGATGATTCATTATGAGCCAAACAAGCAAGCTGGCGTTAATGCCGAATTGGTTGCGTTATAAGCAAACTCATCCATTGGCGTACCGAATTTTCATCAAGCTGCTGTCATTAAGCCTAGTATTAGCGCTGATTTCGACCAGTATTCAGGTATTCAATGAATATCGTCGGGAAACCGTCTCCATGCAACAACAAACCGATTACATCACCTCTTCCCACATAGAAGGCGTCCGCAAAGGGTTGTGGGACCTGGACAGTGAACAATTGGAATTGCAGCTCAAAGGCATCATGAACTTTACCAACGTCAGCGCGGTAACCCTGCATTCCGCCGACTGGCAAAACGACATTATTGTGGGTGATAAAAATGCCATCAGCAACCAAAAAGGGTTGGGTCAGGCTTTTCGTCACGCGGGGGCCACCCGTTTACCCATTTACTACATCAACCGAGATGGCCAGCAGACTGACCGTTTATTGGGCGAATTGACTGTTTATCATGACATTGCCGCCATGCAGTCAAAATTACTCCGATCCGCCATCGAGATTGCCTTATTCCAGAGCTTGTTAGTCTTGATCAATGGTGTTTTGTTGCTACTGATTGTGTATTTTATGGTGACGCGTCATCTGGAATATATGGCCAGTTACACTCGTTCTATTGGCGCAGGAAATTTAAAACAAAAATTGGTGTTGCCGCACAAAACCGCCCGGGCCGAGAGTGACGAGATTGATTCAGTGGTCAACGCGATGAACGACATGCGCGAGGCAATTTTAGCGGATATCAAGCAAAAAGATGTGATAGAAGCCGAACTACGCTATCACCGAGATCAGTTGCAAGAGCAGGTGAGTCGTCGTACTCGACGCCTGCAAGACGCCAAAGAAACCGCCGAAAAAGCGAATTTAGCCAAGAGCCAGTTTCTGGCCACCATGAGTCATGAAATCAAAACCCCATTGAACGGTATTTTGGGAATGGTGGAGCTATTGCAAAGTCAGCCGCAATTGCCACAAAGCCGAGAGAAGCTCGCGGCTATCTACCAGTCGGGCGACGCCTTATTAGAAATACTAAACGGCTTGTTGGACTATGCTCGTTTGGAAGAGGGCATGTACAGCCCTGAAATACGACCTTTTTCAATCAGTGAATTAGTGAACTCCACGAGTTTGCTGTTTACAGCGCAAGCGCAGAAACAAAATACCCAGCTCAATGTGCACATTAGCGACTCGATTCCAGACCGTTATCAAGGTGCGGCAGGGGCGCTGCGACAAATTTTGTCGAATCTGGTGTCCAATGCCATCAAGTTCACGCGCGACGGCACAGTTACCTTATCGGTGATGCCCGCCAACGATCATACTGAGCACCAAGGTGGCGTCATCATTGAAGTAGAAGACACGGGTATGGGCATTCCCGATCAATATCTAGCGCATATTTTTGAACGCTTTAGTCAAGCTGATGACAGCGTTACACGGCGCTTTGGTGGCACTGGCTTAGGGTTGGCGATCACCGCGCAATTGGTGCGTGTGTTAGAGGGTGAAATGGGCGTAGAGAGTGAAGAAGGACGGGGAAGCGTATTTTGGTTTTATGTGCCGCTTACACCGCTTGATGAAGGGCAAAGCCTGGTTACAGAAGAAATGAAAGCACCCCTAAAATTAGCGCCCATGTCGGTGCTTTTGGTGGAAGATACGCCGATTAATCAAGCGGTTACCACCGAGCTTTTAGAACAAGATGGCCATCAGGTAACCTTGGCCGTGGATGGTCAAGAAGCGCTGCAAAAAGCCAATCAGCAGCCTTTCGATTTGATCTTAATGGACATTCATTTACCCTCACTGAGTGGGCTTGATGTCGCCGACCAAATTCGCCATGGTCAGCAGATGAACGCCACGACCCCGATTGTGGCATTGACCGCCAATGTACTGCCCAGCAATGTGAAACAGTGCCACGATATTGGCATTCGTGCCGTCATTCCTAAGCCCTTTAACCGGGAACTCTTGTACCAAGTGATGGGGGAGCAACTGGATCGTAATAGCCAGATTGTCATGGATCATCATGTGAGCATTGGTTTGATCAATACCAGTCTGATTTACTCTCATTTGACGGCACTGGGTAAACAGCGCCTGCAAAAACTGGTGGCCTTATTTTCCTCTGCCATGGTGCGCGGCTTGGACGAATTGAGCGACATGAATGATCAACAAGATTGGTACGAATTGGCCGATATTGCCCACCGTTTGGCGGGTGACGCCGATGCGGTCGGTGCGCAAACCTTGGCCGCGGCGTTTCGACGCTTAGAGCATCATGACAGCGACCGCAATTCGCTCAATATGAGTCAAAATGACCACAGCGATGACATTGTTGCGCTTAGGTCACTTTATGAAGAGTCTTTGGCTCACTTAACCGACATCCTAGAGTGCAATACCGAGTTTAAAAGCGGTTAACGCGTAACGCGTCCATCGGAACCGCCGTCGGGCGATGCTCGACTTTGGCGAGCAGCAATTCCGCGCTAATCGCCGCTTGCGTAATCCCCAAATGTTGGTGGCCAAACGCGAAGCACAATCTCGGGTAACGCGGATGCAGGTCAATCACTGGCAAAGAATCGGGCAAAGACGGTCGATGCCCCATCCATTCGCTTGATTGAAGTGTCGGGTTGTCAAACAGCTTTGGTAACAAGCCTTGAGTTTGTGCACGCAATACCTGATAGCGCTTTTGAATAGGCGGCAAATGCACCCCCCCAATTTCACTCATCCCTACGGCGCGCAATCCCGAGTTTAAAGGCGACAGCACCAGCTTGCGTTCGGCCGACAGTATGGTGTGATGAATGCGGGTCGCATCATTGGGGAAGGTGACGTGGTAACCGCGTTCGGCTTCTAAAGGCACCTGAATATCCACCTGTTCTAGTAGGCTTTTGCTCCAAGCACCGCCACAAATCGCCACCTTGTCAAAGGTCATCGACTTTTCTATGAGACCGAGCTGTATTTCAGTCGATGCGGCCTTCAATGTGTGCACGCGCTGATGAATGAAATCTCCCCCTCGTGCCAAAAAGGCAGCAAACAAGGCCCGACACACTTCATGAGGGTCGGATAAGCGATAAATGTCCGGGAAAAACACCGCATGGCTCAGGGTCTCACTGAGTTCAGGCTCGAGCTGGGCTAAGGTTTGTCCTTCAACCAGTTCACACGCGATATCGTAACGCTGCATCTTATCGATCAGTTGATGCGCGGCGTGGCGATTGTTAGGGTTTTGCCACACGACTAGGTGTCCACCTTTCACCATTAGAGCGTCTGCGCCAATGTCTGTTAGGGTTCGTCGCCACGCATCGACCGCCAATCGATTCAACTGATGGATCATCTCTGTGCCGCGCTGCGCGGGTTCCGCTTGGGCGGCTTGGACAAAACGCCAATACCAGGGGGCGGCTTTTAACGCGTAGCGAATAGGAGTACAAATGGGGCCGTTTGGATCTAACCAGAGCTTAAATGCCGAGCGCAGCACCTCAGGTGTGCCCAAAGGGTCGATGATCTCAGTGGCTAAATACCCTGCATTTCCGGAAGAAGTGGCTGTGCCCGGTAATTTTTCATCTACCAAGGTGACCTTATAGCCGGCTCGTTGGGCTTCTAATGCGACACAAAGCCCCACCACGCCAGCACCAACAACAGCGAAAGTCATTGGTGAAGACGAGGCAGAATGGTTTTCAGTTGGGTGGTACATCATGCTTGCTCATAGGCCAAAATAGCCGCCGCTAGGTCTTCGCGGGAATCCCCCACCGATTTAAAGATAGTGATGGCCTGATCTGGCTCGGCAAGTGCCTGTCTGCCTGCATGGGTGTGACCACACAGTTCGGTCAGCTCAGCGTGTATGTCAGTCGCCGCGATAGCGCCTTCCTTAATCGGGATAATCAGATCGCCAGTTTCTGCCAGCGCACCCGCCCGCGTATCGACAAAAATAGCCGCTTTTTGCATAGCCTCATTATCGACTTCACGCATAGTTGGGGTGAAACTGCCTACTAAATCGACGTGTACGCCCGGTTTTAGCCAAGCACCAAAAAGGACAGGGTCATTGGCCATGGTGGCGCAGCTGATGAGGTCAACGTCTCCAGCGACGTCAGGCAAAGCTTGAGTGGTGCACAAGTAAGCGTTAAGACCTTGAGCGCGCACCTGTTCTACTAAATTGGTCGCTACATCAGGGTTACGATCCCAGACCCATACGGTGTCAATGGGCCGCACACTGCAATGGGCAGGTATGAGATGATGACCCATACGTCCAGCGCCAATCATCAGCATAGAGCGTGTGTCATCCCGTGATAAAAACGAGGACGCCAATGCCGAGGCCGCTGCGGTGCGAATCGCGGTGATGACATTGCCATCCATTTGCGCCAAGGTTTGGCCTGTTTTTCCGCAGCTTAATGTATACAAACTGGTGAGTCCAGGTAGCCCCTGTGCGTTGTTTCCAGGAAAGACGTTAACTTGCTTCACTCCGAGGTATTGGCCTTCGATCCACGCGGGCATCAGCAATAAAGTGGCTTGGGGAGCGTTGGGCACATCCATAAAATGGTGATGGCGTACGGGGGCCTGTACGTCGGCCACAAAAATAGCGCGCAGCGCCGCGACCATGTTTGGCCAGGTTAAACGTTCGCGTAATGTGTCTGCTGAAATGTGCATAGTGCGACTCCTTGTGACGTCAGTCGTTGCTCTGTTGAGGATGGTTATCATGCTAACCTGCCAAGCCAGCCAAGAGTTGACCGAAACTACCATGAATCATGCCAAGGCTATGCAGTCTGCAAAGGAGTTGATATAAAGACAGGAAACACGATGTAAATGAATAGGCGTAAAGCGATGCAAAGCGAAATTCGACGTAACCTAATTGCCCTGCAGCAAGGAGAGCATCTACACGATCACGCGCAAATTCTGATCGGCTGGCAAGGCAAGATGACTTGCGAATTGCCACCGCTGTCGCGTGCTTTGAGCCGAGGGCATTTTGCCTTGGCTCCTGACCATGTGCCACATCTGTTTTCTGGACAGTCTGAGGACTGTGAATTGCTGGTGGTTGACTTACACCAACAAGATCCGCTCATGACCTACATAGCGGAAAGTTCAGGCGTTTCATTGCATACCTTGATGTGCTCATCGTCGCTGTTTTCGCAATTGCCTGTGGAACTGATGGGGTGTTTGGCATTAACCGCCAAACAATTGCAGCACGGCGATGCAGCGATTAGGCGCCGAGTGAGCACACAAATGTTGCCGATGATTTTGTTGCAGGTGTCCGACATAATAACAGAGCAAGACAAAGTCTGGCGTAGCGTGGCGCATCAGCGGTTGGACCTGGCCGTACTGAACGCTTTGATTGATTCCCAAACGGATCAAACTTTCACCAACGAGTGGCTGGCGCAGTATTTTAATATGAGTGAAAGTCACTTTTATGTTGTTTGCCAACAACAGCTTGGCGTTAGCCCACAAAAATACATACTCGCGCGCAAACTTCAACAGGCGCATCGTCTTATCAAAAACACGACCATCCCGATCGCGGCCCTTGCGGATCAATTTGGCTTCGTCAGCGCGTCAGCGTTTTCCCGCGCCTATCGGAAATGTACCGGCTTGTCTCCACGACAAACGCGAACACGACCATAATTCATGGGGCTCATACGGCAATAAAATTTGCGGATTGTTTGAGCAGAAAAAGCCTGATTGATCAATACTTTAGTACACGGCCTGAAAAAGTAGTTAAATTTCATTTTTAAAATCCCCACCAGCTTAACAAAACTTATTCAGGCTCCCTGCTTGTCTTTGTTTTTACACATTACTCTGAAAACCGATTTATTATTAATAATTATCTATATATAAAACAACGACTTATTAAAAATAAAAGTTTTGTTGCAAAATTAAGTAAAAAATAAGAACTTTTTTCCCTGTTGTTTTGTTGTAATAAAGTTACTGAAATGTATTATTAATACCGAAAACATATGTTTTTAAGCATTCAGTCACTATAAAAACAACAAACATTTGGGTTTGAAACTATGAAAAAAACGATTCTTTACACTGCTATTGTCACTGGTCTTTTATCCGCTGGCGCCATTCACGCGGCCCCTGCTTTCAATGCAGACTTCGAGTTAGACACTACCACGATAAGTAAATCTGTAGGTGATAGCACTTACAAACAATCAGGCCGTGTTGCTTTAAATGTGACAGGTGAGCATACGGCAGGCGATAACTTTGTTTCCGGTAAGGGAACGGCATTGCTTAAAACTGATGGAACAACAGGCGTTGATGATGCGTTTATAAAGTTTGGTAACAGCGCATGGGATCTTCAAGCGGGTCGTTTTGAAGCGGCTAACTTGTTTCCACTAGGCAAAGACGTTGTGGTTGAGCATGCGGGTGGTGATGAAACTTCCGTGTATAACGCAGGTAATGCGCGTGGTCGTGCTGGTGCTGACAATAGTGGCCAAATTGCTCTTCATGTTAATGCCAGTGAAAACGTTAAGTTTGAACTAGGCACTATTTACGGCGATACAGGTGGTGATGAAACGACTGCCATTTCTGGTGTTCGCCCTGTTGTCACCATCATGACAGACAGCGTGACGTATACAGCAGGCTTCGAAAGCGTTAGCTACGATATAAGTGCTACTGAAAAAGTGGACATGTCAGGTTACGGTTTGGCGGCCAACTTCAATGTGGGCGCGGCCAACGTTAATTTGGCGGCAGCGTCCAGCAAAAATGATGTATCCGACAAAAAAGTGTCCTCTTTGACAGCTAACATGACCTATGGCAACTTTGGTTTAGGTTTGATCAGCTCCAGTGTAGACAATAAAACAGGCGATGATCCATCCTTGCTAACGACATATGTGGCTTACTCTATGCCATTGTTAGACATTGAAAACGCAACCGTTACTTTTGCGGCATCACATTCTACGGCTGACAAAGTCGCCGCAACAACGAATGACAAAACCACCGCAGGAAAAGTTCGTTTTAACTATAACTTCTAAGATGTAGTTAAAGAGAAGAACAATATCGCCGGTTACTCCCTTTTCTGGTGATATTGTTCTTTCTTTGCGCTATCGGACATCCTTTCTTCTTTTGTTCTCTTCTCTCGTTCTTTTACTTTTACTAATTTGCCGCTTATTAAAGAGTATTATTAGCGATGCTTTGCAATAACTCGCAAGGTCATCAAATCACTGTCTTTGGTGATGACCAAGGTTGGATCCACTCGTAAACAGCTACCAGCGAAGTGTCCCGCTACCGAAAAAGTACAGACTTGTGAGCGGTAACCTTCAATGTCAGGCAGTTTCCACAGAGCTTGAAATATTTGATCTTGATGGGAAAAACGCCCAGCGGTTTCTTCCATTAAGGCATCTTCGCCATCGTATAGGCTGATGTTAAAACCACAGCGACCAGCGATAGGCTTGCTAACGTAACCGTTAGTTTTTAACGCATCGCTTAGCTCAAAAGAGGATTCTAATAAATACGGATGATCGGGGAAAAGCATCCATAACACTGGCAAAATAGCCTTGTTGCTAGGAATAAGTGTCCAAAGAGGCTCATACACCATGACACCTTTGCGTAGTAAAACGTCTACCAAGCGCGGTGCTTCATTACGCGGCATATCCGTTTGGTAATTGCGTAGGCGCTGTTCGTCGTCGTCACATTCAGAACGAATTTGATCCAGCGCGGTTTCCCATGCCCAAGTTTTCCATACCCAACGAATTTTCACGCCATCCGCGTCAACTACGTCGCCGTCTTCGTCCCAGCGTAGGCTGCTGACGCCTTTGATGACTTTGCAGTTTAGGCCTGCTTTTTCCATGGTACGTTTCATGAAAAGAGCGTGGTAATTTTCTTCTAGATCCGTGTCTTGCATGATGTGAATCACGCCTTTTACATCGCTATTTTTCCACGCTTCAATCAATTCATCGGCAAGTTCTGTTGCTGAGCCTTCGCCTTCATTCGCACCATAATGTTTAGCCCATTTCTCCTGAATAATGCCCGCTTCCATGTAGCAAGATGCCGAGTCACAGTTGTATTCGTAGACCTTGATACCTTGAGCGGAAAGGCTGAAATCAAAGCGCCCAGTGATCATTTGGTTGCGACGGTTGTCCCAAGATTGATGGATTTTAGGCCATAAAGCAGAGGGAATGTTAAAGCTGGACAACAGATCTTCGTTTTGCAGAACGTAATCTGTGGCGTGCATAAACAAGGCGTGTAATTCGTTGGTGGCGCGCTTTAGCTCTCGTTCCGCGGTTTCCGTCATCACCATGTATTTGTAGTCGTCTTCCTGTCGACTGGCGAGTTTGTGCCCACCCATCATGTCGACAAAAGCTTCCTCTGCTGGATTCGCTACATTTAACCAAGCGCGAGATGCTTGGCCTTTGTTGGGTACATGACGTATTTGTAAATCAAATAAAGCCGGATCTTCAGGCGCAATATTTTCAGCATGTAGATCATCGTCAGTTTGTATTACCCAGCCCATAACCGACGCATCACCATAAGAACAACGTAACCAATAGCCGCCGTCTTCGCTAATGCGAGCATCTAATACTCGAGAATAGTCTTGGCCTTCTTGCCAGACCTGATGGCCGACGTTTTGCTCGACCAAGTACAAACGATCTGGCAAGACTTTAGTGACAATTGCCACATGACCCGTGATTTCAAATTCGCCACCTTCGTTCCAAATGAGTAGGGCGCCCACTTCAGGGTGACGCAATGAACCATTACGGAACGATTTTAGCGGCAAGCGGCTTTCATCGGTGATTAAGCGCGCCGAGGTAAGGCGAAAAATATCGTAGGCCATGGCGACGTCATCAAAGATGTAGCCTTTGTTGAGATACAACCAACGACGAGCAAATTCTACACACTGCCATTTGTATCCCATAAAAATACCATCCACATAACTGCGGTAGGCATGGCGATTGGGTAACTCGTTGTCGTCGGCAGAATCATAATCAGATGAATACACGGGCACATTCCCAGGAGCGATGCCTAGCAAGGTGCCAAAAGGAGCGACGAGACCGTTGGTTGTCATTATGGCGAAATTCCCCCACACAAAAAGTGCTTCATAGGGTCAAAGAAAGGCGATAAAAATATCGTCAGAAGGCTGGCAATATAGACCGTGCACAGAGGACCTGCAAGGTCTTACAAAGAGTATTTTTTGTACTGTATTCAGTAAAGAAAGTGCACGCGATTGTATTTTAAAATAACTGCCATATGTAGTGTTTATCCTTGGTATCAAGACCGAAACTTATTTTGGAGTTCATAATGACAAGCACCGCAAAAAATCTGTTTAGCCCAGTAAAAATGGGAAATCTAGAGTTACCAAATCGTTTTATTATGGCGCCTTTGACTCGCACACGTGCGCCTGGGCATCAGCCAAATGCCTTGATGGCAGAATATTATGCTCAACGTGCCAGCACGGGGTTGTTGATCACGGAATGCACCATGGTGACAGAAGGGACATCGGCGTTTGGTGATGATCCAGGCGTGTATTCCGCTGAGCAAATTGAAGGCTGGAAGTTAACAACGAAAGCTGTGCATGAAAAAGGCGGCCGTATCTTTATGCAAATCTGGCATGCAGGTCGTGCAGCCCATCCTTTGTTGAATGGTGGCAAAGAGTCGGTTTCTGCCAGCGCCATTGCTATCGATGGTGAAACCCATACACCAGAAGGTAAAAAACCATACGCAGTACCTCGTGCATTAACCGTTGATGAGATAAAAAGCATTGTGAATGACTTCCGTCAAGCCGCGATCAATGCGAAAGAAGCCGGCTTTGATGGCGTAGAAATTCATGGTGCGAATGGTTATTTGATCGATCAATTTTTGCGTGAAAGTTCAAATCAACGGACTGATGAATACGGTGGTTCTTTGGAGAATCGTTCGCGCTTTTTGATGGAAGTACTTGATGCGGTAACTGAGGTATTGGGCAGTGGCCGCGTGGGTTTACGTCTTTCTCCGCTTAACAGTTTTCAAAGTATGAAAGAAAGCGACCCTGTGGCTTGGACTCGCTTTTTGAGTGAACACTTAAACCGATTTAACTTGGCGTACTTACATTTGATGCGTGCAGACTTCTTTGCGGAGCAAAAAGCGGATGTGGTCAGTGTGGCTCGGGAGCACTACAAAGGTCACTTAATGGTCAACATGGGTTACTCGCCTGAAGAAGCCCATCAGGTTATTGAGAGTAATCAAGCGGACAGTGTGGCGTTTGGTAAAGGCATTCTTGCAAACCCAGATTTTGTTGAACGTGTTCAAACTGGAGCGGAATTAAACGAGCCTAATCCAGATACTTTCTACACGTCTGGTAAAGAAGGTTATACAGATTATCCGTTTATGACGATTTCTTAATTCAATAAAGCTTAAAAGAGGCGCTTCATCTGAAGCGCCTCTTTTGTCTGATCGAAAGGTTTTAACTATTTTCCTGTTCTTCTTCCTTACGCAAAAAGCCTGCCGCTTCTTCGTCTTTGGTAATGGCTGTTGGTATCTCTTCTCTATAAGCACGAGTTTGTTGGTTTAGCTGATGAATTTGTGAAGCGCTGCCAAGGTCCTTTTCATTGGTAATAGAGGCAATGGATTCACGACCTTTTAAAAATGTTTTTATGTCTCCGCGTATGCTTGCGAGCTCTTGATCATCTTTGTGCATTTCTAAAATATAGCGGGGGTGCTCTAAGTTGCGAACGCCTGTCGCTGCGAAAGTAGATGAGACAATACGAGTAACTACAATCCATGGTGTAATACTGCTGCGCACCAATGTATTTTCAGAACGTATACTGTCGTGAATACCGTTACCTGCGGAAAACTTTGACTCAGTAAAAGTACCCTCACATTTAAAATAAATCAGTAATGATTCAAATTGCATTTCAGCAAAGAAAATATGTGCTGAGTTTGTCATTAGCTTCGCAAAGGACGTGGTGATTATACTCATTAAAAGAAGGTGTAACGCGAGCATCGAGGACTCGACAAGAGTCGGTAAATTTTGGTCGGTTATAAAACGAGAAAAAGTTGATAATTTGATATATTGACTACTGCTGTACACATCAAGAGCGGCATAGACTAAGAAGAAAGTAATCACACTTGAAAGCACAAACAGAATATTGCCCGTGATTAAAGTTATCATTCTTGTGATGGCGAAACCGCTCCCTAGCTCCATCGGCTTAAGCTTGGGCTGAATTTCTTGGATCAGGCTGCCACTAAAGTTACCTTTTCCTTCGGTTTGTTCATTAAGTTGTGGTTCTAATTCCTCGTACACGCGATTTGGAACTTCTTTGTAGCGACGATCAGCCATAACGAGATTGTCTAAGTTGATAAATATTTCGTTAGGATGAACGGATTCTTGCCAGTTCTCGCGCAATTCTGAAACGTCTGTTTTAGGATTTGCATATTGCAATCGTTTTACCATCATAATACCAACCACGGCTGTTATTATCGTAGAGGTAATAAAAATACCTATTAGGTATAAATAAGTATTTAATGTAGGTAATGACGATTGAATGTTATCGATAACTTGCCAAGTCATTCTTGAGTTATCTATCCACCATGTTAGACCTAATGCGACTGCAACCGGTAAGATAAGAGACCAAATGACCACTTTAGCAATTGCCCCTGAACCTAACGTTTCAATGTGTCTTTCTGCATCTCTAGGTAAAGGCCTTGCTGCGCCACGCCAAATTGACATGACGTAAAAAAGTAAAATGACAGAATATATCGGAAATGTCACTTGACCTGCCACACCCACCAGCCCTGTTAACGTGACAAAAGCAACACAGCCAAATGCAATTAATGCAACCAAAGTTTTTACCCATGCGCCGAAAATTCGTTGCATTAAATTTCGAATAGGATAAGGCATAAAGAGTAGTTTAGGGATGAAGCTGTGTAGCAATCGAGCAAGAAAACCGATGGGTTCAAGAAAGGAGCTGTTTTTACGGCCAATCAGCATTTCTTTTAAAATACCACTTGAGTATGCAAGACTACCTTTCTCTTCGGCAGCGGTGCTCGATTCAGATTTGCTAAAGTTGTATGCTAGTGAAGTAGGATGGTTACGACCAACAAAATACCGTAGAGTTGAATATATGCCGCCGCCAAGTGCTTTAATACCACTCGTCAGGAGCATGGCACCAAAGAGTACAAAGAGCCAACCGGCCACTTTACTTATTTGAATGTAATCGACGGCCTCGATTAATAAATAAATACCAAATAGCAGCTGAATAAAGCCACGAATAGCCGTTACTATGCCTTCCTTTTTAAATGGATTTTTAAGTCCTAAATCGATAGATCCATAATCAAACGCCATTGAGTTCTCCTAAAATGTGCGCGGTATAAACTGAGTGAGGATATTGTATGGCAGGCAGATTAGGTGAGGTGAGGGGTGGTCTCCGTCTCCAAAAAGATCGTCATCCTGACATGGGGGCTAAGATACAGCGATGACGGCAGAACTTCTATCTATAAACAGGTTAAATCAGAAAAAAAATTATACATTTAGATTTTAAGACGATTAGCTTTCCTTACAAGAACAACCGTTAACAAAAGCTCTAAACATGATATTTTATGAATAACATGAATTCCGTTGGTCATATTCGTTTATCTCAGGAAGGTGTGATGTTGCATAGCTTTAAGCACACAGTAAAAAGGTTTTCAATAGTGGTTGTTTTCAGTCATCCCATCGCCAGTAATATTCATGTACCGGCTAGATAAAAAATGCCTGTATGAGAAGAACAGTATGTCAAACCACATTGCCGATATTATTAAAGCCCAGAACGGTGGTATGGCATTTTATCAAGAAGCACAAGGTCAGTTGGGCAATACACTTTATAAGGCCTTTTTAATCGTATGATTGAAGAAAAGAAAGCTGCGGCCGCCGGTTTGCACAATTTTGCCGTTGACGAACAAGGCGATTTAGATGCGGGCACCAGTAACTCAGTAAAGTCACAAAAAAGCCAACGTCGATGCTCGGACATCTCGTTGGCCTTTTTAATGGCTGCTTAATTCATTTTTTAGCTAGGCTATTTGGTTTGGCATCGCCTCAAAAGCTGGAATATCCCCTAAGTGCTCATCCCAGTTGCCTTTGCTGTTCATAAAGATATGCGCTTGTGGTGTGATATCAACGTCAGTGTCTAAGCAGCCAGCAGGAACGACAACTAAGCCGCGAGTTTTCGCATCGGTAGGCACGTTTGAGCCACACACAGAGCAAAAAGTACGAGCAAAGTTCGTGTCTTCTAGTCGATAAAAACTGAGTTTATCTTCGCCGCTCAACCAAGTAAGTGTAGCGCCCGGTGCAAATAAATTAGCGCAGTGAGCGGTGCCAGAGGCTTTTCGGCAACGGCTACAATGGCAAAGGAAGAACTTCTTAAATTCGCCCTCCAATTCAAATTTCACTGCGCCACATAGACAAGATCCAGTATGAAGGTGACTCATAATTGCTCGCTCCAAAAAGAGTTTTAAAGTTAAACGCCAACGGAAAACATACCTTTTAAATCATGTTTTGAATACGCTTGAAACGCTAACATAGTTTCGGTTTTCAAAATATAATCGATTTGAGCAATGTGTTGTCCTGTTACCACACCACAGGCGTATCGGCAATTACCTCTAATATTTCCTTACGAGAACTGAAGGCATCGATGCAGTTGCCGGTGTAATTTTTAGTGGAGTCTCTGCTTTTTTGCAATAAAGGTGCAGCCTAAGTGCATCTGTCGAAATGCGGTTGTTTTTAATCCTGCCATCGCCAACTATTCAATTAGGAACACGAAACAAAAGAAACGCTACTTAGCTTAGGAGGAAAGATGCAAAATCAAACTGCACATGCCCACCACATTACAGACATTGTTAAAGTAATGAACGGCGGTATTGAATTCTACCAAGAAGCGAAAACCAAATTAGACGACAGTACTTATAAAGCTTTTTTTGATCGTATGATTGGCGCTAAAGCGGAAGCTGTTGCAGAATTACAGCCATTTGCTGTCGCTCAGCAAGGTGAAGTAGAAACCGATACCAGTAACTTGGTGAAAGCCCGTCAGGCTTATACTAAATTAATGTCTAAAATTACTAGTGAAACGACCACCTTTACTTACGTTGACCAACTAGAAGAAGTGGAGGACAAGGTGCTCGAAGAACTTGATTTAGCGCTAGAAAGAAATCAAACCCAAGACTGTGAAGTCACTCTGCGCCGCGTGAAAGTCAGAATGAAAGAGTGCCACGACGAAATGAAAGCACTGCAAGTGACGGCCCAGCATTAACAATTTGTACTGTAATTAAACAGCGCCTTATTTTGCCGATTAGCACCAATTTTTGTGAACGAGATCAAGGTAAAAGCCACGAAAAATAGTCGCTGAATACTGTTTTAAAACAAAAGCCAGCATAGACAGTTAAGGGGGCAATGCTGGCTTTTTTATGTCTTTTCAACAGGTTAATTTATCGTCTTTAATGTTTAGACATCTAATCATTTATTGCAATTAAAGTCCGCTTTTGTCAAAGTAGGCGTAGAGGAGGAGCCTTTATGACCCATTCACAAAAGACGGCCACGGGAGCAATTTTGCTTCCGGTATTTATTCCAACCGTTATTGTTACCCTATTTCTTATCGTCGGAACCCTAAGTAATCCCGAGCTTGCAGGGGAGTTATTTCAAAGCGCATTGGCTTGGGTGACTCAAACCTTTGGCTGGTTTTACATGCTGGCTACGGCGATTTTTCTCGTATTTCTTGTTTGTATCGGATTTAGTCGCTGGGGGAATATCCGCTTAGGCCCAGACCATGGAGATCCTGAATACAGCTTTCCTGCTTGGTTTGCGATGCTGTTTTCCGCGGGCTACGGTATTGCCTTACTGTTCTTTGGCGTAGCAGAACCTGTCTTACACTTCTCCCAACCGCCTAATGCCACCGCAGAGACTATCGGTGCGGCTCGTGAAGCGATGCAAATTGCCTACTTCCATTGGGGCTTACATATTTGGGGCATTTACGGCCTGATGGGATTGGTGCTCGCCTATTTTGCTTTTCGCCATGGCTTGCCGCTAGCGGTTCGTTCGGCGCTTTATCCTCTGATTGGTGATCGTATTTATGGGCCTATTGGTCATATTGTCGATGTGTTTGCTATTCTCGGTACCATGTTTGGTTTGGCGACCACACTTGGCTTATCAGTCACACAGATCAACGCTGGCTTACATTACCTTTGGGAAGACATTCCGATTAACACTACGGTGCAAATAACCGCTATTGGCTTAATCACGTTAGCTGCAATTGGTTCTGTGGTTGCGGGTATGGATAAGGGTGTAAAAAATCTTTCGATTTTGAATATGTGCTTAGCGGTATTCATTATGGCGATTGTGTTTTTCGTTGGTCCAAGTATTCACATTCTTGATGCCTTCGTACAAAACACTGGTGCGTACTTAGGTAACATTGTAGAGCGTACGTTTAATCTTCAGGCTTATACGCAAAGTGATTGGATCGGCAACTGGACCTTGTTTATTTTCGCATGGACGATCGCTTGGGCACCATTTGTGGGTTTGTTTATTGCCAAGATTAGCCGTGGTCGTACTATTCGTCAGTTTATCTTTGGTGTGCTTGCTGTGCCGACATTATTTACCTTCCTATGGTTTGCTATTTTTGGCGATACCGCGCTGTATTTGATTATGGAGCAGGGTAAGAATGTCTTGATTGGCGAAGTACAGGCGGATCATTCTGTGGCATTATTCCAGTTTTATGATTTGTTGCCTTGGTCGACTTTCTTATCAGTCGTCACTGTATTTTTAATTATTACCTTCTTTGTTACCTCTTCGGATTCGGGCTCCTTGGTTGTCGATTCGTTGGCTTCTGGCGGTGCATTAGAAACACCCGTTTGGCAGCGTGTGTTTTGGGCGTCGCTTGAAGGTATTATCGCAGCAACGTTATTGCTGGCTGGTGGGTTAGGCGCATTGCAGACCATGAGTATCTTAGCGGCATTGCCTTTTGCCGTCATCATGTTGGTCGCAGCGCTTGGTTTGTGGCGGGCCTTGGTTATCGAAGGGCATCGTGGGGCAGCCGTGGAAGCCGCAGCGACACCGGGACGAGCCTTTAGTAACGAAGGCAGCTGGCGTAAACGTTTAAGTACCTTGTTTAAATTTCCTGGCGAAGCCAAGGTGACATACTTTATTAAAGATGTGGTGGAACCTGCGATGGAAGAAGTTCAAAAAGAGCTGGCGACACATGGTTGGAAAGCCAATATTACTCGAGAAGAAAATGGCGTGACTTTCCAGCTTGAGCGTGACGAAAAATTGGATTTCTTTTACCAAGTAGTTGCCACGGAACATGAAATACCAGCAGCGCACAGCGAGAACTCTAAATACGATACGCATTGGCAAGCTGATGTGTATATTCGAAATGGTGCGCTGGGTTATGAGCTCTATGGCTGTAGCCAAGATGAAGTGATACGTGATTTGATTGACCAACTAGAGCAGTACTTCAACTTCGTTGATGCTGCTCCTGGACAATTGCCTTGGAATACCGTGTCTTAATATGACAGGAATACGGCACAAAAAAAGCGGCATGCCTGCCGCTTTTTTTGTATGAGGAAATTAGACGTTCACGATTATTTAACTAATCATCGACTCCGGTACGATCACGCTTAAGGAGTTGGGTTTAATGATGATATCTAGCGTGTCTGCATCGCGTTTTTCGCCGTCTATGACATAGTGACCGATTTGGTTGATATCCACAGTAACGCGATGTGCTGATCGATGGAAAATACCATTGTGCCCATCAGTGGATTCGCTGTCTTCATGTCGATCGCCCATGCCAAGCATGGCCAATTCTGCCAAGTTCAATATTTGCATGCGTTCAGGGTCTAACCAAGTTAAATCGAGTTCGCCGTCCATAATATTGGGTACTCCTTTTCCTTGTGCGAGTAACGTAGTAACAGGTGCGGCATTAGCAATGGTTAGGCTTGGTGTTTTGATGGTAAAGGGCCCTTCATCATTGAGTTGCACAGTAAACTCATGCACTTCGTTTTGGCTTACCGCCTCCCATAAGCCCTGTAGATATGCTAGTTGGCCGTTGGTGCTTTTCTTCTCTCGGTCGGCTGTTGCAATCATTTGATGCTCAAATCCAACACCTGCCAGCAATAGCATGGGCTCACCGTTACAGGTGGCCGTGTCTATGCGTTGCTCGCAGCCATCAATCAGGTCGAAACAAATAGTTTCGATCGACGCTATTTTTGATGAGGCACCACACAGTACATGGTGAAGGGCATTTGCCGTTCCAAATGGGATGATGCCTAGCTTGATGTGAGTATCAATTAGGGCGGCTGCGACTTCAGTAACGGTTCCGTCTCCACCGCAAGCAATGACCATGTCGGGAGACGCTTTAACGGCTTCTTTAGCCAATGTGGTGCCGTTTTTCTCCAGCGTGGTGGTTCTTACTGTGACATCAAAATACGCAGAGAGATAGCTTAAAATATGGTCTTGCTGTTCCTCCCATTGACCATGACCAGACACGGGATTAGCGATTAGCCACGCGGAGTTTTGGACCACAAGCAGCTTATTGTCTAAAGCGCGTTTTAGATACCTAAATTGACGCTTGTTAAGTCGAACCGTTTGGCGTATCTCGCGTATTTTATCCATGATGTCGCTTGGAGATGACTGTGGATTTTGGCTGAGTAAATAGGCGGCCACCATAAACGCGGAACGGCCTCGGCCCAAGGCACAATGTACAACAACCGAGCGCCCTGTTTTACGATGGGTATGTATCCAGTTTAATGCGCGATGAATTTGTGTATCAGAAGGGACGGAATGATCAAGGATGGGAATATTCAGATAATCAATATCGTCTTGAAATGCCACCCAGTTTAATGAACTAAATTCTGCCGTAACGTCCAACACCGCACTGATTTTTTCACTTTTGATCTGATGAATATCGGAAGGAAACAAGCGTCTAGCAAGATACAGTCCCTCGTCAATCTTTTGTAAGGCTGGGACTGGATCGCTGCTTCGCGCCAAACTGTTATATAGCTGAGCACCCCACAAAAACGGCATAAATACCCAACGAATATAAATGGGTACTTTGCCATTGGAGCGTTTACGAAAAATCGTCGGTTTATTAAGCAGATAAGCCAAACTGACCGTAAAAAAAGATAAGGCACACCAAGCCCAAGCGAGTTGAAAATACACATTCTGCGTTGTCATCACCAGCAACACAAAAACCACCGCTATCAACAGATAGTAATTTGGCTTAAACAAGACAACTCTCCTAGTAGTCAGTCATGGTTTAAAAGAGTACCACACCTTCTTTTAAAAGGAATAAGGGTCTTGTGACTGAATCTTGATAGCGATTTAGTGTTGAATACTTTCTTGGAACTTTTTAGGTACTTCCAACCCCGCTGGGATATCGACATAGAGTGGGAGCGCTTTTTTTGAGCTGCGCTCTAATTCCATCAACAATAGTATCGCACTGTCAGCTAGCTCTACTCCTTTGACGAGTATAACGTCACCATTTTGATTAAGTAGGTCACGAGACAACACCATACCTGCTGCAAGCTGATCGGGCGCGACGCAGTGATCATAAAGAGGCTGCTCTATTTTATGCATATACAAAGACGCCTTAAGTGCGTCAACGGCACTTTTAGCGTAATAAATACCGGCTTTTGACTCTAAATAATCCATGGCTTCTTGTTGAGGCAAGGGTGTTTCAAACAACCGACCTGTGATTAACTCAATATAGTCATTAGCAACGGTTAATATTTGTGCTGACTTAGGAATAGAGGCTTCTTGCTTGCCTCCTGGGTATCCCTCGCCATTTAAATATTCTTTATGGTGAAGAATAATCTCTGCAACCTGCTGCAAAGGGCGAATACTTCTTAGCAAGGTCGCTCCTTGTAATGGGTATTGCCTGTATTCATCTTGTTGCTCTGCAGATAGCAAGACATAGGGCGTCATAAGCATTTCGTCGGAAAAGCTAATCTGACTCATATAGCGCATTTTGGCGGCTCGAATGAGGTGTATACGTTCTCGATGAGGCAAGTTTAATGCCTCGGCAATGTCTGTCACCAAGCTGGTGATATCGGGGACATCTGTCTTGGGCTTTGGATTGCGCATGTCTAAAAGATTGGCAAATAAATCAACTGTGCTTTTATAGTTCTCTTGTAGTGCGGCGTTGATCTCGATAATTTTTTGAGTGCGCTCTCTTACTGTGGCTTCTAAGGTCTCGTTCATTACGGTGAGCTTTTTGTTTTTCTGCTCAATCAAGGACTGCAAACGGGCATTTTGCTTCATCAGGTTTATTGTGACAAAGGCGTCGTTGACCAGTTTTTGCAACTGTTCGTCGTCCCAAGGCTTTTCAAGATAATGGGACACTTTGCCTAAATTTACCGCGTCGACAATGGCCTGCATATCGGCATAGCCTGTCAGTAAAATCCGCTTGGCATCTGGGTATTGTTCTGCCGCAATGGCCAAGAATTCAGGCCCCGACATTTCAGGCATGCGGGCATCTGACACTATGACGTCAATGGCATGCTGTTTTAAAATCTCAAGCCCTTCCTGGCCACTATTGGCAATGAACACATCACAGTCTGTTTTACGAAATAAACGCTTTAACGAAGACAGGACATTTTTTTCATCATCCACTAATAACAAGCCAGGACGTGTTTCTATATCCACTAAGACTAAAGACTCGTCGCTCATTCACTACTCTCCTTTGGAGGGGTTAAGTGAGTATTTCCATAGGGTAGCCAAATACTAAATTGTGTGCCTTTGCCCACCTCGCTGGCCACATAAATGGTGCCGTGATGGTCTTGAATGATACCGTAGGAAATCGACAGCCCCAATCCGGTACCAACGCCCACATCTTTTGTAGTGAAAAAAGGGTTAAAAATAGACGCTAGGTGCTCCTCCGCAATGCCGCAGCCATTATCGGAGACATTAATAGTAACACCGCCTGCATTTTCCGCCATCTCTATGGTTAACTCTCCTTGATCATCCATAGCATGGGACGCGTTAACAAACAAGTTTAAGAATACTTGTAATAGTTCTCCGCTGTTTCCCATGATGGGTGAGACGTCATTGAAGTGCGTATTCACAATGCCTTTGAATTTGAGTTCGTTATTGGCAAGTTTTAGCGCTTCCTCGATGATTGTCCTGAGTTGGCAAGCCGTTTTTTGATTGTCTGACTGACGAGCGAAGCGTTTTAAGCCACCGACGATGTCGATAATGCGCTTTACCCCTTGTTGAGATTCATTAAGCAGTGTTTGTGTGTCTTCCATCAGAAAGGTCATATCAATTTCTCGCCATACTTTATCAACGCTTTTGGCAGGCTCACTTATACTCAGATCTGTCGATTTAAGGGATACATTGGTTAACTCGTTAGATGCCTTTACATAGTCTATAAAGTCATTGAGGTATTCCCCAAGCGAGGTCAAATTGCTTTTGATAAAGCCCATTGGGTTATTAATTTCATGGGCAATTCCCGCTGACAACTGGCCAACGGTGGCCATTTTTTCGGATTGGACTAGTTTCTTTTGTGCTTCTATCAACGCTTCATTGGCATTGGTTAGCTCTCTGTGGCTCGCCAACAGTTTGTCTTCTTGGAATCTGTGTTCCAGTATGATGGCCAGTTGTTTGATGCCAGTTTCAAACACAGTAAGTACTTGATTTTGTTTGTCTGTTAATTCGTGACCAAATAAAAAAATAATGCCGCTAATACGCTCTAAACTGATAATAGGCATAGCAATCAGGGTATCGATAGTCTTGTTATCAATGACCAAATTCATGGTTTGAAGAAAGGTTGTTCTCTTTTCTCGAATCAGCTGCTCTGTTTCTGTCATGATGGTATTTATCTCACTGTCACGACTTCCTATGTTTTCTTCATACTGATCCGGATTCTTTAGTAGCGCAGAGTAGAAGCTTGGCTGGTTTTGATCAAGTGGAAAGTGCGCATACGTGGCAAAGGGTAGGTCACTTAAACGCATCATGTCGTTGATTATGACGGGCAAAAACTCACTCAGACGAGGCTTTTTTATCCCATACTGGCTTATGTGATTTAGAAACTTATTTTCCCGCACAGCAAAATACAATGAGTCGACGTTTTCCTTCAACGACAGATTGGCAAAATGCAGTTCGCGGCTTTTTTGTTCGAGGATGGACTCGGCATTTTTTCGTGCTTGACGCTCTCGCTTGAAAGCGGCTTCATATTCCATACAGCTACCCTAGTTTAGCCACGCTCTATAAGCATGGAGCAATGATCTGCTCCTTCATTCATACAGCAAGTGTGTTTAATGGTAACGGGAGTGCCGAAGTTATCGGCGGCTTGATGTACTAAACCTATGGCGAGTAAACACATTTTACGAGGCGACTGATAATAAAGAGTGACGCCGTTATCACGCTTTTCAGTAACAAGAATCTTGGGTGTTAACGCATCAGGGTACAGTTTATTTACTTCCACATGGATCACTGAATCTACCGCTTCGAGCAGAGACCAGAGATCAGGGAAATTCATCATTGAAGGCGGTAAGCTATGTGCTAAGCCACTGTATAAGTAACGCCCAAATGCTTCCACTAGGTCTGGTACAGGAACAGCGCTGTACTCTGACAAAGCAACAACGAGCGATAATATTTCTTGATCGTCGTACGTTTCGGCACTGGTATAAATCCCCCCGCTGGGTAAGTCACATTTATCCAGCAGCGTTTCCCAACACTCCATACCAAATTGTTCTTCGATCATTTCTTGAAAGTGATTAAAAACGGTACCTTTCATGGCTCTTGTCCTATTAAGAAGGTGAGTTAATAGAATAGACAAGAAAGCATAAAAAGTCCTATAGGGTAAGAGAATTTTCTGTCTTTGATCCCGTAAGGGAAAAGCCTTGTTTAACTGCTGGCAATCAGGTCGTTCAAAGCTTTGGAAATCAGGTCTTTTTTAACCAAAGTACGCTTAACCGGTTTATCAAACCAAAAGTCCATTGGTTGATCAAAGCCGATGCCGTGCATATAGTTGTAAAGCGCTTTACGCAGTCCGTCGCCCAGCATGTCGTGATCTGTGCCTGTTGGATCGGTGAAATCCACGTCGTTTTCCGCGAATAAGATATCAGGGCGTTCCGCGAGCGTGATGCCATATTCTTCGGGATTAATACCAATCGGGCTGTGTGCAGTGGCTGCGAATCTGTGCCAGAAGGCCGATTGGAAACACTCTTGTGCCATCATCTGACGCACCATTTCCAACGCATCAATGGTTTCTTGCTCGGTTTGTGTCGGGAAGCCATACATCAAATAAGAATGCACTAAAATATCTGCATCACTGAAGGCTTTGGTTACGCGAGCCACTTGCTCGACGCTGACGCCTTTTTTCATCAGTTTTAGTAATCGGTCGGACGCTACTTCAAGACCACCACTGACGGCGATACAGCCGGAATCTGCCAATAACTGACAACGCTCTGGCGTAAAGGTTTTTTCAAAACGAATATTGCTCCACCAACTGATCACTACGCCCCGTTCGATTAGGCGTCTTGCTAACGCAAACAAGGCTTTTGGTGGTGCGGCTTCGTCGACAAAGTGGAAGCCAGTCTGACCAGTTTCGGCAATCAACTCTTCAATACGATCCACCAGAATATCGGCGCCAGCCGCATCGTAACGATCAATGTAATCCAATGTCACATCACAGAAACTGCATTTACGCCAATAACAACCGTGGGCAATGGTCAGCTTGTTCCAGCGGCCATCGCTCCAGATGCGGTGCATCGGGTTGAGCATTTCACAGAGTGACAAGTATTCGGTTAACGGCAAACCATCGTAAATTGGCGTGCCAACATCGGTTTGCGGAATATCATGCAGCTCGGTGTTTTCATTGTAGTGAACGTATGGCTCGCCGTTTTCGTCTTCTGCAAGGAAGTAAGTACGCACTAACTCATCAATTTCACGCTTGCCGTCAAAGAATTCCAGCAAGGTCATAAAAGGACGTTCGCCATCATCCAGACAGATAAAATCGACAAACTCAAACACGCGAGGATCTTTCAGCGCACGTAGCTCAGTGTTAATAAAACCACCGCCCAGCACAACAGGGAGATCAGGATTAATGGCTTTACAAGTTTGCGCAATACGCAGCGCACCCAGCATATTACCGGGGAAAGGCACGGTTAACGCCACGACGCTGGGTTGGGTTTCTTCCAGATATTGCTCGACCAATTGCTCTAGAATTTCAGAGCTAAAGCTCGGCTCGCCCATAAGCGTATTGTAGAGATCATCAAAGCTTGGGTTAGCTGCCGCTAAGCGTTCGCCATAACGGCTCACTTCAAAATATGGGTCGACGCCCTGAGTGATCACCGCAGACAAATCATTGATAAACAGCGTGGCTAAATACTTAGCTTTGTCCTGCACGCCCAGCTGACCAAAAGCGGTTTTGAGTATATCGCCTGAGACGGCTTCCATCTGCGCAATGGCGTCGAACGCTGGGCCTTCTGGTAAAAAACGACGGGAGACAATACGCAACGCAAGACTGGAATCTTTGCCTTGTAAAAAGCGAATCACTGGCTCGACACAAAGACGATAGCGGTCAAATTCAGCTAAGAAACAAAACACCGCATCGGGCAGTTCATCGTCTTCAAATGACTCAAAATTGTCTTCTACATGCTGACGAATAATATCCAGCGCAGGCGCTGTCATCATCTCAAGAAACAGCTCAATGGCCGGGTCTCGTTGCACCGCCTCATAGCCCCGAGAGCGCAAAAAGCCAGTCAGATACGCCGTCGCGGGATACGGTGTATTCAATTGCGTCATGGGTGGGGTCATTAGAAGAACGGTCATAGCCTGCCTTTAAAATAAAACCTAATCGGAATAGGGCGGATTCTAACACTTTAAGGGGATCATAATCCTCAAAAAATGATTGCACAGCGAATGGACAGTTACCTGAATGTTTAAGGTTTTATCCCATTGCAAAACATTGGATGAAAGAAACCGAGTTCAAGCGACAGAATATTCATCTGACCCAGATGGCACCTTATGTTAGAGTACGCATCGTTACAGGTTGTTGACCTAAGTTGTCAGCAATAATAGGGAAGTCAGTGCAATTCTGACGCTGCCCCCGCAACGGTAAAAAAGTCAAACTTTGCCAATCAGCCACTGTGGTAAACCATGGGAAGGCGGTAAAGCCTGCATTCGCAACTTTTGAGTCCGGAGACCTGCCTGTAGCTGGGGGTTCCGCGTAAGCTGGAGCCAAATGTCACCACTGTGCGGGCGTGCTCAGTGCAACAGTAGATTCTAATATGAAAACTCAATGTATTACCCCTATGTTCACGAAGTCTTTCGTGGCACTTAGTCTTGTGTCCGCCATTTCGGCTTATGCAGATACCTCATCAAATTCATCGTTCATTTTACCGCCTTTGGTGGTCACTGCGACTTCTACCCCAGTGAGCATGGCGGACTCTCTCGCGTCTGTTACTGTCATAAGTCGTGAAGACGTTAAGGCACAGCAGGCACAAGAAATAAGCGAGTTACTCGCAGCTCAACCAGGTGTTGATGTGAGTTCAAATGGCGGTTATGGAAAAACGACCAGCGTGTATATGCGTGGTGCCAGCTCGGAATCGACTAAATTTCTGCTTGATGGCATTCCTCTGTATTCAGCCACATCTGGTGGTGCACCGTTTGAGAATATTCCGACTTCACTAATAGACCGACTAGAAATCGTGCGAGGCTCTAAGGCGACTTTATATGGCGCTGATACGGTTGGTGGCGTTATTCAAGTTTTTTTACCCGAAGCGAGCGATGATACGCACATGAATGTGTCTGTGGGCGGTGGGTCGTTTAATACGAAAACGGTCGATACCACGTTATCTGGTGCCAGTGATAACACACAATACCTTTTGTCGGCAGGAAAGTTCGAAACCGACGGGGACATTGTAAAAAAAGATAAGGAAGCTAAGGGCTATGATAACGAAAATATATTGCTCAACGTCGGGCATAATTTTGACAGCGGTGCGCGCATCAGTGGTTTGATGATGAACAGTGAAGGGCGCAACGAATATGTTGGTGACGAAAGTGACTATCAAGTCCAAGTAATCGGCTTGGGCGTTCGTCTACCGGTCATGGCGGATTGGGATACTGAGCTTAAGTTGTCTCAAACCCGTAACGAAAGTATTACGGTTTCTTCCAGAGATCAGTATGACTCCAAAACGAACACAGCTCGTTGGAGCAATACGTTTTGGGCTGGAGATCATGAATTTGTGCTCGGAGCTGAAACTTCCCAAGACAGTATTGATGTCTCACGGTACCAAGCACCAGACCGCAATAATGATGCGATATTTGCTCAGTCCCAGTTTGACTTCGGTCAAACCAGCCTGCAACTAAACCTTCGTCAAGATCGCAACAGTGCTTACGGTGATTCAACAACGGGAGGAGTGGCCGTAGGTTATAAACTTGATGACACATATACGTTACGTACGAGTTATGGCACGGCTTTCGAAGCCCCTACTTTTAATGACTTATATTACCCAAATAGTGGTGACCCAACACTGAATGCAACCAAATCTGACACCGTCGAATTGGGTCTTCGTGCTGATTATAACAACCTATACTGGGATGCAGCGGTGTTTGATGCTTCCTATGGTGATCTGGTTGTTTGGTCTAACTACACAGGTTCTTGGATAGCATACAATGTGGATTCTAAAGTCCAGGGTGTTGAGCTGTCATCCGGTCTAACAGTAAACCAATGGCAGTTAAATACTGCTCTGACTTGGCTAGATGCAAAAGATAATAAAACAGGTTTTCAGTTGCCTAAACGCGCTAAACGAAGCGCTCGTCTAAGTGCTGATCGTCTGTTTGATAAAGGCCGTGTTGGTGTAACCTTTATTGGTGCCGATGGACGCGCAGCAACGCTGGGCAGTTCGGAGACCATATCCGGTTATGTGACGATGAATTTACGAGCCAGTTATGATTTTGCGACGGATTGGAATGCCGAGCTCAGCATCAAAAATGCTCTCGATAAAGAATACCAAACGGCAAAAGATTACTTTAATCCTGGGCGTGGTGTTTTCTTAACGCTTAACTATTCGGCATTTTAATGGCTAATCCGATGCGTATTGTTTCATTCATGTTGATATGGTGGTTCGGCGGTGGGGCATTTGCGTCCGCCGCTTTTGCAGAACCCGTTTGTGTGGAGGATGATCGTGGCTTGAGTGTATGCCTCGATCATCCAGCAGTGCGCATCGCTGCTTTGTCCCCAGGCGCCACTGAGCTGATTTATGCCGCTGGCGCGGGTGACAAGGTGGTGGCTGTCGTGTCTTATAGTGATTATCCCGAAGCCGCCAAAAGCGTCACTTCAGTAGGCAGTCATACGCGCTTGGATTTAGAACGTTTGATTAGCTTGCAACCGGATTTGGTATTAGCTTGGGGAACGGGTAATCCAACGGAACAGATCGAAACACTGGCACGTTTGGGCCTGCCTGTTTATTACGTGGAGGCCCATGAATTCGAAGATATTGCTCGAAATATCGAAAACATGGGGGTGCTCGCTGGCACCAAAGAGCTGGCCAATCTTGAGGCGATGCGTTTCCGCACGGGTATTCAAGCGCTGCAGGAACGCTACAAAGAGGCCGCCCCAATCAAGACCTTTTATCAAATATGGGACGAACCACTCATGACAATGAATGGTAGCCACTACATGAGTAAAGCGGTCAATCTATGTGGTGGCGTCAATGTGTTTGCGGACTCGCCTCGCCTTATTCCACGTCTTAGTCGAGAAGCTATTCTGTTGAAAAATCCAGAAGTCATTATAACGGGTGATAGAGGCGAGCTGAAAACTGACTGGCTTAATACTTGGCTGTCTTTTCCCGACTTAGTTGCCACGCAGCGAGGTAATTTATTTTATGTGCCTGCCTCCCTCGTTCAACGTCCAACGCCGCGTTTATTAGAAGGCGCGCAAATTCTTTGTCAAAGGCTGGATACCGCTCGTGCTCGACGTTAAAACTCGTCATCTAACAAATCGTCGTTCCATCGCCTGGCCGCTTGTGGTGTTAGCTGGTGTATCGCTGCTGAGTATCGTCTTTTCGGTCACGCAAGGCAGTGTCAGTTTGTCGCCTTATTCGGTTTGGCAGGCATTACTTGGGCAAGGTTCAGGCCTTAATCAAACCCTGGTCTTGGAGTTGCGTTTGCCCCGTGTGATGGCGGCATTTGCAACGGGTGGATTGCTGGCGGTGGCGGGCGCTCTGATGCAGATTTTACTTCGAAACCCTCTTGCTGATCCCTATGTATTGGGGATTTCAGGGGGCGCGTCTGTGGCCGCACTGGCGGCGATTTTGTTGGGTATTAGTGGCATTTTGATGTCGGGCATGGCGTTTCTCGGTGCGGTGTTATCGACCCTATTGGTGTTCGGGCTTGCCTCGCGCTTGGGAAACATGGCGACCATGCGTTTGTTACTGACGGGGGTGGTGATTGCTGCTGGCTGGGGAGCATTAATTACGCTCATGTTGGCGCTTGCACCGCCTTACAAAATTCCTGGCATGTTGTATTGGTTGATGGGCGATTTATCCTATGCCAGCACACCATGGCTGGCTTGGTGTGTGTTGGTACCAACCTGTCTCATTCTGATGCCACTTGGTCGCAGTCTGAATGTGTTGGCTCGTGGGCCTTTGCAAGCGGCGGCACTTGGGGTAAATGTGAAAAGCGTGGAACGCCTAGTGTTTCTGTTAGCCAGTTTGCTCACGGCGATTGCGGTGACAACAGCAGGCAGTGTAGGGTTTGTTGGCTTGGTGGTTCCACACATGCTACGCATGGTATTGGGTAATGATCAGCGGCTCATTCTACCAGCAAGCGCTTTGGCTGGTGGTTGTTTAGTCACCTTAGCCGATACATTGGCACGTACTGTTATTGCGCCAGAACAACTGCCAGTGGGGGTGATTACGGCATTGCTTGGCGTACCCACCTTCTTGTATCTATTGCAGCGGGGGCGTTTATGACAACGCTTACGTTAACTCAATTACTGGCCGCTATCCCCAATAAACCCCGCCAATCAGAGTATGCTTTGTCATTAACTTTTAAGGCAGGTCAAATGTGGGGGATTTTGGGGCCAAATGGTGTCGGCAAAACCACCTTATTGCACACCCTCGCCGCTTTGAAAGTGCCAGCACTCGGCGCGATCGAATTAAATCATCAGCCAATTACGTCGTTGCACCGCTTAAAGCTTGCACAGCAAATCGGCATTATGTTTCAAGAGCATCAAGATGGCTTTCCCGCAACCGTGCTGGAAACGGTTTTATTAGGACGCTTCCCTCATTTATCGCCTTGGGAAATGGAAAACGAACAGGACCTAGCACTAGCGCATGCTGCGATAGACCGTTTGGATTTGTCACCGTTTCGTGAACGTGCGTTGAACAGTTTATCGGGTGGTGAACGACAACGTGCCGCGCTCGCTACGTTAATGGCCCAATCACCCGATGTATGGCTGGTGGACGAGCCGACCAACCATCTGGATCTACATTACCAAGTGGCCGTGATGGGCTTGCTAGCCGAGCAGGCAAACCTGAACAAAGTCGTGGTTATGTCACTGCATGACGTCAACGTCGCTGCCCAATGGTGTTCCCATGTTCTACTTTTGTACCCCGATCGACCACCTATCTGGGGTGATGCGAAAACACTGTTAACCCAGCAAAACCTAGAGCCGCTTTATCGTCAAAAACTCGCCATGACAAGACTCAACGGCAAACCCTTATTTGTGCCCGTGGCTTAGTCTACAGATCTAGGTGCTACGCGTACTCTTGAGTGAATGCCTTACAGAGTAATGGAGTTGTTATTATGGCGCCTCAAAACCATAACATTTTCCCAGCGAATGCAACATCACATAACGAAAGCTAGGCAATACAGAGTAAGGCAAAACCTAGCTATCACTACAAGAAGTCTTGCCTCTTACGACTGAAACTTTTTAGTCACTTGGTTAAGTTGCTCTGAAAGGTTGGCTAACTCTTCACTGGCCCTTGCTATGTACCCAATGGCTTGTTCGTTCTCCGTTGACATGGTGTTAATCGAATGAATATTTTCATTTATCTCACCAGCTACGCTGGATTGTTGTTCGGCTGCGCTCGCAATTTGTAATAACATATCGGAAGATTGCTCCACATAGTCAACGGCTTGTTTCAAGCTAGCGACGGTGTTCAATGTGGTTTGCGCCACTTGGTTCGCACTTTCAACACTAAGGTTCATGGTGTTCTTGGCGTCATTAGAGCCTTGTTGAAGCGCTTGGATGATGTGGGCGATTTGTTCGGTTTCTTTTTGCGTGTTCATGGCAAGGGTGCGTACTTCATCAGCAACCACGGCAAAGCCTCTTCCTTGCTCACCCGCTCTTGCCGCTTCTATGGCGGCGTTTAAAGCAAGCAGGTTGGTTTGGTCTGCAATGCCTTTGATCGTTTGCAAAACACTGGATATGTCATTTGCCCTGTTATTCACCTTGTCGACCTTCGCTGCGGCTTCGGACAAGGTAAGGGCGACTTTTTGGATGCTGTCGGAAACGTCAGATACTTGAGTCGCGCTCAATATCACCGCGGCTCGCGCCTGTTTGGTCGATTCGGCAACGTGTGAGGTGTTTTGTGCCACATCGTTCACACTGGCAGACATCTGATGCATCGCAGTGGCCACCAGCATGGTACTTTGGTGTTGCGCACTGAGGTTGTTGTTTGCTTGTTCTGTGGTCGACGCTAGCTCAAGAGCTGTGCTTGCTTGGCCTTCTGCTGCCGTGGTGATGTGTCGAATCAATTGCCTCAGATCGGTGACCATGGTAGCAAGTGATCGATAAATACCGGTTTCTTTGCCCGTTAATGCAAAGTCATGGGTTAAATTGCCAGCCGCCACCTGTTCGACAATTGACTGAATGTCCTTGGGTTCGCCTCCAATCGGGATGAGCACAGAACGGGCGACATAAAGAGCAATCACAATAACGGTTAGAAGGGTGAAAATCAGCAAACTTCCGGTAAAAACATACAGCCATCGAACATCGGCAAAGGCTTCTTTTTCATCGATCTCTGCCAAAATGGCCCATTGCAGCCCCGCAAATTCAAGCGGAGCATAGGCCGACAATACAGGATGATCGTTATAGTCCTTGATAATTTGGATGCCCGTTTTTCCCGATAGGGCTTCTTTTGCCGCGACCGTATCGACCTTCCCCGTT
The DNA here is from genome assembly GCF_003721245.1 of Marinomonas hwangdonensis. Lineage (GTDB taxonomy): Bacteria > Pseudomonadota > Gammaproteobacteria > Pseudomonadales > Marinomonadaceae > Marinomonas > Marinomonas hwangdonensis. Next base: position 202,877 of record NZ_RIZG01000003.1, on the reverse strand, counting down.
TCGGGCTGTAAAAAGGACGCAATAACGCTGTGAGTGTCGGGTGATAGAAAAGAGTCAGAGCGCATTAACCGGTCATTACCTATCAAATACGTTTCTCCCGTTTGGCCTAACCCTGCGCGTTCATTCATGATGTGATTCATATTTTGCAGCGGAAATTGAGCCACAATAGTCCCTTGATTTTGCCCATTTTTATCTATCATTGGTGCGGCTATAAAAGCGGCTGGACTGTTGTAAGAGGGGAGATAAAACGCAAAATCCACCACGGTGACTTGGTTCGTATTGTGATTTCTCGATCTAGAAAATGCCTCGCCAAGGCCACTGTTTTTAAAAGGGCCGGTACTGAGTGACGTTGCGTAATCAACTTCTTTGAAAACACTGTACACAAGATTCCCCTGGTGATTAACCAAGAAGATATCGTAAAACCCGAAGCGTTGTTGTACGTCGGATAGGTAAGCGTGAACATTGGAGTGAGCGATGTCATAAGAGGTATTCAAGGTCGACATCATCAAGGCGTTTTTACTGCCAATAGGATGGGGGTTTTTAACAAGATAAGCGTCCTGTAACAAAACCGCCGTGTCGGAGAGTTGATCGACCAACTGGCTAGTGTCTCCTAAACCATGATTAGGGTCTTGCTCTGTCAGTCTTGGGGCGAATTCGGATTGATAAAAGGCTTTTAGGGCCTGTCGCTTTTGTAAAAGCACGTCACTGGTAATGATTTGATTCTCATCACTTAACACCTGTGCAAAGGAGGTGCTTAGCGTGTTTACGGCGTCCTGAAGGTTGGGGTCACCCGCCATAAGCTCTACTTGATTAGTGAGCGTGGAAAGATACTGCTTAACAGTAAAGGTTTTGTTTTCTCGAACAGATTCTAGTTGATTAAACGCCTGTCTTTCCAAAGAAACAGACGCGATGTGTATGGCAACCGTCGCCACCAAAATAACCGGCAACAGACCGATTAACAACATGGTCATGACCATTTTATGAGTGAATTTCATTTACTTCTCCGCAATCTAATCTTCCATACCAAGAGCGGTACGATCGGGCAACGATCCTTACGTAATATGTTCGGTTTACATTGAATTTAGATTACAAAATCCTTTAAAAACCTAACCATATTTGTCTATACAAGGTAGTCGTGATTATTAAAAAGTAAAGCAACTGTAAAGGGTTTTGACTAAATTGCGCTCATCCAGCTGACTACAAATGGTCGAGCTATCGCTTTCATGCTCAAGAGTCACTGGATTTACAAAGTGAGCTCTGGCAACCACACAAACTTTATCTCAAGCTTAGCCGTCAGCAGGAAACGCGAGCGAAGCGTTACCAAGCCTTATTCAAATACCACATCCCAGAAGAAGAACTAGGACGGATTCGATCCGCTACGCATTCAGATATGGCACTGGGAAACGAACGCTTTAAAGAGGAGATCGAGAAGCTAACGGGTAGGCGAGTGACCCCCATTTTTTTTAGCAGCCTAAATTACTCAAGAATCGGCTTTAGATAATCAGGACCAAGTTGCTGCATTTGACGTTCAACCCAGTTGACTCTCTGACGAAGATAATAGGTTAAAGCGTTCGGATTTCGAGTGCGTGGGCTTGGTAGCATGATCGCCAATCGAGCGGCTTGGTTCATGGTGAGTTTACTGGCGGATCGGCCAAAATAATGCTGGCTGGCGGCTTCGACGCCGTAAATGCCTTTGCCAAATTCCGCTATGTTTAAATACACTTCGAGAATACGTTTCTTACCCCAAAGTGCTTCAAGGCTTACCGCAAAGCCTGCTTCCAGACCTTTACGAACAAAGCTACGACCTGACCAGAGAAAGAGGTTCTTCGCGGTTTGTTGGGTAATCGTACTCGCACCACGAAGGCTGTCGCCATCGTCGTATTGGCTTAGCGCCTTGCTGATAGCAGCAAAATCAACACCGAAGTGTTCAGGAAAACGTTGATCTTCGGAACCAACCACCGCCAGCGGCATATACGACGGCAGTTTATCAATGCTAATCCAATGTTGAGTGACCGGATAAGGGCTCTGCAACATAAACGCTGTTGTCGGTGGCGGTACAAACCGAAACAACCATAAGACGAGAACGAGAAACAGCAAAAACCGCCAGACAACAAACCAAATCCTGCCGAAAATACCTTGTTTACGCTTTGCCATTCAATGTCTCTTACGGGTTTTAACAAGGCTTTCTCGCCCGCGACGGGCATCAGTATAAACAAAAAAGATGTCTGCCTCCTTTAATTCTATTGCTCGATTCCTGTAGTATGCGCCCACTAACTTTTAACTATATATAAAACAATATCTTACTTTAGATTATCGCAATAAGGGCAATATCAAATGGCCGATTTTAAAACCCACGTTACCGTGGCTGCCATCCTCAGTACACCATTGGCCGCCAGTACGTTTATTATGGGCTTTGCCAACATGAACGAAGCCATTCTTTATGCCTTTGCTGGAACATTGGGTGGGTTACTGCCGGATATCGACGCCGATGACTCCGCCGCGATTCGATTGGTGTTTCGATTGTTCGGTGCCTTGGTCGCAGGTCTGGCGATTGCATTCGGCATGGATAAGTTACTCCATTGGCAAATACTCGCCTTAGCGATAGTCAGCTACCTAGTCGTGCGTTTTCCAATACAGTGGGTGTTTGAACAATTCACCATACACCGAGGCACGCTACACAGTTTGCTAGCCAATATCATGTTTGCCGCCCTCGCCGTGCCTACTGCTTATCACTTGTTCGCACTTGAAGCGAAAACCGCTTGGGGCATTGGCGGCTTCATATTCCTTGGCGCGACCATCCATCTAATATTAGACGAGCTATACAGCATTGAACTCTCAGGAATGCGCATCAAACGCTCGTTTGGCACCGCACTTAAACTCACCGACTGGGGCGAACCACTTGCATCACTTTTGTTAGTGCTCGGCTGTGCTTTGGGATATTGGCTAAGTCCAGATAGCAGCGATTGGCATTCTGCTTTTGCTTGGTTGCCCGAGTATGAAAGTTTAGCTGAGTGGATAAAGCAGGGATTGGATGGGCTCAATCACTTGTGGAGCTAGAACTCACAAACAAAGCATGCGCAGATCATTACTATTTTACCTTTAAATCTCTATCAAGTTGAGCGCCATCCATCATAGGTTCTGCCACATGAGGATGAATCTGCGTGAGGCCAGATTTCATTCCCAGTGGCTTAAATACCTTGTCGATAATTGGCTGCCTTTGTCATGCTCAATCATAATCTGCACTGGTAGTTCCAAGCATGTTCATGATTAACATAAAGGAAAAAATACCGTTATCATAATGTATCCACAGATGATTGTGATTAGGCGTATTTAAGTCCACTAGCTTACCTTGAAAGATTAAAAAGCGAACAGACAGTTTTTATCTACCCCAATACTGTTATCCATGATCGTTGTCGTGCAAATGTTGTATGTGTGCGACATGTTGGGCGAAAAAATTCGTCCCTTGGGGCAATGATTTTTATACAAATTGCTGTAAATTGGGGGCAGATGAAAATATCTATATTGAGATGCACTACAATCCGAACATTACCGATTATTAAACGAACGATGAAAGGCGAATAACCAAATGAGTCCAATGGAAATGGAAGCGCAGCGCACCTTAGTAGGAAAAGGTGTGCTGTTATGTTTAGCGGCGATGTTGGTATTCGCGTCACAAGATGCCGTGACAAAAATTCTCGTGCAGGATATGTCCGTGGCACAAGTGGTACTAGTGCGCTATTGGGTATTTGCCTTGTTTGCTATTGTTTGGGTGTCACGCACCAGCACCATTCGTCACGCATTGCGTTCTGTTCGCCCTAAGTTACAAGTATTGCGCTCCATATTATCCATCGCTGAGATTGCGATTTTTAATCTAGCTCTGCGTCATCTTGGCTTGGCAGAATCCCATTCGTTGATGGCGGCGTTCCCATTGATGGCGATTGCCTTGGCGGCACCCATTCTAGGAGAACGGGTAAACATGAAATCGTGGTTAGCGGTTTGTGTCGGCTTTGCCGGCACACTCGTTATCCTTCGGCCTGGGCTAGACGTCTTCAAACCTGAGTCATTGATACCATTAACCGCCGCCCTGTGTTTTGCCTGCTACCACGTCGTGACTCGTCAGGTGAGTTCAGCGGGTGATGGTTTTCATACCAACATACTGTATATGGCGTTGATTGGCTTTGTGTGTGCAACCCTCTTTGGTGTGACGGCATGGCGAGCACCAAGCACGCAGGAATGGATTTTATTGGCCGTGATCTCGATTATGAGTGTCGCCGCGCAGCTTTTGTTAGTAAAAGCGCTAGAGTATGCACCAGCCTCGGTATTACAACCGTTCAACTACAGCTTACTGGTGTTTGCCACCATTATTGGCTTTTTAGTATTTAGCGAACTACCAGACAGATGGACCATTGTAGGAGCGAGCATTGTCATTGCCAGTGGACTGTACGTGATCTACTTGCAGCGTGTTCGCGAATAGTTTTGATCTGATCCTGAACCGAATCCCTACAGCCCGACATGGAACTGGGGAATGACAGGTTTAAAAAAGAGATTGAAACGATCACGGGCAGGCGAGTCTCGTCTATGAAGCGAGGTCGGAAGCGGAGTCAGAGAGCTTAATTTTCATCTGACCCCAATTGTTGAACTGCAATTTAATCTAAGAAAATGTTTACGGAGCTAAGATTTTTATTACAAATCAAAATTGGGGTCAGATGAAAATAGAACACTGGTCGCCAGCTTGACTCAATAAGTGTTTACCCTAAGATATCGATTAGCCTGATATTTATGAACAGGATGTTCGTATCAGAGTCTTTTCAGTAAAGCTTATTTCAAAGGAGTGAAATATGGCGAGGCTTCCACGACTTTGCCCGATTGGCATCCCGCAACACATTATCCAACGTGGCAACAACCGCCAAGTGTGTTTTGCCAGTGAAGATGACTTCATCGCTTATGTGCATTGGTTAACGGAATACGCCCAAGAGTTTGATGTTAAAGTGCATGCATGGGTCTTGATGACCAATCATGTACATTTACTTGCAACGCCAATGACCGAGGGCAGTATCTCGAAAATGATGCAAGCACTGGGGCGTCGCTATGTCCGTTACTTCAACTACACCAACCAAAGAACTGGTACATTGTGGGAAGGGCGATTTAAGTCTTGTGTCATCAGTGCTGAGGAATACTTTTTTATCTGCCAGCGATATATCGAATTGAATCCCGTTAGAGCTAATATGGTCGCTCATCCAGCAGACTACAAATGGTCGAGTTATCGCTTTCATGCTCAGGAGTCACTGGATCTACAAAGTGGGCTTTGGCAACCGCATGAACTTTATCTCAAGCTTAGCTTTCAGCAGGAAACGCGAGCGAAGCGTTACCAAGACTTATTCAAATACCACATCCCAGAAGAAGAACTCGGACGAATTCGATCTGCTACGCATTCAGATATGGCACTGGGGAATGACAGATTTAAAGAAGAGATTGAGAAGCTAACGGGTAGGCGAGTGACGCCAAAAAAGCGCGGTAGAAAATCGAGTCAGATGGATTGATTTTTCATCTGACCCCAATTGCTCAATTGCTAATTTTCATCTGACCCGTTGCTATAAATGGTCGAGATATCGCTTTCATGCTCAGGAGTCATTGGATCTACAAAGTGAGCTTTGGTAACCGCATGAACTTTATCTCAAGCTTAGCCGTCAGCAGGAAACGCGAGCGAAGCGTTATCAAGCTTTATTCAAACATCATATATCAGAAGAAGAACTCGGACGGATTCGATCCGCTACGCATTCAGATATGGCACTGGGAAACGAACGTTTTAAAGAGGAGATTGAGAAGCTAACGGGTAGGCGAGTGACGCCAAAAAAGCGAGGTAGGAAACCAAGTCAGATGGATTGAATTTTCATCTGACCCCAATTGTTTCGGTAGGAAACCAAGTCAGATGGATTGAATTTTCATCTGACCCCAATTGTTTCCGTTAAGATAATAGTTACATTCTAGGCATTGTTCCTTGGTGTTGGATATACCTAACTGCAATTTAATCTAAGAAAATGTTTACGGAGCTAAAATTTTTGTTACAAATCGTCATTTCTTTAAGAAAATGTTTACAGGCTGTGTAAGTAAGCGTTTCTATATGGTTTATCTTGAGTATGATTTGTTATCTGGGCTTTTTAAAAATAGGCACCTAATGCGCCTTGTCCCAGTTGTCTCTAATTCCCGCTTCTACAAGCAAAGGCTCATTGAACATCCCAGAAGAAGAACTCGGACGGATTCGATCCGCTACGCATTCAGATATTGCACTGGGGAATGACAGATTCAAAGAAGAGATTGAGAAGTTAACGGGTAGGCGAGTGACGCCCAGGAAGCGAGGTAGGAAACCAAGTCAGATGGATTAAATTTTCATCTGACCCCAATTGTTCGCAATTGTTCAATTCGATCTGCTACGCATTCAGATATGGCACTGGGAAACGAACGTTTTAAAGAGGAGATCGAGAAGCTAACGGGTAGGCGAGTGACGCCTATGCAGCGAGGTCGAAAGTCGAGTCAGACAGATTAAATTTTCATCTGACCCCAATTGTTTGCCAATTGTTTGAATTTTCATCTGACCCCAATTGTTTGTGGATGGTAACGAAGCAGAAAAAGCCAGTTTCAGATGAAACTGGCTCATTCCTTGTAGATGAATGCTGAATCACTTTTTATAGTGGGTGGCCTGTTAAAGCTGTCTTCTTCTCATCCAGTATTGCCTGACTTGGCAAGAGTACAGCGCGCCTAAAAATCGCTAAATCTCGATAATTTCAATGATATGGATGGTAACGAAGCAGAAAAAGCCAGTTTCAGATGAAACTGGCTCATTCCTTGTAGATGAATGCTGAATCACTTTTTATAGTGGGTGGCCTGTTAAAGCTGTCTTCTTCTCATCCAGTATTGCCTGACTTGGCAAGAGTACAGCGCGCCTAAAAATCGCTAAATCTCGATAATTTCAATGATATGGATGGTAACGAAGCAGAAAAAGCCAGTTTCAGATGAAACTGGCTCATTCCTTGTAGATGAATGCTGAATCACTTTTTATAGTGGGTGGCCTGTTAAAGCTGTCTTCTTCTCATCCAGTATTGCCTGACTTGGCAAGAGTACAGCGCGCCTAAAAATCGCTAAATCTCGATAATTTCAATGATATGGATGGTAACGAAGCAGAAAAAGCCAGTTTCAGATGAAACTGGCTCATTCCTTGTAGATGAATGCTGAATCACTTTTTATAGTGGGTGGCCTGTTAAAGCTGTCGTGGTCGAAAACCGAGTCAGATGGATTAATTTTCATCTGACCTCAATTGTTTTATTTTGTTATGCTTTTGAAAAAGGATAAAGCTTATATTTCAATACGGTAAGGAAGTGTAATGAACAAAAATAAGATTAACTCTATCGATGAACTTTATAAATTATTTGATGAAAATTCAGAAATGGAAATTGATGCAGAGTTTTCTAAACAAACAAGATTAATTGTTCAAAGCCTAAATGCTAAGGGAGTGCATCTTAACAGATGGTGGGTTATGACTCCAACAAATTGGCAATGCCCATCCTGTAATAGAACAAAGCTTGAAATAGCTAGATTAGATCACCATGGGTTTGCTTCATGTCAGCTGCACGAACATCATGATCATATGAAAGATACTGTTAGAGAATTGTTTATTGAAAGTTCATCTAGTCGTGATGTTGTTGTGGCTGATTGCATGTCGGAGCGCTTCGCTATTAGAACTGCTTTTGCTATCTCTGCTTATGATAACACTGTTATTTGTGCTGATTGCAATAAAGCTGATGGAGAGGCAAAGAGATTATCTAATGCAAACCGTTATTTTTCATTCTCACCAAGCGAGATAGCAAAGTTTATAATAGTTAATCCTAATGAAGAGCATAGAATAGACCAAGAAAAAGCAAAAAATCTTTGGGATGAAAATAAATTTACTTTTGATAAGCGTATGGAAATTGCTGGGTTGATTGCAGATCTAGCTGCTAGCAATAATCATTGGTACAAGCCATCAACGAAAACATCAAAAGGTATTGAAAAAGATGCTAATTATTGGTTTTCATATTATGGCTTGTCAGAAATTGATAGGGAAAAAGAACCTCGTCAACTTTTATATAATCCAACTCCTTTCAAGGGGAGGGTGGACTTATGGAGAAAAACATTAAGGGCAGAAAATAGTCGGAAACCCACTCCCGGAGATGTTCAGCACTTAGTGAAAGTGAATGGAAGATTTTGGAACAAGGTTGATGATATTTGGGAATGTCCATGTTGCAAACGCTCTAAGTATGAATGCATTCAAATGTCCAAGAAGAATAAATGGGTTTTTGAAATTAAAAATATTTATTCGAATTGTGAAAGCTCTGATAAATACTGTGAATTTATAGATGTTTGTAATGAGTGTTATAAGACTTCTCAGCATTTAGGGCAAGAGGCTGTAAATAAATTGGAGAGAGATGATTGTTTTGATTTTAGAGGCGGCTATTATCAGAGTCTACTTTCTATTGATGAGTTGAGTAGGGTTATTGAGGCTAGGGCTAACTCTTCTCATGTTATTAACAATAAATTAGCTGATGAGTTAGTTTTTTTAGCTTCTAATAGAGCTATCAATCAAAATTATTTCGACTCGCCGAAACATAGAGAAGAAAGGCGAAGTTGATCTAAGGCGTTTTCTTTCAGTTTATTCTAAAGGGGGTAGAATAAAGGGTCAATTATATGTTGACCCTTTATATAAAAATTAAATTTTAGTTGGGATCTTAAGATAGTAGTCACTATTTGCAGACCAGCGGAGAGAGGAATAGCCGCCTACAAGTCGATGACCTACCCATCTAGTATCAATAATTGATGGCTCGTTTGGCAAATTAGCGAGTAAGAGTCTACCCATGAATTCAACCCATCTAGTATTAGGAATGGGAGTTGATCCATATGCATGTAATGATCTTCCTGATTCATAGAATGAAAGACTGTGAAATATCTCTTTTGGAAGCAAGTTAGATAAAACCTTTTTGGCTTTATCAATATCTTCTATTTTGCAGTTGAAATCTATCATTGGCATATGGTAATAGCGCGAACCGATTTTAAATTTAGAATGAAAGGCAAGCTCTTCATTCTCATTTAGTCGATTTAGCTGATCTAATAGCCAGGAATCAGATAAATCTAATTTCTTTACAGGAAAGGATTTTCTTTCATCTATTATTGATTGAGGTTGATATTTATAAATGCTAAATTCCAATTCAATATTTTCGTGTATTGAGTCAATTACTATGCTTATTGGGTGTGATTCTATGTTCATAGTGTTTTTATCTCAATTCCATTAAGTAAGCGATAGAACTGGAGTGCAAACTCATCAGTCATGCCTGATATATAGTCAATAATTAGCTGCAGCCTGAAATACCACTCTGTTATATCTGAGTTATCGATGTTAACGAGTTGCTCTTGATAGTGCTTAACGAGCTTGCTTGGAAGTTTTCCAAACATTCTGCTATGAAGATGAAGTCCTTTAGCGTTCCCACTCAATAAAAGATCGAAATCTTTTCTTTTTAAAGAAAGTAAAATTGAAAATTTTTCTAGAAGGCCATAAACAATGTTGTAACCGGCAATTTCTATATCTTCTGCTTCAGGTGACTTATATAAGTGCTCTCTACAAAATAATTTAATTATTTTTAGAGCTTTAGAGAATGGGTCTGTTTCATCTCTGTCAAAGAACCCAACAGTGAAATCTCCCCTTTCTATTGAGTCTATGAACCGCTTTGCTGCTTCATCTACATAAAGGTTTATCATATTTATACGAAATGAAATATATGATCCAATAATTCTATCTTCACCGCTTTTAGTTGGTATGCATTTCGCAATACTACCATCACTCAGTTCTTTAAAACTACTAGCTAGATGCTCTAAAACTTCTTCACTTTTTATTATGTTTTTTTCTATGCCATCCTCAATATCGCTGAGGCAGTACGCAATATCATCAGAAGCTTCCATAATATAAACAAAAGGATGTCTTTGTGATGGTTCCAGCTTCAATTCATGCCAAATGGTAGCTATATCATCGGCTTCAGAGGAAAAAACACCTACTTTTTTGTAATCGATCGTATTGTCTGTAGATAGTTTTGGATATTTAATCAGCGATGCAATTTGCGTATAAGTTAAATTTAAACCTTTTTTTCCTGCTTCTCCTTGCAATGTCATTGCAATACGAAGACCCTGTGGGTTACCGTCAAAGTTAGTGATATCAAGATAGTTTTTTGAACTGGGATCGATATCTTTATTTATAGAGTCATCGTAAAGACTAGGACCGTTTTTATTAAACCACTCTTTGATAGCCTCCTCTCCCAAATGCCCGAATGGAGGGTTGCCAATATCATGAAGAAAGCAAGCAGTTTCAACTATTGGCTCGATATGTTCAGATAAATATATTAAATCTTGATTTTGTTTTTCTATTGCTTTCTCAACTATCTTTTGCGCAATATATTTACCAATATGTGCAACTTCTAAAGAATGAGTTAGCCTACTTCTAACAGCCGCATTGCTCTCTAAAGAGAATACCTGAGCCTTACTCTGCATCCTGCGAAATGCTGGGGCAAAGACTACTCGCCCTCTATCACTTTCAAATTGTTGCTTAGGTGACCTGTCGCTTGGGCTCGTACTATCTCTAAGACGTTTAGTAGATATTAAGTGTTTCATGTGTAAATCCGTTTAATAAAATTAATGAAGATTTGCTAAATAATGCAGGTGTTGTTGAATGATGCAAATATTTAATGCGCCTCGTCCCAGTTGTTCCCAACCCCCGCTTCAACCAACAACGGCACGTCGATTTTGCTGCTGTTTTGCATGATGTCGACGATTTTCTTCTGTGCCGCATCAAGGTCTTTTTCAGCGACTTCGAAGATGAGTTCATCGTGTACTTGCATGATCATTTTCACGTCTAGGTCGGTTTCGGCGAGCCAATCGTGCATCTTGATCATGGCGCGTTTGATGATGTCGGCGGCGGAGCCTTGCATCGGGGCGTTGATCGCGGTGCGTTCCGCGGCTTGGCGCATCATGGCGTTTTTCGCTTTGATGTCTGGCAGGTACAAGCGGCGGCCGTAGATGGTTTCTACATAGCCTTTTTCTTTCGCACCTTCGCGGGTGTTTTCCATGTATTGCTGTACGCCTGGGTAACGCTCGAAGTAGCGTTTGATGTATTTGCCTGCTTCTGGGCGACCAATGCCCAGCTGTTTCGCTAGACCAAAGGCCGACATGCCGTAGATCAAGCCGAAGTTGATGGCCTTGGCACGGCGGCGCTGTTCTGTGGTGACTTCGTCTAGGCTGACTTCGAAGACTTCCGCTGCGGTGGCTTTGTGCACGTCGGCGTCTTTTGTGAAAGCGTCTAATAAGCCCGGATCTTGGGACAGGTGAGCCATGATGCGTAATTCGACTTGTGAGTAGTCGGCCGCTACTAACTTGTAGCCTTTAGGCGCGATGAAGGCTTGGCGAATACGGCGACCTTCGGCAGAGCGAATCGGGATGTTTTGCAAGTTCGGATCAGTCGACGACAAACGGCCTGTCGCGGTAATGGCTTGGTGGTAAGAGGTATGAATGCGGCCGGTTTTCTGGATCATCTCTGGCAGTTTGTCTGTGTAAGTGGATTTCAACTTAGACAAGCTGCGGTGTTCCATGATCAAACGTGGCAGTTCGTAGTCTTGCGCCAGTTCTTGCAAGATAGGCTCGGCAGTGGATGGCTGGCCTTTTGGTGTTTTCTTGATAACTGGCAAGCCTTGTTTTTCGAACAAGATGACTTGCAGTTGTTTTGGCGAGCTTAGGTTGAAGCTTTCGCCCGCTTGTTCGTGAGCTTTGATTTCCAGTTCTTGCAGTTTGCCCGCGATTTCGGTGCTTTGCAGGTGCAAGAGTTCTGGGTCGATCAAGGCGCCGGTTTGTTCCATTTTCGCCAATACCGGAATCAGTGGGCATTCGATGTCTTTAAAAATGCTGACCAATTCTGGTGTGGTTTCGATTTTCGGCCAAATTGCTTGATGCAAACGCAAGGTGATGTCGGCGTCTTCTGCCGCGTAAAACGCGGCGACTTCTAAGTCGATTTGGTTAAAGGTTTTTTGCTTCGCGCCTTTGCCGGCGATGTCTTCAAAGCTCACGTTGGTGTGGCCGAGGAACTTGCTGGCAAGAGTGTCCATGTCGTGGCGAGAGCTTACGGAGTTGTACACGTACGATTCCAACATGGTGTCGTAAGCGATGCCACGCAAGGTGATGTCGTAGTTGTTTAGCACGTTGGCGTCGTATTTTAGGTGTTGGCCGACTTTTGCTTGGCTGTCGTCTTCTAGCCAAGGTTTCAGCTGTTCTAGCACCCAAGCGCGATCTAGCTGTTCTGGTGCACCTTCGTAATCATGGGCGACAGGAACGTAGGCAGCTTCGCCCACTTCTACCGAGAAGGACAAGCCAACCAGTTCCGCAGCCATGTAATTGAGAGACGTGGTTTCTGTATCGAAGGCAACCAGTTCAGCAGCTTGGATTTTTTCTAGCCATTTGTTGAAGCTTGCTTTGTCTAAGACGGTTTCGTAGTTGGCTTCGATGTCGGATTTAACTGGCGTTTCCACTTGGCCGTCATTACCAACGGTATCGCTGGCGGTTTCTACGCTTGGCGCTTTGTCTAGATCAGACAACCAAGTTTTGAACTCCAGCTTAGTGAACCATTCACGCAGTTTTTCTTTGTCCGCTTCGCCGTTTTTCAATTCTTGTGGCTCGAAGGGCAGTTCTACGTCGCATTTGATGGTCGCCAAGGTATAAGACAGCTCGGCCATCTCTTTGTTGTCTTCCATTTTTTGCTTCATGGTTTTGGAGCCACGAAAGCCCAAGTCAGCGATCTCGTCTAGGCGATTGTAGATGTCTTTGATGCTGCCGAGTCCTTGCAACAAGGCCAAGGCTGTTTTTTCGCCCACACCCGGTACGCCTGGGATATTATCGACTTTGTCGCCCATCAGTGCAAGGTAATCGATGATGAGTTCGGGCGGAATGCCGAATTTGTCTTTCACACCTTGGATGTCCATGACGGTGTTGTTCATGGTGTTCACAAGGGTGACTTTGTCGGTAACCAGCTGCGCCATGTCTTTATCGCCAGTGGAGACGATCACCTCGCGGCCTGCTTCGCCCACTTGTTTGGCGATGGTACCGATCACGTCGTCGGCTTCTACGCCATCGATGATTACTAGCGGTAAGCCCATGGCTTCCACCATGCGGTGAATCGGCTCGATTTGTGGGCGTAGGTCGTCTGGCATCGGTGGACGGTGCGCTTTGTATTCGCTGTAGATCTCGTCGCGGAAGGTTTTGCCCTTGGCGTCGAAGATGATCACCATAGGTGAATCTGGGTAGGTTTTGATTAGGCTGCGGATCATACTGATCACACCGCGCGTGGCGTTGGTTGGGTGACCGTCGCTGGTGTGCATCGGTGGAATCGCGTGGAATGCTCGGTAAAGGTAAGACGAGCCGTCTACCAAGATCATGGGCGTGTTTTGTGTTTTAGAATCCGTAGCCAAAATAGAACCTCTTTTTAATCGGCGATTATGGGCACTATTCTAAGGGTTTATGGTGAATTTTTCAGTGTTAAAGACGATTTTATACTTGGTTAATTGACCTTTTGACGCTTATTGTGGAGCATAGGCGTGTTAATGCGACGTTTCATTTCTTGATGATGTTTTTGACTATTATTTTTTATCATAATCACAGGTAGTACCACTTGGCTGTTTACACTTCTCTATCCGATTCTGACATGCGCGCCTTAGTGGCTGATTATTATTTGGGTGAACTGGTTTCGTTCCAAGGCATTACTGGCGGCGTTGAAAATACCAATTATTTTTTGAATACCACAACAGGCAAGTATGTTTTGACCTTGTTTGAAGAGTTTGAGTTTGACGAGGTCCCCTACTTTTTAGACGTTGTCGCGCATTTGAAACACAAAGGTTTTAATGTTCCTGCGGCCTTGATTGACATTCATGGTGAACGCTTGCGTGTGGTCAAAGATCGCCCTGCCATTATTGTGGATTGTTTCCCCGGCAGTGGGTTGGAAAGCACCAATGTGGAAACCTGTCGTCAAATGGGAAGTGTACTGGCGAAGCTGCATTTAGCCGGTGAGGATTTTGCCACTCATCGTGAGAGCCATCGTGGTATGGCGTGGTGGCACAAAACGAGTGAGGCGATTGCGTCACAACTGGAACCGGAACAAGCGCAGCTGTTGTTGTCACAAATTGCGGAGTTCGATGCCTTTATTGCCGAGCACCCCGATTTGCCGAAAACCACCATTCATGGGGATTTGTTTTATAACAATACCTTGTTTGAAGGTAATCAATTATCGGCGATTATCGATTTTTACAACGCTTGCCATGCTTGGGTGATGTATGATCTGGCGATAGTGGTGAACGATTGGTGCTCTGACATAACCACCGGCGAATTAGACAACGCAAAATATCGTGCGTTACTCAAAGCCTACTTGCATGAGCGAGAGGCCAGCCCAGAGGAAGTGCTTGCGTGGCCTTATATGCTGCGTATTGCGGCGTTGCGTTTTTGGTTGTCTCGCTTAGAAGCGTGGCATGGAGCGAAACAGGATCCAGAGCGTTTGGCTCAGCAGCATGATCCACGTGAATTTCAACGTATTTTAGAAGCTCGTGTGCGTTATGCTCCGACATTGACGCTTGCCTGATATAGGAAACAGTATGGTGCGCTTTTGGTTTTGTCTTTGTATAGCCAGTATTTTGCTGGTAAGTAATGCGATGGCGCATCCGCATGTATGGGTCGATTCACAATATCGTATTAAAGTAGATCAACCATCGATAGATTCCCTTGAAGCCACTTGGAGTTTAGACTTATTTACCTCGACTAGTCTCATCGCAGAATATGACGTAAATGCGGATGGTGAGCTAACCGGCCAAGAGAAGCTGGACATGATCGAGATTTTTAAAAGTTTTGATCAATACGGCTATTTCATCAAGATGAAGCAAGATGGGGCCGACTTGGTGCCAGACAATGTGCAAGTGTTGGATGTGCGTATTCGAGATCAAATGCTGTGGGTTCGATTGGGTATTGCGTTGTCGGCTCCTATTAATGTTGAAACATCGACGTTAGGCTTTGCTTTTGGCGATGATGAATTGTATTTTGCCATGGAGCCTTTAGAAGAAGGTTTGGTACAGCTATCGGGCGCCTTGGCTGAGACGTGCACACCGAGTGAACGTGAAGCAGTAGAAATGTCTGTGGCGTTTTGGGTCGATTTGACGTGTCAATCCTAGTGGATTTTTATTGTTTTCGAGGATGAAAGCAGATGTTAGAGCATTTTCAGTGGTTGCCTTTCTTAGTGGCTATTAGCCTTCTTACTATGAGTCCTGGTGTTGATACTATTTTGGTGATGCGAAACGCGGCCCTAGGCGGCTGGCGTTTGGGCTTTTTGACCAGTTTGGGTATTTGCATGGGTTTGTTTGCTCATGCGGCTGTGTCTGCTTTGGGGTTGTCGGTTATTTTGTTGGGTTCAGCAGGCTTATTCACCGCGTTCAAAATCGTAGGGGCGGTGTATTTGGTGTATCTGGGCGTGCAAGCACTGCGTAGCGCCATGAAACCTGTGGGTATGACCTTCACGGTGGCGGATAAAGACGGAAAGCCACCTCGTGTGCTCAGTGCGTGGGGCAGCTTTCGCCAAGGACTATTATCGAATGTGTTAAACCCCAAGCCGATTATTTTTTATATGGCGTTCTTACCGCAGTTTATTGACCCGAGTCACTCGGCGTTGGCGCAATCTCTTTTTATGGCCTCCCTTCACTTTATCATAGCGATGGTGTGGCAAACGTTTCTTGCGCTTGTGGTTCATAAAGCGCGAGTTTGGCTGGCGCGACCAAAAGTGGCGCAAGCGTTGGATGGCTTCACTGGCGTATTGTTGGTGGGCTTTGGTATAAAACTCGCATTGAGTCAGCGCTGATCGCGTTGTTGAGTGCTTCTTTGGTTGTTATAAATGAGTTTATTAATTTCGACTTGGATTAAGTTCTTTTTCCTATTCGCGCCCTTTTTTGTGTTGTCTATGTTTCTTGCGTTAACGCGTGGAGAAACCGCAGCATCACGTAAACAGGTTGCCAATAAAGCCATTGTTGCGTCCGTGGCAATTGCCCTTGTGTTGCTGTTTTTTGGCGGTAGTTTGTTTGCTGTGCTTGGTATTACTTTGGATTCTTTCCGAATTGGCGCCGGGATTCTGTTGTTTATGTCGGCATTAAGCTTGGTACGCGACGGCACACGGAATCATGCGGTGGGGATGCCTAGCGAAGAACGTGATGATATTTCTGTGGTGCCCTTGGCCGTGCCGACTATTATTGGTCCCGCCACAATAGGTACCATACTGGTGTACGGTGCGGAGCTGCAAGGATGGGATCTGATTATTGGTATTGGTGGTCTGCTACTGGCTTTGGGCAGTTTGGCGATCATTTTGTATTCGGGTTCCATTATTGAAAAAATACTTGGCCGAACAGGCCTAAACGTATTGTCAAAAATTACCGGGTTGGTGTTGGCTGCGATGGCGGCACAGATCTTTATGAGTGGGGTGATGGGGTTTTTACAGCCTCAGCTCGCATCTTAAGGTTTTAGCGCGGTAGCAAATTCGCGCTGAAACAATGTCGCTTCTACATTTTTTCATCAAATGTGACGTTTTTTCGCCTTGGCTTCTCCTCGGGATTCAATTGTTATATCATAACAAAATTGTACCCAACTTTGAGTGAGAGCCAATTATGGCGAAAAACGTCGCTTTCTTTTTACTGTCTTTTTTATTGCTTCATAACTCTGCGTATGCGGCATTTGAAATGTCAGCTTATCAGGATTTTATCCGCTGGATCATGTCTCAACAGGCGGCCTTTCATCGTGAATTGGTGTCTTTAGTTCGCTCTATAAGCAAAGAGGGTAGTCCTGTTTTGTTGTGGGGTCTCATCACGACGAGCTTTTTTTATGGGGTCTTTCATGCGGCGGGTCCTGGTCACGGCAAAGCGGTGATTTCGGCGTATATGCTGGCGAGTAAAGCGCCCTTGCGTCGTGGTGTAAGTTTGTCATTTGCGTGTGCGGGTGTGCAAGCGGTGATGGCCATCGCGGTCATTCTGGTTTTGAGTCAGGTGTTTTCGTTAGCCGGCAGAGCCATGCAAATCAGCCGTTTCTTTGAGATCGCCAGTTTTGCGGCCGTTGGTTTGATTGGGGTCTGGATTTTAGTGCGTTTGCTACGAGGGCAATCTGGCTGCGGCCATGATCACTCTCATGACCATGACCATGACCATGACCATTCTCATGAACATAAACACGATCACGATCATGCTTGTTGCGCGCACCATGAAGAAGAAGCGAAAACTGCACGTCGCAGTATTTGGGCGATGGTGGCGGCGGTTGGTATTCGGCCTTGTACGGGGGCCATTTTAGTTTTGTTATTTTCTTTGAGTACCGGCATTTTCTGGTGGGGTGTTGTCGCCACGTTTGCGATGGCCTTGGGGACCGCGATTACGGTCGCTGTTTTGGCGGGAGTCAGTGTGTTTATTCGTGATACCAGTTTGTCGTTAAGCAATGAGCATCGTGCTTGGCGACAGCGTGTTTCCCGTGCGTTTGGTTTTTTTGCGGCGCTGGCGTTAATTATCATCAGTGTTTCCATGATCTGGAGTTACTTGAGTAACGCTGGGAGGGCATTTTAATGGCACAACACCCATCACATCAGGATGAGTCTCATCATGTCGGCCATGATCAGGATCATAGCCATGACCACAACCACAACCACTGCATTGATTCGGCCTTAGCGACAGCGGAAACCTTGTGTATTGAGCAAGGGCAGCGTTTGACGAAAGTGCGTCGTCGAGCATTAGAGTTGATATGGGAAAGTCACCGTCCGTTGGGGGCTTATCAGTTGTTGGCGAAATTAGCCGAAGAGGGGTTTAATTCTGCACCACCGACGGTTTATCGTGCCTTGGACTTTCTATTGGGGGCGGGGTTGATTCACAAGGTGGAATCGATGAATGCGTATCTGGGTTGTGCGCACGCAGACAAGGCGCACAAGGGATATTTTCTGATTTGTGACGAATGTCACAATGTCATGGAGTTTGATTACCAAGATATTCATGCGGCCTTGATCGCTAAAGCTGCACAACAAGGCTTTGAGTTGCGCGCAGAAACCATTGAACTGACGGGTTTGTGTGCGGAGTGCAAAGCCACTAACACAAGTGCCGCTAATACTCAAGGAACACGCACATGAGTAAACGCTTAGTGGTGTTTGATAAAATTGGTATTTCGTTTGATGGCCGAGTGCTGCTCGACAATATTGATATGAGTATCAGTGAAGGGGAAATCGTGACTTTGATTGGCCCCAATGGAAGTGGCAAAAGTACCTTGATACGTACCTTGCTCGGTTTGCAAGACGCCACGTCAGGCGAGATAGTCAGGCACAAAACTTTGCGCATTGGATATATGCCGCAAAAATTGCATATTGATCCGACTTTACCGCTAACGGTTAAGCATTTTCTGGCGTTGGTTCGAGGGGTGGATAAGCGTCAGATTCTGCCAACATTAGAAAAGCTGGGCATTGGGCACTTGCTTGGCTCTCAAGTCCATGTATTGTCCGGTGGCGAAACGCAACGTGTGTTGTTGGCGCGTGCGTTATTGAATAGACCAAATCTATTGGTGTTGGACGAGCCGGTCCAAGGCGTAGATGTGAACGGTCAGGTAGAGCTTTATAACCTGATAGAGAGCATTCGCAACGAGCTGCAATGTGGCGTATTAATGGTGTCCCATGACCTACATTTAGTGATGGCGAAAACGGACACTGTGGTGTGCATTAATCAGCATGTCTGTTGTTCCGGAAGTCCTCAACATGTAACAGGCCATCCTGCGTATCAAGCCCTATTTGGTGTGCCTGGTGCCGATGAGTCGATTGCCATTTATGCTCATCAACATGATCATGTGCATGACGACGACGGCCGTATTTTATCCGACGACAGTGACGCTCACGCTCACAATCACACGCAATGTCATCATTAACAAGGTGTCACCATTAATCAGACGTCACCATTCATCACCACACGTAAGCGAACTTTGGAGAAAGTAATACCATGTTGGATTTGTTAGTTAGGGCCTTAATAGGGGGGCTCGGGGTGGCTGCTGTCGCGGGGCCTTTGGGCGCTTTTGTGGTATGGCGTCGCATGGCTTACTTTGGCGATACACTCGCCCATTCGGCCCTACTGGGTGTGGCACTGGGCTTTTTATTCGATATTAATTTAAACCTTGCCATCATTGTTTTGTGCGTTGGGCTGGCTTTGGTGCTGGTGATGTTACAGAAAAAACACATCATTGCCACCGACACACTGTTGGGTATTTTAGCGCATTCGGCTTTGTCACTCGGTTTGGTGGCGGTGAGTTTTCTTGACAACATTCGCATTGATTTAATGGCGTATTTGTTTGGGGATTTGTTGGCCATTAGCCAAGCCGATGTGTATTGGATTTACGGTGGGGGTTTTGCCGTTATTGCTTTGCTGGTCACATTTTGGAAACCACTGTTGGCCATGACGGTGAACGAAGAGCTGGCAAAAGTAGAAGGGTACCCGGTTGAAGCTATTCGATTGTTATTGATGTTGCTGGTGGCTCTGGTGATTGCCGTAGCGATGAAAATTGTGGGGGTTTTGTTGATCACTTCCTTGATGATTATTCCGGCAGCCACCGCACGAAAACTTTCGAATACGCCCATTCAAATGGCCTCGTTTGCGAGTCTGATTGGCTGCTTTGCTGTTTGTGGTGGTCTATGGGCGTCTTATCGCTGGGACACGCCAACAGGGCCAAGTATTGTCGTGTGTGCGGCCTTTTTGTTTCTGCTGGCCTACACTTTTCCCTTTAAGAAAGTAAAGCGATTTGGCTAAAGCCCCTTCATCGCTTCACGTTTACTGGGTGTTTTAGAGTTGAGTCTTGAGAAAACGATCTAATGCCAATGCCCCTGCACCACGGAACATGAGCAAAAGCGCAATCGCCAACCATGTGGCGTGGGTTGGGTAGGCGTCAGGATAGACGAAAAATTGAATGACCAATGTCATGCAGGCTAACCCCAAGGCGGCGAAACGAGTAAATAAACCCACTAGGATGAGCGCGGGTAAAATATGCTCCGCTAAGGTGGCTAAAGTCGCCGCCACCATAGGGGAAAGCAGCGGTAAATTGTATTCATATTCGAACAGAAATACCGTGGTGTCTTTTAAAATAGGCCACCCTAGCTGCATTTCTAAAGCGATAATATCCAAAGAAAATCCCTCTATTTTGGTTTGCCCTGCCTTCCAAAAAACGGCCGCAATGGCAAACCTCGCGATCAATAAAACCAAGGGCTCTGGTAGTTTCTTAAAGAGATTTTCACTGGTGTGTAAAAAGCCAGACAACATAGTCTTTTCCTTAGTGGGTGAGCCTTTAGGCGTTTGAAATATTCGTTAATAATTGCCAATCAATCAGTTTTGCTAGGCTGACGCCAAGGCCAAAATGATCATCGTCGGGTATTGCCTCGCCCAATATTTTGCCTTGCAGAAGATGACGAATAAAAATCGCTTCGGGTTGGCTAACAATATGGCAGTCGCCATATAGATTGGACTTAGAGATGAGTAAGTACTCGCTTTTTTCTACTTGAATGTTTGCTAGCGATATGGAGTCTGGGTTTTTGTGGGCGAGATAAATTGACCCGATAGCATAGGGCGCCGCCACAATGTGTGTGCTTGAGGCCAGACTCAGCCGTAAGCGCGCTGGGTCATCCGCGTTATGAAACGCGGCCGAAATTTGTTCTCCTTTTAGACTTGTATGTTCCTGCGTGTTAGTAAGCGCCAATAAAGTAAATTCCAGTGCGGCTAGGTCACTTAAAAAAGCCAGACCTTGGGCAGGCTCAAAGTCACGAATAAAAGCGGCAAAGTCATCACCATAATCGCTGATGATGGCGCTTTTAGGGGGATGTTTCTGAACGTAGACTCTTGCCATGGCACGGAAAAAATCTTCGCCCACAATGGTTTGTGTCACAGGAAAAATATCGGCCAGTGTGTCTATTAGGGAAACAAAAATATTATTGCGGTACACGTTAAAACGCGCGGCCTTTTCGTCTTCCGAGTGGCCTTTTATATTTTCATAGAAGGCGTTGCTTTGATGGAACAAAGCCGCTTTAAAGGACGTATTCATCACGTTTTTCCCTCCGTGCTATGGCTCTTAATGTGTCAGCGTATTGCGCTTCGGCCAGTAATTCAGTGAGAGCAGGCAAATTGCCATCCCGTTCAATGAGCGTCGGTCGGTCTCCTATTGTGGTTAAGGCGTGCTGATATAAGTCCCAAACGTTATGGCAAATAGGCTGGTCATGACTGTCTATTTTTAAGGGCACTATGGGGTTGTTATCTAATGTGTGTCCAGCAAGATGAAATTGCCCAACCGTTTCTGCTGAACAGGCATTAATGTATTCGTAGGGGTTGCCGCCATGATTAAAGCAAGACACTTCGATGTTATTGATGTCTAGCAAGAGTCCACAACCGGTTCGCTTAATCATTTCACGAATGAAATCCGTCTCGCTGCGATCACTGTGCTGAAACTCAAAATAGGTAGACGGGTTTTCAATTAAGACTTGGCGTTTTAGCGTCGATTGCAGTTGATCTATGTGTTCGCAAACGCGGTTAAGTGTGGCTTGATCATAGGCCACGGGCAACAAATCATTCATAAAGGCGTTATCGTGGGTCGACCAAGCAAGGTGTTCAGAGAAAATGGCTGGCTGAACATCGTGTACCAGTTGAGCCACGCGCTTCAAATGCGCAGTGTCCAATGGCGTTTCACCGCCGATAGACAAACCAACACCGTGTATCGTAACAGCGTAATGCGCTCGAATGTGTTGCAAAAAATGTCGGGCGGGGCCGCCTTGGCTTAGATAATTTTCCGCATGGATCTCGAAAAACCCCAGTTCTGGGCGATTGTTCAAAATCTCATTGTAATAAGAGGGCTTTAGGCTGACGCCTGTTTTTTGTGTCAAGCTGGAAGGCGCTGACGCGCCTTGGCTTGATGTAGACGAAGATAACATGGTTATCTGTCTTAGAAGGCTTTTAATTGGCCATGGCCAGTCGAGGAAGTTTTCGACTCCATGTCCATACAAGTGCCCGCTGGCACAAGTTTCCACGCATTAGATTGGTAGTCGGTTTTTGAAGAGCCAGCACAGGATGTTCCAGGGCCAGCCGCACAGTCATTTTGGCCTGCTAACGCAACGCCATAGCATTTTTCCTTGCTAGCGGCTTCGGCAGGTGCGGCAACCGCCACAGTAGACAAAACGATAGCGGTACCAAGTGCAAGAGATAAAGACGATTTCGTGTGTTTCATGATGAGAACCTCATTGTTGTATGCAGGGATAAGACAGCATGTCTTATTGTTACAAAGCTTTGACGTCTCTTGATTTGGTTTTCTTACACGAAAAGAAAAAGAATTTTTATTTTTTTGTTTCTGGCACTTCGCCTTTGGTATAACTTTTTGAAATATGGCGTAATTCTTCCATTTGTTTACCAAACTGGCGACAGGATGGGCAGAGTGTGGTGTGCATTCCTATGGCCATTTTTTCTTTTCTGGTAAGAGGGCGATCCAGCTTTTCAGAGAGTAATTGCGTCGCTTGTTGGCAATTCATCATATTAGATGACCTCCTTTTGATACCAGTTGTCTTCAAGGCACTCGCGAAGTCGAAGGCGTGCTCGATATAAGGTGACATTGAGGCTAGTAACCGATATCGCTTCATTGTGGCAAATTTCTGCTGTGTCCATTTCCAAGAATTCGCGCATCATGAATAAGCGTCCGTATTTATTCGGAAGTGCCTGCAAGCAAGCGTCAAATACTCGCCAAAAGTGCTCGTTTTCAACGCCATGGTCTGGGTCGTTCCATTTTTTTGGCCGTTCACTTTTTTGCCAGCCCCCATTGTCATTGAACAATTGTTCCAACAAGGCTTCGCCATTATCGTTTGGCCCATCTTCTAATTGGCTCGCCGCTGTCAGGCGTTTCTCTTTGCGTAGCAAGTCAATGAGCTTATTTTTCAGGATCGAAAATACCCAGGTTTTCAGTGCGGCTTGACGGCCAAAACGATCAATATTTTGATAGGCCGATAGCATGGCTTCTTGAACCGCATCTTCTGCTAATTGGCTGTCACGTACCTGCAGTTGCGCAAATTTAATCATTTGGGTACGCAGGTCTTCCATAAAGAGACGGTCGTAAAAAAGTCCTGCCGATGGTGCGCTAGGCGTTAACTCGGATGCATGAGCAATGTTACTATCGTTGATCATTTAAGCCTCATATTCACTTGTATTAGACGCAGCAAAGGCGCTTTTATTACTGTTTTAAAGTGGATTGGCAGAATGAGCTTGATCCGCCTCTGCAAGATATTCGTCTTTCAGCTTGACGTAATTTAATCCAGCGTACTGAAAATATTCGATTTCTTTGTCATTCAGTGGCCGGATTTGTTTCACTGGAGATCCCATATACATAAAGCCAGTTTCCAAACGCTTGCCAGGTGGTACCAAAGAGCCCGCGCCGATAATGACTTCGTCTTCAATCACCGCACCATCAAGAATGGTGGTTCCCATGCCAACCAAGACTCGGCTGCCAATGGTGCAGCCATGCAACATGGCCATGTGCCCCACGGTGACGTCGTCGCCAATGGTCAGAGGATGACCCTCAGGCTTGTAAGTACTCGCATGGGTAATGTGCAGACAAGAATTATCTTGAATGCTGGTGCGTGCACCAATGCGAATGCGGTGCATATCGCCGCGTATAGCGACCAATGGCCAAACCGAGCTGTCTTCGCCTATGGTGACATCGCCAATAAGCACAGCGCTGTCATCGACCCAAACTCGGTCGCCTAATTGTGGTGTTTTACCACGGAAAGATTTCATCACCATACATCCTCTCTCATTGTTGGGGCCACGAATAAATGAAGGAACTATTAACACAATAGGGTTTAATGCATTGAAAAAGTATTAAGACAACCTATCTTAGTAAGCATAGTATTGACCAATGCAATACAGCGTTCAATTAATATAAAAGGATATCATGATATGTCACAGTCTGTATGGGACGCGACCAGCTTACCGAATTTTACCGACGTCGATGTTGCGAACATCGAAGCGGATCTAGAGAAACTACTGAAGCACAATCAATCGGCAATAGACGCCTGTGTGAGCGAAAACACTCAGCCTACCTGGGAAAGCCTTGTTTTGCCTTTGGATCAATTGCACGACGACCTAAACAATTTTTGGTCGCCAATTGGCCATTTGAATTCCGTAAAAAACACCCCAGAATTGCGTGCGGCTTATAACGCCTGCTTGCCAAAATTGACGCAGTTTTATACAGATCTTGGCCAGAACAAAGCCTTGTATCAAGCGTATAAAAATCTTGCTGAAAGTGAAGCAGCAAAAGAGCTGAATCAAGCACAAATCGAAGCCTTGACTCAAACGATCCGAGATTTTGAATTGTCTGGTGTGGGTCTAGAAGGCGAAGCCAAAAAACGCTATGGCGAGATCAGCCAGCGTTTGTCTGAGTTGGGCAGTCAGTTTGGTGAAAACGTGTTGGATGCGACACAAGCTTGGAGCAAGTTAATCACCGACGAAAGCGAGCTGTCTGGTTTGCCTGAATCGGCCCTAGCACAAGCGAAGCAAATGGCCGAAGCCAAAGAAAAGGACGGTTGGTTGTTCACCTTAGACTTTCCGTCGTACATGCCTGTAATGAGTTACGCTGACAACGCCGCGTTGCGCGAAGAAATGTATCGTGCTTTCGCCACACGCGCCTCAGATCAAGGTGGCGACATCAAATTCAATAACGCGCCTTTGATCGACGAGATTTTGGCATTGCGTCATGAGATGGCGCATATTCTCGGTTTTGAAAACTACGCTGAATTGTCCGTCGCGACAAAAATGGCGGACAACGGACAGCAAGTTATCGACTTCTTGGAAGATCTTGCTAAAAAATCAAAAAGCTCGGCAGAACAAGATCTTGCACAGCTAACAGCGTTTGCGAAAGACGAAAATGGCGTGGAAACATTGAATGCTTGGGACATGACTTACTACGCAGAAAAATTGCGTCAGCATAAGTACAGTATTTCTCAAGAAGAGCTGCGCCCTTACTTCCCAATGAACAAGGTTTTGTCTGGATTGTTTCACGTGGCACAAACTTTATTCGGCGTGGATATTCGCGAAGAAAAAGAATTTGATAGTTATAACAAGAATTTGCAACTTTTCACTATCAGCAAAGACGGTGAGGACATTGCTCGCTTTTATCTAGATCCTTATGCGCGTGAAGCAAAACGCGGTGGCGCATGGATGGATTCTTGTCGTACTCGTCGTCGCTTGAGCGACAATCGTTTGCAACTACCCATTGCGTATTTGGTATGTAATTTTACGCCACCTATCGGTAACAAACCGGCTTTGTTAACCCATGATGAAGTCACCACCTTGTTCCACGAATTTGGTCATGGCTTGCACCACATGTTGACTCAAGTGGATGTATCTTCTGTATCGGGCATTAACGGTGTGGCATGGGATGCTGTCGAGTTGCCCAGTCAATTTATGGAAAACTGGTGCTATGAGCCAGAAGCTCTCGCTCATATTGCAGGTCATTACGAAACAGGCGAGCCGCTGCCACAAGACTTGTTAGACAAAATGTTAGCAGCGAAAAACTTCCAATCTGGCATGCAGATGATGCGTCAATTGGAATTTTCCTTGTTCGACTTCCGTCTACACATGGAATACCAAAAAGGCATTTCTGTTCAATCCGTTATCAACGACGTACGCAGCAAAGTGGCAGTTACTACGCCGCCCGAATTTAACCGTTTCCAAACCAGTTTCTCACATATTTTTGCTGGTGGTTACGCGGCAGGCTACTACAGCTATAAATGGGCGGAAGTCTTGTCAGCCGATGCGTTCTCAAAATTCGAAGAAGACGGCATCTTCAATAAAGATACCGGTGCACGCTTCCGTGATACCATATTGGCCAATGGCGGCTCCCGTCCAGCCGCAGAATTATTCGCGGAATTCCGTGGTCGTGAGCCAAGCACCGATGCCTTATTGAGACACAGCGGCATCGCGGCGTAAACGTTATTTTAAGGCAGAGAGAATCATGACAGTAAAACGCTTTATTGCAGGGGTTGTTTGCCCTCGTTGTAGTGAGATGGATAAAATTCGTGCATGGCGCGATGACGAGGTTGAAAAACAATACCGTGAATGCATTTCCTGTGGTTACACAGATGAGCAGTCGACGGTTGTGCAGGCGCAACCAACGGAAATTCCAACTCGCGTCAATAAACCGCACAGCAGCGCACCGCAAGCGGAAGAAATGGTGATTAACTTTATACCCAATCCAGGTATGACCAAGCACTAGATTATTACAAGTTAGAGGGATCTTTATTGTGAAAATGATAGTGGAAGTGATTGGAAAGGTTGAACAAGGTTATAGCAATCCATATGAGTGCCTGGATGAGGATGGGAATTCTTTTATTGTTAAAGGCTTGCCTCGATCCAGTCAAATTAATGAGTGGATATGTGCTAATTTAGCAACGGATTTTGGTCTTCCTATTGCAGAATACGAGCTAGTTGAAATACCTGAAGAGCTATATTTTGAATTAGATTTTGATACTCAGTTTGATCTAGGTTGCGGCCCTATTTTTGGTTCGAAGAAAATCCAGTTGGCGCAGTGGTTTGAGCCTAAAACGATGCAGCATATCGTCACTGAAGAGGAAAAGTTAAAGATTTTCCTTTTTGATTATTGGGTGAAAAATGCTGATAGAAATAGTGATAACACGAACCTTTTGGTTAGTGATAAGCGTGTTAGAGTAATCGATCACAATAATGCTTTTGATAAAAAATACACGAGAAGTGATGTATTAAATCATCTTTTTTATGATCAGATTAACAAAAAATGGCTCAATGATTTGGTGTTTAGAGCCGATTTTATTGGACAGGTTGAAGATATTTTACTTAATTTAAATAACATTATTGGTTCTCTGCCAGAAGAGTGGCAGTATAGTGATTCACCTATCAATACCCTTAAAGCAGATGTTGATCTTGTTGCAATAGAAAACACTTTAAGCCGTTATACTGACGATGATTTTTGGTTTTTTGTATGAAAAAATATGCTTGCAAATACGTTGTTCTACGCTTTGCTCCCTACAGTGAAACTGGCGAGTTTGCCAATGTGGGCGTACTTCTTTATTCAAAAAGCCGTAATTTCTTTGTATTCAAGTTAGATACATCTGATATTGGTGCTAGGGTATCAAGGTTTTTTCATATTGATGATAAGCAAGTGTTCAAGTTTGCAATGGCTTCTTATCAGAAAGAATTAGCTTTTATTCAAGAACAAGTATCTCACCATTACATGACCGCACAAGAGGCTTTTGATTTCTTGGTGAAGCCTCGTGCAACCTTGCTGCGTTTTAGCGAAGTTCGAACCGTTATAACGGACTCAATTGACGGAACACTTGATAGCATATTTGCTCGTATGGTTAGCCACAGCTCAAGTTCTCAGGCTAAAAATAGGCAAAAACTCAGCAGCCTTTTAAGGTCTCAATTAAATTTTTTGCGCCTGGAAAGACCGTTTAGGCAGCATAGGTTTGCAAAAAGTGGGTTCGAAGCAACTTATAACTTTACGCAATTAGGTGAACAAGGCGAACCATTAAAGCTAATTCAACCTATTGAGCTAAGTGATCGACTGACTCCAAAAGAAATTTTTGAAGTGGTTGATGGTAATGAAGTACGTTTAAATCGTATGGCTAGCTTAGAATTGCTTCCCAAGAAAGTCCTTCTCCCGTTTTCTTTGAGCGAAAATAGGACGAAAGAAGCTGATGACGCTTGGTCTATTGTTAAAAGTGAGTTGAGCAATATTGGTGAATTAGTCGATATTCAGAATAAAGCAGCTATTGAGAAATTTGCGAAGCACTGATTAAACATAATTAAGCACACAAAAAAGCGGACCTTACTTCATCGTCGGTCCGTTTTTTTGTAAATGCTAGAAGCGATTAGTTATTAACCAACCAAAGAATATCTAACGGTTCAATAAGGCTTAATGAAGGCAAGTCTACCAACTCCTTGTTTAACAAGTTCATTGCGGTATCTTGTCCTATTAATTGGCTTAGTGATTGGCCAAGCGGCAGATGTTCAAGCGCTACCAGGTGTTCGCTCATGTTGGCGATGACGAGGAGTGTTTTATTCTCCATTTGTCGTTTAAAGGCGAACAGGTGTTCGCTGCCAAGGGGGACGAGTTCAAATTCTTGGGCGGCGAATAGGGTATTGTTCTTACGGATCTGGATCATCTCTCGAACGATCTGAGCGATTTTTCCTTGTGGTGTGCTGGTGTCTTCAGCTAGGGCAAAGTCTTGCTCTGTGAGTTTCTTACGGTGCACCCAGCGGCTATCTTCTGCTTTTGTCGGGTCGTTTAGGTAATCATCATTGTTTAGTACGCCAAGGTCGTCGCCTTGATACAGCAATGGAATGCCGGGCATGGCGAAGTTGATGCCGTTCAATAAACGAATGCGTTTGATGGCATGATCAAGTAACAGCGGATCGTCTGCGGCAATGGCTTTTTCCACACCAGCGAGTGATGCCAAGGTGCCGCAGACACGACAGTCGCCGTTGACGGGGTTTTCTTGGAATGGCACACCCGCCGCAAAAGAGCCTTCAAACTGGCCGGTATAGAACTGATTTAAGAAGCGACGGTGACCGAATCCGTCCATACCAAGACGGCTAGAAATAGCGTCGTCCCACAGCCAGCCGATGTCGTCGTGACAGCGAATGTAGTTAACCCAAGTGGTATGTTGTGGAATGCTGAAGCTGCGTTCAAGGGATTGATATAACAAATTGGTTTGACGTGTTGCCAAACTTTCCCACAGCAGCGCCATCATCAAAGGGTTATAAGACAGGGTGCACTCGTCCGCGCCAATGTATTTGTTCACTTCGTCTGGGTGAACTATGGCTTCGGATTTAAACACCACTTGTGGGGCCGCAATGTCTAGGCAAGCTTTGAATGCCTTGATGAGATTGTGCGCCTTCGGCAAGTTTTCACACACAGTGCCTTTTTCTTTCCAAACAAACGCGAGAGCGTCCAAACGTAACACATCACAGCCGTTTAGAATCAGGTGCAGCATCTCTTCCACAACAGCAACAAACACAGCGGGATTCGCGTAGTTCAAATCCCATTGGAATGAGTTAAATGTTGTCCAAACGTGGCGGTCTAATTCGGGCAAATAGGTAAAACTACCACGACGAATTTGTGGGAAAATTTCACGTACGGTTTGGTTGTATTCAAAGGCTTCCTGCTCCCCCATGAAATAGTAGTAGTCTTGGTATTCTTGTTCGCCCGATTTAGCGGCTTCCGCCCAACGATGCTCATCGGAAGTGTGGTTGAATACAAAGTCCAGCACCATGCGAATGCCTTTTTTGTGCAGCGCAGAGGCAAGATCTTTTAAATCTTTGTTGGTGCCCAAGTTTGGTGCGACTGTGCGGTAGTCAGAGATCGCGTAGCCGCCATCGCTGTTGCCTTCTGGTGAAAGATACAGCGGCATAAGGTGAACATAATTGACCCCAAGAGATTCGAAATAGGGGATCTTGTTGATCAGAGAACTTAAGTCATCAGCCAACAAATCCACGTAGACGGCAATGCCGACGTTCTTGTTTGATTCAAACCAAAATTCGGATTTATCTTTGATCTGAGCAGGGCGTTTTTTCTTTTGAAAATCGATAAAAGATTGCAACAACACTTTAAGATGAAAGTGCAGGTCAAAACAGTGTTGATAAAGTGGAAATACCTGCTCAAACAAGGGTTGGAAATTCGTTTCTAAGCGAGAGATAAAAGTGGATTTTTGTTGTGCCGTGAGTTGGCTGAAATCCAATTCGGATAACAGACGCTGTTGTGTTTTTTTCGCTTCGAAAGAAAAATCCATGACCATTTTGCTGCCTTTTGAAAAGGGTTCGTGATGTTAAGTACGAGTTAAGTTGTTATTTTGGTTGGATCGGTGAACACGTAAATGCCCCTCGCCTGCCACTGTGAAAACGTAGCGTAAGGGGTGGTGTGGGTCAATATGATGTTTTCTAAATACGGGCTTAATTTCCGAGACAATTAGTGCCTCGGAAATCAAAGATGAAAATAAAAAATTACTCGTTGTCGGCGTAGCCACTGCCGATGGCACTGAAAGGCATGTCAAGATCGAGTTCTGGCACCTGCAAACCAATCCATGCTGGAAAGGTATTGCTGTTTGGGCCAGGGAAAACCTTGTATTCGTTTGCCCAGGGGTAGCGGGTAACGGCGTCGCTGATTTTTGGGATGAGCGTTTCCGCTTTTTCGCCAGTAAGAGAGAGTACTTTTTCTGGTCTTGCGCCAAACCAGTATCTATCTGGCGTGGCTGTTTTGTATTCGGACAAAGCCGGTAAGCCACGATTAACACGCCATCCTACGACTTCGTAAACGGTGTACTCCATCGCGTTTTTTTCCTTAGTGGCGATCCAAGTATGCACTGCAAACCAGCCGCGCCAGCTAAACGCATCGGCCGCGTAAAATTCTATAACGGCCTCTTTTTCTGTTTCTGGCGATGGTGCGATACCGGCGGGTTCGCGACTTGCGGTGCGCCAGTCATCATTGGTGGAGCAGGCGCTTAAAAATAGCGTAATGAAGAGAAGTCCTAAGTACTTTGCCATGCTTTATCCTTGAGCGGTGAGCGTATATTTGATGGTTTTATGAACATAAAGATACGGGCTTTGTGTGGTGATTGGGTCATTATTTTTTATGAGAGGCGTTGATTCCCTATTTTTTGCTACATTCATAAATTAGACATAAAAAAACGCCAGAAAGCTGGCGTCTTAGGTTTGCAGTTTTCAATAAACCGTTAATTAGTTCATTTCAGTAATAAAGTCTTCTGTTGAACGACGTACTTTTTTCAGGTCTTTCAACCAGTCGCCTTCTTCTGCGCGGTAACCTAGAGGAAGCAGAATCACAGAGCGCAGTCCGCGTTCTGTTAGACCTAGAATCTCGTCAACTTTTGCAGGATCAAAACCTTCCATTGGCGTGCTGTCTACGCCTTCTTCCGCTGCAGCAATCAATGCCGTGCCAAGACCGATGTAAGCTTGACGCGCGGCATGTTGGTAATTCACTTCAGCGTCGCGAGGAGGGTAAGCTCCCAGAATCATTTGACGGTAGTTTTCCCAGCCTTCGTTTTCAAAGCCACGTTCGTCGTTGACGAGGTCGAACATCTTGTTGATGCGCTCTTCCGTGTAGTTGTCCCATGCCGCAAACACTAACAGATGAGAACCATCCGTGATTTGCGCTTGGTTCCAAGCATGAGGGACGATGGCTTCACGTAGCGCTTTGTTTTTTACGACGATGATTTCGTATGGCTGAAGGCCGCTTGATGTTGCTGTAAGGCGAATGGCTTCTAGAATACGATCTACTTTTTCTTGCTCAACGGCTTTGCTTGCGTCCATCTTTTTGGTGGCATAACGCCAGTTCAATTTTTCTAACAAATTCGACATTTCAATTCCTTGGTAAGGTTTGTGTATGCAAGCAATATGGGGCTGATTCTGGTTGAGTACAAGTGGTGTTTTCAGCAGGAAATGAGGAAGTTGAATGATCGGTTAAATGTTCGATTTTGTTGATATATTGCAATAATATCTGTAATAACGCCCTAAAATGGTTCATTTTTGAGTTGGGATGCATTAAGGTGCGGGCTTAAAATTGCTATGGACCTTTTTCTAATGACAATAAAGACAACCCCTTCATTAATGCAACGCTATTTACAAGGCAGTTTGGTATTACAAATTGCCATCGGCATACTCTGTGGCGTGGCTTTGGCATACGTCTCCCCTAGTACTGCTTTGTCTGTTAGCCTGTTTGGCGATTTTTTTGTGCAAGCCTTAAAAGCCATCGCGCCTATTTTGGTTTTTTTGCTGGTCATGGCATCCATTGGGAATCATAAACAGGCCCAGCAAAGTCATATCCGTCCTGTGATTGTGCTTTATATCGCTGGCACCTTTGTTGCTGCACTCACTGCCGTGTTGTTTAGCTTTGTTTTTCCGACAGAGCTTAGTTTGGTCGCTCCTGATCTAAGTCGGAGCGCGCCTCAGGGCGTGGGCGAGGTGCTGCAGACCTTGGTA
This sequence comes from Marinomonas hwangdonensis, assembly GCF_003721245.1. Classification (GTDB taxonomy): domain Bacteria; phylum Pseudomonadota; class Gammaproteobacteria; order Pseudomonadales; family Marinomonadaceae; genus Marinomonas; species Marinomonas hwangdonensis. The sequence goes on along the minus strand of NZ_RIZG01000003.1, from coordinate 170,742 downwards.
TTTAAAATGGTCGATAACCCTGTTAATGCTCTGGTCCAAGGGAATTATGTTGGTATCTTGACCTGGGCGATTGGCTTCGGTTTGGGTTTACGTCATGCTTCTGAAGCTACTCAATCTGTGTTGCAGCATATATCGACCAGCGTGACGGGGATTGTATCTTTCATTATCCGCTTGGCACCGTTTGGTATCTTTGGTTTGGTTGCCAGTACGATAGCGGCAACGGGCTTTGATGCTTTATTTGGTTATTCGCACCTGTTAGCGGTATTGATTGGTGCGATGCTGTTTATCGCGTTTGTTACCAATCCATTGTTGGTGTTCTGGAAGATTCGTCGTAACCCTTATCCCTTGGTGTTTCAGTGTTTAAGAGAGAGTGGAGTCACCGCCTTTTTTACCCGCAGTTCAGCGGCCAATATTCCGGTTAACCTAGATCTTTGTAAGCGCCTAGATTTGGATGAAGATACTTATTCAGTATCTATTCCGTTGGGGGCCACCATTAATATGGCGGGCGCCGCGATTACGATTACTGTCTTGACCTTAGCGGCGGTAAATACCTTGGGTATTTCGTTGGATTTTGGCACGGCACTTTTACTGAGTGTGATCGCAGCGGTGTCAGCCTGTGGTGCATCGGGCGTCGCGGGAGGGTCTTTGTTATTGATTCCGTTGGCGTGCAGCTTGTTCAATATTCCCAATGAGATTGCCATGCAAGTAGTGGCTGTTGGTTTCATTATCGGTGTGTTACAAGATTCGGCTGAAACGGCACTGAACAGTTCAACGGATGCGTTGTTCACCGCGGCCGCTTGTCTTGCTAATGACAAGAACTAGTTAGTTCAATATCCGCTGTAGAGCAAAAACAAAGAGGGGAAGCATTTGGCTTCCCCTCTTTGTTTTTATGGTTTTTGTGGTTTCTAGTTTAAAGCTTAAATTGGGTCACCAATTTATCCAGTTGAACAGACAGCTTTTGCAAGTTGGTGCTGGAAGCGGTGAGTTCATCGGCAATTTCAGACGTTTCTGTGGTTAGCTGATTTATCTCTTCGACGCTTTTGCTCATGTCATTGACGACAAGAGCTTGTTCTTCTGTGGCGGTCGCCACTTGTATGTTCATGTCACTGATCTGGCCAATGTGTGCGGTAATTTGCTCTAGTGAATTGTTGGCTTCATTCGCTTGATTAACAACGGTGTGACTTTGGTCTTGTCCAGATTGGATGGTGGCCACGGTCTTCGCTGATTGCTCTTGAAGTTTGTCGATCATTTTTTGGATTTCATCTGTGGAAGACGCAGAGCGACTGGCGAGGTTGCGAACTTCGTCAGCGACGACAGCAAAGCCTCGACCCTGTTCACCAGCCCGAGCGGCTTCAATGGCTGCGTTTAAAGCCAGTAAGTTCGTTTGCTCAGAAATGCTGCGGATGGTGTCTAATATGCTGCCAATCGAATCTGTCTGCATCGCTAGTGAGCCAATGTCTGTACTGATGTGCTGTATTTCGGTTGAGAGAGCGGACACACCTTGGCGAGCTCTAGCAACCAATTCAGCACCGTTGTGGGCTTGTTTATCGGCTTCTTGAGCGGCTCTTGCTGCTTGAGAGGCATTTTCAGCGATGTTTTCTACCGTTGCGCCCATTTCATGAATCGCTGTGGCGATTTGTGTCGTACGATCCCGTTCGTTTAAACAGTTGGAATGGGTTGCTTTGGCTTTTGCCGCAACGTCATTTGCGGTGTGAGCCAGCTGACGCGAGTTTTCCGCGACGTTTTCCATGGCGGTGCGAACCTTGCCAATAAAGAGATTAAAATGTTGAGCAATGTCACTGAGTTCGTCCTTGCCATTCATATTCATCACAGCCCCCAAGTCCAGTTTGTCGCTGGCACTGGAAATATGTTGTTGCAAGTAGGAGACACGTTGATTAAGACGACGTAACATCAGCCACGCAAAGAAGATGGACGCCACCAGTGCGATGGCAATTAACCCCATCATATTGGTTCGGCTAGTTTTATAGTTGTTTTGGCTTTGGACATAGCTTTGTTTGCCTTGTTCTAGCAATTCGTCCAATATTTTATTGACTGCGATGCGCATGACACCATAGCTTTTGGCGTATTGGTTTTTGTAGATTGCTTGAGCCGTGGCGACATCATTATTTTCTAGCGCCGTTAGCATTGGGGCTAGCTCGTCGGTTTTTACTTTGGCAAAAATGTCGATGACTTTTTGGACTTCCGCTCTCATTTGCGGATTAACTTGAGCGTCCAGTGCTTGCTTTAACGCCATGTCCATTTCAGGGATATCTTCAGTACGGGTGTCTTTGACACGAGATAAAACGCCCCTTTCATCGCGCAAGGCGGGAATATCTTGTAGAAAAATAACGTCGATACCGACGCGCATGCGAGGAATTCGAGAGGCCACTTCGGCCAAAGAGCGCATTGGCGCGCTGGTGTTTTGAGCGAGTTGTTTGGTTTGTTCTTGAGCACTAGAAAGACCGCTTAGCCCCGCCCAACTAATCAAGAAGAGCGCAAGACAAGGAAGAGCAATAACAAGAACGAACTGTGTCTTTAGGGACAGGTTTTTTAGCATCGCGAAGGTACCTAATTAAGGATTGTTTTTATTATTATGCACAGCGCTTGATAGTCATGTTTTCTCAACGTTTTTGTCTATCTGTAACGGCATAAGTAACAGCATAGATTGCGCCTACTCAATTGTGCAAGAAAGTTTATTTTAAGTTGTGTCTCTGCGTTATGTTATCCGTGATAAATGACACTTTATCTATGATGGCAAACCGTGTTCTGAGGTTTTTAAGCGCTACCGTTTACATCACCAAGAGGAGTTTACCTTGAGCAATGCCTTTCGATCCTTATCAAACCCGAATTATCGGCTTTGGTTCAGTGGCGCTGTTATTTCCAATATTGGAACCTGGCTGCAGCGCACGGCTCAAGATTGGATCGTGATTGCAGAGCTGTCGGATAATAATGCTTCCGCCGTGGGGTTAGTGGTGTTTTTGCAGTTTGCTCCGCAAATTTTTCTGTTACCCATCACGGGCTGGGTGGCGGATCGTATGGATCGTCGTCGGCTAATGTTTATCACGCAGAGCTTAATGGCGGTATTGGCGCTCATTTTGGGGCTCTTGGTGCTCAGTGGCCATGTGGTGTTTTGGCAAGTGTGTGTCTGTGCCTTGGCATTAGGCTGTGTGGCGGCGTTTGACGCGCCTGCACGGCATGCTTTTGTTTCAGACATTGTGAGTGAAAAAGAGTTGTCTAACGCGGTGGGATTAAACTCGGTTGCGTTTAATTCTGCGCGTCTGGTCGGCCCAGGTGTGGCCGGGTTGCTCATTGCCTTAGTGGGAACTGGGTGGGTGTTTATGATCAATGTGCTGACGTTTATTCCGCTGTTGATGGCACTGCACAGCTTGAAAAAACGCATGCCTGAGGCGGTGGTGGATAACAGTAAAGCGACGCCAGATATGACACGGTTTTTGGAGGGCTTTCGGTATATTTGGTTGCATCGGGAAATGGCTGTGATTTTGGTGATGTCGTTTTTGATTTGCAGCTTAGGGATGAATTTTTCGGTGTATTTATCGGCCATGACGGTGCAGGTTTTTCAGGGCAGTGCTGATCAGTATGGTTTATTGATTTCTATGATGGCGATTGGGTCTATTTCTGGTGCCTTGGTGACCGCTGGACGTCGCTCTTCGCCGACCTTTCGTTTTATGATTTATGTGGCGCTGATGTTTTCTATTAGTTGCTTGTTGGTGGCTCTGAGCCCGTCATTTTGGTCCTTTGCTGTATTGCTAATTTTGTTGGGCCTGAGTCTTCAGCTGTTTACCACGTCAACCGCCTCTTACATGCAAGTCGCTACCGAAAAGCGTTATCGAGGTCGGGTTATGGCGGTGGTGTTGGCGACGGCACTGGGCAGCACCGCGTTGGGCGCGCCTGTGGTGGGTTGGGTGGCCGATGCGTTTGGGGCGCGTTGGTCTATCGGCATGGGGGGCGTGTCAGGTATGGCGGCAGCAGCGTTAGGCTTTTGGTTTTTGCGCCGCCGCCAAGCGACGTAAGTCATTACAGCTGTTCAATATTGTCGACGCACCATTCTGCTCTTTGTAGGACGGCATGCTTTTGCGCATCGCTTTGTTTGTCCCAGTTGCCGTAAATCATGCCAATACGGGGATTTTTCGCAAGGCGTTCTCGATGTTTGACCATGAAGCGCCAATAGAGGCTGTTGAGTGGACAGGCTTGCTCGCCGACTTTATCTTTCACCTTGTAATGGCACGAAGTGCAATAGTCGCTCATTTTCTGAATGTAGCTGCCGCTTGCGGCGTAAGGTTTGGAGGCGATCCAGCCGCCATCGGCAAACTGGCTCATTCCACGGGTATTTGGTAGCTCGACCCATTCTAGGGCATCCACATAAATGCCGAGATACCACTCATCCACTTGGCTAGGTTCTATGTCCGTTAGTAAGCAAAAATTGCCCGTTACCATGAGTCGCTGGATGTGATGCGCGTAAGCGTAGTCGAGGGATTGCCCAATGGCATCGGCAAGACAATGCATCTTGGTGTCGCCATGCCAGAAATAGCTGGGTAAATCGCGATGGGCGTCTAGCGCATTCTGCTCTTGGTAATCGGGCATATTGATCCAATACATGCCGCGAACGTATTCGCGCCAGCCGAGGATTTGTCGAACAAACCCTTCGATCTGGGCAATGTCGATAGCGTCGTTTTCTTGATAACGGGCTATGGCAGAATCAATCACTTGCATTGGGCTGATCAGTTTAGCATTCAGTGCAAACGACAAACGCGAATGATACAGGCTCCAACTGTGCGGCGTTTTGCTGGTCATGGCATCTTGAAAACGGCCGAAGTTTGGCAGTAAATGCTCACAGAAGTAGGCGAGTAAATCCAGTGCATCTTGTTGGCTGGTGGGCCAAAGCAAAATATTATCGGCCTTGCCAATGGTAGTAATATTGTGACGCGCTAGGCGTTCAAGTAGGTATTGAACCTCGTACTGAAAGCACAAAGGCGCTGGGATGTTATTGAGGTCTTGGGCTTTGAGCTTGTTACGATTGTCGCTGTCATAATTCCATTTTCCGCCTTCGGGCTCCTTATCTGTGTTCATTAAGATGTTAAAGCGTTGGCGCATTTTACGGTAGAAGTTCTCCATACGCACACTGTGTTGCGGTTTAAAATACTGGGGAATGTCGTCAAATGGCAGCAGAAAATGCTCGGTTTCAAATAGGGTAACGGTTTGCTCAGCGTGTTCAAAAAGATGCTTGTATTGCATTAGAACGCGATGTTCATCTGGGCGTTGTAAGTCAATTGTCTGAATATTCTCTCGAACAGCGATAGCAAGAATCAGCGATTCAAGGGAGTGACCTTTGGTGTCGTCTAAAGTGAGGTAACACACCTGATGGCCCGCTGCCTCAAGTTCATTGGCAAAGGTTTCCATGGCCAAAAAAAACGCACAGAGCTTTTGCACATGATGTTTTACGTAGGTGGCTTCAGGGTGCAGCTCGGCGATCACGTACAAGATGCCAGGATCACATTGATCAAACCAAGAATGGGCGGCATTGAGTTGATCGCCAAGAATAAAGCGCAAGGTATGGTAGCGGAGGGTCCCTGTGTGTGTCATTAAGCTTCTCAATTGAAAATGTCTGTTGAGTATTACGTTGTCAAAAAGGCGTTAAATTGATCTTTGGTGAGAATAGCGTAGGCGTTTATCGCACCTTCTGCTTGACGTTGTCGTAGTAGCGTTTACCGAGTACCCTGTAAACGCTACTACCATACGGTGACTAGCTTGGGTAAATCGGCCAGTCAGCCGCATCGACCGAATCCAGTTGCGCATCGAACTCTTGACCTTGCCACTTGTTGATAAACTGTTGCTTAGGATCGTATTGTTCGGTTTGCTTTTGCAAATTAAAGCGACGGCCCCCTCTAGGGTCCGCACCAACCCCCGCGATGTACTGCCAGTTCCCCCAATTTGACCCTACATCGTAGTCCACCAATTGTTGTTCGAAATACGCAGCACCATAGCGCCAGTCGATGCCTAACTCATAAATCAAACAACTGGCGGCAATTTGACGTCCACGATTGCTCATGTAGCCCGTTTGATTAAGCTGTTTCATGCAGGCGTTGACAATCGGATAGGGGGTGTTGCCTTGGCACCATTTACGGAAACGTTCGGCATAAAAACTGCCTTGGTTACGCTGTTTAGACACACCTTCCACTAAAAATAACTGTTTACCGTGACAGCTTGCATACCAGTGAAAATATTCGCGCCACAGCAATTCAAAATAGATCCAATAGGTGGATTCATTGGCACCTTTGTCATTTTCGTAGACGTCTAACATGGTTTTTATTTGTCTTGCTGACAAACTGCCTTGTGCTAGCCAAGGAGAAAACTTGGTCGAATTTTCCCAACCGTCTAATGCATTACGTACGTCTTTATAGGTGCTTGGCAAGTCAGTAGAAAAATAGTCGCTGAGCTGTTGTTGAGCAGCTAATTCTCCACCCGTGAACAACGCGCTATCATCAATGGGCTTGGCCTTCCACGCTGTTATCATCTCAAATTTCACATCGGGAGCCGGTGGTAGTTCCAATACTCTGGGCAAAGGTGAAGCAATATCAATGGACTCAACTAGACGTCGAAATTTTGAAAACGAATGGGGTAAATCGTTGACATGGAAAGGCAGCTGCCATCGTTCAAAAAGGCTTAACCCATAATCCATGGTGATTTTCACATCGGGAAAGAGCGTTGCAATGCGTTTGAGTGCCTGCCGTTCATCCCAACCACCGTGATGATTGCGATAAATATGAGAAACAGGCCATTCATTTAACAACAGACTTAGGCTATTAAAAGCATCCAGTTGGCTGACATACAAAACTTGACCTAAATCCTGTAGCTGTTGTGCCACATCGTCCAAACCTTGGTTTAAAAAGCCACGACGTTGAGGCGACATGCCTTGTGTAGCATAGCGGCTTGGGCGTTTATGATGGGGCTCGTCACAATAGACACAGATTAACTGATCCACGTCTTGTGCCGCCCGCCATAGCATCTTTTGATCGGCACAACGTAAATCATTACCAAACCAAATTAAACCTAACTTCATTGCCTGCCCCTGTCATGTGACTGTTTTGTTATTTCAACCTTAACTTGTACGGCGCAAAAAACCGTTTAGATTGCTCTCCTTTGAAAAACTCTGGTGTTTAAAAAAGCCATATTACTTTTCTAAAGCGATCATGGGGGAGTGGAAATACTATGTTTGCTCTGACGCTTACAACGTTCAGAGCAATATTTCACTTGTGGCCAGTCGCGTTCCCATTTTTTACGCCAAGTGAAAGGGCGCTGGCAGGCTAAGCAGATTTTTTCTGGCAGGTGCGGTTTTTTATGGGCCATGGTTATCTCTTTGAGGTCATGCCGTGACGTGCCAAGACGGCTTTAGAGGCGTGGCGAACATCGCTGCGTTTGCGAAAGTTCCATAATCGATCGCGCGCTTCTTTGGCGGCTTTTTCGAGATCAATAAGGGGTTTTGGGTAATCTTTTCCGAGCGTAAAGTCGTTAAAAATCTCTTCCATAGGGGGTTGTAGCCAAGGCTGATGGAGATATTCATCGGGCAAGTTTTTGAGTTCAGGACACCAGCGGCGTATAAAAATACCGTCTGCGTCTTTTTCCGTAGATTGTTTAATGGGGTTGTATAAACGAATGGTATTAATGCCCGTGACCGAGGCTTGCATTTGAATTTGTGGGTAATGAATACCAGGCTCAAAATCAAGAAAATACTGTGCCAGCGGCAAACTGACCTGCTGCCAATGGATGTTCATGTGATGCGTCATAAAGCTGACCAGCATGGCGCGCATACGAAAATTGATGTAGCCGGTGTGCTTAAGGCAGCGCATACAGGCATCAATAATGGGAATCCCCGTTTGGCCCTCTTTAAATCGTTCAATGTCCGCCGGCACTTGATCATCGTTTCGGTAAGCAAACTGGGTGTAAGCCATGTTTTGTGGCAAGTACTCCATCTGACAGTCCCGCTCAAATTTTTGCATAAAATGGCAGTGCCAATGAACGCGTGACAAAAAAGCGCGTAAAGGTTTTTTCCAGCCATAGGGGGCATTGCCATAAAAGGCGGCCGTATTTTGATAAACCTGTCGAATGCTCACGTTACCCCAGGCAAGGTGTGCCGAAAGGCGTGAACAATGTTCTTGGCTTTGACTTGGACTGGAAATGCCTTTTTGATAACCCTTGCCTCGTGTCGCAAAAAAACTCTTGGTGACGTCTCTGGCGGCTTTTGGGCCGCCTTGTTGAAATGCCGGCACACGGATGAAGTAGGCTGGATCGAGCTCGGGAGGCTGATAGTCAGGGTATGTGACCGCTTGGTAACGGGACCAGTTAGGCGTTGCCAAAGGGGCTTCCATGGTGCGATACCAATGTGTTTGCCAATCAACCATACTGGATTTTCCTCGCACCACCGCACCGGTGGGGGATTCATGCCAAGCAATATGGTGTTCGGCCAACCAAGCCTTGACCTGAAGGTCGCGTTCAAAGGTGTTCTTTAACCCTATTTCTTCGTGGCTATAAACGGCTTGGATGTCAAATTGATCATGAAGCTGCTCGAGTAAGGCCAACATTTCCTGGCGAAAAACCCGTACCTCGCCGTTAAAGCGTGCCAGCTGCTGGTTTAAATCCTCTATGGATTGCCACACAAAGCGCCAATGTCTCAAGGTATAGTGCGCATCATTCAGCAACACGGGTTCAAAGTTATAAATCAGCAGTGTGGGATAAGGTGCGTCAAACGCTGCGGTTAAAGGCGCGTGATCAGACAACCTTAAATCACGCTTAAACCAAACCACGGTGATTTTGTCACGCATGAAAATACTCACCTGAGATGAAACAGATTAAATAGAGACACGACACAATCGTGCTTAGTCACAAGAGGTCATTTTGAACATAAAGTGCCCAAAGTGATGTAGGCTAATTGTTTTTTACGCGAGGTTAACAACATTGGATTACTTTTTTTTAAGGCGTGGGGGTATTTGTGGATCTTTACATTACACGGCTGGTTTTTATTAGGGTTGCAGTCTATGCTGCTCGCCTTTGGTTGATGTTTAGTCAATCGTGACTCTTTATTTACAAGGTGATGGGTACTATGTTTAGCAAACTTAAGATTTCACAGCGTTTGGGGCTTGGATTCGGGGTAATCTTCGCTCTACTGCTTCTGATTTCATTAGTTGGAATGCAGCGAGTTAATGTCATTGATAACACACTGACCAGTGTGCGCGATGGCGCTACATTAAAACAACGTAATGCCATTAACTTTCGTGGCAGCGTGCATGACCGTGCCATTGCGGTGCGTGATGCGGTATTAGCGTCCGATACAGCACGTTTAAATCAAGAATTGGCCTTGATAAAGCAGCTGGATTCTTTTTATCAGCAATCGGCTAAATCAATGAATCAATTGATGGCATTGCCTGAAACAACGGCGGTAGAAAAGAGGTTGCTAAAAGCCATCCAAGAGATTGAAGTGACAACACAGAAGTCGACGCAAGCTCTGCTAGAACTCATAAGACAAGGCAACACGGCCAGCGCGACCCAGTTGTTAATGCAAGACGTTTCGCCAAGCTATACCGAATGGTTAAAGCGCATTAACGCCTTTATTAACCACCAAGAAGATGTGATCAACGATGACATCGGTCTTGTCATGGGCGTGGCTAGTACCTTTGTTAACTTGATGTTAGTGGTCACACTAATCGCAGCGGTATTCAGTATTGTGGTCGCCATTACCTTGATTCGTAGCATACAGTCGCGCATTGGTGGAGAGCCTGAAGAGGTTGCTGCCTTGGTTCAACGCATTGCCGATGGTGACCTAAACGTTAAAATAGACACAGACTACCCCAACAGCATGATTGGCAGCGTACGCGCCATGGTATCGCGTCTACAGCAAATCATCCTCGACGTGCGCAGCGCCGCCGATGAGCTGGGCGTAGCCTCATCCGAGTTGAACACCACAGCGACTGAAAACAATCGTCGTCTTCGTCAACAATCTTCTGATACCACCCAGATGGCCGCGGCCATTAACGAAATGGCGGCCTCGGTTTCTGAAGTAGCAGGCCATGCTGGTCACGCTGCCGAAGCAACGAAAAAAGTAGACAAAGAAGTTGAGAGCGGTAACGTAAAAGTGAATGCCACGGCAGAAGCCATTATGAATTTGTCGAAGACATTAGAATTGGCATCGCAAACGGTCGAAAAAGTGTCCGATGACAGTGGCAACATTGAAAAAATCACCGACGTTATCAGTGCTATTGCAGAACAAACTAACTTGCTAGCGCTAAATGCCGCCATCGAGGCCGCACGCGCCGGTGAACATGGCCGCGGATTCGCAGTGGTCGCGGACGAAGTTCGCTCACTAGCCACTCGTACACAAGAATCCACCAGTGAAATCAGTAACATGATCGTCCGCTTGCAGGAAGGGTCTAGTAAAGCCGCTGACATCATGAACACCAGCCGTGAGCTAGCGCAAAAAACCGTTGATCAAACACAAGAAGCTCGCTCAGCACTGGCGAGTATCCGCGACGAGGTCATGGCGATCAACGACATGAACACCCAAATTGCGCAAACCTCTTCAGAACAGGAACGCGTGGCGGAAGACATGAATCTTAATATCACTCGAGTTCACGAAGCCACCATGGAAAGCGCCGCTGGATCAGAGCAAGTTGCCCAATCAAGCGAACGCCTAGCGCAACTGTCGAAAAAACTGACCACCAAAGTCAGTTACTTCAAGCTCTAACCCGATTAGACCAACCCAACGAAAAGGCCTTTTATAACAAAGGCCTTTTTATTTTAAATGGGCAAAAACTTTAACCTGACACAGCAAAGAATACGATTACTCGTATTTACTCAAGACCTTCGCTTTAAAAACATAACTACCAAATGGCACCAAAGACGCAACAAACCCCATCAAGGCATGCTTTGACGAAACCCCATAACGAGCCACACTTAACACCAGAAGCATATTAAACAAGATAAACAACCCACCATGAACCGGGCCAACCATGCTCACATACTCAGGCATATCCAATAGGCGTTTTAATGGCACGGCAATGAAAAGCAACAACAAAAGCGATGTGCCTTCTAAGATTGAAATGATACGTAACAGTTTCATACTAGGTCTCTTTTTGAAGTGTTTTGAAAAAATGGAACCAGTGCTAATCCGCCCCCAGAATAGCATGTTCACTTTCAAGAGAGTTATTTACTCTATTTTGCTGAATCTGCCATGAAACGACTCATTTTATAGCTACCGCATTGGTTTCAGCCAAGATACCTTCCTCTTCTAGGAAATCATCAAAGAAAGACCCAATGTGTTTGTTAGTCATTCTCAGCCTCTTTTTTACGCGAGGGGTTAGATGGAAGAAATTCAGTTTGGAGCCTTAACGCGACCTGACATCGCTCTACTCAGTAAGAACACCCCGCTCCCGGCGCAAGCGCAAGAATCGCTCTGGCGTTCTTACTGAGTAGAGCTCGTCGTTTACTTTATCCAGCGTACGGGCAAGATTTGCTTTAAAAGCTGAGTAACTTAGCGTATCCATATTTTACTCCTGCAAGAAAGTGTTCAACCTTTTTCTGTACGCAAAGACTTTAGCCTGTCTTAGTGACTGTGAAGCATCACGGGTAACATTTAGCCATATTTAAAATGAAGAGAGTGACGTAGCTTTCTAAACAAGCTCTAATTTTAGCTTTTTACCTAACGCTTTCGCGGCATTATCCAAGGTATGCAACGTGACAGACGTATTGTTTGGGTCAAGCAGTCTATCCAATCCAGAGCGACTTGTTTTCATCAGCTTCGCCATTTTTGTTTTGGACAAGTGTTCGTGTTTAATTTTTTGCTGAATCTGCCAAGCTACCACTCGTTTTATAGCCACAGCATTAGTTTCAGCTAAGATACCTTCCTCTTCTAGAAAATCATCAAAGGACGAGCCTATGTGTTTGTTAGTCATTTTCAGCCTCACGTTTGCGTTTTTTAGCTAAATCTAATTCGGGCTTAGGTGTCTTTTGGGATTTCTTTATAAAGCCATTGAGTAAAATTAATTCGTTGTTTTTAAAGAAAAATAACACCCTCGCAATACGACCACCTTCTAAGTTAGTGCGTACTTCCCACAGTCCATCTCCCATAGAACGACAGATGGGCATACCGACAGGCCAACCGTATTCTGCTGTTTTTATATCCTGTCCAATGGCGCTTCTATCCTCTTTTGTAAGAGACAATAACCATTCCCTGACAGGCTCACCTCCCGACGCAGTTCGGAAAAAGTGAACAGACACTTTCTTGTGTTTTATACTTTTCATAATTTTATTTGTACCATAAATGGTACGTTTCTGTATAGTTGTTTATAAATTTTGGTTTCATGCTGAGGAAATTCAGCTTGGAGCCTTAACGCGTTAGCGCTATTGTTAAAGCTAGTATCTGTATGAAACCCCTTTGTTTTTTTGTTGGTGAAGCGAACTTATCGTCTATGACTAAAGAAAAGTACATTCCATTAGATCGTCAATTTTCAATTATTTCGGAAGACCAAGAAGATCTAGAAAATAATGAGCTACTCTTTTCTTTAGGTCATTCAGCGCTAAAAACTTGGGTTGATTTAGAAGGTGAGTATCGCTGTGTCATTTTAGCCGAAGCCGGCGCTGGCAAGACGGAAGAATTACTCAATAAAGCCAAAGCCTTATTAGAACAAGGCAGACCGTCCTTTTTTATTCGTATTGAAGATATCGAGCAAGATTTTTATGACGCCTTTGAGGTTGGAACAGAAGATGAATTTAACGCTTGGCTAGAATCGATAGAGGAAGCTTGGTTCTTTTTAGATTCGGTCGATGAAGCAAGGTTAGAAACCCCAAGAGCTTTTGAATTAGCGTTAAAGCGATTCGCTAAAGGTATCAAAAAAGGTGCACATAGAGCGCATCTTTATGTTTCCAGTCGTCCTTACTCTTGGCGACCAGAAGCTGATCGAGAGTTGCTGAATAGACATTTGTTTTTAGCAGCAAAGAAATACGAAGATGACAATACAGAAGATAAGCTAACTCAACCTCAAAATGCTTTGACTGTATACGGAATGAGGCCTTTAGATGAGGAAAGAATTCGCTGTTTCTGTGAAAAAAGATCAGTGAATGACATTGATGAACTCTTAAGGGAAATTGATAGAGCGAGTATTTGGAGCTTGGCTCAACGGCCTCTTGATTTAGATAGTATTTTATCCAAATGGACAAAGGATAAAAAACTTGGTAGCCGTCTAGATCTACTAGAACACAGTATAAATGAGCAGTTAAGCGATGAACATAATATAGATAGAGCACAGCGTCAGCCGTTAAACCTAAATAAAGCTCAAGAGGGAGTACAACGTTTGGCCGCTGCCGTAGTTATGAATGGCCAATCAAGTATCAACATTCCCGATGCCTCGCTCGATAAATTGGGAATAGACGCAAAAGCCGTGCTGTCTGATTGGCGTCCGAATGATGTGAATGCTCTTTTGGAGCGCAGTGTTTTTAGCGATGTCATATATGGAGCGGTTCGATTCAGGCATCGTGATATCAGAGAACTGCTCGCAGCAAAATGGTTTGCTTACCTGATAGCTAATGGCGACAGTCGTTTATCTATAGAGCGTTTATTTATTGGTGAACAATATGGCGAGACAATCATTAGGCCAAGACTTCGATCCATTTTGCCTTGGTTAATATTGTGGGATACCAACATCAGAAACACTGTACTAAGTATTGATCCTGAGGTTGCTATTGAAGGTGGAGATCCATCTAAACTGCCTTTATCAGAAAGAAAAACCATTCTTAAAAATATAGTTCACCGTATTGCACAGGATGAAAACAATAGTACCGGAGGGGATAATAGCGCAATTGCAAGAATTTCGGATGTTGCCCTGACAAAAGATGCCTTGTTACTTATTAATCAACATAGCGAAAATGATGATGCCATTTTCTTTCTTGCTCGATTGGTTTGGCAAGGGAAAATGACGGACTGTGTTGCTCCTTTGCTGGAAATAGCTCTTAACTCTATCCGTGGGATTTATGCTCGACTTAGCTCTGTCCGAGCGGTCATGACCTGTGGCACCAATGAACAAATACACTCTTTATGGCAAGGACTCAACCAAAGCGAGGAAAAAATTCCACGTCGATTGCTATCGGAACTAATCGAAGAGACTGGCCCAACCAGTGAAAATATTCAGAATATTCTTCTCTCGCTTGGCAGGTTGCAATTGTCTCCGAATGAACGCTTTGAAGCAAATGGGTTAAGACGATCACTTCATCAATTTATCAACCGAATGCGAATTATTGGAAACGCTCTTATTTATCAGGAGTTTATTATTGGTTTGCTTGATTATCTTAACACTCCGCCGTATGTCGAGAAAAAAGATTGTAGGGTCTCGCAAGATAATTCATGGCTTCTTGGTATTGCCGTTAATCTTGTAGAGAGATTAGTAGAAATAAGGCATCCGTTTTCACTTGATGATAAAAGCCTATCCGTTCTTATGATGCTACCTCTTTATCATTCTTGGGGTGGAGAGCATTTTGATGATTATGAAAGTAACTTAGCTAAACTGATACCGCATTGGAGTGAGTTGAATGATCAGCTTTATTGGACTTGTATTGAACAGGAAAAAATAAAGCTACTTTCAGATCCTAAAAGCGAACCTTTGACTTCTGATGCTCCCATTTCTTGGCAAGGTCATTTTTGGGCATTTGATACGGTTGAGAGTTTCCAAAGACTGCTTTCATTTGTACGTTCTCGTGAATCAGAAAGTGATCAGTCTATTGCTCTCAGCTCAGCCTTCCGTCTTTATAAGGCGTTAGACAAACCATCAAATATGTTGGAGCAGCTAAGAGCGAGCGTAGAGCATAGTTCTATTTTGACTAATAAATTGAACATGCTGATTAATCCTCCAGTACCAGATTGGGAAAAAAAGCACATAGAAGATCATGAAAAACGCAGGAAAAAACTCGATGTTGTACAAGAGCAGAAAAAAGCGTCTCGTGATGCTTGGATAGCAGATCTAAAAAGTAACCCAGATCGTTTGAGTAACTCTATACACCTATATTTTGGTGAGGTGACGAATGACTTTTGCTGGATACTAGATGAGATTAATGATGAAAATTCAGTAAACCGAAGTAGTGGTTCAGGCTGGGTGAAATTGATCCCTGATTTTGGCTACGAAGTCGCTATTTCTTATCGTGATGCACTGATGAAACTTTGGAGAGTTTACACACCGTCATTACAATCAGAAAGTGGAATGAGAAATAACTCATACTCATACTCGCTTCTTCTTTCTCTGGCTGGTTTGGAAATTGAAGTTGCAGAACATTCGGAATTTCCGCATCACTTAAATGAATCAGAGATACATCATGTGTTGCGCTATACCACATGGGAGATTAATGGTTTTCCTAGTTGGTTTGAGAGCATGTACCGAGCATTTCCTTCGTTAGTTGCTGAAGCTGTTATCAAAGAGCTTATTTGGGAGCTAGAAAACGCAGATTTAGATTTGCATTACCGTATATTGGGCTCACTTGTTTTTGGTGCTCCTTGGTTGCATGAGGATATTGCGGTTAGCCTTTTAGAATGGGTTGAAGCTCATCCAAATAAACTGAATGCGAATAATCGAGGAGATTGTATACATCTTCTAATTTCTGGGAAGAGTGACCCTAATCGTTTGGTAAGTATTGCAAAACAAGAAATAGATAAAAGTAACGATTTAGATAGTGTTGCTTGCTGGTTTGCTCTTTTGGTTGATTGTGATCCGGTGAATGGCATTCCTCAGCTTGAACAATGGTTAGCAGGGTTTAAAAGCGAGTTAGTTAACCGAGCTGCACAAGTTTTTGTTACCGTTCTTGTTGGTGAAAGCCATAGATCATTTAGTGTTCCTAACGTAGATTACTTCAAGACACCAGAGCATCTGAAAAAGCTCTATGTCCTCATGCATAAATATATTCCGTCCAAAGAGGATATAAGCCGTGCCGACGGTGGAGTGTATTCTCCAGAGTTGAGAGATGATGCACAAAGTGCTCGGAGCGCACTGTTTTCCCTTCTATGTAATATGACTGGTTTTGCTAGTTATGCAGCTATCAAACAACTGATTGAAGAACACCCCGAGCCTGAGTATCGAAAATGGATGGCTCAACAAGCATATAAAAGAGCAATGGTGGATGGTGATTTAGAACTGTGGACGGTAGATCAGTTTGGCCAATTTGATAAAAATCAGACAATAACACCTGCAACACACCGCCAACTTTTTGATCATACGGTTAATAGGCTAATTGATTTGAAACATTGGTTAGAGCGAGGCAATGACAGCCCGTGGCGAACTTGGAAAAAAGCGGATGGCGAAACAGAAATGCGAACTTTGATCGCTGGCTGGCTCAATCAAAACAGTCATGGTCAATACACAACGGCCCAAGAGCCTGAACTGGCAAACGGTCAACGCATGGATATTTGGCTTCATAATACAAGCGTACAGTCTCCGGTTCCAGTTGAGCTAAAGCTACTAGATAAATCATGGAGTGGTCCTAAACTATGCGAACGCTTACGAAACCAGCTTGCGGGCGATTACCTTCGAGAGGAAAGTGCAGGGTGTGGAGTGTTTTTGTTAGTATCTCAAAATACAGAACCGACAAAGCGATGGGATATAAATGGTAAACGAGTTAATTTGAGCGAGCTTGCAGGAGCACTTAAAAACTATTGGCAAGGACTCTCTCACAATTATTCAGGTGTTGAGGATTTAGAAATAATCGTCATTGATTTGTTAGAAAGAAAGCGAGTGAGCAATTCATGAATTGGCTTACTGTAAAAAATTGAGTAGAAACAAACCACACACCGAGCTGTTTTATGCGCGTGCGCGTGGAGCGAGGCGGGTGGTTTGTTTCTGACTTGCCAGCAGAATTTTGAGTAAAAAAAACCGCCATCTCGCTAAGCCAGAGTGCGGTTTATGTGATTTTAGTTATCTGTTTAGTAACGAACCAACCAACGCGCTGAAACAACTTTTCGCGCTTGCGCGTGGAGCAAGGGGCGTTGGTCGGTTCGAGTGTCGCTGTCAGTGACGAATCAAGTAATCAAACGCGCCAAGTGCCGCTGTTGCTCCTGCGCCCATGGAGATGATGATCTGCTTAAAGGGGATGTTGGTCACATCACCCGCTGCGTAAACACCTTCGACAGAGGTACGGCCATGGGAGTCAATGATAATTTCACCACGGTTGGTTAACTCTAGAGTGTCCTTTAGGAACTCGCTGTTAGGCACTAGGCCGATTTGTACGAAGATCCCTGCAACGTCAACAGTGTGTGTTTCGTCGGTAGTGCGATCAGTATATTTCAACCCCGTAACTTTCTGACCATCGCCCAGGACTTCAGTAGTCATGGCGTTCTTAATGATGGTCACGTTTGATAAGGAGTTGGCTTTTTTTACCAAAACATCGTCAGCCCGTAGCGTATCTGCGAATTCAAAAACCGTAACGTGCTCTACGATACCAGCAAGGTCGATGGCGGCTTCAATACCTGAGTTACCTCCGCCAATAACCGCGGTTTTCTTGCCTTTAAAGATCGGGCCGTCACAGTGTGGGCAGTAAGCCACGCCTTTGTTACGGTATGTTTGTTCCCCTGGTACGTTCATTTCTCTCCAGCGTGCGCCGGTCGCCAATACAATGGATTTACTTTTCAGTATCGCGCCGTTTTCCAATTCGATTTCGATAAATTCTTTTTTTTCTAAACGGACAGCTTTTTGCATTTTCATTACGTCGACGTCGTAATCTAAAACGTGTTGCTCAAGACCAGCGACCAATTTTGGCCCGTCTGTGGCTTTCATGGAGATGAAGTTTTCAATCGCCATGGTGTCGGCAACTTGGCCGCCAAAACGTTCTGCGACTACACCTGTGCGGATGCCTTTACGTGCAGAATAGACAGCGGCGGCTGCGCCAGCTGGACCACCACCAACGACTAGCATGTCGTAAGGGGCTTTTTCAGACAGGCTTGCGACTTGCTTGTCGGCAGCACCGGTATCAACCTTGTTGAGAATTTCGTCTAGCGTCATACGGCCTTGACCAAATAACTCGCCGTTTAAGTAAATAGACGGTACTGCCATGATTTCACGCTGTTCTACTTCGTCTTGGAATAAGGCGCCATCGATCATGGTGGCGGTAATTTTAGGGTTCAATACGGCCATTAAGTTGACCGCTTGCACAACGTCTGGACAGTTGTGACAAGAGAGGGAAATGTACACCTCAAAATTCAATTCAGCGTCTAGAGACTTAATTTGCGCTTGTGTCTCTTGCGCTGCTTTGGACGGATGGCCGCCTGCTTGTAGTAGTGCTAGCACAAGAGAGGTAAATTCGTGGCCCATTGGGATGCCTGCAAAACGCACACGTGCTGCTTCGCCTTTTGGCGCGATGGCCATTTGCGGTGCACGACCTGATGCGTTTTCGTCAACCGTTAGGGTGATTTTGTCGCTTTTGAGCTCGGTGATTTCACGAGCCAATTCGAGTAATTCTTGTGATTTTGCGGAACCGTTTTTGGACACAGTAATTTCAATCGGATTAACGATATTCTGCAGGTATGTGCCCAACTGCTGTTTTAAGTTTGCTTCTAACATGATGATGAAACCTGTGTTTGATTGAGTGATTTACTGTGCTGGGAGTAAAAGGGGTCTGATGTGACCCCTTTTGGGTTCTTTATTCAGTCAGCTTAGATTTTGCCAACTAGGTCTAGAGAAGGTGTCAATGTTGCTTCGCCTTCTTTCCATTTCGCTGGGCAAACTTCACCTGGGTGAGCGGCAACGTATTGCGCTGCTTTTACTTTGCGAAGTAGATCTTGAGCGTCACGGCCAATACCTTCAGCCGTGATTTCCATTGCTTGGATTGTACCTTGTGGGTCGATCAAGAATGTCGCACGGTCAGCAAGACCTTGGCCTTCGCGCATTACGCCGAAGTTGTTGGTGATGTTGCCTGTTTGATCGCCAACCATGTAGTACTGGATTTTGCCGATTGTTTCAGAGCTTGCGTGCCATGCTTTGTGAGTGAAGTGAGTGTCTGTAGAAACAGAGAATACTTCAACACCGCGAGACTGAAGCTCAGCGTAGTTGTCTGCCACATCGCCTAGCTCCGTTGGACAAACGAACGTGAAGTCAGCTGGGTAGAAGAAGAATACAGCCCATTTACCTAATACATCTTTTTCAGAAATTTCTACGAATTCGCCGTTTTTGAAAGCTGTTGCATTGAATGGTTTGATTTGTGTGTTGATCATTGTGTTTCTCCTAAAGTGTTTAAGTTCGTTACCAACGAGACTCATATTAAGGAAAAACATAAAATAGATAAAATTGTTAATAACTAAAGTTTTGATTGTTAAAAACTATTTAATAATTCTGTCTTCCTCCTTATCTGGGTATTGTTGTCGGATGGATAGTATTTGAGCGTTAAGATTCTCAAGTAAAGGAACCAAGTTTGGGTCAAAATGAGTACCTGAACTGTTTTGAATATAGGCAAGAGATTCTTCTAAGCGCCATGCTTCCTTGTAAGGACGCTTCGACATGAGCGCATCGAGCACGTCGGCAATGGCGACGATACGACCTTCTAATGGTATTTCCTCTCCTTTTAAGCCATTCGGGTAGCCACTACCATCCCATTTTTCATGATGAGTCAGTGCGATGGTTTTGGCCATTTGCAGCATTGGATCGCTGTCTTCAGCAAATATTTCGCCACCATAAACCGTATGAAGTTTCATCTTTTCCCATTCTTCTGGGTTGAGCTTGCCCGGTTTTAAAAGAATGGCGTCAGAGATACCGATTTTGCCTACATCGTGCATTGGGGCTGCTTGGAAAATCTGATTAACCCACTCTTCATTGCCGCCGTATTCCTGGGCAATCATGCGTGCATAGTGACTCATACGAATCACATGGGCGCCTGTTTCATTATCTTTGAACTCTACCGCACGGCCGAGATGATGAATAATGCGGAGCTGACTAGCTTGCAGTGCTTTGGTGCGTTCGTCTACTTTTTTTTGCAACTGTCTATTTTGATCATACAAAGCGAGGTGGGTACGCACTCTGGCACGAACGATAGGTGGGCTGATGGGTTTGATAATGTAGTCTACGGCGCCTAAGGAAAGCCCTCTCTCTTCGTCTTTGATGTCGTGTTTGGCGGTCACGAAAATGATCGGAATATTGGCGGTGACGGGATTATTTTTTAGTCGTATACAGACATCATATCCGTCCATTTCAGGCATCATAACGTCTAGCAATATTAGATCTGGACGAGGTGATAAAGCAGCTATAGATAAGGCCTTTACTCCGCTCAAAGCCACTTTTATGACGCATTCGTCAGCGAGAGAAGCGACCAAAACGTCGATGTTGGCAGGAGTGTCATCCACAATTAAAATAGTCGCTTTATCTTCTGCATGGCTCGGTGTCGCTTGTTCAAACGTCATTGTTGTCATGTTACCTACTCATTAGTGTCTGCTAAGTTTTGAAGCATCTTCTAAACTCTGAAGCAGTACAGTGAAGTAATTTTCTGCCAATTCAAAATCGTAAAGTTTCAGAGCAGCAATGATTTTCTCTATGCTTCTATAAGTGTTTTCGTCTGTTGAATTGTTCAGTAGTATTTGTGCAAGGGGAAGTGCTTCTACAACATTTTCCGTAATATAAGTATTTAATCTATCAAGACTTTTTCTGAATTCTTGTGGCGCCATGGACGACTGTGTCGGAACGTCATTCGCTGGTGTCGCTTCATGGTTTGAATGCCATAACCGCAGATCATTTAATACATTAATTAAGTCGTGTTCCACAGATAACAGTATAGGCGATATATTTATTTCTTCTGACAAAGCGCGTTCAAGATGGCTGGCAGATGCTGATAATTCCATCATACCCAATGTCGCCGACACTCCTTTGAGAGTATGGGCGTAGCGACGAGCAGACTCTAGGTTTTTCATTTTCATGGCGTCTTTACACTCATCGATAAAAGTTACCTGTGTTTTTAAAAAGCGGCGTAAAAGACGAATGTAGAGAGGAGTCGTCAGCGTTCTTGCCAAGCCTAACTCCGTATCTATATGCATGCTATCAGGAAGCAGTTCGGAGTTTGTGTCATGGTATGAAGCGGGTGTGTATCCCGTATGTTTGATATTGAATTTAAGCCAAGTACGCAAGGTATTAAACATGGTTTCAAAATGGATAGGTTTGGCGATGTGATCATTCATCCCAGAGGCTTTTGCATATTGAATGTCATCTGCCATCACGTTGGCGGTCATAGCGATAATGGGTATATCTTTGTACTCTTGCATTGTGCGAATTTTTTGGGTTGCTGTGTAACCGTCCATGATCGGCATTTGGCAGTCCATTAAAATACAATCGAAGCGTTCGGATCCTAGTAAGTCGATGGCTTCTTGTCCGTTTGTCGCAGAGGTGAACTGGATACCGCTGCGAGAGAGTAATTCCTCGGCTAACTCGCGGTTGATTTCGTTGTCTTCGACCAACAATATATTGGCTCCGGCAAGTTCATAAGAAAATATGATGTGATTACTATCGCTCTTATGATCAATGAGCGAAATGGCGTCGGGGCCGCATAACTGAATGATTTGATCGAATAGGCTAGATGTCGTGACGGGCTTAGTTAAAAACGCCGAGATAGGCAATCCTTCACCCGCTTTGCGAGCATCGTCTTGTCCATGGGCCGTGACCATTATGATAGTGATAGGAGCATCACCTTTGGTCTCTGCAAGAATGGCCCTACAGGTGTCCATACCGTCAAGTTCAGGCATTTTCCAATCAATCAACATCATCGGATAAGGCTGCGATGTTGCCTTAAGTGATGCTATAAACTGAACGGCTTTGTGGCCATTGCTAAAGGTATGGCAGACAAGACCAAGCGCTTCTACGCTGGCTTTTAATACTTCTCTAGCGGTGTCATTGTCGTCAACAATGACGATTTGGTTGAAATTAGTATAGCTGCTGAGCGCATATTGGGATTCGTCATTTTCTGAGTGTTGGAACCTCACGGTAAAGTGAAAAGTACTGCCCTTATTTTCTTCGCTCTCGACCCAAATCTCGCCACCCATTAATTGGACCAATCGTTTTGAAATGGCAAGGCCAAGGCCTGTACCGCCAAAGCGACGGGTGGTCGACGTATCGGCTTGGGAGAACGATTTAAAAAGGTTACTTTGCTTGTCTTTATTGATGCCTATTCCGGTATCTTCCACCGAAAAGTGGATCATGTTTTCCTGCTGGTCTTGTTTTGAGCAAGTAGCACGTATGATGATTTCACCCTGTTTCGTGAATTTAACCGCGTTATTTCCGAGGTTAAGTAAGATTTGGCGAAGCCTAGTTGGATCACCAACGACTTGTTGAGGAACTGAGGCGTCAATGTCTATGATGAGCTCGAGGCCTTTTTCTTCTATTTTAAGTTCCAGTACATGGGCTACCTTGTGGATAAGGTTTGTTAGCGTAAATGGCACACTCTCAATGTCCATTTTGCGGGCTTCAATTTTTGAAAAGTCCAAAATATCATTGATAATATTGAGCAGTGAGTCGGCCGAATGACTGATTTTTTCAATATAACCGCGTTGTTTATTACTTAAGGGTGTGTGCAAAGCCAAAGAAGACATGCCGATGATGGAGTTCATAGGGGTGCGGATTTCATGGCTCATATTGGCGAGGAATTCGCTTTTGGCTTGGTTGGCGTTTTCCGCGGTTTCTTTTGCCGTTTGTAGCTCCTTAGTTTGCAAGGCAATATCGTTTTCTAGCTTTTCCTTATACTGTGCAAGAGACTGTTGTGAAATAAATTTTTCTGTCACGTCACGCCAAGATATTATTGTGGCGGGACGATCATTAAAAGAACTCGATAGCATGGTCATATCGGCATGAATAAGCTCGCCATCTGAGCATTTAAACTCCCACTCTGTTCTGGTGTTGCCATTCAAAGCGACTTGTTTAAAGCAGCGATGTAAGCGAGCTGAGGAAAGTGTGCCATCCGTCTGTTTATTGCGCGATATATCGCCCATTTTTTTTCCTAGTAAGGCGCCTTTTTCAGAGTATTTTAGAACTTGGACAGCGGCGTTATTGCATTCCACTATTTTTTCGCTCATTAAAATCCAAACAGGGTCTGGAGTGAATTCGAACATAGAACGAAAACGTTCTTCACTTTCGATAAAGCTAGAGAGCTGTCGAGTGACTCGGCGGGTAATTGCCCAGGCTAATAGTAATAACATTGCAATGGAAATACCGCTGATCCAAAGAACACGGGTTTTGACGCCTGTTAATTGATCCTCGATTTTTTGGTCAAGATTTTTTGAGTTAATTTGAACAAACTCACCAATTTGATCCATTAACCTAGGGAGGGGAGAAAACGTGCTTTCTAATAAATTAATAAGCTCGATTTTTTCCGCTGCGAGAGAGATGTACTCAATACGTTCTTGAAAAAGCCCTTTGCTTCCTAGTTTGATAACTTGTTCTGTTGTATCAAAAATATAGCCTTCGCCAAAAAGCGTCTTGCCAAGCGCGTATCTTTCTTGTTGAAGCCTTTCTGCTGCATCAGGGTGTACTTTGGCGGATTCAGCGATGACGTAATCTAAGCGATCTAGTGATGACTTTATTTGATTGTCTTTGAGGTCTGTGATGACATCTAATGAACTGGAAACAATCATCACATTCAATGCAACTTCTAGGGTGTTGATGTCTTCCATAGCGGTATTTAGTGCGGACTCAAGGCGGGACAATCGCAGTTGCAAATAAGCATTTGCAAGCGCATCTCTTTCCTCATAGGAAGAGGTATTATATTGATAAATAAGAAAGTTTTCTTGTAAACGATTGTTACCTGTCATGCGATAGGTGAGACGTTTTAACTGTTGGAGGTGGTTTATTGCTTTGCCTTTGATATCGAGTTGTACAACATCCTGATGGTGCTGTGTGTAGCGTATGTGCCAGTCGTTTATCTGTTTGGCTGTCGTGACTAGCTGTTGACCTTGTTCTGCTAATTGAGCACTAATCTTTTGCGTTTCCGAGTCGTTAGACTCAGTTTTAATGGTTACCACTGCACTGTTATACAAGTCAATATTGAAGTTGTGGTTGACGTCAGGGGGTGAGTCCTCAAACAATATTTGGCGCAGTTGGTCTCGATAGGTAGGAACGATATTTCTTAGCTCAGCAGAGGCGTTTAGGAGACTTGCTTGTTGGCTTCTTAAATCCTGTCTTTGTGAAGCGAGTGCTTGTAAGGTATTGGTTAATATAACAGCACCGATGAGAGAGGACATTAATGCGACGAATGCCAGTAGCCATACTAAAGGCGAGATGGATAGGTGATGTCGATCTAATGTCATCATAATAATGTACTAAGTCTCTCGTTTTAGTGATGGGTTACGGTATATCAGTGTGAGTGAGTTCTTGTAGTTCCCCATTGTGGATAACTTGTAACCAAATATGCCTCTTGTTGGGGTTCAGCACCGCCAGTTCATTTTGCTTCTGAGAGCCATGACTCTTCTTTGCGAGGTGTTTTAAACTTTCTTCAATTTCCTTGCTGGTAGGCAGGTTTTTGATTGGTAAAAGTGCCTGTCCAACAATCAGTGCATTAAGGTAACCTTCAAGTTGCATGGTGGTTGGTGGAGCCGTGTCACCAAAGCGCGCCATGTCTTCTTTTAATTGTTTGACAACGAAAGAGTGAGGGTCATTAAGCGAAGGTGTGGTTTGCGTGATGAATACTTTCGCTTTGGTATCGCCAATCTCTGCTTGTAAAGCCTCTAGTCCCGTAAATGAAAAGGCGGAAAATAAGGGCGTGATGCCAAAGCTCTCAAGTTGCTTTATAAAATTAGCACTGGTGCTGTAAGTACTGACCATGATGATGGCTTTTGGTATAGGAAAAACACCTAACACATCGGCAACAGAATGGCTCACTTCGCCACTATTACGCTGATGTCTAATCTGAAGTATGGCTGCTGAATCTTTTAGACCGACTTTTCTTAGTGCTTCTATTGTACTGGCTAGCCCTGCATCTCCGTAGCTGTCTTTTTGTGCAAAAATGGCAATTTCATCCGGTGCTATGTTCAAATCATTTACGAGAATGTTCACTAAATAGTTAGCTTCTTCTGTATAGCTTGCGCGGGTGTTAAAAATGAAGGGCGAAGGTCTTTCTGCTCTAATAGATTGTGCCCCAGTGAGCGGAGATATAAGGGGAATACTGTATTTGGATAACACACTAAGGGACGCCAAGTTGGTCGGTGTTCCAATGCTACCTAACATGGCTTTTACTCCGTAATCATTAATCAGAGAAGATACTTGTATCGGTGTTCGGCTCGGTTCGTAACCATCGTCTAAGGGGATGAGCGAGAGAGAATAGTTGAGTGTTTGACTATCATTGATACGTTTAAAGCCCAGCTCTATGCCTCGCACTGTTTGAGTGCCCATAAAAGTATTTGGACCGGTTAATGGTCCTGTAAAACCAAAGCGCAATTCCGCTGAATAGGCTGTCTTACCGAATAAGAAAAGGGACAGTATTAGACAAATAATGACTTTTAATCTCATAAACAGATGCAATCCCGTCGCTATGAAAGACAAAGGCCTTGTTTACTCAGTCTAAGACAAAAATACAGTAATGTAATGCGAGTTTAGTAAGAAAATGTCAAAGCTGGTTACCCAGCTTTGTGTTGGCCAGCAAGTTTCAACGCCATTGGGCGAGTCTGGCCATGTGCAAATGCCGTTCTTGCTCGGCTTGATCGACGGTGATAGGGGTAAACTGAATAACGTCTCCTGGTTGCTTTTGTGCCAAAATGCCGCCGCCAACACGACTGACACAGCCTATTTTGGGGTAACCACCGATGGTTTGCCGATCTTGCAGCAGGACAATGGGTTGACCGTCTTTCGGAACTTGAATGGCGCCATAGGCAATGCCTTCAGAGATAATCCCTTTTAAGTCGCTGTGGATCGCTTTGCCTTCTAGTCGATACCCCATGCGATCTGAGTGGGAAGACACTGAGTAATCACTGGAGAAAAAATTGGCTCGCTCTAAAGAGGAGAACGACTTGTATTGATACCCTAAAATAACCGGTATTTCTTTTTGACCGTAATGGGGAATCGCCAAACGCGGCACGGCTTTTTGTGGTTGATGAGAACAGGCTGAGTAAGGCAGTACATCGCCTCGTTGAAGCTTGTCACCTTTCCCCGTCAATCCACCCACCTTTTCACGCATGACGGTGGCCACACTGCCTAAGATGGGGTCGCAGAGAAAACCGCCTGATACCGCAAGGTACGCTCTTAACCCCCAAATAGGTTGATGAAACGCCACTACATCGCCTTTTTTCAGCGCATAAGTACGCCACGGTGAAATCTCTTTGTCGTTCAGCGTGGCACCAAGATCGGCTCCTGTGATGGCGATATTGGTGTTGGCTTGCGCCTCCAACGTGAGCATACCAAAGGTAATTTCGAGCTGTGGGCAGTTGCTGTTATTGCCCAGTAACGCATTTCCCCAACGAAATGCCATTTCATCCATAGGGCCACCGGTCGTCAGGCCAATGGACTGATGTCCGTGACGGCCTAGGTCTTGCAGAAGTGCTAATAAACCGGGTTTGATCACATTAAAAGCCATCCAGCTGACCTCCTTGAACTAAGAACTCGTCTCGTGAAATGGCTTCAAAGCGCACGGCGTCTCCCATGGCAATGAGCGCCAAGTTTTCACAGCCCCAGTCGATCAGATTAACGGGAGTACGACCAATAATTTGCCAACCACCTGGCGTTACACTGGGGTAAACCGCGGTTTGGTTTTCCGCGATGGCCACACTGCCAACGGGCACTTTTAAGCGCGGTGTGGTTTTTCTAGGCACATGCAATTCGTCTGGCGTATTGCCTAAAAACGCAAACCCTGGTGTAAATCCAATCGCGTAAGCCCGATACACTGTTTCGCTGTGACGTTTAATCACCTCGTTGATGCTGAGCTGACAATGCTTAGCCACGTCTTCCAGATCAGGCCCTACTTCTTTGCCGTAATACACAGGAATCACAACGTCGCGCTGATCGTTTAACGAAAAGTCATTTGGGTCAACGGCTTCAATAGACTGATGAAGCGCTTTGAAAATGGCAAATCGATCGTACTCATCGTCATCAAACACCACGAGCAGCGTGGTATAAGAGGGGACTAGGTCGATAATGCCATCAAGCCCCGTCAGTTTTTGTGTGACCAAGGCAATGTAATTCGAGGTTGCTTCGCTAATCACCTGACTAAAGGTCAATAAACAAGAGTGATTACTGACCATTTCAATGTGAGGGAAATTGTCACGGCTCATCATTTATATCGCGCTTGTGTTGCTTGATTGATTTAGCGTTAGACTTTCCACCAAGGTACGAATGCGCCTTACGGCATCCACCGCATGCTCACCATCGCCATGCACGCAAATGGTATCGGCATGAACGGCAAGACGCTTACCGGAGGCGGTGGTTAAGGTGCCTGTTTCGCACAGCTGCTCCACTTGTTTTTCGATCAAATCAAAGCTCCCGTGAACAGCCTTAGGTTCTTTGCGCGGCATTAATCGACCTTCATCCGTGTACAAGCGATCGGAAAACGCTTCAAACCAAACTTGAAGGCCATATTTCTTGGCCATTTTCTGGATTTGTGGCGCTTCTGGTACTGCCATCACCATGAGAGGTAGTGTCGCGTCTAGCTCGCTCACCGCTTGCATGACGGTCTCTAACACGGCAAAGTCCGCCATCATGGTGTTATACAAGGCGCCATGTGGTTTGACGTAATCTACCTGGGTGTTTTGGCTTTCGCAAATCCCTTTTAACGCGCCAATTTGGTATTGAATAATGGCTTTTAGTTCTTTTGGCGCTATGTCCATATTACGACGCCCAAAACCGACCAAATCAGGATAGGCGGGGTGTGCCCCTATGGTGACATTGTGCTGTTTTGCCAAGGCCACTGTGTTCGCCATCGTCAGTGGATCGGCCGCGTGAAAACCGCAAGCCACGTTTGCTTGATCTATATAGGGCATAATTTGATCGTCTAAGCCCATCGGCCATGCGCCGAAGGCTTCGCCCATATCGCAGTTTAATTTCATCGTAGACCCCTTTTGCTGGATTATCTTTGAGACATGGTGGCTGGTAAGTAGGTGACTATTTCAGGAAACACACTGATTAACACAATGGCCAAACCGATTAACAAAAAGAAAGGTAAGGCGGCTTTTGCGACATACAGAATGTTTTTCCCCGTGAGCGCTTGAATCACAAAGAGATTGAAGCCGACGGGCGGTGTGATTTGCGACATTTCCACCACCAAAACGATGAAGATACCAAACCACAAAAGGTCAATATTGGCCGCTTGAACCATTGGCAATATGACGGCTACGGTCAACACCACCACAGAAATGCCATCAAGGAAACAACCTAAAATAACAAACAGGATCGTCAGGTATAAAATCAATTCCATGGGAGACAAAGACATGCCGGAAATCCACAATGCCAAGGCTTTAGGAATGCCTAAAAAGCCCATTGCCAAGGTGAGGAAGTGCGCACCGACCAAGATAAAACCTATCATGCAGGAGCTTTTCACGGCCCCCAACAAGCTCTCCATAAAGCTGTGACGGCTGAGTGAGCCAGTTAACGCCGCGAGCACCAATGCCCCTGTTACGCCAATCGCAGCGGCCTCTGTTGGCGTTGTAATACCACCGTAGATTGACCCTAAAACAAAGCCAATTAAGCTGACAACGGGCAAGAGCTTACTTAAGCCTTTAAAACGTGCAGACCAACTGATTTCCTCTTTCTTTGTTTTGGGCAATTCGTCTTTGTGTAAATACCCCCAGATCATGGTGAAGCCCATAAACAAGCTCACCAATAATAAGCCGGGTAAAGCGCCGGCAATAAACAGGCGGGCGATGGATACTTCTGCTGCCACACCGTACACAATTAAGATAATAGACGGGGGGATCAACAAGCCTAATGTGCCTGATCCTGCTAAGGTGCCAATCGCCATGCGATCGCTGTAACCTTGTTTACGCAGCTCAGGTAAGGTCATGCGCCCAATGGTGGCTGCAGTGGCCGCAGAAGAGCCAGAAACGGCGGCAAAGATGCCACAACTAAGAATGTTCACGTGCAATAATTTGCCTGGAACGCCACCTAACCAAGGCGATAACCCTTTGAATAAATCTTCAGATAAACGCGTTCGAAACAGAACTTCCCCCATCCAAATAAACAACGGCAAAGCGGTTAATGACCAGGCGGTACTCGCCCCCCAGCTTGATGTCGCAAAAAGCAGATCAATTCTGTAGTTTTCGGAAAGAATTAAGCCCAAACCGCCTATGGCGATGAGCGTAAACGAGACCCAAACCCCCAAGGATAAAAGCGCCAGCATGGCAAACGCCAATAAAATCGCAATCCACATCATGTCCATTATATTTCCTCCAAAGACAGGGCGTCTTCTTGCTCGCTGTAAGTAGGCTGTTTGCCTTTAATTAACGCGACTAATGCATCTAAAATCGCCAAATTAAGGGCGACAACGCCCACTGCAACCGGTATTTGAGGAATCCAAAGAGGAATAGGGATGTAGCCGTGAGAGACTTCGTTAAAGATATAAGACTCATACACCATATAGCCGCAGGCATAGGACAAATAGCAGAGCAAGGCAAAGGATAAGGCTAAAATGATGCCTTCTTGGATTTTACGCGGTTTAGGTGAAAAGCGTTGAATCAGTAAGGTCACTCGAATATGGCCGCCCTCTCGAAAGGTATAAGCCAAGCCTAAAAAGGTAGAAGCCGCTAACGCATAACCGGCGAAATCTTCTGCCGAAGGAACGATAAAACCGAAGAGACGACCGACGATTTGTGCGAGTAATAACAAAGTAATGATAACGATACACAAACCGGACAACAGGCCAGAGCATTGATAAAGTTTTTCTTTTAATTGGCTCATAGTGTTCACTTTTTTTAATAACATAGAACCTCTCCTCGCTTCTCTCTTGCGAGGAGAGAAGCGCAAAGCCTTAATATTGATATCTTTGAAGAGGAGAGGGACTGTGTTTGTAGGTAATTAGTTTTGGTAGCGGGCTAAAATGTCACCGACTTCTTTTGGTGCTTCGGCTTTCCATTCTTCTGCCATCGTCTTACCAATCGCTTTAAGTTCTGCAATCAATTGCGGAGATGGGTCAGATACCGTCATGCCATTTTCTAGTAAGGTCGCTTTGTCTTTTTCAGCACGTGCCGCCACTCTTGTCCATCCTGCGGCTTCGGCATTTTGCGCAGCGGTTAGAATAACCTCTTGTGTCGCTTTATCTAAACGACGAAAAGCGCGTTTGTTTACCACAATAATATTTTTCGGTATCCATGCTTTGATATCTGTGTAGTTATTCACATAATCCCATGCTTGGCTGTCGACACCAGTGGACGGAGAGGTAATCATCGCTTGGATGATGCCCGTGCTCATTGCTTGCGGAATATCAGGCACTTGAATTGTGGTAGGCGTGGTACCCATCAAATCGGCTAGGCGCGAGGTAGATGGACTGTAAGCTCGCATTTTTTGACCTTGTAAATCGGCTAAGCTGTTTACTGGTTCTTTGCTATATAAGCTCTGTGCTGGCCACGCTACCGTGTAAAGTAGCATCATGCCGTCTTTGTCCAATTGCTTGTTGATGTCGGGTTTTGCAGCTTCCCACAGTTTTTTCGCCTCTTCAAACGAGGTAGCAAGAAACGGGATGTTGTCGTGTTTATAAATAGGGTTTTCGTTGCCCAAAATCCCTAGAAAAATTTCCCCTAGTTGTACTTGCCCGGTTCTAACTGAGCGCGGGATTTCCGTGTGTTTTACCAGAGAGCCACCAGAATGCACGGTAATGTTAAGCTCGCCATTGGTGTTGTCGCTGATTTCTTTTGCAAAGTCGTACGCTATTTGCGTTGGTAAGTTACCATCACCGTAAGGTGTCGGCATGAACCATTTCTCAGCAAAGCTGGCGGTGGAGGTCAGGCCGCTTATTGCAACGCCGCCAATGAATACTGCACGGGATAATGTCAACATATCTTGGTTCCTTTTTCGATTTTATTGTGTTGTTGAGTATAGTCGTTATTAATCACTGCAAAGTTTGCAGTCAACCAAGCATCTTTCGATGCCATTAGGCGCTTGTGCGTTACAGCACGGCAAGCGCAGTGTCTAGGATGTCCGTAACAAGCATTTTCCCTGGCGCATGGGTAATGCAGATAGGGGGCTTTGCGTTACGGATAGCGACTTGGGGTGTTACACCACAAGCCCAAAATACTGGGACTTCTTTGTCGTTTATGGTGACGGCATCGCCATAATCTGGTTTGCTTAAGTCACTAATGCCTATATCTTGTGGGCTACCAAAATGCAGTGGCGCTCCATGAGCTTTAGGAAAACGTGTGGTGATTTGAATGGCTCGAATGGCGTCTTTGGGGGTGTAAGGCCGCATGGTCACCACTGTGTTACCAAAAAAACGTCCGGCTGGTACCGTTTCTATATTGGTTTCAAACATGGACACGTTGACGGCTTCTTCAACATTTCTTGGCGTCAGACCCGCTTGTGAGAGCGCATTTTCAAAAGAAAAAGAACACCCCAAAACAAACGCAACCATGTCATCTTGCCATATATCCTCAATGTCTGAGCGGCTTTCCACTTTCACACCGTCACGGTACACATAGTATTCAGGAATATCGTGGCGCATATCTATGTCATGCCCAAGCTCTGGCATGTCATAGCGGCCCACTTCGGAGACGCCAATTAAAGGGCATGAAACGGGGTTTTTCTGACAAAAAAGTAAAAACTCATTGGCCCAATCGGCTGGCAAAATCACCACATTGCCTTGCATCGCGCCTTGCACTAAACCACTGGTAACACCAGTGTGTGATTTATGTCGGATGGCTTGACGCAAATCAGCCGTTTGTTGCAGTAGCGTTGACAGAGCAGATTTCATTTTGTTTTCCTTATTTTTGCCACAATGTGTTCCATTAAGAGTAGTTCTTGGCACTATGAAAAGTCTAATCGTGTTTTTTTGTGGGTTTTAATCAATTATTTTTATGAAGAGGTGCGATTGGAGATTTTTTTAACCCTTATTAACGCTCTGCCGTATTTTCCTAAGAGGCTTCTTGGCTTTGTTTCTGTTGATATTCTTGGGCGGAAATAACGGCAATATTGGTCGCAACCTCGGCTAATGGGTTAAAAGGTTCATCTGAGTAGGAAGCGGTAAAGGTCAAGTCGTTGGGGGTCCACACAGCACGGATTTTTCGTAGGCTGCCGGCTTCTAATTCTTTTGTAATCATGATGTTGGGTAAGGTGGCAATGCCAACGGCATCAATGGCCAAACTGCGACAAGAAGCGAGTGATGTGGACGCAAAAAAGTGCGCTGGGGGCCCGTCTAATTCGCGAAATTTTTGGTTGATTTCAACATAAGGTTTGGTTGCCCGTGCATAGGTAATAATAGGCCACTTTGCGAGCTCTTCTAGGTACAAAAGTCGATCCGGCAAATCCAGTTTGGGGCTTGCAACCCACGACAGTGAAAAGGTGCATAAATCACGATTGACAATGTTCGGCTCTGAAATAGGCCCCATCAATAACCCCAAATCTAGGGTGCGATCCTTAATGCTGGTGGTTAAGTTTGCACTGATATCCACCGTCATTTCTACGTCCAAATTGGGCATGTCTTTGTGCAAACGCGACAGAAAATCGGGTAGCCAGGTGTTCACTATGGTTTCTGACACCCCTAAGCGTAATACGCCAGAGTAGGCTTTTGAAAGGCCAGCACGTTTGCGCAACTGTTCGGTCTGATACAGGATTTTTTCAACATAGGGCAACAGCTCTTTGCCTTTGGATGTTAGAGTAATAGGGCTAGAGCCCCCTTCACGCTCAAATAGTTTCACGCCCAACTCTTCTTCTAACCCCGCTATGCGTGCGGAGATAGCCGGTTGTGTTGTATGTAAACGTTCGGCTGCTTTACGAAAATTGCCCAAAGAGGCCACCCATACGAAGGTTTCTAAGCGTTTGTAGTTCACGTTGTTAATCCAATGGCGAGTGAAGGGGCCGACAAGAGACGTCTCTCATTAAAAACGACCGTCTCATCAAGAGTATAAGCTCAGTACGGTTTGAGCAATCTTTTCATTAAGTCAGCCCAGATCCTTAGGAGTGGCACAAAGCTTGCGGTATGCTGTGCACCAAATAAAGAGGTTATGTTAACAATGAACAATCTGATCGCACTATTACTAAAGGGGCTGGTGGCGGTATTGCCGATTGGCCTGACGGTGTCTTTAATTTTTTGGTTATTGGCGACAGGGGAAGCACTGGCTAAACCGTTGCTTTTGTTTGTTATTTCAGAGAGTGTCTATTTTCCGGGGTTGGGCTTATTAACCAGTCTATTGACGCTGGTGTTGATTGGCTTGCTGGTGAATATGTATGGTGTTCGCTATCTGGTGAAAATTAGCCAAAATGTCTTTGAACGGATTCCCTTAGTAAAGTCCATTTATGGTGCTATTAAAGACATGATGATGGTATTTAATTTGGCGGAAAAAAAAGAAATGAAGAGCGTTGTGTCGATCGAATGGAACGGCGCTCAGGTGATTGGTTTTGTAACGGGCGAACAAACAGGTAAAAAGCTGTTCAAAGATCAGGACTTAGTGGGCGTTTATGTGCCGTTGAGTTACCAAATTGGCGGCATAACCCTTTACATATCACGAGATCGTTTGACGCAACTGGACATTGGCGTCGAGGAAGCCATGCGCCTTGCTTTGACAGCGGGTGTCCAAAGTCGCCCTAAAGAAAGACCCTAAAAAACGCAATCAGAACACTGTTTTGTCAACAGTGTTCTGATTGACGTATACATCATTAATGTGTGTCTAAGCCTTGTCTTGCCTTAAACATACCTTGTGATTTTCGTTCTAACATATCGTTCTCATACTGGCTACCTGTGTAGTCTCTGTAGGATCGAGTATGATAAAGATGAAACTGATTCGCTGTGAATTTACAAGACTTCACTTGTAACCCCAACGCTCTAAGCCGCCATTCTATGTCTGTATCATCGGGAATGGATGTTTCACCATAGCTTTCATCGAAACCATTAATAGCGATTAAGTCGCTTTTGAAACAAGAAAAATTGCAGCCAACAATAGACGAGGTTTTAGAGTAAATCCATTTTTGGAATAGAATGCTATGAGGCTTAATATAAATGCCCGCTTCGACATGACCTTCTAAGCAGTCTCTCCAAAGACTAGGTATTTTCTGGATATACTTACGCTCTAACTGTAAGGCACTCATTTTCCCAGTTCGGATTTTTTCGCTGTATTTAGGGCCTAAATTGACTCGACGCCCAGCAAGAACTTGCCCCTTTTTTGCTAACAGGGCATGACTTTCGATAAAGGTACTGTAGGGTAAGCAGTCGCCATCGATGAAAATAATATATTCCCCCGTGGACGCTAAAATCGCATTGTTTTGTGATCGTGACTTGCGAATCCCAATGTCTTCTTGGGAAGTATGTATCACTTCTAGGTCTTTAATAGTGCTGACAAATGAACGCATCTCATCACTATTGTTGTCTTCGGCGATAATAAGTTCGAAGTTCTTGTAGGTTTGTGTTCTGAGAGATTCTACAATTAATGATAAGGCTTCTACGTCTTTGTAGACCGCAACGATTAAACTGACCTTCACTTCACATCCTTCATGTTTAAAGCTAATGCTTCGCATACTCGCTTTATAAAGTTTCATAGATCCAAATAATAGCATCTATAAAATGCGAGTCACATCGAAATTTTGTCTGCTTGAGCGCTATTTTAATTGGTAAAGTGGTTTCATTTTTGCTGAAAATATTGGTGATTACACCTAAGTTCATTATCATGCACTTCTTTTTTTAGTAACTCATTAGAGTGATGTTGGTTAGTATGCAAAAGGCGTTGCAAACGCAGAAGACAGTCATTGTTGTCGGCGCTGGTCCTGCGGGCTTGATGGCCGCAGAGGGGATTTGTGCTGCAGGTCATCGTGTGCAGGTTTACGATGCGAAACCCAGTGCTTGCCGTAAGTTTTTACTGGCTGGGGTAGGTGGTATGAATATTACGCATTCTGAAGCTTACCCTGAATTTATTCAGCGCTATTACGAAAAGGCAGACTGGTTGGCAAAGGCCATTCAGCCGTTCGATGGCGAAGCCCTGCGCGCTTGGATCCATGATTTGGGTGTAGAAACCTTTGTCGGCACCTCTGGTCGAGTGTTTCCCAAAGACATGAAGGCGGCGCCTTTGCTGCGCAATTGGTTAAAGCGTTTGCGCGGATCCGGTGTCGAGTTTCACATGCGGCATAAGATGATTAGCCTGTCAGCAAATAGCTTAGTGTTCGATCATGCTGGAGAGCAGGTAACCGCCCAAGCCGATGCCATTGTACTGGCGATGGGGGGGGCAAGCTGGCCAAAATTGGGTTCAGATGGGGCTTGGGTTCCAGTACTGAGCGAAAAAGGGGTGACGGTTGCCCCCTTGCAAAGTGCTAATTGCGGTTTTTACAGTGAATGGAGTGAGCATTTACAAACGAGATTTGCCGGTAGCCCACTCAAAGACGTGGCCTTTCGTTTTGTTTTCAGAAATGGTCAAGAGGTGTCGAAAAAAGGCGAGTGCATAGTGACACGAGATGGCATGGAAGGCAGCCTGATTTACGCTTTTTCAAAATATCTGCGTGACGATATTCATGCTTTTGGCGAGGCCTCGCTGCTGATGGATTTTTTGCCACAGCAAAGCGAAGCTCAAACTCTGAAAAAACTCAGTAACACCAAACCAAAAGAGTCACTCAATAAATACCTTAAACGTACCTTAGGAATCAGTGGCGTTAAAATCGCCTTGTTGCACGAATCCTTCCCGAAAGACGTGTTGCAGACGCCAGACAGTCTCGCTCGGTGTTTAAAAGCAGTGCCCGTTCGTTTTTATAAAACCAAACCTATTGAAGAGGTCATCTCAAGCGCGGGCGGTGTTAGTGAAAACAGCGTCGACGAACGACTGATGCTTAACGCTATGCCAGGTGTTTTTTGTGCAGGGGAAATGCTGGACTGGGAAGCACCCACAGGCGGCTATTTGCTAACAGCGTGTTTTGCTACCGGTCAGTTAGCTGCAAAAGGCGTAGAAGAATACCTGCGATCTTAGTCTAATTAAAGTATAAAGTAGGACACAAAAAAATGCCCTAACCGAGGTTGTTTGGTTAGGGCATTTTACTTGTTCTCAAAAGTAAATGAGATTGTATTTCCTATTTGTTAAGAGAGATGACCGTGATAACACGACGATTGGCTTTACGGTTTTCTGGCGTATCGTTGTTAACTAATGGGAACTCTTCACCGTAACCGACCGCGGTCACTTGGTTTTTTTGTACACCTAGCTCTTTTATTAGTACATCAGCGATGGCTTGTGCTCGCTTTTCTGACAATATTTTATTGTAAGCGGCCGCGCCTGTGTTATCGGTATGACCTTCAATGGAGACACTGGCTGCCGTGTATTCATTCAAGAAGGCTGCAAGTTCTTCTATTTGTGGGTAAAACGCTTTACTGACTACGTTTGAGTTCGTGGCAAATAAAACGTCAAGCCTCACTTCTTTCTCTTCAGAGAACATAAGGTTACAGCCATTTGCGTCCACTTTAGCGCCAGCGCGAGTATTAGTGCAGGCATCTAGATGGTTAGGAACGCCATCTTTGTCTTCGTCTAACGCGCAGCCCGAGGCATCAATAAGAACCCCAGCCGTTGTATTTGGGCATACATCTTTAGCATCAATCACGCCATCATTGTCGGAATCAACAGGTGTCGGTTCGACAACAGGTGCTGGTTCGTTAACCGGTTCAGGTTCGTTGACTGGCGCTGGTTCGTTAACCGGTTCAGGTTCGTTGATTGGCGCTGGCTCGTTAACTGGGGCTGGTTCGTGCACCGCTGTTTGTTTGGGCTGACCGCCAAAAGTAAAATGCGCCCCTAGAGTAGTTAAATTATCTAGTTCGTGATCCTTGATGTCGTTAATCAGGCGAAAGTCAGCACGCAATGAAAAAATATCGTTTAGGGCGTATTTGATACCACCACCAAGATTGACTAGGGTGTTGTTTGCGCTTGAGCTTATTTCTTTTTTTCCGATACCTGCTGCCAAGTAGGGCGTCAGATTACCGTTCGTTTGCAGATGGTACAGTGTGTCTAAACGGTACTGTTGAAAGTCGACATTGGTGTTGTTGGTTGTCGTGTTTGTTACTGCGTCTACATAGACAAGCTCAACAGCCCAAGGGTTGCCAAATTGATAGCCAAGACCAAGGGAAATCGCGTCGACATTTTCAAGTCCACGATTATTGTCCATATTGTAATAGCCAATGCTTGGCGAAACAGTAAAACCTTCTTGTAACTGAGCTTGAGCGACAGAAGACGCAGCGAAAAGGCTAATAAATAGAACACGCTTGCTGTAGATAAAAGACATTTAATGTCTCCTAGTGAAAGTAAGTATATGAGCTTTGTGTGACGAAAGTTCAGTATGGCATCGGTTTAAGGATGCGAGTCAGAGGGCGTAAACCGTCTCATTCATCATTATAAATAAAGTCATTGGATAAAATCAGCAAGGGTTACAATTCAGTACAGATCTCTAAAAGCGTTACAGTTGAGTAACAGTTTGGCAACATATTGGTACGTTAGTGACGCTATTAAAGAAGGGTATGTCTGAGAAGAGCGTATGTTTTTAAAGAAAGGACACAAAAATGCCCTACACCAAGGTTTGGTGGTGTAGGGCATTGCTTGTTTGTGGTGTTGGACGCTTAGTTGTTTGTAATGACAGCGTCTACACGACGGTTTGCCATGCGGTTTTCTGCAGAGTCGTTGTCGAACAAGGGCTCGCTTTGTCCATAGCCAATCGCGTCAACACGGTCTTGTTCAACATCAAAGATATTGATTAAGACGCTCGCCACGGCTTGAGCGCGCTTTTCAGATAAGGTTTGGTTGTAGCTGGCTGCCCCTGTGTTATCTGTGTGCCCTTCAATAACAACGGTGCTATTTGGTTTTTCCTTGAGGTACTGTGCTAACTTTTCTATCTCAGGATAAAAGGCTTGTTCAACATCGGTTTTATTGTTGCCAAACTGGATATTTAGACGCAAAGGCGCTGGCGCTTCTACCGCCGCCGTTTGCTCTGTCGCTATGGGTTGATCACTTTGTGTTGCAGACGTTACTGGCGTTTTGTTCACGTCAGAATCAGACAGCGGAGCGGTGTTCTGATCCGTTGTAGGCTCTGATGACATAACAACAGTCGTGGTCGTTGCTTTCGTTTCTTCTTCAGAAGTGGTTGGCGCGGTTTCTTTTTGTGCTTGATACTGAGTTTCTTTCGCGGTTTCAGTGGTGTCTTTTACCGTTTTGGCCGTGTAAGCACGTGCTTCAGGTTCCGCTACCTTGTTCTCAGCATTGGGTTGTGAACGATTGGCAGAATTGCCAAAGGTCATTTGCACACCTAAAGAGCTTATGTGATCTAGATGGTTGTCTTCTACGTCATTCACAACACGAAAATCCGCACGCAGAGAAACCGTGTTATTGACTGCGTATTTTAGGCCACCGCCTGCGTTGATTTGTACATTATTATCTTCCGATGCACCGCCAAAGTCGGTGGTACCGACCCCAGCTGCCAGGTATGGGGTCAAGTTTAAGGTAGTAATGCTTGGCAAATGATACAGCCCGTCTAAACGATATTGGTCAACATCCACCTTGTTGCCAGTACCTGCTTGGGTAGTGTCTGCATTAAGGTAGACGAATTCGATCGCCCAAGGGTTATTGAACTGATAGCCTAGTCCCAATGAATAGGCCGCGTCATCTTTTATGTTTCTGTCATTGTCCATATTATAGTGGCCAATGCTGGGTGTTAGGGTGAAGCCTTCTTGTTGCTGTGCGAAGGAAAGTGTTGAAATAGACGAGGCGGCAAGGATGCTGCTTAAAATAGTCCTGCTTACTAAAGTACGTTTTGTGATGTTGAAAGACATGTTTTATCTCCTGATAACTGTCTGTGTTTTGTCGTTCTTTTCATCAGCATAACGCGTATTGCTTGCTTTAAAAAATCTCTCCGAAACGCCCAAGGTGCGTGTTATTCATCTGCTATTTCGCAATGATGACGAGATCTTGACCTAGGGGATGAGATTAGACATTTCCTTCACCTTTGAGGCGGGTTTTTGCTCTCAAAGGTGAAGGAAACAAGGCACTTATGACAGAAGATTTTCACTGTAAAGTTGGCTTGACGTCCTAAACGACGGCTTTTTGACGGCGTTTAGGATATTGCCACGATTCTTTATGGTCTAAGGCAAGGTGATACCGAGTGTATGTTCGGCTGAACGAACGAGGGCCTCATCAATCGGGGGCGGAGTTAAATCCATGCCTTCACTCAAGGCATTAACGACGGTTTCCAGTACCGCAATGCGGGTGTACCACTTGTGGTTAGCGGGAATAACATGCCAAGGCGATTGCTCTGTAGAAGTGAGTTCCAGCATGTCGTTAATGGCGTTTTCGTGTTCGTCCCACTTTTCTCTATTACGAATGTCCTCTTCTGTGAGCTTCCACTGTTTTAGTGGGTTACGTAGGCGTTCTTCAAAACGTTCTAGCTGCTCATCTTTGGAGATGTGTGTGAAGATTTTGATGATTTTGACACCATCATCGGTGAGCATGCGTTCGTATTCATTGATTTCTTGATACGCCCTTTGCCATTCCATGTCGCTGGCAAACCCTTCTACGCGCTCTGTTAATACGCGCTCATACCAAGAGCGGTCGAAAATGGCGAGCGTGCCAACTTTGGGCAACTTAGTCTGAAAGCGGTAGAGGTAATGTTTACCTTGCTCCTCAGCGCTCGGGGCTGCAATAGGGTGAACACGGTAACCCCTTGGGTCGAGATATTCGGTTAAGCGACGAATGGCGCCGCCTTTTCCACTGGCGTCCCAGCCTTGGAAAATAATAATGGCGCGCTTTCCTTGGTGATAATACGCTTGCTGGACGCGCTGCATTTCTTTTTGGCGTTTCTTTAAGATCTTGCGGTAGGTTTTCTTATCATCAATGGAATATTGTTTGTTGTCCACGTCACAGTGTTTCAGCGACATAACATGAGAAGAAAGAATAATCGGACTCGGTAAAAACATGCCTGGCTCCGTGGATGCAAAATTGAGCATTTACGCTAGGGTATTTTGGGAAAGACGTCAGTGTAATCTAAAAACATTTGTTTTAGCGAACGTCTCGTTCAGAAAATAATGGCGCTTGGTAAAGGAATTTAAGCAAAGGTGGGGATAAAGGGTTTTTTATACACAAAGAAACGCCCAGAAAAGACTGGGCGTTGTGCATAAGAGGTGCTCTGTTTTAAGCTATGAACTGCGCGTGTTGTCTGCTAGTTCACTGAGCAAGGCTCTTTGGGCGCTGCGATATTCCCCTTTTCTGGGCTTTGATAGCTGGTAAGAGCCATCACTTTGCAATATCCAGCTTTGCGTATTGTCCGATAAATAGTATTCCAGTTCCTTTTTAACTCGACGAGTTTGCTTGTAGTCCTGTAGCGGGAAAGCCACTTCAATACGGTTGTTCAGGTTTCGGTCCATGCCATCGGCGCTAGAAAGATACACTTGAGGGTTACGATCATTAAAGAAATAGTACACACGAGTGTGCTCAAGAAAGCGACCTATGATACTGCGCACCCGAATGTTTGAAGATATGCCTTTAATGCCTGGACGCAGGGTACAGATACCACGAATAATGAGGTCAATTTTTACGCCAGCTTGCGATGCCTTGTAAAGGGACTGGACAAGACGCTGCTCGGTCAAGGAGTTTACTTTAATGATGATGCGGGAAGGCTCGCCTTTTAGGGCATTCTGGGCTTCTTTATCAATCATTTCTAGCAAACGATCACGCAAGGTAAAGGGTGCGTGCAGCAGTTTTTTGACTTTAAGTTCTTTGCTCATGCCGGTCAGCTGTTGAAATACACGGTGCACATCTTCACCAATGTCTTTGTTACACGTCATGAAACTGTAGTCTGTATAAAGGCGTGCATTACCGGCATGATAGTTGCCTGTGCCCAAGTGCACATAGCGTGTCAAGTTGGTGCCTTCTCGGCGCACGATAAGGATCATTTTCGCGTGTGTTTTATGGCGTACTACCCCATAAACCACAATGGCGCCGGCATCTTGTAAGCGGCTGGCAAGCGCCAAGTTTTCGGCCTCATCAAAGCGCGCTCTTAATTCGATGACCACGGTCACTTCTTTGCCGTTACGTGCGGCTTCAACGAGCGCATTAGCGATGGGCGAACGTGCTCCAGTACGATATAAGGTTTGACGAATCGCCACTACGCTCGGGTCTTTCGCTGCTTCGCTCAAGAAGTCGATAACAGGGGAAAAACTCTCAAAAGGGTGCATCAACAAATAATCTTGTTGGCGAATCGCTTCGAACAAACCGCCAGAGCTGGCCAGTTTTTTTGGCAAACCGGGCGAGAATGGAGGGTACATGAGGTCTGGGCGATCGACCAATTCCAACACTGCCATTAAACGACTTAA
The DNA here is from genome assembly GCF_003721245.1 of Marinomonas hwangdonensis. Taxonomy (GTDB): domain Bacteria; phylum Pseudomonadota; class Gammaproteobacteria; order Pseudomonadales; family Marinomonadaceae; genus Marinomonas; species Marinomonas hwangdonensis. The sequence continues at coordinate 129,303 of NZ_RIZG01000003.1, read as the reverse complement.
GTTTACCGGCCCATCGATACAGTAAAGGTCTTGCTGTTCTAGATCGAATTGCTTTAATAAAGAATCAACAATGTGATCTGGGCAATTATCGGCGATTTCTAAACGCACCGAGCTACCATAATGGCGACTTTGTAATTCTGTGCGCAACGCGCCTGCTAAGTCGACGCCAATGTCATCTGAATCGACTTCCAAATCAGCATTTCGAGTCAGGCGGAATTGAAAACAGCCTTTTACGGTCATACCGGGAAATAGCTGTCCAGCGTGGGCATGGATAATAGACGAAAGAAAGACCAGGTTATCTCCGCCATCGCACACGTCATCAGGCAGCTTGACCAGGCGTGGTAATGAACTTGGAGCGGGTACGATGGCAAGACCGTTTTCACGACCAAACGCATCTCGACCTTCAAGCTCAACCACAAAGTTAAAGGTTTTATTGGCAAGGCGCGGAAACGGGTGAGCAGGATCGAGTCCGATGGGGCTAATAATCGGTAAGACGTTGTCACGGAAGTAACGTTTGACCCAAGCGGCTTGTTTTTCATTCCACACGCTACGGCGAATAAACTTAACGTTTTCATTGGCCAATTTTGGAAAGATGATGTCATTAAGAATACGGTACTGGCGACGTACCAACTTGTGCGCGTGTTCGCTTATTAGACTTAGTACTTTCTTCGGGTGCATGCCGTCAGGGCCGTTTTTTTCTCGGCTGTATTCAAGCTGGCTTTTTAACCCGGCGACGCGAATTTCAAAAAATTCATCCATATTCGAACTGAAAATACACAAAAACATCAGTCGATTTAATATTGGATGGTTTTCGTCCATGGCTTGTTCTAAGACACGTGCATTAAATTGCAAGTGGCTCAGTTCACGGTTGAAGTAAAGTTCAGGGTCCGCCAAATCAATTTCTTCTGGCAGCCGATCTTCTATCGCGACTTTGTTGGGGTCCTGGGGCTGTTCAGGAATGGGCTCTAGGACCAGCTCGGCGTCCAACTCTACGGGTGGGCTTGCGGTAACGCTGGTCGATTCTTTTTTTGCTGTTTCATTCACAGACTGCTCTGACATGTGCTTCTCTTACTCTTAAATACCGTTTAAATGTGTGTGATTGGTGCTTTTTGCGGACGTGTCTACAACCGTAGACAGATACCGACAAATTATACCAACCCAGCCTGCTGGTCACCGATTCCCTATGTTTTTAGGCACAAAAAAACCGGTACTTTTAGGTTTTCAGCAAGCGTGCTGCGTCTTTTGCAAAGTAGGTTAATATGCCATCGGCTCCGGCGCGTTTAAAGGCCAAAAGCGATTCCATCATCACGCTGTCTTTGTCTAGCCAACCATTTTGAAAGGCGGCCATGTGCATGGCGTACTCACCGCTTACCTGATAGGCGAAGGTGGGTACTTCAAGTTCGGTTTTTACTCGGCGAACAATATCAAGATAGGGCATACCGGGTTTCACCATGACCATGTCAGCGCCTTCTTCGATGTCTAGCATGACTTCGCGAATGGCTTCGTTTGAGTTGGCAGGGTCAATCTGATAGGTGAATTTGTTGCCTTTGCCGAGGTTGCCGCTTGAACCAATGGCGTCTCGGAATGGGCCATAATACGCCGATGCGTATTTGGCGGCGTACGCCATGATTAAGGTATTGATAAAGCCTTCGGCTTCGAGTCCAGCGCGGATTTCCCCTATGCGACCATCCATCATATCGGACGGTGCCACAATGTCTGCTCCCGCTTGGGCGTGGGATAGCGCCTGTTTCACTAATGTATCTACGGTGATGTCGTTAAGCACATACCCAGTTTCATCAATAATGCCATCTTGCCCGTGAGTGGTGTAAGGGTCTAGGGCGATGTCGGTGAGCACACCGAGTTCAGGGAAGGCATCTTTTAAAGCTCGAACGGCCCGCTGTACAAGGCCGTCGGGGTTGTATGCTTCTTCCGCCAGCAAGGACTTTTTATCGCTGTTGATAACAGGAAATAAGGCCAGCGTTGGAATGCCGAGTTCGACTAATTCTTTCGCTTCTTCCAGTAACAAGTCGATAGAAACGCGCTCAATGTTTGGCATTGAAGGAATGCTTTCGCGTACGTTTTCTCCTTCAATGACAAACATAGGGTAAATTAAATCGTCAGCGCTGAGGCGATGCTCGCGCATTAGGCGGCGAGAAAAATCATGTTTACGCATGCGGCGCATACGAGTGTATGGAAATGTCATCCAATATCGCTCCTGTTCGCAGTGTGAGAATGTACTCGAGTATTATGACAATATTAAGTCAGTGCTGGTGCAAAAGCCTTGTGTTAGGGCAAAACTTTACGCTTTACTCGCATTATGCTCGGTTTTTTATCAGTATTTTTATTCTAGCAGGGCCTCGGCCGCTTCTAGTTCTTCTTGTGCTTCGAACCAAGCTTCTTCGCTGTCTTCTCGCATTTTTTTCCATTTTGCTTCATCGCTGAGTAAGCGTTGCAAAGTGTCTTTTTTAGCCGCTTCATACAGACTGGCATCGGCCATGGCGTCTGAAATCTGATCAAGGTGTTCCTGTGCCGTTTGCACGGCTTTTTCAAGTTTCTCTATTTGCTTGCGCAAAGGGCGCAGCTTTTCACGCATTTCAGCGGCTTTACGGCGTTCTTCTTTGCGGTCAATTTTATCCAGTTTATCCGCGCCTAATTCGATTTTTTCCATTTGCGCTGCATTGGCTTGTCGGGCTTGTAGCCAAGCATGGTAAGCCGGCAAGTCCCCGTCGAAAGCTTGAATTTGGTGGTCGGCCACAAGATAAAACTCGTCGACTGTGCTGTTGAGCAAATGCCTGTCGTGGGACACCAGTAAGATGGCGCCTGGGAAGGCTTGCAGCGCTTCGGTAAGCGCTTGTCGCATGTCAATGTCCAAGTGGTTCGTCGGCTCATCCAAGACTAATAAATTGGGCTTTGTCCATGAAATAAGAGACAGTGCCAAACGAGCTTTCTCACCACCTGAAAAACCTTTTACTGGACGCAGTGCATCGTCGCCCACAAAGCCAAAACCGCCCAAATAACGACGAATGTCGCTTTCAAGTATCTTTGGTGTTAGTCGTTGAATGTGAAGCAGTGGCGACGCTTCTAGGTCGAGTGCGCTCAATTGATGCTGTGAAAAATAGCCAATCTTTAGGTTTTCTCCAGTGATTCTATCACCAGCAAGAATGGCAATCTCACCCACAATGGACTTGATCAGTGTGGATTTACCCGCGCCATTTGGACCTAATAAGCCGATGCGTTGCCCGTCTCTAAGGGCAAAATTGGTGTTGCCAAGCTGAATGGTCTTTGCACTCGCGTCTGAGGTATAGCCTAAGTCAGCCTGAGATAAATTAATCAATAACTGAGACGTTTTCTCCGCCACAGGGATGGTAAATTCAAATTGAGAATCGATGTGAGCAGGTCCGATAAGCTCCATTTTTTCGAGCATTTTTAGACGACTTTGCGCTTGTTTGGCTTTATCCGCTTTATAACGAAAGCGATCCACATACTGCTGTAGATGAGCGCGCTTTTCTTGCTGTTTCTCGAAGTTCGCCTGCTGTTGGGCGAGATGTTCAGCGCGCTGGCGCTCGTAGTCCGAGTAGTTACCCTTATATAGCACCAGTTGCTTTTGATAAAGATGAACAATGTGGCTGCAAATACCATCCAAAAAGTCACGGTCATGGGAAATTAATAATAAGGTGCCAGGATACTGGCGCAACCAGTTTTCCAGCCACATGACGGCGTCTAGGTCTAAGTGGTTGGTCGGCTCGTCGAGCAACAGCACGTCAGAAGGGCACATCAAGGCTTTAGCAAGATTGAGACGAATTCGCCAACCACCCGAAAAGTCAGACACAGGTCGATGCATGTCGGTCATCTTAAAACCCAAGCCTTGAAGCAGCGTTTCGGCTCTGGACTGGGCTGAATAGCCATGGGCGTTTTCGTACTCACCCAACCAGACCGCATGAGCATGATGGTCGCCGGTGGCTTGTGCCTTCGTGATGTGGCGTTCAATTTCTCTTAGTTTGTCATCACCGTCTAGACAATATTCCAAGGCACTGCGCTGTGTTTCTTCCACTTCTTGCGCCATAAACGCAATACGTCGCTGTCCTGGCAGAATAACGTCACCGGTATCGGCGTGTAGGTCGCCTTTGATCATGGCAAAAAGTGACGATTTGCCCGCCCCGTTGGCGCCAATAAGACCGACTTTTTGACCTTCAAAAATGGTGAGGTTGGCGTCTTCGAGTAAAAACTGAGTGCCGCGTTGTAAACTAACTTCCGTAAATTGGATCATAAAAACTGGAAATCTCTTGTCTCTGTCATGAAGTGTGCCATTGGCTTGTTAGGTAAGACACTAACCAGGTGGAACATTCTAGAGTGCTGTTCGCGTAAACGAAATAGCAAGTGTGCATATTCCCAGCACATAATGGTTTTAAAGTGGATGAATGTCTGTCTCAGGCGTAAAATGCTTTTCATACTTACTTAATTTTTCACTCAGACTTTTTCTGAGCAAGGTGTAATTTGTGAACGATCTAACCATTAATGAAATCCAGCGCTTTTCATTCGATAACACCAATGTCCGGGGTGAGCGCGTTTTACTAAACCAAGCTTACCAAGAGATTATTCAACGTAAAGAATACCCTTTACCCCTAGAAAAATTACTGGGTGAGTTCGTCGCTGCCATCGCTTTGTTAAGAGACATTGTGAAGATTGACGGTGTTTTGTCTATTCAGGCAAAGGGGAACGGTTTTTTGTCGACCTTGATGACAGAGTGCGATGAGCATCAAAACCTTCGTGGCATCGCCCAGTGGGATGACAGTCAAGTGGTGCCAGAGACCATTTCGTTGCAAGAGGTGTTAGCAGGCGGTTATTTGGCGATCACGATTCAGCCACGTAATGGCCAGCGTTATCAGGGCATCGTTGAGATTGTAGGCGACACCCTAGCAGAATGCCTAGAGCAGTATTTTTCTCAATCGGAGCAGCTGCCAAGCCGAGTGTGGCTGGCCGCAAACGGCGCTCAATGCGGTGGTTTGTTTTTGCAACGTCTGCCTCATGAACAGGCGAAAGAAGGCGACGAAGACGCGTGGGATCGTTTTACGCATCTTGCGTCAACGGTAAAAGAAGATGAATTGCTTGGTCTTGAAACAACCGAGTTGCTGCACCGATTGTATCATGAAGAAGAAGTTCGACTTTACGATACGAAAACCATGCAGTTTGGCTGTTCTTGTTCGCGCCAGCGTACCCAAGATGCGGTGATGTCTTTAGGCTTTGAAGAAATACGCGAGCTATTAATCGAACAAGGCAGCATAAAAGTAGATTGTCAGTTTTGTGCTGAAAAGTATGAATTCACCGAGAGTGACTTAGCTGGTTTATTGGGAGACCAAGCGAAAACTCACTAGGACGCAAACGTGGCGTGGCTGAGCAGGTCACGCCATGAAATGATCCCTATGACGTGATCGTCCTTATCAGTAACGGGTAAGCAGGAAATATCGACGCGTTTGAACCAAGTAATAATGTCTTTTACCGAGGTCTCAGCATTCACCGTAATCGGCTGTCGGGTCATAACTTGATGGGCCGCGCGATTTAGTGTGTCCAGGTCCCTTGGCTGTTCTGAGACGCTGTTGATAAATGGGCTAATGAGGCGTAGTAAGTCGCGATCTGAAATAATGCCAACCAGTTTGCCTTTTTCTATGACGGGCAAATGATGAAAGCCATGCATTTCCATTATTTGTCTCACTTTGGGTAAGCGTTCATCTATCTCAACACAGATGACATTTTGAGTCATGATATCTTGTGCTTTCATTGCCACACTCCAACATAGTAGTGAAGAGAATTTAGTATATTTATACTGAACATTTGCGTTTAAGTATAGCGAAAAAATGATCAAGCATTTTCATACTTTGTCGTTAAAATGATGTTTTTTGTGGCTAAAAAACGTGAAAAAAAGTGGTTTTAAGCAGTAGGTGAGACACGGACTGGCATATCTACTACTAAGGTCTCAAGACATTGCTTTTAAAATCCGTATAATCAAGTAATACCTGAACAGAGTACGACGTGAAAGCCGATCCAATGGATCCAGACGCGTATTCTTAAGAGTGAAATAAAAGCGAGCAGTATCATTAGCGCGACGCTGCGGGCCAAAAGCCAACTTTTTATTTTTCTCATATTCATCATTGGCTATGACACGGCGAAATCATATGACCTCAAATTCTGTAGACGTTTTACTAGTCGGGGGCGGTGCCATGAGCACTACCTTGGGCGTGTTACTCAAGCAATTGGATCCTAACATCACCATGCTGATGGTGGAGCGCTTGGACAGTATCGCAAAAGAAAGTACGGATGGTTGGAATAATGCAGGGACGGGGCATGCCGCCTATTGTGAACTCAACTATACCTCTGAAAACGACGATGGATCCGTGAACATTGATAAGGCCGTTTCAATTAATTCGGCCTTTGAAGTCAGTCTTCAGTTTTGGTCTTACTTAGTGGAGAAAGGCTTAATGCCTGCCCCACAAGAGTTCATACGCCGTGTGCCGCATCAAAGTTTTGTATGGGGTGAACGCAATGTCAACATGTTGAAAGCGCGTCATGCAGCAATGAGTGCTCATCCAGCCTTTAGAGAAATGCAATACACAGAAGACCGCGAGAAGATGGCTGAGTGGATGCCTCTTGTGATGAAAAATCGTGATCACAGTGAGCCATTGGCGGCAACGCGTGTTGAGCACGGTGCGGATGTGAACTTTGGTGCTATCGCTCGCAATATGGGTCAATACTTGCTGGGTCAAGAGCATTTTGACCTCAGTCTTAAGACTGAGGTTATTGCACTGAAAAAACGTTCCGACGGTCGTTGGAGCGTAGAGTTAGAGCAAAATGGCACACGAAAAACGGTTGACGCTAAGTTTGTTTTCCTGGGCGCTGGTGGTGGTGCTTTACCCCTGCTGCAAAAAGCCGAAGTGGAAGAGAGCAAAGGGTACGGTGGTTTCCCTGTAAGTGGACAATGGCTGGTGTGTGATAAACCGGAATTGGTTGAGCAGCATTTTGCGAAAGTCTACGGTGCTGCGCCTATTGGTGCGCCGCCAATGTCTGTTCCGCATTTGGACACTCGTATCATTGATGGTAAGAAAGCCATCTTGTTTGGTCCGTTCGCGGGTTTTACCACCAAGTTTTTGAAAACAGGTTCTTTCTTTGATCTGCCTAAAAGTGTGCGCTTTGACAACATTAAACCTATGTTGAGTGTAGGAAAAAACAACATGGATTTGACTCGCTATTTGATCAGCGAGGTCATGCAGTCCCATAAAGACCGCTGTAATTCATTGCGTCAGTTTTATCCAGATGCGAAGGATGAAGACTGGGAGCTTGCTTACGCTGGGCAGCGCGTACAGATTATTAAGAAAGATGAAAAAACCGGTGGCAAATTAGAGTTTGGTACTGAGGCCATAGCGACAGCCGATGGGTCTTTGGCCGCTTTGCTTGGTGCCTCTCCAGGAGCTTCTACAACGGTGAACACCATGATTGGTATTTTGGAACGCTGCTTCCCTGAGCAGGTAGCCTCCTCTGAATGGCAAGAGAAGATGAAAACCATGGTGCCATCTTACGGTCAGTCGTTGGTGAAAAATACTGACTTACTGTTATCGGTACGGGAACATACCTTGACCACCTTGCACTTAAAGCCTGAGTAGGTTGTTGTCATAATAGAGCAAAAAAAGCTGGGTGACCCCCAGCTTTTTTACATCAGGTCGACGAGAAAAGGTTTATTTAAAGAAGCGGTTTTTCTGGGCGTGGCGCGTAAGCGAACACGTCAGAGAAGCAGCGGTCTGCACTCAACCCTTTTGCTTCTAGTTGGTCTAGCGTGCCATAGACCATGCCCACTGAGCCACTAATGTAGGCAACACTGTGACTCAAGTCTGGGTGGTCCGCCAAAACAGCTTCATACAGCCAACCAGTGCGACCATGCCACTGATCGCTTTGCTCATTGACAACCACATCCAGCGTGAAAGGCGTGTATTTGTGCGCTTCTTCTAGCCAGGATTGTGCAAATACGTCTTCGGCCGTTCTTAATCCCCAATAAAAAGACACCTTCCCAGAAAAGTTCTGTTCAACCAATTCGCTGTATAGGCTCTTGATTTGTGCAAATCCTGTTCCTCCAGCAACCAACAAAATATGTTCTGGGTTCGATGCCATTACGCCATTTTTTAAGTGGCAATCTCCGCCAGGGGCTTTGATGTTAATTATCTTGTTAGACTGGAGATACTCTACGACTTTGTGAGCCAGTGATTCGGCATCAGAGACAAGAATATATAAGGTGACCTCTGGCAATGTCAGTGGCGCGCTGCCGATAGAATAGGGAACTTGTTCGCCTGTTGGTAATACCACCATTAAATATTGTCCCGCCTCAAAGTTCAGATCATCGGCTTGAAGGCGAATCTGATAGACGTTCTGATTAATGAGTTCAACAGCGTTTACCGTTGCGGTCATTTCTTTCATTTACACTACTCCAATTTAGGTCGCACTTGCCCTGATAGATGATTGGGCGAATATTAACAATCTATTGATCTGAATGAATAAAAAAAAACCACTTCAGGAAGTGGTTTTTCTCTGATAAATAGATCGACTTATTTATTTTTGCCTTTCATCGACTCAAAGAATTCGTCATTCGTTTGAGTAACTTTTAGGCGATCAATCAAAAACTCTGTCGCAGCCACATCTTCCATAGGATTCAACAGTTTACGTAAAATCCACATGCGTTGTAGTTCGTCTTCAGAGGTAAGCAAGTCTTCGCGACGAGTACCAGATCGACGAATGTTAATGGCGGGGAATGTGCGTTTTTCAGCTATCTTACGGTCAAGGTGTAACTCGGAGTTACCTGTGCCTTTGAATTCTTCAAAGATCACTTCATCCATTTTTGAGCCGGTATCAACAAGCGCTGTTGCTATTATTGTTAAGCTGCCGCCTTCTTCGATATTACGTGCCGCACCAAAGAAGCGTTTTGGGCGCTCCAGAGCGTTTGCATCCACACCACCAGTCAGTACTTTACCAGAAGAGGGGATCACTGTGTTGTAGGCACGGGCAAGGCGGGTAATCGAGTCGAGCAAAATCACCACGTCACGCTTGTGTTCAACTAGGCGTTTGGCCTTTTCGATCACCATTTCGGCCACTTGAACGTGACGTGCTGGCGGCTCATCAAATGTTGATGCAACCACTTCACCGCGAACCGTACGAGACATCTCGGTTACTTCCTCAGGACGTTCATCAATCAGCAAAACGATTAAATGACATTCTGGGTTGTTGCGTGTCACTGCATTAGCAATGTTTTGCAACATGAAGGTTTTACCCGCTTTAGGCGGAGACACGACTAAGGCACGTTGACCTTTACCTAGTGGGGCAACAAGATCAATGATGCGTGATGTAACGTCCTCAGTGGAGCCGTTTCCAGCTTCCATTAAAAGGCGTTCATCAGGGAATAAGGGGGTTAAGTTTTCGAAAAGAATTTTGTTGCGAACACTTTCAGGTTTGTCGAAGTTAATTTCGTTAACCTTTAAAAGCGCAAAGTAGCGTTCGCCATCTTTGGGTGGACGAATCTTCCCTGCAATGGTGTCACCTGTGCGAAGGTTGAAACGTCGGATTTGGCTTGGTGATACGTAGATATCGTCCGGACCTGCTAGGTATGAACAGTCAGGTGAACGTAAGAAGCCAAAGCCATCTTGAAGAATCTCTAAGATACCATCGCCGTAAATGTCTTCTCCACCTTTTGCGTGACGCTTTAGGATCGAGAAAATAACATCTTGTTTACGAGAACGAGCCATGTTTTCTAGGCCCATTTCAGATGCGATATCTAAAAGTTCGTGTACTGATTTCTGTTTTAAGTCGGTAAGATTCATAAACGGGTTTTGTATTAGCTCAATTGAGGGAAATTGACGGTATTAGAGTTAATTAAAGATAACTTTAATGTTTGTCTGGAAGTATTTAACAATGTATCAGCTACTCGGCACCAAAAAACACGAAACATTAAGGGTAACAATATGTCTAGGTTTAAATCAGCCCGGATAGGGCAAAGCCAATACAGCGCGAAACAATTTGATTGGGATCAAAACACGATTTTTTACTTATTTCATCGATATTAAGATCATCCATACTATAGTTCGAGTTAAAGGCGAGGTCTATAGTGAAACTCAGGAAAAAAACATTTTCTGGTAATTTTTTGATCAAATGAGCGGTTTTTCGAGTGATGACACCATGGTATTTACTGCGACGAGTGCAATGACACGGCGCGGGAACTGATATACTCTACGACTACTTACGACATCGGCAAGATAAGGCTTTACTGCATGCAATCACTTTTTTTGCAACAATCTCACGATTTCCCTTTCGAAAAAATAGCGGCCATTGATTTAGGCTCAAACAGCTTTCATATGGTGGTGGCTCAGGTAACCCATGGACAATTGCGTATTACCGGCGAATTTGGTGAAAAAGTGCAGTTGGCGGCAGGCTTGGTGAATGGTTATTTGGATGACGACTCTCAACAAAGAGGTCTAGATTGCTTGGCGCAATTCGCTCAGGTGATTGAAGGAATGCCACAAGGTTCAGTTCGAGTTGTTGGAACGAATGCCTTAAGGGTGGCAAAAAATCGCTACGATTTCATTGGTAAAGCCATGGACATAATGAGCCACCCCGTTGAGATCATTGCGGGTCGTGAAGAAGCGCGATTGATTTACGTGGGCGTTTCAAGAACTATGGATCATGGAGATGCGAAGCGCTTAGTGGTGGATATTGGCGGTGGCAGTACGGAATTCATTATAGGTCAGCAGTTAGAGCCTATCTTAACAGAAAGCCTTCACATGGGCTGTGTGAGTTTTAAGCAACGTTTTTTCGACGATGGCGTGATCAATAAATCCAACTTTCAGAAAGCGGTGACGGCCGCTCGCCTTGAGCTTCTCAGTATTCAAGATGATTATATCGATGAAACTTGGGATATCGCGATTGGTTCTTCTGGAACGATTAAAGCCGCTTACAACATTGTTAGAGAAAACAATTGGGGTAAAAAAGGCATCACCTTAAAAAACCTTAAACAGATTCAGAAAGTGCTATTTTCAGCCGGCCACGCAGACAATATTGTTGTACCTGGGCTCAAGCCAGAACGCAGACCCACGTTTGCTGCGGGTATTGCGATTTTAACCGCGGTGTTTGAGTGTTTTGACATTAAGCAGATGGACTTTTCAACGGGAGCCTTGCGCGAGGGCGTTCTTTACGACGTCATGGGGCGTTACGCAGAGACGGACATTCGAGAACGTACGGTTAACTACCTGTTGAATCAGTATCATATTGATACTGAACAGGCGAAATTAGTCACGCATACCGCTTTGTCGGCTTTAGCCCAAGTGAAAGATGACTGGAATTTAAATAGCATTTCCAGTGAAGACTTGTTGCGTTGGGCTGGACTGCTTCATGAGGTAGGGGCAGGGATTTCTCATAGCCGATATCACAAACACGGTGCCTATATTATCAGCGAATCCGATATGCCGGGGTTTTCGCAGCAAGAACAGCAAGCCTTAGCGAATCTTATTCTTCGCCACCGTCGAAAATTTACTCAATCGTTAGAGTTCCGGTTTACCAAAAGCGATCAACAAGATTTAGATCGCTTATCCATTCTGCTTAGGTTAGCCAATTTACTGCATCATGATCGCAAAGAAGGAGATATGCCCATTTTTACGCTAAAAGCGAATGATAAGAGCCTGCATGCAGAATTTCTACCTGGTTGGCTAGAGGGCCGCCCTCTTACATTAGCCAACCTTCAAAGAGAAGCCGAGGCGTTGGCGTTAGGCGGATATCTGCTAACATTTAGTTAATCTAAGTATTAGCACGTTGTGTCAGGTCAATCGTTCGATTGACCTGTATATGGCGGCCACTTCTTCTCGTTGCAGTCCATCGCTTCGGTGAAGTCTTCCTGTGCTCGAGGTGAGCTGCACTGACTCGTCTCCCTCCTTGTTTTCCGTATTGCTGTTCTGTAGACGACTGGCATCGCTGGTAGCGAGAGTCGATAATTGTTTGCCTTGTGTGGACAGCTTTACTGATGTAGAGGTCGGCTGATTTTGGGGTGATGATGTACCGCCAGCAAGCGGACTGGCTTGAGGCCATGAGTGCGGAATATAGCTCGACAGCAGTGAAACAGACAAAATAATCCCCCTTTAAAAACATAAATTGACGGTTCAATAGGGTACAGAGTGACTGTTTAAAGAATAGCCTGAAAACAAGAGAAATGCGTTAATTTTGCTTATTTTGTTTCCTATCCGTTTAGCCTAGTGCCATTCGTAAATAAGGGTGATATTGTTTGCACATTGTTATCAATAAGATGACGCAATAACGAATGTATTTAATAGGTGAAAGGTCTGCTTTACCATGCTAAAAACGCAACCACGACCTTCTGCGAGTCACTTTTTTAAAAAGGATGCGGCATGAGCCAAGAAAACTTACCAATTGAACATCTTTATTTTACGGAAACAAATCTAGAGCAAATTCTTGAGAACCTAGATATTGTTCGTAATCGAATTCACCCGCCTCAACCTGACGAAGATCGTGTGATCGATCAAGTTTTTCCTTCTGTGTGCCTGATTGGCTTAGGTCGCTGTGGTTCCAATATTGCGCTTGATGTAGCATCGCTTGTTTATGATGCAAGAACCAGTTATTTGCGCGAAGTAGAAAATCAAGAATTGTTAGAAAAAGACAAAGAGTTCAGCCCTATACGTTGGATTCGCAATCATTTACCGATCGAAAGCAAAGATGGATTCAAGCCCGTTTTTTTGATTGAACCGATTGTGCTCTTGGGAGACTTAGATAAAGACATCGAAGGCAGGATTCGTTTTTCTAACCAAGATGGCAGAACGCAATTCTTAGAAGAATACACCAAGTTGCAAATCATGGATTTGTCCGAAGTTCATGCAGGCGGCGCGGGTAACGCACCTATTTTAGGTCAGTATCTTGCCAAGATCATCTTGAATAAAGATGCTACTACGTTTCGCAATGAAAAGTGGAAACAATTGCATTCCTATCTTGTGGATTCTTGTGGGATTAAGGCCAACCAATCTCGTCTTTATTTTTACATCTTTAGTGCTGGTGGTGGTACGGGGTCGGGCATGGCGTCTGAATTCGGCTTGGCACAGCAGTTTTCGTATCTGAGCAAAACGTTTGATTATCGTGCTGACCAAAGTAAGGCAGAAGATAAGCGTCACAGCTTTGTGTTTGAACCTATCTTTACGTCAGGTATCTGTATTTTGCCAAATATCTCAGGAAAAAATGTTGAGATATCCGAGGCATTACATATCAATGCGGGTCGCTTGTTGACCAAGTATGTGTCTGAAGAGTGGAACTTCTCTTATAACGAAGAACGGGAAGATGATGAAGTACCGGCCGACGTTATGGAGCGCATTCGTCCTTGGAATTCGATGATGTTAATCTCGAACGACATCATGCGTTACGCTGAAGAGGAAGACGGTGGGGATGCCGACAATATCGACGTGAACACCATGGAGAAATACGCGAATCAGTATATCTCCCAGCAAATTTTTAACATTCTTACGGCGCAAGCGGTGACAACTGACTATGACGAGAATTATTTCCGTCGAGCGGGCATTGATATTGCGGAGACTATTCGCCTAGACGCCAACGATTTATTTATGAGTTTGGCGGGCCCAGTCGCAGTTGCTTACGCAGAAAGTGTGGTCAGTGAAGGTGCTAAGCAAGACAGTGTCGATATCGATGACTTATTCTGCCGCTCTATCGAGCTCCCTCATTTTAACAATGACACTTCCGCGATAGAGGGAGTGAGCGTACTACCAGTGGAGTCCGAGCGTTACCGTGAGTCCATTAAAAATTATCGCAAGAATAATTATGATGCCAGTACACTCAATCATCTTCACTTCTTTAAGAATTGTTCTTCCATAGTGTCCATTATTTCTCTGCCGAGGGATTATAAGCTGTCTTTCACCGCGTTAAACCGGTTAAAAATGCATTTAAACAAGTTGTTTCCTAACACGACACTGAAACGGTATGCCTTAGTGATAGGGGCGTCCGCTAACCTTTCTTTGACCACATTGATAGCGAAAAGCCCTTGTCTAAGTGATGACTTCTTAACGTTGATGGTGGCTTACATGAAGCGCTGTTTTGCTCGTGATGACTATCGTTATACCGATGAAATAGACAAAGCCATCATCAAAATGATTCAAGAAGATGATTTTGATGAAACCTTGCTGGATACCTTCTTTACGACCTATGAGAATCCAGCAAAGATTTTAGATACTAACTGGTATGCGATTAAGCCGATGTATGAGAAAAAGTATCGTGAGCTGATTGATAATAATCAGAGATTTGTGTCTATTAATGATATACGTTTAGACATTAATAATGTGAAGAACGCGATCAAATACCTTCGTGAAATTTATCGTCATCGCATCAGTAAAACCAATGTTCTGACACTAAATGGCTAGTGATCGAGAATAGGTATATAACTCATCAAGGCAACTCAATTGGGTTGCCTTTTTGTTTTGACGCTTTAAATGGAAAAATGTCATATTTGGCTCAACTATTGAATGATAAACAAACAGTTTTCTGATTGCTGGTAGATGTATTCTCGTGTGTTCTTCTATGAAGCATTTTTTTCGCACCATGATATTTTATATGAGCTTTTTTGGTGCGATTGTGACGGTTTAGGGTGTGTATGAACGAATTTTATTGGTTGTTAGTGGCCGCCACTTTTATTTTTATGATGCAGGCGGGCTTTTTGTGTTTAGAAAGCGGTCGAATTCGCAGCAAAAACAGCATTAATGTGGCGGCGAAGAATATATCGGACTTTATTCTCTCGACCATCATTTTTTGGTTGTTTGGTTTTGGCATTATGTTCGGTCAGTCGTTTGCTGGCTTGTTTGGTACCAGCGACTTTTTATTTGATGCGGAACACTCTCCATGGCAAATAAGCTTCTTTATTTTTCAAATGATGTTTTGCGGTACCGCGGCCACTTTGACCTCTGGTGCGGTGGCAGAACGTATGACATTTATGGGTTATTTGGCGATAACCGTGGTGTTAAGTGCGCTTATTTATCCTGTGGTAGGGCATTGGATTTGGTCAGGGGTTTTCTCGGATCAATCCTCATCTGGCTGGCTTGAGGCGTTTGGCTTTATCGACTTTGCTGGCGCGACCGTGGTGCATTCGGTTGGAGGATGGATCGCTTTGGCGGCCATTATGATCATAGGGCCGCGCATAGGGCGATTTGAAGAGGGAATACGCTTACCTCCAGGTAATAACTTACCACTATCAGCGCTAGGCACACTACTTATCTGGTTTGGTTGGATTGGCTTTAATGGTGGTAGTACATACGAGTTAAATAACAGTGTTCCCGTGATTATTTTAAATACTTTTATTGCTGCTGCGTGGGGTGGTTTAATCGCGGCGGCTATTAACTATTATCATGATGGTTACGTCGACGTGAACTTTGTATTGAACGGCACCATTGCGGGATTGGTTGGGATAACCGCAGCGTGTAATTTTGTGTCGCCAGGCGCGTCTGTGATCATCGGTGGTATGTCAGGCGTCATCGTCTATTATGGCAGCTTATTGATGGTGAAATGGCGTCTAGATGATGCTTTGGACGTTGTTCCCGTTCATTTATTTGCGGGGATTTGGGGAACGCTCAGTGTTGCTTTGTTTGGCCAGGCCGACAAGATAAATAATGGTCTTAGCTTTACTGACCAGCTTTTGGTGCAAATGTCAGGCATTATTGTGGTGGGGGTATACTGTTTTGTCGTAGGGTACGCGGCCATTTGGACCATCAACCGCTTTGTGCCATTGCGGGCTTCTAAGGAGCAAGAGGAGCAAGGATTAAATGTGGCGGAACACAGAGCCACCACGGAGTTGTTTGATTTATTGACCGCTATGCAATACCAACAAAATAACGCGGATTTTTCTCGCCCTGTTACGGAAGAGCCCTTTACTGAAGTGGGGCAAATTGCGCGCAAATACAATCAAGTCATTGAGCGTGTTAACAGTGAGATTGCCTTAAGAGACGACGCCCTGATGCGTTTTCAAGAAAGTGAAATCCGCAAATCCGCTATTTTGAATTCTTCCATGGATTGCATTGTAACCATTAACCGTTTCGGTTCTGTTATGGAATTTAATCCTGCTGCTGAGCGTACGTTTGGCTGTTTGAAAAAGCAGGTAGAGGGAAAAAGTTTTATCGGATTATTTGTCTTAGAAGAAGACAGAATGACCATCATCAATAGTTTGAACTCCGGCTTTTCGTCATCGACTGGGTTGATTCTTAATCGTCGCAATCCCTTCCGCTTGCAGCGCGGGCCGGGGGATTTCTTCCCTGCCGAAGTTTCTATCACTAAAGCCAACAGTGATAATGCTTATAACAGTGAATACACGCTTCACATTAGGGACACGACACGTCATGTTAAACTGCAGGAGCGACTTAGGGTCTTGGCGTACAGTGATACGCTAACCAGTCTATACAACCGAACGTACCTGATGGACGCTTTGGTGAGTGCCTTACTACTAGCAACAAAACAAAAAAACGCCGTAGGCTTATTGTTCTTAGATTTGGATAATTTCAAGATCATCAACGACACCCTAGGTCACAAGGCAGGAGACGAGCTGTTATGCGAAGTGGCTAAGCGACTTGTCGCTCTGTCCACCTCAAGTGATGTCATTGCCCGTTGGGGGGGCGATGAGTTTGTTTTCATGATGACAGAAAGCGTATCAGCGGTGCGTTTACTTGAGCGTGCTAAACTCATTTTGGATGCTATGCGGGCACCTTTTTTGTTAAATGGTCAATATTTTACTATTCCAACCAGTATTGGTATTGCCGACTCTGCAGAACAGCAGGTCGATGCTGAAAAATTGATACAGCAAGCCGATATAGCTATGTATTGGGCCAAACAAAAGGGTCGAGACAACGCGCAGTTTTATACACCTGAAATGGCGAATGTAGCGACTAGAAGGTTTGTGCTAGAAAAAGAAATCAACCAGGCGTTGGCGACTGACCAATTTACTCTAGCGTTTCAACCAAGGGTAAAAGGTGAAAAAACCAATATCCTAGGTTTTGAGGCTCTTATTCGCTGGCCGCATCCGTCAAGAGGCTCGGTTTCACCCGCCGAGTTCATACCCATTGCGGAGGAATCAAACCTCATTATAAAAATCGATGAATGGGTGATCGATCAGGCGTTGAAGCAACAGAAACTATGGCGTGATCAGGGGCTTTTGATTATGCCCATGGCCGTTAACCTTTCTGGTCGGCACCTAGTATCCGACTCCTTGGTGACGTATATTTCTGAAAAACTCGCCTTTTATGAGATTCAGGGCAATTTTTTAGAAATAGAAATTACGGAAGGGGTTTTGTTGCAAGACATTCAACGCTGTATTGATGTCATGATTGAGTTAAAAGCCCTGAATATTAAAATTTCTATTGATGATTTTGGTACTGGCTACTCGTCACTAAGTTATCTGCGGCGTTTGCCGCTCGATATTTTAAAGATAGACCAATCTTTTGTGGAAGAATGTGGCCATCACTCAGAAGACGCCAAGATCTGTGAAACGATTATTAATTTAGCGAAAAGCTTAGAGTTAGAGATCGTTGCTGAGGGAGTAGAAACCGCTCAGCAAGCCGATGCGCTAAAGTCGATGGGGTGCGATGTATTTCAAGGTTATTACTATTACAAGCCACTACAGGCTCATGATATTGAAGCATTGTTGACCAACAAGACACCGCTCATTTAATAGAATTCGATGGAGGGGATTCTCTATCTCGAATCGTGTCCATAAGCGCTTGGTTTTGTGTTTTCTCTGCAGGCTTATTACTATGATGCAAGGCAGTTTTCGCAATCATGTTAGCTGCCACAGGGGCGGTGATAAAGAGAAACAATGTGATCAGTAACTCTTGAATTGATAAAAAACCTTTTAGATGGCTCTGAAAAAACATTGAGGCGATTAACACCCCGGTAATACCTAATGTGGATGCCTTCGTTGGACTATGAAGGCGCATATATATATCAGGTAAACGAACCAGGCCATAAGAACCTACCAGTAAAAATACGCCGCCAGTAAGCAGGGATACGCTAATAATAATTTCGAGATAAAAAGGCATAATCTGTCCTTATTCAATAATGTCGCCGCGAAGCAAGTATTTACAGAGTGCTGCCGTACTCACAAAGCCTAGCATAGCGATTAACACAGCGGCTTCAAAGTACAGCGAGCTTCTTGCGTGTATTCCGTACAATAAAATCAGTGCGATAGCATTTATATACATGGTGTCTAGCGCTAAAATTCGATCAGAAATAGTGGGGCCTTTTAAAAGGCGCCACAGGTTCAGAATTAACGCGATACAAATGCAAATAGCCACCGCAATAATGGTGATGTTTAGCATCCAAAAATCTCCTTGATTGGCCTTTCATAACGCTGTTTGACCGATTCAATTAGTTCAGCTTCGTTTTCTAAATGCAAAGCATGAACAAAAAGCCATGCTTTGTCTTTTGATACTTCCGCACTCACAGTGCCAGGTGTCAAAGAGACCGTACTGGCCAATATGGTGATGCCAAGGTCCGTCGTCACATCAAGAGGAATAGCGACAAAGCCTGGCTTAAGCTTTTTAGCGGGACCAATAATCAACAAAGCCACCTCAACATTGGCCGTGATAATGTCTTTCATCACCATCAGAACATAACGTATGGCGAGCCATGGTCTGAGAATCTTAGGGTGATCGTCGCGCATCCCTGTTACTAGCCAAGGAATGGTAATTGCAAAAAATGACGCCAGTACAATATGTCCTGGGCTGACAGAGTTATTGAGCAAAAGCCAGACGATAAAGAGCAGCAAACTGTGAAACGGCATGGGTAGTAACATCATGGAGAGACTCCTGGTAATAAGCCGTAAGCAGAAGACTGGATATCATGTAAGTAAAAGGCAGCTTGCTGCGTAAACTCACTGATGACACCGCCAAAAATGACCAATAAAGGAGTGGTAAGCAATAAAAGCCCAATGCTGGTAATTTCCAAAGGTTTAGCGGGTTCTGCCTCGGCAGAACCGCTTCCGTTGTGGCGCCAGAAAAGCGTTGTACCTGCCCTTGAAAAAGCGACCAATGCACTCAAACTTCCCACCAATATCAGAGGCCAAACCCACATGGTTTGAGTGCTCGATTGGGTGGCTTGAAGAATCATAATTTTGCCGACGAAGCCAGAAAGTGGCGGCATACCAACCAAAGCCAGAGCCACTATAGCGAACGCAAAACCAATCATCTTAGGTTGTACAAAAGGTCGAGAACGGACAAAACGATCTTCGGCTTTGCCTCTTTGCCGCGCAATAACATCCGCTAATAAAAACAAGCCAGCGGAGGCGAGAGTGCTGTGTACCATGTAGTACAAGGCCGCTGAGGTCGCCGCTTCGGAATTAATCGCTGCGCAAGCCAATAAAGTGCCGCTGGAGACAATGACCAAGTTGGCACTGAGCGTTTTAAGGTTGGGGCTGGCAAAGACTCCGATACTACCAATGGTAATCGTCAGCAAAGCCAGAGGCCATAACCACGGTGTTGCAATATTGGCAAGCTCACCGGCATTTTCTCCGAAAATCACTGTGTAAACACGGAAAATGCTATAAACGCCGACCTTTGTCATAATCGCAAAAAGAGCTGCCACAGGCGCCGAGGCTGAGGAATATGTTTTTGGCAACCAAAAATGCATGGGTAACATAGCGGCTTTTAAACCAAATACCACAAGTAATAGAAGGGCACCGGTTTTAGCGATTGTGGCGGTTTCTCCTTGAAGCTGGCCCACTTTAATGGCCATGTCTGCCATGTTGAGTGTGCCTAACGTGCCATACAAGATACCAAGCCCAAACAAAAATAAGCTGGACCCAACCAAGTTTAAAATCACGTAGTGGAGTGCGGCTTGTGTCTTTTGTTTACCGCCCGCATGAATGAGTAATGCGTAAGAAGCAATTAACAGAACTTCAAAAAAGACGAACAGATTAAATAGGTCACCTGTCAAAAAAGCGCCATTAATGCCCATAATTTGAAACATAAATAAAGGATGGAAATACGCCCCACCTTTATCTTGTCCTGCTACCGCGTAAAGGATAACAGCGAGGGCAAGAAAGGCTGTCAGCAGAACTAAGAGACCAGACACTTTGTCCGCAATTAGTGCGATACCAAATGGTGCTTGCCATCCGCCAAGCGCATAAAGTTGTACGCCTTGATTGTTAATTTGATATAGCAATGCAGCACAAGACAGTAATAGAAATAGACAGCCGACAACAGAAGCCACTCTTTGCGAGTGAATGCTTCGTGATATGGGCGGCAAAAGCATGATTACGCCGAACAAAAGCGGAATCAAAACAGGAAAAATGCTTAAGTGTTGCATTTATGCATTTCCTCCATTCTTCTGCTCTGTATCTCCAGGCTGTTTTGGTAGTGTGCCATCCACATGATCGTTACCTAAATCGGCGCGTGCGCGCATGGCTAGAATGACAACAAAGGCTGTCATAGCAAAACCAATTACGATCGCGGTTAATACTAGAGCCTGTGGGAGCGGATCGCTGTACTGTTGCGACTCACCAAGTACAGCCGCCGAGTTTAGCCTGAGCCTTCCGCTAGCAAATAAAAACAAGTTCACTGCATAAGACAGGAGCGTTAACCCGATAACAACCGAAAAGCTTCGGCCTCTTAATGCGAGAAAAATGCCACAAGCTGTTAACAGCCCAACACACAATGCGTACATACCTTCCATTATTCATGCTCCTGTTGAGTTGGGCGTTCACTGGTGGTCAGCTGACCTAAATTCGCGAGGATCAGCATAGTGGCACCAACCACAGTTAGAAAAACACCAAGATCAAAAATCATGGCACTTGCCAATTCAAATTTACCAATAACGGGTAAATAGAAATAATCGAACCAAGAAGATAAGAAAGTATGACCAAACACCCAGCTACCTAAACCGCTTAGTGTCGCTATACCAATTCCTGAACCTATCATGATCTGATAATCAAACTTAATGCGTGTTTTAATCCATTCTACGCCGTGGGCAATGTATTGCTGGATAATTGCCACAGAAGTAACTAATCCAGCAATAAAGCCCCCTCCTGGCATATTGTGGCCGCGCAAGAAAATGTAGGCAGACACCAATAACGCCAGTGGGAGTAAGCTTTGAGAAATGACTTTTAACAGCATTGGATGTCTATCTTCTGACCAAGCCAAACCGTTACCGTCTGCAGAAGGCATGAACAGTCGCATTCTGGCAATAAGCTTGTAAATGCCCAGTGCGGCAATACCTAATACCGTGATTTCCCCTAAGGTATCAAACCCTCGAAAATCTACTAAAATAACGTTTACCACGTTGGTGCCCCCGCCACCCGTTTTACTGTTTTCAGTGAAAAAGGTTGAGATGCTATCCAATGGTCTCGTCATAAGGGCATAGCTAATGGTGCCAACGATTCCGCCAAACAAAGAGGCCAAACTCAAGTCCCGGACAATACGTCGTGGAGAAGACTCTTTTGGTGTTTTTTGGGGCAAGAAGAACAGAGCCAGAATTAACAAGATAACAGTAACTACTTCAACGGATAGCTGAGTTAATGCTAAGTCTGGAGCGGAAAATTTTGCAAAAGCCAAAGAGACAATAAGACCAACAACAGACAGTGTGATCAATGCAACTACGCGTTTACGGTGCCAAATAACAGTGGCTAAAGCCGAAATACACAGTAGCACAGCACAAGTAATGGATAGGGCATCCAGTGGGATTTCAGGTCGTTGTCCAGCCGTGGTATTCAGCTTTAACAACGAAGATGCCGTCATTACTACCGCAAACGCTAATACAAAGAAAACATAGCGTTGCAATGAGCCATTTTCAGCCCATGCAATCAATGCTTGAGACTGTCTAGTCAACCACTGGATAGCACTCTCAAACACCAGTTTAGGGTCGCTTGCGGGGAACTGCGCTTGGAACTTAAAGAGATGCGCGCGGTTTTTATACATCAACAAGCCGCCAATTAAAGCAATGATACTCATCACAAGAGGTAAATTAAAACCATGCCAAATAGCTAAGCTATAATCAGGTGCTGGCCCATTTAAAGTGGCATTTGCTGCTGCAAACAGTAAATCTCCAACCGCTAAACTTGGAAAAATACCGACAAACAAACAGATCGCCACGAGTATCTCAACCGGTACGCGCATGTAACGAGGCGGTTCATGAGGAGTTTTAGGTAAATTTATGGGTTCACCATTAAAGAACACATCATGAATAAAGCGCATCGAGTAAGCAACGGCAAAGACACCGCCCAGTGTTGCTAGAACGGGAATAAACCAAGATAGAGACCCTAAAGACGCTTGGTGTAAGGTCTCAGTAAAGAACATCTCCTTAGACAAGAAACCATTCATGAGAGGAACGCCGGCCATAGAAGCTGAGGCCACCATGGCTAATGTCGCAGTGTACGGCATGTACTTCCATAAGCCGTTTAAATTACGCATATCTCGAGAGCCGGATTCATGATCAATGATGCCAGCGGCCATAAACAGCGAGGCTTTAAAAATAGCGTGGTTAATAATATGAAAAATGGCCGCAACCGCCGCTAAGTCAGTGCCCATACCTAATAGCAGAGTAATCAACCCCAAATGACTGATAGTTGAGTTGGCGAGTAGCCCTTTTAAGTCATGTTGAAAAAGCGCGATATAAGCGCCAACAAGGAAGGTAATTAGTCCTGTTAAGCTAACAATAAGAAACCATAGATTCGTATCAGCTAACGCGGGGTAAAAGCGCGCCATTAAGAAGATACCCGCTTTTACCATGGTAGCGGAATGGAGATAAGCACTCACTGGTGTGGGTGCCGCCATAGCATTTGGCAACCAAAAGTGAAATGGAAATTGTGCTGATTTAGTGAAAGCACCAAGCAAGACTAGGACAACAATAATAGGATAGTTGGCGCTAGCTTTAATAAGATCGCCGTTGTCTAGAACGTCTTGTAAACTAAAGCTGCCGACGGTGTTTCCTAGGATTAATAGACCAGCCAGTAAAGCCAAACCGCCAGCACCCGTGACGGTGAGCGCCATTCTAGCGCCTTTTCTAGCTTCGGTTTTGTGTCCCCAAAAGCTGATGAGTAGAAAAGAACTGATACTGGTTAATTCCCAGAAAAACCATAACTGAATCAGGTTGTCGGACAATACTACGCCTAACATGGCAAACATAAACAAGATCAAGTATGCGTAGAACTTACCTATTGAATCTTTCGCTGACAAGTAATACCGCGCATACAGGATAACCAGCAAGCCGATGCCTAAAATTAAGATGGCAAATAGCATAGCCAACCCGTCTAGTCGAAACGCAAGATCCAGCCCGATAGCCGGAATCCAAGGGATGACAGCATGGAAGCGCTCACCTTGGAAAATGTCGCCAGCATGTGACAGAACCAAAAGCAACGTCAAAGCGGGTAGCGCTGCCGTCAGAAAAGCACAGGCTGTTCGGCTAAGATGAGCAGATAGGAGCGGGACCAAGGTTCCTAATAGAGGAAGAAACGGCAACCAAATGAGTGAGTTCAAGGTGAAAGCTCCCTTGTTGTTAGCGGTAATAAATTACTAAGGAACTGTGTCAGCATGGAGGTCTTCCTAGTCGTCTTTTTACAGTTGAGACTCGCACATGTTTATGTAATTAGATGCAGCGAGCGCAATCTTTTATTAACCTAATCAATAGCATGAAATATTTCAGCTACGCAAACATAAGAGAACCGTTAAGAGAAAAAGTTCCCTGAACGGCTCATTTGTGTGAGTGCTGTGTTTTTCTGTGCCTCACAGTACGGATCATACCACTAAGAAACTAGGATGCGTGAGAAACCTCGGCCATCAAGGTTTCAATATTCACCACCACTTCTAAGCTCGCTACCTCCATTTTGTCTAACATGTGCAGCATTTCTTCTGTGTTTCCAGCTGCGGCCGCTTTTAATGCCGCTCGGCCAGAGTCGTGCACTGCCTGATGAGGCTTTTCTATCGCTCTAAAACTTTTTGATTGTTGGTAATGCTTATGTCCATAACCTTTGTAATACCAATTTCCAAGTCGGCACTCTGTGTGTTTGTTGACCTCTTCATTGAATTTCTTTTTATCGATACGATTATACACATCGTTTTTCCAAACCGCGTGATCCAGCTTGACAGTATTCAAAAACGAGTGCGTGGCAGCGGTTTTGATAACTTGTTGCATATGGTCAGATCGCTCAATCACGTTTTCAACCACGGCATCAATTTGAGAAGACGAGGTCGCGACCTCGGCTGCACTCTGTTGGTTTTGATCAACCATCGACTTAATTTGTTCAGTCTGGTTAATTACTTGGCGAACGAGGTTTTCAACTTGTTCACTGGCAGAGTGAGTCTTGCTTGCAAGGTTACGAACTTCATCCGCAACGACGGCAAAGCCACGTCCAGCTGAGCCTGCACGAGCGGCTTCTATAGCAGCGTTTAGGGCCAATAAATTGGTTTGATCTGATATTTCTTGGATACTGGACACCAGTTGGCTGATGCTATTGGCGGTTTTGTCCAGTACATGGGCGGCTTCCATACTTGAACTGGCTTGTTGATTAATTAGGGTGGCACGATCACTTAAACGAGCTAACGCTTCTCGTGTATGACTGAACATGGTGTCCAATTGCTTCAGCTCTTGGCGCTCCTTAATCAAGCTTTCTGCGCTGTCGGCCAAACCAAAACGGATGGAATTTAACATGTCACCGCCACGTAGCTGAAAGCGTATGAGTTCTTGTCCTCCTTGGTGGTGATTCTCCTGCATAGCCGCTTCAGCTTTTAACTGATTGACTTGCTCTTCTAGTCGAGACAGTTGCACTTTGTGCGCGGTTTTCTCTTGCTCGATGTGTTGTTCCAATGTTGAAATTTGTTGTTTTAATGTTGAAGAAAAGAACATCTACCACCCTCTGCCAAACGCATATTTACTGAATAATTATGGAAAACATTATACTCATAGCGCCTAGCGGTTGGCATCGGTTACCAGGGGAAGTCATTAACTATTGTTATAAAGATTGATGTATATCGACTATTTCTATCATAGTGAAGCGACACAATGTTGGAAAACAAAATAAAGAATGAAAAACCCGTCGTGAAACGACGGGTTTTAAAATGTGCATCCTATTTGTACAGAGATAAGTCATTGATCAAAAATCATTTATCAATTTTGCCCATATTGCGAGCTATTAAATGCGTTTCTTAGCTAAAGAAAGACCATACAATACTGTGGTCAGAGCCCAGACTCCATAGCAGAACCACCGCAGCTAACAGTGCTTCAAGTATTAAAATGCCTACCCCCAGCGTCGTGCTGGATAAGATGAACCCTTGCTTATTATTAATGCCTAAGAAGCTGGGGATGCCGCGGTACATTAAATACCCTGTGTAAGCGACCCCAACAACGACCGCCAATAAGCATAACCAAATCATCGGATAAACCGCCACCAAACCACTCAAAAACATGGGGGTAGCAATATATCCCGCAAACACGATACATTCTTGGCGGGGTGGACGTTCTGGATGGTTACGAGCCATCCAATGAATGAGGCTCCCTACCAAAGCCACGGCCACCAAAATGAGTGCATAAAACATTAAACCAAGGCCAAGGCCGTCAGCGTAAGACACTTTTATCGCGGCTTCGCCTCCAAACGTCCAGCCAAACTGTGTTGTACCAATAAAAGTACTGACCACAGGAATGGCCGCCATCCAAAGTACATGGTGATAATACATATGGCTGACGGATTCGTGTTCTTCATTAATCGCGCGCCATTCTTTATCTGGATGATGAATAAGACCCCAAACATGATTGATCATGGATTCCCCCTTTGCTTTACAAAAAGCGTAATGGATTTGGAAAAATTCCTGATACAGCCACGCCCAAATAAAGTGGCTTATATGCAGTATAGATGCATACGCAGAAAGAAAATCAAAAGATGAAACTAATTTTGTATAAAAAGGCGCTTGTTAATGCGATTTGGTTTTATAGGTAGACAAATGAAGATAAATAATCATAACCTATTAGCTTAAGCGCCATAATAGCTTAAGTTTTATTTTAGGGTTAGAAATCCTAAGTCGGTGAGCTTTAGACAATAAAAAACCACCCGGAGGTGGTTTTTTATATGACTCACAAACACTGTGTCGTTTGTGAGTCGACTTCATTTTAAAAAGTGCAAACCCCTTTAAAATCAAGCCTTTAATTGGTGGAGGCGGGGGGGGTCGAACCCCCGTCCGTCAGTCCTCTGCCATCGGCTCTACATGCATAGTCACTTCAATTATTTGACCACGAACCGCCCGAAGGACAGGGTGTTAATGGCGAGCCTACTTAATCTTATAACCTTATCCCTAGGCGGGGCATCAGTTAGCATCTTGTAATTTATGATACTGCAGAATCTCTGGCTACAAGCAACCTGAGGGCAGCACACTAGCAGCGGTTTAGGCTGCTAAAGCGTAGTTTTCGTCGTTTGCGACTATAAAATTGATGCGGGGGATTTACGAGATCACGCATCACTCTCGACATGCACCTTTGGGTTTGTAACCGACGTCGAAACCATGTCGCCCCCAAAAAGTAACGCTAGTCTATCGCAAACAATGTGCTTACGCTAGAGATAACGCTGATATGCTTAATTTGTTCATATCCATAAACTATTTAATTAGTGTCTGTGCAGATGACATGTTAAGCACTGTGTTTCATTAATCGTTCTTTATCTCTTGACCAATCACGATCTCGCTCGGTATCACGTTTGTCGTGTTCTTTTTTACCGGTTACCAAGGCGACTTCGCATTTGATCTTGTTGCCTTTCCAGTAGAGCGCCATGGCCGCACAGGTTTTGCCTTTTTGCTCGGTGACTTGAATAATGCGCTCAAGTTCTTTGCGATTTAATAGGAGTTTGCGTTGACGCATGGGCTCACAGACAACGTGCGTAGAGGCACTCAGCAGTGGCGTAATACGCGCACCGACGAGCCATGCTTCGTTCTGGTGAATGATGACAAATGCATCGACTAATTGGGCTTTACCTTCGCGTAAACTTTTTACTTCCCAACCAGATAATACAAGCCCGGCTTCGAACTTCTGGTCAACAAAGTAGTCATATTTTGCACGTTTATTAAGCGCGATGGTGCCTGTACTGCTGGATTTTTTCTTTACTTTACTCATAGTTGAAAATTATACGATCGAAAGCGGCAAAAACCTATGCTTTTCTTGAGGTATATGCCGTAATGTAAGAAAATTCACACCTGAAAATCAAATTAATCTGGCTAGATGTTGTATGCGTTGCAGATGTTCGTGTTTTGTATCTATCCTTTAAAATACCGATATTGTACTTAGAGCCTAAATTTATGCCTGAAAGTCGTTGTTTACAAGGTATCTGGTCAAGCCCATGGATATTTATTTTTGCGGCTAGCGGGGCCGCTGTGGGTTTGGGCAATATTTGGAAGTTTCCTTATGTGCTTGGTCAGAATGGCGGCGGGGCGTTTTTAATTATTTATTGTTTGTGTCTTATATTGGTCGGTTTGCCGGTATTAATGGCAGAAGTGGCGCTAGGCCGAACGGTGCGCTCTAATCCGATCGATACCGTCAATGATCTAAGTGAACGGCATATTGTGCATCCTCTGTGGGTATTTGTTCCTTGGCTGGCAGGTATAACAGGTTTTCTTATTTTAACGTTTTACAGTGTGATCGCAGGTTGGGCGATGGCATACTTGGAACGTGCGGTTACCGGTAGTTTTCACGAAATTTCGCAAGCTGGGGCGCTGGATATGTTCAACGCCTTGTTGGCGTCACCCACAGAGATGTTGCTATGGCATTCTGTTTTTATGGGGCTTGTGGTCATTTCCGTGGGGCAAGATGTCACACGAGGTTTGTCTGCCATTGTTAAAATTCTGCTTCCTGCTTTAATCGTTACCTTGCTGTTGTTGGCGTCTTATTCCATGGTGATTGGCAATGCTCGTGAAGCCTTTGACTTTATGTTTCGTTGGTCTTGGCAGGATGTCACCTTTGATGTGTTTTTGGCGGCAATAGGGTTAGCGTTGTTTAGTTTAAGTGTTGGCATGGGGGCGATGTTTGCCTACGGTGCTTACATGAGTAAGCGCATGTCGATTGCTCGAGCGTGCAGTATTGTTGTGACGGTGGATTTAACGGTGGCCATTCTTGCTGGCTTGGTGATTTTTCCTTTGGTGTTTGCGACGCAAATCGATGTCGAAGCCGGTCCCAGTTTGACCTTTGTGTCCTTGCCCATTATTTTTGGTGGCTTATTGGGTGGACAGGTGTTTGCTGGGGTTTTCTTTTTGTTGTTAGTGGTTGCGGCGCTGACCTCAGCCATCCCTATGTTAGAATTGTTCGTGGCTTGGTTGCATGAAAGGTTTTACATTGCTCGGTTTAAAGCGGCCTTGTTAATGGGGGGGGCGGCTTGGTTGATGGGTGTTGCTGTGCTCCTGTCGTTTAACAATTGGGATATGGTGCTGATTTTTGGACTGAATGTGTTTGAGCTTTTAGATGGTCTGACCTCACTCATTTTATTGCCGCTTGGTGCCATTCTGTTGTCCATTTTAGTAGCATGGGTTGTCCCACGTTCTATGTTGCAGAACGAAATGATCACGAAACAAAGTAATCATTTTCAATGGTGGTACACCACATTGAAATACATCAGTATTCCGGCAATGATAGTGATTACTCTTGCTGGCTGGATAGGAGTGTAGTTTGAGTCATATAGAGCGGTTTGCTCATGTTAATTACAGTTGCGAACAGATGTTTGCCTTGGTCAATGATATTGATGGGTATCCTGAGTTTTTACCGGGATGTTTAGGGGCATCATTGATTTCAAGCACGCCCACCGAGATTGTGGCGTCATTAGAAGTGGGTAAGGGACCCGTTAGACAGTCTTTTACCACCAGGAATTTTCTAGAAGAATTCAGCCGGATTGAAATGACTTTGGTTAAAGGACCTTTCAAAAGTCTGCATGGCGTGTGGACTTTTACTGAGACATCACCAACCAGTTGTAAAATCATGTTGAATATTCGTTTTGAGCTAAGTGGAATGCTGAAATTTGCTTTCGGCGGTGTGTTTAGTCAAATTGCGAACACCATGGTGGATTCTTTTAGTAAGCGTGCCAAAGTGGTTTACGGTGAATAATATGAGAGTAGAAGTGGCTTATGCACTGCCGGAAAAGCAGAAAATTATTGCGTTAGATGTAGAAGACAGTTGCACAGTCCGAGAGGCAGTGCGTCTTTCTAATATTAACGTATTTTTTCCGGATGTCGACGTAGAAACGGTCAAAGTGGGGATTTTTGGTAAAGCCGTTCGCAATGCGGAAGAACAAACCTTAAAAGAAGGTGAGCGAGTGGAGTTGTATCGCGAACTGAAGGTTGACCCTAAGCAAGCTAGAGCCAACCGTGCAGCGAAAACATCTAAAGGTTAGTTGTTTGTGATTTGTGTTAAAGTGCCGTTATTGAAAATGAGTACGAGATCCTCCGCTTCACTTTGTTTGGTGTCGGCGTCAGCGTAACGAGAGGTGTACATGTAATGCCACTCATTTGGCTTAAATGTATCCCTTAACAACGGAGTGCCGAGTAAAAAAGTGACCTGAGATTCAGACATGCCAATTTGCAGCTGTGATCTTTGTTCCTCCGTTATTAGGTTTCCTTGTGTTACTGGAACCTTGTAAGGGGGTGGAAACAAACCGCAAGCGCTCAAAGAAAGCGCAGCGAATAGTACTAAAACTGATTTTTTCATTTGTATTATCCTTACTCTGGTGTGCTAATGATAAAGTAATTATCAACAAGATCGAATAGAGAATGACTCATGACTAGCGAAAATCAAGAGCTAAAGAAAGCGGGACTTAAGGTAACCTTACCTAGAGTAAAAATTTTACAAATTCTTGAAGGTGCAGGCGATCGTCACATGAGTGCAGATGACGTCTATCGTACACTGCTCGATCAAGGTGAAGATGTCGGCTTAGCCACCGTGTATCGAGTGCTTACTCAGTTTGAAACGGCTGGTTTGGTAGAGCGCCATCATTTTGAGGCAGGTACCGCAGTGTTTGAACTGGCTCGAGGTGATCATCACGACCACATGATTTGTTTGGACAGTGGTAAGGTCATTGAATTTGTTGATCCTATTATCGAGAAGCGTCAGCGTGAAATCGCAGATGAGCACGGTTTTGAAATTGAAGATCATAGCTTGATCATCTACGTGCGCCCAAAAAAGAAATAAATTTGGATGCTGGATAGCTTACTGATGCTAACCTTGAAAAAAGGGGGTAAACCACGAGTTTAACCCCTTTTTGTTTATTGCAGTTGCACATTCCCTAACATCTCTTGCGCGTGGGCAAGGGTTTGATCGGTGAGCTCTAATCCGCCTAATAAGCGGGCAATTTCGTGTGTTCTGTCCTGATCTTTAAGCAATTCGACTTGTGACGATGTCGCGTCATATTCCACACGCTTGCTAACACGAAGGTGTTGGTTGCCTTGCGCCGCGACCTGAGCCAAGTGTGTCACGCAGAAAACTTGTCCGCGTTTGCCTACTGATCTCAACATACGTCCGACGACTTCGGCGATACCGCCACTGATGCCTACGTCGACTTCATCAAACACCAGAGTTGGGATAATAGACGTATGGGCTGTCACGACTTGAATGCCCAGGCTGATGCGTGACAATTCGCCCCCTGAAGCGACTTTGCGCAGTGGTTGTGCTGGTTGGCCTGGGTTAGACGCTATCATGTATTCAATGTCTTCAAAGCCATTTGCAGAGACTTGATTGAGTGGTTGGCACTGAATAAAAAAGCGTGCATGAGGCATCCCCAAGCCATGAATTTGTTCCTCGACCTTTTGGGCAAGTTCGTCTTTGGCAATAATGCGCTTTTCCGTCAAGGTTGTAGCAAGTGCGGTTAGGCTTTCATACGCCTGTTCTTCCTTCTCTTTTAATGACTCAATGCCTTCTTCTTGCCCTTGCAAACTATTCAGTTCTGCTTCAACACTCTCGCGTAAAAAAAGTAATCCTTCTGGCAGAGTTCGATGTTTGCGTGCGGTATCGTAAATATCGGATAGGCGCTGCTCTACATCAGACAGGCGCTGTGGGTTTTGTTCTAGGGTGTCTTGATAATGGTGTAGGCTGTCCGCGGCTTCTTGAGCCTGAATAAGCGCAACGTTCATCATTTCTAAGGCATTTTCCAATTCTTTGGTTGCTGGGCGAATTTGGCTGGCACTATTGATGGCTTGGTGCAATAAAGAGCAAATATTGCCTTCATCACTGTCGATGAGAATGCTACTGGCTTGGTAAGCTTTAAACTGAGAGTCGGCAATATTAGACAAAAAAGCTTGTTCGTTCTCTAATTCTTCGATTTCGCCTTCTTTCAAGTCAAGTTGCTGCAGCTCTTGGGCTTGGTATGACAATAGTTGAATTTTAGCGTCTTGTTCTGAAGAGCGGTTGAGTTGTGCGTTTAACGCTTCTTTGAGCTGACGCCAGACAGA
The DNA here is from genome assembly GCF_003721245.1 of Marinomonas hwangdonensis. GTDB lineage: Bacteria > Pseudomonadota > Gammaproteobacteria > Pseudomonadales > Marinomonadaceae > Marinomonas > Marinomonas hwangdonensis. The sequence goes on along the minus strand of NZ_RIZG01000003.1, from coordinate 97,843 downwards.
ATACTGCTGACTGACTTTTTTACTCAAATCCGTCAGTTGGCCGTATTCATCCAATTGTTGTCTTTGGGCGTTCTTTTTTAGTAGGGACTGATGCTCATGTTGTCCATGGATATCCACCAGTTGGCTGCCGACTTCTTTCAGATCGTTTAACGTACAAGGCCGACCATTAATGTAGGCTTTGGAGCGTCCTTCCTTGCTGACAACGCGACGTAAAATACAATGTTGGTCACGTTCTAGATCTCGCTCTTCTAGCCATTTTTGTACATGCGGGTACGCCTGAATGTCAAAGCTGGCGCTGATATCGGCTTTTTTCTCTCCATGTCTGACCACCGCTGCGTCGGTGCGATCCCCCAAACAAAGCGACAGGGCATCCACCATGATGGATTTGCCGGCACCGGTTTCACCAGAAATGACCGTCATGCCTGTTTTGAACTCTAATTCAAGAGATTCGACAATGGCGAAATTGGAAATAGCGATGCTGGTCAGCATAGAAGACTCCGAAAAGGATAATATTTATATGGTTATTTATACAGTACTTGGTTGTTTTTTGACAAGCCCTGTACAGCGAATTTATTCCCATAAATTTAATGCGGCTTTAGTGTTGAAAGGCGCAAACCTGTCCCCATATAACAGTCACAGACAAAAAAATGTTTCTGTCATTTGGAGTTGAAGAATGAGTGAGCAGCAAAAAAATCCTAATCTAGACGCGGAGCAAGTTTTGAAAAGCGAAACGCAGAACGAAGCAGTTGAAGAACTTTTAGAGCCAGAAGCTGATCTATTAGAAGAAGTCACTGAGAATGATGAGCTTGCAAAAGCGCTAGAAGAAGTCGCTCAGTATAAAGAAGCGGCACTCCGCGCCCATGCCGACGCGCAAAACGTACGTCGTCGTGCAGAACAAGATGTCGAGAAAGCACACAAGTTTGGTTTAGAAAAGTTTGCTAAATCGGTTGTGAACGTTGCTGACAATCTTGAAAGAGCGTTGGCTTCTGCACCAGACACGGGTGAGTCTGATCCTGTGCGTGAAGGTGTTGAACTGACGTTAAAAGATTTGCTTGAGACGTTGGCTCGCTTTGAAGTGAAAGTAGTGGATCCCCATGGTGAACCGTTTAACCCAGAGCTGCATCAAGCCATCACTATGGTGCCAAACCCTGAATTAGAAGCGAACACCGTTATGGATGTTGTGCAGAAGGGTTACACCATTAATGGTCGCTTATTGCGCCCAGCAATGGTCGTTGTTTCCAGCGCGGCTTAAAAATTACTGTCATTTTTTTGACACTGGACGCTTGAAATACTTTTAAGCGTACCCAAATACAGAATTATCATCGTCATAAACGAATTTATTGGAGATACAAACCATGGGTAGAATCATTGGTATTGACTTAGGTACAACGAACTCTTGTGTTGCCGTATTGGATGGCGAAAAAGCTCGCGTTATTGAAAACGCTGAAGGCGATCGCACCACTCCTTCCATCGTCGCATTTTCCGAAGATGGCGAAGTCTTGGTAGGTCAATCTGCAAAACGTCAAGCAGTGACTAACCCAACAAATACTTTGTATGCGGTTAAGCGTTTGATCGGTCGTAAATTTAAGGACGACGTCGTTCAAAAAGACATCTCTATGGTGCCTTACAAAATTATTGCTGCAGATAACGGCGATGCGTGGGTAGAAGTAAAAGGCGATAAGAAAGCGCCACCACAAATCTCTGCTGAAGTTCTTAAGAAAATGAAGAAAACAGCAGAAGACTACCTAGGCGAGAAAGTGACAGAAGCGGTTATCACTGTTCCTGCTTACTTCAACGACTCTCAGCGTCAAGCAACGAAAGATGCTGGTAAAATCGCTGGTCTAGAAGTGAAACGTATTATCAACGAGCCAACAGCGGCTGCCTTGGCTTATGGCCTAGACAAGAGCTCTGGCGACTCTACTATCGCGGTTTATGACCTTGGTGGTGGTACATTCGATATCTCTATCATCGAAATCGCTGACGTAGATGGCGAGAAACAATTCGAAGTATTGTCTACAAATGGTGATACTTTCCTAGGTGGTGAAGATTTCGATATGCGTGTTATCGAATACTTGGCTGCAGAGTTCAAGAAAACATCTGGTATCGATCTACACAACGATCCACTAGCGCTACAACGTTTGAAAGAAGCCGGTGAGAAAGCGAAAGTTGAGTTGTCTTCTTCTTCTCAAACAGAAGTTAACTTGCCTTACATCACTGCAGATGCGACTGGCCCTAAACACTTGAACGTAAAATTGACTCGTTCTAAGTTGGAGTCTTTGGTTGAAGAGCTAGTATTGAAATCTCTTGAGCCTTGCCGTCAAGCATTGAAAGATGCTGATTTGACTGCTTCTGATATCGACGAAGTTATCTTGGTCGGTGGTCAGACTCGTATGCCACTAGTACAAGCGAAAGTAACGGAATTCTTCGGTAAAGAGCCACGTAAAGACGTGAACCCAGATGAAGCGGTTGCCATCGGCGCGTCTATCCAAGGTGCGGTTCTTTCTGGTGATGTGAAAGACGTTCTTCTTCTAGACGTTACACCACTGTCTCTAGGTATTGAGACTATGGGTGGTGTCATGACGGCATTGATCGAGAAAAACACGACGATTCCTACTAAGAAATCTCAGACTTTCTCTACAGCGGAAGACAACCAAAATGCGGTAACCATTCACGCATTGCAGGGTGAGCGTAAACAAGCGTCTCAGAACAAATCTCTAGGTCGTTTCGACTTGGCTGACATTCCACCTGCTCCACGTGGTGTGCCACAAATCGAAGTAAGCTTCGATATTGATGCCAACGGTATTTTGAGCGTGTCTGCGAAAGACAAAGCGACTGGTAAAGAACAGTCTATCGTTATCAAATCGTCTTCTGGTTTGAGTGATGAGGAAGTTGAAAAAATGGTTCAAGACGCTGAAGCGAATGCGGAAGAAGACCGTAAGTTTGAAGAGCTGGTTCAAGCTCGTAATACAGCGGACGGTATGATTCACGCAACTCGTAAAACTTTGACTGACGCTGGCGATAAAGCAACAGCAGAAGAAAAAGAAGCGATTGAAACAGCCATTACTGAGCTTGAAGAAGCGCTAACATCTAATGACAAAGAGAAAATCGAAGAGAAAACCAATGCGTTGACTCAAGCGTCTGGCTCTTTGGCTCAGAAGATGTATGCCGATGCTGAAGCGGCTGAGCAATCAGCAGGCGAAGGCGAGCAAGCTAAAAAGCAAGACGATGCCGTTGATGCTGAATTCGAAGAAGTAAAAGACGACAAGAAATAAGCATTAAGTACGTACTTTACCTCTTTTGGAGGTCACAGCGAGCACGGTTTTAGGACCGTGCTTTGCTATTTGCAATACGTTTTATTGATGACTTTTTAATTCAGGCTTTTTAATTCAGGAATTGCTGCGATGAGCAAAAGAGACTATTACGACGTTCTTGGGGTAGCCAAAGGCGCGGATAAGAAAGACATAAAAAAAGCTTATCGTTCTTTAGCGAATAAGTACCACCCAGATAAAAACCCAGATAACCCAGAAGCCCTCGAAAAATTCAAAGAGTTGGCTGAGGCTTATGAGATTTTGTCTTCTGACGACAAGCGCGCAGCTTATGATCGCTTTGGTCATGACGGCGTCAATGGTCAGGCCGGTGGCTATGGCGGCGGCGCTGGAGCGGGTGGTTTTAGTGATATTTTTGGTGATGTATTTGGTGATATTTTTGGCGGTGGTGGTGGCGGTCAAAGTCGCACGCGCCGTGGTTCTGACTTGCGTTACACGCTTGAGTTAGATCTTGAGCAAGCTGTGTGGGGTTGTGAAGAAAAAATTCGTATCCCAACGTTAGTGCATTGTAAAACGTGTGACGGTTCTGGATCCAAAAAAGGCTCGTCACCAAAAACTTGTGGTACTTGTGGTGGCGCAGGTCAAGTACGCATGTCTCAAGGCTTCTTCTCGGTACAACAAGCCTGTCCAGAATGTCACGGAGCCGGTCAGGTGATTTCGGATCCTTGTCATGATTGTCATGGCCAAGGTCGAGTACAAGAGTACAAAACCCTTAATGTGAAAATTCCAGCGGGCGTTGATACGGGTGATCGCATTCGTCTTTCTGGTGAAGGTGAGGCGGGCACGCACGGCGGTCCTGCAGGTGATTTGTTTGTGCAAGTCTCAGTTAAACCCCATCGTATTTTTGAACGCGATGGCGCCAATCTATACTGCGAAGTGCCCATTAGTTTTACCACGGCGGCATTAGGTGGTGAAATCGATGTGCCAACACTGGACGGGCGTGTGCGTTTAAAAGTCACTGCTGAGTGTCAGTCTGGTAAGTTGTTCCGTTTACGCAGTAAAGGCGTTAAGCCTGTGCGCGGTGGTCCAGTGGGTGATTTGATCTGTAAAGCGGTCATAGAGACACCGGTAAACTTAACAACACGTCAAAAAGAGTTACTCACTGAGTTCGCAGAAAGTATGGGCGAGGGGTCTGATCACTCGCCAAAACAGAAAAGCTGGTTTGATGGTGTGAAGCGTTTTTTCGACGACATTAAGAAGTAAGTTGGGCTTTTAAGCCAGGTGTGAAACATCGTTTTACACCTCTGTTATGTTCTAAAAAGAAAACGGCGCCTATTTGGCGCCTTTTTCTTTTAGCAAGTATTCTATGTAGCTGCGCAGCAAGCTGGCCGCGTTGGTAAAGCTTTTGTTATTAGGAATGATAAAGTCAGCTTTGCTACGAATGTCGATGGTTTTAAGTGAGGCCTTTCGAACGTGTCGCATATAACGACTGGTGACTTCATTAACATCTCGCCCACGTTCTGCAATGTCGCGCTTTAGGCGTCGTACAATAGCGATGTCCATATCGGTGTCCACATACAATAAATAGTCGACGGCGTCACGAATATTGGGGTCTTGAAACATCATATGACCTTCGACTAGCACAACGTGAGTTGGCTCTAAATCACGATAGCCTATTCGTTTGTGTTGGGCATGGTCGTAAACCGGAATCTCATTGGGTTGCTGACGGTTTTTGCAGTTATGAATGGCCAAAGTCAAACTCTCTAGATCAAGAGAGCTTAGGTCGTCAAAATTGTAAACGTCAGGGTCAATGTTGCCACAGCCGTTGTAGAAGCTGTCTTGGCATAGCACAGAAATTTTGTCTCCGTGACCTTCAGCCAGAAGAGAGCAAAGTCGACTTTTTCCACTGCCAGAAACGCCTGTAATGCCGATAACAAGAGCCATGTATTACCTCGGTATATAAAGTTTGTGAGCGCTCTGAATCAAAAGCGCTTATTGTGTTGTATTATATATCAAGTTCGGCTAATTTTGCCCGACGAACTCCATCAGAAATCTCACAGGGAAGACAAATGCGTAGAAAAACCATGTTGGTTTATGTGGTCTTAGCATTGGTTATAGCGCCGGTTAATCAAGCGCTTGCTAATAGCGCAAACAGCGCTGTTTTGCCCACGGCTAATGCCGCGGAATTGTTCGGATTGTCGTTTAATGATCTGAAATTGGTTGATCTAGCACAACACTTAAAAAACATGGGATTGCAAAGCTATCCGACTTACAAGGAAGGTATTGTGAGTTACGGTTTAGGGCCTGAAGGCATACTAGGTATCACCAATGCTACTCTTTATACGAATCCTTCAGGCTATGTCAGGCAGGCCCTGTTAACCGGGGTAATCCAAAGCAATGAAAAGCGTAAGGCGATCGGTGATGTTTTTTTTAACAAATACGGTGCGCCCAGCGAAGGTTTTTTGAACAAGGGAATTGGTCGATCGAAATGGCTATTTGATGACGGTACAGAAATTGATTTTCGTAACACCACCTATGACGTATCCATATTGTATGTTGATCTGCAGCCTAAGAAGAGCGCCCGTAATTCCGGACGGATTGATGTTGAGGCCCTGTCTCGGAAAAGTCGTTAGCCGTGTTTTGATGAAGGTGATAACTGCATGACGTTACTCCTTGAGCTAAATCTTCGCTTAGCCCATTTTATTCAACCGCATCTTCAGGATATTGCTCTAGCCTTGGTCGCCACTTGTTTGGTTATTTATGGGGATAAAGTGAACGCCTTCTTGAAGCGTCTAGTGTCTTCTTGGGTGTTTGTGGCTCGTGTGATGGCCTTTATCCTGATGTGTACTTTTGGTTATGGGTTGCTGACATTTTGGACTCAGCCTCTCGTGTATTGGGGAATCACTCAAGTCGAGTTCGTTTATCGCCCCTTGTTAGTGGTCTCTTGCTTCTGCTTTTTAGGGGTATTAGCAGAGAGAAAAAGGCATTTATAAAATAAATTCATGAAATTTCATGTCAATATTTGTTGCCAAATAACAACATTCTGGGCTTGAGGTGGCGGTTAAATACGTTCCTTTTAAGCATATGTAGTAAACTTTCTATACCTTTATGAATATCTCGTTATTTCCATAAAAAAACCCACTAAATATCAGATTTTAAAGGTTTTCTGTTGCCTTCTTACAATTTGTTTTTGTCTCAATCTGCCGTTAGACTGCGCTCACATTGATATAAACAGCGTCTTTTTTCGGGGGCAGAAAATGACAAGCACTTGGTTACAAACACTTTCGCAAGCAGAATCTATGATTCCTCTTTTAGGCAAACTGGGTCGAGAAAAAGCCGTCAAAGTTCAGTTGGCAGGCAATACTTTAATGGCAGACTCAGTGACTGGTTTGATGACAGCGTTCGATCAGCATCCTGAATTAGATCTTGCTCAAGTGTATCAAGTGTTAGAGCAAGTATTAGCCAGTGACACGGCGCACACCGTGATTGAGTTAGAGTCTCTTATTGCGGAAGCGGACGTGGCTTCTGTGCTAGCGACTCAATCAAACGATGGCTCTGAAACTCCCGTGGTACTGTATGGTTTTGGCCGCATTGGTCGTTTGCTAACACGCCGCATGTGTGCACTAGGCCACACGACGCCAGGTATGAGCTTGGCGGCGATTGTTGTGCGCAAAGCGTGCGATAATGATTTAGCCAAACGCGCTAGTTTGCTCAAATACGATTCTGTGCATGGCATTTACGATGGCTTAGTAAAAGTGGATGAAGAGAATCAGGCCCTGATCATTAATGGTGCTAGTGTGAAAGTCATCTACGCTTCTGACCCTGCAGACGTAGATTATCAAGCACATGGTATCAACAACGCCTTGCTTGTGGATAACACGGGCCGTTGGCGTGATCACGATGGTTTGAGTGTTCACTTGAATCGTCCAGGTATCGAACGTGTCGTACTGACTGCGCCGGGTAAAGAAATGAAAAACGTCGTTTTCGGTGTCAATGATAAAGATGTGACAGATGCAGATCGCATCGTATCTGCGGCGTCTTGCACCACTAATGCGATCACCCCCATTTTATCTGTTTTAGAAGACAAGTTTGGTATTGAGTCTGGTCATGTTGAAACCGTTCACGCTTACACAAACGATCAGAACCTAATCGATAACATTCATAAAGGCGATCGTCGTGGGCGAGCGGCTGGTATGAACATGGTAATGACAGAAACTGGCGCGGCTAAAGCGGTGTCTAAAGCCATTCCTTCTCTTGAAGGAAAGTTAAGCGGCAGCGCCATTCGTGTTCCAGTGATCAATGTGTCAATTGCGGTATTAAGTCTGACTTTAAAGACAGCGACCTCGGTAGAAGACATCAATCAATTACTGAAAGCGGCGTCTAACAGCGCTGAGCTAACAGGACAAATTGGTTATAGTGAAGAAGCCGATGCGGTTAGTTCCGACTTTATCGGTTCTGAGCAAGCGGGCATACTTGACTCTTTATCTACCAAGGTGCGCGGCAATCAAGCGACTCTCTATGTTTGGTACGACAACGAATACGGCTACAGCTGTCAGGTTGTTCGCCTAATGGAGAAACTTGCACAAGCAAATTTTAATTGTGCTGAGTTGCTTGAGGGCAAAGCAGCATAACCCATCAATGATCAGACACACTTTGTGTGTTCGTTAGCGGCGACCCTTGGGTCGCCGTTTTTTTTTGGTTAGCGATAAGAAGGGTCTATTGTGAGGGTGTGTTGATACCAAGCCAAAAAAAAGGCCGAACAAACGTTCGGCCTACAAAAGTAACTAGCAGTTGTGAATAACACCATTCTGTGGGGAATGTTGGTATTCCTCTACAACATGACTGTGGGGACATGCTCTAGAGTCAATACAGACCAGGCTGTATTGAGGGGTATTAGGCCGCTGTTCAACCTAAGAGATAAACATATTCTATTCGCTTGAATCTGATAGACAAACGATATAAATTGATCGCTTGAATTAGCTTAGCTAATCCAATATTCTCATGGCGTCCTTTTTGTAGAAGGCTGTGCGTAGATTGTGCAAAATGTTTCACCTCAACAAAGCGTCTTTGCAGTAGCTCAGCTCTTCTAAAAGGGCAGAGCGTTTTTTAAAGGTATACTGTATGAAATCAATACCCTTGGCTGGTTTAGGTACCTTCGCAATTGCCGCGCGACATTTAAGCTTTACCAAAGCGGCGCAAGAAATGCACCTCACTCAGGGCGCGGTCAGTCAACAGATTCGTCAGTTAGAAGAGCGCTTAGGGTTAACCTTATTTATTCGTTATCATCGTCGACTGGAATTAACGGTTGCAGGGGCCCGTCTTGCCGTACAGCTCAATCATAGCTTTAGTGAAATTAATGATCTCATCGCCGAATTACAAGATGACGAAACGTCCAATATTTTAACCGTCTCTGTGATGCCTTCTTTTGCTACCAAGTGGTTGATCCCAAGACTTGGCAGCCTGCAAGAGGCCTATCCTGATTTACAATTAAGAATTCAAGCCAATGATAGGGAAGTGAATTTTCAGCGAGATCGGATCGACGTTGCGATTGTCCACAGTCATGTGCATCACTCTAAAGGACACATTGTTCCTCTCATGAAAGACAAGGTGTTTCCCGTTTGCAGTCCTGCTTTTTTGCAGCAGAGGCCTCTCAGTCAGCCAAGTGATTTGGCTCAGGTGCCCTTATTAAATGACGACTCCGAGTGGCGTTTTTCCAGCCCCTATGCAGAATGGGAGAAGTGGCTGTCACGGGTCAACGCAAAAAATGTCAAACCTTCTCGCGGTATCAGTTTCAATCGAGGAGATTTGGCTGTGCAGGCGGCTATTGCAGGACAAGGCGTCGCCTTGGGCCGAACGCCGCTCGTGATGGATGACATTCAACAAGGAAGGTTGGTGATGCCATTTGAACAAACCTTAGATGAAGGACACGCCTATTTATTTGCATGCCCTGAAATGCAGCGACAGCGAGAGCCAGTTCAACAACTGCTTGCTTGGCTAGTAGAGGAATGTTCTCGGCATTCGCCCCAAGATGCGTTGACATTGCCCCATGCCTTGTAAGCGTGATGTGTATTAAGCCGAGCTATCAAGCAGCAGTTTAACGGACATGGCTAGGCACATAATAATGACCATGGGGCGAATAAGTTTTGCCCCTTTTGTGATGACAAGGCGAGAGCCAATTTGCGCACCAAACCATTGACCTATCCCCATTACAATGCCCAGGGCCCAGACCAAATGCCCGCCAAAAGCAAACATGGCTAAAGAGGCGAGGTTGCTGGTGGCGTTCAGTACTTTTGTATGGGCCGTGGCAGAAACTACCGTCATTCCCATTAGACACAAATACGCAGTGGAAAAGAAGGCGCCAGTGCCTGGGCCGATGAGCCCGTCGTAAAAGCCAATGCTAGTGCCAATGATAAGGGCAAACTGCACATGTGAGAGAGCTAATCGACTTGCTATATAAGGCTGAATTTTCGGTAAAAAGAAAAAAAAGATGGCCACCGCAATTAAGATAATAGGAATGGCTTTAAGCAGTACGCTGCTGTCTAAATAAGACACCAGCAAAGTGCCAATAACGGCCCCAATAGCGGTCATGGCAATGGGTAACCACATATCAGACAGTGTGACTTGGCCCTTTTTGATAAAATGATAAGACGCTGACACTGTGCCTGCGCAGCCTTGCAACTTATTCGTTGCCAGCGCTTCCGCTGGCGATAAACCTGCTGCTAATAGAACCGGCACCGTAATAAGGCCACCCCCTCCGGCAATTGCATCAATGGTGCCCGCTAAAAAAGCGGCCGCAAAGAGCAAAACATATACCCAAAGCGCGATATCGTAAAATACAAAGTCCATGATGTGCTGGTTCCTTGGGGTGGGGCTAAGAGGGGCTTAAGTAGACCAAAAAAAACCCACCTAGACAATGGCCTAGGTGGGTAAAAGGTAGGACTCATAGGGTGATACAAGACTTACTGAATATGGGATTGCACATAACTGTCTAGTGCATTTACCTGATCGGGTGTGAATTCAAGACCAAGCTTAGTGCGGCGCCATAATATGTCTTCTGCTGAATGGGCCCACTCATTGTGTATTAGGTGATCGACTTCCAGTTGATACAACTGATTGCCAAAATGCTGCCCAAGGTCGCTTTCTGAATTGGCTTTTTTCAGAAATGCATGGGACAAGTCGCCATAGCTGTTGGCGAAGCGGTGAGCCAAAGACGCGCCGATAAACGGATAGTCCTGTTGCAGTTTCATGGCGAACGCATCAAGTGACATACCGAGATTGCCACCGGGTAAAGGCTTGGAGTGCGTCCAAGGCGCGGCCAAATTATCAAAATACGGCTCTAATTTTGTCATAGCAGACAGTGCCAATTTACGGTACGTAGTGATTTTGCCACCAAAAATACTGAGCAGAGGTGCCTTGTTTTGCTGATCTTCCACATGCAACGTATAGTCCCTCGTCACAGCGGACGGGTCCGATGACTCGTCTTCCAGCAAGGGGCGGACACCAGAGTAGCTCCAGATCACATCGGCAGGCGTTAGGGTCTTTTTGAAGTGATCGTTCGTCACTTTCAAAATGTACTGGGTTTCTTCTTCAGAAATGGCAACCGCTTTAGGGTCACCCTTGTATTCCATGTCGGTTGTGCCTAACAGGGTATAATGTTCGCGGTAAGGAATCGCAAAAATGATCCGCTTGTCGGTATTCTGCATTATGAAAGAATTAGAATGCTGATAAAGCTTAGGCACCACTATGTGGCTGCCTTTGATCATACGAATGCCATACGGCGCTTTGCGTTCTAGCTTGGTTTCGATAAAAGATGATACCCAAGGTCCTGCTGCATTGACCAAGGCTTTTGCCGTGACCTCACGAGTTTCTTTGGTAAGTTGATCTTCTAAGCCTATAACCCATTGGTTATTAGAGCGTTTTGCAGAAACACAACGTGTTCTGGCAAATATTTCGGCTCCATCTCGCTGAGCGCTCAAGACGTTTGCAACTACTAGGCGTGCGTCGTCAACCCAGCAATCAGAGTATTCAAAGCCTTGTTTGATGTCTTCTTTGAGCGGGCTGTCGGCACCGTATTTAACGCCTTTTGATCCCATCAAGGTTTCGCGTTTGCCCAAATTGTCGTACAGGAACAAACCAATACGAATTAACCATGCAGGGCGGAGATGCGGGCGATGGGGCATCTGAAAGCGCATCGGTGTGACAAGATGCGGTGCAATCTTTAACAACACTTCACGTTCGTTCAGTGCTTCTTTGACAAGGCGAAATTCGTAATGTTCTAAATAGCGAAGGCCACCGTGGATCAATTTACTGCTTGATGACGAGGTTGCTTGTGCAAGATCCCCCATTTCACAGAGACCAACGCTAAGGCCTCGTCCTGCGGCATCGGCAGCAATACCGGCACCATTGATGCCGCCGCCAACGATAAATACGTCAAAATGGGATGGATTCATGTTAAGCCTCACGAAAGTATTGCAAATAGATTGTTCGAAAGTGAACATTTTTTTCAATACTAAACCTCTGTGTGGTGAATGACAACACAAATACGTGAAGAAATGCGCATTTTTTGGCTATTATTTGAACGTGCCGCTCTAAGTAAGGTTAGAGCGGGGTACGTCGTGGGCGGGAAGTTTGGGGGTTAGGTGTTTGCTTTAATCTTGGTTACTTAGGTGTGCAAAGCTCTAATCGTACTTCGTTTTCTTTCATTAATTTGATGATAGATTTAGGAGGGGGTAAGTCAGTGAACAGTCGATCCACTTGAGTAACATTGCCCAGTCGAACCACGGCATTACGCCCAAATTTGCCGCTGTCGGCCGCAAGAAACACCGTTCGAGAGTTGCTGATAATGCTTTGTGCAACGCGAACCTCACGGTAGTCGTAATCGAGTAATGAGCCATCATTGGGGTCTATGCCACTGATACCAATGATGCCAAAGTCGACACGAAATTGATTAATAAAATCGATAGTGGCTTCTCCCATGACGCCACCGTCACGAGATCGTACCGTGCCACCGGCGATAATCACGGTAAAGTCTTCTTTGGCGCTTAAAATCGCGGCGACATTTAAGTTGTTGGTAATAACCTGAAGCCCTTGGTGATTGAGTAAATGGCGTGCCACCGTTTCGGTTGTGGTGCCTATATTAATAAACAGCGACGCATTGTTGGGGATTTCGGCCGCGATGCGCTTGGCAATTTGCTCTTTGGCAGGCAGTTGTATGATTTGTCTTGTGGCGTACGCGACATTGGTGGTGCTGGAGTCAAAGCTGGCGCCACCATGGTGGCGGCGTATTTTGTCGGCTTTCGCTAACTCATTGATATCGCGGCGTATGGTTTGTGGTGTCACATCAAATTGACTGGCTAGTTCATCAATTGACACATAACCCTTTTCTTTTACTATGGCGACCATCTTATCTTTTCGAGAGAGTTGACCCATGGTTTTTCTTCCCCTAAAAAAGGTTACTACTTGCTAAGTATGTGCATATTAGTTTTAAATACATAATATTCGTATTCGAATGTATATGTTCAAAAAAACAAAACAACAATATAGGCTGCCCACTTTTGAGCGGCTGTGACTTCAAAGAGAATTCACTATGACGCATTATATTCTTGCTATCGATCAAGGCACCACCAGTTCTCGGGCGATTTTATTCGATACCAAAGGCACTCGAGTTGGGCAATCTCAACAAGAGTTTCCGCAGATTTTTCCAAATGACGGTTGGGTAGAGCATGACCCAGAAGATATTTGGACGTCTACCTTGTCTGTGTGTCGATCGGTCCTCAAGGATACAGGGATCAGCGCTGAAGAGATAGCAACCATAGGTATTACCAATCAAAGAGAGACCACCATACTGTGGGACACAGAGACGGGTAAGCCTGTATATAATGCGATTGTTTGGCAAGACAGACGCACCAGCGAATACTGTCAAACACTGAGCGATCAAGGGTTAAGTGAAAAGGTACAAGAAAAAACAGGATTACTGATAGACCCCTATTTTTCGGCCACCAAAATTCGTTGGATTTTAGACAATGTCGAAGGCGCTCGTGAGACAGCAAAAGCAGGACGATTGGCTTTTGGTACGGTAGACAGCTTTTTGTTGTGGCGTCTTACCAACGGAGAGTCTCACAAAACAGATGCGACGAATGCTGCACGTACTATGGCGTTTAATATTCATACTCAGCAATGGGACGATGAGCTGATTGCGTTATTGGATATTGGTGATGTGCTTTTCCCGGAAGTGATGGACTGTAGCGCTGACTTTGGCGTTATTGATGCGTCTTGGTTGGGCGCGGAAATTCCTGTTAACGGAATTGCAGGTGATCAGCAAGCCGCCCTTGTGGGCCAAGCTTGTTTTGCACCCGGTATGGTGAAAAGTACGTATGGCACGGGCTGCTTTCTGATTCTTAATACGGGTGACAAACCGATACGCTCTGACCATAAAATGCTTACTACCGTGGGATACCGCTTAAAGGGTGAAGTCACCTACGCCTTAGAAGGCAGTATTTTTGTGGCCGGTGCAGCGATCCAATGGTTAAGAGATGGCTTAAAGCTGTTTTCGGACGCCAAAGAAACGCAAAGTTTGGCGAAGCAAGCGCTAAACGATGATTCTGTGTATCTTGTGCCGGCTTTTACTGGGTTAGGTGCGCCATATTGGGACCCAGATGCACGCGGAGCCATGATAGGGCTCACACGGGATACCAGTGTGGCGGATATTGTGAGTGCGGGATTGCGTTCAGTGTGTTATCAAACCAAAGATCTGGTTGGCGCAATGGCACAAGATGGCGCCACGTTTAGCTCTTTACGGGTAGATGGTGGCATGGTTATCAATGACGTCATGGTGCAATTTTTGAGTGATGTGCTCGAAATAACCGTCGAAAGACCCCTAGTGACAGAAACAACCGCATTAGGAGCGGCGTTTTTAGCAGGATTGCAGGTGGGTCTATTTCAATCTTTAGAGGAAATCGAGCAGCTATGGACAGCCGATAAGAGCTTTGAACCCTCTATGGAAAAAGGCACGGGCGATAAATTGTATAAGGGGTGGCAAAAAGCCGTTGATCGAGTACGTACTAGAGCATAGTGATTACGTTTTGCTACAACCAGCATCTTGTATGAAAGGGCAAATACCGCTAAGTTTGATGCATTGTATTTTCTTTAAAGGGTATTAACGATGTCAAAGCAGTTTGCCGAAGTGCAAGAAGACGATTTTATGAAGTTCGGCGGTGAGCGCCCAAGCTATTTAGCCATCGAAGATGCTCTTATGAGTCTAGGCGGCCATGGTGTAGCGGGTAACAATTTCAAAAACGAGATGGTGAAGCTTGCTGGCTGGACCGGAGGGGCATTAACCACTTATGCACAGCGTGCTGCGGTTGCCAAAGCCGCGTTTAATCGTATCCGTGAAGAGCTTCCTAAGGTATCGACACCAGATGAGCTAAGAGCCGCTCTCAAGAAACCTAAGTAAGGCCTTGATAGAGACGCCCACGTTTTGTCACTGGACGCTCATGAAGAAAAAAGGGAAAGCGTGCTAACGTTTTCCCTTTTTTTGTCTGGATTCTATTCAGCGTCAGCAATGGCTTTTATGCCATACTCTTCGTCAAGAATGCGACCTATGACATTGTCACCCGCTAAATGGTGAGCGTATTGCATGTGTAAACAGCGCACCTTATCCCAGTTGGCGATACCGCCTATTCCTAATGTATCAAATAAAGGCTTAAAGCCTTTTTCTTCAATAATGGCTTTGTGTTCGTCGCTCATCACATCCCAGCGTCGTGCGATGTAGTCACGGTGAGAGGCATGGTGAGCCGCTTTAAGGCTTTCATCTTCCTGAATACGTTGTTCAAGCTCTTTGACAACGCCATGGCTTTCAATTTTGGCTAACGCTTTGTCAATGGCTTTACTGGATAGCCAATACAGCGTGGGAAAAGGCTGGTCAAATACCCAGGTTTCCATTTCTAGCACCTGCGGGGTGCCATTGGGTGAATAGTGGGCGATGGCATTGATGCCGCTAGGTGCACGACCAAGTTGTGCAGTAATAACGTCGATATCACGTTGTGAAAGAGTGGTTTTCATAAAATCTTATATTAAATAGGAATTAAAGTGTAAATGCAGGAAAGCTGGCAGCAAATTTTTGTATCCATTCGCCTGCGGCTTCGTTGTAATTAAGGCGTCGGCCTTCGTGTTTTGCTTGGCGTCGATAATGTTCTATCTGGGAGAGTTGTTCAATCATGCGAACGCAGTAGCATTCTTCTTCGGTAGGAAACTCAATGGCAATGTGGTAACCGTCATTGTGTTTTTTGCACCAGGCGATGCGGCCAGAAACACAAAAATTGGGGTCTATCTCTTCCAGTGTGATTCTAACCGAGCGGCCGCGATCGAAAGGTCGAAGGGTGACGTAAGTAATACCGACAAACCCCACCCTTGCTTCGCTAATCGAAGGAAAGGGCTGATCTTCTATTAGCGTAATGTCTAACGGAAGGTCTTTTGGGTGTTCAACAAATTCCATCGCAACAAACCAGCTACTGTTTAGATATTGATATTATCGGCCAAGAAGGCAGAGTGTTTAAAAAAGAATGCGAATTGTACGCTTTTTGTTCGGTCTGTACAGACGGATTTTAAGATACTAGTTCTGTACTTCATAACTTTTACCTATATAAAATCGACCAACTCATTGGACAAGGCGCGTTACTTGCCTATTTGGCACAACTGGCCAAGCGTCTTTAGGGCGGCGTCGGTTTTATTATCCCAATTTAGCGCATAGTTAAGCCGAAAGTGATGATGAAATTGACCCGTTAAGCTAAACGCTAACCCTGGCAGTATCCCTATGTCATTGTCTAGGGCTTGTGCGTGAAGTGCCATGGCATCGACGGTTTTAGGCAAGGTTACCCACAACAAAAACCCCCCATTCGGGTTTGAGGTTTGGGTTCCTTTGGGAAAATGCTCGGCAATCAATGATTGACACCGAGCCAGATTGTCTTGGTAAGTTAGGCGTGTTTTTCTGAGGTGTCGATCGTAGGCGCCATTTTCTAAAAAATTGGCAATCGCCGTCTGTGTGAGAGTCGGAATGGCCAAAGACTGCACATAGGCATAATGTTCGATCTTGTCTTGAAAGCGGCCACCGACGATCCAGCCGATGCGAAACCCAGGTGCAATGCTTTTGGAGAATGAGCTGCAGTAAATCACAGTGTTGTGTTTATCGTCAGCTTTGAGTGCGCGTTCACGTTTATCCCGATAGCTGAGTTCGCCGTACACATCATCTTCAATAAGTGTAAAACCAAATGCTAATGACAGACCGATGATTCTCTGTCGAGCTTGGTAGCTTAGGGTTGCGCCAACGGGATTCTGATTGTTGGGGGTGACTACACACGCTTTGATAGGCCATTTTTTAGCGGCTTTTTCCAATAAATCTAAGTCCATGCCAGCATCGGCTGAACAAGGTATCTCGATGGCTTTTAACTTCAGTACTTCAATGGCTTGCAGCACCCCATGATAAGTGGGGCTTTCAATCGCAATGGTATCACCGGCTTGGGCGACGGCCTGTAAAGACAGCATGATGGCATTTTGGCAACCAAGGGTAATGGTAATGTCATCAGGTTGCAGCTGACAGCCACTGTCTAGCATGCGAATGGCAATCTGGCGACGCAAATTGGGTGAGCCAGGTGTAAACTCGTAGGCCGCGCAAATTTCAGGTTCCAAGCGCATTAAACGCCCAACAGAACGTTGCAATTGTCTGATAGGCAAAAATTGACTATTGGGTATAGCCGCACCAAACTGAATAATATTGTCGTCTTGTGACACATGTAGCAAACGACGCAACATGGTATGGGTCGATACCTCGTTGACAGTAGGTGTTATTTTCAATGCCTCGGCGTGCAGCAGCTTGTGTTCTTGAACGAAATAGCCTTTTTGCGGACGTGCTTTGATCACACCTCGATCTTCAAGCAAGCTGTAGGCTTGAAGCACGGTGGCAACACTGACGTTCATTTGCTTGCTGGATTTGCGCACCGAAGGAATCTTTGCGCCTGGCAAAAAAATGCCTTCATGAACTTGCTGTTCAATTTGGTTGGCAATTTTTTCGTATAAGGGGCATTCCATAGAGTGAGTGTCGAATCAATAAATAGAGAACGAATTTACCAGATTGGTGAGATGAAAGGAATCAGCCGCAAATGAATCGACATGCTCAGGTGAGTATGTGAAACTCTTTTTCTATAAGATTTCGTTATAAACACCAGAGACTATGCAAAGAGACGGTTAAAGTCAGCAAAATGTTATATTCATGCATTAAACTCAGCTAAACTTGAGTATCTGGTCGAAATTACACGCTGGCACCAAGAATAATTTATTGTAGAGGTCCGTTATGTCGCTGTCTGTTATACAAAGAATTTTGCTTGGCTTTGGGGTTTTACTCGTGCTGTTACTCATAACGGCAGCTTCGGGTTTTATTGGTATTAAACAAATAGAAGACCGTATGAATGTGGTGACAGGCGAAGTCGCAGACATTTCAACGTCTAGCAATGCGTTAAAAGATGAGTTGGGCTTAGCCAATGCGGCCGTGTTGCAATATTTGTTAAGTCAATCACCTGATGCGCTAGGCAGTTTGTCGGAGCGTTTTCAAATCCATAAAAACCAATTTTCTGACGTGTCTTCACAGCTGTCGCGGCAGCTAGAAAATCATCCTGCAATGCGACAAGAATTGGGCGACATTACCGATGAAGTCGCGCGTTTTTTTGATTATACCGACGTTGCCTTTGCCAACCATAAAACGATGTTAGAGCTGCAGTCAGCGATTCCTTTTGACAAGCTCGACTTAAATGATGCAATCGCTTTTGCCTATGACGATCTCGAAATGCTGGTCGCAGACGGTAATACGCCAGAAATACAATTCGCTGCTTCCTTTATGCAAAGCCAAATAGATAATTTACGTTTGACGGTATATGACTATTTAGACACCAGTGATTTGAACAGCCTTCAGACCTTGCGCGATTCGATGCAGGCAATTGTGGTGACTTTGAGAGACCGCCAATCCTATCTTGATAATGGCAGTATTAATGCGCTACTGGATGAGATCGAAATAGGAGTATCGGACGAGAATGGTGTAGCCGCGAAACATTACGATAACACGCGTCTTAAACAAGCCTCTGAAGTTCTGGCGAAGCAATTATCAGACAGTATGGCATCCATAAACGAATCGGTTAGTGTGCTCTTAGCGAATGCTCAAACGATGGCGGTGGACGCAAAACAGGAAGCGAAAGAAGCAGCTACCTTGTCTGTCTATCTGTCCGGTATTATTTTGGCGGTTTCCGTGCTTATTGCAGTGATTGTGGCCTTGTGGGTCAGTCGCAGCATACGTTTACCACTTAATGAAGTTATGTCTGTTCTAGGGAAGATCTCAGAAGGCGACTTTACCCAGCGCAGCAAGGTGAACTCAAAAGACGAGTTTGGTGAGTTGTCTAAATGGGTTAATAATCTAGTTGGTAAGCTGCAGTCCGTTATGTCTGACATTGACCAGTCGGCTAACGAGGTTGCAGGATCGGCGCAAAGCAATGCTCGACGTGCCAGTGATGCTAAGCGTTTAGTATTGTCACAGAACGAAAGAACCACGGAAGTGGCTTCGTCAATGGGAGAAATGGCCGCGACGGTCAATCAAGTAGCGAAAAGTTCTGAAGTGATTTTGCATCAGATTCAGTTGGTGGATCAGAGATCCAGCCAGAATAGAATACAAATGGATGCCAATATCCAAAAAATTGAACATCTATTGGCGCAGATTGAAAACGCGACGCTTGTTGTCAATCAGCTCAATGAGTATTCACAAAGTATCGGCCGAATCCTAGAAGTGATTCAAGAGATTGCTGAGCAGACCAATTTACTGGCCTTGAACGCAGCAATCGAGGCGGCTCGTGCGGGAGAGCAAGGTCGTGGTTTTGCCGTAGTAGCTGACGAGGTAAGAACCCTAGCGACGCGAACGCATACTTCGACAGAAGAGATACAAAGGGTGATTGATCAACTGCAAAGTGGTGTGACAAAAACCGTGAGTAGCATGGAGGTTAGTCGAACCAGCGCGACAGCGAGTGCGGAAGAAGCCCGTTCAGTTGGCTTGTCTTTGGCGGAAATGCAGCACAGCATGATAGAGATTCGCGATCTAAGTACACAAATTGCGACCGCAGCCGAAGAACAATCTGCCGTGGCACAAGAGATTAATCAAAACGTGATGGACATATCGCGAATGTCAGATGAAGCCACGCAGAGCGCTGAGCAGAGTGAAAAAGACAGCGCAGGCTTATCTACCTTGTCTTCTCGTCAGAAAGCACTGCTGAGCCAATTTAAAATTGTTTGATGGCGTTTTTGCATTGGCTTGCGTTAGTATAATATTCCGTCATTTTTTGGAGATGCGTAGATATGTCGATTCTTGCTGGTGATATGCTGCCTTACGGTACATTTCAAGTGATGGGCGAAGAAGGCCCTGAAACGGTTGATGTGATTGAATTTTTTTCTGGTAAAACGGTATTGATGTTTGCCGTGCCGGGTGCCTTTACACCGACCTGTAGTGCCAGCCATTTGCCAGGTTATGTTGTTCACCTTGACGCATTGAAAGAAAAAGGCATTGATGAGGTGGTGTGTTTGTCGGTCAATGATGTTTTCGTTATGCATGCATGGGGAAAAGCTAATAACGCGGAACACCTCACTATGGCAGCGGATGGATTGGCCGAGTTTACCCATTCGATGGGGCTTGAACTGGATATTTCAGCCGCCAAAATGGGCGTTCGCAGCCGTCGTTACGCCATGCTAGTCACTAATGGCATTGTTCAACAGTTGTGGTTGGACGAACCTGGTGAGTTCCGAGTGAGTTCAGCTGAACACGTATTGTCACAGTTATAGGTGTTGATTCCGCCTTTCTTTGGGCAAACATAGTTTTAGACATAAAAAAACGACGTAATCTACGTCGTTTTTTATGTCTACACTGTACTGTCATACAGCGATTCCCCCGTTACTAATAGCCAAATAAACGAGGTAGAAAAGTTACTGTGCTTGGTATAAAAGTAATAACGACTAAGACAAATAACTGTATTAAAAAGAACGGGAATATTTGTCGAGAAATAGCCGCAATACCGACATTTGCAATGGAATTTGAAACAAATAAACAAATGCCCATTGGAGGGGTAATAAGGCCAATCATCAGGTTAAAGATCACCACAATGCCAAAATGTACTGGGTCGATGCCTAAGCTCATAGCAATAGGGTGCAGAATAGGCAGTAATATCAGCATGGCAGCGATCCCTTCAAGAAAGACACCTACCACCAGTAAAATCCCCATCACTAAGACAAGAAACATCCAAGGGCTGGAGACATGCTCTAACACCATCAAACTAATCGTCTGCGGTACTCTTGAAAACGTCAGCAGCCAGTTTGCAGCGGCTACCACAGCAATGATTATCAAGATCACAGAAGAGTCACGCATCGCTCTGATAAAAATACGAGGCAAGTTCGATAACTTCAAACTCTTAAGAATAAACATACCTGCTAAAAGGGCGTAAGCAGCGGCAAACGCAGCCGCTTCAGTGGGTGTTACAATGCCTGTTAGTATTGAACCGACAATGAAAATAGGCATGAACAGCGGAATTAATGCCTCAACAAAACACTTCCAGCGTTCTTTTGCTGAGAGTTTGGCTTTTAATGGCGCGTAATGACCCGCAAAAAAATAAACGTAAATGGACAGACCAACAGCCAAAAAAAGTCCTGGCGTGACCCCAGCAAGGAACAGTGCAGGGACAGAGACGCCTGTGGTGATTAAGGCATATATAATGACGGGAATGCTGGGTGGAATCATTGGGCCGATAACCGATGATGCAGCTGTTAGCGCTGCTGCAAAAGACCGTGGATAGCCTTCTTTTTCCATGGTGGGAATAAAAACCCGCCCAAGTGCCGATGTGTCCGCCACAGCAGAACCAGACAGCCCCGCAAAAATCACCGACGCCCAAATGTTGACGTGAGCAAGTCCTGCTTTCATATGTCCCACTAACGCATTAGCGAAATTAATAATACGTCTTGTAATACCGCTCTCGTTCATCAGTTCGCCAGCTAAAACAAACAGTGGAATGGCCAGAATAGAAAAAGAGTCTAAGCCGCTAAAAATACGTTGAGCGACGAGACTGACATTGAAAGGTAACGTATAGACATGACCAACAACGCCTAATAAGATCGCAAAAGCGATGGGGCTACCAATGATTAAAAGAACAATAAGAATTCCGATACCTAGCATGATTATTGTCCTTGCGATACGGTTTTAGGTTGGAAGTAATGGACGAGACGTATGAGAGCAGCGATAACAAGACAGACACCACCAATGACCATTGCAACTTGAAAATAGTACATTTGAATGCCTGTGCCGGGGGCCTGTATAGCGCCTCGTTTCATCATGAACAGATAACCAGAATAAGCAATGAAGCCGCCACTAATAAGGGCAACTGTGTCCGAAATACCATGTAAATAATGACGAGCCTTAGCGCCAACCAGATCTTCTAGGAAGGTGAAGCGAATATGAATGCCTTCTAAATAACACAATGCCATTCCAAACATAGTGCCATAGATCATGGCGTATTTTGCGACTTCTTCACTCCATTGTATGGGTGAATTAAATAAGTAACGACTCAGGCTGCTGGCTAATACAACGCCAAAGATAATGAGTAGTGAGGTGCCAGTTAATATTGCAAGAGTATTTTTGTAGAGGCGCTTCATGGTGAGCTTTCCGGATTGTGACAAAAGAAAAACAATCGAAAGCCGTTGAAAAAGGCTCTCGATTGCCTGTTTTTAAGTGCAGAGTTTATTTTGAGTTGCTAGCGACTTTTACAGACATTTGAGCGCGCTCGATCCACTCTGGCTGTACTTCACCTTTTAACCAGTTGATGACTGCTGGTTGCGCGATATCGCGAAACATAGCCATTTGAGCTGGTGTTGGTGTGGTGATTTGCATACCGTTTGCAGCAAGCGATTTTAGACCTTTTGCAGAGTTAAATTGCTGTACCGCACGGCCAAGTGTTCCTGCAACTTTTGCAGCACGATCAATAATGGCACGGTCTTCATCGCTCAATGATTGATAAAGATCTTCATTGATTAGTAGGAAGTCTGTGCCATAAACATGGCCATCTAGTGTTAGGTATTTTTGGAACTCATAGAATTTGTTCGCTTCGATTACACTAACTGGGTTTTCTTGCCCGTCGACAACGCCTGTTGTTAATGCTGATGGTACTTCAGGCCATGCGATTGGTGTAGGCTCGGCCCCAAGTGCTTTTACCATCTCAACGTACAATGGCAATGTTTGAACACGGATTTTTAGGCCTTTTAAATCTTTTGGTTCAGCAACAGGGCGTTTTGAGTTTGTGAAGTTACGGAAGCCTGTTTCACCATAAGACAGCGTTCGAAGTCCACTTGCTTTTAAACAATGTTCTGACAGTGCCTTACCAAACTCACCATCTAACACTTCCCAAGCAACAGGTGCTGATGGAAAAAGATAAGGAATTTCGAGTACGGCGGCTTCTTTACATACTTTTGCAAAGGCCCCAGACACCATAGTCATGCTTAACATTCCTTCTTGAGTGGATTGCACTAGATCGGTTTCACCACCAAGCTGGCTGGAAGGATAGACATTGACGGCAATACGGCCGCCAGATTCGGCTTCTACCAAGTTTTTGAACACTTCCGTGGCAGCGCCTTTTTTGGATGTGGTCCACTCTTGAGGATCTACATGTCCTATGGTTAGTGTAAGATCTGCCGCACTAACGCTGCTGATTGCACCAGCGGCCAGTAAACCCAGAGTGATTTTTTTTGTTAGATTCATTTTTACGTCTCCAAATTTGGGGCTACAGCGTCCCAGTTATATTATTTTTGTATTTTCCACCTCACTAATTCGTTAGGCGGGCTGTTCGGTATGGCTGATTTAACATTATTAAGGTGTAAATAATATAGGATCATTTCAAAAATACCCTATATTTTTTCCTTAACTCGCACAACGTATATAATGTTACTTAGGTTTAAACACATGCCCTGATGTTGGGGGTGTCGTCGATCTGCTTTGCTAAGCAGGGTATCCAAAATGTCGTAATTTTTATATTTTTAGAAATGAATTTTTAATGCCTATTGTATATCAAAAAAGGAATACGAAAATTATGTCAAGACACTTTTTTCTAAAAACCCTTTATATATCAATCTTATAATGCGATTTTCAATCAATGGGAATGGTATGTAGAGGAAGTGTGAGCAAAATTAAACGTTTACATGAATGGAAATTTATCTTGCCTTAAAATTGAGCTATCTCAAAATGCAATACCCTTTCGGCTAAATTGAAATAGCCAAACTTCCTGCAGAAAAGAATACTCTGACTAGATTAAGGTGACGTGATCTTCTGAGTTCTTTCCTCTCTTCTGATCCGCTGTTTTTGCCTTACCACCGTTTGTTACTTAAATAAGAATAGAGAGATGTAGCATGATTATAGATTGCCACGGACATTATACGACTACGCCAGCAGGCGTGGGTGAGTACCGCGATAAACAAAAAGCTCAGGTTGCTAAAGATCCCGCTTTTGTTGGTGAAAAAGGTAAAGTTATTGTTTCGGATGACGAAATTCGCGACAGCATTATCAATAATCAGCTGCGTTTACAGCAAGAGCGTGGCACTGACTTAACTATTTTCTCTCCCCGTGCTAGTTGGATGGGACACCATATTGGTAATGAATACACTAGCCAATACTGGACAGAACATCAGAACGATTTGATTCGCCGTGTTTGTGACTTGTTTCCTGAGAACTTTGCACCAGTTGCGCAATTGCCGCAATCTCCTGGTGTTGATCCAGGCAAGTCTGTTGCTGAGATCGTTCGTACGGTTGAAGAAATGGGCTTTATTGGTATCAACTTGAACCCAGATCCAAGCGGCGGTTACTGGCAAGATAAGTCTCTCGGTGATCGCTCTTTCTATCCTATCTATGAAAAAATGTGCGAATACGACATTCCTGCGATGATCCATGTAAGCGCGGCATGTAACGATTGTTTCCACACCACTGGCTCTCATTATTTGGGCGCAGATACCACTGGCTTTCAGCAATTGATGATGTCCGATGTTTTTAAAGATTTCCCGGAGCTAAAAATCATTATCCCTCATGGCGGCGGTGCTGTTCCTTATCATTGGGGACGTTTCCGTGGAATGGCGCAAGATCAAGGTTTTGACCTTGCTGAGCGCGTGTTGAATAACATCTACTTTGATACCTGTGTTTATCATCAGCGTGGTATTGATCTACTTCTTGATATTATTCCTACTAAGAACATTTTGTTTGCTTCTGAAATGATTGGTGCGGTACGCGGTATTGACCCAGAATCTGGTCACTATTTTGACGATACAAAACGTTATATCGACAACAACACCGTGTTATCCGCGGAGCAGAAACAAGCTATCTTTGAAGACAATGCTCGTAGCGTTTTTTCTAGATTAAAGGCGTAAGGCTAACGATTAAAGGGATAGGAAAGCATCATGCGAAACAATGTAGTAGTACAAAATATTGAACGAGCTGACCAAGCTGTCATTGACGGTTTGGCCGAATGCGGTGTAGCGACCATTCATGAATCTCAAGGTCGTGTTGGTTTATTGGCACATTACATGCGCCCAATCCAAATGGATAAAACCATTGCGGGGTCTGCGGTCACTATTTCTGGTGCGGCGGGCGATAACTGGATGATGCATGTTGCCATTGAGCAATGTAAAGCAGGGGATGTGATGGTGTTTGCGCCAACGTCTCCTTCCAATCATGGTTTTTTTGGTGATCTGTTAGCAACATCTGCTCAGTCTCGTGGCGTGGTGGGTTTGATTATCGAGGGCGGTGTTCGTGATACTCGTGACCTACGTGAAATGAATTTTCCTGTTTGGTCAAAAGCGGTGTTTGCAGAAGGGACGATTAAAGAAACCGTCGGTTCTGTTAACGTGCCTATGGTTTGCGCGGATGCCTTGGTTAACCCAGGTGATGTGATTGTAGCCGACGATGACGGTGTGGTTGTTGTGCGTCGTGAGAATGCGGCTGAAGTGTTGGAATTATCTCGTAAGCGTATGGCGAATGAAGAGTCAAAACGCGTACGAATGGCGAATGGCGAATTGGGCTTAGACATTTATGAAATGCGTCCACGTCTAAAAGAGAAAGGTCTAAAGTATGTCTAAACATTCTGGCGTCATAAAAAGTGCGCCATGTATGTGGATGCGTGGCGGTACGTCAAAAGGTGCTTACTTCTTAGCCGCAGATTTGCCGAATGATGTTGATGCTCGTGCGCAGTTTTTATTGCGCGTAATGGGATCGCCAGATGAACGTCAGATCGACGGCATCGGTGGAGCAGATCCGCTGGCATCAAAAGTCGCCGTGGTGAAAAAGTCTGAACGTGACGATGCCGATGTAGACTATTTATTCTTGCAGGTGTTTGTTGATCAAGCGATTGTGACCGATGCGCAAAACTGCGGCAATATTCTAGCTGGTATTGCACCGTTTGCGATTGAACGAGGCTTGGTTGAGGCCAAAGAAGGCGAAACCTCTGTACGTATTTTTATGGAGAATACCGGCCAAATCGCGGTAGCGCGTGTCGCGATAAAAGACGGTGAAGTGCAGTACGAAGGCGATTCTCGTATTGATGGTGTGCCCGGTTTTTCTGCTGCAGTGCCGATCGTTTTCCAAGACACCGCTGGATCAAGCTGTGGTGCTTTGTTGCCAACGGGTAATGTAGTCGATGTGATTGATGGCATTGAAGTAACCTGCATCGATAACGGTATGCCTGTTGTTATCATGCGTGCTGTTGATATGGGTATTACGGGTACAGAATCTCGTGAGGAGCTTGAAGCCAATGACGAACTGCGTGCGAAGCTAGAATCTATTCGCTTAAAAGTTGGCCCTATGATGAATTTGGGTGACGTGAAAGAAAAATCTGTTCCTAAAATGACCATGGTGAGTGCAGCGACGAATGGCGGTGCTATCTCTACTCGTACTTTTATTCCTCATCGTTGCCATGCATCGATTGGCGTATTGGGTGCGGTGAGTGTGGCGACAGCAGCCGTTCTGAAAGGCTCGCCTGCTAATGAAGTCGCAAGTTATCAGGCAAGCGCTCGTATGACTTTGGATGTTGAACATCCGATTGGCGCGATGACCGTGATTTTAGATCAACAAGAAAACGGCGATGTAGGTTCTGCGGCTATTTTACGTACCGCGAGAAAGTTATTTGATGGGCTGGTATTTGCTCATAGTAACGGTCTTTAATTCGCTGGTTTTTTTAGCATAACGAATTTTTTAAAGGTATTTGAACATGATGGACAAAGATTATATTCCATTTCATCCTGCTCCAAGCAAACCCGCTTTTAAAGCACCAGCGGGTGCAGTCGATGCGCATTGTCACGTTTTTGGTCCAGCGGATAAGTTCCCGTACCATCCAAAACGCAAATACACGCCTTGCGATGCGTCAAAAGAACAGTTGTTTGCCTTGCGTGATCATCTAGGTTTTTTTCGTAATGTGATTGTTCAGGCATCTTGTCATAGTACCGATAACTCGGCTTTGGTCGATGCGCTAGAAACAGCAGGTGATTTGGCTCGTGGCGTGGCGTTTGTTGATGATTCTATCACTCACGAAGAAATCGAAAAAATGCATGCTGTGGGCATTCGTGGTGTGCGTTTTAACTTTGTGAAACGTCTTGTTGATAGTACTCCG
Source organism: Marinomonas hwangdonensis (assembly GCF_003721245.1). Taxonomy (GTDB): domain Bacteria; phylum Pseudomonadota; class Gammaproteobacteria; order Pseudomonadales; family Marinomonadaceae; genus Marinomonas; species Marinomonas hwangdonensis. The sequence goes on along the minus strand of NZ_RIZG01000003.1, from coordinate 70,872 downwards.
AGAGAAGTATTTTTCTCGATTGCAGATAAGATTCGTCCTTTCGGTTGGCACATTGTGGTGTACTTTGAAGCAGCAGATCTAGAAGATTTGATTCCTTTCTTGAAAGAATTGAATACAACGATTGTTGTCGATCATATGGGAACACCAAATGTTGCCAATGGTGTGGATCATCCAGACTTCCAACGTTTTGTTAACTTCATGGCGGATAATGACAATGTTTGGTGCAAGGTAAGTTGCCCTGAGCGTTTAACACAGCACGCGCCTGATTATTCTGATGTCTATCCTTTTGCCCGCACGTTGGTGGAAAAATTTTCTGATCGTGTATTGTGGGGAACGGATTGGCCGCATCCGAACATGAAAGTAGAAGCGCCAAATGATGGTCACCTTGTAGATGTGATTCCTCATATCGCGCCAACGCCTGAGCTACAGCAAGCCTTGTTGGTGGATAACCCTATGCGGCTTTACTGGTCATAGCTTTCCAGCTTAATGACGAATAAATACAATAAACAGAGGTGCGTTATGACGGTCAAAGATCCAACCCAGCCTGTACCAGGAACCTATCTTTTTGATGGTAAAATGGCCAAAAAAGGCTACGGGTTAAACAAAATGTGTTTCTCTTTCAATGAGCAAGCGGCTCGGGATGAGTTCAATCAAGACCCAGATGCTTACTGTGCGAAGTTCGGCTTAACCGACAGACAGATCAACGCCATTCATGAAAGAGACATTATTGGCTTGTTACAGGAAGGTGGCAGTATTTACTACGTGGCGAAATTTGCGGGATTGTTAAAACTGAATATGCAGGACATTGGTGCGATTCAAACAGGCATGACAGTAGATGAATTCAAAGCCATGTTGGTTAGACGTGGTTCAGGAGAAGAATAATGGCGACTATTATCGGTGCAGTAACAACCTCACATATTCCAGCAATCGCTAATGCCATGGCGAATAAACTTGAAGAAACCCCGTATTGGAAGCCTTTCTTTGATGGCTATCCGCCAGTACGTAAATGGTTAAATGAAAAAAAACCGGACGTGATTGTATTGTTCTATAACGATCATGGTTTAGAGTTTTTTATCGATAAAAAACCGACGTTTGCCATTGGCGTAGCAGATGAATACCACAATTCAGACGAAGGTTGGGGGATTGCGACCATTCCGCCCGTCACCGGGGAATCAGAGCTGTCTTGGCATATTGCTAACAGCCTAGTGGAAGATGGCTTTGATATGACCATTTGCCAAGAGATGAAAGTGGACCACGGCTTGACCGTACCCTTGAGTTTAATGTGGCCGGGGAATGATTACGGACATGTTAAAGTCATCCCCGTTTGCATTAATTGCGAGCAGCACCCCATGCCACAGCCAAAACGCTGTTATGCACTAGGCCAAGCCATTGGTAAAGCGATTGAGTCTTTTGACTCTGACATGACGGTTGCTATCTTTGGGACTGGTGGCTTGTCTCATCAGTTGGATGGCGAAGCCGCTGGTACGCTTAACCGCAAATTTGACCTTGAATGCATGGATAAGCTGGTGGCGTGTCCAGAAGAATTAACTCAATACTCTAATTTAGATTTGGTTAAAATCGGTGGCGCCCAGACCGTAGAGTTAAACATGTGGATCGCCATGCGCGGTGTATTACGGGGCAAAGTCACTGAGTTGCACTGCAATTATCATGCGCCTATTTCAAATACAGGAGCGGGGTTGTTATTGCTTGAGCATGAAATGCCCGAATAACACTCTCTTTGAACAGTCCCATCTTTGGTAAAGAAAAGCCATACTGATTAGACAGTATGGCTTTTTTATTGGGTGCAATATCACTCTTTAAAATTCTTCTGTGTCTATTTCCGCTTGTTGCGCTGTTGTGTAGCGTGTGCCGTGGACATTGTGTTGATTGATCATCTCATCTAGCAGGCTGACTTGTTTGGCATCCAGCTTTAATTGCGCTGCTTCAAGATTGTCTTTCATATGATTAATCGAACGAGTACCCGGAATGGGGACAATATTTTTGTCTTTTGCGTTAAGCCAAGCCAATGCTAGCTGAGACGGTGTGCAGCCGATGTCTTTCGCAAGGGCAAAGTAGTCGTTTAATAAGGCAAGATTGTTAGGATAATGCTCGGCGTTAAAGCGTGGCATGTTATTGCGAATATCTTTGGCTTCCAAATCAGCAACGTCTTTTAATGTGCCGGTTAAGAATCCGCGTGCTAATGGGCTGAAAGCAACAAAGGTAATGCCGAGTTTCTTACAGGCTTCTAACACGGCGATTTCTGGGTTACGTGTCCATAAAGAGTATTCGGACTGAATCGCAGTAATGGGAAATTCGTTGTGAGCACGGGTTAATGTCTCAGCAGATACTTCGGATAAACCAACGGCGCCTATTTTGCCTTCTTTCACTAACTCACCCAAAGCTCCTACGCTTTCTTCGATGGGCACATTGAAGTCTAAGCGATGTAAATAATACAAATCGATATGGTCTGTTTGCAGGCGTTTTAAGCTGTCTTCACACTGCTTGCGGATATTTTCTGGTCGGCCGTTAATCTCTTTTTTGCCATCGACCATGGCCATACCACATTTGCTGGCGAGGAATAACTCATCACGGCGATCTTTTAGTGCTTTACCGACCAAGAGTTCATTATTTCCGCCGCCATAAAGCGTTGCAGTATCAAAATGGCGATAACCCATTTCAAAGGCGTGATGAAGGGCTTTTATGGCTTGCTCTTCTGCAACCGGTGAGCCATAAGCATGGGATAAATTCATGCAGCCGAGGCCGATGTTTGGATGGGTTAAATAAGGGGGTTTTGGCATAACAATATCCTTAATAAAACAGGGAGCCGAAGCTCCCCATTTGAGTGTTATTGAGTCACTTTAAAGTATTGTCACTTTAGAGTATTGCGGTTTAGTCTTCTAGACATTCTTCTAAGCGATGAAGGGTTTCCATGGCGTCAATGGCTTGGGTGACACAAGCGTTCGGTGCACGACCTTCCTGAATCGCGGCAATGAACTCACGGTCTTGTAGCTCAATGCCGTTATTTGACACCGCCACACCAGAGAGATCAATCTTGCTCTCGCTGCCGTCAAATAGATCGTCGTAACGTGCTATATAAGTTCCATTATCGCAAATATAACGGAAGAAAGTGCCGAATGGACCGTCGTTATTGAAGGACAAAGATAGCGTACAGATTGCACCATTAGGCACTTTCATGCCGATGCTCATGTCCATGGCAATGCCAAGTTCAGGGTGAATCGGACCTTGAAGTGCTTGAATCTTGCTTGCTGTTTCGCCCGTTTGGTATTGGAACAAATCCACTGTGTGGCAAGCATGGTGCCATAGTAGATGGTCAGTCCAAGAACGCGCTTTGCCAAGGGCGTTTTTGTTTGAACGGCGGAAGAAGTAAGTTTGCACGTCCATTTGTTGAACGGTTAATTCGCCCGCCATGATTTTGTTGTGAATCCACTGATGGGATGGATTAAAACGGCGAGTGTGACCTGCCATCGCCACTAGACCTGTTTTCTTTTGTACTTCAACCACTTTGCGAGCGTCTTCGAAGTTATCTGCCATGGGGATTTCAGACATCACATGTTTGCCTGCTTCAAGGCATTGAATGGTTTGCGCCGCGTGCATTTGAGTCGGGGTCGCTAGAATAACAGCGTCCACGTCGTCACGAGCCAAACTCTCGGCTAGATCTGTAGTGTAATGAGGTACGCCGCGTTCTTGCGCGAACGCTTTGATGGCGTCTAGTTTGGTGCCAACCACAGAAACAACCTCTGCGCCTTCAATGGCCGCAATGGCGTCCATGTGTTTCATGCCAAAAGCGCCTGAGGCACCAGCGATACAAATTCTCATGAGTTGGCTCCTGTTTTTATAGGTGAATAATAGCCATCAAATCTAGCACTCGATATTGTTTTGGGATAATCCATAAACTGCCTCTGCTATTCATTTTTTGCAATAGTCCCGACATTAAGGCTAGCGAAAATGCTCAGCCATCTCTCTCAACAAACTCAGAAAATGTGTCTGGGTAAGCGTTGGAAGCCAGCTTTTTCGCACACAAAGGCCAATAGGTCTACGTGTATGCTCCAACGGAAAATCGAGTACATTCAATAATTCAATATTAATTTCCCGCTCGACCTGATGGGCTGAAATTAATGTTAAACGATCACTTTCGATCAATAATTCACGAATCAAAATCTGTGAACTGGATTCAACCAATCGAGTGGGCAAGGGGATTCCTGCGTCATTAAAAATATTTTCAAATGCTTGGCGAGTCGGGGTGCCTTTGGCAGGAACCACCCAAGAAAACTCGGCCAGTTCTTTGGCGCTCACCGGATGCTTGCCCGTTAAGGGGTGATCTTTACGAGCAACCACCGACAAAGGCGGAGACCAGAGCTCTTCTTGGACCACATCGTCAGATGGGGAAGGGTAGCGTAGCGCGCCTAAAATAATATCGATATCGCCTTGGCGTAGGTGATGCAGTAAATCGGCATAAGGGCCTTCCGTTACATTGATATTTACATCAGGGTGACGTTCGTTAAACTGCAAAATCGACTTAGGCAAAATAGTCATACGCGCCAACGGCATACTGCCAATCGTAATGGTACTGACATCTTTGTACTGTAATGCGTTGATCTCATAAATACCTTGGCGCAGCTCACCAAAAGCCAGTTTGGTGGCTTTTGATAAAGTTTGTGCGGCTTTAGTCGCGCTGGTGCCTAGGCTGTTTTTTTCAAATAACACCACCCCAAGTAAGCGCTCTAAGTCCCGTGCCGCACGGTGTACCGAAGACTGAGATACTGCCAAATTACGACTGGCAATGCTGAAGTTTTGCGCTTCACTGACCGCCACGAGCGCCCTCAGTTGAGTGGTGCTGATCATCGCAATCAGGTTTTTTTGCACTCGCTCTTTTGGTACGTTGTCTTTGACGACGTCCAGAGTGGCGGTTTGAATATAGTCGATCGCGCGGTACACCCTTTTTTGCCACACCTCACCGGATGCTGTGGGATACATGCCATCGGAATGACGCTCAAAGAGCGGTGCGTCCAGCAATGATTCTAATTTGGCAATGGCTTGTGTAATGGCAGGCTGTGACAGAAAAATATGTTCTGACGCTCTAGTGATGCTTTTAAACTCGGCAACCGCCAGAAAAACGCGTAAATGCCTTAGGTTGGGAATGGCAATTTCCATAAGGCCTCCTTAATAATTATTTATACAGACTATATCAAAAATGAATATCAAATAAACTAAGATTAATAACTTGTTCTCTCTATTTCCTCCTGTTTTAACGAATAGAGACTTCCAAAGATGGCTTTGTTATTTTTTTGCACGTTAGAGCGACTAAGAAAGATTGATATGATTTTTCCAATCAAAATACAGGTCAAATTGTCATACAACAAACCATGGGTTTTGGTATACGCTTCGTTCATCTTTGAAAAAGGAGGTGTTTTTATCCTTTATGACTCAATTATTAGCGTATTAACATTCTTTTTTGGAATACGTTGGAGGCAATTACAATGTTACATTTAGGTCTAATTGGTCAGGCTATTGCCGCTTCTCGATCTCCTTCTTTACACATGATGTTGGGTGAACTAAAGCAGTTGCCAGTGGATTACCAGTTGCAGGTGCCTGAAGACGATACGGCGGAATCTTTTAATGCCAAGCTTGCTGAAATTCGTGCCTTAGGTTTTGTCGGCACGAACGTTACTTTTCCTTATAAACAAATCGCCATCGACAGCGCAGACGAAGTAAATGACGCGGTGAAGAAAGTCGGTGCGAGTAACACCTTGTTGCTAAAAGACGGCAAAGTGTGTGCTTTTAATACCGATTACACTGGCTTTATTCGTGGTTACAAAGGTCGAGTCGGGGATTTACCAGCAGGTAAAGTATTGATGATTGGTGCTGGTGGAGTGGGGCGTGCGATTGGTTTTGCCTTGTTTGAAGTGGGTGCGACAGAAGTGTTGGTCACTGATTTGAGTGAACGCAGCGCACAGTCTTTGGTTGATGCTATTAATGAAGCTGGCTACAAGGCGCGTGTTGTTGTCAAAGAAGACATTGCAGAAGCGGCCGCTGAAGTGGATGGATTGGTAAACTGTACACCTGTAGGTCATTTGAAAAGTCCAGGCATGCCCCTAGCGGCAGAGTTGATTCAAGAGCAAAAATGGGCGTTTGATGCAGTTTACACTCCAATGGATACAGAGTTTTTGACAGAAGCCAATAAAAAAGGTCTGCAAATTGTGTCAGGCTTTGATTTATTCTTTTATCAAGGTATCGATGCGTTCGAAATTTTCACCGGTCAGGAAGTAACGGATGTGAAACCTGTTTGGGATCAGTTCCTTGAAAAATACAATGTCGTGAGTTCGTTGATTTAGAAGGTCTAGCCTTTATAGAATGAATTAGAGGGAAAGGCGCCAAATGGCGTCTTTTTATCATTTATTCTATGGGGCTCAGCAACGCAGATATCTTTGCTCGTGATATAGTGCCGAAGTCTTACAAAAAATAAAAGGTCCTTTGAATTTTCTATGATTAACTCCGATGACCGTAAATTGGTTGGGCAATCTGTCTATGAACAACTGCGTTCAGATATCGTGACAGGAAAGCTTTCACCCGGTGAAAAGCTTAAATTAAACGCTCTACGAATCCGTTACAGTGCCAGTGTGAATACCTTGCGTGAAACCTTGATGCGCTTAGTATCAGACGGTTTTGTGTTATTCGTTGATCAAAAAGGTTTTACGGTAAAACCTGTTTCTACGGCTGATTTGCTTGAATTATTAGAGCTGCGACAGATGTTAGAACTGTCGGCGGTGCGTAAATCCATGGAAAATAAAACGGGTCAAATGGAATGGAAATCGGCTTTGATCAGTGCGCATTTTCGTTTGAACTGTGTTGAAAAGCTGATGATGGAAGATGAAGGTAGTCATGTTCAGGCGTGGGAAAAAGCCGACCGAGATTTTCACGTTACCATGGTGTCTCATTGTGGTTCTCAGCAGCTTATTCGCTATCATGCTTCGGTGATTGAACTTTACATGCGTTATCAGGTGTTAGCGTTGCACCGTCGGCCATTTCGCGGGCAAGCATCCGTAGAAGAGCACCAAAAGTTGCTTCAACACCTTCTTGATGATGAAACAGAGTCTGTATTAGCTATTTTATATTCGCATATTCAAAAAGGCTTGTTCTTACCGGACTCTGAAAAAACACCATTAGAAATGAAATCTAAAGCCATCGCTTAATACTCATCTATCAGGGTATTTTAACCAATGAAAAACACAGAACCCTAACGTCAATCTACTGCATATAACCAAGAGGGTACCGTGACATGGAAGCCGTAATCAGCATCATCGCTCCGATCTTTTTTCTGATCTTCATAGGCTTTCTTAGTGTTCGTTACTCTGTTCTTCCTCAAGCGGCGATACTCGGCTTAAGTCGCTTTGTTTTATACCTTGCTATGCCTGCGTTGATCTTTATAAAGCTATCCAGTATGGCTCTAAATGAAGTCCTGCATTTTGACTATCTTGCCGTGTATGCCGCGAGTGGTCTAGCGACCTTTCTTATTACTGTGTTACTGAGCTGGCGATTACTTAAAAGTGGTTTGGTGGATGCTGGTGTGAGAGGCGTTGGGGCGACTATGTCAAACAGCGCTTTTATTGGCTTTCCTGTCTTATTGCAGTTTTTTGATTACCCTTTGACTCAGGCCTTTGTGATGGCATTGATGGTCGAAAATATTATTCTATTACCGGTTGGCTTAATTTTTATCGAAACCATGCTGGGTAAGAAAGAAAGTACTGGGCAAAGCCTACTTATGACCGTTCTAAAGCGTATTTCAACAAATCCGCTATTAATTGCCTTGGTCGTAGGGTTAGTATTTTCTGTGTTTGAATTGCGTTTGCCGAGCTTTATAGGCAAAGGGTTTGATTTGTTGGCAACAGCAGCTTCCTCGGTGGCTTTGATTGTTATTGGTGGATCTTTGGTTGGTGTGACAATTAAAGGTCAATGGGCGCCTATTTTACTCGTGGCGGTTGGCAAGTTGGTCTTATTTCCGGTGATTGTCACCTTGCTCTTATTACTGACACCCACTATGCCAAACGAATTAAAAATTGCATTGGTAATTTTTGCGTCGGTATCCATGTTCAGTTCTTATCCCATAATATGTGGGGAATATGGATCGCGCAGCTTCTGTGCGAGTACTTTGCTAATTACTACTGTGTTGTCATTTTTTACCTTAAGTGTCTTGCTGCGCTTTGTTGTATGAAAATATGGCAATGTGATTGATTGAATATTTACACTGATTTATAGGAGAAATTATTATGTCTACCATCATGGTATTGAACGGCCCAAATTTAAACCTACTGGGTACTCGTGAGCCAGCAACCTATGGTTATGAGACCCTAGCGGATGTGGAAGTGATGTGTCGCGAAGCGGCATTGTCATTTGGTCATGAGGTGGAATGTCATCAATCTAACCATGAAGGTGTATTGATTGATCTCATTCATGAAGCGGGTCGTCGTATTAAAGAGGGCGAAGTGTTGGGCGTAGTATTCAATCCAGGTGCTTATACTCACACCTCTGTTGCCCTTCACGATGCAATAAAAGGCGCGGATGTACCAGTGATTGAAGTTCATATATCCAACGTACATGCTCGTGAAGCTTTCCGTCATCATTCTTATATATCGCCTGCAGCAGCAGGGATTGTTGTTGGTATGGGCGTACAAGGCTATGTATTAGGTATTCAGGGCTTAGTGCATAAGCTTAAAGCTTAGTGTTTTGTTAGTGGAATGCTGCTCCTTGTCTCTGAGGGTAGGGGCAGCAAAGCAAAATATATTAACTTTCTTTCCTATTGTGGCGATGATCTATTGCTCATTAAATGGCAGGGCCGTCTTTATGGTAATGATCAATCGGCTTGTAATAGCTGTCTAAGGTTTGTGCAGTATCTCGAATCGCATTCATAAACATCTTAAGCGCCATAGATGGAACCGAGTCTGCGCGTGTTGTGAGGCCAACTGCGCCTAATGTTTCTTTTGTGTCGATAGGCAATTCATCCAGCTCACCATCGGAAATCTCCCGAGCGACTACGCCACGAGAAATGATCCACACCGCATCGTTGTTACGGATAAATTCCTTACCAAATGAATCGGACACAGTGTCGATTCGATCGGTGAGAGTACTAACGCCTTGGGACAATAAAAAACGATCTACATAGGGCGCGGTAATGGAACCTTTTGGCGGGTAGAGTACTGTGTAACTAGCAATATCGCTGATCTGGAAGTTTTCTTTTGTCAGCAATGGATGATTTGGGCGAACGGTAAAAGTGACTTGCTCGGAATACAAATGCTGGAACGATAAGCCAGACATGGCCTCCGGAACGCCTAATCGTCCGACCACTAAATCTAACTCACCAACGCGTAATTGACTCATTAACAAGGCGTTTGGGCCTGAGACTAAATGCAGGCGTACATCAATTCCCCCCGTGCGAAAGCGCTTCACGGATTCTGGCAAAATACTGGTCGCGACGGTCGGTAACACACCAATACTAATACGGCTGATGCCTTTTTGTTGCGCTTGGGCGATACGTTCTGTGCCTTCTCGTAATGCAGCAACACTGGTGCTGGCATGCTCTAGAAACACATTGCCGAACGGTGTCAGTTCAACGCCTTTTTTACTGCGCTCTAAGAGTCTGACGCCCAAAATGTCTTCTAGTTCTTTGAGTTTTTTTGATACGGCGGGCTGGGTGAGCGCTAATACATCGGCGGCGCGAACAACGCTGCCTTGGCGAGTGACTTCTAAAAAACATTGAAGGTGGCGATATTTAATACGGTTTTCTAACATAAAAAGTCTCCCATCGTACACGCATGGTTTCAGTCGCTGCTAATTGGCTATTAGGTAGTCAGCCACTAAGTAAGAAACACTAAGGAATCAGGCTCATTATAAGCGCTAATAAGGGAATGATTTTCCTATATTACACTCCTATATCCCGTCTTTGGAAAGGAGTTATGTATTCCTTTTTCGATATATTTTTAGCGCTTTATTTCATTCTTAATATGACGCTCAATATAAAAATCTTGTGCTAGCATCAATGTTAGTAAATATAGAAGCAAAAAACAGCTTTGTTTCTCATATATCGTTTTCGTTATGAAATGTAGACAGTCAGGGCGTAAGAATGAAAACAGCACTCGCAACCGTAACCATATCTGGCACGCTGAGAGAAAAATTCGAAGCGGCGGCAAAAGCCGGTTTCCAAGGCGTGGAAATCTTCGAAAATGACTTAACTCAGTTCGATGGTTCGCCGAAAGATGTGCGTCGTATGGCGCAAGATCTAGGCTTGGAAATTATTGCTTTGCAACCATTCCGTGATATGGAAGGTATGCCTGAGCCAATGCGCTCGCAAAAGGCCAAGATGCTGCAACACAAAATCGATGTTGCTCATGACTTGGGTACCAATCGTTTGTTGTTTTGCAGTAACGTGCAGTCATACTCATCTGCGGATCGTGACGTTTGCGCGGCGGACTTATTTGCTCTTGCTGAAATAGCCAAAAAAGAAGGCATCATGCTGGGTTATGAAGCCCTAGCTTGGGGTTACCATATTGCTGATTATCATGAAGCATGGGATCTAGTTAAGCGTGTTGATCACCCGAATTTGGGTATTATTTTAGATACTTTCCACATGTTTTCCCGTGGTAATACCCTAGATGTTTTGCGTGATGAGATTCCGCTAAACAAGATCGCGCTGGTGCAAGTGGCCGATGCGCCAAGTCTGCAAATGGACGTGTTGCAATACAGCCGACATTTCCGTTGTTTCCCCGGTCAAGGCGACATGCCAGTGGTCGAGTTTTTACAAGTTTTGAAAGACAAAGGGTTTGATGACTATTTGTCTCATGAAATTTTCAATGACGAATTCCGCTCTTCTTCTCCACTGGAGAAAGCCATTGATGGCATGCGTTCATTGATTTGGCTTGATGATCAAACGGTGAGTAAGCGTGAAGAAAAAACTGCTCCGATTGTGGCGCCACAAGTCAGCGATGTTGAATTTATTGAATTTGCGATCGAAGGTGAAAGCGGAGAAGCGCTGACCAATACTTTGGCTCAGTTAGGTTTCCATGAAACACACCATCATCGCTCTAAAAACGTTAGCTTGATGCGTCAGGGGAATATTAACCTGATCCTCAACCGTGAGCCGAAAAGCCAAGCCCACGAACATTACCAGAAACACGGTGTGTCAGTTTGTGCGATGGCGTTTGCCTCTGAAAATGTCAAAGCGACTTTGTCTCTTGCCGAGCGTTATCGAGTTGAGCGTTTTGATAATCAAGCTGGTCCAGGTGAATTAAATATCCCAGCGCTTCGCGGTATTGGCGATAGCTTGGTGTACCTTGTTTCAGCAGACGCCGCAGTACGCTTTTTCGAAGTGGACTTTAAACCCATTCAAGGCATTCAAGGTGAAACAGGCGTTGGCTTAACGCGCTTTGACCACATTGGCCAGACGGTTTCCAATACTGACTTTTTGTCGGCGTCTTTCTTCTATAAATCCGTGTTTGGTTTCGATATCGATGCCAGCCAAGATTTGCCCGATATTCACGGGTTAGTGGTAAGTCGTACCGCACTGAGCAAAGACAAACGTGTGCGTATTCCATTGAACATGACCAATGCTCGTGATGCTTCAGCACAGCGTTTTATTCAGAAATCCAAAGGCTCTGGTGTGCATCAAATTGCGTTCGCTTGTGATGATATTTTTGCTGCGGCAAAAAACATTGATAGCGAGAAGCAGCTGCCAATCCCACAGAACTATTATCGTGATATTGAAGCGCGTTTTGGCTTGTCTTCAGAGATGATTAAGAAACTGCAGTCACATAACATTATGTATGACCAAAATGACGAAGGTGAATTCTTTCATTTTTACACTGAAGAAGTGCATGGCGTCTTTTTTGAAGTGATCCAACGTGTCGGTGATTACAGCCGTTATGGCGAAGCGAATGCATTTGTCCGTCTTGCCTCACAGGCGCGCCAAGAGAAAAAATAAATCATTGTCATTGCGGGGAATGATGTATTTTAGGCGTATTCATTTGTGAGGAAATTATGCCGGAGGAAGAAAACTTCCTCCGGTTTTTTTTACTTCAATGAATGGAAGAGGAAGGAGCGTCTTTGGGCTGTTTTGCTGTCACTTGAAATTGACCAACCAGCGAGTTGAGTTTCAAGGCAGATAATCCAACGCGGGACGAACGCCTTTGTAGTGCCGCAATCGAACGTTGCATTTGTTCTGTGGCTGCACCCATTTCATGGACAGTTTTTGCGTTTTCTTTATTACTTTCATTGAGCAATAAAATAGCCTCAAACATGGTGTCGACTAAGGCGTACAAAGCACTGTCGCCCGTGTTAGTTTGCTCACTTGCTATCAGGTTTTTATCGACGTTTTCGGCGCCTTTTTCCATAAAATTCACAGCGCTTCGTGTTTCTTCCTGAATGCCTTCTAGCATGGCTTGTATCTCTTCTGCTGCAGCGGCTGTTTTGGACGCTAGGCTGCGTACTTCATCGGCCACGACGGAAAATCCACGTCCATGTTCGCCGGCTCTTGCGGCTTCTATAGCGGCGTTTAATGCCAATAAATTAGTTTGGTTGGTGATGTCCGAGATGGTGGTTATGATACCGGCAACTTCATTGGTTTTTTGATCTAGTGACTTTACCGATTCAGCTGTTGCTCGCACTACATCGCGTATTTCTTGTGTGCCTGTTTTGGCGTCTAGCAAGCGAGATTGTGTTTCTGCTGCCACTTGATTCATCGCTTGCTTCAAATCATCCGCGGTTTTCGATGCGTTTTGCACTTCGTCTATTTGTTGCTGAAACACTGTCAGCATGCTTTCAACCGTAGATTCGAGATAGTGCGAGGCTTGGCTTGCTTCTTCATTAGTGCGAACCATAAAGTCATTAGACTTTTTGACGTTGGTGCTGGCAGAGATAACTTGTCCCATAGTGGTATCAAGATTATCTATAAAGCTGTTCATCCAGCGTCCCATATCGCCGGTTTCGTCGTTGGCAAGATCGTCGTCAAGGCGCTGCTTAAGGTTGCCTTCGCCTTCGGCGATGGTTTGAATGACTTCCGTCATTTGGCTCATGCTACGGCTTATTTTTTTGGTACTGAGCCTATTAAACAGAAGCCCTGCGACAGCCAAGCTGGCGAAAGCCGCTACGCTAGTCAAGACAATGGATAAGTTGGTGTAAGCCTGTAATGAAGTGCTGACGATAAGAGGCACGCTGGAAGCCAAGAGGTAGCTTTTCATTAATTTTAAATTGATAGAGCGGCGACGGTAAACTTCTTCCAAATCGCCTTCGCACATCATTCCCCATGTGTCTGGGCTGCCTTTTAACTGAAAGGTAACGCCTTTACCGATAACAGGAATGTGTCGATAGTCAGAATAACCTGGATAAGTCACAAAAAGATTCTGGCCGTTCTTGATGGTTTCTCTTACACCAGGGTGCAATTCTTTTGTCGCTGGGTCAGTAAAGCGGATTTCAAATTCGGTGTGTTGCTGAACTTTAACGGTACCCCAGTTAGTGGTTATTCCACCTTTTAGGTTTTCGCCATGGCTGAAGGCATTGTCTTCAAAACGTGAACGGGAAAGCGCTGTTCCGGGGAGTATGGATTTATCGAACTCAGACTTCACCATGAACAAATAGTTGTCACCGGATTCTTTATAAATGTGTCCGGCTTCGCGTTGAATCAGATCGCCGACCACATCATTGGGGACACGTGCGCAAATGGCACCAACACTGACGCCATTTTGTTTAATTGGCAGGTAGAACATCAGGGTGACGGCGTCATGAAAATTTGAACTAGAAGCGCCGATATTAAGCGTGTTTTGGTCCAAGTATGGTCCATGGAGAAACTGTTGATTTAACCCTGCTTCTACCGCTTTGGCTTGTAAATCTGTTTTGTTGATACGGTTTTTTGTGGTGGAGCTGAGCACTTTGCCTTGCGTATCAATCACAAAGTATTCAGACACATCAGGTACTATGTTTAGACGTTCTTCTAGCGCTTCTTGTTCAATATGAGGGAATGAGCTAGTTATTATTTCTAATAAAACTTCTAATTGTGACCATTGATTATTCACCCAAGTGTTTAGCAGTTTTACCCTTGTGTTGGCGATGCTTTCAAAGGTCTTTTCAATATTGGGGTAGGTTTCTTTATTTAAGTAGCATGACCAATAAAGAGAGAGTCGACCATTGTTGCCAAACCAAGGTAACCAACGACGTTCTTTTGTGGAAAGTAACATCTGATTGCTCTTCAAACTCATATCTTTACTGCTCCGTTACGTTAAGCACTACTTTGTTGCAGGCACTTTGTGGAACTCTGAGAGAAGCAAGTTTTTTGCCATTGTTTTTTAAAAATCAAACTTTAGTTTGATGAACTGCGGTCTTATAAGAATACCTTATCATTCTTCTGTATAAGCTTTTGTAAGCAGTGATTTATTTAAAATAGGCAACTTTTCAAGTTGCACTCATTTGGTAACTTTTGGTGTTAAATTGCTCTTTTTTGGTTCGATATGATGGAAATGGGCAATGATATGGGGCTTTTAGAGATAAAGAGAGCATCCAGCCAAAAGAAAATAAGACGAATTTTGGGATGTGAGAGCATATAAAAACCGCCTCTCATCTAAAAATGAGAGGCGGTTTTTATAGTTGACTTAAAATAGCCAGCATCACGCTAAAAGATGAATAAACCATCATTCACTTGCGATGGTACCAATACAGAATGATGGTCTAGTTTTAGGCTGTTATTTTGGTTAATAGCGTTTAGTGTCTCTTCTCAAACGCGTCACGCGTGAGATTTTCAGGCTGGGTGTTTTTTACAACGACATTATCTTCAATACGAATGCCACCATAGGGCATAAAGTGTTGAATGCGCGTCATGTCACAACCATGTTGCGGGATATTGGCTTGCATTTTTTCGATGAGCATCGGTATGAAGTACAGCCCAGGCTCAATCGTGATGACCATGTTTTCTTCCAGTGTGCGGGTCAGCCGTAAAAACGGCGCATCTTCATCCGGTTTCCTTAAGGTGCCTACTTGGTCAATCTGATGGCCTCCTACATCGTGTACTTGTAGGCCCAGTAAGTGACCCAAACCATGGGGGAAGAACACCTGTGGTATGCGTTTCGCCAGCTGTTCTTCCACGCTTAATGCGCAGATTTTGTGCTCATGTAATAACTCCGCAATCCCTATCAGCGTTTGTTGGTGCAGGTCGCGAAACGCTACCCCTGTTACCGCGTTTTGGCAGAGTGTTTTTTCTATTTTGTCCAGATCGCCCACTAAGGCCCTAAAGTCATCCTCGTAGCGAGTGAATGTGCGTGTAATATCACTGGCGTAACCGTGCTCATTCGCGCCAGCATCAATTAATAAGGTACGAGCGTTTGGAATGTGGTCAGTGGCTTTGTGTTCATAATGTAATACGGCGGCGTGTTCGTTTAAGCCAACAATGCCTGGATAGGGTTCTTGTATTGCGGATTGTTGGCTGGCTTGTAAAAACGCCAAATGTATCTCTAATTCGCTTTTGCCTGCCAAGAAGGCGGCTTCCGCCGCCACATGGCCGGTTGCACCTCGAAGGCTGGCTCGGCGCATAGCCTCGATTTCGAAGGGGGTTTTGACGGCCTTGGAAAAATCCACATAGGCTTTTAAGCCGTCACACGGAATGGCAAAAGGCATCGGCTCTGGACCAAGCCAAGCCGTGTTGGTCGGTAAACTATTGAACCATTGATCGTCTTTTTTGGCCGGCACTATATGCCAATCTTTTTGCCAATCACCGCTTGGTACCGGATTGGCAGCGTGCCAAAAATCTTCACGTATAGGCCAAACCAGTGTCGGCTTTTGCCCGGCTTGTAGTACAACAAAAGTGTCTGCACCCAGCGTAAATGGTAGCCATTGCTGTGCTCCCGAATACGCATGAAAAGGGACGGTGTGATCATCCTGAAAGTAGTAGCACTTGCCCCCTGTGGCTAAAACAATGGCATTTAGGTCAAAGTGTGCCATGGCGTCTTGGTATCTCTGTTGTAAGACGACAAGGTGTTCTTGATACAATGTGGTCATAAAAGAACTCTTTTCATTCATAGGTGTTAGCTAAAACGCCGACCCGCTTCCGTGCCGTCTGCGTTGATTTTTTCAGGGGGAAATAACACAAAAAACCATAGATCATTTGGCAGGCAATGGAAGTTATTGTTTTGTATTCGCTTTTCTAAACAACACCTTGCCTACTTTGAGTAAGACATGCCCACAAAGCACTGAAACCAACGCCAAGATTAAATCGTTTTCAAATGCGTAGAAGTGCTTCAACATGTAGAAGATCGTAATGATTAAGATAATACGGACGATGCTATCGAGCAAGGATGTCGCTTTAGGGGATTCAAGCATAGGGTCTTTTCTCTGTGATAACTAAAAGCAAACTGTCCCATAAATTGGCTTGCAAGCCAATTCTTTAATCGATTAAGCCTTGAGCATACGTGGATATTGTCTTTTCTCCCAAGAAGTTTAATGTCACTATTTAGGCTGCGTGTATTTTTTAAACAAACCCTATAAGGAAGAGGATCCTTTTTATGAAATCGACGCTAGTGTGGGACTGGCCTGTGCGTGTGAGTCATTGGCTTATGGTGGTGTTGTTTAGCGGCTTGATCTTTACAGGGAAATCAAACGCGGATTATATGCAGTATCATTTTTATATGGGATACGGTTTGTCTGCGGTGATCATTGCTCGTGTTTTGTATGGTTTTTATGGTTCCTATTACGCGCGTTTTAGTCAATTTGTAAAAGGGCCAAAAAGCGCTTTTCGATTCGCCATGTCGCTGTTATCGGGCCGTCCCAAGAAGTACATAGGACATAACCCTGTGGGTGCCTTGATGGTGGTCGCGCTGCTAGTAGCGCTTACTGTGCAGTGGGGAACAGGCTTATTTAACAGTGACGAAGTATTTTGGTTCGGGCCGTTTAATACGCTTATTTCAGAAGAGTGGGTCAGTCAGTTAGCGTCCATCCATCGCTTCTTACCGGATATTTTACTTGGCATGGTGGCGGTGCATGTATTGGCGGTGTTTTACCATGAACTTTGCCTCAAAGAACGTCTTATTAACGCCATGATACACGGTCGTAAAACCAAGACAGAAAGCATACCCGCCACCGTGAAAACGCCTCGTTGGGGGGTGATTTTTTCCTTGAGCATGGGGATCGCCTGGTTGGCTGCCCTATGGATGATGCCAATTTAGTCATAATTATAAGTCAAATGACGAACATGTATAGACAAGTTGCTAGGAGCCTGTACCATACAGTTTGCAATCGTACCTTAATTAATCAATACGGAATCTTTTGTGTCAGATGTAACCAACCAACATTTAGCAAGCTTGTTTGATGATTTACCGGATGCCCCACAGCCCATTTACGCTAAATTAAAACAGGCGATTTCATTGAAAATCACCTCTGGTCAGTGGCAAGTTAACCAGCGTATACCGTCTGAGTCTGAAGTGGTGAAAGCATTGGGCGTCAGTCGTATGACGGTGAACCGTGCTTTACGCGAATTAACAGCAGAAGGTTTTTTGGTACGCCATCAGGGCTTAGGCACCTTCGTGGCGGAGAAAAAAGCTCATTCGGCACTGTTTGAGGTCCATAATATCGCAGAAGAAGTGGCCGCTCGTGGTCATAAACACCGCTCAGAGTTATTGGTATTAGAGTCCGCGAAAGCCACGGTAGAGGAAGCCATGACACTGGGGGTTCGTACTAACCATGGCATTTTTCGTTCTGTGGTGTTGCACTTTGAAAACGACTTACCGATTCAAATAGAAGAACGCATAGTGAATGCCAATCTTGCCCCAGACTACGACAAGCAAGACTTTTCTTTGCATACCTCCTATGAGTACTTAATGAGCGTCGCCCCCATGACAGAGGGCGAGCATCTCGTGGAAGCGATATTGCCTAATCCGATAGAGTGCGAGCGTTTGCGTATTCAAGCGTCAGAGCCATGTTTGCAAATTAAACGTCGCACCTGGGCGGGTGATGACATCGTCACGGCCGCGCGTTTACTTCACCCCGGATCTCGTTTCCAGCTTTTCGGACATTTTGGTCGTTAATCTAACTCAGTAGTTTTTATAAAAACGCCACGGCCTTTAGTTAATTTTGCATCGGCGTTTTGCGAGAAGATCACCATGCTATGAGCTTTGATGGTGAACGCATCGGCACCATGTATATCTAGTACGGCTTCTTCACAGGCGTAGAAACCACTGAACAAGGTGTCGCTAACTGACAGCAAGAGCGAGCAGGGGGCGGCGCATGCTTCAACCTTGGCTTGGGTATCGCTTTCTCGCACCATGATATTGAGGTCTTCAATCTTGCCATTTTTCAAGGTAGCGTGAGTCTTATCACCGCCAGAAAAGCGTGCTATGTCCAACACATTATTCAAAACATGAGTCTGGCGGTTGTGTGTGTCTGTGTTTGTGTCAGCGTGTTTGAGTGTCATGCCTTCACCAGACAGCAAGACTAGAGTGCGATGCAAGCCGCTGAAGTCGGAAAACATGCCATCTTCCACAACCGCTGCCTGACTAATACGAAAACGTAGGCCGCGCTCATCGTCATGGCGATGAATCTGTAGGGTTTCACCAAGTCCGTTTTTCCACGGCATTCGCTGGTATTGTGATTGCTCGATAATAATGAAATTAGGCATGGTACATGGCCTTTTTAATGACTTGAGTAAAGGCCAAACGGCTGCTTTCTTCTTGCTGGTGGTGGAAGTCTTTTATGGTGTGTTTGCCCGCGACAAAAACGTCTTTCACGAGGTTTTCATTGGTGGCAAATAGCCAACGGTTAAGTAGGTCTTTGGCTTCACTGGCGGCGATGAAAGGATGGGATTCATCCAGGACCATAAAGTCAGCTCGGTTACCTGTGGCTAAGCCCAGTGATACGCCGCATGCTTGATTTCCACCTAATAAGGCTTGTTGATAAAGGTTGTCACCCACACTGGTTTGGTCCGCACGGTACAGTCGGTTGCGCTGCTGATCGCGTAGGCGTTGCCCGTATTCATAGGTGCGTAATTCTTCGACAATCGATACGCTCACATGGCTGTCTGAACCTATTCCCCAGCGGCCGTTGTCTTGTTCGAAGGCGACGCCTGGGAAAATACCATCGCCAAGATTGGCTTCAGTAGTGGGGCATAACCCTGCAACGGCTTGGCTGGTGGCAATGGCGTGGCGTTCAGCGTCTGTTAAATGGGTGGCGTGAACCAAACACCAGCGCTCATTCAAACCGATTTCATTATGCAGCCATTCCACAGGGCGTTGGCCGCTGAAGGCTAAACTGTCTTGCACTTCCTTCTGTTGCTCGGCGATATGAATGTGTATTGGAACATCTTGTTTCAACGCAGAGAGTACGGTTTCTATTTGTAGCTTGGTCACGGCACGCAGCGAGTGAAAGCAAATGCCTAACTTGTGGCGAGTATGATTCGCTAACGCTTTCTCGCAGGCTTGATGTAATGCCAAATAAGAATCTGTGGAATTGATAAAACGCGCTTGTCCGGCGTTCGGTGCTTGTCCTCCAAAACCCGAGTGAGAATACAGCACAGGTAGCAAGGTTAAGCCCAGCCCTGACTCGTCCGCTGCAGTGATGATCTGATTCGACATTTCTCCGAGTTGACCATAATGCTTACCGCCAACATCGTGATGCAAGTAGTGGAATTCACCGACTTGCGTATAACCGGCTTTTAGCATGTCGATATAAAGCTGTTTAGCGATGATGTGTGCATCGTCTGGCGTGAGTTTTTGTACGATCTTGTACATCAGATCGCGCCAACTCCAGAAGCTATCATTGGGATTTAAGCTGACTTCTGCAGCACCGGCCATCACTCGTTGGAAGGCATGAGAGTGCACGTTGGCTAGCGTAGGCAAGACTGGGCCAGATAATACATGGCAGTCTGTTGTTGGTGCACTGTCTGCTTCAAAAGAGTGAAATTGACCATCTTTAACAGAGAAAAGCACACCTTTCGCCCAGCCTGAAGAGAGCAAAGCGCGTTCCGCAAAATAGTATTGAGTGCTATCGCAATGAGTTGAGTGTTGGCTAGTCACAAGTCATTTCCTAATTCAGTGTGGATCGTTTGAGTGTAATAGAAAATATAATGTATATACAAGTGTGTTTTTGATGTGTTTTTTTCTAGTCGATTAAGACGTATCTTGTTGCTTGTTTATTAAGATATTTTTGCGTTTACAAGACGTCGCTTTCCTATTTTTTATCGGATATGCGAGATTTTTTTTGAAAAATGGCTTGCATCTAGGAAAATTAGATTTTATCTTTATTTTAATTGTATATACATGTAAGTTTGGATGATTGAACGAAAACGTCTTATTTAAGGTTTAGAGGATTGAAAAATGACTAAGCAAACACTCGCTCAAAAACGTTACCGCGCAGGGGTCGTAAAAGCGGCCACAGGAACGACACTTACCGCCAAATCTTGGTTCACCGAAGCGCCAATGCGTATGTTGATGAACAATCTTGATCCTGATGTAGCAGAAAACCCAGAAGAACTAGTGGTTTACGGCGGTATCGGTCGTGCAGCACGTGATTGGGAATGTTATGACAAGATCGTTGAATCCTTAAAAGAACTGGAAGAAGACGAAACCTTACTGGTGCAATCTGGTAAGCCCGTGGGCGTGTTCAAAACCCACAGTAATGCACCACGAGTATTGATCGCTAACTCAAACCTGGTACCACATTGGGCGAACTGGGAACACTTTAACGAGCTAGATGCGAAAGGCTTGGCCATGTACGGCCAGATGACGGCGGGTTCTTGGATCTACATTGGTAGCCAAGGCATAGTGCAAGGTACTTATGAAACCTTCGTTGAAGCGGGTCGTCAACATTATGATGGCAACCTAACCGGTCGTTGGGTATTAACGGCAGGACTTGGTGGCATGGGTGGCGCTCAGCCACTGGCGGCCACTTTGGCTGGCGCGTGTTCGTTGAATATCGAATGTCAGCAAAGCCGTATCGATTTCCGTTTGCGTACTCGCTATGTGGATGAGCAAGCGACTGACCTAGACGATGCTATGGCTCGCATCAAAAAATACACAGCAGAAGGCAAAGCGGTGTCTATTGCGCTTTGCGGTAATGCAGCAGACATTTTACCTGAAATGGTAAAGCGTGGTATTCGTCCTGATATGGTGACAGACCAAACATCGGCGCATGATCCATTGAATGGCTATTTGCCAGCGGGTATGAGCTGGGAAGAGTATCGTGAAAAATCACAGACTCAGCCAAAAGAGGTTGTGATAGCGGCTAAACAGTCTATGGCGAAACATGTTCAAGCCATGTTGGACTTCCAAAAAATGGGCGTGCCGACGTTCGATTACGGCAACAACATTCGTCAAATGGCGTTAGAAGTGGGCATTGAAGACGCTTTTGATTTCCCAGGTTTTGTGCCTGCGTACATTCGTCCTTTGTTCTGCCGTGGTATTGGGCCTTTCCGTTGGGCAGCCTTATCTGGTGACCCTGAAGATATTTATAAAACCGATGCTAAAGTAAAAGAATTGATCGCAGATGATGAGCACTTGCATCGTTGGTTAGACATGGCTCGTGAACGTATCCAGTTCCAAGGTTTACCGGCGCGTATTTGTTGGGTCGGTCTCGGTCAACGTGCCAAACTTGGCCTAGCCTTTAATGAAATGGTTCGCAGCGGTGAATTGTCTGCGCCCATTGTTATCGGTCGTGACCATTTAGATTCTGGGTCTGTGGCGAGCCCGAACCGTGAAACCGAAGGCATGAAAGATGGCTCAGATGCGGTCTCAGATTGGCCATTATTGAATGCCTTGTTGAACACCGCATCTGGTGCAACTTGGGTATCTTTACACCACGGTGGTGGCGTAGGTATGGGATTCTCTCAGCATTCCGGCATGGTGATTGTGTGTGACGGTAGTGATGATGCGGCAGCACGTATTGCTCGTGTATTGCATAACGATCCAGCGACGGGCGTGATGCGTCATGCGGATGCGGGTTATGATATTGCTATCGATTGCGCGAAAGAGCAGGGGCTAAATTTACCAATGATCACTGGTGCTCAAGCGAAATAATACGCTGTTGATGGAAAAATTGTAGGCCGGATGAGGGAGGAACGACCGTTATCCGGCGTTTTGATTTGAGAATAATAATTTGAGGAACACCATGTTTGAATTAACGATTAAACCAGGTCAATTGACTCTAAATGAGTTGCGTCAGATTAGCCGCCGCCACGTGAAATTGACGCTAGACGAAAGCGCTTTCCCTGGTATCCACGCCAGCACGCAAGTGGTTAACGATGTCATCGCAGAGAACCGCACTGTATACGGTATTAATACAGGTTTTGGTTTGTTGGCGAATACGCGCATTGCACCAGAAGATTTGGATGAGTTACAGCGCAGTATCGTGCTGTCTCACGCGGCGGGCATTGGTGCTTTGATGGAAGACAAAACCGTCAAACTGATCATGGCATTGAAGGTAAACAGTCTAGCGCGTGGTTTCTCTGGTATTCGTCTTGAAGTGATCCAAGCCTTGTTGACCTTGATTAACAAAGAAGTTTACCCCTGCATTCCAAAAAAAGGCTCTGTTGGCGCATCGGGCGATTTAGCGCCATTGGCTCACATGAGCACCGTTTTGCTAGGTGAAGGCAAAGCCCGTTACCGTGGTGAAGTGATTTCCGGTCAAGCGGCCTTGTCTATTGCTGGATTAGAGCCTATTCAGTTGGCACCAAAAGAAGGTTTGGCGCTACTAAATGGCACGCAAGCGTCTACCGCCTTTGCTCTGGAAGGCTTGTTTGAAGCGGAAGATTTGTTCGCTTCTGCCATTGTGTGTGGTTCTTTGTCTGTCGAAGCGGCGCTAGGCAGCCGTAGCCCATTCGATGCACGTATTCATGAAGTGCGCGGACATCAAACACAAATTGACGCCGCTGCGGCGTATCGCCATTTATTGGGCGAAACGTCTGAGCTGGGCGATTCTCACCAAGGTTGTGAAAAAGTCCAAGACCCGTATTCATTGCGCTGTCAGCCACAGGTTATGGGTGCGTGCCTTGAGCAAATCCGCAGTACATCTAAAGTCTTGTGTGTGGAAGCCAATTCGGTATCGGACAATCCATTAGTCTTTGCCGCTGAAGGCGACATCATTTCTGGTGGTAACTTCCACGCAGAGCCTGTTGCCATGGCGGCAGATAATCTTGCCTTGGCGATTGCTGAAATCGGTAGTTTGTCAGAGCGTCGTATGGCGTTGTTGATCGACAGCAACCTAAGTAAATTACCACCATTTTTGGTGGATAACGGCGGTGTAAACTCTGGCTTCATGATTGCTCAAGTAACGGCTGCTGCGCTTGCGAGCGAAAACAAAAGCTACGCGCATCCAGCGTCTGTCGATAGTTTACCAACCTCGGCGAACCAAGAAGATCACGTCTCTATGGCGACCTTCGCTGCTCGTCGCTTGAAAGACATGGCAGAAAATACGCGCGGTATCTTGGCTGTTGAGATTTTGTCTGCGGTACAAGGCTTAGACTTCCGTGCACCTTTGAAATCCAGCAAACGTTTAGAGAATGCCCGTGCAACGTTACGTGCTCGCGTGCCTTTTTACGATAAAGACCGTTACTTCGCGCCAGACATCGAAAAAGCCAATGAATTACTATTGGAAGCGGTACATAACGAGACTATGCCTGAAGGGCTCTTGCCTAGTTTATAAGTAACCTAGCGCATAAATAACAAAGCTTATAGGTAAAGCGAAAAGTAAATATTTGAAAGGACAGCTATGACAAACGATACTCCAATGAAATTAGACAGCTTATGGCGTGGCGCTCATATCGCTACCATGAAAAATGGCCTGTATAGCGTGATTGAAAACGCAGCGATAGGCGTCGTCGGCGGCCGTATCGTTTGGATTGGCGAAGCGCAAGAACTGCCAGACTATGAAATTCAAAACGAGCATGATCTGGGCGGAGGTTGGGTCACACCAGGCTTGATCGATTGCCACACGCACCTTGTGTTTGGTGGTAACCGCGCAGGTGAATTCGAACAGCGGTTAAATGGTGTGAGTTATCAAGAGATCGCCAAGCAGGGCGGCGGCATTGCTTCCTCTGTGAAAGCCACTCGTGACGCCAGCGAGCCTGAGTTAATCGCCAGTGCTTCTCGTCGTCTAAAAAGTTTGATGGCTGATGGCGTAACCACAGTTGAGATCAAATCAGGTTATGGTTTGTCTCTCGATGCAGAGCTGAAAATGCTGAGCGTAGCGACGCAACTAGAAAAGCAATTTCCAGTGACGGTGAAACGCACTTGTTTGGCTGCCCACGCCATGCCGCCAGAATTTGACGACAAAGACGCTTATATTGATTATCTCTGTGACACGGTTCTACCAAAAGTGGCTGAGCTTGGCATGGCCGACGCCGTAGATGCTTTCTGTGAAGGCATTGCCTTCAGTACCGAGCAAGTGATGCGTTATTTTAAAACGGCTGAGTCGTTAGATTTGCCGGTGAAAATCCATGCTGAACAGCTGTCTTCATTAGGCGGTACTCGTATGGCATCGTCGTTCAAGGCGTTGTCGGCGGATCATATTGAATTCATTGAAGAATCTGATGTAAAAGCTATGGCAGATTCCGGCACGGTGGCTGTGTTATTGCCGGGCGCGTTTTTCACGCTAAAAGAAACTCAGCGTCCGCCGATTGCTTTGTTGCGTCAATATGGCGTGCCGATGGCGATTGCTACGGATGCCAACCCCGGAACCTCTCCTGCGTTATCGCTTCGCCTCATGATGAATATGGCCTGTACCTTGTTCGCACTGACGCCAGAAGAAGCCCTTGCTGGCGCGACGATTCATGCGGCAAAAGCATTGGGAATGTCTGATACTCATGGTAGTTTAGAGGTCGGTAAAGTCGCGGACTTTGTTTGCTGGGATGTAGAAAGTCCGGGTGAGCTAAGCTATTGGCTAGGAGGCGACCTAGTGAAAGCAAGAGTCTATGAAGGTAGAAAGTATGAAGGCCATATGTATAAAGGTCACAAGAGCCAAGAGGAAAAAGCATAATGACAACAGATGCCTCATTAAGCGTACCTGCATTTGAATTTGCGCAAGGGGATTCACCCTTGTTGGTCAGTATGCCGCATTCAGGTTTGAACCTGACGGCAGAGGTGCAAGCTGGATTGACAGATCAAGCTAAAAAATTGCCGGATACCGATTGGTTTATTCCCGAGCTTTATGATTTTTTAGCATCATTAGGCGTGGGTTTCATCAAGGCAAATTATTCTCGTTATGTGATTGATCTAAATCGTCCTTATGACAACAAACCACTTTATGCGACGAAAACCACAGGCCTATTCCCTGATATTTTATTCGAAGAGAGTCCTGTTTTTGTCGATGGCAAAGCGCCAACAGATGAGCATAAAGCTTTTTACAAAGAACACATCTGGAAGCCTTATCACGGCACGATTGAGCAAGAACTGGCGCGATTAAAAGCCAAATTTGGCTACGCTATCTTATTCGACGCACACAGCATCGCCGCCGAAGTGCCTATGTTATTTGAAGGTACGCTGCCAGACTTTAACTGGGGCACCAACGAAGGCAAAGCGTGTCATGAAGCCTTGGCCAATGTCGTCACCCAAATAGTGCGGCCAAACTACACGCAAGTGCTCAATGGGCGTTTTAAAGGCGGCTATATCACGCGCCATTTCGGCCAACCAAGTGATGGCATTCACGCTATTCAGCTTGAACTTTCCCAAGCCACGTACCTTAACGACGAGCTGGCAAAACAGTCAGAATATCAACTGGATGGAAAGAAACAGCCATTGATCACACAACAACTGAAAGACGTGATTGAGGCATTAACAGCAATTGCCTTGTAACATGCCTCTTCCCCTCAATCTTTCATTAAACTTTGCATCAGTTGCGTGAGCTCGACCAAGCTTGTGTCGAGTTTCTGTTGTTGCTTGTCACTCAAAGTGCGGTTTAGTTCTGTCATCATTTGGCTGTATATCACTTTGTTTTGCTCTGATATGGCGAGATGTTCGGCGCTTTTGTATTGGTTTGGGTTGATGATTAAGTCGCTGAGTTTGTTGTTGAAATGGTGGTCCGTTGTGTTACTAGGCCGATTATCAAACAGATTTTTGACAATGAGTTGCAGTCTATATTGGTAGGCTGTGCGGTACTCTGATGTTGATGAGAGTTGCTTGATATGGTCTCGAATGATGTCTTGCTGTTCTAAAGTAAGTGTCCCTATGTTGTCTTCGACTTCTGCAATGCGTTCTTTTTGACGCTCTGCTAAGCGTTTCTCAGGGCTGGTATTGGCTCTTCGGTCGGCTCTTTTTGTTGTATTTTCCTGCCATTCAGATAATAAGTCGTCCACTTGCTCTGGCGATAACGATTGAGCCATCACCGCCAGTTCAGGGGCGATTTTTTCACGTAAGTGTTTAGCGCTTTGCTGAACCTCATTAAAGACACTTAACCATGCTTCTTGGTCAAGGGGGCCAGTTTGTAATTGGCTTCTTAGTTGATTTATCTGTTGCTGATATTTGGGTAATTCTACCGTACGGTGCCATGTCTGCCATGTTTCCACACGATCGTCCAATTGTGATTTTTGCTCTGAAGTTAAAATAATGTAGTCGTCCAAATACCAATACAACAACCAATCTAGGTTGTTGTAGATAAACGACGAGGAACAAGCACTCAGCAAAAAGCTGAAGGCGATGACCAATAATAACTTTGTCTTTTTCATGTCGACCTCGCCTTATAAAACAGCACTGCATCCCTTGCAATTTATTTCATACTGATGGTTTTTCAGTCAAGTAAATAAAGGGTTATCGTGAATGAATCAGGAAATGAGACAAACTAACATCACGTCTACAAGGCACCGACCAGACAACCGCCCGTTCTTAACCAATCATACAGAAAGTCAGATCAAAATGACTGCAATTCATTACAATCCTCAGCTTGCTTACCTTGCGGTATCCATTGATACTTGAATACGGCTGTTGTTAATAATTGAGAAAACCAAATGAAAAAAAACTTACACCCTATAGACAGATCAATCCGAGGCATCATTGGTCTGCTTTTTACTGGCTTCGCACTTTTTAATGGGGCGTATTTAGAAGAACCTGTATTAGAAGTCTTAATCGGTGTGTTTGGTGTGCTGAACCTTATCTCTTTGTTTTTCGGTTGGTGCCCTGTTTATCACCTAGCGGGCATTAATACTTCTGACAATAAAAAGTAGAATATTTGTCATTATGTTAAGGGTTGTATGGCTTCTTTTTTAGAATTGCAAAAAGACAAATCCTTTCGCTTAAAGCTGATATCTATTTGCCTCATTTTAGCCCTTTCTGTTTCTATTGTTTATGTGGTTGTGTCTTACCGATTGGCTGCCGACCTTGGCATTAAAACCGAACTGGAGTCACTTCATAAGCAAGCCATGCTTATTCATAGTGAACTCATTATCAATGACAAAAACAGAGTGGCAGCTACTTCTCTGTCAAATGTTACCGCTCTTGAGAGCAAAGCACTTAAAGATAAGGTATCTGACTTAGTTAACAGAGTGTATTTTAACGATCATTCACATACGGATGAGCTGTACCTGAAAATAACTGGGCCTCGGTTAAACTTGGCAATCAGTCATCAATTCAGCCCAGTTCAAATAGAAACGTTAACAACAATGTTGTCACTCAGTCTAGAAAACATGCCATTAAGCGCTATGCAGAATGGCGTAAAAAAAGTCGGTGAAACTCAATTCATATGGTACATCGTTGACGAGAGTGACTATCAAGTTTTACTGGTAAAAACGGCTAGAAGCCTTGATGACACACTGGATTTTGTGATGAAACGTCTCACTATTACGTCAGTGATTGTCTTTTGGCTCGCTACTTGGTTTGCCCTTACCTTATCGTCATGGATGAACAAGCGTGTTCAGGATAAAAACGATGCGTTGGCACATCTAGCCACTCATGATTCGCTGACGGGTCTGCCAAACCGACTTTTTTTAGCTGATTTAATGCGCCTTTCCATTACTGACCACTCTCAATCTGAACAACGTAAACCCGCAAAATTGAAGAGCACGCCAGTCAAAGAAGGCTGCTTATTCGTCATCGATTTAGATAAATTCAAAGAAGTAAATGATGCATTTGGCCATGCCGCAGGCGATTTTTTACTCATCAGTGTCGCGCAAAAATTAAACGACATATTAGCTCCTTCTCAAACTCTGATCCGAACGGGTGGTGACGAATTTATTATCTGGGCACCTGAGATGTCGGCAAAAGAAGCCGAAACACTCGCAGCTCAACTTGTTATTGTCTGTAACGAACCGATCACTATTAACGATTTTTTTATCAATACAGGGGCCAGTGTTGGCTTTTCACACTACCCAAGTCATGCACAGGATGCAGAATCCTTAATCATCTACGCGGACATGGCGATGTATGAGGCCAAACAAAAGCGCTGTGGTTGGAGCATGTTCAGTGAAGTTAGTCCAAATAATGGACAGCAGCGCTTGAAACTGCGCGCCGATCTGGATAACGCCTTATCTCAAAAGCAGATTAAATTATACTATCAACCCAAGGTAATGTTGCAGAATGGCCAGGTGATTGGAGTTGAAGCATTAGCGCGCTGGTACCATCCAACCGATGGCCAGTTATCACCGGCTTATTTTGTTGACTTGATAGAGCAAGGGGGACGCGTTCAAGAGTTCGGAAGGTACATCATTCTCGCTGCTATTGAGCAAATGGCGGTCTGGCAACAACAAGGCATTTTAACGCCCGTTGCCATTAATTTGTCGCCGTTTAATCTACTCGACCCTGAACTACTGAGCTTTACACTGACCAGTCTAGAGCAGCACAAGGTAGCACCCAGTCAACTGGAAATAGAACTGATTGAATCCGCTACCAGCGTAAATATCGATTATATTGCGAGCAAACTCACTGATTTTAGAAATGCGGGCATAAAATTGGCAATCGATGATTTTGGAACGGGGATGAGCTCTCTTTCGTATTTGAGTAACTTGAACGTCAATCACATCAAGATTGATCGGTCCTTTATCGATAACCTTGAGCATGACCCTAAAAAGCGCGCCATTGTTTCCACCGCGATTGCTCTTGCCGAACCATTAAACTGCCAAGTCATCGCCGAAGGCATTGAAACAAAAGCTCAGGTCGACATCCTGATAAAGATGGGCTGTTTCTGTGGACAAGGTTATTATTTCGCCAAGCCAATGGACGTAAAGGACATAGAAGCCGTTTTATTAGAAAACACTACTCTGCCCTTTAGTTAACAACTGAATTTACAACCACACTCATAGCCAAACCAGTCTCTTTAATGTGCGACAGACCTCGGAAATCCGCCTATCGCTTTGGCTATCCAGTCTGCTGCATTAGGAATGATTTCCACCAGTTGTGGGAGGTCATTCACACAGAGAAACTTGATGTCAGGATCTGTCGCTCTGGTCAGCAGCGCTAGGGTGTCAGCGGGTGGCTGTCCCTTTCCTTGTCCACTGGTAATGTGAAGGTGGTCTTTTTGCGTACTGAGCTTAGCCTCTTCGTTGCGGATACATGCATGATTATGCAGCCCCTGAGGAAGAAATTGCTCCAAGTTACGAAACCTGTGCTTTATGTTGCTAAGGAAGTATTCGGGATACCGAGCAAACAACTCAGCCATTTTTGAGCGCCGAAAGGGGTGCACAACATGGGCAGAGGAAAACAATTCTGTAGAGGAAAACCCCATAATTTGGGCGGCATTTATCTGCATATAATGGTGAAACTTCGCAGGGTCATCTCGCATTTCGTCATTGTTGAGCACCTCGCTGTAGTCCACCCATTTACCGCGCAAAATAGGCATTACCCCATCAAAAATATCTGTCGGGGCCAGAGGTGCAGTCACGAATACATCATCATTGAAGTACATGAATCGTTCACTCAGTCCCTCAATCCGCCACAGCATGCTTTCAATAGCCAAAGAGTTAAACGTAGGTAAAACCTGAGTGTAACCATCAAAGATTTCCGAGTGATAGGCGAGATGTACCTTAGCCCTAATGCTTTCTGAGAGACTGGATAAATCGGGCCCTTCCTCATCAACCACAATCCAAATTTTACCGACCCAGGGAGCATGGTTTTCGATTGATTGGATGCAGTACAAAATTTCATCGTTACACATCCAGCGATGAGGATTCGACGCGTTTTCATGCAATGGTAACGACTCAATAGCCATATATTCTTGGCGCTTCTGGCGATGTGTTGCAGCGTTTCCATCGACCCAAGTGATAACAGCATCAATCGGCTCAAGTTGGCGTTCAGTTGTATTGCTTAGCATGTCAGTAGGTGTCTCTTAGATGAGGGTAATAATGGTTCAAGTTGATCGTCGAACAGGTCAATTCTTGATGGATTCACTCTTCAATAGGCTTACAAGATAATGAAGCATCTCTTTCGTTTTCCAGTAAACAAAAAAACTTGCTGATCCATTTTGCGCTATTCTCCCAAGGAAACCTTGTACTTGTTGAGAAAGGCTTGCTCTATTTCGCCTTTTATCGCCAAACGACCATGGTTCCAGAGGTTGATCAGTTCTCGTCTTTTATCATCGGGAATCTTTTTTGAAAAGATGGGTATTTCGACCAATTTTTTTTCTAAGCCGGGGCGTACGATTCGAAGGTCTTTGTCTAATTTTAATTGGTTTAGAACATGCTGAAGAACGAGGTCATTATCGGCGTATAGGTCGACGCGATTGTCTTTAATCATCTTAAATATGCGGTCTACAACATCATCGTGACCGGCGATTATTTCAATCAAATCAGCGTTTTTCGGATCATCAATATGGCTTTGATATTCCGTACTCATGGAACTGTAATCCCAACCTGGCCCTGTTGCAATTCGCTTACCTGTCAAAGAGTGAATGCCTTGATAACGCCAATCATCCTCTTTTCTAATCACAAAAGCAGAGTCATAAGAAAAAGTGGCTTCATTCGCATAAACAAAGCCGCTGTCTGAATCGGCTGAATAAAGGTATTCTGGCAACATATCGCACAGTCCTTCTGCGACCATATCAAGTCCTCTTGCCAAAGGCACTTCATAAAATGCCAATTGATAGCCTTTGGAAGAGTATATGTGTTCTACCATGTCGATCACCACGCCGCGCGCTGGCGCACCTTGTATGGGGAACATCGTCATCGGCGGCCAGTGGTCATAGCATACTTTTAATGTCATTCCATAGCTGGCATTCGGCACGGCTATCCCAGCAAAAGCGTACATTAAAAAAGCCAAAAGACTAAAACGGTTAACTTTCGACACGATCTCTCCCCTTATCTTTGGCACCGTACAATTTCAAATCAGCGCGTTTAAAGAGTTCATCAATCGATGTATCGCTTAGTTCGGATGATTCTACACCTAGACTTACCGTATAAGAGATCGTGTTACCTTCTACTTCTAATGCAGAATGACTAATCGCTTGGCATATCTTTTCGGCAAGCTGAGATGCATCGTCTAATTTGGTATCAAAAAGCAAAATTGCAAACTCTTCACCGCCCACCCGACCTAAAAGGTCTGTTTTTCTTAAAAATCCCTGAAGCGTCTGGGTGAAGTGAATAAGTACCTTGTCTCCAACAAAATGACCATAACTGTCATTGATACGTTTAAAGTAATCTAAATCCATCAAGATGAAGGACACAGTCGATTCTTGACGTTGAGAAAGAGCAAGCCTCTGTTGCGCAGCGTCAAAAAAGCTTCCTCTATTTAATATATTTGTCAGAGAATCTCTCGTAGCGAGATATTTGAGTTTTTTGTTAAGAGCTTGTAGGTCTTCTGTGCGTTTTGCAACGGCATCTTCTAACCAACTCCGTTTAGCCTGCTCATCTTCTATCAGTCGCTTTCTGTCAGAGGACATAGCAGCCAGCATGCTATTCATGTGTTCTTGAAGCTGGCTAAGCTCGTTATTTTCTGTGTTAGATAAATGAATACGTTTACTAATGCCTTGGCTTAATTGCACCTCGTTTACTTGCGACATTAATTCCTTCAACGGAGTGGCTAAGTATCGATCAAATGCCCAAATAAACAGCCAAAATAAGATCGTCAGCTTTATGAATGCGGTAAAAGCAATCAGGGCAAAACCAAACCAAACTCGATCTAACACCACACCAGACGATGAATAGAGTACTAGTGTGCCAAGGGGAATACGTTCACCATTTAGCGTCCTGTTTAACTCTAATTTTGAATCAAAAATAGACAAAGGAACGGATGAGTCGACATCGAATGTTTTCGATATGATATTTTGCGCATTTTTATCAAACACCTCCACACCTTCAATAATCGGCATTTGTACCAGCCCATCGGTGATCACATCAAGCTGGTTTTGATCGTATTGCCACAAGCTCGTCGAAATAGGACCGCGTACGGTTACTTCTAACTGTTGCAATTCACCAACAATAACAGCCTGTGTTTTCAAATATTCACTCAAAAACTGCACGCTTGTAATGACCAAGGTAACGACCATATAAATTGAAAAAATGACGCGCATCATTTTTTGGGATAGATTGTTTGGACGCAAGAACCTGACAAACATTACATAAACCTTTCCGATGAACGTTGAGGTAATTTTTACTGTAGCTGACTCTCGTACTCAATAAAACTTAGTTTACGTCATAACCAAACACTATACTGCATTCGTTGTTGTTATCTTTTTAGTGGTATCGTTGATTTTCTCACGAGACCGTTGCGTGTTTCATACAAGGCGCTTATCAAAGAGCCAGTGAATAGAAGACAATCAAAAAACCAACAGAATATAAGAATATGAAGTTGAAAAAAAAGGCCTAGATAGGCCTCTCTACCACGAATTTTTCAATTAAATGCGATTGAGTAAATCCGTTTTTTTCGAATGGTATTCATCGTCTGAGATCGCGCCCATGTCGCGTAATTTGGCTAATTTTTCAATCAACTGAATCGCTTCATCTACCGAGGTCGTATTTAAAACCTCCTGCGAGGCTTGTATCGTTGGTGCTGGTGAATAAGTTCTTGCAGGCGGCTCCATAAAGTTATTTTGAGGCGCTGGGGCGGGTGCAGAAAAAGACGAAGAACCAATGCCAGACACAACAGGGAGAGTATTGACCGGGATCGTGCCATATTGACTTGAAAAAGTCAGCGACGAATTACCACCCTGCTGCTGGCTAATGCCACCAATATTGTTGTCTAACGTATCATAAACCGTTACTTGACCATTCACTTCTACAGCAAGACGATTAGGGAAAATAGCGTAACGCGTGCTGTTTTGCGCACCACTGCTAAACGGCTGTCCTAGGTCGCCTGGCCACCATTGATTGCTGGATCTTGAGCCTTTTGGTGCTGGCATAAAAACTTGTGTATTTGCTAGGCCATTGGCCAATTCATTACACAGATTATCCACAGTCGATTTCAGGCCGTAATTAAACATATCACCCACCATGGTCATACCACCACGCATCCACTGGCCACCACCGCCCAACTCTGGACAGTTAAATTGCGCCATGGATCCGCTACCGTTATTCACGGCAATGAGCATGTGCAGGACGGCATCAAAACTTAGGTTGTAGCGATTGGAAAGGGAGTTAACGAGGTTTTGTCCATCTTGCGTTAAATTTTGCATTATTGTGCTCTCTTTGTAGGAACGTAGAGCTGTTCTCTTCCCTATAGCCATCCGCAAAAGGACACACATCGCCTAAGACATCGACATAAAAAAAGAGTAGGTTGCAGCATCATGCTGGCCAACAGATTTCGTGAGGGGTAAGTCTAACACATCCCCGTCTTACAATATGGTGACAAAGGGACGAATAGGAGGAATAACGTGTTTATTTTTTAACCGCCTTGTTTGAACAAAAAAGCAGATCACACAATGACCTGCTTTTTAAAAACTACGCTAGAAAAACACGATAGCTCATCTATATCGTGGCGCACTTGTTATTAAAGAAGACCGTCGAAATCCGACGCGCTATGACGCTCAGCAAGAGACACCTCTCCCCATGTACGGTTAACAATAGCCCCCCTCTTTACTGCTGGACGCTGCTCAATGGCTTTTGCCCAACGCAGTACATTGGTATAACTGGCCACATCAAGAAACTCCGCTGCGTCATACAAATTCCCCAGTACCAAGTTACCGTACCAAGGCCAAATGGCGATGTCGGCAATAGAATATTCGTCACCGGCTAGGTAGGTTTTATCCGCCAAATGCTTATCCAATACATCTAACTGGCGCTTAGTTTCCATGGTGAAACGATCAATAGGGTACTGCATCTTAGTCGGTGCATAGGCGTAAAAATGCCCAAAACCTCCGCCTAAATAAGGCGCTGAACCCATTTGCCAGAAAAGCCAATTGCGGCACTCTGTTTTGGCAGCAAAATCTTTTGGCACCAGCGCATCAAATTTTTCCGCCAAGTATTGCAAGATAGAACCCGATTCAAATACGCGAGTCGGTGGATTGGTGCTGTGGTCCATCAATGCGGGAATTTTTGAGTTAGGATTGATTTCTACAAAACCTGAGCCAAACTGATCGCCTTCGCCAATATTGATCAAATAAGCGTCGTATTCAGCGGCTGTGATGCCTAACGCCAACAGTTCTTCTAACATGATGGTAACTTTCTGACCGTTTGGTGTACCGAGCGAATGAAGCTGCAATGCGTGCTGACCAACAGGCAAAACTTTTTCGTGAGTGGCCCCTGCAACAGGACGGTTGGTACTGGCAAACTTACCACCATTTTCGGTATTCCAGGTCCAAACTTTGGGTGGAAGGTAATCTTGATGCGATGTTGTGTCAGAACTCATAACGTTTCCTTCAATTATTTTTCGGTCGTCTTGTTTATCAGTAACCTGTTAGTGCGCGTAATAAGACCAGTTGCCATTTTAATGCTCGACAAACGCTCGTTCGATCACATAGTCCCCTGGTACACCAATTTTGGGCGATTCTTTAAAGCCCAACTCATCTAGTAGGGCAGACGTGTCTTTGAGCATACTCGGACTCCCACAAATCATGGCTCTGTCGCTGATCGGATTAAGTTGCGGTAGGCCAATATCTTGCGCCAACTTTCCGCTACGAATCAAGTCGGTCAGACGCCCTTGATTGCGAAAAGGCTCACGGGTGACCGTTGGATAATAAATCAATTTATCACGTACTTGCTCGCCGAAGAATTCATTATCTGGTAATTCATTTTCGATGAAATCCGCGTAGGCCAATTCATTGACGTGGCGAACGCCATGAATCAAGACAATCTTTTCGTATTCATCGTAGGCATCAAAATCTTGGATGACACTCAAGAAGGGCGCTAAACCGGTACCCGTTGACAACAAATATAAGTGCTTTCCTGGAAGTAAATCTCGTGTCACTAAGGTGCCAGTCGGTTTGCGGCTTACCAATACGTCGTCACCCACTTTAAGATGCTGTAACCGTGATGTTAGTGGCCCATTAGGCACTTTGATGCTAAAAAATTCCAGGTGCTCTTCGTAGTTTGGGCTTGCAATGCTGTAGGCGCGCATCAAGGGGCGCGTTTCTGTTTCTAACCCTATCATCACAAACTGACCATTTTCAAAGCGCAAGCTAGGATTACGTGTGGTTTTAAAGCTAAATAAACTGTCGTTCCAGTGATGGACACTCAAAACTCGTTCAGTAACAAATGCGCTCATGTCTACTCCGTTTAAATATTTGATCAAGATAATCAATTAGTACGTATGCTATAGGACTTTCTTATATTTATTTAATTGATTATCTAGATGTCTTTAATATGCTCAGCATATATAGACCTACGTTCATGCCGTCGAAAAGATGCCTCAGTCTGACATTGAAATGCACAAACAATGGGGGATTAACTAGGAAGAACACAGTATTCGCCACTTTACACATACTCGCACACACGCTCTCGCTCTAGAATGAATCGTAAGAAGAAAATACATCGTAAGAAAAACAGGGCCTAATACGTCAAACCCATGACAGCATTGGTCATCCCCTTTTATGATCTGAGGATTTTTTATATGACAAGAAGATCGAATCTGGGCAACGCCTTAGGGCTAGCTCTTTTAACCGCCACAGCGACACTGAGCAATATGACATACGCAGCACCACAAACGATGATGGTGGCTGGTGGCTGTTTCTGGTGTGTGGAATCTGACTTTGAGTCAATTAAAGGCGTCAGCGATGTGGTTTCTGGTTACTCTGGAGGTCACACTAAAAATCCAACCTATCGACAAGTATCCGCAGGAAACACCGGGCACTTTGAAGTCGCCGTCATCTACTTTGATGATGACATCGTTTCCCTAAAAGCATTAGCAGACTATTACTGGAAAACCATTGACCCAACCGATGATACAGGTCAATTCTGTGATAAAGGTGCCCCCTACAAAACCGCAATGTTTTACCAAACTGATCAGCAAAAAGCGGTTTTTGAAGCCTCTCTTGCTAGAGTTGAAAAAACCAAGCCTTTTAAAGAAAACATAGTGACACCAATTCTTCCCGCAAAAACCTTTTATCCTGCCGAGGAATATCATCAGAGCTACTACACAAAGAATCCGATTCGCTATGCTTATTATCGAGCCAGTTGTGGACGAGACAGCCGAATCGAGAGTTTATGGGGCGAGGTTGTTAGTCACTAATACGCACGTATAAATCAAATCATTTTACTTTTTAAAAGACGCTCATTATGAACCCAATTCTTCAAGCTCAGTTAAATCATAAATCTATTCGTCAATACACAGACAAAACTATTGATGAAGTATTACTCAAGCAACTTATCCAATGTGCTCAAGGGGCCGCTTCTTCTAGTTTTATTCAGGCTTACTCTCTTGTACAGGTCTCTAATAAAGAAAATCGTCAGAAGATCGCCACACTGGCGGGCGGTCAAAAATGGGTGGAATCAGCCGCGGAATTTTTCGTTATTTGTGCAGATCTAACTCGTGTGGAATATTGTAGCCTTGCACAAGGGTTGGGGGAATTAGAGGGCAATACTGAACACTTTATTGCGGCCACAACAGACGCGACGTTTTTTGCACAAAATCTAATGCTGGGTGCAGAGTCTGTTGGTCTTGGTGCCGTCTTTATTGGTGGTATTCGTAATGATCCCGCACAAGTGGCTGAGCTATTGAACTTGCCTAACCAAGTATACCCTGTGTTCGGTCTTTGCCTTGGTTACCCAGATGCGCAACCGGATCTTAAACCACGTCTACCTGTCGATGTTATTCTTCATAAGGACAGTTACGACAGCGGCCGCTGCGCAGAAAATGTAAAATCTTATGACGCTCAAATGCAGGCTTACTATCAGAGCCGTGGCGATAATCAAAAGAACAGTAATTGGTCAGAACAAACAGCGACAGCTGTACAAAAAAAGAAGCGCGAGCACATGCTCGGCTTCTTGCAACAGCGTGGCTTTTTGAAGTGCTAATTAAAAACGCTTGGCGGGGGAAAGCGCCTCTAGCATTGGGGAATTTTCACCGTCCATAGCTTGTATTAATAAGGCAGACGTCGTGGGGCCAAGGGTGAAACCTTGGTGACCATGACCAAAATGCCACCAAAGACCTTTATGGTTGGGTGCTTCACCGACCAGTGGCAGCATATCGGGTAAACATGGCCTAGTGCCCAACCATTGTGGCTCCTCCACTTGTTTACCAAGATCCATTAGCTCGTTCAGGGCTTTTTCGCCTCGTTTCAGCTGACGGGTGTCTATTGGCGCATCCATAGGTACGAGAGCCGCTCCTGTTGTCACTCGAAGTCCTTGTTTCATAGGAGCAGCAAGCACGCCGTTAGCCACATCTAAAAACGGCTTTTTCGGCATCTTACTTGGAGAGAAATGTCCATGATATCCACGCTTATAGACCATAGGTATGTGATAACCAAAACGCTTTAATACCGCCGGAGACCAAGGCCCAAGTGCCACGACCACTTGTTCTGCGTCAAGCTGTCCTTCGTCGGTCATCACCTGCCAACCCGTCGCACTGCGCTGCAGTGTGTTGGCGTCCCCTTTGAGGCATTTCCCGCCTCGCGCCACAAATAAGTCACAATAGGCTTGCGTTAATTCGCCTGGCGAGGAGCAACCCCAACTCTGATTAAAATGCACCACCCCCGCTGGGGTTGTGTTTAAAGCAGGCTCTTCTTGTTGATAAAGCTTTCCTTCTAAAGCGCGTGAAGTGACACCATATTCTTTTAAAAGAAACTCGGCTTTTCGAGCCGCTTTATCAAATTCTTTTTCTTCTCGGTGCAACATCACCAAGCCATCTCGTCGAATCAAATCTTCCGATCCAGACGCTAGAATTAAGCCTTCATGATCCGCAGTAGAACGAAAGGTTAACTGAGAATAAAGCTTAGAAATCTGCGCATGTTTTGCTGCCGAGGAATGACGAAAATAAGACCACAAGGCGGGCGCCATTTTCAACGCACCATCAAACTGCCATGTCACGTCGTTGCTTATCTCAAGGGCATATTTAAACAGCGTTGCCAGCTCTCTAGGCAACGCATAAGGTTCAGCGGCCTCAACTTGAATCATGCCAGCATTACCATAACTGGTTTCCAACCCCGCCTCTTTTCGGTCTACGATCGTCACCTGATGGCCTCGAGCTTGCAGCGCTAAAGCACTGCTTACTCCCACCATACCCGCGCCTAACACGACAAAATCCGCCATATCCCTACCTCATTATCTTAATTATCGGTATCTCTTTTTCCGTCTTCATGAATCTCATCTAGATCAAGAGGGCTCGATGCCACCTCTTTTGGCTCTTCTTCTGCGAATTCACGAATAAAAATCCCCCAGAAGGCCATAAACAAGGCGGCAACTAAGGGCCCCATAACAAAACCATTAATACCAAACATAGCAATACCGCCTAATGTAGACAAAAGCACCAAATAATCCGGTAACTTCGTATCACGCCCAACAAGGATTGGTCGTAAGATGTTATCCGCAAGACCAATCACCAAAACCCCATAAGCGGTTAATATCATCGCCGGTACAAAGTCACCCACAGCGGTAAGATACACAGCAACAGGAACCCATACTATGGCGGCTCCGACAGCAGGTAACAAAGAAACAATCGCCATTACCACGCCCCACAATAGAGCGCCTGTAATACCTAAAGCCCAGAAGATAATCCCCCCCAGCGCCCCCTGAATAATAGCTATGAGCAAGTTGCCTTTTACGGTCGCTCGAGTAACCTCGGCAAATTTAGCAAACAGCAAACGCTCTCGTTCATCCCCCAATGGCAAAGCTTTGATCATCAAATCAACCAGCTTGCTGCCATCTCGAATCA
The DNA here is from genome assembly GCF_003721245.1 of Marinomonas hwangdonensis. Lineage (GTDB taxonomy): Bacteria > Pseudomonadota > Gammaproteobacteria > Pseudomonadales > Marinomonadaceae > Marinomonas > Marinomonas hwangdonensis. The sequence continues at coordinate 31,687 of NZ_RIZG01000003.1, read as the reverse complement.
AGAAAAAGGCCAAATAGATCATCAACGCCAAGCTAAGAAAAAATTCAAAGGTATTTTGCCCAACACCAAGCGCCTGTTTGGCGAGGAACTGGCTGCCACCCAAAAAGGCACTGACAGCACGATCTCTTAATTCACCAAAGTTAATATCAAACTGAGCCAGAAACGTTTGTATTGCAGGAAAAGACCGATTTATTTGGTCAATGTATTCTCCAGGGCGAATTTGACCATCTTGAATCTTTTGATAGATTCCCATCCCTTCTGTGATCAGTGCCGCTCCCAGCACAAGCACAGGGATAATAACAATGACCATACAAATGAGTAAGGTAATTAACGCATTGATATTGGGCTTGTTACCAAGTTGACGAGTCAGCCTTTGTTGCACGGGAAAGAAAATAAGCGCTACGGCCACAGCCCAAAAGATTGGGCCAAAAAACGGTTTCATCAGTAATATAAAGGCAAACGACACCCCCACCAGCATGGCAAGAAAAGTTCGTGTTTCCAGTTTTGCGTACATAATTTAACACCCTAGAGAATGAGCGAATACAAACAGGTAGGTATTGTGACTGAAAGGAGTGTAGTAATACCAGTTGAATACAAAGACATTCACTCAATTTAATGCATAGCGCAACAGTCGACTGAAGAGAGCCTGGCATTAATTGATCTAACGCCTCCTTCTGCCGCTAAGTTGGCTGCTTTTGGCGAAAAAGGAATGAAATTTGGTTTGATAGGTTCGTCTGAGTTGTCTAAACTTCTGAAACACTGAGTTAAAGAATCCTTCCTTCAATTTACTAATAAAATAAGATTATAAATTCTCGTAATTTCTTTATAAAATACTCGGAGTGCGGCCTAGTGTCACCAGTGTCGTTTCAGATGATTAAATCTTTATTCTGCATCATGGAGTTCCTTTATGCGCTTTAGCCAAAAAATCGTTGCAATGTCATCTCTCTTGCTGGCATTGACAGTCGGCTTATTAAGCGTACAGCAGCTCATAACTGTCCGTACCGAAGTCGAAACCATAGTAAAAAGCAGCCTTAAGGAAATGGTGGCAGGGGTAGGGAGTACCATTAGCGCAGAAATCAGCAACAAAAAAGCTCAAGCACAGACGATGACAGAGAGCATCTCTTTGAACCCAACGGATCGTGATTACGTTAAGCAGTTGCTTGAACAGCCTTCGATTAAGAAGAGCTTTCTTGCGGTAGGGCTGGGTTATGAATCTGATGCCGTCGTTGTTGAAAATGATGATGGTTGGGCACCTGATGCCAGTTATGATCCGCGAGTGCGTCCTTGGTATGTAGGCGCCAAGAGTGAGAAAAAGCAGATTGTGACAGCGCCTTATGTGGATGTGTCTACTAAACAAACCATTATATCCATTGGTAATCCTGTCTATGACAAACGCACGTTTGTTGGTGCTATGTTTTACGATTTAGAACTGGGCGGCTTGTCTGAACTTGTGAACTCCATTAACTTATTTGATGCGGGTTATGTGTTTTTAGTCACTGAGAAAGGGCAGGTGATTGCCCATCCAAACCCAGAAAGCAATGGTCAGTCAGTGTCTAACGTATTGCCGAATGTGAGTATCAAAGAAGGATTGCAGAATGTTCAAGTGGAAGGCGTTCAGAGCCTTGTAGGTATTGCAAGTGAAGCAAGTCAAGGCTGGTATGTGGTCGCGGTGGTTGATGAAAATAAGGCCTATTCTGCACTGTCGACATTGCGAAATAATGCGCTTATCTTTGGTGTGTTGGGCATTCTTATCAGCATCGTGGTGATGACTTTATTAATTCGAACTTTGCTGCGTCCATTAGATGATTTAAATGCAGCCATTCAAGATGTTGCGACAGGAGAGGGCGACTTAACCAAACGTATTGCAATGAGCAATACCCCTGAATTTGCAGAGTTAGCGCAAGGGTTTAATCAATTTTCTGAAAGCTTGCAGGGTCGCATTACCCATTTGAAACGGCTGGGTGAGGATGTCGCTGCCAGTGGCTCACAATCGCTCACCGGTTCACAACGATCTGCGCAGGCTATGCAGGAACAGCTCAAAGAACTCGAAATGCTAGTAACCGCCATTCATGAAATGGCATTAGCGTCCAACGAAGTAGCAGAAAACGCTCAAAAAGCCTCTGCCTCAGCAAATGAAGTAGACCGTATCACAATGGAAGGCTCGGTTGTGGTCAGTGAAACCGCGAAATCCATTGACGCTCTATCGAATCGCATTGACCAGGCAGTAGAACAGGTTAGAGGTTTAGAACATGCGACAAGCAATATAGAAACCATCTTGGCAGTCATAAATGAAATTGCAGACCAAACTAATTTATTGGCACTCAACGCGGCGATCGAAGCGGCGCGTGCCGGTGAATCGGGTCGAGGGTTTGCCGTAGTGGCGGATGAAGTTCGTACACTGGCGCAGCGTACCCAAGAATCAACCACTGAGATTCGAGGTATGATTGAGCAATTACAAAATGGTTCTGCAGCGGTCTCTAATGCAATGACTGAGAGTCGTAATACTGCCGTCCAAGCAGTAGAGAATGCGAAACTTGCTGATTCGGCATTAATTCGTATCCGTGAGTCGATTGAGCAGATTAGTGGTATGAACGCGCAAATAGCGTCAGCGGCACAACAGCAAAGTCATGTGGCGGAAGAAATCAATCAAAATGCGGTGAAGATTAAAACCCTGTCGACCTCGGTAGTGGATCTTGCTCAAGAGTCCAGCCAAGCGATGGCAACACAGAAGTCCCATACGGAAGCGCAAAAATCGATTTTGGATCACTTCAAAGTATAAGCACACTGGACAATTGTATAGCAGAAAAAGCCAACTCATTGAGTTGGCTTTTTTATATCAGAAAAAAATTATATCAGAAGAAAGATACTTAGCTTACCGGAGAAGTAAGCAGTAAATGTCAGGTCAGTGCTATTTCTTCAACCCCAAGTAGTTCTCTATGCCTTTGATCTTATCTTCTGCGTGGTGGTTGACGTAGAGCACGGTGGTTTCTTTGCCCTCACAGATTTTTTCGATGAGGGCGAGGACGAGCTGGCGGTTCATGTCGTCGAGGCCGAGGCAGGGTTCGTCTAGAATCAAGAGTGGTGGGTGTTTCACCATGGCGCGGGCAATGAGCAGTAGGCGCTGGTCGCCATAGGATAGTTTGTTAAAGGGTTGGTCGGCGCGGTCTGTCATGCCGAGCAGTGCAAGCCATTGGTCGGCGATTTTCTTCTGGTTATCGGAGGATTTGGTGTACATGCCGATGCTGTCGTAGAAGCCAGAAATAATCACGTTTTTGCAACTGGTGCTGACGCGGTATTCCCATTGCAAGGATGTGGAAACATAGCCAATAAATTGTTTGATCTGCCAGATGCTTTCGCCGTTACCACGCTGGAATCCGAAGACGAAAATATCGTTGGTGTAGCATTGCGGGTGATCGCCAGTGATCAAAGACAAGACGCAGGTTTTGCCGCTGCCATTGGGGCCACTGAGTTGCCAGTGCTGGCCGCGTTCAATGGTCCAATCGAGTTTGTCTACTATGATTGTATCGCCGTATTTGATGGTGGCTTGGTTGAGTGTCACCAGTGGCTGTCTTGGGTCGAGTGCGGGCAGTGTATTGGCTGGGTCGGCCTCTGGGATGTCTAGATCTGTGGTTTTCAAATGCAGTAATTGGTACAGCTCGTTGAAGGCGTTTTCATCGCTTTTGTCTACCGTCAGTGCTAAACGTCCATGATCAACATACGCAATATGAGTAATAAAGTCAGGCATTTCATCGAAGCGGTTTAGCACCATGACCATGGGGGTGGTGTCTATGATGGAAGCAAGGTGAGCTTGCAGCATGGCAAGGGTGTCGACGTCTAAACCATCAAAGGGTTCGTCTAATATCAGCAAGTCAGGCTTGTTCGCCAACGCGCGAATTAACATGACTTTGCGGGTTTCGCCGGTAGAGAGTTTGCGAAAGGCGCGATCCAACAGTGGATAAATACCGAACTTTTCCACTAATTCCTGTGCAAGATCTGGATCGGCGCAATAATCAAAGATCATTTCCCGTACTGGCGTGCCAAGGGAAATCACGTCCATGATGTCGGCGTCGTCTTTTTTCAGTTCTTTAGCAATCAGCCCCGCTTGGGCCTCAAAGGATACTAATCCCACGTTTTTAGGAAGGCAAGTGACGGTACCGCGTTCAATATCGCCAACACCGGCTAATACAGCGGCTAAAGCCGACTTCCCAGCACCATTGGTGCCAGTAATCACCCAATGCTGGTTGGGTTCAATGGTCCAATCAATCTCGCTTAGGGTAAAGCGATCATCAAAGTTCACCGTTACTTTTTCGAAGAGAATATTGTCTAAGCGGAGGCTGTCCATGGTATTTCCTAATGTTTTGTTTAGAACCAGTGGAGACAAAAAAGCCGAGTTTTGACGCTCGGCTTTTTGTATTTAATTTCTAGAAGAAATTAAACGATTTTTTTCATGTCCGCCATGTGACCACGTAGCACTGTGCCAACGGCCTCAACAGGGTGAGAGCGAAGCGCTGCGTTCACTTCGATCAAGCGCTTGTTGTCTACGCCATTGTCTTCTACAGAAAGTCCTTTACCGATTACGTCAGTTTTGATGTCTTTCATGAAGTCAGCCAATAGTGGTACACACGCGTGGTTGTATAGGTAGCAACCGTACTCCGCGGTATCAGAAATGGTCGCGTTCATTTCGTACAATTTCTTACGAGCGATGGTGTTCGCGATCAATGGTGTTTCGTGTAGCGACTCGTAGTAAGCCGATTCTGCAACAATGCCCGCTGCTGTCATGGTTTCGAAAGCAAGCTCAACGCCCGCTTTCACCATGGCCACCATCAAGATACCGTTGTCGAAGAATTCTTGTTCAGAAATTTCTACATTGCCAGCCGGTGTTTTTTCGAAATTGGTTTCGGCTGTCTCTGCACGCCATGTGTGAAGTTTCACATCGTCGTTTGCCCAATCTTCCATCATGCCAGAAGAAAAGTTGCCGTTGATGATGTCATCTTGGTGCTTGTTGTACAAAGGACGCATGATCACCTTTAGCTCTTCAGAAAGATCGAACGCTTTGATCTTGGCTGGGTTAGAAAGACGATCTAGCATGTTGGTCACGCCGCCGTATTTCAACGCTTCTGTGATGGTTTCCCAACCGAATTGGATCAACTTAGAGGCGTAACCTGGGTCGATGCCTTCTTCAACCATTTTGTCGAAGCAAAGGATAGAACCCGTTTGTAACATACCACAAAGGATAGTTTGCTCACCCATAAGGTCAGATTTTACTTCCGCAATGAAAGAAGACATCAAAACGCCTGCTTTGTGACCGCCCGTGCCCACAGCGTAAGCTTTTGCTAGCGCAAGACCTTCGCCTTTAGGATCGTTGTCTTCGTGAACCGCGATCAATGTTGGAACACCGAAACCACGAACGTATTCTGCGCGAACTTCAGAACCTGGGCACTTAGGCGCCACCATGATGACAGTCAAATCTTCACGGATTTTCATGCCTTCTTCTACGATGTTGAAACCGTGAGAGTAAGACAAGCAAGCGCCTTCTTTCATCAAAGGCATTACGGCTGTAACAACAGGCGTGTGTTGCTTATCAGGTGTTAGGTTTAAAACCACGTCTGCGGTTGGGATCAACTCTTCATAAGTGCCAACAACAAAACCGTTTTCCGTAGCGTTTTTCCAAGATTGACGTTTCTGAGCAATGGCTTCTGGACGCAACGCGTAAGACACGTCAAGACCAGAATCACGTAGGTTCAAGCCTTGGTTAAGACCTTGTGCACCACAACCGATAACCACCATTTTTTTGCCTTTCAACGCTTCTACGCCGTCTGCAAATTCAGAGCTGTTCATGAAACGACATTTTGCTAGTTCTGCTAGTTGTTCACGTAGCGGCAAGGTATTGAAGTAGTTAGCCATGTTACACATCCTATAAGATAAATTACGGTATCTGCGATAAAAACACGCCGATATTAAAAATGGATTACACAGTCGCCAAGCCATGTTTTTCATGACGTCCTGCGAGTAGGGCTAATGTATCCTAGGGCAATCTTTTCGTAAATTGATATATTCGCAATACAGTGTCCCATTTTTTGCAAACATGATTTAGAATCGAGCGGTAATAAAGATAAGGCCCCATCATGAATATAAAAACCTTAAAGCAATTTCTCGCCTTGGCGGAAACATTGAACTTCGGACGTGCCAGCGACGAATGCCATATCAGCATTTCCGCCCTGTCGCGTAACATTCGACAGTTAGAGGAAGAGCTTGGTGTTGCCTTGTTCAACCGCGACAATCGTACGGTTGCCTTGACTCAAGAAGGGCAGAAATTCTTAAAATACGCTCGAGATACCAGCCGTCAGTGGAACTTGATTCGTCATGAGTTAGCGGACAATTCCGACCAGCTCCGTGGTGAAATCAGTTTGTATGGCTCGGTTACGGCCAGTTACAGCTTTTTGTATGAATTATTGCGTCGATTTCGTGTGGCTTATCCTGGCATTGAAATCAAGCTGCGTACTGGTGACCCAGAACACGCTATTGCCCATATTCTTGATGGCAAAGAAGACATTACCATTGCTGCCAAACCCGCAAACTTGCCCCGTGGCGTGGCATTTAAACCCATGGCAGTATCACCCCTATTGTTTATTGCACCGATAGACCAGCAGGTGCCGAATGTGCCCAGTCATGTGCCAGAAAGCGTACAAGAATGGGCGAACATTCCGATGATTTTGTCAGAAAGCGGCGTGTCGAGAGCGCATGTGGATGACTGGTTTCGTCAGCGGGACATCACCCCACGTATCTACGCCCAGGTGACGGGTAACGAAGCTATCGTGAGCATGGTGAGTTTGGGATTTGGCATTGGCGTAGTGCCAAAGATAGTGTTAGACAACAGCCCTCTTAGGGAAAGGGTGCAAGTGTTGGACGTAAAACCGGAGCTAGCGCCTTATGACATTGGCCTATTTGCGCTAAATAAAAGTCTAAAAAACCCTATGGTAGAAGCATTTTGGAGCCTAATAGAAGAAAGCGTTTAGACGTTGAAAAGTTACCAGAAAAACGCACAGCAAAAAAATGCCTTTCTGTTCACATCGAAGCAGAAAGGCATTAAAAACGAGGTTTAATAAAACTAAGGCACCCTAGTCAGTGGAAAGCTTACTTCCAACCACCTTGGTCCATCAATTTAACGGCTAGGCGGTTGTTTTCACCCAACACACTCAAAGAAACATTGTCAGCTTTGAAATTACCAAATTTGGCTAAGCTCTTGGGTGGCGTAATGCCTTCCACAACCGCGTATTCGTTATTGACATCGGCGTACCATTTTTGACTTTCTTTGTTGGTTAAGAACTCAACAAGCTTAATCGCATTGTCTTTGTTTTTGGAAGATACTGTCATACCAATACCACTGACGTTAACGTGAGTACCGCGTTCGTTTTCACCTTGGTTAGGCCAAAACACCGATAACGCGTTGTACACATCACGGTCTTCTTGCTTGTCACTTTGACCTAAACGACCAAAGTAATAGGTGTTAGCAACCGCAATATCACAAACGCCCGCCGCCGCCGCTTTAATTTGGTCCGTATCACCGCCCGCTGGTGGACGTGCAAAGTTTGCTACTAGACCTTTGATCCATTCTAACGTTTTGGCCTCACCGTGGGCGTCTATCATAGAAGCCACCATAGACTGATTGTAAATGTTGCTAGAAGAGCGAATACAGATTTTGCCTTTCCATTTTGGGTCAGCAAGGTCTTCGTAGCTAGACAAGCTGGAAGCCGACACGGTATTTGGATTGTAGAAAATCACTCGCGCACGCTGAGACAAACCGTACCAGTAGCCATCACGGTCTTGTAAGTGGCTAGGCACCACTTCCTTTAATTGTTTGGTTTCAAACGGTTGCAATACGCCTGCATCTTTTGCACGGTATAAGCGACCAGCGTCTACAGAGATGAATAAGTCAGCAGGGCTAGCGGTGCCTTCAGACTGAAGACGGCTCAATAGGGCATCGGCGCTGCCAGTGACCAAGTTTACTTTAACGTCATATTCTTTTGAGAAAGTGTCTAATAGGGGCGCGATTAACGCTTCAGAGCGAGCAGAATAGATGTTCACTTCGCCTGCTGCCTGAGCAGAGACGCTGGCAATAGACAGCAAAGAAGTACCCACCACGGCGCAAACCGTGGATGTTTTACGAACAGAAGAAACGAATGTTTTTTTCGCAGAGTGCGTCATTATTTTTCCCTTTCTAGATGATTAATTGGCTAAGCGACTCATTTATGTAAATGAATCTGATTTGTAATAACAACTATGAAGGATTGTAATGACTCTCCAACAATTTTACAAACACTAATGTAAACAATTCCTGTTTAGATTTTGTCTTGCAAAAATGCATATTTCTCCTAACTTGCCGCTTCACTTCTTGGCCAATAAATGAACAATAGCGCAGCTTACTCAATCAAGACTTTTTAACCCGCAGGCCCCTATGATCACTATGGCTTCTTTAGAAGACAACGTTTCCCGTCGCACCCAATATATACGAGTGTTTTTGCTTGGACTCAGTGCGTTTATTTTTAATACCACAGAGTTTGTTCCTGTGGGTTTGTTGTCTGATATCGCAGACAGCTTTGCTGTATCACCCGCACAGGTAGGGTGGATGTTGACCGTGTATGCTTGGATCGTGGCGCTTATGTCGCTTCCCATGATGTTAATTACCCGAAAAATAGAGCGCAAAAAATTACTACTTTGCCTGTTTGTATTATTTGTTATTAGCCATGTGCTCTCGGTGGTTGCTTGGAATTTTACGATACTTTTAGTAAGCCGGATTGGCATCGCGTTTGCTCATGCTATTTTCTGGTCGATTACGGCCTCTATCGCGATTCGAGTGGCGCCACAAGGAAAGCAAACCTTTGCGCTCAGTGTGCTGGCCACGGGAACTGGCTTGGCCATGGTGCTTGGCGTGCCGGCGGGTCGTATCATAGGTCAATGGTTGGATTGGCGAGCGACCTTCGCGATTATCGCTTTAGTGGCCGTGATTATTATGGTGGCCATGTATCGGTTGTTACCTAGTTTGCCCAGTTTGTTTTCTGGATCGCTGAAAAAAGTTCCTGAAGTACTGGGGAATAAAGTGCTTATCGCCATGTACTTTTTTATCTTTGTCACCTTCTCTGCGCATTATTCAGCCTACAGTTATATAGAGCCTTTTTTGAAAAACATTGGCTCGGCCACAGAACAATTTACCACGCTGATTCTCTTGTTATTTGGTGTGGCTGGTATCGCAGGCAGTGTGATATTTAGCTATTTTGGAGATAAATTTAATACACCCTTATTACTCAGCAGTGTCTTATTGGCCTCGATTGGAATGGGGGCCTTATACTTTGTCGCCGCCACGCCGAGTTGGCTAATAGTGTGTGTGTTATTCTGGGGCGCTTCCATCATGATCATAGGTTTGAGCATGCAGATTCGCGTGTTAAAAATCGATAACACGGCGGCTGACATCATAATGTCTTTGTATTCTGGCATCATTAACTTGGGAATTGGCGCTGGTGCCTTGATAGGTGGGCAGATGTTACATAGAGTAGGCTTAGCCAGCGTAGGCTTTACTGGCGCTGTGCTGGGCTTAGTCGCGATTGTCGTACTGGTGCTACTATTAAAGCGAACGGCTCACGCGCACTCGCTTTCTCAATAGATGGTCAGCGCGGTGCGAACTCACCTAGTATAAAGGCTGTAAGCGAATCTCTAACGCATGTTCAACCACCAACAAGAAGGTGACAGGTTATGTCTAAAAAGTCGAGTTTGCTCTCCGATGGTATGGTAAATCGTACCGTTTCTGAACAAAACATTAAAGAAAGCATTTTGCATCACCTGCGCTATTCCTTAGTACACCTCCCAGAACAAGCGACCCCAAGAGACTGGTGGTTGGCTCTGTCATTGGCGATTCGCGATCGCATTACAGACGACATGTCTGACACCCAAATAGTACACAACCGCGATAATGTAAGACGGGTTTACTACCTCTCAATGGAATACCTGATGGGTCGCATGTTGATTAACAACGCCCACAACATTGGGGTCTACGATGACGCTAAGCAGGCGATTGAAGAGTTAGGATTAGACTGGGAGCAAATCTGCGATGAAGAAATGGACATGGGATTGGGGAATGGGGGCTTAGGTCGATTGGCTGCGTGCTTTTTAGATTCCTTAGCCACTTTGGATTTACCCGCGATTGGTTACGGTATTTATTACGAATTTGGTTTGTTCAAACAAGAATTTCAACAGGGAAAACAAGTAGAGCACCCAGATACCTGGCTGAAATACGGCACCCCATGGGACATTATTCGTCCAGAATACTCTCAAACGATTCAGTATTACGGCCGAGTCGAAACCGTCTTTGACAGTGCTGGTAATGCGCGTCCTGTTTGGGTTGATACCCGCAGTGTGATGGGCGTGCCTTTTGACATTCCGGTGGCGGGCTATGACACTAAAACGGTGAACTTCTTGCGCTTATGGTCGTCCCACTCTACTGAAGACTTTGATTTGGAAGAGTTTAACAAGGGCGATTATGTGGAAGCAGTGCGGTCTAAAGCCATGGGCGAGACCATTTCTAAAGTGCTGTACCCTAATGACCAAAATGCCAATGGCAAAGAATTACGACTCGTGCAGCAGTACTTTTTTGTTGCGTGCTCTTTAGCGGATATTTTACGCCGTTTCGAAAAAATGAACTCGAATTGGACATCACTTCCAGAAAAAGCCACCATTCAGCTTAACGATACTCACCCAGCCATTGCCATCGCGGAACTGACGCGCATCCTGCTAGACGACAAACACCTAGACTGGGACACCACCTGGGATATCGTCACACGAACCTTTGCTTATACAAACCACACCCTGTTGCCGGAAGCACTAGAAAAATGGAGTGTGGGACTATTTGAAAAAGTGTTACCGCGACATTTACAGCTGATCTATGAAATCAACCACCGCTTTATGGGCGAAGTTGCCCAACATTGGCCGGGTCGTAATGATATCCTTCAAGCCTTGTCGATCATCGAAGAGGGTGATCACAAGATGATCCGCATGGCGCATTTGGCGGTGATAGGCAGTCACACCGTCAACGGTGTTGCCGCGCTGCATTCTCAATTGTTGAAAACAGACCTATTCCCACACTTTGATCAGTTCTATCCGGGCAAATTTACCAACAAGACCAACGGCATCACCCCTCGTCGTTGGCTGCTTAATTGCAATCCAGGACTGGTCGATCTTTTTAAACAATACGGCATTAACAGTGAATGGCCGAAACACCTTGAGCACCTGCGTAAGCTGGAAAACTTCCTTGATGATACAGTCTTTTTAGACGCCTTTATGGCCGTGAAGCATCAAAACAAGGTACAACTAGCTGCCATTATCCAAAAAGAGTGCGGTATCGAGGTCGATCCTTCCGCCTTGTTTGATGTGCAAATTAAACGCCTGCATGAATACAAGCGTCAGCACCTCACCCTGTTAAATATTTTGACCTTATATCGTCGCGTATTGAATAATCCTGACATGAACATGGTGCCAAGAGTGTTTATTTTTGGCGCGAAAGCCGCGCCGGGTTACGCATTGGCGAAAAATATCATTTATGCCATCAATGCAGTGGCAGAAGTCATTAACAACGACCCTCGCACACAGGGTAAATTAAAAGTGGCTTTCTTGCCAAATTACCGAGTGTCCTTGGCGTCACATATTATTCCCGCGGCGGATTTGTCTGAACAGATTTCAACGGCAGGCAAAGAAGCGTCTGGAACTGGCAACATGAAGCTGGCGTTAAATGGTGCTTTAACCATAGGCACAATGGATGGTGCAAACGTAGAAATTCTTGAAGAGGTCGGGCCAGACAACATCTTTATCTTTGGTCTAAACGTCGATCAGGTTCAAGACTTAGACCGAAGCGGATACAACCCACACCATTATTACCATCAAGACAGCGAATTAAAAGCCGCGCTAGACTGGCTTTGCTCAGGGCATTTCTCGCCACATAACTCACATGCCTTTGATGACATCCGCTACAGCCTGCTCGATGGCGGTGACCCATATAAGGTAATGGCCGACTATCGCGCTTACATGGATTGCCAACAACGGGTGTCAGACGCTTACCAAGACAGACCACGCTGGGCACGCATGGCGGTCATCAACACAGCGCGCATGGGGAAATTCTCATCGGATCGCACCATCCAAGAATACGCCGACGAGATATGGAAATTGCCCGCGCATTCGGTGTAACTCAATCATACCGATTACTGAAGCGCTTTTGATTTAATGCCCCTATGTAATGAGGGGCATTAGGTCACCGAAACCGCAGGTTGTCTCTATTGAGCTGGTCAATAGAGGTTTTGCCCATGAGTTTCATGTCGCGTTCGAGTTCGGCTTTCATTAAGCCTAGGGCGCGTTCGACGCCAGGTTGTCCTGCGGCCGCGAGTGGGTATAAGTACATGCGGCCGATGCCGACGGCTTTGGCGCCGAGCGATAAGGCTTTGAGTACGTGGGTGCCGCGCTGTACGCCGCTGTCGAAGATAACGTCGATTTCATCGCCCACTTCATCAACGATTTCCGCCAGTTGATCAAACGAGCTGCGAGAGCCATCAAGCTGACGTCCGCCATGGTTAGAAATAATAATGCCAGTACAGCCAATTTCCACTGCTTTACGAGCATCTTCTCGGCTCATGACGCCTTTCAAACAAAACTGACCATCCCAGAATTTTACCATTTCTGCCACGTCATCCCAGTTCATCGACGGGTCGAGCATGTTGGTAAAATAGTCGCCAATCGAGGTTGCACCATTGCCCATGTCGACGTGTTCTTCTAATTGCGGTAAGCGAAATTTTTCGTGGGTGACGTAGTTAATGCCCCACATGGGTTTCATAATAAATTGCAATATGCCACTCAAATTAAGACGAAACGGGATAGAGAATCCAGTTCGAAGATCTCGTTCGCGGTTACCGCCAGTGATGGAGTCCACGGTTAACATCATCACTTGTATGCCAGAGTCTTTGGCACGTTGCATCATGGCACGATTCAGTGCGCGATCTTTATGAAAGTAAAACTGATATACCTGAGGCGTGGTAGTTTGCTTGGCAATTTCTTCCATGCTCACGGTGCCAAGGGAGGACACCCCAAACATAGTGCCGTATTTCTCCGCCGCGCCAGCAACGGCTCTTTCGCCATCATGGTGGAATAAGCGTTGTAGTGCTGTGGGTGAGCAATAGATGGGTAACGCCAGCTTTTGTCCCATAACGGTCACAGACAAGTCTACGTCTTTCACGCCAGTGAGCACATTGGGCACTAGGTCGCAGGTTTCAAACGCCGCGGTATTACGGCGATAGGTTGTCTCGTCGTCAGCGCCACCATCAATGTAATTAAAAATCGGGCCTGGCAGGCGTTTCTTCGCCAAGGTGCGAAAGTCTTGGAAATTGTGACAATCTTTGAGACGCATAGCTTTACCTCGTTCTCTGGGGGAATAGAGTTAACTGTTTTTATTGTTAAGATTGGCTCCTTTTAAGGTGCCACTATAAACGTACACTATAGTCTTAGTTTCATTTGCAATAAATACGACATAAACTAATAAACTCTTTCTTAAAACAACCTAATAAAATAGGAATCAACTCATTGAACGCCGCCGATTTAACGCTTTTCGTGAACGTTGCCGATGCTGGCTCTTTTAACAAAGCTGCGCGGTACGTGGGTATGTCGACGCCTGCGTTGAGCAAAAAGATCAGCAAACTCGAGCAAGATCTAGGAGTACAGTTGATTCACCGTACCACAAGACGCTTGAGTTTGACTGAAGCGGGAGAGAGTTTGTATGTCCACGCTAAAAACATAGAAGGCCAAGTCAGCGACGCCATTGCGTCTGTCTCGGCGTTTAGTCAGGGCCTGACGGGCAATATCAAGCTATCAGTGCCGACGATATCGGGCGAGCTCTTATTGGCAGAGGCGATTGCAGAGTTCTGTCACAAGTACCCAAACATCACCATAGACATGCGGCTAGAAAATGACTTTGTGGATCTTGTGGCAGAAGGCCTAGATCTTGCTATCCGCACCGGCAAGCTGGAAGACTCCAGCCTCATTGCCAAACCCTTGATCGAGTCTAACTGGATCGTCTGTTGCTCGCCAAGTTACCTAGAGCGTCATGGTGAGGTCAGGAATCTAGCCGCATTGAAAGACCATAATTGCCTGGCTTATACCTACCAGGCCCAAGGTTCTTTTGATTGGCGTTTTACTCGAAATGGCGTGGAAGAAAGTGTGCGCATTAGCGGCAGCTTTGCCACTAACAATGCTCAAGCGTTACGCAAGGCTGCTTTGGCAGGGTTTGGCATTGTGTACGTGCCACGCTGTAGTGTGTATGAAGATTTACAGGAAGGTAAACTCATTGCGATTTTAACCGATTATCAGCCACGTCGACTTGGCGTGTATGCCATTTACCCTTTTACCAAATATTTGCCTGAAAAATTAAGGCGGCTAATAGAACACCTAAAACAAGCTTATCAACTCAAGAAAGATTATTTTTAGCTAAGCCATACTGAAAATAGGCTTTTCATTTGGTGGTTTTGTCCCTAATCTTACCTCTTTTACTAGCTTTATTAGGAGCTTCTATGTCAGGTCAAGGTTCCGGTGGCAACGTGCTTGCAGCTATTTGCAGCGTGTTTGTTCCAGGTTTAGGGCAATTAGTCCAAGGGCGTATTTTTATGGCCTTTTTCTTTTTTCTAAGTACCGCTGTCAGTTATGCACTCGGAGCGACGGTTATTCTGTTTTTCATGTGGCTGGTGGGGGCGGTATTTCATCTTTGGGCGATTATTGATGCTGCACGATTCACGCGTTTTCCACTGTAATAACGCTGGCGATGGGCACACTAGCATCGCTTAGCGTGCCATCAAATGGACAATATTTGTCTAGGTAAGCCGGCATGTATACCCTATGATCCTTACACTACCTCTAGGTGAAATTGCTTAGCCCGTCTGCGCTCGTTTTAAGGGAAGAAATGCCATGAAAATTTTTAGCTGTCAGGAATGTCACCAAGTCGTCATGTTTGAGAATACGCATTGTGAACAATGTTCGTCTTTGTTGGGATTCCTGCCAGACCAGTTAGTGATCAGTGCATTAACCCCTGTTGATGGCGCTTGGCAAGCTTTGGCAGATACGTCGGCGACACCGAAACGTTGGTACTACTGCGAAAACCACCAACATCAAGTCTGTAACTGGATGGTGGAAGAAGGCGGCAGTGCGTTTTGTATTGCCTGTGATTTAAATCGTCACATTCCAAACTTAGCTAAAATTGAAGAGCGTCAAGCGTGGCAAGAATTAGAATTTGCCAAACACAGACTAGTCTATTCTCTATTGCGCCTTGGTTTGCCTATTATAAGCAAAAGCCAAGCGCCAGAAGAGGGCTTGTCGTTTGACTTTATTTCTGAAAACAACGTGGTACCAGAAGACGTTAGTGCCATGACAGGTCATGCCTCAGGTCAGGTCACCATCAATGCTGCTGAAGGCAACTCGGCCGACCGTGAGCAAATGCGCGAAGACATGAACGAGTCTTACCGCACGGTTATTGGCCACTTTCGCCATGAAATTGGTCATTATTACTGGGAAGTGATTGTGGCCGAAGACGAACAGCTGCTAGAAGAATGTCGGGCGATTTTTGGCGACGATCGTGAAAGTTATGCCGAGGCATTAGAGGCCCACTACAACACCCCTAATCCAGAATGGCAAGCCGAGTTTATTAGTGCTTATGCCTCATCACATCCATGGGAAGATTGGGCGGAAACCTGGGCGCACTACTTGCACATTATTGATACCTTAGAAATGGCCAGCGACCTAGGTTTAAGCTTGCAGCCAACGGGAACCAATCAACAAAGCTTGGCTGTTATGGTCAACATTGACCCTTACCATCACGACAACTTCGATGACATTTTGGCCCAGTACGTGCCCTTGACCTTTGCGGTGAATAACCTGAACCGAGGTATGGGACAACCGGATTTGTATCCTTTTATTCTGGTGCCAGCGGTGCGCAACAAGTTAAACTTTGTGCACAAACTGCTGCAAAAGCAGGTTCGCTAAGCCTGTGGCATGCTGACACACAAAAAAATAAACCGCATAGGTTATTGATAACCCTGAGCCTGCAAGGTAAATAAATGCGCGTATTGTCCTTGTAGAGCCAAGAGTGATTCGTGAGTACCACGCTCTTTGATTTGCCCATGTTCCATAACGATGATTTCGTGGGCGAGTCGAACGGTGGAAAAGCGGTGAGAAATCAGAATCGCCATCTTGGCCTTGGTATGTTCTTGAAAATGCTGAAAGATATTGGCTTCTGCTTGTGCATCCATGGCCGCTGTCGGTTCATCTAGCACTAAAATATCGGCGTCTTTGCGCATGAAAGCCCGAGCTAAGGCGATTTTTTGCCATTGCCCGCCAGACAATTCTTGCCCACCTTTAAACCATCGACCAAGCTGAGTTTGGTAGCCTTGTTCTAGCTCGTCAATAAAGTCGGTAGCCTTGCCAAGCTCAGCGGCTTTTTTCCAGCCGCTTTCATCGTTGAATCTGTCGTTATCGCCTGCACCAATGTTTTCGCCGACAATAAATTGATAACGCACAAAGTCTTGGAAAATAACCCCAACACGTTTTAATAGGGTGGCTTCATCCCATTCGAGCAAATCCAATCCGTCCAGCAAAATCCGCCCTTGTGTTGGATTATAAAGGCGCGTCAGCAACTTGATTAGCGTGGTTTTACCTGAGCCATTTTGTCCTACAATCGCAAGGCTATGGCCAGGACGAATGTGGAGATTGATATTAGCTAGGGCAGGACGTTCACTGCCTGGATATTGGAAAGAGACATCTTCAAAACGAATGCCATCGTTGGGGGTGGGTCCCGCTAATAAACCTGATGTTGAAAGCGGCGTCTCTTGTTCTAGATATTCATAAAGATTGGATAAATACAAATTATCTTCGTACATGCCACTAATGGCGGTAAGTGATGCGGATACCGAGCTTTGACCCTGTTTGAATAAGAGCAAATACATGGTCATTTGACCCAAGGTGATCGCGCCAGTAATAGTGTCGCTTATAATCCAGCCATAGGCGCCATAAAATACCAGTGTGCTTATCACACCGAGTGCGAATCCCCAGCTTTCGCGGCGTAAAATCAGCCTCTTACTTTCTTTGAATAGCTTGATGAATATTTCGGTGTAGCGCTGCAAAAAACGGTCACCCAGTTGGTAGAGGCGCACCTCTTTAATGTTGTCTTCCCGAGCCAACAAGGTTTCTAAATAGTTTTGCTGACGGACTTCGGGGGAACGCCAACGGAACATCAAAAAAGCATCACCAGAAAACTTGGCTTCAGCAATAAAAGATGGCAGTGCGCCACACACCAAAAGCACCAGCGCCCAAGGGGAAAAGTGCCATAACAAGACCGCAAAGCTGGACAAGGTGATCGCGTTCTGCAACAAGGCAAAGGTTTTATTGACCAGTGCTAATGGTCGGCTGGAAGCCTCGCGTCGAGCACGAACCAGCTTGTCGTAGAATTCAGAATCTTCAAAATGAGACAAGGTGAGATTTTGGGCTTTTTCTAAGATCAATAAGTTCACTTTTTGCCCCAACAAGCCTTGCAAAATGGCTTGCTGTGCGGTTAAAGCACGCTGCGCGGCGGCAATCACCAAGACTAAAATGCCTTCGAGTAACACATAGTTGAGGGCGACTTGATAATGCAAAACTTGATCTTGTTTGTAACTTTCCATTGCCGCCACGACGGCATCCACGATCAACTGTCCCACATACGCCATGGCCGCGGGCGTGACACCGGCCACTAGGGTCGCTAATGCCAAACCAATCGTGAGCGCGGGCGAGGTTTTCCACACTAAGTCAATGGCACGACGGCTATAACGAAAGACCCCCAACATGTTTTTATCGACGATATTATTAGAGGAAGCAGTCGGTTTCATGAAAAGTCCAAAGTGTCAGAGAATTGTCAGAGGGTCAAAGCAACAGTGTCGCAAGTATAAATCATTCAGTCAGAGTTTTACCCATTAAAAAAACCATCCCTTAGTGCCCGATAAGATGATTTCTCGGGTTTTGATCGTTTGACTATAGTGAAAGCCAATAAAATCGACACAGGCTGTGTTGTCGTGACAGATGAGAGATAGTTGATATCCTCTCTGACCTAAAGGACAGGGATTCCTACTGCTAGCGCTTGATGTCCCAAGCGGAGAATATTGTTTGCGCTGTTGATACCACTATGACGATCACGCCAGAGTGTAACCTGAAAGTGAACTTCACAGATCCTTATATCGTTGTGGGGCAAACCATTCTTTTGAATCCGAAATTAGAAGGCAAAGTCACCAACTACCGAGACTTAAACGATTCTAAATACACCATAGCGACGAAACTGGGAGCAACGTCAGATTTCGCCGTCAAACGTTATATGAGTCAGGCCAAGCTGAACTTGTTTGAAACAGAATCAGAAGGCGTATTGGAAGTGATCAACGGTAATGCCGATGCGTTCGTTTATGATTTGCCTTACAACGCCATCTACGCCTCTCAGAATGAAGGCAAAATAGTGCATTTAGATGAGTCCTTTACTTATGAGCCACTGGGCTTTGCGATTCGTAAAGGCGACCCAGACTTTATGAATTTCTTGAATAATTACCTCGCGCAAATTAAAGGTGACGGCACTTACGACAAGATTTACTAAAAATGGTTTGAGAGCACGTCTTGGATTAACAACATTCAGTAAGACAACAGTGGCGCCGTAAAGCGCCACTTTTTATACGTTTTTTTTATGCGTTTTTTGAGTTAAAACACGGTCTGGAACCTTTCATTAATGGAAAAACAATCTCATCTGCTTTTATGGAAAGCAGTCTTCGTGCTAATCCTTGTCGGGCTGGGTTTTGGTATTTATGCGGCCAGTAAAAGCATTGACTACACCTGGCGATGGGAGCGTATCCCCCAGTATATAATCAACACTGAAGCCACAACGGTCAGAGCGCCTTTTGACGGCACAGCGACACTTGAGAAAGGCAATCAGCTGGTGGTGACGTCGGATTACGGTGATGATCCTCTCATCCTCAACAAGTTTGATACCTTGCTGGTCAGTAACGGTGATTTGGTGTTCGAAGGCGACCCGCTGGTCGAAATAGAAAATTGGAATATTGGCCCACTGACATGGGGCCTAGTGATGACGCTGCAATTGTCTGTGGTGTCGTTAGTGTTTGCCGTGGTCATTGGCTTGTTTGCAGGTTTGGCTCGATTGTCTAGCAATCCTGCGCTGCGATATTTATCGATCACTTACATCGAGCTCATTGGTGGCACGCCATTATTAGTTTAGATTTTTATCCTTTACTTTTTTATTGGCACCTTGTTTGATCTAGATCGTTTTACCGCTGGGGTAGCGGCTTTTCTTTACATCTGACAACCCACGCTTACAGCGTTTTCTTGGTCAGTGTATTCAATAGGTGATCTGATCGTCGAGACCTTGCGTATGAATGTCATTATGGCGATTACTTGAGGACAAATTGTGACTCCAGATGTTTCTAGAATCATTGAAATGGCGTGGGAAGATCGCACGCCATTCGAAGCAATACAAACCCTATACGGCTTGTCGGAACCGGATGTGATACTTTTAATGCGTCGTAATCTTAAGTCAAAGACGTTTAAGAACTGGCGCGCCAGAGTCTCTGGTCGAGCAAGCAAACACATGGCCCTTCGCAATCCTGAAATTACTCGTGGTTATTGCAAAACCCAATACAAGATAAGGGCCAACAAAGGGCGATCCTAGCGAGACCGTGGGTTTTCGTACCAGAATTATCAACGAACCACTAAGCTATGCCGCATTACGCGGCATCGCTCTCAACAAATTCTATTGTGTCATCGTGGTCAAATACCACATTACTTTCTTCTTCACTGTACAAGGCATCTTCGTCGGGCTCGATGATGAGGTCTTCCAGCGCTTTTTGTGGTGCCGTTTTTGGGCTAGCCTGTTTGGTGTCTACTTGCTTATTGTCATCTAGCTTGGATGGCGGTTTTTTGTTGGCCGCTTTTTTAGCATTCTGTGATGTCTTTTTCTTATCGCTTAAAATCGCTAAAACCGCGTCTTTTTGTTGTGCAAGATACATAGACAGCGCTTCTTTTTGAACTTGATCGCTGACCAATTCACTTTGATCTAGTACCTCGTATAGAGCGTCTGCAGTGTCTAGTAATTTGTCATAGGCATCGGCTTCTGCTTTCGAAGTAAAGGTCATTTTTTCGATTCCATCGCGTTCAACAACATATTTGATAATAACAGGCATGGTCCACCTCTGATAAATAATACTGTATAAATATACAGTGTTGTTTTCCTGCTTGTCTAGCGTTTTTTATTTGTTGATCACAGCAATGATTGGTAAAGTGGCGCTCTTGCTAAAGGAAAACGCGTTTATGCAATTTGACCTCTCACAATTTGATTTTTCTCAACTCAATTTTTCTTTCATCACAGACCATGTAGAAGTGGTGTTAACGCTGTCTTGGGTGGTGATGTTTTACATTGGTCGCCGCTATACAAAGCGCGCAATTCGGCAGAATAAGCGCATTGAACACGACAAAAAGCGCCAACGCATCAACTCGGTTGACAACATCTATAACCTGATTCTAGTCGTGGGTTTTATCATAATCTGGTCGTCCGAATTGCAAAATATCGCCATTTCCATTGCCGCTTTTATGGTGGCCTTGGTGATCGCCACAAAAGAATTTATCGCCTGTATCGTTGGGGCTTTTTATCGCGCCAGCACTCGACCGTATCAAGTCGGAGATTGGATACGCATTGCCAATTACGAAGGCGAAGTGACCGACAGCGACTGGTTATCTACCACCTTATTTGAAGTGGATTTAAAAGGTGGCACTTACACTTATACCGGCCGTACTACCGTGGTGCCAAACAGCGTGTTGCTTGTGCATACGGTGCAAAATCTAAATTACATGCGTCGTTATGTGACGCACACTTTTTCGATTTCTCGACAAACCGACGATGTGAATTTGTATTTAATAAAAGAACAAATCCTGGAAAAAATCCGCGAATACAGCGAGCACTTTCATGACGTCGCGATTCGCTATAACAGCTTGATTGAAAAGCGATTAGACATCAAAATTTCAGGGCCCGAACCCAGAGTTCGAATCACCACAACCCCAGAAGGGTTTAACACCTTTACCGTGTCTTTGTTTTGCCCGACGGAAGAAGCGGTTGAGATTGAACAAAAAGTCATCGAAGCTTTTATGGCGTTTTGGTTCGAAAAACGCGACGCGCGCGCGATTGCTCTAAGGGGAGAAGGATGAGACATTACAAGAGTATATATGCACTGTTGTTGGTCGTTTTGTCACTGCTGTTAACTGGCTGCAATAGCTTTATTGTCAGTGAAGAAGACGTCAATGCTGAAGTCACAAAACAACTGGCAGAGCAATCCACACACCAAATTACTCTGCTTGTAGAAGGCAATGCGCTTAACTTAGATTTACAGATTACCAGCGCTAAAGTCGATTTTACGGCCCGCGATGGCGGCTTGGTATTGGTCGATTTAAACAGCGACATGACAGGCACCTTGACCGCATTTGGCCAAGTTATATCGCTGACTACCGAGGTCAATCCCTCTTTTGAATCTGGGGTACGTCTCGAAGAAGATCGAATTTATTTAGTGGCACCTAAAATTACTAAAATTGATGTAAAGGGCGCCAGTTTTAGCGACAAAATGCTGCGTTCAACCTTAGGGGGATTACACGGTGACTTTGAAAAAGCCTTAGTGACCTACTTTGATGAACATCCCGTGTATGTGTTAAATAATTCCCCTTTTGAAAAAACCGCTGCCTCCTTAGTGAAAGGCATCATCATTAAAGAGGATGCTTTAGAGCTGTCGCTTTTTTAAACGCCAAGCACAGATTCTGTCTGAAGAGTCTAGGTAAGTGCATCCATAGTCACTATAATGGCGCGATAATTAACGATCGAATATAAGATTAAGGAAACCAGATGCCCATTACAGACAATCAAGTTGTTCAATTTCACTACACTTTGCGTCATGGTGAAGAGCTGATCGAAACCTCGGCAGGCAAAGACCCAGCGGCCTACCTGCATGGCCACGGTAATGTTATTCCAGGACTTGAAAAAGCCATGGAAGGAAAAGAAGTGGGCGACGAGTTTGAAGTAACAGTAGCTTGTGCCGATGCCTACGGTGAGCGCCATGAAGATCGTCAGCAACAAGTGCCAGTAAAACACTTACAAGGCGCAAAACGTTGGAAAGCCGGCATGGTCGCCATGGTTCAAACAGACAAAGGTATGCGTCAGGTGACTGTGGTTAAAGTGGGCTTGAAACACGCTACAGTCGATTTGAACCACCCATTGTCTGGCAAAGACCTGACCTTTAATGTTCAGATCGTGGATGCGCGAGAAGCCACCAATGACGAGATCGCCCATGGTCACGCCCATGGTGTGGGTGGTCATCACCACTAATCATTGAGTTATTCTGCATAACCAAAGCCCCTACGACGGACAGCCGAGTAGGGGCTTTGGCGTTTTTACGGACGAGGGAAATAAATTAATAAGAATCGTTATCAACTGCTTGACAGATTGGTGTTCCCCACACATTATTGATAATAATTATCATTTATATGCGAATAGGGAGAAAGCGATGAGTCATTATTTGGTGCCATTTTCAGTGCTCGAGCAAACCATTCAAGCTGGCCAGTGTGCAGATTCGCCCGATGTGCTCTACTATTACTTAAACGTGACGGAAGAATACGCTGAACGTTTGAGCATTAACGATGCGGTACGACTGCATCAGCGTGTGTTTTATGTGTTACTGGATACCGTCTGTGACACCAGCCTTGCGCTGCATTGGCGTCAAACCTGTTTAGACAAGGTGTATCTTCCTTTGTCGCATCTCAAACACTTAATCGTGACCTATCAAGACGCCAGAAACTACTTCAAAATGGAGCACAACCTGCGGATTTTGAGTCACTACTTTCTTTCTTCTTTTGAACAACAAGGACAATATTAAGCAATGAATATGCGTATTGAAAAAGACAGCATGGGCGAATTAGAGGTTCCAGAAAAGGCCCTGTATGGCGCGCAAACACAACGCGCCATAGACAACTTTCCCATCAGTAATGAACCGCTTCCAGAAGCCTTTATTCGCGCCTTAATTTTAATAAAAGCCGCCGCTGCTCGGGCCAATAAAGCCCTAGAATGCTTAACACCAAAACTGTCTCAAGCCATTCAAAACGCCTGCGATGAACTGTTAAACGGCGAAGACCTGATGCAGCATTTCCCCGTTGATGTGTTTCAGACTGGCTCTGGCACTAGCTCGAACATGAACGCCAACGAAGTGATTGCCACCTTGGCCAGCGTCTATTATGGATCTGTTGTGAATCCAAACGACCATGTCAATTATGGTCAGAGTAGTAACGACGTTATCCCCAGTGCGATTCATGTCAGCGCCACGTTAGAGTTGACCGGTCATTTGCTGCCCGCTCTGACACATTTACGGGACACCATTATTGAAAAAGGCGATTCGCTTGCGGGCTACACAAAAACAGGTCGCACTCATTTGATGGATGCGATGCCCGTTCGGTTAGACCAAACGTTTCATGCTTGGGCGGCGCAGTTGCAAGACAACATCGACAACTTAACTTACTTAGAAAATAAAACCACCCAACTTGCTCAGGGCGGAACCGCCGTTGGTACTGGCATAAATTCGCATCCAGAATTTGCCGACGTCTTTGCCAAAGAGCTGTCTGACTTAACCAAAGTCACCTTTACCAAAGGGCGTAACTTCTTTGCCCTGATCGGCTCTCAGGACACGGCGGTGGCTCTGTCTGGTCAGCTCAAAGCCGTAGCAGTGACCTACATGAAAATTGCCAATGATCTTCGTTGGATGAACTCTGGGCCATTGGCCGGGTTAGGTGAAATTACCTTACAGGCTCTGCAGCCAGGTTCATCTATTATGCCGGGCAAGGTGAATCCGGTGATACCAGAAGCCACGGCTATGGTAGCCGCACAAGTGATTGGTAACGACGCGGCGATTACTATCGGCGGGCAATCGGGCAATTTTGAATTAAACGTCATGTTGCCCATGATTGCTAAGAACCTACTAAACAGCATCAAACTACTGGCAAACAGCGGACAGCTTCTAGCCGACAACGCCATTGCAACGCTCAGTGTGAATGACGATAGATTGAATCAAGCACTGCATCGTAACCCGATTTTAGTCACCGCTCTTAATCCCATCATTGGTTATGCCAAAGCCGCTGAAATCGCCAAAAAAGCCTACAAAGAAGGTCGTCCAGTGGTGGATGTGGCCGAAGAAGCAACGGACTTAAGTCGAGAGGAATTATTGGCTCTGCTTGATCCAGCTAAATTAACCCACGGTGGGCTATGAGCCAGCATGATGGAAAAAAGAGGATGGATTCATTAAGTTTACGACCTGTTGAGATGGCCGATGCCGACCTTTTATTACTGTGGCGTAATGATCCAGACACCCGCCAAGCCTCTCATAATACCGATGAAGTGACGCTTGCATCGCATCTTGTTTGGCTTGAGTCTTCATTAAGTGACCTGTCAAAAAGGCGCTTGTGGATAGCCGCAGTCGATGGTGTCGCGGTGGGCACTTGTCGAGCAGATCGAATGGCAGGTGTTTGGGAATTGTCTTGGACGGTTGCACCAGAAGCGCGCGGAAAAGGCGTTGCTCACCGCATGCTGTCCAAAATGGTGCTGTACTTTGAAGAGCCGCTGGTGGCGCAAGTGAAAATTGGTAATATGGCATCGATAAAAGTCGCTGAACGCGCTGGATTTGTCTTAGATAAACAAGAACAGGGAGTGCTCTTCTATGTTTATCCTAATGCCTCTTTTAGGGCAGACTAGTCATCAAAGCGAATACGAACTTTCGGTTCGTTTGGCTTTTCCGCGGTTGGTTTACGCAGTGGGTCGACCAACTTTTCTAAGCCATTGATTTTAATTTCTAGCGCTAATTGTAACCATTGCCCTAGATTGCCATTCGGCCAACCTTCGTGAGCAAACCAGAGTAAATAGGCTTCAGGTAGATCGATTAAAACTCGACCTTGGTATTTGCCAAATGGCATGGTCTGACGAGCAACTTGAACGAGATCTTGTTGTGAAAACATGGGTTTCGCTTTATGCATTAGAGTGAGACCTTTGCACGATTACTGCGCTTAGCAAATACTTTGTTAAAAACAGACTCAAAATGCTCATTTATAACTATAAACTCCGCTTTCTCGTCTATTTTTGCCTCGTCTTGCCTTCGCTCATGACACCGTGCAAAGGTCTCAGCGTGAATAATAAGTGCGTGTATTTAAACATACGTGGCTTATTTGGCAAATGGCGGATCTTGTTTAAAACGCTGAATCAGGTAGTCACAAATACTTTGTAACTTTGGTGATGATTGACGAACTTTCGGGTAAACCAGCCAAACGCCGCTGTATGGATACTGATATTGCGTGAGTAGAGGGATGAGCTGACCGCTGGCGAGATCGTCGGATACATAATAATCTGGTAATTGTGCGATCCCCAAGCCTTTGCGCACGGCATCCAGCAAAGCTAGACCAGAATTGCTGCGCCACTGGCTGCTTACCTTTACTTCTTTACGTTGTCCATCTTGTTGAAATAGCCAATGACTTTTGGAACCGATCAAGCAACGGTGTTTGTTTAATTCGGCTAACGTATGCGGCATGCCGTGCTGATCTATGTATTCTCGTGACGCACAAAGGTATTCGACCCGATCACACAAACGTCGTGATAAATGGCTGGAATCCTTCATCGCCCCCATGCGAATAGCCAGATCATATCCTTCTTCGATCAAATCCACCGAACGATTGGTGAGGTGAAAATCCAGCTCAATTTTTGGGTGGTTCAATAAAAAGTCGTTCATCAAAGGCGCAATGTAACGTTCACCAAAGGTGGTTGCACAGGTCAATTTAAAGGAACCAATCGGTGCTTGATTAAGCGTGGAAATCACTTCTTCGGCACTGCTTAATGCTTCAGGTAAGCCTCGACAATGCTGGTAATACAATTCTCCTGCTTCGCTTAATCGAATACGCCTTGTGGTGCGAAATAGCAGTGTCGTACCTAGCTCGGCTTCGAGTTGAGTGATTAAGCGACTAATATGAGACGCCGACACGCTGAGCTTAATCGCTGCCGCCGAAAAGCTACCTTGTCTGACAACTTCGACGAACGCTTCCATGGCTTCCCAGTTCTTCATAGTCTTTTTGTACCGATAAATGAATGTGTGGCGTGATGATTGAGTTGTTACATTATAACTCAATTCAGTGTTTTTAAAATGATTGTTGCTGTATGGCAATAATCATTTTCCAAATGGGAGATTATCCTTGTAATCATTTGCGTCTACACTGGCGGTATCGAAAATGAATTTAAACACACTTTGGAGTGCGCTATGAAATGTAAAGCTGCTGTTGCTTGGGGCCCAGGCCAACCACTGAAAATTGAAGAAGTTGATGTTCAAGATCCGCAAAAAGGCGAAGTACTTGTTCGCATGGTCGCAACAGGCGTTTGTCACACAGACGCGTTCACCTTATCTGGTGAAGATCCAGAAGGTGTGTTTCCTGCGATACTAGGCCATGAAGGTGCTGGTGTGGTTGAAGCCGTAGGCGAAGGCGTTACGACGCTTAAAGTGGGTGATCACGTTATTCCTTTATACACAGCTGAATGTGGCGAGTGTAAATTCTGTAAGTCTGGTAAAACTAACCTATGTAGCGCGGTTCGTGAAACTCAAGGTAAAGGCCTAATGCCAGACGGTACAAGCCGTTTCAGCATTAATGGCGAGCCAATTTTTCATTACATGGGCACATCTACCTTCTCTGAATACAGTGTTGTTCCAGAAATTTCTTTAGCGAAAATCCATGTCGATGCGCCACTAGAAAAAGTCTGCTTGCTAGGTTGTGGTATCACCACGGGTATCGGTGCTGTACTAAACACGGCGAAAGTGGAAGAGGGCGCAACGGTTGCTGTGTTTGGTTTGGGCGGCATTGGCTTGTCTGTTATCCAAGGTGCTCGCATGGCAGGCGCTTCTCGCATTATCGCTATCGACATCAACGAATCTAAGTTTGAAATGGCGAAACAATTCGGTGCGACTGATTGCATCAATCCGAAGAAATTCGATGCGCCAATTCAACAAGTGATTGTTGAGCTTACAGACGGTGGCGTGGATTACTCGTTCGAATGTATCGGTAACGTGCAGGTAATGCGTCAAGCGCTTGAGTGCTGTCACAAAGGTTGGGGCGAATCCATCGTCATCGGTGTGGCTGGTGCGGGCCAAGAAATCTCCACGCGTCCATTCCAATTGGTCACCGGTCGAGTCTGGAAGGGTTCGGCTTTTGGTGGCGTAAAAGGTCGCAGCCAATTGCCAGGTTACGTAGAAGATTACATGAATGGCAAGATCGAAATTGACCCATTCGTGACACACACCATGCCGCTTGAGCGCATCAACGAAGCGTTTGATTTGATGCACAAAGGCGAGAGTATTCGTACTGTCATTCTGTTCGATAAGTAAGCTTTCGATAAATGATCGTAATGATACCGTATTGATAAGCCCGCTAAGCGGGCTTTTTTAACACATCTAAGGAGACAGCGATGGAATTGTTATCCAGCACCAAAAGCTTCGGCGGTTGGTTGAAGCGTTATAAGCATGAAAGCTTGTCAGTGAAAAGCGAAATGACCTTTGCTATTTACCTGCCGCCACAAGCCGAAACGCAAAAAGTCCCTGTTTTGTATTGGTTGTCAGGTCTGACCTGTAACGATGAGAACTTCACCCAAAAAGCGGGCGCATTTCGTAAAGCAGCCGAGTTAGGTTTAGCCATTGTTTGTCCAGATACCAGCCCACGCGGCACGGACTATCCGAACGAACATGAAAGCTACGACTTTGGTTCTGCAGCGGGTTTTTACGTAAACGCCACGGTTGAGCCTTATTCGAACACCTACCACATGTACGATTACGTGGTGCAAGAGTTGCCGCATTTGGTCGAAGCGAATTTCCCTGTGACAGACAAGCGTTCTATCTCTGGTCACTCAATGGGGGGGCATGGTGCTTTGATCTGTGCGTTAAAGAATCCAGGCAAGTATCAATCTGTCTCGGCTTTTGCGCCAATTGCGAATCCAACCAACTGTCCTTGGGGCGAAAAAGCCTTCACCGGATACTTGGGGGAAGACAAAGCCACTTGGAACGAATGGGATGCGACTTTGCTGATAGAGAAAGCAAGTGAGCGCTTACCTTTGTTTATCGATCAAGGCGAAGCCGACAACTTCTTGGTAGAACAACTCAAACCAGAAGCCCTAGAAGCGGCCTGTGAAAAAGCAGGGCACCCAATTACCCTACGTCGTCAACCGGGCTACGACCACAGCTACTTTTTTATCGCCAGCTTCATCGACGATCACCTAGAGCATCATTCTAGAGCCTTGGGTTAATTACTGAGTTTGTTTTTTTATAGGAATAGGCAAAAGCGATCCACGGGCCGCTTTTTTAGTCAGGGGTAGTGCTTGTTAGGAGGAGGCTTAAACTAAGCGGAGGTAACAAGCCAGGTTCCCCAGCCTATGGTTGTGAGTTTAAGGTGCTGGGCGAATATGGGTAATTGGATTGGAAAGTCATCTTGGATAGTGGCAAGAAGGTATTGATTTACTTGATAGCTTTAGTGTCCACTGTAAGGAAGTAAAGGATAGAAATCTTTAATCTAATTAACAGGCCTAATCATGCAATCTTTTGATGAGTTAATCGCGTTACGTAAAACCCTTCATCAGAACCCAGAGCTGTCTAATCAAGAACAAGCCACGGCGGTTCGGATTTTGAACGAATTTCAAGCTTTCTCGCCAGATGAAGTTATTACTGATCTTGGTGGAACGGGGCTGGCGTTTGTCTTCAATGGTGCTGAAAGTGGTCCAACGACCTTGATTCGTAGTGAGCTAGATGCACTACCAATCCAAGAAACCAATAGTTTTGCGCATCGCTCACAAGTGAAAGGCGTTTCTCATAAATGCGGTCACGACGGGCATATGAGTATTGTGACGGCATTGGGTGCGGAGTTTGCGAAACATCGTCCTAAGAAGGGACGTGTTGTGTTGTGTTTTCAACCGGCAGAAGAAACCGGTATGGGCGCGATTCAAGTCGTAAACGATGCGCGTTTTGCGGCTCTCATTCCTGATTATGCTTTTGCTCTGCATAATTACCCTGGCTTAGAGTTAGGCAAAGTTGCGGTGCGAGCAGGTACGTTTAATTGTGCATCTCGGGGCATGATTATTCATTTAAAAGGTAAAACTTCCCACGCAGCGCATCCGGAAAACGGTGTCAGTCCTGCCAATGCCATGTGCCAAATTATCCAAGAGCTAAACTCACTGCCAGCAAAGATTCCGCATCAAGCAGGCGTTGGTCGAAATTGGGTGACGGTTATCCACGCCAAATTAGGCGAAATTGCTTTTGGTACTGCACCGGGCGATGCGGTGGTGATGGTGACGTTGCGCAGTGAAAGTAATGAAGGTATGCAAACTCTGGTAGAGGAAGCCGAGCGCTTTTCTCATGCTGTGGCAAAGAGTGAAAACCTGAGTATTTCATTTGAATACGATGATGTATTTCAAGCCAGCGTTAACTCTCAACAAGGTTGTGATTTGGTGGTCTGTGCTTGTGATAATACGCAAACGCCTTTTGTATTATTAAATGAACCAATGCGTTGGTCAGAAGATTTTGGTCAGTTTACTGCCACCGCAAAAGAAGGTGCTATGTTTGCCTTGGGCGCTGGGCAAACGAGCCCGCAATTACATAATCCAGACTACGATTTTCCTGATGGTTTGCTTCCCGTTGGTCGAGAGTTGTTTTTGGATATTATTCGTCAAATAAATGGTTTGGAGGTTGTTGCATGATTCAATATCGCGTTGCTGCTTCCGCTGAGCTTACTGATGTAAAAGCCTTACTGCCCAAGGATGTTGAATTGCGTTAAAGCTTAATCATTTCCTGAACTCTACACTTTACATCGTGTCTTATGTCTTTCTAAAGTCATCATGCGATAAATTCAATAAAAAGGGTCTGTAATGGATGTTTTGCTCAATCTACTCGACGAATATGGGCATCTTGCTTATGTGCTGCTTTTTTTATATTGCGCGATGAAGAGCGGTGCCTTGCCATTGTTTGCTGGGATGGGCGCGCAGTATGGGTACTTAGATTTATCTTTGGTGATGTTGGTGGTGTTTTGTGGTGGCTATCTAGGGGATGAGTTGCGTTTTTACTGGGTGCGACGTTATGGGGAGGGCTTTATTACGACTCGACCTAGGCTGGCTAAACTCGCCAGTAATGCAAAACTCTTGCTTAATCGTTATGGGCTAATTTACATGTTTATCTATCGTTATCCAAAGGGTATGAGAACGATTGGCGCCATTCCCGTAGCCTTAACCAAGATAAAATGGATTAAGTTTACTTGCCTCAATGCGGCATCCGCGGCCCTGTGGACAGCCATATTAACCGGAGCCGGCTTCGTTTTTGGTCGAACGTTAGAAAACCTTGTCAGCCAGCAGTGGGGCGTATTTAGCGTTGTGCTGTTAGTTGTCTTTTTAGCATTGTCCTATTTAGGCTGGCGGACTGTTAACGTCTCTTCAAATGATAAACCCCAAACCTGATCTCGCTGTTGGGGTTGGGTTGATGATGCCGGGTATGATGTATCGGCACATCGGTAACATGTCAATCTGTCTCGGCCTTTGCGCCTATTGTTAACCCAACCGATTATCCTTAAAAAGCCTTTAAATACTGCTGAAAGCCCCTAGGGCCTAGTGAGTAAAAGGTTTCTAACTTGGTAGTGTTGGCAGGCCCAATCTGATGTATCGGTACATCGGTAACGTGTTAATCGCTCGATTTTGTCCATAATTGAGTTAATATTTTGATTAATTATTGGCTCGTGGTGTGCGATTCGGTTTCGAAACTTTCTGATTTTCTCCAAATCATTAAAAATACTGCCTCGTAACTGATTGAACGGCATGTTGACTGGAGCATTTGGAAACAGTGAATGTAAATGCTGCTGCCAAAACTGTTGATCGTAGTTGCTGACAAACATTTGTTGCCAAAAGTTAAATGTGAGTTCTGGTATAACTTTGCTTGTACGGTTGTTGATACTTCGTTTGTCACGAGCTTTTGTTAATTCGTCTCTGTACCTCCGAGGTAATGTCAGTTCCAAACTTCGTTGCCATGGCCACTGACCACCAAACTGTGATTCAAAAATTTCAGCGATTGCATTCCTAATCACAATTTCGCAAATATGCATAGGTACAAGCAATGCAGCAGACACTTGGCTGTTCCAAATGTAAAGTTCTAGAGCCTTTGTCTGATCTTGGTTGGTTACACTCAGATAGGTAGCCATTCTCGGACGAGAGAGCGTTTTTAGAATGGAGGTGTTAGGCACTTGATATCCTTATCGATGCTTATTATCCGGTTACTTTACATTTATTCATGTTATTCGAACAACCATTGGACTATGTGTGAATAAAAATTTATTAGCAAAAATTTCTAGCACATCAAAGATAGGCTAGAAATTAAGAAAAAATCAAACTATACTTTTGCAGTGAGCTACTAGGATCGTGGGTTAAAGCCTCCCTTGTAGACAATTGAAAAAAAGCCCGTGTCCTTGGATGCGGGCTTTTTTTATATCTATGTCCCATCCTAAAATACGTTGACATAAA
>NZ_RIZG01000025.1 GCF_003721245.1 Marinomonas hwangdonensis | reverse complement strand
CCAAGTAGGTTGACATTTTGCCCGCCCGTGATGGCCGTACCATCGGCTTGTGTTACGGCACCTGTACTGGATAACTGAATAGCGCCTGTAGTGGAAATATTTCCTAAAGTGAAGCTAGTACCTTGGAAGTTCAATGTGCTGCTGGTGGCCGCTAATTGGCCGATCGCATTGTCAGCATTATTTAACGTGTGGGCCCCACCACCAAGCAACGTCAAGTTTTGATCACCGGTAATGGCACCTGTTTGAGTAATGGTGCCTGTGGTGTGCAGTGTCAATGCATCGTTCAAAGCGGTTGCGCCAACAT
>NZ_RIZG01000024.1 GCF_003721245.1 Marinomonas hwangdonensis | reverse complement strand
GAGTCAGCAGAGACAAACGTCTCATCGCCATGTATGAGCTCAGTGATTTGGTTTAGGTCATGTTCATTGGCAGAAGTGGTGGTGAAACTATGCACCAAGCCACGTTTAGCATCGACTCCAATATGTGCTTTTAATCCGAAGAACCATTGGTTTCCCTTCTTAGTTTGGTGCATTTCTGGATCACGTGATTTGGCTTTATTTTTGGTCGAGCTAGCGGCTTCAATAATAGTCGCGTCAACGATGGTGCCTTCTTTGAAGTAAATACCTGAGTTTGATAGCCATTTATGGACTTCTTTAAATAGTTTTCGTCCAAGCTTATGCTTTTCCAGTAAGTGCCTGAAATTCATAATAGTTGTGTGATCAGGTATCGCACCTTCTAAGGATAACCCAGCAAAAAGCCGCATAGAGGTAATCTCATAAAGAGCGTCTTCCATTGCAGGGTCTCCCATGTTGTACCAGTTCTGCATAAAGTGAATGCGCAACATGGTAGACAAAGGATAGGGACGACGTCCGTTACCTGCTTTTGGATAGAAGGGTTCAATTTGGGCTTCAAGCTGC
>NZ_RIZG01000023.1 GCF_003721245.1 Marinomonas hwangdonensis | reverse complement strand
TGTGTCGTCCTAAAATAGGTTGACAGTTTTTAGGCCAGCTCCTGTAGCTGGCCTTTCTCTTTTCGCACTTGATTCGGTGTTTTCATCTTGAGGCTCAAGTGCGGCCTTAAATGATTATAAGTGTTTACAGATTCATCAATTAAAACAGCTAGATCCTCGAAGGTCTTGCAATCATATATCAGAAACTCTTGTTTCAAAATTCCGTTCACTCTCTCTGCTAGAGCATTCTGGTAACAATCATACCCATCCGTCATTGATGGCATTATCCCTGCCTTCGATAATTCAGATTGATAGGTTTCAGAGCAATACTGAAGTCCACGATCCGAATGATGAATCGCACCTCTATAAAAATCATTTCCTTTCACTGCCATTTTTAAGGCCTTAACGACCTGAACAGCTTTCATATCTCGACTCAGGTGGTGCCCAACAATTTCTCTTGAGTAAGCGTCAGTCACTAATGATAAGTAATGGACACCTTCAGTAGATTCCACATAAGTAATATCACTTACAAGCACTTCTCCAGGTCGTGTTATTTCTTTGTCTTTAAGTAAGTTAGGGTGCTTTCTCATCCAGTGCTTACTAAACGTCGTTTTAGTAAAGCTCTTTTTTGGTTTTACTAATAGCCCTTCCTTTCGTAAGTAGTTAAATAGCCCATCTCGGCCTAATTTAATACCCGCTTCTAATAAATCACTTTTGATTAACCGATACAGCTTTTTCGCACCCAATCTAGGCATGAACTGACGCCAATAAAGCACTTTCTCTTTAACGGGAGCCAGCTCTTCTCGTCGAGCTTCCCATCGCGCAACAGATTGATAGACTGCTTGTCTCGATATGCCAAACACTCTACAAGCACCTGCTAGCGAGACTTGCTGTCTTTCTTTGGCTTGCCAGATGTACCGGATAAATACTTTTTTCGCAGGCCAGCTCCATATTCTTTGTCCATTATATCAACCATGCCGTTTAGGACTTGGTTTTTAAGCTTTTCATCTGCTAGCTCACGCTCGAGGCGTTTGATCTTTTCTGCTGGAGTTTCTTTTGAATTAGGCATAAGAGGATATAAAAATGGTTTAGACCAATCTAATTTACCATGCTTTCTTAGCCAAACAAGAACGGTGGATCTACCTTGAATGCCGAAGTGAACTTGGGCCTGTTTATAAGTCATTTCGCCTTTTTCTACACGCTCAACTACCCCTAATTTAAAAGCCATTGAATAGTCACGCTGTGTGCGCTTAATACACTTGATACCTGATGTCGCCATAAAGAAGTCCTCTTTATGTCAACGTATTTTAGGATGGGACA
>NZ_RIZG01000022.1 GCF_003721245.1 Marinomonas hwangdonensis | reverse complement strand
TGAAGTGACCCCCAATAGTTGGACAACCATCATTGGGGGTTCTTTTTTTATGTCAAAGTACAGTCGTGTTTTTAAAATCACATTAGCTCAGCAATGCCTTAACGGTGTTTCATCACCCAAAGCGCTTGGAAAACAGCTGTCTATTCCACACAGCCAGATTCGCTATTGGAGTAAGGTCTATAGCTTCAATGGTGATGAATCCTTTCTACCACCAAAATCTCCTCATACAGCTAAAGATAAATCCGATATTCTTAAGAGAATGTGGTCAGAAAATTGGTCATTACATTACACAAGTGCCTTTTACAATCTTCCCTCTCCCGGTACGCTTTGGGTATGGCTGCGTGAGTTTGACGAATCAGGACTCCAAGGCCTTCAACCTAAACAGCGAGGGCGCACTTATATGAAAAAACAGAGCCAAGAATCAAATGATAAGTCTATCGACGAAATGACAGTAGAAGAGCTTCGTGAAGAGCTGGAATATCGTCGAACGGAGGTAGCGGTTCTAAAAAAGTTAGAAGCCTTGGACGAGATGAAGCGCCAACAAGCCAAGAAAAAGCGTCAATTGTCCAAGGGTTAAAAGATCAGTTTAAGTTACCGAATTTACTTCGATCGTTGTCACTGCCGCGAAGTGTATTTTATTACCATTATCAGCGATTAACACAGCCTGATCAGTACGTAGAAGCGAAAGAAAAGATACAAGAGATCTTCTATGAGCATAAAAGTCGTTATGGTTATCGACGTATCACCTCTGAGCTTCGTAAATCCAAAATAGGACTGAATCATAAAACCGTGCAAAAGCTGATGAAATTATTGGGGCTTAAATATAAGGTACGACCTAAACGCTATCGCTCTTATAGAGGCGAAATAGGATGTATCGCAGACAATCTCTTATGCCGAAATTTTAAAGCGGACAGGCCGAACGAGAAGTGGGTCACCGACGTGACAGAATTTAATATTAAAGGACAAAAAGTGTACTTGTCTCCAGTGATTGATCTATTTAATCAAGAGGTGATTGCCTACCAAATTAAAAAGACAGCGCATTTACCGCTCGTGACCGACATGCTAAAAGACGCTATGTGTGTCCTAAAAGAAGGAGAAGCACCGATATTACACAGTGATCAAGGTTGGCAGTACCAGCAAAAGCAAACGCGAGTTATCTTAAAAAAACATGGACTACAGCAAAGTATGTCTCGAAAAGGAAATTGTTTGGACAATGCTGTCGCTGAGAACTTTTTCGCCTTGCTAAAAACGGAAATGTTCCATGGGGAAACCTTCGAGGATGCAGATGATCTGATCCAAGAACTTGAAGAGTATATTGATTACTACAATACAAAACGAATAAAAATGGGGTTAAATGGCCTGACTCCGGTAGAGTACCGAAATCAGGCATTGTTAGCCGGTTAATAAAGTGTCCAACTTTATGGGGTCACTTCA
>NZ_RIZG01000021.1 GCF_003721245.1 Marinomonas hwangdonensis | reverse complement strand
TGGTTGTCCAACTATTGGGGGTCACTTCACTTACGCTGGCGTTTTTTTGTATGCAGAATACAGACAAGGAAAATTAAAGTGCCTGTAGGGCCTTTATTCTCACTTCAATCGGTGGATGGCTAGAAAACAGCTGACCGAAAGTCGGTGTTTTGCCTCGACGAATTCCGAATGCCAGCATGGAATCAGGCATACGACTTTCTTCGCTTTCTTGTTGTAAGCGGGCGAGTGCCGCGATCATGGCGCCTTTACCGGCCAGTCTAGCACCGGCTTCATCGGCTCTAAATTCGCGATAACGAGAAAACCACATGACAATCATGGACGCGAGAACACCAAAGAGTATCTCAAAAACGAACGTGACAATGTAATAACTAAAGCCTACGGAACCCTGATTGTCGTCGCCTCTGCGCAAAAATTGGTCGACCGCGTAAGCGGCAATGCGCGCAAAAAACATAACAAACGTATTTACGACCCCTTGTACCAGTGACAATGTGACCATGTCGCCATTGGCAACGTGGCCAATCTCGTGACCCAGAACGGCCTTGATCTCATCTGGTGTGAAGCGATCCATCATGCCACTAGAGACGGCAACGAGTGCGTCGTTTTTGTTCCAGCCCGTTGCGAAAGCATTGGCATCATGGGAGGGGAAGATGGCGACTTCTGGCATTTTAATGCCAGCTTTCTGGGAGAGTTCTTTAACGGTATCGAGTAACCATACTTCTTTATGGTTGCGTGGTGTTTCGATAACCACTGCCCCAGATCCGCGCTTTGCCATAAACTTCGACAAAAACAGCGAAATTAAGCTGCCTGTGAAGCCAAACACAGCACAGAAGATAAGCAAAGACGTAAAATTAAGGCCATTGCTGGTCATATAACCGTTAACGCCTAAAAGACTTAACACAACCCCAGCTACCACCATGACAGCAAGGTTTGTCAATAAAAACAGAATAATACGCATGGAAATATGCTCCTCAAGAAACTGTTAAGGAGCATAGTAGGGCTTTATTGGATTATTTCAATAGGCAAACTTAAACCGTTAGCGTTTCCTTAATCTGCTTAAAAAAGCCGCAAAACGGTCCATGGCGGGTGTGAGGTCTTCTACATGAGGCAAAAAGACAAAACGAACGTGATCTGGTTTGGGCCAATTGAAGCCAGTCCCTTGTACAATAAGGACTTTTTCTTCGCGCAAAAATTGCAAAACCAAATCCATATCATTTTTGATTTTGTACATGGCTGGATCAAGTCGTGGAAAAAGGTACAAAGCGCCTTCTGGTTTATGGCAATGCACTCCAGGTATGGAGTCGAGTGCTTCCCATGCCACCTTGCGTTGTTCGTACAGACGCCCACCAGGAACAATCAGCTCATTAATGCTCTGGTAGCCCCCTAATGCCGTTTGAACAGCGTGTTGAGCGGGTACGTTAGCGCACAGACGCATTGAGCTTAAAATATCCAAGCCGTCTATATAGTCAGTTATTCCACTTCGATCGCCTGTAATCACCATCCAGCCTGAACGAAAGCCGGCCGTACGGTAAACCTTAGATAAGCCGCCAAAGGTAACACAAGGGGCACGACCTTCGGTTAAGGTTGCAGTAGGGATGTGTTGCGCTTCATCATAAAGAATCTTGTCGTAGATTTCGTCAGAAAAAATCAGCAGATTGTGTTCTTCTGCTATATCAATAATGGCTTCTAAAACGGCCTTGCTGTAAACCGCCCCTGTTGGATTGTTAGGGTTAATGATGACAATGGCTTTCGTCTTATTGGATATTTTTGACTTAATATCATTGATGTCAGGTTGCCAGCCAGATTCTTCATCGCATAAGTAATGTTTAACATAGCCGCCAGACAAGGTAGCTGCGGCTGTCCAAAGAGGGTAGTCGGGGGCAGGGATTAAAATCTCATCGCCATCATTTAGTAAGCCTTGCATTGCCATAACGATCAGCTCGCTTACGCCGTTCCCCATCCAGACATGATTAACATCAGCTGACTTGACGCCCATGGCTTGATATTTTTGCATGACGGCTTTACGGGCAGAAAACAAACCTCTGGATTCGGCGTATCCTTGTGAAGTAGGTAAATTGCGAATGACATCTACAAGTATTTCATCGGGGGCTTCAAAACCAAATGGGGCAGGGTTACCGATGTTGAGCTTTAGAATGCGTTGGCCTTCTTCTTCCATGCGTACTGCCTCTTTAAGGACAGGACCACGAATTTCATAACATATATTGGCGAGCTTGTTTGACTTGCGAATCTGCACCGTTTACATCCTTAATTGAGGCTGAGCAAAAGATGTTAACTTTACACCTAACCGGATTGCATTCAAGGTGGCAAAGAGTGATAAGTGCAAAAAAGTCATCTTGATTAAAGAAAAAAGAGGCTGTGCGATTTAGGTAAACTAAAACCGTTCAGCCTCTTTACAGTATGCGATGAAAAATAAGAGGGTTTACTTCAAAAGAATAATTACGTTGGGGTCCCCCAGAAGACGATTCACTGTTTGGCTTGCAAGGTCATTCATGTCTTCTTCAATGGCTTCCTGGTAAGGCATGGTGCCATATTCACGTATTTTTTGAGAGCCGTAGTTCGCTTTGTAAGTTTGGCCTTTTGCTGCTAAAGCCACTTTTAATTCAAAGTCCAATGTCGCAACGGTTTTCAGTTTTTCCACTTCGGTTGTGTAGCTCATTTTCGTGATTTCAATTTGCATGTTGGCGGCTGGCATCACACCTTGCTCTGGTGTGAAGCCCATTTTTTTCAAACCAGACAAAACACTTTGTTTCACGCTTACGGAAATGTCGTTTGTGGTAAAAATGTCTGCTCTTTCATTGATGCCTGTTTTAATTGAACCTATGTTGCTGGTTAATTCTGTGCGTGCAGTCACTTCGATGACACGGCTGTTCGTTAGGTTGGCGTTACTGACTTCTGGTTGTGGGTTGATGTTTACGTAATGGGTTGTTGAGCACCCAGCTAATAAGAGGGTGGACAGTGACAGTATCAGAAAAAAGGGTTTATTTAGCATTTGTGCTCCGATCAGATTGATTTTTAAAGCGACTTTTTGCTTAAGACGCTAAATTAATTAAAAAAACTGTTGATTTTAAACATAGTAACAGTAATATACGCACCCGCTCACACAGCAAGATTGCAACGTTGTCCCATTCGTCTAGANTAGTAACAGTAATATACGCACCCGCTCACACAGCAAGATTGCAACGTTGTCCCATTCGTCTAGAGGCCTAGGACACCGCCCTTTCACGGCGGTAACAGGGGTTCGAACCCCCTATGGGACGCCATCGTTTTCAACGAGTTGGTTTTTGTAGTTTACCTATTTTTGATGTTGTTTGAGAAGTTTTTTTGCGGGAATAGCTCAGTGGTAGAGCACAA
>NZ_RIZG01000020.1:0-4083 GCF_003721245.1 Marinomonas hwangdonensis | reverse complement strand
AACCGCAAGGGGGGCGGTTACCACGGAGTGGTCAATGACTGGGGTGAAGTCGTAACAAGGTAGCCCTAGGGGAACCTGGGGCTGGATCACCTCCTTAAACGATAGAAACCTCTGGTGAGCGTTCACACAAATTATCTGATGGTACAAGCTGGTGAAAATCGGTGACGTACAATATCTAGTTTATGAGAAGCACAGAAAGTATTTGGGTCTGTAGCTCAGTTGGTTAGAGCGCACCCCTGATAAGGGTGAGGTCGGCCGTTCAAATCGGCCCAGACCCACCAGTATATCAATAACCGCGTTATTTAAGATCTCGTTTAGCGAGCTAAACGTCGACCTTAAAAGCCTTGTTCTTGACATCCTGGTATTTGATTGGAGATACCTTCTTCGATTAACCAAATACACGTTAGTANTCGGCCGTTCAAATCGGCCCAGACCCACCAAATACGATCTAGTTAGTAATGGGGCTATAGCTCAGCTGGGAGAGCGCCTGCTTTGCACGCAGGAGGTCTGCGGTTCGATCCCGCATAGCTCCACCATTTACTGATTACGATCATTCTGTGTAAAAGATTAGAAGAGAGTTCTAAGCAAGACGCTAAACATCTTATGCATTCGTGTGTTGGGTGATTNNNTTAGTCTCTGACTTAGTGCTTTGCACTAAACTTGCTCTTTAACAATTCGAATTTTGAAATAACGATAAATCAAGCGTTAAACCGGTGGAAGCTCACTTACTCTTAATTCTTAGGAATAATAGATTAGTGACTTCTATTATCGTAAATCCAAAGAGGTACAAAAGCTCTTTGGTATGTGATCTGATTGTTGTTTCTACTTTTCCTTTGGAATCGTAAAAACTACTTTGGGTTATATGGTCAAGTGACCAAGCGTGCACGGTGGATGCCTTGGCAGTCAGAGGCGATGAAGNCTGACTTAGTGCTTTGCACTAAACTTGCTCTTTAACAATTCGAATTTTGAAATAACGATGAATCAAGCGTTAAACCGGTGGAAGTTCACTTTAACCTAGTGACTTCTATTATCGTAAATCCAAAGAGGTACAAAAGCTCTTTGGTATGTGATCCGAAACTATTTTGGGTTATATGGTCAAGTGACCAAGCGTGCACGGTGGATGCCTTGGCAGTCAGAGGCGATGAAGGACGTNTTTGGGTTATATGGTCAAGTGACCAAGCGTGCACGGTGGATGCCTTGGCAGTCAGAGGCGATGAAGGACGTGGTAATCTGCGAAAAGGTTCGGGGAGTCGATAAACAGACTTTGATCCGAACATGTCCGAATGGGGAAACCCACTCTACTTGTAGAGTATCCCACAGTGAATACATAGCTGTGTGGAGGCGAACCCGGGGAACTGAAACATCTAAGTACCCGGAGGAAAAGAAATCAACCGAGATTCCCTAAGTAGCGGCGAGCGAAAGGGGATTAGCCCTTAAGTGGTTTTGGTGTTAGTAGAAGGCTCTGGAAAGTGCCGCGATAGAGGGTGATAGCCCCGTATACGAAAACACCTTAATCATGAAAACGAGTAGGACGGGACACGTGTTATCCTGTCTGAATATGGGGGGACCATCCTCCAAGGCTAAATACTCCTGACTGACCGATAGTGAACCAGTACCGTGAGGGAAAGGCGAAAAGAACCCCTGTGAGGGGAGTGAAATAGATCCTGAAACCGTGTACGTACAAGCAGTGGGAGCGGACTTGTTCCGTGACTGCGTACCTTTTGTATAATGGGTCAACGACTTATTTTCAGTAGCAAGGTTAAGCGATTAGTGGAGCCGTAGGGAAACCGAGTCTTAATAGGGCGTTTAGTTGCTGGGAATAGACCCGAAACCGGGCGATCTATCCATGAGCAGGTTGAAGGTTGAGTAACATCAACTGGAGGACCGAACCCACATCCGTTGAAAAGGCTGGGGATGACTTGTGGATAGGAGTGAAAGGCTAATCAAGCTCGGAGATAGCTGGTTCTCCTCGAAAGCTATTTAGGTAGCGCCTCGTATCTCACCATTGGGGGTAGAGCACTGTTTGGGCTAGGGGGTCATCCCGACTTACCAACCCCATGCAAACTCCGAATACCAATGAGTGCAATTACGGGAGACACACGGCGGGTGCTAACGTCCGTCGTGGAAAGGGAAACAACCCAGACCGTCAGCTAAGGTCCCAAAGTTACAGTTAAGTGGGAAACGATGTGGGAAGGCTTAGACAGCTAGGAGGTTGGCTTAGAAGCAGCCATCCTTTAAAGAAAGCGTAATAGCTCACTAGTCGAGTCGGCCTGCGCGGAAGATATAACGGGGCTAAAACTGTACACCGAAGCTACGGATGCTTAATTTATTAGGCATGGTAGAGGAGCGTTCTGTAAGCCGTTGAAGGTCAAGCTGTAAGGCAGGCTGGAGGTATCAGAAGTGCGAATGTTGACATGAGTAACGATAAGGGGAGTGAAAAACTCCCCCGCCGGAAGACCAAGGTTTCCTGTCCCATGTTAATCAGGGCAGGGTGAGTCGGCCCCTAAGGCGAGGCAGAAATGCGTAGTCGATGGGAAACAGGTTAATATTCCTGTACCGATGTATATTGCGATGGAGAGACGGAGAAGGCTAGGCCAGCACAGCGATGGTTGTCTGTGTTTAAGGCGGTAGGCAAGTGACTTAGGCAAATCCGGGTCACTCTTTTAGAGAGAATGCCGAGAACTGATGACGAGCCCTCTTTTGGGCGAAGTGGTTGATGCCATGCTTCCAGGAAAAACTTCTAAGCTTCAGATATACATTGACCGTACCCCAAACCGACACAGGTGGTCAGGTAGAGAATACCAAGGCGCTTGAGAGAACTCGGGTGAAGGAACTAGGCAAAATGGTACCGTAACTTCGGGAGAAGGTACGCCGGCCGGTGTGAAGGACTTGCTCCGTAAGCACTAGTCGGTCGAAGATACCAGGTGGCTGCGACTGTTTATT
This sequence comes from Marinomonas hwangdonensis, assembly GCF_003721245.1. Taxonomy (GTDB): domain Bacteria; phylum Pseudomonadota; class Gammaproteobacteria; order Pseudomonadales; family Marinomonadaceae; genus Marinomonas; species Marinomonas hwangdonensis. The sequence goes on along the minus strand of NZ_RIZG01000020.1, from coordinate 1,140 downwards.
AAAAACACAGCACTCTGCAAACACGAAAGTGGACGTATAGGGTGTGACGCCTGCCCGGTGCTTGAAGGTTAATTGATGGGGTTAGCGCAAGCGAAGCTCTTGATCGAAGCCCAAGTAAACGGCGGCCGTAACTATAACGGTCCTAAGGTAGCGAAATTCCTTGTCGGGTAAGTTCCGACCTGCACGAATGGCGTAACGATGGCCACACTGTCTCCACCCGAGACTCAGTGAAATTGAAATCGCAGTGAAGATGCTGTGTATCCGCGGCTAGACGGAAAGACCCCGTGAACCTTTACTATAGCTTCACAGTGAACTTTGAACCTACTTGTGTAGGATAGGTGGGAGGCTTTGAAGCGGTGACGCCAGTTACCGTGGAGCCACTCTTGAAATACCACCCTGGTATGTTTGAGGTTCTAACTCAGGTCCGTAATCCGGATCGAGGACACTGTGTGGTGGGTAGTTTGACTGGGGCGGTCTCCTCCCAAAGAGTAACGGAGGAGCACGAAGGTGTGCTCAGCATGGTCGGAAATCATGCATAGAGTGTAAAGGCAAAAGCACGCTTAACTGCGAGACAGACACGTCGAGCAGGTACGAAAGTAGGTCTTAGTGATCCGGTGGTTCTGTATGGAAGGGCCATCGCTCAACGGATAAAAGGTACTCCGGGGATAACAGGCTGATACCGCCCAAGAGTTCACATCGACGGCGGTGTTTGGCACCTCGATGTCGGCTCATCACATCCTGGGGCTGAAGCCGGTCCCAAGGGTATGGCTGTTCGCCATTTAAAGTGGTACGCGAGCTGGGTTTAGAACGTCGTGAGACAGTTCGGTCCCTATCTGCCGTGGACGTTTGAGATTTGAGAGGAGCTGCTCCTAGTACGAGAGGACCGGAGTGGACGAACCTCTGGTGTTCCGGTTGTCACGCCAGTGGCATTGCCGGGTAGCTATGTTCGGACGGGATAACCGCTGAAAGCATCTAAGCGGGAAGCCTCCCTCAAGATAAGATCTCACTGGGACATAAGTCCCCTAAAGAGCCGTTCGAGACTAGGACGTTGATAGGTTGGGTGTGTAAGTGCTGTGAGGCATTGAGCTAACCAATACTAATTGCTCGTGAGGCTTGACCATATAACACCAAAGTGGTTTT
>NZ_RIZG01000002.1 GCF_003721245.1 Marinomonas hwangdonensis | reverse complement strand
GCCGATGCGCTTGCGCCTGTTTCGCAGGCAAGAGCGGCGGGTGTTGTTTGAGCGACCTCTGAACATCTGCTTAGATTAATGATCAAATACATACAATAGCAATGAGAGGGTAGATCAGTTAACTCTGTTTCACGTAGATGGTCTATGTAGATTAACTTGTCAGTAGCCCAGCATAATGCTTCGATGAGACTGCCGAAATGACTTATATGAATGCCTTGCGCTTGAAAATAGAGGTAGAATATAAAGTATGATCTAGTAACGCTACGTTTTAATTTAAAATTTTCTAGCCTTATATTATTTATATTATGTAGTAAAAACAATATGTTAGAGAATATTTCTGCTTTATTGGTCTTTTTGTTAAAAGATTTATTACATTTTTTGCAAAACTGGATTGACCTCAATGACAAAAGAAGACTACAATGAATCTCGTTTAAAAGAGTTGGCAATATTTATGTCCAGAGTTACGAATACTACGTTAAGTATGTTCGCTCCTGTTAAGTCATAAGTAATACCGAGTTTTTTTAGCACTATATCGTTGGTGACTTTCATCTTCGTATAAATTAACTTAACCTACAGGAATACAGACATGTCTGACGTAGTAACTGGTACAGTAAAATTTTTCAACGAAACTAAAGGTTTCGGTTTCATTACACAGGATCAAGGTCCTGATGTTTTTGTTCATTTTTCTGCAATCAACACTTCTGGTTTCAAAACTTTGGCTGAAGGCCAAAAAGTTGAATTCCAAGTAGCTCAAGGCAAAAAAGGCCCTGAAGCTCAAAACGTTACACCTCTATAATGTAACGTTGCTGAGGATACTCTCAGCAGTGCGAATGCTAAAAAGCGACTTTTAAGTCGCTTTTTTTGTTTTTGTACCTTATGTGTGTCATGTGTAGAATTGAATGAAAAAGTAAGGCGACTTTCTATGGCTAAATCATTACAAGAGCAATTGTTGGGTGTTGGACTCGTTGATAAGAAAAAAGTTAAGAAATTAAAAGCGGAATCCCTACAGCAGAAGCAAAAAATCAAAAAAGGCAAGGCTGTTCCATCTGATGAAAGTGAGCGCCAAGAAACCCTAAAACGTCAAAGAGCAGAAAAGACAGAGAAGGATCGCGCTCTTAATTTGGAGCGACAAAAAATTAGTGAGCAGAAAGCGGTTCATAGTCAAATACGTCAAATGATTGAACAAAATAAAGTTCGTAAACAAGATGGCGATATTGCTTATCACTTTACAGATAATAAAATAGTAAAAAAACTGTATATCAGTCAAACATTGCATAACGACTTAAGCTACGGACGTCTTGCGATTGCTAAGCTCGACCAGCAGTATGAGTTAGTACCTGAGCCTGTTGCTGTCAAAATCAGTGAAAGAGACTCAACCTATATACTCGTTTGCAATAATCGCGTCGAAAGTGTTGAAGAAGATCCCTACGCTGACTTTAAAATACCAGATGATTTGATGTGGTAGCATTACGATTGTTTAATTGGGAGTTGAGTTAGTGAAGCTTATTGTGCCGAAGCAGGAAAATGTTTTACTGTCTATAAATAATAGTGACTTATTTTTTCCGGTAGGTCGTGTTTTTTGCGTGGGGCGCAATTATGCCGAGCATGCCAAAGAAATGGGTGACGATCCAGACAGAGATCCGCCGTTCTTTTTTTTAAAAAGTGCTTCATGTGTTGTTCCTGCGTCTTTTGAGAGGCAAACCTTTATATCTTACCCCACGTGTACTTCGCAATTTGAATATGAGGTAGAGCTTGTGGTGGTACTTGGTAAAGGTGGCTTTAACCTTTCTAGGACTCAGGCCTGCGACGCGGTATTAGGTTATGCTGTTGGCTTAGATATGACACGCAGAGATCTGCAGACGGAAGCAAAGAAGAAGGGGCGGCCTTGGGAAGTAGGTAAATCATTTGACCAGTCAGCGCCTATTAGTCCGATTGTTTTAAAAAATGATGATCTAGCGATTGATATGGCCAATGCTGAAATAGGTTTAAAGTTAAATGGTCGAACAATGCAGATTAGTCGCACATCCAATCTTACCTGGTCCGTTGAAGACATTATTGCACAATTGTCTCAGAGCTTTGAGCTACGAGCGGGGGATGTCATTATGACAGGCACTCCCGAGAATGTTGGCGCTGTAAATGTTGGGGGCAATATGCTTGCTTGGGTGGACGGCCTTGGCGCTATTGAGGTCAGTGTTACTGATTGAAGACGTGAAATTCGTGCAATAGAGTTGAGCTGACGGGATTGTCGGTCTTATTTAGTAAGTGAATGACCATTTCAGCCGTACACAGACCATTCTCTATTTGATTGCGGCGTTTCTTATAAGCTGATTTTAGGTGGGTGACTTCGTAGTGTGCAAACTGGCTCAGGTAAGGAGAGCGGTTATACATTTTTTGTGCTTGCTGCCAAGTTCCGTCAAGAATGATAGCGTTGTTAATAGTGTGTAATGTTTCCGTTGTCACGGTTGGGCAATCGTTCGAGTGTTGATATACCAAGATAGTATCAGCCGGAGACAAGTTTAGTATGGAGGCGTGGGGTGCTTTTCTCTGCCACACAATGACTTCGCACTGCTCGCCAAGCACTTTTTTTACGATGGTCCCTGTTCCTGATGCTTTTTTCAGCTCTTCGCTATGGGTAAGTAGCCAAATTTTCATAATGGGGTGCTTTGCAGTAGTAAAAGATTCGGATTGATTGGGTTGTATCGGTTACGCTCTACCTAAGGTGTGTTTGCTGCTGATTGGTTTAGTGGAGCCTCTCGCTGTGTAAACCTTATTCTTTTCGTTATGCCCTTGTAGAAGCTCAAAAAGATGTTTATTACGTTTTTGAAGTGTAAGCAAAATGCGAGCGTTAGTATTGTTTTTGTTTTTGCAGAGATTGAGAAGAGCTTCGCATTCAACTATAAGAAGCCGTAAGTCATCGAATGAGCTATCTTGTTTGCTTAGCCAGTCTTTAAACTCTTTCTCGGTAGGTTTTTTCCTGTTAACGATGTCAAATTTAATGAGAATATTGATTCTTTTCTCGTTAAGCGTATTCATCTCATCCAAAAGAGATTGTTTTTCATTTGATAGGTCAATAATAAGCTTACTATTTTGCTCACCATAGGCAAGCCTCTCCCTATCAAGTAACAAGCTTAATTGTTGTAGTGTTTCTTTACTTTTAATAAAAACTGGGGTGACGGGTAACATAGAAAAGACCAATGGAAAGCAGTAAAAATATTACTGCTTTGCTTAGAATAGTGAATCCATGGAAGCCATGTTACTAGCCAGCTTTTGTGTGTCTATTTTATACTCCCCAGAAGCAATAGCATTTTTTATTTGCTCTACTTTGTCCATATCGATGTCAGGAAGACTGTTCATTTTAGCTTGTTGATTTTGCAATATCTGTGCCGCACCACTAAGTTTGACAGTATCTTCAGCCATAGTATTCGAATTCTGTTTAACATTCGTTTTGTCAGCTGTACTGTTCAATGCGTCATCTTTAAGCGAACGTTCACTTTTGTTGACTGGGCTTTGACCAGATAGACCTGTAAATTGTATTGCCATTGGGTTTTCCGCCCTTAAATTAATTGCTATTGCACTTGTATCGGCTGAGTTTTCCCAAACTTTAATAAAAAGTCTAGTTAAAAGGAATGGTATGCATCCATTCAGGTCGTAACTAGTAGTTTACAAGAACCTCACTGTCAGTTACAACTTTAGCATATATAATTCGATTAGAGCTGGAATTCTTGACACGTATTTGTTGTCCTTTAGTGCCGTTTTCCAGTGCAACGCCATTCATTTTTACTTCTATGTTTCCACTGCTTGCAGTGATAAGGACAGCATCACCTTTTGCAACTAAAGTCGGCATGTCGGTATTCATGTCGGTAATAAAGGTGTTAATACGTAAATTACGTGAAGCGACAAGACCATAAGGTGGATTTTTTTTACCAAACACTTGGCCGCGTAACGTAGAGATGTCAACTTTGGCTAGTCCTGTATTGGATTGATCTATCTTTTGTCCCCTGTTGATGGGGACCGTGGTCTTTATAGCCTCAATCGTAATGGTTTGAGTGACAGGAATATAGGATTTCCATGACGGAGAGTCGCATTTAATTTCATAATTTGTGCGTCGCGTTGCCTCTGGTCTTTGATTATTGATCTGTACCTCTTGGCTTTCACATTCAGGAAGATAATTTAGGGCTGCTAAATTATTTAGTGTGATATTAATGGCCGCTTCGGGGTATATTTGTGTCAGGCGAGGGATTTCAACCTTCGTAATGAAGTCGTTGATTTGCTCTTCGATTGGCGATGCCAGTAGTAAGTTTGATTGGAAACAAATGAAGGCGAAGCTTAGCCTTGTTGTTCGCATGATTGTCTCTCTTCATTTATTATTTACAGTGTAAATAAGATAGTTAGTAAATTATCAAAAATCACTTTATCATTGGACGATGTACTTTAACAATTCTGAGCTAATATCTCAGTTCAATGTTTACACATTTTGGAGGCGTTTATGGCCGGAGTTTTGGATACCGTTAACCAACGCACACAACTGGTGGGTGAGAATCGACTAGAGTTGCTACTGTTTCGTCTAAATGGCAAGCAAATATACGGCATTAACGTCTTTAAAGTGAAAGAGGTACTTCAGTGCCCTAAGCTCACCACAATGCCTCACAGCTCGCCCGTTGTTAGAGGCGTTGCTCACATTAGGGGTGGCACTATACCCATACTTGATTTGGGCTTAGCTACCGGCGCCAGCCCAATGGAAAATATCAGCCAATGCTTCGTAATTATCACTGAATACAATAGAAGGATTCAAGGATTCTTAGTTCGAGGTGTTGAGCGCATAGTCAATATGAACTGGAGCGATATTCAACCGCCTCCTAAAGGGCTGTCAAACGACAACTATCTGACTGCTGTTTGCCAAGTTGATAAAGAAATGGTCGAAATTATTGATGTTGAGCAAATATTATCCGAGGTAGCCCCGACCCGCCAAGATATATCTGAAGGTATCATCAACGCGGGAGTAACGGAAAATGCTCGTAAACATCATATATTGATTGTTGACGATTCTTCTGTTGCTCGTAAGCAGATCAAACGTTGTATGGAACAAGTTGGTTTTGCAACCACCGTTTTGTGTGATGGTAGAGAAGCACTGACGTTCCTTCAAAATCTTGTGGCAGAAGGTAAAGATGTGACGAAAGAGTTTTCAATGGTGATATCGGATATCGAGATGCCTGAGATGGATGGATACACACTGACCACGTCAATTCGCAATGATAGTCGCTTGCAGGATCTTTTTATTCTTCTTCACACTTCACTTAGTGGTGTGTTTAACGAATCAATGGTGAAAAAAGTGGGGGCAGATGGTTTCCTTGCAAAATTTCAGCCTGATGAATTAGCCAGTTTAGCAATACAGACAGTACAGGCTCAGTCAGAAGAATAGTCCTTTTAAGACTGTTTACTTTACTGAATCTGTTTAATATGGAGTTTCAATGCTCAGCAGCACAAATGCGATAACACCCAATGGGTACATAAGGTTTAGAGATTACTTGCAAAAAGCGTGTGGTATCTCGTTGAGTGAGAACAAGCAGTATTTAGTCGCTAGTCGGCTTGGGAAAATTTTAGAAAGAGAAAACTTTTCAAAAATAGAGCAGTTGGTAGACGTGCTTGAACGGTACGGCAGTTCTAAATTGAAAGAAGAAGTCATTAATGCCATGACAACTAATGAGACTCTTTGGTTCAGGGATACTCATCCGTTTGCTATATTAAAAGACAAAATTCTGCCAGAGATGACGTCCTCACCGTTACGTATCTGGTCAGCCGCTTCCTCTACGGGGCAAGAGCCTTATTCTATCAGCATGGTGATTGAAGAGTTTAAATCGTCACGACCTGGTGTTCTAAAAGCGGGGGAAAAAATAGTCGCTACGGATATTTGTACGAATATTTTACAACACGCTAAGCAAGGTGAATATGACAGTCTGGCGATCGCGCGCGGCCTCGGAGCAGACCTCCAGCGTCGATATTTTGATAAAGTGAATGAGTCAACTTGGAAGATTAAGTCAAACCTAAGTTCAAGAGTGGAGTTCAAATACTTAAATTTGATTGAATCTTTTTCAATGCTTGGTAAATTTGATGTGGTCTTTTGTCGAAACGTGCTGATTTACTTTACGGTTGATCTGAAATTGGACATTTTGAAGCGTTTGCACGCTTCCCTTAAACCTGGAGGCTACTTATTTCTGGGGGGGTCTGAAGCGTTGAGTGGATTATCCGAATATTTTGAAATAGTGCAATGTCACCCAGGTATTGTGTACAAAGCCAAAGCACGATAACCCAACGTCAATAGTATTTAGAATTTAGCTCTACCTGATGCAATTTAGGTAGGGCTTTTTTTTGTCTTAAATGCCTTGCCGCTTTTTGCCGTATTGGCTTAAATACTTCATAAGTGATTGAAATAATTGGTTTTTATTTTATGGCATTATAATTGCTTAATGTCAATCAAGTTGAATTTTAAAGTTTTGGTGAGGGTCAAATGGCGATATCTTTTGCAGGGGCGTTTGCAGGACATGACAAGGCTCTGGAGTTTAGAACGGCTAGAGCAGCCGTGCTTGCGAATAACATTGCCAATGCAGATACACCTAACTACAAGGCAAAAGATCTTTCTTTTGATGCGTTGCTGAGTAATGAAAGCAGCAAACTTCACCTTAGAAGTACCAATGCGAAACATATGTCAGGGTCAAGCTTACATGGCGAGCCAGAAGGTACCATGTACAGAACGCCTAGCCAGCCCTCATTAGATGGGAACACGGTTGACATGCAGCGAGAGCAGGCCGAATACGCGCAAAATTCGCTGCAATTTGACACAAGTTTTATGTTTTTGGATAGAAAAATCAGTGGTATGAAAAAAGCACTTACTGGGAATTAATCATAATGTCTTTAACTAATATCTTTACTATTTCTGGTTCTGCAATGAGTGCTCAAACGATTCGTTTAAACACCATTGCTAGCAATATGGCCAACGTCGACAGTGTTGCAAGCTCTGTTGACCAAACTTATCGTGCTCGCAAACCTGTCTTCTCACAATTGATGAATGACAATATGAAAGAGTATGGCTGGGGTAACGCTAATTTAGACCGGAGTGGTGCTGGTATTGGGGTCAAAGTGGACGGGATTGTTGAGTCCGATGCGCCACTTCAGCCAAGATATGAACCTGATCATCCAATGGCAAATGATGAGGGCTACGTTTTTTACCCTAATGTGAATCCAATGGAAGAGATGGCGGACATGATGTCCGCTTCTCGATCATTTCAGACCAATGTGGAAATTATGAACTCAGCAAAAAGTATGATGCAAAAAATGCTGACATTAGGGCAGTCATAGGAGCTGAATAATGGCAAATATATCTGACATGAATGGGCTAAACGGTCTGATTTCGCAATATGGGACTGATGCGGCAAAGTCGAAAGCAGGCATCGAAAAAGCGGACGTAAAAAAAGAAGACGCTGCCCTTGCTGACCAAAATGTGTTTTTAAAGCTTTATATTGAGCAGCTTAAGGGGCAGGACCCTACGGCCCCTCAGGACACAAACGACATGGTGGCACAAATGTCACAGTTTAGTTCCTTAGAGCGGTTAACGGGGATTTCGGATCAGCTTGAAAATATGGCGACGTCACTAACCTCTAATCAAGCGCTTAGTGCTTCCACACTAGTTGGAAAGTCTATCTTGATGGATGGCAGCCAAGCCAAAGTAACGGATAAGATGGAGTCTGTTCAGCTTAGAACCGTTATTCCTGAAAGTGCTCAATCAACGACCTTGAAGATATTTAACGAAAATAATCAGCTTGTTCGTACGGCAAATTTAACATCAGGTGATTTTAAATGGGACAAAACAGGTGACGATGGAAATATATTGCCACCTGGTGAATACCGTTTTGCCGCTACTTCTGTGAACGACAAGGGTGAGGTCTCTGCGCTTAGTATGCAGCTCCCTACTCGTATTCAGGGGGTTACAATTAACGGTGAAAACGGCACGGTTTTGAATGTGGAAAACCACGGCAAGATCAAACTTACAAGTGAATTAGAAATAATAGGGTAACTGGAGCATATTATGGGATTCAATACTGCACTGTCCGGCATCAAAGCTTCTGCCGATTATTTGAGTGTGACAGGTAACAACATTGCGAACGCCGACACAACAGGTTTCAAGAAATCTCGTGTGGAGTTTGATGACTTGTATAACACCAGTGTGCTTGGTGCTGGTAGCGGCAACAGTATTGGCTCGGGTGTCAGTGTGAGTGCTGTTTCACAAGAGTTCTCGGCCGGCACTTTATCTTATACTGACAACAACCTCGATCTTGCTATCGATGGCAGTGGTTTTTTTATCATTGATGGTGGTATGTCAGATGCCTATACGCGGGCGGGCAATTTTAAGTTAGACGAAGATGGCTTTTTGGTAACGAATAACGGAAACAATGTCCAGGGCTTTAATGCGGTTGATGGTGTTGTCGGTGGGAACCTAGATGACCTTAAAATTCCGACAGACCGTATTCCGCCTGAGCCAACCTCAGAAATGAGTTTAAAAGTTAACTTAGATTCTAGAAATCAGGATGTGCCTCCCTTCATCACCGCTGAATTCGATCCTAATAACCCAGACACCTATAATTTTACGCAAACACAGGGTGTTGTTGACGCAAACGGTCAGTCACACATAGTGACTTATTACTATGCCAAGGGGGAGCAGCCTAATACCTATAAGATCCATGCCACCGTTGATGGAAAAACAACCGGTGATGATGGTCTGCCTTTTTTAGGCGACACCTATGCGACCTTCAATAATGCGGAGGGGGGGGTAGACTATAATGGTGACGGTATAGAAGAGCAGCCATTCGAGCTATTATATGTTGGTGCTACACCGCCCAACCCAATTGACATAGAAACAGCTGTGAAAACACCTTTGGCGGTAAACGGGACGTTGAATGGTGTTGCTATAACCTCTGCACTAGCACCAGAAGAGATGCGTGATACCAGTATCGTAGGTCGAGAAGCGTTTGATCCGCTTGATCCAGACACCTATTCTTATGGTAACACTAGGACAACCTACGATTCTTTAGGTGAACCACATACTGTGGGCTACTACTTTATTAAACAAGGCGAAGAGAATACCTATGAACTTCGTGTCACCTTAGATGGTGAAGAGAGCTTTGTGGATCCTTTTACCGGTGATGACGTTCGCTATTTAGAAAGAAATACCTCCGTAAGTTTTGATCCGGCAGGGAATCTTTTGGGGACCTATCGGGGTATCCCACCTCTTGGTACCGCTCAACCCGTTCCTTTAGAGGTGCGAGGTATTGACCCGACTAATAGAGGTAGCATTACAGAATTGGATATTGGTGGTTCTACTCAGTACGCCATAGCAAATACTGATACATTTGAACAAGATGGCTTTTCTTCTGGTGAATTACAAGGGGTCTCGTTTGACAGTGATGGCTTCTTGATTGCCAGCTATACTAATCAGCAAACGGCAATACTTGGCCAGATAGGTTTGGCTACATTTGACAGCACAGACGGTTTAATGCCGACAGGTAAAACCGCTTGGGTGGCAAGTGAAGGTTCTGGTCCAGCGAATGTTGGTCGACCAAACTCTGGGACTCTAGGTAAAATTGCAGGCGGGGCGTTAGAAGAATCCAATGTGGATTTAACCGCTGAACTTGTTTCTTTGATTGAGGCTCAGCGCAACTATCAGGCCAACAGTAAGACATTAGAGACAGAGAATACCGTAACGCAGACAATCATTAACTTGCGTTAATTCTCTAAATTACACTTTTTTTAGAGTCACAAAAAAGACCAAAGTAACCAGCGTACTTTGGTCTTTTTTTGTTTTCTACAGTATTTTCTAAGTTGGTACGAATCTTGAAGGCATACCTGTCATAGACATTAATTTATTAGGAGTAAGGCAGTGGATAAGGCTTTATATTTGGCAATGAGTGGTGGTGTTCAAACCATGCATGCGCAGACCATTCACGCTAATAATCTCGCTAATGTGAGTACCACAGGCTTTCGTTCTGACTTTGAACAAGCACGTTCTATGCAAGTGAATGGGGATCATTTTCCTAGCCGAGTATACGGCATGACTGAAAATCCAGCCACCCGATATACTCAGGGTGACATGATACAAACAGGCAGAAACTTAGACGTTGCCATTGCTGGAGACGGTTTCATCGCGGTATATGACAGCAGCGGTCAGGAAGCATATACCCGCGCCGGTGATTTGCAAATTAATGCCGCTGGTCAACTTGTAACAGGAGGAGGATTGCCGATTGCAGGTGTAGGTGGTCCGATTTTTTTGCCTCCAGCAAGCATCATCAATATTACCGCTGATGGCTCTGTGTCTATCGTTCCGCAAGGTGGAGCGGATAACGAGGTGGCTGTATTGAACCAGATTAAACTGGTGAATCCAGATCGACAGAACTTGCGCAAAGAAGAGGATGGTCTCATTCACGCACGAGATGGCCAGCAATTCGACGTTGATCCGAATGTCAAACTGATTAGCGGTTTCATTGAAGGCAGTAATGTCAATGCAGTCGAAGAGATGACCCATATTATGAACTTGTCACGACGTTTTGAGATGAACGTCAAAATGATGGACACGATTCGTGACAATGCAGACTCATCAGCACGAATATTGCAACGTTCGGCTTAATTTACTCATTAAAACAGAATAGTGAAAATCAAAAGAGGCAAGTATGAATTCAGCATTATGGGTTAGTAAAACCGGTTTAAGCGCAATGGATAAGCAATTAAATGTGGTCGCCAACAACCTGGCAAACGTGTCTACAACGGCTTTTAAAAAAGACAGGGCAGTTTTTGAAGATCTTATGTACAAATCTATACGTGCACCAGGTGGCTTAAGTGCACAAAATGCGGAACTGCCTTCAGGGTTGCAGCTAGGTACGGGTGTGAAAGTTGGAGCAACACAAAAAGACTTTTCCAACGGTGATTATAATATGACGGATAGACAGCTGGATATCGCGATTCAAGGGAAAGGTTTTTTACAGGTTCTCCAACCTGACGGAACCATTGCTTATACTCGTGACGGTAGTTTGCAGCTTAATAACCAAGGTCAACTTGTTACCTCAGGTGGTTTGGTCGTGGTTCCAGGTATCCAAATAGATCAAGATGCCATTGAAATAATGATTGCAGAGGATGGTGTGGTTTCTGTTCGACGCAATGGTGCCGCAGATGCACAACAAGTAGGAGCATTTAACATTGCAGGCTTTGTTAACCCAACAGGTTTAAATGCTGCAGGTCAGAACCTTTTTACCGAAACAAACGCAAGTGGTCCGCCAATTGTTGGAGTACCGGGAACGGATTCATTAGGCACCATAGCTCAGAATATGTTAGAAGCTTCTAACGTAAACTCGATTGAAGAATTGGTGAATATGATCACTACCCAGCGAGCGTATGAGATGAATTCTAAAGTCATTTCGTCAGCAGACGGTATGATGAGTTTTGCCATACAACAACTATAAATAAACTGCGGATAACAACGAAAATGAGATTGCCTTTTTTCTTCTTGCTTAGTATTGGTTTAACAGGCTGTTTGTCATGGGATGTGAACGAGCAAGCGGTTGCAAATGCGGCTGCGGCAGGCGCTGCGGCAGCCATCACTGATGCTGTGATTGATGAACTTGCCGGTGACGAAGAGCCAGCGGAAGAAGCAGTTGTTGAAGAGGAGCCTGAAGATCCGCCTCGTAAAGGTTTTGTTCCAGATCCTAACGACCCATTAAATGGACCGGAATTTAAACAATCTATCCGTTCAGATGACCCCTATTACGCCCCTGTATACCCTAATGATATGGCACCTTCTCAGGCGCCTACAGGAGGTATTTATCAAACTGGAATGGGAGATGTATTTTTTGGCGATCAAAAAGCCAGTAAAGTGGGGGATATATTAACCATTAACTTAAACGAATCCACCACTTCGACAAAAGCCAATGCGGCGAATGTGTCGAAATCCGCCACGGCAACCATCGAGAACCCAACCGTGTTAGGTGAAGAGTTGAGAATGGATACCACTTTACCCCAGCAAGGAACAGATTTTTCTGGTAACGCATCAGCGAATCAGAACAACAGTTTAAACGGTACTATCACAGTGACTGTCTTTAAGGCATTTTCTAATGGTGTGTTGGCGGTTAGAGGGGAAAAATGGCTTCGTTTGAACCAAGGTGACGAATACATTCGTTTTTCTGGATTAGTACGTAAACAAGATATCTCGCCTAATAACACGGTGGAGTCGGAACGTGTTGCCGATGCGAGGATTATTTATTCAGGTACGGGTGATGTGGCGGCGGGTAGTGAGCAAGGGTGGGTAAGTCGTTTACTGAACTCTAACACAATGCCGTACTAACTTAACTGACCAACTATATGGAGTGAGCAATGCTTTTCCATTGGAGTGATATAATGAAACACGTAGCGCTAATTATTTTATGCCTGTTGTCTTTTTCTGCTCATGCTGAGCGACTGAAAGATATTGCTAGTGTTGAGGGGGTTCGTGAAAACCAATTATTTGGTTACGGCCTTGTAATAGGGCTAAATGGTACGGGGGACAGTACGCCTTTTACCAATCAAAGTTTCTCGAGTATGTTGTCTCGCTTTGGTGTTACCTTACCTGAAGGTGTAAATGCAACATCAAAGAATGTTGCTGCGGTATCTTTAACGGCCACATTGCCAGCTTTTTCCAAGCCTGGTCAAAAAATTGATGTCACAGCGTCTTCTATTGGTAATGCCAGTGCTTTACGTGGTGGAACTCTATTGTTATCTACATTAAAAGGGGCTGATGGAGCCGTTTATGCGATAGCACAAGGTAATTTAATCGTTGGTGGTATGGGCACTGACGGCTCCCGAAATTCGGTAAACGTACCAACCGTAGGGCGTATTCCTAATGGGGCTAGTGTTGAACGTATTGTCCCTAGTAGCTTCAACACCGGTGATACTTTAACGTTTAACTTGAACCGTCCAGATTTTACAACGGCAAAAGCGGTATCTGATAAAATCAATAATCTATTAGGTCCAGGTGTTGCGACGACGCTTGATGCCACTTCCATCCGTGTGTCAGCGCCCAGGGATCCTAGTCAGCGAGTCACTTTTATATCCATCTTAGAAAATCTGGAAGTGGATGTAGCAGAAGAGCGTGCTCGAATTGTTGTGAACTCCAGAACGGGAACCATTATTATTGGACAACACGTCACCGTATCGCCAGCCGCCATCACTCATGGTAGCCTTAGCGTTACCATTAGAGAAACGGCGCCAGTGGTTGCGGACGATGGGACAGTAACAGGGGGCGAAACGATTATTTCTCCTCGTGAAGGTATGGAAATTGCCAACAACAGTGGTCGCATGTTTGTCTTTGATCCAGGTGCCTCGTTAAATGATATCGTGCGAGCCGTCAATCAAGTCGGCGCAGCGCCAGGTGATGTGATGGCGATTCTTGAAAGCCTAAAACAGGCTGGTGCTATCAACGCAGATCTCGTGGTGATATAGGGAAAAAAATGAATTCAGTACCACCTAAGCAAGATTTTTTTGCGGATTTTTCTACGCTGACTGCGCTGAAAAATAAAGCTCAAAAAGACCCTGATAGCGCGTTAAAAGACGTGGCTAAGCAATTTGAGTCAATCTTTATCAATATGCTGTTGAAAAATATGCGCAGCACAAATGACGCAATCGGTGGCGGACTGTTTTCCAGTGCTCAAACAAAGCAGTATCAAGAAATGATGGACTCACAAATGTCCCAAGGTTTGGCTCAATCAGGTGGGATTGGTTTATCAGACGCGCTTATTCGTCAATACCAAACGCAACAGAGCGGTCGAATGAGTTCACCTGAAACGAAAGAAGCCGGTGACACCGACTTTTTAAATCAAGTGGCGAAACAAGACTTGGCGAATATTCAGGCATTAGTAAAAAGAGCGTCAGCTGATTTTATGCAATCGGTTCAGCAAGAAAGAGCGCAGGCCGCTTCGGGTTTGTCTAATGTGGAAAAGACCACAGCACCTTCGGCATTGTCCGTTGTTTTTGCATCACCTGATGAATTTGTTGATCGGCTTTGGCCCCATGCACAACAGGCAGGTGAAAAGTTGGGAGTAAATCCTAAGGCGGTGCTTGCTCAAGCGGCTTTGGAAACGGGCTGGGGAAAATACCCGATTGCCAAAGAGGACGGCTCTGCCAGCTTTAACTTATTCGGTATTAAAGCCGATAATCGCTGGGATGGGGAAAGAGCGGTAGTCAATACACTAGAATTTCGTGATGGCGTTGCAAAGCGTGAGAAAGCTGCCTTTCGAGCTTACGATTCGTTTGCTCAAAGTTTCGACGATTATGCTCAGTTTTTATCTTCCAGTGAGCGGTACAAAGATGCCCTTCAGTCAGGTAATGATGCGTCAATGTTTGCCGCTTCTTTGCAAAGAGGTGGGTATGCAACTGATCCGAATTACGCCAACAAAATCGACAACATCCTTTCCAGTAAATGGTTTCAGCGCTTGTAGCGTTTAACTACCTACAAGTCGCTGTCTTGGTAAAGTTTTTGCAACACCAGCCGATAAAGCACAACAAGACAGTGAGAATTCCTCAATAACGTACTAGGGGTATGGGCTATGAGCTCAAATTTATATTCAATTGGTTTATCTGGACTGCAGTCTAGTAATGCCCGAATCAATACCACAGGGCACAATACGACCAATGTGAATACAGAGGGCTATAGTCGTCAGAGAACGGATGTCGTCAGTTCTCCAGCGGGCGGTGTTGTACTGCGTGATACTGGCCGATTAGTCGATCAGTTTGTTAGCAGTCAGATCCGATCCGATACCTCTGAGTTTAATTACTACGACACTTACCGTTCCATGATGTCTATGTCTGATGAGCTCTTTTCAGAAGAGAGTGTGTCACTTTCCGGTTATCTTGATAGTGCTTTTACGGCGCTACAAAATGCCAACAATGACCCAACCTCGTCATCTCTAAGACAACTTGCTCATTCCAGCTTGAATAACCTAGTAGAGCAATACAACTCTCTGTCTAATTTAGTTACCAGACAAGAGGATCTCGCTGATGATCAGATCTCAACTTCATTGGTTGATATCAACAGCATTACAGCCAAAATGTCTGATTTGAATGGGAAGATATTACGCGAAGAAAGCTTGTCTACCTCGCCAGCAAATGAACTTCGTGATCAACAAGAGCTTTTAGCAAAAGAGCTGTCTGAGTATTTAGACATAAAAGCCCAGTTTGATAAAAACGGTCTAATGACGGTTCAGCTGACAAATGGACAGCCACTCTTAATGGACCAGAAGCCGACCGAATTAAAAATGGTCACCAATCCTCTGGATCCAAGCACACCTAGCTTAGAAGTGGATTTTGGAACTCACAGAGTGGGTTTGAAATCTTCCGCCTTGGGCGGCAGTGTCGGCGGTCTAATGGATTTTCGTTCTGAGTTCAGTGCCTTGGCTGACAGAACGTTGGGCCAAAATGCCATTGCCATTGCGGATGCTATGAACATGCAAAATGGAAAAGGACTGGATGCGAACGGTCGCATGGGGGGAGAACTGTTTGCGATGGGCGATATAAGCATTCATTCAACGCAAGATAATGCCCATAAATTGGATAACATTTCCGTTAAAGTGTCGGCTGGAGAGGCTGCAAAAATCACCAAAGAGACCTTTGAGCTCGCTAAAATAAGCGACAGTCAACTCGTCCTTAAAAGGTATGATGCCAGCGGCCAGTCATCAGGCCAGTCATTGCTATTTGATCCTACAAACATGACACCTGACGCTCAAGGCTACTATAAAATTGAAGAGCTTGGGTTGGATATTCGTGTCGCCGATATGGCCTTGATTGACAATAATGATGTCTTTCGTTTTACCCCAACTCAAGGCGCGTCAGCGAATTTGGCTATGCAGGCTAAAAATGGTGATGCAATCGCCCTGAGTGCTCCTGTTGGTGTGGTAACCAACTCGGATAACCTATCTGATGCTAAGATAAGTCTGTCATCTGTTAGTAATACACGACCAGAGACGTCAGCCTTTGCAAGTAATGGTGAGTTATACCCTAATGCTCCCCACGAGATTTACTTCACTTCACCTAATTCCTATGTGGTAAGAGATAGATTTGGTTCAGAGCTTGCCAATATCAACAATGTGGTGGAATACAGCAACTTGCTTGAACAAGCTGGTTTAGCTAGGGAAGCGGGCTTTGATGTTTCAGTTTCTTCCGTTCCACAAAGAGGGGATTCTTTTTCCATCAGTACAGAGGTGATGGGGCCATCAGATAACTTTAATGGTATCGCTTTGATGGGATTACAAAATCAATCCTTGGTAGAAGGGAAAGCCAGCGTGTCAAAAGCGTTTTCTGGTCTCGTATCGCATATTGGCAGTAAAACAGCGGAGGTCTCAGGGCATGCTGAGGCAAGTGAGGTCGTGATGAATGACAGCATTAATCGTCGCGATCGTTTGTCAGCGGTCAGTTTAGATGAAGAAGCCGTTAATTTAATGAGATATCAGCAATCTTATTCTGCGTCTGCGCAGGTGATTTCCGCAGCTCGTACTACGTTTGACACCTTACTTGGAATCACGAGGTAAGTTTATGCGAGTGACAGAAAATTTAATCTATAGTCAGTCCAGTAGGTCGATTAGCCAAGCTAATGAAAAAATGCTTAACGCACAAGAAAAATTGCTGGCTCAGACTGACATAGTAAAACCGAGCGATAATCCTGTCGGTGCAAGTCAAATACTGATGCATCAAGATAATAATAATCGCTTAAAGCAATACGATGAATCGATCAAAATGGCCAAGAACAATCTTGAATATCAAGAAGTGGCTCTAGAGAGTTTGAACGATTCTTTGGATGATATTCGTACGCTGTTTATTCAAGCGCAAAACGACATTAACTCCCAAGAAGATCTGGATGCTATTGGTCAGGAAGTTGCCATGATAGCAAACTCAATGGCAGAACTAATGAACTCCAGAAGCGCCGATGGTAATTATATTTTTGCTGGTACAGACACCCATAAGCCACCGTTTGTATTGAATGGTGAAGGGCGTTACCAGTGGGCTGGTAATGAAGGTCAAAAATTTGCACAAATTTCTGAAGATGTGAAGGTTGCAGTATCGGATTCAGGGAAGCGTCTATTTCAAGATGTTTGGACAAACAAAGGTTTTACATCAGAACTATTCTTAGGCGATGTGTCTTTGACAGGGAAGGTATCTAACCAAGAAAAGTTTAATCAGTTCATGGCGGACAATTATGATCCGGTCAATCCCGCAGACAATGTGTACCGATTAACAACCCTTCCGCTCACACAGCAAGATACAGATGTGAATGTAGCGGACATTGTTGATACGTTACTAACAGGGTCCAATACCAAAGAAGACCAAGAGAGGCGTCGTGGTTTTGAGGGTACGCCTGGGATGTTTAAGATTACCAATAGTTCAGGTGAAGAAGTTTCCTCTGGATCATACGTAGCGGGCAAGCCTATTGAGTTTGCGGGTATGTCGTTTACCTTAGACGGCGCACCGGGTGCGGAGGTCGGTTTTTCGCTTGATAAACCAAAGCGTGACAATGTATTGAATGAGATAAAAGACACACTTGCTGTTTTGGGTGATAAATCTTCCACCAAAGAAGAGCGGCGCGCTGCTTTTCAAGATGTGACCGTCAGTATTCATAATACACAAAGAAGCATCAGTGAAGGGCGTTCTTCAGTGGGTTCTAGATTGAACACCTTGAGCAGCAGAGAAGACTTTAGTTCGTCCAATCAGTTGTCGAATACCATCGCAAAAGACCGTATTGGTGGGCTAGATATTGCGTCCGCGGCTTCTGAACTCTCTATGAAAGAGACCGCACTCAATGCGTCTCAAAAAGTATTTACCCGCATGAGTAACCTGTCACTCTTTGATAAAATGTAATACCGGAATTTGGAACTCACATGTCCACATTTAAAATTGAATCCTGCTTTGGCGCTGATATAAACGTTGGCTATTTTGATATCGAAGAGATACTTGGTATTTTCGAAATTAAAGACGAGATTATCAAAAGTAAACGGGTTCAAAGTCTCATCAAAATGCATGGGCGCAAGGAAAAAATTGTCTCTATTGCGATGCGCCAAGTAGCTTTTGATTTGTTACGCCCAACGTTGGATTCCGAATTCCTTCCATATGATCCTTATTTTACGGACGGTAAACTGCTCAACAGCCGTCGAGAAAGATTATACGATGCCGAAGAACGCTTTCTTATCTTATGTTTGTCTGTCGCGCATGGGCGATCTGTTCGCAGTTTGAAAAAGTTAACCCCCGATTTAAACACCAAGGAACTACGCAGTAAGCATACGCGCGGTCAAAGTTTATTTCGTCACTTTCGACAAGAACTTAATGATCACACTAGAGACTATATTTTAAGCTACAAGTCGAAGTTAGACGGCGACAGTAATGATGGCAGTTCGTTGGAAACCCAAGAAACAGCGTTGTCCGAGCAGGTGGAACGAAAAGCTGAGAAAGCTGTGTTGGCACAAAAAGTCGAAAAAGAGACTCGTCTAATGCCGACGTCATTTGACAAAGAGGCGGCGACAGCGATGAGGTTATTTAATGATGGCCTTGAATTGCTCTCGTCTCAAATTGAAAGATCTAAGCGGGGAGAGCCGCTTGAGATGATGGAGTTGAAAAAATTCTGTCTTAAGTTAATAGAATCACACACACGAAATAACTTTTCTCTGATGGCGATTCGCCACATGAAAGACGCATCGATTTATCTCGAACAGCATGCCATTGGCATGGCTGTGTTGGGTATTCATTTTGCCAAGGCTTTAAAGTTATCAAATGCCTACATAGAAGTCATTTGTTTGGGCGCCCTGCTTTTTGACCTAGGGCGTGCCCGATTGCCGCAGGCCATGGTGGCTAAAACCACAAAGATGACGGACAGCGAGTTTGATCTGTTTCGTAAACACATTCAGTTCGGCGAACAAATGTTTAAAAAATGCGATGATATTCCGAAAGCGGCCTATCAAATGCTAATGGATCATCATGAGAAACTGGATGGATCAGGATACCCTGCTGGTAAGCAAGGAGACGAGATCTCTGTCTATGGAAAAATCGCCGCTATCGTTGACGCTTACGATGCTATGACGTCAGAGCAAGCCCATAAGCCCTCAATGGGGCCAATAAAAGCCTCGCAAAAAATGCAAAAAGAGTCTGGTTTGGCTTTTGATAGAAAATTGCTGTCTGTGTTTCTAAATAGCATTGGTCGTATTCCTGTTGGTTCATGCGTTTTATTATCAAACGGTCGAGTAGGGTTTGTTTTGACGTTAAATAAGTCATTCCAGCCATCCTTGGTGCGTCAGGTTTACAGCTTGACCAACAAAGCCTTTGTTGAAACATCAGATATTGAGTTAAATCGTCCTGCAAGCGTAGGCACAGAAGTTCGTATTGAAAAAGACATTGACCCGCAAACATTAGGTTTGCAGTTTATTAATCACATTTCCTAGTTTTTTCTCTTCTTCTATAGTTATTCACTCTTCATTTACTCCTGCCTCTGCTTCTAGGTTTTTTAATATTTTGGTTTTTTTTTAAAGTTCTCCGCTTTGAGATCGATACAGAGTTATGTCAAAAAAGCGGGCATGTAACAAAATAAAAAAGATAAAATTAAATCAAAATATTACTAAAGATACCCGCCAAGGTGACGATAACCTTTATAAGAGACGAAAGCCAAATAACTAATTAAATCAAAAGGTTGTCTCATCAGAAAAATGTTTTAGGAGAGAAAAAAATGTCTTTATATGTTAATACCAATGTGTCCTCTTTAAATGCCCAGCGTATGTTAAACAATTCAGGCGCTGACTTAGATGTTTCCTTCCAGCGTCTATCTTCCGGTCAACGAATTAACAGTGCGGCAGACGATGCGGCTGGTCTTCAAATATCCGACCGTTTAACGTCGCAGATAAACGGTTTGAATCAAGCGGTTCGAAACGCTAATGACGGTATTTCTCTTGCTCAAACGGCAGAGGGTGCTCTTGACGAAACGACCAGCATGCTGCAACGGATGAGAACACTCTCTATTCAGGCTGCAAACGGATCTAACTCTGATAAAGACAGGGTAGCAATACAACAGGAAGTAGCTCAGCTTTCAGAAGAAATTAACCGTGTTGCGGCAACCACAACATTTGGTGGTGAGAATCTACTTGACGGTACTTATCAAGGTATATTTCAAGTGGGTGCAGACGCTAACCAAACCATCAGTTTTACTATGCAATCTGGTGGTACGAATAACTCTATCGATTATTTAACAAACAGTGGCTTCACGATGTCAGGTTTGTCTAACCAAGCTTCTGCTCAAGTTGGTGTGTCAACGGCATCGGTATCGAGTGTTGTCAATGCGCAGAGTATGATCGGCATCATTGATACCATGATCTCTGCAGTGGATTCAAAGCGAGCTGAGCTCGGTGCGGTACAAAACCGTTTTAGTTCGACAATCACTAACTTAAGCAATATATCGGAAAACGTTTCTGCGGCTCGTTCCCGAGTTCGCGATGCAGACTTTGCAGAAGAAACGGCGAAAATGACCAGTGCTCAAATTCTGCAGCAAGCAAGTAGCACTATTTTAGCTCAAGCGAATCAGCGTCCACAAACGGCTTTGTCTCTTCTTGGGGGCTAACTAGTTAGCCCTATGAGGGTTAGTCTCAAGATAAAATAGAAAATGCACACAATTTCAAGCGACTGTTTCAGTCGCTTGAAAAAAGTATTCGGGAGCTTTCTCGGAATACGGGCTACTTCTCTCTCCTAGAGGTGCCTTTTCAGCCGGGTGAACTTTCATCTGGCTTTTTTTTACACAAAATTTGTTGTGCCTTCCCTATGACGGGTAAGGTAATTTTTTGCCGTTTTTGAGGTGTGCTTTTACCTATTGCGGCTCAAAAGTTCTGTGTGTCAGTTTTGGTGCCCCCTTATCGTGACATCTTGGGTATGGTGTCGCTTTTGTATTTTGTTGCGACTCTTGTCTTGCCAAGGTCATGTGAGGCATTTTTGAGTCTTAATAGCGGTTTTCCCATACTTTGACTGAATCCAGAGTTAAAAATGGGCGTACATAGCCAAAATCTTCAAATATATTGCAAATATTTTATTCCTTTTAAAAACAATTGCTTGCGGCATTTTTCGGCCTTTTTGGGGTTGTTATTTGCCTGTCTTAGGTAAAAATTTACCGAAAAGCGTTAAAGCTTTTATCCATCAAGCCGAAATCCTTATACGAACTGCTTTTTTTGCAGGGGTAAATAAAACCTAGGAGGCTATAATGGCTCTTTACGTAAATACGAATACTTCATCTTTAAATGCGCAACGCCAGATGATGAACTCATCTAATGCGCTAGATACCTCTTTTGAGCGTTTGTCCTCTGGTAAGCGTATCAACAGTGCATCAGACGATGCTGCAGGCTTAATGATCTCTAACCGTTTGACTTCTCAGGTTAATGGTTTGAACCAGTCTGTTCGTAACGCCAACGATGGTATCTCTCTAGCACAAACTGCAGAAGGTGCATTGGACGAAACAACCAGTATGCTTCAGCGTATGCGTACCTTGTCCATCCAATCAGCAAACGGTTCAAACTCTGATAAAGACCGTGTAGCGCTTCAGCAAGAGATTTCACAGCTATCGACAGAAATTAACCGTATTGCTGAAACGACCACGTTTGGTGGTGAGAACTTACTAGATGGTACTTACAACGGTATCTATCAAGTAGGTGCTGATTCGAACCAAACAATCAGTTTCAGCATGTCTTCAGGTGGTGTGAACAACTCTATCGACTACGGTGCCAATGGTGGCTTCACTATGTCTGGTCTGTCAGCGGGTGCCTCTACGGCGCAGGTTAGTTTGACAACAGCATCTATTTCAACTGTTGCGAACGCGCAAAGTATGATTAACGTTGTTGATACTATGATTGCAGCGGTTGACTCTAAGCGTGCGGAGTTAGGTGCGGTACAAAACCGTTTTGGTTCAACCATCAATAACTTGAGCAATATCGCTGAAAACGTATCAGCGGCCCGTTCTCGAGTTCGTGATGCTGACTTCGCGGAAGAAACAGCGCAACTTACGAGTTCACAAATTCTTCAGCAGGCAAGTTCGTCGATTTTGGCACAGGCAAATCAACGTCCACAAACAGCCTTGTCATTGTTGGGCTAAGCAATGAGAGATAGTATAAAGCTGGGGTAATCTGGCCCCGGCTTTTGTCTATCCGGAGGGACTCTGAAATGTCTATTAATGCGAGTGATTTTTCAAAGTATGCAGTTAATTATTCTTCGAGGCCCGAACAGCGTGCCATTGAAGATTTTACTGCTATGCGTCAGTCTAACGCTAAGGTTGTGCAGAACCTTGCCGATACCACAAGGTCAAACAAAGAAAGTACAGAAAAGAAAGACGTTCAAATGGCTCAGCCTTTAGCTAAGATTGAACCGAATGACATACAAGAAATGAATCAAAAGATGTCACAGTTAAATGTGCAATTAACATTTGAGATGGCGGATGATCAAAAGCAAAATATAGTTAAGGTACTCGACCAATCAACGGGCGATGTTGTCCGTCAGATACCGACGGAAGAGTTTCTTAAAATGTCAGAACGAATTGATGCTATTATGAATCAGCTGAGCGATATCAAAGGCACTTTGGTAAACAGTGAGGTTTGATAGTTAAAGTGATGGGGTAGGAGATTAAGTTATGTCAGTAGGCTCATTGGGTGCGGGATCTGGACTGGATCTAGAATCCCTTGTCAAACAGATGGTGAGCGCACAGAAAGACGCTAAAGTCGGACTCTATCAAAACAAAATCAATGGCTACGAATCTGAATTGTCTGCGCTTGGCAAAGTCGGCTCTGCGATTGATAATTTCAAATCTTCTGTTAAAACACTAAACGATGATGAACTATTCACTGGACGAGATGCAAAAATTGCTCAGAAAGAAGGTGAAGAAGTCATTTCCATCACAACCGATCGTTCCGCTTCAAACGGTTCTTATTCCATTGATGTCAATCAGCTAGCAAAAGGCAGTCGAGTTATGTCGGCGCCAGGTTTGTTTTCATCGCCTGATGATGTTGTAACAGACCAAGATGCGAAATTAACCTTCACCGCGGGTAGTAATGAATTTTCTATTGACGTTAAAGCGGGTACCACCCTTTCTCAATTGCGAAATCAGGTAAATACGTCTGAAGACAATTTTGGCGTGTCAGTGAACCTAGTTGATGATGGGGCCGGAAATCTTTTCTTCACTGCGACCTCAGCCATTGAGGGTGCAGAGAACTCCCTGCGAATCAGCAATGACGTGATCGTTCGCGATGAAGATGGGAATGTTATTGAAGACGTACCTGAAGCTGTATCTCTACCTATTGAGGAGGAGCCAGAATTAGAGGAACTTTCAGAACCTGCTCCTGTTGACGAAGTAGATGAATTAGATTTAGAAGGCGATGAATTTGATTTTGCAAATGATGGCCCTATTCCGAAAGACAAAGAAAAGGAAAAAGCAGAGGCACTAGCCCAGTCTAATGCTGAAATGGACGCGAAAGCAGCTGAAAAAGCTGAGGTAGAAAAAGCCGCTGAAGCGGATGCGACTGAGCTAAATGTACTGCCTCAGAAAAACACATCCTTGTCTTTAAACAGCGTTTCTACTGAGGGGCTGTCGGCCGGTTTATATACGCCTTTTGGAGAGGAAGCGCGTGATGCCATTATTACAGTGGATGGCATTCAAATTCGCAACGATACCAATACTTTTGACGAGGCAGTAGCCGGCTTATCCATTGAAGCGCTAGCGCCTACGGAGAAATCCACTAAAGTGGACATCAGCTTCGATCAGGAAACGGTCAAGGACTCAATTAAAGAATTCATCGATTCCTACAATAGTATGGTGGGGTTGCTTCAAGCGAGCACAGATCGTGGTGCCGTGTTGAACGGCAACAGTATGATTCGAAATCTGCAATCCTCCCTTTCTACAGAGCTCATGTCCAGCCGCGGTGAGACAGGTACCTTTACGTCTATTTTTGACTTAGGGGTAAAGATGAGTAGCCAAGGTGAATTGAGTTTAGATAATGCTAAATTTGACGATGCAATGCGTCGTGGTTATAGCGAGATTGCACCGCTAATCTCAGGGGAAAAAGGCCTTGCTCGTTCTTTGGAAAAATTACTGGATAACTACACAGGATCAGATGGCCTAACAAATTCATTAAAGGATTCTGTTCGTCGGTCGATAGATAGTACAGAAGAGACGTTAGAAGCCTACGAAGAACGTATGGTTAAGTATGAAGAGTCTCTGCGTTCTAAGTTTACCAGTTTAGACTCTCGTCTGGCTGTAATGAACGCACAGGGCGGATATCTAAATTCCGTTTTAGCTAACATGCAGTAGTTTTTAAAATAGACACAGTAATGGGGTTGCATATGTACAAGAGTAAAGGGATACAAGCCTACCGCAAGGACTCTATCAAGTCCGATTTGGCGTCGGCTGACCCTCATCGCGTCATTCAGCTCTTGATGCAAGGAGCGCTCGAGAAGCTTGCTTTAGGTAAAGGTTGTATTGAACGTCGCGATTGGGAAGGTAAGTCACACGCCCTAACCCGAGCTGTTGAAATTATCAACGCACTACGAGATGCACTAGATCGTGATGTGAATCCTGAATTGGTTGATAATCTTGAGTCACTGTACGAATACATGACGGTGCGTATTACTGAAGCAAGTGTCAGCAAAGACACCACAGTGCTCGACCACGTCATGGGATTAATATTGCAAATTAAAGGCGCTTGGGACCAGATCACACCTGCTGATAAGCAAGCCGCGTACGGGCAAACCGAAGCCAGAGTAGGGGCGGTTTAATGTTGGATGTGTCCCACTTAACTCAGTTAAGTGCCGCATTAGAGCAAAGCATTGAGCAAAAAGACATCGAAACCATACAGCAACTGTGTATAGACAATGATGATCTTATTCGTAGCATAAAACCCCTTACAGACCCTGCTGACAATGCTCAGATTAAGCATTTTATTATGCTGCATCAATCAGCCACTCAACTTGTTCGAGATGTGCGCGTCGAAATGCAAAAACAGCTCTATCAAACGAATAAAACCCGTAAGGGCGTAAAACAGTATAAAGGCGTGAAACATGCAAAATGAGGAATTCTCTTCCTCTCTTAATCAAGCTGAGACCTTTGTTTCTATGTTTGAAAGAGGTGCGGCACGCCTCAAAGAGAGTGACACTGCGTTAACGGAACGCTATCTGAGAAACATGACGGTTTTTTCTCAGATCATGCCTCACATATTTGATTCTTTCCAACACTACCAACCTAAAAAACGCCATATTTACATGGAAGAAAGCGGAGATTTAAACCTTATCCGTGATGATATTGGCGTACCGCTTTTTTCTGCCAACCCAAAACAGCAAGCGTCTAAAAAAGTGGCTCAGGCGTTGATAAAACCGAACAAAACCTTGCTGAATTTAGAGCGCACGGACAATCATCCCACTCGCCACGTTCATTACAGCAACAAAATGTTGGATCAGAAAAACCAGCACAGCCAAGGGCTAGAGCTATTACAAGGCTGGCCTGATTTTGTGGGATCAACCATCTTATTTGGCATTGAGCTGGGTTATCAGCTCGAGTTGCTACTGGCTCAGCGTTCGATAAAGCATTTGTATTTATACGAATACGATCTGGACTTCTTCTACTACTCTTTGTTTGCCATCGAATGGCAGCCTATCTTAGAGCGCTACAATCAGGATGGCCGCACTATACATTTCTTTCTTGGAGTAGAGGCGGAAGAATTTACAGAAAAATACCTGCGCCAGTTAGAAGAAAATGGCTACTTCATGGCGCCAGAAACGTATCTACACATCGCTTATTCCAGTCCGGAAAATGATCTGGCTATTGCATACTTTAAGAAACATTATGCTCGTCAAGTAATGGGCTGGGGGTTTTTTGACGACGCTCTAATTGGTGTAGCACAAGGCTTGAAATCCTTACCAAACACTAAACTGGCGCATTTCCAAGGGCGCGATGCCTTGCCAAAATGGGTGAGTAATATCCCTGTTTTCATTCTAGGGAATGGGCCGTCTCTTGATCAAGGGATCGAATTGATCAAGGAGGTGCGCGAGCAAGTGTTGTTAGTGTGCTGTGGTTCAACCATTAACACGTTAAAAAAGCTGGGCATTACCCCAGATATTCATGTGGACATCGAACGTCTCAAACAAACGGTCGATAAGTTTTTGTTTTTAGACCAAGAGTACCTAGACAAGATTTGGGGATTGTCCGTCAACGTTATGCACCCCGGTTTCTTTGACTGCTTTAAACGCTCGGGCATGGCGATGAAGCCAGGCGAAGCCATTACTTCCTTAATGCTAGGTCAAGCACGCGCCCAGGGCGACACCAAAGAATATGTACAGTTGAATTACTGTAACCCTGTTGTAGCGAATCTGGCTTTGTCCTATGTTCATTTATTTGGGTTTAATAACGTCTACTACCTTGGCGTAGACAACGGGTTTAAAGACAAAGGCAGCCATCATTCGGTACACAGTGGCTATTACAAAGACGGCAAAGAATCGGGCTTTCAAACGTTTCAACAAGCCAAGCTGATTGAACGAGAAGGCAACTTTGGTGGCACCGTTTATGCCACGGGCATGATGGACACATCACGGGTGCAGCTTGAAGCACTAACCCGTCAGCTTAACAAGCGGCGAAATTTTGCCAGTTTTAACTTGTCGGATGGGGCCAAGATCGAAGGCGTTACGCCCTTATTGCTGGAAGATGTGTTGATTTTAGACCCTAAAATTAATCATGCTAAAGTGATTGATATTTTAGAAAGTGTCTACTTTACAGACCCTCCAGCCTCATTGCTCGGCCAATCAGCCGAAGCGCTGATATGTGTCGATGATTTCCGTAAGATAAGTCAAATGCTACAGCAAGGCTGGGATGAAAATCTAAAAACACGAGAACAGGTGTGCGATCTACTTTGGTCTCACCATCGCCAAATTTACTTTTTAAAAGGCAGTATCCACCGTCATGTGTATGACCTGCTGATTGGCTCTTTTACGTATTCGGCGTTTTTAATTGTGCAGTTTTTGTTTGCCCATCAAGATGAAGCTGAAACGGTCAGTCGAGCTCGTCATTTATTTGAACCTTGGTGTGAATTCCTTGAAGAAATGCCCTGTATGCTGCAACAGGCTTCTGAGTACGTTGATCAGGGTAACGATCACCTGATTACTTATTACAATGGTTAATGGGAGCTATAACGCACGCCATGTTTGAAAAGACGCCTTTTATTATTGCTGAGTTATCAGGCAACCATGAGCAAGACTTTGAATTGGCGAAAGCCATGATACAGGCGGCTGCCTACGCTGGTGTGGACGCCATTAAGTTACAGACCTACACCCCAGACACCATGACATTGGATATTCGTCAGGGTGAGTTTATGGTGTCCGAAAGCGACAGTTTATGGCGTGGCAGTAATTTGTACGATCTTTACGCCAAAGCCTCGACACCTTGGGAATGGCATAAACCGCTTTTTGAATTGGCTGAATCTTTGGGCTTGGTGGCCTTTAGCTCGCCGTTTGATTTGAGTGCAGTGGCTTTTTTAGAAACCCTGAATGTGCCCATGTACAAGATAGCGTCGTTTGAAATGACGGACATTCCACTCATACAAGCCGTCGCTCGTACTGGGAAACCCATTATAATGTCGACGGGTATGGCCACCCTAGACGAAATAGAAGAAGCGGTAGCCGCCATTCGAGCCATTGGAGATAACCCTTTAACCTTGCTCAAGTGCACCAGCACCTACCCAGCAAGAATAGAAGACTCTAACTTGGTCACCATGGCTGACCTAGCGACTCATACTGGATGTTCAGTTGGTTTATCGGATCACACACAAGGATTGGGGGCGGCCGTGGCGGCCACGGCATTAGGCGCAACTGTGATCGAAAAACACTTTGTATTGGATCGCAGTGCGGGGGGCGTTGATGCCGCTTTTTCCATGGAGCCTGCTGAAATGAAGGCGCTGGTGGACGCTTGTCGAGCAGCGAAAGCCGCTCTTGGCTCAGTGACTTACGGTGGCTCAGACGCAGAACAGGCGGCGAAAAAATACCGCCGTTCCATTTACGTCGCGGTGGATTTGCCAGCGGGTACTGTTCTTACGGAAGATCACCTTAAAATCATTCGTCCATCGTTTGGTCTTGCCCCAAAGCATTGGCCTGATGTTGTGGGTAAAACGCTGTCGGTGGCGGTGCAAAAAGGTCAGCCGCTTGCTTGGGATATGATGGCGTGAAAGTGCTGGTTCGAGCCGATGCCTCAGTCGAAATTGGCATGGGGCACAGAGTTCGTTGCCAAGCGCTGATTCATGCTTTTACCGCCTTTGATTGGCATTGCCAATTTGTTGTAGATCAGCGTTACCAAGCGTTTGGCTCCCCAGACGATTGCTTTGTGGAAACCGAAGCGCAGTTTTGGCAACGGGCTGAGCAAGTCGATTTGGTTATCTTAGACCATTATGCGTACAGCGCCGATCTCATCGCCATGCTCTATCAGCATCAGCCGAATCTTTTGGTGCTGGATGATATGAATGACAGGGGAGATTTTCCCGCTAAATGGCTGCTGAATCCTCTGCAACAAAATTATTCTAAGCTTGTTGAGTGCCCGTTAATAGGTAGCCGTTATGCGTTATTAAGACCTGCTTTTCAGCAACAGGACGAAAATCAAAGCCCACCAGAGCAACTGCTTATTACGTTGGGGGGAACCGACCCGCTTGCACTTACCTTGCCTATTTTAAACGCCTTGGTGGCATCCGGCTTTGCGACAGAATGCATTCAGGTGTTGTTAGGCGCGAATGCCAAACAAGCAGAACAAGTCATTGCATTTTGCTTGCAGAACGGCATAGCGGTTGAGCAGGGAGTATCTGATGTGACCCCCTTGATGCAACAAGCTAAGATGGCGATTTCCGCCGCTGGTGGCACCTTATTTGAACTGGCTTGTATGGGCGTACCGACGGTTTTTGCTCAAGTGGCAGACAATCAAACTCGTTCATTAGAGCAGCACGTACCTCTTAATTGGTGTCGCTCTGTGCGTTTTGATAATGTCTCAGACACACTTTACGCACAACGTATTGGGCAACTCGTAGAGGAAGTGAATAGCCTGTGGAGTGACACTGAATGGCAGCAAACCGCTCGAAACACGGCTCGCAGTCTGGTTGATGGGGCAGGGGCTGAACGAGTTGCCCAGACCATCCATGCTTATTTTGTTAGTGAATCTATTTTGTGAACGAATAGACTGGATGAACGAATAGACCTCGTTAGACATTAAAGATTGAGGTCTGATGCTTGTTTCAAAAGCATAATCTGCGTTAAACGTAACCAATCTTCTTCTGTATCCAAATCTTGAATACGATGCCGTGGTAATAACAACGGCTTGGATTTAGGGCCAAATATAGCCTCATCAAACCAATCTTGGGTGCGTGCCCAATAGAACTGACCGGCATCGTGAATGGCTTCCACCAAATCTTGCGAGCGCTTAGCTATGTGCTCCGGAAACAGCGGCGCGAGTTCGCCAGAATCCTGAATGTGCAAGGCTCTCTGGATAGGAAAACCAAACGTCGTGGCAGAAAAGCAAAAAGCGGTATTGTCGTCTAATCGTTCAACGCCCTGCTGTAAGTCTTCCGGTGTTAACAGAGGGCAGGTGGCGTAGATCAAGCAGGCCTCATCGGGGGTCTTGCCTTCATCGATTAAAAACTGCAAGGCATGTTGCATCACAGGAGTGGTGCCTGTCATGTGATCGGCCAACATGGTTGGGCGCATAAAGGGTGTTTCTGCACCAAACTGTCGAGCAATCTTGGCGATTTCCGCATCATCAGTGGACACAATCACACGATCAAACAAGCCGGAGTCGATGGCCGCCTCAATGGAATAACCAATCAGCGGTTTGCCATTTAATAAGCGAATGTTTTTTCTGGGAATACGCTGAGAACCGCCACGGGCAGGAATCACCGCCACACGGTAAGGCGTCTCTGTAAAAGGTGTATTGTTTATCATGCAAACACCTCATTTTCTATTAAAGACTGACGTAACACCTGGGCAACTCGATCTTGTTGCTCCGCGCTCAATCCCACAAAGAGTGGCAAACTCAAAGTGCGCTGGTAATAGTCTTCCGCAATCGGGAAATCGCCCAGTTGGAACCCCAGCGCCTGATAGTAAGGCTGGGTATGCACAGGGATATAATGCACCTGAACGCCTATGTTTGCCTGACGCAACGCATCGAAAATGGCTCTGCGTTTTTGTGCGTGCGGCTTAGGCAATAAAATGGGAAAAAGATGCAAGGAGGAATGGGCCCATTCCGCCTGAAACGGCAAGCCAATAGGCAAGTCAGACAGTAGCTCAACATAGCGAGCAAACTGCTCATGACGCTCTGCAATAAAGTCATCCAGCTTCGACAATTGCGATAGGCCAAGGGCCGCTTGAAGCTCAGTCATGCGGTAATTAAAGCCCAGCGTATGCTGTTCGTAGTACCAGTCTCCTGGCATCTGAGTAAGCTCATCGGGAGATTTTGTTGTGCCTTGCTGCGCATGAGTACGCATATGATTGGCAAGCACTGGGTCATTTGTGACTGCCATCCCACCTTCGGCAGACGTGATGATTTTTACTGGATGAAAGCTAAACACACAAATATCACTGTACTGGCCGTTGCCCACTGGGGTGCCACGGTATGTTGCGCCAATAGCGTGGGAGGCGTCCTCAATGATATGAAAACCATATTCCTCAGATAAAGCATAAATAGCGACCATGTCACAAGATTGACCCGCAAAATGCACCGGGATAACGACCTTTGGTAATTTTCCGTTGGCTTTTGCGTGGATCAATTTTTCGGCCAACTTGTCAGCACACATGACGTAGGTGCGAGGGTCTATATCAACAAAATCTACTGACGCGCCGCAGTAACGCGCACAATTGGCCGATGCAATAAAAGTATTTGGGCACGTCCAAACCGAATCGTTAGCGCTTACGCCTAGGGCTAAACAAGCAAGATGCAATGCCGACGTTGCGCTATTGGCTGCCACCGCATACCCGGCACCGACTTTTGCTGCAAGTGCTTGTTCAAACTCACTGACACAGGGCCCTTGAGTCAAAAAATCGGAGCGCAGTGAACGTACCACCGCTGCAATGTCGTCTTCGCCAATAGACTGGCGACCATAAGGAATAAAATCAGTGGGCGTCATCGAAATTCAAAATCTCTTCAACACTGAGAAAATACGGATTACTACCGGATTGATACTCGTACCCAGGCTCAACCAATTCCCCGGTTTCTCCCAGACGATTGCAACCAAAATCCATGTCTTCTTGATAAAACTTAATGCTAGGAGAAATCACATAATGATCGGTAAATTCATAAGTATGATACGAATCATCCGCTGGACACATGACTTCATGCAGTTTCTCGCCAGGGCGAATCCCCACTTCTTTTGTTGGCACCTGCGGAGCATAAGCTGCCGCCAAATCCATAATACGCACAGAAGGGATTTTAGGAATAAAGATTTCTCCACCATGCATGCGCTGGAAGTTTTTTAGCACAAAATCCACACCCATTGGCAAGGTGATCCAAAAACGCGTCATATCAGGGTGAGTAATCGGTATGGCATCGGCCCCATCCGCCACTAACTTTTGGAAAAAGGGCACCACGGAGCCGCGCGACCCCACCACATTGCCGTAACGTACCACAGAGAATCGCGTGCGACCTTGGCCGACCATATTATTGGCCGCAACAAAAAGTTTATCCGATGCCAACTTGGTGGCGCCGTAAAGATTGATCGGCGCGGCCGCTTTGTCGGTGGATAACGCAATGACTTTATCCACATTATTCGCAATCGCGGCAGCAATCACGTTTTCAGCCCCATGAATGTTGGTTTTAATGCACTCCATTGGGTTGTATTCCGCCGCTGGCACTTGCTTGAGCGCCGCCGCATGAATCACAAAATCCACATCTCGCATGGCCTGAGTTAAACGGTCTTTGTCTCTCACATCACCAATAAAATAACGCATGCAAGCCGCGTCGAAATCTTGCTGCATTTCGTACTGCTTCAGTTCATCGCGGGAATAAATGATCAAACGCTTAGGTTGGTAATTGGCCAGTAATGTTTTCACATACTGACGACCAAATGACCCCGTACCGCCAGTAATTAAAATGCTTTTGTTGTTAAACATAAATGCGTACCAAACCAAATGAAAGTTAAACAAGCCTAATGAAGAGGGCGATCCGACCAAACCCAAAGGACACTCAAAGGACAAGAAATGCGTGTATTATACCAAGTTATATCGACCGCTGTAGGCGAAACATTAACGAAAACAAGCCTCTGCTCTCGTTGAAAATGCACAGACCCTATTTATGTCTCTTGTCGAGAAGGCGTTGGCATAGAAGAGGAGGTTCGTGTTACGCAGTCTGCAATATGATCATTCACCATACCGGTGGCTTGCATAAAGGCATAACAGGTCGTAGGGCCAAGAAATTTAAACCCACGTTTTTTTAGATCTTTTGCCAACCGCTTAGATAGTTCAGTCACAGCCGGGACTTCAGCAAGGGAATCAAACCGATTATCCATCACCTTGTGATCACTAAAGCCCCAGTAGTATTGGCTGAACGAACCAAACTCGTCGGCAATGTTCAAAAAAGCCTTAGCGTTACTAATAGTGGCTTCTATCTTGGCTCGATGGCGAACAATGCGTTGGTCCAAAAGCAATCGTTCCACATCGGCGCCTGTCATATTCGCGACTTTTTCGGGATCAAAATGGTGAAAAAGCGCCCGATAGCCTTCACGCTTGCGCAATATGGTAATCCAGCTTAGACCTGCCTGTGCGCTTTCGAGTACAATGCATTCAAACAAAGAGACGTCGTCGTAGACGGGGATGCCCCATTCAGTATCGTGATAATCTATGTATTCGGGCGATCCTAAACACCAATTGCAACGTATAGGTTCCATTAACTCAGCTCCATGTGTGACAGACTCAAATAAGCATGTTAAAAAATAAGGGCGTTCACATTCCATTTTTTCAATGACCAAGCAAGCTCTTTTTGTTATCAGGCTTGCGGTTCAATTATGGCAACATACTATGAAGTTTACACCGACATACAGCAAAAAAGACGTGGAAGTCCTGAGCGACGAATGCGTGTACAAAGGTTTTTTTGAAATGCGCAAATTGACGTTAAAGCATAAAAAATTTAACGGAGAGTGGAGCCAGCCCATGAATCGAGAGCTGATGGTGCGAAACGATGCGGTTTGTGTGCTGCTATTTGACCCCGTGGCCGATAAAATACTTTTGATCGAGCAATTTCGTCCCGCCGTATTGAACAGCGATTCTCCCTGGCTATTGGAGTTGGTCGCTGGCATGGTAGAAGAAGGCGAAAGCGATGAAGACGTGGCGCGCCGAGAATCCTTAGAAGAAGCAGGTGTCACCGTTAAGCGTTTGGCATACATGTTTAAATTTGTGCCCTCGCCAGGCGGTTTGGTAGAGTACTTGCGTATGTACGCAGGCGAGTTTGATTCACGCTCAGTGGACACAAGCCAGGTTCATGGAGTCGACAATGAACATGAAGACATCAAGCTGCACCTCATGTCGGCTGATGACGCCATTGACTTGCTCAAACACGATGTAGAAAACGCCAGTACCATTATGGGTTTGCAATGGTTTGCTTTAAACAAAAGTCAACTGGTCTCCCAGTGGCGCGCTGAATCTTGATCTATACTGGCATAACAGGATGCCAGTTCGAATAGGGTTTACAGCATATTATCAATGACAACAGCAATGATTATAAAGGCGGTAATGACAGAGAAAATGGCGAAACAATACGTACCAGATTTGGTCAGTTTACAAATGCTCGGCGAGCTTAATTATCGTCGGCTGGGCAAACTCATGCGTGGCCAAGAGGAAATGGATTCATGGCACTTTTCGATCCACAGTGCCGGCAATCAAGAAAGCCGTTTAAGCCTCACTCTTGGAAAAGAAAGCCGCTTTACCTCAGAAATCGCTCTAGAGTTTGGTCCAGAAATAGAAACCAAACTGCTTTTTGATGCCAGACTGTCTATGATCATTCGGCTGTATCATGATGTCGGTATTGCTGAAATCACTGATGGTCATCGTCAATACAAAGGGGTGTACCCTTACCCCAATGATGCCATGTTACATCGGGATGAAAAGTTCCGTCTGAACCAACAACTGGCTGATCTGCTGGAGTTGTGTTTAAAACATGGTCACAGGCTGCATCATGTTGTGTCTTTTCAATTTGCCTAATGTACTTTTATTTAATGTACTTTTGCTTTTAGTTCTTTTGATCCGTTTATCTAGCTTTTATTCGATACGAGAATCTTGTGGCTACTTTATTATACATTCACGGTTTTAACAGCTCTGAGCGCTCCCACAAAGCCACTGTGCTGGTGGAGGCGGCCACCGCATTAGGTTTCCCTGATGCGGTTATGTCACCGCGTTTGTCTTGGCAGCCTGCCAAAGCCATTCAGCAGTTAGATGCCATTATTGAAGCCAAAAAAGACACGGGTCTCACCTTAATCGGCAGCTCTCTTGGGGGCTTTTATGCCGCTTATTTAGCAGAAAAGCACCGCCTAGCTGCCATACTAGTGAATCCGGCGGTTCAAGCGCCAACTCTCTTGCTTGATTACCTTGGGCCGCAGCACAACCCTTATACGGGGGAACGCTACGAGCTCACCGCATCGCATATGGCAGAGCTAGAGCAGCTTGTCGTTGCAAAGCCCACTGCTGATTTGTATTGGCTCATGGTACAAGAAGGGGACGAAGTACTGGACTATCGAGAAGCGCTAAAAGCCTTTCCTAACACCGCACGCCTGACGCATGAAGCTCAAGGTGACCACAGCTTTACCGAGTTTGCGCGTTTTTCAACTGAAATCCTGCGTTTTGCTCAAATAATAACCGACTGAGTAAATGAACCCTTTTAGTCGCTAACCGAGTAGCCAGTAGGCTATTTCACACCGTATAGAAGCAGTGGTAGACTGCTGCCATGAATTTATACTCGAATGCCGTACACAACGCATTTTTTGTACAGCACGACCAACTTGGAAGTAAAAACACGCATGTCTGCAAAAGAATATAACGCTGGTTCGATAGAAGTTCTGAGTGGCTTAGAGCCGGTTCAAAAACGCCCAGGAATGTACACAGATACCGCGCGACCTAACCACCTAGCGCAAGAAGTGGTCGACAACTCAGTTGACGAAGCCCTTGCTGGTCATGCGGATCGCATAGAAGTGGTCTTATACAAAGATGGCTCCTTAAGCGTCGAAGACAACGGCCGCGGCATGCCCGTTGATATCCACCCAGAAGAAGGCATCTCCGGGGTTGAATTGATCCTCACCAAGCTGCACGCTGGTGGCAAATTCTCGGGCGACAACTACCAGTTTTCCGGTGGTTTGCATGGTGTCGGTGTCTCAGTAGTCAACGCCTTGTCAACGTCCTTAGAAGTCTGGGTAAGACGCAACGGCATTCACTACCACATTGGTTTTGAAAACGGCTTTAAAACCTCAGAACTGAAAGAAATCGGCACAGTCGGTAAGAAAAATACCGGCACCAAGGTGAAATTTACCGCCGACGGAAAATATTTTGACAGCCCTAAATATTCGGTTTCTCGTCTCAAACATTTGCTTAAAGCCAAAGCGGTGTTGTGCTCGGGTCTGCATGTGGTCTTTATTGATCAAAGCGGCAGCGAAGAAGTCCGCGATGAATGGTTTTATCAAGATGGCTTAAACGATTACTTAGCTCTTGCCAATGAAGGTTTTGTGTTACTACCAGAAACGCCTTTTATTGGTGGTTTGACCGAAAAAACACAAGGCGTAGATTGGGCGGTACAATGGTTGCCAGAAGGCGGCGAGTTGGTGACAGAAAGTTACGTTAACCTCATCCCAACCGCGCAAGGTGGTACTCACGTAAACGGTCTGCGCACTGGCTTGTTAGAAGCCATTCGGGAGTTTTGTGACTTTCACAGCCTTTTGCCTCGCGGCATCAAACTGACTGCAGAAGACGTATGGGATCGTTGCAGCTACGTACTGTCAGCCAAGATCCAAGAACCACAGTTTTCTGGGCAAACCAAAGAGCGTTTATCGTCTCGTCAAATTGTGGCCTTTATTTCAGCCACCGTAAAAGACGCCTTTAGTCTTTGGCTAAACAAACACGTAGAAGATGGCAAAAAAATCGCCGATATCGTGATTAACAGTGCACAGAAACGACTAAAAGACAGCAAAAAAGTCGTGCGTAAACGCATTACCCAAGGCCCAGCGCTACCAGGTAAATTAGCCGACTGTTCTGGGCAAGACACGTCTCGAAGCGAGCTTTTCTTAGTCGAAGGGGACTCGGCGGGCGGTTCTGCCAAGCAAGCCCGTGAAAAAGATTTCCAAGCCATTTTGCCACTGCGCGGTAAAATTCTTAACTCATGGGAAGTGGACTCTAATCAAGTACTGGCATCGCAAGAGATCCACGACATTTCCGTGGCCCTTGGGGTAGACCCAGGTGACGACGATCTAAGCGGCCTGCGCTATGGCAAAGTCTGTATTCTAGCCGATGCCGACTCGGATGGTTTGCACATCGCCACCCTGATCTGCGCCTTGTTTGTGAAACATTTCCCCGCTTTGGTGAACAGTGGTCATGTCTTTGTCGCCATGCCGCCCTTGTACCGCATCGACATCGGCAAAGAAGTGTATTACGCCCTAGACGACGAAGAAAAAGACATCACACTGCATAAAATCGCTGCCGAAAACAAACGCGGTACACCCAACGTACAGCGCTTCAAAGGCTTGGGTGAAATGAACCCATCGCAACTGCGCGAAACAACAATGGCACCCGACACCCGTCGTTTAATCCAGCTGACTATGGAAGACAAACCGGACACCGACGAACTACTCGACAAACTGCTGTCAAAAAAGCGTGCTGGCGACCGCAAAAGTTGGCTGGAAACCTACGGCAACTTAGCGATTATTGACTAATTTACATTACACCGCTCAATTAAATGGAAACGAATGAATGTCTGAAGAAGAAAACGACGAAATCATCAGCGAAGAAGTACTTTATGAAAGGATTGATCATTATTTGCTGACGTTCGGAACAGATCGTTCGCTTATGTGCGTGTCAGAATTGGATGGTTTCTTAACGGCCTTGGGTTGTTCTATTAAAGAATTGGAACCAGACCTGTGGCTCAATGCCATCTGGGGAGCAGATGAAGACCAGCCTGTTTGGGATTCCACCGAACAGGAAGACGAATTCCTCAGCTTGGTGTTGATCATGTACATGGAAACCATGAACAGCTTGTTGTTTGGGGATTTTTACCCCGTTTATTTGGAACAAGAAGTGGATGGTGAATACACCATCTTAGTAGAAGAGTGGTGTGTTGGGTTTATTCGTGGTGCCAAGTTAATTGGCATGGGAGACAGCGATGACCGCGAATTCTTTGACGAAGCCCTAGGCCCAGTGCGTCTATTTGGTACCGAAGCTGGCTGGCAAAAGCTCGAAATGATGACCAAAGAAGAAGTGGATTTTTGGCGTGATAATTTAGAATCCTCTGTGCTGCGACTTGCCCAGTACTATCACCCTGAAATGTCATCCGAGAACAACGAAAGCGATGGGCGAACCTTGCACTAAACCAAAATACTGCCCAGAAAAGTAAAAAAGAAAACAAAAAAAACCGTGATATGACATCACGGTTTTTTTATTTAACGCGCTAGTTCACTCAAGCCAGAGAAATTACCCAACGACTTTCGCAATGCTCTCGCACAAGTAATCGATATTGGTATCACTCACGCCCGCAATACTCATACGGCCTGTATCAGCGATATAAATAGAATACTCGCTACGCAAAGTACGCACTTGCTCTAGTGTCAAACCAGAATACGAGAACATACCGCGCTGATCTTGAATAAAGCTAAAGTCTTTGCTCACGCCAGACGCCGCCAATTTAGCAACCAGCTTTGCACGCAAACCGTTAATACGGTCACGCATCGCTGTTACTTCTAATTCCCATTCGGCTTTTAGCTTAGGGTTACTCATAATGGTGTACACCACAGCCGCACCGTGCGCAGGTGGCATAGAGTAGTTGGCACGAATCGCCTGACCAATGATAGAAAACGCCGCATTCGCTTCAGGTGTGGACGCCGCGATCACGCTCAAGCCGCCGCAACGCTCACGGTAAATACCGAAGTTTTTCGAGAAAGAGTTTGCGATCAGCATGTCTTGAACATTGGCCGCCATGTAACGCAAGCCCGCCAAATCTTCGTCCAAACCGTCACCAAAACCTTGATACGCCGCATCCACTAACGCCAACAAACCGCGTTTGTTAACGAATTCCGTCAGCACTTTCCAATGATCAAATTGTAAGTCGATGCCCGTCGGGTTGTGGCAGCAAGCGTGCAACAACAACACATCGCCTTCTTGTACTTCAGCTTCTAGCGTCGCCATCATGTCATCAAAGCGAAGACCGTTCGTGGCTGGATCGTAATAAGGGTACTCTTTGACCTCAACGCCCGCTGAGTTGAAGATGGATTTATGGTTCCCCCACGTTGGGTCACTCACCCAAAGACGTGCGCCATTCAAATTAGCACTAATAAAATCTGCCGCGACTTTAAGCGCGCCTGTTCCACCCGGTGTTTGAGTAGAGCGCATACGGCCAGAAGTAAGAATGGGGTTGCCTTCACCAAGCAACAAAGATTGGATAATGGCTTCAAATTCAGTGGCACCATAAATACCCAAATAGCTTTTAGAATCTTCCTGTTCAAGCAAAATCGCTTCCGCTTTTTTAACGCTATTCAAAATCGGCGTATGGCCATTGTCGTCTTTATACACACCAACACCCAAATCAATCTTGTTCGGATTTGGATCTTGTTTATGAGCCATAATAAGAGCTAAAAGAGGGTCGCCAGAAACGGCTTTAAGATGCTTAAACATGATAATTACGGGGTCCTTATTGTGCGTCACAGGAAAATCACTGTGAAAAAAGTCGTTGTTTAAATAGCCTCTTCATTCTGCCGTTTTTATGACAAAATACAATGCAAGCGAGCGGGAAATTTCCGCAATACTGTCAAGAAAACAAGACACTGATACCTCACGACCCAGCCACACTGCCAAGAGCCACATCATGACCCCTTTACAACAAGGATTTCACACACTCGACCATGGGTTAAAAACGCACCGGCCGCTCTGGCAATTTGATACCTTTGCGTCGTTTGGCATTCCTTGGCGCGAATATTACCCCGCGCTGGCTCAGTGGCTAGAACACACCACCATGGAAGACCTAGCGGGTGAAGACTTCAAGCAGCAAGTGTTTCAGCTTTGTCCAGACTTGCCATCCGCACTCAATGTGCCCACACCAAGCTTAATGAATACATTACCGAAGCAAGCACTTACTTACGTTCCTAGCTCTTTATCTTCTGGCATAAAAGGCCGTAAGTGGGAACAAATCCAAGCCTTTGTGAGCCACACACCACACGCCGATCACTACTTAGAATGGTGTTCAGGTAAGGGCCATTTAGGCAAGCTCTTGGCCTATCATCATGGCAACCCCGTCCATAGCCTAGAATGGCAAAAGGTACTCTGCGAAGCAGGGGAGCAAGAAGCAAGACGTCGCACATTGCCACAAACTTTTACCCATGCCGACGTATTAAAAGGCGAAGGACATTCTGCGTTAGCAAGCACTCACTGCGCTGTTGCGCTTCACGCCTGTGGCGATTTACATGGCGAACTGATCCAGCAAGCCGTTGCAGCCAACACTTCCATGCTGTGTATTTCCCCTTGCTGTTATCACCTAACCCGAGCGAGCCAGTACCATGCCTTTTCACACACGGGCCAACAATCCACACTTAACTTACGCCAAGCCGACCTCAAGCTTGCCGTCAAAGAAGTCGCGACGGCCGGAGCGCGAGAACAGCGGCTCAAACAGCGTGAACTCACTTACCGCCTTGGTTTCGATGCTTGGCAGCGATGCGCCCGTCAACAAGACGAATACCTCCCTGTCCCCTCTATTCAAAAAGCCCTGCTAAACCAAGGCTTCCACGCCTTTTGCCACTGGGCAGCTGAACAAAAAGGCCTAACGAATTTAATATCTAACCTACCCTTTGACGACTTCGAACAAATAGGCCAACAACGAGCCCAACACGTACACAAACTCGAAGCCATCAGCCAACTCTTTCGCCCCGCCCTAGAGTACTGGCTCGTCCTCGACCGCGCCCTCTACCTAGAAGAAAACGGCTACCACGTCGACATCGGCACATTCTGCGATAAAAGCCTCACCCCAAGAAACTGGATGATAAGGGCAAAGCGGACGTAAGAGGCTTGTTGAATAGTGAGCTATAGTCAGACGGTGGCAGATTGTCACCGTCTGAAACGTTGAGTGACAGATGGCAAAACCTGTCAAATAACTTTACGTGTATAAAATCACAGGGTTGTGAGGTAGCGCAAAGCAAGGCACAGTGAAAACGTTGGATACGAAAAGCGAGAAGGGATAAACAATGGCAACGTCTATGTGGCTGCGGTTAGTCATCTCTGTTAATTGAGATGCACCGACTATTCCTAACTGGCCCTATGTTTCCAAATACGTTAAATTACCTGCACATCACGGGCAGCCTTGCCAAGCAATAACCCAGCGCGTGCGCGATGCACGACATAAGGACATATCCCAATCATGCTACAAGACATCAAGAAAACCCTCTGGGCCACTGCCGATAAACTGCGTGCTAACGTCGATGCCGCCGAGTACAAACACATAGTACTGGGGCTAATTTTCGTTAAGTTTATCTCCGATGCTTTTGCCGGCCGCCGTGCCGAGTTGTTGAAACGCTTAAAAGACCCAAAGGACGAGCTGTATTTTGCTGATGCCAGCGAAGAGGATTTAGTCGCCGAGCTGGAAGACCGCGATTACTTTAAAATGGTTAATGTGTTCTGGGTGCCGGAAGGCGCACGCTGGGAAGCATTGCGCGCTAACGCTAAACAGGCCGACATCGGCAAGCGCATTGACGATGCCTTAGCCGCGATAGAGCTGGAAAACCCCACCTTAAAAGGCATTTTGGATAAACGCTATGCCCGGGCACCGCTACCCGATGGCAAGCTGGGTGAGCTGGTCGATGTTATTTCTACCATTGGTTTTGGTGAAGACCAAAGCAAAGCGCGCGATATTTTAGGCCAGGTGTACGAGTACTTTTTAGGCCAGTTTGCCAGCGCCGAGGGTAAAAAGGGCGGCCAGTTCTATACGCCGCAGTCTATTGTAAATACCTTAGTGGCG
This sequence comes from Marinomonas hwangdonensis, assembly GCF_003721245.1. Classification (GTDB taxonomy): domain Bacteria; phylum Pseudomonadota; class Gammaproteobacteria; order Pseudomonadales; family Marinomonadaceae; genus Marinomonas; species Marinomonas hwangdonensis. The sequence continues at coordinate 517,521 of NZ_RIZG01000002.1, read as the reverse complement.
GTGCTCGACCCACACCAGGGCAAGGTATATGACCCCTGCTGTGGCAGTGGCGGCATGTTTGTGCAGTCAGAAAAATTCATTGAAGCGCACGGCGGTAAGCTGGGTGATGTGTCGATTTACGGCCAGGAATCGAACCCGACTACCTGGCGCCTGGCAGCGATGAACCTGGCCATTCGCGGTATCGATTTTAACTTAGGCCGCGAGCCGGGCGATACCTTTACCAAAAACCAGCACAGCGATTTGCGCGCCGACTACATCCTGGCCAACCCGCCGTTTAATATTAGTGACTGGTGGCACGGCAGTTTAGAGGGCGACCCGCGCTGGGTGTTTGGCGCACCGCCACAGGGCAATGCCAACTACGCCTGGCTGCAGCATATGCTGTATCACCTAAAACCTACTGGCCGTGCCGGTATTGTATTGGCCAATGGCTCAATGAGTTCCAGCCAGAATAGCGAGGGCGATATACGCCGCGCCATGGTCGATGCCGATGTGGTGGAGGTTATGGTAGCACTTCCGGGCCAGCTATTCTTTAACACCCAAATACCGGCCTGTTTATGGTTTTTAACCAAGCAAAAACAGCAACGCCAAGGCGAAGTGCTGTTTATCGACGCGCGTAAACTCGGCAAGATGATCAGCCGTGTGCAAAGCGAGTTAGACCAGGCCGCCATAGATCGCATTGCCAATACCGCCAAAGCCTGGCGTGGTGAAGATATGACTGGGGTTGAAGGCTTTGAGCAAGGCTATGAGGACATCCCCGGTTTTTGCCGCAGCGTGCCGCTAAGCGAGATTGCCGAGCATGGCCATGTACTCACCCCAGGCCGCTATGTTGGCGCGGAAGCCGTAGAAGATTGTGACGACGCCTTTGCCGATAAGATGACAGCTCTTACCGAAAAGCTTGGTGAGCAAATGGCCAAAGGCGCAGAGCTTGACCAGTTAATCCGCCAGAAGTTAGGAGGACTGGGGTATGAGTTCTGAGTTTGAATATCTGCCGCTCTGTGAAATAACTGTAAACTTTGACAACAAAAGGAAACCAGTTAAGGCCCCAGATAGGAAACCTGGACCGTATCCTTATTATGGTGCTTCTGGAATAGTTGACTATGTAGATAGTTACATTTTCGCCGGTGAATATTTGTTAATTGCTGAGGATGGTGAGAACCTTAGGACAAGACAGCTACCTTTTGCTTTTTTAGCTCAGGGCAAGTTTTGGGTCAATAATCATGCTCATATTGTCACCGGAAATGAGAGGGCGTTAACGAGGTATTTGATGTATGCCCTTTTAGCTACTGACATAACTCCCTATATTACAGGGGCTGTTATGCCAAAAATTACAAAAGGAAATCTGAACAATATAACTGTTCCTTGCCCGGCAATTTCTATTCAAAAACAGATAGTGGATGTGCTTTCAAGTCTCGACGACCGCATAGCGCTGCTACGCGAAACCAACGCTACCTTAGAAGCCATCGCCCAGGCGCTGTTTAAATCCTGGTTTGTCGATTTTGACCCGGTGCACGCTAACGCTGGCACGCAAGCCCCCAGCCTGCCAGCCGAGATACAAGCGCTATTCCCCTCCCGCCTGGTGGAATCTCCACACGGGTTAATACCGGAAGGGTGGGAGGTTGGAGCAATCAAACGTTGCTGTGAAAGAGTAGAGAGCGGTGGAACACCTAAAAGGTCTGTAGCTACATATTGGGATGGAGATATATCTTGGTTATCTTCAGGCGAAGTACGTAATGCGATTGTTTTAGATACAAAAGAAAAGATCACCGCGCTTGGTGTTTCTGAGAGTTCTGCAAAACTGTGGCCGGCTGGAACTACAGTTGTTGCAATGTACGGTGCGACTGCAGGAGAGGTTTGTATTCTCGCTAAGCCGTCAACTGCAAACCAGGCTTGTTGTGGTTTGATTCCCAAAATGCATACAAAGTCTTTTGTTTTCTTTTGTATACGGCGAGAACGCGAGAACCTTGCATCAAAGTCCTCTGGTTCAGCGCAACAAAATCTGAATAAAGGTTTGGTTGAGTCCCATGAAATCGTGATCCCTCCAAAACAAGTGCTTGCGGAGTTTGAAAATAGCATTGGTTCAATACTTGAGGGATGGATCGAGAATGAAAGAAAAGCTGAAACACTCGCAAAACTGCGCGATACCTTACTTCCCCGCCTAATCTCCGGTCAGTTACGTTTGCCTGAGGCGGAAGCAGCCTTGGCGGAGGTTGTCTGATGCAAATTAAGCGTATTGCAAGGATTGAACGGTACCGAATTTTTAGAGACTTCACCTGGCCAGAGACGCTGCCAAATTTCGCGCATTTTAACCTGATTTACGGTTGGAATGGAGTAGGTAAAACAACGCTTTCGGGTTTGTTTTCCTATTTGCAAACTAAACAGATAATGACTGAAGGGCGAGTTGACTGGCTGGTTGACCAAAGGACAGTTTCATCAACCAACATTGCCAGTGAACAAACGCCAGCTGTTAGAGTGTTCAATCGGGATACTGTCGCCAGATCGGTTTTTGAATCCAGCCAAGGCAGCCTACCGCCGGTTTATTACCTCGGCGAAGACAGCGCCGAGAAACAGGCCCAAATTGAGCAGCTTCAAGCTAAGTTAGTTGAATTAGAAAAGCATAAAGCAGAGCTAGGCGACCGTAAAAGTTCAGCGGAAAGGCGTTATGAGTTGTTTTGTGCTGACCAAGCCAGAGCTATTAAAAACCTTTTAACTGCGCAAGGCAGTGAATTTAATACTTATAACTCCGCTAGGTTCAAGCAACGTGCCGAAGAGTTATTAGCTTCTCCTCGTACTCGTTTAAGCGATGCAGATGTAGATAAACTTACCTCGATTAAGTCTGCCTCAGCAAAAGATCCAATAGTCGTTCCTGCACCGCATTACCCTGACTTTCTCGATTTGAACCGTAACGTTGATCAAGTTTTGGGCAAGACGGTTGTTGCTGCGACGCTTGCCGAGCTAACCGAAAATCCTGAATTATCGGTGTGGGTTCGCACGGGCCTACACCTTCATACTGGTGAGCATCAGAAAGATACATGTGCGTTTTGTAATCAGGTGATTGAACCGCAGCGGTTGGAGCAGCTAGAGGCTCACTTTAATGATGCCTTTGAGCGCTTTCAGGTTGAGATTAATGATTTGCTCAACCATTTAAAAACAACCAAATTGTTTATTGAAAAATTGCCACTTCCTGATAGAAAGCTTTTACACGAACATTTAATAGCCAGTTATGACAGTGAAGTCCAGAGTTTAAAACAGCAGACTTACTTGGTATCAACCATGCTGGGAAAAATGCTGAAAGCACTTGAGACAAAGGCAGCTAACCCATTTAAAAAGCTCGAGCTTAGAGGCTCTTTAGCAACAGAGCCGAGTGAGCGCAAAGACATGACTAAATGGGGCACTTTTTGGGAAGTTGTTAGCACAGCTGGCAGCGCAATTAGTGCGGCAGTTGGTAAAAACGCTTTCGAAAATATACGAAGCTTAATTCAGCAGCACAACCAGCATTGTGAAAAGTTTGCGACGGCCCAACGCGAAGCTAGACAAGCTTTAGAAATAGATGAAGTGAACAAAGCGCTTGAAAGTTTTAATGGTCAACGAGAAGAGATTGAAAGTTTAGAGTCACAAATGTTGGCACTAAACGTTGATATATCTGAAGCATCCATAACGATAAAGCAACTCAAAATTGAAATACGTCAGCACTCTGCTGCAGCTCCCGAACTGACGAATGACTTGGTTTCTTATCTTGGCCGGGAAGAGCTTAACTTCATTGCCCATGATGGTGGCTACAGTATTATGCGAAATGGCCAACCTGCTTTGCACTTAAGTGAAGGCGAACGCACAGCCATATCGTTTATCTATTTTCTTAAATCACTTCAGGATAGCAGTTTCAACCTTCAGCAAGGTGTCGTAGTAATTGATGATCCCATATCGAGCCTTGATGCGAACTCAATCTATAGTGCCTTTGGTTTTATGAAGGCCCGTATTAAAGATGCTGGACAGGTTTTTGTTTTTACCCATAACTTTACATTTTTTAGGCAGGTCAACAATTGGTTTAATTATGTGCGGCCTAAAGCTGAAGCTGGTTTTTTCATGCTAAACCCGATTATCCGTGATGGTGTCCGAACAGCAACGTTATCGAAACTTGATCCGTTGCTGCGTAATTATGAATCCGAGTATCACTACCTTTTTCAAACGATATTGCAAGCTAGCAGTTTTCCTGATGATGCATCTATGGCTGCGTTTTATGGTATGCCGAATGTTGCACGAAGATTACTGGAAACAGTTCTTGCGTTTAAACTGCCTGATAAAGCAGGCGATTTAAACAAGCAGCTTGAAGAGGTAACACACTTTGATAGCGGTAAAAAAGCCAGAATTATCCGCTTTACGCATAGCTATTCTCATTTGGTTGGTATCAGTGAACCACAGCATGATCTTTCGATTTTGAGCGAATCCAAGGCTATCCTGACCGATGTATTGGCACTAATTCGAGTGGTTGATGAAGCGCATTATGAAAAAATGCTGGCCATGTGCAATTCATGAAGCATTACCGCTAAAGACTTGATTTTACAGCTACAACAAGGCACCAAACATAAGTTGCAAGAGGTAGGATAAATGAGCAACCCGATAACGCAGAACCTGCCCGAAGGCTATGCAGCCTGGCTTGGCCAGTTAAAAGTAGACATTGCAGCTAGCCAGCAGCGTGCTGCGCTGGCGGTGAATGCCGAACTGGTGGAGCTTTATGCGCGTATTGGTCGCGAGGTGTTAATTCGCCAGCAACAGAAAGGTTGGGGGGCTAAGGTGATTGATCGCCTGGCACAAGACCTGAAGGCCGCTTTTCCGGATATGCGTGGTTTTTCTGCACGTAATCTCAAATATATGGCTTATTTTGCTGAGCATTGCCCTAGCGGCCAATTTGGGCAGCAGCCTGCTGCCCAATTGCCTTGGTTTCACATTGTTGTCTTGTTAACCAAACTGAAAGATGAAGATGAACGAGCCTGGTATGCCTCGCAAGCTGTAACGAATGGTTGGTCGCGCAGTACGTTGGAAGCCAATATTAAAGATCAGTTGCGGCTGCGCCAAGGTGCTGCGGTCACTAATTTTAAGGCTCGGTTGCCAACACCGCAGTCGGCACTGGCGCAAGAAACACTGAAAGATCCTTATTTATTTGATTTTTTAGGTTTAGGGAACGAAGCGCAGGAACGTGACATTGAAAATGGCTTAGTGCAGCACATTACCCGTTTTTTATTGGAATTAGGTGCGGGTTTTGCTTTTATGGGGCGGCAGTACCGATTGGAAGTAGCGGGTGACGAATTCTTTATCGATCTGCTGTTTTATCACACGCGTTTGAAGTGTTACGTGGTTGTAGAGTTAAAAGCTGGCGCATTTAAACCGGAACACGCAGGCCAACTTAATTTTTACCTAGCGGCAGTGGACGCACAGCTTAAAGCGCCGGACGATAAACCGACCATCGGCTTACTATTGTGTCGTCAACAAAATCGTTTAGTGGCCGAATACGCGCTATCTGGTATTGATAAGCCTATTGGCGTTGCCGAGTATCAATTGCTTCGTGATTTACCAACCACGTTACAACAAAACCTACCTAGCATTGAGGATATTGAAGCGGAATTGGCCGATGAGGTGTTGCCAATAAACGCGTTTAACGATGACGAAGCCAATAAACCTGAATAAATATGTGCTGTTGAGAACACGATAAAAGGTTAAGGACATGACAGAAGACCAATTAGAACAGGAAGTATTAGGCTGGTTGGCTGAGATTGGCTATACCTCAGTAAATGGCTATGACATCGCCCCGGATGGCCCAGCTGCCGAGCGTGCCGACTATGTGCAGCCGCTGCTGCTTGAACGCCTACAAGGTGCCATTTCTCGCTTAAACCCGCATATTCCATTAGTAGCGCGCGATGATGCGATCGCACAGTTAAAAGAACTGGGTATTCCAGTACTACTATCAGCAAACCGACGCTTTCATAATCTGTTGCTTGGCGGTGTGCCGGTGCAATATCAAAAAGACGGCGAAACCCGTGGTGATTTTGTCAGGCTGATTGATTGGGAAAACATCCCCGGCAATAACGAGTTTTTAGCAGTAAACCAATACACCTTAAAAGGCCCCAAGCATAGCCGTCGTCCCGATGTTATTTTGTTTATTAACGGTTTGCCGCTGGTGCTGATTGAGCTAAAAAACCCCGCCGATGTTAACGCCGACATCTGGAAAGCCTTTGATCAAGTTCAAACCTACAAAGAGCAAATCCCTGATGTGTTTCAGTACAATGAAATACTGGTGATTAGCGATGGCTCAGAAGCCCGCATGGGTTCACTGTCGGCCAATGCCGAGCGCTTTATGCAGTGGCGCACCATTGATGGCGTAAACCTGGATCCACTGGGCCAGTTTAATGAGCTGGAAACCATGTTGCGCGGTGTTTTTGCTCCTAAGTACTTACTGGATTATTTACGTTTTTTCGTACTGTTTGAAGATGACGGCACCTTAGTGAAAAAGATTGCTGGTTATCATCAGTTTCATGCGGTTCGCTCAGCTATTCAGCAGGTTGTTGTTGCCTCACGCCCAGAAGTTGAGGCCAAGCAAAAAGGTAAGGGCGGGGTTGTATGGCACACCCAAGGTAGTGGTAAAAGTATTACCATGACCTGCTTTGCCGCCCGGGTAATGCGCGAAGCCGCAATGGAAAACCCCACCATAGTGGTGATCACCGATCGCAACGATTTAGACGGCCAGCTGTTTGGTGTGTTTTCGCTAGCGCAAGATTTACTGCGCGAACAGCCAGTGCAGGTTGATACCCGACAAGATTTACGCGAAAAACTCAGTAATCGACCTTCCGGCGGTATTGTGTTTGCCACTATTCAAAAGTTTGCCCCGGGTGCTGACGAAGATAAATTCCCGGTGCTGTCTACCCGGCATAACATCGTCGTTATTGCCGATGAAGCGCATCGGACGCAATACGGATTTGAAGCTAAGATCAAACAACGGGTGACGCTGAATCAGGCCGCAGAGCCACAGGGGCAATATCACGTGAAGCAGAACGTGTTTCAAGTGGGCTATGCTCAGCATTTACGGGATGCCTTGCCTAATGCCACCTTTGTTGCCTTTACAGGCACGCCGGTTTCCAGTGAAGACCGTGACACCCGCGCGGTGTTTGGTGACTATATTCACGTTTATGACATGCAGCAGGCCAAAGAAGACGGTGCCACTGTGGCCATTTATTATGAGTCACGCCTAGCCAAGCTAAGCCTTAAGCAAGATCAGCTGCCGCAAATTGATGATGAAGTGGATGAGCTGTCGGAAGATGAAGAAGAAGGCCTGCAAGATAAGCTGAAAAGTAAATGGGCGGCCCTAGAGCGCATAGTGGGTGCTGAGCCACGCATTAAACAAGTGGCGCAGGATTTGGTGCGACACTTTGATGAAAGGAACCATTTATTACCGGGGATTGCCCAGCAAGGCAAAGCCATGGTGGTGGCGATGAGCCGCGAAATTTGTGTGCATTTATACAATGAAATTGTCGCCCTGCGGCCCGACTGGCATGACAACGACCCGGAGAAGGGTGGCATTAAAGTGATTATGACCGGCTCTGCCAGCGACAAGGCATTGCTACGGCCACACATTCACCCGAAACAAGTGAAGAAGCGATTAGAAAAACGCTTTAAAGACCCGGCCGATCCGCTGCAGTTGGTGATTGTCCGTGATATGTGGCTGACTGGTTTTGATGCGCCTTGTGTGCATACCCTTTATGTTGATAAACCCATGAAAGGTCACAACCTGATGCAGGCCATTGCTCGGGTAAATCGGGTGTTTAAAGATAAACAAGGTGGCTTGGTGGTCGATTATATTGGCATTGCCAACGAATTGAAGGCAGCGCTTAAGGAGTACACCGCCAGCAAGGGGCGTGGTAAACCCACAGTCGATGCTGCTGAGGCCTGGGCCGTGCTGGAAGAAAAGCTCGATGTACTGCGTGGTATCTTGCATGGTTTTGATTACAGCGATTTTGCGGTTAGCAGCCATAAATTGATTGCGGGTGCAGCCAATCATATTTTAGGGATTAAAGACGGAAAAAAACGTTTTGCTGATACAGCGTTGGCCATGAGTAAAGCGTTTAGTTTGTGTTGCACACTGGATGAAGCCAAAGCTGTTCGCGAAGAAGTCGCGTTTTTACAGGCCATTAAGGTACTACTAACAAAGCGTGAGATTAGCGCCAAACGCCGAAGTGATGAAGAAAAAGAGCACGCTATTCGCCAGATAATCGGCCACGCCATAGTGTCTGACCAAGTAGTTGATATATTTGATGCGGTCGGTTTAGAAAAACCCAACATTGGTTTATTGGATGATGAGTTTTTGGAAGAAGTGCGTAACTTGCCGGAAAAAAACCTAGCGGTTGAGCTGTTAGAGCGTTTGTTGGAAGGTGAAATAAAAACCCGTTTTGCCAGCAATGTTATTCAGCAAAAGAAGTTTTCCGAGTTGTTGGGTAATGTCGTAACTCGCTATCAAAACCGCAGCATTGAAACGGCTCAGGTAATGGAAGAGCTAGTGGAGATGGCTAAAAAATTCAAAGAGGCTGCCAATCGTGGTAATGACCTTGGCTTGACGGATGACGAGGTAAAATTCTATGACGCGCTGGCTAATAATGAGGCGGCTGTTTTGTTGTTGGGCGATGAGATATTGAAGAAAATTGCCCATGAACTCACCGACAATCTTCGCAAAAACATCAGTATCGATTGGAGTAAGCGCGAAAGCGTACGCGCCAGCCTGCGCCTAATGGTGAAGAGAATCCTGCGCAAATACAAATACCCACCGGATATGGCAGATGACGCTGTGCATCTGGTGTTGCAGCAAGCAGAGGCGCTTGGGGAAGAGTGGGTATTTTAATTTGATGCGTCTTTCACCGCCGAATAGGCGGCTTAGAAATAATAGACTTTCTATTGGCGAACCCCGTGGCATTCGATGGGTTTTGTTGTTGTCATAAAGGCCGCTGCGGCAGATTGCGGTCGTGCCTCCCTTATGCTGCCCTACGTTTTTTACCATTCAATGGTTTGACTTGGTGGTTACACCAAGTCAAACAGTAGGGCTTTGACGCGTTTGTCGTTGAGTTTTTCTATGTTTATTTCAGCTACGTTTTCGATTTTTGCGCCGTCGCCGGGTTGCATGGTGATGCCGTTGCCTAGGGACAGTTCACCTTCTATTAGGTGGAGGTAGTAGTGGCGGTTGCTGTCGGCTTGCCATGTGGCTTTTTGTTGATTTTCTAGTATCAGTTGGATGAGTTGCATGTTTTGTTTTACGTGCAGTGTGCCGTCTTTGCCGTCTGGGGTGATGATGGTGGTGAAGCCTTGTGTTTGGCTGAAGGCTTTTTGTTGGTAGCCGGGTTGTCCGCCGCGTTGGTTGGGTTGTATCCAAATTTGTAGGAATTTCAATACGTCGGTTTTGGAGGCGTTGAATTCGCTGTGGTAGATGCCTTGTCCGGCGGACATGAGCTGGTATTCGCCTGCGGGCAGTTCTTTGATGTTGCCTGCGTTGTCTTTGTGGGCGATTTTTCCTTCTAGCACTAGGCTGAGTATTTCCATGTCTCTGTGGCCGTGGGTGTCGAAGCCGGCGCCTGCGATGACGGTGTCGTCGTTGATGACGCGCAGGTCAGAAAAGCCCATGTGTTTGGGGTCGTAGTAGTTGCCAAAGGAAAAGGTGTGGTAGCTGCTTAACCAACCAAAGTTGGCATGTCCGCGGTCTTGTGCATGGCGTAGGGTGATCATAGTTTGGCTCTCTTCTAAAAGATGTGTTAGCGATGTAGGCAGTCTAGGTGCATGAGAAAGAAAAGAAAATCGGAAGCTTTTGAGCTAGTATTTCAAAAAATTTGAATAAAGGTTGGGCTATGGCGCACGCGGTCACGTTGGAAGCATTACGGGTGTTGGAGGCGATTCATCAGTTGGGCAGTTTTGCTGCTGCGGCAGAGGCTTTGTTCAAGGTGCCGTCGGCGTTGACCTATACGGTGAAGAAGCTGGAGGACGATTTGGGTGTGGCGCTGTTTGACCGGTCTCGGCAAAAAGCGGTGCTGACGCCTGCGGGGCATTTGGTACTGGAGCAAGGTCGGGCGATTTTAGACGCGGCGCTGCGTTTGGAGGATTCCATTAAGCAGTTTGATTCAGGCTGGGAGCCTAAGCTGAGAATCGCGCGGGATACTGTGTTGTTGGAGTCGCCTTTGTTGTCTGTGGTGGGGGATTTTTTAGGACAGAATCGTCCGGTTGAGCTGAGTTTGTCAGAAGAGGCGGTAGGCGGCGGCTGGGATGCTTTGCAGGACAATCGGGTGGATTTGGTGATTGGCGTGACGGGGGAGTTGCCTAAGGGCAGTGTGCATATTCGCGCGATTGGTGAGATTGAGTTTGTGTTTGCGGTGGCGCCAACACATCCGTTGGCGTCGGTAGAAGGGCCGATTACGGCGGCGCAGTTGCGGTCATTTCCGGCGATTGTGGTGGCGGACAGTTCAAAAATTTTGCCGGCGCGCAGCAGTGGTGTGTTTGAAAGTCGCCAAGTGCTGAGAGTCGATACCATGCGCAGTAAAATTCAGGCGCAATGTTTGGGGTTGGGAGTAGGGTATTTGCCGAAGCATCGCATCGAGGAGGCATTGAGTGCTGGGCGTTTGGTGTTGCGTGAATGTGAGTTGCCCCGGCCCAATCAGATGGCGTATTTGGCGTGGCGAAAAGACGACCCTGGTAAAGGTTTGTCGTGGTTTGTTGAGCAGTTGGCGGCGCAAGATTGGCGGCTTGTGTCTGGTTAGTTTTGTCTGGTGCCTTTTATAACCTGTTAAGGAGCGGCTGTGTTTTCTCTTTCTCTTTCGGTGTTGCCGGTGTTTTTGTTGTTGGTGGCGGGGGCCGTGTGCCAGCGTTGGCGTTTTCCGATGGACGGCTTTTGGCAGGGTGTGGATAAGCTGTCTTATTGGGTGTTGTTTCCGGCGTTGTTGTTTCATAAAACGTCGCAGATCGATTTTTCTAATCCTTTGTTACCTAAGTACGCGCTGATTTTGCTGTTGGCTCTGGTGGTGACGGCGAGTTTTGTGTTTGCGTCTGTGTGGGTGATGAAGGTGGTGGCGCCGACGGCGTCGTCTATGCTGCAAGCAGGCGTGCGTTTTAATACCTTTATTGTGTTGGCGCTGGCGGGCAGTGTGTATGGCAATGAGGGTTTGGTGTTGGCGGCGTTGGGGGCGTCTGTGTTGATTCCGTCCATCAATGTGTTTTTGGTGGTGTCTATGACCTTGATGCATGGGCCGTCTTCGGCTGATCAAGGTTTATCTGTTTCTTTGCCGCGCTTGTTAAGTGGTGCCTTGATTCGTAACCCTCTGATTGTGTCGATTGTGCTGGGCAGTGGTTTGAATGTGCTTGGGCTGACGCCGATTCTGTTGTTGTCTGAGGTGGTGGGTATGGTGTCGCAGGCGGCGTTGCCGTTGGTGCTGTTGGCGGTGGGGGCGAGTGTTCGGCTTGAGGCGATTCGTTCGGTGGGTATGACCTTTGTGATGTCGTCAGCGGCGCGTTTTGTGGTGTTTCCTTTGGTGATTGGTTTGATGTGCTGGTGGTTGGACGTGCGAGGCTTGCCGGCGTTGGTGGCGGTATTGTTTGGTGTGGTGCCCACGGCGACGTCGGCGTATGCCTTGGCCCGTCAGTTAGGCGGTGATGCTGATCGAATAGCGGCGTACATTACTATGCAAACTTTGCTGTCTGTGGTGACTGTGCCGGTGAGTATTTGGTTGAGTCAGCAGTTTCTGAGTTAGCAGGATGCAAAAAAACCAGTGCGGTGTGGCACTGGTTTTTTTGTCACGCCATCGTAGGGATTAGCCTTCGGTTGGGTCTTTGTAGATGTTTTGGTAGCAGAAGTTGGTGGCTTCAACAAAGCCTTTTACGCTGCCACAGTCAAAGCGTTTGCCTTTGAATTTGTACGCCAGTACACAGCCTTCTTGGGCTTGTTGCAAGATGGCGTCGGTAATTTGTACTTCGCCATTGCGCCCAGGCGGTGTGTTACGGATTTTGTCAAAGATGTCAGGCGTGAGTATGTAGCGCCCAATGATAGCAAGGTTGGAAGGGGCGTCTTCTTTAGACGGTTTTTCTACCATGTCTGTCACGCGATATAGGCCTTCCATCATGGATTCGCCTTTTATCACACCATATTTGTGCACTTCGTCTTCTGGCACTTCTTCAATGGCCACAATGGTGCAACGGAATTGGTTATAGAGTTTAACCATTTGCGCCATGACACCGTTATCGGCTTCACCGAAACATAAATCGTCTGCGAGTACGACGCCAAAGGCTTCGTCGCCGATCAACGGTTCACCCGTCAGGATCGCGTGGCCTAGGCCGAGCATGTTGTTTTGGCGAGTGAAGGAAAAGTTGACGTTGTCGATCAGGTAGCGAATGCCGTCTAGGTATTTTTCTTTGTTGGTGCCGGCGATTTGGTGTTCTAGTTCGTAGCTGATGTCGAAATGGTCTGCGATGGCGCGTTTACCACGGCCTGTTACAAAAGTGACATTCGTTAATCCCGCTGCCGTGGCTTCTTCTACACCGTATTGAACCAAGGGTTTGTTAACGATGGGAAGCATTTCTTTCGGCATGGATTTTGTCGCTGGTAAAAAGCGCGTACCGTAACCCGCCACGGGGAATAAACATTTGCGTATCATAATTTTTCCTTAAAAATGGTTTACAAGGTTGCTGTGAAAGAATACAGCCTGTCAGTTGTTTCGCTCGGTGACGTTACTGTAAGGACTCCTGTGTGACCGCTGATACTACCTCAGTGAGTCGATCCAATACAGGGGAATTTAGTTTGTACCAATGCCAGTAAAGCGGCAGGGCCAAGGTGTTATTTGGAAACAGAGACACCAGTTGACCACGTTGTAATGCGTCTTTTACTTGCATACTTGGTACTAAAGCACAGACTGTGCCAGTCATTACCAGCTCGACAAAGCCGTGCGAGGATGGATACCAATGGCTGTGGCGGGTATCGGCAGGTACTTTTAAACACTCAGTTTGATATCGAGACCAGAGTTCGTCGTGTTCGTCGTAAATAAGCGATGGTGAACACAACATCGCTTCAGCACTAAGGTCGCCTTTGAGATAGTGCTTTACAAACTCAGGGGTAGCGACCAGTTCATAGCGCATATACCCCAAAAATATTGAATCACCGCCTGCCACGGGGGTGCCAATTTGGCTAAGGCAAGCAACGACCTCACCAGTTTGTAACAAGCTACGCGTGACTGATTGATCTGCGGATTTAATGTGTAATTTGGTCTGGTTAGTAGACGAAAAACGCTGAACCACTTCGATGAACCAGGTCGCTAGTACATCGTTATTGACGGCAATGTTCAGTGGGTGGCCGGCTGTTTTTCCCTGTATCTCTTCTCTTAGGCCTTCTTCAAGCATGGTGACTTTATTAAGATGGGCGACGAGTTGCTCACCAAATGGTGTGGCCACAACGGGTCTTGCTCGAATCAACAGTGGCTGGCCATAGTCTTGTTCTAAGCGTTTGATGTTTTGGGAGACGGCCGATTGTGTGAGGTGTAAATGTTCTGCGGCTTTGGCAAAACTTTGAAAACGCAGCACAGCGTGCAAGCTGGTGAGCGCTTTATAATCCATCATAATGTGGGTGCTCTTTATAATAAATTCTAATGCAGTTTAAGTTTAATTAATTTTAATTTATAGACTCGGTTACGTAACATCAAGCGATCTTTAAAAGTGTGCGTTTGGGAGTCTGTTATGTTGGCGTTTATGAGTGGTGCTATCACTGGTGGTGGTTTGATTATCGCGGTGGGGGCGCAGAACAGTTTTTTGTTAGAACAGGCATTGAAACGGCATTATGCGTTTCCGATTGCGCTGTTGTTTATTTTGAGCGATGCCTTGTCGATTGCTTTAGGCGCGTTTGGTTTAGGGCTGATCTTGCAAAGCAATGATTGGCTTTTGACCTTGTCTCGATGGGGTGGGGTGGCTTTCTTGGTGTGGTTTGCGCTTGGTAAATGGCGTGCGTCGTTTCAAGAGGAGCATTTGATTTTGGAAAAATCCAGTCAGCGATTGGCCTTGTGGCCGCTGATTATGATGGGTTTTGCGGTGACTTGGTTAAATCCGCATTTTTATCTGGATACCATGATTTTGATGGGCAGTTTGTCGAATCAGTGGCAAGACGCGAAGTGGGAGTTTGTACTGGGCGGGGTGGTGGCTTCTGTGGCGTGGTTTTTGTCTTTGGCACTTATTGGTAAATTGTGCGCCAAATGGCTGGCGAGTGCGATGTTTTGGCGCTGGTTTAATCGTGTGAATGCCTTATTGATTTGGGGGATTGCTTTAAAAATCGCCACACAGCCTTTATAGAAAAGTGTGTGGCGAGAGTGCGTTTTGTCATCCAGTTTTAAAGCTTGATTTCGACTTCGTGACTCTTTTCATCTTCTGGTGTGGAAGACGAGTCAGCGTCGGCGAGCATTTCTGCTGTTGCAACGGACGAGACGGTCAATGCCACTGGGATTTGATCCCCTTGTTCTTCGATGATCATGGCTGGCTGATGCTTGATACGATACAAGGCGACCATGGCAACGCTGATGTTTAACAGCGCCACAAACCAGAACAGGGCGTCAATGCGGATGAAGTCCATTAAGGCAGCGGCGGCTAACGGCCCAATCATACCGCCCACCCCGTTGAGTAATATCATGCCGCTACTGGCCGAGAGAATTTGTTCTGGGCGCAACTGGTCATTAATGTGAGACGACGCCAGCGAGTACATGGGGAAGGTAAACGCTCCGACCGCAAACATACCGAACATCATCAAGACTTGACTGTCTAGCCCTCCGCCTAGTGGCACAATAAAAGCGGCAATGGCGCCGACTATGCCCACCCACAAAATGGTAACACGACGGTCTTGACGATCTGAGAGCTTACCAATAGGCCATTGTAACAACATGCCCCCCACGTAGCTGGCACCGATAAAAATTGAGATCTCAGCAATGTTCATGCCGATGCTTTTTGCGTAAAGAGCGCCCAAGCCAAGAATCGCACCTGAGGTGGCACCGGCAATGGTGACACCTGTTACCCCCAAGGGCGCGGTTTTAATGAGCCCCATAATATTGAGTTTTTCAGGCACGTTAATGGTCGGTGAAGGTGTTCTGACTAATAAAAGTGGCACAACGGCCAAGGAAATCAGAACCGACGTTAGAATAAATAAACCAAAACCGCTTGGCGAGGCTAGGTTGAGCAACAGCTGACTGATGGTTTGACTGGCCCATATTTCGATAATGTAAATAGAGAACAAGCGTCCTCGGGTTTTATTGGTGGCAATGTCGTTAAGCCAGCTTTCTGTGACAATAAATAGGCCTGCATAACACAAACCTGTGCCCATCCTCATCAGCATCCAGAACCAAGGATCCACTACAACCGATTGCAGCAAAATCGTGACAGAAGCCAAAGAGGCCACCGCCGCGAACACGCGAATGTGTCCCACATTTTTGACCCAGTTTGGTACTAAAAGTGAACCGAGAATAAAGCCAAGATAGTAGGCTGACATGATCAGACCCGTTGCCGTGGTATTAAACTCTTCGATCGAGGCACGAATACCGATCAATGAGCTTTGTAAGGCACTGGCCATGGTTAAGATGGCGATACCAATCAGCAGACTCCAAACGGGAATCAGGGTTTGCTTTAACATTTATTGTCCTTTCGAGTGGTGCGACTATTATCCTAATTCAGATAATCGTTGTTTAAATACGAACCGTTTGAGTACGGTAAAGTGGTCTGGGGTGATCATTATTTGCGCGACTATACCAAGAGAATTCCTGATTGCAATCACTAATCCATATTTCATAAAAGTCCTTCTAAAATTAGTACAGGTCACTCTAAAACGACAACCTAATGTGTTTTTATTGTGCGGATTTATTCGATCTTAACCGTATTCCCACGTTGCTAATCGATTCAAATTGGGCGATAACTTATTGTACTCAACTCGTATTTTTACCAAGGGGATTAGCCAATGAAAACTTACCAAGAGTGGCAATCATTACGCGCCAAGCTGATGTTACTGGATAAAGCCTATATCAATGGGGCGTTTGTGGCGGCGCAAAGTGGTGAGACGTTTGATTGTATTAATCCAACTGATGAGTCTCTGTTGGCGCAGGTGTCCAGTTGTGACAGTGCGGATGTCGATTTGGCGGTGGCGGCAGCTGAGGCCAGTTTTCGCAGCGGTGTCTGGTCTGATATGGCACCAGGAAAGCGCAAACGAATATTGCAAAAATGGGCGGATTTGCTTGAACAGCATCAGGATGAATTGGCGCTGATAGATACCCTAGACATGGGCAAATCCATCAGTGAGATGGTGAATATAGATGTGCCGGATTCGTTAGACTGTTTACGTTGGTCTGCCGAGTGCATTGATAAATTGTACGGTGAAATTGCCCCAACCAACTCGCAAAATCTTGCGCTCATTAGTCGTGAGCCGTTGGGGGTGGTGGCGATTATTACGCCCTGGAACTACCCTTTAATGATGGTGATGTGGAAAATCGCGCCCGCATTGGCGGCTGGCAATAGCATTATTTTAAAGCCGTCTGAGAAGTCGCCATTAAGTGCATTAAGAATTGCACAGTTAGCCACGCAGGCGGGTGTACCGGATGGGGTGTTTAATGTGTTACCCGGTTTCGGGCATACCGCAGGCAAAGCACTTGCCTTGCACCATGGGGTGGGCACTTTGGCGTTTACGGGTTCTAGCCGTGTGGCTGGTATGTTAATGCAGTACGCGGGTCAATCGAATATGAAGCGTGTTTGGTTGGAGGCGGGAGGGAAATCCCCCTGTTTGGTGTTTGATGACTGTAATGACATTAAAGCCGCTGCGAAAGGCGCCGCCACGGCCATTTTTACCAATCAGGGCGAAGTGTGTATTGCTTGCTCGCGTTTGTATGTTCACCACAGTTTAAAAGACGCATTTATGACTGAGCTGTTGAAGGCGGCTCGCGAGTATGTGCCTGGCGATCCATTAAATCCGAGCACCAAAATGGGGCCCTTGGTGGACAAAAATCAATTTGAAACCGTATCAGGCTTTGTGCAAAGCGCCATTGATGAGGGGGCTAAGTTGGAATTAGGTGGTGTGCCTGAATACCAAGTAGGTCAGGGTTTCTTTATGTCACCGACGATTTTCTCTGAAGCGAATCATCAGATGCGCTTTGTGCAAGAAGAGATTTTTGGCCCAGTCCTTGCTGTGATGAGTTTTGAAACCGAGGAAGAAGCTATTGCATTAGCGAACGATTCTAAATACGGCCTGGGTGCCGCTCTTTGGACGAACGATTTATCGCGTGCGCATCGAGTGAGCCGACGGTTAGAGTCGGGCATGGTATGGGTAAACACTTGGGGAGATGGTGATACGACGGTGCCTTTTGGTGGTGTCAAAGCCTCCGGCAATGGTCGTGATAAATCCTGGCATGCGTTAGAGAAATACACCGAGATTAAGAATACCTGGATTCGTCTTTGATGTTTAAAGGAGTACATCACTTATGTCCACGCCTACTCATGTGAACTCGTATTACGCTGATTCTGCCAATGATAAAGTGCTGCGCCCGAAACTGAGTGGTGAGCAACGCTTTGATGTGTGTGTGATCGGTGCTGGATTTACCGGTATTTCCACGGCGTTGAGCCTCGCTGAAAGAGGCAAAAAGGTGGTTGTTTTAGAAGGTAGCCGTATAGGTTTTGGCGCGTCTGGCCGCAATGGCGGTCAAATTGTTAACAGCTTTAACCGTGATATTGATTACATTACTCAGCATTATGGTGAGGATATCGGTCAAAAAATGGCCGCAATGGCGTTTTCAGGGCAGGCTTTGATTCGTCAGCGTGTTGAGCGATACGGCATTGATTGTGACCTCAAGGCTGGCAATATCTTCGCGGCCTGCAACGACAAGCAATTTGATGCCCTAAAAGCCAAAAAAGCCCTGTGGGAAGCGAATGGCCATGATGGTCTGACGTTGTTATCAGCAATCGGCATTCAAGACCACATAGGTACAGAGCGTTACGTGGGAGGCCTGTTGGATAAACACGGTGGTCATATTCAGCCGTTGAATTTGGTGTTGGGGCAAGCGAAAGCGTTCGAGTCGTTAGGTGGCGTGATTTATGAAGATTCGAAGGTGGTTCGAATCGAACACGGTAAGCCCATTAAAGCCATTACCGTTGAGGGAAGCGTGGTGGCCGATACGCTTGTGGTGGCGGGTAACGCTTATGTATTTGGTTTGCTTCCTGATGTGGAGAAGAAGGCCATGCCTTGTGGCACTCAGGTGATCGCGACGGAACCGCTTTCTGAGGCATTGCAGAAACAACTCTTGCCGACAGATCATTGTGTCGAAGATGGCAATTATTTATTGGATTATTACCGTTTGTCTGCCGATGGGCGTTTGATTTATGGCGGCGGTACGACTTATGGTGCCCGTGAACCCGCAAAAATCGAGGCCATTATTGGTCGTAAAATGCTCAAAACTTATCCTATGCTCAAGGATGTGAAGATAGATTTTGCGTGGACGGGGAATTTTTTGTTGACCATGATGCGTATGCCACAAGTAGGCCAGATCGGTGACAATCTTTATTATGCCCAAGGATATTCTGGTCATGGGGTAACGAACTCGCATTTGATGGGGGAGATTTTGGCGGACGCGATAGAAGGAAATACGTCACGCTTTGATGTGTTTGCCAGCATGCCGCAATACCCTTTCCCTGGTGGGCGTTTTTTGCGCGTGCCTTATACCGCCATGGGGGCCATGTATTACAGCCTGAGGGACAAATTGGGTATCTAACATTTTTCAGCAACTGGTTTTTTGCATTCTCCCGTTTTTTAAACGTATTTTTAAAAGCGTATTTTTAGAAGAGTATGTTGTATGTCGGAAATATATAAAGGGAATAAAGACAATAAAGAGTTTGATTTATTTATTGCTGATTTAAATGGCAATCTTCGTGGCAAACGTATTCCCGCCAGTGGGCTTGAAAGTGTGATGACTCAAGGGGTGAAGTTGCCACAATCGGTGATTGGTTTTGACAACTGGGGCGATGATGTTTTGGGGAATGGCCTGGTGTTTGAAACCGGTGATACTGATGGTGTTTGTTTGCCTGTGTATGACGAACCTACCTCTGTGCCCTGGGCTGAGTCACCCCGCGGACAGATTTTGGCGATGATGTACAATATGGATGGCTCGCCATTTTATCCTGATCCACGCCAATTGCTAGTGCGTATTGTTGAGCGCTATAAGGCCTTGGGATTAACGCCTGTGGTGGCCACTGAGTTGGAGTTTTATCTGCTGGATGGTGAGTCGGAATTCAAGCGCCGACCAGAAGAACCCATTATCAGTGACGGTAATGGTCGCCGTTTGAGTGAAATTGACTGTTACTCCATTGATGAAATGGATTGTCTAGAGGGTTTTTTTACTGAGGTGCGCCAGGCCTGTGAAGCCCAAGGTATCCCCGCAGATACAATTGTTTCTGAATTAGGGCCTGGTCAGTTCGAAATTAATATGCAACACACCAATGACGCAGTATTATCCGCCGATCATGCGATTCTCTTTAAACGCCTGATCAAAGGGGTGGCACGTCGCAATGGTTTAGGGGCGACTTTTATGGCAAAACCGTATGCTAAAAAAAGCGGCAGCGGTATGCATGTGCATTTTAGTTTGCTGGATGATACTGGGCGTAATGTGTTTGACAGTGGTGACGAAGATGGCGCTTTGATGATGCGTTATGCGGTTGCTGGTTTGTTAAATCACATGCCTGAATCCATGATGGTGTTTGCGCCTCATATGAATTCCTATCGCCGTTTTCAAAATGGCGCTCATGCTCCTACTTTTGCCAGTTGGGGGTATGAAAATAGAACGGTGGCGGTGCGCATTCCAGACAGTGAATGCGAAGCACGCCGTATTGAGCATCGAGTGGCAGGAGCGGACGCGAATCCGTATCTTGTACTTGCGGCGATATTGGGCGCAGCATTACATGGTATTGAGACCAAAATGCTGCCACCCGAACCAATAGAAGGGGATGCGTATTCGCTTTCAGAGCGTTACAAAGCCCTTCCTAATCGTTGGGAATTGGCAACGGAAGCCTTTAAAGACAGCGCATTCATGCGTGAGTATCTAGGCGAAACCTTTGTCCGAGTGTTTACTGCTGTGAAGGAACAGGAGCAGGAAAAAATTTATGGGCGTATTTCTGATGTGGAATACGAAGCCTATTTATGAAGGGTTGTAATGGCTTAGGCCAATTTTATTAGCTTAATTGGGAGAATCCCTCAATGAAAAAGAAAACACTTGGTTTAATGCTCGCATGCGCGGCTAGCTCTGCAACGGTTTCTGCTGAACAAGTAGTGAATATATACAACTGGTCTGATTATATGGCACCGGGCACCCTAGAACAGTTTACGGCTGAAACGGGTATTAAGGTCAATTACGACGTCTATGACAGCAATGAAGCGCTAGAAGCTAAGCTGATGGCTGGCGGTTCTGGCTATGACGTGGTGATGCCGTCGAACTCGTTTTTTGAGCGTCAATTAAAGGCCGGTGTTTACCAGAGCATAGACAAGAGTCAGTTGAGCAATGTGGGTAACCTAGATGCGACTTTACTGAAGCAAATTGAAAAGCACGACGCGGGTAATCAGTACAATATCCCTTATGCGTGGGGAACAGTCGGCATTGGTTATAACACCAAAATGATTGAAGAGCGTTTGGGTACGCCAGAGTTGGATTCTTGGGATGTGTTGTTTAACCCAAGCATTGCCGCTAAATTGCAAGACTGTGGTATTGCTGTGTTGGATTCACCGGCAGAAATTATGTCTGTTGTGCATAATTATCGTGGTGTTGATCCCAATTCCGAAGATGCAAACGAGCTTGCCGCATCAGCTAAGTTAATGAGCGAGGCGCGTCCTTATATTAAATATTTCCACTCCAGTACCTATATTTCGGATTTAGCGAACGGCGAAATTTGTGTGGCGGTGGGCTACAACGGCGATATTTTGCAATCACAAAGCCGAGCAGAAGAAGCCGGTCAGGGTATCGAGATCAATTATACGATTCCGAAAGAAGGCACCTTGGTGTGGTTTGATTTAATGGCCGTACCGGCAGATGCGCCACACCCACAAGCCGCTTTGGCGTTTATTGATTATATTTTGCGTCCTGAAGTGGCCGCCTCTATTTCTAACTATGTGTACTACGCTGTGCCTAATAAAGCCGCTGAACCCCTGTTAGACGCAGAGATTTTGTCAAACAAGGGCATTTATCCTACGCAAGAAGTGAAGGATAAATTGTACGTGCAAGTGGCTCACACCGCGCGTTTTGACCGTTCTTTGACGCGTGCATGGACCAACATTAAAACAGGTCGTTAATCGACATTCCGGCGGGGCTTTCTGGCTCCGCCATTTTTTCGCCAAGCATTTAGATAGGTCTTTAGGTTATGTCTGCTTTTCCCAATATTTCTACTGTACAGACGCAATCTGTGCCGTCATGGCGTCAACAAGACGCAAAACCTTTTGTTCAAATTGATCAAATTACCAAGCAGTTTGGTCAGTTTACGGCAGTTAACTCCGTGTCCTTAGACATTTATCGCAATGAACTGTTTTGTTTATTGGGGGGTTCTGGTTCAGGGAAAAGTACTTTATTGCGCATGTTGGCTGGCTTTGAAGAGCCGACATCGGGTCGTATTTTAATTGACGGTGTGGATATGACGGGCATTCCGCCTTGGGAGCGCCCAGTCAATATGATGTTCCAGTCTTATGCTTTGTTTCCGCATTTATCGGTCGAAGCCAATGTGGCATTTGGTTTAAAACGTGAGGGTGTAAAAAGCGCTGAAGTCAAAGCCCGAGTCAGCGATATTTTGGACATGGTAAAGCTTGGTCATCTGGCTAAACGCAAGCCCCATATGCTGTCTGGGGGACAACGCCAGCGTGTGGCTCTGGCTCGCTCCTTGGTAAAGCGCCCAAAACTTTTGTTATTGGATGAGCCTTTGGGCGCGTTGGATAAAAAGCTTCGGGAAGAAACCCAGTTTGAATTAATGCGCCTTCAAGAAGAATTAGGCATTACCTTTGTGGTGGTGACTCATGATCAAGAAGAAGCCATGACTCTGGCAACCCGAATTGGTGTCATGAACAATGGCGACATTATCCAAACTGCTGAGCCTCACGAAGTGTATGAATACCCAAAGAGCCGTTTCGTGGCGGAATTCATCGGCAATGTGAACCTATTTGATGGTGTGGTCGTGGAAGACGAACGGGACAGTGTGTCGATTCAAAGTCCAGATTTAGACGCCTATTTGCAAGTGGACCACGGCATCAGTTGCGCGCCCAATCAAGAAGTGAGCGTGGCAATTCGTCCCGAAAAAATTCGCATTAGCCGTGAACCCATGGACATAGAAGTGAACGGGGCGACGGGGGTGATTTGTGATGTAGCCTACATGGGAAGCCAGTCGGTGTTTAAAGTACGCCTTGCTTCCGGTAAATACCTTCGTATTACCCAGCCTAATGTGTCCCGTGAAATGGGCAGCCGTTTGACGTGGGAAGATGCTGTGTATCTTTCTTGGGACGCGGACAGTTGTGTGGTGTTGGTATCATGATGGGAGAAACGACTCTCGCGAGAGGCGCTTATGGCCTCGCCTGGCTGAAGAAGATTCCTTTAGGCCGAATTGCCGTGATACTGGTGCCTATGCTGTGGTTGGCGGCGTTTTTTTTCATCCCTTTTTTGGTGGTGTTTAAAATCTCTTTGTCGGAAGCAGCCATTGCCATTCCGCCTTATTCGCCTTTATTGCAATGGGATTCGAGCAGTTCGTATCTCACGTTTTCATTGAACTTTGGTAATTATCTTTACCTGTTTGAATCGCGTTTTTACCTAGATGCGTATTTGAGCTCCGTTAAAATTGCCGCCATTTCTACCTTTTTTGCTCTGCTGATTGGTTTTCCGATTGCGTATTTGATTGCGCGTAGCCGTCCTACTGTGCGAATTGTTTTGCTAGCATTGGTGATTTTGCCGTTTTGGACGTCTTTTTTGTTGCGTGTTTATGCTTGGATGGTATTGCTCAGAAAAGATGGCTTGGTGAATGATATTTTGCTGATGACCGGCATTATTGATCAGCCCATTCAGATACTGCAAACCGACTTTGCCGTGTATTTAGGGATTGTTTATACCTATCTGCCCTTTATGATTTTGCCCTTGTATGCGTCGCTGGAGAAAATGGATTTAAGTCTGATTGATGCGGCTCAAGACCTAGGAGCTAAGCCTTATCAATCGTTTTTCTTGGTGACTTTGCCTTTGGCGAAAGCGGGAATTATTGCGGGTTGTTTGTTGGTGTTTATTCCTGCAGTGGGTGAGTATGTGATTCCTGCCTTGTTAGGTGGATCAGATACCTTAATGATTGGTCGTGTCCTATGGGACGAGTTTTTCCAAAATCGTGACTGGCCTATGGCGTCGGCGGTGGCCGTGATGATGCTGATTGTGTTGGTGATCCCCATTATGTTTATTCGCAACAGCAATAAGGAGGCCGAATGAAACAGGGCAGCTCTACGGCGTTAAAAATGATGTCAGGTGCGGGCTTTGTGTTTCTTTATGCACCGATTATTGCCTTGATTGTGTACAGTTTTAATGATTCTAAATTGGTGACTGTGTGGGGCGGTTGGTCATTAAAATGGTATGTGGAACTGTTTAGCAATGAGCAAATTATGAGCGCGGCGTGGGCCAGTTTAAAGATTGCCTTTATCAGCGCTACTTTGGCGTCAGTGCTCGGCACCTTAGCCGGTTTTGTACTCAGTCGTATGCGTAAATTTGTCGGTAAGGCGATGTTGTCAGGTTGGGTCACCGCGCCTTTGGTTATGCCAGAAGTCATTACAGGTCTGTCTTTATTGCTTCTTTTCGTGTTTCTGGAAAACGTGTTTGGTTGGCCCGCGGGCCGAGGCTTGCTGACGGTGGTGATTGCTCATACGACGTTTTGTTTGGCATACGTGGCGGTGGTGGTGCAGTCACGTCTTGCGTCCTTGGATGAAACCCTAGAAGAAGCGGCTATGGATTTGGGCGCAAAACCTGCGTCATTGTTTTTCTTGATTACTTTACCATTGATTTCACCGGCGATTATTGCGGGCTGGTTACTGGCGTTTACTTTGTCGCTAGACGACTTAGTGATTGCCAGTTTCGTGTCTGGTCCGGGTAACAGCACCTTGCCAATGGTGATCTTTTCAAAAGTGCGCTTGGGTGTGACACCAGAAGTCAATGCTTTGGCGACGCTGATGATAGTGGCGGTTTCTATGGCCGTGATCGCAGCGATTGTAATCATGCATCGACAGAGTCGATACAATGACAAAAACAACCATTAATGGGTTCTGATAGTCGTGATACTAAGGACAGAGACATGAAAATAGGTATTCTTGCGACCGGTATTACACCGGATGCCTTACTCGGTGAATTTCCCAGTTATGCCGGCATGTTTATTGAGCAGCTAGGTGAGCTGGAAAAGGACGCTCACTTTGTCACATACGATGTGCGTTTTGATGAGTTTCCTCTTGATGTGAAAGAATGTGACGCTTGGTTGATTACCGGGTCTAAATCGGATGCTTATGGTGATGAAGCTTGGATCTTGCGTTTGTGCGATTTGATTAGGGACATTGATCAGTTACGCCGTCCCTTGGTGGGGATATGTTTTGGTCATCAGGTGATTGCGCGCGCCCTAGGAGGGCGCGTTGACAAATTTCAAGGCGGTTGGGGGGTGGGCATTCATGATTATGCTGTGTGCGAATCTGTGCCTGTTTTACCTGAGACGAACCGTCTTGCTTTGTGTGCTTTTCACCAAGATCAAGTGGTAGAAAAACCGCAACGAGCACGGACTTTTTTGCGTTCAGACTTTTGTCAGTATGCGGGATTATTGTACGACGATCATATTTTGACGGTTCAAGGTCACCCTGAGTTTTCGATCACCTACGAGCGCGCTCTGATCGATTTTTATGAGGGTGCTGTGTTGACTAAAGAACAAGCCATGGCGGCCAGAGCGTCCTTGGTCAACGGGAGTATTGACGCCTTGCCACTGATGACTTGGGTAGGGCAGTTTTTGAAGCGACGCTCGTAATAACGGGGTAAAAAAACAGCGTTTAAAAAAACCTTAAAAATAGCCTCTTTTTAAGGCAATTTATCGAGCGTTGAGTAATACAGCATACCCGCTACCAGACCGGGCCAGCGTAGTAGAGTGCCACCAGGAAAGTCTTTCGTCGGTAATCGCTCGAAGGCGTCTATGCCTTCTAATGAACCTTGCACGGCCTTGGCAAACAGCGCTCCGGCGTAGGTTGCCAAGGCCACACCGTGGCCTGAATAACCCTGAGCAACAAACACGTTAGCTTCTTGTCGGGCAATGTGAGGCATGCGATTCAGGGTGATGGCCAAAGTGCCGCCCCAAGCATAGTCGATCTTATGATTTGCCAATTCAGGGTACACGGCCAGCATGTGTTTTTTAACAAAGCGGGCAATGTCGTTTGGAAAGCGTTGACGGTAGTTTTCGCCACCCCCCCAGAGCAATCGCTTGTCGGCCGACAGGCGAAAGTAATTCACTACAAACTTAGAATCGGCAACCGCCAAACGCTCGGGATTAATGCGATTGGCAATGTCGTCGCTCAATGGCTCGGTCGCGATAATGAAGTTGTTAATTGGCATGATTTTTTTGGCGGCGGCATGGTTCAGTTTGCCTAAATAACCGTTGCAGGCGAAGAGCAGGTAGCGGCAACGTATTTTGCCTTTCTCCGTTACGACTTCGGGCTTTTCTCCTGTTTTATAGGAAATGACGGGGGAACCTTCATAAAGTGTGGCGCCATGGTCTGTCGCGGCTCGTGCCATGCCTAGGACAAAGTTGAGCGGGTGCAGGTGCGCTCCGTCTCGAAATAGCTCACCGCCATGATACTGCTTGGTACCGAGCAAGGCGGATACCCTGTCGGCATTCAGATAATCCACTTGGTCGTACTCTAATTGCTGACGAGTGTATTCGACGGATTTTTTCAATGCTTCACTGTGGCTAGGTTTGCTCGCTACGTGTAGAACGCCAGCACTAAGGTCGCATTCTATATGGTGACGTTTGATTAGGTCTTTTACCAAGGTGACAGAGTCAACAGAGCTGCGCCAAAGCTGATCGGCGGTGCGTTTGCCGACTTGCTTTACCAGAGTGTCGTGACTCATGTTGTGACCTTGGCACAGTTGGCCCCCGTTTCGTCCAGACGCTCCCCAGCCGATTTTGTTGGCTTCCACTAGGCTGACGTTGAATCCCGCTTCTGCAAGGTGCAAGGCCGCTGACACGCCCGTAAAACCGCCACCAATAATGCAGATATCCACCTCTTGCTCGCCATGTAAGATGGGGTACTCTGTCAGCGTATTGGCGTTGGCCGCGTAATAGGTTGCTTCGTGTGTGTTCAAACGTTGGGTTCCTATGAAAACAAACGGCAATAAAGGTTTGTTATGTTGATTATGCTATTTTGGTCTGCGTATTTTGAACCAGTACTTTATCGTCTGCTAACAAAACAGCCATGCTGTAGTGTGAATGATAGAGCAATAGAGTAAGATCGCAATATGTAATATTTTAGCCTGAAGAGATTAAAACGAGGGTGCTATAAGGTGAGTTATGACGGAATTTGAAGCCTTTTTGAAAGAACATGCCATTACCGAAGTCGAGTCTACGTTGGCAGACATGACCGGGAATGCCCGTGGAAAATTTTATCCAACCTATAAATTCTTAGCGGAGCTGTGCGGCCGGATTCCAGAAACCATCTTGGTGCAAAGCGTTACTGGCGATTGGGCAGATAACCATTACGAGCTGGTGGACGCCAGCGACCGAGATATGGAGTTACATCCTGATCCGAATACTTTTCGTTTAGTGCCTTGGGCGGATGAGCCTACCGCGCAGATTATTAACGATTGTTATGATAAAAGCGGTCAATTGCACCCTTTATCGAGCCGCACTATTTTGCGCAATATTCTGGCTTTGTACGCCAAAGAGGGCATTACACCTGTGATCGCCCCTGAGGTTGAGTTTTATTTGATCGACCCGAATACCGATCCAGATTATGAATTAAAGCCCGCTGTTGGGCGCTCGGGTAAGCGAGAAACCTCGCGTCGCTCTTACAGCATTGATGCGGTCAATGAGTTCAACCCTGTTATTGACACCTTGTACAGTTATTGCGAAGCACAAGGTTTGGATGTGGATACCTTGATTCATGAATCGGGGGCGGCACAGATGGAAATCAACTTTATTCATGGTGATCCGCTGGATTTGGCTGACCAGGTGTTTGTTTTTAAGCGTACGTTACGAGAAGCGGCAATGAAGCATGGCATGTACGCGACTTTTATGGCCAAGCCTATGCAGCATGAACCAGGCAGTGCCATGCACATTCATCAGAGTTTGGTGGACAGTAAAACGGGTAAGAATATTTTTGATCATAATGGCAGCCCCAGTGAGCTCTTTTATCACTACCTTGGTGGACTGCAGAAATACACCCCCAATGCGATCAGCTTTTTTGCCCCTAACGTGAATTCCTACCGCCGTTTTTCACCGGATATGGCGGCGCCGATTAATATGCAATGGGGATTTGATAATCGCACGGCCGGGCTGCGCATTCCGTTTTCAGCCCCAGAAGGGACGCGTATTGAAAACCGTTTTCCGGGGGCGGATTGCAATCCTTACTTGGCGATCGCGGCGACTCTGGCTTGCGGTTATCTTGGGATCAAAGAAAAGCTGCAACCGACAGAGCCGGTGGAAGGCAAAACCCCACCGTCAGAAGAAGTGGAAATTGCTCGAACATTAGAGGAAGGCTTGCGCTTACTGGAAGAGTGCCAGCCACTGTGCGACATCATGGGGGAACACTTCGTAAAAGCCTATATGGGTGTAAAACGCAGTGAGTTTGAAACCTTTAACCGTGTTATCAGCTCTTGGGAGCGAGAACATCTTTTGCTCAACGTGTGATAGTTTGAGTCTGTGACGATGTGAGCGTGTTAGTTTTAACGCCATTGCAAAGTAAAAAAGGCCAGAAGCAGAGCTTCTGGCCTTTTTATTTGACTCTGTGGTATCTGGGCTTCGTCAAGAGCGAATCATTACGCTGCGGCTTCTTCGCGTCCAAAATGTTTACCAAGTAGGGCGTGGTAAAAATTGTGGTCGTTGAGTATGCCGATACAGGTTCCTTTGCTTTCTAATACCAAGAAGCGATTCGTGTGATAGCGTATTTCGACGGCATCGCGCATGGCAATATTAGCCGGCACAATAAAGACGGTGCCATCTGGTACATTAGCCAGAATGGTCTCTGGGGTCCAGCGAGCAGTGGGCACTGTGCCTTTCTCGTTTTCGACCGACTCTAATTTGCCGTTATTGAGTGTCATCCAAGTATCTTTATTGACGATAACGCGCTCTTCTTCGACTGCAAGTTCGTCAATTGGTGTCATCAAGGATTCACCACACAGCACATTGAGTGGATTCGTATGCGCTACAAAGCGTTCTACGTATTCTGTCGCAGGGTTCAGAACGATTTGTTCTGGTGTGTCTTCCTGGATGATACGTGCTGATTCCATGATGGCGATTTTGCTACCAATCTTGAGGGCTTCGTCTAGGTCATGGCTCACAAAGATGATGGTTTTGTTAAGGCGCTTTTGCAACTCAATCAATTCATCTTGTAGCTGAGAGCGAATTAATGGGTCAAGAGCGGAAAAAGGCTCGTCCATTAGCAATACGTCCGTATCCATGGCAAAGGCTCTTGCTAGACCAACACGCTGACGCATACCGCCCGATAGCTCATCGGGCTTTTTGTCTGCCCATTGATCAAGACTGACCATTTCTAGTTGCTCATGGGCTTTTTTAAGGCGTTCCGCTTTGGGCATACCTTGCATTTCTAGACCAAACGCGACGTTTTCTAGCACAGTCAACCATGGCATAAGAGCAAAACTTTGAAATACCATGGAGACTCGACGGGTGCGCATGTGGCGTAATGTGGCCTCATCGCACTTTGCCATATCCACCATGGTGTCGCCGTCTCTGACAAGGCAGCGACCACGAGCAATTTTATTTAGACCATTAATTGCGCGTAGCAAGGTGGATTTGCCTGAGCCAGACAATCCCATGAGTACGCAGATTTCACCCTCATTGACTTCGATGTTGGCATTTTGAACGCCCACCACATCGCCAGTTTCGCTAATGATTTGATCTCGCGTGTAACCTTTGTCCATTAAAGGAAGCGTTTCTGCATGATTGTTACCGAAGACGATATCAACATTTTCTATGGTGACAACAGACATAAATTAACCCTCACTTTTCATGGATGGTGATTTACAAATACGGTCTAGCATGATGGCGACCAGTACGATGGCGACACCTGCTTCAAAACCTTGTGAAATATTGACGGTATTCAGCGCTCTAATGACGGGTTTGCCTAGACCATCTGCACCGACTAGCGCTGCAACCACCACCATAGAAAGTGACAGCATGATACATTGTGTGATGCCTGCCATGATGTTTGGCATAGCCGCTGGTAGCTCGACTTTGTACAGTAGTTTTGATTTTGTGCAGCCAAATGCCAAACCAGCTTCAACTAATTCACTTGGGACCTTACTCACGCCTAAATACGTCAGACGAATAGGGGCGGCGATGGCAAAAATAATGGTGGAGATTAATCCAGGTACATAGCCTAATCCGAATAAAATTAGTGTCGGAATCAGGTAAACAAAAGTAGGTATGGTTTGCATCAAGTCAAGAATGGGACGCAACATGGTGTACAACCAAGGACGGTGCGCTGCGGCAATACCAATTGGCACGCCAATCAATACGCTGATTGCGGTTGCGGTAACGACCAGTACAAGCGTTTGGATTGTTTCTACCCAATAGCCCATATTGATGATGAGCAGAAAAGATAAGGCAATAAATACCAATAAGCCTAGATTGCGGTGTAAAAGCCAAACACCTATTAAAATGATGCCAATAACCGCCAGTGGATGAGCCCATAGAATGGAGTCAACCAAGGTGTAAATAATGGTTTCCAACGTAATAGAAATGAGGTCAAAGAATACGGAAGCGGCAGAAACTAGCCAATCGACAAAGCTTTCCATCCAAGCGCCAAGAGGGATCTTATTATCCGTCAGCCAATTCATATGTGTGTTCTCCCGGTGATTTAATGAGACACCCTGCGCTAGGACTGTGCGCAGGGTGTGGTTGTGCTAAAAGAGGAAATTACAGTCCTAGGTGAGATTTCACGGCTGTTAAGCCATTATCACCAGAAAGAGTAGTGACGCCTTCGAGCCATTCATTAAGAACACCGGGGTTGCCTTGTAGCCATTCACGTGCTGCTATGTCAGGTTTTTTACCGTCGTCTAAAATAGCGCCCATGATTTCGTTTTCCATTGGCAGCGTAAAAGTAAGGTTGGTCAGCAATTTGCCCATGTTTGGGCATTCTTGTAGGTAGCCTTTACGAACGTTGGTATGCACATTTGCGCCACCATAATTGGCACCAAAGAAGTCATCACCGCCAGCCAGGTATTCCATTTCAAAATTGGCGTTCATAGGGTGTGGCGCCCAGCCTAGAAATGCGATCCATTTGTCACGACGAGCGTTGCGGCTGACTTGTGACAACATGCCTGCTTCACTCGACTCAACAATTTGAAAGTCGCCTAAATCAAAAGCATTAGAATCAATCATGTCTTGAATGATGCGGTTGCCGTCATTGCCTGGCTCGATACCATAAATACGGCCGGAAAACTCACGGCGATACTTTGCAATATCGGCAAAGGTTTTAACGCCAGCGTCGTAGGCGGATTTATTGACGGCTAACGTGTATTTAGCGCCGACTAGGTTAGGGCCTAGATCTTCAACGGTGCCTGCTTCTAAGTAAGGCGCGATGTCTGCTTGCATGGTAGGCATCCAGTTGCCTAGGAAGATATCAATATCCTTGTTGGCAAGTGATGTGTAGGTAACAGGAACAGAGAGCAGTTGAGTTTTTGTTTCGTAACCTAAGCCTTCGCTGATTTCACTGACCACGGCGGTGGTTGCTGTGATATCGGTCCAACCAACGTCTGAGAAACGTACGGTCGAGCATTCTGCTGCCAAAGTGAATCCAGAAATACTGGCCACACTGAGGGCGACGGCGGTTTTTTGTATCTTGCTTAACATATCTTTATCCTCTTTTTTTTGAACTCAAAATAAATGAGTGATTTTTATGCTTAGTACAAGCACTGAGTGAACCCTTGCATTTTAAGACTAGCCTGTTACGGCTAGGTTATCTTTGTAAGCGTTGCACTTTTTTGCGTTAACGTTTTACGTTAATTTTTGCGCTAAATCATTTCGACACGTCACGAAATACGGCGTCTAAATAATTGCTAATAAGTCCGGCGGCTTCTTGTTTGTTAATACCGCCAGCCAATGATCCTCGTAACCACATACCGTCGATGAGTGCGGCGACGGTTAGAGCGATGTCACGTGCTTGGGCGGTATCAAAATCTTGTTTCAAGGCACACACTAAGGCGGTTTGCAAACGTTTCGCATACATGTTTTGTAATCGATACAGTGACGGTGTATGCATCGCAGATGCCCAGAATCCCATCCAAGTTTTGACTACTTGGGGATGCGTTTGGGATTGACTAAAACTGGCCCTCACAATAGCCATGACGATGTCCCTTGCAGACTGCCCTTTGGTATTGGCGATTTCTTTGTGAAGATCTTCAAAAAATTCTTTAATTAGGCTGCGCATGGTGGCTTCGTAAAGCCCGTCTTTACCACCAAAATAATGGTTAATAATGGCGGGTGAGACCCCTGCTTTTTTACCAATAATGCTAACGGTTGCACCTGAAAAACCGTGTTTGTCTATGGCTCTAATGGCCGCCTCAATGAGCTGAGGTTTACGTATTTCAGGCATTCCAACTTTTGGCATGGTGAGTCCTTTTTTATTAAACAGCCGTTTAATGAAAACTATACTAGGCTGATTGTATGATTTAGGTCAACCCTTGACAATTCGATAACTTAGTACTCTAAGTAATTTAAGTTATTGAATTTTAAGAGAAATACAGTGATTTAAAAAAATTTCAATTTATTTTCGGGGTATGGTTGTCGGTTTGGGGCAAAAAGCGTGTTTATTTAGACACAATATTGCACCAGATTTCATTTTTTCGCGTACCTACTTTGTTTGTATTGGGTTCATCAAAATAGCTGGAGTTAATTGCTAGGGTTGTGTTAATTATAAAGTAAATACATGGCTGGAGTGTGAGTAAATGGACGATATATCCCAAGCGTTCGATCGCGTGATCGATCGTTCTCAAATGAGCAGTGACAAGTGGTCAAAGTACCCTAAAGACGTGCT
This sequence comes from Marinomonas hwangdonensis, assembly GCF_003721245.1. Lineage (GTDB taxonomy): Bacteria > Pseudomonadota > Gammaproteobacteria > Pseudomonadales > Marinomonadaceae > Marinomonas > Marinomonas hwangdonensis. The sequence goes on along the minus strand of NZ_RIZG01000002.1, from coordinate 485,225 downwards.
TCCTATGTGGGTAGCTGATATGGATTTCGATTCACCACCTTCCATTAAAATGGCTTTAAATCAACGAGTTGAGGATGGCGTGTTTGGCTATACTCATCCATCTAGCGCTTTGGTAAGCGCCATTCAGTCGCATTTACAAAGCCGTTATCACTGGTCGGTGTCTGGGGGACATTTAGTGCACCTTCCTGGTTTGGTGTGTGCCTTGCATTTGAGTGTCCGCGTCTTCTCAAGCGAGGGCGATGGGATTGTGGTGCCTGGACCGGTTTATTACCATTTGAATAAAGCGCCCCTTGCGGCGAAGCGTCAGTTGCTGCGTGTAAATATGTGTTTAGAAGAAGGGCGTTGGGTGCCTGATATGGCGCAGTTTGAATCGGCTTGTGCGGACCCAAAAAGCAAAATGATTCTATTGTGTAATCCGCACAATCCGGGTGGTACCGTGTACACCAAAGCGGAATTATCACGCATCCATGCCTTGGCAGAGAAGTATGATCTTGTCGTTGTCAGTGACGAGATTCACTGTGATTTAATTTTAGATGATGTGCTACATATTCCCTTCGCCAGTCTAAATCAGGACGCGGCCAATCGTACTATTACCTTAATGGCGCCTAGCAAGACGTTTAATATTGCCGGTTTAGGCTACGCCTTTGCGGTGATTGAAAATGCGGCATTACGTCAGGCGTTCAATGACGAGAAAGCAGGCTTGATTCCTTCACCGAGCATGTTGGGCTTGACCGCGGCTACAGCCGCGTATCAAGAAGGTCAGACGTGGCATCAAGCTTTGCTCATTTATCTCAAGGAAAATCGAGATTTTTTGGCGGCTAGAATAGCAAAGACTCCCATGAAAATGGCGCATTTAGAAGCCACTTATCTGGCTTGGATCGACGTTTCTGCGTTGGGTTTAAAAGACCCGCATCGATTCTTTTTAGACGCTGGAGTGGGCGTGTCTGATGGCAAAGACTTTGGCAATGAGAAGTTTGTGCGTTTGAATTTTGGTTGCCCTCGATCCGTGTTGGAAGATGCGATGACACGCATCGAAAACGCGCTCATCACGCAGGGTTTGATGTGATTGATTTTACCCTGAGATTTGGTGTGTTTTTGGTGGTGTTTAGCGCCTTATTGGCGTGGCAATACTACCGGCCTAGGGGCGCTTTGGTACAGTGGCGCCAGCGTTGGCGTCATAATATTGCTTTATTGGTATTAGGGGCGGTCTGTGTGCGCCTCGTTCAGCCCTTGTTGCTGTCTCTTTTGGCTTTAATGAGTCAAGGTTTCGGCTTGTTTGCCGTGGTGGATTTGCCCTTTTGGTTGACCTTTATACTGAGTATTTTTTTATTGGACTGTCTGATTTATTGGCAGCACAGACTGTTTCATCGTGTGCCTTTGTTGTGGCGCATTCATCGTGTTCACCATTCTGACCCTGAATTGGATGTTAGCTCGGCGGTACGGTTTCACCCTGTTGAGATTGTTCTGTCTTTGGGTATCAAGGCGTTGGCTGTTTGGTTATTCGGAATACCGTTGGAGGCGATACTGGCGTTTGATATTTTGTTAAACGCGGCGGCAATGTTTAATCACACCAACGCTAGGTTGCCGGCCAAAACAGAGTCTTGGGTACAGCGAATACTGGTGACGCCCGATTTACATCGTATCCATCACTCGCGGGTAGATCGAGAAGCAAACAGTAATTTTGGGTTCTTTTTAAGTATTTGGGATGAATTTTTTAATACGAAACGAGTGCGGGCTTTGGAAGGGGATGAACATTTAAAGATAGGTATGCCTGATACTAAAACGTATCAACCAGCCTCATTTAAAGAGGTCTTGGTGATGCCTTTCAAACGGTTTGGAAAGCATCGTTAAAAACGAATAGATTAAAGGGCACTTTATGAGTTATTACGAAATAAGCTTTAATGAAATGCGTGTTATTGGTTGTCTGATGGAAAAAGAGGTCACGACACCGGATCAGTATCCACTTAGCTTGAATGCGCTTGTTAACGCCTGTAACCAAAAGTCTAACCGAGAACCCGTGACGCAGTTGTCTGAGAGCGATGTTCAACAGGCCGTAGACAGTCTCTTTGACCGAGGCTTGGTGGTGGAAGTGTCCGGTTCCCACAGCCGTATTAGTAAGTATCAGCATCGATTTTGTAATACGGAGTTTTCGGATTTGCAATTTACACCCGCTGAAACAGCCATTGTGTGTTTGTTGTTTTTACGCGGCGCTCAGACGCCAGGTGAGCTTAGGTCAAGAAGCGGACGCTTGCACCGTTTTGACTCCTTAGATGAGGTCTCAGCGGCTCTGCAGTCGCTTCAGAATAAGGTGGGCGGCCCTTATGTTAATCCCTTGCCAAGAGAGCCTGGTAAACGCGAACAGCGCTATCAGGAGTGTTTCTGTACCGAGTCCGTTCGCCCTCCGTCTCATGCCTTAGATTCAGACCACCTCGATCAACAAGAACTTGAACAAACACAGTATCTTAAAGCGCGTATTGTTGAATTAGAAGCGAAGGTAAACGCGCTGCAAAAACGCATCAACGAACTTGAAAATGAAAGTGGACTATAAGCGGCTTAAGCGTCAGACTTAGGGCGCTTTTTTTGGGTGTATTTGGCGATTCAAGCTCAAATGCAATTGATGGTGTCTATGGGAGAGGAAAGTCTTATGAAGACAATACGCTGGGGTATTATTGGTACAGGTCAAATCGCGCGTGCATTTGCGAGTGATTTTTGTCACGTCAAAGGGGGTGAGCTTCGTGCTGTGGCTTCTCGCAATAAGGCGTCGGCCGATCAGTTTTCTGCCGAGTTTGATATTGAATTGGCTTTCTTTGATTACTTTTCGCTAATCAACAGCAACGAAGTGGATGTTATCTATATCGCAACCCCTCATGTTTACCATTATGGATTGACGAAAGCGTGTATTTTGGCAGGCAAAGCTGTGTTGTGTGAAAAACCCTTTACCATCAATTATGAGCAGTCTAAAGAGCTTTACGATTTGGCTTTAAAGCACGAAGTGTTTGTTATGGAAGCCATGTGGACACGCTTTAACCCCGTGATTGAACAAGTGATTGACTGGGTTGAAGAAGGCGAAATTGGTAATTTAAATAGCATCCAAGCCAGTTTTAATACCTTGGCACCCACGGGTCCAAATCATCGTCTGCTGAATCTCGAGTTGGGTGGTGGTGCCTTGTTGGATATTGGTATTTACCCTGTTTTTTTGGCGCAGCTCTTTTTCGGGAAACCCGATTTTGTGCAAAACCAAGCGGTGATTGGGGACACAGACGTTGATTTATTCGAACAGATTTTACTGGGCTGGGAAGCTGGACAGCTTGCTTCTTTGGATGCCTCACTGATTTCTCATAACCCTAATCGTGCGATCTTGTCAGGCTCTAAAGGCTATATTGAAATAGACTCTGAATGGTTCAAAGCCAAATCGTGTCGAATTGTGACGGCAGACAACAAAGAGCGAGCTGTGGAGTTCGATTTTCCTGGCAATGGTTACCAATTCGAAGTGGATGAGGTAAACCGATGCTTAGAAGAAGGGGTATTTCAGAGCCCTAATCACAGCTGGCAAGACAGTCTTGAATTGATTGCGACACTGGATGAAATTCGTCAAGACATAGGTTTGTATTACCCCGGTGAAAGCGCGCCAGACCATAGCCATTTTGATGAAGATGATCTGCATCATCACCATCATGAACACAGCCATCACAAACATTAAACACCAGTAAGGCTAAACACCTGTGAGTACTGAATAAGGCTGAAATATCAGTGCATTAGGTCAATAAAAAAGGACGCTATCCTAAGTGGAAAGCGTCCTTTTTTTGTCTTTATCTCAGACTGCACTGAAAGCGAAAGTGCATGAAATGAAAGCGCTTTATGTTCTTAATTAAGGTGTTTGTTAAGAACAGGTAATAGCACTTTAAACAGGCGTGGCGCTGCGCAGAGCAGATCGCCTTTAGCAACGCTAGGTGAGCCATCAAAGCCAGCGAATAAGCAACCAGCTTCTTTTGCAATAAATAACGGCGCTTGAACTTCCCATTCTTGCAATTTGATACCCCAAGCGGCATCAAGACGGCCTGCGGCTACGTTGGCTAGCATCAGGGCAGGAGCGTCTTGCATCATCACTCGAGCGCCTTGATCTGCAAGTTCGCTAAGGATGGCAAATTGGCCAGACGCAAAAGGTGCCAAGCGATCTGTGGCTGGAAATTGAGCCGCGACCGTTGCTTTGTCAAGAGTACGAGCTGAACTGGTACGAATACGTGAGTTGTTTAGATAAGCACCACGACCTTTACTGGCGTAAAACTCGTCTTTAGTGTGAGGATTAAGCACAAGAGCGTGCTCGACTTTACCGGCAACTAGGTAGCTCATGGTGATCACGTTGCCTGTTAGGCCGCGAGAAAACAAGTGCTGTCCTTGGATGGCATCAATGATCCATTCCCCTTCGCTGCCATTTTGGACTGTGCCTTGAAGGCGAGTCGTAATGGTGTCTGCTGGGTAGGCTTTTTCAAGGTGGTAAACAATGCTGCGTTCTGCACCAGAGCAAACGGTGCTATAAACTTGTTCTGCCGATTGGCCTTGCTCTTTGTCAAAGAGAAGCTTCTCTTGTGAGTGAACTATGTATTCTGCAGCAGCACGGGCTGCTTTAAGTGCGACATTGATTCTAGGTTGCATAATTTACCGTCAATTATTCCGTCATTAAAATGCACATACCGTCATAAGACGATAAGTTGCCAAATAAAGTGTTAAAGAGCGAGCTGTCTCCGTTTCACCTGAGCAAAATGCAAGATCAAACCGAGAGCCTAAATAAGAGCGCGGATTCTAGCGTAACAGCGTGGATTTTGCTAGTGAAGTTTTGGTGAAAAACTAACCAATATAGGGCTTTGTGATAAATATCTGTTAAGATGCTTGAGTTTTTTATCACTAAAGTTCGACCGTTTAAATGGGTACCCCATAACATGCAAAATACTGTAAGAATTGTTCTCGTTAATACATCGCATCCTGGCAACATAGGTGCTGCGGCTCGTGCTATGAAAAATATGGGGTTAGCTGATCTTTATCTGGTTGCGCCAAAAGACTACCCCAGTGATGAAGCAATCAGTCGAGCTTCGGGGGCAACCGATATATTGGACAATGCTGTCGTGGTGTCTACTTTAGAAGAGGCTTTAGCAGATTGTCAGCTGGTGATTGGAACCAGCGCCAGAGAGCGAAATATTCCTTGGCCTTTGGTCGATCCAAGACAGGCGGCAGATTTGGTGTTTGACGAAGGGTTGGTAACAGCGTTTGTGTTTGGTAGAGAAGACCGTGGCTTGACCAATGAAGAGTTGCAACGTTGTAATTATCACGTGCACATTCCTTCTGTTGAAAGCTTTAGCTCTTTAAATTTAGGTGCTGCTGTGCAAGTAATCGCCTACGAGTTGCGTATGAAGTCTTTACTGATGAAAGACGCCCCCGTAGTGGCCAGCAAGTGGGATGTGCCTGCGGCGAATGTCGCGCAAATTGATTATCTACTAGAGCATCTTGAAAAAGTGTTAGTACAAACCGAATTTCTCGATCCTGAAATGCCCATGCAGGTCATGACGCGTTTTCGTCGCTTATTTCAGCGTTCGCGGTTAGATCAGCAGGAGTTGGGTATGCTCAGGGGTATGCTGACTTCAATGGAAAAGAAGATGAAATAAAAAAACGCTGGCTTATTGTCTAAGCCAGCGTTCTTTGTACTTCTTCAGCAGAGATCGAGATTAAGCTTTACGCTCAGGTCGACCTTCTTCTTGCCAAAACGTGTGGAATTTCTGCCCTGGTTCTGCATCAACTCGTTCATAGGTGTGTGCGCCAAAGTAATCGCGCTGTGCTTGCAATAAGTTAGCGGGCAATACGTCAGAGCGGTAGCCGTCAAAATACGCCAAGGCGGAGAAGAACGACGGAGTAGGAATACCTGATTGTGCGGCAAGCACAACGGCTTTACGCAAACCTGTTTGTTTTTTCGCCATAGCATCAGCGAAGTAATCGCTCAATAACAGGTTTTCAAGCTCGTGATTCTCATCAAACGCATCAGCGATCTTTTGTAAGAAAGAGGCTCGAATGATGCAGCCACCGCGCCAAATTTTCGCTATATCACTGAAGTTAAATGTCCAATCATATTCTTTTTGAGCGGCGCGCATGATCTGGAAACCTTGTGCATAAGCACAGATTTTTGCACAGTAGAGTGCCTCTTCAATGGCTTTTTCCACGTCTTCGGCGGCTATTTCACCGCTTTCCACGTCAGCGGTAAGCTTGCCTGCGGCCAACTCTCGCTCGCCCGTTAGAGTGCTCAATGCACGAGCATAAACGGATTCGCTGATGATGCCCGCTGGTACACCCATTTGTGTTGCGCTGATAGACGTCCAACGGCCTGTACCTTTTTGCCCAGCGCTATCAAGAATCATATCAACAAGTGGTGCACCGGTTTTTTGGTCGTATTGTTGAAGAATGTCAGCACTGATTTCAACGAGGTAACTATTTAGTACACCCTGATTCCATTTTTCAAACAATTTACCAATTTCTTCCGGTTCGTAACCTAATAAAGAGCGCAGCAAGTGGTAGGCTTCACAAATAAGCTGCATGTCCGCGTACTCAATACCATTGTGTACCATTTTGACGTAGTGGCCTGCGCCATTTGGCCCTAGATACGCGGTGCATGGCTCGCCTTCAGTAACCGGTTTGCCCGGTGTGTTGCTTTCGATCGGCTTACCATTTTTATCAACTTTAGCGGCGACCGCTTCCCACATGGGTTGTAGGTATTTCCAGGAATTAGCATCGCCACCGGGCATGAGAGATGGGCCGAAACGTGCACCGACCTCGCCACCTGATACGGCGGTGCCAAAGAATTTGAATTTTTCTTTGTATTCCGCCTCGCGACGAATAGTGTCTGTCCATTGACTGTTTCCACAATCAACCACAATGTCGTCAGCTTCTAAGCCTGCTTCGATTAAACTCTGGCAAACGGCATCAACCGGTTTGCCGGCTGGCACAAGTACAACAATAACGCGAGGTTTGACAAGATGGGAAAGCATTTCTTTCATGTCAGAACAGCCAATAATGCGGGCTTCTGCGCTAGGGTCTATGCGTTCGGCGGCCTCGGTATTTAAAACGTCTTGTATTTTATGCGTGTCAAGATCAAAGCCTGCAACTCGGTAGCCGTGGTCGGCTAAATTTAAAGCCAAGCTTTTACCCATGACACCCAAGCCGACAAATCCAATATTGCAGTTCTGATTTGTGTTTAACATAAATATCGATCAACCTTCTGAAAACGGGGGGGAATTAAAGTAAGAATCTTACCACGAAGCAGAATTTTTCAGGACCTTTTAAGGTGAAGAAAAAACAAAATATTCGGTTTTTTTGCTTAAAACCTAGGCGTTTGCCGCTTTTCTAAATGAATGCAGCGAAATGGGCTAATGGCATTTTTATCTGATGAGTTTGTGAAAAAAATCCCAGATTGTATAAAGATAACAAGAAAGAAAAAAAACTACCAAAAAGGCTCTTAATTTAACCTCTAGATCGAGGTTAAATTGGTGTTTTTTCTTGGTGTATTTTTGAAAATACCAATAATATCAATGCTTTATATTTTATAATAAAGTTTCAAAATGGTAATAAAATAACATATAGTTATAACAATATGTTTTCTTAGATTGTTTTGTTAACATGTTTATTACTGGAAAAACTTCATCATAATAATAAAAAAACATCAGACAATCTTTTTATAGTTCAGAGGATTAAGCAACATGAACGCCGCATCAGACGTAACCATTGTTCACTCAAATTTAACGACGCCGCAACTCGTCGAAAAGGCTTTGCAAAACGGCGAAGGTGTTCTTGCAGACAATGGCGCTTTAGTCGTTGAAACAGGAGCTCGCACCGGACGCTCACCTATGGATCGCTTCATTGTGGAAGAGGCATCTAGCAAAGACAGTATTCATTGGGGGCCGGTAAATCGCCCCTTCCCAGAAGAAAAGTTTGCACCGTTGTGGGACCGTGTATCTGCTTATCTTAATGGCAAAGAGTCTTATGTTTCTCACATTCATGTGGGGGCGGGCGACGAATACTATTTGCCTGTTGTGATGCGTACTGAGACGGCATGGCATCATTTGTTTGGTCGTAATCTATTCATTCGTCCTGATATATATAACCCATCAGATAAATCTGAATGGCAAATTCTGAATGCGCCAGATTTTGTTTGTGAGCCTGATCGTGATTGCACTAACTCCGATGGCTGCGTGATTCTAAACTTTGCTGAGCGTAAAGTGCTTATCGCGGGTATGCGTTACGCTGGTGAGATGAAAAAAGCCATGTTCTCTGTGCAAAACTATTTATTGCCCGCTCATGACGTATTACCGATGCATTGTGCCGCGAACGTCGGAACAGAAGGTGACGTGACTTTATTCTTTGGTTTGTCAGGGACGGGTAAAACGACTCTATCGGCTGATCCAGAGCGTTTCCTGATTGGCGATGATGAGCACGGTTGGGGCAAAGATACTGTATTTAACATCGAAGGCGGTTGTTACGCTAAAACCATCGATTTGTCTCAGAAGAACGAGCCTATCATTTGGGATGCGATCAAGTTTGGTACCATTGTTGAAAACGTCGTGTTAGATGCGAATACGCGTGTTGCCGATTACACGGACACGTCACTGACTCAAAATGGCCGCGCAGGGTACCCTCGTGAGCACATTGAAAAACGTGCAGCGGATAACCGCGCTGGGGAACCAAACGCTATTATCTTTTTGACGTGCGATTTAACAGGAGTATTACCGCCAGTTTCAATCTTGACAAAAGAAGCCGCGGCTTACCATTTCTTGAGTGGTTACACAGCCTTGGTTGGTTCTACGGAAATGGGTGCTGGAACGGGTATCAAATCGACGTTCTCTACCTGTTTCGGTGCGCCTTTCTTCCCGCGTTCTGCCGATGTTTATGCGGATCTATTGATCAAGCGTATTGAAGAGTTTGGCAGCAAGGTGTATCTGGTTAATACTGGATGGACCGGCGGTGCACATGGTCAAGGCGGCAAGCGATTCAGCATTCCAACAACTCGTGCAGTGATTGCGGCTATACAGTCTGGTGCCCTTATTGGCGCTGAGACAGAGCACTTGGATGATGTGAACTTAGATGTGCCAACACAGGTGCCTGGTGTTGATACTGCGTTGTTGAATCCACGTAAAACATGGTCTGATCAAGCGGCTTATCAAGCACAAGCGAAAAACTTAATTTCTCAGTTTGTTGAAAACTTCAAGAAGTTTGATTCTGTGTCAGAGAGTATTGTCAAGGCAGGCCCGTCTCTCTAGTATACAAATACTCGTTCACAAAAAGCTGTGCGTTTGCACGGCTTTTTTTGTTTTTAAGGTAAGTAGTGATTGTGTTTTTAAGGTGAGTAGTGATGTCGTTTTAGGGCGATGTTGTTGAATAAACTATAAGCGTATGTTTTTTCTATGTTAATTGATAGCCACTGCCATCTTGACTTAGCCGTTTTCGATGGCCAGCGTGATGAACTAATGGTTCGATGTGCCGAGCAAGGTGTGTCGGGTTTTTTGGTGCCTGCCACGCGGTTCGAGAGTTGGGGGAAGATTAATCATTTGGTTAAGCGTTATCCGACTTGGCGTGTTGCTTATGGTTTGCATCCGTACTTTTTGCGAGAAGCCACTTTGAAGCAGATAGATGGGCTCGCTGAACAGTGTGACACTGAGCGTGTTATGGCGGTCGGTGAAATCGGTCTGGACTGTTGGCCGGGAGCGGTTGATATGGATATTCAGAAGGCGTATTTATTGCGCCAGCTCAGTGTGGCTAAGATGTTACGATTGCCTGTTATATTGCACGCAAGAAAGAGTTATGATTTGGTATTAAAGTGCTTACGGCAAGGTGGTTTTGATAGGGGCGGTATTGTTCATGCTTTTAATGGCAGCCTTGAACAGGCCAAGCGATTCACCGCGCTGGGTTTTGTGTTGGGCATTGGCGGTACTGTGACGTATCCTCGGGCCAAAAAAGCGCATCGCGTACTGGCGTCTTTAGACGCTAGAGACTATGTGCTTGAAACGGATTCGCCTGATATGCCAATCAGTGGTTTTCAGGGGCAGACAAATACCCCCTTGTCTCTTCCTTGTATTGTGCAGCACATTGCCAACATAAGAGAAGAAGATGTCGATCAGGTCACACGTCAGGCCTATGAAAACCTGCTAAGTGTTTTTCCTAAGTGGAATGAGGATTTACTTTGAACAATTCACAAGATATCAATGCTCCTATTCGTGTTTTATTGCTGGGGAGTAATACCGAAGTCGGCTCGTCTCTGTTGTCATTTTCTGAAGGCAAGCCTGGGTTTGAATGGGTTTGCCCTGATGAATCTATGTTGCTTGATCGGAATCAGCTGCCTCAGCTGGAGGCCATAAAGTACGATGTGGTGATTGATGCCTTGAGTCTACGACTTGCCCTTCAAGACAACTACGGTAAGTTTCAATCAACGCTAGAGTATTTAAGTAAGCAGACGGGCAAACCTCTGATCATGATTAGTAGCGCAAGAGTATTTTCGGGCAGTAAGGATGCACCTTATGCCGAGACGGATACTCCAGACAGTACTGATCCTTACGCACTAGCTTTGGTTAAAACAGAATCCATAGTGTTGAGTAATCCTGACAATATTGTGCTGCGAACTGGCTGGCTTTTTAGTGGTAAGGGTGACGATTTTGTTTGTCGAACGCTGGGTTTGATCCAAGATGGTGTTAATCTGGCTTATAAGGACGATTTGATAGGCAGCCCAACTCCTGTGTCTGATTTAAGTCGCGTGGTGCTCTCCATGGTGAATCAAGGGCATTATGGCTCTCAAAATACGGGCATTTATCATTATTGCTGCGCAGAAGAAATCAGTTGGGTTGGTTTGGTTGAAGCGATTGTTGCTACATCCAGTCAATTTAATCCAAAAGAGCAAGTTGATGTGGAAGTGATTACGGATTCATTTCTCCAAATCGATGATATTACCATCATGAAACGCCAATCTTTGTCATGCCGTAGGGTATTTAATCATTTTGGTATAAAACAACGTCCTTGGCGCTCTAAGTTGCGAACGCTAGTAAAACAGCTTTGTCAGGCCAGTAAAAGCCCATAGTCAATTGGATTTAATGAATAGTTGAGGTAGGTGTGTACAAAATAAATTACAAGGCTGTCGTGTTCGCTTTTATCCTTCAGATGTTGGTGGGTGTGCTCTGGTATGCTTCTACGCCCATCGAGTTTTTGGGGCGCTTGTCATCAGAGCAGGGAACAAACATACCTTCTGTCGCTGTTATGACGGTTTTCCCCCTTTCTGTTATCGCGTACTTAATGTTTACTGCATGGTTGTTGGTAAAAGCGAAAGGGCTGTCTGGTATCGGTCGTTTTTCTCTCGTGGTGGGTACTTGGTTATTTATCTTTTTTCCTAACGCTGTTTTTGTCAGTTTGCATCTAGATTTGAACCAAATAGAGGTTTTCTATTTGCTTTCCTTCGGTATAGTGAATTGCCTTATAGCGGCGATTATTTTGCCTCTGTGGCAACCTTCACGTTCAATTTTCAGGGGGTAATCCCCCCTAAAAATCATCTCTTATGGTCTATTAATATAAGCTGCCTGCAGGCCATACCAGCCACAAACTTAAGCCGCTTGTTGCTACGGTAAACATCAGTTGGCCAATTAAAATGTGTTTCAATTTGTTACTTAGGGTCATGATGACGGGAGTAACAAATGCGTTTGCCACAAACATCAAAGTGACATACAGAGGGATGTCGGCAAGTACATGACTCTGTGTCAGTAAACCGCCTAAGATCAGTAATAGGGCAGCGCTCTGTGCTGCATTGCTTGCCTTGTCGTTGAGTGCCTGTGTGAAGTAATTAATAACAAGGTAGCCAGATAAGGCTGCACTAAAAACCCCTAAGAGTTGTCCAATTAATAGGCTTCCTCCAATCGATACGACTGGGGCAGCACCGCCTGCAACTATCACGAACCCAATAAATGGAATTTGTTTGTAAAAGCGACGTTGACCTTCGGTTTGGAATGTCTCTGAATTTTTTGTTTTATTCAGAATGAGATAATAAAAAGAGACCGTCAAGCCGCACGCGACCGCCCAGCTAAGGCTAACTACCATGCCAGAATGTGTCAGTACTGGATTGAGTAGAAGGTAAAAAGAGCCACTAAACAGTGCTAAAACGACGACGTTTAAAGCCGCAGAGGCCTTACCCAGCGTTAAGCATCCCCATACAATAATGGCGATCAGGATACACATTGAGTAGTAATCAATGGCTTGGTTGGGTGGGAAACTCAGGCCTGGGTGTACCAGGCCAAGCCCAACAGCGAAGCCAGCAAAGCCGCCAAGTAAGGAAGCCCCGCGCGCCAGTCGGCTAACAATGAAACTGGTTATTAACGCAGCAATAAAGGGGTAAATTGCTGTGTTTAACAACATAATAATATTGGTATTGCTAGCTTGATCGTACACGGTGCTTTTCCTATTTTGACTGCAATATTGACTTAGGTTTTGGTTTAAAAAGCGCTTTTAAGCGCCTGTAATAAACGATTACTGACGAATGCCTTCGACGTAAACCGTGATGTCTGTTTTATCGGACACACCTGGGATGAAGTAGGTAATACCAAAGTCACTGCGATTGATTTCCGTGCTGGCTTCAAAACCAGAGCGGTAGCCACCCCAAGGATCTGTGCCTTCGCCAATTTTTTCCACATCAAAAGTAACGGTTTTAGTCACGCCATGCAGGGTTAAATCCCCTACCAGTTTCTCGCCGTCAAAAGACGTGCTTTTGAAGGTTAATGTTGGAAACTGTTTTACGTTAAGAAAATCTGGGCTGCGCAAATGTTTGTCACGTGCTTCGTGGTTAGTGTCAATACTGGCGGATTGAATCACGAAAGACACTTCGCCGGTTTTGCCATCGTCAGAGTAGGAATAATTGCCTTCCATTTCGTTAAAACGTCCTGGAGTGGTACTAACGCCAAGGTGGCCCACTTCGAAAGTGACCGCAGAGTGAGCTGGGTCAACTTTGTAGTCAGCAGCAACAGCGATCGTAGAGGCAAGACCAAGGGAAAGCAGAGTAATGATTTTCATAATAACGTCCTTTATGGATGATTAAACATGAAATTAGTTTAACTCTTTTCATTTGATAAATAATTACCTTAAAATACAATTCAATATTAACTTTAAAGAAATAATCTTAAGGCTAGTCTTATTCCGTATAGAACAATTCTATCTAATCATTATTTTTAATTTATAGGGTAAATGTGTGGATAAGTTTCAAGCAATGAAGGTATTTTGCCGTGTTTACGAGGCTGAAAGCTTTAAGGTAGCGAGCGATTCACTCGGTATTTCCCGTCCTATGGTGACACGTTTTGTTAACTCGATAGAAGAGGAGTTAGGGACGAAATTACTCCAAAGAAACACTCGTAATATCAGTATCACCCATGCTGGCCGAAAATATTATCAACATTGTATTGCGATACTGGATGCTGTTGAAGAAGCTGAAAGTGACATGGGGGAGTTAGTACAAAAACCTAAAGGTTTACTAAAGATCAGTGTTCCTATGGATTTCGGGTTGTCTCATATCGTCCCTTTATTAGATTGCTTTTCACGCTTGTATCCTGATATTGAATTCGATGTAGATTTTAGTGACAAGAGAGTGGATATGACAGAGTCTGGAGTTGATGTTGCCATTCGAGGGGGGGATTTGGGTGGTGATCAATTCGTTGCTCGTCCCCTTTGCTATGGCAAAGGGTATGTGTGTGCTTCGCCTGACTATGTGGCTGTTCATGGGATGCCACAGGGTCTTGATGACTTAAAAAGTCATTCTTGTCTTTTGTATAGCAATTCTGCCATTCCCGACCGATGGTCGCTGATTGACGCGCAGGGAGAGACTAAAAATATAACCGTGACTGGTCGCTTTAAAGTGAACAACGGTGGAGCTTTAGTGCGTTTTGCTTTGGCGGGATTAGGGGTGATTTATCAGCCTGATTTTCTGGTGGAAAAACACATTGAGAGAGGGGAGTTGGTCGACCTTTTGCCAAGTTATAAGGGGTACGAGATTTGCTTTCATGCGATCTATCCGCAACGTAAGCTCATGTCGAGAAAAGTGCAGTTGTTACTAGATTTTCTACAAAAAGAATTGGCTAATACCTGATATACCACTCGGTATTAGCCAATGAATTTAGCGACTTATTTTAAGTCGCTAAATTCATTTTCAAGGTTTAAATCGACGGGAAGGTCGTAACCTGGTAGATGAATTTCGGTATCTGAAATAGTCAGCTCTTCACCGCCTAGAACGTTAAAACCAAATTTGTAGGTTGGCAATATTTCACCACGAATTGCGGCCTGATTGTAGTCTTCTGCGACGGCAACCACCTCTGCGTTTTTCGCTTGGTAGGCCTCAAGAGCTTCAACACTATAACGTTTTTTGAGCATTTTCATTGTCTGGTTTGGAGACAACAAAACCGCCGTAGCGTTGTTGCCGCCAAAGCCCTTTGAATTAAGCAATGCGGCGTCGAAATAGTCTTTCCCGTAGGTTTGGTGCTTGAGTTGGAATTTCAAGCCTTCTTGGTAAACGTCTTCAGCGATAGCATGAGATGTCGTAATGCCGGGCAGTATACCGTCTTTCCAAACACCCAAGGATAAATGCAGTTGATCTCCACCCGCAGTGCCCTGAGAATGACCAAGAAAAGCTTTCATTGCTACAACTGGAATGCCTGTGGCACCAAAGCTAGTTGCGGCTTGGCTGAGTACGTGTGATTCCGTAATGCGGTTTTGTGGCGTACTTGTGCCGTGAGCTTGAATAAAGGTTCGCTGGGTTAGGCCATCATTTCCTATGATGTTTTGAAGATAAGCCATGGCCTTGCTCATGGTCAGGTAATTACCTATACCAGGTGCTGATATGGACTTTTTATGGCCGTCAGCGTAAGAAAATACCGCTGGTATGGCTCCAAATATCTCGGCACCTAACTCAATGGCAAGCTCATCGTCCATCAAGAGTGTCCATTGGCTGGATTCACCAATGGTAAAACCGCAATTTTGAGCAAAGGGTCGACAGCTGCGAGTGTGGTCCGGCTCGTCTTGGTTTGTGATTTGATCCAGAGCAAGCAGCGCTGCGTCTTCAGCCAGCGCTCCCATGGTTCTAAAACCTTCTATGATTTCTGGCGTGATAGGCGCATCACTGCCACCCACCATGGCAACACGAAATTTCCCCGACTTAATGCCTTCAATGGCTTTTTCTAGGTTAAAGAAGTAGGTCGCGCAAGCGCCGATTGACGTACCAACGTTACCAACACTGCCTAGAATATAAGCGTTTACAAAATCCGCAGGCATTTGTGCATAGCCAAGAGGAAGGTGCTTTGAGGTTGTGCGCTTGCCCATGAGGGCCGATTTTAGCATGCCTCCAAAACCAAGGTCGTCCATTTGTCCAATCGAGTTAGCGGCATAAACGGCGATTTGATCTGGCGCTACCTTGCTACGAATCACTTCCCAATCAATACCACTGCTTTTTACAGCGTCGGAGGCGCCGTAAATGGTCATTTGTAATCCACGGGGATGGTTACGGCTTTGGTAGAGTTTTGATGGATCAAACCCCGTTGGCAGTTGTCCCGCTGCTTTTACGGAAAGGGGTTTAGTATCCTTAATAAAGGTCTCTAAGTTACCATCAACAGTGACTTCGCTGACGCTGTCTGACAAGGCTTTTACTTGCCAGTTTGTCGGGCGATCGCTGGGTAAAGACCGCGTTTTTATCGTAAAACTGAGCTTTTCACTGTCTTGACCTGCGTGCAAGGTAGTGGACTTGTGCAGCACCACATGGTCAACATCAAACAAACTGGGGTGAATGCGTCGAATTAAGGTCCGAGCAAGCAAGGAATCACCAATACCTTCCACTAGGGCTGCTGCATCTAATGCTTCCCCACTGTTGGTATACCAAAGGCCGTTTTTATGTTCAGCCATGTTTGTGATCGTTGCGAGATCAAGTAAAACATCCTGTTGGACTGATTCTGGAAGCAGATCAAAAACAATACGGCGGTAGGCTTGATGTGAAGAAGTACGACCAGCCGAATTGATTCCGCCAAAGCCAACAATTACAGGTAAACGGGCCAATTGAATTTCCTCGTTTTATGAGTGGGAAAAAAAGAATGGGATATTGTAATGAAGGGGGGGGCGGTTAGCCACCCCACATCAGGCGATTTAAGAGTATATTGATGATTATTATATTTCAGGTGACGGCTGGTAGCGATTAAATCGCCACAATTTGTTGTAGTTAATCAGCCCAGCGATTTCTTCCACATAATCTTGACCCCTTTCAGAGTAGCGCTGCAAGTCACCCACCAGTGCGAGCCCGGTAATTTCTTCATTATTCGTGCGCAATTGAGAGCGAGTTGCTCTCAATTCTTTGTAGGCATTATTGGTGTTCAAGTTATCAATGTAGGCAAAAACAGATTCACGAGGGTCTTTAAACTTACGTACCTCATGGTCTGCATCGCTATCGCGAGATTCTGGTACTAGGCCACAACCTTTTCTAAAACACCACTGACCGAAAAAATTATTCCCTTCGGTTGCAAACCGTGACATGCCCCAAGCTGATTCGTTCGCCGCTTGGGCCAGTACCAAGGAGACAGGAATGATATCCAGACGATCGAGTAACTCAGATAAATCTTCTTTTGTATAGCTCTCGAGTTGTTCGAGGCGATAATCTTTGCGCAGCATTGAAACCCACTTCTTATCCTTACTAGACAGCGCTTTGTTGCTGTCCATCAAGGACGTTAGGCGAGTCCTATCCTTGAGAATTAGGTTGTTTTTTTCATTGACGAAAGGGGTCAAGTAACTAAAAAAAGCACTTTTACGCTCACCGATGTCTGCAATGGCAGCGAAGTCTGGTCGTGGCGTTTTAATCGGGTGCGACTTGTAGTATTTCTTTTCATCTTCTGTGGCATCGCTGTAAAGCTCATTTGAGCTTGACTCACTGCCATTGGTATCGTCTTTAAAGGGACCCGCTTTGATCCACAATATGAGTATCAAGATGATAGAGATGGCCCAAAGTATTTTTTTTTCCATAAATAACCACAAATGTCGAAAATTCATCGTGTGCGTTCTAGGATCAGCAAACAGCGACGCATAGAAGGCGAGTAATTGTGGGCCTATTATCCTCAAAAAAGACCCACATTCATAGACTCTAGTGCAGTCTCCTTTAGTTTGCCACGATTGCTTACCTCAAATGTGACATCTTAATTAAACAAGTGATCAGGTCCTACTGGCACGATTTGAGTTGGATTAATGGTTTTGTGACTAAAGTAATAATGACGTTTAATGTGTTGGAAATTGATCGTTTCGGCAATGCCGGGTACGTCATGTAAGCGTTTTAGATAGGCGTTGATATGGGGATAATCAAGGATTCTTTTTAAGTTGCATTTAAAGTGGCCAAAATACACCGCATCAAACCGTATCAAGGTGGTGAACAAACGCCAATCCGCCTCCGTTTGTTCTTCGCCTAGCAAGTAGCGTCTTTGTGTGAGTAAGTGCTCCAAGAAATCCAGTGTTTCAAACAGGGGCACTAAAGCCTCTTCGTAGGCGGTTTGTGTGGTGGCGAATCCGGACTTATAAACGCCGTTATTTACTGTATGGTAAATTCGCTCATTTAACTCGTCTATTTCTGCCGCCTTGTCCGCAGGATAGAAATCCAGCTGGTTGCCGGTTAGATCGTTAAAAGCACGGTTAAAAATGCGAATGATGTCAGCCGACTCGTTGGACACTATGGTTTCTTTCTCTTTGTCCCAAAGTATGGGAACCGTCACTCTTCCGCTGTAGTCTGGTTGAGCTTTGGTATACAACTGGTGGGCAAAATCAAAATGATGAAGTGGATCTCCTATGGCCACGTTGGCATCATCAAATGCCTCGTCTTTTTTAAACTCCCAGCCATTTTCCAGCATGTCAGGGTGAACACAACTGATACTGATAATGTCTTCCAGTTGCTTAAGTTTGATAAACACAATAGCTCGATGGGCCCATGGACATGCTAAAGAGACGTAAAGATGATAACGTCCTGATTGGGCTGGAAAGTGTTCTGAATTGTTCTCGTCATATTCTTTATCTGGGTAGATCCAGTTTCTAAAAATAGACTCGCCACGTACAAATTTACCTTTGCTTTTGTCGGTGTCGTACCACTGGTCGACCCATTTACCCTCTACGAGTAATCCCATTGCTTCGTCCTTTTCATTAAGTTAATGACTATTATTGATGAAAATGAATCCTTTTCGGGGCAATATATCGGTCGTATTTCATCGAATGATTCGATAGGTTTGAAATTGATATGTCTGAACGTCTAAGTTCATTTTTAGTGCCGTGTTTTGTCTTGCTACTTAGCGTTTACGCTAGTTTGTATGTCAACTTGTTGCCACCTTTGTGGATCAATGTGCTTCCGTTTTTGCCTCTCATCCTTGCGGGAGTCGCGGTTTTTTTAGCATGGCATTTTAATAAAGGTCGTGTATTGATCTTGGTTTTGTTGCTGTTAATTCCCAAGTTGTATGGGAATTTTAATCAAGACGCGTCATTAACAGCGTACCTAGTGGTGTCGTGTTTTTGTATTGCATTACTGAGTTTTTTACCCGAACGTGGTTTTTTTAATCGTTTTGCGATAAACCGAATGTTGTTTGTGGTGATGCTGGTGTGTTGGTGCTATGCCATTGAGCGAGGCTGGGTTTCGTTTGCCTTTTTGGATTCTGCCTTCTTTGGTTTGAGCGTTAGCTGGTCATCGGTACTGTTATGGAGTGTGGTGGTTCTCAGTCTGTCTGCGGTTGGTTTAGCCTGGTGGCTAACGGGCGATGTGTTTCGTGCTAGCGGCCTAATGAGCATAGTGAGTTTGTTAATCATCAGTTATTCCGTTACCTCGGACGATCAATTTGACGCTTTGCTTTCCGCTCAGTTTTTATTGTGGATTTGGTTTTTGCTATTGGAAAGTCATCGCATGGCTTATATGGATGATTTGACTCAACTACCGAGTCGTCGTGCTTTAAATGAGCAATTAGTTGGCTTGCCTAAACAGTATGCCATTGCCATGGTAGATGTTGACCATTTTAAAGCGTTTAACGATACCTACGGGCATGATATGGGAGATAAGGTCTTAAAAAGTGTGGCAGCTCAGTTGAAACGGTATTCTGTGCCTGGGAAGGCGTTTCGCTATGGTGGAGAAGAGTTTACGATTGTATTTCGAGGGCGACAACTTGATGAGGCGGAAGACATTTTAGAATTGGTTCGGCATAGTATTGAAGAAACCTTTGTTGAGGTGTTTGACCCAAAAAAGAAACAGGAAGTAGAGATAAACGTGACGGCCAGTTTCGGCGTGGCTTTTGCTTCTCTTGGTGAGCCAGCCAGTGATGTTTTAAAACGAGCGGATGAAGCCTTGTATCAATCTAAAAAGAAAGGCAGAAATCGAGTGTCTGCGTCTTTTGAGCCAAAAAAACTCGCGAGTAAAAGTCGCTAAAATGGGTGGTAAACATTGAGGGTTAAAAATATTTGATCATTCGGTCAGTTTTTTTGTCTCAGGCTATTGCACTGTGAATTCTGCTGTTTATAATTGCAGATACTTACTCTAGCTAAACCGCTTTAACAAGCGCTGTTGTGGTTAGTTTGTACATCAGATTACAACGACGATTTTCAATTTTTCAAAAACAGCTTTAACGCTAGT
This sequence comes from Marinomonas hwangdonensis, assembly GCF_003721245.1. Taxonomy (GTDB): domain Bacteria; phylum Pseudomonadota; class Gammaproteobacteria; order Pseudomonadales; family Marinomonadaceae; genus Marinomonas; species Marinomonas hwangdonensis. The sequence continues at coordinate 465,553 of NZ_RIZG01000002.1, read as the reverse complement.
TGATTGAAACTCATCGAACAGCACATTGAGTTCATGTCTATCGTGACTCGATCACAGCGCCAACGTGGTGTAGCAGTTAGCCTAATGATGAATGCCTATAGTCATTAAGGTCTCTGCTGCGAGGGGAAATGGGGAGCTTCGGCTCCCTTTTTTTATGGCCAATTCTTCTCAGTACTTCGTCTCATTCACAAACAATGCTACTCTTCTGATACTTGTTCAAATAACGTCTAACGCGCTGATTATCTTAACATGACAGCGCAAGCCAAATGCATTTTTGAGGTGATACATTGAGCGAAGAAAAACGCCCAAAAGACCAGTTAAAAGCCCATATACGTGCCCAGAATCAAGCGCTTATTTTAGAAACCTCTGAGCGTGTTTTTGCTCGACAGGGATTGGCTAAAACAACCACGCAGATGATTGCTGACGAGGCCGGCCTGCCAAAGGCCAATGTCCATTATTATTATCGCTCCAAAAAAGATTTGCTCGAGGCTGTGTTAGAGCAGATTCTACGTCTTTGGCTCGATTCTGTGAGTGAGTTTAATGTTGAAGAAGGCCCAAAACGTAATTTAACGCGCTATATTAGTGAGAAGATTGATCAGTCTCGCACCAACAAAAATGCCTCTAAAATTTTTGCCATGGCACTGATTGGGGAGGAGCGTTTTGTTTTAGACTATCTTCGAAGTTTGTTTGTTTCTGAGCTTCAACGTGAAAAAGACACCATTGATACTTGGGTACATCAAGGGCTCATGGCGCCTGTTCCGACCGAACACCTTTTTATTAGTATTTGGGCGATGACGCAGACTTACGCGGATTTTGATGCACAAGTGAAAATTCTTTTGCAGAAAGAGTCGTTAGAAAAAAAGGATTATGAGGAAGCGAAACAATTTATTACTAGAATGGTGTTGGCGGGTTGCGGTGTTGTTGAATGATAGTGGTGTTTTGATGGAGTATAGAAGATGACATTAGAAAGTGGGATTACGTTTTTCCTCGCTATTTTTATTTTTGGTATTACCCCAGGTCCTGGTGTGTTTGCCATTTTGGCGCGCAGTATGTCGCAGGGTGCCCGTGCCAGTGTGTTTTTGAGTGCGGGAATGGTTGTGAGCGACATTGCCTATTTGATTATGGCGTGCTTTGGTTTAGCGGCGATCGCGATGGCATGGGAGGAGTTGTTTTTAGCGATCCGCTACGCAGGCGCCGCGTATTTAATGTATTTGGGCTGGAAAATGTGGGTATCACCTGTGGCACAATTTTCTGCAGATGGAAGTGTCCTACCTACACATAATGCCGTGTCGAGTTTTGTTCAGGGCTTTATGATTTCCGCGTCTAATCCTAAGGTCATCTTGTTCTATATCGCTTTCTTACCGACTTTTATGGATTTAACCACCTTAAATGGTGTCGATATTGTGTTGGCGGCCTTGTTAACCTTGGTTGGATTGTCGTTAGGTCTGATGTTGATTGCGGTAAGCGCGGCTCAAGCTCGACGACTGATGAAATCAGAACGCTCGATGAAAACACTGAACAGAACGGCTGGTGGGATTATGGCGAGTGCGGGGGCTTTTCTTGCACTCAAAAGTTAATATCGCTTTTTGATACAGGGTTGGATTATTAAGGCTAAGAAGCCGTCTCTTTAATCGATTTAATTCGATGGAAAAAAAGAGACGGCTTTTTGTTAATCAATACATGCTGTTGGTATTAGCGTGTGCCGTAAATACGATCGCCAGCATCGCCTACGCCAGGGCGAATATAGGCGTGTTCATCCAGCTCACGATCAATGGCGCCTATGTACATAGCAACATCTGGGTGTGCTGCCTTAAAGGCTTGAATGCCCTCAGGTGCGGCAAATAAACAAATAAAGCGGATGTCTGACGCGCCCATTTCTTTCATTTTATCAATGGCCATAATGGCGGAATTACCTGTTGCTAACATGGGGTCAACCACAATAATGGTACGCTCGTTTACGGAGTGCGGCATTTTTAGGTAGTACTCGACAGGCTGCTTAGTGTCTGGATCACGATATAAGCCAACATGTCCCACGCGGGCAGAAGGGGAAAGTTTTAACACACCTTCGGCTAATCCGTTCCCTGCTCGCATAATGGTCACGATACACAGTTTTTTGCCTTTTAAAACAGGGCACATGGCTTTTTCTAAAGGGGTTTCCACTTCAACATCAATGGTTTCCAAATCACGCGTTGCTTCATATCCAATAAGAGTCCCTAGCTCTTCTACCAGCATGCGAAACTCGCGTGTACTGGTATTTTTATCTCTTAAGCTGGTCAACTTGTGCATCACAAAAGGATGCTTGATGACAAAGATATCTGGGTAGGTCTTGAGTAGTTCGTCGCGGGTCATTTCTTTTTCCTTTTCTTTTGTCGCTGTCAGTCTGCTGGACAAGGTCCGCGAGCTTTTTATGTGCCGCTTTTGACCGTATTTTCTCGTATAAAGAACGACATAATAACACTAACTTGAACGTGACCAAATAATTAATCTTGGCCGTATGGTTAGTGTGAGAGAAACCGCAAACTTAATATGACAAGATTATGTAAAAAAATGCCGCAGTATTGTTTTTGGTAAGAATGTCATTACATAGGATACAACCTAAAAAAATAGTCCTACCTATTTTTCAGCCACAACTTATTGATTTACTGAGACGTATACTATGAACGATGACGAACAATATTCAGATGCGCCAGAGGAAAATGACACTATGGCAGAAGACGAGAGTGTGGTTATTAGTGACCCGAAAGGCCTAGCCTTACCCGACGATGTTTTACCCGATACCTTGTTTGTTTTACCTGTATCGAGTCGTCCATTTTTTCCAGCTCAAGTACAACCCGTTATGGTTGACGCTGCTCAGTGGGAAGAAACCGTTGAGCGGATTGCCGAACACTCTCAAGCCGTGGTGGGTTTGGTGTATGCCGATAAAAAAAGTGGCAAAACCCCTAATGTAGAAGAGTTTCGTTCTATCGGCTGTGTGGCCAGAGTGCATCGAGCGGAAAAGCAGAACGATAAACTGACCTTTTTAGCTCAAGGGGTTAAGCGATTTGAAGTGGTGGAATGGTTGAGTGATACGGCGCCGTATTTGGCTCGTGTTCGCTATCTCAGTGACGTGAAAACCAATGATGATGAATCAAGAGCCTATTCTATTGCTATTTTGGATGCGATTAAGGAGCTGATTCGTTTAAATCCCTTGTTTAGCGAGGATTTACGACAGTATTTAGGGCGTTTTTCATTCAATGAGTCCGGATTGTTAGCGGATTTTGCTGCCTCTATTACGTCGGCCGATGCCGATGAATTGTACGATGTGCTTGCCACAATCCCAATTCAAGCTCGTATGCATCAGTCCTTAATATTGTTGCGTAAGGAGCTGGAGATCGCTCGTTTACAAAATGAAATCAGTGCTGAAGTGAATGATAAAATCAGCAAACATCAAAGAGACTTTTTCCTTAAAGAGCAGCTGAAAGTCATACAAAAAGAGCTGGGGTTGTCAAAAGACGATCGTACCGCCGATGTCGAGATGTTCAAATCTCGCTTGGACGGAAAAATCATGAGTGATGCCGTCGACAATAAAATTCAAGATGAGTTACACAAATTAAGTATTTTGGAGACGGGATCACCAGAGTACGGTGTGACACGAAATTATTTGGATTGGGCAACGTCCTTACCTTGGGGGGTTCATTCTAAAGATAATTTAGACATCGCGTTAGCGCGTGATGTGCTGGAATCTCATCATGCAGGACTTGGGGATATAAAGGATCGCATTGTCGAGTTTTTGGCCTTGGGAGCCCACCGTGGCGAAATGGGTGGAAGTATTTTATTGCTTGTGGGCCCACCTGGGGTGGGCAAAACCTCTATTGGTAAATCTATTGCGCAATCATTGAATCGGAAGTTTTATCGCTTTAGCCTCGGTGGTATGCGCGATGAGGCGGAAATAAAAGGGCATCGACGAACCTATATAGGTGCTTTGCCGGGTAAGTTTGTTCAAGCCTTGAAAGACGTGGAAGTCGAAAACCCCGTTATCATGTTGGATGAGATCGACAAGATTGGTTCTTCCTTTCAAGGCGATCCTGCCTCTTCATTATTGGAAGCATTAGACCCTGAGCAAAATAGCGAATTCTTAGATCATTATTTAGACATGCGCATTGATTTGTCTAAAGCCTTGTTTATATGTACGGCAAATCAGTTAGATACGATTCCGTCGCCCTTGTTGGATAGGATGGATGTCATTCGTTTGTCTGGCTACATAGGTGAAGAGAAACTGGCTATTGCTAAACAGCACTTGTGGCCGAAACTACTGAAGAAAAACAAGCTGTTGAAGAAGCAATTAAACATTACCGACGCTGCCTTGCGTCATATTATCGAACATTATGCCCGTGAAGCGGGGGTTCGAGGCTTAGACAAATTGCTGCAAAAAGTATTGCGTAAATGTGTGGTCGAGCTGATGACGGGTGACAAAGAACGCATTAACATCGGTGTGAAAGACGTCGAAACGCTGTTGGGCATGCCGTATTTCCGTCCCGAGAAGACCTTGCAGGGGGTTGGTGTAGTGACAGGCTTGGCTTGGACTTCTATGGGCGGGGCAACCCTACCGATTGAAGCAAATAAAGTACATGAACTAACACGTGGCTTAAAACTCACTGGTAAACTGGGTGATGTGATGAAGGAATCCGCCGAAATCGCTTATTCCTATGTGTTCTCCCATGCGAAGAGTTATCAAAAATTCCCTGAGTTTTTCGATAAGAGCCTTGTGCATCTGCATGTGCCTGAAGGGGCAACACCAAAAGACGGCCCAAGTGCGGGAATTTCTATGGCGACGGCGTTGATGTCATTAGCCAAAGGGGAGCCTGTTCGAAGAGGCTTGGCTATGACGGGTGAGCTGACACTAACCGGTCAAGTGCTGGCAGTAGGTGGTATCCGTGAGAAAATCATTGCCGCAAAACGCAGTAAAATTAGTGAGGTGATTTTACCAGAACCCAATCGTCGTGACTTTGATGAGCTGCCAGAGTCTGTTAAAGAGGGCATGACAATACATTTCGCTGAACGCTTTGCGGATGTGGAAAAAATCGTCTTTAACCGTGGAAATCCTCATCTTCACTAGTCTGTTGATCAAGTAAGCGTTTTCTCAATACTGCAGACATGAGAAAATACCCATCCGGTCAAGTATTGCTTGGCCGGATTTTGTGTTTTTGACGCATCATTTTTAGGGGAAAACGAATGCCTAGCCAGGCAAAATTAACGCAAGGATCTACTTTTAAACACGTTGTCTATATGTCCGCCACAGGCGCGTTGGGCCTGATGTGTATGTTTTTGGTTGATCTTGTCGACATGTTGTTTCTTTCCATGCTGGATGAGAAAGAGGCTGTGGCGGCGGTGGGTTTTGCCAGCACCATCATGTTTTTTACCATTTCTTTGAGTATTGCTGTTTCGATTACCGCAACGGCCTTAGTGTCTAGAGCCATTGGTGAAGGGCAGATAGAGCTTGCCAAACGGCGAGCGGTGAATGTGTTGGCCTTTGGAACGTTATTTTCTTTGGTGGTTGTTTGGTTGTTGTGGCCGAATATCGCTTTTATTTTGTCCTATATAGGGGCGACAGGCCGAACCCTTGAGTTGTCTACTGAGTATTTGCAAATTCTGATCATTGGGATGCCAGCCATTATGATTGGCATGATTGGCTCTGGCATCATGCGTGCCTTAGGCGATGCTCGTCGTGCCATGTACGCGACCTTAATTGGTGGTCTGATTAATGCGGTGCTTGACCCGATTTTTATTTTTGCTCTTGATATGGGCGTTCAAGGGGCGGCGATTGCTTCCTTAATAGCCCGTTTCTCTATGGTGGCGGTGTCTTACTACGGTGTTGTTCATGTGCATAAAATGCTAGGTCGTTTTGACTTGATGGATTTTATAAAAGACATAAAGCCAATGTGTGTCATTGCTGTGCCTGCTATGTTAACCAATATGTCATCGCCATTGGCTAATGCTATTGTCATGGAGCATGCTTCGTCATTCGGTGATGATGCTGTAGCCGCTGTGGCGATTATTGGGCGGATCATCCCTGTTATTTTTGGTGGCGTGTTTGCTTTGTCTGGTGCCGTTGGGCCCATGTTGGGTCAGAATTATGGAGCTGGACGCTTTGATCGTATGCACAGCACGATCAGTAGTGCGGTCATTTATGCTTTTGGGTATTGTTTGCTGTTGTGCATTATTTTGTTTCAACTTCAGGACTGGTTGGTGGCAACTTTCAACGCCACAGAGGCTAGCGCTGATATTATTCGTTTTTTTGCCACTTTTGTATCGTTCAGCTTCTTCTTTCAGAGTTTGCTTTTTATTGCGATTGCCGTTTTTAATAATTTGGGAAAGCCATTAAACAGTACCCTCTTAAATTTTGGACGGGCAACATTAGGGACATGGCCTTTAATAACGTTTTTTGCACTTTTTATGGGGGCTCAAGGGATACTTTTTGGTCAAGCAATAGGCTCTGTTATTTTTGGTTGCTTGGGGTTCTATATGGCAAAAAACTACATCAAGGGGTTAGAGCAAAAAGCCTATAGAGAAAAAGCGTCGAAGGCGATTACTTCCCCTCAACATCTTGGTTACGATGAGGTTTATTAGTTTTTTTGTTGGGAAATATTGCACAAAGTACTATTTCCGGATTGCCCAAAGTAAAAATTCTTGGTTGCCATCCCCCCCTTTTATCGGACTTTCAATGTAGCATTTCACCTCAAATCCGAGCGCGATGATAAAAGCTTGTATGTTTAGAGCGAGCTGTTCAACGCGTTGTGTATTTTTAACAATCCCTCCCTTTCCAATGAATTCTTTACCTACCTCAAACTGTGGTTTGACTAGGGTGATTAGATGACCGCCTACGCCAAGTAAGTCAGGCAGTTGCGGCAGTATCTTAGTTTGTGAGATAAACGAAACGTCCATAACAATGAGATCAAAACCCTTGTCTGGAAAATGTCCTTGTAAATCGTCAGCCTTTAGGTTTCGGGCATTAATGCCTTCTAGGCAGACAATATTTTGATTTGTCTTTAAACGAGCATCTAGTTGACCATGTCCCACTTCAATGCCAACCACTTTAGCCGCCCCATGCTGCATTACGCAGTCACTAAAGCCTCCGGTTGATTGGCCGATATCTAAAACATGAAATCCATTGATGTTTAATTTTGTGTAGGAGAGGGCGCCTTCAAGTTTTAAAGCGCCTCGTGAGACATACTTGTCGGTTTCGTCCACGACGACTTTGATTTTTGTTTCGGCCGCCAATTTTATACTGGGTTTGGTAGCCGTTATCCATTGCTGGTTATGTTCGTATGAAACGCGCCCTTCGCTGATGAAAACTTGTGCTTGAGCGCGGGATTTAGCTAGGCCTTGTTCGGTGAGAAGGAGATCGATACGTAACATAGTGGGTTCTGCAGTAAGATAATTGTCCAAAATATTAGCAAAAAATGGATAATCAAAGTAGATTTAAACCAACAATCTACTTTGATTATCCTTAACGATTCTCTAAGGAACGCCTGTGCGACTAAAAACGTTAATCACTGCCCATGAATTAGCTTCGGTATTGGGGCAGTCCAATGTGATTGTATTGGATTGTCGATTTTATTTAACTGATCACGCCAAGGCTAAATTAGAGTATGACAAAGCGCACATTCCAGGGGCTATATTTGTCGATGTACATCATCAACTAGCGTCTCCAGAGACGGGCTTGACTGGTCGTCATCCTTTGCCTAATAACGACGTGTTTTCAAAGCAGCTACAGGTTTGGGGAATTAACCCGGAAACACAGGTCGTTGTTTATGATGATATGGGTGGCGCTATTGCCGCTCGTGCTTGGTGGATGCTTCTTCAACAGGGAATCCATGTGCGAGTGTTGAATGGTGGGTTTCCGGTGTGGTTAAAGGGGGGGAATCCTATCTCGTCGGTGGAAGAACAGACCACTCCTACTCTGTATGAGTATAAAGTGGTTTTTCCTTGGGCAGTGGCGGAGCAGGCGATTGTTGAGAATTTTGAAACAAATCAATTTCAGCTAGTCGACGCCAGAGCATCAGACCGGTTTAATGGTGAAAACGAAATCATAGATCCTGTCGCCGGACACATTCCAGGCGCAATTAATCGCCCCTTTACGGATAATCTAGACTCAGAAGGGGGTTTTAAACCGGCTGAGCAGTTGCATGTGGAATGGCAAGATTGGTTGTCGAATAGTAGTGATGGTTATGTTCATTATTGCGGATCTGGTGTCACCGCTTGTCACAATGTTTTAGCGCTCAATTACGCTGGTATAGAGGCAAAGCTTGTGTACATTGGTTCGTGGAGTCAGTGGTCAAAACGCATGTTGCGTGCAGCGTCTCTGTCGTAGAGGATAAGGCATATTTAGGCCCCTGTATATCAGGGGCTAAATAAGAGAGTTAATCACTGTGTTATTTAGGGGTAACGCCAGCCATGAAAATTTGCACTTGTTGGTGTGTCTCACCCCAAATATGAGACTTTATTGCCATTAAAAAATGCTCTGCTTCTTTGAGAGTCACGATACCGTCCATAAGCTGAATGCCGATTCCCTCTTGAGTGAAGAAAAAACGCCATGTGTGCTTGTCAATAACGACCTCACCCTCACCACTGCTGTAGCTCACCTGCTCGAAAGGATAGTCAGTGGGGATAAAGCAAGAAAGTTCTTGCCCAGCCGCACCATAGTTAAGATCTGGGATGTAGCCTTGACGATCAACCAATTCAAATTTCATATGGAACTCCTTGTTGTTTTTTTAATAGACTAGTGTGACTTATAGGGTTTTGCCTACACTTTTTATTGAAAGCGCTAAAGAACCTACTTAAAATGCGATTAGTTTTGTCTGCAGAGCATTAATGACTCGTTTCAGCTCTTATTTTTTATAATGAAAATGTAAATCTTGCTAAAATAACAGCTTATTAGTAGGTCATTATCGGGCAAATGCCAAGAGCTTAATGTCAGGAAATTAGTTTATGTCTGAAGTTAATAAGATTTTAGTAGTGCGTAACGATAAAATTGGCGATTTTGTCCTTGCTTTACCGGCAATCCAAGAAATCAAGAATGCCTTTCCTAGTGCTACTTTGATTGCTTTAGTACCTGATTACACAAAAGATATTGCCCAGTCGTTTGCATGGATTGATGATATTATTATCGATACTAAGAATCCTAAAAATAAAAAAGCATTGGTAATCGAGCTAAAAAAACATAAGTTTGATGCAGTGATTTGTTTATTTTCAGATGCTTATAATGCGACCGTGGTTCGGCAAGCGAAGATACCTGTGAGAGTTGCTCCGGCCACGAAGTGGGTGCAGTTTTTATACACTCATACATTGAGCCAGCGCCGTTCTAAGTCACTTAAACCAGAATTTGAATATAATTTAGACCTTGCTCACTATTTCATTGAATTGTTGGGTGGGAGCGTTCAAAAAGCCATGTCACCGATGTTTTCCTATGCATCAGAGGATTTAACTAAGCAGTTACATAAACTTGATGCCATTGGTGTTAACGTTGATCGTAAGTTGTGCTTTATTCATCCAGTGACTGGTGGGTCATCTAACACGCTTACGCAAGATCAATGGGTGAAACTGGTTTGTTTTTTAGATGGTATCGACCGTTTTCACTTTGTTGTTACCGCAGGTCCCGGTGAAGCACCTGTTTCTCAGGCTTTGGTGTCCGCACTGCAAGGCTTGGTCAGCCATATAAGTTTGTATGATAAGAACGATGGAATTGCTGATTTTATGTGTTCTATTGCCACTGCTGGCTTGTTTGTTGCTGGGTCAACAGGGCCATTGCATATTGCTGGTGCGATAGACGTACCGACAATTGGTTTCTATCCTAATAAGCGTTCTTCTAAACCTTTACGTTGGAAAACGCTTAATACCGAAGGCCGTTGGTTACCTTTTACCACGATTGATTCTGGCTCATCTTTGACAGATCTCGATGTGACAAGTTTGTTTGAAGAAATAAAAGTTTGGTATAAGAATATCTAATATAGGGAATGCTTTGAAAATATCTAATAAGATGAATGTACTGCATATTTGCCTTTCAACTGGCTTTGGAGGGTTAGAGATGTACCCTATGCGAGTCGGGGCTATTATGATGTCCCAAGATTGCAATGTTTATGGTATGGGGCAGGCCGGTACGCCAACGAATGCTCGTATGGTCGAGACGTTTGACAGCACTTTATCATTATCGAGTCGAGGTGAAGGCTATCGAAAACTTTTCAGTATTGCCCAGTGGATTAAGCAGCGTCAAATTGATGTTGTTCACTGTCATAAATCTAGTGATTTGACGCTTGCCGTTTTATTAAAAAAAATTTGTGGATTTAAACTGATTTATACAGATCACATGGGAGTTAAGCGATCAAAAAGGGATTTTTATCATCGTTTTATATATCGAAATGTAGACTTAGTTTTATCTATTAGCAGTTTTACTCGCTCTGGAAATGTGAAAGCGCTCCCTATATCAGAAAGCAAAATAAAAAAATTATGGATTGGAACTGAGATTGCAGATATTGAAGAAACCGACTTTAATTTAAAGACGGAGTTATCTCTTCCTCTAGATACTATCTTGATTGGAATTGTTGGTCGTTTATCCAATGGCAAAGGGCATTTAGAGCTATTGAAGGCCTTTCGGCAGCTTAAATTAAGTCAAGCGCACTTGGTCATAGTAGGTGGTCTTACAGCTGCGACGGGAGGGTCTGAAGATTATGTAAGGATGCTTGAGTCTTATGTTATTGAAAATGATTTGCAAGACAAAGTGACGTTTTATGGATTCACTGATAAGCCAAATATTTTGCTTAAGACGGTTGATATCGTAGTAATACCTTCGCACAATGAGGCATTTGGGTTGACGGTCATCGAGGCCATGGCAGCGAAAAAAGCGATTGTTGGTTCAAGTTATGGTGCTATTCCTGAAATTTTAGAAGACACTGGTGTGATTGTAGATCCATTTGATACTGAAGCCTTCGCCAATGTGATAGATAGCCTTAGTTCGAGTGTTGAAGAAAGAGAGCGTTTGGCCATTTTGGCGAGAAGACGCGCTTGTGATTTTTTTGATCAGAAAAAGCACGTTGATACGTTATTAGAAATATATCGTGCTTGCTGACAGTTAGCTGGGGCGCTTAGGTTGAGAGCGTATCCAAAGGTCAGCATATTTTACAAAAGTGGAGTGCGCCGATAACACAGCAAGCAAAAATCCTTGCTTTCCATCTAAAAATCCACGCTTTATTAAATACATTTTTACGAAGCAGGCGAAAGCATGCAGCGATGCATTACTTAGTGATGTTTTTTTGCCACGTTTTTCCTTTTGATCTGCTGATAGTTTTGCATAAGAGGCCGACTTAACTAAGTAGTGATGAAGATCATCGTAGGTGTAATGCGTTAAATCGCCTTTTAATGCTTCAAGCTTCACGCCTTCTGTCAAGAGTACTTTTTCATGCACTAAATCGTCTGAATAAGTACCTTCATTTACTTTATAAAGTCGGGTCACGTGATCCGGATACCACCCTGAGTGCTCAATAAAGCGTCCAAATACCCAACTTTTTCGATTAATCTTGTAGGCTGTATTGTCTTTGTTATTAGTAACAGCTTTTAAAATACTGTTCTTTAACTCTTCCGTAACCACTTCATCGGCGTCGATCCAAAACACATAGTCAGTGGTGACATATTCTTGAGCGGCTTGTCTTTGTAAGCCAAAGCCTTGCCAGTCAGACTTTAAGTAAAAATGTTCTGTGTATTTTTCTGCGATTGCTTGAGTGTCGTCATTGCTCCCAGAATCAAGAATCACAATATCATCGACCCAGCCAGCTAAGCTGTTTAAGCAGGCTTTTAAATTTTTTGACTCGTTTTTAACGATCAGTGCCGCTGATAAGGTCACTTTTTGTGTTGAGCTCGTCATAGATTGGTTTCCGAAGAGGACAGATTTAAAGCGTAGATTAATTTTTCTGGGAGTAATTTATTTTGACAATTAGTATGTCCAAGCGGGCAAGTCCGTTTAAAGCAAGGTGAGCATTCAAGGTGAAGGTTATGAATGGTCTTGTTGCCCGTCAGAGGTGGGGTGAACGCTTCACTGGTTGAGCCATAGATGCCGTGAACTTCTGTTCCTACAGCGGCCGCGATGTGCATCAACCCCGAATCATTGCTCACCGCTTTTTCTGCGGCGGCAAGAAGATCTATCGCATCAACGAGTTGTGTTTTACCGCATAAATTATGGGCAAATTCGCCTAATCCTTTTGTGATTATTTCGCCATCCGAAGCGTCTTTCGGGCCACCTAAGACCCAAATTTGGTAACCCGAGTCAATGGCGTTTTTCGCTAATTCATGAAAGTAGGTAATGGGCCATTGTTTTGAGGGGCCAAATTCCGCCCCAGCCATTAGCGCAATAGCGGGTCTATTGGATAAATTGTGTTGTTGATAAAGACTTTTCTGGTTATCTGAATTAACACTTAAAGCAGGAGGTGGAATATCCACAGGTGGGTACGCTTGCTCTTTTGGTAGACCGAGAGACGTAAAGCGCTTTACGGTTTGATTTAAAATACTTTTATCGAGCTTGCGACGCTCGTTGAGTAACACATAACGCTGCTCACCCGTAAAGCCAACGCGGTGTGGCACTTTGGCAAAAAAAGGCACCAGTGCTGATTTCCATGAGCGAGGCATAACAATGGCCTGATCATACTGTTCAGAACGTAAGGAGTGGCCTAGTGTCCGGCGTGTGCTGATGCCCCATTCACCATGACCTGTTGGTAGGGTAATGGCGCGTCTTATTTCTGGCATTCTAGCCAAAATTGGCGACGACCAGTTAGGGCCAATGACGTCAATAATCGACTCTTTATCACGCTGTTTTAGGGTAATAAAGAGGCTTTGTGCCATTACCATGTCACCTACCCAGGATGGGCCGACTATTAGATATTTAGCCATGTGTATCGAGCCAACCTAAATAGTCTTGCACACCTTGTGCTAAGCCACGAAAATTACCTTTGTAGCCTGCGTCACGAAGTTTACTGATATCCGCTTGAGTAAAGCTTTGATAAGCGCCTTTCAAGTGTTCAGGGAAAGGGATGTATTCAATTTCGCCTTTCTTATAATGGGCGATAACCGTTTCCGCGATGGTACGGAAAGGCTCTGCTTTGCCAGTGCCAAGGTTGAAAATTCCAGATTTTTCTGGATTTTCTAGGAACCAAAGTTTGGTGTTTACGAGATCTTCAACATAAATGAAATCTCGGCTTTGACCACCCGCTTCATAGCCATCGTAGGCGCCAAACAATTTCGGATTTTCGCCTGCCAGTACTTGATTGCGTAGATGAAAAGCCACACTGGCCATGCTGCCTTTGTGTTGTTCACGAGGGCCGTAGACATTGAAGTAGCGGAACCCCACTATTTGGCTTTTTGCCTCCGGTAAGACAGCACGAATATATTGGTCAAATTGAAATTTGGAGTAGGCATACATGTTAAGCGGTTTTTCGTTTTCACGAGATTCTTGGAAAACCGGGCCAGAACCGTAAACCGAAGCAGACGATGCATAAGAGAATGCCGCTGCATGCTTTAAACAAAAATCTAGTACGGCTTTTGAATATTGGTAATTGACGTCCATCACATACTTGCCATTCCATTCCGTGGTTGCTGAGCAAGCACCTTCATGAAAAACCGCAATCGGGTTTATGTTCAAGGTGTCATTTTTTATGGCATCTAAGAAATCGTACATATCCATGTAATCGGCAATATCAAGGTCAGATAGGTTCAGACACTTTTTTCCGTCTGTCAGGTCGTCGACGAGAAGGATATTTTTGATGCCTTTTTTATTTAGGGCTTTAATGATATTACTGCCAATAAATCCGGCACCACCAGTGACTATATACATAACTTACGTCCTATTGTGTCTTTATTAAATATGTCTTGAAAACCAGACGTTTACTTAAAAAGAATCTTCTAAATCATTATTTGCTTTTGCCCATGCTATCACTTCTGTCAGGCCGAGAAAAATATGATAGCTGCTCGTGCCTGGGAGTGGAAAGTCCTTTGGCGTGTTATCGGCATTTAGGTATTCATTCCAGCACCCATTTGGCAGTAAATAGTGCTGTTGCACAAAGCCGAGCGCTTTTTCTAAACGATCTATTTTTTCTTCTTTCTCGATGGGCATAACCGTGATGGCTTTGAGGTATTCAGTGATCGGCCAGATACGTTTTTCTTTGTCTATGGGGTGGTAGTCGTTGCCGTCGATCTGGTTGTAAGTCCCCCCATTGTTTGCCAGTCCATGTCGGCTAGCCGTTAGCCAAAGTTGCTGTGCAAGGTCGGTATAGTCTGAGTTAGGTAACAATTTATTGGCTTGATAAAGCAACCATACCCACTCAAAGTGATGGCCAGGTTCTACTATATGTCCCGTCGTTGGGTGCGGTTGCCAGTCTGAGTTAAAAAACTCACGCAGTGTTTTGGATTTTGTATCGTAAAAATGCGCTAAGGCTAAGGTAAGAAGGGATTGTATGGTTGCTTTATAGTCAGCATCTTGGGTGACTTCAAAGGCCGCAATATAGCCCTCCAAAAGATGCATGTGCGGGTTTTGACGGCGAGTCTGTTCAACATCAACGGGAAAAGATTCATAAAAGCCGCCGGATTCAGCCTGCATATTGTTCAAGAGAAACTGATGTGTTTCTTTCATATAAGAAAGTGCTCTGTCATCGTTTGTCACTTTGTAGTAGTGGCTAAAGGACAGTAGAACAAAGGCGAGAGCATAGGCGTCAGAGTGTTGGTCTTTGATGGATAAATCGTCATTTAAGGAAAAAATCCAACGACCATCAACGAAGTATCGAGAAGTAATAAAATCGAACAGCGGCTTGAGTAATGCTTGCCAATCTTTAGTGTGATGGCGTTGGCAGGCATGGCTAAAAGTATAAAGTTGGCGGCATTGAGTGAGTAAGCGAATACGGTCAATGGCGTTTATTGTCCAGTCATGATTCATACTTTCATAGCTAAAACCCTGTTCTGTATTGATGCCATGAAGCGACCAATTCTTCAATAGCCCATCAAACAAAAAAGATTGGCTAGATAGTAGAGCGGAATTCAGCATTGTGTAAAAGCCTTATTTCGTATGTTTTAGGTATGTCCAACTTGGCGAGGGAGTATGATAAGATGAGTAACTCTAAAAATCGATTATTAATGTGCCTATGAACTCTTCGTATTTGAATTTTAAAGATAAACACATTCTTGTTGTTGGGGATGTTATGTTGGATCGCTATTGGCATGGCGGTACATCCCGTATTTCTCCAGAGGCTCCAGTTCAAGTGGTGAAAGTGTCAACCATTGAAGATCGCCCTGGTGGTGCGGCGAACGTTGCGCTGGGGTTGGCTAAATTAGGAGTATCGGTCACCTTGGTGGGCGTGGTCGGCAACGATGAGAATGCCGATGTCTTAACTCAATGCTTGGAAAAAGTGGGTGTAAACTGCCGGTTTGTTCGCTCAGAAACTCTGCCTACCATTACGAAACTACGAGTAATGAGTCGCCATCAACAACTTATTCGTTTGGATTTCGAAGAGCGTGAAGACAGTCTTTCGCAGAATGAGGCGTTGGCAAAAGTGGTTGAAGAATGTTTGCCAGAATCTGACGCCGTCATTTTTTCTGATTATGCAAAAGGCTGTTTAGCCGATGTTCAGACCCTGATAAAGCTGTCTAATGCCGCAAATGTCCCTAGTTTTGTGGATCCCAAAGGGAAAGATTTTTCCATTTATCAAGGCGCCACCTTGGTTAAGCCGAACCTTCTTGAATTTGAAACCATTGTTGGTAAATGCCATTCAACGAAAGAGTTAGAAGAAAAAGCGAAGGCACTGCGAGAAAGATTTGGCTGGAAAGCATTACTGGTAACCCGCGGTGAAGAAGGGTTAATTTTATTGAGCGAAGGCAAGCCGCCTTTTTCGTTAGCCACAGCAGCCAAAGAAGTATTCGATGTGACAGGGGCGGGTGACACCGTGGTGGCGGTATTGACCGCTGTGTATGTGACCAGTAAACGTTTTATTGACGCGGTTGAGTACGCCAATCAAGCCGCAGGTTACGTGGTCGGTAAGCTGGGTACGGCTTCGATCAGCGCAGACCAACTTGAGGCGATCATGTTTCAACGCTCGCACAGCACAAACTTTGGTATACTTTCGCCAGAAGAGCTGCTTGAGCAAATCAAGTTGGCGCAAATGAATGGTGAGAAAATTGTTTTTACCAACGGTTGTTTTGACATTCTTCATCCAGGGCACATTGCCTATATGAAACAAGCTAAGGCGCTAGGAGATAGATTGGTCGTGGCGGTCAACACGGATGCGTCTGTTAAAAGGCTAAAAGGGGAGAAGCGTCCAATTAATCATTTAGATCATCGCATGGCGGTACTGGAAGGCGTCGGCGCGATTGATTGGGTTACTTGGTTTGATGAAGATACCCCAAAGGAAATTATTGAAAAGCTCACGCCAGATGTACTGGTAAAGGGCGGCGATTATACCATCGACACCATCGTTGGTGCAGACCATGTCCTTGCGCATGGGGGGGAGGTAAAAGTTTTGACCTTCGTTGACGGCTACTCCACCACTGCGATTATTAAAAAAGCGAACCTGTAAATGCAAGAAGATAAGACTGAAATTGATACTGTTTCTCCTAAAGCTCCTGTATCGGGCATGAAAATTTATTTTCGTTTACTGGGTCATGTTCGTTCGTCTTGGCATTATTTAGTGCTAAGTGTAGTCGGTTATATGATCTATGCGGCAATGGAGCCGGCGTTGGCCGCTTTGCTCAAGCACATTGTTGATACCGTGTCCGAAGGAAGTATAGCGGAAAACCGCCATATGATTCCGTTGGCGATATTGGCGGTGTTTGTTGCTCGAGGTATAGGTACATTTCTAGGAAACTACTTTATGGCTAAGGTAGCCAATAACGTGGTTTATGATCTTCGTACTAAGATGTTTAATAAGTTAGTACGCTTGCCTTCAAGCTATTACCACTCCATACCAACTGGTCGCTTGCTCGCCAAATTAACCTACGATACAGAGCAGGTTATTGGTTCTATCACCCAAGCCATAAGAGTACTGTTGCGTGAAGGTCTTACCGTGGTGGGTTTGCTTGGTTATATGCTGTATATGAACTGGCGATTGTCTTTGTTGTTTTTGCTGGTGGTGCCGCTTATTGGTTTAGTAGTAGCTTATGCATCGAAGCGTTTTCGTAAGCTGAGTACGCGTATTCAAAATGCCATGGGTGGCGTGACAGATGTGGCTTCTGAGGCGATCAAAGGTCATGAAGTGGTGAAGATTTTTGGAGGCAGTGATTATGAAATAGGTCGCTTTCATCATGCCGCCCACGAAAATCGCCGGTCTCAACTAAAGATGGAGATGACGCGCGCGTTAAACACACCAATTGTGCAGTTTATTTTGGCCATCATGATGGCTATTTTAATTTGGTTCGCTTTAAGTCCATCCATTAGTTCACATATGTCTCCCGGTGATTTTATCGCTTTTTTAACGGCGGCTGGAATGCTAGGTAAACCGATTCGTCAGTTGACAGACGTGAACAGTATTTTGCAAAAAGGGATTGCAGCCTCATACAGTATTTTTGATTTTTTAGATTTGCCAGAAGAAGTGGATCAAGGGCAAACAAGCGTCAATCGCTTTAAAGGCGACATAGAATGGCGTTCAGTGTCCTTTTCTTATCCTAAAGCTGAAAAAGCGGCCTTAAAAAACATTAATCTGTCTTTGCCTGCTGGTAAAACCTTGGCTTTAGTGGGGCGTTCTGGCAGTGGTAAGTCGACCATAGCAAATCTGATGCCACGCTTTTATAACATCGATGAAGGTCAAATTTCGATTGATGGTATTTCAATTGACGACTACAAACTCACAGAATTGCGTTCAAATATTGCTTTGGTCAATCAGCAAGTAATTCTGTTTAACGGCACGATACGTGACAATATTGCTTATGGGCATTTGCGTAAAACCGATGATAAAGAAGTGATTGAGGCTGCCATTGCGGCTAACGCTTGGGACTTCATTCAAGAGCTTGATCAAGGTTTGGATACCATGGTGGGCGAGAATGGTGTGCTTTTATCTGGCGGTCAGCGTCAGCGTATTGCCATTGCTAGAGCGATCCTTAAGAACGCTCCGATTTTGATTTTGGATGAAGCCACGTCTGCTTTGGATACAGAGTCGGAACGCGCAATTCAAGCCGCATTGGATGGCCTAATGGCCAATAGAACGACGATTGCGATAGCTCACCGTTTGTCCACCATTGAAAATGCAGACATCATCGCCGTGGTTGACCACGGAGAAATTATTGAGCAAGGCTCTCATAACGAGTTATTGGCATTGAATGGCGCTTATGCCCAGCTTCATAATCAGCAATTTACCGAGACTGCAGATTAATTATGTGGCTCTATCGATCGTTATTGCTGTTTCTAACGCCGATCATATTGCTGAAAATTCGGCGTTTTAAGAAAAGTTATGTGGATTATCGTGCGAAAGAGGCTTTGGGTGTGTGGCCTGCTGTCGAAGCTGACTTGTGGATTCATTGTGCGTCTGTGGGAGAAGTGCTGGCTGTTCGTCCTCTGGTGCTTCAGTGGCGAGAAAAGTACCCTAATCACCGCTTGTTGATGACCACGATGACGCCCACGGGGGCAGAACAGGTAGCGAAAGCTTTTCCTTTTGCAGAGCATCGCTATTTACCGATGGACTGGCGTTTTAGTGTCAAAAGCGCTTTAAAAAAAATCACGTGTAAGCATTTGTTGATTGTTGAGACCGAGCTTTGGCCGAATTTATTGCAGTTGGCGAAACGGCAGGGTATGCGCATAGAAGTGGTAAATGCGCGGTTGAGTGAGCGGTCGTTTCAGCGTTATCAGAAGTTTTCTCTTGTTTCGCGTCCTTTGTTTGCTTTGCCTGATTGCTTTTTGGCTCATGCTCAGTCTGATGCTTTGCGTTTCGAAGCGTTAGGGGCAAAAAAAGTCTTGGTAACAGGCAGTATCAAGTTTGACTTAGCGGTACCAGAAGAGGTGTTTGAGGCTAATTGGCGCCGACAACTTGGGTCACGTTTTGTTTGGGTAGGAGGCAGCACGCATCATGGCGAAGAGGACGTTTTGCTTCGTACTCATAAAACGCTGATGCAGAAACAGGCAAACGCTCTGCTCTTGCTGGTCCCTCGTCATCCGGAGCGTTTTGAGGCTGTGTATACGTTGGCTAAGCAGTTTTTTGATCGAGTGGCGCTGCGTAGCCAAACGCCGCCTGATCAATGGTCTGATTTTGACGTAGTCATTGGCGATTCGATGGGAGAGCTGATGTATTACTATCAAGCCTCTGACATGGCATTTGTTGGAGGGAGCTTGATTAAGCGAGGAGGGCATAACCCAATAGAGCCTGCTTTGCTTGGTAAGGCGGTGTTAGTTGGGCCTCATACCTTTAATTTTTTAGACATTACCAATCAGCTTCTACAAGTGAATGGCGCTGTGCGTTGCCAAGATGAGGCGCAACTTGAACGTGTTGTGTTGGATCTTGCTATTCAGTCATCGCAGCGTCTCCGGCTTGGTCAGACAGCGTTGCGTTTTGCTGAAAAAAATCAGGGTGCCGTGACACGAGTGCTTGCAGAAATAGACTTCCGCTGAGCGACTCTTTACAATAAGCATTCATTATCTCATGGGGTGCTTTAGCATTTATCTAATGTTAAAGCTGAGAAGCGGATTGTCCGCTAACCCACCGAACCTGATCCAGATCATGCTGGCGTAGGAATCGAGGTAGCAAGCTAAGTCATTGAACCTTGCCGTTTCTCCTGTACGCCGCTCACTTATTTTTTAGGAGCGACACCTTGAACACATTACCGTTTAAAACTCTCTTTTCTACTTCTTTACTGACGCTAGGTACGGCTTTTGTTGTGTCTTTTTCTTCGCTGACATTTGCTGAATCGCCCAGTAACGGCACTTTAAATGTTTACACTTATGATTCGTTTTCCTCTGATTGGGGGCCAGGCCCTAAGATAAAAGCCAATTTCGAGAAAGAGTGCGCTTGTGAGCTAAACTTTGTCGCTCTGGATTCTTCAGTGGGTATTTTGTCTAGAGTGCAATTGGAAGGCAAATCGTCCCAAGCGGATGTTTTATTAGGGCTAGATCTTAACCTGATGGAAGCGGCTAGAAAGACAGGATTATTAGCAGAGCATTCTGTTGATACATCCAAGGTTACCGTACCCGGCGGTTGGACAGACACAGTCTTTGTGCCTTTTGATCAGGGTCATTTCGCTTTTATCTACAACTCAGAAACCCTTGAAACGCCACCAACGAGCCTAAAAGAGATTGTTGATAATCAGAATTTACGCGTTATTTATCAAGATCCTAGAACCAGTACGCCAGGTTTGGGTTTGTTATTATGGATGAAGTCAGTGTACGGTGACGACGCGGCGGATGCGTGGGAGCGATTAGCAAGCCATACGGTTACAGTGACCAAAGGCTGGTCTGATGCGTACGGTTTGTTTTTGAAAGGGGAGGCTGATGTGGTTTTGAGTTATACCACGTCGCCTGCTTATCATATTGTGGCGGAAGGTGAGACCAAATACCAAGCGGCTACCGCTAGCGAAGGTCTCTACCCACAGGTTGAAGTGGCCGCTATGTTAAAAGACGCCCCCAATCCTGTATTGGCGAAGGAGTTTATGGCGTTTATTCTTCAACCTGGTTTTCAATCTACTATAGCAACGGGGAATTGGATGTTGCCTGTGGTTGAGTTGGACGAAAAATTACCAGCAGCCTTTAATAGTGCCTTAAAACCGACGAAAAACTTAGTGTTACCAGCAAAAGAAGTGGCTATGCATCGCAGTGCTTGGATCAATGAATGGCTTGATGCGACCACTCGATAAAGGGTATTGATTTGCACGTTTGGCGAATATACCAAGGATTGTTGCCAGCCATTCTTGGTATAGGTACTTTTGTCTTAATAGGCGCAACCAGTTTGGCGGCGCTTTTGCGTTACAGTGAATTGCATTCGTGGCTTGAATATCTGCAACAACCTTATTTGTGGCGGCTGGTGCGTTTTTCCCTGTGGCAGGCCCTGTTAAGCAGTGGGATAAGTTTGCTGATTGCAATTCCTGTTGCGTCTAGTCTTATGCATCGACGGTTTTATGGTCGAAGTGCTCTCTTACAATTGTTTTCTGTCTCTATGGTGGTGCCAACCATTGTAGCCATTTTAGGCTTAGTCGTTGTGTACGGCCGCTCTGGCTGGTTGAATCAGCTATTTGGTGTCCAAATTCCCCTGTATGGCCTCGTTGGTATTTTATTGGCCCATGTGTTTTTTAATATGCCATTGGCTGTGCGCCTTTTGTTGCAAGGATATGATTTGATTCCTTCTGGACAGTGGCGTCAGGCTTCTCAATTGGGTTTTTCCCGTTGGACTGCGTTTCGTTGGATCGAGTGGCATTATATGAAAAAGGTTTTGCCCGGAGCTTTTGTATTGATTTTTATGCTGTGCTTTTCGAGCTTTGCGGTGGTGTTAAGCTTGGGGGGCGGGCCAAAATTCAGTACGTTAGAAGTGGCCATCTATCAAGCGCTTCGATTTGATTTTGATCTTAATAGGGCCAGTTTCTTGGCCTTGTTGCAGGTGAGTATATGCACGCTTTTTGCTTTGGTCGTGTATCGTATTGCTCCCGTGAATCGTCAGGATGTGAGTCTATTAGCTGTTCGGCATTATCCGCTAAAAGACTCGCATTGGGCAAAGCTTGTGGACAGCTTGGCGTTGTGTTGTGCGTTTGTGTTAGTGATTCCTCCGTTTTTGGCTATTTTTGATCCGATTTTTTCTCCCATTTTCTTCAAGACCTTGCAATCTCCCGCGCTTTGGTTAGCAGTGTGGGTTTCCTTGCAAATTGCGGTGCCTGCGGCCTTGATCAGTTTGTTGCTTGGCGTATGCTTTAGTGTAGTAGCCCGTTTTTGTATGTCTCGACGTTATGTGTCTTTTTTACCAAATAAAATTGAGCATCTGGGGAATATGATTCTGATGGTGCCAGGTTTGGTGATAGCAACAGGGCTGTTCTTAACCCTGCGAGACCTGGGTTTTGGGTTTCAATCGAGTTATTGGATTGTGGTCTGGGTCAATGCAGTGATGGCATTGCCTTTTGTGTTGCGAGCCTTAATGCCGATTATGTACCAACAAGAGCGACGTTTTCGAAATGTGTATTTAAGCCTGGGAATTCAGTCTTGGTCCAGATGGTTTTTGGAATGGCCTTTGATTCGAAGGAGTGTGGCGCAAGCGTTGGGTTACGCACTGTTACTCTCATTGGGGGATATGGGTGTTATTGCTTTATTTGGCAGTCAGGGGTTGGTGTCTTTGCCATTGTATCTTTTTCAACTGATAGGTGCCTATCGTTTGGAAGAAGGAGCTTGCGTGGCTGTGGTATTAATTTCACTGTGTTTACTATTGTTTTATTGTTCATCTCGCTTTGTTGGTGGGAAAGTGAGTGTGTCGAATGTTAAAAATTAACCTTCAGTATGACTGGGAGCGTTTTCACGCTCATTATTGCGTGAATGTTGAGCCCGGTATTACGACTTTGCTGGGTGGGAGTGGTGAAGGAAAAAGTACGCTTTTGCATTTGCTGGGCGGTTTTTTAACAGGTCGCGGTGAGCTTTCTTTTCATGATAGATCTTTGTTGTCTTTGCCCGCGTATGAACGGCCTATTTCGACTTTGTTTCAGAGTGATAATCTGTTTCCGCAGTTGACTGTTTGGCAAAACGTGGCGATTGGCTTATCACCTTCGATGCGTTTAAATGCAGAACAAAAGGAAAAAGTGAGCTGGGCACTGGGAAAAACACAGCTTGCTGACAAGGCACAGCGTTTTCCACAAGCGTTATCGGGTGGTCAAGCGCAACGGGTAGCGATTGCTCGAGCCTTGGTGCGGAACAAACCGATTTTATTGTTGGATGAGCCTTTTAGCGCGCTGGATCCAAGCTTGCGCGAAGAAATGCTGTATTTAGTTAACGACGTTACTCAGGAGTTAGGGTTAACGACTTTGTTGATTTCGCATTTGCCACAAGAAGCCAGTCTTATTGGTGGGCGGGTGATACTCATTGAACAGGGGCAGGTGGTGGCCCATGATTCTGTAACGGTTTTGTCCCAGTCAGACCCTCATCCGCTTTTTTCTCATTATCTTGGTGTTTCTCGTCACTCGACAATCTAAGCCAATTCGGTTACACAGTCATTCAAACGTTGGGGCTTGGTTTTTTTGCGGCTGTTTTTATTTATCTAAAGAGCAATGTATTTTGGACAATAATGAATTGTTAAAGAAAGGCATTATGATGACGATCGCCTATGCGTTTGTCATGTCGTTGACGGCGCTGGCAGCCAAACAAGCCCAAACCATGATTGCCGTCTCTAGTTTGGTTTTTTGGCAAAGTGTATTCTGTGTATTAGTGCTTTTGCCCCAGATGCGAGGTCGCTGGCAAAAGCGTCCCTTTTCTGTTTGGAAAATTCATTTTTTACGTAGTTTTGGTGGTTTTATCGGCTTTTTATTTTACTACTGGGCGCTGAATCACATTCCGCTGGTTGAAGCTTCTTTGTTACGTACTTGTGCACCCTTGTGTGTGCCATTTATTGTGCTGTTGCTTCATAAAACGCACATTCCAAAAGCGCGATGGTTGCCTTTATTTGTTGGGTTTATTGGTGTTGCCTTGGTTATTCAGCCCACTCCTAGTCACTTAAATCCGTGGCATCTTGTGGGTTTTGTATCGGCCATCGGCTTGGCTTTGTCTATGGTGACAACGCGCATGCTATCTCAACAAGTGTCGGGTCAAGAAACCTTGTTTGTATACTTTTTAGTGTCCAGTTTGCTGTCTCTCCCATTGATATTGGCCCAAGAGGCGTCTTTGTTGGTGCCTATGCCCGCTTGGCCTTTCGTTGCGGTTGTGGCCGTGACTTTGTATATCGGTATGTACCTATATAACAAAGCCTACACCTTTGCCCCCGCTAGTATTGTGTCTCCGGTTAGTTATATTGGCGTGGTGTTTAGTGGTTTTTGGGGGTGGGTTGTCTGGGGGCATGTGCCGGACAGTTACGCAATTTTGGGGATGTTGTTTATTTTTGCTAGCCTGCTCATCAGTACCCGTATTGCCCGTAACAAAGGCGATACACCAATGAAAAATCAAGGATAAGTATCGCTTAGAATGCGCTCATTGAGACCAAAAGCGCGCTTTTTACGTTGTTAGCTCAATGTGCAGGTTGACGTGAAAAAAATCAGACCTGGTTTGTTTTCTGTCGTTTTGCCCAATTTTGCACAAAGAGTCCAGCTAAAATACACGCTAAGCCAATGAGTGTTGAACTTAGTATGGGTTCTCCAGCAAATTGCGAGAGCCAAACAATGGATAATAAGGGCGACAGAAAGATTAGGTTCGCTACTTGGCTGGCATTTGACGTCAATTTGAGAGCTTTGTTCCACAACACAAAGCTTAAGCCCATCTCGAATAAGCCTATGTAAACGGCTCCCCAAATACCTTCTGCTTTCCACTGTGTCAGTTCGCCCGTTGCCGCCGCCAAAAGTACAATGAGAGGCAGCGCAAAAGCAAAATTTAGGGTTAAGCCGATTAAGCTTGGACGTTCATCTTTGGTATTAAGTAGCCAATAAAAGGCCCAAATAACGGTGCTTAACAAGGCGAACGATACCCCCATTCCATTAGAAAACTCTAAAGAGCCAATTTCCCCCCGGGTGGAGATGTAAAGCACGCCAAAATAACAGGCACAGGCGGCTATATAATCGGCCATTTTTAAGCGTTGTTTTAAAATTGGAACAGCCATAAAACTTAGCATGATGGCCCAAGTGTAGTTAATGGCTTGAGCTTCCTGCGCTGGCAGCATGCTGTAGGCTTGCAGCAAAATTAAATAGTAAAGAAAGGGATTGATGGCACCAAAAAAGAAGGAAGACTTCCAAGACTTTTTTGCATAAGAAAGAAGAGATTTTACCTCTCCTTTTACTGTGAGTAAGCACACTAAAAAAATAAGAGACACTAGATTAGCGGTCAGCAGCAGCTGAACAGGCGATAAATGTTTTAAGGAAATAGAAAAAGCGGTTGCAACGGTCGACCAAAGTAAAACCGCGCCTAGGCCGTAAAGCATGGCTTGGGTGTTTCTTGAGAACTGGCTCATGAGCATGTCCGATTATTGTTATTAGGGATGGTGTTAGAAGCGTAAAGTCACGGCTGCGAATAGGGACGAAACGGTGTTGTCTTCGACTATGGGGCTTTTAAGTATCTTATCGGCATAGTGTGTATGGCTAAGGCCTACCATTAAGTTAATATGTTGAGACACTGGGTAGATGCCTCGAACACCATAGCGGATAAAGGAAACCGCATCGCTGTTGTAAGTATTAATAGCCCCACCTGTTCTGTTTGATTCCGTTTGGGATACGCCAAATAAATGATTGCTCATTTTGTTGTCCATATAGCGATAAGCAATAGACGGAATTACCCTCCAAGCCGCCATCTGGATTGGGTAGCCTGTTGATATTTGGGCGTAGTAGCCATCGTGTGTGCCGCTCACATCCTGTGCTATTTTTGTAGTGATTGGCCCCAATCGATAGGAAGCAAACGCCATAATACTGGCGTCCCTGTCATCGAGTAATTGGATATTTGTATCATTGGAGTCGTCAGGATCTAAGCCAGCGCTCTCGTAAGATAAGCCAACGGAAATATTTTGAACGGACTGCTTAGGTAAAAAGCGATAGCCTATTTCTGGAAAGCGCAGATAAAAATGCTCAGCTTCGTAGCTTATATTTGGGAGAACAGTGGATTGAGCGTCAGTGTCTTTGTATAGGGATTGGGATTTAGTCGCAATAAGGCCCAGAGTGGTCTCGGCCTGTGCAATAAGAGGTGTAGCCAATAACACGACTAAGCACGCTTTTTTCATGATATCCATGTCCATAAAAGAGGGAGAGAGGGCTGACTGTCGTTAATGACGGTATCGATTCTATGGTCTTTGATTAAAGCTGTAAAACACTTTTTCAATGTGCGTTTTTATTGCTTACTTGGTTGAAATTGGGTGATTGAAAGCGCGTCCAATGTGAGTTTTCTTTGTTGTGATGCTGATTTCGTTTACTTATCGTTCACTCGTGCTATATAATGCGCGTCCCTGTAAATCAATACTCCTTGTCTCACAGCTTTATAACAGGGGGAGCGTGGAGACTAAGAACCCATAAGGAGAGCTTAAATGCGTCATTATGAAATCGTCTTTCTGGTTCACCCAGATCAAAGCGAACAAGTACCAGCAATGGTTGAGCGTTACACTAATCTAATCACTGAAGATGGTGGTAAAGTACACCGTCTAGAAGATTGGGGCCGTCGTCAACTTGCTTACCCGATTAACAAAATTCACAAAGCACACTACGTTCTAATGAACGTTGAGTGTTCTGACAGTGTTTTGTCTGAACTAAACGACACTTTCCGCTACAACGATGCCATCATCCGTAACTTGGTGATCCGTCGTAAAGAAGCGGTAACTGACGTATCTCCTATCAAGGCTTCTGAAGGTCGTGAGGGTCGTGAAGACCGTCGCCCATCTCCTCAGCGTGAAGAGCGTGGCAACGATATTTCTGATGAAGTGTCTGAAGAATCTGAAGATTAATTTATTTTTATATTAGGAGATGCTCATGGCTCGTTTTTTCCGTCGTCGTAAGTTCTGCCGTTTTACAGCAGAAGGCGTTAAAGAGATCGATTACAAAGATCTAGACACACTGAAAGGTTATGTTACTGAAACTGGTAAAATCGTACCTAGCCGTATTACTGGCACTAAGGCTCGTTACCAGCGTCAATTAGCGACTGCAATCAAACGCGCTCGCTATATTGCTTTACTTCCTTACACTGATAGTCATTTTAATTAATAGACTAAAGAAGCACTGTTATGAGTAGTCTAGCTAACTGGGTAATGAAAAAACGTTTAAATGCCATAATTGGTGTGATGGCGTTTGGTTTGATCCCAGTGATGTTTTGGCTAGCTGCTGCGATCTTAGGGTTGGTAGTGCTTCGTAAAGGTGTAAAAGAAGGAATACCCGTATTAGCTTGGGGTTGTCTGCCAGCATTAGTGCTTTGGGCAGTTCAAGGTGATGCGACAGCGTTATTAGTGTTAGTTGATGTGATGTTGTTGAGTTATTTGCTTAGGTCAACCATGTCGTGGAGTTGGGTGTTACTGGCGGGTAGCTTTTTAGCGGTTGTCAGTACCCTTATTCAACCCTTGTTAATGGGGGATGTTCTGAATATGGCTGTTGCCTTAATTCAGAAAGTCCTCACTTCAGAAGGCGTTGATGTGCCTGATAGAGACATTATCTTTAGTCAAGCAGTGATGGCGGTTTCCATTTTTCAAGTGGTGATTGCAATCGTTTCTCTGTTTTTGGCGAGAAAATGGCAAGCAGGACTCTACAACCCAGGCGGTTTGCGTACTGAGTTTCATCAATTAAGGCTGCCAATACCTTTTAGTTTGGTATTGGGCGGTATGATTTTAATAGGAGAAAGCCTTGGTGGTTCATTTTCTATTTTTTCTCAAGCCGCAATACCCGCTTTAGTGTTACCAGGGCTCGCTCTAATACACGGTATTTTAGCAAAAAAAGAAATTGGGATTGTTGGACTGATCGCATTTTATCTTGTTGGTTTTTTTGTTCTGAATATGTATTTCGTAAACGTGTTGGTGACACTTTGTGTGATTGATAGTTTTGTTGACATACGTTCAAGAATCCAAGGTAAAGCGTCCAACTCAAGTGATAGCTAATGATTAATTAGAGGTGATCGAGATGGAAGTTATTCTACTCGACAGAGTAAACAAGCTAGGCGGTATTGGTGACGTTGCAGTTGTTAAACCAGGCTATGCTCGTAACTTTTTGATTCCGAACAAAAAAGCCGTAATGGCAACAAAAGCTAACCTAGTTAGTTTTGAAGAGCGTCGTGCAGAGCTAGAAGCTGCTGCCGCTGAGCAAAAAGCCATTGCTGAAGCTCGTGCAAAAACATTGGAAGGCAAAACTTTCACTATCAAAGCAAACGCTGGTGATGAAGGTAAGCTTTTCGGTTCGATTGGTACACGTGATATTGCTGATGTTATTTCAACAGAAGTTGAAGTTTCTAAGTCAGAGATCCGCCTTCCAGAAGGTACGATCCGTCACACAGGTTCTTTCGAGATCGATGTGCAATTGCATTTTGAAGTAGTTGTAACAGTGACTTTGTCTGTTATTGCTGAATAATTAGTTTATATTATTCGTCGAAAAGGGTGTCTTGTTTTTGCAAGATGCCCTTTTTTTTGCGTCGTGTTACCATTTCATTTTTACTTAATGATTGCTGTTTTTTCTTATTTACTGTTTTTCTCCAATTTTGTGTGGGTGTTCTACGTGCAACGAAATGATTCTGAAGTCGCTTCTATTAAGCTGCCACCGTATTCCATTGAAGCTGAACGTTCAGTAGTGGGCGGGCTCATGTTAGACCCAATGGCTTGGGAAAAAGTCTCCGAACTGGTCATTGCTGACGATTTTTATCGACCAGAGCATAAGCTGATCTTTACGGTGATTGCGCGTTTGGCAGACGAATCAGAGCCTATAGATGTGGTGACAATAGGTGAGCGTCTTGATAAGCGTGGTGATCTTGAGTCTATCGGCGGTATGGCCTACCTGATTGAAGTGGCGGAAGCGACTCCAAGTGCGTCCAACATCACTTCTTACGCTGATATAGTGCGAGAACGCTCTATTTTGCGTCGTCTTATCTCTACGACCAACGATATTTCTGCGCGGGCTTTTCACCCAGAGGGTATGACGGCCGCTGAAGTGCTTGATGAGGCTGAGCGTAAGATATTTCAGATCGCAGAAGGTGGCGAGAAGAAAGGTGGTCCACGCATTGCGGCCGATATTTTAAGCGCCACGGTAGATAAAATTGATGAGTTATACCATCAAGAAGGCGCGATTACTGGACTCAGTACGGGGTTTACGGATTTAGACGCCATGACAGCGGGTCTGCAGAAGTCAGATTTAATTATCGTGGCGGGTCGTCCCTCAATGGGTAAAACGACCTTCGCGATGAATCTTGTCGAGAACGCCACTATGATTAGCGAAAAGCCGGTGGTTGTATTCAGTCTAGAGATGCCCGCCGAAGCGCTAATGATGCGTATGTTGTCTTCGCTTGGACGTATTGACCAGACTCGTATGCGTTCTGGTCAGCTGGTCCAAGAGGACTGGGACAAACTTATGTCTGCAGTAAAAATGCTGAAAGATCGCAAACTTTTTATTGATGATACGGGGGGGATCAGTCCCACAGAGATGCGTTCTCGTGTTCGTCGTATTGCTCGAGAGCATGGTGGTGTTGCTATGATCATGGTCGATTATCTGCAACTCATGCAAATACCCGGCTTTACAGAAGGGCGAACTAATGAGATTTCGGAGATTTCTCGATCACTGAAAGCCATAGCAAAGGAGATGGAGTGTCCAGTAGTGGCTTTATCGCAGCTTAACCGTAGTTTGGAGAATAGGCCGAATAAGCGTCCTGTTAACTCAGATTTGCGTGAATCTGGCGCTATTGAGCAGGATGCGGATGTCATTTCCTTCGTCTATCGTGATGAGGTTTATCACGAAGATACGCCTCATAAAGGGATTGCAGAAATTATTATAGGTAAGCAGCGAAATGGTCCGATTGGAACATGTCGTCTAGCCTTTGTGGGTAAATACACCCGCTTTGAAGATTTGGCGCCGGATGCGTATCGAGATTTTGATGACGAGTAGGTCTAATATGGTGTATTTTGATCAGGTAAAGGTTAAATACTGTAAATAAAATTCAGTATAATAGATAAAAATTACAAAAAATTGAGAGTCATTTATGCGAAAAATGCCAGTTACGAACAAAGAAAATGATTTTCCCGCCAGCTATGTTTTAGTTTCTGGGACAGATGTAAAAGGACGCATTACGTTTGTTAATGATGTTTTTTGTGAAGTCGCTGGTTATGAACGTGAAGCACTGATAGGTGCGCCTCACAATCTTATTCGTCACCCAGATGTGCCTTCGGCGGTGTTTGCTGATATGTGGGCGAACCTTAAGCAGGGTAAGAGCTGGATGGGGTTGGTCAAAAATCGTTGTGAAAACGGCGATCACTATTGGGTGAGTGCCCATGTCAGTCCCTTGCTTGATGGTAGCCGTGTAATTGGTTATGAATCAGTGCGTCGTAAAGCAACAAAAGACGAGATACAGCATGCTCAGTCTATGTATGATCGAATTAATGCCGGCAAGACTCCAATACCAACTACTACAAAATTGGCGGCTTATTTAGCGAATGCTGTTTGGCCTATGATATTTTGTTTTGCTTTGTTGGCTTTAGCTGGGCTTTTATCTAACATCATGGGGCTGCAGATCGCCGCTCCTATTATCGCTGTGCTTGGGGTATGGCTGACTTATCATCACAACCAGTCATTGAGTGCTTTAGTATCAGGGTTGCCCAGTGAAGCACACAATACAGTGGGACAATATTTGTATTGCAAAACCGTTGGAGCGAAAGCCGCGATCAAATTCTCAAGAATACATCAAGAGGCAGCAGGCCATACTTTTCGATACCGATTAAAAGAAGGGGCTCAGCAGCTACAGCATCGAGCGTCAGAAGCAAAAGCCAGTGTGTCGACGAATTTGGTTAACTTCAACAAGCAGCGAGCGACTTTCCAAGATGTGGTGTCTGCCAGTTCACAGTTGTTATCAAGTGTTACCACGGTGGCGGACAACATTCATGTGGCGGTTGAGGCGACAGAGTCAGTTGGGATTGTGTCACGTGACAGCCGTAAACTGGCGCAACAAACGGGCGACACCATGCGCCAAGTGTATCAAGACATATCGGATGCGAAGAAGGTGGTTGCTATATTGGCTGAGCGCAGTGACAGCATCAACGAAGTCGTGAACTCTATTAGCGGAATTGCAGAGCAAACGAATTTGCTTGCGCTTAACGCCGCAATTGAATCCGCGCGTGCCGGGGAAGCAGGTAGAGGCTTTGCTGTTGTGGCGGATGAAGTGCGTGCACTGGCTATACGTACTCAAAACGCGACACAAAGTATTCATAGCATGACAGAAGAGTTAAAGAGAAACACGGCTGACGTAACCAGCACCATTGATAAAGGTGCGGTGGTAGCTCAGGATGGTGTTGATCGAGTGAATCAAGTGGCGCAGAAAATGAGTGATATTGAACAAGCCATAAAGCGCATTGTTGAAATGACCGCTCAAATCAGTGCGTCATCAGAAGAACAGGCCAGTGTTGCCCGCGATCTTAATGACAAAATGCACGAAGTGGATGCATTGAGCATAAACAGTATCGAAAGAGCGGAAAATATTGTGGTCAATATTAGTCACATTGAAGAAGAGGCCTATGAGCAGGGCAACCTGGCTGAACGTATGAAGCAGTAAGGCGCAAAAAGCATGTTTTGTAGGTCATGTCTTTAGGTCGACAGTGCTTGATTAAGAAAATAAGCACTGTTGGCATAAATACCGACCTACAATCCACTATTTAGCTTCCTAGTCTGGTGTGTTAACAAGGTTCTTCGCTTACCACTTGATAAATAGCCTTAGCGAGCGCTTGGATTTGTTCCTCGTTAATGACATAGGGCGGCATCAAGTAGATAAGCTTGCCAAACGGTCTAATCCAAACGCCCAGTTCGACGAACTTAGGTTGTATTTCATGTAATTTAACGGGCTTTAGTAATTCCACAACGCCTATTCCGCCAAAACATCTCACCTCTTTCACCTGTTTCAGGCTTTCGCAGGGCTTAAGCGCTATTTCCATCCAGTGTTCTAGTTGAGCTATCTTTTCTACGAGATTGTATTCCATTAGTAAGGACAGGCTGGCGTTGGCTGCGGCGCACGCCAGAGGGTTGCCCATAAAAGTGGGTCCATGCATGAAAACGCCGTCATTTTCACTGATACCCAATGCAACTTTGTCGTTTGTTAGTGTGGCGGCCAGCGTCATGTAGCCCCCAGTCAGTGCTTTTCCGACACACATGATGTCCGGACAGATACTGGTGTGGTCTGTTGCGAAGAGCTTGCCAGTTCTACCAAAGCCTGTCGCGATCTCATCGAAGATTAAGAGAATGTCGAATTCGTCACAAAGGCTTCTAATGTGACCTAGATACTCTGGGTTATAAAAGCGCATTCCTCCTGCATTTTGCACCACGGGTTCAATGATAAACCCCGCAATTTGTGTGTGATGAGATTCAAACAAGCGTCTTATTTCATCAAGATATTCGTGTTTCACCGGCTCGTGAAGGCCTGTGGGGGGCGGAGAGACAAAAAATTGCTGGGTTAGGGCGCCATTAAAAAGGCTGTGCATGCCATTTTCTGGATCGCAAACCGACATAGCGGCAAAGGTGTCGCCGTGATAGCCACTTTTGGGTGATACGAAAAATTGCTTTTGTACTTTACCTTGCGTATTCCAATATTGGATGGCCATCTTTAAAGCGACTTCAACCGAAACCGAGCCAGAATCTGAAAAAAATACACGCTGTAAAGGGGTAGGAGTAATAGCAATTAGCTTTTCTGCCAAATCAATTGCTGGTTTATGAGTCAGACCACCAAACATAACGTGAGAAAACTGACTAAGCTGATCCTGAATCGCTTGGTTCATAACGGCATGGTTATAGCCGTGAATCACACTCCACCAAGAAGACATACCGTCGATGAGCGTTCGGCCATCGTTAAGTGTGATTTCACAGCCGGAGGCTTTTTCAACCAGAAAATGCGGGCTGGGTTTGCTCATCGATGTGTAGGGGTGCCATAGAAGCTGCTTGTCTAATTCTAGGTACGCTTGATCTGTTTTCATGTTGCTCACCATTGCTGTGTTGCGCGCATACTAAAACAAAGCAAGGTGTCATGGCTAGGCTGATCTGTTATCTGATGGTCAATGCTCCTTATCGGGAGTACGAGCAATCACCCAGATGTCGACCCGTTCGGCTCCAGCGTCAATTAACAGCTTAGTGCAGGTTTCTATCGTGCTACCTGTGGTCATGACATCGTCAAAGAGGGCGACGTGTTTGGCGACGGGGGATTGCACTGTATAGCTGTTTTGAGGAGTGGTAAGACGGTCTTTGCGGCTCAATGAGTGTTGTGCTTGTGTGTTTTTGATTTTTTTGAGTGGGTTCTGTGTTGGCCGCGTCGGGCACGCTTCTTTTAAGTATCCTTGCAATATGCTGATCAATTGCGTGGTCATGGCTTGAGTTTGGCAAAAGCCTCGTTCTCGTATCCTGGATGGGTGGCTGGGTACATATAATAGTTGTTCGGGCCAGTTGTCTTGTGCATAAATATCGACTAAGTGTTCACTGAGTAAATGCGTTAAGGGTCGAACATAGTGGTTGCCTTGGTGGAATTTAACGTTGTGGATAAGGGTTTTTACAATGCCTTCGAATCGGAATGGGGCAACGCATACTTGATAAGGTGGCGGGGATACTTGGCATTGTCCGCATAGACTGTGTGAGGTGTGGTCCGAACGCTTGCAGTGCTGACAACAAAGGGTGTTTTTTGCCAATCCTTCTCGGCAGTATTGGCATAGGGTTAAATTTGGGGTGTGTTTGCTTGTTTTGGTGTGATTCATTCTGGCATGGCAGAGGTAGCAGCGGTTAAATAATAGCTCGTAGTAAACCTGCTTGATTTTTTTGGTTGACAGTTTCATCCAGTCCATTAGTATTGCTCCATTATTTATTCTGATCGAGGATGCCATGTCGTTAAGTACGTCTACAAATACCTTAGTAGCAAACACCCAAGAACCACGTTTTGACTGGAGTCAAGCGGAGGTTAAGGCTTTGTTTGACTTGCCTTTCATGGATTTGATGTTTCGTGCTCAGACGGTCCATAGAGAAAATTTTACGCCAAATGAAGTACAGGTGAGTACTCTTTTGTCGATAAAAACGGGCGCTTGTCCAGAAGATTGCAAGTATTGCCCGCAGAGTGGTCATTACAATACCGAGCTCGAAAAAGAAAAGCTGATGGAAGTACAAAAGGTGCTTGAAGAGGCTGCATTGGCAAAAGAAAAAGGCGCAAGCCGTTTTTGCATGGGCGCGGCGTGGAAGCACCCTTCAGAGAAAGATTTTCCTTATGTACTGGAAATGATTAAAGGCGTTAAATCATTAGGTTTAGAGTCCTGTGTTACTTTAGGGACGTTAAATGATGATCAAGCTAAGCGCTTGTCAGAAGTGGGTTTAGATTACTACAACCATAACTTGGACACGTCAGCAGAGTTTTACGATAGCATTATTACCACGCGAACTTACCAAGATCGTTTAGATACCTTGTCACGTGTTCGTGATTCCGGCATTAAGTTGTGTTGCGGTGGCATCATGGGTATGGGCGAGGAGCAAAAGGATCGTGTCGGTCTGTTGCGTCAGCTTTCGCAAATGTCCCCTCATCCAGAAAGTGTACCGATAAACATGCTGGTTAAGGTGGAAGGAACACCACTTGAAAATGTGGACGATTTAGACACGTTTGAGTTTATTCGTACCATCGCCGTGGCGCGTATTCTGATGCCTAAGTCTCACGTGCGTTTATCCGCTGGCCGTCAAGGCATGAACGAGCAGACGCAGGCATTGTGTTTTATGGCGGGTGCTAATTCTATTTTTTATGGTGAGAAATTACTGACCACTGGCAACCCAGAAGCCGACAAAGACATGGCCTTGTTTGCGAATCTTGGTATCAACCCAGAAAAGCGTGAAGAACACTCTGATGAGGCAGTTGCGGAAGCCATTGCCGCACAGGTTGTGAAGCAAGAAGAATCTAAGTT
The DNA here is from genome assembly GCF_003721245.1 of Marinomonas hwangdonensis. Classification (GTDB taxonomy): domain Bacteria; phylum Pseudomonadota; class Gammaproteobacteria; order Pseudomonadales; family Marinomonadaceae; genus Marinomonas; species Marinomonas hwangdonensis. The sequence goes on along the minus strand of NZ_RIZG01000002.1, from coordinate 430,841 downwards.
GTTCTATGAAGCCAGTGTTTAATACACCGAATTGGATGTTAGCGGCGCTGCGAGAGCGCCGCGAGCAAAATTTAATGCGCCGCACCATTACGCTAGACAGTCCCCAAACGCCACAAACGCGAATTAACGCTCAAGCCTATACCGCCTTTTGTTCCAATGATTATCTTGGTTTGGCAAATCACCCGGACATTATTCAAGCTTTGAGGTTTGGTGCTGAGCAGTATGGTGTGGGGGCAGGGGCTTCGCATTTGGTTTGTGGCCACCTAACCCCGCATCAAAAACTGGAAGACGCGTTGGCGGATTGGCTCGGCTATGAAAGAGTTATTTTGTTTAGTACAGGGTATATGGCGAATCTTGGGGTGATTTCTGCTTTAGCGGGTAAAAACCGGCCTGTGGTGCAAGATAAGCTCAATCATGCGTCTTTAATCGATGGGGCTATGTTAGCGCAGGCTCCTTTGCGGCGTTATCTGCATGGGAATCTGGCCAGCGCCGAAAAGTTGCTTGCTAAATCGGCTGTAACCGGGCTTTTGGTGTCCGATGGTGTATTTAGCATGGATGGTGATGTGGCGCCTCTGCTTGGTTTGTCTGAGTTAGCCAATAAGCATGACTGGATGTTTCTGGTCGATGATGCCCATGGCTTGGGCTGTTTTGGTGATGATGGAAAGGGCTGTTTATCATTGGGTGGTTTGAATGCGGATAACGTCCCCATCCTCGTGGGAACCTTTGGTAAAGCCTTTGGAACCGCTGGTGCTTTCGTAGCAACTTCCAATGATGTAGCAGATTATCTGACGCAATTTGCGCGTCCATATGTGTATACCACGGCGATGTCGCCAGCGATGGCTATGGCCACTTTGGCTTCTTTGAGCATTATCCAATCGACAGAAGGTCAAGAGCGACGAGATCGGCTCGCTCGTCATATCGATTATTTTCGTCAAAGGGTTCAGTCGCTTCCCGTTGAACTGATGCCCTCAAATACCGCTATTCAACCGATTGTTATTGGTGACAGCAAAATGGCACTGCAAATGAGCGAGGAATTAAAGTCGCTCGGTATCTGGTGCACGGCGATCCGCCCACCGACCGTTCCTGTTGGCAGTGCGCGTTTGAGAATTACCTTAAGTGCGGCCCACTCTGATGCGGATTTAGTGTTATTATGTGACTCGTTGGAGCAAGTTTTACAGGCCCCACGCTCACATGCACCATGTTCAAATGCAAAGTTATAGAGGGATAGTATGCGCGCACGAATAGAAACTGAAGCGTTTGGAGACGCGTCTAATCACGCTATTTTTATGGTGTCTGGTTGGGCCATGCCAAAAGAAGTGATGCGTTCTTTTGCTTTGCGCTTGGGTCAGCGTTTTTATGTTGTGCTTGCCAATTTGCCTGGTATTTCACTTGATGAGCAATGGATTTCACGCTCTCGCATTGGCCCCAATTACGATATTGATGCTTTATCGGAGCAGTTAATCGATGTCGCGCCCAAAGAGGCTTGGTGGATAGGTTGGTCGTTGGGGGGGATGGTGTCTACTTATGTGGCCGCGCGTCGTTCCAGTCAGGTGGTGGGGTTAATTACTTTCTCAGCTTCGCCTAGCTTTATTCAACGTGATGATTGGGCGCAAGGCATGGCATTGACCGATTTTGAGGCTTTTGTTCATCACGTTGAACAATCTCCTGCAGAAGGCCTTAAACGTTTTGTGATGTTGCAAGCAAAAGGCGCTAAGAATGAGCGCGCTTTGATTAAACAGCTGCAGGCTTTTTTGCCCATACAAACGCTGAATCGTGCCGCACTGATCGGTGGGTTACGACTGTTGAAATCACTTGATGTGCGCCGAGAATTGTCTTTATTGGATCTCCCTAATTTGCACTTATTCGGTGAAAAAGACGTTTTGGTATCGCCTCATGTTTTACCTCAAGCCTCACCTGCTGAGGTGCAGGCATCGTTACCGCATAATGCCGAACAGAATAGAGAGATAAACACCTTGCAGCAGAATCTTGTATTATCACACTGCGCTCACCAGCCTTTCCTTGAAGAAGAAGAGGCGTGTGTGCGTCTTATAGAAAATTTTATCGATGCAAACAATCCCTGATAGGTCTTCGCTCAGTTACAAAAGTCAATTAGCCAGACGATTTGATCGCGCTTCCCATTCCTATGATGCTTATGCCGAGTTTCAGCAAAGGGTGTTACAGCATTTATTGCGTCGATTGCCAGTGAGTTCTGTTAATGTGGTGATGGATTTGGGGACAGGAACAGGTCAAGCGCTTGGTGTGTTAGCGCAAAAGCTACAACCCATTTCTTGTATCGCGCTGGACTTGTCGCAACAGATGTTAGTGGTGGCTAGAGAGCAGTCTTCTCTGTTGCAAAATACCCATTATGTTTGTGCCGATGCTGAGCACTTACCCATACGGAATGCATCCTGTGATGTGATTTTTTCCAGTTTGGCCATTCAGTGGTGTCTTTCGCCTAGAGATTTGTTTAAAGAGCTTTATCGGGTCACCCAGCCGGGTGGCTATATGGTGTTTTCGACTTTGTCGCAAGGCTCCATGCCAGAAATTGATCAAGCTTGGCTTGGGCTAGACAGTCAACCTCATACGCATCAATACATGACAAAAGAGGCGCTTTTAGATTGTGTAACAGCATCTCAATGGAACCTTTTATCATCTGAGTTATCTGATATGGTCATGTGGTTTGAGTCGCCAGTCAGCGCTATTGATTCACTCAAAAAAGTGGGGGCCAGTTTTATTTCGTCTGAAAAAAACTCAACCATGGCGCCGAGCAAATGGAAGGCGTTTTTACGTGAATATGAAAAGCAACGTGGTGATCTGGGCATCCCGTTAAGCTACCAGGTTGTTTTTGTGGTGGCTCAGAAGCCAATTCCTACTGAGGATTAATGTGTGAAAAAACGTTTTTTTGTGACCGGAACGGATACCGATGCGGGTAAGACGTATGTCACTGTTGGGTTGTTAAAAGCGGCAAAACGAGCGGGTTTAAAATCCTTTGGCTTGAAGCCCATTGCTGCTGGGGCGGAACAGATTAAGGGGGACTGGCGTAATGACGATGCCTTGCTTATTCAGCAAGCAAGTAGCGTGCTATTACCCTATGAACAAGTTAACCCTGTGGTCTTGGAAGCCGCTATTGCACCGCATATTGCGGCGATGAAAGAAGGCCGTCTTATTACTGCATCGCGTTTAGAAGGCTTTATAAAAGGGGCTTTGTTGGTCCCCCATGACTTTGTTTTAGTCGAGGGTGCGGGAGGGTGGCGAGTACCGTTAAATGATCGAGAGCTTTTATCTGATGTGGCGAAGTCTTTAGGTTTTCCGGTTATTTTAGTGGTGAATATGAAGTTGGGTTGCCTGAATCATGCTATTTTGACTGCTGAAGCCATTGCTCGTGATGGCCTGACTTTAGTTGGATGGGTAGCCAATAATAGCGCTGAAACCATGCCATGTTACGACGAAAATATTGCAACGCTTTCCGCTATGTTGACGGCGCCATTATTGGCGAGCATTCCATGGTGTGATAACGAGTCCGACTCGCAAAAAGTGTTTGATGAAATGCTGTCAGCTTTGTAAAGTTGTCCGTTGGCACTTGATAATTGGCATTAACAATGCATTATAGCGAAGATTTTTTGCTCAAGGTGGGTGTGTGAAAGCGTGGTTGTGTGGTCTAGACGACGAAGAGATTGTCAATGTTACCTCTGTTTTGACTTATATCGGGATTGAGCACAGCACTTCTTTGACTGACTTTCATTTGCCTGATTTCGTGGTTTTAGGTGAGCGGGTGACATCATTTGAATTGGACGAAATGCTTCCTGTGATATCACTCAGCTCATATATTGATATGGTTAGTGAGCATAACGTGTGGTTTTGTCCCCTGCCATGGCGCTCACAAACCTTGTCGTCCGTATTAAAAGAGATTAAACAGCTCCATACTTTTCCTCAGGCTTCAGGTGTCAATTTAAACTTACATGTGCGTCATCTTGAGGCCTTACTGATTCGCCAGGCTTTAGTGTCGACTCAGGGCGTTGTTTCAAAAGCCGCGCAAAACTTGCAAATACAGCGCACCACTTTGATTGAAAAAATGCGTCGCTACAATATAGATAAGTCGGAGTTTTAGTGACAAAAGATGAAGAAATAGCGGAACTAAAAGCCGCGTTTACTGCCTTTACTGAATCCTCTGATGTGCTGGCCAAATCCTACTTAGATTTACAAAATGAAGTGGCTCGACTGTACAAGCAGTTAGAGAAAACTGAGCAGGATAAGCGTCAGGAGCAAGATAAAAATCGCGTACTTGTTTTGCAATTTCAGCAATTATTTGAATCCATGCCAGTTGGCGTTTTATTATTAAACGACCAAGGCTTAGTTGTTATGGCGAATCCTGTTGCCAAACACTTGTTTAATCTTTCCTTGGTTGGAGAATCTTGGGGAGAAGTGGTGCCACGCAGTTTTCGCCCGCAGGAAGATGATGGTCATGATGTGACCATGGTAACGGGGAGACGGGTGAGAGTGGAAACAGCGTCCTTAGGTAATGTGCCGGGTCAGCTGGTGATACTTGTGGACTTAACGGAAGCCTATTTATTGCAAAAGCAGTTAAATCATCATGAAAGGCTGTCAAACATGGGCAAAATGGTGGCCGCGTTGGCGCACCAGATTAGAACACCTCTTTCGTCGGCAACCTTGTACGCTGGGCATTTGCAAAAAACCGATTTGGCACCCGTTATGCGTCAAACCTTTGCGGTGAAATTATCGGATAGACTAGCAAATATCGAAAAGCAGATCAGAGATATGCTGATCTTTTCTCGCAGCGAGATCAAACTTGACGAAACACTCAGTGTAAGTGAATTTGTGAACGAGTTGATCGCTCAGTGTGAAGAGATATGTTCGCAAAAAAATATGCAGCTTGATGTGGCCGATGTTGAGTTTGCAGAATTGGATTGCATTCAATGCAATAAAGATACCTTGCTAGGTGCTTTGTTGAACTTGTTAAACAATGCCATTGATGCGCAACAGCAAGGAGACGTCGTTAAGCTCCAGTGTTACAAAGACGATCGTGTCGTCAAATTTATCTTCAAGGATCGCGGAGTGGGCATGTCAAAAGCACACTTAGGGCATGTTCAAGAGGGTTTTGTTACTACCAAACAGCATGGAACTGGGCTTGGTTTGATGGTCGTGAAAGCGATTGCGAGAGCCCATCATGGCCAATTTGAAATAGACAGTATAGAGGGCGCAGGTACGACGGTAAGTCTGACGCTTCCTCTGGTAAGGGTATGACATGTCTGAAGTGAAATTATTAATAGTTGAAGACGATAAAGGCTTGGCGGAAGCATTAGAGGACACCTTAATGCTTGCTGGCTATCAATGTAAAATGGTCTACAGTGCCGAAGAAGCCATCATTGCACTCAAACACAATGTGTTCGATATGGTGGTATCTGATGTGAATTTGCCAGGTATGGATGGATATGGATTATTGCATCATGTGATTAATGCTTACCCTGAACTGCCTATCATGTTAATGACGGCCTATGGCGATATCGCTCACGCTGTTGAAGCTATGCGCGATGGTGCGGTCGATTATTTGCTCAAACCGTTTCAAGAAGAAGAGCTGCTGAACACAATCGCAAAATATACAGCAAAAACCGCCGCCGTGGCAGCGCATCAGCCAATCGCAAAGGACCCATCTAGTGTGGCTTTGTTGGAGTTGGCAAAGCGTGTGGCGGTGACGGATTCCACCGTATTGATTTGTGGTGAAAGTGGAACAGGTAAGGAAGTGTTAGCGCATTATATTCATCAGCACTCTAAGCGTCCCAATGCTCCCTTTGTGGCGATCAACTGTGCTGCCATTCCCGAAAATATGTTGGAAGCGATACTTTTTGGTTATGAAAAAGGGGCTTACACTGGCGCGATCGCCTCACAAGCCGGTAAGTTCGAGCAAGCCAATGGCGGGACATTATTGCTGGATGAAATCACTGAAATGGATGTGGGGTTGCAGGCTAAGTTGTTACGAGTATTGCAAGAGCAAGAAGTGGAGCGCCTAGGAGGAAAAAAAGCCATTCCATTGGACGTGCGTATCATCGCGACGACAAACCGAGATTTGGCGGATTATGTCCGTGAGGGTGGTTTTAGAGAAGATTTATATTACCGCTTAAACGTTTTTCCACTGCGTTGGTTACCTATTCGTGAGCGCAAGGGCGATATTTTGCCCGTTGCCCAACATTTACTCGCCAAGCACGCAGCGAAAATGCGCATACAAAGTGCGGTTTTGAAACCCTCAGCACAGAGTAAGCTGGAGTCACATCCTTGGCCCGGTAATGTCCGTGAATTGGATAATGTGATCCAAAGGGCTTTGATCTTAAGTCCAAATGCGCAGATTAGTGAAGATCATATCGCTTTTGACATGATGAGCATGATACCAAGCTCGGTGAAAAACGTCGAAACAGAAGAGAGTGCGGCGTCTATTCTTGGGCAGGGCGTGCAGCAACATGAGTTTCGCATCATTGCTCAAGCGTTAGTTGAGGCAAATGGTAAGCGTAAAATAGTGGCTGACAAACTTGGTATTAGCCCAAGAACGCTTCGTTATAAAATCGCTAAAATGCGTGAAAGCGGCATAGATGTGGATTGATTTTTGTATCTTGTTTTAATTCGCTTTATGCTAAGCTCTGTAATAGTGAATTTTTAGTTCTATTTTGATGTGAATTTTAGGTGAATGACATGATTTCCGGTCGACCAGACATTAACCAAGTGCTGTCTCAGATGAGGGATATGCGGTCACAGGTTCAGCCGCCCACAACACCTGTGTCAAACATTGCAAAATTTGGTGGCGAAGTTGAGGGCGCGCAGCCTGTTGCTCGTGCTGATTTTGCCGAGATGCTAAAAACTGCTGTTGATAATGTTAACGGTTTGCAAAAAGAGTCTTCGCAATTGGCACAATCATACGAACGTGGTGACGAGGGGGTAGACCTACCTCAAGTGATGATTGGCTTGCAGAAGTCCAGTGTGTCTTTCGAAGCGATGACCCAGGTGCGTAATAAGCTTGTAGACGCGTACGAAAAAATTATGAATATGCCTATTTAGATATGACAAACCGCTTGGCGCTTTTTAATGGATAATGTCCCTGCAGAACAATCAGAGCGAAAACTCTACCTTGAGTTGGTAACCGGGTTTAACAAGCTGACGGTTATACGTCAGCTCGCCTTAATGGTAGGCCTTGCGGCTTCTATCGCGATTGGGCTGTCTGCGGTGTTGTGGACAAGCGGACCTGACTACAAACCCGTGCTCAGTAGTATTACCGATTATAATGCGGATCAAATAGTTGAAATACTCAATGTAAACAATATTCCATTTAAGCTTGATCAGAATACGGGGGCTTTGCTGGTTGAATCTGATTTTTATCATCAAGCGCGTCTTAAGTTAGCTGGCTCTGGTATCGTCTCGGACAATATCGTTGGCATGGAAATCATGGATCAAGAGCAGGGTCTTGGTACTTCACAGTTTGTTGAGAACACGCGTTACAGGCGAGGCTTAGAGGGAGAGCTAAGCCGAACTATTTCAAGCCTTCAAAGTATTAAAAGTGCTCGAGTACATCTTGCTTTACCGAAAGAATCTGTTTTTGTAAGAGACACAAGAAAGCCTTCAGCCTCGGTATTCTTAGAGCTTTATCCTGGCCGACGCTTGGATAGAAGTCAGGTGGAAGCCATTGTTAATTTGGTGGCCTCAAGCATTTCCCAGTTAAGTGATAAAGACGTGACAGTTGTTGATCAACGGGGAACTTTGCTGAGTGAGAAAGACACTGATTCAGAGTTGTCGGTGGCGGGAAGGCAGTTTGACTATGCTCGTAAAGTAGAAGACGTTTTATTGCAACGTGTAAATAGTATTCTTGGCCCTGTTGTTGGGCAGGGGCGTTTTAGAGCGGAAGTGTCTGCAGACGTTGATTTCACAGCGGTCGAAAAAACCGCCGAACAATACAATCCTGATTTATTGGCTTTGAGAAGTGAGCAGACACTGCGTGAAAATCGTAACGCAGGCGCTAACACGGGCGGCATCCCTGGTGCTTTAACAAATCAGCCACCGGGTGCCGTTACCATACCTGAAGCGGTCGATGAGAACGGTGCACCTATCGGCGGCAGCGGTAATGGCGCTAATGGTCAGTCTAGAGAAGAAACCACACGTAATTTTGAACTTGATCGAAGCATTAGCTATACCAGACGTCAACAGGGCATGGTAAGACGTCTGTCTGTTGCTGTAGTTGTCGATGATTTAGTGAGTTTGAACCCTGAAACGTCTGCTATAGTGCGTACACCTTGGAATGATGATGAATTAGGGCGTCTTACTCTTTTGGTTCGAGACGCCGTAGGTTATGACCCATCTCGTGGTGACAGTGTTAGCGTGATTAATTCTCCGTTTGCTCTGCCAGAGCCGGAAGAACCTATCATCGAGCCACCCTTTTACCAACAAGCTTGGTTTCTTAATTTATTACAACCCACCCTAGTTGGTGTGTTTGTGTTGGTATTGCTGTTGCTGGTGGTTCGTCCAATACTAAAAGCCTTGAGTGATCAAAATAAAATTTCTGTGGCAGAGGATACTGAAGCGGCCATTTTTACCGATGAGACAGATGAAATTTCAGATGATCAGGTATCGCTCGTCAGTACGGAAGATATTTTAGTGCCAGGATCGCCTGAGAAGATTGAGCGTCAGTTAAATGCTATTCGTGGTTTAATCGCGGAAGAACCAGAGCGAGTTGCGCAAGTGGTTAAACAGTGGGTGATGGAAAGTAAATGAGTGAGCCAGGAGCAAATGCCGAATTAAGTTCAGTTGAGAAAGCGGCGGTATTATTGATGTCGCTAGGCGAATCCGATGCTGCACAAATTCTCAAACATATGGGTCCAAAAGAGGTTCAGCGTATTGGTCAAACTATGGCTCAGCTCGGTAACGTCCAGCGTCATCAAGTGGAAAAAGTCCTTGATGATTTTCTAGTGCTTGTAGGTGATCAAACAGGACTTGGTTTGGGAGCTGATGGCTACATTCGTAACATGTTGCGTGAAGCATTAGGCGATGAGAAAGCAGGCAGTTTAATTGATCGTATTTTACTCGGTGGTAATACCACAGGGTTAGACACACTTAAGTGGATGGAATCGAGAGCGGTTGCCGATGTTATTCGTTACGAGCATCCACAGATACAAGCGATTGTCATATCGTATTTGGACCCGGATCAAGCCGCTGACATATTAGCCAATTTTGATGAGCGTGTGCGTCTGGATATTGTACTTCGTGTGGCGGCCTTGGAAACTGTTCAGCCCGCGGCTTTACAAGAGCTAAATAATATACTCGAGCGTCAATTCTCTGGAAATCAATCGACCCAATCCACGACCATTGGTGGTATTCGTACAGCCGCCAACATCATGAACTTTATTGACAGTTCAGTAGAATCTGAGCTCATGGAATCGATACGAGACGTTGATGAAGACCTTGCTAACACCATCCAAGATTTGATGTTCGTATTTGATAACCTACTCGAAGTAGATGATCGTGGTATTCAGGTTATTCTGCGTGAAGTTGAGTCTGAAACACTGATTTTAGCTTTGAAAGGAGCTGATCCTGATATGCAAGAAAAAGTCTTTAAAAATATGTCGTCGCGGGCAGCGGACATGCTTAGAGACGATTTAGAAGCTAAAGGCCCCGTTCGTGTTAGCGAAGTGGAAGTGGCGCAGAAAGAGATCCTTGCAGTGGCTAGACGTCTTGCCGAAAACGGGGAAATTGTCCTCGGTGGCGGCGGTGAGCAGATGGTTTAATTCTGTATGTCTGATCAAAAAAAAGCCGATAACGAGCCTAAGTTGACGGCTTATGAGCGTTGGGAGCTGCCGCATCTCACAGACAAAAGCCCTAAAGAAACTTCAGGGCCAGCGATCCTTATTCAAAAAGAACCGCAAGCTGTTACGGAAGAAGTTGATCATGAATCCTTAGTTTATGAGCCTTTAACCGCCTCTCAGTTAGAAGAAATCCGCAGTGCTGCCTACGATGAGGGTTTTATTCAAGGAGAAGAAGAAGGCCATGGTAAAGGTTACTCTGATGGTTTCTCTAAAGGCGAGGTGGATGGCTTTGAAAAAGGCCATGAAGACGGTCGACTGCTTGGCATCGAAGAAGGAAAAGCGCAAGCCAAAGCAGAGGCAGAGCAGCAGTTTGCGGCTATCGAAGCTTTGCTGTCTGGTGTCGCTCAGGAAATAACGACGCCTCTTGAAGAAAGCCGTAGTGCCATTGAAAAAACCTTGTATCGGGCAATGGAACGAATCATAGAAAATGTGTGTTTGTTAACAATGAAGGCAGAGGGTAGTGAGGTTTTAAAAGTTCAGTTGTCTAGAGTATTGGATGAAATCGGTGAGTATGAAGGACGAGTACGTCTTCGTCTTCACCCTGATGACATCGCTATACTAGAAGCACTTAACGTTACTGATCGGCTAGCCTTAAAAATAGAAACGGATGAAGCCTTAACGTCTGGTGATTTTATTATTGATTCAAAGTCTTTTTACATCGATGGTCGATTAGAGACGCGTCTTGCGGCGGTTTTTGACGAACTCCGTCAGCTTTCTCTTACCGATTTGGGGTGATCATATCGTGCCGACTCTTGAAGAGCGACTCACCAAATTAGCGTCTGTATCCCTGTCTTCTTTTCCACCCCAAGTAGAGGGAAAAGTCACCCGTATGGTGGGTTTAACCATGGAAGCGGTGGGCTGCGTTGTGGCATTAGGGGATCGCTGTTCTGTACAAGTTCGTCAAGACCGTTGGGTGGAATCTGAAGTGGTTGGTTTTACCGGTGATCTGACCTATCTCATGCCAACGGAAGCCATTGAGGGGATATGTCCAGGCGCTAGAGTGCGGCCTCTTTTTGGTGAAAGTGAAATGCCTGTCGGTGATGAGCTTTTGGGCCGAGTTGTGAATGGTTTAGGTAAGCCCCTTGATGGCAAAGGTCCGATCAAAACGAAAGACTCTGTGTCCTTGCACGGTGACATTATTAATCCACTGCAACGTAAACCCATATCAGAGCCATTGGATGTGGGTATCAAAGCCATTAATAGTTTGTTAACTGTGGGCAAAGGGCAGCGTTTAGGGCTTTTTGCCGGCAGTGGTGTCGGTAAAAGTATGTTATTAGGCATGATGACAAAGTTTACTGAAGCCGATATTACTGTCGTGGGTTTGATCGGTGAGCGTGGCCGAGAAGTCAAAGAGTTTATTGATCAGATACTGGGGGAAGAAGGGCTAGCGCGTTCTGTGGTGGTGGCGTCTCCTGCTGATGACTCAGCCCTTATGCGCTTACGGGCGGCCATGTTAGCGACACGCATTGCCGAGTATTATCGTGATCAAGGTAAAAACGTGTTGTTACTGATGGATTCGTTAACACGCTATGCTCAGGCGCAGCGAGAAATAGCCTTGTCTGTGGGAGAACCGCCAGCCACAAAGGGTTATCCGCCTTCGGTTTTTTCAAAGTTGCCTCAGTTGGTTGAAAGGGCGGGTAATGGCGCGGAAGGGAGTGGTTCGGTAACGGCTTTTTATACTGTGCTTACAGAAGGTGATGATCAACAAGATCCGATTGCCGATGCTTCGCGCGCCATACTTGATGGTCATATCGTGTTGTCTAGACGATTAGCGGAAGAGGGGCATTACCCTGCTATTGATATTGAAGCATCGATTTCTCGTGCGATGCCACATATTGTCAGTCAAGATCATTTATACGGTGCGATGAGAGTGAAGCAGCTTTACTCCAAATTTCAACAGAACCAAGACTTAATTGCTGTTGGAGCCTATGTTAAAGGCACAGACCCTGATCTAGACCAAGCGATTGCTCAAATGCCAGAAATTCGCCAGTTTCTAAAACAGTCTTTGCATGAACAATTCACGGTTGACCAAAGCTTAGAAGCGCTAGTGGCGGCAATGACAAAGGGTCAGTAAGCTGACGCATGAGCTTAGTGATCTAAGAATTCATCCATTCGGCTTAGTAGAGTAGACTTGCGGCAGGAAAAGCGACTAACATTGAGTAAATGTTTTAGGTGATTCATAGATGAAAAATAACCGTCGTATGCAGATATTAGTTGACCTAGCTAAGCGCAAAGAAGACAGCGCTGCACAGCTGTTAGCGAGAGATAAGGCGAAAGTCCAGCACGATTTACAAAAACTCAATGAGCTACGACATTACGCGGAACAGTATGAATCTGAGCGTAATTTAATGGGCCTAAGTGCTTATTTAATCACCAATTACCAGCACTTTGTCAATCGCGTGCAGCAAGCGATAGTGCAGCAAGAAGCCGCGGTGGGTCGCTCTGAGCAGCAAGCTGACATGAGCATGCGTCGTTGGTTACAGACTCGTGCCAAGACCAAGAGTATGGACTGGTTGAAAGAAAAAAATCATAAGGCGGAATTAGCGGTAGAGGCGAAGCGCGAGCAAAATCAAAGTGATGAATTTGCAATGCGGCGTTTTTTGGACTCAATGCGATGATGCGATTACAGGCACTACGTTCTGTTGTTACTCAGCATTAGTAAGGATGAGCCATGGTGTCTTTGAATCACAGTGCGATCCATCTGACAAAATCCATTTCCGATGTAGAAGAAGCCTTACTGGATTACAACTATTATCCACTGCGTGGACTCAGTAAACTGCAATCCAGTTTGTTAACGATGCAAGCCTCGACTCAATCCGAAGACTTTCATCCTCTTTTTCATCCCAGATTAGACTGTTTGTTGGCGTCTGTTAAGAAGCTTTCCGACTCTGGTTCCCCGTATGATGAAAGCTATCATGCTGTTTTTTCGTCTGCTTCTGATGCACTTTTTCAAATAGCTCTTGCCTATCAGTTTGGTGTTGATCATTCGTTACAGCTCAGTCATTTATTGTCTGAAGAGCGTGATTGTTGGTCTAAGTTATCTAACATGGCAGATGTGCTAGATAAGAATCCTGTTGCCATAGCCTACACTGCTTCTTTATCTGCAGATTCATTTTCAATGAGTTCTAGTGCATTAGAAGATGTACTGATATCTCTTTCTGGTGCCGGTGAGGTGTCTTTCCATCTTACGACTTCGTTGAACTCCATGTATAGGGGTTACTTTAAGTTAATCACTATTCAGTCGCTGTCTTGGTTAAAGTCAAGGTATCCGGACTTGGATTGGCGTGGGCCGATTCGTTTAACAGAAGACTCTTTAAAGCGCTTGTGTGAATTAACTTTTCTGCCTTTATTTCAAAATCTTACGATGCCGCGTGCGTCTCGTGCTCTGCTTTTGGCTCAGTTTGAACACGACTTTAAAGATATCCATTATCAAAAATTTGATACCTTGTTTTCTGGAAAGACGAATTCTGTGCTAAATGGTCACATTCGTGTTCCAGTAGAACGTGACTTTCCGAGAATAGACTTTGATCAAAGTATGATTTGTTTTCCTGTTCATCATGGTGGTTATGTTTATTCCGCTTATCGGTCTCTGAATGGGCAAGAGCTAAGTCAGAAGGTGGTATATACCGCCTGTCTAGGTCGTGATTTTCTGCCGCATTTCCTTTATGAGGTGTCGACCACATTTGGACAATGTGTGTTCGATCAAAAGGATGTTCATGGTCGTTATGCGGTTGATGAAAGTGATTTTCAGTGTGATGACGGTCAGTTGTGGTTATCTTTGGAAGGTGTTCGTGCGCCCTTGTTACTCAGTCTGCCGATCTTTGCTCAAAACGCGGCCGCATATTGTTTATTGCCTCACTGTATTTCAAACGTCATTTTGATAGCTCAAGCCGGTCAATATTTTGCACTGCCTTATGATGATATTCGTGGTGTAGAGGGGATTTGTGCAAAAATTCGGTCTCCACAGGCTTGGGTAAAAAACGTTTGGCAAACGCCTTCTAATGCTTTTTTGCTTGAGCCATTGCTGTTTCATTTTGAGAATGCGCCCATTATTCAATCAAAACCGAATCACCAACGATTTGGTAATAAAGACAAGAGCGGCTACTACTCTGGTCGGCTAGGTGAGTTGTCGATTTGGCTAAGCGCTGAGTTGGTGTCTGTTATATTGCCTTATCAATCTCCAAATCAGTTCGTCTGGATGAATGATAGGCAATTTGTATCAACAGCGTTTATTATTCAAGATGGAGAATGTTTTGATAAGGTTCTCTCGCAATACACCTGTTATGATTCGGCACTTGTATTAGATGAACCTGCAGAATTCTCTGTTGTGCTTGAGTGCGAAGAAAATAGTGTGGTACTGCCTGTTTCCGACTGTGAGTGGCATGCTTCTTTGCCAGATGAATGGATTAGCCCTAGCAGCCTAGGGGATATTGATTCCGAGTCAAAACACAGTAAACCGTTTGACTCGATGCTTTTTAGCCATAAAAGCGCCGTTGTTACTGCAGAAAATTTTGTATTGTTTGTGGCCGAGTTTGGGCCGTATTTTCATCAGTTTAAAAGTGATTATTGACTATGAATACACGACATTCGCCGTTTGGTGTTCCACGGAAAAAGTTAGTAAGCCGTCTTTATAAAAGCCTTACTGCTTTGCTTATTATATTAGCCTTAGCATTTGTTGGGATGCATATGCTGACGAATACAAGCTTGCAGCAGCAGGCTGATCAGCAAAAAAAAATGAATGAGTTGTTAAACGCTGTAAACGATGCACAAGAGTTTTGGTTGCAATGGCTGCTCATTGATGATGCTGAGATTTATGAAGCAGAAAATGTCACAAAGCCTATTGCAAGCGATTTACGTCAGGCCTTGCTGCGCGACTATCGATTGATTGAAAATCACAATCAAGATGTTAACAGTGTGGCTGATATTGATGTGACTGAGACCATGCTTTTTCTGGGGTCACTTTTAACTGAAGGCAACGACGTAAGTCTGACCTCTCAAGAGCGTCGAACCGCGTATCAAGCTATGACGCAGTTGGACATAATGCACAATGAGTTGTTGAGAGTAAAAGTCGCCTTTGATTATGACCGTCAAATTTTGTCAGAAAAATTGATCGGATATCTTCTAGCATTATTTTTATTTTTTGCTCTTGCTGCAATATCTATTTTTGTGCGTTTTGCTAGGCAATTAAACTCGGGGTTTGCAGCCTTACACCATGTGGTTGATCATCATAAGCACAGACGCTCCGCTAACCATTTGCCACGTCAAGTAAGCGATGAGTTTACTGACTTGGTTCACCTCGTCGATAACGAGCTTTCCTCCCGACAATTTGATTTTGATCAGCAAGAAGAGAAGATGTCGCTTATTGAAGGGGCGCTGTCTCATGTGGAGGCCGCTTTTTTTGTCACCAATCATGACGGTGATCTGGTCTGCATGAGTGAGGGTGCCCGACGTCTTTGGTTTAAAGACACCACGGTTTTTGAATCAATGTTTGGTATTGATTCAGGTTTGGATAATCCAATGGGTGAGAGGATTGCCGATTCTGTTTTATTTTCTGATCAAAGTGTTACCTTGTCGTTAACGGATGGGCTGCATAAGGTAACTGTGTGTGTCGTCGATTCTGATTGCTTAGGAGGCAGTGAAAACCTGCAAAGACTGATCTCTGTGCAACCAAAATCGGATGAGGTGGAATTTGAGGTTTTGCATCACAGTCTCATGCTGCTCGAAAAGGACGTGTGGAATATGCCAATTAGGGTATCAAGACAAGGTTCTCCTTACGCTGGCTTTGCTAAGTCATTGGAGGTTATTCGTCATAAGGTACTTGCAATGTTTGATAGTATTAATAGTGCTGATGGAATAAATGATACCACCCAAAAAGTTACAAAATTACAACAGATGACGTTTTTTATTAATGAGCAATTATCGAATAAAAATGACTTAAGCCATCTCAATGCCGCCCAAGCTGAGGAGTTAAATGCGGCCATATCTGTCGAGCTTGCCGATATTGCTATGATCTCTGAGCAGGTGCGTGACTCGCTTATTTTAGGCTTTGAACTTGTTTTGCAGCGTCTAGCTCTCGTCGAAAAGGATTTATCTTCGGATGTGTTTTTACTGACAGACGTGGATCGTTGTCTCAATGAAGTACGTGCAGGTGTGCTATCCAGTCTCGCGGCAGCTGAGGGAGAAGGAGAAAATATACGACGACGCTTTGCGATAGACTTAGAGCATGATATCAGCAAAGTACAAGATCAGGTTGAAGGCATGAAATCGCTGGCTGCCTCTACTTTGGAGCTATTGCAATCAGACCGAAGTGTTGGTGTGGCCCGTCTGGGGAGAGCAAACGCTGCTATATCTGAGATGCTTGAAAGAATGGCAAACCTTAGGCATAAAATAGCATTTCAAGAGGGGGAAAAGGTAGGGTCTCCAATTCTCAGTATTAACAGCGATGACTAAATTCAATACACGCTGTTTAGCAAGCGTTACCCGCTTTGATGCCTTTTTTTCCTGAGGGGATTATTTTGATCAAAAGTAGCTTAGAGAAAAAAACAGGGTGTTTAACGATTTCTGTAATAGGGCGTTTTGACTACACTTGCCACAAGGCATTTAAAGAGGCCTTCGGTGGGGTTACGGCCACTTGTTATGAAGTGGATCTGTCAGAGACGCTGTATTTAGACAGTTCTGCGTTGGGTATGTTGCTTTTACTGAGAGATAACGCAGGTGGTGAGAAGGCCACTGTTCGTTTACTGTCTCCAAATCGTACCGTGATGGAAGTCCTAAATATGGCAAATTTTGGCCTGCTTTTTAACATTGTGGAGTAAACCCACATGGGGCAACGATTAACGGTCTTGGTTATTGATCATCTTCTCTCAGACGCAGCTGAGCTTGTCGATACACTGAGCCAAGAAGGGTGTAAGGTTTTTTGTCCCGACCACGCCAATGAAATCATTCATCCGTTTCATCTTGAGCATATCGACTTGCTGTGTTTAAACCCCTATACACAATATCAAAGTGGTTGGCAGACGATTGTTAATATCAAAGATGCCGCCCGCCTTAAAGCCATTCCGATTCTTTTTCTTTGTGACAATAACGATGCAAGTATGCAGGAATCTTGTATGCTCGAAGGGTGTTTTGATATCTTAATCAAGCCCTTTCGTTATAGACAGATAGCGTTCAAGATTAACGCTGTGGCTGAATTCCGAGCGATGCAAAAAACGCTGAGCACTCAGCGTGACGAAATGATCATGCATAATGAGAAAGTCCTTTATGACCATCATTTAGCGAAAATAGTATATGAAAATATTACTCACTCGAATTGCTTAAATGATGCAGCCTTGTCGCACTTTCATTATGGCAGCCATACTTTTAATGGTGATGTGATACTGGCTGCTTATAAGCCAAGTGGGGGGATGCATGTTGTTCTGGGGGACTTCACTGGGCAAGGTCTTTCTGCCGCGATTGGCGCTTTGCCGTTAGCGGACATTTTTTTTGATTGGACTGAACGAGGGTTTCTGTTAAAACAAATTATTCTCGAAGTAAACGATCGTCTTAAAGATATATTGCCACCCAATATGTTTTGTAGCGCGGCTTTTGTGGATATCAATCCAAATAATGATGGCATTGAAATTTGGAATGGGGGGTTGCCAGACTTGCTTTATTTTTCCTCTGCTAACAAGTTGCCAAAACGCTTTAAGTCAAAAAATATCCCCTTAGGTATTCTTTCATCTGATGTCATTGATTATCAAATTGATCATGCCCTTTTTACGCCTGGTGACAGGTTATTGATGTTTTCAGATGGGGTTCATGAAGCTGTGGATTTGATGGGACGTATGTTTTGTGACGCCATATTACATCCTCTTTATAAGGGAGAAATGGCAGTTGATCATGCTGTAGATTGGTTAATTCAGCAGCTGCAGCAAGAAGAGATACTAGAGAATCCTCATGACGACATGTCGTGTATTGGGGTGCGTCTTGATGTTAATATCGGGATGGAAGTTGCCAAGAGAAAAAGTCTGCCTGACTATTATGAAGTGCCAGCGGACTTTTCATTTGAGTATGTGTTAGGCGCTGATTCGTTACGAAGCACAGACCCACTCCCTTATTTACTGCAAATTCTGACCACAGTACCTGGTTTAAATCATTTTTCTAGTCAGATTTTTATGATTTTATCCGAATTGTATTCTAATGCCTTAGAGCATGGCGTGTTAAATCTGAGTTCAAATAAAAAGTCTTCACATGATGGTTTTTCACAATACTATGAAGAGCGCAAGATTCGACTTGCTGAGTTGAAAATGGGCTATATTAAGTTTTCAGCAAGGGTTGTATCAGATACATCTCAGCGCTTGCTTATTTTGTCTGTTGAAGACAGTGGTGATGGGTTTGACTTTGCAAACCTAAACTATAATTTGTCTTGCTCTGAATTACTCTATAACCGAGGTTTGGCTTTGTTGAATCGGTTGTGTTCAAAACTTGAGTTTTCCAATGGAGGGCGTGTTGTAACAGCACATTATCAGTGGTGAGCGACATCAATCATTGGCTTTGCTAGTAATTATAACGGGTAGTCGAAATTGGCCTTGCTATTGCATAGTCTTCTTCATCGCTGGAGGAAAGTATGCGCACAGATTCAAATACAGCATTGTCACCAATATTAAACACACCTTCAAAAAAATCGGCTCAGGTGAAATCTTCTGCTGAAAACGAAAGTGCATTTGCAAATGACTTAAATAAGTCAATACAAGTGTTAGCGGACAAAAATAATGCCTCTAAAACAACAGGGTCTAGTTCGTCTTCTACAGTTAACGTCCCTATATCCGCAGACTCAAGTAGTCAGTCGTCTATCTCCATAAAGGAAAATGGCGATCAGGTATCCTTACGTGTTACGAGTGAGCAAGTGGAGGCTGCAACACTTTCAGAGAAAAGCGCCATTGCCTTGACGGAAACGAGCGGCAAGACATTGCACTCGAACGGCGACTCATTACCTATAAATGCTGATGGCTCTAAGAAAATGATGCCTGATGGTGTTATTAGTGGTGATATGCTCAAGACGGTTCCGGTTAGTCAAAGCCCAGTGACAGCTGTGTCGNTGCTCAAGACGGTTCCGGTTAGTCAAAGCCCAGTGACAGCTGTGTCGCTTACACAAGGTGCTGAACATACGTCTGATAATTTACATCTCGCCAGTTCGACTACCATCGAGAAAGTAGGTAGCAGCAGTACTGAGAGTGCAGAGCTAAAAAACTCAGTGACAGCTGTGTCACTTACACAAGGTGCTGAACATACGCCTGATAATTTACATCTTGTCAGTTCGACTACCTTCGATAAAGTAGGTAGCAGCAGTGCTGAGAGTGCAGAACTAAAAGGCCCAGTGACAGCCGTGTCACTTACACAAGGTGCTGAAAATACGCCTGATGATTTACATCTTGTCAGTTCGACTACCTTCGATAAAGTAGGTAGCAGCAGTGCTGAGAGTGCAGAACTAAAAGGCCCAGTGACAGCCGTGTCACTTACACAAGGTGCTGAAAATACGCCTGATGATTTACATCTTGTCAGTTCGACTACCTTCGATAAAGTAGGTAGCAGCAGTGCTGAGAGTGCAGAACTAAAAGGCCCAGTGACAGCCGTGTCACTTACACAAGGTGCTGAAAATACGCCTGATGATTTACATCTTGTCAGTTCGACTACCTTCGATAAAGTAGGTAGCAGCAGTGCTGAGAGTGCAGAACTAAAAGGCCCAGTGACAGCCGTGTCACTTACACAAGGTGCTGAAAATACGCCTGATGATTTACATCTTGTCAGTTCGACTACCTTCGATAAAGTAGGTAGCAGCAGTGCTGAGAGTGCAGAACTAAAAGGCCCAGTGACAGCCGTGTCACTTACACAAGGTGCTGAAAATACGCCTGATAATTTACAATTCGTTAATAGCACTATCGTCAAGACAGAAGTGAGCAACAGTGCAGAGAGTGCAGAGCTAAAAGGCCCAGAGACAGCCGTGTCACTTACACAAGGTGCTGAAAATACGCCTGATAGTTTATCGACTATCATCGAAAAAGTAGGTAGCAGCAGTACTGAGAGTATAGAGTCAGATATTTCTGAGACTGACGGGTTACAGCTTGTTGTTTCGGATAAAAATGTTCCCCTCATTAATCCAAAGGGCGTGCCTCAGGTCGCGGCTGAACTTGGTATTACTTACTCAGAAGACGCTAATCACGAAAGCGTAGATGAGCTTAATTGGGTATTAGCACAAATGGGGGTGTCTAAAACAAGGGTGACCTCTCCTTCAGAGGCAACAGCCGTTCAAACTCAAATTGTGTCTGAGCCAATGGTGTCAACCAATTATAATGCTCGCTTGCAAACGCCTTCTTTATCTCTATTAAACGAGTCATTAGTACAAAAGGACAGTTTAGCAGGATCGGTATCGGATGTGGTTTTAGAAGAAGGTGTCGTGATGGATCAGCCAATAGAGCTGCGTAAAAAAGAACAAGAAGCCATGCTGACACGCATGATGCCGACGTTAAATGCCGACTCTTCACAAGAGAATCGATTAGGCGATATGAGTACGATGTTGCAAAATAGTAATCGGTTATCTCCTGCCGTACTGACTGTGAATGGTTTACCGCAAGCTGCCACTCCTAATTTAACTATGAGTGTACCACCGGGTCACCCTGGTTGGGCAGGTGAAATGGCGCAGAAAGTTTCATGGGTTGCTCGTGATGGAGGTCATACGGCACACATACGTTTAGATCCGCCTGAGTTAGGCAGTTTAACCGTAAAAGTATCGGTTGATAGTGACTCTAATACGCAAATAAGTTTCGTGGCAGCAACGCCTCAAGCTCGTGATATGCTGGAAAGTCAGATGGGACGGCTAAGAGAAATGTTAGCTCAGCAAGGCATGGATTTAAGTCGTGCTGATGTAGATGTGTCTCAACAGGATGCCTCTGGAACTGAACAGCGAGAATCTTCTAGAGGGGGGCGCCCTGTTGCTTTAAGTGATGAAGGCGATGACACTGAATTATTTTCGAATAAAACCTCCTATGTTTCCTCTTCTGGTGTGGACTACTACGCTTAATCTCAAAACTTAGTAGAAATTGATGGTGCTATGGTGGATTCTTTGTAGAATAGGGAGACATATAAGGGGGAGCATAAATCTCCCTCGACGTTACTGAATATGGAAGGTTTTTAAAAAATGGCTGAAGAAGACGGTTTAGATATTGGCGCTGAAGAAGAAAAATCAGGCGGCAAGAAAAAACTCATCATTATTGTTGTGCTAGCCCTGTTGTTATTAGGTGGAGGCGGTGCAGCGGCTTATTTTTTCTTGTTTAGTGGCTCTGACGATCCCGCAGTGTCTGCTGAAGAAAGTGAGGCAGTTGTACCTACTGAGCCTTCTGTTTATTTGGCGTTAGATCCTGCTTTTACGGTTGATTTCATGATCGACGGTAGAAAACGGTACTTGCAGCTGAACATGACAGTGAAATCCAGAAATAGTGCGCAAGTTGATGCTTTACAGCTTCATGAACCGTTGATTCGTAATAGCCTTGTCTTGCTATTCTCTAGCCAGTCTTTTGATGAACTGAAAACCGTCGAAGGTAAGACGGCTTTAAAAGAGTCTGCTCTTAATGCAATTAATGGCATTCTTGAACAGGAAACCGGTCAAGGTGGAATGGATGCCGTACTATTCACTAATTTTGTGATGCAATAATATTATGTCAGCCCAAGATTTATTATCGCAGGACGAGATTGACGCGCTTTTACATGGCGCAGACGAAAAACCCGAAGAAGATGTTCGCGATCCTAGTGGTGTCGCGTCCTACGACATTACGAGTCAAGAGCGTATTGTTCGTGGTCGCATGCCTACCTTGGAAATGATCAACGAACGTTTTGCCCGTTATACCCGTATAAGTCTTTTTAACATGTTGCGTCGTACAGCAGATGTGTCATCTGGTGGACTTCAGGTAATGAAGTTTGGCGAATATGTTCACACGCTTTATGTTCCGACTAGTTTAAATTTAGTAAAATTTCGTCCGTTAAGAAGCACGGCGCTATTTATTTTAGACGCCAAACTTGTGTTTAAATTAGTAGACAACTTTTTTGGGGGCGATGGACGGCATGCTAAAATTGAGGGTCGAGAGTTTACTCCAACGGAAATTCGTATTGTTCAACTAATGCTAGAACAAGTATTTGTTGATTTGACTGAGGCATGGTCACCCGTTTTAAAATTAGAGTTGGAATACATTAGCTCAGAAGTCAACCCCGCCATGGCGAACATAGTCAGTCCAAGTGAGGTCGTTGTCGTGTCCACTTTTCATATTGAATTAGACGGTGGTGGTGGTGAGCTGCACATTACCTTACCTTATTCAATGATTGAGCCTGTTCGAGAACTATTGGATGCAGGTGTGCAAAGTGACGTTGATGATCAAGATGATCGTTGGGGTAAATCGTTAGAGCAAGACGTACAAGATATTGATGTAAAGTTATCAGTAAATGTTGCGAACCGAAAAATACCTCTACGTGAAGTATTAAAATTCAAAGCAGGGGATATCATTCCCATAGAGATGCCTGAATTTGTGACGGTTCGAGCAAACGGCGTACCGACCTTTAAGGGTAAGTTAGGGGTCAGCAATGAGCGCTACTCGGTACAAATGCAAGAAAGTTTTAAAACGAAGGTAACGAAATAACATGGCAGAAGAGCAATCCCCAGATCAAGCAGGTATGGACGATGATTTAGCCGATGAGTGGGCGGCGGCAATGTCAGAAGCAGGCGAAAAAGGTGACGGTGAAGAAATTGAAGACGAGTGGGCAGCCGCAATGTCTGAACAAAAAGTTGAGCCGGCAAAATTAGAAACATTAACGAATCCCGCTGTTCCTGCGGGTGGTGTTGGGTCAGATCTTGATTTGATTATGGACATCCCCGTTGTGTTATCAATGGAATTGGGTAATACAGAAATTGCAATTAGAAACTTAATGCAACTGACGCAAGGGTCGGTTGTAGAGCTAGATCGATTTGCTGGTGAGCCTTTAGATGTGCTCGTAAATGGTACCTTGATCGCACACGGTGAAGTGGTCGTGGTGAATGACAAGTATGGTATTCGTTTAACGGACGTTGTTAGTCCGAGTGAGCGAATTAGACGACTTAAGTAGAGTCAATTGATTTCTTTTGCTGTTTATCGTTTTGTTTTTTTTGGCCTTTTTACTTCGGTCCTCACTCCTGTTTATGCGGCAGGTATACAGGAAATGTCTGCTGCCTCTTCAATATGGAAAATCGTATTGTCACTTATTGTTGTGGTTGCCTTCATACCTATCTGTTTGTGGGTGATGAAGCGGCTTCAGTTTGCCCAAATGAAGTTAGGGCAGTCAGGCATTAAAGTGATTCAGGTGCAAACTTTGGGGCCAAAAGAAAGATTGATGTTGGTTGAAGTGGAGGGTGAGCGCATCCTGATCGGCGTGACGCCCAATACCATTACTCATTTAAAAAATATCCCGATCGATAAAAGCAAGTTTACTAACGTGATGGAAGAGGCCGTTAAAGACAGTATGGTAGCCAGTAAAGCGAACGAGGAGAAAACGTGATTCGCCTTCTTATACTGCTGCTGTGTCTAGTGCCTTCATTGTCATGGGCTGAAGCGGGTTTGCCAGCCGTGAAAATGACGATGAACGAGGATGGAAGTCAAGAGTACTCCGTCTCTTTGCAAATCCTTTTCATTATGACCGCATTGACGTTTTTGCCTGCGGCTTTAATGATGATGACATCCTTCACTCGAATTGTTGTTGTATTAGCCATTTTGCGACAAGCCATAGGTTTACAACAAACTCCTTCAAATCAGATTATGATAGGGATGGCGTTGTTTTTGACCCTCTTTATTATGACGCCCACTCTTGATAGGGTTAACGAGGTAGCACTTCAGCCTTATTTAAATGAACAGATGACGTCTGTTCAAGCGGTAGAAGCCGCTTCAGTACCCTTGAAAGATTTCATGTTAGCGCAAACCAGAGAAAATGATATTGCTCTCTTTGTGAAACTGGCTGGCCGAGAAGGTACCATAGAGTCTCTAGAAGACTTGCCCTTTACGATCCTAATGCCTGCGTTCGTTACCAGTGAGCTTAAAACCGCGTTTCAAATAGGCTTTATGATCTTCATCCCGTTTCTCGTGGTAGATATGGTGGTGGCGAGTGTTTTGATGGCGATGGGTATGATGATGTTGTCACCTATCATCATTTCTTTGCCTTTTAAAATTATGTTGTTCGTGATGGTAGATGGTTGGGCGATGATTATGGGGACCTTGGCCGCGAGCTTTGGGATTTAATTATGGATCCACAGGTTGTTTTAGACTTATATGGACAGGGCTTTTATCTCATCGTACTCATTGTCGGTGTGGTGATGATGCCAAGTTTGTTAGTTGGTTTGTTGGTCAGTGTGTTCCAGGCCGCTACTCAAATCAACGAACAGACCTTGTCTTTTTTGCCCAGATTAATTGTGACTATTTTGGTGATAATGCAGCTTGGTTCATGGATTCTGACTAAGCTGACTGATTTCACTACGGATTTATTAATTAATATTCCAATGATAATAGGCTGATGTTAGAGATAAATCCTGATCAGCTGATGAATTTGACGATCAGTTTTTTATTGCCGTTTTTTCGGATTGGTGCATTTTTTATGGCTCTGCCTCTATTTGGTAGTCGCTTGGTAAACGCGCGAATTCGAATCATGTTTTCTTTTTTGGTCGCTGTGATCATAACCCCTGTTATTGACATCCCTCCCTACGACCCTGTATCGCCTGCTTATATCGTACTCATTGCCGAACAACTGGTGATAGGTTTTGTGTTAGGTTTTATAGTCACCATTTTATTTCAACTGTTTTCACTTGCAGGTCAGTTAGCGGCAATGAAAGCGGGTTTGGGCTTTGCAATGTCAAATGATCCTGCAAACGGGATATCGGTCGCGACTCTGGGACAATATTATTTATCCATGGTGGCTTTGGCTTTTTTGGGGACCAATGGTCATCTAGTGATGATAGAGTATTTGGCTGAAAGTTTTACTTATTGGCCTATTGGTGCTGGTTTTAGTAGCGAGCGTTACTGGGAATTAGTGTTAATGGGTGGTTGGATGTTTGAAAAAGCGTTATTAATTGTGATGCCTTTGGCAGTTGCTGTGTTGGTGATTAACTTAGCGTTTGGTATGGTCGCTAAGGCGTCTCCTCAACTGAATATTTTTGCCCTCGGTTTTCCTATAATAATGCTATTTTCGCTGTTCTTTTTCTGGATAATGTTGAGTGACTTCTTAAATATTTACCTGTTGTTTTTTGGTGAAATGATCGATTGGATGAAGACAACATGGGGGATTCGTATCGATGGCTGAAAACGAAGACGGTAGTGAAAAAACCGAAAGCGCCAGTAGTAAGAAATTACAGGATGCGCGCGATAAAGGTAATTTGCCTCGATCTAAAGATCTGAGTTCTGCCCTTCTGCTTATTGTGGCTGCTGTGACCATTTATGGTACGGGGACGCTGTTAGTCAGAGACTTGGCTGACTCCTTCAATTTTAATTTTTTAGTTGAAAGAGAAGACCTGTTCGATCTTAACCGAATGATTTTTCATCTCTATGTTTCCGTGGTTAGTATCATGGACTCCATGGTATTGCTGATGTCGGTTTTAGCGGTAGCGGGTATTATTGGTAGCGTTGCATTGGGTGGACTGGGTTTCTCTTGGGAGCCTGTGACGCCTAAGCTCAGTAAGATGGATCCTATCGCGGGCTTGAAAAGAATGTTTTCGGTACAATCTTTGGTCGAGCTTTTTAAGTCCATCGCCAAAGTGACTTTGGTGGGAGGGGTAGCTTTTCTAGTAATACGTTACTTTTTACCCGAAACGCTAGGGCTTACTTTTCAGTCTATTGAATTATCGCTTGCGCATGGTATCGATATTATCATTTGGTCATTTATCTTTATCAGCTTGGCGTTGGCTTTTATTGCTGCGATTGATGTTCCCTTTCAAGTTTGGTCTCACAAAGAAAAGTTAAAGATGACCAAACAAGAAGTAAAAGACGAATTTAAACAACAAGAGGGTGATCCTCAGGTTCGAGGCAGAATTCGTCAGTTACAACGACAAGCAGCAATGAATCGAATGATGTCAGATGTGCCAAAGGCAGATGTCATTATTACTAACCCTACGCATTTCTCTGTCGCTCTAAAGTACGATCAGTCTGGCGGCAGTGCGCCTGTAATGCTGGCAAAAGGGGGGGATTTTATTGCGTTGAAAATTCGTGAAGTAGGCAATCACTATGATATCCCTGTGATACAATCGCCCGCACTCGCAAGGGCGATTTATTTTCACACTGAGATTGGTGATGAAATCCCCGAAGGTTTGTTTAAAGTTGTCGCTCAGTTGCTTGCCTACGTATATCAATTACGCAATGCGAGAATGGGGGCTCCTATGCCTGGAGCAATGCCTTCGCTAGATGTGCCTGAAGAGTTTCAATGGGACGGAAGTTAATTATGAACTGTTTTTTCTGTAGGGATGTCGTTTGAACTTTGATCGCGGCCGGTTTTCGGGACAAGTGCAAGGAGTTTTTCGCGGGAATCTAGGTATTCCCATTTTGTTGTTGTCGCTATTAGCGATGATGATACTTCCTATTCCCGCTTTTCTTCTGGATGTACTTTTTACCTTTAATATTGCTTTGGCTATCGTCGTTTTGTTGGTGGCTGTCTATTCGCTACGCCCTCTAGATTTCGCTGTTTTTCCAACGGTTTTGTTGGTGTCCACATTGATGAGGTTGGCTCTAAATGTGGCTTCTACGCGAGTCGTTCTTCTGGATGGTCATGAAGGTCCGGATGCCGCGGGTAAAGTAATCCAGGCCTTTGGTGAAGTGGTTATCGGTGGTAATTACGTTGTTGGCTTTGTGGTTTTTGCTATTTTGATGATTATCAACTTTGCTGTAGTCACAAAGGGTGCTGGGCGTATTTCGGAAGTAAGTGCCCGATTTACTTTGGACGCCATGCCTGGTAAACAAATGGCGATCGATGCAGATTTAAATGCGGGTATGATAGATGCTGAGCAAGCGAAACAGCGTCGTATGGAAATCGCGTCTGAAGCCGAATTTTATGGCTCGATGGACGGTGCGTCTAAATTCGTTAAGGGCGATGCCGTTGCGGGTTTATTAATACTGGGCATTAATATCATTGGTGGCTTGGGTGTGGGTATGGCCCAGCATGACCTTTCTTTCACTGAAGCGGTTGAGCGTTACTCCTTGTTAACGATCGGAGATGGCTTGGTAGCGCAGTTGCCATCCCTTATGCTGTCTACTGCGGCTGCCATAATGGTAACTCGTGTCAATGAATCTGGCGACATGGGGTCACAGATTGTTACGCAGATGTTTGGTTCTCCTAAAGCGCTTTATGTGGCAGCGGGCGTGATGACAGTAATGGGAATTGTTCCTGGTATGCCGCATTTTTCTTTTCTGTCCCTGGCGGCATGTCTGGGCGGCTTGGCGTATTTTCTTGAATACCGGAAAAAACAAAAAACAAAACAGGTAGCAAAAGGCGCCAGCAAAAAAATGGGCGACAATTCAGCCCCAGCGGAAGTAAAAGACCTTAGTTGGGACGATGTTGCACCGGTTGATATGTTGGGGTTAGAGGTCGGTTATCGACTGATTCCTTTGGTTGATAAATCACAAGGCGGCGAGTTACTAGCGCGTATCAAGGGCGTAAGAAGAAAGCTTTCTCAAGATCTTGGTTTCTTGGTGCCAAGTGTTCACATTCGCGACAATTTGGATTTAATGCCAAACGCTTATCGTGTAACGCTAATGGGAGTAAGTCTGGCCGAAGCTGAAGTTCACCCAGATAAGGATTTAGCCATTGATCCAGGTCAGGTATTTGGCACTGTTGATGGTATACCAGGTAAGGATCCGTCTTTTGGTTTGGATGCGGTATGGATTGATCCGAAAAAACGTGATCAAGCTCAGACCTATGGCTATACCGTGGTGGATGTTAGTACCGTTGTGGCAACCCATATAAATCAAATTATGCATAAGCATGCTTATGAATTAATTGGTCATGATGAAGTACAGCAATTGTTGAGTTTATTGAAACAATACAACCCAAAATTAGCTGAAGAGTTGGTGCCTAATACTGTTCCTTTAAGTGTGTTACTTAAAGTACTACAGAATTTGCTAATAGAGGGTGTGCCATTAAGAGATATGCGCACGATTGCTGAATCCATCATGGGGGTCCAACCAAAAACCCAAGACCCAATGATTTTAACAGCGGCAGTACGCACCTCATTGTCTCGTTTGATCATACAAACCTTGGCAGATGGTGTGGAAGAAATCCCTGTATTAACCTTGGATCCTCAACTTGAGAAAATGCTAATGCAGACGGTGCAGCAAAGTCAGCAGTCAGGGATAAAAAATGAAGAGGCGCTTATATTAGAACCTCAAATGGCAGAGCAGTTGCAGACGACATTGCGCCAATCCGCGGAGCAGCAAGAGGCGATGGGGAATACGCCAATCTTGATTGTTTCTGCCCCTATACGTCCTATGTTAGCGCGATTTATGCGATATGGTATGGTCAATATGTCGGTGTTGTCTTACCAAGAAGTGCCAGATCATAAGCGTATCACTGTGGTCGGTGTGATTGGTCAATAGGTATGCCCTATCTACGTGATGTAATGTATCTATATTTATCAAGATCTTTCGGGTAAGCTATGGATTTGTAAGAAAAATACACTGAAAGGATTGGTTTATTCATGCAAATTAGGCGGTTTCGAGCACCTGACATGCGGCAAGCGATACGCAAGGTTCGTGATGCTGTTGGCCCCGATGCGGTCATTTTGTCAAATCAACGTCTGCCTACTGGCGAGATAGAGATTGTTGCGGCCCTAGATTATGACGGATCTCTCCCTCCCTCTATGGCGCCAAAGCGTCAGCCTAACTACCAGCCAGAACGAACCGAAAATAAAACCGACCCCAGTGCCGAGTATCTAGAGCGCATTGAGAGAGCTAAGCAACAAGCACCTGTTCAGAATTCTCCTGTTCGTCCCACTGACAAACGCTCCTCTGTTGCATTTGAAATGCCACCTCTAGAAAAGGACAAAGAGGACATTGGTATTGCCGAATCTTTGTCTATTCAAAAGAATGAAAGCGATAAGCAATTGCGTGATATGGAGCAGGAGCTTAAGAATGTCAAAGCCATGCTTGAGCAGCGTCAACGCAGTGAAGAGCGTTCCGAGCTAAAAGAAAATGCGATCGAAATACGAACCCGTGAGAAACTTAAAAAGTTAGGTTTGTCTGATTTTGTTATTTCAAGGCTCATCGATGATATTGATCTTAAGGGGCGCGAAGATGACTGGAATCGTCTTCTTGCTCACTTGGCTGATTATATTCCTGTTCGTTCAGGCTCGCCAGAACTCAAAGGCTGTATCGCATTTATGGGGCCAACGGGTGTCGGCAAAACGACATCAATTGGTAAAATTGCCGCTCAGCATGTGTTAAAACATGGTTCGGATGGAGTTGTGCTAATTACTACCGATACCTATCGAATTGCGGCCCATGAGCAGCTAAGAACCTTTGGTCGTATTTTGAATGTGCCGGTTGAAGTAGTAAATGAATATTCCGATCTGAATGAAGTGTTGGCTAAATATGCCCATTATTCTTTGGTCCTAGTCGATACAGCGGGCATGAATCCGAGAGATTCAAACTTAGAGCGCCAGTTGCTGATGATGAAAAGAGCGCGCGCAAGTCTCAAAAAACTATTGGTTCTACCTTGTACAAGCCAAAGGCAAGTATTAAAGACAGTTGTCGATATTTATTCCCAAGTACAATTAGATGGCTGTGTCTTAAGTAAGTTAGATGAGTCGGCATCACTTGGTGAAGCAATTAGTGTTGTTATAGAAGAAGGGTTGCCCGTCGTTTATATTGCTGATGGTCAGCGAATTCCCGATGACATAGAACCTGCACGCGCACATAACCTGATCAGTAGAGCGGTTTATACGGCTGAGCACTACAGTCAGCTTTACGGATCATTAAAGTACGGTAGCTAGTAAAAATATGTTATTACTGAAAGCGTTGCACTAAACTATGTAGTACAGTTGGTGATCGCGACATGTTTAAATGATAAAGGTTGCTTAAATTTTTTTATGCAGATAAAGAGCGGATATAACACATATTCTAAAAAAGCAACGTTGGCTGTCGATGTGATAGTCGAGCAATATGGATATTTGGTAAAGAAAATTGCTTATCATTTATTGGCTCGATTGCCCGATAGTGTTGACGTTGATGACCTTATACAAGCCGGTATGATGGGGTTGATTGAGGCTTATAAACGTTTCGAATCCACGAAAGGGGCGAGCTTTGAAACGTATGCAGGTATCCGCATTCGTGGTTCTATCATGGATGAAGTACGTAAAACCGATTGGGCTCCTCGCTCCGTTCGCAGAAATGGTCGTGCTGTGTCTAGTGCAATAAGGGAGTTGGAAGCAACGCTAGGTCGTGATGCTTCCGATCTGGAAGTTGCGTCTCACATGGGTATCAAAATAGATGAATATCATGAAATGATACATTCTTCGCTGTCTACTCAGTTGTTTAGCTATGAAGAAATGCTAGACTCTGATACAACTAGTTTAGACAGTGTCGAGTCAGAGTCTCACAATACACCTTACTCATTAGTTGAGGAGGGGGATTTTCAGAGTCAACTGGCAAAAGAAATTGATAATTTACCAGAAAGAGAAAAGTTGATTTTGTCTCTTTATTATAATGAAGAGCTCAACTTAAAAGAAATTGGTGCTGTACTAGGTGTCAGTGAATCAAGGGTCAGTCAAATTCATAGTCAAGCGGCTATGCGATTAAGGGCTAGACTAAGCGATTGGCGAGATTAATTATGAGCGGTGAAATATTACCTTTGGGGTGTGGAGGTTGCATTGGATAAAAATATGAAAATCCTAATTGTTGATGACTTCTCGACAATGAGACGAATCATTAAAAACCTGTTACGGGATTTAGGGTTTACCAATACAGTTGAAGCAGATGATGGAACAACAGCCTTGCCGATACTTCAAGGTGGAACGATCGATTTTCTTGTAACAGACTGGAATATGCCGGGTATGACAGGAATTGAGTTGTTGCGTGCTGTGCGAGCGGATGAGAAATTAAAAAGCATTCCGGTTCTTATGGTAACGGCTGAGGCAAAACGTGATCAAATTATTGCCGCTGCGCAAGCGGGTGTTAACGGTTATGTTGTCAAGCCATTTACTGCGGTAGCCCTCAAAGAAAAAATTGAGAAAATATTCGAACGAATAGACGCTGCTAAATAAGGATTTTCGATGTCAAAAGTATTGGGGTCTGGATTAGTGGAATTTGAAAACCTAGTAAAAGACGGTGCGGTAGATCTTCTGAATCACCTTGAAGTGGGCGATTTCAGTGGGGCTATAAAAATAATCCAAGAATTGAGTGAGGCTCGTCACAATAGTTTTTACAACGAAGTGGGTTGTTTAACCCGTAGTTTGCATGATGCTATCCGTGATTTTCAAATTGATTCTATGGATTTAGTTATTGGTGAAGGTGGTAATGATTCCGCAACCAAAATTACTGACGCATCCGACCGCTTAAATTACGTTATTGAAACAACTAGTGCCGCCGCCAATAAAACTATGGACATGGTTGACAGTAGTGTCCCTGTTGCCAGTGAACTACAATCACAAGCACGGGCGCTAAGAAAAGACTGGGGACGTTTAATCCAACGTGATTTAACGCCGCAGGAGTTTCGTGATCTGTATAAACGCATAGATGTTTTCTTATCTTATGCGGACGAAAGTGCCACCACATTGCATTCAAACCTCAACACAATTCTCCTAGAGCAGGGTTATCAAGACCTTACCGGTCAAGTGATCACTAGAGTGAATGATTTAATTCGTGATGTAGAAGAAAAACTTGTGCATCTCGTTGCTGTTGCTGGACGCGTTGATAGTATCTCTGGTATGGAACATCAAGAGAGTGAAGCCGAACACGATGATACTCGTGGACACGGCCCATCTATCAATAAACAAAACAACCCTGAAGTACTGAATAGTCAAGACGAAGTAGACGACTTGCTATCAAGTCTTGGTTTCTAGAAGGAGCTGAGGATGAGTTTCGAGGTCGATGAAGAAATTCTACAAGATTTTTTGGTAGAAGCTGGTGAAATCCTAGAGCAGCTCTCTGAACAATTGGTAGACATTGAACAAAACCCTAATGATAAACAGTTACTAAATGCAATTTTTCGCGGTTTTCATACCGTCAAAGGTGGCGCTGGATTTTTACAGTTAACGGCATTAGTTGATTGCTGCCATTATGCCGAAAACGTATTTGATATATTGCGTAACGGCCAACGTAAAATAGATTCCAATTTGATGGATATCGTTTTACAAGCACTTGATGCAGTCAATGAAATGTTTGATACAGTGCGTGCTGGTGGTATTCCTGAGCGTGCCTCGCCTGAATTGATCGCGGCTTTGAGTGCCTATGCTTCTCCTCCGACAGAAGAAGAGCTTTCGGGCCAAAATGACGACGAAGATGATGAAGCATCAGACGATGAAGTAGTCGATGACGAGCCAGAAGAAAGCGAATCAGAGTCACTAACTGAGTCTGAGGAACCTGCTGATATATCAGACGATGAATTTGAATCTTTATTAGATGCGCTTGGTGGTGCCTCTTCAGAGGCGTCAGGTAGCAGCGAAAAAACAGCATCGGTCGCAGAAGTAAAATCAGATGATGAAATTACAGAAGACGAGTTTGATGCTTTATTAAACCAGCTTCATGGCAGCGGTGCTCCTGGTCTCAGTGATTCTTCGACAGACAAACCAGATAAAAAGGAGGCTCCAAAGGCAAATTCATCTGCTGAGTCTGCTTCTTCAGATGAAATTACGGAAGATGAATTTGAAGAACTGTTGAATAAGCTTCACGGTGAAAGTGGTTCTCCTAGTGGTAAAAAAGACACAGATAAAGACAGCTCAGAAAAGCAAGCTGGGTTAAGCGGAGGAGAGTCTGACTTAATTACAGAAGATGAATTTGAGTCTTTACTAGACACCTTGCAAAGTAAAGAGAGTAAGTCAAAGGCTGAACCAGAAAAGCCAAAAGTCGCGCCCAAAGCGCCTCCAAAGCCAAAAGCTAAGCCAGCTGAAAAAGCGAAAGTGGTCCCAGATCACCATGAGCCAGATCCTGATCAAAGCAAAGAAAAGTCCGCCAACTCGCCGGTAGTGCAAGAAACCACAGTACGTGTTGATACTAAACGTTTAGACGACATTATGAACATGGTGGGTGAGCTTGTGCTCGTTCGAAATCGCCTTGTTCGATTAGGTCTTCAAAGCGAAGATGAGTCAATGGGTAAAGCGGTATCAAATCTGGATGTGGTCACCGGAGATTTGCAAAACGCGGTGATGAAAACACGTATGCAACCAATCAAGAAAGTGTTTGGTCGTTTTCCACGTGTCGTGCGAGATCTTGCTCGAAGCATGAAAAAAGAAGTTAACTTAGTGCTTCGCGGAGAAGAAACCGATCTTGATAAAAACTTAGTAGAAGCCTTAGCTGACCCGCTTGTCCACTTGGTTCGCAACTCTGTGGATCATGGTATTGAATCACCAGACGTTCGCGAAGCAAGCGGCAAGCCTAGAATGGGTACGGTTACCTTGTCAGCGGAGCAAGAAGGTGATCACATATTACTTTCCATCGAAGATGATGGTGCGGGCATGGACCCTGATTTTCTTCGCAGTAAAGCTGTCGAGAAAGGGTTAATGGACGCAGACGCGGCAGAAAGATTGTCTGATAATGAAGCCTTTAACCTTATTTTTGCAGCAGGGTTTTCAACCAAAACCGTTGTGACCGATGTGTCAGGCCGTGGGGTCGGCATGGACGTTGTTAAGACCAAGATTTCTCAGCTTAACGGAACGTTAGACATTAAGTCAGCTTTAGGTCAAGGATCTAGATTTAATATCAAGGTTCCCCTAACGCTTGCCATTATGCCAACTCTTATGGTGACGTTATCGGATCAGGCGTTTGCTTTCCCATTGGTGAGTGTTAATGAAATTTTCCATCTTAATCTGAAAAAAACCAATGTCGTCGATGGACAACGAGTCGTTGTTATTCGCGGTAAGACATTGCCAATTTTTAACCTTAAAAACTGGTTAATTAAAGGGAATAATACGGCTGAGCTGCCTGCAGAGGCGCACGTTGTTGTTATCCAAGTTGGTATCAGTGAGGTGGGCTTTGTTGTTGATCAGTTGGTAGGCCAAGAAGAAGTGGTTATAAAGCCTTTAGGAAGAATGCTACAAGGCACAGCAGGTATGGCTGGTGCAACCATTACAGGTGATGGGCGTATTGCATTGATTCTGGATGTACCTAGCATGTTGAAAAGTTACGCATATAGGTAATATGTTTTTCATTTAGGAGATGTTTAATGCCTGTTAAGGTATTGGTTGTTGATGACTCTGGCTTTTTTCGACGCCGACTGGTTGAAATTTTTGAAGCAGATCCAAGGTTAACCGTTGTTGGTACAGCGAATGATGGTCGAGAGGCAATTGAGAAAGTACAGTCACTCTCTCCTGATGTGGTAACCATGGATTACGAAATGCCAGTGTTAGATGGTATAGCGGCTGTTCTTAATATCATGAAGCTCAAGCCTACACCTGTGTTAATGTTTTCTTCTTTGACACACGAGGGCGCTAAAGTCACTTTGGATGCTCTAGAAGCGGGTGCGGTTGACTTTATGCCTAAGAATTTCGAGGATATTTCTCGAGATTCAGCAGTAGTGAAGCGAGCTTTGGTAGAAAGAGTATTAACCGTTGCCAAAACACGGTTAGCGGGCAGTCGTCAGCCAGTGGCGGCGCTAGGACCAAGAGAAGCGCCAAAACCAATCGTCACTAGTCGTGGTGTTATCATTCCTCGAGCTAGAAAAAAAGTCAGTTTGGTGGCTCTTGGGACATCAACAGGCGGTCCAATGGCGTTGCAAACGGTGTTGACCAAGTTGCCAGCAGATTTCCCTGCGCCTATCGTAGTGGTGCAGCATATGCCTGCTGCTTTCACAGGAGCTTTCGCTGAGCGCTTAAACAATATTTGCAAAATTACTGTGCGTGAAGCAAAAGACGGTGATCGTTTAGTACCTGGTGTTGCACTTTTAGCGCCCGGTGGTAAGCAAATGATGATTGATTCAAGAAATGGCGGTTGCGTACGCGTTTTAGATGGCGACGATAGACTTAACTTTAAGCCTTCTGTTGATGTGACATTTGGTTCAGCGTCAAAATGTTATCCAGGTAAAGTACTTTCTGTTGTTATGACTGGCATGGGGGCTGATGGCCGCGAAGGCGCGCGCATGCTGAAGAGTTCAGGCTCAACAGTGTGGATTCAAAGTGAAAACTCCTGTGTTATTTACGGTATGCCCATGGCTGTTGAGAAAGCCAATTTAGCCGATGATATAATTGATTTAGACCACATTGGTGAGCGTATTGTACGTGAGGTAAGCTAATGGATTTTGTGACATTAGCTGGTTTGGTCATCGCTTTCAGTGCGGTGTTTCTAGCGAATTGGCTAGGAGGGGGGGAGGCGATTCTTTTACTGAATCTCCCTTCAGCCATTATTGTTATCGCTGGCAGTATCGGTGCCACTCTCATACAAAGTAGCATTCAAGAAGCCTATCGTGCTTTGTCTATTCTGAAATGGAGCCTATTCCCTCCCGTATATGACCTTGATGCCGCCCGCGCATTACTGAATAATTTAGCTCACAAAGCCAGAAGATTGTCTTTGTTGTCTCTTGAATCTGATATCGAAGCAATTAGGAATCCGTTTTCGAGTAGGGCCTTACAAATGGCCATTGACGGTACTGATCCTGATTTGCTCATGGACAGATTGCATGATGATGCCGTCCGCATACATGAAAAACGTATGCGGAGCGTGTCTTTTCTGGAGTCTATCGGTGGATATGCGCCTACATTAGGGATTATGGGGTCTGTGCTTGGTCTGATACAAGCCATGGCCAACTTAGATAGTCCTGAAGCGTTAGGTCATGGTATAGCGGTTGCCTTTGTATCAACGCTTTATGGTCAAGGTTTTGCTAACCTCATTATTTTTCCGATAGTAAAAAAGTTAACAGGACACATAGATAAAGAGCTGCTTTATCACCAGTTGCTCATTGACGGAATTTGTGGAATTGCCGTTGGAAAACACCCTTACCGTTTAGAACTTGAGCTTAACGCTTATGAGTGACACCTCGCGGCCCTTAAGGCATCGTCAAGCAACAAAGCGGCCAGTGGCATCGGCTTCTCAAGGGCGGGATCGCTGGATATTGTCTTACGCTGATTTTATCACTCTGTTGTTTGCTTTTTTCGTCGCTCTTTACTCTATTTCTCTTCAAAATCAAGGTGATGAGCAACGTCTTAAAGAGACACTTCAGGGTGTGTTTGATGCTGTTCAGAAGTCTGTGAAACCTATCAATATTGGCGAACCTGTCGTTGGGGAGCCACAAAGTGTCGACGTTGTGGATACCAAGCCAATTCCTGTTGCTCCGCCCGCTATTGAAGAAACCGTCTCTTCTGCTGTATATGCTTTATTAAGTCAGGTGGTGGAGAATCAGTTTTCAGGGCTCCATACAACAGGCCAAATTTCTGTCACGGAATCTGCTGACTGGGTGAATTTAGAGCTCAGATCGGGGTTGTTGTTTGGTCAAGGGGAATACGAATTGACCAATGAAGCGGTCGCTTTACTGATGTTGGTGGCAAATGTTTTAAAAGCTTATCCTTCGGTCATATTAGTTGAAGGTAATACGGACGATTTACCCGTTACTTCGCCTCGTTTGGTGTCAAATTGGCATTTGTCTGGTTTGCGTTCAGCCTCTGTTGTAGACGAATTAGTATACCAAGGAGTCGACCCTAAAATGGTCGCGCCCATCGGTTTTTCCAGTGAGCAGCCAAAAGTTAGGAATACAAGCGATTCTGCAAGAGAGCAAAATAGACGCGTCGTACTAAGGATTAGTAAACGAGAAGCGGATAATCTGCATGATTACTTGTTTCAGTAGTGTATTACTGTATATGATTGCAAACAATTAGTAGGCACATTAATAGCATAGGTTATCAGGGGAGTCGGAGTGCACATTTGGGCAGTGGCGAATCAAAAAGGCGGTGTTGGAAAAACCACCACTGTTGTTTCATTAGCAGGGTTGCTTGCAGACGCTGGTAATAGAGTATTAATGATGGATCTTGATCCACACGGTTCTCTGACCAGTTACTTTCGATTCGATCCAGATTCCGTTGAAAAAAGTGCGTACAATCTATTTCAAACCTCCGGTAAAATACCTGCAGATCTCCCCGCTTCGCTTATTATTAAAACGGGTCATCCGAATTTATCACTCTTACCTGCGTCAACGGCCCTCGCAACGCTTGAGCGTCATGCTCAGGCTCAAGGAGGTATGGGGCTAGTGATATCTAAAACACTAGCGATACTCTGGGATGAGTATGATTATGTATTGATTGACAGCCCACCTGTTCTGGGAGTCTTGATGATCAATGCGTTGGCTGCGTGTAAGCAACTTATTATCCCCGTACAGACGGAGTTTTTGGCTATTAAGGGGCTAGAAAGAATGGTCAGGACTTTAACGATGATTAATCGAGCCAGAAAGCGTCCTGTCCCTTTTTTAATTGTACCGACTTTATTTGATAGACGGACTCAGGCATCCAATAAAAGTTTACGAAGTTTAAAAGACACTTATGACGATCTGGTATGGCACTCGGTGATTCCAGTAGACACTAAATTAAGAGACGCCAGTACAGCAGGAATTGCACCCTCAGCTCTTGATCCTAACGCTAGAGGCATTAAAGCGTACGAGAGTTTGATGGAATCATTGCTGAACCCAGTAGGATAGTAACGATATATGAAAGAGACAAAGAGTAAAGACACTACTCTCATTGGGCCGCAAATTGCCTTGCAACGCTATCTTGACGATCTTTTGCAAGAGGCTACTGCGAAGGAAATGTCGGATCTGCAGGAAGAGGTGTCTTTTACAGAAGACCCTCAATCTAAAAACTTGTTTAAAGATTCTGAAAAAACAAAGATTATCGAGCCAGAGCCAGAGCCAGAGCCAGAGCCAGAGCCTAAAACGTCAAAAACTGATCCTTTGCCTTGGGCAAATGGTCGGTTTGAGTGCCTGCTTTTTTATGTCGGCGGATTAAAGCTCGCAGTGCCCCTAGTAGAGTTGGGTGGGATATTTCAAAGCGGTCAAGATAAGCTCACGGCTATTTTTGGTCAGCCAGAGTGGTTTATGGGAATGGCGAATATTGGAGACATCAACCTTCGAACAGTAGATACTGCTCGATGGGTCATGCCCAATCATTATGCAGGTGAAATGAAGGATAACTTTAAATTTGTTATTCAGTTAGACAGAACAAATTGGTGCGTTGCTTGTGAGCGAGTAGCAGAAGCTATCACTTTAGAACCATCGCAAGTAAAATGGCGGACAGACAGAAGCAAACGACCTTGGTTAGCTGGAACAGTAATTGAGCATATGTGTGCTATTTTAGACGTCCAAGGGTTTATTGAGCTGTTAGATGATCCAAAACATGGGTTTAAGAAGTCACTTAAATAATGGACAAAGGTTATTGAGTGCACTTAGGAGGAAATAATGGCAACAAATATAGCATTAAAAAGCGACACCCAGTCTGATGACCCAATGTTACAGTGGGTGACTTTCCGCTTAGAACATGAGATTTATGGCGTCAATGTGATGCAAGTAAAAGAGGTGCTTCGCTACTCTGAGATTGCAACCGTACCTGGTGCGCCCAGTTTTGTGTTAGGTATTGTGCATTTACGGGGTACTGTGGTCACTGTTATCGACACTTGCCAGCGTTTTGGTTTGCCATCTGGAGAGATCACTGACTCTACACGTATCATGATCCTTGAAGTTGAAGGCCATATTATTGGTATTCTTGTTGATGCAGTTTCTGAAGTGGTTTACCTGCGACAGTCAGAGATTGAACCATCACCTAATGTCGGTAACGATGAGTCATCCAAGTTTATTCAAGGTGTGTGTCATAAAAATGATACTTTGCTGATACTGGTTGAGCTTGCCAAGTTGCTTTCGGACGAAGAATGGTCTGATGTTGCTTCATTGTAAGTTGTTAAGGTAATGTTATAGATGGAATCTCAGTGGTTATTCAACTTCCTGCTAATGTTACAATTTGCCATCTTAATTGGTGTTATTGTGTGGGCGTTGCGTTTGTCTAAGCGTTTAAACCAGATGAAACAACGGCATGAAGAGTCTGAGCTAAACCAGAGAAAGCAGGTTCAAGTGCTTGCGTCTGGATCGATAGGTATGGGGCGTCGACTGGTTGCTATAGAAAAGAAATTAAACCTTGCTGTTGAGAAGCAGTCTGAGATTTTATCCAAAGAAGGTGGGGTCTCATACAACCGTGCTATGGAACTGTTGGAAATGGGCGCCACCGTTGATGATCTTGTTTCTAAATGCGGCTTGATACGTGCTGAAGCAGAACTGATTAGTTTGTTGAAACAAGAGTCACGAAGAAATTCCGACTACCATTGATGGCTTTTAATGCTGTGCGCAAAGGCAATAATCTCGGCAATCGCCAGATACAAGGCTTCAGGTATCTCTTCCCCCAAATCCAAAGTACTGAGCATTTCAACTAGCTCAGGACTTTGATGTAATAATACATTATTTTCCTTCGCAACCTGCATTATTTTGTCAGCCAATAATCCGCTTCCCTTGGCAGTAACCGTGGGTGCGGAGCGGTAGTCGTATTTCAACGCGACGGCTTTTTGCATTAGCTCCTCACATCAATGAGTGATTGCGTATTTAACGTCATACTGGTTTCTTTATCCAGTTTGGATTGAAATGTATCTAGCCTTTCCACCTCTATGTCTTTATCAAGTAATTGCTGGCGTAAACTAGGCATGTTTTTTTGCAGTATTTTCACTGTGTCTGGGTGTTCTGCCGCGAACATAATCCCTACTTTGTTACCTTGAATGCTGGCCCTTGCGTCAAATCGACCTGTTTCCTCGAAATCAAATTTTAATTTCACCAGCCAGCGTCTGTCCTGTAGTGCTTGTTCTTGTGTGCTGGCATCCTGATCGATTTCAACCTGCATCATGTGAAGGGTATTCCCATTTTTGATGGGAAGTTCAATATGCAGTGGGTAATTTGGCGTCGCCGTCGTGTTTTGGTCTGAAAGGTGCCGTAGTTGGCTTGTGGTGATGCGCTCGATAGCGTTAGCAATGTGTTCAGTCGGTGTGTTGCCAAGGCGTAGCGCGCCAATATTTTCTTGGCTATCCTTCAGGCGCATTAGATTGAGTTTTAAATCGGTGGGTGAGAGCGTTTTATTATTGAGCAGTAAGGATTCTGAGAATAATCCGCTGGTCTGAATCGCTTGTTTCATGTTGTCAGACGATGCTGTTAAAGCGTTTAAGTTGGGCAAGTTTTGAATAAGTTGCTGTAACGCTTGCTGGGTCTGTGGTGACAAAGAAGAAAGTGAGCTCCCCAACGTCTGTAGTTGCTTAATCATATGGGTCATATCTGTAAGTGATAATTGTTTTGGAAGGCTTTGTTTAAGCGCTTCCAAATACACGGGGTGGGTGCTCGTGTTGGATTTGTTAGGAATGGCTTGCACGTTATTATTGGCATCAACCATGACCCGGATTGTCTCCCCCAGTTTGAGTTTTGTGCTGGTCATTATGGGGAATTCGGTTTGACCATCACTCACCATGGTGATCTGTTGATTGGTGGTAGGCGCAGTAACGGTTAAATTCACCACACGGGAGGCCAGCATGACATTGTCTGCTTTGGTTGTGTTCGTGATGGAGGATTGAGATGCCCCCAGTGCTGGAGAGCCTGTCTTAAGTTGGTTGTTAGATAAAAGTTCAAGTGCTACTTGAGCGCCTTTTTTTTTGGTGATTTGCGCAGATTGAAGGGTGCTGACATCGATTGGATCGCCCGCGTTAATTAAACTGAAAGACTGGTTTGCGCTAGAGGCGTGTAATAACTGTGCGGGCTTGCCTTGAAAAAGGAGGCTTTCACTGCCACTGAGTTTAATGGTGCTCATGTTCTCAATTAGCTTAATTTCACTTCCAAGCTTGGCTAAGGGGCCAGCGTTATAAAGCACACTGCTGCTTGCATTGCTTTGTTTGTTGGATGAGGTATTTAGCATAGATCGTATATCAGAGATCATCTGGGCTGCCTATTTGTCCATAATTTTCATATAATGAGTGATCTTTGTTAGTGATAATGACAGGATGTTTACCCCTTCATTTTGTGTTCAAGTAATCACTTATAACTGATTTTGTATCGGCCAATTTGGATAAATCTTTTGCAATCTTCTGCTTCTTTAACAATATCAGACCTTTGGATTGAGCGTGGGGGAAATGACCTGTGTAAAGGGTTGTCCTTTAGTATTCATCCTGGTGAAGCCTGGCGTGTCTTAGGCGGTAATGGTACTGGGAAGACGTCTTTGCTGAAAGTGATAGCAGGGATTTCAATGCCCTTAGAGGGGGAGATTTTTTACTTGGGTCAAAACGTGACTTCAGATCGCAGCCCACTTCAGCAGGAAATGGTGTATCTTGGTCATTTAATGGGGGTGAAAAGTGCCTTAACGGTTGAAGAAAATCTTCGCTGGTACTGCCCTGAACGCTCACTAGAAGAGTTACACAATGTGGCTAAGGATTTAGGTCTTTTTCCGTTTTTAGCCTCGCTTGTTAAAACATTATCAGCCGGTCAACAGCGTCGAGTGGCATTGGCGCGTTTGTGGTTAAGTAAAAAAACACTTTGGCTATTAGATGAGCCGTTTGCTTCATTAGATGTTGAAGGGGGAGTAATGCTAGAAGTGTGTATTCAGCAGCATCTAACATCAGGCGGCTTAGTGTTGTTAAGCACCCATCAGAGCCTATCCTCAATTATTCCCCATGATGTTGTGTTGCAACCATGACGTACCGTTCTTTTCTTATCTATGAATTTTTGGTTTTGTGGCGGCGCAAGCAAGACGTTTTTAATGCGTTGTTATTTTTTATTATTGTCGTGATTCTATTTCCATTGGGGGTCAGCGCTGAACCCGCTTTTTTGGCTCAAGCGGCCTCTGGCATTATCTGGTGTGGCGTTGTCTTATCTATTTTGATCTCAATTGATCACATGTTTAAAGAAGATTATCAGGATGGTTCCCTTGAGCAGTGGATTGTCAGTGGTTTGTCTTTACCCCTGTTGATGCTGTTAAAAGTGATGGCAAATTGGGTGGTAATCATATTGCCGTTATTGATAATGATGCCTCTGTTAAGTGAAATGCTGTTTATGCCAAATACGAGTTTTTGGGCATTGGTATTGACCTTGCTAGTTGGGACGCCTGGTTTATTTTTGATTGGGGTGATGGGAGCGGCGTTAACGGTCTCGGTGAGACAAGGAACCATGTTAGTCATGTTATTGATTTTGCCCTTATATTTACCAGTATTGATTTTTGCAACGTCCGCCGTTCAGGCAGCTCAATCTGGGTTGCCCTATTCTGGATTTCTGGCCATGCTATTGGCGCTGTCTTTGATGTCACTGGTGGTGTCGCCTTTTATGACAGCCATGGCGATAAAAGCGAGTGTAAGCGGATGAGTTGGTTATGGTTTCATAAGTTGGGTTCTCCAAAATGGTTTTTCTTTTGGTCGAAATCTTGGGCTTTGCCTGTCTTTTGTATTGGTTGTTTTGGTCTTGTAGTGGGATTAGTGTGGGGGCTGGCATTCGCACCTGAAGATTACCAGCAAGGAAACAGCTTTCGTATTATTTATATTCATGTTCCTGTAGCGATGTTAGCGCAATCTTGTTATCTCG
Source organism: Marinomonas hwangdonensis (assembly GCF_003721245.1). Classification (GTDB taxonomy): domain Bacteria; phylum Pseudomonadota; class Gammaproteobacteria; order Pseudomonadales; family Marinomonadaceae; genus Marinomonas; species Marinomonas hwangdonensis. Next base: position 388,191 of record NZ_RIZG01000002.1, on the reverse strand, counting down.
CAATGGGCGTCGCTGGTTTGATTTTTCTTGTCTGGCAAATGAAGATAGCGCCTATGTTCATCAAAGCCATAGCGCCTATTGGGGCAGTTATGGCGTTAATGGCTATGGTATCGGGGGCAATATGGGGTAAGCCAACATGGGGAACTTGGTGGGTATGGGATGCAAGATTAACCTCGGTCTTAGTGTTGTTTCTACTCTTTATGGGGGTTATTGCCCTGCAAAACGCATTAGAAGATATAACATTAGCGAATAAAGCCGCCGCCATAATGAGCGTGGTGGGGCTAATAAATTTGCCCATCATTAAGTATTCGGTCGTACTTTGGAATACCTTGCACCAAGGGCCGACGTTTACCATAACGAAAAAGCCCGAAATGCCCGCAGAGATGTGGTTGCCCTTGTTGATTGCTGTTGTTGGTTTGTATTGCTTAGTCGCGGGATTGCTGCTTTGGCGAATACAGTCTGAAATCATCCTGCGTGAGCATAGGTCAAATTGGGTAAAACAAGAGGTAATGGGCAATGGCCTTTGATAGTTTTGCGGATTTCTTGGCGATGGGAAGGCACGGAGTGTATGTCTGGTCGGCTTATGGTGGGTGTGCTTTGGTGTTGTTATTACTGATTTGGCAGACTCTTTCCATGCGTAACAAGGCGCGCGACACAGTGCGAAAACGTTTTTTAAGAGATCAAGCTCGCTAATGCATCCGCAAAGACAAAAACGCCTACTGGCGGTTATCGCTATCGTGTTGGTTTTGGGTGCTGCGCTTGCTTTGGTGATGTATGCCCTCAAGCAAAATATTAATTTGTTTTTTTCCCCTTCTCAGATTGCCATGGGCGAAGCACCCAGTAAAACTAATATTCGCGCGGGAGGATTGGTGGTAGAGGGCAGTGTACAGCGCGACCCCAATAGCTTGGCGGTGTCTTTTCAAGTCACGGACTTTCAACACAGTGTCACCATAGAGTATCAAGGCATTTTGCCGGATTTGTTTAGAGAAGGGCAGGGCGTGGTTGCGTTAGGACAACTGAACGAGCAGGGGACGTTTGACGCCTCACAAGTGTTGGCAAAGCACGATGAAAAATACATGCCCCCAGAAGTGTCGGAGGCATTGAAACCTGTTGAGAAACCGGCCCCCGTCGCTACACCCACTTATTATTAGTTTAGGTTTATTATGTTGCCTGAAATTGGTCAGTTTTCTCTGATATTGGCTTTGTTTTTTGCTTTATCCTTAGCCATCATGCCTTTGGTTGGCTACTGGAAAGGACATCAACTTTTACTGGAGACCGCCCGTCCGCTGACGTTTATCATGTCCGCCTTGGTATTGATGAGTTTTGTTATTTTAGCGGTGTCATTTTTAACGAACGACTTTTCTGTTTTGTACGTGAGTCAGAACTCCAGCATCAAGTTGCCTATTTGGTATAAATTCAGTGCTGTGTGGGGCGGGCATGAGGGTTCGCTGCTATTTTGGGTGCTCATATTAGTCGGCTGGTGTTCTGCTGTAGCGTTGAAAATACGTTCCTTACCTATGGATATTGGCCCGATTGTACTTGCTGTTTTGGGCAGCATTTGTGTTGGTTTCCTGTCTTTTCTGCTGTTTACCTCTTCGCCATTCGTGCGCTTATTGCCCGATACCCCCCCTGATGGGGGAGATTTAAATCCGTTGCTACAGGATTTTGGTTTGATTGTTCATCCACCTATTTTGTACATGGGCTATGTGGGGTTCGCAGTGGCTTTTGCTTTTGCTGTGACGGCATTAATTACGGGCAATTTGAACGCGGCATGGGCCCGCTGGGCGAGGCCTTGGACTGCCTGCTCATGGGCCTTCTTAACGTTGGGCATTACCCTTGGAAGCTGGTGGGCGTATTATGAATTAGGCTGGGGCGGCTGGTGGTTTTGGGATCCTGTTGAGAATGCCTCCCTTTTGCCTTGGCTCTCAGGAACGGCTTTGCTGCACTCGTTAGCGGTCACAGAAAAACGTGGGGTGTTTAAAAGCTGGACGGTTTTATTGGCGATTTTCACTTTTAGCCTGTCGTTATTAGGGGCTTTTCTGGTGCGATCGGGTGTATTGACGTCGGTTCATTCCTTTGCAGCCGATCCTACTCGTGGTGTTTTCATTTTGGGATTGCTTGTGGTATTCGTCGGTGGCAGCCTATTCTTGTATGCCATTCGTGCCTCTCAGGTGCGATCAAGTGTCACGTTTGGGGCGACGGGGCGAGAAGCATGGCTGCTGCTTAATAATATTTTATTAACAGTGCTAACCCTAACTGTTTTATTAGGGACTCTGTATCCTTTGATTTTCGATGCACTGAGATTGGGAAAAATCTCTGTTGGTGCGCCCTATTTTAATAGCGTATTTACGCCTATTGCCCTTTTACTTATTGTTTTTATGGCGGTCGGGCCTTTGTCGAAATGGCATAAAACGTCATTGAATAGCCTGTTAAAAGCGTGTGTTATCGCGGCGATCTTAGCGATGTTAATAGCGGGTGGTTTAGTCTATCGCTTTGAGTTTGGTTGGTTAGCTTGGGTGTGTTTGTCCGTGGCATCTTGGGTGTTGTTACTCTCTCTCGCTGATTGGTTTAGTAAGGTAACCGCAGGTTCAAAAGGCATGATTCCTCGTGCGCGCCAATTACCCAGAAACTACTATGGCATGTTATTGGCGCATATTGGTGTGGCGGTTACCTTGATTGGTATTATCTTGGTCAGTATCAATAGTCATGATTCTATGCTGCGATTGTCACCAGGGGATAAAGTGAGCATGGCGGGTTATGAATTCCGTTTTGATCGCATGGAGCAGATTCAGGGGTCAAACTATGTATCGAATAAAGGGCAGTTTACGGCGTATCAATCGGGTCGTGCGGTAGCTGTGTTGTATCCTGAGAAACGGTTTTTTACCACAAGGCAGCAAGTGATGACGGAAGCCGCACTGGATGCGGGGTTTACTCGTGACTTGTATATTTCTTTGGGTGAGCAACTCGATGAGTCCGCATGGGGAGTGCGCATTTACGTTAAATCCTTCGTGCGTTGGATTTGGCTTGGTGGCTTGATGATGATGGCGGGTGGTTTGTTAGCCGCGCTGGATAAGCGTTATCGCCAGCGAACAGGAGGTTAATAATGCGGCGTTTTGTATTTTTTCTACCCTTAGTGTGTTTTCTAATATTGGGTGGTGTTTTTTATTCGCAATTAGGCAAGGACAATCAATATGTACCCTCGGCACTTGTGGGGAAAAAGGTGCCAAATTTCACCTTGATCTCGTTAGAGAATGATCAAATGGTGACTCAAAAGGATTTGCCTCATGGACCATATCTGATGAATTTCTGGGGCACCTGGTGCCCAGCATGTCATATCGAACATCCTTTTTTAGTCGAGCTTGCTTTGAAGGGTGTTCCTATTATTGGAATTGATTATAAAGACCAGAAACACTTGGCGGAACAGTGGCTAATAGAAAAAGGCAATCCGTACCAGCAGGTATTGATGGACGAGATGGGGCTATTTGGCTTAGATATGGGGGTGACAGGTGCGCCAGAAACCTTTGTCATAAATAGCTCAGGTGTGATTGTGCATAGGCACCAAGGCGTCGTTAATGAGCAAAATTGGCCAGAGCTCAAAGGATATTTGAAATGAAGCGGTATAATCCTCTTGCCCTATGGTTGTGTGTGTTGTTTTCTATGTTGAGTTTTGCGCACTATGCTCTGGGGCAGGAGCAGATGACTTTTCGCTCTGAGTTAAATAAAACCCGCTATCAAAGTTTACTGGCAGAGTTACGTTGTCCAAAATGTCAGAACCAAAGTTTAGCGGATTCAAATGCGGGTATTTCGGTTGATCTTCGTGAGCAAGTCCACTTTATGATAGAGCAAGGAAAAACAGATCAGGAGATTGTTGACTATATGGTCGCGCGTTATGGCGCTTTTGTGTTGTACCGCCCTCAGCATTCTTCGGCGACGTTTTTGCTTTGGTATGGTCCTTTTATTTTGCTGGCGATCGGCTTTTTGGTTTTTACCACAGTGGTAATGAGCAATCGCAAACGACGAGGTCGTTCATTATCATGATGACTTATTTGTTCATGGCCATCATGATATTAGTGTGCATTGTCTACTTTTATTATGCCGTGAAACGCTCAGCGAGCCAGCTGACACATTCCTCTCAGGACAACTTCTCAAGGGTTAGGCGAGTTGAAATCGCACAGGAAGAAGCGATGGGGCGACTTACTCCTAGCGAAGCTCGACAGCTGCTAAATGATCTTGATCAAGAGGTTGACTCGCAAAGTAATCAGTCACGTCGATTCTTTAGTGCTGACGTGTCTTTAGCCCGTTGGACGATGTTTAGTGTTGTTGCTTTGTCAGTATTGGGTAGTGTGAGCCTATACCAACAGCTGGGGTACGCCACCGAGGTCGCCTTTACAGAAGATTTGCGAAAGCAACAACTGACACCAGAAAAGATAACGCGTTTTTTGCAATACCGAAGTGAACGTTACGAGAGAATAGAAGATTGGTATTTTTTAGCAACGGATTATATGAACGCGAATAAATACTCAGAGGCGGTGAGTGCCTTTGAAAAAGCGTTAGAAAAGCCGTCACAGAATGCGCAAGATCACACTGCCTTACTGGTGGAATATGCCCAAGCCATCTTTTATGCCAATGATAATCAAAGTTCGCCCAAAATGCTGGCGGTCGTTGAGGCCATCCTGCAACAAGACCCAACTCAAGCCATTGCACTTGATTTAAAGGGGGTAGCCGCCTTTTCACAACAGAATTATTTAGGCGCTGTACTGGCTTGGCAGGAAGCCATTCGTTACAGCCCGCGTTCGGTAGAACGTTTGGCTTTGCTATCAGACATTGCCAAGGCTCGGCAACGGGGTCGGATTGATTATCAGCAAGTTGCTCCTATTATTACTCACCAATTAGCGGTAAAAATAGAGTGGGACGAGGGTGACAGGAAGTGGCAGCCGGATGATGTTCTCTTGGTATACGCGGTAATAAAGGGGCAAAAAATGCCGGTGGCAATACAGCGGATTTTCCCTGACGACTTGAACCAGCCGATTTTACTAACAAATCTTGATGCTTTAATGCCAACGGTGACTCTCGCGGAAACGGAGACAGTCGATTTGATGGTAAAATTGTCGAGTATTCATGACAAGGATCTGACAAAAGGGCGGATTATCGGTATAAAAGAGAGTTTACTCATAAATACTAAAGAGATTTTCGCAATCAACGTGGCCTTGTAATTGAATCCTGAGGCGCTTCGTTTGATAATACCGTAACTTTAATTGATGCTATTCGGAATGTGTAATGGAATTTAGCTTGCGTGAATGGCTAATCTTGATTGGGGTCGTCATTATTATAGTGATTCTCATTGATGGATTTCGTCGCTATAAAAAGGGTCAAGAACTTACCCATCTTGAAGAAGATCTTACTGATTACGACGATTATGACAGTGACACTGCAGATCTACAAATGCCCATTCGGCATAAAAAAGCAGCGTCTGTGTCGGTAGATCCTATTGTAAATGCGTTTGAAAGTGCTCGTCAGACGGCTAAATCGCCCCTCGCCGATGTGCCTCATAAGGTAGATTCTGGTCCGGAGCTTTATCGAAGTGACGATTTACATCTTGATGAGTTAGCCTCTTTGGTGCCAGAGCGTGACTTTGGTGATTCTGCGGTGTCTGAGCAAAATTACTCTGATGACGGCTTTTACGAACACGATGATTTGGATCTTGATTTCGCTGAAGGTAGCAGTAAATCGTCTACTTATGATGATTATGAACACAATTATTCTCAAGTGGATGTAGGGCAGCCTACTTCGACCCATTCTATTAAAGAAGCGAATGAAGCCGAGCAGCAGGCGAGTCCTGCAGAGATTGAAGAAGTGATTGTGATAAACATACTTGCTCCTGATGGTAAGCCATTTGCGGGTATGGAGTTGCTACAACTGATTTTGAATTGTGGCATGCGCTATGGCGAGATGGACATTTTCCATCGTCACGAGGATGGTTTTGATCGTGGTCGAGTGCAATTTAGTATGGCCAATGCGATTGAGCCAGGTACCTTTGACCTTGATACTATGGGCGAGACAGAAAGTCCGGGCGTGAGCTTTTTTATGGGACTACCAGGGCCTAAGAACAGCATGAAAGCGTTTGATTTCATGCTCGAAACGGCTCAAACCTTAGTACGCAACTTGGGCGGCGAATTGCGTGATGAACGACGCTCGCCGATGAGTGAGCAAACCATCGCACATTGTCGACAACGAATACGTGATTTTGAGCGCCGTCGGTTAATGCGCAATAAGCAGTAAGATAAACCAAGGCCCCGAGGGGCCTTGTTTTTTGCCATTAATATTTACTACAAGCCAAAAGCAATCGAGTTAATTGATCTATGAGCCAAGAGACAAACATGACGCATCAGCAGATGCTGGAGTTGATTCAGCAACTTAACGATTACAGCTATGCTTATCATGTAAAAGACGATCCCATCGTTCCTGATGCAGTATATGACCGTGATTATCGCCAGCTTCAGGATATAGAGGCCAAACACCCAGATTGGATTCAAGCGGAATCTCCCACTCAGCGTGTCGGTGAAAAGCCCGACAGCGGTTTTGCCAATGTCGCTCATACAGTGCCCATGTTGTCTTTGGACAATGCTTTCGACAATGAGTCCTTGTCAGATTTCGATCAGCGTATTCGTAAACTGCTCAAAGTGGACTCTATTACCTATTGCTGTGAGCCTAAATTAGATGGTTTGGCGATTAGTTTACGTTATGAAAACGGCCGTTTAGTTAGAGGTGTGACTCGTGGTGATGGTTTGTCTGGTGAAGACATTACGTCAAATATTAAAACGATTTATTCTGTGCCGCTGAAGTTACGCACGCAAACGCCGCCTACTGTTCTAGAGGTGCGCGGTGAAATCTATATGCCGAAACAGGGCTTTGAAAAGCTCAATGCTTTAGCGTTAGAGCAGGGTGAAAAGACGTTTGTTAACCCACGTAATGCGGCGGCAGGCAGTTTACGCCAGCTTGACCCTAAGATTACCGCGACTCGTCCTTTAGTGATGTGTGCCTATTCGATTGGCTATGTGGAAGGTTGGGATCAGCCTAAAAGCCATTACGAGGGGTTGCTACAGTTGAGCGAGTGGGGCTTTCGTATCAATGATCTGATGGCGACAGCAGAAGGGGCGCAAGCTTGTATTGATTATTACGAGATGCTTAACGAAAAGCGTGCTGATTTGTCCTATGACATTGATGGTATTGTTTACAAAGTCGATCAAATCGCTCAGCAGAATCAATTGGGTTTTATTGCTCGAGCACCACGCTGGGCGATTGCTAGGAAGTTTCCTGCGCAAGAGGAAATGACCCGAGTGCTCGGAGTGGACTTTCAAGTGGGTCGTACGGGGGCGATTACCCCGGTCGCACGATTAGAGCCTGTGTTTGTTGGCGGTGTAACGGTTTCTAATGCGACCTTGCACAATAAAGATGAGATAGCGCGTTTGGGTGTCAAAGTGAACGATTATGTGATTGTTCATCGCGCAGGCGACGTGATACCTAAAGTCGTTCAGGTCGTGTTAGACAAGCGCTCCGCTGACGCGACAGAGGTAGTGTTTCCAGAAATATGCCCTGTGTGTGGTTCCGCCTTAGAACAAGTGGCAGGCGAGGCTGTGATTCGCTGTACTGGCGGTTTAGTGTGTGGGGCGCAGCTAAAAGAGTCCCTAAAGCATTTTGTTTCTCGTAAAGCCATGGACATTGATGGTTTAGGCGATAAGTTGATTGAGCAGCTGGTGGATCAAGAACTGGTTAAAACACCGGTGGATATTTTTACCCTCAGTGAGAAGAAAGACACTCTGTTAGCGATGGAGCGCATGGGGCAGAAATCGGTTGAGAAGCTGCTTGCTTCTATTGAGACGGCAAAGAATACACAGTTTAATCGCTTTATCTATGCGCTAGGTATTCGTGAAGTGGGTGAAGCGACGGCTCGGGCCTTAACAACTTACTTCACGGCGCTGGAAGATTTAATGGCGGCCGATCAAGATGCTTTGGTAGAAGTAGAGGATGTGGGGCCTATCGTTGCGCAACATGTCAGGCTGTTTTTTGATCAAGAATTAAATCGAGAAACCATCAAAGGTCTGCTAACGGCTGGGGTTGTCTGGGAGAAAAAGCAGCCAGTGTCAACGGATGAATTGCCGCTTTCTGGCAAAACCTACGTGGTAACTGGTTCTTTAAGTCAATTTAGTCGTGATCAAGTAAAGGATAAATTGCAGGCATTAGGTGCTAAAGTTAGTGGTTCTGTATCGGCGAAAACAGACTGCTTAGTTGCCGGTGAAAAAGCGGGTTCGAAACTTACCAAAGCCCAATCCCTTAATGTACCAATCATTGACGAAGCTGGGGTTATTGCCCTGCTGAGTCAACATGGAGCAATATAATTGGATACTTTAATACCCTACGATTCGTTAGCCCCAGATACCTTAGAGACCATTTTGGATGATATCGTGTCCCGTGATGGCACCGATTATGGCGATTACGAGTTGTCAGTGGCGCAAAAACGCCAACAGGCACTGCAATCTTTGAAAAAAGGCGAAGCGGTGCTTTTGTTTGATACAGAAAGTGAAACCATCAAGATGGTACGAAAAGAGGATATGACCCACTACGATCTTATGTGAAGAACGAGTGGATCATGACAAAAATAGCGATAATCTTACTCTGAACAGTCACGCAGGCAGTGGTTAATGTTGTGATCCATAATGCGAGAAGGTTCTTGTTCTGTGTTGCGTCCCACGACCTTTGCCGGCACACCGGCCACCGTTGTGTGATGTTCAACGGCTTCTAGTACAACGCTGCCTGCACCGATTTTCGCCCCTTCACCGACCTCAATATTGCCAAGGATTTTCGCGCCAGCACCAATTAATACGCCGGTGCGAATCTTAGGATGGCGATCACCGTGCTCTTTGCCAGTACCACCAAGGGTCACAGATTGTAAAATAGAGACGTTATCTTCGATGACGCAGGTTTCTCCCACTACCAAGCCCGTAGCATGATCCAGCATGACACCGCAGCCGATTGTGGCCGCGGGATGAATATCTACACCAAATACCATGGACATTTGCCCCTGCAAATACAAGGCTAAGCTTTTTCGGTTATTACGCCACAGCCAGTTTGCAACACGGTAAGTTTGTAATGCGTGAAAGCCTTTAAAAAACAGCAGAGGTGTTGTAAAAGTATCGCAAGCCGCATCACGCTCTTTGATGGCTAAAATGTCTTGCTCGATGCATCGTACAATGCCAGAGTGAGTATCTGCCATGGCTTCTTCAAAGACTTCTCGTAAAACCATAGCGGGTATTGATATGCTATCAAGCTTGCTAGCGAGTAAAAAACTCAACGCTGAGCACAGTGACTCATGACGTAAAATGGTCGTGTTGAAATAACTGGCTAAAATAGGTTCATCTTGTGCAAGCTTGTGTGCCTCAGCTTGTAAAGACGACCATAGATTGTCAGAAGTCACGGCTTGTTGCATTGAAGTACTCAAGGGGTATCCACCTATGTCGATTCACGTTTAGAATGTAGGTTATAAGGTTAGGGTTAAACAATACAAGGGGCAATTTAGAGATTGCCTAAAAAGATGGAGATAACATGTCTAAAAAAAATGTTGCTGATGCACTGCATATCTTTTATGAATTAAATACAACGATTTCGGATGCGTATTGGGAAACCAATGATATTGACCAAAAAGATCGTTTTTTTGCGATGAAAGGCATACTACAAGACGAGCTTGATGAATTGCATAAATTGAGTTTGCAGGATCATGTTTATCCGTATGAGCCTATTAACCCAAGCTTGTTGCAACTAAGTGAAACCTTACGCGCTTTGTTGCCAGAATTGAGCAAGTACGTTTATCGACCACAAACCTCTAGTCGCTTTAAAGATTTGATTCCAAGCGCTTGTGAATTATTCGAGTTGTGAGTTTGATTCAGCCGACTACCTTAAGTAGTGATTAGCTCAATAATATATCTCTTGTGCGGCAGCATTGAGTGAAGGGTACTCCGCTCTAATGCTGCTGCCTAGGTTTTTAGCGTACCGCCTTCAGAAAAGACTTTCTTTGGGTTCATTGCTGAGTTCACTGCTTTCGCTTTAGGTCGCGAATTAAAAAGCGACTTGGGTGAAGTAGGTGCCCGATGTCTTGCTCCAAAGGTGAGGGAGTTTGGGTTATCAAGCTGGCTAAATATTCCCCGCTTAGTGGCGTTGAGACTAAGCCTCTAGAGCCATGTCCAATGTTGACGTACAGTGTTTGACAGGGTTCGGCAACCTGGTCAGTTTTCCATTTTGCGTTTTTACTTAACGTCGAAAACGCTTGTTGATAAGCCGCTTCAGATTGCACTGGCCCAACAATAGGTGTGTAGTCAGCAACAGCGCAACGAAACGACACTCGGCCTTCGCAATCTTCGGTTTTAAAGGGGCTGTTTTTCAGCCCTAATAAACCTTCCAATATATTGAGATTTCTTTGATGGCCTTCTTCTCTAACCGTCTTGTCGTTGTCTTTTAAATCATAGGTTGAACCAAAGTGGAGTTCGCCATTGATAGGGGGGGAGAAGTACCCAAATTCACATAGAACACTGTCGATTTGAATAACATCTGGATCAATGCCACTGTCTAGGCATGCGCGTACCGCGTCGTCTTGCTTCATCTGAGAAACTTGTCCGCGGATCGCGGAGGTAGGCAGGTGGGGCGTAAGTTGCAGTTGGTTCGTGGCGTTTGCTGTGCACAAGACCACATGAGAGAACTCTGTTATCTGAGCGTCGGATTTGGCCTGCCACACCGAGACCCTACTTTCAGAGCCTAGGTTGTCAGAGCCAGAAAAAGACGACGTGCTAGCTAAATTTAATGTTTTGAGTGGTGTGTTGAGTCGCACCTCAATGTTCGGATGAGACAGCAAGTGTTCACAAAGAACCTGTGGTGCAACCCAGCCTGACAAAGGTAGAAAAATACTGTCTGGTTTTTGTGTTGATGCGTGCAGCACGCTATCAGGGTAGAGTTGTTGGCTCAAAAGCTTTTGAAAGCGTTCAGCTTCCTTAGCGTTTTTGGGGATCTGGATTAAGCCACACTGGTCCCAAAAAGGGCGCTTATGATCAAGAGCACTGCTTAATGTGTTAAAGAAACGTGCAGCGTGCAGATAAGCGCTTAAATAAAAACGGTTTAACCTAGTATCTTGAGCCGTCAGTTTGGGGTACAACATGCCTTGAGGATTGCCGGATGCCTCACCTGCGATGATGTTGCCTTGCTCCCAGACTTGTACTTTAACGCCTTGTTTTGCTAGAGCGTATGCCGTGTTGGCCCCTGCTAAGCCTGATCCAACCACCAAGACGCGAACGGGCGTGTTATTACTTGGGGTGTCATGACAAACATTAAACCAGGCTTGTCCCTGCGCCATGCGTTCGGTTAATGGTTTGCAAGTTTTGTTGAGTTCACCCACCGTCATTTCGCGTTTCTGTCCGAACCCTTTGACTTTTCGAACATCAAAGCCCACGCTTTTTAAACCTCTGCGAACAATGCCAGCGGCCGTAAAGGTTGAAAAGGTGGTACCTTGATGGCTGAGTCTGTGTATGTGTTGAAATAATGTATCTGTCCACATTTCAGGGTTTTTACTGGGGGCAAAACCATCCAAAAACCAAGCATCTATATCTGCATTTAAAGCGGCAAAACCGTCTTCAGCGTCACCAAACCAAAGTGTTAGCTGCACTCGTCCTTGCTCTAATTCCACCCGATGAAAGCCGTGACAAACATCCGGGTAAGCGTCTATGAGCTCCGCACTGAATGCACTCAAAGACGGCCACATTTTTAGCGCGTCCGACAACATCTCTTTGGTTAATGGGAATTTTTCGACTGAAATAAAATGCAGTTGTTTATCACAGGGTGCGTGCTCTAAAAAAGCGTGCCAAGTGCAGAGGAAGTTTAACCCGGTACCAAAGCCCGTTTCTGCAATGACGAATGCCGATTGTTGGCATCTTGCCCAGCGCTCGACAAGCTGATTGTTTTTTATAAAAACGTGCCGAGATTCTTCCAGCCCAGATTCTTGGTCAAAATACACGTCGCTGAATTGGTCGGAATGAGGCGCGCCATCGTCCCCCCAACTCAGATGCGGAGAGCTCAGTTGGTAGCTAGTCAACACGGACAACACTCTCAATCGTAACGGGCGTAGTAGGGACGTTCTGGTAAGGCCCAACATTGGAAGTAGACACAGCGGCAATAGCGTCAACAACCTCCATACCGCTAATCACTTTACCAAACACTGTGTAGCCTGCACCGCCACGAACACCGTGATTTAAGAAGGCATTGTCGACATGGTTGATAAAGAATTGTGATGTCGCACTGTTTGGGCTTTGCGTACGAGCCATGGCCAAAGTACCGCGATTGTTGGCTAAACCATTGTCCCCTTCGTAAGCCACCGCTTGGTGTGTCGTTTTGCGCGCTAAATCTTCAGTGAAGCCGCCACCTTGCACCATGAAGCCTCGAATAACACGGTGAAAAATGGTGTTTTCATAGAAGCCTTCGTCGACATAGCGTAAAAAATTCGCGACCGTTTTAGGCGCAGCTTCGTCGTCTAGATCAACTCGAAAAGTTCCTTGATTAGTAACAATGTCGACTTCTATCGCATGTAAATGCGAACAAAAAGCGAGAAGAACCAGACTAGTAATGATAGATTTGCGCATGAAAGAAGATTCCTTAATAAATGTAACACGAACGTTATTGTAGCGGAGAGAAAGCAAATGCGAACTGCAGCCGTAGAAATTGAATATTGTACCTTATGTCGTTGGATGTTGCGCGCAGCCTGGCTCTCTCAGGAGCTACTTACTACATTTGACGGTGATATTAAAAGTGTGACCTTGTTACCAACCCAGGGTGGTATTTTTAAAGTTCGAGTCAATGGCACAGAGATTTGGTGTCGCAAGGCCGAAGCGGGTTTTCCAGAAGCAAAGGTATTAAAACAAAGAATGCGTGATGTGATTGATCCAGAGCGGAACCTAGGGCATTCAGATACATAGATTGCCTCCAACCGCCTTTTTTTCCTCCTTGTCTTTGGGGAGATAAAAGGCGGCTGGAAAGTGTTTCGTATTTTAAATCTTTGGGAACACTTGTTTAAAAGGTTTTACGGTCACTTTTTGGTATACGCCAGCGTCCACATAAGGATCTGCGTCGGCCCAGGTTTGAGCGTCTTCTAATGTTGCGAACTCTGCCACTACCACACTGCCAGAAAAGCCCGCATTTCCAGGATTGTCTGAGTCTATCGATGGATTGGGACCAGCTAGGACCAAACGGCCCTCGTTGTGCAACACTTCCAAGCGTGCCAGATGAGCAGGTCTTGCTTCAAGTCGATCGTTCAGACTGTTAGGCACATCTTCACCAATAATTGAGTACAACATGTTTGTTTCCTTTTTATAATTGCAATAAGGTTTTTTTGCCGACAACGGCGGTGTATTTGTAGATGTCTGTTTTAACGTAACAGGGCTAATAAATAGCAGAAAAATGTAAAACAAGCCCATAATAAGGACTTACAAGAAAGTCGAATAGTAATTTCATAAAAAAACCAACTTATGTATGCTGTTGTTACTCTACTCATCATTACTTTAAAAGAACATAGACTTCATGCCTGAATCCGAACGTTATCGAAAAGTCGATTTGCACTCACATTCTACTCGCTCTGATGGACAGCTTACGCCAACGGAGTTAGTCGATCTCGCGGTGGAGCAGGGCGTCTCTTTGTTTGCGCTGACGGATCATGACAGCCTCGATGGCATTGTCGAAGCTCAAGTACGTGCCGCTGAGCATAACTTAAGTTTTATTAATGGTGTTGAATTGTCGACGCAATGGAACGGTATTCCTCTGCACATGGTCGCGTTGAATTTCGATCTAAACAATCCTGCCTTGCTTGAGGTAGTCACACAGAATCAAACGATTCGTCTCGACCGAGCGCGCCGTATTGCCGACTTACTGATTAAACAAGGTTTGCCGGACTTATTTGATGAAGCCATTGCCTTGGCGGGAGACAGTCAGCTTGGGCGACCGCATTTTGCCAGCTTATTGGTTAATAAAGGGTTAGTAAAAGACGCCAATAAAGCTTTTGATCGTTATTTAGGTAACAAAAGATTAGGGCAGTTGCGCGATGTTTGGCCAGAGTTAGAAGAAGTATTGACCGCGTTATCTGGTCAAGGAATGGAGTTGATTTTAGCGCATCCCAAACGTTACCCCCTTACAGTGACGAAGTTAAAGCGTCTGCTAAGTGATTTTAAAAAATGGGGAGGAACAGGTATCGAAGTGGTTTCTGGTAACGAGCGCCCTGACAGTGTCCGTTTGTTAGAGCGTTTATCAAAAGAATTTTCTCTAAAAGCCTCCGTCGGCAGTGACTATCATGGGCCATTTGGACCATGGATGCAGGTGGGAAAATTTACTCAGATACAGGAAAGTCACCTTGATTTGATATGGCAGAACTGGCCATAACTCAAGGCGTATCTTTATTAGCGTGTTATAATACAAAACTACCCTTGATGCACATAGTCCATTTAATACACACAGCCCGTTAAATACGTTTAGAAATGGAGAATAGGTTGAGCCAATTTTTTCAGATACACCCCGAAAACCCCCAAGCAAGATTGATCAAACAGGCCGCTGAGGTAATTCGAAACGGGGGCGTCATTGCCTATCCAACGGATTGTGGTTATTCGCTTGGTTGTCACCTTGGTGATAAAACCGCGCTGGATCGGATTCGCGCTATCCGTCGTCTAGACGATAAACATAACTTTACTTTGGTGTGCAAAGATTTGTCGGAAATTTCAACCTATGCGAGGTTCGATAACCGCTTGTATCGTTTGCTTAAAAATAATACACCAGGGCCTTATACTTTTATTTTTAATGCCACCTCTGAAGTGCCTCGACGTCTACTTCATCCAAAGCGAAAAACCATCGGCGTTCGCATTCCAAACAGTCCAATCGTATCGGCTTTATTGGCTGAACTGGGCGAACCTATCATGAGTGTGTCACTGATTTTGCCTGGCGAAACAGACCCCATGATGGACCCTTATGATATTCGTGACACCTTGCAACACGCTTTGGATTTAGTTATTGATGGGGGGTTTTGTGGGATGGAGCCGACCACTGTGGTGAAAATGGATGCCGATAGTATCGAAATCGTTCGTGTTGGGGCGGGTGACCCTAAACCGTTTGAGTAAATTATTGAATTTTCAGCTGTCAAGGCCGATGGTCTCTGGCTTATAATGCGCGACAGTGATGAAAAAATGAACGCTAAATGCGCATAAAATAGTCAATTAATATTATCAAAACTGGGTTGCTGAGAAGCATTCCCTCTAAGAGGTTCGTAATGGACGAAAAGTTACAAAAAGTATTAGCAAGAGCAGGTCAGGGTTCACGTCGTGAGATGGAGACTCGTATTCGTGAGGGTCGTGTATTGGTTAATGGTGTGGTTGCTACATTAGGCGATCGCGTCAGCACTAAGGATACGATTACGATTGATGGCTACGAGATCGTAGCGACCGAAGCCGGTGAAAACCGTCGAGTGATCATCTACAACAAGCCAGAAGGCGAAGTCTGTACTCGCAAAGACCCTGAAGGTCGACCTACCGTATTTGATAAATTACCCAAATTACGTGGTGAGCGCTGGATTGCGGTAGGGCGTCTCGACATCAATACATCTGGTCTTTTGTTGTTCACCACAGATGGTGAGCTGGCAAACCGTTTAATGCACCCATCGACGGAAATAGATCGCGAGTATCTTGTTCGGGTTATGGGTGAGGTGAAAGAAGAGAACTTAGCGGCTTTGAAGAAAGGCATTATATTAGACGACGGTGTCGCGAAATTTACTGACATTGTTGACGGCGGTGGTGAAGGTATTAACCGTTGGTTCTATGTCTGTTTGATGGAAGGTCGTAACCGTGAGGTTCGTCGTTTGTGGGAATCACAAGGTGTGAAAGTGAATCGCTTGAAACGCGTTCGTTTTGGCCCTGTATTTTTGCCGTCGAAAGCCAAAGTCGGTCGTTGGGTAGAGATGGAAGAAACAGAAGTAAACTCTCTGTGTTCTATGGTGGATTTGAAGCTATCTGAGCTAAAACCTAAAACTCAGCAACAAAAGCTTGAACTGAAACGCCATAAAAATAAAGCCACAGCAGGCGGCGCTCGCCGTGGTGGTGCGGCGAAAGGTTTTGATTGGCAGAGCAGCGATAAGCAAGAATTTAAGCCCAAGAAACCGGGTAAAAGATCCTTTCGTTAAAATACAATACAGTTTGGAGTAGTAAGAGCATGGGGCGCTGGATGTTTGCATTGTTGGTTATTTTGGTCGTGGTTTTTTTTGTTTACGTCAAAGTAAGCAGTAAAATGCCGGAAGACCTTGGCATCACGGAGGGTGTCTTAAAGTCCTGCCCAACGGCTCCAAACTGTGTATCTAGTCAAGCGTCTAGTGATGATGAGGTACATTATGCTGACCCTATCATCTACACTGGCGAGCGCAAAGCAACGCAACTACTCATTGAATCAAGTATGTTAAATCACTCTGATATGAAGGCGCGTCTTGTCACCAGTGAGCTAGGTTATGTTCACTTTAAAGTGAAAAGTCGTCTGATCGGTTTTATTGATGATGTTGAATTTTATCTGCCAGAAGGCGACAGTATTGTGCATTTTCGCTCGGCTTCGCGCGTTGGTTATTATGATTTTGGTGTCAATCGTGAGCGAGTAAGTAACATTCGTGCGTTGTTATCGAACGGGTCATCATCGAATTAATTACTCATCAATAAAGGTTACCTGCACTGAATAAGGAACATCTGTGAGTCTGGAAAAAAATACCATTTTGATTGTTGAGGACGATGAGCGTCTCGCTTTGTTGACCCAAGAGTATTTACAAAAAAATGGTCTAAATGTGGCCATTGAGCCTGATGGTCGAAATGCGATATCGCGTATTATTGCCGAGCAGCCCTCTTTGGTGATTTTAGATCTAATGCTGCCTGGCGCCGATGGCTTTACGGTATGTCGCAGTGTGCGTCATGAATATACTGGTCCTATTTTAATGTTAACAGCCCGAGGCGATGACGTAGATCAGATTCTTGGTCTTGAAATTGGGGCGGATGATTATGTTGCTAAACCCGCAAAGCCTAGGGTGTTGCTAGCACGTATCCAATCCTTATTGCGTCGGAGCAGCCAAAGTGCAGAGATCTCTTTTGAATTGCCAAAAGAAGATCAAAACATTGTTTTTGGTCCGTTAAAAATAGACAATTCTCGTCGTGAGGCTTGGCTAAAGGAAGATGAATTAGAGTTGACCAGTGCGGAATTTGATCTTTTATGGCTGCTAGCAAGTAATGCAGGGCGTATCTTAAGCCGCGAGGAAATCTTCAGTGAGCTTCGTGGTATTGAATATGACGGTCAAGATCGCTCGGTTGACGTTAGGATTTCTCGCATACGTTCTAAAATTGGTGACGATCCCATTCATCCTCGACGAATAAAAACCATACGAAGTAAAGGTTACTTGTTCGTTAAAGAAGTTTAATAGCAAATGAACGGCGATGTTTGGCGCTTGTATCGGCACCTCATTTTAGGGGGTGTCGTAGTCGTCGTGAGTTGTTACATCGTTATGACATTTGCGCAAATTCGCTTTGGTGAAATGAGAGTGGAAAGACTGCTCTGTGTGGATGCGAATTTCAGTGCTGCTCTTCTACTAACACAAGCCAGTGAAACCGTTGCAGATTCCCGCTTGTCTTGGCAACGAATAATCACTGAGCCTCTACCGCTCGCCACTGTCTCTTCCTATATTGCTAATAAAAAATGGCTTAAACTACCGGATAATAGTTATCAGCTTACTTTTGGCCCTCCTGATAACCCTGTTTTAATAGGTAGCGCCTCTCAGGATAGTTATTTTTTCTTACTCGAATCGCTTATTGCGTCGTTTTTAGCCTCCAGTCACCTCGATTCGTCAGAAAAGAGGCAGTTATTGCGTGACATGCCTTGTGTATCCGAAAAAGCGTACCCTATTGACTTCGTCAATCCCGCCTTAGGGGTGACTTTAATTCATCGATCTTATGGCGAACAGGGCTTTATCTGGAAAAGTGCTGAGATGGACAGTCCTGTGTACTTTTCTGTTACCCATGATGATGAATTCTCCTTAACACTCTTAGCTGTTGCTGCGGTGGGCATAAGTATCACGGTAATGTTGCTGGTTATTTGGCGTGAGCTTTTGTCGCTGGACTTCAAGCGTAAAACATTTGAAAGTATAACTCGGCAAATTGCCCGAGGTCGAAGTGGTTTGCCCAAAGGTGTGCCAGATAGCAGTGGTACGCTAAAAGAATTGGCGTATTCATTTGATTCTATGTCATCGCATATCCAGCGACTCCTCAATGTTCAACGAGAAATGATAAACGCTATTTCCCATGAGTTAAGAACACCGATTGCTCGTTTACGATTTGGCTTGGAGGTCATGAAAGACGACGTTGATGACAATGTGACGAAAACAATAGAGGCCTTAGAAGGTGATGTTGAAGAGCTGAATACACTAGTAGATGAAGTGCTCACTTATGGGAAATTAGAAAGTGGCTCACTGTCTCTTAATTTTAGTGAGGCATCCATTGCGTCAGTGGTGAACACCATTTTGCATCATAACCATTTATTGCTGCAGCACTTGCATGTAACCGTGTCGATAACGGGCGACGATCAAGCGTTAATAGATGAGCATCACCTGAGCAGAGCAATACAAAATCTAGTATTAAATGCAGCAAAATACGCTGAAAGTGAAGTGGTTATAACGCTTTCTAAAGACGATGCGCGCTGGCAGCTAGACATAGAAGACGACGGACCCGGTATCGCGTTTGAAGACAGAGATAAGGTGTTCATTCCTTTTGAGCGGCTGGATAACAGCCGTACCCGAGCATCAGGGGGTTATGGACTGGGCCTAGCCATTGTTCAACGGATTGCTTTTTGGCACGGTGGTGCCGTGCTCATTGACGCCAGTGATTCAGGCGGGGCGAGATTCAGTTTGATTTGGTCTCGTGATCAGCATCAGCACACCTTGTCCTGATGCTTTAGTGATTTGGAAAATGTTTTGTTAGCGCAATCTTACAGCTCAGGCGCCAATATACCTTTGAGGTTTTTAAAGCAGGTTTTTGATGCAGTATTGATTAGATCTTCCATGTAGGCATTATCTCGCTGATCTTTTCTGATAGCCAGATACAACTTACACCATACGCCTTCCTCACCTAATGACTTGGTAATGACATATTGCCGATTAGTGTATTCTGTTAACGCCCAGTTTGGTAAACAGCATACACCACGACCACTTGCGACCAGTTGCATCATCATTAGCGTCAGCTCGCTATGACGTATTTTTGCCGGTGAAACGTCGGCTGGATTCAAAAAGTGCTTAAAAATATCTAGGCGTTCTGTCTCAACGGGGTAGGTGATCAAAGTTTCTTTAGTAAAATCGTCGGGTGTTAAAAAGTCTTTTTTAGCCAGAGCGTGATGTCGAGAAAGAGCCACCTGAGACTCGTATTGAAACAAAGGAATGTATTCAATATTGGGAATGTCTTGCGGATCAGACGTAACAACAAGATCTAAATCTCCACGAGCCAAAGCGGGTAATGGCATAAAACCAAAAGCGGTGGAAAGGTCAAGTTCCACATCGGGCCAGTGTTCACGAAAATGGTCTATGGTGGGCATAAGCCATTCATAGCAGCTGTGGCACTCGATCGCGATATGCAAGCGCCCACTTTCACCTTCTGCAAAGCGTTGTATGTCGCGCTGAGCAGAGCGGAAAGAAACAAGCACATCATCAGCCAATTGTAATAGGCGTAAGCCCGCACTGGTAAATCGAACGGGTTTGGTTTTTCGAATGAAGAGTGGGCAGCCCAATTTTTCTTCAAGATCTTTGAGCTGATGAGAGAGGGCGGATTGTGTTAAGTGGACCCGCTCGGCGGCTTCGACTAAGCTTCCTGTTTCTCTTAGTGCGGTCAGTGTTTTTAAGTGCCTAACTTCAATAATGCTCATAGTAATTCACTGTTGATGAGTTTTCTTCAATGCCTAGGGGCAAAAAAGGCTCGCTGGAAAGGGGATTCCAAGCGAGCCTATTGTGTTAGCGACACAGCAAAAATTCAAGTAGCGCTTTTTGTGCGTGTAGGCGGTTTTCGGCTTCATCCCACACCACACAGTCAGGATGATCAATGACGTCAGCAGCCACTTCTTCACCCCGATGAGCAGGGAGGCAATGCATGAACAGAGCGTCTTGATTTGCTTTGGCCATCAGCTCAGCATTGACTTGAAAGCCGTCAAAGTCTTTCAGACGCTGTTCTTGTTCATCTTCTTGACCCATAGAGGCAAACACGTCAGTGACGATCAAATCTGCGCCTATGGCGGCCTCGTGAGCGTCATGCAAAACCGTTACTCTGTCGTTGTGTTCAGCGACTAATTCGGCATTGGGCTCGTACCCTTTAGGGCAGGCAATGACCAGTTGAAAGTCGAGTAAGACAGCGGCGTTGATGTAGGAGTTACACATATTGTTGCCGTCTCCTACCCAAACCACCTTTTTGCCTTCAATTGAGCCACGATGCTCTTGATATGTCTGCATATCGGCCAGTAGCTGACAGGGGTGGTAGTCGTCGGTCAGTGCGTTGATCACTGGCACAGAAGAATATTTAGCAAAAGTTTCGACGGTTTTGTGATCAAAGGTACGAATCATCACCGCATCCACCATACTAGAAATAACACGAGCACTGTCTTCAACAGGTTCGCCGCGACCAAGCTGGGTGTCGCGAGAAGAAAGAAACAGAGCATGGCCACCAAATTGTGCCATACCAGCTTCAAAAGATACCCTAGTTCGTGTTGATGACTTCTCAAAAATCATCGCTAGAACTCGACCTTTTAATGGTTGAAATAACGTGCCTTCGTGATGGATCTTCTTAAGCTCAGAAGCTCTCATTAATAACTGTTTTAACTCATCGGAGGTTAGATCCTTCAGAGTAAGAAAATGTCTGGGCGACACGCTAGGACTCCTTGATTGTCTTTTGAAAAGGGAATCGAACAATTTAATACACTCGGGTGAACGAGTAAAGGGTAATTGACAAGAGAAAGTGCAAAGGAAAGGCGCTTTTTGGGGTTGTAAATAGGTCCTAAGACCCCATAAACTGAAGCAAGTTATAACGCATAAAATGTCTTACATTTTGCAAGGGTTTATAGGCACTATTTTCCATGATGAGTGCAGAGTTTCAAAGCGAGGTTTTTTGATATGAGTAATACAATCGAAACAATTAAAGAGCAAATTAGCACTAACGACATTTTGCTTTACATGAAAGGCAATCCGCGTGCTCCTCAGTGTGGTTTTTCGTCAAAAGCTGTGCAAGCTTTGATGTCTTGCGGTGAGCGTTTTGCGTTCGTCAATATCCTAGAAAATCCAGACATTCGCGCCGAGTTGCCCAAATTTGCTAACTGGCCCACTTTTCCTCAGCTTTGGGTAAAAGGTGAGTTGGTAGGCGGTTGTGATATTATTGTCGAGATGGCAAGCAACGGTGAGCTACAGGCTTTGATCAACGACGCCGTGGGTTCTTCTAAAGAGTCATAGCGTTTAAAGTTATGAAATACTAATTAATCAAGGAGATGTTAAAGATGTCAATTTTAGTCGGTAAAAAAGCACCAGATTTTACAGTTCCAGCCGTATTAGCAGACGGTCAAATTGTGGATTCTTTCAATTTGGCAGAGACGATTAAAGGAAAGTACGCTATCGTATTTTTCTATCCTTTAGATTTCACATTCGTTTGTCCTTCAGAGATCATTGCTATGTCTCACCGTATGGACAAGTTCCGTGAGATGGGCGTAGAAGTTATTGGTGTGTCGATCGACTCTCACTTCACGCACAATGCATGGCGTAATACTCCTGTTGAACAAGGCGGTATTGGTGCGGTTGAATACACGCTTGCTGCTGACATGGACCATGCCATTGCGAAAGCGTATGGTATCGAGTCTGAAGGTGGTGATTCTTACTACCCAGCGGGTGTGGCGATGCGTGCGTCTTTTGTTATTGACCAAAAAGGCATTGTGCGTTCACAAGTGGTAAACGATGAACCAATTGGTCGTAACATGGACGAGTTGGTACGTGTGGTTGATGCGCTTCAGTTCTTCGAAGAGCACGGTCAAGTTTGCCCAGCTGGCTGGAACAAAGGTGACAAAGGCATGACAACGTCACCAGAAGGCGTTGCTGCTTACCTTTCTGAAAGCGCTAAATCACTGTAAAACGGTTTAGAAAGCTCATAAAAAACGTGCATTACGATTTCGTAATGCACGTTTTTTTTGTTTACGATATTGAGTGTGCGTAGGGACTATTTTTCGTAGAGCTCAAGGGGTAAGCCATCTGGGTCAGCAAAAAAGGTAAAACGCTTCCCCGTTAGCTCATCCACGCGAATGGCTTCGGTTTCTATACCCTTTTCATGCAAGTGTTCTATGCAGCTTGATAGGCTCTCTACCGCAAAAGCTAGATGTCTTAATCCCTGAGCTTCGGGTTGGGAAGGTCGAGGGGGCGGCGATGGGAAAGAAAAAAGTTCAATCTGCTGCGTTGAGTTAATGGCTAAGTCCAGTTTGTAGGATTGTCTCGCCTCTCTGTAGGTTTCGCGGATAATCGGAAACCCTAATATAGTATGGTAAAAATGTTTAGAGACCGTGTAGTTTGAGCAAATAATGGCGATGTGGTGAATATGAGAAACGTCAAACACAAGATATCTCCTTACTGTTTCGATTGCGCTTTTAATTCATTTGCTACATCGATCACCTGTCGTCTAAACCAAATGTGGCTGGCGTCGTGATGCAATAGCGGGCTCCAAATCATCTTGAGTTCAATCTTAGGGATGTTGAAGGGCGGCGGCAAAATGACTAAATCAGGGTTTTTCTTATTCACCATGGCCACTTTTTTCGGTAAGGTCGCGATCAGATCCTGTTCCAAAGCCAAATGCATGGCAGTGTGATAGCTTCGAGTAAAGACACGAATACTCCGCTTGTGTCCTAAGGCTTGGAGCGCCTCATCGACCCATCCTAGCTTTTGCACATCATTAGGATCCATTCCCACGCCTACCCCAAAGCCGGTTTTACTTACCCAGATATGTTGTGCTTCTAGATAAGCGTCGATATCAAAATGATCTTTAAGGGGATTCTTTGAACTCATCATGCAGACAAAAGTATCCAGCCACACACTTTTTTGATGAAAAGACTGAGGCAATTCTTCAAAGCGATTGATGGCCATATCAATTTTGCCTGCTTCTACATCATGGAAGGTCACATCGCTGGGTGTCATAATATCAAGTGTGATGCCAGGAGCGTATTCGCGAAGTCGATTTAGCAATTTTGGAATCACCGTTGACGCGGCGTAATCACTAGCCATAATGCGGAACACGCGAGTACTTTTCTTCTCATCGAAGTCGGCTTCAGGCTGTAACGCTTCTTCTAATTCCAGTAAGACTTTACGTACAATAGGTTGTAAGCGTAAGGCTTTTTCTGTGGGCTTCATGCCTTCACTGGTTCGCACAAGCAGAGGGTCATTGAGCAGATCTCGTAAACGTTTTAAGCCGTTGCTCATAGCAGGCTGAGTGATGTTTAGTTTGCTAGCAGAGCGAGTAACATTGCACTCTCGCAACAGTACGTCGAGGTAGATCAGCAGGTTAAGATCGATTTTATTAATGTTCATAAAATACTTGTCGCTCGTAAAATGAATCTTTGTAAAGGAGCTTTATAAGAGACCAATAAACATCGTATCACAGCCTTGACCTCTACAATGTCGAAAGAACCGGGGCGGCACAGCAGAGGTCGATAAACCGTTGTGCGTTTTGGGTTAAGGCGGTATTTTTTGGTGTTACAATCAACAGATTTCGGTTTAGTTCCAGAGGTGTCTGGTATAGACGGATGAGACCCGCGTTAAGTTCCTGTGATATCGCCATTTTTGATAAACATCCCAACCCCATTTGATGAATTACGGCTTGCTTTACGGCTTCCATATGAGCCAATGAGAGCACGACATTTAACTGAGGGATTTTACTGGCTGTGGCTTGCTCTAAGATATTGCGAGTACCCGATCCTGATTCCCGCATGACCCAATTGGCTTCCGTGAGGTCTTCCCAAGACAAATGCTCAGAGCGATCTTCTTGCGCGGAGCCGAAGACCACGAGTTGGTCTTTTAGCCAAACTTGAGACATTAGTTCAGCGTGTTGGCAATAGCCTTCGATAAAGCCCACTTCGGCTTTGCCAGTCAGCAGCTGTTGAATCACACTTTGGGTGTTACCAATGTCTAAATTAAAGCGAATATTAGGGTGTTGATGTTTAAATAAAGACATTTGTTTGGGGAGCAAATAATTGCCTACGCTGACACTGGCTGCAATATGCAAAGATCCACTCAATTCGTCATCGTTACCCATACTTTCTATCTGTTCTATTTGACTAAGAACAGCGCGGGCTTGAGGCAGTAAGTGCCTAGCTTGGGGCGTAATTTGTAGGCGTTTTCCGTGACGTCGAAAAAGTGGTCGCCCCAATAAGGCTTCTAATTCTCGTAAGGCTTGGCTGGCAGCTGGCTGGCTGATTGCAACCAACTCGGCCGCTGCCGTAACAGAGCCTGTATGCACAACGGCTTCGAAAATTTGTAATTGTCTAAGTGTGATTCTCATTCGGCTATTGTAGCCTTGTTTGGGTTTTAATGAGTAGCGCTAAAGTGCTCATATCCATAAAACCTTTCGCGTGTCTTGGCTTCTTGTTTTAATTTGTTAGAGTGGGTTTGTAAATGTGCTCATATATCCCATGAGGGGAAAAGAGCGTCTTGTTTTGGCAATGTGTTAGGTTGCTGGTCTAATGGGTGAAGATAGTTTTTTATGAAAAAAACAGACAAAAAAACAGAAAAAATGATTTGTATGGCCTTGACCCAAGTGTGTGAAACTGCATTAGAATCGGTCGACGATTTTGTCTGGATTACCCATATGGTAAATTATTTAAGCCTTGCTTCATCCCTTAATGTGGTTTGTGTTTTTAAAACAGACGATGGTTTATCACGTGCTTACCAGTCCAAACAGCATGAATACCTCTATCAATTAATAAACGACCAACTTAATCGTGTGAATATTAAGTTGAGTCGTCTTGATAAGCAGGTGCATTTTGACACAGAAGAGGCTTGTCAACGAAGCCACGCTGGTAAGTGGAAAGAACGACTTACGAAATTTTCTGCGCAACATTTAAGTCAGCACCTAAACAAGCGTACCTTGCATTAAAACTGCATAGGGGAGGTGTTTAGAGCTGGAGTGGTTTTTTTAGATTGTTTGGTTAGGCAGTTCGCATAGGCTTTTTGCAAACTGATCGACACTTGCCCAGTCGGTAAACTCCATATTCGTTTTGGGGTCGGTGGGGCCTTTTGTCATCCACATAATAAAACGAATCATATTGCGATCAAGAAAGCCGTATTTTGCGTAATTTAGCTTACCTGCAAAAACACCCTGTAATGACGGCTGCCAATCAAGTTGCGCTAGGAACTTAATAATATAAGGATTGGTGTTGGGGTGGCATTTTTCTGGCTTTCTAGCAACCAGATTGACCGTATAAAACCCCGTGGTTTTGCTGTCTAGCTTGGCTTTATTGTCTGTAATGAAATCCGCTACGATTTTTTGATGTTTGCCGTAACGAATGCTTGCGCCAATAATGATCTTTTCATGGCTGTCTAAGTGGCTGGCCGTCACTTCTTCGATAGGCAATACCGTGACGGCTTGCCCTTGTTGTTCAATAACAGCTTGCATTTTTAGGCTGATTTTTTTTGTATGACCGTCTGTAGTGGAGTAAATAAGTAACGATTTAGACATGGTGATTCAGAAAAACTGCCTCTAGTATGATGGGGATAGCTGAATGGAGTACACACAAATATACACTCATTTTGGTGCGGCCAACATGATATTGCTCAGTTGTTATAAACACTCAAAAACCTCCTGTAAAGGGTGATCTGTTAGTTTTTTTGAGGGTTTATCGCGAGTTGATATTGTTTTGTGTGCTTTTAGAAACAAAAAAGGCCTACTTTACATAGGCCTTTTTACTATAAATATGGCATTTTAATCGACTGAGCTGTGTTTTCTTGCTCGGGCATCCGACTGTGCACTGCGATAAAATTTTTCCTGTGGCTTAGATTTCGTGACAGAGTCATCGTCATTGTCGTTATTATGAACCAGTAAAAAATCAGCCACACGTTGCTCGTCTAAGCGTTTTGCTTTAACTGCCGCCTTGATGGCGCAACCAGGTTCGCCTTCATGTCGGCAGTCACTAAAACGGCATTCTTTTTCAAGCGCAAGAATATCAGCAAAGCTGGATGCTAAATTACTCTCTAATTGTGCAAGCTGTAATTCTCTCATATCTTCTGTGTCTAGCAATATAGCGCCAGAAGGCATAATTTTTAAGACTCCAGATTCCCCAATGTTAATTTGTTGCTTGCCGTCTCCGGTCGTTTTCATCAAGGTATTAATCAGAGCGGATTTCCCCGAGCCAATTGCACCTAGCAAAGCAATGGTTTTGCCTTTTTTCAGCAAAGGAGATAAGCAGCGAAGACTATCTGCATCAAGGGCGTTAACGGTTTCAACAATCAATAGTGGGTCTAATTTCTCCACTTGGGCGCGTTTTTCAGAAATGTCATCGCACACATCAGCTTTGGTTAAGATAACGACAGCATCCGCTTGCGCTTCATGGGTTATTTCTAAATAGCGCTTGATTAGGGCCAGATTAAAGTCTTCATTTAAAGCACACATCAAAAACACGGTATCTATATTTGAAGCGATATTTTCAAAAACCGAGCTGGGTTCCAAGCGGCGTATGAATTGATGCTCCATGTCGGTTACCACCCAGTCTCCCACTGTCATCATGGGAATGGCTGAATGTCCGTCTAATGTGGAAAAACCGAACTCGCTGACTATTTCGTATTGGTTGCCATTTTTAGAACAAACACGCGCAATACGATTAGACTCTAAATCTTCCAATGATAACTGTTGTTGAAAGTAAGCTTGCCAGCCTAAGTCCAATAAAGTGAACGTGGAATCCATTAATACTACCCCGAGCGAAATACGCCATCGTAAATAAGAAGCAAAACGCTTCAACTAGTACAACCGAACATAAAGAATTTTTATGTTCTAGCCAAAAAACGACACTAACACTGCTGAATGATAAACGGCCGATGAAAGCGACAGTTTGCGAGATTAGCACAGTGTGAGAGCGCCACAAACAGAAATATTAGCGCAAAAAGAAAGCACTGTTATTTCTATTTTTATACCGAAATATCAATAAACAAAAGAATAAATAGCCGTAATAAAAAGCCCATTTAATTACGCACCAAGTGTTTAAATGGATTGCTTTTTAGGCACCTGCTGAGTAATGCAGTGAATATTGCCACCGCCTAACAAAATATTTCGCGCAGGAACACCTATCACTTGGTGGTCGGGAAAGGCGGCTTGTAATATTTGCTGGGCTTTTTGGTCGGTTTTCTCATCAAGTAATGGAAAGACAACACCTTGATTACAAATTAAAAAATTAGCATAGGATGCGGCCAAACGTTCACCAGCTTGTCGATTCATATAAGCGCTTTTGGTTAAGTTTTTCGTTTCTTCTTCAGAGACAAACAAAGGCCCTGGTAGAGGGAGCTGGATGATATCTAAAGAGCGCCCTTTAGCATCCGTTGTTTCCTTTAAGACCTTAAGAGCGTCTTGGCTAATCGCGTACTGAGGGTCACTAGGGTCGTCGCAAACGGTGATCGCCACGACACCTGGGCGAATCACGTGCAATATGTTATCGATATGACCATTCGTTTCATCGTTAAATAAGCCATTTTTTAACCAAATGACTTTATCGACATTGAGATAGCTAATGAGCAGGGCTTCTATGTCTTCTTTGCTTAAGTGCGGATTCCGACTTGGGTGAAGTAAGCATTCTTCTGTGGTGAATAGGGTGCCTTCGCCATCAACGTGAATGGAGCCACCTTCTAAAATCAAAGGGGCCTGGTAGACAAGATCTTGCGTCACCTCGGCCATGCTTTGGGCTACCGCGTTGTCTTGTTCCCATGAATCGTAGAGGCCGTCTAACTTACCGCCCCAGGCATTAAATTCCCAGCTATTGGCTCGACGCTCGCCTTTATCGTTGACAACATAAGTGGCACCAATATCTCGCATCCAGCAGTCATCAGAAGGGATTTCTATCAGCCTAATAGACCCCGGTAGTGCCATACGTGCTGACTGAAAGTGGTTAGCGCCCACAATAAAGGTAACGGGTGTAAATTGGGCAATCGCGGATGCAACGTCGATAAATTCTTGTTGAGCGTATTGACCTTTTTCTCGCCAGTTGTCTTCGCGAGTCGGCCATGCCATCCACACTTGCTCTTGCGGTTCGTGCTCCGCTGGCATTCGAAAGCCATCCTGCTTCGGTGTTGTTGTTAGTATGGCGCTCATAATGTGTCCTTATTTCTGCTGTCGACTGAATGGTATTGGTCAAAGTGGAGGATTCAAATACTGACGATCTGCGCCAATTCTATGGGAGAGGCGCAAACTTTCAAGGAGATTTTGATTTTAACGGATAATTTAGTCATATTTTTTGCGTCTTTACATTTCCCCGACGGAAAAAGTTACTGACTGTAAGTGTAAAAACTGCATCCCAGTCCACTGTTGTGTTACTGAATGGTAAGTAATAAATCATTTAATGCATTTAAATCAATAGGTTATGTTTTATTTTTAAGGCTGGCACGATGTTCGCAATGAACCAAGAGAGTTCAGCCCATTAAGTGCAGTAATGATCTTGCTTGAATGGCTAAGTTGACTATGAAGAGAGCCAAAAAGACGATTTTTTTATGCTCTCAGATTTTTTTAAAGTAAATGGAGGTTATTGTAATGACGATGAAACGCACTTTTCTCACCACAGTGTTGGTTCTTATGACAGCAGGAGCCTTAGTAGCATGTGGCCAAGATGCTGAACAAAAAAACGTAGAGGAATCTATGTCCAATGCCGCTGATGTTGTAGAGCAGACTCTAGACGATGCAGGCGACGCGATTGGACAATCAGTAGACAGTGCGGGTGACACCTTGAATAACGCCGGTGACGCTATTAATGACACCATGACGGATACTGGTAACGCCATTGAAGATGCGTGTGAAGACGTAAAAGAAGGCGTAGAGGCAACAAACTCGAATTGTTGATATGTAGTGGTACTTTAATGCGCTTAAACCGCCTCTCTTATTATTAATAGAGGCGGTTTAAGCAGGCTTAACAAAAAAAACCTTGTTTATGCGACTGACACTCGTGCATTTTCAAACTTATCCAGTTTGTTATAAAGTGTTTTAATACTGATCCCAAGTTGAAGTGCGGTGTCTGTTTTATTGCCATGATTATTTTGCAATGTTTTGAGAATGGCAATTTTTTCTATGTCCTCAAGACGCATTCCAATCGGAATACCGGAGGTTGCACGATGCTTTTTTTGTTGTTGAAGATCATCAATAATAAGATGTTCAGGACCAATACTCGTATCAGCAAGAATATAGGCACGTTGAATAGCATGCTTTAACTCTCTGACATTGCCTGGCCAATGATAATCACGGATTTTTTTTAAACTCTGTTCAGAGAATGATTTATGCTGAGCGTCTTTGCTATTTTGGTAAGCTAAAAAGTGTTGAGCAAGACCACATGCATCGCCGTCACGATCTCTTAGTCGGGGCGCTATGATGGGGAATTGCGCTAATCGAAAATACAAGTCTTCTCGGAAAGTCCCGTTACGAATAACGTCATCTGGAATACGATTTGTGGCGGCCAGAATACGCACGTTGGCTTTTTTAACAGACTGAGCACCGACAGGTTTGTATTCACCGCTTTCAAGTACTCGCAATAATTTGACTTGCTGTTCGTAAGGCATTTCTGTGACTTCATCTAAGAAAAGCGTTCCACCTTCTGCCTGCTCGAACACCCCTTTATGATCTTTATGTGCGCCGGTAAACGCGCCTTTGACATGTCCGAATAATTCGCTGTCGATAAGTTCCGAACTAAAGGCACCGCAGTTAATCGCCACAAAAGGCCCTTCAGCGCGCTGACTAAATACATGGAGTGTATTAGCAATTAACTCTTTACCTGTTCCGCTTTCGCCCATGATAAAGGCGTTCGCCTGAGTCCCTGCCACTTTACGGATCGTCCGGTAGAGTGCATGCATGGAAGGGGAAGAACCGACTAGAAGGCCAAACTGATCAAGATAGCTGGTTTGCTGACAAGCAGGCGCTTGGGTCTGGTTTCGCTCATCAAAAATTGCCATGAGTGATGACTCTACCAAGGTAAAATCAAAGGGTGCTCGATAATGGAACCCAGCCCCTTTGCGCATTAAATTATCCAGTACCGTGTCAGGCTTGCCTTTACTAAAGAATAGAAACTCCGTTTGATGAAGCGTTCGGCTATTGATTAAAGCCTCCAAAGCAACGTCATGAGAGTCATTTACTTCAATCAAAGCGACATCGCATTGGGCATAGGAAAGTTGATCTAGCCAGCTTTCTTGCTGGTGGCTAACATTAAGCTGAAATTGCCTAACGCCCTCTAAAGACAGTAAGTTTGATGCTAATAATGGGTCGTGAACATGCATAAAGAGCGTTGGCGTCGGCATTGTTAGGTCCCTTAATAGATCCGAATAGTATTGATGTTCGCCATCTGATCATAAGGAAGAAGCCAGTCATAGACTGGCCTCTTAACTTTGCGTTAAACATTGCCTTAATTATCCTTATTTGCACAAAGCTCACCATATAGTGAGAGCAAATAACAAAGAAGATTAGCTAATTAGCCGCGCACGCTTTTTACTGAGTCTAGTTATTAGCCACAATGCGATATTCTATCTTGCCAACAATACGGCCTTGATTATTAGGTGTTGAAACATCGAAACTGGCGCTGTTTTTCTCTCTATTAGGGTTAACCGTAGAGATAATTTCACCGTTTACAACCAGTTGGTATTTTTCTGAAAAGGTAATTGTCATGTCTTCAGATAAAGGGTTTTCAAACAAGATATTTTCCTTTAACCGAATAACTCGACTTTCGCCTCTCAGCCATTGCCCAACCAGCGGCTGAGCGTCAAATTTTGTTGTGCCATGAGAAACGGTGGCTTTTGATAAGAATACTTGTATTAAATCACCATTCATTATGATGTTTTGACGTTCAGAGGTCTGTTTGTTTAAAGCCGCAAGTGTCTGATTAGTGTTGTTAGTGTACCTTGTAAGCTGATCGATTGCGTTACTCAGGGTGTTCCCTGCAAGTGTATCAGCGGGGGGAAAGCTCGGCACCTTCTCGGCGCTTCCTGTGCGGTGCTTTAACTCAATAAACGCTTGGTTTGCCAATTGTTTTTGAGTGTTAAATTGCGCTAAAAGCGTGTGATCGTGAACGATGATATCACTCACCTTTCTTGTCACGTTTTCATCTGACGGTATTGTGCTCTTCGTCTCCGCTGTAGTGTTTAGCGCATCCGCATGAACCTTGACTGAATCATCAACAGACGTATTTTGAGTAGGGTGTTGCTCTACTTTTTCTGTGCCTAAGTCTTGTGAAATTGGCATCGAGCAGGCGCTGAGGAAAAGCGCAGCAAGTAAAAGGCCATTACGAAATGTAGACATTAAATAATCCTAGGATTAAAAAAATAAGATTTGAGTATGCGTTAAGGTAAAAAATATGTCGAGTTGAAGTCTGTATCGCTTTTAATACATGCTGTTTCCCGTATGCATAAATCACTCACCTGGTTCCTGTTGAGAGTGGTTCCACAAAATGCACTCATCAAGCGTGATCCCTTTGCCTCCGAAGATATCTAACGCGCTACCAATGGTTAGATCCACATTACCGTTGGAAAGGTCGTGCACACGTTTAAGGTCCGCTAAAGAGCGCGCGCCTCCTGCGTAAGTCACTGATACCGGGCAGTTTAGCCCCAGTAGAGCGACTAAGTCTTCATCGATACCGGCTTGCAAACCCTCTACGTCGGCAGCATGAATGAGAAACTCGTCGCAATGGTTAGCCAGCTCAAGCAAATTAGCATGATTGATCTGAGTCGAAGTTGTCGTTTGCCAGCGATCCGTAGCAATATACCAACCGTCCTGAGTGCGTCGACAACTAAGGTCTAACACCAAGCGGTCTGTGCCCGTTTCGCGTTTGATTTTGTCCAGTCTGTCCCAAGAAAACTCGCCTTTGTCAAACAAATAAGACGTTACAATAACGTGGGAAGCACCAGCAGATAAATAGCTCGCGGCGTTAGTGTTATTTACCCCACCACCAAATTGTAGGCCATTCGGGTAGGCACGTAGGGCACTGATTGCTTCGCTTTGATTGCCTTTGCCTAAGGCGATAACGTGACCCCCTTTTAGGTTGTGGTCACGGTACAGTGCCGCATAGTATTCTGCGTTGAATTCACTAATGAAATTTTCTGTTGCGCCTGCGTCATTGAGGCTACCACCGACAATTTGTTTAACCTTGCCTTGGTGAAGATCGATACAAGGACGAAATAGGGTCACAGAAAGCTCCTTAAGATTTATTTAAACCAATATATATTGTAACCGATATTTTACCCATAAACGATGCGACAAAAGCAGATATATCTTTAGCCTGCTACAATAGCGAAATTCCTGTATTAATTGACAATAAAAGCATCATAACTATGTTAAAAATTACTCTCGCGGTAGGCATACCCGACCACGAAATAGAGTTGACAGCCATTCGGTCGCAAGGGGCGGGCGGCCAGAATGTTAATAAAGTGTCTTCTGCCATTCACCTAAGATTTAATGTCGCTGGGTCTTCCTTGCCAGAATTTTACAAAGAACGCCTGCTGGCTCTAAGCGATTCTCGCCTCACAAAAGAAGGTGATATTGTACTAAAAGCACAGCAGCATCGAACCCAAGAACTGAATCGAGAAGACGCTCTTGCCAGACTAAAAGCTCTCATCCTGGATGCCGTTCGAGTGCAAAAAGCCCGACGCCCAACCAAACCTTCCCGCTCGTCTCAGAAAAAACGCGTTGATCAGAAAAAACAAAAAGGCCAAATCAAAAGTTTAAGACGAAGTAACTGGGATTAGCCTAAAAGAGGGGCTAGTTTGTTTTGACCTTACCACGTTGGCAGGTAGTATAGAAAATACGTTATTCAAATAATAAAAGGGATCAGCGAAAATGAAATTAGAGTCACTAGCATTGCATCACGGTTATACCTCAGAAGCGACCACAAAAGCTGCTGCGGTTCCGATTTACCAAACCACGTCCTACACATTCGATGATACACAGCATGGCGCAGACCTCTTTGACCTCAAAGTTAAAGGCAATATCTACACGAGAATTATGAATCCAACCACGGATGTGCTTGAACAACGCGTTGCTGCCATGGAAGGAGGTATTGCAGGTCTAGCAGTAGCGTCGGGTATGGCGGCTATAACGTATGCAATTGAATGCATCTGTGATGTAGGCTCTAACATTGTTAGCACCAGCCAGTTATACGGTGGCACCTACAATTTGTTTGCCCATAGCTTTCCTCGTAAAGGCATAGAAACACGTATGGTTTCAGCCGACGATTTTGCCGGTTTTGAAGCCGCGATTGACGACAACACCCGTGCTATTTTTTGCGAGTCTATCGGTAATCCAGCAGGAAACATTGTCGATATTGAAGCACTTGCGGCCATAGCCAATAAACATGGCATTCCGTTGATTGTAGACAATACGGTAGCGACGCCATTTTTATGTCGCCCCTTCGAATTGGGCGCGCACATAGTGATTCATTCTTTGACAAAGTACATTGGCGGTCATGGCACGACAGTAGGTGGCATTATTGTTGATTCTGGCAAATTTGACTGGGTGGCCAACAAAAAACGTTTTCCGATGCTTAACGAACCTGATCCTTCCTACCACGATGTTGTGTATACGGAAGCCTTAGGTGAGGCTGCATACATAGGTCGTTGTCGTGTTGTACCTCTGCGAAACACAGGCGCTGCATTGTCTCCCCATAGTGCTTTTTTGATTATGCAAGGCTTAGAAACGCTTGGTTTAAGGATGGAGCGTCATTGTTCTAATGCGGAGCAGCTAGCGACCTATTTGCAAAATCACCCTAAAGTGGATTGGGTTAATTATGCTGCGCTGCCAGATAATAAATACCATGCTATGAGTCACCGTATTACTCACGGAAAGGCGTCCGGTGTGCTTAGTTTCGGTATAAAAGGAGGGGTTGAAGCAGGTACACAATTTATTGATTCTTTGAAAATGGTGCTGCGTCTTGTGAACATAGGGGATGCTAAGTCGTTGGCCTGTCATCCAGCTTCCACAACTCACCGTCAATTAAATGATGAAGAGCTTGCAAAAGCCGGTGTGAGCAGGGATTTGGTGCGTATATCGGTAGGGATCGAAAATATTGACGATATTATCGCCGATATTAGCCAAGCGTTGGATGCAGTAGGCGAATAATCTTGGCGATGGAGCCGCTTAATATTTAATGGTTTGTATACAGTATAGCCATAGAGACATAATCACGGAAAAATACTCGTAGAAAAAAAGATCATCTCGAAGTTAACTTCAGATGGTCTTTTTTTTGCTTACCATGCTACGAAAGAAGTCAGTAACCAGCGTCAAGACTTTGTAAGAAGCTGTTAATTGTAATTAACAGGCTACTTCTTCCATTCACTCTCCATATCTTGATCTAACGCAATGTTTCCAATCTAAACAGCACTCATAATCTGACCTTATAGTAAGCCTCGAATGGTTCGAGGTTTCGGTGGACGTTAGATAATAAGAGCACTCAGGAAAAAAAGTGTCTGCAAGCGTCTTTTATCACAATCAAATGAATAGGTTGAAGTCATTATGATTAACGAAGCTGTAGTGGAACTATCGCGGTTTCAGTTTGCTTTTACTGCTCTGTATCACTATTTGTTCGTCCCTTTAACGTTAGGGATGGCTTTCTTACTGGCCATTATGGAATCCGTCTACGTGATTACCGGTAAGCAAGTTTACAAAGATATGGTGAAGTTCTGGGGTAAGCTGTTTGGTATTAACTTTGCGCTAGGTGTAACAACAGGTTTGACGATGGAGTTCCAGTTTGGGACGAACTGGTCTTACTACTCTCATTATGTTGGCGATATTTTTGGTGCACCTTTGGCGATCGAAGGTTTAATGGCTTTCTTTCTTGAGTCAACATTGGTTGGTTTATTTTTCTTTGGATGGGATCGTCTTAGTAAAGTAAAGCATTTAATGGTGACTTGGGGTGTAGCATTAGGTTCTAACTTATCGGCTTTGTGGATCTTAATCGCCAATGGCTGGATGCAAAATCCAGTGGGTTCCGAATTCAACTACGAAACCATGAGAATGGAGTTAGTGGACTTTGGCGCGTTAATCCTTAACCCTGTGGCGCAGGTGAAATTTGTTCATACTGTTTCTGCGGGTTATGTTACTGGCGCCATGTTTGTTCTCGTTATATCAAGCTACTACCTATTAAAAGGCCGTGATCTTGAATTTGCTCGTCGATCATTTGCTATCGCAGCGGCGTTTGGTTTGGCATCCATCATGAGTGTTATTCTGCTTGGTGATGAGTCAGGCTACGAGCTAGGCGAAGTTCAAAAAGTCAAACTCGCCGCTATCGAAGCAGAATGGGAAACGCAAGAAGCGCCAGCTGATTTCACTTTGATTGGCTTCCCAAACCAAGAACTCCAAGAAACTGAGTATGCGATAAAGATTCCAGGCTTAATGGGCTTGATAGCGACGCGTTCTCTTGACAAAGAAGTAGAGGGCATCAAAGAGCTAAAAGAGCATAATCGCCAGCGTATTATCAATGGCATTTATGCCAACCAGCTGCTTGAACAGCTGCGAAGTGGTTCAACAGACCCGCTTGTTAAAGCGAACTTTGAAAAAGTAAAAGACGATCTAGGTTATGGTTTATTGGTCACCGCATTTAATGAAGACATTAACAAAGTAACCTCTGAAGAAATCGATATGGCAGTAGACTACTCAATTCCTGAAGTCGCGCCACTGTTCTTTGCATTTCGTATCATGGTGGGATGTGGCTTCGTTATGTTGTTCGTTTTCGCTGCTGCATTTTATCAAAACGCGCGTCGCCGCATCGGAAATAACCGTACTTTCTTAAAGTTCATTATGTTGTGTCTACCACTGCCTTGGATTGCGAATGAGGCGGGTTGGTTTGTTGCAGAATATGGTCGCCAACCATGGGCAATTGGTGAAATTCTCCCAGTGCATGTTGCTGTATCCAGTTTAACAGCGACAGAAATTTGGATCACGATTGCAGGTTTTGCTGTGTTGTATACCACGTTCTTGATTGCTGAAATGTACCTGATGATTCGCTTTGCGAAGCAAGGCCCTTCAAGCTTGCACACAGGACGCTACGCACTTGAACAAGAAACAGCTCAGCTAAAGCAGGAGGTGTAAGATGGATTACGAATTATTAAAAGTTATTTGGTGGGTACTGATTGGCGTTTTGCTGATCGGGTTCTCCGTTACTGATGGTTTTGATATGGGCGTCGGTAGCTTGCTAAAAATCATTGGTGGGACGGATTCTGAACGCCGTATTATGATCAACTCGATTGCTCCTCACTGGGATGGCAACCAAGTTTGGTTTATCACAGCGGGTGGTGCTTTGTTTGCGGCTTGGCCTGTGGTGTACGCGACGTCGTTTTCGGGTTTTTACTTTGCGATGATGTTGGTTTTGGCAGCGTTATTCTTCCGTCCAATCGGTTTCGACTACCGCTCTAAGCTGGAAAATTCTAAGTGGCGCACGACTTGGGATTGGGGAATTGTGTTTGGCTCCGCTGTTCCGCCGATTATTTTCGGTGTGGCATTTGGTAACTTGTTGCAAGGCGTACCGTTTCAGTTTGACCAATTTCTACGCGTGACTTACACAGGCTCTTTCTTTGGCTTGTTAAACCCCTTTGCGATTCTGTGTGGCTTGGTCAGTCTGATGATGTTGATGACGCAAGGTGGTGCTTGGTTACTAATGAAAACCGATGCTAATCTGCATCTTAAAGCGAGCCGTGCCACTGCTATAACAGGTGCATTGGCTGCCGTGTTTTTTATCGTAGCGGGTATTTGGTTAGCATTGGGTATCGACGGTTATGTCATTACCAGTGCAATTCAAACGAATGAAGCCATTACGCCATTAATGAAAACCGTTGAGCTGCAATCAGGCGCTTGGTTAGCAAACTATGAAAAAGTACCTGCACTTATGTTGGCACCTTTAGTTGGCATTGCTGGTATGTTGTTTGCGGCACTTGCCGGATTGATGAAGAAAGGTGCTTTGGCGTTCTTGAGTTCGTCATTGGGTATTGCGGGCATTATTATCACAGCGGGCGGTTCCATGTTTCCGTTCTTGATGCCTTCTTCTAGCTATCCGAGCATGAGTTTGACAATGTGGGATGCAACCTCCAGTCAGCA
Organism: Marinomonas hwangdonensis; assembly: GCF_003721245.1. Lineage (GTDB taxonomy): Bacteria > Pseudomonadota > Gammaproteobacteria > Pseudomonadales > Marinomonadaceae > Marinomonas > Marinomonas hwangdonensis. Next base: position 350,800 of record NZ_RIZG01000002.1, on the reverse strand, counting down.
CACTATGATGATCATGTTTGTGGTGGCTTGCATCTTCGTGCCTATTGTTTTGGCATACACATTGTGGAGTTACTTAGTGATGTATGGTCGTTTGACGAAGAAACACATCGAAGAAAACAATCATTCACTGTACTAGTCATTGTCTAAGTAAATAGAGCTCACCGAGCTCTATTTTAGAACGAAAAAATAGAGGGGTAAATTATGTGGTATTTCGCTTGGATTCTAGGTGTTCTACTGGCTTGTTCGTTTGGAATTATTAATGCTTTGTGGCTCGATTTTAAAGGCTATGAAGGCGAAGAGGAGCAGCAGTAACCCTTATGTCAACAATGAAAAGGGCAAAGAAGACAACTCGACCTGGTCGAGTTAAAACACCTGAAGTGGCTTTTTTAGAAAAATTAGCGGGTCAACAATCAACGAAATACCGCTTAGCGAAAGGCTTTGGTGTACTGTTTGCGATAGCTTTGGTGTTGCAAGCTTGGGCATTAGCCAATGTTTTTTCTGACATGGCACTGCATCAGTCTTTTTCGATGTCCTTTTTAGTGTTGGGGTTGTTTGCTTTATTAGTGCGCGCCCTCGCCAACTTTGGCCGAGAGCGCGTGTGCGCGAGTGCAAGCCGTGACATACGTTATGGTTTACGTCGCATACTGTTGTCGCACCTTACTGAACTTGGGCCAGCGCGCCTAAGAATAGAAGAGGATGCGGCGTTGTCGACTCGTGTGTATGAACAAGTCGATGCCCTAGACGATTTCTACAGCCGCTATAAACCTCAAGTGTTTATGGTGATGCTCATTCCTTGTGTGATTTTGTTGTCTGTTCTTCCCATTTCTCGAATTGCTTTTTTTGTCTTCATGCTGACAGCGCCCTTGGTAATTGTCTTCATGATTTTCGTAGGTCATAAAGCCGCCCAAGCCAATCGTCGTCAATTTGGTGTATTGGCCATGTTATCCAATCAGTTTATGGATTTAAGTCAGGGGCTCGCGGAGTTAAAACGCCTTAATCAGACCGATCAAGCCAGAGTCCGCTTGTCAGAAAGTGCGACGAATTATCAAAAAACAACCATGAGCGTGCTGATCTTAGCGTTTTTATCGACCGCGACATTAGAGTTGTTTGCTTCGTTGTCGATTGCAATGATTGCTTTGTATTTGGGGTTGGGGTTGCTGGAACTTTTGCCATGGCAAGTAGGTTCGTCACCTGTGACCTTGACTCAAGCGATGTTTTTATTGCTGTTGGCCCCCGAGTTTTATTTACCGCTTCGTCAGCTGGGTAATGATTATCACGCTAAGCAAAAAGCCGAAGCGGCCGCCACAGATTTACTCGAAATACTCAATGTATCTGTAAATCAAGGTGTGGCTAAAACCACAAAAACAACGGATGCCGCAGACACAGTTCCATCGTCTCAAAAAGTGGATACTAAAGACTTACTCCGTTTTCAGAAACTAAGCTGGCTTGACGCCGGTCGCTATCGATTTGCCCCTATTACTGCCAGTATTCAGGCGGGGGATCGCGTGTGGTTAAGCGGTGAATCGGGTGTGGGAAAATCCAGCCTGCTGCATTTGTTGTTAGGATTTGAAGAAAAATATCAGGGCGATTTTTTAGTGAACGGCCAGCCATTTCGTTCAATCAACCTTTCTGCTTGGCGCTCAACATTGGCTTGGTTACCTCAAACACCAGAATGGGTAAACGGCAGCATTCGTCGTAACTTATTATTGGGGATAGATACACCGAGTGATGTCGCCTTACGGGCTGCCTTAGTACAAAGCCAATGTGATGAATTTATCGACGTGTTACCAGCGGGGTTAGAAACAAAACTGACTGAATTGGGTTCTGGGCTTTCTGGCGGTCAAATGCAGCGCTTGTCTATTGCTCGGGCATTATTGTCTAAAGCCGATGTTTGGCTACTGGATGAGCCTTGCTCTGGACTAGACAAAGAAACGGCACAAGCCGTATTAGTGACATTGGAGCGCGCCTCCAAGGGCAAAACCTTACTCATCGTAAGTCACGATACACACCCTATTGCATGGGCGAATAGACATTGGGTGTTAACATCAGGAGGTTTGCATGAAGCGACTGTCTAATAAAACCGCGAAGTTATCACTTAAGCGCCTTTTACTGGCTAATCCTTGGAGTTTTGTGATTCCCATTTTACTGGGTGTATCGGCCAGCTTAGCAGGTGTGGCCTTGCTGGGAATTTCCGGCTGGTTTATTTCAGCAACTGGTCTAGCTACTGCATTTGGTGTGGGTGTTTTTTTTAACTATTTAACCCCAGGTGCCATTATTCGCTTCATGGCAATTGTTCGTACTGCAGGGCGTTACGGTGAGCAAGTCAGCGCGCATAATCACTTGCTTAGCTTGCTGCGCACTTTACGGCTGTGGGTGTGGGACCAGCGAGTCGCAAAGGACGCGGCGAATTTGCACGAGCAAAGCCGAGGAGATTTGCTGCAACGCCTAGTCAGTGATCTTGATCAGATTATTCGTTGGCCCTTGGTGGTTTTTCTTCCTTGGTTGTATGCGCTAGTGGCGTATCTTGCCGTGGCCATATTGGCTTACGTGATACTGCCAGATTTGCTGTGGCCCTTGGCTATCGCGGGGACTTTTCATGTGTTAGTCGTACCCTTTGTTTGCGGTCGAATTGCCAGTCACTCAGTTCATGTCGGGCAGATTTTAGGCGTTCATCGTCGCAGCCGCTTTGTGAGTTTGTTTTCGGCTCTGATTACGCTCACTATTCGTGGTCACTGGAAAGATTATTCGCAACGTCTTGCTCAGTTAGACGAAAAACAGCGACATACGGAAATGCGCATACAGCAAGCGGTCACCCTAGGGCGATTGTTAGCCTATGCCGTGACTATCCTCTTATTGATGAGTAGCATCCTATTATTGGCAAGTACTGATCCACTGTCTGGCCGTTGGGTACTGATCAGCAACGTACAGGGAACTTGGGTGGTCGGTTACATATTGTCTTTATTGGCTGTTAATGAACTTGTGTTACCTCTGGTCCAGTCTTTTGTTGCACAAGGTCAATCACAGGTGGGGCTGCGCCGTCTTAACCAATTACATCACGACGCTCTACCACAAAAAGTGAGTAGCACGGATGCCATCCAGCGCATAGAATGCAAAGAGTGGCGCGGTTTTCATGGTTCCAGTGGCATGGGAAATAAGGTACTTGATTTGACCGTAGAGTCAGGTGAACAGGTATGGGTTCGAGGAGCAAGCGGCTCCGGTAAATCCACCTTGTTGGCCTCACTAGCGGGTGACTGTTTGTCGTCCGGGAACGCCTTTATTAACAATGAGCCCTGTGAGTTATACAACAACTTAATGTATCAAACTCGACTCAGCTATTTGCCACAATCCCCTTACATATTCCAACAAAGCATTGCCGCAAACCTATTACTGGGTAACCCAGAGGCTTCGGACGAAACACTCTGGGCCGCTCTGCGGGCTGTTGCTTTGGCAGATTGGGTAAAAAGTCTCCCCAACGGTTTAACAACACTGCTCAGTTTCCAGGGGCGCAATCTATCGGGCGGACAACGTAAACGCCTCGCTTTAGCCCGTTTATTGCTTCGAAAATCTCCGGTGTTACTACTGGACGAACCTTTTGATGGGCTAGACAAAGCCACCATTGAGACGATTTGTCACTCGCTACAGAACGACTACAAACCGGATATTTTGATCCTCGTCAGCCACGTTGGGAGTCGCATCGGCGACAGCTCAAGAGTCATAGAACTCTAAGTTTTCTCCCCTTTCTTCAAGGGGACGAAAGCTCTTTTTCCCTCCCCTTATGTCTTCCAAGGGGAGGGCTAGGGTGGGGTTATTTTCTTCTTTGGGTTCTATTCAAACACTTTGTATTCCCAACCTTTTTTCCGCACTTTAATTCAGGGAAAAGCTGAGCGGGTAACTTTTTGCAAGCGCCCAAAAAGTAACCAAAAATTCGCTTTAAGATCTTTAATGCCTGATTTTCCTCATAGGAGCATGATTGCTACCTACGCTCGTTATATCATAAGGCATGGATTGCCCATTTGGCGGGAGACAGCTCTTCAAACAATTACTCTGAAACTCCATAAAGTCGCGCAACTTCGTCGCGTCGAACTGACTTTATCGTATCTATTCGTGTAAAACCAAAGCGTAGGGCATCATGTGCGCAGCGTAATGTGCCGATTGAAAGCGAAGCTTTCTTTGTTGAATGCACTTTTAATACGATATGAAACAGTAAAGCGCGAGGGTGAAAATATCTGCGATTGTTGATTATAAAGGTTTAAATTTACTCTATCCCCAACTATTATAGATATTGTATAAAGTACTAGCTTCTAGTCACTTAAAGGTACATATAAGTACTGTATGTGGGATATATATTTGTATATTGAAGTGTTTATTTATTTTTGGCTTTTTTTTGATCTAATGCTTTTTTAAAGTAGTGCTATATTGTTAGGCGTGTTAAAAAAAAGATTGATATTTTATACTGTAAAAAAATACTTTATTTTTCTCTAGAATATAACGGATTATTAATGATCATTCGAAGTGTGAAGATTAACAGAAAAGAGCTTTCTTTAGTAGATGAGTCTTATTCAAAGGAAAGAAATAACTATACGATTCTTGTTGGAAGTAATGGGACAGGGAAAAGTCGAATGTTGAGGCGAATCGTTAATGGAATAAGAAATAACAATTTGTCTTATAAGACTGTCCCAATTAAATATGGTAAACATGCTGAAATAGAATATGAAGGGGATGTTCTTTCAATATATTCTTCGTCTTCTGAAACTAACTCTTATATTAGAACTGAAAAAAGTGATATGGATGCTAAGAATATTGATTGCAATGTTATAGCTGTTACAACTACGCCTTTTGATAAGTTCCCAGTACCCTCAAGAGCCAATAGGCTTCGTTGGATTGAAGAGTCGGAAAATTATAAATACATTGGTCTTAAGGTATCAAAGAATTCATTAAATGAATCGAATTTAGTTGATTTGCTGGCAAAATCCATGATGACTAGTTCGAAGATATTTGAAAACAAGAAGTTATTTTCTCTTTTAGGTTTGACTCCAGAGTGTATTGTCAACTTTAAAAGTAAAATGTCTCTTTTCTGTGGTTTCGATTCTTATTCTGAATTTTGCAAAGAGTTTAAGCAGAAGAATGTAAGCTTATATCATTACTCTGATGGCGATAATAATTTTTTAAGAGAGGTTTATAGTGCTTATCAAGATTACAGTGATTTGATTAAAGATACATATTATAGACCTAATGGTGCGGAATTTATTGGTTTTAGTCTTTCATCACACAACCTTCCTGTGAGTAGTTTAATTTATTTGATTGATCTAGGGGTTGTAAGTGTACAAAAAGTTTCATTTTTAGATTCAGATTCTAAACTTATCAGCTTATCTGATCTGAGTTCTGGCCAGAAATGTATGATTTTAACCCTTCTTAATATATCTGGCGCGATTCGAGATGGGTCGATTATTTGTATTGATGAGCCCGAGCTTAGCTTGCATCCTAAGTGGCAAATGAGATACATGAAGGTCTTAATTGAATTCTTTAAAGACTTTAAGAAGTGTCATTTTATTATTGCTACCCATTCACCATTGATAATTTCAGAGCTATCAAGCGAAAATTGTTTTGTTTTGAATATTGATGAGGGCGTCTCTAAAAAATCTACTGATTATCAACATATGTCTTCAGATTTCCAACTTGTTGAGGTGTTTGGGATGGCTGGAAACAATAATGAATACCTAAATAGAATTGTAGTTACTCTTTTGTCAAAATTGAGTAGGTACGGAAGTCTTGATAAAGATGATCAAAAAAAACTAAAGAAATTGAGGGATGTCTCTGAACAGTTAGATGAACAGGATGATGTTAAGGTATTAATAAATCTTCTTTTTGAATCATGGAAGAAGGTGTCGAAATAATGCTTGAGAAAGTAACTTATACAGATGAAGAAGATCTTTTTATAAAACAGAAAATATTATCCGATGACTTTTCATCTAATTCTTGGTCTGACTTAGATATCAGTGGTTTAAAAAATAAAATTAAAAAACACTACATTAAAAAGCAAAAATATATATGTCCATTTTGTAGGCGTGAGAATAGGTCAAATCATGGAAGGAGTTGGGACATAGAGCATATTATACCTAGGGCTAAAGTTCCTAATTTTATGTTTGAACCACTGAATTTATGTGTAACATGTATTGAATGTAATGGTTCAAAATCTGATAAAATTGTAACAAATAGTAATGCAAAAATACATTATCCTATTGAGAGTAGATTTTACCATATAATTCATCCTCATTTTGATACTTATGAAGATAAAATATTGGTGATAAAAGAAGGATTCTATTATATAGCTCTTACTGAAAAAGGAGAGAAAACAATAGATTTATATAGGTTGAATAGGTTTTATATATTTAGTGATCTTGATGATAGAGATACTTATGATTATAAAATTCACTCTTTGTCTAGTGCTTTACTTGGAACTGAAGATATATCCGAGAAGGCTGCAATACTTCGGGAATTGGCTTTTTTGGCAACTAAGGGGGCACAGAATTTAAATTATGAAATTGTAGGTGAATAAAGTAAAAAATAATCCCTGTAATAGAAAAATTAGGGTTAGATTTAAATGAAAATTAATAATTTAGAGTCAGATAAAAAAATAGGACAGCTTTTAATCTGACCCAAACACCCCCAAGAATCCCAACATTCCACATCAAACCGGAGACAAAATGGATTTAGTCTTACCATCCTCAAAATATATCCCAAGCTATAACGAGTACATCAAAGAGTTGGGTGATGAAGTTCGTTATCCTTTTCTTATGGGTTTTGATCATCAAGATTTTGATGCACTTTTAGCGAAGTTGTCTGATTTTTCCTTGGGTATAAATCTGCCTGACGGTTTTGTGCCAAGTACAACCTTGTGGCTTGTTGAAGGCGATCAGTTACTTGGTGTGACGAATTTACGTCATTACCTTAATAGCGATATAGAAGAATGTGGTGGCCATATTGGATTAGGTATTCGTCCGTCTTATCGAGGCAAAGGTTTGGGTAAGTTGTTAATGAAGCTGTCGATAGAAAAGCTTAATGCTATGGACGTAAGTGTTGTTCATATTCACTGCTATAAAGATAACTCCGCATCGGCCAATACGATTATTGCTAATGGCGGCGAGTTAAGTTCTGAGCTGATTTTGGATGGTAAAGTGGTTCAACGGTATCGAGTCAGTTAAATGGAATCAGGTGCAAATAAGACCTAATTTTCATCTGGTCCAAACGGCACTTCAACTCAAGCTTTTCACATTAAACCAAAGACAAAAACAGCGTTAGGCTTACATCCTCAAAACATATCTCAAGCTATAACGAGTCCATCAAAGCGTTAGCTGATGAACTCGTTTCCTCCCTCTAGTCCCTCTCCATTTTATATAATCTCATTGACTTTCTTCTGTTCTTTATATAGAACGTTCTTTATATAGAACAAATTTGAGAGGTATGATGAATAAACCCATTCTCGGCTCCTTGGGTCGAAATATACAAAAGTTACGTATGGCAAAGGCGCTGTCTTTGTCTCAGCTGGCGTTAGATGCGGGACTGGCGAAGTCGAACTTGTCTCGTATTGAGCAGGGCGATGGCAATCCGACTTTAGAAACGATTTGGCGGTTGGCGGTGCAGCTGGATGTGCCGTTTGGAGATTTGGTTGCCAGTGTGGAATCCCCTTTGGGAGAAAACGGTGTGCAGGTTAGGCTGATTGATCAAGGCGACGACAACCCGAGGGTGGATGTGTATTGGATGTCTTGTGCGCCCAATACCATTAAGCAATCTGAGCCGCATATTGCTGGCACGACAGAAGCCATCACCTTAATCAGTGGGAAATTGCTGGCGGGTGAAAATGATGACTTGCGCTATTTAGACATTGGTAAAACGCATACGTTTGCCGCCGATGTGCCGCATCGTTATCAAACAGACGATTCATGGGCGACCTTAATGATGGTCATTACCTACGCTAAACAGGAATACGCTAAACAGGAGTTGCAACCATGAATACAACAACTCAAACCCTTGCAGGAGCGCCTTGGAAACAAGGCGTTAAAGACGCGATTCCGCTGCTTGGCGGTTACATTCCGGTGGCGATTTCATTTGGTCTTATTTCGGTTCAGTCTGGTTTTAGCGTACTAGAGACCATTCTGATTTCTACGTTTATTTACGCTGGCGCATCACAGTTTTTGTTTGTTGCCATGGCGGCTTCTGGCGCACCGCTCTGGTTAGTGGTCATCATGACCTTGTTGATTAATGCAAGGCACGTCGTTTATGGTCCAAATCTCTCACCCTTTTTAAATCAAGATAAGAAGTGGTTGCCATTGATGCATGGTTTAACGGATCAAATTTTTGCGCTTGCCCATGCCCGTTTGCCTCAGTTGCCTGGGCAAGCAAGGCTAGGCTGGTACACGGGGGCGGCGGTGTTAGCTTGGTTAAGCTGGATCGCGGGGACCGCACTGGGTGCTATTGCGGGTGGAGAGTTAACGCAACGTTGGCCGTTGATTAATGATGTTCTGCCTTTTGCACTGCCGGCGCTTTTTTTCGTTTTGATTATTCCGCGTTGTAATAATCGCTTATGGTCTCTGACCATTGCGTTATCGGCTGTTACCGCTGTTATTTTGAAAATGTCAGGGTACCCAAATGTTGCCATTCCATTAGCGGCGATGAGCGGTGCAGTGCTATTTTTCGCGCTAAAAAACCAACCTATTGTGGGAGAACATTAAGGTATGGATACATCTATGTGGCTGGCACTTGTCAGCATTGCCATTGGTACGTATTTGATTCGTTTGTTGCCGTATATGTGGATGAAGCGAAGCTTGGCAAAAAGACAAACGGAAGACGGAGTTGGCTCAATGCCGACTTGGTTAACCATATTGGGGCCCACCATGATCGCTGCTATGTTTGGTACTTCTTTGGTTCCGGCTCATTCTGATGTTGTGTCTTGGTTTGCCACTGGGGTCGGGATATTGGTCACCTTCGGCGTTTGGACTCGCACCCGATCGATGGGGTTGCCCATTTTATGTGGGGTCGTGGCATTTGGTGTTATAAGGTTGCTTTTGCCAGTGAGTCTAGTTTGATGTGGCTATATGACGTGCCCAAATCATTTCCCGCTCTGGATATGAATAGTAACTTGCTTCTACACCCTGTACATTAGGTACTCGACCTATTCATTTTTTAAGGTCCTTATTGGCTATTCATAAAGCCTACTGTGTTTTCCCTGCAATGTTGGCGTTCAAATAGGAGTGCTCAATGCAAGCTAAGTTTACCGTTCAAATTGATTCCTTTCAAAAAATTAGCAAGATTCCAAATGCGTGGTCTGTTAACGATTACAAAGCGCTTCTGACGCTGATGGATTTCGATGATGATGTCGACGCCATGGATGCGGCAGAGTTAAGAGAGATGTGCGTGATGTCGCTCAATGATCTTGAACCTGCGGATGCGGCAAAGGCTGTGTTAACGCATTTATTCCCTGAGTTAGCAACAGGCAAAATAGATCAAATCAGCCACGATATGCTGGATGATCGTTCGTGGGAAGAGTACCCGGATTGCTTGTTTCATGAGCGTTTCTTTAGTGCTTATGCCTTGTTGCGCGAAGCCTTTAATGGCACCTTCGCGAAGCCTACGGGTGTTGAGTTGGCCATTACGGTTGCTGCAGACCATGATGAAGATATGGCGATTTTTGATGAGTCGTTACATTCTTCTATTGTACGTTTATTGGCGAATGGGCAGGGCGATGATGCGTTAATCAATCGTTTATACGAAGATCAAATCAAAGGCACGCACTTCCCAGAAGCACCGGGCCTTGTATGGCAGTTAAAGCAAGTGGCGGACGAAGGCACAACTCGCCAGTTTAGCTTGGTTAGCTCCTATTTTTGGATGGAGAACTTCGAGCAGGTGGAAAGTTTTGAAGCTGAATCTCATGCGGATGAAGAAGAATAGCTTAGTGGTGTGACTTTAATCAGGCTACTAAGCCAGCAAAAAGCGGATCAAATGATTCGCTTTTTTCGTTTTCGAGGTTGGCAAACATGCCGTATTTCGATTTAATCCCGTTCTGTTTATGAATGAAAGCACTTAATCACGAGGCTCAAAATGACCAATTCACCGATACAAATAGTTTGTCAAAGCTGCACGACCAAAAACCGTGTACCGAAAGACAAGCTGGGCAATAAGCCTCTTTGTGGCAAGTGTAAGAATCCTGTTCTTTCTACCAGTCCTGTCAAAGGCAGTGATCAAAATTTTAGACGTTATATTACAGACAATGATTTACCTGTGATTGTCGATTTTTGGGCGTCATGGTGTGGACCGTGTCAGCAATTCGCGCCTGTTTTTGAACAGGTAGCCAGTGAGATGTCGACAAAAGCGTGTTTTGTGAAGCTAGATACAGAGCAGAACCAAACGACGGCAAGCGGCTTTAATATTCGTTCCATTCCGACTCTGATGATATTTCATCATGGCAAAGAAGTGGCTCGTTTATCCGGTGCGCTACCGAAAGTACAATTCAAACAGTGGTTAGAGCAAAATTTGCCTGCTGTTTGAGTAGGGAGATTCTTGCTTTGCATTAAGTAATCCATTGGATTACAATTTTCTTTATGCAGAATACTATTACCGAATTACCAGAATACATCAAACGGGCGGATTCTTTGCTTTCTGAATCTGAACGTAAGGCTGTAATAGATTACCTTTCTGAACATCCAAAAGCTGGGGATGTTATGGATGGAACTGGTGGCATTCGTAAGCTTAGATGGAGTCGTGGCAATACAGGGAAGAGTGGTGGTGTTAGGGTGATTTATTATTACCACGACGAGAGAATTCCCCTTTATCTTTTAACTATGTTTGGGAAAAGTGAAAGGGCAAATTTATCTAAAACGGATAGAAATTCTCTTGCTAAATTAGTTGGCATACTTGTTTCAACTGCTTTGGAGAAAAATTATGACTAACGCGTATGAAAGTATTGCTCAAGGGCTTCAAGAAGCAATTGACCTAAACAACGGCAAAGATATTGCGGCTAAAACACACCGTTTAGAATCTGTTGATGTTGCAGAGTTACGTCGCAACCTTGGCTTAACTCAGATGGAATTTGCTTCGAAGTTCTGTATTAGTGTATCGACTTTACGGCATTGGGAAAGAGGCGATCGTACACCGCATGGGCCAGCATTAGCGTTATTGAATGTAGTGGCAAAAGAGCCACAAGCTGTGATGCGGGCGCTTGCTTAACACAGCATTCTGTTTATCTTTTTTTGCCTATCTATTTTGATAGTATTTTTTGATACCCTCAGTTTCAAGCATGAACTTCAAATCTCAAAATACATTTCTACAAACTTCTCGTATAACGCTTCTTCGGTTTCGCGTCTGTCTGGGTCGGGTTTAACACAATCGATCGGGCAAACGGCGACGCAAGTGGGTTGGTCGTAGTGACCAACACACTCTGTGCATTTGTCTGGATCGATGACATAAATTTTGGCGCCCATGGTGATGGCCTCGTTCGGGCATTCTGGCTCACACATGTCGCAGTTTATGCATCGGTCGTTGATGAGTAATGCCATGTCGTCGCCTTTATGCAGTTGCGCTAGTGTGCGGTTGGCGAGTGGTTTGTCCTTCCGCTAGATTTCTTAGCAAGATGCCCATAGACGCATCGATGTCTTGTGGACAGGGTAGTAACACTACGTGACCGCTGCCTTTGGCCACGTCGATAGGGTGGCCGTGTTTATCGTTCAGCTCGCTTAATTGAAAGGTGATATTGCCTTTGGGTGTCATCAATTCCAAAGAGTCGCCCACACTGAAGCGGTTCTTCACCTCGATGGTGAGTGAGTCCTTGTTGGTGGCGATGACTTCACCAACAAACTGTTGTTGTTCACTAATGGAGTTGCCTGTTTCGTAGTTTTGCAAATCCACATGACGGTGGCGTTGTAAGAAGCCGTCTGTATAGCCTCGGTTGGCGAGGTTTTCTAAGCTGCTCATCAAGCCTTTATCAAAGTGCTTCCCTGCCACGGCGTCATTAATGGCTTGGCGGTAGATTTGTGCGGTTCTGGCGCAATAGTAAAACGATTTAGTGCGGCCTTCGATTTTTAATGAATGTATGCCCATTTTGACCAGACGTTCGACGTGCTGAATAGCGCGCAAGTCTTTCGAGTTCATGATGTAGGTGCCGTGTTCGTCTTCAAACGCGGGCATGTATTCGTCTGGACGGCCGCGTTCTTGCAGTAAAAAGAGCTGATCGCTTGGCTCTTGAATTTGCACCGAAGCGCTACTGTTGGCGATGATCTGACCTGTTTCGTCTTGTGTTGCTTGGTGAGCATTGTATTCCCAGCGGCACGCATTGGTGCAAGCGCCTTGGTTTGGGTCGCGTTTGTTCATGTAGCCCGATAACAGGCAGCGACCAGAGTAAGCCATGCACAACGCGCCATGAACGAAGACTTCCAACTCCATATCTGGGACTTTTAAGCGAATTTCTTCAATTTCATCTAGCGATAATTCGCGCGATAAAATCACGCGGGAAATGCCTTGTTGTTGCCAAAATTTCACGGTCGCCCAATTGACTGCATTGGCTTGTACCGAGAGGTGAATGGGTTGATCGGGGAAGGCTTCTCGCACCATCATAATGAGCCCTGGATCGGACATAATGAGGGCGTCTGGTTTGAGGTCAATCACTGGTGCCAAGTCTTGCAAATAGGTTTTCAGTTTTGCGTTGTGGGGTGCGATATTGCTGACCACATAGAGCTTTTTGCCCAGCTCATGTGCTTCATTAATGCCAATGCCAAGCTTTTCCAAATCAAACTCGTTATTGCGTACTCTTAATGAGTAGCGTGGCTGTCCTGCGTAGACCGCATCTGCGCCATAGGCGAAGGCATAACGCAGGTTTTTTAATGACCCCGCTGGAGACAATAATTCTGGTTTAGCGTTTTTTTCTTGAGACATGTGGTTCACCGATTGATCAAAACGGGCGGAGTTTACCTGCGTGTTGATTGAACTCAAGCGATCACATTAAGATTGGTTGGCTAAGTGAGCTGCGTTTGATTTAGGTCAAATATCGCGACAAATACAAAAAAAAAGCAGAGCCAATGCTGGCCCTGCTTTTAAGCGATTTTTCATTGGTCGCTATACGGACATAGTCGATTATGCGTCCGCTGATGCTACGCTATGAGATTTAATGTAACTTAAAATGGTGTCTTTTAACTGTAAACGGTGTTTTTTGAGCTGCTCTTCTTCCAGTGTCGTAGACGGAACAATTTCTTGCTCCATCTTTTCTACGTTGTGAGTAAGCTCATGATATTCTTCATAGAGTTTTTTAAAATGAGTATCGTGCAGTTTAAGATCTTGAATGGCGCTTTTGTGTTCTGGAAATTCGTTGATCAAGCTGTGGTTTTCAATTGGCATAAAATGCCTCCTTTCTATGATTGGCTTACTTTGGATTCAGCGTACCTTAGTTTGATCTAGTGTCTCTTGATGTTGGTCAGGTATTGTTTCTTTTACACTTATATTAGTGGAGGGGATTGCTGAGAATTCAATGGTAAAGGGGCGAGGTTTCTATTCTCAGACCAAAAAGCCACGAATTCGTGGCTTTTGTTCTTTTATAGGACCGTCTATTTGTGGGCTAAGGTTAAAATGCTAAAAGTTTAATTCCACTCTTGGTTGACTGTTGCGGGATAGATCTACCTCGGGTGAGCACAGGAAGACACGAGAAGAATCTATCCCTTCACTGACCAAAAAGTCTTTTAGGTTCTCTGCCCTTTGTTGGGCGAGACGAATGGCGAAAGCTCGGGTGTCGTCGTCTAGTACAGAGGAAGGTTCCTCTTGTCCCACGTCTTGGTAGCTGGCCACACCACATGCCTTAAGTTGGCTGTCTTTTTTGTCCATCATAAGTGCCGTAAGTTGGGATAAAAAATCCGTGTTTGCGTCGCTAAGCTCACTTTGTGTGGCATCGAACATGAGTGGCTCGACACGGATTCTAAGCAGCTGTTCACCCGCAAATTGCGCGATACTGATTACATTGGCGTAGGGCACGAACGTTTGCATAAGATAGCTTGTTGAGGCGCTGTATAGGGCTTTTTTAAGGGGCAAGAATAAGAAGTCCTGCCAGCCAAACGATGGATTATCAATATCGCCACTGAGCGGAATATCTAGGTCAATGTTGTTGTTGCTGTCTTTTAAAATGCCTACGGCAATGTTTAGTGGTACCGCGCCCGCTTTGACCACGGAATTGCTTTCTTGACGTCCACCTAAGTCGAGCTCCCTTAATAAAATGCGCGATTGACCGTTCAAAATACCGTCGTCAATGTCCAATGTAAGGTCTAAATCCAGTTGCCCTGAGTCTATTTGGTAACCTAATACATTAGATATATAAGGCGAATAGGGCGGTAATTCCGCTTCGCGCAAAATGATATTCGTGTTTAATGTGAGTTTTTCTGCCAGCGGCCATATCATGGTATCGGCTTTTAATTTGGTGTACTTACCATGACTTGCCATCACAGTAAAAAGAGTCTCTTGATCTTTATCCTGAGTATTCAGGTCCCGAATAGAGAGGGCTTCAATATTAAGAGTGCGTTGCAGTGTGGCTGGAATACTTTCATCTTGGAGGTAAATACTGGAATCGCCAGTGGTGTCCAGTGCCTTCAAAATCACATAATAGGGCACTTCTAAAGATGACTCAGCAGCGAGTGGTTGTTCAGAACGGGTGGATTGCTCGGCATCAACTTGTTCCGCTGAGGCGTCGGCCTCTTGGAGTATGAGGTTGTCCAGCTGTTGGTTTTCGTTTAGCAGCAGGTTGGCTTTGAGTGTATCTAAAGTGATTTGCTCGATCTTGGCACCTTCCTGAGTCGCGTTCAGTTGTCCTATCGTTATGTGACCTATGTGGCCAAGTGGAGGCAATGATGAGCCATCAACTAGGGTAAGTACTTCAGAGAAGATTAAGTTCTCCATATCAAACTGCGCCAATGACACAGTAAAGTCTTGCGCCTGTTGACGGAAAGACAGGTCATTAATGCTCGCCTTATTCCATGAGGCTAAGCGTTTTTCTTCTGACAGCTTGATGTCGAATCGTTCAGTGGAGACTTCAACCTCTGACCCATTAACGAGAAGGGGCTGCTGTGCATTTTGATCAATATTAAGGGCGCTTGCGGTGACATGGATGTCTTTAAACGACAGGGCTTTCTCATCGCTTAATACCGCTTCAAAATCGTCCAATCGCAAGACAAATTGCGAGTTTTGCACTGAAACAGTATCGATATTTTGCTGTACGGCCAGGTTACTGGATAGGGTGAAATCTTGGTAACGGACGCGATTTCCGGCTTGATTTAAACGTAATGCTTGGCTTTGCAAGTGTGTTGTTGCTGACGCGGCTAAAGAATTGTCCTGATTTACGCTCACAGTAAGATCATCAAGAGACAGATTACCCCGCTGATTTTCTAGGTCAAACTCAGCAGAGGACACTGCTAAGGCATCGACATTAAGTTGCGTCTCTTGCGTGTTGACGTTTAGCCCTAAATCTCCCTGCTCTAGGGTAACAGGAGAGGAAAAGACCAGCTTATCAAAAGCAGCCGTGGTTGGGGTATCATGGCTTGCGTTTTCTGCGGCGGGTTGAGTAAACGTAAAACCTTGAGTGTCTACCTGGCTAAGAAACGCTGCGCTTATGGTGCCATCTGAATCTAATGACGCAGAAAGGTTTTCCAATGCCGCATCGAACCTTGTATTTTCAATAGTAGCATCATTGAAATCTGCCACCATGTTGGTTAGCAGTAGCTGAGTTTTGCTGACATCTAATTCCGTAAAGCTTTCATCGCGCTGCAAGACAACGGGCAAACTAAAGGTCAGTAGTTCAAACGCCAACTGATTGTCGCCTCGGGATATTTGTGTTTGCTGTGCGTCCAGCGTCACCTCGCCACCAACGGATGTGGTTTCTTCTTTGTTGAGTTCAAGAGTTGTCGTTGAGTTAAGTGCTTTGCTGTCAACTCGTATATCGTCAAATATAACCAAAAGATCATTCAAACTCAGCTGTGTGCTGCGGACATTGATGGCAGATTGCTCTTTACTGTGCTGTGACTTGAACGGCAATGACAGGGAAAATTGGTCAAATGTTACCTGATTATTTTGTTGAACAAGGTTTGTTTGCGCGGACTCAAGACTGATATCGCCCTCAGCAGAGAAGGTATTGTCAGTGCGGTAGTTAAGCTGACTACTATTCATTTGCACTTTAGTGTCTGCTGTTGCAATACGAATGTTGTCATCAAGGCTTACGTCGAGCTGTGTCGTTTGCATTGAGAGTTCAAGATCAGTTAATGAAAACTGCATCAGGTCGCTGGCTAAATGTGATTGGGCTAAATTCGTACGACCTGATATAGAAAACATCCCGTCACCGGCATTAAATGGCGCGGGTAAAAAGTGGCGCACGCTGTCGATTGAGACTTGCGCTTCCTCTAACTCAAAACGACCATTGGCTTGAGTGGGGGAATAATCAAACTGGCTGTTAAATGCCAGTGTTGCCTCGTTGATTCCGCCAGAAAAAGCCATCTGCCCTTGCCAATCAAGGCCTTGCCCTACTATTTTTTCAAGTGAGATTTGATCGATCTTTAAGATGTCAGTTTTTGCCGGACGTGATAAATCCGTTTGACGAGACAAATCCATTTGGCTGTCTGACAAAGAAAAAGAGGGCAGTTTAATAGACCACGCTGTGGGCTGGTTTTGTGATTTCGCTTCGTCAGGTTCGCTTTCTTGAGGGCGGTCTTGAATGTCTTGATTGACGTAGTTCGATGTATTGATGCCTGCAATAATCCACTCATTTTCGCGTTGAGTCGCATCGATTCTAAGACCTTCAATATTGGCTTCAGTAACATGAAGGCGTTTGCTGAATAAAGGCCAAAATGCTATCTCAACGGTCGCCTTCTGGAGAGAAAAAGTCTGTTGTTCGGTATCACGAAAAACGAGGTTGCTTACCTCTATCCTCGGGGGAAAAAAATCCACAGATAAGCGGCCGATCTTAGCTTCGTTGCCCTGTTGCTCAACAAACTGCTTTAATGCATATTTGGCAACAAAGGGCGTTGCGATCCACAGCATGACAATGAGTGCCGTGATGATGGCAAAGGGGTAAAAAACAAAAAAACGAAAATGTCGTCGAGTCATCATACTGTGCTTTTAATAAACCTTTTGTGAGGTGATTTTTCATTTTGTCAATTATCGTGGTGTACTGTCGTCTTCAGATCGTATCGGCATACGCATCAAATAGGTACTGACGCATAGCCCAATGACCACAAGCCCAATGGTCGCCCAAAAGCGAGAAACAATCAAAATTGAGATGGCCATTCCGAGCCACATAAAAATGATAGCGCGATTTCTGGCACGTCGTGGAATACCATCTGCGGATTGCCAGTCGCGTACAATAGGGCCAAAGTATTTGTGTTCGATCAGCCAAGTATGGAATCGCTCAGAGGATTTGGAGAAGCACCAAGCGGCTAATAGCACCAAGGGAGTAGTCGGTAAAAGAGGTAGAAAAGCGCCAATAATGCCGGTAATTAGAGACAACCAGCCTAGTATTAACAGTAAAAGTCGCTTTCCTTGCATTGGCACACTCTCATAAGTTGTCGCTAGCGAAGAATCAATTGAAATCTATTAATAACGCAAAATGAGCCGAGAAACAGCTCATTTTAGTCATCAAATGCTACATGGCATCAAAAACGGATGCCATGCTGTCTTCTTCTTTGTTTGCCGCGAGAGGCCAGCCTCCTAAACGTCTCCAGCGATTCACCATATCGCAAAACAATTCAGCGGTTTTTTCTGTATCGTATTTGGCTGAATGCGCTTCAGAATTACTAAACGGGATAGATGCTGCTTCACAGGCCTTCGCAAGAACGGTTTGTCCATATACCAGACCCGCTAAGCTGGCGGTATCAAAACTGGAAAAAGGGTGAAACGGGTTGCGTTTAATCCCAGCTCGTTCAATAGCCGCATTTAAGAAGCCATGATCGAATGCCGCATTATGACCCACCAAAATAGCTCGCTTACACCCCACGGATTTCAATTCCTTTCTCACCTTAGAAAACATTTGAGCCAAGGCTTCGCTTTCAGCAATGTCTTGTCTACCCGGTGCAAATGGGTTGATTCCAGTAAACTCAAGCGCCGATTTTTCAAGGTTTGCCCCTTCAAACGGCTTAATTAAAAATGCCAGTGTTTCGTGTATATACAGCTCACCATTTTCATCCATTCGCAGGATGCTGGCGGCGACTTCTAACAATGCATCGGTTTTTTGATTAAAGCCTGCGGTTTCTACGTCGATAACAACGGGTAAGTAGCCGCGGAATCGATCTTTGATTTCATGGTTTGACAAAAGAAGGTCCTTAATTCTGCCGATTGATCAACAGTGATGGTATACAATAGGATCAGATGATAACACAATTGATAATGTCTGAACGAGATGTCTAAATGGGAAAGCCCCAACTACTTCTAATTCGTGCTGCACTCTTGCTAACGGCTTGTTCGCCTTTCATGCATGCAAACGCAATACTTCATTACCAATCCGGTATTACGGATTCTGAATGGCTGTTGTCTGGCGACATTTTTTCCTGCAGTTTAACGCACCCTGTTCCCCATTACGGTGAAGGTCATTTCATTAAAGAAGCGGGCGAGCCGATGAAGTTTATTTTGCAGCCGCAAAATGAAAAACTCGGTCCTGGGCAGGTTTATATCATCTCTCAAGCGCCAAGTTGGTCGCCGGGTGTAAAGCCTGAAACCTTGGAGATTTTGACTTACCCTGGATACGGTTTGACCGTTGAAGTTGGCGGGATGGTCGCAGAGCGCATGTTGTCAAGCCTTGATCGAGGACGTCATCCTATTGTAGCTGGCACCGCATGGGAAAACAGCCGTGAAACCGTCGAAGTGGGTTTGTCTAATATTAATTTTGCCCCTGCTTACAATGAGTTTCGCCGCTGTCTTTCAAGTTTATTGCCGGTAAATTACGATCAAATTGCCAGAACCGCAGCCTTATTTCCTACCAATGGGGTGGATTTAACAGATCGAATTAAATCTCGTTTGGATCTTGTTGCTTTGTATGTGTCCTCGGATCCCAGCGTTGGTTACATTTATATCGATGGACACACAGATATCATTGGCTCGCGTCGAGATAACCGCGAATTATCCAAACTGCGTGCTGAAAGAGTCACTACCTATCTACTACAAAAAGGGGTGCCTGCAGATAAGATTATTTCTCGCTATCACGGTGAGCGTTACCCCACTGTGAGTAATAATTCCGTGGCAGGTAGAGAGCGCAACCGTAGGGTGACCATTCGATTAGAACGATCAGAAGGTAACTAGGTGAGAGGGACGTAAACTGACCAAAGCACCTGAGAGTAATTTATGGTTTTTTGTGCTGTTTTCCGCTGAGTTATCAAGCAAAGATGGGCATTTTACTTGCTAAGCAAGAATCGAGATCTTACACTAATGGCCCCTTTTTAAATTTTTTGCGCCGCCATGTACTGGTTTGAAAGCACTGGTGAGGGAGCGCGAGCCCGTTGAGGAGAATAGATATAATGTCGGACGTGAAGAAGGTAGTGTTAGCCTATTCTGGTGGCCTGGATACTTCCGTAATCGCGAAGTGGCTTCAAGAAGAATACAACTGTGAAGTCGTCACTTTCACCGCAGACTTAGGTCAAGGTGAAGAAGTTGAACCCGCTCGTGCTAAAGCCAAAGCGTTAGGTATCAAGGAAATCTACATTGAAGATTTGCGTGAAGAGTTTGTCCGCGACTTCGTTTTCCCTATGTTCCGCGCCAATACTATTTATGAAGGCGAGTACTTGCTAGGTACGTCGATTGCACGTCCTTTGATCGCGAAACGTTTGATCGAGATTGCTAACGAAACGGGTGCTGATGCGATTTCCCATGGCGCGACCGGTAAAGGTAACGACCAAGTTCGTTTTGAATTGGGCGCTTATGCGTTGAAACCAGGCGTGAAAGTGATTGCCCCTTGGCGTGAATGGGACCTAACGTCCCGCGAAACGCTAATGGCCTACTGTGAAAAACACCAAATCCCGGTAGACTTTTCAACCAAGAAGAAAAAGTCTCCCTATTCAATGGACGCTAACTTATTGCACATCTCTTTCGAAGGTGACCAGTTAGAAAATCCATGGACAGAGCCAGAAGATGACATGTGGCGTTGGTCTGTGTCTCCTGAAGACGCGCCAAATGAAGCAACTTACATCGAAATTGGCTACGAAAAAGGCGACCCAGTGTCTATTAATGGCGAAGCCATGTCGCCTGCTACTATCTTGGAAACCTTGAACAAGATTGGTGGTGCTAACGGTATTGGTCGTGTCGACATCGTTGAAAACCGTTTTGTAGGCATGAAAGCACGTGGTTGTTATGAAACACCTGGCGGCACCATCATGATGCGAGCGCACCGTGCTATCGAGTCTATTACCCTAGACCGTGAAGCCATGCATTTGAAAGATGAAATGATGCCTCGCTACGCTAAGTTGATTTACAACGGCTTCTGGTGGTCAGAAGAGCGCCGTATGATGCAGGCGCTTATCGACACATCACAAAAATACGTGAGCGGTACTGTACGTTTGAAACTGTACAAAGGCAACGTGACAGTGGTCGGACGTCAGTCTGAAAACAGCTTGTTCGATAGCTCTATTGCGACATTCGAAGACGATGCTGGTGCTTACGATCAAAAAGACGCGGCTGGTTTTATCAAGCTGAACGCGCTTCGTATGCGTATTGCGGCGCAAAAAGGCCGTGGTTTTCTAGACAACAACAAGTAATGGCTTGTTGATCTAGAAAAATAGCATTATAGAAAAATAAGCTTTCAAAAAACGCTCCGTTCTTGCAGAATTGGAGCGTTTTTTATTTTTGTACACTTGGTCAGTATTTTTAAGCCAACCTTTGCTGAAGGTGCTGATCCTGAAGGAAGAAAATTATGACAATTTATAATGTGGGCTCCATCAACCTTGACCATTTGTATCAGTTGGCACATTTTGTTCGACCTGGTGAGACCATGTCATCAGACAGTTACCAATGTTTGCTGGGTGGCAAAGGCGCAAATCAATCTGTCGCGCTGGCTAAAGCCGGTGCCGATGTTAAGCATGTGGGGGCGATTCATCATTCAGACCAAGCGATTTTGGATCAATTGGAAGCACTGGGTGTGGACACAGGCTTAATTTCCCGTACAGAAGTACCGACGGGTCATGCGATTATTCAGCTGACCAGAGCGGCTGAAAATTCGATTATCTTGTACCAAGGGGCTAATCACGCGTTAACCGAAGAGCAAGTTGATCAAGCTTTGTCGCAAGCCAATGCTGGGGATTGGGTGTTATTGCAAAATGAAACCAACCTAATTGAATACACCATGCGTAAAGCGCAACAAAACAAGTTGAAAGTCGCGTTTAATCCTGCGCCAATGGACGCGGAATTAACCAAAAAAGTGCTCGGTTTTGTGGACTTATTGATCGTCAATGAAGTGGAAGCCATGGATCTTATCGGTACCACAGACATCGACAGTACCACAGCTGCATTGCCTAACGCCTATCCTGGGCTTGCCGTGCTGATGACACTGGGTAAAGAGGGGGTTCGTTATTTTGACGGCGATCTACGCCCCGGCACAGAGAGTTTATTCGTTAAAGCCTTCTCTGTTGAAGCGGTGGATACCACAGCAGCAGGGGATACCTTTATTGGTTTTTGTCTCTCTTCACTCATGAAGGGGGAGGACATGGTTCAGGCTATTACCCGTGCTTGTGCGGCATCGGCTATTTGTGTTACTCGATTGGGGGCGGCATCGGCCATTCCAACACAACAAGAAGTCAGCGAATTTCTTGCAAAACATGCATAGAAACCTTTGTGAAGGTTTCCTAAGTCACAAAAGGAAAAATGATATGGCTCGTAAAATTATTATTGATACGGATCCTGGCATAGACGATGCTATGGCGATCTTTTTTGCCTTTCAAGCACCGCAGCTTGAGGTATTAGGTTTAACTACGACCTTTGGTAATGTCAGCGTAGATTTGGCCACACAGAACGCCATTACTCTGACTGAAATTGCTAAAGTTAATGTGCCTGTAGCCAAAGGGGTTGCGGTGCCGAGCAAGATAGCGCCGCGTCCACATCCAGATTTTGTCCACGGCAAAGACGGTTTTGGCAACATTGATTGGCCAGCACCACAAGGTAAAGCGATCGACAAAAGTGCAGCGCAGTTTATCGTCGACACTGTGCGTGAATTTCCCGGTGAAGTGACTATTATTGCGCTGGGGCCACTAGGGAACTTGGCAAAAGCCCTTGAGCTTGATCCAGAAGTGGCCAGCCTAGTAGACGAAGTGGTTTTGATGGGTGGCACAGCGATTGAATACGGTAACGTGTCCCCTGTCGCAGAAGCCAATATCATGAACGATCCACACGCAGCGGACATTGTCTTCACTGCACCTTGGCAAGTGACCATGATAGGTTTGGACGTAACCCATCAGGTGTTGTTGGACAATACTGTGTTGGAACGTATTAAAAAAGCCAATCCAGTTGAGGGCAGTTTCTTATACGATTGCGCTCAGCACTACATTCATTTCTACAGCAGCCGTTTCGATATGGATGGCTGTTATTTCCATGATGCATCCACCATTGCCTATGTGATGGATCCTAGTATTTTTGGTGTAGAGCTTGGCGCTGTGCGTGTTGCCTGTGAAGGCATTGGTATCGGTCAAACGATTTTTGCGCCACAAGGCATGACTTTTCCCGAGCCGCATTGGAACGATGTGCCCATGACACAAGTTTGTATGGAAGTGGACAGCGAAAAATTATTAGCCTTGTTTGAGACAACTCTGTCTTAAATCGTTAGAATGGCGTAATCAAACTTGAAGGCATGGCAAGTAACGTCCATGCCTTTTTTATTTATAAAGAGAAACCTATGAAAATATTAGTCAGAAACCTTGCTCGCCATACCACGGAAGACAAATTGAGAAGCTTGTTTGCCGTACACGGAACATTACAGTCTTGTACTATCGTAATGGACAAAGAAACCGGCGAATCAAAAGGTTTTGCCTTTGTTGAAAT
This sequence comes from Marinomonas hwangdonensis, assembly GCF_003721245.1. GTDB lineage: Bacteria > Pseudomonadota > Gammaproteobacteria > Pseudomonadales > Marinomonadaceae > Marinomonas > Marinomonas hwangdonensis. The sequence continues at coordinate 327,778 of NZ_RIZG01000002.1, read as the reverse complement.
GCCCAAAGTTGGCGAAGCCAAAGCGGCTATGAAAACCCTGAATGGGTCTGAAGTAGACGGAATGAAAATTCGCGTTAAGAAAGCTGAAGAAGCCGCAGCAAAAGCAGACTCTGGTTCTGCCGTTGACACCGACAGCGAATAACAGCGCTCTGCCGCATCCCTAGCGAGCACTTAGAAGCTAGGAATGGGCTTCAGCAAAGGCCTTAATTAAGTTACGGTCTTTGTCCGAAATAGAGTGGTAGGTGAGCTTAATATAATGGTTGTTATGTTCATTAAAAATATCAGATTGCGGGTCGCACAATACTTTTATCGTGGCTGGTACACCATCGTGCATGGCTTTTAATTCTAACTTTACCAGTTTAGAGCCTTGTATGCCGTTAGGCGCTTCCACTTCAATCATTTGCGTTGATATGTGGGTGCAATGAATGGGCATAGACACACCATTCGTCAAATACAAGGTGCCTGTCCAAAAACAACGGACGTAGGGAGAATGTGAAATAGACACGTTAATTACCCTTAGAATGAAAAATTCAGATAGTGAATAACACGTTTGCTACTTCATTATAGTGCAATTGAGTAGGTAAGGGATAGCGAGAAGCCGGTGACCTAAATCAAGATGTTGCTGTGATCTCAGCAACACCTTGATGGCACTTGTAGATTTAGCCTTGTTGCCTAATAGTGTCTCCTAATGCGTTAATTAAGCTGTCTATCTCGGCGTGTTCTGTCGTAAACGGCGGTGCCAACTGAATGGTATCTGCGCCGTAGCGAACGTAATATCCCTTTTCCCACATGGCCATGGCAATTTGGAACGGCCGTTTTGCTGGTTCGCCATCAATCGGGGCTATGGTGATGCCCGCCGCGAAACCGTAATTGCGAATATCCGTAATGATTGGACTGGCGTCTTTTAGTTGATGCACGCTGTTTTCCCACGCTGAGCTCATATGGCTGACGCGCTCAATCAAACCTTGCTTTTTGATTTCATCCAGAGACGCCAGTGCGGCCGCACAGGCAATCGGATGCGCAGAATAGGTATAACCATGTGGCACCTCTAACATATAGTCAGGGCCGCCATTGTCCATAAATGTCTCGTAGATTTCCTGTTTAAAGGCCACCGCCCCCATTGGAATCACCCCGTTGGTAACCTGCTTTGCCATGGTAATCACGTCAGGCGTTACGCCAAAGGCTTCTGCCCCGGTTTTGGCGCCCATACGGCCAAACGCGGTAATCACTTCATCAAAGATGAGTAAGATATTGTGTTGATCACAAATCTCACGCAAACGCTTCAAATACCCTTTAGGTGGCACTATCACCCCCGCTGAGCCTGACATGGGCTCCACAATGACAGCCGCAATATTGGAGGCATCGTGCATCATAATCAGATTCAGTAGATCTTCAGCGCGTTCTTTACCGTGTTCTGCCATACCCTTAGAAAACTCACTTCCTGGCACTTGGGTGTGAGGTAAGTGGTAAGACTCTAAGCCTTGGCCATAAAGTGTGCGGTTGGCGGGAATCCCCCCCACGCTGAAACCGGAAATCCCTGCGCCATGATAGCCTTTAGCGCGACCAATAAACTTAGTCTTGGTGCCCATGCCTTTTTTTCGCCAATAAGCGCGAGCAATTTTTAACGCCGTATCAACCGACTCTGAGCCTGAACCCGTGAAGAAAATACGATTTAAACCTGCAGGCATAAATTCGGTAATTTGCTCTGCCAACAAGAAGGATTTCTCATGACCAAACTGAAAAGCAGGCGAATAGTCCAGCGTTTTAACTTGCTGCGCTACCGCTTCGTTAATGGCGGGAACACTGTGACCCAAACCGCACGTCCACAGGCCAGACAAACCATCAAAAATCTTCCGGCCGTCAGAGTCCGTGTAATAATGACCCGCCGCCGACGTAATGATACGAGGGTCCTGCTTAAACTGGCGATTGCCCGTATACGCCATCCAGTGAGCATCAAGTTGGGCTTGGGTTAAATGGTGACTCATGGCATCCTCTCTACAAAATGAAATTCAATAGAGCAAGCATGCCGAGTGGTAAAGGTTTAATAAATTCGAGGTTCTTTAAACTTAGTTTAGTGATTGGTTAACTATTTTAGATCAGTCTGAGGTTTTGTCTTTGAATTCACATAAATCTTCAATAATGCAGGCGTTGCACTTGGGTTTACGAGCAACACAGATATAGCGGCCATGAAGTATCATCCAGTGATGGGCGTCTAGCAGAAACTCTTTTGGGACGAATTTAAGCAGTTTCATTTCCACTTCTAAGACGTTTTTTCCAGGGGCGACCTTGGTGCGGTTACTGAAACGAAAAATGTGGGTGTCGACGGCCATGGCGACTTGACGAAAAGCGGTGTTCAGTACCACATTGGCGGTTTTTCGACCAACACCCGGAAGGGCTTCGAGTTCTTCACGAGTCTCAGGGACAATGCTGTTGTGTTTTTCGATGAGGATTTGGCAGGTTTTTATCGCATTTTCGGCTTTCGCGTTAAACAAGCCAATGGTTTTGATGTAACTTTTTAAACCATCGACCCCCAGTGCCAGCATTTTTTCCGGTGTGTTTGCCACAGGAAATAACTTGCGCGTGGCTTTGTTCACACTCACGTCCGTGGCTTGAGCGGAAAATAAGACGGCAATCAAAAGTTCAAAGGGCGAGCTGTATTCCAATTCTGTGACGGGATGTGGGTTTTCAGCACGTAGGCGGGAAAAAATCTCGTAGCGTTTGTCTTTGTTCACGTTTGACTGCCTTTATGCCTGTTAACATTCTCTCCCCCTTAGCAGGGGGAGGAGCTTATAACTTGTAGCGTTAACTAACTTGCCCAGTAACACGAACCCGTTTTGACGCACTTGGGCCGTCTTGGATTTTTTGCTTAGCGACGCGTTTTTTCTCAGCTTCATCGAAGTAGTTTTTACCCGCAATCAAGAGCCCCAGGCCAATAAAGGCCCCAGGCGGCAATACAGCAAATAACACGTTGGGGTAATTGTCAAACACCACCCATTTCCAGTTAACCGCCATGTCACCGAACAACAATTGCATATCCGTAAAGAGCGTGCCTTGGCCGACCAGTTCACGCATGGCACCGAGTGCCACCAAAATCACCATGAATCCCAACCCCATCATAAAGGCATCAACCGCAGAAGGCAGCACAGGGTTACGGCTGGCAAACGCATCCGCACGACCTAAGATCGCGCAGTTGGTTACGATCAACGGAATAAAGATTCCCAGAATCTGATACAGCTCATAGGTGAAAGCCTGCATTACGAGCTCGATACAGGTGGTAAATGAGGCGATAATCATCACAAAAGCGGGTAAACGGACCGCATCGGCCACGTAATTGCGGATCAAAGAGACCGCAATGTTAGAGCCCATCAACACCACCATGGTCGCTAAGCCGAGCCCTAGCGCATTCACCACAGTGCTGGTGACCGCGAGTAGTGGGCATAAGCCAAGTAGCTGAACAAGGGCAGGGTTATTTTTCCACAGGCCGTTATAAATAATATCTGTGTATTGCGCGCTTGGCGTATTGTCTTTTGTGGCGTCGATGACGTCTGTGTCTGTATTGGTATTCATTGACGAGTCCTAATAGGCTAACAGCGTGTCTTTGTGTTGTTCAAAATACAGTAAGGTATTTTTTACGGCATTAACGACCGCGCGAGGTGTGATGGTGGCTCCCGTAAATTGATCAAACTCTCCACCATCCTTCTTTACGCCCCAGCCTTTAATGTCCGGATTTGACAGAGAGGTATTGGCAAAGCTTAAAATCCAATCGCCTTTTTTCAGATCAACCTTATCACCTAGCCCTGGTGTTTCTTTGTGGCTAATCACTCGGCTACCCGTGACCACACCGTTTTTATCAATGGCAACCAGCATATCCAAATTACCGTTATAGCCACGTGGTGCTATGGTCTCAAAAATAATTCCTGTGACTTCTCCGTTTTTGCGTGCGATATGTATCTTAATATCGTCGTTGCTGCCCAGTAGGGGATCGGCCGCGAGCATAGCGGAGTCACTGGTTAAGTCATTGTCGTATAAATCGGCCGGTAAGATTTCGTTAAATGCCGCAATTTGTGCCGCCAAGATATTTTCTTGAATTTTATTCCCTGTTAATTGCTGAGTGACTGCAATCAGCCCGGCAGTAAGTACCGCAAAAAGCGCCAAGCCAACACTGTTTCGACGAATAGAGGCGAGCAATTCCATCAGTTATCCTCCCCTATTTTTAAGCCTGTTTTAGCTTTTTGGTGGCCGTAGGTTCTAGGTTGTGAGTAGTAATCAATCAAGGGGGCGGCAAAATTCATTAATAAAACCGCAAACGCCACACCGTCAGGGTAACCGCCCCACGCTCTGATAATGTAAATCAAGATACCAATACCGGCCCCGTAAATCAGCTTGCCACGGTTACTGGTACAAGACGACACAGGATCGGTTGCGATGAAGAAAGCACCAAACATAGCGGCACCTGTAGTCAGGTGAAAGAATGGGCTGGCCGCGTTGGCTGAGTCTACGCCATAAAAGAAACCAGACATCACCAGTAATGCGCCTAACAAGGCGACCGGAGTGTGCCAAGTGATGATGCGCAACCAAAGTAAACCTAAGCCACCCACGAGATAGGCTAAGTTTACCCACAGCCAACTGTTTAGATTAGCGGCGTGCAAAGCGGGAACCGTGTTAAATGCTTCCTCTGCGGTTAAGAGATCTTTAGTTTTAAAGCCGTCCAACGGGGTGGCCATCGTATAAGCATCGATTAAGGCGTGGCTTTCGACGACCGGTAAAAATTGAAAAATAGCCTGTAGGCTTTGAGTAAACGTCAAGGTGTCTTGTGCAGACACCAGAGACTGAACCCCTAACCATTGGCTCATAGGAACAGGGAAGGACACCAGAACGATGGCATAACCGACCATGGCAGGGTTAAAGGGATTATTGCCCAGCCCGCCATAAATTTGCTTAGCAAAAATGATCGCAAAAGCGACCGCCGTGACAGTGACCCACCAAGGAACGATCGGAGGTAATGCCACGCCGAGCAATACCGCGGTGAGGAGGGCGCTATAATCTTTTAGAAAAAATGCCACCGCTCGGCGACGTAAAGACAATATAGCCGCTTCACACAATAACGCCGTGATGCAGGCAATCATTACATTGATTAACGTGCCCCAACCAAATAACCAAGTCTGTACCACTATGCCAGGAATGGTCGCTAAAATGACCATCTGCATCACCCAAGCTGTGCGGCGTCCTGCACGTTGTGTGTGGGGGGAGGTGATCCTCAATAATGCCATTTAACGATTCTCTTGCGTGTTGGTTTGCGAATGAATAAGCGTTGCTAACAAAGCTTCGGCTCTCTGTAAACGTTGTTCTGTTGCGGCAATGTCTTGATTAATCTTGTCCGCGTCTTCTGGCGCGCTTTCTAAACGCTTATTCAGTTTGTTTATTTGCGCTTTAGCCAAAGCCACAGCGATTTTTTCCTTTTTGATCTGATTGGCTAAATCCATTTCTGGCTCCGCTTTGGCTTGGCTTTTGGCAACCGTATCCGTAGTGTCTTCTGCTTCTAGAACGGCCAATTTTTCTTGTGCTTCTATCAGTTTTTTAGGCCATTCGGATGCTTCTATTTCGCTTTCATTTTTGCCTTGTTCTTTCAAAAGCTGGATGTTTTTCTCGGCTTTTTTCACTCCAGCTTTGGCGATGGCAAGGTCAATCTTACGTTTCTTAGTCATATCAGCATCAACACTACTTGGCGCCGCCTGGGCTGTTGTTTCTGTCTTTGGTATCGTGGTTGCTGGATTGACTAAGGCGTTTTCCAGTTCGTCTGCTCGCTGTTGCGCTTCTTTTAGCTGTTGGCGAATCGCCTCGATCTCAGGTGCTTGAATCTCTTCTGCTTTCTTCAAGGCTTTTTCGACCTTTTTCACCGCCGCTTTGGCAATGGCAAGGTCTATCTTTGCTTTTTTAATGTCGTCATTCACGGGCGCAGGAGCAGGCTTAGGCACCTTTGCTTCAGCCGCAGTTGGCGCCGCTTCAGCTGTTTTGGCGAGCTGCTCTTCAAGTAAGGCGACGGCTTTTTCTTGTTCAGTCACTTGCAGCTGTAGATTGCTGATTTCCTCAAGATGCTCGTTTTCTTGCGCTTCAAGCAGCTGTTTTTGTAGCTTTTTTAATTTGGATTTACCAATGGCAAGATCCACTTTGAGTTTTTTCGATTCATCAGTCGCTGCTGGTGCAGCGGCAACCGTTGGAGCGGCTTTAGCCGGTGCCGCTTTTTTCTTTTCCGCGGCTTTGCTTGGCGTCGCTTTTTGGCGAGCAAGGCGCTTGGCTTCTTTTTCAGCGGCTTCGGCATCTTGTCGGGCTTTACGCGCTTCAAAGCGTTGCTTAGCCAAATCAGATTTCACGGTCGCTTCACGGGCTTCGCGGATGCTGCTCTTGGAATGACGGTAATACTGCACTAAGGGAATACTACTTGGGCACACATAAGAACAGGCGCCACATTCGATGCAGTCAAACAGATTATGGTGTTCGGCTTTTTCGAACTCCTGGCTTTTACTGAACCACAACAATTGTTGTGGTAATAAGCTCGCAGGACAGGCTTGTTCGCACATGCCACAGCGAATGCAGGCTTGCTCAGGTGCCGGTGGCGGAAGTTCTTTTTTGCTGGCGGCCAAGATACAATTACTGGTTTTGACAATAGGAACCGCAGCGGAATTTAAAGTGAAACCCATCATGGGGCCGCCCATGATTAAGCGGCTGAGTTTTTTGGGTTCAGAATCTGCGTACTCCAACAAATGCGAAACCGGTGTGCCAAGTAACACTTCGACGTTCTGAGGGGCTTTTAAGGCATCGCCTGTTAATGTGGTAAAACGCGAAATTAAGGGTTTACCAAAAGTAATGGCGTCGTAAACCGCCACACAGGTGCCGACGTTATGGCATAAAATACCAATGTCTGCTGGGTGCTGACCGCTTGGAACTTCTTTGCCTGTGAGCAGTTGAATAAGTTGTTTTTCACCGCCAGAGGGGTATTTGGTTGGCACTACAGCCACTTGAACTTTACTGTCACGTTGCTTGATCATTGATGTTAAGGCATCAATTGCAGCTGGCTTGTTATCTTCTATGCCAATAACGACTTTATCTGCTTCAACAAGATGTTGAAGTATTTCAATGCCCAAAATTAATTCTAGGGCTTTTTCTCGCATCAGCATGTCATCAGCGGTGATGTAGGGTTCGCATTCGGCCGCGTTAATAATGAAATGAGACAAGGGCTTTTTATGGGCTCCCTGTAGCTTAACTTGCGTGGGAAAGCCCGCACCGCCCATGCCGACAATGCCCATTTCAGACAAATACGCTAATACATCCGTTTTGCTGAGTGTTTGCCAGTCGTTTAATGGCTCAAGTGTCGTCCACGTATCCTGTCCATCGGGGGCTAATATAATACAGAGATCACTCAACCCTGAAGGATGGGCAATAAGGCGTTCTTCAATAGCCGAAATGGTGCCAGAGGTAGAAGCGTGTAAAAAACTGCTCAAAAAACCATTGTTAATGGCGATGGTTTCACCTTTCAATACTTTGTCGCCTACTTTGACTAAAGGGCGAGAGCTTTGGCCTATGTGTTGCCCAAGCGGTAAAATAAGCTCACTAGGCAGGCTGGGTCGACCCAAAGGTAAGCGCAATGACTGTGCTTTGTTTTCTTCTGGATGGATACCACCATGGAAAGAATAAATCTTGGTTGCTTGCATTAGTGTGCAACCTCCGTTTGACGGTCTGTGGCAATAATATTTAAAGAGGTAGCGGCAATACCTTGAGGTTTGTCCCAAGACCAAGTTTTCGCTGTCACACCGATTTCCACCATATCAATACAATCTACAGGACAAGGATCAACACAAAGGTCACACCCAGTGCACTCGTCGGCAATGACGGTATGCATTTGTTTGGCGGCACCTAAAATCGCATCAACAGGGCACGCTTGGATACATTTAGTACAACCTATGCACTCGTCTTCACGAATGACCGCAACGCGTTTTGCCGTTTCAGTGCCGTGATCGCCATCTAAAGGAATGGCTTCGACATCGAGCAAGTCAGCTAATGCTTGAATCGTGGCTTGTCCACCTGGTGGGCAGTGGTTAATGGCTTCACCGTTCGCAATGGCTTCTGCGTAAGGGCGACAGCCTGGGTGACCACATTGACCGCATTGGGTTTGTGGCAACAGCGCATCGATTTGATCGACAATCGGGTCACCTTCCACACGGAAGCGTACATTGGCGTAACCCAAAAGCGCACCAAACACGAGTGATAAGGCGACTAAGATGCCAATGGCAAGTAACACCGTGAACATATTGCCTCCTAAATTTGCACTAGGGCAGTGAAGCCCATAAAGGCGAGAGCCATTAGACCTGCGGTGATCATGCCAATAGCCGACCCTTTAAATACAACGGGGACGTCAGCCACGTTAATGCGCTCGCGCATGGCTGAAAACAGCACCAGAACAAAAGAAAAACCGACGGCCGCACCAAAGCCATAAAGAATGGATTCAACAAAACCGTTTTGTTTGCTGATGTTTTGCAGTGCTACGCCCAATACTGCACAGTTTGTTGTGATCAGTGGTAAAAATATCCCCAACACTCGGTACAGCAGCGGACTGGTTTTACGCACCACCATTTCAGTAAACTGGACCACAACGGCGATCACCAAAATGAAAGAAATAGTTTGCAAGTACTCCAGCCCAAAAGGCTGCAATATGAAGTTATAAGTGAGATAACTGCACAGGCTAGATAGGGTCAAAACAAAGGTCGTGGCCATGGCCATACCAATAGAGGTTTCTAGCTTTCCAGACACGCCCATAAAAGGGCAAAGGCCTAAAAACTGTACCAAAACGAAGTTATTCACCAAGATGGTACTGACCAGTATCAAGAGATATTCAGTCATTCTATGTCCAAAAAATAAGTGTAAAAAGCGCTCCCTCGCCATATTGGAATGAAGGGCTTCTTGGATTAAACAGGTTGTTTTGCAATCATTTGCTCAGAAGTATCTTTGTGCGTAACTATACCAATCTGCTTATAACTAACAAGACTAAAGATTGTGTATATTTAGTCTTATTTAGTATATAGATAATAGGTTATTCTTATATAGACTTGGATTATGTATTTGCAAAATTACCAATGCTTAACTTATCAATAATATCATTCGTGACGAGGCTGGTTACTGTCAGTAAAGGCAGTAACCAGTCGTTGTCGTAGAAGATATTGGTCAAGTTTCACGTTTGTAGCGCGGTTTTAGATTACCCGTTGCCCAGGTTTCGCCCCTGCATGAGGTTCTAGTAGGTAAATTTCTTCACCACCAGGGCCAGCCGCTAGTACCATGCCTTCTGACATACCAAACTTCATTTTGCGTGGTGCAAGGTTAGCAACCATCACCGTGTGTTTGCCTTCTAAGTCTTCTGGCTTATAAGCGGACTTAATACCAGAGAACACAGTACGAGTTTCGCCGCCGATATCTAAGGTCAATTTTAATAGCTTATTGGCTTTTTCAACGTGCTCGGCTTTGACGATCAAGGCGATACGCAAATCTACTTTCGCGAAGTCATCAAAATTGATTTCCGCTTCGATTGGCTCTTTGCTTAGTTCGGTTTCTGCTTGAGTCGGTTGCGCCGCTTCTTTAGCAGCTGCTTCCGCTGCGGCTTCTATTTTGCCTTCTTCGATAATGGCATCAATTTGCGTTTGCTCGATACGACCCATCAGCGGTTTGAAGGTATTCACCGTGCCACCAAACAGCAATTCGCTGCGGTTGTCCCAAGTTAGCTCTTTGCCAAGGAAAGCTTCAGCGTCGGCCACCATATTTGGCATAACTGGCTTCAAGTATGTCGCCAAAATAGCGAACATGTTTAAGGCTACAGTACAAACGTCTTGGACTTTCGATAACGTCGCTTCGTCTTTTGCCAACACCCAAGGTGCTTGCACGGCAATGTATTCGTTTGCCACATCAGCAAGACGCATCACTTCGCGAATCGCTTTACCGTATTCACGGCTTTCAAAGTGCTCAGCAATCACTTCACCGGCATCGATGAAAGATTGAATCATTTCCGCTTCGCTCACTTCGCTGGCTAATTGACCGTCGAATTTCTTGCTGATGAAGCTCGCTGTGCGGCTAGCAATGTTAACCACTTTACCAACCACGTCAGAGTTTACGCGCTGCAAGAAATCACCTAGATTAAGGTCGATATCGTCAACACGAGAGTTCAGTTTTGCAGCGTAGTAGTAACGCAAGTATTGTGGGTCCAAATGCTTCAAGTATGTACGGGCTTTAATAAAGGTACCGCGTGATTTAGACATTTTTTCACCATCAACCGTAACGTAACCGTGTGCGTTGACCGCTGTCGGTGTGCGGTAGCCAGCACAGTCCAGCATCGCAGGCCAGAACAAAGCGTGGAAATTGATAATGTCTTTACCGATGAAATGGTATAGCTCAGCATCAGAATCTTTACCCCAGTAATCGTCAAACTCTAAACCTTCCGTACGATCACACAGGTTTTTAAAGCTCGCCATGTAACCAATTGGTGCGTCTAGCCAAACGTAAAAATATTTGCCTGGTGCATCTGGAATTTCAAAACCGAAGTAAGGCGCATCGCGGCTGATGTCCCATTCTTTAAGGCCAGAATCCAACCATTCAGATAGTTTGTTAGCCACTTGGTCTTGCAAAGTTCCGCTGCGCGTCCATTTTGCTAGGAAGTCTTGGAAGTCTGGCAATTTGAAGAAATAATGCTCAGAGTCTTTTTCAATTGGTGTCGCACCAGAGTAAACAGAGCGAGGATTGATCATTTCCATTGGCGTGTAAGTCGCAGAACAGACTTCACAGTTGTCGCCGTATTGGTCTTCTGCTTTACACTTAGGGCAGGTTCCCTTGATGAAACGATCCGCAAGGAACATTTCTTTCTCTGGGTCATAGGCTTGCACGATAGAGCGAACAGCGATTTTGCCATTGTCACGAAGGGCCGTGTAAATGCTGTTTGAGAATTCACGGTTTTCGTCAGAATGCGTAGAGTAGTAGTTGTCGTAACCAATCAGGAAGTCATTAAAGTCAGCCATGTGTTCTTGGCGAACACCCTCGATCAACTCTTCTGAGGTGATGCCATTTTGCGCGGCTTTGATCATAATCGCCGTGCCGTGTGCGTCATCTGCACATACCGCTGTACAAAGATGGCCGCGCATTTTTTGAAAACGCACCCAGATGTCGGTTTGGATGTGTTCCAGCATATGCCCTAAATGGATAGAGCCATTAGCATAAGGAAGGGCGCTGGTGACTAAAATTTTGCGTTGCGTTTGTGCCATTTTTGATAAGCCTGCTGGATTAAAAAAGGTCGGGTATTCTAGCAATAAATAGGCGCCGATGACGAATAATTAACGGGCTATAAATGCGGATACAATAAAGAAAGCGCCATTATAAGACCCCGTTTGTGCCGTGCAAGTCCTAGACTTGCTTTTCGAGCGTTTGCCCCCACACTAAGGGCATAAAACAAATGTACTGAATACCCCCTTACACTTTGCCCTCATTTAGGAGCGTTACATGCTAAGCGATGTCCAATTACAGGCGACATTAGAAACCCTTATCGATGACAATACCGACCAAGCATTTGGCCCTGTCTGGCAAGTTGTTGCCGATGACAATCGTGTCCACGTCACCTTGACCCTAGGTTATCCAGCTCAGCAACAACAAACGTTACTAGAAACCAAAATAAAAGCGCTTATGGCAGATGAGCGCAGCTTGGTCTTAGACATTGAATGCCAAGTAACAAGTCACGCCACGCAGGGCAACATTGCTGGGCTAAAAGGCGTGAAAAATATCATCGCCGTGGCGTCTGGTAAAGGTGGCGTAGGCAAATCCACCACCACGGTAAACTTAGCGTTAGCCATGGCGAAAGAGGGCGCGCGCGTTGGCATTTTGGATGCCGACATCTACGGCCCAAGCCAAGGTATGTTGCTCGGCTTCGCCGAAGGCACTCGTCCTCAAGTACGTGAAGACAAATTCTTTGTGCCACCAAGTGCGTTTGGCGTGCAAGTCATGTCTATGGCGTTTTTGACTACCAAAGACACGCCTGTCGCTTGGCGTGGCCCAATGGTGACTGGCGCCTTGATGCAGATCTTGACGCAAACCGATTGGAACGATCTCGATTACTTATTCATCGACATGCCGCCGGGCACTGGCGACATTCAACTTACCCTAGCGCAAAAAGTGCCAGTGGCAGGTTCCGTCATAGTGACCACGCCGCAAGACATCGCCTTACTGGATGCTCGTCGCGGAATCGAAATGTTCAACAAGGTGAAAATCCCTGTATTGGGTGTGGTTGAAAACATGTCGACGCACATTTGCTCCAACTGCGGTCACCACGAAGCCATCTTTGGCGACGAAGGCGGCGCGAGCCTAGCGAAAGAATATAACGTCAATGTATTGGGCAAACTGCCATTAAGCCTAGCGATCCGTGAACAGAGCGATGCTGGCAGACCAATCGTGGTAAATGCACCAGAAAGTGATACTGCAGGCATTTATCAGTCGATTGCACGCAAGCTTGGTGCTACCCTTGCATCCCAACAAGGCTCTGAACAAGGTGAGCAATTTGCCATGCCGACCATCAGCATGAGCGACGACTAAAAAACACCGGCATCAGAGCGATTAAATAGAAAATTGAGGAAAAGTAATGCGTTTGTGTGACCGAGATATCATTAAAGCCCTAGACGAAGGTTCTATCGTTATCGAACCTCGCCCCGACAACAGCGTCATCAGCGGCGTATCTGTTGATTTGCGATTGGGCAATTCGTTTCGCGTCTTTCAAGGTCATCCAGCGCCTTACCTTGATCTAAGTAGCTCTAAAGCCGACTTAAGTAAAGTCATCGAATCCGTCATGAGCGAAGAAATCATCGTCGAAGACGGCAAACCCTTCTTCATTCATCCGGGTGAATTAGTACTTGGCGTGACCAAAGAATCTGTCACTCTTCCTGACAACCTAGTCGGCTGGCTCGATGGGCGTTCTTCCTTAGCACGTCTTGGCTTAATGGTTCACGTAACTGCACACCGCATCGACCCAGGTTGGAGCGGCGGCATAGTGTTAGAATTCCTTAACGGTGGCAAACTGCCCATCGCCCTAAGCCCAGGTATGACCATCGGCGCCATCAACTTCGAAACCATGTCGGGCTCGGCGGATCGTCCTTATAACAAACGGGATAACGCTAAGTATAAAGACCAAACCTCCGCGGTTGGCAGCCGGATCTCCGGCGAGAATTAGTTTTTAATTGCAAATTGGTTCTTCTTACGTTCAATAGGAAAGAGGCCTCGGCCTCTTTTTTTGTGTCTAATTTGCCTCTCTCACTTCAAGTGGAAGACAGGCTGTTCTTTATTCCTTCCCTTTGGAAGATAAAAGAAGAAGGGACTAATCCCACGGCCAGCGGGTCGGAATAAAGCTCAGGAATAAAAAGTGTTTGACTGGAACCCAATTTGCTCACTTCCCCACCAATGGTTATTATCCACCCCATCCAAAATCACGAAGTGTCCCAAATCTATGCGTTTGTTAAAGTCGTCTACTCACCCAAGCATCGAATCCCTAGATCAATCTTCCTTTTTACGTCTTGCTGCCCGTGGGATTATTTTGAAAGGTGAAGATATTTTGATGTTGTATACCCAGCGTTACGACGATTACACCTTGCCGGGTGGTGGCATTGATGAAGGGGAAAATCAGGTGGAAGGTTTGATCCGTGAGTTGACGGAGGAGACGGGGGCGCGGAATATTCGTAATGTCGAGGCGTTCGGTTTGTATGAGGAGTTTCGACCTTGGAACAGAGATGGTTTCGAGGTCATGCAGATGAAGTCTTACTGTTATACCTGCGAAATTAATGATCAGTTAGGCGAGACGAGTTTAGAAGATTATGAAGTTAGAAACGGTATGAAGCCGGTGTGGATTAATGTTCACGATGCGATTAAGCATAATCTAAATACTATTAAAAATAGCGATAAAAAAGGTATGTCGATTGAGCGAGAAACCTTTTTATTATGCATGATTCGAGATGAGCTTCTGGTAATGTCGGACTGATTGCCGTTGTGGCTAAGATGTTTGTTTACTTCGGAGTTGGGTGTGTTTATGAAAAAGTTTCTATACTTGTTGGTGTTTATTTTATTACAGGGGTGCTCAAGTATTATGCCGAATTTAGGTGTTTCTAATGGGAAGTTAGCGGCTTGTCCTAGCTCGCCAAATTGCGTGAGCAGTCAGGCACCGGTCAGTGATAAGTATTACATTGAGCCTATTGTGTTGAAAGGTTCCAATGTGTTTGCCCATGATAAAGTGTTGGCGGTACTGGAGTCTTCGAAACGCACTAAGGTTGTGGTGAATGAAGAGAATTATATCCACGCTGAATTTACGTCTTTGGTGTTTCGTTTTGTGGACGATGTGGAGTTTTTGTTTTCGCAAGAGCGAGATGGAGAAGTGAGCATCGACATTCGTTCTGCCTCTCGTGTTGGGCATTCCGACTTTGGCGTGAATCGAAAACGTATGGCAGACATTCGCGGCAAACTTAATAAGTAGTCTTGTTGGTTATTGATTTGAAGACGCTCTATATTTTATAGAGCGTCTTTTTGATTGGGTTGCTTGGTTTTTACGGTTACTGAGTTTGTGCATGTTTGACTTCGTATTCGATGTTTTGTCGTAAATCGGTTGGCAAGTGCAATGCATCTCCTAGTCGGTCTAGGTAGCGGCGTTCTTCGTCAGTATCGATATCAACTGCGAGTAAGGACACGAGATAGATTTCTGTGGCCTGTTCTTCATTCTCAGATAGACGTGCGATGGAGATTGGGTCACTGGTTGCTTGCAATTGTTCCACTAGGAACTGTTGTTCTTCAGTACCAATGCCAAGGTCTTTGATTTGCTGTTCGATTCGAGTACGTTCGGCCGCATCAATATGACCATCCGCCTTGGCTGCACTGATCATGGCTCGGATCAGAATAAGGCGCATATCTTCACCTTGTGCGGTTGTTTTTTCCTCGGCTAAGTCGAAAATGCTCCCTGTTGGGACGGGCGGTAGGACGTTTGAACGATCTGCATGAATGCCCTGATTTGGTATTCCTGTGCCGTTTTGTGCTGAGGTTTGATTATCTTTATGGGCACGCCAGGCTTTGTAAGCGATTCCGCCTACTGCGGCCATTCCACCATATTTAATAGCTTTACCCCCCATTTTTCGGGCTTTTTTGTTAGTTAATAACATAGCAGCTAATCCGCCAGCGGCAGCACCACCTAATAGTCCACCGGGCATGAAGCCTGATTTGGCCGTGTTGACGGCTTTATCAATTCCTGTGCCAGCACTGCCCATAATACTGTTCAGTAGTGAGTTAATATTCACAATCCGGAACCTCTCATTAATGTGTCAATTAATCATTAAGACCCAAGAAACACTGTAGAGTTCACTAAGCTTAAGTGTCAGTTATGACGTTGGACCAATTAAGTAAAAATAACTGGATTATGATCTGCGCAAAAAAATGCTGGTTACCACTTTTTATAGTGCTGCGCTCTGATGTGGATCGCTTTTGCAGTGTTTAATGCTGACTTTTCGCATTTTTTGCAATTTTTTGATCATTAAGAAAGAAAAAAGATTCCAATCTAGGCCTTCAGACATTAAGGTATTAAGTTAGGGTCTATTGAGGCTCGATAATTCAAATACCAATCCCCCCAAAAAGGATAGAACAATGTCAAATACCTTAGTTGTTGGTCTTGATGGCAGCCCAGCCGGAGAAAGAGCGCTTGCTTATACTAAGCGCTTAGCTGGTTTAATTGGCGATTGTAAAATCGAAGTTGTTTTTGTGATTGAGTGGTCTCCTTACTCATTCCAAACTCCAGAAGAAAACGCAAGCAGACAGAAGGCCCGTAGTGCTGCTATTAAAGCGGCTAACGAGCGTATTATTGATCCTGCTATCAATGCATTGACCAGTGAAGGTTTTCAAGCGGAAGGTCGAGTATTACACGGTAAAGTGGCTCATCTTTTAAATTCCGTTGCGCTGGAAACAAATGCAGAGCAAATCATTGTGGCGCGCTCTACAGAAAGCGGCTTAAGTGCTCGTGTTTTTGGCAGTGTGACAGCGAATCTGGTTATGTCCTCTACTGTTCCTGTGACGGTCGTTAATTAAGGAGAAATTTCATGAATCGACTACGATATTGGGCAGCGATGCCAGCAATGCTGCTGATGTTATTACAGACAAGTTTGGCTCATGCTGAGAGCCTAGATCAAAAGGTTAATGCGATTTTTGCTTCTTCTACAGGCTGGTTCGTTAACCTTATTTTCGCCCCTTTGCCAGGGACTAGTTTTCCTTGGATTGTTCTTTGGTTAGTAGTGGGTGCGAGTGTTTTTACTTTGTATTTTGGTTTTGTTCAGTTCCGTGCGGTGAGACATTCGATTTCTTTGGTTAAGGGTGATTACTCTGATCCGAAAGATGCGGGTGAAGTTAGTCACTTTCAGGCGTTAACAACCGCGCTATCTGGTACCGTCGGTCTGGGTAATATTGCCGGTGTTGCTGTTGCTGTGGGTATTGGTGGTGCAGGCGCGACTTTTTGGATGATCCTTGCGGGTTTGCTGGGTATGGCGTCTAAATTCACCGAATGTACACTAGGTGTTAAATACCGTAACGAATACAAAGATGGTACGGTCTCTGGTGGCCCTATGTATTACATTTCCAAAGGTTTTGCTGAACGTGGCTTGCCAGGCGGAAAGTTTCTAGCGGCTCTTTTTGCAGTGTTTTGTATTTTGGGTGCATTTGGTGGCGGTAACATGTTCCAGTCTAACCAAGCACACGCGCAAATCAGTAGCGTTATGGGAAGTTACCCTGGTTGGATAACAGGAGTTATTTTCGCACTGATCGTATTCATGGTGATCGTTGGTGGTATCAAATCCATTGCGCGAGTGACTGAAAAGGTAGTGCCTTTAATGGCGTTCCTTTACGTTGGTGCGGCGCTGGTGATTTTGATAATAAATGCCGATAAAATTTTCTGGGCATTTGGGCAAATTTTTGAAGGTGCTTTTACAGGTCTTGGTGTCGCTGGCGGTTTAGTTGGTGCCTTGATTCAAGGTTTCAAACGCGCCGCTTTTTCTAACGAAGCGGGTGTGGGTTCTGCGGCCATTGCTCACTCAGCGGTAAAAACCAATGAGCCTGTTACAGAAGGTTTGGTGTCTTTGCTTGAGCCCTTTATTGATACAGTTGTTATCTGTACGATGACAGCGCTTGTTATCATTATCACTGGCCAGTTATTGGTTGATGCGAACACGGGTCTTTATGTTATTGAAGCGGGACGTATCGTAACAGCAGACGGCAGTTCTGGCGTAGCATTAACATCAGCAGCTTTTGGCTCAGCGATTAGTTGGTTCCCGTACCTGTTGGTAGTTGCGGTTATTTTGTTTGCTTTCTCAACGATGATCAGTTGGTCTTACTATGGTTTAAAAGCGTGGACTTACTTATTTGGTGAAGGAAAAAATGCCGAATTAGCGTTTAAGCTTTTGTTTTGTGGATTTGTTGTGGTTGGTGCCGCTGCAGATTTAGGTCCTGTTATCGACTTCTCTGACGCGGCAATTTTTGCCATGGCGGTTGTGAACATTACTGGTCTGTACTTCCTAATGCCAATTGTAAAACGTGAAATGAATTCTTACTTTAAGCGCTTAAAAAGCGGTGAGATTAAGAAGTTTAAATAATCGTTGTTAAGCGATGGTGGCCCTTAGATTTTCTGAGGGCCACTTTTTTTGTTATCCTATTATGTCTTTTTTATTTTCCTACAAAAGTCTTATTTTCTTTGTTCACGAAACCTTCTTTTTCCTTATCTTCTAATGCTCCTTAGTAAATTTTCGAACTCTTGAGTTATCTTTAATTTTCATATCTCATCTTCGTTGCTCAAACTCTTTGGTTTAAGTATATGCGACCATTAACGTGATGCTTATGTCTGTTTCTTGTTTCCAGTTCAGTGGTTCGTGGATCGGTTTGCAGAAGGGAATTGGTGAACAAGTTGTGGGTCCATTTTGATCGTCTTCACCTAATACACAGGCGTTTTGAGTTGATTCCGTGAGAGGCAAATAAACTTGTGGAGTGGACTGCACTGCATGGCGTCTATTGGTGAAAGAAGTTGTTTTATTAAGAAGGGAGTTGGCTGTGCGTATTTTGTTATGAGGAGGGTGCCGCCTACTGATGATATTCAGTAAGCGGCAGTATGTCTAAATAAGGATTGGAAGCCTTACTTTTGAGCTGCAGTTAGTGTTTTGCCTTTTGATTCCCAGAATTCGATAGCGCCTGGGTGTACTTTGTTAACAATACCATTTAAAGCGCTGTCTACAGTCATAGCACGAGCAGCACTAGATACAGATCTCATGAAAGTTAGGCCAGCGTCAGAGTAAACTTCGCCTATCATTTGTGAAATCATTTCTGTTTTCATGTGACGGCCAGTAACCCAAAGTGCTGAATCTTGTACCGTTACTACGTCGTAATCAACATTCGGATAAGTTCCCGCTGGAATGGTGACTTGTGCGTAGTATGGGTGATCGGTAAATAAAGTACCTTTTTTTGCCGCTTCGTATACTTGTAGAAGTCTTACTTTGTTGCTGGTTGCAGCTTGAATAACCGAGGCATTTGGGAATCCAGCAAAGACCCACAAAGCGTCAATCTGACGGTCACCTAAAGCAGATGCGCCTTGGTTATAACCGATGTATTGTGGTTTGATTTGATCCCAAAGTCCTACGCCTTCAAAAAAGCGTTGAGCAGAGGCGGCCGCGCCAGAGCCAGCAGGCCCTACAGCAATATTTTTACCAGCTAGTTGGCTAACATCAGTTATTCCACCACCATCAAGCACAATTAGATGTGCTGGTGCACCATATAGATAAGAGATTGGTTGAACGTTGCGGTAACGACGAGTGTCATTCGTAAGCTTGCCTTCAGAACCTAAGAAAAGGTCGCCTGAGTAGACAATACCGAAGTCGGCATCACGAGAATTTACGCGACGAAGGTTTTCAACTGACCCAGCAGAAGCCATGTTTGATACATCTACGCCTTCTATTGAGCGTGACAACAAAGTTGAGATGCCGTTAGAGAAAAACTGAAATGTCCCGCCATCTGGCCCACCAGAAAAAGCAAGGCGCTCTACTGATGCGCTAGCAACGGATGAAAAAGTAAGAGTCATTGCTGCTACTGTTGCGGCAGCGAATGTGGCTGTTTTTTTCAAGTTTAATGTTATTGACATTGATATTTCCTCATTATTGTAATTATCTTATTTTGGTTGTATCAAGTTTTGCTTCAGCAAAACATTTCAATCATTCAGGTTCTTATAATAAGAACCTGAACTTTTTCACCGCGAAAGTCGCGTTGTTCAGTGAGAGCCAACAAGGTTAGTGCAACACCTGAAGGCTCTGTAATACGTTCTTAATCTGGTTGCGTGACGCCTACCGACTGGTCTGCTAGTTTCGCTGCGTCGCGCTGCATCCAGTACACCAAGCCTGCTAATGCTAAGCCTACGACGTCAGTCATTATGCCTGGCCAGTACAGCAATAAAGATGCAATACCCAGAATGCCCCACTCTAACCATGTCGTTTTGCGACGAGCATAGCCTATAGCGAACGAACAGAACACAATCGTTCCCATAATAGCGGAGAAGTAGGCTACAAGAATGTCAGTGAGTGACCCATCCAGCAGCATGGCAGGAACGAAAGCGAAAAGTAGCGGCATTATGTACAGCATTTTGGCAAATTTAAACGCTGTCCAACCCGTTTTCCACGGATCTGATCCTGCGATAGCGGCTCCCGCGTAGGCGGCAACACAGACAGGCGGGGTAATGTTTGAATCTTGCGATAACCAGTACACAATCATGTGTGCCGCGATTACAGTCACTCCCAAATCGCCTAATGCTGGGACAGCTAGAACGGCAACAATTAAGTAAGCCGCGGTCACAGGTACGCCCATGCCCAATACTAACGATGCGATCGCCACTAGAACAAGCGCAATGAATAGGTTTCCGCCTGCCATAGAGATGATGAGATCTGAGAATTTAAGCCCCATTCCTGTTAAAGAAATAGTCCCAACGATAACGCCGATAACCCCCATCGTTGCACCAACAATGAGTGTGTTTCGTGCGCCTATTTGGATTGCATCCCATATCTCACGTGGTCCCATGCGGGTTTCTTTTTTGACCCAGCTTACAGCCACACACGACAGCGTTGCCCAGAAAGCCGCGTTTCCTGCAGAGCGGCCACTTAGGAGTAACACTGTGATGATGACCAATGGTAGGGCGAAGTACCAACCTGATTTAAATACCTCCTTCCAATGGGGAAGAACTTCACCAGGAGTGCCAATCAGGTTGTGTTTTTTGGCTTCAAAGTGAACCATCATAAAGATGGATAGAAAATAAATGAAAGCCGGCCCGATGGAAAGAATCATGATAGTGGAATAAGGAGTGCCCGTTAACTCCGCCATTAAGAAGCCGCCTGCACCCATGATAGGAGGTAAGAACATGCCGCCAATGGACGCAGCAGGTTCAATGGCACCCGCAACATGAGGTTTGAAACCAGCTCGTTTCATCATAGGGATTGTAAAGGCCCCAGAAGATACTGTATTCGCGATGGCACTTCCAGAAACAGAACCGAAAAGAGCTGAAGAGATAACCGCTACTTTTGCTGGGCCGCCAGCCGAGTGGCCTGCTAATGCAAGGGGGAGTTCTATAAAGAACTTACCCGCACCAGATTTTTGTAAAAAAGCGCCAAAGAAAATAAACAAAATAACATAGGTGGCCAGAACGCTGGCCATGACACCGAACACCCCATTGGTAGTGAGGAATAGAGAGGTCGCTAAGCGCTCAATGGTAAAACCGCGATGGGCGAACAGATCAGGTAAGTAAGGTCCAAACAAGCCAAACGCTATCATCGCAATGCCGATAAAGGTAATGGACCAGCCGAGTACGCGACGACACACTTCAAGAGAAAGAATAAGGCCGACGATACTAACCAGATAATCCAACTCATGTTCTGCACCCGCACGGTAATTTAACTGCTCAAACTGACTTAACCAATACACAATCGAAGCTGTAACCATTAAGCAAAGTAGTATGTCACTGGCTGTTGGGTTGTTAGTGAATGTTTTTTGCATCCACTGATCCAAAAAGACCAACACAGCCGCAAAAGGTAGGGTCAAAAGTAAGATCCAGCCGAGCGATCCAAAATCTTCTTGGTAAGCAACGCCGATACCATCATAGCCCGCGGTTTCTTTGAACATCATGACCTGTTGATACAAGGCGTAGGGTGATTCAAAAACATAAAAGGAGCTGACTAAAATAGACAGGAAAAAGCCCGTTAAGATCGAAAGAGCAATGGATATTCGACGTGATCCTGCTGGATAAAGCAAAAAGACAAGGGCAAACGTAATCAGTACGTAGACACCTAGATGGTACTGAGTGCTTAAGGCTTGAAAACCGGCACCATAGAAATAAATTAAAACCATAGCGGTGGATAGGGAGGCGACAATCCATTTCCAAATGCCTTTGAGATTGCGTACGGATTTTTCGTCCTTTTCCATCAGTTCTTTTAACTTAGCCCGCTCTTCAGGGCTGAGCGAGTCAAGTGACTTATCTGTATCAGACATTTTATTATTATCCTCTGGTGTGAGTTAACACTGTCGTATTTTATGATTATTGTGACAACACAGTTTCGTTCGCTTTATCCAGATAGACTGATTACCGCATTTACAACTGCGCCATTTATCTCTGAGTGTAGCAGACTTCATGCCAACGCAAGTTTTAATTTAAAAAGTCTTTTAAATCAGTGTTTTAATATTAATCGATATAGTTTGATAGAGAATTCCTCTACATAAAAAGCGGAAACGCACCCATCATTTTCATGATATGGGTGTGTTTCCGCCTATTTTTGTTAACTGTATAAGTTTCGTCATTATGCTGGAATAATACAAAATTATTACGCGTCTATTTGAAATCCCTTGGGTAGAAAACCTTCTAACAAGGTAATGCCCTGAAAGTTTTGTGACAGTCTTTGCTTCTGTTGCTCTAGTTTAATGACAGGAGCTCGGCTTTCATCGACAGAGCCGTTATGTTCACTAATGAGCTTTTTACCAGTGGCATTGATTTGGTTGTCATCAATGAGGCGTGTATTAATAGAAAATTCACCGATTGATTGTATGCAATTGTTGCGACTGAAGCGGGCGAAGCCATTAAAAGTAAAGTGTTCTTCTACATAATTATTGCTGAGTTCAATGAGGGCATCCATCACTTTAAAAATAAGTTCATTAACGTTATTTTTCTTAAGGATCAGCGTAGATTCTATGCCGTGAAGTTCAGTGAAATCGGGTGATTGATGTTCATCAGGGCAAGTAAAAAGGATATCAACTAGGATTTGCCCATTGTGCCTATGGGTCACATCCACACATTCAATTCTGGTTTGATCAAATCTCAATAAATCAAAAATGGCTTGTACGCTTTGGGCGCAAAATACATCGGTATCTTTGTCGTTTGAAGAATCAAACATGCCATAACATTGAGCCATAAGAGGTAAGTCATGGTGGCAATTGAAGGGGGTGCTGATTTTTTTCGACTTGGCTGAACGGAAAGTTAATAACTCACGAATTTCATGTTCACGGGCTTTTTGAATCGCTAAAAACACGGTTTGGATAATTTCTGAGGTGGGAAGATTGGGTTCCACACGCCATTTACGGCCATATACAATTTTACTAGCTCGATCTGGAATGTTCTTTTGGTAGTTCTCTCGACCGATAATCCCGACTTGAATGAAAATGCCTTGACCATCTTCTGCGCAAAAAATAGGGTAATGTTTAGAGAAACAGATATTTTTTAAAATAGATTCCACGCTTTCAAGGGAGTGGTTATAACCAAAAAAATGTTGTGGAACACACGATTGGCCATTGGGTAGACTGACTTTAGGTGCCGAAATAAGGCAGTATTCGCCAAGCGTCTCGTGAGCGGACATGTTCATTTCTGTTAGTAGGTTCAAAGCGCTTTGTTTCATAGTGGCATCTAACTCAAAATAAAAAAACGTCATCAATCGTTGAAAGGCTCAGTGACTAATTGTAGAACTAGTCTCAAGGGGCCAACTAACCAATTACGTCAAGCTATAGTAAGTGGATCACTTTAAGGAATGATGACGTTAATTCGCTTTTTCACTAATGAGTGCTGTTTGGTTTAATGCCTCTCGTGAATGTCGTTATTTTGCTTCTTCTCCTATAATATTAGCTAACATGGATTTTATGAATAGGCCTGCGGATATATGAAAAATAAACAGTTGCCCATTGACCTTGCGGATGTTTTGGAACTCATGCTGGATGCAGTGTGCGTGGTCGATCGTGCCGGGGATTTTGTCTTTGTCAGTGCGGCATTTGAAGACATGTTTGGTTATGCACCGGATGAGGTGGTGGGCACTCCAATGGTTAATATGGTTCACCCAGAAGACCGTTATCCGACTCTTAGTGTGGTGGAAAGTATGATAAGCGGTCAAATGTTACCGCGCTTTGAAAACCGCTGGATTAGAAAAGATGGTGAAGTCGTGCATGTGCTTTGGTCTGCACGCTGGTCAGAGTCGCATCAAGTGAGGATTGCCGTTGCCCATGACATCACTGAGCGCAAAGTAATGGAGGCGGCTTTGTTGTATGCCGCCGGTCACGATGATTTGACTGGGCTGCCAAACCGAACACTGTTATTGGATCGTCTACAGACTTCAATGACCTTGGCAGAGCGGGAACAGGAAGCGCTCTCGGTGTTATTTATCGATATTGATGGCTTCAAAGAAATTAATGATATTTATGGTCACGCCGTTGGTGACGAGATGTTGCAAAAAATTGCCAGCCGCCTAGATGCCAGCGTACGAAAATCAGATACCGTAGGGCGCTTAGGTGGCGATGAGTTTCTCATTGTTCTCAACAAAACTCGATCTGTCGGTGGTGCTTTATCCGTTGCAGAAAAAATACGCTCTAAGCTCGCCTTGCCTTTTGTGATTAATGATACATCAATGCAGGTTTACGTAAGTATTGGTATTGCCTGTTTTCCAAGCAATGCTAAAGATGTACTGGATTTGGTGCAGGTTGCAGATCATGCTATGTATCAGGCTAAGAACACTGGGGGGAATAAAGTGGTGGTGGCTAATGCTTCGAATACAGTTATTACCTAAACCTTGATAAGCCTATTTTTATTGCAGTATTTTTTTTCGTTGTCTCATGCGTTAATTTCTTGGTAACAAGCCTTCTATTAGACCCGTGATTTATGATTTACTCTCTTCTATCGGTACTCCGTTTTTACTATTAAACTATTGGGTAACCATCGACAAGGTCAGTGTGACCTTGGTGTTGCTCGTAATCATGTATATATAAGGAACAATAATGGCGGCTTTTGGTAGCGTGTTCATGCCTAAGATGGCATTGGCAACATTTGAAAACGGTAATTGGAGTGAAGCGAACATGGTTGCTTCAGACAGTATCCAATTACACCCAGGTGCTCATGTTTTGCATTATTCCAGTACCTGTTTTGAGGGCTTAAAAGCTTTCCGCCACGCTGACGGTAGTATTCACGTGTTCCGCATGGATCAAAATATTAAACGCCTTGCGCAAAGCAGTCGTTTGTTGTCTTTGCCTGCTATCGATGAGGCGAATGTGGCTAAGATGATTATTGAGGCGGTCGCAGAGTTCGCTTCTGATGTGCCTGAGCCACCAGGGTCAATGTACATTCGTCCTACTCATGTCGGTACTGAGGCGGCTATTGGTAAAGCGGCAGCGCCTACATCGTCATCTATGTTGTACGTATTATTGTCCCCAGTGGGCGACTATTTTACGGGTGGTGCAAAGGCATTACGTTTATTGCTTGATGAAACCGGCATGCGTTGTGCACCTCATATGGGGATGATCAAGAGTGGAGGCAATTACGCGAGTGCGTTAGGCCCCATTTCTAGAGCAAGAGACGATGTGCAAGCCGACCAAATTTTGTTTTGCCCAAATGGCGACGTTCAAGAAACTGGGGCGGCAAACTTTTTGCTAATCGATGGTAATGAGATCATTACTAAGGGCCTAGATACGACCTTTTTACACGGCGTAACTCGCTCTTCCATTTTGACCTTAGCGGCTGATTTAGGCATGACAGTGACCGAGCGCGATCTAACGGTTGCTGAGTTGCTAGAACGTGCGGCGAAGCCCGAAGTTGAAGCTGTGTTGTCTGGAACCGCTGCGGTTCTAACTTCAGTGGGGACTTTTATCCATAACGGCAAAGAGTACAAAGTGGGCACTGGTGAACCTGGTCCCGCTGCGCTGAAGTTACGCCAAGCCTTGAATGACATTCAATGGGGCAGAGCTGAAGACAAATACAACTGGCTAACGAAAGTCGTGTAATCGCTGAATACACCACATAAATAATAAAAACGGGCTAACCCATTTGGAGGAGCCCGTTTTTTTGTACTTGATAAATTACTGTTAAGGTTTTTTTAATTAAAAGCTAAGTCGTAAAGAAGCAAACATGGCGTTTTGATTGTTGCCTGCGATTTCAGCAGTGTCGTAGTTCGCTGCAATCGAAAAGTTCCTTGTTGCATAATATCTTAAAGTGGCGGCAAAACTGGTATCGGTATCACTGAAAACATCGTCGTATTTCACTTTACCTTCCAATTCAACACGGTCGGTTAACGTACTTCTGATCCCTAATGTTACTCGAAAGCCGGTTTCATCGGTTCTACCAAAATCCACTTTGACGAATTGCAAAGCGCCATACAGCGTTGATTGACTACCTGCAGGAGTAAAGACCCCAGCACCCACGGCCATCACATCGGTGCCACCGTACTCTGTTGATTCAAAGGCGACAAAAGGGCCTCCAGAGGTTTCAAAAGCACCTGAAAGAGAGGTGTAATCATCGTTGTTGGGGTTTGAATTGTCTGGGTCTATGCTGCCAAAGCCGTAATCTATATAGGTAAAGGTATCAGCTTGAGCCGCTATTGGTAGGGAAACAGCCGCAGCGACTAAGCCGGAAATCAATAACTTTTTCATCGTTCTATCCTTTCATAAGGTGGTTGAAAATCCATTGAAGACAAAGTTTTTTACGCTAATCTATTGGTACTATTTTCTGCCTTTCTATCGGCTTGCTCTGATAAAAGTTGAGCTTTTATGATGTCTGTTTTTTCATCTGATCTTTCCACATAGTGGGCTACATAGGTTCGAAAACAGATCCTAGGCTGGGGACGAACAGTTTGTTGTACATGCGGCTGGCGTAATCGTCCGTCATAGAGGCCATGTAATCACAGATAATCCTTTGTCCCGTTTCGCCTTTGTCTTGGCTTTTTTTCCATTCAATGGCGATTTCTTTTGGTAATAGGCGAGCTGGGTCAGCACTGAAGGCTTCAAACATTTCCAGCAGCATTTGTTGGCCTTTATAGACCAGCATTTGTACTTCTGGACGTTGGATGATGTGTTGCATTTCAAATTGTTTTAGCAATGCTAGGGCTTGGCGTTGGCCTTCGGGGAGTCCGACTTGAAAGCGCAGTAAAGGGTGTTCGAAGGCGTTATTTTCGACGACTTGGCAAGAGGTGATGAACCAGCTCACGAGGTTGCCGATGGCTTCTTTACGCAAGTGGCTCTGGCGGCTGAAAAGTTGTGTACGAATGCTGTTTAGATTTTCTGCTAAAAAAGGAGATGCTAACGCCGCCAGTTTTGGCTCCAGGTGTTCTAACCACATATCCTTGGTGACCATACCCAGTACGATAGCGTCTTCTAGATCATGAACCCCATAGGCAATGTCGTCTGCTAAATCCATGATGCTGGTATCAAAACTGGCATGCTTGGATTTTGCATGATGGCCTTTTTCCACCGGTCCTACCGCTTGCAACAGCGCTTTGTCTGTCTCGCTAAAGGGTTCGATGATCCAGTCTAATAAGTCTTGTTCTTCTTGATAAACACACTTTGGCGGTGACCAGTCAGACGCCTTAAATTGACGGAAGTTGGTTGGTTTTTTAGGGTAGCTTCCCACCACGTCTGCATGTAACACGGGGTATTTTAAAATCCCAAGCAGCGTGCGTCGGGTAACATCCATGCCGTAGATAGGCGAGTAAGAGCCTCGTTTACCCAGTATCCGCAGCGATTGAGCGTTTCCCTCAAATCCTCCATAGTCTTGCATCATGTAATTTAGCGCAACTTCCCCCCCGTGGCCAAAAGGTGGGTGACCAATGTCATGACTCAAACAAATGGTCTCTATTAACGCATCGTCCGCTAACCAAGATTGAAAACTGGCATCAGGGGCTGAGCTGTGTCTTAGCTGATGAACAATGCCATCACCAATTTGTGCCACTTCTAAAGAATGAGTCAGACGAGTTCGGCTGTAGTCATTTTGTCGAATGGACAGTATTTGAGTTTTGGACTGTAAACGCCGGAACGCCGCGCTGTGAATGATTCTAGCGCGGTCGCGTTGATAGGGTGTCCGATAATCATTTTGTCGGGGAGCCTGATGGCCAGATTGTCTCTCATGCCATGAAACCATTTCTTCTTGTGCGTTTTTCATGCGATCAGTCCATAAAACGAATAAATTTGAGTCTTTCACGAAAACACGATGTAGGTCAATGTTCATGCAAAAGGGCTTCGGCATAATGCGATTTACTATAAGGAAACTTTATGCTGAATACACAACATCTCATCACGTTTAAAGCGTTAGTTGAAACGGGCAGCTTTACCAAAACAGCCAAACTGTTAGGACTGACTCAGCCAGCCGTTAGCCAGCACATCCAAAAATTGGAGCGATGCTTGGGGGAGTCCTTGCTGGTAAGGCATGGGCGTATAACCGATATGACACCAGCAGGGGAGGTCTTGTGGCAACATATCAGAGAATTGGAACTCTGTTACGAGCACTTTATTGATTCTTGGGAAGCGTACTTGGCCGCTCGTTCTGCGAAAGTGTTAGACACTGTTTTACCAGAGCGGCAAGAGCATTCTTAAAGCTAGGCTTGAGCGGCTGGTATCAGGTTGCCAATGTGTAAACCACATTCTTTGTTGTCAGACTCTTCCCACCACCAGCGACCTTCACGTTCATGCTGGTTTGGTAAAATTGGACGAGTGCAGGGTTCGCAGCCAATGCTGGTAAATCCTTTTAGGTGCAGTTCATTGTAGGGAACATCAAACATTTTGATGTAATTCCAAACGTCTTCAGAAGACCAGTTAGCCAGCGGGTTGAATTTAAACAAATCTTTTGTCTCTGTGCTGAAGGCGCTGTCTTTTTCAGCAAAGGCCAATACGTTACGGGTGCCAGGGCTTTGGTCTTTACGTTGTCCTGTTACCCAAGCATCAAGGGTGTCCAATTTGCGTTTTAGAGGTTGCACTTTACGGATGCCACAGCATTCCTTATGGCCGTCTTCGAAAAAGCTAAATAAGCCTTTTTCGCGGGTGAAGTTCTCTAGTGTTTCTCTATCAGGGGAAAGAATATCGATGTTGATCTTATAATGTTTGCGTACTTGTTCAATGAAACGATAAGTCTCCGCATGCAAACGCCCAGTGTCTAACGAAAACACCTTTAGGTCTTTTTTGGCTTTGATGGCCATATCAATCAGCACCACGTCTTCGGCACCACTGAAGGAGATGGCGATGTTGTCGAATTCTTTCATCGCGCTATGGAGGATTTTTTGCGCTTCGTCTTCTTTGTTGTTGGCAATAAAAGAGGCTAAATCAAAAGCAGGCATAAGTTCAATTACCGTGTTTGAGGTTAAATTAGCTGTACCATAACAATTTGCAGCAACGAAAGAAAAGAAGAAACAACACTAACCTTATAATATGAAAAACGGTTTAGCGTAAGTGTCTGGCTAATGTCTGATAAAGGCCATACAAGATACCTGCCGTGACTCCCCAGATACGAATATCCTGATAATCAATTTCAAAGAATCCAAGGGACAAGGGGTTGAGTTTATTCTTTTTGAAACGGTAGTTTTGTGGTGTCAATAAGAAGCGCAAAGGCACCCAATGCACGGATTTGACCTCTTCTTCACACAAACTCAGCTCACTACGGCGAGTCATCTCTGCGACGATGGGCTTGATACAGTAGCCCGATGTTGTGCAGTATTCTCCTAGTTCTCCCAACAAGTCAAAACAGTCAGGCGATAACCCAACTTCTTCTAAGGTTTCTCGCAGTGCAGTGTATTGGATGCTCGAATCTTCAGGATCATGCTTACCACCAGGGAAAGCAATTTGCCCTGGGTGGTTACGCATGTGTAACGCTCGCTGGGTAAGCAGAACGTAAAGCTCCCCATTTTCTGGTTGTCGCCAAATGGGAATTAACACCGCCGCCGATCGATATTTCAGATTACAGCTGCTTGGCAAGGAAATCTCATCGGGGTTATGTATTTGTTGCGCATAGGGTTCACTATCTAATGCCGCCCGTATTTCATCCAGGCTCAAGTCAATAGGGGGAGCATTTAAAAACGCCTCTATGTCAGACATAATTCGGCCTACTTCAAAAAGACTTGCTCTAGAGTATGGGTTAATTTGCCCACTTTGGTAAAGGTTTCTTGGTATTCTTGCTCACATTGTGAGTCAGCCACCAAGCCACCGCCCGCCCAACAATGCAGTTTTCCATGATCAGCTACTAGGGTGCGAATGGTAATGCTGGAATCCATTTGACCATTAGCGCTGAAGTAAACAATAGCACCGCAGTACACTGAACGCTCGTGGGGTTCCAGTTCATCAATGATTTGCATGGCGCGTATTTTCGGTGCCCCAGTGATAGAGCCACCAGGAAAGCTATGATGAAACACACGAATGGCCTGATCGGCTTGGTCAATTCTGCCCTCTACCGTAGAGACAAGATGGTGTACGTTAGCAAAGCTTTCCAGGGCAAACAGTTTGGGAACCTTAATGCTTCCGGTTAAACAGGTGCGGCCCAGATCGTTACGCAATAGATCAACTATCATGAGATTTTCGGCACGATCTTTTGTTGATGACACCAGCCAGTCGGCGTTGGCTTGGTCTTCTTCAGGCGTTTTCCCGCGTGCGACTGTGCCTTTTATGGGTTTGGACTCGACTCGACCTTGATCGCACAATAAAAAACGTTCTGGTGAGTGGCTGAGTACGCTTTGATTATCGGACAATTCCATATAAGCGGCGAAGGGGGTAGGGCAAGCCTCTCGCAGTGTTTGATAGGCACTAAAAGTGTCGCCTTGATAGGTACTAGTAAAGCGCTGCGCTAAATTGACTTGATAGCAGTCACCCGATTGAATGTACTCTTGAACTTGAGCAAACTTATTGGCGTAATCTTCGGCCGTCATGTTTGATAGAAAGGGGGTTTGTAACGAAAACGTGTTGACCTGGTTTAATTCTTGTTTGACCAATACGTCGTCACAGGCGCTGGTAAAACGATTGATCAGATCCGCCACACAGTCTGAGTCGCACCAAGGTGAAAGCACCAACTGGGTGGTTTTTTGTTGATGAGAGGTCACCACCGCCCAAGCGTATAAACCGACATTGAGACTGTCTAAAAGAATATCATGCTCGACTGTGTCAGGCAGTTGCTCCACAAAATGGCCGCTTTCATAGCCGTAGTAGCCTAATAGACCACCGACAAAAGGTACGTTTTTTGGCGCAGACTTTGCCCAAGGTTCTTGGCAAATAGCGCTCATCAGTTCATTCAGAAGAGTCAAAGGGTTGTCGGTATGGCTTAGTTCATAAAGTGGCTTTGTATACCAAGTTATCGGCTCTTTTTGTTGGTCCGGATGAACGCATGCCAGCGGGTTAGCCACTAAGATATCATACTGTGTATCAGGAAAATGTTGATGATTGCTGTCCAGTAACGCTGGAAAAGGCAAGTCTCTTACCGCAGAAAAAAAAGACAGCAATGACGCCTGATAAGGGAGAGAGATCTGTTTGATTTCTGACATTTTTCGATTAATACCTAGTAATATACAGTCGTGTTATGAAGTACCATGTCGTCAAGCATGCTGCTGTTTCTGCTGAATGCTGGCGGTTTGCTAAGCGTGATTGAGCGCAATATTGTATGCTTTTAATAAGGGTCCTCACAGGTTAATTACAAGTGTCTGACATTTTTTTTCTTTCTTTACCTAGTGCGCGTATCGCGTATCGTCTCTATGAAAACCCCTCTGTACAGAGTGACAGAGCCTGTTTGCTCTTGCATGGCGCGGGTGTCGCGGGGGAAATAACCTATTCGTCTATGTTACCGTACTTTACTCAGTGGCGATGGATGTTGGTGCCCGATCTTAAGGGGATGGGAGAGTCGTTTCACCATCACGGTGAAGAAGCGGCTTTATCTATTGATGAATTAACCGAAGAGATGATGGCGCTTCTTGCCCACTTAGCATGGGACGATTTTGATCTTGTGGCCTATTCGTTGGGCGGTCTAGTGGCTCTCAATATGAATTATCAACGTCGCTTACAAGCTCAATGTCCTGTGAAAATGGCGTTGTTGGAGCCCGCATCCTTGGATCGTGAAGACTTATCGACCTTAATGGAGGTCCGCCAACGATATCGTCACGCGTCTCAATTGATTCGTGAAACAGGCGATGTGGAGCTTGGCGTCGCGAGCTTTATGGATGGAGTGTCGCCTAATCGGCGTAAGCATCCCGTCGCAGAAGCCACCACGCAATCTCGGCTTGCCCATCGACCCTTTGGGTTTGCTTACGCACTCGATGCGGTGACCGATCATGTAGCGAAAATGGCCAGTCAGTCTGATCTGCGTCAGAGGGTGATAGAGGCCAGCGACCAGGTACTTTTGTTTTCAGGGGAGTTGAGTCATGACGGCTTAACGCAGCACTATGAGGTGTTAAGCGAGAAAAACGCGGGTTGGCAGCATAAAATCATGAAAGCCTGCGATCATTCTTTGCCTTTTCAAAAGCCCAGACAAATCGCGATACATATTAACAAATGGTTCGATACGGTTTAACCTAACTTCCGTTCAACCAGTTAGACATCATGGGCAGGATGCCCATTTTCTGAACACACGAAACAAGGAGGTTTTCAATGAGTCATCAAGGTGGCTTTTCTTTACTGGAGCTATTATGCGCGCTTGCGGTACTGAGTATTCTTGCTCACGCTGGTGGTGCGCATTTTTTGCGCGTGAGCCAAGACACTCAAGTTAAAAATGCGCTTCAGCAGCAAGTAAAACACTTAACCGATGCACTGGCACAAGCTCGTCAATTGGCTGTATTAAGCGGTCGACCAAGTTTTTTATGTGGGGGTGATGAGTGCAATGGGCGTTGGTCGGAGGGTTTTTGGCTTTATCAAATCGATTCCGCAACAGGCGTAGAGAAAACCTTCTATCGTCGAACCTTCGAAAAGAATATTGAAGTGTCTTGGCGCGGCTTTCCAACGCAAAAAAGCCACATAGAGTTTCAGTCTAATGGTTTATCTGGCTATCAAAATGGCACCTTCATTTTTTGTTCTAATGCGTGGCAGGCGAACATTGTTCTGAATCAGAGCGGCCGTTTTTACGTTACCGACCCTCAACGAAAAGGGGAGGTGTCATGCCAATAAAGCGAGATACCGTTTCGATTACGCTAAGTCGAGAACAGTCACAACGGGGCTGGATTATGCTTGAAGTAATAGTGTGTCTCGCTTTGTTTGCAGTCGTGTTAAAGGTGGTACAACACCAAAGTGAAACGCAATGGCGTACAATTCAACACGCTGAAACCTACCGTAAAAATCAGGAAAACAGACAGAAACAAGACGCCATGAAGCAATTAGTGGGCCCTGTGTCTTGGTTAACAGATCCCCACTCTGCCACACCTAGCGAATATCCTGACTGTCAACTGTGCACGGGTGACCAACTTAGACAATGGTTTTACGCCGCCCAGCAAAAGGAAACGAGTGACCACAAGGGTGTGGGGGAAGAGCCATGATGATAAGACGACAGGCAAAAGGCAGTCTCTTGGTCGAGCTGCTGGTGGTGTGTGCCTTAATTGCATTGTTTTTACCTTTCGTCGTCAGTACTTTAGCGCGAATGCAAGAACGTCATTTATTGGGTCAAACTTATCAAGATCATCAGGCGATCAGAGCCGCAATAGACGCGCATTTTCGTGCGCAATGGGGACGTTTGGTACCCGCCAATTGCCGTATTGAGGACAGTCTGTTTTTGACGATTGAATCAGGAGGTTCGCCACCGCCGAGACTCGCTTCACGCGTGTTAGATGATCGATCAGATTGGATAAGGGGTACCGATTATGGTTTGTGTCGTGGCACCGTGTCAGTGCAGGAAAACCCATTTGAAACATCCTTTTCTTGCCATTGGAAAGCCGGTGATAGCGTGCGTTTTTCATCTTGTGACGCGACTTTTCAGGGACAGATAATAAGTGCATCAACCCAAAAAAGTACGGTTCAGTTATCCACTGGCAGCGAGGTAGAGAAGGCCATTGGACAGTCCGGCATAATAGAAAGCCAAGATGGGTTTTATTGGTATGTATCCAAAGGAAAAGAGGGAAGGAATGCGTTTTGGCGAACGCCTGAAGAAAGTGGCAACGCGTTAGAATTATGGGATGGCATCGAGCGCCTGTCGGTTTTTCCTTTATTAGACACAAACCAAGATGGCAAAGCGGAGGCGTTAGATACTCGTTATGGAAGCTTTGCTTTACATGTTCTGCGCGGGGTGTGGGTAGAATATCAATATCAACTGAATGATTGTAAGTCTCAACGTCATACGCAATTTCAGAGAGAATATCTGTCGATGCGAGGCGATGTGTGGCGTTATGCGTCACCTTGTCAGGGGGTTGGCAATCACATCATTGTTTTAAAATAGTGTCACCAAAAGGGATGTGGTGAAAATGATCAGTATGAAATTTTTTGATCAAAAGGGTTGGGTGTCTTTGCCGATTATTGCACTTTTACTGGCGCTTTCTACCTTATCAGTGAATTATCAGCAAAGATGGCAAGCCGCTTTTCAATGGCGAGCTCAGTTAGACGAGGTGGCGCAGGAGCAAAAAATTCGGATAGACTTTTTTAATAGCATGGCGGTCAATCCCGATTTCTCCTCAGCTAAGAACAGCGATTGCTTGGGCTTCTGTGATCTAATGTCCCATCACCCGCAAAAAGAATGGCAAAAAAATGGCCAAGCAATCCAGTATCGATGGGAACATTATCAATCTGTGGCGAATGAATCCGCTGCGACGAATCACTTTTATCGCCTTTGTGCGACACAAAACCAGCATCAATATCAATGCTGGTGGTGGCAAGAAAATCGCTTGCTGTCGAGCGGTTGGGTTACGGCTTCTGACTAAAGCTTTCTAGATGTTCTTGGCAGCAAAAAGCGCGTTTTTCTGTATCGTAGACAGCGTGGGATTTGGGGGTAAAGGTTTTACATTCTTCACACCGCACCATGCTTTCTTGTGTGTTGTCTTTTTCATCTGCCGAGTGTTTTTTATTTTTATTCGGTGATTGACCCTGCTTGAAAAGCATGAATTGGCGGTATAACCACCAGCCAATAAAGAAAATTGCAATAAAAACGATCAAACGTACGATCATATACTTTACCTAGGTTAGGTTATTCCAGACAATAACCCGCATATTCTAACAGAGTTCATGAGATAGCAACTGTATGACATTACGAATTGCAATGGCCCAGCTGGATATGCTGGTCGGCGACATCACAAGAAACACCCAACTGGTTATCGATACGGCCTGTAAAGCCCGTGATGAGGAAAAAGCCGATGTGGTGGTGTTTCCCGAGTTAACCCTTACGGGCTATCCACCAGAAGACTTATTATTGCGCCCCAGTTTGGATACCCGAATTGAGTCGGCGTTGGCGAAAATCTTGTCTGACGTTCGCGATATTTACGTGGTTGTTGGTTATCCACGTCGCATTGATGGTGAGCTATTTAACTGTGCTGGCGTGTTTTATCAAGGCCAATTGCTGGTGGAATATGCCAAGCAAAAACTACCGAACTTCCTCGTGTTCGACGATAAACGCTACTTCAGCGAAGGCCGCGAAGCGGGCCTAGTGGATATCAAAGGCGTTAAAGTGGGCCTAAGTATCTGTGAAGACATCTGGCACCCAGAGCCCACCGCACAAGCAAAAGCGGCTGGCGCAGAATTGATTCTGAACCTAAACGCCTCGCCCTATCACATCGAAAAAATGGGTGAGCGTGAAGCCTTGTTGCATCAGCGTGCCACCGAAGTCAGTTTGCCGATTGTGTACGTGAACTACATGGGCGCGCAGGATGAACTTGTGTATGAAGGCGGCTCGTTTGTGGTCAACGCCAAAGGCGAGAAAATCATGCAAGCGCCTTGGTTTGAAGCGGGTTTATACAGCATCGATATGATTGTGGATGAGAGCCAGCCGAATAAAGTTGAGCCAGTCGCGGGTGTCATCGCACCAGCCTTGGGAGTGGAAGCCAGCGTGTATCAAGCCATGGTGCTTGGTCTACGTGACTACATCACCAAAAATCGTTTTAAAGGCATTGTGCTGGGATTGAGCGGCGGTATTGACTCCGCCTTGTCTTTGGCCGTGGCGGTTGATGCGATCGGTGCCGAGCGTGTTCAAGCCGTGATGATGCCGTACACCTATACCTCGTCTATCAGCTTGCACGACGCCGAAGAAGAGGCCAACTTGCTGGGCGTGAAATACAGCGTCTTGCCGATTGAGTCTATGGTTTCCGCCTTTACCGAGGTGCTCGCACCAGAATTCGAAGGCTACGGCAAAGACACCACAGAAGAAAACTTACAAGCCCGTACCCGTGGCGTGACCTTAATGGCGATTTCCAACAAGAAAGGCTACATGGTCTTAACCACAGGCAACAAGAGCGAAATGGCCGTAGGCTATGCCACCCTTTATGGCGACATGGTGGGCGGTTATTCTGTCTTAAAAGACGTCTTCAAAACCTTGGTTTTCAAACTTTGTCGCTACCGCAATACCTTGGGCTACGTGATCCCGGAGCGTGTGATTACACGTCCACCCTCGGCTGAACTGGCACCCGATCAAAAAGACGAAGATTCCTTGCCAAGCTATGACATTCTGGATGACATCTTACGCATGTACATCGAAGAAGATCAAAGTGCCGAAGCTATCCTTGCTACGAATAAATTCGACCGCGAAACCGTGTATCGCGTACTTCGCCTTGTCGACGTGAACGAATACAAACGTCGTCAATCACCAACCGGTGTTCGCATCACTGCTCGTGGCTTTGGACGAGATCGTCGTTACCCGATAACCAATGGCTGGCACATCGGCGAGTAGAGCGCTTTTAAAATCGTGTTCACAGAGCTCAGTCCCTTCCCCTTATGTCTTCTAAGGGGAAGATACAAGGTTAAGATGAGCTTGTTTCTTTGGTTTCATTCAAAAGCTTGGTAATTCAGATCCACCGTGACGACCTGAATGGACCAAAGACAGTCATTCTCGGCGATTTTAATACAATGTGCGTTGGGATAAGCCGGACCGCTGGTGGAATCACTCAGACGTAGTTGCTGAGCTCGGCGAAATGGGATTCAAGAGCCAGTATCATCGAGTTTTCCGGGAAGAACAGGGCAATGAGACCAGACCAACATTTTTCTTGCAGCGGAACCGAGAGAAGGTCTACCACATTGATTATGTGTTCACCTCATCAGATTTCGCTGAAGAATGTGATTTGAGGGTGGGTTACCACGATGAATGGATTTTAATTAGTGATCATGTTCCGCTGACGTTGAGCATATAGTTGGAATGGTTTCATTTTCTCTCTTGGCTATCTAGTCCACTGATAAATGAATCGAGGTCATAATCAGCCATGCCACTTTTTTTATC
This sequence comes from Marinomonas hwangdonensis, assembly GCF_003721245.1. Taxonomy (GTDB): domain Bacteria; phylum Pseudomonadota; class Gammaproteobacteria; order Pseudomonadales; family Marinomonadaceae; genus Marinomonas; species Marinomonas hwangdonensis. The sequence goes on along the minus strand of NZ_RIZG01000002.1, from coordinate 291,078 downwards.
TTCAACGTGATGTTAGGTTGCGGCGATGGTTGAGTGCTACGTTAAAATCAGAAATACATGTAGACAAGCTGGGCGCATTTTGACAGTATCGACCGATTTTTAACCAAAATCATTCTATATAACCCTTCGTGTTTAAAGCAAATAATTGGATTTATTTGATATTTCGTATGAAAAAGTTTTCAAAGTTACATCGCCAAATTTTTGCTATCACCACGACGTTAGCTTTGATAACCATCGTTATTATCAGTGTCAGCATTGCCTCTCTTTTGTATACACAGGGTATAGATAACGCTGAATCAGTACTTCGTAATAAAAATAGATCTGTCACAACGCTGATAGATGGCTATGTTGCGCCTTTACGCAAAGCCGTTGAATACACAGGTAGCTCTGCTTCAGGTGTTGATCACAGTCGCTTTCGTGAGCAAGAAACACAAGAAAAAATTCTGAGTCTGTTTGAAGTGTTGCAAAACACGATACCTAACATACATTACATTTTTTCTGGTTATGAAAATGGGGGTTTGCTGATTAATGATTACACCCCACCCGTAGGGTTCAATGCTGTCATTCGTCCTTGGTATCAGGCAGCGATAACGTCTCATCCATTGATATCTGATGGCATTCCTTATCAGGACATTAACTCTAAAAAGTGGTTGGTGTCGTTTGGAAAAACACTGTTAGATGCTGATAACAATATTGTTGGTGTTATTTCCATTGATGCGGGAATGGATGCCATTGTTAAGGCGCTGGCCATTCGTGATGAAAAGTATCCGACTATATACAACTTTGTCATGGATACTGAGGGTAAAATACTTATTCATCCTAATGAAACTCTGCCTGATACACTGCATCAAGAAATATTCTCTCATATACCAGAGAGAATGAATGCTTCAGGCAATCTTTCTTACAACGATGGAGACCAAAAAAAGCTGGCTCACTTTAATCGTATTGATGAGTTGGGCTGGATCGTGGTGACCGAAGTTGATTTAGCTGATATTCGTCAACCAATTATAGAAAGCATCACATCAACGTTATTGATAATAGTCATAGGATCTCTTTTTACGACGTGGTTAATGAGTTTCGTATTAAGTAGGCATCTGATTTTACCTCTGAAAAAATTACAAAACAGGGTGCAAGAGATTACTGAAGGGAAAGACGAACTAGACAAATATGTTTTTCCTAATAATGAAATAGGTCAGATTTCGGAGGCCATTGAAAAGCTCACTGAAAAAGCATTAATTCAGAAAAACATTGAACTGAAAGACACCAATGCCCTGCTGAGTACTATTTCTCACACTGATCAGCTAACGTCGATTGCGAATCGTCGCAAAATGATGGAAGTGCTTCATGCGGAAGTCAGCCGTTTTCAGCGAAAACATCGCCCTTTTAGCGCACTTATGTTTGATATAGACCATTTTAAGCGAGTGAATGATACGTTTGGGCACGAAGTGGGCGATCAGGTTCTTATCGAACTTGCTCAAGTCGTCAAAGCGACGGTTCGTAATACGGATACATTAGGGCGATGGGGTGGTGAAGAGTTTGTCATCGTGTGTCCAAATACCGATCAAAGAATGGCACTAAATATTGCTGAGGACGTGTTTTCCGCAATTCGCTCGCATACTTTTCCCTTGCAGATCAAGGTCACCGTTAGCCTCGGCCTATCAGAGTTTTCTGCCGAACATTCTTCAGAGAGCATTTTGGTAGAAATAGACCAAAAAATGTATCGTGCTAAGCAAGCTGGTCGAAATCAGATTCAGACGTAATTCTTTTAGATTCCTTCGCAAGAGTCGCCCATCTAATCAAAAAGACTAAGTTTCATATCCCCGGCGTCAAAATCCAATGTAATAACCCCTTAATCCCTTACATACTGATGGCATGGTCACCAGTATTCGATTGGAAAATTTCTTTTGAATTACGCTTATAAAGATCGCTGAGAGAGGTTTTTTTTCGCAGATGATGGCCAAGCTCAATCACGAAGCGTTGAATACGGATCATAGTTTGGAGAATTTCACGTTGTTTTAGCGGGTATGTGCCATGCGTAACTTGCGTTTGTAAACTATTGGCCTGTGGCCTCATTGTTATGAAGTGTGCATAGCGTCTCTTAACACAGTGTATATTCTTTAACAGAAAGACATTATTTAGAGACGCAACAGTAATTTATTATTAGTGGTTATTTCTGCCCCAACATTTTTAACAGTGTTCCGTCTTTTAAGACATATTGATGAAGTAGTGCAGCGGTAGCATGCAGCAAGATCAACGACATCATGATATTCATGGCAATCTCGTGTACATCTCCCATGAAGTGGATACCGAGATACCAAGCGATTGCGCCAAAAACGGGTACTAAAAACATGAGTAAATATAAAAATTCATGGACAATGTGAGAAACTCGGTCAAATTGAGTTTTTGATGTCGTTTTGACTTTTTTTGATAAGAATCGAGCGATAATGCGCATTATAACCAAGGTAATAATGGCTAGGCCAACGTACACATGCAGTGACGAAACAAAGCCGTAACCTTCGTTGCTATTGTCTAAATGCTGGCGAAAAGCGCGTCCCATTCCTTCGCTAATGAAATAGTTGAAAATAATCAAAGCGGCGATGGCCCAGTGCAGTAATATTTGGGCGATGTTGTAAGTCCTCTCTTGATTTGGCATTTTCTCTCTCCATGGTTAACCGATTAATGTGATTGCGCTTCAATTTACCTAGCCATGTTAGATGATCAATATTAAGACTTTCTTAACAGACACCCAGTTATAGGCTTATTTGCTCTATTTATGGTTCTCTCTCCTAAAATGCGCGCAGGATTTCCTATATACTGTGTTTCACCTTATGGCTGATAACGTAAGCAGCTTGGGCCTTTTCCCACCAAAAATGACTTTTAATAGGTAAAATCGACGCTTTATGTTTAACACTTCTTCTACTCGTTTAAATAAATACATAAGCGAAAGTGGTATCTGCTCTCGAAGGGACGCTGACCGCTTTATTGAACAAGGTAATGTGTTCATAAATGGCAAGCGTGCCTCGGTGGGTGACCAAGTGGTAGCCGGTGACACTGTGCGGGTAAATGGGCAGGTGATAGAGCCGCAAGATGCGGACGATTTTGTGTTTATAGTATTAAACAAACCTGTTGGCATCGTGAGTACCACAGAGAGTTCTGAGCGCAATAACATTGTTGATTTTGTCAGTCACGGTGTGCGTATCTTCCCGATTGGTCGTTTAGATAAAGATTCTCAGGGGTTGATCTTTTTGACCAACAACGGAGACCTGGTTAATAAAGTATTGCGCGCGGGCAACAATCATGAGAAAGAATATGTGGTGACGGTCAACAAACCCGTTACCGATGATTTTATTGCGGGTTTGGCGGGTGGTGTGCCTATTTTGGGGACCATGACCAAGAAGTGCCCTGTGACAAAAGTGGCGGCCAATGTTTTTAACATCACCTTGGTGCAAGGTTTGAATCGACAAATTCGTCGTATGTGTGAGCATTTTGGCTACGAGGTAGTAAAGCTTGAACGTACCCGTATTATGAATGTGAGCTTGAAAGGTTTGCCTGTGGGCGATTGGCGTGATTTAACGCAAAAAGAGCTCGCCGTATTGCTTAAATCCATTGAGGACTCTTCCTCTGAAGCGAATCCTGCAACGAAAAAATCGTCTAATCCGCGAAAAAATACACGCGCCAACACAACGGCAAAGCCCTCGAAAAAACCACTGCCAAAGTCATCGTCCACCGCCAATACTAAACATCCGAAAAGCAAAGATAAGCGGCCTTTTGCTGATGGTAAAAATCCAATTGGCAATAGCAAACGTCCGACCGGCAACAGCAAGCGTCCAGCGGGAAAACCCAGTGCCACGGGCCAGCGTCCTGTAAAAGGCAAAGGCCCTCAAAAAAGCAAGAGGCCCTAACGTTTTTCTGTTTGATGGCTGAAAATGTGTCATATTGCTGTGATACATTTTAATTTGGTTTTTTGGATGTATATAAAGCCACTGTGCAGGAATATATGAGTCAAGCATCCTTACATGACAACATCACGGCCTGTGATCAATGTGATACCCTACATTCTTTGGCGGCGTCCGAGCGTGGTCAGCGTTTACGTTGTGCCCAATGTGGGTGTGTCGTTGTGAACGTACATGAACAGGGCGCTGGGCGTCTTGTGGTAGCCAGCTGTTCAGCGCTTTTTATGTTGGTGTTTGCGTCGGCTTTTCCTTTCCTGAGTTTTTCCAGTAGTGGTGCGTCACGCAGTGTTACGTTATTTGATCTAGTGGAAGTGCTGATCCAACAGGATTTTTTGGTGCTGGGGATTCTGATCAGTTTGGCATTGTTTGTCTTTCCTGTTGTTTATCTGGTGTCTGTGGTCTTTTTGGTGACGTCTTTTCGTTACGCTATTCTGAAACCGTTTTTTCAAAGCTATTTTATTCGTTGGATCGTTGCCCTTCAGCCGTGGTTGATGCTGGATGTTTTTCTGATTGGTGCTTTGGTGGCGCTGATAAAAATGGACAGCTTTTCAGAGGTGAGGTTTGATCTGTCGTTTTTTGCTTTCTGTGTATACGCGGTGCTCTTGTTAAAAACCGTTAGTTTGATAGACAGGCGTTGGTTATGGCGTCAAGTGTCTTTAGGTCAAGTGCCTGTAGATCAAGTGCCTTCAAACCAAATGTTGTCGGATAAGGTGTCGTTTAACAGTGGGCAAACGGCTCGCCAGTTAGGTTTTGTTGGTTGTCATTTCTGTGGCCTAGTATTGAATGGAGCGGAGCGTCGTTGTGTCCGTTGTGGTCACTCTGTTCATAGCCGACGTCCTCACAGTTTGTCTAGCACGATAGCCTTACTTGTTGCCGCGGCGGTGATGTTTCTTCCTGCTAATTTTTTTCCTATCATGCAGACGACGTTTTTAGGCAGCAGTGAATCTTCCACCTTGGTAGGAGGGGTGCTATTGCTGTGGTCTCTTGGGTCATATCCAGTGGCGATGGTGATTTTTTTGGCCAGTGTGGTAATACCCATCGCAAAGATTTTGTCGTTGAGCTGGCTGTGTTGGCAATACTATTACCCGACAGAGCGCGAAACTCGGCAAAAAATCCGTTTGTATCGAATCACTGAATTGGTCGGGCGTTGGTCGATGATCGATATTTTTGTCGTGGCGGTGTTGACTGTGTTGGTACAGCTAGGGGAATTGGTGTCTATTTCTCCGGGTCCGGCGGCTTTGCCTTTTGCAGCAACGGTCGTTTTTACCATGCTGGCAGCCATGACATTTGATCCACGCTTATTGTGGGACAAGACTGCGAATTCCTCTTATTTAGACTCAGCGGAGAAACCTTATGACGAAGCGTGTCACTAACGTTGAGCGCCTCAAGCGGGTACATTTTAACTCCATTTGGTTGGTACCACTCATCGCCATTTTGGTGGCGAGCTGGATGTTGTATCAAAACTGGGCTAGCCAAGGTCCTGTTATTACATTAATAGCGCCTAATGCAGAGGGGTTGGAAGCGGGTCAGACAAAACTAAAGGCTCGCAATGTGGATGTGGGAAGAGTGATTGATATTCGTTTGAGTGAAGATTATGAGAAAGCCGTCGTGCAAGTGCGGATGAATCAAGGAACGCAAAAAATGCTGCGGGAAGGTACCCAGTTTTGGGTGGTAAAACCTCGAATTGGCAGAGAAGGCGTGAGTGGTTTAGGCACCTTATTGTCTGGTGCTTATATTGATATGGCGCCGAGTGATGAAGGGCAAGAGATTCGGCAGTTTACGCTGTTGAGCCAGCCGCCACTATCCACCAAAAACGAAGGTCTACGTGTGTTTTTGCACAGTGAAAACAGCGCTAAATTAAATGTTGGCACTGTCGTGCATTTTCGTGGGTACGATGTGGGCTATGTAGAAGAGGTCGGATTCGATACCGCGTCTGGCGAAATCACCTATCGTGTTGTTGTTACACCGCCCTATGATGCTTTGATAAACGACTCAACACAGTTTTGGATCACGCCGGGCTTGTCTTTTAAAAGTTCGGTGCAAGGGTTCGAGGTTAAGCTAGACTCATTGGAAACCTTGTTATCCGGTGGTATCTCTTTTGGTTCTGGAGAAAGCCGAACGCCTGGGCGCCCGATAACAGATTTAACCTCCTTTCGTTTATTTGCCTCAAAAGATGAAGCTGATAACCATGTGTTTAGCAATACGATTGAGTACGTTTTTTTATTTGATGCCAATGTCAGTGGGCTTGCGGCAGGGGCCGATGTGGAGTTTCGTGGTGTGAGAGTGGGCACTGTGTTAGAGGTGCCTTTTACGGGAATTCCATTAGAGGCATTAGCGTCTTATCAGAGACCGGTTATCCCTGTGCTGGCTCGTATTGAGCCCCAGCGCTTAGATTCGTCTGCTACATCGGAGCAGGAGGTGATTAACCAGTGGCGGGAAAGAGTCCCTGGTTTTATCAAACAAGGGCTAAGAGCGAGACTGGAGATTGGGAACTATCTAAACGCAGCAAAAGTGATTAGCTTGGATTTTATTGATAATCCTCCTAGCCATTCCTTAATAACAGTGGCGGGCTATCAAGTGTTTCCAACCAGCGCTACGACGCTGGCAGGAATTGAAAATCAGATTTCACAGGTTCTTGACACTCTTGTGCAGGTGCCATTAAAGGAAACCTTTGAGCAGCTTAATCAAACGATGGGTAGCGCAGATGAAACCTTACGACAGTTGCAACTAATGAGTGAGGCTGTGAAGCAATTATTGGATCAATCCGAAACGCAGGCCCTTCCTGAAACATTGTCTGATGCCATTACTGAGCTGAATCGTACGCTGGCAACCTATCAGGCCAGTGGTCAGATAGGGCGTCCAGTCCGAGAGAATATGGTGCTATTAAACCGTACTCTAAACGAACTGCAACCACTGCTGCGCCAATTGCGAGAAAATCCTAACACGTTAATTTTTGACAGTAAGCCGCAAACAGATGTTCAGCCAAGAGCGGCCCAATAAGGCAGATATTAGTAAGATAAAATACACGAGGGATACATGCATAGAATGAGTTTACGCTTGTTTGTTTGGGGCGTTATCGCCTGGTTGATGGTGGGGTGCGCGACACCGGTTTCACCAAGTAAAGAGTACCTACTGACCGATGAAGCTCTGTCCACCGTGAGAGTGCAGTCAACGAACCCCGTGTTTATACAACTGATGCCGGTGAGTATGGCAAATTATCTTGTAGGCAATGAAATGGTGCTAGTGACTCGACAAGGTCAGGTGCATCGCTCAAAAAACAATCTATGGGCTGAGCCCTTATCTTCTCAATTAGGTCGATTGATTCAGCAGCGATTGGAATCCGCACTGCCGGATATTACCTGGGTAAATACGCAGGCTTTTTTTCCTCAAGATGCCTATGAGCTGCATGTTGAAATAGATACTTTTTTTGCGGATTTAGAAGGGGTAACCATGATTTCAGGGCGCTGGTACATGGCCACGAAAACGGGCGAGTTGCTGCTTGCTGATACCTTTAACGCTACTAATAACATGCAATCTGATGGTTATCAAAGTATGGTCAAAGCCTTATCTCAAAGCTGGTCAGAACAAGTAATAACCAACTTAACTCAGGAAATAGCTCGCTATTTTCAGTAATAACGCATTATTTAGTGCGTTTTAATCATATGGATCAGTATGGTTATTACTGAGATATTGTAAGCACAGCAGTGTGCTCTTCAACAAATGCGTTTAAGCAGGTAACGACATGCATGGGGTGGCTCAAATGCAGGCAGTGCCCGCTTGCTTCGATAATCTCAAGCATTGCGTTAGGTAGATTTTGTTGAGTGTATTGGCCAATAGAGGTAGCGACTAAGACATCGTTTGCGCTTTGCAGAACTAAGTTTGGCGTCGTCACTTGTGGTAGCAAATGACGGTAGTCCGACAAGAAGGTCGCCGAAGCAAAAGGTTTTGAATAAATGACGTCATTGGAGCAAAAGGTGGTCAGTATTTCATTTAGCACTGTTCCCTCGCTTTTGGATTGCGACTCAGGGTGAAGTATGCTTTCTTTTGCGATAAGAGGCGCTAAGTAATTTCCCCAGCCGATAAAGTCTTTGCGCATGAGGTCAATTAATTTTTCCAATGTGCTTTTTTCAAAGCCGCCTTGGTATTGCGCATCAATATTTAAAAAGCAAGGGGAAGGGCAAATGGCCACCATATTGGAAAACAACTCGGGGCGTTGCTGTGCCACTATCCAACCTATGGTGCAGCTTACCGAGTGACCAACAAAGATGCTCTGCGTCAACGACAGAGCATCACAGATTTCAATAATGTCTAACGCGTATCCTTCAAGACCAGAATAACGCGCTTCTTTGTAAGCTGAGAAGTCTGAATTGCCACAACCGACATAATCAAACTGGATAACACGGTACTTTTCTTCGAGCAAGGGAACCATAAAGCGCCACACAGACTGGTTACAGCCAAAACCGTGGGCTAGGATAATGGTTTGTTCGCCAGAACCTGATATTTTGACGTTGTTTCTAGTTACTACATCGATTGGCATTTTACAGGTTCCCTTACGATCATGGGGGTTATTCTTGCACATCCATGTATTTGTTTGCCCAAACACGGTTTTCTTCCAAAGTAGAATAGCGTGTCGACAGTTCTGAGGCATTCAACGTCCCTTCGGCAATACCTCTTTGCTCTCGTAAACAATCATAAGTGGCTTTAATGGCTGCAAAATAGGCCGCATGCCCATTCACTACGATACGCACGCCATTTTCTGCTAAGCGTTTACGATCGCGAAGTTCTGGGTTGTCGTAAGCCACCAACATGATAGGGATTGAGATGTGTTGACTGATTTCTTCCAAGTGCGCGAAATCTCTGATGCCCACCATACAAATACCATCTACGCCAACCGATTGATAGGCTTTAACGCGCTGAATCGTTTCTTCTATGGTCAGCTGACCTGCATTGGTACGGGCAATAATGCTCATCACGGGGTCAATGCGGGCTTCTATTGCGGCTTTGAGTTTTCCCACTGCTTCTTCAACAGGAATTAAATCCGTTGACTTATGGCCGTATTTTGCAGGCAATAGAGTGTCTTCAATGGTTAATGCCGCTACGCCTGCTCGTTCAAGTTCAACAATGGTGCGCATGACATTGAGGGCATTTCCGTATCCATGATCCGCATCGGCAATGATGGGTAAGCGCGCAACACGGCCAATGCGGGTCGCTTGTTCCGTGAATTCGCTTAATGTGATCAGGGCAAAATCGGGTGCGGCTAAAACTTGTAAAGACGCTACTGAGCCTCCTAGTATGCCCACTTCAAACCCTAAATCAGCTGCTATGCGAGCAGACATGGGGTCGAAAGTAGACGCCGTATAATAACATTGCCCACTTGCCAGTAATGCTCGAAAATCATTACGCAAATCGTGCTGAGAAGGTGTTGCCATAAGGTTGCTCCAAACGATGTTATTAAATTACATAAAAATCAGATGGCCCAAATTATACCTATGTTCAGGAAATGCTTCATCTGCAATCATCTAGCTTTCCTTGTTTTGCCTTCTTTTGTAACTATATTACAAGAAAATATTTTTTTCATGAGTTGGGAACTTATTTGTAATTAAGTAAGTGACAGTGGTCTTGTTGAAGAATATTATGTCGCAGTGAATTTCGGAGCTTGACTTCGAGCTATTCTTCCAACCACTCTTTTTGTAAGGTTACCCAATGAATGTTTGGTATCTCATCTGCTTTCTATCAGCGTTAGCTATTTTTATTGCTTTTACAAATCAGTTTGTGCTGAAAATGCAGACAACCATAGCCATAACAACAGGATCGGTTGTGATCTCTTTGTTGCTTATTGTTGCAGTGAAAATGTTAGGCGATGAAACAGCGTTGTTTATTACGCAGATAGTCGCGAGTATTAATTTTAATCAACTCCTTTTAGAGGGGATGTTGGGTTTTCTCCTGTTTGCGGGTGCCTTGGAAATAGACCTTAATGCATTGAAAAAACAGCGTTGGGAAATTACCACATTAGTGCTTTTTTCGACGTTGGTCTCCACTTTTATAATCGGTTACGTCAGTTACTATTTATTCATGTTGTTAAATTTCCCCATACCTTTTATCTACTGCTTGCTCTTTGGTGCTCTCATCAGTCCGAACGATCCAATTGCGGTGTTGGCAATCATTAAGCAAATGGGGGCGCCTGAAGGCATTGCCGTACAGATTGAGGGTGAGTCGCTTTTTAACGATGGCGTTGGATTGGTCATCTTTACGACCATTTTTGCGGTGGCATTTCATGGTACGGAGGCGACTTTTCATGACGTCGCCGAATTGTTTTTAGTGGATGCAATTGGTGGGATAGCTTATGGTTTAGTGATTGCTGTCGTTGGGCATTTTATCATTATCAACTGTAAGGATATGAATATTCGTTTATTGGTAACGCTGACTATTCCATCGGCGGGGTTTGCTCTAGCGAATATTTGGGAGATCTCTGGTGCCTTGGCTATGGTGACAAGCGGTATATTGCTTGGAAACATTACTCGCGCCAAGGCGTCTGAGCGCAACGGCCCCCATGGTACGCGTTACGTGAAAGATTTCTGGCACGCCACAGACAGTTTTTTGAATGCTTTATTATTCCTCATTATTGGTATGTTGATTGTGACGATTCCGATAACGTGGGAGATCATTGGGTTGGGTATCATTATGATACCGGTTGTTTTATTGGCTCGTTTTATCAGCGTAAGTACGCCATACCTTGTTTTTAGACGTTTTAAAGAGTACGACAAGCATTCGGTTAAAATTTTAACATGGGGTGGTTTGAGGGGAGGGTTGGCGCTTGCTATGGCGGCGGCGATTCCATCTGATAGTGTCAATGTTGGCGGTTTCGACCTTCATGATGTCATGGTGGTGATCACTTATGTGGTGGTCATTTTCTCTATCATTATTCAAGGTTCTACCATTTCACCATGGATTCAGCAAAGTACCTTGGCTTCTGAGGAGAAACAACGCGAATTAGATCTTTAGTTCTTCGTTAAAATGAAAACGGGGATATTTCAATGATCCCCGTTTAGTTTTAAATGTGCGTTAATTTAAACATTGCTGGGTGCGCAGTAAGCGGCTAGCCAAGCTGGGCAAGCTGTTCGTAGGTATTGCGCAGCCAGACTTTCATGCGCTGACGTTCAGCAATATTCATGATGCCTTTGTCGTTGGCGACGGCCCAAAAACTGCTGTTATTAAAGTCAATTTTTTGCGTTAGCTTACTCTGTAATTTGGGTAGCTCAATTAGGAGTGCGCCACGTTCTTCCGCTTTTTTATAGGTGTCTGATTTCTTAAAGCGGGAAAAATCACTGCCTCGCCCTAAATTTTGTACGACGATAAAATCCACCGATTCTTGGGGGTAGCGTTCAAGCAGGGCATCCAATAAGGTGACAGAGTCAGCACCATCGTCCATTACATGCCATAGGCACACTTGATAACCAAGATCATCAAGCAGTCCGAAAACGTCCGTTTCCTCAATCCATTGGCCTAAAGGTTCAGCGGCTTGAGCCGCAAGATCAATAATTAGGTCACGTTCTGGGTATTCTTCCACCGCAGCCAGCATGCCATCCAAGCTGTCTTCTTCGCCGATGACGATGGGGGAAGAGAACTCACTGTAAAAGCGTGAAAAGGTGCCATGAGAGGAGTCGCAATCAAAACCTAAAAAAGGCTGATCTTTATCAATGTAATATTGCGCCAATACTCGCGCTGTCATCGACTTACCAACACCGCCTTTCTCTCCACCAACAAAATGTACCTTACCCATTTAGATTTCCTCATCAAAGTCTGTATTTCATCCCTTGTCTAATGTATCAATATTTCATTTAAATGCATGGTATTTTTACGAATAAACACAGTGTTGATAGGGTAATAGCAAAAAACAGGGTGATTTTTGATGAAAAGTAGACACAATGTCAACGTGGTAGAAAAAGCGTCGTTGTAACGGATAAGAAGAAAATTATGTTGGGGCGAAAAAATGAAAGAGAAAGCTGAGCTGGAAGAAAGAGCAAAAGGTCGTCTCACGACAAGAACGGTGGCTATGCCAGGAGACACTAACCCTTCCGGTGATATATTTGGAGGGTGGGTAGTATCCCAAATGGACATTGCGGCAGGCATATGTGCAGGTCAACGCGCTCAGTCTAGGGTAGTGACGGTGGCATTGGATGGTATGAGTTTTATTCGACCAGTCAAAGTAGGGGATATTTTAGGGGTGTATACCCGAGTAGAATCCGTGGGTCGTACCTCTATGAATATTTTGGTGGAGGCTTGGGTTCGTCGTGGGCGTATTGGTCAGCGTGAAAAAGTGACCGAAGGAATGTTTAAGTTTGTTGCCATTGATGAAACCGGTCGCTCAACACCGATTCCAAAAGAAGAGGATCTTCCGGATTATGTATTGCACGGATTTGATGAATAACGCCTTCTGAAAGGCAAAAAAAAAGCGCTTACCGTAGTAAGCGCCTTTTTATTGTTGGTACCAGTAGGCGGACTCGAACCGCCACACCCGAAGGCAACGGATTTTGAATCCGTCGTGTCTACCAATTCCACCACACTGGCCTTGAAAAAGGTGAAGCGTATTCTATGGTTTTTTACATAAGAGTCAATCAATTAACACAAAATAAATGCGTATTTTTTAATGAATGGAGGTCATGACCTCATCGGCCCATACCATGGCGTCCAAAAATGCCCTGTTCAGGGCCGTTCTTTCATCGGCGGTCATGGCATCGATGCTGCACCAGTTTTGATCTTCACAGCTTAGTGTGTGTGTGAGATACGCCCCGAGCTCACCCAATTGGGTCATAATGGCGTCGAGCAAATCTTTCTCTAAAGCAATCTCATTGAGTACGACGGTTTTTTCCAAATGAAAAACAGCGTCTATGCCAGATAATAATCCCACCATAAAGGCTGAGTCTGCCCGTTTAGAGTGTGTATTTTCAGCCAGCAGTTGGCAGCAACGTCCGCGTGTTAATAGCACTTTTAAAAGCGACTGCGGTTGGTCGGTTGAGGAGGTGAGTGTAATCAGTAGGGCCCATTTTTTTAACTGTGCTAATCCAAGAAAGACAATGGCTTCTTTTATTGATGTCACGGTTTTAGCAATACCACAGACGGGGCTGTTAAGAATACGCAGCAGTTGGTAAGACAGCTTAGGGTTTTTAGTCACCAGGCGAGTAACTTCTTCAATGCTGATGTCTTGATCCTGCAGGGCATTGACGAGCGCAATAGCACCGCTGGTGGTTGAATCAATTTTTTTGCCTTTTATCAATTCAGGGCGTTGCAAAAAGTAACCTTGAAATAAGTCAAATCCAAGTTGTTTGCAGAGTTCAAACATGGCTGAATCTTCGACCTTTTCGGCCAATATGATAAGGCCTTCTGATTTCAGTTCATTGATTTCTTTTATGTAATCACTGGGCGGTGTGAGAAGGACGTCTATTTTAACAATTGAGACGTAAGGTAATAATGCTTGGTAATCGCTGTCAAACTGATAGTCGTCTAAAACAAACCGGTACCCTGCTGATCGCCATTTTTTGACGGCGTCAAGAAACTCAGCAGTAATTTTTTGGTTCTCAAGAATTTCGATATAGACGGTGTCTGGATCGATTGGGAAGAAAGCGTCCGACAGCATGAGTTCGGTTGTCATGTTGATAAAGAAAGGCTTTCTTAACTGGGATTCTAAATGGGTAATGCCAATGCACAAATTGACCAGTACCTGACTGGTGGCAACTTGACCATCGGAGATGTTTGCATGGAGGGCATCCTTTCCGCGGAATAATAGCTCATACCCAAAAATATCTTTTGTTCTTTTGAGTATGGGTTGCTGAGCCATCATAAGATCATTTAATACCGCTGGAAATTCGATCATTGTGTCTCTCTGTGTGAATCGTTCTTGTTTTTAAACGCTATCGTTTAGTTTGATGGAGCAGACATAAAAGCATAATAGGTGGGTTTTATTCAATGTTTCTTATATTAACCTTTCTAAAAATCCGTTTAAAAGATTGATGCTAAAGAAAAAAGGTTGACAGTATTGTTGGAGACTCCTAAAATCCTCGCCAGTTTTTAGGGGCTATAGCTCAGCTGGGAGAGCGCTTGCATGGCATGCAAGAGGTCAGCGGTTCGATCCCGCTTAGCTCCACCACTTATTGCTAAATAAGTGGTCTATAAAAACATCACCCAGGACACACTGTCCACTTACGCTACGCGTTTTGTGGGGCTATAGCTCAGCTGGGAGAGCGCTTGCATGGCATGCAAGAGGTCAGCGGTTCGATCCCGCTTAGCTCCACCAATTTCCTTTATTATTTATCAAATTCTGTTCTTCTTTTTTATCTCTTCCGAGGTTAGGCTTGTTTTCATTTGAATAAGCCTAGGATTCGTGCATGTTTCAACTTTACACAAGTAACCGTCTAGAGGATTTGGCCGTGTTGCTTGCGAAGATTTTGGCTGTTTCGCCGCCAGAAAATCCGTTTGATGATGAGCATATATTGGTACAAAACCCCGGTATGGCGCAGTGGCTGAAGATGTTCTTGGCTGAGTCGCACTCCATTGCCGCAGGTTTGGTGTTTCCTCTGCCTTCTACCTTTGTTTGGCAAACCTTTGCGCAAACGTTAGACGATATTCCGGCGCAAAGTGAATTTAATAAGCCTTTCTTGGTATGGCGTTTAATGCGTTTGCTGGACGCACGCTTACACGAACCCGAATTCCAAGCGCTGAGTTGGTATTTGGAAGAAGACGATACACAAATTCGACGCTTCCAGTTATGCAGCAGCATTGCCGATATTTATGACCAATATCTGGTGTATCGCCCTGATTGGATTAAGAGTTGGGAGGGTGGCGAAGCGCAAGACCCCAAGCTGAAAGCCATCTTTGAGCAGCAACCTTGGCAGGCTATTTTATGGCGTGATCTGGTGGCTGATGTCAGTCAACAAGGAACTTCCTTGTATCATCGGGGGAATCTTATTGAGGCCTTGCATGACAAGACTCAATCCTCTGCGCGACCGGTCGGCGTTCCTGAGCGAATCTTTATTTTTGGCGTGTCTTCCTTGCCGCCAAATACGCTGGAATCTCTTCGTGTGTTGGCCGCTTCTGGCTGGATTGATGTGCATCTGTTTTTGCAGAACCCTTGTCGTTTTTATTGGGGTGATGTGGTCGATAAACATTATTTGGGCCGAGAAATAAAACGCCAAACCCTCAAGCCAGGTTTGAGTACGGATACCTTGCATCTTGATGCTAATCCGCTGTTGGCAAGTTGGGGGCGTTTGGGTCGAGACTACATTGCTCAGCTGCAAGAGATGGCCGATAACGAGCTGGAAGTGTTCGAAGATTATCGTAGTGAGCAATCGACTGGGTTACTGCAATGGGTTCAGCAAGATGTATTGACCCTAGAAAACCATGGTTCGAAACAAGAAAGAGACGCCAGTATCGCTAATGCGGAATATCGTCACGCTATCGCAGTGGGTGATCAAAGTATTCGTGTTCATCGTTGTCATAGCCCATTGCGGGAAGTGGAAGTCTTGCATGATCAGCTGTTGCAAATGTTCGAGAGCGATCCGAGCTTAACGCCAAAAGACATCATCGTCATGTTACCGGACGTCAACACCTACAGCCCGTTTGTGAAGGCGATTTTTGGGGGTGAAAAAAAGAGCGGTGCTGTTAAAGGCAGTGCTCAGGGCAGAAAACAGATTCCCTTTGCCTTGATTGACCAATCTGGCGGCATGGAAAACCCGATTGTCGATGCCTATTTGTATTTGCTTGGTTTGGGCGAAAGTCGTTTCACCTTGTCAGAATTGATCAGCGTATTAGAAGTGCCTGCGGTGTTGGCGCGTTTTGAATTAACCGCCGACGAGTTAGCGCGTATTCGCCAATGGTCTACAGAAGTTGGCATTCGTTGGGGGTTGGATGGCAACACGGCTCAACAGCATGACTTGCCCATACAAGAATCCCATACTTGGCTGAATGGCGTGCGCCGCATGTTGTTGGGTTATGCCATGGGACACGATCATATTTGGCAAGACACATTAAGTTATGGCGATGTAGAAGGGTTAGAAGCCTCGGTGGCGGGGAAATTGGCGGAATTTTTGGTTGCCATTAACGATGCACAAGCCAAGTTAATGGAATCCCTTGCGCCGAAAGAATGGATTTCGACCTTGTATTACTTAGCGGAACGCTTCTTTTTGGTGGACGAAGACGATGCCTTTCAGGTGCTGCTGAGTAAGCAGCTTGATGCGTTAACGCTGCAGTGGCAGCAAGCGCATTTTGATGCGCCATTGGATCAGCAAGTAATCCGTCAGTTGCTCTCGCCATTGTTGCAAGAGTCCCAAGGCGGACAGCGTTTCCTAGCGGGGCGAGTCAACTTTTGCACCTTGATGCCCATGCGCTCGGTGCCGTTTAAAGTCATTTGTGTGTTGGGCTTAAACGAGGGGGATTATCCTCGAAGCGTCGCACCAATGGGCTTTGATTTGATGGTCGGGCAATATCGCAGCGGCGATCGAAGCCGACGAGAAGACGACAAATACTTGTTTCTCGAAGCCTTAATGTCGGCGCGAGATTGTTTCTATATCAGTTATGTGGGTCGCAGTATTCAAGATAACAGCGAAAAGAATGCGTCTATTTTAGTCAGTGAGTTGTTGGAATACATCGGGCAGAGTTGTGTGTTTGACGGCGACCAAACATTGGCGCCAGACGAGGCGCAGAAAGCCTTGTTAGAGCGACTGATTCTTGAGCATCCGTTGCAGCCTTTTAATGCCGCTTATTACGTTCAATCGCAACAATCGGCCGTTCAGTTTGATACACGCTTATACAGCTATGACGATCAATGGTTACCGGCGTTATTAAGTGTTCCGGTGGACAATGAGCCACAAGCGTTTCTTCCACTGGATGGTTTAGAGCAGCCAAGATTGGAGCTGGCTCTTGATGAGTTGTCGCGTTTTATTGGACATCCGGCGCGTTACTTTACTCAGCGCAGATTAAAAGCCTATTTGAGCTTGCCAGAAGAGGAAGAAAAAGAGGACGAGCCATTCGCATTAGATGGCTTGGCGGGCTATCAATTGCGTGAAGGCTTGCTACAAGCCATGCTAAAAGACGATGAAGATTCGTTTGTTGAGCGTTTGTCCTTAACGGGGGCCTTGCCTTACGGCGCGTTAGGGCGTTTGTCTTTGCAGCAGAGTCGTGGTCAATGTCGTCAGTTGTTGTCTGTGTTACAGGGCTATGCGTTGGAGGAATGTGCGCCTATTGAAGTAAATTTAACCCTTGGCAGTCTTGTTTTGCAGGCGTGGTTGGATTTACCAACGGCGACGACGCGTTTGTCTTATCGCATTGGGGACTTATCCGCTCATCAAAAAATGCAGGCGTGGATTGAGCATTTGGCATTGTGCGCCCAAGGTACGCCAAAACAGCATCACCTTATTAATCTGACCAAAACCGGCAAGTTGCTTCAGCACAGTTTTATTATCATTCCACCAAACGATGCCCAAGAACATTTAAACAACATGCTTGCTTTGTTGCAGCAAGGCTTGTGTCAGCCGATTGCTTTGCCAGCCAAAAGCGCAGATGCATGGTGCAAAAGCTATTGTTCGAGCAAAACGCAAGAAGACGCGGATATTGCTTGGGAGCAAGCATTGAAACTGTATCAAGACAACAGTAGCGCCTTTACTCGCAGTGAAGTGGACGATGCTTATTGGCAGCGCTATTTCCCTGATTTAAATCGCCAAAAAGCGCAGTTTGTCGCCTTGTGTGAGCAAATCTGGTTGCCCATGCATCGTCATTTGGAGGTGATGGAATGAGTCTTTCTAACGACCTAGTTTCTGTTAATGCAGAAGCCTTGAACATGATTCCTGAGCCGCTAAACGCCTTAAACTTCCCATTGTTTGGCAAACGCCTAATCGAAGCCAGCGCGGGTACAGGGAAAACTTACACCATTGCGAACTTGTATTTGCGCTTGCTGGTGCCGACTGGGCAGCCTTTATCTGGAAATAGTAGAGATTTAGATAAACCGCTAACGGTGGATCAAATCTTGGTGGTGACTTTTACCGAAGCCGCTACCGCCGAACTAAAAGCACGGATTCGTGGACGCATACGTGCCGCGCGAAAAGCCTTATTACAAGGCGAAAGCAGCGATGTGTTTCTGGCGGATTGGATGGCGCAAATGTCAGCCGAGCAAAGTGCAGGCGCCATAGAAAAGCTACTGTATGCCGAAAAGCAAATGGACGAAGCCGCGGTGTTTACCATTCATGGCTTTTGTCAGCGTATGCTGAGTCAAAACGCTTTTGAAAGCCGCATGTTGTTCCAACAAACCATTGAGACTGACGAGTTAGCCCCATTGTCTATGGCGGTGAAAGACGTTTGGCGCAGTGTGTTTTATCCGATGGACGACACCAAAGCCGCCTTGATTCAGCCGATTTGGTCGAATCCAGATGCTTTGTTGAAAGACTTATATTTATTGAATAACCAGCCTGACGCCAAAATTGCCGTGCCAGATTACGATTGGGAAAGTGCGCTAAGTCAGGCTCAACAAACCATGGCAGCGGTTCGTGCCATGTGGCTCGCTCAGTCGCAAGATATTATTGATGCCCTTGAGCGCAGTGGCATTAAACGCACTTTTTGGCGCAAAGATCCGTCGAAAGACATTCAAGCCATGACGCAATGGGCGAACTCGACGCGTTTTGAACTAGATAAAAGCCTTGAGAAATTTGATAGCAATGAACACGCAAGTCGATTGAGCAAAGGCGGCGATTTGCCGGCTCACGAATTTTTTGGCTTGGTGCAGTCTTTGCGTGAAAGCTTTCCCAATGCGGGGCGATTAAAAGCGGTGTTGCTAACTCAGCTTTGGCAGCAAACCCAAGAACGCATGAAACGCTGGAAGCGCAGCACGCAATCGCTGACCTTTACCGATTTGCTAACTTCTCTTGATGTGGCGCTAACGAAAGACGAAGCGGGCAAATTAGCCGAACGCATTCGTCATCTTTATCCGATTGCTTTGATCGACGAATTTCAAGATACGGATGCGGTGCAGTATCGGATTTTCTCCACCATTTATGCACCAGCGACTGTTGATCAAAATACCTTAGGCTTGATCATGATTGGTGATCCAAAGCAGGCGATTTATGCTTTTCGTGGCGCGGACATTTACACCTATTTGGCAGCAAAAAAACGTGTCGACAGCGTGTATTCTTTGGCAACCAATTACCGTTCTTCTGCGGCAATGATTCAGTCGGTGAATGGGCTTTTTACTACGCAAGCGGAACCCTTTCGCGTCACCGGGATTCCCTTTGTTGAAGTACAAGACCGTGGCGTGGCGGGTGGTTTTTCTCGACAGGGTCAAACGCAAGCCGCATTGCAGTTTTTGTATCAACGCAGTGACGAGCCAGTTTCCGCCAAAGAATATCGTCAAACCATGGCGGAGTCCTGCGCGGCGCATCTTCATGAGTTGTTGCTAGAAGGGCAGCAAGGCTCTGCGCTTATTGATGGCAAAGGCGTGCGACCAAAAGATGTTGCCTTATTGGTGACTAACTTTAGCCAAGCGAATGCCTTGAAAGATGCATTGCGTCAGCGCGGCATCGCCAGTGTGTATTTGAGTGACAAAGGTTCGGTGTTTGAAACGGTCGAGGCACGAGAATTATTGATCGTGCTGACGGCGATCTTATCCAATGGACAAGAAAGTAAACTGCGTTCGGCCTTGGCGACCAGCTTGGTCGATTGGTCACTGGAAGACTTGGATACGTTAAATCACGATGACGTGGTGTATGAGAAATGGGGGCAAGCGTTCCGAGATTATTTGGAACTCTGGGACAAGCAAGGTTTGTTGCCCATGTTACGTGAGTTTATGCAGGACGTTGCCTTGGCGGCGAATATGCTCAGTCATACTGGTGGCGAACGTCGCTTGACCGATTTTCTGCATTTGACCGAAAAACTACAGCAGAAGTCTCTTGAGTTGGATTCCAAAGAAGGCGTTTTACGTTATCTCAGGTTGGCGATTCAAAACCCCAATGGCAACAGTGACGAGCAAAAGATTCGCCTTGAAACCGATGCAGAATTGGTGCGGATTGTTACCATTCACAAAAGTAAGGGCTTGGAATATCCAATAGTTTATTTGCCTTTCGCGTTTACGCCATATCATGATCAGGACAGTTCCGCTTTGTATCATGATGCGCAGCAGCAACTGTGGATTGCCATTGATCCTGATGAAGCGCAAACCGAGCAGCACAAAGAAGAGCTGTACGCGGCAGAAATTCGTTTGGCTTATGTGGCGTTAACCCGCTCCAAAGAGGCCTGTTTTATTGGTTCTATGGAAGTGGGCAAAAAGTCTAATAAGACGCGTGGTGCCATGTCGGATGTTCATCTTAGTGGTGTTGGTGCTTTGATTGGCGAAGGCGAGTCGCTTGAGGCTGGCGATTTGTATCCAAGTATCGAACGTCTTTGTGAGCGTTATCAAGACGGTCAAATGCAGTTATTGGATTTGCCTGAAGAACCACAGCGTTTACCACGATTCAAAATGGCGGCTTTTAATAAGGTGCAGGACGAATTGATCGAACCTCATGCACGAAATTTTACTGGTCGTGTGGAACGTGATTGGTGGGTCGGCAGTTATTCCTCGCTGGTGGTGGAAGACAAAGAACATCACGATGAAAGTGTGCCCGGTTTGGATGAGATGACGCGTTTTGTCGATCCTTTGCTGGACAATATGGAAGTGCCTGAGTCGCCATTGGAACCACAACAAAAGGAACCACAACAAAATCGTTTCAGCTTTCCCAAAGGCGCAAAGCCTGGGACGTTCTTGCATGACACGCTGGAAGGCAAAGCGCTGCATGATGTGTCTGCTAATCCAAGCTTTAAAGATTTATTAAAAACCAGTCACCATAAGCTGATGGCCGATTTCTATCAGCGTCAGGGTTTCGATGACTGGCAAGACGTATTGAGCGAATGGTTGCCTGATATCGTTAACACCGAGTTAATGGCGGGGATGAGTCTGGGGAGTTTGGCGCCGTCTGCTTGTCGCAAAGAGATGGAATTTTTTATTCCGGTGACGGGCATGAACGCCTTGCAGCTGGATCGTATTTCTCGTGAGCATGATGTGGTGTCGAGAGTCGCACCGATGATTCAGGATCGTCCATTAAAAGGCATGTTAAAAGGCTTTATCGATTTACTGTTCGAATACCAAGGTCGTTATTACGTGCTGGATTATAAGTCGAATTACTTGGGTGACGACTTTGCCGATTACGAGCCAGACAAGCTAGTTCACGCCATCGCCGAGCACAGATACGACTTGCAATATCAACTTTATACCTTGGCTTTGCATCGCTTGTTGAAGCAGCGTTTGCCAAATTATGATTACGACAAACATGTTGGCGGCGTGGTGTATTTGTTCCTGCGCGGCATGCAGCCAGAACAGCAAACAGGCATTTTCCAAAGCCGTTTAAGTCTTGAGCATTTAACCGCTTTAGACAAACTGTTTAGTGGAGAAAGAGATAAGCCAGAAAATAACGAGGCGGTGCAATATGGACTTTTCTAATCAGCTAGGTTTGCTCGACTCTCTCAATGAAAAAACGCTTGAGGAAAATTCTCCGGTAGTAACATCATTCAGTTTGTCAGATTGGCAGGCCAAAGGCGTATTGCGAGCGATTGATTGCCAGTGGATTGAGCAATTGGCTCAACACGTCAAAGAAGGCAATCCTGACCAAGGTCATAGTGCTGTTCATATCGCCGGTGCTTTGTGCAGCGCTTATCTTGGTGCAGGTCATATTTGCATTGATCTGGCGACCATTTGGCAAAGACCACCAGAAGGCATTGACCTAGACGAGTTACGAACGGCGTTAGGCAATAGCGGCGTGAAGAGTGTTGCTGCTTGGTGTGAAGCCTTACAGGCGAGTCGTTTGGTTTCGTTAGCAGAGAGCGTCACTGAGCGTCCGATGGTATTGGCTGGCACGCGTTTGTATTTGTATCGTTATTTCCAATATGAGCAACAGGTACTGAATTATCTCGAAGGGCAATTTTCTGTTGCGCCTTTTGCTGTGGATGCCGGTTTATTAGCGCAACTTTTTCCTAATCAAGCTGAAGAGGTGGATTGGCAAAAAGTCGCCGTCGCCAACGCGGCGAGCTTGCCTTTCTCGGTGGTCAGCGGTGGCCCAGGAACCGGGAAGACAACAACGGTAACTAGGTTGTTGGCTTTGCTGGTGGCTCAGTCAATGGCGGAAGGCAAAGTGCTGCGTATTGAACTTGCTGCGCCAACAGGCAAAGCGGCGGCGCGGCTGACGGAATCTATTTCAAAAGCCAAAGCGGATTTACCATTAAGTGATGAGGTTAAGCTCGCCATTCCAGAGCAAGCCAGTACTTTGCATCGCTTATTAGGCAGTGAATTTGGGCGTAGCCGTTTTAAACATAACAAAGAAAACCCTCTGCATCTGGATGTGTTGCTGGTGGATGAAGTGTCCATGGTGGATTTGCCGATGATGGCGAAATTGATCGATGCGATGCCGCCCCATGGACGATTGATCTTACTTGGAGACAAAGACCAGCTTGCTTCTGTGGAGGCGGGCAGTGTGCTTGGGGATTTATCTTATGGCATTGATAATGTCTATTTCCAACCAGAGTGGGCTGATCGGCTTGCCAATTTGACTGGAGAAAACCTTGCGCAATTTGGTAACCCGTCGGCTCCGCCAATTAGCCGAGCGCTTACTTTGTTACGCACCAGTTATCGCTTTGACGCTAATAGTGGCATCGGACACTTGGCAAAAGCCATGAACGCAGGCGACAGTCAGGCTGTTTTGCGTTGTCTGCAGTCTAATTACGCTGATGTTGAGTGGCGAGCACCAGAAGAAGGGCAAACCAAAGCCGATATCGCGACCTTGGCCAAAGGTTATGACGACTACTGGGAAGCGGTGCGTCAGAATTTTGATATTGCCAAGCTTTATGAGGTGTTTTCACGTTATCAGATTTTGACGGCGGTTCGCCAAGGTGAATTTGGTGTCGAGAAGGTGAATGCTCAGCTGGAACAGTATTTCTATCAACGTGGGCGAGTAAAAGATCCCCATGTTTGGTATCCGGGAAAAGCGGTGATGTTAACGAGAAACGATGCGGCATTAGGCTTGTTTAACGGTGATATTGGCCTTTGTATGCCCGATGAGTTTCAGCGTCTTCGTGTGTGGTTTATGCAGCCTGATGGCTCTTTTACCGGCTTGTTACCGAGTCGTTTGAGTGAGTTCGAAGTGGTCTTTGCGATGACGGTACATAAGTCCCAAGGTTCTGAATTTGATCAAGTTGCCTTGTTATTACCCATGACGCCATCGCCAGTATTAACCAAAGAATTGCTTTATACGGGCATTACTCGAGCGAAGAAGATGTTTACCTTGTGGGGATCAAGCGGATTGATTCGGGCAGCGACCAGCACTCGTATTCAGCGTTATTCTGGTCTTGTCGACGAGCTTTGGCATTGATATTTTACTATTCGGCATTACTTTGAATAAGATATTGATAATGCGAGCAAATAATTCATCGGCGTGATTCTTGCTGTGGTTTTTTTGTGGTAGGGTAAGCGGCATTTAAACATTGTGTAAAGTAGGAAAGAGTAGCAACAATGGCAAAAGAAATTGTTTTAACCGGTGTCACTACCACAGGAACGCCTCACTTAGGTAACTATGTGGGAGCAATTCGTCCAGCGATCGAAGCGAGCCGTCAAGAAAATACGGAATCGTACTTCTTCCTTGCGGACTATCATGCGTTGATCAAATGTCAGGATCCAGAACGTGTGAAACAGTCTCGTTTAGAAATTGCGGCGACCTGGCTAGCGTGTGGCTTAGATACTGATAAAGCAACTTTCTACCGTCAATCTGATATTCCAGAAATTGCAGAATTGAATTGGCTACTGACTTGTGTAACCGCTAAAGGTTTGATGAACCGCGCCCATGCTTATAAAGGCGCTGTCGATGAAAATCTTGCGAACGGCCAAGATCCAGATTTTGGTATTACTATGGGCTTGTTCTGTTACCCAGTATTAATGGCGGCAGATATTTTGGCGTTTAACGCGCACAAAGTGCCGGTTGGTCGTGACCAAATACAGCATATCGAAATGGCGCGAGACATTGCGGGTCGTTTTAATCATTTATTTGGTGAGCATTTTGTATTACCTGAAGCCGTTGTTGGTGAAGAAGGCTCTATTCTTAAAGGCTTAGACGGCCGTAAAATGAGCAAAAGTTACAACAATACGATTCCATTATTTGATACTGAAAAAAAGCTACAAAAAGGTATCAATAAAATTAAAACAAACTTGTTAGAGCCAGGTGAAGTGAAAGATCCTGAAGACTCTGTCGTGTTTGATATTTATAAAGCGTTCGCGACACCTGAGCAAACCGCGCAAATGCGTCAAAGCTTTGCCGATGGCATAGCATGGGGTGAGGCGAAGAAGGAACTTTTTGCTCTGATTAATGGTCAACTATCTGAGCCACGTGAAAAGTATCTTGAGTTAATGGCGAACCCAGTTCACGTGGAAGAAATACTGCAAGCAGGCGCCGAAAAAGCGCGAGCGCGAGCAAGAAACATGATTTCAGACCTACGCAGTGCCGTTGGTCTAGTCAATTTTAAATAATAGGAGATAACCAGTGAAAACATCTGTATATGCCATCTTGATGGCGTTTGTTTTAGCGATTGGTGCAGGCGCTTACAGCGCTGACGTACATGCTAAAAAATTGGGTGGCGGTAAGAGCTTTGGTAAAAGCTTTTCTGTTGCGAAACCTAAAGCGGCGCCTGCGACTCCTACCAGTACAGCGGCTGCGGCGGGCACCAAAAAGCCAGGGCTATTGGGCGGTCTAGGCGGTGGTCTGCTTGGCGGTCTATTGGCTGGTGGTATTTTTGCAGCTCTATTAGGCAGCGGTGCGTTTGATGGTATCTCATTCGGAGATATCTTGCTGTTTGCTCTGATTGGCTTCTTGGTTTACAAGTTCTTTATTGCTCCGAAGCGCCGTGCAGCAGCAGAAGCGGCTCAGCAAGCTGGCACAAACGGTATGTTCCGTGAAATGCCTGAATCGACTCG
Source organism: Marinomonas hwangdonensis (assembly GCF_003721245.1). Classification (GTDB taxonomy): domain Bacteria; phylum Pseudomonadota; class Gammaproteobacteria; order Pseudomonadales; family Marinomonadaceae; genus Marinomonas; species Marinomonas hwangdonensis. The sequence continues at coordinate 266,103 of NZ_RIZG01000002.1, read as the reverse complement.
CGACAGTGTTCAGCCTTCACCAATGGCGGGAATGAGTGGTTTCGGTGCAACGCCAGACATTCAATTACCACCTGGTTTTAATGAGCAAGCCTTTGTGGCAGAAGCGAAAAATCATTACATCACTTTGCAAAAAGCATGGGATGAGAATAATTTTGACGAAATCTTAGACTACGTTAGTCCAGAGCTATACAACTTGCTGGTGGCAGAGCGTGCACAGTACGGAAATGACAAAGCTCGTACAGAAGTCGTTTCCTTGATGGTGGATTTGGTCCGTGGTGAGTTTATTGGTTCGACAGCTTCTATTTCTTTGCAGTTTTCTGGTTGGATCAAAGAAGGCGATGAAACGTCAGAAACCAATGAAATTTGGCACCTTGAGAAAAATATGTCTGATGCCAAGGCAAATTGGACTATTGTTGGTATTCAGCAAGATAACTAATTGTTACGAAACTATGCTCGTAGAACCATCGTAGTGAGGTTAATCTAGACAAACCTTGCGATGAGTTCTACAGTATTTAAAATTAAATTGAAAACGGATGTGAGCCATGTCTGAATTAGCACCTGTTAAAGAAAATGGGAAAGCCTTAGCGGATACAAAAAAAGGCGAGTTGTTGCAGTATCTGACTTTTAAGCTGATCGACGAAACCTATGGTATCAACGTCATGCAAATAAAAGAGGTGCTTCGTTATAGCGAAATCGCCCCTGTTCCTGGTGCCCCGTCCTATGTGTTAGGCATTGTGAATTTGCGTGGTAATGTGGTGACCGTGGTGGACACTCGTGTCCGTTTTAGTTTGCCAGAATGCACTATTACCGACGAGACTCGCATTATCATTATTGAACATGATGGCGAGCAAGTGGGTTTGTTGGTCGATGCGGTACAAGAAGTATTCTACTTGTATCAAGGTGAGATCGAGCAAAGCCCAAGTGTGGGTAATGATGAAGCCTTGATGTTTATTCAAGGTGTATATCAAAAAGACGAAGAGCTAGTGATTCTGCTGGAGCTTGATCGTATGTTTGAACGCAATGATGCCCTTGGCATTGAAGCAATGAGTTAAGCAAACACACTAAGTGCACTTCAATATACGTAAAAAAAAGCCATGCTTAGCATGGCTTTTTTGTTTTCAGGTCTGTTTTGTTTTTACGTCAGGCTATTGCTGTTTGTTACCTTTCCCAATAAGCCTCTTCTAGGCTGTCTTCTCGTTCTGGCAAACCTCGTGATAAGCGGGACGCGTTTTGTGCCAGTATTTCGTAACTTACGCGGTTAGAATATTTACAAATTTGAGCAAAAGAAGAATAGGTTAAAAAGGGCGCGAGATGTTTGCTGGACTTAGGTAAGGTTTCCTTATGGAAGTGGTTTGCTGAGATGTCGTGAAGCAAAGCGGACAAGGCGCCGTCGCCTGCGCCATTGGTGTTGCGAATTTTTTCAGGTCCTCCCATGTAAGGATCAATATGCGAAAACACTTTGACAGGCTGCTTACACGCGCTCTTTAGCATGGGGCGGCTGAACTCCCAGCGATTAAAATCAGCCAGACTGCCTGATTTTATTGGGTGCGTGGTTTCTCGTTTAAATTCATCGTCGGTATAACCACACAGATACATGCCATCTGGCCCAGCCGTGAGCAGCACAAGATCAACATAGTCTAAAATGACACTCGCAGCTTGTAATGGATCGGATAGTCCGGTTAAGGCCTCAGCCTCTAACTCGTTCATCGCCAACACGTTGACGTCGTTTTTAATAAGGGCAAGCAACTCATCTTGATATTCTTCTACAAGATGTTTGGTGCCTAACGTCAATACAGTTGGTACATGGTGTTGATGAGCGTACTTCAACGCCTTTATCATAGCCGGTTTTATGGGTTTACCCTGGTGCCGCAACGGATAGGCGCAGGTGACGAGTGCGGCGGCACCTGCAACAATGTGTTCTGGGATATGTTCGGTGTTAAGTTCGTCCATGTCACCCGGTGCAATCGCAAAGGTGCGCTCACCGTCAGGTGTGATTAAGGTGATACCACGGCCGATATCACCGGGAACACCTTGTAGGTGATTCATATCGACTTTGCTGCTGGTATGGCAGATATAATGATAAGCTGGAGAGCCTAGGGTGATATTCGCAGACATCACGCCAAGCAAGACAGATTTATCATCGGCTAACACTGAATAGTTATGAATGGTGTTGCCAATGGTGCCGCCCGCAAAATGATCGGAAATACACTGATTGGCGGTCAGCTCTTGATAAATCGCGGATGCTGTGTCCGAATCGACTAGGTTTGATAATCCTTTTTGGATATTAAACGTCTCTAAAAATTGATCAGATACATTAGCAACCACATCAACAATGGTTTCATCTAAGCCAACAATATAGGTGTCTTTGTCAGGTCTCACTTCGGATGTAGGCAAAGTCGGTTTGGGTTGAGATACAGGAAAGTAGTGTTTGAGTTTGCGTTGACCGGGAAACTTCATATTGGGGCTCGTGGCTAAGATAATTGGGTGAGTTTAGCAAAGAATTGACCGGTCGGGCAGGATCAACAAGCAGAAAGTAAGGTAAAAATGAACGAATCAGAATTAGATCGCTACAGTCGTCAGTTATTACTGCCCAATTTTGATATCCAAGGACAATTAAATCTGGCTCACGCTCGCGTGCTGATCATTGGCTTGGGTGGTCTTGGAAACATTGCAGCCACGTATTTGGCAACGTCTGGCGTGGGGACGTTGATTTTAGCTGACGGTGATCAGTTGGAGTCTAGCAATTTGCCGCGTCAGGTGCTTTATGACGAAAGTCAGCTTGGATTAGACAAGGTGATCGCAGCAGCGCAGCAAATAGCGAAAAAAAATGCCGCAGTGAAGGTTCAAACCATAGCGCAAAAACTGTCAGGTGAGGCTTTGTTGGACGCGGTGAGTAATGCTGATGTGGTGTTGGATTGCACCGATAATTTTACCGCTAGACAAGCGATCAATCGCGCGTGTCTGTCACAAAAGACACCTCTGATTAGTGCGGCAGCGATTCGGTGGGAAGGGCAGTTGGTGAGCTTCTTGTACGATAAAGAGTCTGCGCCTTGCTATGAATGCTTATATCCCGCTTTGTCAGATCAACAGTTAAGTTGCAATGAAAGCGGTATCATCGCACCTATCGTGGGGTTGTTAGGCGTGTACCAAGCGCTTGAAGCCATTAAGCTGGTGAGTGGTTGCGGCACAGTGCGCCACGGCGCTCTCAAGGTGTTTGATGGCTTCGAAGGACACTGGCGTGAGATGCGTTTAACGCGCGACCCTGAGTGCCTAGCCTGTTGTTAGAATAATTTACGCGAACGAATAGAGACGGGTGCTTGAAAACTGATAGAAAGTCCCTATTTTAATCATTAGTATTTTTCTCTAAGAGTATTGATCGATAGTCGTTAATATAGCGAACAAGATTTTGGTTTGTCACAGTATTTGTGTCAGACACCCTTTATTTTCAGGAGCAACAGCATGAGCGATGTGAAACACGCAAAATTAATGATTCTAGGTTCTGGTCCAGCGGGCTATACAGCGGCCGTTTATGCGGCGCGAGCCAACCTGAATCCTGTGATGATTACCGGCATGCAAATGGGTGGTCAATTAACCACCACCACAGAAGTGGATAACTGGCCAGGGGATGATCAGGGCGTTCAAGGTCCAGAACTAATGGAGCGTATGCGTAAGCATGCTGAGCGTTTTGAAACCGAAATTATTTTTGATCATGTCAACAAAGTAGATTTACAAAATCGTCCTTTCCGTTTAGAAGGTGATAGCGGTGTTTACACCTGTGATGCTTTGATTATTTCGACTGGCGCCAGTGCACAGTACCTAGGCCTAGAAAGTGAATCTAAGTTTATGGGACAAGGTGTATCAGCGTGTGCCACATGCGATGGTTTCTTTTACCGAAATCAAGACGTTGCTGTCGTAGGTGGCGGTAACACAGCCGTTGAAGAAGCACTGTATTTGGCGAACATTGCAAAAACTGTTACGGTTATTCACCGCCGCGACAAATTCCGTTCAGAAAAAATACTCGCAGACAAATTGATGGAAAAAGCCAAAACTGGCAATGTGAAAATTGAGTGGTACTCAGAGCTGGACGAAGTATTAGGCGATGATGCGGGTGTAACTGGCGTTCGCATTAAGAATAACGAGACTGGCGAGAAAAAAGACATCGCGGTTTCTGGTTTGTTTATTGCGATTGGGCATAAGCCAAACACGGACATTTTTAAAGGCCAGCTAGAAATGAAAGACGGCTACTTGACAGTGCAATCTGGCACCCAAGGGAACGCCACTCAGACTAGTATTGAAGGCGTGTTTGCAGCTGGAGACGTCTCAGACCATATTTACCGTCAGGCGATTACATCAGCCGGAACAGGCTGTATGGCTGCTTTGGACGCAGAGCGTTACCTAGACTCACTAGAGTAAGCGTATTTAGTGTGAAATCTCAAAATAAAAAAACCGATCCTAGGATCGGTTTTTTTATGCTTAAAGCAAATCGCGTTAACGAATTACTGCGCGTTGTAAGCTTCAATGCCTTCAACAATGGCTTTTCTTGCTTCGTCAGCGTTAGCCCAACCTTCTACTTTTACCCATTTGCCTTTTTCAAGGGTTTTGTAGTTTTCAAAGAAGTGTTCGATTTGATCACGTAGCAACTGTGGAATGTCGTTTACGTCTTGGATATGCCCGTACTCTTTGCTCAATTTTTCGTGCGGTACAGCGACTAATTTTGCGTCCATGCCCGCTTCGTCAGACATGTTCAATACACCAACAGGACGGCAGCGAATAACAGAGCCAGGAACCACTGGGTAAGGTGTGATAACCAATACATCTACTGGGTCACCGTCGTCAGCTAAAGTGTTATTTACATAACCGTAGTTAGCAGGGTAGAACATAGGTGCTGTCATAAAACGATCTACAACAAGGGCGTCCATGTCTTTGTCAACTTCGTATTTAACCGGGTTGGCTTGCGCAGGGATTTCAATGATCACGTTGATATCATTTGGTGCATCTTTACCTGCTGGTATATTACTATAGCTCATTATTTTTCTTCCAGTGTGTTAAGTATGACGATCATTATAAAAGCTAGATAGCTTCTATGCTAGTTGTGGGATGGCTCCATTCGTAATATTCTCTTATATAAGGCAATAAAAAACGGCGAAATTCACCCTAAAACGAGTTAACTTATTGCTTTCTTTCTGAATTTAGCTAGTCTTACACTGTGATCAAATTATAATCGCGAGGGTAGTAATGACAAAATCTGAGCTGATAGAGCTGCTAATCGATCAGCAATCTCATTTGCCGGTTAAAGATGTGGAGCTTGCCATTAAGTCTATGTTAGACCATATGTCTGCTTCTTTAGCGAATGGAGAGCGTATCGAAATTAGAGGTTTTGGTAGCTTTTCTCTGCATTACCGAGCACCTCGTATAGGACGAAATCCAAAAACAGGTGAATCCGTAGAGTTAAGCGCAAAATATGTTCCACATTTTAAGCCTGGGAAAGAGCTCAGAGAGTTGGTGAATTTGCCGGACAATGAGCCAAATGACTTGAGTTAGTTAATACAGTGTTTTGTATTCTTATTTATCACGGCTTAGCGCCGTAAACGCACTCTTTGAATAGGTTTTTTATGTTTTCGTGGCTGAAAAGAGTTATTTCTATTGTTTTGGTCGTATTGTTCTTGGCAATAGGTGTGTTTTTTTCTATCCGAAATCCTCAGTTAATGTCCCTTGACCTTGTCTTTTGGAAAGGTCCTGAGCTCAGTGTGGCCTTGTATATCATAACGGCTTTTACGGTTGGAGCTTGTGTTGCTTTATTGGTTAGCTCGGTTGCTTACTTGCGCAGTAACCGACAAATACGAGTATTGACTCGTAAATACGATAAAGTAAGAGATGAAGTAGATGCCTTGCGCAAAGCGTCCATTACTCAAGAACTCTCTACTAGAAAGGAGTAATGGAGTTGGCAGAAATTGGGCTATTTTTGGTTCTTTTTGTCGCGCTTTTCATTGGCTGGGCAATGGGACGAAAAAACTCTGTTAAAAAAAATAAACAAGTCAAAAAAAGTGTTCCCGCCGATTATTTTCGTGGCTTAAATCATCTATTGAACGACCAACACTCAGAAGCCATTGATGCTTTTGTGGATTCACTTGAAGTAAATTCCGATACCTTTGATATTCACCTGACTTTGGGGAACCTGTTTCGCAAGAAAGGCGAAATACAAAAAGCCATTAATATTCACCAAAGCTTGCTTGCTAGACCGGAAATATCTCAACGAGAAATGCGCATGGTGCAGCTAGAGCTTGCGAGTGATTTCATGTCTGCAGGTCTATTAGACCGGGCAGGGCGCTTGCTGCTAAACATGGCAACCACATCACAAAAAAGCGAGTTTCACAGTAAGGTACTTACTCTGCTGGTAGATCTTTATGAGTTTGAGCAGAGTTGGGATAAAGCCATTCAGATAGGTAATGAGTTAATAAAAGAAGCGCCAACTAAAAAAGAGATCAAGCGCCTTGCTCACTTCCATTGTGAAATGGCGGAAGAATTCAAAAAAAAAGAACAATGGAAACTGGTATTTCAACATTTTAAACAAGCGCTTGATGTCGACTCCAGTTGTATTCGTGCCAGTATCGGCGCAGCGGATGTGCTAAACGTACAAGGTCGTTATCGAGACGCTATCAAAGAGTTAAAGCATGCAGCGGAACAAGATCCCGAGTTCATTTCTATTGTTATTCCCAAGCTAAAAGCCTGCTACCAAAAAATATGGGGTAGTGGAGGCTACATTAAATTTTTGCAGGAACAGAACCAGAAAAAGCCTTCGGCAGCCTTAATCATGGCATTGGTTCATCATTACATGGAAACAGACAAAGACTACGCTGAAATGTTTTTGGTCGAGCAATTAAGAACCCACCCAACTATTAAGGGTTTTAAAGAGCTGATAAGTTTGCAGCTGGCGGATTCCCAAGGATACAATCAGCAGCATTTGGTGGTCCTTCATGAGCTTATTGACCAACTTGTACAAGCAAAACCCAAATATCAATGTCGTCAATGTGGCTTTCCCGGTCATCAACTTCACTGGCAATGCCCAAGCTGTAAAAATTGGGGTGTTGTAAAACCTATTCACGGTCTAGAAGGCGAATAGTATTGATCGAGTAATAACTGAGGTTCACGATCAGGTATTAAAACCTCAATACTGTAAGACACCTATCATAATACATAGTCAAAAACTGAAAAAAGAGGACACTGAATGAGCTGCCAATCCCCTATTGTGGTTGCCCTAGATTACCCAACCATGGCGCAATCGATTGAGATGGCGAAACGATTAGACCCAAACCAGTGCCGAGTAAAAGTAGGAAAAGAGCTTTACACCACGGCGGGTCCGGCTATTTTGGACTCGCTGCACGCGTTAGGATTTGAGGTATTTTTGGATCTTAAATTTCATGATATCCCCAATACGGTGGCAAATGCCGTGAGTGTCGCGGCGAAAGCCGGTGTCTGGATGGTGAATGTTCACGCTTCTGGTGGTCGTCGCATGATGGAGGCATCCGCCAACGCGCTGCAACAATTGCCAAACAACAATACTTTGCTCATTGCGGTGACAGTTCTGACCAGCATGGACCAATCTGATTTAGTAGAAGTTGGTATTGATGCAACACCTGAGCAGCATGTGAAGCGCCTTGCCGCCTTGGCGAAGTCATCTGGTATGGATGGTGTAGTGTGTTCTGCACAAGAGTCTAAGATGCTGTCGACAGAACTAGGCAAAGACTTTGTGTTGGTAACCCCTGGGATACGTCCTACCGGTTCAGACCAAGGTGATCAAAAGCGCATAATGACGCCTACTGACGCCATGGCGGCTGGCAGTCACTACCTCGTTATGGGGCGTCCTATTACTCAAGCCGCTGATCCGATTGCAGTGCTGACTCAGGCGAATGCCGATTTAGGCATACTTATATAGAATACTAGGTCAAAGCCATGAACAGATTCTTTAAAAAAGAATCTTGAAGTCTAATAAAAAAGCTTTTACTCTAAAACCACTTACTGCTTTGGCGATAATGCGAAAACAGTAAGTGGTTTTTTGTTGGCAAGATGCCATCTTTTTGAAAAAAGAATCTGAAAAGGATAATTCAATGATGAACATTTCTCGTACTCTTCGTGTTGTTATTTCTCGTACTCTTCTTATCGTGTCTTTGGCCTTTGTGCCGTTTTCGTTATTCGCGGCAACTCCCCTCGACATTAATACTGCGACAGCGGCCGAGTTTGCTGCGGTCATGTCTGGTGTGGGTGAAAAGAAAGCTGAGGCCATCGTGGCTTTTAGAGAAGCCAATGGCAATTTTGAATCCATTGAACAGCTCGCTCAAGTCAAAGGCATTGGTGATGTATTATTGACACGCAACAAGCCTTTGTTGCGTGTGTCAGTGGAAGAAGAAACCTCTTTAAATTAATCAGTAGCAAACACAAGACAGCAATCAAACTACTCGCTTGATTGCTGTCTTGATAAGGTTTCCATGGCTTGGTGCTGCGTTAAAAATATCGACCCGCTTAACTGTTCCATAAAGCTCGACTTGATGAGTTTGTCCATCACAGGGCCCTTGATTTCCGATAAATGCAAGGTGATGCCCGCGGATTGCAATCGTTCATCTATGGTTTCTAGGCTGTCTAAAGCACTGGCGTCAATCATGTTAATCGCGGTACACATAAGAATAAGATGTTCGATGTCTTTGTGTTGGCTGACTAAGGAGAGAATGTAATCTTCCAGTACTCTTGCGTTGGCGAAGAACAGATTTTCATCAATACGGACTGTAATAATCTGAGGATCCGTTTCGACATCAAACCGTTTTACGTTACGAAAGTTTTGTGTTCCTGGCAAACGACCCACCACTGCAATATGTGGATGGCTGGTATGCCAGAGAAAAAACAACAATGACAAGGTCACGCCAAGAATAATCCCCGTTTCCATACTAACCAACAGCACGGCTAAAAACGTCGCCAACAAGGCAAAGGCTTCTTTTTTCGAGAATCGGTATAGACGTAGAAAATCGTTAAAATCCACCAGCTGCAAGATAGAAATCGTGATACTGACCGCCAACACCGCTTTAGGTAAATAATAAAATAGGGGGGTAAAAAACAGTAAGGTTAGCAACATAAACAGGGCGGTCAAAATACCTGTCATGGGGGTTTTAGCGCCGGCACTAACATTCACTACAGAGCGAGAAAAACCACCCGTTACCGGAAAAGAAGCGCTTAATGCGGCCCCTAAGTTGGCCAACCCAAGCCCAACAAGTTCTTGGTTGGGATTGATGTCTTCTTTTCGTTTGGCGGCAAACGACTGCGCAACAGAAACAGAACCGACAAACCCCACTACACTGATCAAAAACGCTCCGGGTAGCAGGGCTATCATAGTGTCTAAATTCATACCTGTCATATCGATTGTCGGCAAGTGACTGGCAACGTGCCCCACGATGCTAATGCCCATTTGGTCTAAGGAGAAAAAAGCCACACAGGCCGTTGAAACTATGACCACCAACACGGGCCCCGCCTTGCCAAACAGTTCGGCTAGATGTAGAGGTAAGCGGCACCGAATGAGAGCGGGCGTTAAATAACGTTTTAATAAAAGAATAGCCGCGATGGACAGGACACTTAATATTGCCGTCGGTAAGCTTATACTCTCGATGTCTAGCATCATGCTTTGGGCCTGTTCGATTAAGTTATTACCTGTCGCTTCTACCCCAATAAAATGTTTAAACTGCCCAACGGCAATAAGAATCGCCGAGGCGCTGATAAACCCAGAAATCACAGGATGGCTTAACAGATTGGACAAAAACCCCATTTTTAGTAGGCTCATTAGTACCAGGAACACTCCCGACAGGAATGCCAACATGATGGCAATGGCTGCGTAGTTTTCACTGCCTGGTAGAGCAAATGGCATAGCCACGGTGGCGGTCATCATGGACGTAATTGCAACAGGCCCCACCGCCAACGTTCGACTAGTGCCAAACAGGGAGTATAAAATCGAAGGCACTATGCCAGCGTATAGACCTACCACAGCCGGTAGCCCCGCCAGCAAGGCGTATCCCATGCTTTGAGGAATCAATAAAATGGTCGCGATCAAGCTGGCGACTGTGTCGGTGCGCATATCGGCTTTTGAATAGCTTTTAAGCCAAATCAATGCGGGAAGGTATTTTTCCAATCGGGTCATTTGCCTGACTTAGGTTAGTCGATGAGTAAATAGTAATAAACATATCACGTAATGCTATATAGGATAGGATGATTAATAAAGCGCAAATCTTGATGTTTTCAGTATTCTGATCCCCAAAGTGCAATCCCTGCGTAAAAGGGGGAAATACCAGACGTTTATCGCAAAATTTGCTAATCTAGCCTGTCAATTGTAAAGCTTAGGGAAAAAACTGTGTCGCAAGAGTTTCAAGTTGTTTCATCTTACTCACCCGCGGGCGATCAGCCAAAAGCCATTGAAAAACTCGTTCGTGGTGTAGAAGCGGGTTTGGCTCATCAAACCTTACTCGGTGTAACGGGGTCAGGAAAAACCTACACCATCGCCAATGTCATCTCGCAAGTTAAACGTCCCACCATAGTTATGGCGCATAACAAAACCTTGGCTGCGCAACTGTATGGTGAGTTTAAAGAATTTTTTCCTCACAACGCCGTCGAATATTTTGTTTCCTATTACGATTATTATCAGCCAGAAGCTTATGTGGCGGCATCGGATACTTTCATTGAAAAAGACGCCTCGGTGAATGAGCACATTGAGCAAATGCGTTTGTCAGCGACCAAGGCCTTGCTGGAGCGAGAAGACGTTATTATTGTCGCGACCGTATCCGCTATTTATGGTTTGGGTGACCCGCAGTCATATCTGAAAATGATGTTGCACCTTGATCGTGGCGAGCGTATTGATCAAAGAGCCGTCCTACGTCGTCTGGCTGAACTGCAATACACGCGTAACGACTTGGTTTTGGAGCGTGGTAACTTTCGGGTGCGTGGCGACGTGATCGAAGTCTTTCCTGCCGATTCGGAAGACACCGCCATTCGCATCGAGCTGTTTGATGACGAAGTCGAAAACTTGTCCATGATAGAGCCATTGACCAATAAAACCTTACGCAAAGTGCCTAGGGTGACGATTTACCCTAAAACCCACTACGTGACCCCGAAAGATACCGTGGTTAACGCCATTGAGCGCATAAAGGTCGAACTGGATCAGCGACTTGAGCAGCTTAAATCTCTCAATAAGCTGGTTGAAATGCAGCGTCTGGAGCAGCGCACTCGGTATGATTTAGAAATGATGCAAGAGTTAGGCTACTGCTCAGGTATCGAAAACTACTCGCGCTATTTGTCGGGCCGAGACGAGGGCGCGCCGCCACCGACGTTATTTGATTATCTCCCAGCCAATGCCTTGTTAGTCATTGACGAGTCCCACGTGACTGTGTCGCAAATTGGCGCCATGTATAAAGGCGATAGATCGCGCAAAGAAAACCTAGTGGAATACGGTTTCCGCTTGCCATCTGCCCTAGATAATCGTCCGATGCGATTTGAAGAGTGGGAGCAGATTAAACCACAAACGATTTTTGTCTCCGCCACACCAGGTAAATACGAAGCAGAGCATCAAGATTGGGTGGTCGAACAGATTGTTCGTCCGACAGGCTTGATAGATCCTATTCTAGAAGTCCGACCTGTAGCGACGCAAGTTGACGATTTGTTATCTGAAATCAATCTGCGAACGCCAATTGGCGAGCGAGTCTTGGTAACCACCTTGACTAAGCGCATGGCGGAAGATTTAAGTGACTACCTCAGTGACCACGGCGTACGTGTGCGTTATTTACACTCAGACATAGACACTGTTGAGCGAGTGGAAATCATTCGTGATTTACGTTTGGGTGAATTTGATGTTCTGGTTGGTATTAACTTGTTGCGAGAAGGTTTAGATATTCCAGAAGTGAGTCTAGTGGCGATTCTTGATGCTGACAAAGAAGGGTTCTTGCGCTCGGAAAAATCGTTGATTCAGACCATAGGTCGTGCTGCGCGTAACGTGAATGGTAAAGCGATTTTATACGCCGATCGTATAACGGGTTCTATGGAGCGAGCCATTAGTGAAACGGACCGCCGTCGTGAAAAGCAACAAGCCTATAACGAAGAGCATGGTATCACGCCAGTGGGCATCACTAAATCCGTTGAAGACATCATGGAAGGCGCCTACAACCCAGGTGCGGGCAAACGCGGGAATAAAACGAAGAAAGTCGCCGAGACCGCAAAAGATTATCAAGTGGAAAGTATGGAAGACGTGGCTCAAGTTCGTAAAGCCATCATTCAACTGCAAAAAGACATGATGTTAGCCTCGGAAGAACTCAAATTCGAACTGGCAGCGGGCTACCGTGACCAAATCCGTCAGCTGCAAAGAAAGTTAAAAGACGTGGGCGAATCTTAAAAAATACAAAATAAGGAAGTGAGCAGACATGGCGATTACCTTAAGAAACTACAACATCATCCGTGTTATCGATAACGGTGTCATAGTCAACTGCACGGTAATTGAAATGTGCTATGACTACGCCCTGGTGAGGTTCAAAGACAAGAAATACAAGGTACCCTACAGCCTGATAGATGAAGTAATAGGCCACGAATTGCTCGTGCCGTTAGACGAATAAACAGTTTTAAAACAAAGACTTCAAAAAATGTTGAGAAGGGCTTGCCAAATGCAAACCTCTGCGTATAATGGCAAACACTTTTTAGGACTATAGCTCAGTTGGTTAGAGCGCATCCTTGACATGGATGAGGTCAGCAGTTCGAATCTGCTTAGTCCTACCACTCTTTTTAAAGTAAAATTATACTTACCTCTTTAGTTACTTAGAAAGTGTAAGTTACGAAAGCCGAACCCAGTGTTCGGCTTTTTTGTATCTGAATTTGGACCAAAAAGGGACCAGATTGATACTACTTTGATCCCATCTTTGTATTTTCACTGTTTTTTAGTGACCTTTTCCCCTTAAACTGCTTTAGTTGTTTTCGTTTTCAATAGGCACTAAGACTCTATAATAGCTCTAAGCAATAAGTTGCTGGGAGTTAAGTAATTGAGAGGTGATTTCATGGCTAACTTTGTTATGTATGCAGCGATTATGTTGATTGCAGGTATTGGAATACCAATAATGGCTACGTTGAACGGTGGTCTTGGTACGCGACTTCAAAGCCCTGCCTTGGCTGCGGCCATTTTACTATTTGTTGGGATGGTCTTAGCAGTTACTTATCTTTTGGTGACAGAGGGCGTGCCTAAAACGCTATATCCCCCGAACACACCGGTTTACCTCTATTTAGGCGGCTTTTTTGTATTGTTCTATATTTTAACGATCACTTGGGTTGCTCCGCGTTTTGGTGTTTCTAACGCTATCGCGTTTGTTTTGCTAGGTCAGTTAATCGCGATGAGTCTTATTGATCATTTTGGACTTTTCGGGGCCCATAAATTTACGCTTAATCTACAGCGGCTTGCAGGTCTTGGTTTGATGGTTTTAGGTGTCTTTTTAGTACTAAATAAAGTACCTCAGATCAATAGCTCTGGCTCTTGATCTAGTTAGGGGCCTAATTTGTTGATGCACTCACTGAGTTTGCTTGTGCACAAAATAACTCATAGATATCTTTCATGTGACAATATTGTTCTTGTTTCATAAATTCCATTTTACTAGTAAGCGTTAAACTGATTAATAGTAATCTGCGAACTCACCAATCGTGCATGCATGTATTTGTTTTTTAAAGAAAATGACTTAAGTAGGTAAACTGGATGAGCATAGAAAAAGAAGATTTCGAATTGGAGTGCGATACAGAAAGAGGTTGTGAAGCGATTGATATTATTATCAAACCGCGAGAGAAAGATCTTGGTGAGTTCATGGTGCGGCGAACGTTGCCAACGAGTCAGCGTAAAACTGTTGGACCATGGATTTTCTTTGATCATATGGGGCCAGCTAATTTTCCAGCGGGTTCAGGTGTCAATGTTCGTCCACATCCGCACATCAATTTAGCAACGGTCACTTATCTGTTTGACGGTGAAATTTTACACAGAGATTCAATTGGTAGTTATGCCACAATCACGCCAGGTGATATTAATTTAATGGTGGCTGGTAAAGGCATTACTCACTCAGAGCGAGAGCGTCCTGAGGTGAAAAATGTACCGCACACTTTACATGGTTTGCAGTTGTGGTTGGCCCTACCTGAAGAAGACGAAGAAATCGAGCCCGCTTTTTACCATTACCCTTCGGCTAGTATTCCTTCTGTGACGGTTGAAGGTGTTCCGCTTAGAGTTCTTATGGGCACAGCTTATGGGGTCACTTCTCCAGTAAAAACCTATGCTGAGACTTTGTATGTAGAAGCGCACATGCAAGTAGGGCAGAGTTTATCCTTGCCAAATGCTGAAGAGCGCGCGATTTACGTGGCAAAGGGAAGCCTAAAAATCAAAGACACTGTGATACCTGAATTTTCCATGGTTATCCTATCAGCTGCTGATGACGTGGTGATTGACGCTATAGCGGATTCGAGAATCGCTCTGATCGGTGGTGAAAAAATAGGCAAGCGTTTTATTGAGTGGAATTTTATTTCCAGTCGTAAAGAACGCGTTGAGCAAGCCAAACGAGATTGGCAGGCTGGGGATTTTCCAAAAGTTATTGACGATGAAGATGAATTTATCCCGCTACCTTAAACACTATGTTTAACCATTCTATTGAGGGAACGCAATGACTATTCATTTAGAAAAAAGTGAGAGTGGTCGTTATAGACAAACGATTCGTATTGATCAACACAGTATTTTTTCCGATGCCGCCGTTGTCTTAGGTGGGGATGACAGCGCGCCAGATCCTCATGATTTGTATGATGCTTCATTAGCGGCATGCAAAGCGATGACTTTGCTGATGTACGCCCAGCGTAAAAAAATAGCGTTAACGAGTGTTGATATCGATATTGAGCGAGACAATAGTCGCGAGAGCAAAGGTATTTACGTGCTTAATGTCAGTCTTACATTAAACGGTGATTTAACCGATGAGCAACGCCAAAGCTTAGGCGCTATTGCGGACAAATGTCCTATTCATAAACTGATGACATCGGTTAGTACTGAAGTTAATACCGTAGTCTTGTAGTGAAGCATTATGTGAGATGGTTTTTATTACTTCTCTCCTCGATATCAAGCAATAAGAGGAGAGGAATATGTTTTATTCAAATAATTGCTGAGAATCAAGCGCGTTGAATGAGCACTCTATCAAAGAAACTTGTTACCCCATTATAATCGCTTAGCGGCAAAATATCAGCCACATACTGATCTGGTCGAACGATGATGATGCAGCCGTTTTTCTTGTCGATTCGTCGTTTGTCATAGAACGAGTTCTCTTCACAAAGAGCGCTGTAGACTTTTTCATAATCCTTTAACCCGTGGCAGCCTTTTGATGGCTGTAAAAGCGAATGAATATCGGCTACTTCTATTTTCCGATGAGGTACTTGGAAGACAGCTTGCACATTGATTATGGCATCGATATCTGCATCTTTTGGTGTAAAACGCTGGATAGGGGATGACGGATTGTGTTGTAAAAACTCGCATAGCGCTTTAACTTTGCAAGTATCGCTCATGAAGTTTTGCTCTCCTGCGAAGGCGAGAATGTGCCAACGACCATCGGCTTTCATACTATGCCCAAGGTGCATAGGTTTGGCATCAGCTTGGCGCGTTACTTTGGCAGAATGAAAACGCATACCAATGGTTTGTCCTGTTGCTAAACATTGATGTTGTCCAGACGATACCAAGTCTGACTGCGGATAGTGAATGGCGGTACCGGCGGTGAAGCGACCAAATTGAACAAAGTATTGCTGAAAAGCGGTTGGATCAACACCATCCGGATTGGTTGCAGATTTAGGTTTGGCGCTGAACATTTTCGAAAACTCGCGATCGAAATCGATTAATTGCTGAGCCACAGTTTGTCTTTCGAAAGAATAAGACTGCAGTAATTCTGCATTTGCTCTTTCTGTTAGCACATGGGCAAGTTTCCAGCCCAAATTCCATGTGTCATTGACCGAAGTATTCAGCCCTTGTCCCGCTTTTGGGCTGTGAGTGTGACAAGCGTCGCCAGCTAAAAATACATGAGGTGATCGACCATCTTCGGCGTCATCAAATGCGGTAGTAAGCCGTTGACCGATTTCATACACGCTCCACCAAGCGATTTCTTTCACCTCGATGGTGTACGGATGCATGATGCGGTTTGCTGCAGCAATAAGGTAATCGGTTGTGATTGATTGCTTGTTGAGTCGTTCATTGTTTTTTAGTTTGTCCAGCTCTATATACAAGCGCACCATGTAACCGCCTTCGCGCGGAATGATCAGCATGTTGCCTTCATTACTGGAATGAATCGCTGATTTTAGGCGAATATCAGGAAAGTCGGTTACTGCCAATACATCCATAACGCCCCATCCTTGACTGATAGAATCGCCGACCAATTTACGGCCAATGGATTTACGTACTGTACTCCTAGCACCGTCACACCCAACCACATATTTGGCTTTAACGGTTTCCATTACGCCAAGGTGTTGAGAGTCTAAGCGTTCAAACGTCAGTGTCACCGGGTAGTCGGTGACTGTTGGATCGACTTCAAGGTTGAGTAGTTGGCGGGAGTAATGAGGAACGACTTTCCTTGGCCCGTGGCGCATCACCTCAAGAAATGCATCATGCACTCTGGCTTGGTTGATGATGACATGAGGCATTTCAGATAAGTCATCTTCCACGTCTTGAATTTTGCTACTGCGTGCAATCTGCTCTGGTTGTTCAGTATTAGGTTTCCAAAAAGCGGTTTCGTTTACCCAATAGGCTTCTTGCTTAATTTGATCTGCGAAGTCATAGGCTTCAAACATTTCCATGGTACGACAAGCAATACCATCTGCTTGACCTACTAATAAACGATCGTCTTTTTGTTCGACGATACAAGTTGATATGGATGCAAATTTTGACAATTGTGCAGCGAGGTTTAGCCCCGCTGGACCGCACCCTACTATCATTACATCGACTTCTTGTGGCAATGGGTGTTTTAAAGGTGGAGCGATGACTCGGTCTGCAGGATCTGTAATTTTAGGATCGCCTGGATGAAAGCCCTCTTGATAAAATTGCATGGTTTATCCTCTTATTATTGTCTATGGCTTGTTAGGAATTAAAAGACTTGTTGTCTGGAATAGAAATGACTTTAATGTAATCTAGGTATAAGTAAAAATAGATTTTTAAATTAAGACTAATAGAAAACGTATAGATGAATCCTAACCTATTGAAGCAATTAGCCATCGTGGTGAAGCAAGGCTCTCTTAGTCGAGCTTGCGAACAGCTGTATATAACTCAGCCAACGTTGACACGGAGTATCCAGCAGCTAGAAATCAAAGTTGGCGCGCCAGTACTAATACGAACGCGTTACGGCGTACAACCAACCGAAATTGGTGCAAGGTTAGCGCAAATTGGTGAAAGGATTTTGGCCGAAACAGAGCAGGGCGAAGAAGTTATCCGACAATTTCATAGCGGCTATCACAATGAATTTGTCATTGGTATTGATCCGCTTTGGGAGTTCGCCACGGTCGAGAAAATGACAGCACACTTTATGCAAGAAAAGCGCTATGTCTTTCATTTTAGGACTGGGTCAGCGGCCGCGCAAATAGAGCTACTACAAAAGGGTGAACTCGACTTTTTATTAGCGCCAGCACACCTTTCCGTTAAACAAGGAACGTTAGATAGGCAATTGTTGTTTCGAGATCGCTCTGGCGTTTTTGTCGGAAAAAGATCGGTTCTTAGAGGGGCTAATAAGACTATTTCTCAAGAAGTTTTGGAGAAGCAAAATTGGATAGTAGCAGGCGCAAACGCAGGGTTTCTTGATCGGCCTAGCGAAATTATCGGACTTAAAGCTGCCAGCATGGCCTTTACAGGAAGCATCCGCTCAGTTTTATATCTTTTAAATACCTCCGATGTATTGGTTCGTTTACCGGCTCGTCTAGCCTTGATGACTGGAGAGGTTGAGCTTGATCAAATGATTCAAGTACCAGGACCGCTCGGGGCAAGACGAGACATCGCACTTTGGTCAAGAATCGAAAATCTAGAACGCCCTGAGTACAGTAAGGTACATGATTTGATTCGAGTTTTTATGCAAACATTGGATGAGTCTGTGTCGACGCAAGGTTTAGATCTATAAACGAATTAAAAGCAGCTCGTTGACCATAAGATCTACAAAGGTATCTGTAAATAAATACCTCCGTTATATGGTTATGTAAGGTTAATTTCAAAGTATTTATGTCTGATATTCTTTTTGCTTTCTATCCGAAAACTGTACCCTTTCATAGATCATTTTTTAACGTTTTGATTATCATAACAGTTGTGCTGTAAAGATGAGTTTCTATGATATTTCAAGTGCGGTATTCAGTGTTTGTTTGGGATAAGGATGACGTTGCTACACCTCATTTAATCTATAAATGTAAATGGAAAGCCTTTCATTATTGATCTAAACTAGATGCAAATGTGTAAAAAAATGATACCACTTGATGTTTTTTAGAAGGGGCTACTTATGAGGGTAAATTACGCGCGTTGCATTGGTATTGCTGTTGCTTTAATGCTTAATACCGCTCATGCGACTACATTAACTTTTGGTATTGTCCCTCAACAATCGGCAAAAAAACTGGCACAACTCTGGACGCCTATTTGTAACTATTTGAGTGAAAAGACAGACACAACAATTACATTTAGTACGGCAAAAGATATACCGACTTTTGAAAAACGATTACTCGCAGGGCAATACGATATTGCCTATATGAACCCTTATCATTATACGGTTTTTCATGAAAAACCTGGCTATCAAGCCATTGCTCATCAAAAAGACGCCAACATAAAAGGCATTGTAGTGGTGGCAAAAGACAGTGAAATTACATCATTAAGTCAGTTGAATGGAAAATCACTCGCTTTTCCATCGCCAGCCGCATTCGCGGCAAGTGTGTTGCCACGAGCAAAAATGAAAAGTGATGGCATAGAAGTCGATCCAAAGTACGTATCGTCACACGATTCCGTTTATCTGAATGTATCGAAAGGCTTATTTTCTGCCGGCGGCGGGGTTCTAAGAACGTTTAATAACACCAATCCAGAAGTCAAAGAGAAACTACGAGTGCTGTGGACGACACCAGGTTACACACCGCATGCGATTGCTACGCACCCAGCTGTAGATGAAAAAACGCGTAAAAAAATACAGCAGGCGTTGATTGATATGAGTTCAGATCCAGAAGGTATAGCTTTATTAAAAACGATCAACTTCAACGGATTACAAGCGGCTGATAACAGTGATTGGGATGATGTAAGAGCGCTGAACATTACCCTACTTGATCATTTAATACGATAAGAAGTAACGAAAACGTATAGGAGTGCAATTTGTCACTAAGAACAAAAACCATTTTAGGGATTGCGCTTATTGAAGCATTATTGCTTGTCTTACTTATTAGTATGACCCTCAACTATCTGCGCTCAACCAACTACGACAGTTTGGAAAAAAGAGCGCGAACAACGGTAGCCTTGTTTTCAACCACAACAAAAGACGCCATTTTATCCTATGACCTTGCCTCGTTAGAGTCTTTTGTCAATGAAGTATTAAAAAACCCAGATTTAAGTTACGCCAGAGTGCTTGGCCCTAACAATGAAGTTTTTGCCGAGGGGGGAAACATCGAAGCACTTAATAGAGTATTCCAGCAAGATACTAAGGTTGAGCTTGTCCAAGACGGTGTGTTTGATGTAGCCGCTGATATTCAAGAGTTCGGTGTGTTGTATGGCCGAGTTGAAATAGGTATAGAAACCGACAGTATCACACGAGTGATCGCCGAGGCAGAAAAGCGAAGTTTCTCAATTGCCGGGATTGAGATGATCTTGGTAGCTTTGTTCTCCTTTGCATTAGGGACTTATCTCACCCGACAATTAAAAGTATTAGTATCGGCCACAAAAGACATTGCCGACGGCAAACTGGACATTACGATACCGGTAAAAGGCACCGACGAACTGGCTGCCGTTTCGGTCGCCTTTAATGCCATGATAGAACACCTAAAAGAAGCCAGCGAACGCAGAGATTTATTTGAGTTAAAGCTCCAAGAGTTAAACCAGTCTTTAGAAGACCGAGTCGAACAAAGAACGAAAATTATCAACGACAAAAATAATAAGCTTGAACAAGTCAATAAACAGATAAAAGAAACACAAGCCAAATTACTGCAATCTGACAAGATGGCATCGGTGGGGGTTCTCGCCGCTGGAGTCGCTCATGAGATAAACAATCCTATGAGTTTTGTCATCAGCAACATGAAAACGCTCGACGATTATTTTAGAGATATTCAACAGTTAATTGCTGCGTATGAACAAATAACCCATTCGGATTTGACGAATCTTCAAACGCAACTCGAAGTAATAGAAAAACTGAAAAAAGACATCGATTTAGAGTCGATACTGAACGATCTACCTGTTCTTATTACCGACACGATAGAAGGGACGGGGCGCGTAAAAGACATCGTAAAAGGACTAAAAGAAGTTTCTTATAATGACGACCGTAATGCCTACACGCTGTGCAACATAAATGAGTGTATTACCAACACCTTGAAGGTCGCTGATAACGAGCTAAAATATCACTGTAAAGTTGTTACTGACCTAAGAGATATCCCCGATATCTACTGTGCTCAAAATCAAATCAAGCAAGTGCTGTTAAACTTAATAATCAATGCCAGTCATGCGATTAAAGACAAGGGTAAGATTGAAATAAGAAGCCAAGCAACGAATAATCACATTAAAATTCAGATTAAAGACAATGGTTGCGGCATTTCTAAAGAGCAGATGAGTAAGATATTTGACCCCTTCTATACCACCAAGCCTGTGGGAGAGGGTACAGGTTTAGGCTTGTCTATTTCCTATGGCATCATCAAAGAACACAACGGAGACATAACGCTTAACAGCCAGGTAGGCAAAGGCACTATCTTCACCATTTTACTCCCACTGAATACAGAAAGAGCAAAAGAGGTTTGAATTATTTGCTCTAACGTTAAAGTATATCTTCTTGAGTGATGGCAGAAAGAGTCCCCTTATCGTTTCGTAATGTCAGTTGTTGTCAGTATAAAATCCATTTCCCCCTCGTATTAGTGCTATAGTGGTTTGTCTCCGCAATGATCCATGCCTGCCATGATCAACTAGCGTTTACCGCTAAGAATTTCTTTCAGACCACTTCATAACTTTTATCCATCAATAGATGACGTAAGCATTTCAATATCATTTTAAACACCAGTTTGTCAGCGTTTTGATCGCGCGTTTATGAACTCAAACACGTTTTATTTTTTTAAAGGAAACAGTATGAGTCAATTAACTTTCGGCGTAATCGGTACGTCCAGAAAAACAGATGAGCGACGTTATCCGATTCATCCAGAACACTTAGCGCGCATTCCTGAGTACCTGCGTCATCGCTTAATTTTTGAAGAAGGCTACGGCGCCGCGTTTAATATTTCTGATGACGAGATTGCGGCACAAACGGGCGGCATCGCTACACGACATGAAATTCTGGCCGATATTGGCGCGGTAATTATTGCCAAACCGGTATTGGCCGATTTAGAAGAATTACGTGAAGGCGGCATTTTGTGGGGTTACGTTCATTGTGTTCAGCAACGTGAAATTACCCAAGCCGCTCTGGATCGTAAGCTTACCCTGATTGCTTTCGAAGACATGTTTGTCTGGTCACCAGCGGGACAAGTTGGTCGTCATACTTTTTATAAGAACAACGAAATGGCTGGTTATTGCGCGGTGATTCATGCTTTGCAGCTAAAAGGTATTGATGGGCATTATGGCAACCAACGTAAGGTCATCATTTTTAGCTTTGGCGCAGTGAGTCGCGGTGCGATCTATGCCCTTAAAGCCCACGGATTTCGTGACATCACCATCTGCATACAGCGACCAGACCATGAAGTACGTGAAGAAGTACTCGATTGTCATTATGTAAAAGTACGCGAAGGTCAAAAGGGTGAAGCGCGCATGGTGGTGGTTGAACACGATGGCTCGATCCGTCCCTTGACGGAATTGATCGGCGAAACGGATATCATAGTAAATGGGACTTTCCAAGAGACAGACCATCCGACCAATTTTATTATCGAATCTGAAGCCGAGTCGTTGAAACCGAATTGTTTGATTATCGATGTGAGCTGTGACGAAGGAATGGGCTTTTTCTTTGCCAAGCCGACCAGCTTCCAAGAGCCGATGTTTCAGTACAATACCATCGACTATTATGCCGTCGATCACACGCCAAGCTACCTGTGGGAAAGCGCCACTCGCTCGATTTCTGCGGCCTTAATTGTCTACTTAGAGAACGTCTTAGAAGGTCGCGAGCATTGGCAACAAAACGAAACTATTCGCCGCGCGATAAACATCGACGAAGGTGTGATTAAGAATCCTTTGATTCTGTCGTTTCAACACCGGGAAATTACACCGCCTTATGCCGCGTTAATGGCATAAATTAGGTAGAGCAAAAAAACAAAATAGCCAAACTTCCAGAGCGAGATTGAAGCTTGGCTATGATGGTTTTTACTGTTGTTTTATGGCTAAACGGGAGCGTCTGTTATAGCTTCTGATTTACTTTTTCCATCAAGGCATCCACTTCTTTATGGCGGCCACTATCGGCGATAGGACGAGTGGGTCTAGGAGCGGCTTGTTGGGCTTTTTCTAGATGTTGCTTGGCGCCTTCATAGTTACCGTCATCGTATAAAAACTCAGCAAGGAAATAGTTAGTGTCGATGCTGGTTGGGTTCAGTTTGTAAGATTGCACCAGTAGCTCTTTGGCTTTTTTGTCACTACCAAAGCCAATCGGCCAACCTGGAACTTTATGATAAAGCACGCCTAAGCTTGTCATCGCGGAACCCGATAATGCGCTAGGGTTAATGGTAATAGCGTCTTCGAAGGACTTCTTCGCCGCTTTCGCTAAAGATAGTGCGCCCAATCCGCCTTTTGCACCCGCCGTGCTCGATTGAATAATACCAAGCCAAATTAGATCGTCTGGATTGTTAGGTTCAGCATTCACTAATTCTTGTGCCTTGATCGCAAGATCGTTAAACGCGGCTTCTTTGGCGTCATCGCCTTCTATTTGGTAATTAATTTGCGCCCAGCGCTGTTGAATCTCTAACAAGCTAGAGGTGCCAGCGGCCCAAGTAGAGGAAACTAAGCCGAGAGTGAGTAGGCTAGCAGTGATAAATAATTTCATGATAATGCCTCTTGTGCAGTGTGCTCGACGTCTTTTTCATGACGCAGAAAGCGTTTAATAATAGGAAGTTTTTTAAATAGAGCCTTGTCCACAAGATGTGGAAAAGCGCCGTTGATTTTGACAAAGAGCTTTTCAGGAAAACCGACAAACTGTCTGGCGTGACCTTTTTCAAGTTGTCGAATAAGGGCGTTAGCAACGCTTTCTGGCGAATCTACGTTATTGCCTAAGGCTTTGTTCATTGCCATAGCTTGATCGCTGTTAATGCTGGTGGCGGTTGCTCGTGGCGCAAAGTAAGCAACATGAACATTGGTATCCACTAACTCACGGTACAAGGCTTCGGTAAAACCGCGTAGGCCAAATTTGCTGGCGCAATAAATCGATTGTCCGGCGAAACCTATGCTGCCAAATGCTGATCCAACGTTGACCAAGTACGATTGAGCTGCTTGCTGTTGATTGGCTTTTTGCAACACAGGCAGTAATGCCTGGGTGAGTAATATCGGTGCCAATAAATTGGCTTCTAAAGTGTCTACAATGACGGCTTGTTCAGTGTCTTCTAACAAGGAAAATTGCCCAACACCTGCGTTATTAATCAACATACTGATTGCGTTCAATTCCGCCACGCGGCAGATCTTTTCACGACCTTGTGTTGTGGTGATGTCCGCCACGAGTATCTTATGTTCGCCAGACAGCGAATCGCTTAGTTTTTGCAAGCGTGATTCATTTCGACCTTGCAGAATCAAACGCACACCTTTGTTGGCTAAGGCCTTTGCGATGGCTTGACCTATGCCGCCCGTCGCGCCAGTTAATAAACAGGTTTGTTGTTGCCATTGCATCATGCTTCTCCTATGCCGCGTCGGCTTGAGCTGTTGTACCGTCTAGCTCGCGGAAAATATTGGCATACAATTTGAAAAACATTTTTGCGCTATGAATGATCTGATCTTGTTCGTTTTTGTCGGTGATTTTGTTCATCAAGCCTTCAAAAAAGACGATGTGGTCCTGATCCAATGAGCCATGTGAACGTAAGTAGCTAAAGGCATTCGCCGGTAGGCCGAGTTTGTTTTTAATGTGTTCTGCAGCGTTATCTGCTAAGGCAATGCTAGTGCCTTCAAGCACGAAAACCATGCCAAAAAAACGCAATGGATTGATACGGTTAACCGCGTCGTAGGCGTACGCCACCATTAACTCTGTTGCGGATGCGGGTTGGCTTTTGCGTACGGTTTCTTTGTCCGCACCGCAGGCGGCGATGTCGTTTAATATCCATTCTTGATGACCCATTTCTTCTTCAATGTATTCGCCTACAGCTTCCCGTAGCCATTCCTTTTCTTCTGGCAAACGACTACCCACTGCCATCAATAATGGCACTGTGTGCTTGACGTGATGATAAGCCTGAGTCAAAAAATCAACGTAGTTTTCTAAGGTGATTTGGCCATGGAAACAGCGTTGGATAATAGGTGAGGTCACCAAGTATTGTCTTTCAGCTAGGGTTTCTTGTTGTAGACGTTGGTAAAGTGTCATAGTGATTCTCCAGATGCGGTGTTTAATCGTAAAAAAGTGTCTTGATATAAGGGTTCAATTTGGTCGGCAAAATACGCCAAAATCTTATCGCGAATCGGTTTTCCTGTGGCGGTGACCATGCCTGGAATAGTCATTAATGGTTGCTCGAGTGGAATCCAAGTGCCAACGCGTGCATAGTCAGGTAAGTGTTGATTCACCATGGAAACTACTTGTTGGATTTGCTCTTCGGTGATGTGTGTCGCCGCTGGGCTGAGTAACGCGCCGCAATACGGTTTGGCTTCACCAAATACTAATGTTTCGCGGAAATAACCCGTAGCCATGAGTTCGGCTTCTACCCATTCAGGTGACAAGTTGCGACCAAAAGAGTTAATGATGATGTTCTTCTCGCGACCATCAATGCTTAGAAAACCATTGGTTAAGCTAACTAAATCGCCAGTGCGCACTTCTTGTGGATAATAGCTTTCAGGCTGATTGAGATAACCAAGGAAAAGGTTGCCAGTGATCACTAATTCGCCTTGTTCAATATGCAGTTGATTATGAGGCAACACGGCACCGGCAGAGGCTTGATCTTCCTGCTCTGGCGTATTTAATGACACCACAGACGCGCATTCAGACAAGCCGTAACCTTGATAAACAGGCAAACCAAGAGCGTGCGCTTTTTGCACTAAACCAGCCGCGACTTTACCGCCGCCGACAGCGATAAATCTTAAGGACTGTGGTGGCTTCCAACCTTGCAGGCAGGCGCCAACTAGCAGTGAAAGCAACTCAGGTACCAAAATCAAACTGGTTGGTTGTTGCTGGCTTATCAGCGCGAGCAATTGTTGTGGCTGAGTCAAACGACTACCGCTAAAGCCACGTTCTTCTTGGCTTGCTAGAACGATGGTGCCGCCCACCAAAAGGGGTGAATAAACGCCCGCGATATTTTCTAACAAGGTCGCTAAAGGCAATAAACACAAATGACGAACGTCTTTTAGTGCCACAGCGTCTGCAAGAGAATGCGCGACATTTAGCTGCGATTCAGTACTCAAACAGACGCCTTTCGGGTTGCCTGTGGTGCCAGATGTAAAGGTGATCTTGTTGGTGCCAGTTGGAATCTGTGGCTTGTTTTGTACGGTTAAACGAGAGACATAAACACCTTCAAATGGGCTGTCTATTGCATCATTGTTAGTTGGGCTGTTACTGGTTTGTGTCAGCATTAATTCGATGCCGCTTTCATTAAGCAAATGTGCGGTTTGTTGAGGACTGAAAAAGCTCGGTACTGGCACGCAACAAAGTTTTGCTGCTTGGCAGGCTAGGTCAAACAAAACCCACTCAATGGTGTTGTCCATGGCGATGGCAACACGAGACACTTTCTGCGCCATTAGCCAGTTTTTACGAGCGGTCACGTCATCGGCTAATGCTTGATACGTTAGCTGTTTGTCTTGTTGTACTAGGGCGGTTTTATTTGCCCATTCTGGTGAAGAGAAATACCACATCATGCGTTCCTTAGCTGCTGCAATAAGTGTTGAAAATTCGCTTGAACAAGATCCATTAGGGCTTCGAGTTCAGGTTGTTGAAGGGCTAGAGCAACCGCTTTTTTCACATCCAAAAACATGACTTTAGGGTTGTTGTCGTAATAGCTGCCCCATTGGCTTCCGTCATTTTTTAGCAAGCTTGGATTGGCATCTGCTAAAAAAGTGAGTGGCAGTTTCAGCTTGCCAAGTAGCTGACGAACCTTGTCCGTTCCGGCAAAAACTAAATAGTTCACTTCGGAAAGATACAAGCCCATCACCACCGTCATTAATAATGGCAAGGTAAAACGCTGGTTCTGGCTATAAAGATTGCCCAGCTCTGCAACACTGGCACGTTCTGTCCAGATGCCATGTTTCTGTAAGCTCTCAGTAATCGACATAGGCAAATATTGCTCGACAAATAAAGGCTGAGTGCCACGACGAACGCCCAATACTGCTCTCAATCCTTGCGCTTTAACACCAAGCAGAATCGGCATAAACGTATTGATATCTGCTTGATATTTTTTGGCAAAGCCGTCCTTAATAAAAGTTTCTAAATCCCGTCGAGCACAACCGTCAGCATTCGCTGCAACAAACTTATAGGGCATAGTTGGGGTGGCGACAGTCGCTCGCACTTTGTTGGTTTGTAAGGAATCTGAATGCTGCATAATGGAATACACCTCAATTTGAATAGACTCAGATTAGAGGCTTAGCATTAAGAAAAACTTACGTTGAAATAGTATTTAATTAATAATAAAAAAATATTTTCTCATATGAATTTATGTCAATAAATCTATTAATATCATGTGCTTACTGTAATTTTTTGTGTTTTTCAGGACGCCTGTCAGCCTTAAGAAAAGTACTTTTCTTAAGGCGGCTTAAGAAAAAAGAATGAAAACTTAGCGGGTGAAACAAAGCCGCATATGCAAAATAGAAGAAGAGGGATGCTATGGGTATTTGATATGAGGATTTTTCATACATCTAAACAAAAAAAACCTATTTCGATTTAGTCGAGCACGACTTGGTTCGGTAGCGTACACTAGAATAACTTTATTTTACTCAATGGAAATGGAAAACCACATGCCTCTACTATCCCAAGAAGCCTTGACACTCAGAAACAACATTAAAATTTTAGGTTCGGGCTCTCAAACATTAGTGTTAGCCCATGGTTTCGGTTGTGATCAAAATATGTGGCGTTTTCTACTGCCTTCACTTGTTGAAAACTATACTGTCATTCTATTTGATTATGTAGGTTCTGGGCGTTCTGATCTAGCGGCCTTTGATCGAGATCGTTACGCTACCCTCGAAGGGTATGCTCAAGATGTTGTCGACATATGCGAAGGGTTTGACTTGCATGAAGTGCATTTTATTGGTCATTCTGTGAGCAGTATGATTGGAATGTTGGCCGCTTTAAAGGCACCTGAACGATTTGCCTCTCTCATTATGGTTTGTCCATCACCTTGTTTTTTAAATATACCTCCGGATTACAAAGGGGGATTTGATAAAGCGGACCTAGAAGAATTAATCGATTTGATGGATCAGAATTATATTGGGTGGGCGAACTATCTTGCACCACTGGTCATGGGGGAAATAGAGGACACAACATTAGTAGGTGAACTTGCAGACAGTTTTTGTTCAACGGACCCTATTATGGCTAAAACGTTTGCTAGGGCGACGTTTTTCTCCGATTACCGTCACCTTTTAACCGACTTACACTTACCTACCTTAATCCTTCAAAGTGAAACGGACTCATTAGCTTCGGTTGAAATCGGACAGTATATGCATCAAAAAATTGTGAACAGTGAGTTGCAATTGGTCGATACAAAAGGGCATTGTATTCATATGACGCACCCTGATGTGGTACTAAAACATTCGCATCGTTTTATTAGTAAGCGGGAATGACTATGCAGCAATCAGCGCAGATAGACTTAAATTATATTCCTTCTGGTTATATATTAACGAATAAGGATAGGGAAATCATTTTGGTCAATGATTATTTTGCTGATTTATTTGGTACACCCAGCGCCTACTTAATTCATCGCAGTATGTTTGATTTCTTTACGCCAGCCTCAAAGATTTTGTGCGATAGTTATGTATTTCCTTTGCTATATCATCACTCATCCCATGAAGAGATTCGCTTAACGTTTATCAATTCTGCAGGTGAGCGTATTCCCGTTATCGCTAATGCAAACCTGCATTCAGATTTAGATGAATGTATTTCCTGGAGTTTTTTTAACGCTTCACAACGAGATAAGTTATTTCAAGAACTCGTCGAATCTCGGCGTTTATTAGAACAGCAGTCTATTAAGCTAAAACAGCTTGCGACAACAGATTCCCTCACCGGCTTACCTAATCGAACATTGCTGACATCACGACTAAAGCAAAAAATGGTGCAGGCACTACAGGAACAGCAAACCTTTGCATTGGCGTTTCTTGATTTGGATAATTTTAAGCAAATAAACGATGAATTTGGTCATCATATTGGCGACAAAGTACTTGGATTTATTGCTGGTCGCATACTTCACTCAGTGAATGATATGGGGTTAGTCTCCCGCTTTGGCGGTGATGAATTTGTGTTTATTTTAGATGGCGACAAAGACTCTATTACTAAAACTTTAACAAATTTGCTGTCGCACATTGTGCAACCTATGACCATTGGCGCTATACAACTGCATATTTCTGGCAGCATTGGTGTGAGTTACTATCCTCAAGGATTAAACTCTGAACATTTAGAACCCGATCAACTCATTCGTCAATCTGACCAAGCCATGTATGGCGCTAAGCTAAAAGGTCGGAATGCTTTGAATGAATTTAATATCTATGAAGAAAGCCAAGAAATAAAGCGCAATCAATTGCATGACGATATTTTAACGGCTGCCGACCACCATCAGTTTGAGCTTTACTATCAGCCTAAAGTCAATATGCGTACTCATGAAATACTAGGAGTCGAAGCACTAATTCGTTGGAATCATCCAGAGAAAGGCCTGATTATGCCAAACGATTTTTTGCCATTTATTTCTAATCATCCACTTGAAATACACATTGGCCAATGGGTCATTGAAACGGCCATTAAGCAAATGAGTCACTGGATAGACCAAGATCATCCTATCGGTATTAGCGTCAATATCGCTGGCTATCATTTACAGAGTTCTGGCTTTATGGACAACTTGCTGGAAACGTTTCGCCGATATCCTAATGTTCCTTACAATCTACTAGAGTTAGAAATTCTTGAGACGTCTGCCATTGATGATCTACACCAAGTCGACTCGATCTTATCTGAGTGTAAAATGATTGGTGTGAAGATATCCCTAGACGATTTCGGTACGGGTTACTCGTCTTTGAGCCATTTGAAAAAGTTGACGGTGGACACACTGAAAATCGATCAAACATTTGTTCGCAATATGCTTGAAGATGAGAATGACTTGGCAATACTAACCGGAGTGATTGGTTTTGCTAATGCTTTTAAACGTAATGTCATCGCTGAGGGGGTAGAAACTCGAGCTCATATGGAAAACCTAATAGAGCTAGGCTGTGATTGGGGGCAAGGCTATTTTATTGCCAGACCCATGCCGGCTAAAAAATTACAAGAATGGATGACACAATGGCGTTTGAATCCTATCCTGTCAGCCGTCACGCATTAAACACAAGGTTAGGCGACGTTAATTTAGCCTTCTTAGAGGGGCAAAGGGTACACACCTTTAGGATAACTTGATCTAATGTGAAGAGTAGTGGCGAGCGGTTTCCTCTCTTACGTGTTTTTTCAGTTGCTTTATAAAGTGGGTTTCAATGTCATTTAAACTCACCGTTTCCGGAGTGACTAGGTAGATTTCTGTCATCGGAAAGTCGTTGTAGGGCGGCAAAGACCACAATAAACCTTGATCGACATAAGGTTGTGCGCTGTCTATAGTGAGTGCCCCAAACCCGATTCCGGTGAGAATAAGACGTCGTATTTCTTCGACATTAGAAGAAACAGCCACCAGCCTTCCCCAGAATTGATGCTCTTGCCGAAATTGTGCTATGGCGTCTAACCCTTCTCCTGGCTGGTCGCTTTCAAAAGAGATGTAAGCGCCGCCTTTTACGTCCTCCAATGTAAGATCGTTTTTGCCAAAGCAAGGATGATCTGGCCCACAGTAAAAGCCCATTTTTTCATAGCCAATAAAGTCAAAACGCAAACCGGTTTTCGCTATTTTTTTATTACTTAGCCCTATGTGCAATGTGCCTTCCGTCACGTGGCTGACGATGTCGGCACTTGGCTGAGTATTAATATTAAAGATCACGTTTGGGTATAGGGCATGGTAACTGGCTAAGGTTTTATCGAAGGCGGGGCATTGTAAGTGGCTGGCAATTTCTATCGTAATTTCACCTTGGATTGTGTCTTGCTGCTCAACGAAATGGTCGGCCATGTTGCTGATAACACGGCTAGCGGCTGAGGCATACTCGTACACTCTCATGCCTTGAAGTGTCAGAGCGAAAACCCCTTTTTTTCTCAAGATAAGACGTTTGTCAAAATGCTCTTCTAGCCTTTTTAAGGCATTACTCACACTGGGTTGGCTGAGTGACAGTTTGCGGGCGGCCGCACTGATACCGCCCTCATTAACTATGATCAAAAAGGTATAGAGCAGGTTCCAATCTAGGTTGCGTAATAGCTTATCTTTGGTGGACAGCATAGGGGGATCTCCTCGATATATCCTTATTGTTTCAGCATTATGTATAGCAGTGAGCTATGTATATCATATTTATTCATCATTATTACAATTATTGTTTTTTGGTGATACTCAATATCACTTCTAGCAAACTGCTATCTTGGGTATGCCAGATACTATTTTGTATAAGCAAAGGAACTCAGTATGAAAAACATGTTTTTGACCAGTGCCGTTCTCACCTGCCTCTCCATGACAGCGATGACCGCGGTTGCCAGTGATACGTTACGGATTGGAACAGAAGGTGCTTACCCTCCGTTCAATTACTACAAAGCGGATGGGCAACTAGCGGGTTTTGACATCGATATCGGCCGTGCCATTTGTGCAGAAATGCAGCGTGAATGTACCTTTGTTGCACAGGACTGGGACGGCATTATTCCGGCCTTGTTGGCCAATAAATACGATGTGGTGTTAGCGTCCATGTTCATAACAGAAGCGCGAAAAGAGCAAGTCGCCTTTACTGATCCTTACCAAGCGTCTGCGATGACCTTTGTGGCGGACAAATATGTCTCTCTAACCGACGTATCCCCTCAGGCGATGAAAGGTAAGATCATTGGTGCACAAGGATCGACCACACAGGCGGAGTTCTTACTAGCCAACTACCCAGACTCAGAAATACGCCTCTATCCGACCCAAGACGCGGTTAATTTAGATTTAGCCAGCGGTCGTATTGATGCCCAAGCCGGTGACATTATGCCAATGACAGACTGGTTAAATTCGGCTGAAGGTGCTTGCTGTGAGCGTGTTGGAGAATTGATTACTGACCCAGCCTATGTCGGCGAAGGGGTAGGGATTGCACTGCGTAAAGAAGACACGGCGTTACTGGCTGAGCTCAATGAGGCATTGGCCGCCATTATTGCGAATGGTACGTATCAAAAAATCAATGATGAATACTTTTCACTGAACCTTCTGACCTTGAAATAGGCCATTTAGAAAGGCATTGGCCGTGTTAACAATGCCTTTCTAAACCATTTCGTATCTTTTTATGTCTTTTGTGAAGAGTGATAAAAAAAATGACAACATTCTCAGAAGCGATGGTGTTCCTCAGTGTTGGCGATGTGGGATGGGGGGATGAGTTACTGGCGGGGTTGGGTATCACGTTACTGCTCGCGTTCACCGCACTGCCAGTCGGGTTATTTTTAGGAGCTTGTGTTGCAGCTTTGTCAGTGAGTAAGCAGCGCGTCGCAACCACGTTTGCCTTACTTTACACCACCATAATCAGAGGGCTACCAGAGCTACTCACACTGTTTATGATTTACCACGGTGTGGGATTGCTGATCAATCAGCTGTTGAAATGGTTGAGCCCCAATAATGGGTATTTTGAATTCAGCCCATTTTTGGCGGGCGTGGTTGCACTTGGTTTGGTGTTTAGCGGTTACGCCGCCGAAGTTCTCCGGGGGGCCTGGCAGTCGATTGATAAAGGCCAAAAGGAAGCGGGCTTTTCGTTAGCAATGGGGCGATTGCAAATATTTTGGCTGATCGAACGGCCGCAGATTATGCGCTTGGCGTTGCCAGGATTGGGGAATTTATGGATTAACCTAGTAAAGGATACGGCGCTGGTGTCGGTTATTGCCCTGAACGATCTCATGCGGATGACCAATATCGCGGTCGGGTCCACAAAGCAGCCTTTCTTGTTTTACCTAACGGTGTGCGTACTGTATTGGGCGGTGTGTATTATCTTCGAACGGGTACTGGGTTACATGGAAAAGCGGGCTAATCGTGGCATTCGCTCTCATCATTAATAAAGGAATTATAGGGAATCACTGTGCTGAATATTATTCAAAACTACGCGCCTGTATTGCTTGATGGTGCCATGCTCACGATGAAGATCACTTTTACCGCGGTGATCATTGCGGCGGTGTTTGCTTTGCCTTTGGCGATTTTAAGAACACGACAAGAGCGTTATTTTCGCTTGCCGGTACAGGTTTTTATCTCTTTTTTTCGAGGTACCCCCTTAATTGCCCAGCTTTTTTTGGTGTACTACGGATCGGGGCAGTTTCGGCCTTTTCTAATGGAGGTCGGTTTATGGGGCTTTTTCCGAGATCCCGTTAATTCGGCCTTGTTGGCCTTCACTTTGAATTCCTTAGCGTATCAAACGGAAATTTTGCGTGGCGCAATTCAATCTGTGAACGGCGGAGCCATTGAGGCAGGCAGAGCCATTGGGATGAAAGCCACCTTGCTTTATCGTCGCATTATCATGCCACTGGCTTATCGTCTTGCGTTTCCTGCTTTGGGTAATGAGTGCATTTTGATGCTCAAAGGCAGTGCTGTCGCCAGTGTGATCACTGTTATGGATCTGATGGGACAAACAAGACGAGTGTTTTCGCAAACGTTTGATATCTCAACGTATTTTGCGGCAGCATGTGTCTACTTACTCATAACGACGGGCTTTGTACTTCTCTGGCGACAATTAGAGCGTCATCTCATTCGAGTGCATTAATCAGCAAAACATTAATCAGCAATACGTTAACCAACAACATATTAACCACACAACGACCATTTACAGGGGTGTTTTCACTTCTGCAGGTTCGTTTGACTTAAAAAGGAAGACAATCATGAATACGTTAACATTGAACGCACCTTACTTGGTTTTCTTAGGCGATGCCAATGACCTTATTATGGCGAAAGTGGCAAAAGGCATTGCTCATTGGCGTCCAGAGAAATGTGTCGCGCAATTGCGATTGGCGGGAGCAAAAGCCGATCTGGGTTTGCCAGACATGTCAGTGCAAGAAGCGGCCGCCGCGGGAGCAAAAACCTTTGTAGTAGGCTTGGCACCTATCGGTGGCACCTTACCAAAAGAGTGGATTGGACTGTTAATAGAGGCCATGGAAGCTGGGTTAGACATCGCCAGTGGTTTACACATGAGACTGGTGGATATTCCTGAACTTGTGGCGGCCGCCGAGCGTACTGGACAGACCTTGTATGACGTTCGTATTCCAAAAGGCGAGATGGTGTGTGGTACAGGGTTGCCGCGTTCTGGCAAGCGCTTATTGAGTGTGGGCACCGATTGCTGCGTGGGTAAGATGTTTACCACCTTAGCGATTCATAAAGAAATGGCACAGCGAGGTATGAATGCGACCTTTAGAGCGACTGGTCAGACAGGTATTCTGATTGAAGGTAATGGGGTGCCGGTAGACGCTGTGGTATCGGATTTTATCGCTGGTATGGTTGAAGTTTTGTCACCTGATAACACCGCGGATCATTGGGATATTATTGAAGGTCAAGGGTCTTTGTTTCATCCGGCTTATGCGGGTGTCAGTCTGGGTTTGCTCCATGGAGCACAAGCCGATGTACTGATTGTTTGTCATGAAGCAGGTCGCGTGCAGATGGACTCTATGGATGGGTATTTGGTGCCAGAACTGGATAAAGTGATTGAAACCAATCTTGCCATGGGGGCCGTGACTAATCCAAATATTCGCCTAGGGGGAATTGCGTTAAACACCGTTAATTTGACCCATGAAGACGCCTTAAAAGAGATTGCCCGCGTAGAAGCCAAGTTTGGTGTGCCTGTGGTAGATCCAGTGCGTACGGGTGTGGCTTCCATCGTGGACAATTTGGAGACCTTATAATGCGATGCATGACGATTGATGTTGAAAAGTGGCCCTTACACGAACCCTTTGTCATTTCTCGTATGGTGCAATTAAACGGCGAGGTGATCGTCGTCACTATTGAGCAAGAAGGCGTTGTTGGGCGCGGTGAATGTGAACGCATGGATGTGTTCGAAGCCGATTATCCTGATGTCTTGAAGATGGTTGAAGGGGTGAAAAGCCTAGTGGAGTCGGGTATGAGTCGCGATGAATTGGCTGAGCATCTGCCTGCCGGTGCGGCCAGAAACGCAATCGACTGCGCACTTTTTGAATTAGATGCCAAGTTAGCGGGACAAGCTGCTTGGCAATTTGCCGGATTTCAAGCGCCGCCTAAAGAAGTGACAACCGTGTTTACCTTGTCGTTAGACACGCCAGACAATATGGCAAAAGCCGCAGCGGTGCAAAAGCATCGTCCTATTTTAAAGTTAAAATTGGGACGCGAAGACGATTTAGCACGTGTGCAAGCGATTCGTGCGGCGGCCCCAGACACACGTCTGGTGATAGACGCCAATACTGGCTGGAGCTTCGAACAGCTTGAAGCCTATTTGCCTCAACTTGCATTGTTGGGTGTGGAGATGATCGAACAACCTCTGGGGGCGGCGGAAGAGCATTTACTGGAGGGGCTCAACCCCGAGATTCCGCTGGTGGCCGATGAATCTTGTTTAGATCGTTCGTCTCTTGGGGCCTTAAAAGGGCGTTACCAAGCGATCAATATAAAGCTGGATAAAACAGGCGGCATGACGGAAGCTCTCGCGTTATTGAATGAGGCGCAGCAACAAGGCTTTGATATCATGGTGGGTTGCATGGTGGGCACCTCTTTGGCGATGGCTCCTGCTTTACTGCTGGCCCAACAGGCGCGTTGGGTGGATATTGATGGCCCGCTTTTATTGTCCAAAGATCGGCTTCCGGCTTTGCGCTACGAGGGGAGCGTAGTGCATCCCGTTGAAGGCGTTTGGGGATAAAGAGGGTACCCATAAAAAAATCCCGGTTCTCAACATGATGATTGAGAATCGGGATTTTTTCGTTTTGAGATTAGCTAATCTGACAGGTTAAGGTGAATCATAAAACCAATAGGTATCGTTTTACACTTTAAACTTATCCAATGCCTTAGCTTGCTTGTTCGTGATGTCTACCATAGCTTGGCATAGGGCTTCTTGTTCTTTTGCGGCTTCCGATACCGCCTGACTGATGTCTCGAATATTGGTGGTATTACGGTTGATTTCGTTTGAAGTAGCGCTTTGCTGTTCTGCTGCGGTGGCGATCTGAACGTTCATGTCATTAATCTCCAGTATGCTAGCGCGGATTGCGTGCAGTGCCTCTTTAGCTTGCTCGGCAACACCTTGAGTGTGCTTCGCATTATCCTTGCTTTTGAGAATCACATTTTCCGCATTTTTCACACCGCCCTGAAGCTGGTGAATCATTTTATTGATCTGCTCAGTCGACTCTTGTGTTTTAGATGCCAAGGTGCGAACTTCATCGGCAACAACAGCAAAGCCACGACCTTGCTCGCCCGCGCGAGCGGCTTCTATGGCGGCGTTCAGTGCCAACAAGTTCGTCTGATCGGCAATGTCAGTAATCACGGTTAAGATAGATTCAATATTGTTACTGTAACCCACTAACTCATTGATGGTGGTGACCACACTGTCGGTTTGTTCTGTTAGCTCAGCAATGGATTGAGTCGTGCGGTTAACGATTTCTTCCCCACTTTTGGCCGAAGTATCCGCTTGATTCGCTCGTTCCGCGGCAGTCTGTGCGCTACCAGCGACGTCATGAGCAGTGGCAGACATTTCATGCATAGCGGTGGCAAGCTGGTCTAGCTCGCTCAACTGGGTTCGTAATTGTTTGGCTGAGTTTGCAGACGACAAGGCCGTCTTGTCAGTATTTGATCTCACATCAACGGACAAACTTTTTATGTCGCGAATGAGTGTCTGCAAATAATCAATGAAGCGATTGAAGTCGCTCGAAACCTGACCAAATTCGTCATTACTAACAATGCTGAGTCGTTTTGTTAAATCCCCATTGCCACTATTAATGTCGTGCAAAGATTGACGCAATGCTTGTAAAGGTTTGAGCAATTGGCTGACGACCAAGTATAGGATGAAAGAGGCCAAGGTTGCTGCAATGATGGTACTTATCAAGGCGATCCAGCCAAATTCACGCACATCTTGTAATACTTTATCCTGATCTAAAACAACACCGATATACCATTTTGCACCGTAGAGATTGGTCAATGGCGTGAAGGAGATATAGGCGGCACGGCCATCTTTTAACGTGACCTCATTTAGGTTCTTATTCAGCGAAGGCATAGCGCCTGCGATGAAATCCGTCATTTTTTTGCCATTTAACTCGGCTTCTGGGTGACTGATGATATTGCCAGCGTCATTTAGTAAGAAAGCATAACCTGTGTCATTGAAGTTAAGCGTATTGACCGCATCTGACACGGTTTTCAAGCTTAAATCGCCACCAAAGGCGCCTTTGAACTGACCTTTATCATAAAAGTTAGCGACAGCTGAAATCAGAATCTCCCCCGATGCCGCATCAGGATAAGGGTCTGTTAAAATGGCTTCTTTGTGTGCTTGCGCTAATGGATACCAAGGTCGTTTACGGGCATCCCAACCGGTTGGGTTCCAACTTGGATCGTTGGTAATGCGTTCTCCATCTGTGGAGAGCCCTCCAAACATGAGTAAGAACTCATTTTTGTACACGGGCAAATCGAAGGTTTTTTGAATGGTTTGCCCTGAAAAATCGTTATCTATGATTTGTGCGGCGGTATTGATTAGTACCAACTTACCGTTAAGCCAGTTATTGACTTGCTCTGCTAATGCAAGGCTGCTTTCTTGGGTGCTGGTTGAGGTTTTTTCAAATAAAGCGCTTTTTAAGCTGCTGTATTGTATCCATGAATAAAGGGCGAAGGCTAAGATAACGACGGCTGAAGCGCAGAGCGCAACTTTTTGGGATACTTTCATAGGGATACCTTATTTAAAGGGTCAAGGGTCATTCTATACTCACAAGACAGCACCGCTGTTTTAAACCATCCCTAAACTTTTAAACAAGGCGGTCTGCTGTCAACTTCTTAATATTAGCATCCGTGTTAAGAATTAGAAATAAATGTGTACAAAGTGTGGCTGTTAATGCCATTTTTGTTGGTGAAAGCGTTCAATTAACCCGTCTTCACTCCAGCGAAATACATAGAGCCATTCATTGTCGATTAAATGACGGACATTATCGTGCTTTGACGCGATGGTTTCGATGGCTTCTTTTGGGGCGGCGATGTACACGGCAAGTCGTTGTGGCTGGTGCATCCATTTTTCGCCATTGTGCAGGGATTGCATTGAAAGGCCAATGCGGAGGTCGCCGCCGTTGCCTTCGAATACCCCTATGTTGCCTCCAACCGCGTTATGTAAGACCTTGTTGCCACAGCCATATTTTAGGTTATCTGTTACCGACGCGTTGTACTGCATGTTGATCCAGTTGGTGACTATCATGGGAGCAGTCATGATGAGTTCAAGTACGCTAAACCCGGTGTCATTTTGCCATTGGTAATCGTGTAAAAAACTGCGGCCTTGTAGGTCTACTTGGCGGGTCCAGTTTCTAGGAGCAACAATAAATGCGGCATTGTTAGCCAATCCCCATTCAGGACGCACTTGAGACCAGTCTTTGCTACGTTTTAAATAAGCTTTGTTGAGTTTGTCATCATCAGCCTTGAGTAAACTTGGGTCTATTTGGGCGATGCGTTCCCGTTGCGCTTTTTTTGTTGCGGCATCGAGCCAGTGTTGAATTTTCTCATCGAGAGGATCATCAAAACAACGTATGTGATCCGTTGTGGTGTTGTGCAGTGCGGCAATAAAACGGCTGCTGGGTGGAATCTCCACCCCAAGGGTTTTAAGTTCCGCTCGGACATCTAAATTATTGAGTAGTTGGGCCAATACTCTGACGTTTATTTCCCCTGTTTGCCCGCCACAGGCACCGCAATCCAGCCCAGCCGCGTGAAGATTGTTCGTAGTGTGGCTACCGTGTCCGACCAACAAAATCGTGTTAGCAAAATGCGTTAAGCCCATGGCGTGTAAAATGCCTTTTGCCAGTTGAGCTTGTTCTCTGACTGATAACACCTGTCCTGCTTGCGTCAGCGTCCATTTTGTTTGATGACTCAGACGACTAAACGGGTTTTCTTCACTCTTAGGCAAAAATGACTGTTTCAGCATTTTAAACGCATACAACCACCCCATGGATTCCACCATAGAAAACGTCGACGGGGCGGCTTGTGACCAGCCATGCCAACGGGCTGTTTTGTTTATTTGAGAAGCCGTGTTGTCGGTGGATGCCTCTTCGGTCAGTGTTGCTTTGGTTGAAGCGGCTTCAGTAACTTGAATGGCAGGCTTTAATAGCCCTGGTAACTGTGGTCGAGATAAGGGGCTGGCTTGAGATTGATACTCTATGGGTAGGCCAAAAAATCCCGCAAACCCCAAGGTCTGAATGTCGTTACTTTGTGCTTCTAAGGCACGACGTATGACCTCAGAACGCACATCAATGCAAAAGGCCGCTTGCAGTTTGGGCGCTGTAGATGCAGGTTGTGGCTTCGCAGTCAGTAAGGTGCGATGAAGTCGATGGTGATAACTCAGTTCAGCGGCTTTTGCCCAGACCCACAACAGACTTTGCGCTTCTTGTTGTTGGCGAATGAGACGGGGTAGTTGTGCTTTTTCACGTGACCAGAGTACGTTCAACAGTTCGGCATGCTTTGGTTCTTTTGCTTGATAATAGCGCCAGATAACCAGCTCCCAAGCCATGCGTATGGCCAACAAGGACAACATATCGTCGTTGGGTTGAGCATAAAGGTCGCCTTGCCAGCGCAGATAGGCTACCCAAGAGGCCCAGCCATTAATGTCGAGCAAGAGTGCGTGAGCATAATGCCCTAATGCGTCATCACTCAGTTTTAGGGTATCAATCGCTAAAGAGAAAACCTGTTCCTGTGTCTCGGGTAAGTGTTGAAAAAAGTGATGCAGTCCAGACTCATCCAAAATAATGCTGATGCCCTTGTCTTGGCGTGTCACGTCTAGCCAGTGTTGATATAAATCAGGCTGATGATCGATGTTTTGTCGTCCTAAAATTGGGCGCAGTTGCTGATAATGCGCGGCGCAAAACTGGCTAATTTGATGGGTTATTTCATCACGCCAGGCCATTTTATGAGGATCACGCTCATGGTCTAGTAAGTCTGCAATATTGTGCCAATTGGCGATGGGGTTTTCTTGTTCCAAGAAGGCTTCAAGGACGGCTTGATCTAGGCTTACACCTTGTTCCTGTGCCGCTTGCTGCAGTGCACCCGAGGTTATCTCACCAGATTGATAATGATTAAGATAATAGGTTTTTGGCATCAAGAGTTGAGCGTGTCCTAACGTGCTGAGTGTCGCACTGACTTGCTCAATCGGTTGGTGGCGCATTGGCCAAAAAGGGTTCACGGCAATCATTTGATCCAGCGGCCAGGTTGGCGCTATGTTCTGAGCTGCCGCCTTTAATATCGATGTTTGTTTTTCTGTCAGCATAGGGCTTTGGTTGACGTCGATGGCGGAATGCATCTTGTGGCTCCTTGTTAATGACCGTTCAATAGATTGTTGATAAAGCATTTACTTAATAGACACTTGTGGTTTCAAGGTTTTGCTATTAGCGCGAGTGGGTAAACGTAATGGCCATACTTTTAGTGTTAGACGTGTTAACCATTCATCAAGATACAAACCAGCAAACAACGACATGGATAAACGCTGCACCCAAGGGCGTTGTGCTTGATAGCGCAATAACCCGCTTGCGATAAATAAGCTAAGGAACAGCCCCATGACCCAGAGGTCTGCCAGACTCAATGGCGATACTCGCAAAGACGGATTGATCGGTAATACAAAGGCGAAGAGAGTTTTCATCGTGCTATACAGAGTCAGCAATAAGAATGTTAATCCAATGGCAGGCCATAGGCTGGCTTTAAGCTGGTGGCTATGACGTTGCGCGATCAGCATAGTGAGCGCCAGACCAAATAAGAGCCAAATACTCCACACCCCTTGGTACTGGATCAAATACGCGGCGCTCATTACAAGACCTGTTGCGACCATCGCTGCCAGTACCCAATCCCAAATCGATGGTTCTTGCGCTGGGGCGAGTCGGCGCTGCAAATCCTCGTTAATGGCGTTGCCTGAATTCAAAAAAGCGTAGGCTTTGTAGGCCGAATGCGTTAACAGATGCAATAACGCCAGCTCAAATAAGCCCAACGCACACTCTATTAACATTAAGCCCATTTGTGCACTGGTCGACCAAGCAAGACGAACTTTTTGGCTGATACGGGTCGTCATAATCAGGGCGCTGATAAGGGTGGTGAGACCCGCCACGATAAGCACTAACCACTGGGCTTCAGAGACTTGCAACAATAAAGGACCAAAGAGGATTAATAAGAAGCCCCCTAGGTTGATTACACCTGCGTGCAATAACGCACTCACTGGTGTTGGTGCCTCGACCACCTGTATTAACCAGCCATGCACTGGCAGTTGCGCGCATTTAATCAGTGCCACCAAGGCAATAAGAACAGCCGCAATGCGTTCATTTGTGGTTAAGGTAAGCTCAGGATTCGATGCCAATCGATTAAAATGTTCGACAAGCTCATTGATAAATAAGGTGTTGTGGGCTTGGTATAAGCAGACAAAGGCCACTAGCAAGCAAAGCTCCGCCGTGCGAGCTAATAAAAATTTCTTGTGTGCGGCCAGAGCTGCTCTCGGGCGTTCGGGATAAAAGGTTAGTAGCTTGTGCAACGCCAAACTAATGCCAACCCAACCCAGCCAAAACAGCACCAAATGGTTGCTTATCACCACCAAGGAGACGGCCGCTAAGGTAGTCAGCAACCAGCGCCAGTACAGGTTCAGCCTAGGCTCAGATGCCATGTAGTTGCGTGAAAAGGCAATCAGAATCATGCCCATAAAAAGCACCAACGCCAGCATGACCATACTCAGGTTCGATACACTCAGATAGTGTTGAGACTGTGGTGATGGCCACAGAACCTTTGTGAACACAGCGCCAATAAACACCACTATAAGAGTAATACTCAGTGCTAAGAGCCTTTGACCGTGATTTTTAGCCTGGTGACCGTCTGTTTGTCGTCGACCGACCAGCCAACCTGCAATGGCCAAACTGAGTGGGATACTGAAAAAGAAAAGAGAAGATAGATAAATGCTCATAACGGGCCCCTTGGAAAACTGTTGAGCAGTATCGCAGAACTGGATTGATTAAAAAAATATATATAAAATAACTAAACGTTCACTTATATAGAATGATTATGAGCCGACTTAACTACCATCACTTATACTATTTTTGGCGTGTTGCCATCGTGGGGAACCTCACTCAGGTAGCCAGAGAGCTGCATATTTCGCAATCGGCGCTCTCGCTGCAAATAAAGCAGCTTGAACACAACATGGGTGTGGCTTTGTTTGAACGCAGCGGCCGTCGGCTTGTTTTGACTGACATGGGGCGGCGTGTGCAGGCCTATGCGGATGACATTTTTAATACGGGAGAAGAACTTGAGTCTTTTTTAAGTAAGGGAGTACAGGTTGAAACACAGCATTTATCGATCGGTGTCTTACCGACGTTGTCGAGAAACTTTGTGGAACATTTTGTCAGTCCGCTACTGGTCAAGCCAGAGGTCAGCTTTTCACTTACCTCACGAGGTATGAGTGATTTGCTCAATGGCTTAACCAATCATGAGCTCGATCTGGTGTTAACCAATCGTCCGATGAATGCAGAAACCAAGGAGGCGCCTTGGATTGTGCAACAAGTTTCTCGTCAGCCCCTCGCCATTGTTGGTCCGAAAGACAGTAAAATAGCGACGCCATTTCCACAGGGCTACGAATCGGCCCAGTGGATATTGCCAGGGAAGAATACCGAGATACGAGCTGCGTTTAATTTACTCTGCGCCACATGGCAGTACCAACCCAATGTGAAAGCCGAAGCCGATGACATGGCGATGTTGCGTCTTTTGGCCAGAGACAGCGGCGCTCTCGCTGTACTGCCGGCTGTGGTCGTGAAAGATGAAATTCAGCAAGGATTGTTGGAAGAATATCAACGCCTACCAGAGGCTTATGAACATTTTTACGCCATCACCACGCAGCGCAAATTTGTCCCGCAAGTCTTAATTGAGCTCTTGCAAAAAAGCCAAAACATCTAAAAGCTAGAACGTATAAAAGGCATATAATCACAAGGATAGCCCATGAGTCTTCAATCGAATAAACACGACAAAGTGCTTTTACCCCGAAGTAAAATGGCAGTAGCCGATCAAGTGTTACAAAACAGGCCTGAACTTTGGTACCAAGAGTACCCTTGGCCGCGTGTCGATGGGCACAAGTTTCATCGTGGCCACGTCGTGGTATTTGGTGGTGAAAACATGACGGGTGCGAGCCGTTTAACGGCTCGTGGTGCTATGCGAATCGGCTCCGGTTTGGTGACATTAGCGGCGCCCACTAAAGCTTGGCCTGTGTATGCCACGGCACTGACGTGTGTGATGGTGGCAAAGTTAGAACAAAGCCAAGAAGTGGAAGATTTTGAGGATCTACTATCAGACCCTCGCCATAATGCGATTGTCGTGGGACCAGGCGCAGGTTTGGCGGGTTTCGAATGCATTCGCACGCGAAAAATAGCATTAGCCGCGCTGGCGACAGGTCGTGCTACCGTGTTAGATGCAGACGCACTCAGTGCCTTTGCCGAAGATCCACAAACCCTGTTTGATGCGATTAATGGCTCTTGCGTGATGACACCCCACGAAGGCGAGTTTGCGCGACTGTTCCCAGACATTAATAACAGCCCTGAGATGAATAAAAACCAAGCCGACGACAAATTAACGAGAGCGCGTATGGCTGCCAAACTAAGCGGTGCTGTCGTGGTGTTAAAAGGCCCAGATACCGTGATTGTGGCTCCCGATGGTCGGGCGATTATTAATTCAAACGCTCCCGCAGATCTGGCAACTGGTGGGTCAGGAGATGTGTTGGCTGGTTTTATCGTTGGCCTACTGGCACAAGGTATGACGCCTTTTTATGCCGCGGCCGCCGCTGTTTGGTTGCATGGCGAAGCGGCGAATGAATTTGGTCCGGGGCTGATTGCCGAAGACTTACCAGAGCAACTGCCTACGGTGCTAAGAGAACTTAAAATGCGTTTTCCTAGCCAATAACTGGCTAGTGTTCTCCTGTAAGTAAATTTTATTAAGTGCCTTAAAAGCGCTTGTCATCTTTTCATACTTTTTAAATGTCATTGCCTGAGCATTTTTATGCTTGTGTTGACTATATTTCCTATACATTCGCTACCGAGTTATTCGGAGTAGAATCCATTTCCCCATCCATCTTTAAATAGACTCGATTTCAGTACATCTACGTTGATGTTAGACAACAACAATGTTTTTAAATCGAACTGAATTC
Source organism: Marinomonas hwangdonensis (assembly GCF_003721245.1). Lineage (GTDB taxonomy): Bacteria > Pseudomonadota > Gammaproteobacteria > Pseudomonadales > Marinomonadaceae > Marinomonas > Marinomonas hwangdonensis. The sequence continues at coordinate 222,164 of NZ_RIZG01000002.1, read as the reverse complement.
ATATCTTATGTGTTAGTCCATTATATTAAAATTCGTTAAAAAGCCATGCTAAATGTGTAAAAAAAACTAAAAAAATGTTATTAACTTTTCATAAGGATATGCTAAATTTGTGAAATTATTGCCGTATTTGTAAAGGATTTATAAAGAAATGATTAACAACTAGGGGTTATTCTATAGAGCAGAAATTGCCTAGCATAGCCTCAAACATTTTATTGAGGCTGGTTTATGAACCGAATCTACCGTGTTATTTGGAACTCATCGCTAGGTGTTTGGCAAGCTGTGAGTGAAATTGGAAAAAGCGCTGGGAAAAAGAAAAATCAAGGACGTCGTCATCGGGCACGACTCAAATTAATTGCAGGCAGTGTTTTTTTGGTCAGTGCTCAAGCTTATGCCGATGCACTGCCAACCAATGGATCGGTAAATTTAGGCTCAGGAACTATTTCTCAACCAAACGCTAAAACACTTAATATTACTCAAACAACCAACAAAATGGCCATAGACTGGCAGTCTTTTAGTGTGGGTCAAGACAGCGTTGTCAATTTCATCCAGCCTTCCTCTTCCTCTATTGCGTTAAACCGTGTTACTGGATCCGATGTATCCAGCATACAGGGTGCTATTAATGCCAACGGTCAAGTTTTCCTTATCAATCCTAACGGTATTTTGTTTGGAACAACAGCACAGGTTAACGTGGGTGGGTTAATCGCTTCTACGCGCAATTTAACAAACGAAAATTTCAGCGCTGGAAACTACTTGTTTGAAGGTGGTAACGGTAGCGCTGTTGTCAACCAAGGTCGTTTAGTAGCCACTGAGGGCGGCTATGTGGTGATGATTGCTGCCAAGATTGAAAATAGAGGAGACATTCTTGCTAATCAAGGCAGTGTGCAATTAGCGGCTGGTGACTCTGTATTAGTGAACATGGGAGGCACGGTTAGTGTCGAGGTACAGCAAGGTGCCATCGATGCATTGATTAAAAATGGTGGCGCAATCAAAGCTGACGGCGGTCATATTTTGTTTACCGCAAAAGCGGCTGGCGATCTTGCTGCCAGTGTTGTTAATAATACCGGTATTGTGGAAGCCACTAGTTTAGTGTCACAAGGTGGCGAAATCGTCTTTATGGGCGATGACATTACTAACAGTGGTACGATTGCATCTGATGGTGCAACAGGTGGAGGTCAAATCCTAGTCGGTGGTGATTGGCAAGGTACTAATGCCGATCAGTACCCGCACGCTACCAAGGTTACCTTGACGGAAACTAGCCAAATTTCAGCTGATGCGACGACGCAGGGTGATGGCGGTACCGTGGTTGTTTGGTCAGACATCAACAGTACAGATAGCGTGACGAAAGTGGCCGGTAATATCAGTGCACAGGGTCAAGGCGAAAACGGCAACGGCGGTAAAATTGAAACCTCCGGTCATGTATTAAATGTCGCACAAGATACCACAGTAAAAGCAGCAGAATGGTTGCTTGATCCAACGAATATAACTATCAGCGCTGGCAATGGTGGCAGTCTCACGAGTGACGCTACAAGCAGTGATATAGGCGCAGAAACAATCGAGACAGCGTTAAATGCAGGTACCAGTGTTACCGTTCAGACAGATTCAGAAGCGGCAGGAGATGGGGATATTACCGTTGCTGCAGATATTTTGAAATCATCCGGTGCTGAGGCAACACTTACATTAACCGCGGCAAACAATATTGTTATTAATGATGGTGTGTCTATCAGCGCCACAACTGGTTCGCTTAACACAGTACTGCGTGCCGATAATGACGGCAACAGTTCAGGCGCAGTTACTATGGGTGCCGGCTCATCGATTGTTACCAATGGCGGTGACGTTTGGATTGGTGGCGGAGCCAATAATGCAACATGGAATGGCTTAACCGTTGGCGACAGTACTGCGACAAGTGTCACAACTAAAGCCATTACGCTTGGTGCGGGCAATCTGAACATAGCATCCACTGGTGCTGTCAGTTTGGGAGCCATTACCTCGACGGATCCTTCAAGCACTATTGATGTTTCTTCCACTGGCGCTGTTACACAAACAGGTGCCATTACGGGCGGGCAAAAAGTCAACTTACTTGGCACAACGGGAACATACACCCTAACTAACGCATCTAACGCGATCGGTACGCTTACCGCTAATACAGGTAGCTTAAAGGTTACCAATAACCAAGATTTCTCACTTGGATCGATTGTCACCACCGGTAATGTTGAGCTGTCTTCTACGGGCACGGTTACGCAAGCGGCTGATACCGCCATTACGGGTGATCAAGCTCTGAACTTGCTTGGTACAGGAACATACACTTTAACAAATACGGGCAATGAAATTGCCTCGTTAGCTGCTAACACTGGTACCTTAAGTGTTACCAATAATCATGATTTCTCCCTTGGGTCTATCGTTACCACAGGCAATGTTGAATTGTCTTCCACCGGCACTGTTACACAAACAGGCGCTATTACGGGGGGGCAAAACGTCAACTTACTTGGCACAGCGGGAACATACACCCTAACTAACGCAGCTAATGCTATGGGCACTCTTACTGCCAATACAGGCAGTGTGAAATTGGTGACTAGCTCTGGGCAAAGTACTGGTGTTATTAACACAACTGGCGCATTGAACTTGACTTCTAATACATTGGCGATCAATGGCAATATTGATGCTGGTGCTGGGAACATAACGCTAAATACCCATATTTTGACGGTTAATAGCGGCACAGTGAAAAGTTCGGGCGCACTACAAATAGCGGCCAAATCAGCCGGCACAACCATTGGCATTGGTGGTGGAACAGGCACTCTGCAAATTACGGCGACTAATTTCAGTACAGATTTCGTCGATGGATTCTCTGAGATTACGATTGGCGGCGAGAATCAATCAGGAAATATTGATGTTGATACCACCGTATTAAAAGATGCATTGACACTGCAAACCACGGGTAGCATAACTCAAAGCGGTGCCATTACCGGTGATCAGAACCTGACATTGCTAGGTGGTGGGGCTCACACGTTAAATAATGTTGACAATGCGATAGGCCAGTTAACGGCCACCAGCAGCACTTTAGCCTTCCGTGGTGAGAGCTTTACTTTAGGAAATATTGCGACAACAGGTGCTGTTCAGTTATCCAGCACAGGTACCGTAACACAAGCGAGTGATACGGCCATCACAGGAGATCAAGCACTAAGTTTGTCTGGTGTAGGTGGTACGTATACCTTAAATAATACAGGCAATGAAATTTCCTCGTTGGCCGCTAATACTGGCACATTAAGTGTTACCAATAATCATGATTTTACTCTTTTGTCTATTACTACCTCAGGCGATGTTGAATTGTCTTCTACGGGTACGGTTACACAAACAGGCGCGATTACAGGCGGGCAAAATGTCAACCTACTTGGCACAGGGGGGACATACACCCTAACTAGCGCATCTAATTCGATAGGCACGCTTACCGCAAACACGGGTAGTGTTGAGCTGGTAAATAGTTCAGCTCAGACCACAGGTGCTATTACCACAACAGGCGCATTGAATTTAACCGCTAATGCTTTAACTCTTGGAGCTATTAATACTGGAAGCACAGTAACGCTGTCTTCCACTGGCGCGNGGCAATGATATTGCTTCATTGGCCGCCAATACTGGTACCTTAAGTGTTACCAATAACCAAGATTTCTCACTTGGATCGATTGTCACCACTGGTAATGTTGAGCTGTCTTCTACGGGCACGGTTACGCAAGCGGCTGATACCGCCATTACGGGTGATAAAGCTCTAAACTTGCTTGGTACAGGAACATACACCCTAACTAACGCATCTAATGCGATTGGCACGCTTACCGCAAATACAGGTAGTGTGGCGTTAGTGAACAGTTCAGCCCAAACCACTGGTGCGATTACCACAACTGGCGCACTTAACCTGACTTCTGATTCCTTAACCATCAATGAAAACATTGCCACTGGTGCGGGTAATATCACATTCAACACCGACTCTCTGACGATTGCGAGTGACAAAACGGTTACAGGGTCGGGGACTTTACAAGTAGCAACTAAATCAGTTGCTACGACGATTGGTGTTAATGGCGGTTCTGGGGCTTTACAAATCTTTACGGCTNGTCGGGGACTTTACAAGTAGCAACTAAATCAGTTGCTACGACGATTGGTGTTAATGGCGGTTCTGGGGCTTTACAAGTCTCTACGGCGGATTTTGCCGATGGTTTCTCTGGCATTACCATTGGCGGTGAGAGTCAATCCGGCAACATTGATGTTGGCGCAACCGCTTTGAACGATGCAACAACACTGCAAACCAGTGGAGTCTTGTCGGTAAACAATAATTTGGTGGCCGATGGGAATAACCTAACGCTAAAAGTAGGCCAGCTCACTATAGCAGATGATAAAACCATTTCTGGTAAAGGTGTGCTAACGGTTGCGTCTGAAACAGACAGTAAAGCGATTGATTTTGGCGGTTCCAACGTTAATGCTCTGCAATTAAATGCAGCGGATTTTGGTAGCAAAATTGCAAATGGCTTCTCTGACGTTGTTATTGGTGGAGCAGATCAAACAGGTGACATTAATATTGTAGAAGTTTCTACCTTGGCCGCCGCTGTTACAATGCAAACCAGTGGAGCCTTATCTGTTGACCATAATCTAGCGGCTGGTGCGAACAATCTGACGTTAAAGGTGGACACTCTTTCAATCGCTGCTGATCAAACCATTTCAGGTACAGGTGTACTGACGGTCGCTTCTAATACTGACAGCAAAACCATAGGTATCGGTGGAGCAGCAGGAGATTTGCAACTTACTGCTGACAATATTAATACTGACTTTGCCGAAGGTTTCTCGGAGGTTGTAATAGGTAGTGCGAGCCAATCAGGCAACATTACTCTTGCTGCTATTGCTCTAGACAATGCACTAACATTACAAACTTCTGGCGCAGTCACCCAAACGGGTGCCATTACAGGTGATCAGGATTTAAATTTACTTGGCGCAGGTGGCATGCATACCCTGACTAATGCAGGTAATGCCATTGGTAATCTAACCGCTAATACTGGTAGTGTGGCGTTGGTAAATGGTTCCGCACAAACCACTGGTGCTATTACCACGACAGGTGCTTTGAGCCTGACGTCTGACTCGTTAACCATCAATGAAAATATCGCCACTGGTGTTGGTAACATCACATTCAATACCGACGCTTTAACGATAGCGGATGGAAAAACAGTGGCTGGCTCAGGCAACTTGCAAATAACCACTAAAAAAGTTGATAAACTTATTGATGTAGGTGGCGCAACAGCCGATGCTCTGCAATTAACGACTACAAACATTAGTACGGATTTTGCCGACGGGTTTGCAAATATCACTATCGGTGGTGTCGGTCATACTGGTGGTATTGAAATTGGCGCAGACACAACCTTTAAAGACGTAGCAATACTGCAAACTAGTGGTGCTTTGTCAGTCAGTAATAATCTAGCCGCTGGTGCGAATAATCTGACGTTAAAAGTGGGTGAACTTTCGGTAGCCGATGGCAAAGCTATTTCTGGCACGGGTACATTGAACATTACGAGCGATGCAGCCAGCGACGCGATTAGTATTGTGGAAACGATTGACAATACTGCAGTGGACACACTTCAACTACTTTCTGCTGATTTTGTCTCAAAAATTGCGGATGGTTTCTCTAGCATTGTGATTGGTGATCCCAGTCAATCAGGCAATATTACCATTGGTGCCACCGCGTTTAACGACGCATTGACTTTACAGTCAACGGGCACAGTGACCCAAACCGGAGCCATTACCGGTGGGCAAGACTTGAATCTACTTGGTGCGGGTGGCACGCATACTCTGACAGATGAAGGTAACTCTATTGGAACACTAACTGCCAATACTGGAAGTGTTGAGTTTGTCAGTGCAAAAGAACTAGTAGGCGCAGCTGATATAACGACAGAGACCTCTCAGTTAGGCTCTATGATCACGTCTGGGGCATTAAGTGTTTCGACTGTAGAAGGTGACATTAGCGTATCTGAAGATCTAACCGCGGGCGGTGCTTTAACGCTTACGTCTGCGAAGGACATCACCGTAGAGAGTGGTAAAACCCTTACCTCTCCAGCAAGCATTACCTTGTATGGTACCAACATCACTCAGAAGGGTACTTTAGACGCCAGCAGTACAACGGCTAATGGCGGGTCTATTACTCTAGCAAAAGATGCTTCAACGGCAGCGGATTTTATCAGTCTAGAGGGCGTGTTAAACGCCAGCACGACCAATGGAACAGGCGGTACGATTATCACCAATGGTCAATCTGTGTTTCTAAATACCAGTGCTAACGTCACAACGGCTGGTAACACGGCCAAAGGGATCTGGAAAACGCCTGTTTCGACGTTTGATACCGTCGTGGCCGAAACCGGTGGTGATATTACTGGGCAAACCATATCTGATGCGTTAAAAACAGGTGATTACAAGCTGATCGCCAGTGCTGATAAAGTAACGTTGAGTGAAAAGCTCGCAACCCAGAATACACTTAAAGATTTAACTGATGCAGCGATTACTAGCGCCGATTTTGGTGGCATCACGATCAATGATGTCATTACCAAAGTAACTGTTGTCGGCGGAACAGAAGAAAAGCCGGTTGATATTACAACGGACACCACGCTTACCGTTGAGTCAACAAGCAATATCACTATCAACAGCGCGATTAGTTCAGAAAAACAACGCCTCAATGTCGTTTTAACAGCGAACAGTTACAAGACTGGTGGCGGTGATGTGACACTAGGTTCTGGTGGAAGCATTACTACGAATAAAGGTAACTTTTATGTGGGTAGTGTTGCTTTAATATCGGGTACAAACGGCCTATCGAATGTGTATTCAAACTCAACATATCATGATGCTGTCACCGCAACGGCTGATAACTTCATCATGAAGACCGGTAGCCAAGTCAATGTAGATTCCGGTTCATTAGTCGTGAAAGTCACAGAAGACATACAATTGCCTACTGGTGATGCCACTGGTAAATCTTACTCGATAAATTCTACCGCCAGCTCTTCAGGTTACAACAATGAGACGGAAACCAATCGCCTTCGTTCAGGAACCGCAAATAATGAACCCATAGGGACTGTCCCCGTTTCTGTGACACTCGAGGCTGGCGGTTCAATTACTGGCGCAAGTAAAGACTCTACCAAAATTAGCACGAACTCTTCATCTGCAACGGTAAATGTGACGAGTGCTGAGAATATAGGTTCTGCAGATTCTCCAGTATTATTCTCTAGTAATAATGGAACCATTAATATTACCAATACTGTCGGCCACTCATATATTAAGTTTGCTAATGGAAGCGAAAGCTCTAATTTCTCGGCTTTAAACTTAACAACAGATGTCAGTACTAAAAACACCACACAACGGATAGAATTTAATAGCGATGGATCACATAGGCTGTTAGCAACAACGGATGGGAATGGCCTGTTTAGCATTGCAAAGGGCGGCTTTGTAGATCAAACCACTTATAAAAGCATTACTATTAAAGCGCCTAACATTACCTTGGCGAGTGGCGCGATTGCTGCCACTGGAGGATCTACGTCTGTTAATTCTTCTGATAACGCACTTCTAAATGGAACAGGGCTGAATTTAACCTTAACCGCACTATCTGGATCGACGTACGGCGAGATAAAAGCAGACAATGCTGCATTAGATTACAGTTCAGGCACGGCACCCAGTGATTTTACAAACAAAGAAGTTTACTTACCAAATGGCACGCTGACTCTCAATGCTTTAGATATTGGAGTGAAAACCAGTGGTGATGACGTCTGGGGAAATGCGCTCGAGGTGACGGCGAATACGCTAAATATCAATAACTCTGGCGGTTCAACCTGGTTGCGTAATAGTGATTACAATAGCCTCAATTTCTCGTCAGCGGGGGGTAACACAACGGTTGGTAATCATCACATTTTGTCTACCAATGGTGACTTCTTCAATATAGAAACTAACGCGGCTGCGCAGACTATCATTCATACTATTGATGACGAGAATAAGTTGTCGGGTATTAAAACGGATAATAAAAACGTTAGCTTAAAGACGGGATTTTCAACCACTGAAGCGCGAGACATTATCATGGCAGATAATGCGGTTGATATTGGTGCGGCCACACTGTCTTTAACCTCTTACTATGGTAGAAAGATTCTGGCTTATTCAGTCGACCATATTCAGAATGTTGGTGATACTATTCCAGCAACCATATTATCAGATGAATCTAAATTGACACCAACGGTTACCGTTGGCAATTTAAACCTGACGGTGGCAAATAATAATCATGACACCAATAAAGCCTCAATCGGTGGTGGCGGCTATACCCTTAAAGTCGCCAAAGGCGGAGAAGTTGGCGAAGCCAATGTGGGTAATAACGTACTGACAATTAATAATGAAAGCGGCGATATTGCGATTAATGAACTGTCTGCTGAGCACTTTAAAACCATTAAAGTTAATTACTCAAACACGGATAACACGGCAAGAGCGCATACTGTCGCGATTGATTTGTTTGACAATAGCTCTGTCACTGAAAATCTTAATTATTCAGATACCGGCAATGGCCTGATTACTTTAGAGGCGGCGAGTAGCAGTGTCGAGGCGGCGAGTAGCAGTGTCGATTTATCTGGATTCAACCGTAATTTTGACCTGTACGCCTACAATAAAGACATTCAGGTGAACAACATTTATGGTGGTTCCGGTTATTTCAACTTATCTTCAATTACTAAGAGTATTACTTTAAATGGCGATGTGAATACCAATGGCGGAGACATAGCGCTAACCAGTAATACGTTTAAACTTGCCAGTACTTCACGCATTGATAGCAATGCAGACGATGCTAGTAACAACGCGTCAACAGGAAGTTCAGGCAATATTATATTGCGAAGCTCAAGTTCTAATATAGGTGTTGACCTGTCTTCGAACAGTGATGTGTTAGCGACTTTAACGCTTGATTCAAGCTCAAGTGACGGCTCAGGTGGAAATATCACCACAGACATGAATGCCACTAATAGTGCAGGTAGTGTAGGTTCGTACCTAACGGGACTATCGTTTATTGGCTCTGGAGTAACGACTGAGCAAGATGGTTCGATTTCATTAACGGGTGCAAGTTTTGCGATCAATGGTGATTTCGTTGCAAAAGGAAAGGTAGCGTTAAGCGGTGGGGAATCGACCTCTTCAACGAATGCAACTAACGTGTTAATAGATACGAATGCGTCAGGTAATATCACCTTCTCTGGTTACAGTTTATCAGGCAGTTCAGGTCAAAAATATGATTTCGATACCAGTTCTACTATAGGTGATGGTGGCGACGTTAATTTGTACCCCGCCTCAACCACAGGCACATTTAGCGCAGGTTCGATAGCTGTTAATACTTCGACTACGGCTACTGGGTATTCCTCTGGAAAAATAACGCTACCAGCCGTTACCACGACTAGAAATACCGGTTCTTATAGTACAACCAGTGAGCAACTCTATACAGGGTCCACTATTACCCTTAATGGTAATCTACAATCTAATCAGGCCAATATTAGGCTAGATGGCTCTGAAATAGTGTTGGCCACTGATGTGTCGATTGATACCTATACTGGATTTGTATCAGGCCAAACTAAGGATACCCCTAACGTGAAGGCTGGGGATGTCCTCATTTTAGGTGGCAAGCTGATTAATAACGATTCAGCCAACTCCTTTGCAATAGACACCAGTGGTAATAAGGGGGCAACGGACTTTGCAGCCGATAATGGCCGTATATTCTTTAGAGATTACTCCACAGAAAAGGCAACGTTCAATAACTTTAGTATTGTCGGTGGAATCGGATCTAATTTGACAGACGGTGGAAGCGGATTAAGTAGTCTTTTTAATTATTCGGCAACAGGTCAAGTAACCATTGGACAAATGGACGGTGGCGCTTTTATTTTAGATGGTTTAAAAGCCGGTAGTTTGTTGCTTAAAGGATCGAGTTATCTCACTACTAATTACACAGTTTCTGGCAATATTGGTACAGGGTCGGATGAGAGCTTTGTTGCTGGAACCTTAGCCGCAACAAACGTAGGCTCATTGGACGTGACGACAGACAATGCCTTGAATGTGGGTAGCCTGTCTTCTATCAATGGTGTGTCTGCGACTGGTAAAGTGAAAATCACAACTAAAGCAGGCGATTTAACGGTCAATAACAACATTACTACTGCTTCAGTAGACAATGACGCTATCACACTGAATGCAGGCTTAGACACAGCAGTAGGCACTGCAACAGGCGGTAATGTTCTACTCAAAAGTAGTACTTTGTCTACAGGAGTTGGGGGGCGAGCAACCGTCTACACTGGCAGTATCGAAGACAGTGGTTCGTATAATTTTGGTAACGGTCGTTACCGATACAACAGTGACGAAACAAAAACCAATTACACGGTCGCTTTAGGTGACGAAACAAATACCAATTACACGGCCGCTTTAGGCACGGGTAATTACGCTATTTACCGTGAGCGACCCACGTTAACCATTGGTTTTAGTTTTGAGAAGGTATACGACGGCCTTGAATTGGCACCTAGTTCTACTTCGGCCTCGTTTACAGGGATTGTGAATGGTGATAAATCGCAGTTTACAGACCAACTAGTTTGGAAAAATGCCGTTGAAGATCAAAAAATCTTAAATGCCGGCGAGTATAATATTGCAAGAACTGGGACTTATACCGGCGCATCTGAACTGGGTTACAAGGTTGTAAATTCAGAAAACTTGAAGTACACCATTTCACGTAAAGACCTAACGGTTAGTTTAGCCAATCAGACCAAGGTTTATGATGGTAATACAGCGGCAGCGTTGACTAATAATAATTTTAATTTAAGTGGTTTTATTGGTAGTGAAAGTCTTACTGTTACCAAAAAAACGGGGACCTATAATTCTAAAGATGTTGTTAATGCCAATAGCGTTACAACCAGTTTGGCATCGAATGATTTCGATGAAGTCGATGGAACGTCAGCTTCTAACTATGTATTACCGACTACGGCAACGGGTTCTGCGAATATTACTCAACGCACCTTAACCGCTTCGATTACGGGTACACCGACCAAAGTCTATGACGGCAATACGGATGCGACATTGACTAATGCTAATTTCAGTATTACGAATTTAGTGGATGGAGATAGCTTCACCGTCAGTAAATCAACAGGCACTTACAACGATAAAGATGTGCTTGATGCCAGCAGTGTGACGACCGCTTTAACCACTGGAGACTTTACTCAGGTTGGCTCAACGCTTGCTAGCAACTACACCATGCCAGTGACGGCCACAGGGAAGGGGAGTATTACTGCCAGAACGCTCACTGCTTCGATTATTGATACGCCAACTAAAGTGTACGATGGTAATACCGATGCGACACTGACCAATGGCAATTTCAGCATAGCGAACTTGGTTGATGGCGAGGGCTTCACTGTGAGAAAAGAAACAGGGACTTATGACGATAAAGATGTCGCAGATGTCAGCAGCGTTACCACGAGTTTATTAGCAAATGATTTCGCTGTAGTGGGCTCGACTCTTGCTAGTAACTACACCATGCCAGTGACGGCAACAGGTTCAGGTAGTATTACCGCGAGAACGCTCACGGCTTCTATTATCAATACGCCAACAAAAGTGTATGACGGTAGTACAAATGCCGCGCTAACTAGCAGTAACTATAGCATAGCGAACTTGGTAGGCGATGAAAGCTTCACCGTCACTAAAGCAACAGGAAGCTATAACGATAAAGATGTCGCTGATGCCAGCAGTGTGACTACCAGATTGGTTGCAAATGATTTTGATGCGGTAGGTGCCACGTTAAAATCGAATTACAACTTGCCTATTACCGCAACCGGTGATGCGAAAATCAATGCCCGTCCGCTTGTCGCTGTTGCAACGACGAAAGATAAGATATTCGACGCCACAACAGACACGACCACGACGTTAACGATAGCAGCGGAAGACGTTAATCTAAGAGAACTCAATGACAGCAATAAACCATTAGTCGTTAATGGTGTGGTTGGCAATGAAAATGTCATTCTGACTTTTACTGATGCTACTTTCTCGGATGAGATGGTGGGTATGGATAAAACAGTTACCCTTAACGGTTTAACCGTCGCTGGTATTGATGCGGCTAACTACATTGTTATGGTTAAAGATGCTCTGGGTGGTTTAACCGCGCCGGCTAGCAAAATGACCACAACCGCAGACATAAACCCAAATAATACACCTGTGGTGACCATCCCCGTAGCGCCACCTGCGCCGGTCGTGATTCCTCAGCCAAACTTGGGTAATGCCCCTGTGGTTGCTGTTGGGGGAATGCAAGTGGTTGCGATTGAGTCAACTGGGTCGACTACTTCGGTCAGTTCAGGAGCGCAAGGCGAAGCCGCAGTAGACGGTATTTTATTGTCGCAGGTTAATAGCGGAGCCAGTTTCGATAACCAAGTATTCATAGTAGATGGTGGTGTTAATACGGTCGCTGCTGTAACCCCTGTAGAAACCGCAGCACCAATAGAAACCGCAGCACCAACAGACACTGCCGTACCTGTTGAAGCCGCCTCACCTGTTGAGTCAACGGCTGTGGAACCAGCGACGCCTACAGAGGTTGATAATACAGTAGAGACGACTTCCTCAGATGAAACTGACAACACTGTAGAGTCTGTTGATCCATCAACGGCTGACAATTAGGATTAAGGTTAGATTTTATGAAAAGAGTATTACTCAAAAAAAGTATAACAACGCCTTTGAATTTATCCGTTGCGGTTTTCTTGACGACTGTTTCAGTAGCATCTAGTGCGGAGTCTTTACCACCGACTAACTCAGGCACATTGATACAGCAAACACAGCAAGGGTTAATCGCACCTGTTCCGTCTGATTTTACCATTCAATTCGACGGCAACGCATTAACCGAGGCTGCGAGCGGTGGTCCGCAAGCTGTGTTGAAAAAGCTGCAAATTACAGGTACTTCAGTATTTACTGAGGAAGCAATATTAGTCGGCTTGGGGGATATTTTAGAGAAGTCCTATGACCTCGCTGGTTATCGCAATTTAGCCAATACAATTAGCCAGTTTTACCGAGATCGCGGTTATCCATTTGCGAGAGCTTATATACCAGCTCAGAGTATGAAAAATGGAGAGTTGCGGATTGATGTGTTGGAAGGTAAATATGGTCGCGCTACGGCTAGAGCCACTCAAGATATCCAAGCGCAAGCTCAAGCGTATTTATCAACTGTTATGCCTAATGAAGTCATTGAGTCCAGTAAGCTTGAGCGCATTTCATTGATCATGAATGATATTCCTGGTTACAAAGCATTGCCTTCTATTAGCCCTGGCGATAGAACAGGCACAGCCAATCTGAATGTGCTTTTAATTCCTGAGCAGCAAATGTTTGGGGACGTCACGATTGATAATCAAGGCAGCCGCTACACTGGTTATAACCGTGTGCAGTCAGGTGTTAAAAAAGCACACATGTTCAATTTTGGTGATGAGTTGACTGCGCGAGTGATGTTTACAGACGAGGCAATGGTATTTGGTAATTTGGGTTATAGTTTTGCTGTTATGCCTAATGGGTTAAGAGGGAACGCTGCATACAGTCAAACCCGATATAGCCTCGGAAAAGAATATTCATCATTAGATGCTATTGGTCGTTCAAATATTTATAGCTTGGGCTTAAGTTACCCATTGGTTCGCTCACAACTGACTAACATCAATGCAAAAGCAAGCTTTGAACGTAAAGAGTTGATGGATTTCTATCAAGCTTCCAATAATAAATTAACAAAATCGATAAACAGTATTCCTTTGTCTTTAGCATTTGATACTCGCGATCAATTTTTAGAAGGAGGCATAACCTACGGAGCGCTCACGCTTGGTTTTGGTGATCTTAATTATGATCAGGATACCGCCAATACGAAGGGAGGGTTTATGAAAACGACGTTGGACATTGCGCGTATCCAGTCGTTACCCGCGGGGTTCAGTATGTTTATTAAAGGAAGCATCCAAAAAGCGAGCCAAAACCTCGATTCCTCTGAAGATCTGTATCTAGGAGGATCGAATGCTGTGCGAGCTTATCCTTCAGGAGAAGCCGGTGTGAATGGTGGTGGCGATGAGGGCTACTTTACTCAGGTAGAGTTACGTTACAGTATTAATGAATACACCCCTTACGTATTCTATGATGCAGGTAGAGTAAATACGTACGCAAAACCGACTCAGTCCTTGACTAACGAAACACGCGATTTAGCGGGCGGCGGTGTTGGCTTGAAGTATGTTAGAGGCGACTGGAGTGCGGATGTCTTTGCGGCGTGGAGAACAGAGGGTGGAGCACCTGTCTCAGATATCTATGAAAACGCGAAACCGCGTGTTCTCGGGTCTTTGACGTATCGTTTTGGCGGTAGTAAGCCAGCCCCGATTGATGGATCTACATTAACAAATGGTTTAGTTCAGTAAAAATAGCCTTAATTAGTCAGTCTATAAAAAAACTCGTCAACATAACGTTGACGAGTTTTTTTAGCAAGAAAAGTAAGGGTAGGATTAACTCACCATTCTGTGAGGGTCGATAACGAATTTCTTCGCGGCACCGCCATCAAAATCCGCATAGCCTTGTGGGGCTTGATCCAGTGAGATCATCTGCACATTCACCGCTTTTGCGATGTCGATTTTATCAAACAAGATGGCTTGCATTAGGGCGCGATGATATTTCATCACGGGACATTGTCCTGTATGCAGGGAGTGAGATTTCGCCCAGCCAAGACCAAAACGCATGCTTAAGCTGCCTTGTTTGGCGGCATCGTCAGTGGCACCTGGATCTTCTGTGACATACAGACCCGGAATACCAATTTGCCCGCCAGCGCGAGTCATCGTCATGGCCGAATTTAGTACCACAGCAGGGGATTCTTGATGGTGATTACAACCACAAGCATGGGCTTCAAACCCCACACAATCCACAAAAGCATCGACTTCTCTATCCCCAAGAATCGCTTCGATCTTATCTTGAATATCGCCATCTTGTTTTAGATCGATGGTTTCACAGCCAAAAGAACGGGCTTGATTGAGTCGATCTTCGATCATATCGCCGACAATCACGCAGGCGGCACCCAGCAAATGCGCAGAAGCCGCCGCGGCCAAACCAACAGGGCCTGCGCCTGCGATATACACGGTAGAGCCAGGACCCACACCTGCGGTCACGCAGCCATGAAAACCCGTTGGGAAAATATCAGATAGCAGCGTGAGGCTTTGGATTTTTTCGCGGGCTTGATCGGCATCGGGGAATTTAAGTAAATTGAAATCCGCGTAAGGTACCATCACATAGTCGGCTTGTCCGCCAACCCAACCGCCCATATCCACATAACCATAAGCCGCACCGGGGCGAGCAGGGTTAACATTTAGACAAATCCCCGTTTTGCCTTCTTTACAGTTACGGCAACGACCGCAAGCGATGTTAAACGGCACAGACACCAAATCACCTACCTTAATGAATTCGACATCGCGGCCACATTCAATGACTTCGCCGGTGATCTCATGACCCAACACCAACCCCGTTGGCGCCGTCGTACGACCCCGTACCATGTGTTGATCACTGCCACAAATATTCGTCGTGACCACTTTTAAGATCACACCGTGATCGCATCGGCGCTTGCCAATGGCCAACTCAGGAAAGGGGATAGCGTCGACTTTAACCGTGCCATTACCTTGGTAAATAACACCGCGATTTGCATGAGTACTCATAACCACATCCTTTTTGCTGTTGTTTTTGTTTTTGCGTATGTTTGGTTATTCTGTCACCAGACACAAAAACAATGGGTCTTTGTACGACATAAAAGCGTGTTGAAAGCGACAGGCGTGTTTAGTATGTTCGTTTTATATATTTGAAATTCTTATCAATAAATAGAAAAAACAAATTTAATTAAATTATTGGCTTGAGTCACACTGGACATCCTTCAAAAATAACAATATGTACATTTAATCCCGCTTTAACCAAGGGTGGGAGTACAGCTCGCTCATACAAAGAGTGAGAAAACAGGAGAATGATAAATGCTAGATACAATTAATCCACTGGGTACGGATGGTTTTGAGTTTGTTGAATACACAGCGGCAAACAAAGAAGGCATCGAAAATTTAAAACAGCTTTTTGTGTCTCTTGGCTTTACAGAAGTCGCCAAGCACAGGTCTAAAGAAGCTTGGTTATTTAAACAAGGTGATATTAATTTTATCGTCAATGCTGAGCCAAATTCGCAAGCGGAAGCCTTTGCTCGTGAGCATGGCCCTAGTGTTTGCGCGATGGCGTTTAGAGTGAAAGACGCTGCACACGCGTTTGAGCATGCGTTAGCGAACGGTGCAAAAGCCTACCAGAATCAGGTTGGGCCTATGGAGTTGAATATTCCAGCGGTATACGGCATTGGTAGCAGTTTGTTGTACTTTGTTGATCGTTACGGTGCTCGTTCTGTCTATGATGTTGATTTCAAATACTACGACAACTGGGAAGCTCTCATGGCAGAACAGAGTGTCGGGTTGGAAGTATTGGATCACCTGACGCACAATGTGATGCGCGGTAACATGAATCTGTGGTCAGGGTTTTATGAGCAGATCGGTAACTTCCGTGAAATTCGCTACTTTGACATTGAAGGCAAACTAACTGGCTTGGTGTCGAAAGCCATGACAGCCCCCTGCGGCAAGATTCGTATTCCCATTAACGAATCTTCTGACGACAAATCCCAAATCGAAGAATTTATCCGCGAATACAAGGGCGAAGGCATTCAGCACATCGCTTTATCAACCGATAATATTTACGAAACGGTTCGCGTTCTACGCAGCCGTGGTATGGACTTCATGCCAACGCCGGACACCTATTACAGTAAGGTAAACGAGCGTGTAGAAGGCCATGAAGAAGATTTAGATCTATTGCGTGAATTGCGCATTCTGATTGACGGTGCGCCAATGAAAGACGGCATTCTGTTGCAAATCTTTACCAAAACCGTAATTGGTCCAGTTTTCTTCGAAATCATTCAGCGTAAAGGCAACGAAGGCTTTGGCGAGGGCAATTTTAAAGCCTTGTTTGAGTCTATCGAAGAAGATCAAGTACAACGCGGAGTGTTTGAAAATGCGTAAATGGACGTCATTTCCGTTAAAAGAAGGAGATGTGTCTCGTCAAGCCCACGCGGACTTTCCGGATAGCGCGATTTATGAGCGAGAAGCCGGCCGCAGTGGTTTTTTTGGACCAGCGACGCATTTTCATCATCGACATGCCCCGACGGGTTGGACAGATTGGCAGGGGCCATTGCGCCCCCGTCTGTTTGACTTTAATAACCTAACCGATAACGCAGGTCATTCACCTTGGTCTGTGCCTAACCTGCTATTCAATGCCCATTGTAAGATGCGCACTTGGCGAATCAGTGATCGTATGGAGCGCTTGGCGCGCAATGCCGATGGCGACGAGCTGCTGTTTATCCACGAGGGCAGCGCCGATTTGTTCTGTGATTACGGTCATTTAGAAATTCGCGATGGTGATTACGTGGTGATTCCGCGTTCAACCATGTGGCGACTTGAACCTAAGTCTGATATGACGATTCTGATGATCGAAGCCACCAACGACAGTTACCAACTGCCGGACAAAGGTTTAGTGGGCAACCACGCGATTTTTGACCCTGCGATGCTGGACACGCCAAAAATCAACGAGGCGTTCCAAGCACAGTATTCAGAGCAAAGCTGGCAGGTAGAAGTAAAACGCCACGGTCAGGTTTCCACCATCACTTACCCTTACAATCCACTAGACGCTGTGGGTTGGCATGGGGATTTGACGGTGATGCGCATTAATTGGCGTGATATTCGTCCTTTGATGAGCCACAGATACCATTTGCCACCGTCTGCGCACAGCACTTTTGTGGCACAACGTTTTGTGGTGTGTACTTTTGTGCCACGTCCTATCGAAAGCGATCCCGGTGCGTTAAAAGTGCCATTTTATCATGACAATGTGGACTACGATGAAGTGTTGTTTTACCACGCGGGTGATTTTTTCAGCCGTGACAATATCGAAAAAGGCATGGTCACCTTTCATCCCGCGGGTTTTACGCATGGGCCTCACCCCAAAGCGTTTGCGGCCGGGCGTGAATATAAGAAAAAATTCACTGACGAAGTCGCTGTCATGTTGGACACCCGTGATGCACTAGAGATTTCTGAAGCGGCCTTTACCACGGAAAATGCCGATTACGTTAACAGCTGGAAAGCCAAGCCTTAAGGAACTGTGATGAAATTAGCCACATTAAAAAATGCTCGCCGTGATGGTCAATTAGTCGTTGTGAGTCGAGACTTAAGTCGCTGTGTTGCTGTTCCTGAGATTGCCTTTACCATGCAGCAATTGTTGGATAACTGGGCGGACTTATCGCCTAAAGCTGAGGCCGTCTATGACGCGTTAAATCGTGACACGGTGGACGGCGAACAAGCCTTTGATCAAGCGCAATGCGAATCGCCCTTGCCTCGGGCTTACCAATGGGCTGACGGCAGCGCTTATGTGAACCATGTTGAATTGGTTCGTAAGGCGCGTCATTCTGAAATGCCGCCCAGTTTTTGGACGGACCCCTTGATGTATCAAGGTGGCTCGGACGACTTTATCGGCCCTCGTGATGCTATCGTCGCGTCCAGCACTGACTACGGGATTGATTTTGAAGGCGAGATCGCAGTCATTACTGACGATGTGCCTATGGCGATTACGCCAGAAGACGCCTTAAACAAAATACGTTTGGTGATGCTGGTGAACGATGTGTCACTGCGCGGCTTGATCCCTAACGAATTGGCGAAAGGCTTTGGTTTCTTCCAGTCTAAACCTTCGTCTAGCTTCAGCCCGGTCGCTGTCACTCCAGAAGAACTGGGTGACCATTGGCAAGAGGGTAAGTTGCATTTGCCATTGCTGTCGACCTACAACGGTAAGTTGTTTGGTAAACCCAACGCGGGTGTGGACATGACTTTTAACTTTGGCCAGTTGATTGCTCACGCGGCAAAAACCCGTCGTTTAGGCGCAGGGGCCGTGATTGGTTCTGGCACCGTGTCTAACAAACAAGGAACCGAGCACGGTTCTACTGTAGAAGAGGGTGGCGTAGGTTACAGCTGTATCGCTGAAATCCGCATGATAGAAACCATTCGTGACGGAAAACCGGTTACTCAGTTTATGCAGTTTGGTGACACCATTCGCATGGAAGTGTTGGATGAGCAAGGGCAAAGCCTGTTTGGTGCCATTGATCAGCAAGTCATTGAGTACAAGTCGTAATGAAGTTATACGGCTATTGGCGATCGTCTGCGGCCTATCGAGTCAGAATCGCCTTGCAGTGGAAGCAGCTGAGTGTCGAACACATTCCAGTGCATCTTGTTCAGCATGGCGGTGAGCAGCACAGTGCGGCTTATCGTCAATTGAATCCAAGTGAGCTGGTTCCGACCTTGGTTGACGATGACGTTAGCGTTAATCAATCCTTGGCAATCGTGGAATATTTGGACGAAAAGCACCCAGATATGCCGCTTTTGCCCAGTGAATTGGAAAGCAGAGCCATCGTTCGGGCTTTGGCGTTAGATATAGCAGCGGATCTGCATCCTTTGAATAATCTAAGAGTATTGCAATATTTGACTGGACCTTTGGCGATCAGTGAAGAGCAAAAGCTCGCTTGGATTCATCATTGGTTGCATGTGGGCTTCCAGTCACTGGAACAAAAACTGGCCCAAACGTCTGGGCGGTATTGTTACCAAGACCAAGTGACTCTAGCCGATGTGTGTTTAGTGCCTCAAGTTTACAACGCACTGCGCTTTCAGTTAGACATGTCAGACTATCCGCTGATTCAGCGTATTTACTTGCAATGTCAACAACTGGATGCTTTTCAGAAAGCCGCGCCTGAACAACAAGCCGACGCCAACCTCTAGGTTTGGCTATCCAAGTGGGTGTTGGCGTAAGTGTCAATCAAGACGTCCAACATGGCCGCTGCGGCGATAGACAAGTTGGATCTGGGTTGGCATATCACCCCCACACGGCGACTAATTTCCGGCTCTATCACGGGGCGGCAAACCGCTCCTTGTTCTTCGGTTTGCTGACGACATAATGCGGGTACGACAGCAACCCCCATGCCTTCGCTCACCATGCGGCCAACCGTGGCTAATTGGTGAGCATCAAACGCCACATTAAGTTCAATACCCGCATTACTTAAAGTGCTTTCTATCATGGTGCGCACACTAGAAGGTCGTTGCAGGGTAATAAAATCGTATTCCAAAAGTGCCTTCCAGGAAATCGTTTGCTGTGTTTCTAGCGGGTGATTTTTCGGCAAAATAGCAATAAACCTGTCTTCGTAGAGGGGATAAAACGACAGTTCTAGCAAATTCGTTGGCTCAAAAGAAATGCCCAATTCCACCTGATTATTACGCACCATTTCCACCACGACATCCGATAACACATCGTGAATAGCCACCTGAATATTTGGGTAGGACACATGATAGTTACGAATCGCTTTTGGCAATAAAGACGCGGCAAAAGAGGGCATGGAAGCAATGGCGATTTTGCCCAATTGCAACGCAAAGCGTTGCTTCATTTCATCTTCGGCGTTTTCCCACTGGGCCAGTAATCGCCGAGCGATGGGCACCAAAGCTTCCCCCTCGGGGGTTAATGCAATGTGCCGCGTGGTGCGCGTGAGCAATTTCCCGCCTAAATTATCTTCCAGACTCTTGATCGATAAGCTCAACGCAGGTTGTGAAAGATGCAACTGGGTCGCCGCGCTGGCAAAACTCATTGTCTGGGCAACGGCCAAAAAGGCACGAACCTGTTTAATATTCATGAACACCCATTCATTAGTATAAGTTATTAATAAATAGAAAGAACAAATTTAATTAAATTATCGCTATAGGTCAAACTGGTTGTCATTAATCCATTATTTAAAAATAACAAGATAGGAGAACAAGAATGGCTGGTTTTGACAAAGTCGTCGCTTCTTTTGAAGACGCCATGGTTGGATTAGAAGATGGGATGACGGTGCTAGCAGGTGGTTTTGGCCTGTGTGGCATACCAGAAAACCTCATAGCCGAAATCAAACGCAGAGGCACCAAAGGGCTCACGGTTGTGTCGAATAACTGCGGCGTAGATGGGTTTGGTTTGGGCATTCTGTTGGAAGACAAGCAAATCAACAAAATGGTGTCGTCTTATGTGGGCGAGAACGCCTTGTTCGAAAAACAATTATTGAACGGCGAGCTGGAAGTTGAACTCACGCCTCAAGGTACACTGGCGGAGAAGATGCGCGCTGGTGGCGCGGGTATTCCGGCTTTTTATACGGCCACTGGCGTCGGCACACCGGTCGCAGAAGGCAAAGAAACTAAAGTGTTCAATGGCCGTGAATACTTGTTGGAGGAAGCCATTGTTGGTGATTTTGCCATCGTGAAAGGCTGGAAAGCCGACCGTTACGGAAACGTCATTTACCGTCATACCGCGCAAAACTTTAATCCTCTCGCCGCAACCGCCGGCAAAATCACCGTGGTAGAAGTAGAAGAAATTGTCGAAGTGGGCGAGCTCGATCCTGCTCATATCCATACACCGGGCATTTATGTGGATCGAGTTGTGTTGGGTACTTTTGAAAAACTCATCGAGAAAAGAACCGTTAAAGCCGCTTACTAAAATAAAAGAGCAAAACAACAGAGCAAGACAACAGATTAAAAAAAGAGGTTTCTTATGTCACTGACAAGAGAACAAATGGCGCAGCGTGTCGCCCAAGAATTACAAGATGGTTTTTACGTGAACCTGGGTATCGGTATTCCGACCTTGGTTGCCAATTACGTGCCTAAGAACATGGACGTTATGCTGCAATCGGAAAATGGCTTGCTTGGTATGGGCGAGTTCCCCACGGAAGACACCATTGATGCGGACATGATCAATGCGGGCAAACAAACCGTGACCACAGTTAAAGGCGCATCGATTTTTTCCTCCGCAGAATCTTTTGCCATGATCCGTGGTGGTCACGTGGATTTAACGGTGTTGGGTGCGTTTGAAGTCGACGTGAACGGCAATATTGCCTCGTGGATGATTCCTAACAAGCTGATCAAAGGCATGGGCGGCGCGATGGATTTGGTCGCGGGTGCTGAGAATATCATCGTTACCATGACGCATGCCTCGAAAGATGGCGAATCCAAACTCTTGTCTAATTGCTCTTTGCCACTTACGGGCAAAGGTTGTATCAAAAAGGTTTTAACAGATTTGGCTTGGTTGGAAATCGAAGACGGTGCTTTTGTCCTGAAAGAAAGAGCACCGGGTGTTTCGGTAGAAGATATTATTGCCAAAACGCAAGGCAAGCTTATCGTGCCGGATCATGTGCCGGAAATGGTCTTTGCCCAGTGACAAAAGACTCTGTTTAAAAACATCGAAAAACCCAGCATTCAAAAAAAACACGATTTAAAAAAACAACAAATATAGGAACCCAGTTATGAAAGCCGTTATTGTTGCTGCTGCTAGAACCCCCATAGGTGCGTTTAATGGCGCTTTATCTACATTGAGTGCGGTGCAATTAGGCACGCAGCTTTTGTCTGGCATATTAGCCAAACAACCTATTTTGAAAGACCACATTGAAGAAGTGATTTTAGGTCAAGTGTTGGCAGCGGGTTGTGGTCAAAACCCAGCTCGTCAAACCGCGATTCACGCTGGACTACCAAACCATGTATCCGCCATGACGATTAACAAGGTCTGTGGTTCGGGGTTAAAAGCGGTGCAACTGGCCGCCCAAGCTGTGCTGAATGGCGACGCTAAGATGGTCGTGGCGGGTGGACAAGAAAGCATGAGCCAAGCGGCGCATGTCTTACCCAACAGTCGCTCAGGCAAAAAAATGGGCAACTGGGAGCTATTAGACTCCATGGTAACAGACGGCCTATGGGATGCCTTTAACGATTATCACATGGGCCAAACGGCGGAAAATATCGCCCAGCGTTGGGATATCAGCCGTGCAGAGCAAGACGCCTTTGCGGCAAACTCTCAGCAAAAAGCGGCGCAAGCTCAGGCTGCGGGTCGTTTTGTTGAAGAGATTCTTCCTATTTCAATACCTCAGCGCAAAGGCGAGCCGCTTATGGTTAATGCCGATGAGCAAATTCGTCCTGATACCAGTACAGAATCCCTAGCCAAACTCCGCCCCGCTTTTGCCAAAGAAGGCACAGTCACGGCGGGCAATGCCTCCACGTTAAACGATGGTGCCGCCATGGTCGTTGTTACCTCCGACGAGGAAGCGACGCGTCTAGGGCTGCCTATCTTAGCGGTCATTGAAGCGGCCAGCGGAGCAGGTGTTGATCCCGAGATCATGGGAACAGGGCCAATTGCAGCGACGCAAAAAGTATTAAGTAAAGCCAATTGGCAGGTGACGGGCTTGGACTTGATCGAAGCCAATGAAGCGTTTGCGGTGCAGGCTATGTGCGTCAATAAAGAGCTCGGCTTAGATATCAGCAAGGTCAACGTCAACGGTGGTGCCGTTGCATTGGGTCATCCCATCGGCGCTTCTGGCTGTCGAATTCTGGTGACTCTAGTGCATGAAATGCAGCGCCAAGACCTGAAAAAAGGCCTAGCGACCTTGTGTATTGGTGGCGGTATGGGCGTGGCCATGCTGGTGTCGCGTTAGAACGAAGCTACTTCCTGTTGGAAACCAGTGGGCATTGCCAGCCTTAGCGATTGCTGGGCTGGGTGCAAAAGACGTGATGGGTTATTGCTTGATGGCCTTGATCGGTTCTGGCGTGATTATCTCACTTGGCCTGTTGATTTTTTAAGGAAATATTAATTCAAGGGTTTTATATGAGACAAACAAAAAGCCACTATTCGGGAAAACGGAATAGTGGCTTTTTGTTCGTTGAAGGAATCAGATAACGGTCGCTAAATAGTTTTTCCACTCTGGTGTTTTGCCATAGTACTTGCTGTGCTCTAGCCAGATGAACTTACTATTTTTTTCTATGATAAACGTTGGGTAACCCCTGACTTGCCATTTGTCCATTAATCGATGGCTTTCCTGTACTTGGTCGATCATATTGGCTTCAGAGGCCGCTATTTTTTCGTTCCATGTGGCTTCGTCTAACCCCATTGAGACAGCAAGCTCTGCTAACGTATCCCATTCATCCAAATGTTTGCCATCTTGATAATGGGCGACTTGAAGAGCGGCTAGCATCTTATGTGCTTCGATGCCCATTTCTTGGCCAACGAAAAAAGCGCGTGTTGTCGAGTAAGAATCCACCACATAATCACCTGCACCTGACACTCTTGCCTTATAAGCTTCACCAAAGTGCATGTTCGTCATGGCGGCAATTTGGCTATCTGCTTGCAAAATATGCTGCCTAAAAGACGCGTCAATGGCACGCTTTGGAATCATTCCACCCGGGTGGTAAATAATCTCGAATTCAGGCGTATTGGCTAGCACCTCTACCAGAGGAGACGCGCCGTAGCACCAACCGCACATGGGGTCGAAAAAGTAGTGTACCCTTACCATGTCATTTCACCTTATTAAGTCATGTATTGCTGTTTGCTGAAAAGTAATCTCAGTTCTTTATATAGCGTCAATAGTAGAGAATTGACGTGCTTGGAAAAATACACAAAAATGAGCATGATTGTTTCTTATATCGTGCAAGTGGGTGAGTAGAATTATGGACAGAGTGATAGCAGCAAAAGTCTTTATCGACGTTGCGCAGTCGCGGAGTTTTTCCCGCACGGCAGACCGCTTGAATATGTCGCGTCCAATGGTCACGCGCTATATAGAAGCCATGGAAGACTGGTTGAAGATTCGTTTGTTGCACCGCACGACACGAAAAATATCCCTCACCAGCGCGGGCGAAGCCTGTTTAAAAGACGTCGAGCTTTGGTTGGAGCAAGCCGACAAGATCACCTCACTCGCCAATAGCAATGAAGAATTGTCTGGCTTAGTGCGAATCACCACCAGCATGTCGTTTGGTTTTTCTCAACTGATGCCTGCCATTCAAAATTTCATGCAGAAACATCCCAAAGTCCACATTGATATCGATCTAGAAGATAGCACAGCAGATTTAACCGAAAAAAGCATCGACCTCGCCATACGCATTGCCTCGAACCCAGATCCTTCTTTAATTGGTAAACCCATTGCCGTGTGTGAATCTGTGCTGGTGGCGTCTCCGGCTTACCTTGAAACCTCTCGCCAAACCATAGGTGACATTCAGCATCCACAAGACTTAATACACCACGATTGCTTGGGTTACAAAAACTTAGAACGTCACATCTGGCATCTATCCCAGCATGATCAATTTGAATCCGTTTCTTTGGATTGTCGTTTAAGCATCAACGAAGCCACGGCACTGTTACACGCCACACTTAACGGCATGGGGATTTGTTTGCAACCGACTTATTTAGCCAATCGCTACATTAACGACGGTAGCTTGTGCCATGTCTTGCCTGAGTGGAAACCCAAAGACCTGATTATCTACGCACTGTACTCGTCTCGAAAACACCTTTCGCCCAATGTACGCGCCTTGATTGATCATCTAGAAAGCTACTTTGCCAAGCATCCTTGGTGAGAACAAAAGTAACGATGCGAAATAGAGTTTCCGTTCAGTCTATTTCCTAAAATACTCCGCCAGTGCTTGCCATTGCTCTTCTGACTGAGCGGCGAGCATTTCGCCGTCTAGCATGGTTGGGCGGTATTCTTGGCCGTCGAGTGTTCGGCAGATGCCGCCCGCTTCGGTGTAAATCAGTACGCCAGCGGCGTGGTCCCACGGTAGCATTTTGTAAGTGAGGCTGAAGTGAAAGTGACCTTGGGCGATTTGGCGATACGCTGGGCAAGAGGGCAAGTTATTGATGCGCACAAAGCGAGAAGCTTTTAGGGCGAAGTCTTGTTTTTTCTGACCAGTATAAGAGTTGACAGACATAATGCCGAAAAGTTTGTCGAGGTTAAGCTCTGCGTCTGAGTGTATTTTTAAGGGCAAAGGCGCTTGTGCGGGCGTTTGATGCTTGCCTTTTTCACTCATAGCGGTACGTTGGAAAAACGCCCCTTCGCCTCGATTGGCATAAATCCAATCGTCGTTGACTGGGTCGTATAGTAAGCCGAAACGTGTGACGCCTTTTACCACCACGGCGAGTATCAGGCCGAACTCAGGCGAGCCATGGGCGTAGTTCCATGTGCCGTCGATAGGGTCGATGATGACACAGGTGTCAGCGGTGGCTATTTTATCTGTGGTAGAAGGGTCTTCCGCTACGGCTTCTTCACCGACGATGTCCCAATCAGGAAACGCCTGCTGGATTTCGTCTGTAATAAAGGCTTCACTGGCTTTGTCGGCCATGGTGACAAGGTCGGTGAGGCAGCTTTTGGTTTCGACATCGGCCGCGTTCAATTGACGAAAATTAGGCATGACGATCTCTTGGCCTGCTTGACGGACGATATTGATCAGTCTTTCTTGCGTTGCTTTATCGAGGTTCACCTTTCGTCACTCCTGTTTGCATTCTCCAAGGTTATTGCATTATACGTGATAGGAGTGACGAATGGTTTATCGAATCTTGATTATCCTGTGGTGTTTTTGTTAACTCGTTTCTTAAGGGTAAGAATAACAGGCTTATGCTAATTGCCTTGCACCGCTGCTGTCACTTTGGTGGTGCAGTAGGTTATCGACGGTGGTTTCGGCAATGTGGTTAAGGGCTTCGTCGGTGAAGTAGCCTTGGTGGCCCGTAACAACGACGTTCGGAAAGGTGAGCATGAGCTGGAAGACGCTGTCTTGGATGATGTGGGAAGACATGTCTTCAAAGAAGATTTTGTTTTCTTGCTCATAAACATCTAGGCCGAGGTAGCCAATTTTGCCCGTGTACAGGGCGTCGATGGCTTCTTGCGCGTGGACTAATGCGCCGCGGCTGGTGTTGATGATCATCACGCCGTCTTTCATTTTATTAAGGCTGTCTTTGCCGATTAAATGATGGGTAGAGGGGTTTAGTGGGCAGTGCAAGCTGATGATGTCGCTTCTTTGGTAAAGCTCATCTAACGCAATGTATTGGCAGCCCTGGTCGATAAGGTCTTGAGATGGGTATAGGTCATAACAGAGAACCTCACAACCAAAGCCTTTCATGATGCGACAAAACGCTGAACCGATGCGGCCTGTGCCAATACAACCAACTGTTTTTCCTTCTAAATTAAAACCCATTAGTCCTTCAAGGGCAAAGTTGCCTTCTTTAACTCGGTGATAAGCTCTGTGGGTTTTGCGGTTTAACGTCATGATGAGCGCGACGGCATGTTCTGCTACGGAGGTTGGGCTGTAATCTGGTACGTGAAACACCTTGATGCCTTCGGCTTTGGCGGCTTCTAGGTCGACGTTATTAAAGCCTGCGCAGCGTAAGGCGATGGTTTGGACGCCTTGTTGTTTTAAGCATGTAATGACCTCGGCGTTAACGTCGTCGTTGACAAAGCAAGACACGGCGTCAAAGCCTTGTACTAAGCTGATAGTTTCCATGCTTAAACGGCTTTCAAAATAGGTCATGGACAATAGCGTGTTGTCTGTGTGGGCTGCAAGTGTCCTTTTATCGTAGGGTTTGCAGGAAAAAACAGCGACTTTCATATCGATTACGTCCTATAAATGGCTTTAAATAATAGGGTATTTATAGCCTAAAAACCCATTAAACGCTTTGGTTTGGTTGACAAACCTTGATATAAGACAAGATGTAATACATAGAAAGCAGTCTATCTTAGTGCTGTCCGGTCATTGAGACAGCACGTCTAAGGTATTTAATAACCATTCTAGCTCTTCATCATTTTTTAAGCGGCTTGCCATGATTTTTTCATGTTCCATAACACGTTCGTTGAGAGTTTGGAAAAAAGCCTTTCCTTGTTGGGTCATAAAGAGAGCGTAAGAACGGCGATCATTGATCGCTGGGCGGCGTTCTAAAATGTCCATTTTTTCCAATTTATCGACCGCTGCAACCATAGCGGATCTGTCATTTCCAAGCGCTTGTGCCACAGCAGTTTGAGTCAATCCAGGGTTACGTTCAACTATCGCGATGATAGCGAACAAGCCTGGGCTAATGCCCAAGTCTGAACAGACTTCAGAGAACTTGCTGAAGAAGTTCATTTGAGCACGGCGTAAGCGATAGCCAAGAAGGTGGTTTAACACACCAAAGTCTACAGTTTGGTCTGTTTTATTTGAATCATCAGCCATTAGAGTCTCTTTTTTTATTGGGTAGAGAAACATTGTAATATAAAAATACTTATTGGTGTAATGCTAAACAATTTAAATAAATGTCTAAAAAGAAATACAAAAAATAATCTATAAACAACAAAGCAGGCTAATGCCCGCTTTGTTGTTAGTGTGTCAGTAATGTGTACCGTTTTATGATCTTATGTTTGAATGATTAGCCAATCAGATGTACCAGTCCTAATGTGATACTCGGGAAGAGAATCAATAGAGCGACTCGCACTACGTCAGAAATCAAGAATGGAATAACGCCTTTAAAACACTCTTTTAATTTGAGTGTATCGTCAAACGATTTAATGATAAATACGTTCATGCCAACGGGTGGGGTAATGAGCCCGACTTCAACAACAATGAGCGCGAGGATACCAAACCAAATGCCTAAGTCCGCTTGTGGGATACCAAAATCCATCACCATGATGATAGGGAAATAGATAGGAATGGTCAGTAGTATCATCGCCAAGCTGTCTAAAAAACATCCCATGACTAAATAGGTTAATAGCATCAACACCAAAATGGTATAAGGCGATAAACCCGAGTTCTGAATCAGCTCAACGCCTAAATCGGGTAATCTTGATAGGGCGATAAACACACTAAAGAGATCAGCACCTAATACGATGAAAAAGATCATGGCCGAAGACACGGCCGTGCGTAATAAGCATGTCAGCAAGCCATTTGCTCGCATTTTTCCATGTGTAAAAGCAAGTATTGCCGTTAAGACGACGCCCACCGAAGCGGCCTCAGTTGGGGTGAAAATCCCCATGTAGATGCCACCCAATACGATCAAGAAAATGGTCGTAATGTGCCACACATCTTTGGTGGATTTAATTTTTTGAGACCAAGTGGTTTTTTCTCCGCGAGGCCCAGAATTTGGGTAAATTCGCACATAAACTGCGATGGCTAAAATATACCCTGCGGCGGCAAGGAACCCAGGTATAAAAGCGGCTATGAACATTTTAGAGATATTCTGTTCGGTTAAGACCGCAAAAATGATCAGTACCATTGAGGGTGGAATCAAGATGCCCAAGGTACCACCTGCAGCCAAAGCCCCAGCCGCTAAGCTGCCTGAGTATTTAAGGCGCTTCATTTCTGGTAAAGCCACTTTGCCCATGGTGGAGGCGGTTGCCAATGAAGAGCCACAAATGGCACCAAACGCCGCGCAACCAGCCACGGCCGCCATGGCGATACCGCCACGCTGTCGTCCAATCCATGTATTGCAAGTTCGGAACAGCTCTGCTGTGATGCCTGAGCGAGTCGCTAGCTCTCCCATCAGCAAGAACAAGGGGACAACAGATAAGTCGTAGGTAGAAAATTTAGATGCCGGTGCTGTGCCTAGGTATTCTAACAATGCAGGCAAGCCCCCAATTAATGAATAGCCTATGGCGCCACACACTAGCATTGCCAAAGCAATGGGGATTCGAATACTCATCAAGACAAGTAATACGGCCATCATTAAAAAGGCCAATTCGATATTACTCATGGTTGCCTCCGCGGAAAGTTGAGAAAATATTGTATAGACCACAGAGTCCGCAAAGAACCATAGAAATCACACCCACAACAAACGTCCACCAAGTTGGTAATCCAAGTAACATGGACTGTTCCATGTATTCTTTTGCTTCAAAGCCACTCATGCTCATGCGATAGGCAAAGAGAAAAGCAATGATGGTGAAAACGACATCACCAATAAAATCTAAAGTACGCAAGGTGTTTGGTGTGCAGTGGGAGGTGAATAAATCCACAATCACATGACCTTTTCGTAAATAGCACTCAGGAAGAAAAAGAAAAATGGCCATGGCTAATCCCATTTCAGTAATTTCATAATCCCCTTCAACGGATTGGCCCATGGTGGTCCGGCCAATGATGCTCGCGACGGTAACCGCCGCGACCACGAGCATAATAAAGCCACCTGTTAGTGCAAATAAGTTTGATATGCGAGCTAAATAAGATTGCTGTATATCGCCAGAAAGTACTGTCATGCTAAATCATCCAACATCGGAGCTTAAAAGTTTTCGTATTTTTCAATCAATGCTTTTGCTTGGTCTAAAAGGCGCTGGGCGTCATAGCCGTCTTTATTCATTTCTTCTAGCCAAGCAGCGGTGACAGGGGCGAGTGTTTCTTTCCAGCGATCAAACTCTGCGCCTTCAATGGTGTTAAAGGTATTGCCACGCTTCATGGCATCGCCACGCGCGCCCACTTCATAAGCATCAAACGCGTCGCCAATAAAGCCCGCTAAGTTAACGCCGGAGTTAGCGTCAATCACCGCTCTTAGATCAGCTGGCAGGTCTTGATACGCTTTTTTGTTCATCGAGAAAATGAAGAATTGTGTGTAGAGACCACGGTCACCTTGGAACTCAGTATGGTAGGTGGCAAGCTCTTCAATTTTTAAGGGTTTAACCACTTCAAAAGGCAGAGTGGCTACATCAATTACCCCTTTAGATAGGGCGCTTGGCATTGAGGGGACTGGCATAAATACAGTGTTGGACTCCAATATACCAAAGGCATCCGCCATTATTTTATTGGGAGTGCGTACTTTTAGATCTTTCACATCTTCAAGGGTTTTAATGGCTTTGTTACGGGAATGGAGCGACCCAGGGAAATGCGTGTGCATGGCAAGTAAATGAACGTCGGCCAGTTCATCCTGCATTTCTTTTTCGGCGAACTCTTGCAACGCCATACTGGTGATACGCGCACTGAGGGGTATAAAGGGTAATTCAAAAACGGTGGCTTTAGGGAAGCGTCCTGGCGTGTAGCCGCCCACGGTCCATGTGATATCAACAATGCCTTTACGAGTCTGATCGAATAACTGCGGTGGTTTGCCGCCTAATTGCATGGCAGGGTAAATATCCACCTGAATACGGCCATCAGAATCCGCTTTGATTTTATTTGCCCAAGGCTGTAAAAAGTTGGTGTGCGCATTAGACACAGGTGGCAGCATGTGATGAAGTTTGAATGTGTACTCTGGCTCGGCAGCAATGGCGTTGATGGAAAGAAGGGATCCAGCAAGCAAAGCTAGGCTTTTAAGTTTGATGTTTTTCATGTTTCTCACCTTATTTTTTGTTGTTATACAGTGTTTTGGTATTCGTAAATGAGATGCTTAGGTCATCCTAACTGTGCGTGACGCAATGCAAGGTTAGGACTCCTCCCAAATTTATTACTAAAAACTGCCTCCTTTTTGACATAGATTGTTGTGCTTTTCAACAATCTGGTTTATAGATTTTTCACCCAAGGTATTCAAAAAAAACAATCACGAAACTAAAAGCCGTCGGAAGACGGTTTAAAAATCGTTATATTTCTGAATTAGTGAGCGTGTTTTATCCAGTAGGCGTTGCGCGTCGTAGCCATCCTTGTTCATGTCTTTTACCCACTGTTCGGTTATTGGGGCGGTGGCGTCTTTCCAGCGCTGATGTTCAGAGCCTTGGATCAGGTCAAAGCGGTTGCCTTGGTCAACGGCGTACTTGCGAGCAAATACCTCATAGTTATCAAATAGATCGCCAATATGGCCAGCCATTGTGATGCCGGAGTTTTCGTCAATCACTTTCTGTAGGTCGGCAGGCATGCTGTTGTAGACGTCTTTGTTCATAGAAAAAAGAAACGTATTGGTGTACAAACCTTCGCCTTCAAATTCAGTATGGTATTTCACCAGTTCATAGATTTTGGTTGGTAGTACAACCTCAAAGGGCAATACCGCAACGTCAATCACGCCTTTTGACAGGGCGCTAGGCATTTCGGTGACGGGTAAAAATACCGTGTTGGTATCCATGGCTTTAAACGCATCCGACATGACTTTGTTAGGCGCTCTGACTTTTAGCCCCTTGATGTCTTCCAATGTTTGGATGGCTTTTTCTCTTGAGTGAAAAGAGCCTGGTGCATGAGTGTGCGCCGCGATGAGATGGACATCTTTCAATTCATCCTGCATTTCAGTTTCAGCGTATTCTTGCAGTGCCATACTGGTGGCTTTGGCAGAACCTGGGATAAACGGCAGTTCAAAGGAGGTCATTTTGGGAAAGCGCCCCGGTGTGTAGCCTGCCACTGTCCAGGAAATATCAACAATGCCTTTTCTAACTTGATCGAATAACTGCGGTGCTTTACCGCCAAGCTGCATGGCTGGGTAAACCTCTATTTTGATGCGACCATTTGAGTCGTTGGCGATCTTGTTCGCCCAAGGCTCAAGAAACTGTGTATGAGCCATCGACATGGGGGGAAGAAAGTGGTGCAGCTTGAGGTTGTACTCAGGCTCTGCAGCAAAGGTATTCATCGATAGCATTGAACCCGTCACAAAAGCCACGCCAGCCAGATATCTTATAGTCATTTTGTTCACCTAAATTTTATTGTTATTGAAAATGCATTTTGTTTTTGTCATAAATTGTTGTTATTTTCAACAATTCTCTTCATAGATTTTTCACCCATAGTATTCAAAAAAAGCAACGCAAATAAAAAATGTTTGTAAAAAAAATAGTTGTGCTGTACAACAGAATTATTCCAAAAAAACAAATGAAAGCCCAACTAACCAAATAAACATAAAAGAGAGGTGAGGGTAAAAATGAGTAAGATTATTTCCCTAGCGCAAGCCGCCAATTTAATTCCTGACGGTGCCAATGTTGCTTGGTCAACAGTCGGTATGTCTTATTTTGCCGAAGCCGTGGCCAAAGCCGTTGAGCAACGCTTCATCGAGACAGGTCACCCACAACAGTTAACCTTAATTCATGACTGTGGCTGTGGTGACGGTAAAGAGGCGGGTATGTCACACATGGCGCATCCGAATTTGGTGAAGCGTTTGATCTCTGGTCATACCGGTCAAGCGCCCAAAATGGCGCAGATGATCACAGACAATGCCATCGAAGCTTACTTACTGCCACAAGGTGTGTTGACCACCATGTGGCGTCAAATTGCCGGCAACAAGCCAGGTGTGATTACTAAGATTGGCATGGGAACCTATGTTGATCCACTGATAAGCGGCGGTAAAGTCACGTCTTTAACTACAGAAGATCTGGTTAAACGCATCGACATTGAAGACGAAGAATGGCTGCTTTATAAAAAATTCCCACTGAATGTTGTGGTTATTCGTGCGACTACTGCCGACGAAGACGGAAATTTATCAGTGGAAGAAGAAGCCATGTTGGCTGAAATCTTACCTATGGCGCAAGCGGCTAAAAACAGCGGCGGCATTGTTATTGCGCAAGTGAAATACATTGCTGAGCGTCACTCTATCCATCCAAAAGAAGTCAAAGTGCCCGGCGTATTGGTAGACTATATTACGGTCGCGCCTGCTGAAGATCACAAACAAACTATTAGCACAACCTACAACCCAGGTTTAGCGGGTAATTCCCGTGTGCCGTTAAATGCTTTGCCGCCAATGCCGTTTAGTGATCGCAAAGTGATTGCTCGCCGTGCTGCAATGGAACTGAAAGCCAATGTCATGGTGAACCTTGGTATTGGTATGCCTGACGGCGTAGCGGCCATCGCCGCAGAAGAAAAAGTTTCTCATTTATTTACCTTAACAACCGAGCTTGGTACGTACGGCGGTATTCCAGCGTCTGGTGGGGATTTCGGTGCCGCATGGAATGCGGATGCCATTATTGAGCACGAAGCGCAGTTCGATTTTTATGACGGCGGCGGTTTGGATATTGCGTTCTTGGGACTCGCGCAAGCAGACAAAGAAGGCAATTTAAACGTCAGTAAGTTTGGCCCTAAAGTGGTCGGACCGGGTGGTTTTATCAATATTTCTCAGAGCGCGAAAAAAGTCGTGTTCTGCGGCACCTTGGTGAATGGCGCCAAACTAGGTTTCGAAAACGGCAAAATGAAAGTCTTAGAAGAAGGCAAGGTGCAGAAGTTTGTCGACGCCGTGGATCACATTACTTTTAGTGGTGCGGTCGCGCGTGCTAATCATCAGCCCGTGGTGTTTGTCACTGAGCGCTGTGTGTTGGAGTTGCGCTCAGAAGGCATGGTGCTGACCGAAATCGCCCCCGGATTGGATTTAGAAACCGACGTTCTGAACATGATGGCGTTTCGTCCCATCATCGCCGATGACCTGAAAACCATGCCAGCCTCTATTTTTGCTGAGCAATGGGGTGGCTTGGCCAGCATCATGGCATCCGATGTTCAGTTTTAAAAACAACAATAATCGATAAGCGAGAAAATCTTATGTCTATTAAGAATGTCGAAATTCCTTACGGTGCTTATTGGAGTACGCCGTTTACTAAGTGGCAAGGCTCATTACAGCATTTGCATTCGATGAAGTTTGCGGCGCATGTCGCAAAATCTGAGTTGGCAAAACGCAATATCGATCCATTGGTTTTCGATTCAGGCGTATTGGGCATGACAGTGAACCAGTACCAATCTTTCAACGGTGCGCCTTGGCCTTTGTATGACATTGGTGCGGTAAACACCGCAGGCCACGCGGTGAATCAAGTTTGTGCGACCAGTGCGCGTGGTTTGTTTGCTGCGGCATCCGAAATTGTCTGCGGTATGGCGAAGGTGTCTTTGTTGATCACCGCTGATCGTTGTTCAAATGGCCCACATATTTATTATCCGAATGCCAAAGGCCCAGCTGGCGCGTCAGAAGATCAAGTGACCTACAACATGATGAACGATTGTGTGGGCGGCCATTCGATGATGCAAACGGGTGAAAACGTCGCTAAGCGTTTTGATATCACCCGTGAAGAATTAGACGAAGTGACTTTCCGTCGTTATGAGCAGTACCAAGATGCATTAAAAGACGATCAAGCCTTTCAAAAACGTTATATGACGCTGCCGTTGTCAGTGCCAACGGCCAACTTCAAAAAAGAAGAAACCGTTATCACAGGTGATGAAGGGGTTTTCCTAACGACCCTAGAAGGCTTGCAAAAGCTGAAACCGATTCAAGAGGGCGGGGTAATTACGTTTGGTAACCAAACGCATCCTGCTGACGGTAACGCGTCGGCGATTCTTTGTCGCTCAGAAGACGTGGCATTCCTTACGGCTCGTCCTGAAATCAGAATTGAAGTGTTGGGATTTGGGCAAGCACGCGATGATTTGGCTTTCATGCCAGCGGCACCAATCGAAGCGGCTAAGCGTGCGCTTACCGTAGCGGGTATCGATATCAAGCAAGTCTCTGCCATTAAAACCCACAACCCCTTTGCAGTGAATGATGTGGCTTTTGCGAAAGCCATGGGCATTGATGTGATGACAATGAATAACTACGGCTGCTCGTTGATTTGGGGGCACCCACAAGGGCCAACCGGCATGCGCGCCATTATTGAGCTAATTGAAGAGTTGGTTATCAACGGCGGCGGTTATGGTTTGTTTACTGGTTGTGCTGCTGGCGATACAGGTATGGCGGTGGTTATCAAGGTGTCAGATCGCTCATTATAAAATTTAAAAGGTAATCCAAGATGACATATCAATTTATTAATTATTCCGTAGAAAACGGCATCGCGCATTTGCAGCTGAATCGCCCTGAGAAGAAAAATGCCATTAATGATCGCTTGTGTCTTGAAATTGAACAGGTGTTTTTGAATTTAACCGATGATGTCAATGTCATTGTGTTTTCTGGAAATGGCCCTGAATTTTGCTCTGGTCTGGATTTACAAGAGCATAAAGCCCGTGAGCCTTTTGAAGTGGTGAAGCATTCCAATATGTGGCATCGGGTGTTTGGTCATATTAGTGATTCTGGTATTCCAGTGGTCGCCGCTATGCATGGTGCGGTGATCGGCGGTGGTTTGGAATTGGCGATTTGTGCTCATGTGCGGGTTAGTGAAGAAAATACTTTCTATCGTTTGCCTGAAGGCAAGCATGGAATTTTTGTTGGTGGTGGTGCGTCTGTCAACGTGGCGAATGTGATTGGTGCGAGTCGGATGACAGAGATGATGTTAACGGGCCGAGATGTAAAAGCGGACGAGGGGTTGCGCATAGGTTTGGCACATTATGTGGTCGGCAATGGTGAAGCCTTGGCGAAAGCTTTTGAGATAGCAGAAGGCATTGGCAAAAACTCGAAATATTCCAATTGGGCCATGACGACTGGGATTAGTCGTATTAGCAATATGTCGGCACAAGAGGGTTTGTATACCGAGTCACTTCTTTGCGGTATCACGCAAACCAGCGACGAAGTAAAAGCGCGTATTGAAGCGTTTTTGAACCGTAAAAAAAGCTAATTAACTTTGCCCTTGGTAATAAAAATAACAGCAAGATCAGGAGTATTTAGATGCAAATTCAAGACAAACATTTTGTGGTGACCGGTTCGGCTTCGGGTATTGGTGAGGCGGTTGCGCGTCGTTTACATGGTTTAGGCGCAAAAGTCACTTTAGCCGATGTGAATGAAGCGGGCTTGGCCCGTGTGAAGGCGGAACTTGGGGAACGAGTACAAGGTTGTGTGACGGATATCGTTGACGAAAATTCGGTTCAAAATGCGATTGATCAAGCGGTTGAGGCTTTTGGTCCGATCAGTGGTTTGGTCAATTGTGCGGGTATTCCAGGTGCGGAGCGTATCGTTGGTCGTGAGGGTCCACATCGTTTAGCGTCGTTTCAACGTGCGGTGTCTGTAAATTTAATTGGAACTTTTAACATGATTCGTTTGGTGGCTGACAAGATGCAGCATAACGAGCCAGAGGCGAATTTAGAGCGTGGTGTGATGATTAATACGGCGTCTGTGGCGGCGTTTGATGGTCAGATTGGTCAAGCAGGCTATGCGGCTTCTAAAGGGGGTGTTTGTGCTATGACGTTACCGATTGCCCGTGAGTTAGCGCGCTTTGGTATTCGCGTGATGACCATAGCGCCAGGCTTATTTAAAACCCCCATGATGGATGTATTGCCAGAAGAAGTGCAGAAGTCTTTGGGCGAATCTGTGCCTTTTCCACCGCGTCTTGGCGAACCGGATGAATTCGCTTCATTGGCTCAGCACATTATTGAAAATGAAATGCTCAATGGTGAAGTGATTCGTCTCGATGGCGCGATTCGTATGGCCGCGAAATAATCCGATGACTGTATTTTGGAGTCGATGATGACTTATCAAGCACCTTATAAAGACATGCAGAAGCTAGTGGCTCAGGCTTATTACCAGCAAGGGCTGGATGCGATGGATTCCTTACAAGATTTTGATCTTGAGTTGGCCAATGCGGTGATGGATGAAGCCGCTAAGTTCGCCTCTGGTGTGTTGGCGCCATTGAACTCTGTTGGCGATGTACAAGGTTGTCGTTTTCAAGATGGCAAGGTAATAACACCGGATGGCTGGCAAGAGGCGTATCAGCAATTTGCCGAATCGGGCTGGATTGGTTTGGCGTTGCCAGAAGCATTTGGTGGTCAAGGTCTGCCCAAATACATCGCTCAGCCAGTGAATGAAATGTGGCTGTCGGCCAATTTGGCCTTTGTGATGTTTCAAGCCTTGGCGCAGGGCGGTTCAGAGATTCTAATGAACTTTGCCAGCGACGCCACTCAAAACCGATATTTGCCCAACATTGTGAGCGGAGAGTGGACGGTGGCAATGGCGCTGACCGAACCGAATGCCGGATCGGATTTAGGAGCGTTGAATACTAAGGCCATTCCCCAGTCTGACGGTACGTATAAAATCAAAGGTCAGAAGATCTACATTACCTATGGTGAGCACGATCTGACGGACAATATTGTTCATTTGGTGTTGGCGAGAACGCCTGATGCGCCGGCAGGCAGTCGCGGTATTTCGTTATTTATCGTGCCCAAGTATCGGGTGACGGACAACGGGGCGTTAGGGGAATTTAACGATATTCGTTGTACGGGCATTGAGCACAAAATGGGATTACATGGCAGCCCAACCTGCTCCATCAGTTATGGCGATCAAGACAATTGCATTGGCGAATTGGTAGGTGAGCTGAATCAAGGCTTAATGGCGATGTTTGTATTGATGAACGAAGCCCGCTTAAGTTGTGGTTTACAAGGTGTGGCTTTGGGAGAGTTGGGGTATCAACGTGCTTTAGCCTACGCCCATGAGCGCACCCAAGGGACAAATAAACAAGGCGAAAAAATCGCTATTGTCGAACACGCTGATGTGAAGCGTATGTTGCTAGACATGCGTTCGGAAACCTTTGCCTTACGTGCTTTGGGTTATCAGATTGCAGCACAAATTGATGCTACTGAAGCCACTCACGATCAAACGACTCTTGATGAAACGGAAAGTAATCAAAGCAAAAAAGCCAGAGTTGCTTTGCTGACGCCGATTTTTAAAGCTTTTGCCACTGAGCGCGCCAATGTGATGGCGGGGAAAGTGGTGCAGGTGTTTGGCGGTATGGGCTTTGTAGAAGAAACCGGTGTCGCGCAAATTATGCGTGATGCTCGAATCACGACGATTTATGAAGGCACCACAGGCATTCAAGCGCGTGATTTATTAATTCGAAAAGTGCGAGGCGATCAAGGAAAAGCGTTAACTGAGTTACTTGCAAATATTACTCAGTTGGTTCGTCCTTTTGAATCCGATGACGCTTTCGAAGTGGCTGCAAAAGAAACGTTACAAGCTGTTGATACAGTGACGTCTTTGTTGACCTCGCATTTGTTGAAACTGGATGCTGATTCTGTGTCTTTGCATGGAGTCTCTGTACCATTTTTAGAGGCGATGGGCATCTTATGTTGCACTTGGCAGTTGTTTGATGTGTTGGCTTATCAGCAAGCACAAGAAAACACTGATGCCTCTTATATGCAGAATCTTACGGCCATGACTAAGTTTTACGCAGCTTATCGATTGCCATCAGCTGTTGCAGCATTGAAGGTGGTTGAAAACGCTGGTTTGGGCCTTAGCGAATATGAATTTTGAAATAGACCGTAAAGTCTGAAGTCGAGAAAACAATAATAATTCGGCCGTGGTTTATACATCACGCCCTAACACTCTAGCCGCATAAAAATAACCAAAGTGGTTGTGGGAGCAAAAAAATGAACGGTGAATTTCATCCTATTAAAGTCGTTGCCCATCCTATTGATATTGAGAAACGAGAGGATGGTGTGCAAATCATTAATAGTCAAAAGGCATTAGATGACTATGCCCGCTGCTGGACAGATCAGCTTGAATGTTGGGCGAAAAAAACACCAGATCAACTGTTTGTTGCAGAACGTGATGAACAAGGCGAATGGCAAAAAGTCACTTATGCCCAAGCTGTGACACGAGTGCGTAAGATCGCCTCTTGGTTATTGACTCAGCCTGTTTCGGTTGAGCGACCTATTGTTTTTTTGTGCGGCAATAGCTTAGAGCATTTAATGTTGGCGTTAGCGGGTATGTATGTTGGTATTGCCCATTCCCCGCTGTCTCCCGCGTATTCGCTTATTGCGACGGACTACACAAAACTGCAGGGGATTTTTGATATTTTGACCCCTGGTATGATAGTGGTCGATGAATTGGCACCTTATGAATCTGCCATTCAAGCTGTATGTCATGATGATCAAGTTCCCGTTATGGTCTTGAGAGGGAATACTCTTGAAAACGCAGCAGCGGCAAAGGTTGCTAATTCCGTTATCTCCTTTCAGTCTGCTTGGGATTACCCAGAATCGGAGGCGGTTGATGCTCAGAATGCTCAGGTTACCGGTGATACGATTGCGAAAATTTTGTTTACATCGGGCACCACAGGGATGCCAAAAGGCGTTATCAATACCCAGCGTATGATTTGTGCTAATCAGGTGATGATTCATCAGGTTATGCAGTTTTTGAAAGATCAACCTCCGATTATGGTGGACTGGTTGCCTTGGAATCATACGTTTGGTGGCAACCATAACATCGGGATTGCCTTGTATAACGGCGGTAGTTTGTATCTTGATGATGGTAAACCAACCGAAAAACTCTTTGCCAAGACCTTACGCAATTTGGCCGAGGTGTCGCCGACGGTGTATTTTAACGTGCCAAAAGGCTTTGAGCTGTTGGTGAAGCATCTAAAAGCCGACAGCGAACTCGCAGAGAAGTTTTTTGCCCGTTTGCAGTTTACTTTTTTTGCTGCCGCGGGCTTGGCTCAGCATATTTGGGATGATTTGGATGCCTTGTCGATTGAATATACCGGTAAGAAGATTCCTATGTTAACTGGTTTAGGCTGCACTGAAACGGCGCCTTCCGCAACTTTTGCGTCTGTCGAAGAGTCTACTTCTGGTGTGATTGGTGTGCCCGCTCCAGGGGTATCTATCAAGTTAGTGCCAAATGAAGGTAAATTAGAAGCGCGGGTAAAAGCAGTCACTGTGATGCCTGGCTATTGGCGTCAGCCAGAACTGTCGGCTAAATCTTTTGATGAGGAAGGTTTTTATTGTTTGGGAGATGCGTTTGCTTACCTTGACGAGAATGCGCCACAGCGTGGTTTTCGCTTTGATGGACGAGTATCCGAAGATTTTAAATTGGACAGCGGAACCTGGGTCAGTGCTGGCACCTTACGGGCAAAATTCATCAGTGCTTTTGCGCCTTTTGTACAAGATGTTGTGTTGTGCGGCACCAATCGTGGTTATATCACGGCATTAATTTTTCCTGATTGGGCCCATTGTCAGGCCATCATGCCACACGATTTGCAGGAAACGAACGAAGACATTATTGCTCATAGCGCGGTGCGCGAGGCTTTTAAACAGAAGCTGGTGGCGTTTGCAAAACAGAGCACGGGCAGCTCTACCGTTGTCGAACGCATTCTCTTGCAGGCTGTGCCACCGAGTATTGATGCCCATGAAATTACGGATAAAGGCTCGTTGAATCAACGCGCGGTGCAAGCGCATCGTGAAGATCAAATTGCATTGCTGTATCAAGAACCGCTATCGGATTTGGTGATCAGTCTTTAAAGGAGGGCGCGTCATGTTTAAAAATGAGCGTCAATTACACATCGAGTGGGGGGATTGCGACCCCGCCGATATCGTGTTTTATCCACGATATTTTGCCTTTTTTGATGCCTCAACAGGGGCGCTATTTGAGGCGATGGGTTACACACTTCGTTATATTCGAGATGAGTTGAAAGATGTAGGCTTGCCCATGGTGGACACTCGATCACAATTTTTTAAACCGTCAAAATACGGCGATACAATTACGATTAAAAGTGAGATAACACACGTAGGCCGTGCCAGTTTTGGGATTCGTCATCAGTTGTTCAATGGTGATGATTTAGCGGTGGAGTGCTTAGAAAAGCGTGTTTGGGCCTGTCATGATGACTCAGGAGCGATGAAAGCAAAAGCCATTCCCGAAGCCGTTAAAGCGCGTATGTTGAGTGAGTTTTGAAAGTTTGAGCGAAAATACGTGGCGCATCTTGTTTGGGTAGATGAATGAGAGTAAGTCCGTAATGGAT
Organism: Marinomonas hwangdonensis; assembly: GCF_003721245.1. GTDB lineage: Bacteria > Pseudomonadota > Gammaproteobacteria > Pseudomonadales > Marinomonadaceae > Marinomonas > Marinomonas hwangdonensis. Next base: position 180,793 of record NZ_RIZG01000002.1, on the reverse strand, counting down.
GGCGAGTTGTACGGCAAGGGTGCTAGGTGAAGCCAAGTGTATTAGTCTGGATAGGCCGACACGTACAGCTTTTTGAACGAGCTCTGTACTGCAACGGCTTGACATCAAGACGCTGTGATTGTGCAACGCAATGTTATGTTGCAAGGCATACCCAATGATTTTGTCGAGTGCGTTATGGCGGCCAATGTCTTCCATACAGATTATGGGGTCGCCTGTTGGTGAAATTAGTAACGCGGCGTGGACGGCGCCGGTTTGGTTGCCCAATACTTGGAACCTACTTAATTGCTGTCTTAAGGGAGCCAGTATCGAGAGTTGAATGGGCTCACTGGCGGGCAGCAAAGGAAGCTCTGGCATCGCTTGAGCCAAAGATTCGATGCCACACAAGCCGCACCCCGTTGCTCCAAGGTGGGTTTGCTTACGTTGCTTAAATTGCGCTAGGCGTCGTGGACTTACCACCAAGTCGACAGACAGGCTGTCGATTCCCATCGAAGAGTGTGCCTTCTGGGTTACGATATCGCGAACCTCATTGATGTGTTCAATGATCCCTTCACTTCTCGCAAAGCCTACGACAAATGCGTCTAACTGCACTGGTGTGACCATCATCACAGCGTATGCAATGCCATTCACGCTAATAGTAAGTGGTATCTCTTCGACTAATAGAGCCGTATCAGTGACTTCTGACGTGGGGGTAGGCTGGTCTTCTCGGCAACGATTGAACCTTTGACGTTGGTAGCCTGAGAATGAATCTGATGATGACGGCATATTTTTGTTCTTATTGAAGGGTAAAGTAATTTCAATAGTACAAAGCGTCTTGCCATGCGTCCAATGCTTTTGGCCGAAGGAGTATTTCCTTGAGTGCTGAAATGCCGTATCCTACGCCGAATTTTGAGTCCTGCTGTCGGTAGAATGTATGCTTAGTGGTTATTGTTTGTTTGTTGAGTTGTTTTATTCATGTCGTTGATTAAACAGCTTTTTTTGTGGTTTTTGTCGGGCACGCGAGCTTGGATATTGCTTATCTTGTCGGTGTTTTTATTGCTCGCTATGGTTTATGACAACTTGGTGATTTCCTCAGTCAATCCGAATGAGCATGTTTTGCCTAATCAGACCGCTGCTGTTAAAACCATGTCCTCTAATATCGCAGAGAAATCAGACTCTGAGTTGGAGGCAGACTCTGAGTTGAAATCAGATGCAAAAAAAGACGGCTTCGGTTTAGATGCCTATTTTGATTCGATCATGGCGTTTGACCCGTTAGAAGGTATGGAAAATACGACAGTTATTCTGCCCACAGTGGAATACGTTATTAAGCCCGGTGATACGCTAGCGCGTATTTTTTCTCGTCTTGGCTTCACGAAAAAGTCCTTGTATGAAATATTGGAAGCTGATCAAGAGTATTTGGTGCTAGAGCCACTAATGCCAGAAGACAAATTTACCTTTCAGTTAAATGAAAGTGGTGAATTGTTAAAAATTACCCGCCAAATAGACATTAGTAAAAATGTTTCTTATGTTCAGCATGAAGGAGGCGGATTCTTTTATACGGAAGACACTAAGCCCATCAATTATCAGTACGAAGCCTTTCACAGTAAGGTAGCGGGGAATTTTTTCAATGCGGCGAAAAAAACGGGCTTGTCTGATACACAGATCATGCTGGTACAAGACGTGTTAAAAGGGCGCGTTGATTTTCGTAAGGATGTGCGTTCTGGGGACTCTTTTAATGTGGTGTTACGCCGTGGTTATATCGAAGGGATACCCATAGGTAACAGTCAGTTAGAAGCATTAGAGATGAATATAAAAGGTCAAGTGTACCGTGCTTTTTTACATTCCGATGGGCGCTTTTATGATCAGCAAGGTAATAGTTTAACGCCGTCCCTATTGCGCTGGCCTACTCGTAAAGAGTATCGAATTAGCTCAGCGTTTAATGCCAATCGTTTACACCCCATCACCGGACACAGAGCACCTCATAATGGTGTTGATCTAGTGACCCCTATTGGTACAGAAGTGCTGGCTGTTGCAGATGGTGTGGTCACTCGAGTGGCCACGCATAAATACGCGGGTAAGTTTGTGGTGATTGAGTATACGGGGCCATATAGCTCGCGTTTTTTGCATCTTGATCGAGTATTGGTTAAAAAAGGGCAGCAAGTGAAGCGCGGGCAAGTAGTGGCATTATCCGGAAATACTGGGCGTTCTACAGGGGCGCATTTGCATTATGAACTGCATATTAAAGGACGCCCAGTTAATCCGATGACAGCAGACATTCCGACAACGCAATCGATTTCTGACGAAAGTCGAGCCGAATACGAGAGTATCGTTCAGCGTTGGATAGCCATGATGGCTAAAGTCGAGGAAGACTCACATAAAAACATGATTATGCTTGAAACAAGTGCCGGTGCTAAGTCAATGGAGAAACAGACGCAATCTTTTTTGGTCATTAGATAGCGATAATAAAAAGGCCTCTTTGTTTACAAAGAGGCCTTTTTACAATCTTTTATTCTACTTTTCTGCTTACAGTATTTTCTGTTTACAATGTTTTCTGGTAACTTTTTCGGCCCATCATGAAAAGACCAATAAAGAGACCTAAGCCAGCAAGCTGCCACCAGATATCTAGATTTGGCCACAACATCAAAACCCCTGCTGCCAACGCCGCGAGGCGAGGCACGAAAGATAAGGTGTCTTCTAGATAGCCTTCCATAGCGGCCACGGTTGCGTACAAGCCAAAAACGCCAAAGAAGGTGAGTCGCATTAGGGTGTCAGTATCGCCTCCAATCAGCGGAGTGTAAGCCATTAGCAAAGGTATAATGTAAAGCCCTTTGGCCAATTTCCACGCTGTCATACCCGTTAACATAGGAGGGGTTTTAGCGATAGCGGCGGCTGCAAATGCGGTTAAGCACACGGGAGGCGTGACATTACTGTCTTGTGATAACCAGAAGATAATCATGTGTGCAGTGACCAGAATCATCGCCACTGTTTGTGCACCCAGCGCTTGGTCCATTAGCATGTTTTTGAAGTCATTTGGAACCTGTGCTAGTAATGCTTCGGCTTGCTCCATTGGCATGCCTTGGGCTAAGGCAGGAATGACCGATGGGTCAACCAACATAAAGATAGCGCTGGCGGTTTCTGGTAGGTTGCCGCTTGCCATCATGTCCAAGAGTTGGCTTTCTGCAATCAGATTGAACAATGCTGGAGCAGACAAGGTCGCTAGGACAATATAGGCCGCGGTGACGGGTAACCCCATACCGAGAATTAAAGAGGCAACAGCTACCAAGATGATGGTGAAGAAAAGGCTGCCACCTGCCCAGTCAGTAATTAAGAGCGAAAAAGTGTTGCCCACGCCAGTGGTACTAATGACGTTAACCACCAGACCAATACCGACCAGTAAAACGGCCGTAGTGGACATATTTTTAGCGCCCTGTGCCATGGCGTCAAGCACATCAGCCGGTCCCATTCGGTGTTTTTTAGATAAGAAGGACGCGCCGATAACCGCCAGAATACTGATGCCTGCGGCGTAAGTCGGGGTGAACCCTTGAATTAGTAGGGTGACGAGTACACCTAATGGAACGATGTGATGCCAGCCTTCTTTAAGTACCTCTGAGATATTGATGTCATTATCACTTTCTGTCGCAATAACCCGACTGCGTTTTGCTTCAACGCGAACAAAAAAGCCCACTGATAGAAAATACAGTAATGCCGGAATAGCGGCCACGCCAATAATGGTGACGTAAGACACTTGTGTGTAGGACGCCATAATAAAAGCCCCTGCGCCCATAACGGGAGGCATCAACTGGCCACCTGTTGATGCGGCCGCTTCGACACCCGCCGCAAACCGTGCTGGAAATCCGGCTTTTCGCATTAAAGGAATGGTGATGACACCGGTCGATACTGTGTTGGCAACAGATGATCCAGATACCGAGCCCATCAGGCCAGAGCCCAGTACGGCAACAAATCCTGGACCGCCAATCATCTTGCTAGCCAGAGAGCGGGACAAATTGATAATAAAGTCGCCAGCGCCAGATTTTACCAAAAACGCACCAAACAAAATGAACATGAAGACAAAGCTCCATGAAATTCTTGAGATGGAACCAAACATGCCGTCTGTACTGAAAAAGCTGCGATACAGTAATGTTTCAACGGTCAGTCCGGGGAAGTTAAACATGCCACCAAGCCATTTCCCCCAGAGCACAACATAAGTCAGTGCCACCACAATCAGGAAGGGAATAAACCAACCACTGGTTCGGCGAATTAGCTCAAGAGACAATAATACCCCTACGCTGGCAACGATCCAGTCGGCAACATTAAATGTCACGCCTCGAGCATAAAGAGCATCTTCAAAGAAAATGATGTACAGCACCATGCCAACGAGCGCGAGCACCACAGCGCCATCAACGAACAGGGCAAGTTTGCTGTCTCGCCATTTTGGGTGAGCGGGAACCAGTAGGGCGCACATGGCACCAAAGCCTGCAAAATGGAACGCAGACACCCAAAGTTCAGGCAGTGTGGCTATGGTGTTGATATAAATGTGTGCAAGGGCTAAAAAAATAGAAAGAGTGAAGACAAACCGATTTAACCAAGTGCCAGAGCGGTGTTTGGTTTCAAAATCATCAAGATTAATCTCTTTGGCGTCGGCCGTTTCAGTTGAAGCAGTCATAGACAAGCTACCTATATGTTTATAAAAACCAATAGCGTTAAAAAAGCGCCGTATAAATACGGCGCTGATATCCGCAGTGACAATATTATTCAGCGATTAATCGAGCTGGAATATTGATACCACTTTCACGATAGTAACGAGCTGCACCTGGATGAAGCGGAACAGGTAATCCAGCAATGGCTTTTTCAAGTGACATCACAGATGTTGCTTTGTGAATAGCGCTTAGGTAGGGCAAGTTTTCGTAAAGTGATTTGGTTAGCTGATACACATCTTCTTCTGAGAGATCTGCACGGGTCGCTAAGAAGTTAGGCTGAGCAACGGTGTTGATATCTTTGGTTTGCCCAGGGTACGTATTGGCTGGAATTACGTAGCGAGTCCACAGGTCGTAGCTGCCGTTGGCTTCTTTGATTTGCTCATCGGTGAAGTCCAGTACAGTCACTTTATCGCCCATCGATGCATAGAGACGTGTCACGGCACTAACTGGCACACCCGCTGGTGTGTTCATACCATCGATATTGCCGTTTTGCATTGCATCGGCGCTGGCAGCGTAGCCCATATAAGACAAGCTGAATTTGTCTGGATCAATATTCAGGCCTTTTAGTTGCTGTCGACCAGAACCTTCTGTCCCAGAATTTTTGGTACCAATAGAGAATTTGTTATTGGTGCCTTCAAGCGCTTTTAAGTCCGCTACAGTGCCTGTTTTAGCCAGATCAGACCTCAGTACGAAATGCTCTACGTTTTGCCAAAGCATAGAAACAGAGCGCAATTCTGTTTGCTTTCCTGAGCTTTCAAAAGGACCTTCGCCGTCCCATGCCCAAGCACCGTACAAGCCTTGCAAGATAGCAAATTGTGCTTGATTTTCACGCAGCAGTTTGATGTTTTCACCTGAGCCAGCGGAACTGATGGCGGACATGGACAAACCAAATTTTGGCTCTAGTTTGACCTTGCTTAACGTCGCAATAGCGACGCCAACAGGATAGTAGGTTCCTCCTGTCGAAGCAGTTGCCAAAATATAGTTGCGGTTTTCTGCTGCTGTTACACCAGTTGCAGATAGTGCAATGGCAGCGGCAGTCGCGCCAGTAAGAAGCGTTTTAGTAACAAATCCCAATTTCATATTATTTTTCTCCTAGTGAGTGGGGTTGGTTAGATAACCTATAGCTATTTTCGTGCCATATATTTATCTATCTGATATATATAGCTTTATTCAAATATTGTAAATATCCTTTCTTTTTTTGTGCACATATAGGCGATTTGTTGCCTATAGTAGGGATTGTCCAATCGGCAATAAATTGCTTATGATGAAACGAGCAAACATCAAAGCCCGTTGGCCGTTTTGTCTTTTTTAGTGACTGGTGTAAGCAAAATATTGCCAATCTTGATTTTGAGGTGTTATGCGTACTTTTGACGGTCAGTCCTCTTCAAACTATTCGCGGATTCGTCCTTTATATCCTGCTGAGCTGTATTATTGGCTTTCTCAGCAAGTGGATAAAACCGGCGTTGTGTGGGACTGTGCCTGCGGAACAGGGCAGGCCTCTGTTGATTTAGCCGCTTACTTCGACAGGGTAGATGCGTCTGACATTAGTGAGTCTCAGGTAACCGCTGCTACGCCTCATCGTAAGGTGAATTATCAAGTGTGCTGGGCAGAGCGAACCTCTTACCCTGATGACTATTTTGATGTTGTTTGTGTGGCTCATGCTTTGCACTGGTTTGATCTAGAGGCTTTCTGGAAAGAGGTGAGACGGGTACTTAAGCCTGGGGGTATGTTTATCTGCTGGGGTTATAATTGGCTTCAAATTGGTGAAGCGGAAGATAAAGTGATCGCAGATTCTATCTTGTCAGTTTTGGAGGGTTACTGGCCATCGCAAAGTCGGTTACTTTGGAATGAGTATCAGGATATCCACTTCCCGTTTCAACCTCTTGAGGTGCCTTCATTCGAACTCAATTGTCATTGGACTGTGACGCAAACATTGGATTTTATTCGCACTTGGTCTGCTTCACAGCGCCACATAGAAGAACGAGGGGATGACTTTTTGCAACAGGCATCGACGAGTCTTAAAGAAGCTTGGTCTTACCCTGGCGAAAAGCAGATGGTTCATTTTCCTTTTTTTGTCAAAGCCGGACGAATGTGTTAATTCCTATTTTTTACAAGGTTCGACCTAAAATGAATCATAAGACTAAAGTGGAATAGATTGGTCGGTCAGTGGGGTTATAGTAGTTCAGCATCCGAATAACAAATTTAACAATGGAGCGGGTTATGAAGTCATCGTATAGCGCAACCTCAAATGAGGCAGCAAAAAAAGCCAACGTCAGTCAAGCGGAATTTGAAAAACGCTATCAAGAATCGATCGAGAGCCCAGACGAATTTTGGGGACGAGAGGGCAAACGTTTGGATTGGTTTACACCTTACACTAAGGTGAAGAATACCTCGTTTGAACGCAACAATGTGAGTATTAAATGGTTTGAGGACGGTGAATTAAACGTTGCTCATAACTGCATCGACCGCCACCTGGCAACGTCTGCCGATAAAGTGGCTTACTATTGTGAAGGCGATCAAGAGAGTGACGAAAAAGTCGCTATTACTTATCAAACGCTCCACGATGAAGTGGGTCGTCTCGCGAACCTTCTTAAACGTCAAGGCGTCAAAAAAGGCGACAGAGTCGCAATTTACATGCCGATGATTCCCCAAGCCGTATACAGTATGTTGGCTTGCGCACGTATTGGTGCGATTCACTCTGTTATCTTTGGTGGCTTCTCAGCTCATGCCATTGCCGATCGTTTAAACGATTGCGAAGTGAAACTTGTTATTACGTCCGATGAAGGTCGTCGTGCCGGAAACACCATCCCTCTAAAACACAATGTCGATATGGCGCTGGAAAATAATGCCTGCCCATCAGTTAAATCTGTCGTTGTGTACCGTTATACGCAAAAAGATGTTCCTTGGTTTGATGGGCGTGATATTGATTGGGCCGCGGCTGTTGCAAACGAAAGCACAGAATGTCCTGCTGAGCCAATGAATGCCGAAGACCCACTCTTTATTCTTTATACCTCAGGATCAACGGGCAAACCAAAAGGTGTCGTCCATACTACGGGTGGATACCTTGTTTATGCGTCCATGACACATGAGCTTGTGTTCGATCTTAAGCCAGACGATGTTTTTTGGTGTGCAGCGGATGTGGGTTGGATTACAGGACACAGCTACGTAGTTTATGGACCACTTGCAAATGGTACAACCAGCATTTTGTTTGAAGGCGTGCCAACCTATCCAGATTCCGGTCGAATTGGTCGTGTAGTGGATAAATTTGGTGTGACTATTTTATACACCGCACCAACGGCGATTCGAGCTTTGATGGCCAAAGGTGATGAAGCTACGAAAACCAGTCATCGCGGTTCATTACGTATTTTGGGCAGCGTGGGTGAGCCCATCAACCCAGAAGCATGGTCTTGGTACTATAACGAAATTGGCAAATCAGCTTGCCCAGTTGTCGATACTTGGTGGCAAACCGAGACTGGTGGCACCATGATGACGCCGCGTATTGTTCAAGGTGATATTAAACCAGGTTCTTGTACGGGACCTGTATATGGTGTTAAGCCTGCCCTAGTTGATGCACAAGGCGTACTTCAAGATCAACAGGGTGTCTTGGTAGAGGGTGGACTGGTTATTACTGACTCTTGGCCTGGCCAAGCGCGTACGGTTTATGGCGATCATGAGCGTTTTGAACAAACGTACTTTAGTACATTTGATGGCATGTATTTCACTGGAGATGGTGCGTCGCGCGATGCCGATGGCCATTACTGGATCACGGGTCGTATGGATGACGTACTAAACGTTTCTGGTCACCGTCTAGGTACCGCTGAGATAGAGAGCGCTCTTGTGGCTCATCCTTCTGTTGCTGAAGCGGCGATTGTCGGTTACCCACACGATATCAAAGGTCAAGGTATTTACGTATACGTAAGTGCAATCGCTGGAGTGACGCCAGACGAAGAGTTGACTAAGTCATTGAAGCAATTCGTACGTCAGGAAATTGGACCGATTGCCACGCCTGATTTGATTCAGTGGGCAAGTAAGGGGCTCCCAAAAACTCGGTCTGGTAAGATCATGCGTCGTATACTGAGAAAGATAGCTGCCAATGAACATGATCAGCTGGGCGATACAAGTACGCTGGCCGATCCAAGTGTAGTTGATGATTTGATCGAAAACCGTTTAAATGTGTGATCGTTTACATATTTAAAAAAGGATAGGCAGTGATTTCACTTGTTATCGCAGATGATCATCCTTTGTTTCGCAGTGCACTCAGTGGTGCACTGCGTTCAGAGATACAAGGCATTTCGATTGTCGAATCCTATGATTTAGAATCGACTTTGCAGTGTCTGAGCAAACTCAATGACATAGATTTGCTGTTGCTGGATTTAAATATGCCGGGCAGTGGTGAACTCTACGGACTGATTCGTATCCGTAAAGATTTTCCAGACGTGCCTGTTGCTGTGATTTCTGGCAGTGAAGACAGTGCTATGGTTGCGAAAGTGATGGATGCTGGAGCGCTTGGTTTTATCTCCAAAACCAGTGAGCCTGCTACCTATGTTCATGCTATTCACGCTATTTTAGCCGGTGATATCTGGTTATCGGACGAGCTAAGTGAAGCGGTTGCTAATCAACCAAAGCCAGACCTGTCTATGCAAAATAAAGTAGCAGAGCTGACACCTCAGCAATACAAGGTTCTTTGTTATTTGCACGAAGGGTTGCTGAATAAACAAATCGCTTATCAATTGTCGATTTCTGAAGCGACAGTGAAGGCACACATCACCGCGATTTTTCGAAAACTAGAAATTAATAATCGTACCCAAGCGGTATTGGTAGCCAGCGATTTGAAGTTGCAGATGACCGTCATTTAAAGATGACGTTTCTGACCTTAATGGTTTTTCTTACCTTGATTGCTTGTCTGAAGTGGATTCTTCTGAGATCGATTGTTTTTTCTTTTCTTTGTGTTGGCAGCTAGGTACAGGATCTATACCCCCTTCGTGCCAAGGGTGGCATTTGGATAGTCGTTTCACGCCCAAATATATGCCCTTAATGACGCCAAACTCTTCAATAGCTTGAATCATGTACTGTGAACAGCTGGGATAAAAACGACAGTTATTGCCCAAAAAAGGGCTGATGAATAATTGGTAGCCTTTCACGAACAGAATACACAGTTTTTTTATCATGGGGATGCGTCGCCTAATGGGTTAGGTGCTTTGTTTCTCTTTACTCAATGTCACTTCTGGTTCTTTTTAGAACGTATGTCGTAATCAATTAAAATAATTTAATCATAGTCTGTTTTTTTGGACACAGGCCTTCGTCTTTTTTGTGTATCATAGATGCCATTATCTTGATCCAGTATCTGACGAAGAAGTTATATTACCATGCCAGACCAATATTTAACGCTTGATGCTACCCAAATAGTGGCCTATCAAGGAGAGCCCGGGGCCTACTCTCATCTGGCCTGCACGCACACGTTTCCCGATTGGACCAATGTGAACTGTGCGACTTTTGTTGATGCACTTCAGATGGTTGAAAAAGGCGACGCCTATTATGCAATGATACCCGTTGAGAATTCTACGGCAGGCCGCGTTGAAGAAATTTACCGCGAGTTGCAGCGAACTCAGCTTTATGTGGTGAAAGAGCATTTTGAGCCAGTAAATCATTGTCTTATTGGCCGCCACACTATGACAATAGATCAAATCACTCGAATTGGCAGTCATCCACAAGCCTTGGCTCAATGCGACCGCAATATCAAAGCCTTAGGCGCAAAAAGCCAAGCCATGTATGACACCGCTGGTGCGGCTAAGCACATTTCAGAAATCGAAGAGCCGGGGTTGGCGGTCATTTCGTCAGAATTAGCCGCGGAACTGTATGGACTCCAGATACTGCAATCACATTTTAATGACACCGTTGGTAACACCACTCGCTTTTTGGTTTTTGCGCGCCAACAAAAAATGCCCGTGTATGAACCTCATCAAACGTACATAACGTCTTTTATGTTTCGTGTACGCAACATTCCAGCGGCTTTATACAAGGCCATGGGTGGTTTTGCGACGCAAGGCATCAATATGTTGAAGCTGGAAAGTTACATGGTCAACGGGCATTTCACCGCGACTCAGTTTTACGTCGATGTCGAGGCACACTTTCAGTCCTCTGCCATGCAGGCGGCGCTTGAAGAATTAGGTTTTTTCTCTGAAGAAGTACGAATACTGGGAACCTATTTAGCGGATGATTACAGGTTAAAATAATGAAAGGAATGGGTTTTCAATGGATTGCTGTTGGGGTGTTGGTGTGCGGCAATGTGCTTGCTGAAGCCAACGAGGATGCATTTGGTCGTGAGTTGAGTTTTGCAGGGTATGACAGCTTTTTAAGCGCCATCCCCGTTGTTGTTACCCCTTCTAAAATGCCGCAGCCAAGAGTCAATGTATCTTCTACCTTGTCGGTGTTGGACGGGGAGTTTATCCGTCGCATCAATATGCAGTATGTGGAAGATCTTTTGCAGTTTGTTCCGGGCTTTTCTGTGGCGCCTTTTAAGACCTCCAGTCAAAAGATTGTCTCGTACCACGGCACACAGCTGGATGAATATCGGCGTATCCAAGTCTTGGTCAATGGTCGTTCTGTTTACAGTGCGGGCTTGGCACGTGTCGAGTGGGCAACCTTGCCGCTCAACATTGAAGATGTGGCGCGAGTCGAAGTAAACCGAGGCCCTAACGCCGCCAGTTACGGTATTAATTCTTTTTTTGCTGTTGTTAATATCATCACTCGTACGCCTCTAGAAACGTTAGGATCAAGTGTTTCTGCTTACTCAGGTTCTCGTGGTGACTACCGTTTATTTGGTCAACAAAGCCGTTTAAGTGACGAGTGGAGCTATCGGGCGTCGGCGTCTATTAATTCAGTTCAAGGATTTGATGAAGACGCTTCAGGTCGTCCTCGCCACGATGGTCATCGCTCTGTGATGGGCAATGTGGTGATGCAGAAAGACATGTCTAATCGCTCGTTTGATATTGACATGGGTGCTAGTCAGCTACGGGATCGTGTTGAACCGTCTCAATATGTTTCTAATCGTTCTCGAAGTGGAAATTACGACACTAATCAGCCAATGCGACTCGTTGACCGGGAACATATTAAGTTAGCTTATCGTCAACAGTTATCCGCTGACCATGAAATAAAGCTGCAATATTATTACGACCAATCGGATTTGAATGAATACCATGAAGTCTTGTTAACGCCGGAGTTTTATAACGAAGTTTTTGGCGGTGTCAGTGCTGTGAATGTGAATAAAGCGTATTCGGTTGACTTGTTTGAAACGCGTCATGACCTCGAGCTTCAAAGTGATTGGAAAGCATCGGAGCGGCTCAGAGTAATTAGTTCGCTAGGGTATCGTTGGGATGAAGCTGACTCGGATCTTTATCTGTCAGGCAAAGCCGGTGATGAAGTGTTTCGGGGGTCGTCTAATTTAGAGTATTTACTCGGGGACGACTGGGTACTAAACACGGGTGCCATGCTAGAGCGCAGCCAGATGGGAGGTACTTTTTTCTCCCCCAAGCTAGGCGCGACTTATAAATTGTCTGAGCGAGAATCGGTTCGTATGAATGTTTCTCAAGCGGTGCGTACACCCGATATATCGGATCAGTTTTTTCGCTGGCGTTATACCTTGACAAGTGGAGAAGTATCCACGACCAGTTACGCACTTAATGGCGAGAAGAGTGAGGAGATTACGTCTTATGAAATGGGGTATTTTCATTACTGGCCTAGTCAAGGGGTATCTTTAGACCTCAAGTTTTACCACGATAAAGTGCAAGATATGGTGTTAAGTAAAAAGCACTTTTCGGCACTTTTTGGGGCTGATAGGCCGATTCAAGAGGGCGTTGTTGAGGATGTGACTATCCGGGGCGCCGAGATCGAGCTTGATTGGCGCTTTCGTTCGGGTGCCATGGCTCGCGTTACCTATGCTTATCAAGACACACAGACTCAGAATGCGTCGCTGTTAGAGTCTACGACACCGAATATGATGTCTTTGTTTGGTAGTGTGCCATTTGCCGACGTATGGGCAGTGAATGGCTATTATTTTTATGCCGATAAATTGGCAAATAAAAACTACCAGTTTCTCAATACTTGGCTATCTTATAGATTGACTTTAGGTGGATATTCTAAAGCTACGTTAGGCATTGGTATGGAAGCTCGACTAGATAAAAATGCGCTCGTGAGAAAACACAATAATCTAGCCGATGATCGTTTTGCTTATGTTTTTACTAACATCACTTTTTAAGTGGGATTAAAAGAAACGTGAAAAGGATTTTTTGGATTACGCTATTGCTGTTGTTTTCTTCTACGAAGGTATTTGCAGCGGTTTATGTTGTGCATGACATGGAAGAAAGGGTTGCTCGGTCCTTTGTGTTTGAGCTCGACCGACGTTTATTACTCGATGTATCGCTGGTGCCTGTGCGCAGTCATGCTTTTTTAGAAAATTCAGCTCAAAAGCTGAAAGAGGATGATCTTATCGTAACTGTTGGCGTTAAAAGTGCGCAACAGGTATGTTCCTCTTTGTCTAAGGGGGTTGTGGTAGCGGTATTTATTGGTAAAGAAGAGTTTCAGAAAGCCCAGTTTGATTGTTCTGTGCCGAGTAGTGCGGTTTTTTCAGGGGCACCTTTGGATACTCGGTTTGCTTTGCTTAAAGCCATTTGGTTTGACCGCAAGCCGCTTGCGGTTCTTCATAGTGATCATCTGCTGATTGATCAAGAAAGTATGTCACGTCAGGCAAAAGAATACGGTTTTGAGCTTAACTTTCATCATACAGAATTAGATCGTCTGTCGGTGTTGAAGTCAGTGAATTTTGTTTTAGAAGAGTCAGCAATGATTTTTTCTTTGGTGGACTCTGAGTTGTATCAAAATACGTTAGCGCAAGATATTCTCAAATTGCTTTTTTATAAGCGCCAGGTGATGGTAGGGCCTTTCTTGCCTTTTGTGAAAGCGGGTGCATTGCTTGCCATAGACTCAGATACCGAGGTTAAGCTTCAGGTTCTGACGAATCATATTACAGTATGGCATTCTTCAAGGGTGCTGCTGCCCGCTCAGTATCCTGATAAGTTACGCGTAAGCTTTAATCCACATTTGATTAAAGCTTACGGTATTGTTCCACCTTCTGCGGCTTTTTTGCGAGACGAATACGGCCTGTGCTCTGACACACAGTGTGACTAATCAGGATAAAAAGCGCTTTACAAGGCTCGTAAACGGCAGAGGTTTCTCGGCATGAAGCCAATGCCCCGCCTCAGCAATCACTTTGACACTCACCTGAGGAAACAAGGTCGTAATCGCGGTCTGGTACTGTTGGACAATATAGTCAGAGCGTTCGCCTTTAATAAAAAGAGTAGGAATATCAATAGGGCTATTCATTACCGGCTTTTGCAATATGGTGTGGTAACTGTCTGCAATATTGTCTATTGATAACGCCAATTGGTAGCCTTTGTCTGTACGGATGAGATTTTTTAGTAAAAACTGTCTTATTGCCAAGTTGTCTTCATATTGGCTCAATATCTTATCCGCTGCCTTGCGAGAGGGAATGTCGACCGCATTAATGGCATTAAGCCCTTCCAAAATTCGAGTATGGCTAGCCTGATAATCTACTGGGGCGATGTCGACCACGATGAGTTTTTCAATCACAGAGGGCTTTGCCAACGATGCCATTTGCATAGCCACCTTTCCTCCCATTGAATGGCCCAACAAATAGAAGGAGTCGATACCATTTGTGCTTGCCCAACTGAGAAGGGCGTCTGCCATTTTTGGGTAGCTGGCCTCTTTCATTGGCGCTGATTTGCCATGATTGGGTAGGTCGACACAGTAAACCGTAAATTGTTCTGCAAGACTTTGTGCGATGGAGTGCCAGTTATCCGCGTTGCCAAATAAGCCATGTATCACAATGAGGTTGGGGCCAGAGTGGCCGTATTTTTTTGCGTTGATCATAAAAAACCTAATAAGCTATCAAGTAGAAAGATGCGTGTTTTACTGTATGCTTTTGTACAGTGTGTTTTGGTGATGGTATTCGACGTTGTGCTGCTAATGTATTGTATCAAGTCTTTAAAATTCCTGTTTTATCAAATCAAGGTTATTTCTTATGTTTGACACGTTTTTTATTAAAAACCTAAAGCGTCCTTTGCACTCGAGTGCCTTAGTGATCGATAAATGTGGAGTAAAAGCCAATTGGATTACCGTGTTGGGTTTTGTTGTTGGCATGATGGCGGTGCCCGCTTTGTATTTTGAGCAAACTGGACTGGCGTTGCTTTTGATCATTATGAACCGCTTAATGGACGGGTTAGATGGGGCTGTGGCAAGAGTGCAAGGTCCGACCGATCTTGGGGGCTATTTGGATATTACGCTGGATTTCATTTTTTATTCTGCGATCGTGTTTGGTTTTGCCTTGATGAATCCGTTGGAAAACGCTTTGGCCGCCAGTTTTGTTATTTTTTCTTTTATGGGAACGGGCAGTAGCTTCTTAGCCTTTGCCATTATGGCGGAAAAGCGGAGTATCGAGCGTTTGGATTATGGGCGGAAATCTTTGTATTTTTTGGGCGGATTAGCAGAGGGTAGCGAAACAATTGCCTTTCTTGTGTTGATTTGTATGTTGCCTGAGTATTTTGTTTGGTTGGCGTATGGCTTTGGGGCGATTTGCTGGGTGACGACGGCAACGCGCATTTATGCAGGTTACCGTACGTTACGGTAGTATTCGACTCTTTTACAGTCAAACTTGATTATAGCTAAACTTGTTGGCTGAAACATTCTTGTTAGTCAAAAAAGGCAATCTCTATGTCGCTTTTGACTATGGCACAACAGGCGAGCAAATACCCACTTTGCACCCAGGCTAAGGGCTCGAACGGATAGCTCACATTGCCCCATAAAAGCTTTATCGAGCAGGAAGAGCAGTAGCCTTCACGACATTGGTATTCAACGTGAATGCCTGCTCGTTCTAGCTGCACTAGTAGCGGCTCTTCTTCCGTTACCAATATCTGTTTTTTACCCAATAGGACGCGGTGTACCGCGTCCTTGTTGGCGACAGTACTCACCTTAGAGGTCGAAGTCATCAAAGTCAGAGTCGTCAAGTTGGTTGTCAGTCTGCCCAACCAAATAGGAGCTTATTTCCGCTTCCTGCGGGGCGACTTGCACGTTATCACTCACCAGCCAAGCATTGATCCATGGGATGGGGTTGTGTTTTGTGTTGAAGCAGGTTTCAAGCCCTACTGCTTGCATGCGTATATTGGTAATGTATTCCACATACTGACCAAGGATTTGAGCATTTAGGCCAATCATTGATCCATCTTTAAACAAATACGTTGCCCATTCTTTTTCTTGCTCAGCGGCTTCGATAAAGATGTTACGCACTTCTTCTTGGCATTGTGCTGCGATGACAGCCATTTCAGGATCGTCCCGGCCGGATGCCATTAGATTTAGCATATGCTGTGTACCGGTTAGGTGCAGAGCTTCGTCGCGAGCGATAAGCTTAATGATTTTGGCGTTGCCTTCCATCAAGGTGCGTTCAGCGAACGCAAAGCTACAGGCAAAACTGACGTAGAAACGAATCGCTTCTAATACGTTGACTGATGCTATTGTCAGGTACAGCGCTTTTTTTAATTTAGGCATGGAGACTTCAACGTCACCTTTGCCTGGAATGTGAAAGGTCCCCATTCCCATAGTATTGTAGATATTGACCATTTCGATCAAGCGATCATAGTATTTTGACACACTGTCTGCGCGCTTGGTGATTTCGTCATTGGTGACTATGTCATCAAAAATCTTACTTGGATCATTGACTATATTACGAATGATGTGAGTATAGGAGCGGCTGTGTATGGTTTCACTGAACGACCAAGTTTCTATCCAAGTTTCCAATTCAGGCAAAGACACAATGGGCAAGAAGGCAACGTTAGGGGAGCGGCCCTGTACACTATCAAGCAATGTCTGATACTTTAAATTGCTAAGGAAAATGTGTTGTTCGTGCTCTTCCAATCGTTGAAAGTCTTTGCGGTCATTTGAAAGGTCTACTTCCTCGGGACGCCAGAAAAACGACAATTGTTTTTCAATCAGTTTTTCAAAAATAGGGTGCTTTTGTTGGTCGTAGCGAGCAACGTTCACATTTTCACCAAAGAACATCGGCTCTTTAGTGCTGTCAAAATGTTTGCGGTTGAATGTTGAGTAACTCATATATCAGGACATTCCTCAAAAGCGTAGGACGTTATTTTACTGAGTGCTGGCACTGAGTAGCTGTCTGTAAACGTCGCCGTTAATATCGATTATTTGCGTGTGTACTTTTCGTCGTACTGTTCTGTGTAGAACTCACAAAGCCTCACTGTAAAAAGTGAGGCTTGTTAAGAGCCATAATTGAATGGTTATATTTTGCACGCGCCGCCTGCGCAGTCATCCATATCTTCTTGCTTATCATCCGCACCATCACGAGTATTGTGATAATAAAGCGTTTTAACGCCGTATTTGTACGCTGTCAGCAAGTCTTTCAAAATGACTTTCATGGGGACTTTTTGTGCATCAAATTTTTGCGGATCATAGTTAGTATTGGCGGAAATCGCTTGGTCAACAAATTTCTGCATAATACCAACGAGTTGCAAATAACCATCGTTTGATGGAATGGTCCACAAAAGCTCATAGTCCTGTTTTAACCGTTCAAATTCAGGCACGACCTGCTTCAAAATGCCGTCTTTACTGGCTTTCACAGACACAAAGCCGCGAGGTGGCTCTATGCCGTTGGTCGCATTGCTTATCTGAGACGAGGTTTCAGATGGCATCAACGCGGTTAAGGTTGAGTTACGAAGGCCATGTTCTACAATGCTTGTACGTAAAGACTCCCAATCATAGTTCAGTTTTGGTGAACAAATTGCGTCAATTTCTTTCTTGTAGCTGTCAATTGGCAACACACCTTTTGAATAGGTGGTTTCATTAAAAGCAAGGCATGGTCCAAACTCTTTAGCCAGCTTGTTTGATGCTTTTAGCAAATAGTATTGAATGGCTTCAAAGGTATCATGAGTCAGCTGGTTCGCACTGCCGTCAGAGTATTTGACACCATTTTTTGCTAAGTAATACGCATAGTTAATGACCCCAACACCGAGTGTGCGACGCATTTCAGTGGCACGTTGAGCGGCAGGAATCGGATAGTTTTGGTAGTCCAGTAAGCTGTCTAAAGCGCGAACAATCAATTCTGCCAGCTCTTCTAGCTCGTCAAGATTGTTCAAGGTTCCCAAGTTAAACGCGGACAAAGTACACAGGGCAATTTCACCCTCTGGGTCATCTACACTGTTTAAGGGTTTCGTTGGTAATGCAATTTCTAAACACAGGTTGCTCTGTTTTACCGGGGCAACTTTAGGGTCAAAAGGACTGTGTGTGTTGCAATGATCAACGTTCTGTAAATAGATGCGGCCAGTGCTTGCACGTTCAGAAGCAAACAAAGTAAACAACTCGCTGGCTTTAATAGTTTGCTTGCGAATAGAGGCATCTTGCTCATACAGGGTATAGAGGCGATCAAACTCCTCTTGGTCTGCAAAGAAGGCATCGTACAATCCCGGTACATCGGATGGACTAAACAGCGTGATGTTGCCGCCTTTTATCAGACGTTGATACATCAAACGGTTAAACTGCACGCCGTAATCTAGGTGACGAACACGGTTCTCTTCAACACCGCGGTTGTTTTTCAATACCAGTAGGCTTTCCACTTCTAAATGCCAAATAGGATAAAAAACTGTGGCAGCACCACCACGTACACCGCCTTGAGAGCAGCTTTTTACCGCTGTTTGGAAGTGTTTGTAGAAAGGGATACAACCCGTATGGAAAGCTTCACCACCGCGAATAGGGCTACCCAGCGCACGAATCGCACCGGCGTTCACGCCAATACCTGCGCGTTGGCTAACGTACTTAACAATAGCGCTTGAGGTGGCGTTGATTGAGTCTAGGGAATCACCACATTCAATCAATACACAACTACTGAACTGACGAGTTGGTGTGCGGATGCCAGACATGATAGGCGTCGGCAAAGAAATTTTAAATTTAGACACCGCATCGTAAAAACGACGAATCAGATTTAGGCGCTCATGTTTGTCGTAACCGGCAAAGAGGCAGGCCGCAACGAGAATATAAATAAACTGTGGGCTCTCATAGATTTCGCCAGTAACGCGGTTTTGTACCAGATACTTGCCTTCCAGTTGCTTCACGGCAGCATAGGAAAAGTTCATGTCGCGTGAATGATCGATAAAATCATTCATCTGGTTAAAATCATCTTCTGAATAGTCTTCCAAAAGATGAGCATCGTAGCGTTTTTGCCCGACCAAGTTTTTAACATGAGTATAAAGATGAGGCGGCTCAAAATCCCCAAAGGCTTTCTTTCTTAGATGAAAGATGGCCAATCGGGCGGCAAGGTATTGGTAGTCTGGGGTGTTCTCAGAGATTAAGTCAGCGGATGACTTGATCAGAGTCTCATGAATGTCCGTAGTACGAATGCCTTCAAAGAATTGAATTCGTGCTTTTAGTTCTACTTGAGAAACAGATACATTTTCTAAACCCTCAGCAGCCCACGCGATGACTTTGTGGATTTTTTCTAGGTTGATATTTTCGGTCTTCCCGTTACGTTTTGTAACTGTGAGAGTGCTCATGCCTTGTTTTCCCATTAGTGCGGTAAAGTGGGTAAATTACACGATATAGTGTTTTATTTTTATTGTGGCACTACATGTAGTGTTAATGTTTGAAATCTGACGCGAACAATAGTGCGCATTTCTTCGAAAATCAAGGCTTGAAAATTTTGCTAAAATGAGAAACAGAGATTACCTAAGTGGTCACTTACTTTGTTTGCCACAAGAAGCGTAAAGTTAGCGTTTGGCAAGTCTGTAAAGGTAATTTTCATCTATTTTTTTGAGTTAAATTGGACGTGTTTTTTCGCCATCAAAAGTGATCAAGAAAAGTGCAATAATGTCATTTTGACAGCAGCGACTAGAGTAAAGAGAATAAGTTGATGACTCAGATATATTGTCAGAGCATGACGCCCCATAAAGGTCAGAATGTTAGGGAAAAGGCGCGGTGGCCATTTTATTCGATGCCATTGCAAATAACCTAACAAGGGGCCCAAGAAAACGACACCGATCCATGGAAAAGGAAAAACAATATCAAGGGTTTTTTCAGGTAAAGAGACATAGCGCGACAATACAGCAAAGGCATTCGGAAACTCTAGCCAAGTGGTTGTTTGATATACTAGAAGGATAAGGCTTCCAAACAGCGCACACGCGATTGGCCATTTTGCTAGGGGTCTAATGATAAACGAGGCGACTAGTATGAAATGCAATATGCCAAAATAGATCCATTGGTCAGGTAAGGCGAGATATGTGGCAAGGGAAATGACGCAAGCGGAGATAAGGAGTTTGCTGTCGCGCTTCCATGAAATCAGTCGATGCTTTGAGGTTGTTTCTGACGTTAGGTAAGCAGACCAACCTATAGCGGTTAAGAACAAGGTCAAAATAAGGCTGCGAAAATCAACCCAAAATGGGTCTTGCAGGTTGTAGTGTATAAAACCAAAATGTCGTAAATCCCAACACAAATGAAAAATCATCATTAAGAGGACCGCAAGACCGCGGTACACGTCTAAAAAGGGACTGCGGTAGGCAGACGTACTATGATGCGCAATGTGCATGAGAATCCACGAGGAAAGGTTAAATGAAAACCCAGCCATCATACCGATACTCATTTTCTAGCTCAAGCTTGGCGCTCAGTCTTGATAAGCTGAAAGCGGATTTACTATGGGAGCGGGAGAGCCTCATGATGTTTGGTCGACCCGTTTTGGTGCCGAGAAACGTTGCTTTTGTGGCGGACCAAGGAGTGATCTACCGATACTCGGGGAAAGACCATGTAGGGGAAGGATGGCCTGATTGGTTGTTGGCAGCTAAAGCGGAGGCGGAAAGCGTTGCCCAGCAAGTGTTTAATGCGGTGCTACTAAACTGGTACCAAAATGGCGAGGAATATATGGGCTGGCATTCGGATGATGAGAAGTCTTTGGGACCGGCCCCTGTGGTGGCGATGTTAAGTCTTGGTGCCACGCGCAGTTTTCTATTTCGATTGAAGAAAAAGCCTTCGATTAAGCACAGTATTGAGCTAGAAAACGCCAGTTGGTTGGTGATGTCTGCATCGACACAGGTGATGTGGCAGCACTGTTTACCCGTAAGGAAGCGCGTTAAAGAGGAGCGCATAAGTCTGACTTTTCGGTTGATTCTTTGATTTTAAAACTCTGCTAAGCCCCTTGTTTAGGAGCGGTTAGCAGAGTGTAGGAGAAAGACTGTTTAAGGTGCTTTTCGGGTTCTTAACCAGGCACTGTCTTGCTGAGTGTAACAGATTCGATCATGAAGTCGGCTGGGTCGTCCTTGCCAAAACTCAATGAACTTGGGTTTTAAGACATAGCCTCCCCAGTTGGTTGGACAAGGAACGTCTTGGCCTTCAAAAGCGTTTTCTTCTTGTTTAAAGGCGTCTTGTAGGGCTTCTCTATTTGCAATTTCCATGCTCTGTTTAGAGGTTCGTGCGGCCAGCTGGCTGCCTCTAGGTCGGCTGGCAAAGTAGTCTTCTGACACCTGGCGTTCGACTTTCTCAACGATGCCTTCCACGCGGATTTGGCGAGACAGGGCAGGCCAGAAAAAAGTCAAGCTGGCCTTATTGTTCAGTGCAAGCTGTTGGCCTTTGTCGCTGTCGTAGTTAGTAAAAAAAGAAAAACCCGCGTCATTGCGCTGTTTCAATAGCACCACCCGTGAATGAGGCCAACCTTCTGAGTCAACCGTGCTTAATACCATGGCCGTTGGGTCATCGGGGCAGGCATCAATGGCAGCGTTTAACCAGCTATCGAAAAGCGTGAAAGGATCGTCACCTGCTTTTTCTTCTAATAAATCTTCAAACTGATAATCTCGACGAATGGAATGTAAGTCTCTGTTCATGATTAAATCCGGTAAGTTGTTGTGGTCATGACTTTAGAAATATGAGTCATTACGGCCATCACAGGCTGAGGAAATTCGTACCCACCTGCTTGCAATGCCATGGCTCGATGTTTTGCTTCATCCGTATGCATTTGAGTTAACACGGCTTTACTTTTCAAATCGCTTTTTGGCAGTTCTGTCATGTGTTTGTCTAAATGTGTGCAAACCTGGTCTTCAGTGGCGGCAACAAACCCAAGGCTTAGTTTATCGCTGACTAGGCCAGCACCAGCTCCGATCACAAAAGAGGCGCCATAGAAAAAGGGGTTTAGAATGCTAGGCTGGCTGCCAAGATCGTAAAGGCGCTGCTCACACCACACAAGATGGTCGATTTCTTCGTCTGCAGCGTGTTGCATATCTTGGCGTACTTTTGCCAGTTTGGCTGTCGTAGCCTGACCGGCGTAGAGTGCCTGAGCACACACTTCGCCCGTGTGGTTGATTCGCATCAATCCTGCAGCATGCTTGCGTTCTTTGTCGGTTAATTCAACGTCATCAAGTAACAGTGCTGGCGATGGGCGTGATGATGTTGCCGCACGAGGAACGAGCGTTTGTAGGGCTCTATCAAGTTGTAAAACCGCTTTGTCTATAAAAGAAAGCATAGGTATTCCTCTTTGAATGTCGTTCAGTTAGCCAGGCGGCCAAGTCATTGCTCGGCCACCAAGCACATGCATATGAATATGATAGACGGTTTGTCCACCAGCCTCATTACAATTCATCACCACACGGTATCCGCTATCGGCAATGCCTTTTTGTTTGGCTACTTTGGCCGCCGTAATTTGTAATTTACCAACTACGTTAGCATCCGCGTCGGTTAAGTCATTCAAGGTGCTAATATGGCGTCTTGGAATGACTAAGAAATGACTGGGTGCTTGAGGCATGATGTCTTCGAAGGCAATAACATCTCCATCTTCGAATAAAACATGGGCTGGGATATCGCCATTCACTATTTTACAAAATAAGCAATCCATGTTGTTTTTTCCTCGCTGTATTATTCAGTGTATGTTGGATGGTATCAAGGCACTTTGCGTAAAGGATTGATCCGTGACAAGGGCGCTTTCTTTAATCTATCACCTTTTTGTACAAGGCGCGAAAAACGTTGCTCTAACTTATCGTCCAGTTCATCACAGGTGAGAAAGTCATCAAAGCCAAGTTTTTTGGCGTAATCAAGTGACATTTTGACATTATCGCTGATCAGTAAACACTGGTCTTCATTTCGCATTATAGGAAACAGCTTTTGTTGTGTTATGTGGGGGATTTGTCCCCCATTATCAAACACAATAATAATGAGCCCTGAGTCACGAGTAGCCGGCGGTTCTAGTTGTTCTAGTAAACGCTCAAGTGATGAGAAGTGTTCAATTTTATTACTGTTACTTTGCAGCATAGACAGAGACTTTTGTAGGTTTTCATCCGTCTGACCAAGCAACACAATATCAAATGGGTGTTGTGACGCTAGATTGTTTGGAGTAGGGCGAATGTGGGTGCGAATGGGTACGAACAGTGTGATTTTTTGCAAGTCGTCTTCTTTGCTGAGTACAATTTTTCCATTTAAATGCTGACATAGTATGTTTATGTAATACATACCAAGGTCAAAGTTTGTGTTGTTGGTACGAACTCTTCTTGGAATAGGATGACAACATATAACGAGTTCAGTGACGCCTTCACGGTTAACGTCTTGGCGTTCGATCTCCATGGTCAGCACTTGATCGGTGAAGTGCTTACATTCAAGCAAGATGCTTTCAATGAGGTGTTGCAGGATGGGGGCGTGCTGTAAAATCTCGACTTGTTCTATTTTGCGAGTATGTATTTCGATCAGGGAATTGTCTTGATCGAGGTTTTGTACCTTGTTGTAAGCGTTATCAATTAACTGGTTTAAGGTAATGGGTGTAGGCTGATCTGTTGATGTGTTTTCATAGATCTCGTTGAGTAAGTCCACTCGATCAATCAGGTTTATGACATTTTTATTGGCTCTTAAGCTGTTCGCAAGATGACTGTCGTGTCCATCATGAGCCAACGTCTTTTCAAGGTGAACTAGGCCACCTTCAATAATATTGGTCTGGCGTCGTAGTCGGCTAGAAATATCTGACAAGAGATCAGCGATTTCATTTTGTGACGCTGACGTTTTATTGAGCTGGCGTTTAAAAATAGAGGTCGATTGAGCAATCATGCCAGCAAAGTGGATAATAGCTTCAATGATAATAGTCCCCGTTAATCCCCATTTATAGAGGGTAGCACTCGGGACAAAACCGTACACGGACATGAGCCAGCAGAAATGTCCTGTCAGTAACACTGTCCTTGCGGCCAAATAATACCCAGAATAAGGCAAGTTATTTATGGACGCGGCGACAGCGTGGACTGTCAAAATACAAATCGTTAAAACCGCAATCATTGACAACAGTATAATGCTGGGCGTGACGGGAGAGAAAGTGTAAACCAACGCCATTAAACCATTAATTGATCCTGCCAGAATGAGCAGTTTATCCAGTCGTGGTAAATAGCTTTTTGTGTCCAAGTAGAGTCGAGAAAAAAAGGCGATCGCACTTAGGCAAGTTAACGCGGTTAGATTGTACACACGTTCTTGCACGTTGACGCTGTTGGGAAAAAATTGTGACACCAAGTCATGCAGTGACAGATGTAAAACGGTAATGCCAATTAAAAGCATGCCGTATATTAAATACATAGGGTGTGACGTTTTAATGAAGAAAAATAGGTTGCCGATAAACAAGGTGAATAAAACGCCAATCATGATACCCGTTAGTGTTAGATCTTGCTGGGCTCCTTGACTGAGTTCAGACAGTGTCTTCAGTTCTATTTCAGCATTAATAGGCAGGTGAGACGACATCTTAATAAATACGGTAAATACCGAGGGAGTATTGGTTGGGATAACAAAAGCATAGTGAGGTGCTTTAATCTGTTTATTGTTATAAGGTCGAGCGCCACCCAATTCAGCTTGAACCTGACTGCCAAAAATGGTCGGTAAATAGATATCTAAATATTGTAATCTGGGTGAGCGTATTTCGAGTAAAATGGGGTTTTTGTGTGTGGTTCGAATGGCGATGTCGGATCGAATCCAAATGTTTCCTTTTACTAGACCAAACTGTAAATACTCTCGATTAATGGGGCGAAAGCGTTTTAGATACTGTTCAGATGATACGGTGGTAAAAGAAAGATCAGCGGTTTCATCGATAAAAAATGAAGCGCTTTTGCCAATATGAAACGTATCCATAGAGTCATCTATGATGGCAATGGTGTTTGAGCTCCAAGCGGTATTGGAGAAAATGAGTAAAAACAGTAAAATCGATCGATAAAGCAAAACACTAGCCCAAACAAAATCTATAAAGGCTGTCATTATTAACTAGATAGGGGATCAAATGCTATATCCAATGTTGGTGGAACACTATGTTTGGTTTAGTCTGTTGCTATTGGGTGTCACTTGGTTTGCTAGGCAGTCGAAGCCTGCCACACGAACCAATCTCATGTATGGCTACGGAATGATTGCGACCTTAGGATTTTTATTGGGGTTTGATTGGGCGGCCGGTATTATATTTGGTCTCTTAGTACTGGAAGTGGGACGTTTATTCAAGGCGTGGCTGGATAAGAAAGAGTCCCAGCTAAAGAAATAGCTTGCCGTACATATGTCGTGTATTTAGATAAGAAAAAGGCCTCATTCGAGGCCTTTTTAGCGATCTGAATATTTTATAGCAGACTAATTTTGTTCGCGAGCAATGGCGCGGTGGCCGATGTCGGTACGGAAATACACCTTGTCCCAAGACAAGGTTTTGACAACCTCGTAAGCAGACGCTTGAGCTTCTGCAACCGTATCACCAAGAGCAACAGCACAAAGAACACGGCCGCCATTGGTCACTACTTGGCCGTCTTTTAATGTTGTGCCCGCTTGAAAGACTTTTTGGCCTTCAGGAAGGACGGTGTCCAAACCAGAAATAACATCGCCTTTAGGGTAATCGGCAGGGTAGCCGCCAGCCGCAAGAACAACACCTAAGCTGGCACGTGGATCCCAATTTGCTTCAATGGTATCAAGTTTGCCATTGATGGCAGCCAAACACATTTGTGCCAAATCAGAACGCAAGCGCATCATGATTGGTTGTGTTTCTGGGTCACCAAAACGGCAGTTGTATTCCAATGTTTTTGGTGTGCCATCGGGGGCGATCATCACCCCAGCGTATAAAAATCCACGGTAGCGGTTGCCTTCAGCGTTCATGCCTTTAACAGTTGGCATGATGACTTCATTCATAATGCGATCATGAATTTCTGGTGTCACAACCGGTGCTGGAGAATAAGCGCCCATGCCACCAGTATTCGGACCTTTGTCACCGTTGTCGCGTGCTTTGTGGTCTTGGCTTGTTGCCATAGGTAAAACGGTCTCGCCATCAACCATGCAAATAAAGCTAGCTTCTTCACCAACCAAGAATTCTTCGATAACAACTCGACTACCTGCATCGCCAAAAGCGTTGCCTTGTAACATGTCTTCAACCGCTTCGATCGCTTCGGCTTCGGTCTGAGCTAAGATAACGCCTTTACCAGCGGCTAGACCATCGGCCTTAACCACAATCGGAGCGCCTTGTTGCTTGATGTAAGCAACCGCAGGCTCGATTTCTGTGAAGTTGCCGTAAGCGGCTGTTGGAATGTTGTGGCGAGCTAAGAAATCTTTCGTGAAGGCTTTAGAACCTTCCAATTGAGCTGCCGCCGCTGTTGGACCAAAGATAGCCAAACCTTCTTTTTCAAACGCGTCTACCACACCAATAACCAATGGCGCTTCTGGGCCAACAATGGTCAAATCGATGTTTTCGCGTTTTGCAAAAGCGACAAGATCGGCAATGTCGGTTACGCCAATGTTAACGTTCTCTACTTTGTTTTCTGTTGCAGAGCCTGCGTTACCAGGTGCGACGAATACCTTTTGAACTTGGTCAGATTCAGCGGTTTTCCATGCGAGTGCATGTTCACGACCACCGTTACCAATAATAAGAACTTTCATTATCTAATCCTTTGTATTGCAAACCAGAGGCCGCAGCCTCTGGTGACGAACTAAGAAGTCTTGGCTTCTTAGAGACGGCTTATTAATGACGGAAGTGGCGCATTCCAGTGAAGACCATGGCCATGCCTGCTTCATCAGCAGCGGCGATAACTTCGTCATCACGCATAGAGCCACCAGGCTGAATAACAGCCGTAATGCCCGCTTGCGCTGCAGCATCGATGCCATCACGGAATGGGAAGAAAGCATCAGACGCCATAACGGAGCCCGCTACTTCTAGATTTTCGTCAGCGGCTTTAATGCCTGCGATTTTAGCACTGTAAACGCGGCTCATTTGGCCTGCGCCAACGCCAATGGTTTGTTCTGCCTTCGCATACACAATCGCATTGGATTTAACGAATTTAGCGACTTTCCAAGCAAACAATAGATCTTTTAGTTCTTCTTCGCTAGGTTGACGTTTAGAAACAATTTTAAGATCGTCTAAGGTAATGACGCCGTCATCACGGTCTTGAACCAGTAAACCGCCGTTAACGCGTTTGTAATCCAGCGCCGCTGGCTTGTCTTTTGACCATTGGCCACACTCAAGTAGGCGAACATTTTGTTTCGCAGCCACGATGTCAGCGGCTTCTTTGCTCACGCTTGGTGCAATGATGACTTCAACGAATTGACGATCAACAATCGCTTGAGCGGTTTGTGCATCTAGCTCTTGGTTAAACGCAATGATGCCGCCAAAGGCAGACGTTGGGTCTGTTTGGAAAGCAAGGTCATACGCTTCAAATTGCGTTGCTGCAGTTGCAACGCCACAAGGGTTGGCATGCTTAACGATAACACAAGCAGGCTTATCGAAACTTTTGACGCACTCAAGAGCGGCATCGGTATCGGCGATGTTGTTGTAAGACAGTGCCTTACCTTGGATTTGTTTAGCCGTGCTGATGGACGCTTCTTTAGGATTCACTTCAACATAGAAAGCGGCTTTCTGGTGTGGATTTTCACCGTAGCGCATTTCTTCTTGTTTGTGGAATTGTAGGTTGAAGGTGCGAGCGAAGTCTTCGCTACCGCCTTCTACTTTTTTGCCTAGGAAGTTCGCAATCGCACCATCATAGTGTGAAGTGTGTTCGAACGCCTTAACCGCAAGGTCGAAACGTTGCTCGTACGTCAAACCGCCGTCGGTTTTAAGAGAGGCCAAGATGCCTTCGTAGTTAGAAGGAGAAACCACGATAGCCACATCTTTGTGATTTTTCGCTGCAGAGCGAACCATGGTAGGGCCACCGATGTCGATGTTTTCAATCGCCATGGGAAGATCACAATCAGGGCGTTCGATCGTGGCTTCGAACGGATATAGGTTCACCACCACCATATCGATTTCTTCGATGCCGTGCTCTTTCATGATAGCGCCGTCGATATCGCGACGACCAAGAATGCCACCGTGTACTTTAGGATGAAGTGTTTTAACGCGGCCATCCATCATTTCTGGGAAGCCTGTGTAGTCAGAGACTTCGGTTGCTTTCACGTTGCTGTCCAATAAAAGACGGTAAGTACCACCCGTTGAAAGAATTTCAACGCCTTGAGCGGTCAGTTCACGTGCGAATTCGACAATGCCTGTTTTGTCGGAAACACTGATTAACGCTCGTTTGATAGGAGTTACGGTATTTTGATTTGCCATCATGGTTCTCGCAATTAATTTAACACTAAATAAAACAAGGGGAAGATAGGACGAAAAAAAGGGCGAATCCGCCCTTTTTTCTTTGTGCTTATAGCATGCCGTATTGCTTTAGCTTCTTGCGAAGCGTTCCTCGGTTTAATCCAAGGATGGTGGATGCTTTGGTTTGGTTATCCTTTGTGTAGCTCATGACAGACTCTAGCAAAGGCGCCTCAACCTCCGCTAAGACTAACTGATATAAGTCTGTTATTGGCTGCCCATCAAGATGAGCGAAATAGTTTTGTAGGGCTTTTTCAACGTTGTCACGTAGAGTTTGTGACTGCTCTGAAGAAGCGGCTTGAAACGTATGAGTATGAGTTTGTTCTACCACAGAATGACCTTCTATTTTTAAAGCTAACCATTAGTTAATGTGCATTGATTAATACAGCGGAAAACACATCGGCTTTCTTATAATAATACCCATTACATTAAGTGTGAGATTTGTTTACCTATTGCTAAACAAAGAACTCTTCCAATTTATCCAGCTGTTCTTGCGTATTATCAATACGGTTAAACACGCTGCGAAATTGTGTTTTATCCGCTAACGTCTGCAGGTACCAGCCAACATGCTTACGAGCAATTCGCACGCCAAGGTAATCGCCATAAAACTGATGTAAGGCGTTTACATGGTTGATTACAAGTTGTCTTACCTCAGACAGAGGGGGTGGTGCTAACAATTCATTGGTTTGTAAATAGTGGTTTATTTCGCGAAAAATCCACGGCCTTCCTTGAGCGGCTCGTCCAATCATGATGCCATCCGCTTTGGTGTACTCTTTCACGAACTTCGCGGATTGCGCGTCGTTTATATCCCCATTAGCGAAGACGGGAATACGTAAATGATGCTTAATCTCGGCAATCGTATCGTATTCCGCCTGTCCTTGGAATTTGCATTCTCGCGTACGACCATGAATAGCCAGCGCTTGAATGCCGATATCTTCCGCCATTTTCGCAATGGCTAAGCCATTTTTTTGATCTTGGCTCCATCCAGTACGAATCTTCAGCGTGACGGGAACCGAGACACTATTTACAACAGACTCCAGTATTTCTCGAACAAGTGCTTCATCTTTTAGTAATGCAGAGCCTGCTGCTTTATTGCATACCTTTTTAGCGGGGCATCCCATGTTGATATCAATGATTTGGGCGCCAAGCTCAACATTTTGTTGAGCGGCTTCTGCCATCATTTGAGGATCACCACCTGCAATTTGAACGGATCTCGGCGAGACTTCCGCATCGTGGATTAAACGATGACGGCTTTTTGTCGAGTTCCACAGGCGAACGTCAGAAGTGACCATTTCTGATACCACTAAGCCTGCACCTAGATCATGACAAAGGCGGCGAAAAGGCAAATCCGTTACGCCCGCCATTGGGGCAAGAATAACAGGGTTGTCAACGCAATACGGGCCAATAGCAAAAGCCATGATGTTCCTGAATACTGGATTGAATGTTAAAGATCGTCGACAGTGTCGAGCGGGCGTGAATAATACCTAGGCAATCGTTGTTTTTGAAGTCTTGACAGTGCAAAAACTGACTATTTTTTGTGCTTTTTTTCACTTAATCACAAAACGTGCTCAAACTAGTACGAACGGGTATCTGTTGGGAAGGCTTTGAGTTGATGAGTGACAGCACGGGCGCCCGGATCCTGTATCGGAATAACGAGATGGATGGGGGTTTCGGGTGGCATATAAGTGATGTCGAGAAAGTCTTTGTGTAAATAATCGCTTGGTGCAAAAAGACGTGCGGCCACAGGGGCGCCATTGAGGTCGAAAAATTCCAGGGCAATTTTCGGCATAGGCTGAGAAAAGCTACTACCGTTGGTGATGATTGCGTTTACTAATAGCGTGTTAGCTAAAGAAGGATGGCTTTGTATGCGCACGTGCTGGAGTGAAATGGCGGACACATCTTCAAAGCGAGGTAGCACGCAACCCGTGTACGAACAAACAGAGCGATAAAAATGGCGAAAGCTTGATGAGCGGCTACCTTCGTCGAAGAAATGAATCGCAGCTTGGGCAAATAATAAAGAAGCCCCAAGTAACGACGCTAAAAACCAAAGCCACAGGTGCTTCTTTCTACTGCTTTCTGGATGGGGTTGGTCATCCAGTAAGGGGGCGAGATTTTGTTGAGCGGAGAGCTGGTCAAGAAAACTGTGTTGGTTATGGCCCGCTGGGTCTTGTTTAGCGGCTGTTTGCGCCAACGAGTGCAGAGCGGTCATGTAATCCGGCTCTTTTTCATCGGCGATAAAGGGTTGGATGGATGTGTAGGGCGATGTCTGTGCCTGTAATGGCTCTCTTGATGTGTCCGCTTTAGATGGTTGGCTCTTTGTCTCCTTGTTTGTATTGCTAGTGTAAGACGCGTTGAGAGCCGCTTCCACTTCGGCAAGTTCGACTTCCCAAGGTGCTTGGTCTGTTTGTGCTGGAGATGTCACCGATTTTGTGCGGTCGGTAGCGGGTTGGGCTTTAGGCGCTGTGGCCGCTATTTGTGTGGCATTGTGCTCATCCGATACGAGCGCTTCTGTTTCAAGGTAGTCTGGTTGAGACGGTTTATAGTCCGTCACAGGGTTAAGGTCATCATCGTCAAAAAGTGTCTGCAGCCAGTCAGGGTTAATCACTTCTTCGGTTGGCTCTGGATTGTTATCCGTTGATTCAGTGATACCAGTAAAAATTGACTTGGATTCTGGCTCATTAAATGATGCTTGTGGCACGGAAGGAGTGATGGCTTCTTTTTTGCGATTCTGTTCTTTTTGGGTGGCCGAGCTGGCAGCAGAATCTTCAGACTGGCTGGCATTGAAAATATGGAAGCACTGACCACAACGAACTTTGCCCTTGGCCATGCGTAAAACTTCATCGCTGACGCGAAATGCAGTGGAACATTTTGGGCAACGTGTGATTAGGCTACTGGCCATGAGTGACAACTATCCTGTTTGGTTTACAATCAATGATTACAACTTATGCGTGTTTCGTTCCAACAATACGAACCCATTCTTCTTTTTCTACTACAGAATCAATGGTGAACCAAGTTTTGTAAGCGTCAATGACATCGTGTGCTTGATTGGCAAGAATACCAGAAAGCGCCAATTGGCCATTGGTTTTCACCAGTGCAGAGATGGTAGGTGCCAAATGAGCAAGAGGGCCTGCAAGAATGTTGGCAACAACGATATCGGCTTGTAAGTCGGATTCGTAAGGCGGTAATTTGACTTCAATACGGCTTGGCTCAATGTTGTTGCGTTCTGCGTTGGCTTCGGTGGCTTGGACGGCTTGAGGGTCTATATCAATGCCGACCATATTCTTTGCGCCCAGCAATAAACCGGCAATTCCTAAAATGCCTGAGCCGCAACCATAGTCAATGATGGTTTTGTCTTGGCAATCAACACTGTCTAACCATTGTAAGCATAAGGCGGTTGTCGGGTGTGTGCCAGTACCAAAAGCGAGGCCAGGGTCAAGCATTAAAGTGACCGCATTTGCATCAGGTACTTGGCGCCAGCTTGGGCATACCCAAAGGCGTTCACCAAACTGAATAGGGTGGTAGTTATCCATCCACTCTCTTTCCCAATCTTTGTCTTCAAGGATTTCGATTTTTAAATCTATGTTGGTTTCACCAAGCGATTCGGCTTTATGCTCAACCACAGGGCGAATATGCTCAATGTCTGCGTCTGCTTCGAACAAGCCTGTCACTTTCGTATGATTCCAAAGTGGGGTGGTGTTTAAGTCAGGTTCATATACAGGGTCATCATGAACGTCTTCAAAGGTGACCACCAAGGCGCCACATTCTAAAAGTGTATCCTCAAAAGCGGGAACATGATCGGGTGTAGTGTGAATGCGTATTTGAAGCCAAGGCATAAATGAAATCCAACAATGAAAAAAAACAGGAATAGAATAGCGAAGCTTGGGATGGGTGGCGAGAGGAAAATGATAACCCCTAGTGAAATACTCGTTCGCTAGGGGTTAAACTACGGTGATTACAAACCGAGTTTTTTCTCCAAATAATGGATGTTAACGCCACCTACAATGAAGTTAGCGTCATTTACCAAGTCTTTTTGTAACGCTATGTTGGTTTTGATTCCATCAATAAAGGTTTCGTCTAGTGCCCCAGAAAGGCGTTTTAGCGCTGCCGTTCGGTCGGGTGCATGACAGATGATCTTTGCGATCATGGAATCATAGTTCGGTGGTACGGAATAACCACTGTATAAATGTGAGTCAACGCGAACTCCCATACCGCCAGGCGCATGGAAATAATGAACTTTACCAGGGCAGGGCATGAAGGTTTTGGGGTCTTCCGCGTTGATACGCGCTTCGACAGCGTGGCCATTTAGTTTGATGTCTTCTTGCTTCAACGATAACGGCATACCGCTCGCGATGCGAAGCTGTTCTTTCACAATGTCGACACCTGTGACCATTTCCGTTACAGGATGTTCTACTTGAACGCGAGTGTTCATTTCTATGAAGTAGAAATTACCATCTTCGTAAAGGAACTCAAACGTACCCGCGCCGCGGTAGTTGATTTTGATACAAGCATCTACACAGGCCTTTAAGCAAGCTTGACGAGACTCTTCATTCAGCATGGGAGCGGGAGCTTCTTCCAACACTTTTTGATGGCGACGCTGCAAAGAACAGTCACGATCGTATAGGTGTATAGCGTTGCCTTGACCGTCGGCCAATACTTGAACTTCAACGTGACGTGGGTTTTGGAGGAATTTTTCCATATACACAGTGCTATCACCGAAGTAAGAGCCGGCTTCAGACTGAGTGATGCTGATGGATTTTAATAGGCTCCCTTCGTTGTGAACAACACGCATACCACGACCACCGCCGCCCGCTGCTGCTTTTACAATGACTGGGAAGCCAATTTCTTTTGCGACGCGCAAACATTCATCTGGATCGGTAGGTACGGGACCATTTGACCCTGGAACGGTGGGAACGCCCGCTTCTTTCATTGCTTTAATAGCCGATACTTTATCGCCCATTAGGCGAATGGTTTCGGCTTTAGGGCCGATAAAAGCAAAACCAGAACGCTCAACTTGCTCAGCGAAATCCGCGTTTTCGGCTAAAAAGCCATAGCCTGGGTGAATCGCTGACGTATCGGTTAATTCAGCCGCGCTAATGATCGCTGGAATGTTCAAATAGCTTTGAGCTGAAGGGTTAGGTCCAATGCAGATGGATTCGTCTGCAAGGCGCACATGGAGTAAGTCACGGTCAATTTTTGAATGAACCGCAACGGTTTTGATACCGAGTTCTTTGCACGCACGCAGAATACGCAATGCGATTTCGCCTCGGTTAGCAATCAATACCTTATCGAGCATGATGAAACCTTTGTTTGCGTTGGATTAAATGATGGAAACAAGTGGCTGATCAAATTCAACCGGCTCGCCGTCTTCAACAAGAATAGCGCCGATGGTACCGGATTTGTCCGCTTCAATTTGGTTCATCATTTTCATGGCTTCAACGATACAAATAGTGTCGCCTACATTCACTTTTTGGCCTACTTCAATGAAAGGCTTCGCGCCTGGTGCAGAGGATTTGTAGTAGGTGCCAACCATTGGTGAATTAACAGTATGGCCGTGATTGACAGCAGCAGGTGCCTCAGGCGCCGCAGCGGAAGGAGTGGGGGCAGCTTGTGGTGCCATAACCGGAGCGGGTGCATACGCCGCTTGCAAAGGTGCACCACCACGGCTAATGCGAACCGCTTCTTCGCCTTCCTTTATTTCGATTTCGTAGACGTTAGATTCTTCTAATAGTTCGATTAGTTTTTTGATTTTGCGAATGTCCATGAATACTCTCTTCTGTCTTTATTGGCGTTTCAGTGATTGCATAGCTCACTGACTATTATAAATTTTTCGCAATAATCCCATTTGATGCGTAAATATGACGGATTACGAATGATAATGGTAAATGCTTATAGTTCGAAATTATCGGTAAAAAGCGGTATTTTGTCCAGTTCTGTAGCAAAAAAACCAAAAAATGTTTATGTAGGTTGAATAATGATCTTTTGTAAACTTGCTCTGTTGGCTTTTTTGCTAAGGTTGTGTGATGGCGTCTAAACGTGCGGAAATAAGAGATTGGGTTGGCGTTCCCATTAAGGTCATTCCTGGGTATTCGTCTCCCTGAGCATTTAAAAACACCAAAGAGGGTGGGCCAATCAAATTAAATTGGCGCATTAACGCCTTGTTTTTCGCACTATTTTGCGTGACATCCACCTTAATTAGCCGGGTCTGATTAAGCTGTAAAGCGATATCTGGTGAGGCAAGCATACGATTGACGCTTATGCAGCTGATACACCAGTCTGCGTAAAGATCCAATACAATAGGTCTGGGATCTTGACGATGAATTAATGCGTTCAATTCGTCCAAACTTGTTATGGTGGCGTGAAAGATAGGCTGGCTGTTCATGGTGCCAAGATTTTTGCTTTCTTGCGATGACATGTTGAGCTTTCTCAAAGGTTGAAGGGGGTCAACTTCACCCATTGCTCCTCCTAAAAACTCAATGATCCCCAATGTCATAAACACTAAGGCCATAAACCAGCGTATGGGGTGACTGTGTTCCTTGATACCGCGGTGAATAAAATAACCGCTAATAGACAGTGCTAATCCTCCCCATAACAGCAGGTGGCTGCTAAAGGGGAGCCATCGAGTTATCAGCCAAATTGACATTGCCAATAAGGCAAAGCCCATCATTACTTTTATGTCATGCA
Organism: Marinomonas hwangdonensis; assembly: GCF_003721245.1. Classification (GTDB taxonomy): domain Bacteria; phylum Pseudomonadota; class Gammaproteobacteria; order Pseudomonadales; family Marinomonadaceae; genus Marinomonas; species Marinomonas hwangdonensis. Next base: position 145,777 of record NZ_RIZG01000002.1, on the reverse strand, counting down.
GCCACTCGCCATTTTTAGGTAGAATTTTGGGGCCAAATAAGCCGACTAACAAAAGCGGCACGCTCATGCCCATCGCCATCACAAACAAAATGAGTGCGCCTTGTAAGGCGCTATTTTGACTGCTGATAAATAGCAAGGCACCTGCCAATGGGGCCGATACACAGGGTGAGACGATTAAGGTAGATAAAACGCCAGCGATAAAAACACTGATGCTGGTTTTCGAAGAAGGGTGTTTGGTACTACTGGCTACCTGCAGTTTTTGTTGCCAAGAACCTGGTAGCTTGAGCTCATAAACGCCAAACATGGCTATCGCGAGAGCAACAAATATTCCGGCACTTAGCAGTATTATGATGGGGTTTTGCAGGCTAGCTTGTAAATTGAGCTGAACACCAAAGAGTCCAACTAGACCACCAATAGCCGCATAGGTCAGTGCCATGCCCAGTACATATACCAAACTGTAGTAAAAAGCCCCCATTCTTGAATTTTGTGTCCCAACAACGATAGCGCTCACAATGGGAATCATTGGTAATACGCAAGGAGTAAACGATAAAAGCAAGCCTATTCCAAATAAGGTTGCAAGCGTGGTCCATGAGAAAGACTGGTTTAAAAGCTGATTCACTGACTCGGTTTGTGATGGCGAGATCTGAGGTTGTTGGCTTGCACTCTCGTTCTTCTCCGACGGAACCTCACCAAGTTGTGAGGCGTTAACGTCTTGATTTAAGGGGGGGTTAGGCACTGTATACTGAATTGGATGGTTAACGGGGGCATAACATAACCCTTTATCGGCACAACCTTGGTAGGTCAGCACGGCGTTTATTTGCGTCCCGGGTGGAAGGCGTGGGTCGTGTTGAATGGACAGCGATAGCTCGTCTCTGTATACCGTTACCGTACCGAAATAGGGGTCTTGTATGATTTCGCCTAACGCAAAGGATGCGAAAGATAACCCGTTTACTTGGTCCGTTCCGGTGAGATGACTCAAGTCTACTGAGGGTGTGTATGTGAATTGCTCTAATTTGAACTGATCACGATATAAATAATACCCCTGGTGAATTTTCCAGTGTGCAACCAAGGTTCCGTCATCATTAGGTGTAACCAACAGCTGAAATGCTTGTTCTACGTCGAGAAATGTGGGCTTGGTTAGGGAAGGCGTGACAGAGCCAAAGGTGAAAGCGGGAGACGCACTGTGAAAAAAGAGAAAAAACAATAGAGCGAAAAAGCGCATAATAGCCTTTTGATAGGTTAACCTAAGCTTGTTAGAGGAGAATCCATATTTCATCCAATACCTTGATACGTGTAGACTAGCAAGGTACCGATTATATGCCAATTGTAAGGTGAAAAGTTGATGATAAAATGGGCGTGTTTCCTAATTGTTGTGCTTTTCCTGACAGGCTGTCAGGGCGCCATGACGACCCTGAAAGGGAATCATAGCGCTGAAACCGAGCAACTCACTCACGTTCAGCCGCTGAGGGAATTGAATGATGATGAAGAGAGCAAGGAGAATACAACAATGCTAGGTCAAGTTGCTGACGCGAGTATTCAGAAACCATCCGCTAGGGTCAAGCGTCTTAGCCAAGCAGAACAACTGACACAAAATTTGATCGAACGAGGTAATCAAGCATTGTCTGGTAATCGACTGGTAACGCCAGAAGAAGATAATGCCAATATGTATTTTCAAGCGGCTTTAGGAAGGGACCCTGGCAACTTTTATGCGATTCAAGGCATCAGTAAAATTGTTGATCTTTATACAGAGTGGGCTTGGCAAGCGGCTCTAAATCGTCAATATTCACAAGCCAGCCGTTATCTTGACTTAGCTCGCTCTGTTAACTCCGAAGATCCCGTTTTATTGGAAATGTCTTCGCGAATAAAGGATTTGCATGAGCGTCGTAGTGTGTCAAATACCGCTTTAAATGCCCCACAAAACAGCGTCCGTAACGATTCGACGGCAACAAACGATAGTCAAGACGCTAAGGGGGGGAGACAGGTACCGTTGGAAGAAGGTCAGTTTCGTTTGCCAAAAGACCTTTTCAGTCGGAGTGAAGAAGACATTATCCTGCAAATCCAGCCTATTATCGATCAAGTGTCAGCGTTACAATCGTCTATAGTGATTTATTGGCCTAACGATAAAGAGGCTCGATTGCTTTATCAGATTATTAACAGCCGAGTTACAGAGTTTCGTGTGCGTGCGATGACATATCATCGTGCCGATTATAGGGTGGAATTACAACAAGATTAAGGTAGGTCAAAATGTCGCGTATAACGGAAAAGTTAATGGCTTTAAAACCAAACGTGAATATGTCTGGAATGGGAAAATCCGCGACCATTGCGGTTTTAGTGGTCGTGGCTTTAGTGACTGTCTTGGGGATGTACTGGAGTAATGAGCCTGAGCCTTTTGATGTCGTGGCAGTGGCAAAAGAAAAAGCCGCTGAGCGTGGGTATTTAGACAACAGTCAAAATCTTGTTGTTGGGTATACCACGGCAAGTACCTTACACACGATTGTTGAGACTCTACTGGAAAAGCCTGGTGGTTTTATCACCAATGATATCATGCCGCCTGGTGTGTTTATGGATAACATGCCAGCGTGGGAATTTGGGGTTTTAGTACAGTCTCGTGATCTGGCTAGAGCGTTTCGTAAAGAGTTTAGTCGGTCACAGTCTCAGTCAACGGAAGATGTCAATTTAAAAGTGGCTGAACCACAGTTTAACTTTGATAACAAAAGCTGGGCGCTGCCATCAAGTGAAAATGAGTATCGTCGAGGCAACAATGAGTTGATGGCGTACTTGGATCGTTTAGCAGGAGAAAGTAATAATAAGGCACAGTTTTATGCCCGTGCTGACAACTTAGCCGACTGGCTTTCCGATGTGAGTACCCGTTTAGGCAGCTTGTCGCAGCGTCTGTCAGCCAGTGTGATCGATGACGAGCCGCAAATGGGCTCAGACGAAAACAGTCGCTATGTAAGAACACCTTGGTTAAAGATTGACGATGTGTTCTATGAGGCGCGCGGCACCAACTGGGCGTTGATTCATATGTTGCAAGCAATAGAAGTCGATTTTATGTCTACTCTAGAAGACAAAAACGCACTAGTGAGTTTACGTCAAGTCATTCGCGAGCTGGAAGCGACCCAAGCTACTCTTTGGTCACCTATCATCTTAAATGGTAGTGGCTTTGGTTTGTTAGCAAACCATTCATTGGTGATGGCGTCCTACATAGCGAGAGCGAACACTGCGATTATTGATCTTCGTCGTTTGTTGTTACAAGGGTAAGTGTTGTTGACAGCAAATAAGAAGAATCACATTGTGCGTCGAGCCGAATTGGACGATGCTCCGTCTATTTTGGCCATTTTTTGTGGTGAGCAGGCGCACTCTGGCAAGTCTCGTTACAAAGATGTCAATCTAATTGATGTCATTGATTGGATTGAGAGAATGACGGATAGGCATCCTTTATTCGTCATGGCGCAGCAAGGAGAGATCATCGCTTGGTGTTCTATTGAGCCCTTTTATGGACTCGCGGCCTTTGATGAAACCTGTGAAGTCAGTTTGTACGTTAAACCTGCTTATCAGCAAAACGGCGTCGGTACTCAGCTACTGGGTTATTTGATGGACCAACACCTTGCCTTGTGTTTTACCCGCTTAATTGCCTACGTTTTTGAGAGCAACTTAAGTAGCAGGGTGTTTTTTGAAAAACAGGGGTTCGAGCAGTGGGGCAAATTGCCTGGCGTTGCCAGGCATGAGTTCGGCCAAGAAGATGTGTATTTGTACGGTAAATTATTGTCGTGATGTTTTTAGACAGTGTTTTTAGACAGAGCGAAAAGACAATCTGAGTATCTGCTTCACCTAAAGCGATCCGTTAAAAGGGGCTCTAGGTGAAACGGTCTAAATCAAACGGCTGAGCGGGTTAAATTAGTTCCAGCGCTTCCATGGTTTGACGAATCGTCGCTTTGGTGCTGTCTTGAAGTGGTACCATCGGCAAACGGCATTCTTCTGTGCATAGCCCAAGTAATGACATGGCGTATTTTGGCCCTATTGGATTAGGTTCTATGAAGAGTGCGGTGTGCAAGGCAAACAGTTTGTCTTGTAATTGAGCCGCTTCGACATATTTTCCTTCGCGACATAAACGGTGTAATTCGACCACCTGTTTTGGTGCCACGTTTGACGTTACGGAAATACAGCCGTTACCCCCACCAATGTTATAGGCAACTGCCGTAACATCGTCTCCGCTTAAAAAGTTAAAAGGCTTATTAATTAAAGCGCGCTCCCTAATAGGGCGGGTTAGATCTCCTGTGGCGTCTTTTACGCCAATGATGCGAGGCAGTTCAGCCAGTTTGGCCAATGTACTTACGTCTAAGCCGACAATAGAGCGTGGCGGAATGTTATATAAAATAATGGGCAATTTACTGTGGTCGTGAACATATTTGAAATGTTCATAGAGGCCCGCTTGGTTGGGGCGATTGTAATATCCCGCAACATGTAGGGTGGCGTCTGCCCCTGCTTGGTAGGCGTACTCTGAATAGTTGACGGCCTCAACAGGGTTGTTTGATCCGGCGCCCGCAAGCACAGGGACGGCTTTATTTGTTTCTTGAACGGTGATCTCAATAACGCGTTTGTGTTCTTTTTCGCTTAGAGTGGGCGACTCACCCGTTGTGCCGACTGGCACTAAGCCGTTTATCCCCTGATCTATTTGCCAGCGAACGATATTGCGCAACGCACTTTCATCAAGCTGGCCGTCGCGGAAGGGGGTAATTAGTGCTGTGATTGCGCCGTAAAACATACATTTGCCTCATTTGGGCCGGTATGCATTTTGCTGAAGAGAGAAACAATACCGTCAGCAAGAATGCTGCCGGGGAAGTTTAATATCTTAATTTCACACGCCAGCCAAGCAGAGCTTCTTTGCTTTACGTTTATCGCCGTTGTGTTTTTTTAAGATGCTGTTGTTCATAAAGTAACGTTAAATTAAGTAAATATTCAGTGTTTTTGTATGCTGAACTTTTTTTCTAAAAAGGTCAACCTACTAAAAGGCTTTTATTTGTCTTGCAACTCTGTAGAAACTGTATGCCCGCCACGAACCTATTCTTGAGGTGTTTTTGTGGCGGGCATCAACGTCTTAGCCGTCTAGATTGATCGTTTGAATGATTTTCTCAAGCGTGGCATCGGCGTCTGCATTGTCAATTTGGCAGGTGCCAGCATTAAGATGTCCACCGCCACCGTATTGCAAACAAAGTTCACCCACGTTGGTGTTGGAGGATCGATTGAGAATCGATTTACCGATAGCAAACACGGTATTTTGTTTTTTCAATCCCCACATTTTGTGGATGGATATATTGCAGTCTGGAAACAGAGCATAGATCACGAAACGGTTTGTGGCGTAAATGGTTTCTTCTTCAGTTAGGTCAAGCACTACTAAGTTTTTATGCTGTGTAGCGCAGCGGCTTAGCTGAGCTTTCGCCAGTTCGTCGTGTTCGTTATACAGTTTTACTCGTTCCTGAATATCTTCAAGGGCGAGTATGTCTTCAATGCTGTGGTTGGCACAATAATCAATTAATTTCATCATCAGTTGATAGTTAGAGATGCGAAAATCACGAAAACGCCCCAGGCCTGTTCTCGCATCCATAATGAAATTTAATAACACCCAATCGGTAGGATTGAGTATTTCTTCTTTGGAAAACTGTGCGGAATCCGCTTTATCAACCGCATCCATCATGTCGACAGAGATGTGAGGGAATTTGTCTGCACCACCATAGTAGTCGTACACCACACGAGCCGCAGAGGGCGCGTCTGGGTCAATGACATGGTTTTCTATACGGCTGTCGTTACGAACGGTTTCACTCAAATGGTGGTCAAATGCAAGATGACAGCCTTTTACATAAGGCAGATTGGTTGTAATGTCGTTAGGGCCAATCGGTACCTTGCCATCTTGCATGTCTTTAGGGTGTACGAAAAGAATATCGTCGATGATATTAAGATCTTTCAGTAAAACGGCACAAACTAAACCGTCAAAATCACTGCGTGTCACGAGTCGAAACTTTGTTGTTGACATGAAAATCCTACTGCGTTTCATCAAATGTTAAGGGTTATTTTTGGAACACAAAGCTTTCAATCTCAAGGAGTTTTTCTGTCCAAAGATCATACGCTTTATGATTAATATGTAACTTATCATTTTCAAATAAGTTTTCTTTCATCTCACCGTTTTTGTCTATCAGCAGGGTGAACAGGTCAAGGTAGCGAGTATTTGGACGCGTTTTGGCCAACCGTTTGAGCTGTTGGTTGGTTTTTTCTATCGTCCCGCGCATGGCTTTTCGAGCAGGGCTGCATTTTATGCTGATTAGAGTGACCGGTATGCCAGTGAGGTGACGGTCAATTTTTTCAAGCAGCTGAATATAAAGCTCAATGACTCTGTTGCTGTCACATTGGTTGCCAATGTCGTTGTCTCCCGCATAGATCACCAATGAGCGGGGTTTATGAGGCAATATAATGCGTTCAAAATAATACACACAGGCTTCTAATGTGGCCCCGCCAAAGCCTAAGTTTATACCGTCTTTATCGCGAAAGTGTTGCGCAAAGTCATGCCAGAGGCGCATTGTTGAAGAGCCAAAAAAGGCCACAGGGCGTTCTTTGTATTCTTGATAGGCCAGATGAAACTCTAGTTCACGGACATCCGATTCGAATTCCACGTCTATTTGATTCAGTCCCATCACGTTGGAACGATAGCCATTTTGCCCACTTAATATGGGGTACTGGTGTATTTCTCTTGAAAGGTTTACGGCTTCATCCACATACCCTTTATATTCAGCTTGGTAGTCGATGAGAAATTGGGCAAGAGCCTCTTTATCCGCTGGATTCACTCGGCTGGACAGCTTAAAGGCCGGTTTTACTATCACGGTATACAGGTTGTGATCCGCTCTTTTATCAAAGTTAGCCACAGCGACTGGTACAATCCAAGGCTCATCGGCCCCCATAGAAGCGGCAATTTCGAAAGCGTGAGGCAATAATGGCCCAGGTGACTGTGATGTGCTAAAACTTTGACCTTCTGGCGATATCATTAATGGGAAATTATTGCGCAGCGTCGTCTGAGACTGCTGAATAAACGAATCGTATTCAGGCGTGTCTTTGGTAAGGCTGTCCCAGCTGCTAATGAATACATTACCGAATCGACTGTAAAAATCGTCTCGCCAAAATTCGCTTTCTTTACTGCGACGAACGACTCGTTGACCAGATACGCCGTATTCGTTGTCGATGACCATAGCGCTAATAAACTGAGCGTCCATGGAAAAGCGAAAACCATTAGGCAGTCTATTTGTCGGTGAGCCTAATAAGTGATTGTAAATAAATAAGGAGCCAGCTTTTTTAGGTAGGTTTTCCAGTCCTTTAATGACATAAGGCACCTGCTGAAACGCCTGCTTAAACAGCTCTGTCCCCAAACGTCGTGCGTCCAGGGCAGGCGTCTCTTTGGGAAGGTTGTTAATGGTGTCATACACATTTTGCAGATGTCGGTAAAAGGCGTTTTCACGCTGAAGATCTTTTAAAATGTCTAAACACATACCCGCGATTGTACGTTCCAGTACACAGCCAAAATGCAGGCATTTATAGAGTACGCCAAAGGCTTCGTCAGTGGTTATGGCGCTTTTTAGTAGCTCGCTGACCTTGTATAAAGGGGAGCTGACGGGCAGAAGTGCCGCGTTTTGTTCGATCACATTGCTGACGGCCAGTACTTCATCATTTGCAATTTGTGATAAATAGCGCATGCGAGCCGAAAGCAAGTGTGTGCCAATTAACCAAATCAATCTATATAGGTATTTCACAGAGAACTTGGGGTTCTCTTCGAAAATGGCCAATAAGTCTTTCTGTGCAATGTATAAAATACTGCTGTCTCTAGAGGAAATAATCGACGTACGATTCTTCATTGAGGCATTTTTTGTGGTCCACGCCAAAATGGTGCCGGGACGGGAAATCGAGCGAGTTGTGATGATGTCGCCCGTTTCCGTTTGGTAGCTGACCACGACCTTACCTTTAATGAGCAGGTATAGCCCATCAGAAGGTTGGTCCTGCTGGCTAATAATGTCGCCCTGGTGCGCCAACAAGGTGGTGGATTGTTTGGCTAGGGTGTGAATTTCCGCTTGGGTAAAAGTTTCGCAGAAAGGCGCATAATTCAGTAGATTGACCGCATCTTTGATTATTTGAGTCGGCTTTTCGGTTGTGACCAAAGGGCGTGTTTCTTCAAACGCCAAGGATTCGTTAGAGAAAAAGGGGCGCGTTTGATTTTGAATGTCGGTCAGAATAGGCAAAGACTCTTCATACACAAACTGCAAAAAGCGATTCGCTAAGACTAAATCGGTTTCTAATATTCTTTGTAATTCAACAATCGGCCATAGAATCAAGGTGGATGATTTTGTCGCCGTAAACGTTGTGGCGTAACGGGAAGGGTGTCGAAATGCAGACCAACCAATAGGAGACAATGGTTTATTGATTAAGCCAACGTTGTACGATTTCCCTGTATCTTGTAAGGGGACTGAAATAGCGATTTCACCCTCAATAAGAAAATAAATATACTGGCCTACTTCAAATTGCTTGGCCAGGACTTCACCGACTGTCAGTGTTTTGGTGCTGGCAAGATCAACCAAGGACGTCATCAGTTCTGTGCTGACGTTGCCCATAAAAGGGAAAGCATGTATCTGTTTGGTTATATCCATTTTTGGTACCTCAAAACGGTATGGCTCTAATTAGGGCGCTTGATCGTTACTGTTTCACCGAGCAGTGCGTAGTGGTTGCCACCGAGTCGTGAAAGCGGGTTGAGTTTCTTGTTATCGATGACGGTACGACGATCATTTTCGGTTACTAGATCGTCGTCGATAAACACATCGATAACTTCAAGGTAGAGCGCATCAAAGCCTTTATCGCCTAAGGAATGGCTATCAAACAATCGGCAATGAAACGCGACCTTTGCTTGTTTGATACGCGGCAGTGTTTTTGTGAAGGCTTCAAGAGTAAGCGCTGAGCCAGACAATTCAGACTCCCCATAGGCAAGGCTGGCGGCGCTATCGTTCACTGCATTGACTAAGTCACCGCTTGGAATATGCAAAACACATTCCTTTTCTCGCAATAGGTTTTGCTTGGTGTCTTTGGCGATTTCGTGGGTTTTATTGCCCACCGAGACAACAAACAGAGCAGGATCAGAAGAGAGGGGAGCAAAGTAAGAAAACGGTGCGAGATTAAAGGTCGCATTGTCATTTTTTGTCAGAATCCACGCGATAGGGCGCGGTGTCACTGTCTGAGTGATCAGATGATAGCGTTGACCTTCACTCAGTTGATCAAATTGGAAACGCATAGACTTCCCCGTCGTTGTGAGACACTGCTTGTTAAATTACTACATATACGGATCAGTTGTGAATGTTTGCAGTAAAACTTATGGAATTTCCTGTTAAATCTTTCTAATAAGCTTCGATGATGGCGTTGAAAGCGATGACGACGCGGTCGTTATCACCAAAATAAGGCAAAGCAGAATGCTTCAAATAAGACGGGAAGAGAATGACCTGACCATCTGTCGGAGTAAAATCCCAAACCCCATGCCCGCCAAGGTAAGCGGTTCCTGGATCGGCGTAATGTTCTGCATTGACTCTAGGGTCATAGAATCGGTTAAGTCCACCCTTACCCGCTGTTGCGGCATCGCCAGGTTCGAGATAATAAATACCACACCACGAACAGTTTGGGTGGCTGTGGGCATCATGGTAGCCCCCTTTTTGTGTGACGTGATACCAAGACTCAATAATATGTGCTTCAGCCTGCATATCTTCAGGCCAAAAGTTCCCATTGACGGAAGCCGCGACTTCCAAGATAAGCTCTTCCAAAGCGCGTTTTACTTCGGTCACGTTGGCATCCGCAAGTTCTAGAAAATCCAGCGTGCTTTCATGCAGAGCGTGTTTGGCTTTGGGTGCGATTTGGCTTTCTATTGCGGTGGTCTGCGTCGACTTTTGCTGATACACAGCGGCCAGTAAGGCTTCTTTCAGAAACTCATGGTCTGGCATTTGAGTCACAAAAAGCGGTGTACTCCAGACGGTCAGTTCTTCTAGGACAAGGGGGTTGTCAGTCATTTTGTAGTTCAACTTAATCTATTATGAAGCATCATAATAGCAAGCCTCAATAAGAAGTGAAGCAATCCTTTGATTGCTTCACTTAAAAACGCTAGAGGCTATTGGCTTTCTTCAGTTGCTCTATCACCATGACTTCTTGATCTATTTCAGCCATCCGAGCGGTCATGTCTTGGATTGCAGCGATGCTCTTAGTGACATCGCTGCTGGCCATATTAGACGCGTCGCCTAGGTTGAGAATTTGTGCAGTTAGCTCGCTGGTGTTGTCTGTAAGTCGCAACATAAACTGCTCGATGCTTTCGATTAGCTGGCTGATGGAGCTGGTGGATTGTGTCACCGCAGAGATGGTTTCGCCGGTTTTGTTGAGACTGTCTTGCGTGTTTTTTGACAGCTGTCGTACTTCGTCAGCCACAACGGCAAATCCTCGGCCGGCTTCCCCAGCACGCGCAGCTTCAATAGCGGCATTTAGAGCCAATAGATTGGTTTGGTCTGCGATGCCTGAAATGACTTTCAAAATGGCCAGCACTTGTTCGGAATTGTTTTTGAGTTGTGCGACATTGCCGCTTAGGGCTTTGCGGCCATCTTCCTGAGCATGAATATCGGTTTTTAGACCGTGAAAGGTGTTGCTCACGTGATTGATAATCTCTTCTGTTTGCTGAGAGTAGGTGGTCATTTGGTTAAAGCTCACCACTACCTGCTCCAAGAGGGGACGATATTCTGAAAGGTAGGTGATTAAATCCGCTTGAAGACGGTTGATCTGCATTAAGCTGTTGAGGCGCGATAGGGTAAAAAATTCTTTGAAAAAGCTGTAATGAATCGGGAAATTATCAACAATAGGGTCAGAGAATGCTTCGCCTTTAGCGACGTTAAAGAAGAATAGCGCGGTTAGTGTTTGGTTCATGTGAACACCAAGCAATTCACCAAAAGTTGAAAAACCGGCGGCTTTGATTTGTTGAAAAGCGGTTAACTCAGGCAGTGCTTTTGCGTTATTTAAGCGACGTAAAATACAGTCGTTTGCCAGCATGGCAACGGGCTTAGGTTTGCCTTTCATAAATTCATCAAAGGCTTGCTTTGTGCTGTCTGCAAAGCCTTTAGCTTGCACTAAAATAAGTTCGTCACCAAAGTCTAGATCGCAGAAAAAGTGAATGACTTTTTTGTCTAAGTCTATGTTCGCAATAGAACGAATAAACAGTTCTTTGCCAATCTCAACGGCAAACGAATGGCTGATGAGCTTTTTATCTAGGTCAGTGGGGTGGCATTGGAAGTAGTCACAAAGGTGGTCAACAATATTGACTATTTTGCCGGTGGATTTTGAAATGACCGTAGTGACGGTGCGTTTTTGTGGGTCTGATTCGGCAATATAAAAGGAGCGCTGGGTTTTTTGAAAATTGTGCGTTTTCAAGATGCCGTAGCGAATATTCTCTGCCAGCTTAGTGAAAATGACCACCGCACAGTGATGGGCGACTTTGTTGCCATCATAGACACTGGCTTGTTTGAAATCTAACTTACCCCCTGCTGATCCGCCGATAAAATGGCAAGGAAAGCGTTGACTGTCATACAGGGCTTTCATAAAAAAGTTTTCGCTGGATGACAAGCCGTCAATAAACGTAATAGCAATGGTGTTTTGATAATTAATCGGCATTTCTACGTTGAGCTTTTCTATTTCGCTCTGAATGGTTGCAATCCTATCTTGCTTAGATTTGTTGATATTGCCTTGTTTTAGATCTTCACAATGCAGTGGAATGGTTTTGATTTCGGTTTCAGCGAGCAAATCTTCACTAAAACTTTGTAGCACAATAGAGTCCCATTGACCTTCCGTGGTCTGATAGAAGTTTTTTTGCTGGCTGTTAAGCTCGCCGGCGGTCATGACGGCGACTACCTTGTTGCAAAATGGTGTGTATTTTTGAATCTTGGTCACGACGTCTTCAAAATTCAGATTGGAGGAGACAAAGGCAAGTATGAGTTGCGTTTTTTTACCTCGGAACTGCAGCGCCGATAAGCTGGCTTCTGATAGTTCAGAGTAGGTAATCTGTAAAATCTGTACACTCTCGTGCTCTTGTGTACTGTGATGGCTGGGTAGGGTTGTTCTTTTGAACCAAGACATAAATACCTCTATCTATCAAACGGCTGCATGTTAGCAAGTGATCATCTCATTCTTTAAGGTAAAACAATGTTGGCTTTGTGTATACATGGGGTGAAGAGAATAACCTTAATTCCTATAAGGAAAATAAGGTGTGGCAGGGTGTAAAGCAGAGATTGATAGAGGCGTTTTGGTATTGAGAAAAACCTTGAGTTAGATATCCAATTCAGTGACCGTTGGCTTGTAACCACAAAACATCATAACGAGGTTGCGAAAACCCGTTGCACTGTCCGGGCCATCGAGTCCTTTGATGCTTTTGTCGATGAGTGCTAGGTAGTTTTGCATGTAGGGCAGGGTAATGGCATTGTGCCGAGACATGGCGCTTTCATAAAAAGGCACGCGTTTGTCCCAAATTTTTTCGGCCTGACAAGCCTGACGCAGGCTGGCGGATTGCATGGCGCGCAGTAAGTTGGTGAGCGTTTGGATTTCTCTATTGAATAGCCATAAAATGATGCTGCTTTCTATACCTTCGCCCATCAGTTGGTTTAGACAATGCATGGCGTCTTTGGTTTTGCCAAGCAGCAGTCGATCACTGAGATCAAAGATAGAATAGCGACTGCTGTCTGCCACAGATTCAACGACTTTTTCCGTATCAATCTTGGCGCCTCGACCGTGTGATAACGCCAGCTTCTCTAGCTCTTGCGATATCGCCAACAGGTTGCCTTCGCCTCTTTCACACACAATGCCAGCGGCCCCACGGGTCAGTGTTAGCTCTAACGTCTGCGCTCTTTGTTGCACCCAGGCGGGAAGGCGGGTGGCATCAATCGGCCAAATTTGAACAAAGACGCCTTTTGATTCTAGCTGCGTGAACCATTTAGCTTTTTGAGTGCGGGCATCAATTTTCGGTAGGGTTAACAAAATAACGTTATCTTCGCTCAGAGATTGGCCTAATTGTGTTAGGGCCTTACTGTGCTTTTCACCCATTTTATCAATTTGAATATCAAATAGGCGACGATTAGAGAACAGCGATAAACTTTGGTTTTCGTTGATGACCTCTTCCCAATCAAACTGGGCGTCGGCAACGAAGCGTAAGCGTTCATCGATCTGATGGTTTTGAGCAGCTTTACGAATCTGGTCAGCAGCCTCTTGACATAAGAGCACCTCGTCCCCTGAAAGAATATAAATCGGGGCGAGATTTTTATTAAGCTGTTGTGCTAGTTGATCAACTCTGACTTTCATTCGCGTTGCCTAACCGACGTGCGGTTTATAATGGGGCATAACTCAGGTCATACAGCAATTGATTTGCCAGCGCCTGATGCATGCTTTCTGTTTGAGCTTGGTTGTAAGAAATTTTGGCACTTTCTTCTGCGTTTTGATTCGCGAGTGTTTGTGTGGTGGTAATGGTTCGTGGGCCATACACCGATTTGCCATCCGCTTGGCGAATAAAATAATACGCGCTTAGACGACGCTGTAATTGGGAAATGTCATTATTTGCGTCACGCGCCAGCTCAGTATCGGTGGACGCAATGGCGTTGATTTTGACGTTTAACGTATCCGGTGTCGCGTTCGCTTGATCAATGATCATGATGCCGGCTCTACTTAGTGAGATACGTAGTGCGCGATCGAAACTCTCAGAGCCGCTGTCGGAGGTTAAGGTAATGACCTTGAGTCTGTCGGGTACTGTGACATTACCACGTAATTGGAAGCCACACGCGATTAACGACATGGTCACTAATACGAGTAAAAGGTAACGAGAGGTATGTGTCAATGTGCCTATCATATCGATGATCTCGGTGATGTGATGAAGATAGGAGGGACGGCGTAGCCATCCCTCATTTAGGCTTTAGTTAGTTCGCAACAATATTGACCAATCGCCCTGGCACAACAATCACTTTGCGTACGGTTTTGCCTTCTAGGTGTTTTATGACACCTGGGTGGGCAAGTGCTTCGGCTTCAATGGTTTTGTTGTCGGCACTGGCTGATACTGTCAATTCAGCGCGTTTTTTACCTAATACTTGCACCACAATGGTCAATTCGTCTTTTACTAAAGCCGCTTCGTCCAAGGTGGGCCATGGTGTATTAACGATATTGTCACTGTGTCCCAACTCGCTCCATAGCTGGTGGGCAATATGAGGAACGATCGGAGACAGCAATAAAGTGGCCGCTTCCAACGCTTCTTGCTGGACGGCAAGACCCAGTTTAGAGGCGTCTTCGAACTTGCTGATGTCGTTGCAAAGTTCCATCACAGCAGCAATGGCCGTATTGAACGTTTGGCGACGCTCAATATCGTCAGTGACTTTCTGGATGGTTTCATGGGTCTTACGTCGTAAGGCTTTTTGAGCACCGTTTAATTCAGCAGGGTTCAATTTGCCAATGTTGCCGGCATTCATGTGTCGATAGCACAAAGCCCACAAGCGGCGTAGGAAGCGTGAAGCGCCATCGACACCTGCGTCATTCCATTCAAGTGATTGCTCTGGTGGTGCACTGAACATCATGAACAAACGAACCGTATCGGCACCGTATTTTTCAATCATTTCTTGAGGGTCGACCGTGTTGCCCTTTGATTTGGACATCTTGGTGCCGTCTTTGTTAACCATGCCTTGTGTTAACAATCGTTTGAATGGCTCGTCAGAATTCACCAGGCCAGCATCACGCAATAACTTATGGAAGAAGCGTGAGTACAGCAAATGCAGAATAGCGTGCTCAACACCACCAACGTATTGGTCAACAGGGAGCCAGTAATTCGCCTCTTCCGTTAGCATGGCATCGGTAGAATCTGGGCAGCAGTAACGTGCAAAGTACCAAGACGATTCCATAAAGGTATCGAAGGTGTCGGTTTCGCGCTCAGCTTCTTCGCCATTGAACATAATGGAGGAGAAAGCAGGGTTGTTTTTAATGGGAGAATTCACTCCGTCCATGATCACATCGGTGGGTAATTCAACCGGTAACTGATCCGCTGGCACAGGAACAACCGAACCATCTTTTAAGTTGATGGTAGGAATAGGGGTTCCCCAGTAACGTTGACGGCTAACACCCCAGTCACGTAGTCGATAGTTAACTTTCACTTCGCCAAGCTCACGTTCAACCATCCAAGCAGAAATAGCATCGAAGGCTTCTTTAAATGCCAATCCGTCAAATTCCCCAGAGTTGCAAAGTGTGCCTTTATCTGTGAAAGCGGCGTTCTCTAAATCGAGGGTTTCCTCTCCAGCAGATTGGACGACTTGTTTGATGGGCAAGTTGTACTTTTTAGCAAATTCAAAGTCACGCTGGTCGTGAGCAGGAACCGACATCACAGCACCCGAGCCGTAATCCATCAACACGAAGTTGGCTGCATACACAGGAACCGCATCACCAGTAATGGGATGAATGGCTTTAAAGCCTGTGTCCATGCCTTTTTTCTCGACCGTTGCCATGTCGGCTTCAGTGGTTGACATCTTTTTACTTTCTTCAATAAAAGCAGCAAGCTCGGCATTGTTTTGAGCGGCTTCTAATGACAATGGGTGTTGAGTGGCAACCGCCACATAAGTGACGCCCATGATGGTGTCTGGGCGCGTCGTATACACTGACAGACGCTCTGTTTTATCTGTTATTTCAAAGCTGAATTCTAGCCCTTCAGAGCGACCAATCCAGTTACGTTGCATGGCTTTAACTTTTTCTGGCCAGCCATCTAGTTGATCTAGATCGTTTAACAGTTCTTCTGCGTAATCCGTAATGCGAATGAACCACTGAGAAAGCTCTTTCTTTTCGACCGTGGTGCCACAACGCCAGCAACCTCCATCTTCCACTTGCTCATTGGCGAGTACCGTTAAGTCATTGGGGCACCAGTTCACCGCAGCGGTTTTTTTGTAGGCCAAGCCTTTTTCAACGAGTTGGGTGAAGAACCACTGCTCCCATTTGTAGTATTCAGGCGTGCAGGTGGCGATTTCTCGGTCCCAATCATAACCAAAACCTAGCTCTTTAAGCTGGCCTTTCATGTAGGCGATGTTTTCGGTTGTCCATTTTGCTGGTGCGGTTTTGTGTTTGATGGCGGCGTTTTCAGCGGGTAAACCAAAGGCGTCCCACCCCATCGGTTGAAGGACGTTTTTGCCTTGCATGCGCTGATAGCGAGAAATGACATCGCCGATGGTGTAGTTACGAACGTGACCCATGTGTAGGCGGCCACTTGGGTAAGGAAACATTGAAAGGCAATAAAACTTCTCTTTGCTGGAATCGGCGACGGCTTTGAAGACTTTGTTTTCGTCCCAAAATGATTGAGCCGCTTGTTCAATTTGCTGCGGATTGTATTGTTCTTGCATGATGTATTCTTATCCCGTGGTCGACGTCAGATTAGTAAAAGGTTATTTTCTAGTATAAAAGAAAGGCGAATAGCGCGATTTAATGCAAAAAATCACTCTTCAGCTTACAGAGTTTGAAAATAGTCGCTATTTTATAGAGATGAGGCTCTAATTAGAAGCTGCATAAAGAAGGAGTTACGAAATCCATGAAAAAAGATCCAGTAAAAAACGACAATGAAGCGAATTTAGTCGAAGAAGCCCAAAAAACCTTAATGGGTGCGAAAGATTGGTTTTTAGAAGACGTGGCGTTAATGAAAGCCTACTGGCACGACAAAATGGGTTACACCGAAGCATGGATAGACGCGAACTGGCACCTAGTGTTGGACGAAGGTCATGAGCTTATTGACGATTTGGATGAAAAAGAAGACGCGGCTTTGTTGTGGCTGATCAATCATGCTAACAATAACCCTGTACCGCTTGAGCAGTGTCATGTTGCTGGCAGCTTGGTGGAACCAGGCACTTACCATTGCATGTCATGTGGCTATGATAACGTGATTGAAACACAACAAGCGCTGGCGCCTTGTGAAGTTTGTCACTATGGTTTGATGTCGACTCACCACGATGAGGAAACCAACGACTAAAAATACCCTATTAGGTGATAGTGTTAGTGATTAATGCGCTGTTCTTTGTCGATGAGCGATTAATCCACTTAGATAGGAAAAAATCACACACAGGCTTAGCAGCCAAAGCATCGGCCAGTAGCCCCATTGTACATAAGGCGTATTGCCCGTAAACGCTTTGGCTTCTGCGGTTAATGTGGTTCTTTCAAATTGCGGGGCTTGCGCCACCACAGCGCCTTTTTCATCAATGAAAGCGGTTATGCCCGTATTAGTGGCGCGGATCACATAACGCCCCGTTTCTTTGGCTCTAAATTGTGCAATCTGCAGGTGCTGCCAAGGGCCAATAGAGGTGCCAAACCAGCCATCATTGCTGATCGTAATGAGGAAATCACTGTCTCTGACCATGCGTCTAACTTGCTCTGCATAGACGATTTCGTAACAGATAAAGGGCGCAACCCCCCATTCACCGACTTGCAGTACGGGTTGGTTGTTATCGCCCGCTTTAAAACTCGACATAGGCATACCAAAAACATCCAAAATAGGCCCTATGTACTCTTCAAATGGAATGTATTCGCCAAAGGGCACCAGTCGACGCTTGTAGTAAAGTCCGAACCCCTCTCCCGTTGCCCAAATGGCATTGTAATAGTGCTTCCTGTTTGGACTAACGTCTGGAATACCCGTAATTAACGTGGTGTTTGTGTTAGCCAGCTCTTCGCTAAAAGCAGCAAAATAGGGCTCTACTTGCGGGTAGGTGTAGGTGATAGCCGTTTCTGGCCAAACGACTAACTCACTGTCGAGATTTTCTATGGTCGCTTGTTGGTAATAAGCAAGTGACTCTCCAGCGGTCTGTGCAAGCCACTTCTCGTCTTGTTTAACGTTGCCTTGTACCAAGGTGGTTTTGAGAGTACCGGTTTGTTCTACCCATGAGGTAGGAAAGTAGTTTAAAAATGCAGCGCCGCCCCAAGCGATAATCACAACGACCATTAACGGGCTTTGTCGCGTTTTTCTCAGTAAAGCGCTGGCCATAACGCTGGAGGTGAGTAGCACACAGGCGCTGGTCAGCCAGATTCCGCCTATGGGTAAGAGCTCAAACAACCAGGTGTTTTCAATCGCGTAGCCAGGGAGTAGCCAAGGGAAGCCAGTAAATAAGGTGCTGCGTGCAAATTCCCCCAGCAGTAAGCTAAGGGTAATCCATAGACTGGTGGGGAGGAATGTGAAGCGTCGCCCCAGTTTCCATGATGCCCATGCGGCAAATACCCAAAAAGTGCACAGCACGGCAACAAAGGCGAAGGTAATCAGTCCAGCGATAATCTGGCCGACTTGTCCGTATTCCGCAATGCTCACATACACCCAAGACACGCCCGCACCAAAGAAACCTAGTGCCACAGAAGCGCCGCGCCAGCACGCAGATTTAGCGGTTGGGCTGGTGATTACGAGAAGGCTAAAAACAACCAAGCTAATAAAATAGCCCGGCCAAAAATAAAAGGGTGAAAAGCTGGTAGCACCAACAGCGCCTGCCAATAACCCCATGAAGCCAATGAGTTTGGGGGAAGCGGTGTTTATAAAACGGTTCAAAAAAAACACGGGTTCTTCTTTTGAAGAACCCGATTTAGAGGGGGTTGTTGCCATACTATTCTACAGGCGTCAGTTTGGGCTTGGTGACTCGAATGGTTTTCACGCGTCGACCGTCCGACTTAACAATCTGAAAGTGGAAGTCATTCAAAAATAAGGACTCGTCTCGTTGAGGGACATGACCAAACTGTTGCACCAAGATGCCGCCAATGGTGTCAAATTCTTCTTCATTGAGATCAGTCTTGAAAAACTCGTTAAAATCCTCGACTTCACACAATGCCGGTACAAGGTAAACGCCAGGTTCTGACGTTGCTTGAATGCCTTCGTCTTCAAGTTTGTCTGTCTCGTCTTCGATTTCACCGACGATTTGTTCCAGTACGTCCTCAATGGTGACCAAACCAGACACGCTACCGTACTCATCAAGAACCAATGCCATGTGGTGACGTTTGGTGCGGAAGTCGTTTAATAGAACATTCAAGCGTTTGCTTTCTGGAATAAAATTCGCTGGACGCAAACGAGCTAAAATATCTTCAATGGTTATCTCATCTTCTTTGAACAAGAGAGGGAGTAAATCTTTGGCCAGTAGGACACCAAGGATTTCATCAGAATCTTCACCAACAACTGGGAAACGTGAATGGGATGAATCGATGATTTTACGAATGGACGTTTTCGGATTGTCTTCGGATTTTATCACCACCATCTGTGACGGTGGGATCATTATATCCCGAGCTTGAACTTCAGACACTTCCAGTGCCCCTTCCAAAATAGTAAAGGCGTCTCTGTCGATAATGTCAGACTTTACGGCCGCATCTAAAATTTTGACGATATCAGCGCGGCTGCGCGGCTCATCATTGAAGGCTTGGGTTAAACGTTCAAACCAAGATTTTTGTTGATCGTTGGATAAACTCGATCGGTCGTCACTCATTGGGGTATTAGCTCACTCTTTAATCAAATAAGGGTCGGGAATCGACATGGAAGCCAATAGACTGGTTTCTAGTGATTCCATTTCGTCTGCTTCATCGTCATTTATATGATCATAGCCACGTAAATGCAAGATGCCATGAATCGTCATGTGCGCCCAGTGATGAAATAACGGTTTTTCTTGTTCTTCTGCTTCTTTGGCAACAATTTGGGCACAAATCACTAAGTCACCTAGTAAAGGTAGCTCAAGTCCCGGTGGTGCTTCAAATGGAAAAGATAAGACATTAGTCGGTTTATCTTTGCCGCGGTATTCGTGATTTAACGCATGGCTCTCTTCTTCATCGACGATGCGTATGGTCACCTCAAACTCTTCGTCACAATCGGACAAGGCTTTTTCTACCCATGGCCTAAAATCGGCTTCACTGGGCAGTTGCTCTGTATTTTGCGTTGCGATTTGTAGGTCGAGTTCTAAGTGCGCCATTACGGATTACCTGCAGTGTGTTCAGCTTGTGCGTTGAGACGGGCTTCTGTTCGAGCTTTTTTTTCTTCTTCCACTTCGATATCAAACTTATCATAGGCTTCTACAATACGCTGAACAAGCGGATGGCGAACCACATCAGCGGAGTTAAATAGCGTCATGCTGATGCCATTTACATCTCTTAGAACGTGCATAGCTTGCGCCAAACCTGACGTAGTGCCACGGGGTAAATCGACCTGGGTCGTATCACCGGTGATCACCGCGGTAGAGCCAAAACCAATCCGCGTCAAAAACATCTTCATCTGTTCGCGTGTGGTGTTTTGGCTTTCATCCAGAATAATAAAGGCATTGTTTAAGGTACGACCACGCATAAAGGCCAGTGGTGCGATCTCAATGACATTTTTTTCAATCAGTTTATCAACCAACTCAAAGCCAAGCATTTCGTACAGGGCATCATAAAGCGGACGCAAATAGGGGTCGATTTTTTGTGACAAATCGCCTGGCAAAAAGCCCAGCTTCTCGCCAGCTTCAACCGCAGGACGAACCAGCATAATGCGCTCAACACGATCGGCTTCTAGGGCTTCAACCGCACACGCAACAGCCAAATAGGTTTTGCCCGTACCGGCTGGTCCAATGCCGAAGTTGATGTCGTGCTTGCGAATTTGTTTTACGTAGCCTTGTTGGTTTTTACCTTTGGGTTTGATAAAGGCTTTGCGAGTTTTGATAACCAACTGATCGCCTTTGTCTCTTTTGTTGCTAGAAAGCGATTCAACCGCCGACTCTTGCAAGTAAAGATGGATGGTCTCGGGGGTAATTTCTGTATTGGCCAAGGCTTCGCGGTAGAGGTTCAGCAGCAAGGTTTTGGTTGCCGCCACATGTTCAGAGTCTTCTCCTGAAATATCGAAGAGTTCTGCGCGATACTTGATGGAAACATCCAATCTTTTTTCTATTAGCTTGATGTTTTCATCTAATTGGCCACATAGAGCCGCCAAAGCCTTGGCTTCGGCGGGGGCTAAACGAATTTGTTGAGTTGTCTGTGTAATTTCCAAGATCTACCTTTGATTTTTAAAGTGCATTGTTATTGCAATACAAAGTCGGTATCGAGTTCTGAGCCGACTAGCTCACCTAATAGGGAATTAGGGTAGGCGTCAGTGATGACGACATCAGCAAATTTGCCAATTAACTGCGGATCAAATGCACGGAAATTGACGATCCGATTATTTTCAGTTCGGCCTTGAAGTTGTCCAGGGTCGCGAGGTGAATAGCCGCTGATCAAAATGCGTTGTACTTCGCCAACCATGGATAAACTAATATCATAGGCTTGTTGGCTAATACGACGCTGTAAAATAGACAAGCGCTCTTTTTTCACGTCTTCCGGCGTGTCATCTTCTAGATTCGACGCCGGCGTACCAGGACGTTGACTGTAAACAAAACTGAACGAGTGATCAAAGCCGATTTCCTGAATTAAATTCATGGTGTCAATAAAGTCTTCGTCGGTTTCCCCAGGGAAGCCGATAATGAAGTCGGATGACAAACTAATGCCAGGACGCGCTTCTTTGATGCGATTAATTTTATCAATGTAGTATTGACGATCGTGACCACGTTTCATGGCACTAAGAATTTTGTCAGCACCACTTTGAACGGGCAAATGTAAGTGACTGACCAATTTAGGTTCATTACGAAATGCTTCTATTAAGCTGTCGCTGAATTCAACAGGGTGCGACGTGGTAAAACGAATGCGTTCAACGCCATCGATTTGCGCCACAGCGTGAATAATGTCAGCAAGATCGGCTTCGTCACCTTCCGCCGTATCGCCACGGTAGGCATTAACGTTTTGCCCTAGTAAATGGATCTCGCGAACGCCTTGTTCAGCAAGCTGCATCACTTCCTTTAGAATGCTATCAAACGGGCGGCTGACTTCTTCGCCGCGAGTGTAGGGCACAACACAGAAAGTGCAGTACTTGCTACAGCCTTCCATAATGGAAACAAAGGCTTCGGCACCGTCTACCCTTGGAGCTGGCAAGTGGTCAAATTTTTCGATTTCAGGAAAGGTCACATCCGTGATTGGAATGTGCTTGCCTGCCGCATTGACCATCTCGGGTAATTTATGCAGAGTTTGGGGGCCAAAAATCATATCCACGTGCTTGGCACGCTTGCGGATGGCATCGCCTTCTTGGCTGGCGACACAACCACCCACACCGATGACAAGATTCGGGTTCTTTTGCTTGAGCTTTTTCCAACGTCCTAGCTGGTGATAAACCTTGTCTTGGGCTTTTTCACGAATCGAACAAGTATTTAGAAGAAGCACGTCGGCTTCTTCTGCGTTGTCTGTGAGTTCCATCTCGTGGCTTTCGCCAAGTAAGTCTGCCATACGAGACGAGTCGTACTCGTTCATTTGACAGCCATGGGTCTGAATAAAGAGTTTTTTTGCCATGTAACGTATAAACCTAAAAATGTGTTTGTCTAATCGACGTTGCTCTTATTATATTGGGCTTTGCTTACGAATCACAGGGGTGTTCTCAATTCCCCTGACATTAAGTCAAAAAACGACGCTAAAAAAGCCAGTTGAGACATCTCATCAAAATAGTAAGCCGTCGTCATTCGACTCTTTTCAGCTGGAGCTTTTGTGCAAGACCCGTCACAATGCTTTATATTTATGAATTGTCTATTTGGGTATGTTTTGACCAATTTATCTCGTTTTTTATTGTTACCCTTTATTATTAGTGTCAGTCTGAACGCATTGGCTGAAGAGAGCGATGAGTCGCCTAATTTTGCGTTTGGCTTGGGTTATGGGCTGTTGAATGAAAAGTCGCTTATGAATATTGATTTCAAAATTAATATTCCCCTTAATGACACTTTTTCAACTCAGGTGCTGTTGAACAGTAATTATTTATTAACGGGGTCTTCTCGGGACAGTTTTGCGCAATCTGAATTTACCTCGAACTGGTTTTTAAAGAGTGAGTATGTTCGTCTTGGTCTGGGTGTAGGTGTAAGTGAGCTGGAGCCAATGGATGAAACCTTGGCCAGTGAGCGTGAGGTGTCGGGGCAGTTTATGGGCGAAGTGTTTATTGGGGACGTCGCTTTCACTACGAATTATGTATCGGCTGATATTACCCTCAGTAACATTACCAGTTCACGGTTTGGTCTCGGGTATTACCTTAATGAAGATCATCGCGTGTCACTGTTTCGAGAAAAATACAACGGCAATCAAATAGGTTGGCGTTTAGAGACCTACTACCAGCCCAAAAAATATCGACAACTAGGTCGAGTGGGCTTGATCGTGAGGACGGGCAAAGACTACGACTATGCTGGTGCTATGATTGAATATTATTTTGATCATGCGCGTTCATTACAACAACGCGAAAGAGAATTTCATTGAGTGTGATCTTGAGCCAGAAGGTATTTGTTTCGGTCTAACATAATAATGGGATATGTCGACCTTGCCTGTAGAATAAAACGATCTTTGTGTTCACCATGGCGCGTATTCTATCTACAATGATAAGTACGAATTTAAAATGTCGACTGAAATGATTACCTTAATCAATTCAAGGTTGTTTGTTCCTTGTGATGTAAGGCTGTAATGGAAGAGTGTAATGGGCCATTTTGCTTGTAAAGCGTTTTCAGCGTTAGAAAAAGAGCTCAAGGACGACCTGTTAGAGTGCTATGTAGAAGCACAGCAAGAAATCGAAGAAGTGATAAACAGCATTGAGATGGATGGGTTTTCATTTGATAAGCTTGATAACCTGTTTCGATCCTTGCACAGCATGAAAGGGAACTGTTCTGTCTGTTTTCTTGACCCCTTGGTGGGGGTGCTACATAAGCTTGAAGAAATCGTCGATGGTATGCGCGGCGGTTACATCCAATATCATCACCAGTTAGGTGAATTGATCATTGTTGTGGTTGAAAAAGTCTACGACTTGCTAAAGCAAATTTATCATTCCCATGTGGCTGAAATTGCATTGCGCGATCTATTACAAACAGGGTTAGATGAGCTCTACGCTCAAGAGGATGACGCTAAGCGCCCTGGGATGGCTGCGGGCTTGCTTAAGCGGTGTACTCAAACCTCACAGGAAGAAGATAAAGAGGAGCCAGCGGCATCTTCTGTCATTGTTAAAGTCGTGTTTACGGAATCGCAACAATCCGATATCAACTTGTTTATTGGGTTCAGTCAAAAATTAAACCGTTTGTTAGGTTACTCTTCGGAGCGCAGTGAGCGCATCTTGAAATTGTGCCAACTCATTAATGTGGAATGTAAAACCCCGGTGGATCCTGCACAATTAAGTGCCGCTGCTTACATGCATAATATGGGGATGGCGCTTATTTTAAACTGCAAAGGCGATGATGCTCTTAAGCGTCAAGCGGAGCATAATCATCCTCTTGTTGGTGCCAATCTTCTTGCTAAGCACGAGGGATGGCAAGAGGCAGTCGCTATGGTGCAAGCTCACAAAGAACGCTTTGATGGAACGGGTTACCCTGAGGGTCTTGTTGGGTCACTCATACCGCAAGGCGCTTTTATTTTGTCTATGGCGGTGATGTTTATTGATATCGTCTGGGGCAAGTCTGGCAGTGAATACAACAAAAGTGCCATGCGCGCTGTGCAAAAAGTTAATTTCGAAAGTGGTAAAGGTTATCCTCCTCACCTTATTGAGTCCTTCAATGCGGCCATACGAAAGGTATTGGTGGCAAAAAGTCGTTAAGTTTGGATAGTTTTTAGTCTATGAGTGAGTCCCGTTTACCCTTGGTGTATCACCCCCATTACAGTATTCCGTTTCCTATGGGGCACAGGTTTCCTATGGCAAAATTTGCTTTACTGGCTGAAACGCTAAGGGAGCAAGGTATATTAACCGCGTTGAACGAACACATCCCACCTCCGTTGTCCTTGTCTGTACTGATGGACGCCCACGATAAATCGTATGTTCAGCGGTTTATTCGTGGTGAACTGGCTCAGCAAGAAGAAAAAAACATTGGCTTGCCTTGGTCGGAGTGGTTAGTTGAACGTACTCTGCGTGCGGTATCTGGCACGATCTTGACCAGTGAACTTGCGTTGCAATATGGATTGGCGTGTCACCTTGCTGGGGGAACGCACCACGCTCATCCTTCCTATGGTTCGGGTTTTTGTATTTTTAATGATCTTGCTGTTGCGGCCTTGGCGCTGATACGTTCCTCTAAAGCAAAGAAAATAGTTATTTTAGACTGCGACGTGCACCAAGGTGATGGCACCATCGCTTTTTTCAAAGACAGAACGGACATTATTCCCGTGTCGTGGCATTGTGAAGCGAATTACCCTCAGGTTAAGCAGACGGGAGGTGTCAATATTACGATTCCCCGTGGGGCGGACGATCAAACCTATTTATCCATTTTGCGAAATACCCTGCCTGGCTTGTTGGCCGAGCACCAACCTGACTTTATTTTTTATGACGCTGGGGCTGATGTGCATAAAGATGACCGCTTAGGGTATGTCAACTTAACGGATGCAGGGATTTTAGAGCGGGATACTTATGTGCTTAATACCTGCTTGTCAGAAGGCGTACCTGTTGCTTGTGTTATTGGTGGTGGCTACGATCGTCAAGAAGATAGAGTCGCTTGGCGACATAGTTTACTTTTCCAAGCGGCAAATCAAGTTTGGCTATCTTTTAAAGCAAATGGCATCTTTGGAAAAAACATTAAGCGTAAATAGTGATGACATGGGTTCGCATTTGGTGTGTGCGACCACTATACTAGTAAATGTGACTAGCTCGCACAGTAGATGATCAAATAGTACACAATGAAACAGTACATAATGAAACAGGGCAAAACGACTCAACAAACAAGTGGAGCCACATGCTGAGATTTTTGAGAACATTGACCATCCTAGGTTTATTGCAGGCTGTATTCTTGCCCTCAAGCCATGCTTTTCCTGTTGCTGATAGTGGCGATCAAGAATCAGCGAAATCGTTAAGCATTAGTGTGGGCGAGTGGCCCCCTTTTTTGAGTGCCGATCTCCCGCATTATGGTGTTGCTGGCCACTTAATCAAAGATGTCTTCCACAATATTGGTTACCATGTTTCGTTTACTTTTTTGCCTTGGGCGAGAGCCTATCAAGCGGCTGCTAGTAGTCGTTACGATGCCACCGCGGTGTGGATGCACCAAGCGGATCGAGAAAATGATTTTCTTTACAGTGAGCCTGTATTAAATGAAAACTTTGTCTTTTTTTACCACAAAGACAATCCCCTTGAGTGGGAGAGTTTGGCAGATTTAGAGGGCAAGCTTGTCGGTGGTGCTCTGGCGTACAGCTACGGGCCGGCATTTGACCAAGCAGTGAAAGACAATTTGTTTACTATGCTTAGAGTCAGTTCTACAGAGCAAAACCTTAGGATGCTCGCAGCAGGGCGTATTGATTTTTTTGCTGAAGAACTGAGTGTAGCCTATTACACGCTACTGAATAATACTCCAGAGCTAGCGGGTGACATCTTACATCATCCAAAACGTTTACTGGTTAATCAAAGTTACCTATTATTTCCTAAGCGCGACCCTTCCAGTACTGAGCTTGCGGCGGCGTTCAACGAACAGCTCAAGGTTTTTAAAGAAGATGGTCGTTATCAAGCGTATTTCGATCGCCTCAGAAGAGGCTACTATCGTCCAAGCCAACGTCCTGCATCGACATCCTCAAACAACTGATCAAATCATTTCATCAATATTATGGTGGGTATGGCGGTCTGCAGCTGCCTTCTTCGTTACACAAACACTGCCTGCAGTGGATGTGCTTTGACAGGGTGAAACCGCCGTTTTGCTATTAATAATTAGGATAAATTAGTTTGCTGTATCGCCGCGCTTCATTTGCATGCGGCGTAGGAATTCCGACATGATTTGCATGTAGAGTTCGTCGCCGATGTACTTGTCTTCAACACCACGGTCGATGCTGGGGTTATCGTTGACTTCAATCACATAGCCTCGGCCGTTGATTTCTTTTACGTCTACGCCGTATAAGCCTTCACCAATGGGTTTGGTGGCGGCGATTGCGGCTTGTAATACACGGCGTGGTACTTCAAAGGTGGGTAAGGTGTCAAAGCCACCACTTTGGCTTTTGCTGCCTGTATGTTGGTAAATTTGCCAGTGGTTTTTCACCATGTAGTAACGGCAAGCGAAAATAGGTTTGTTGTTTAATATGCCGATACGCCAGTCAAATTCGGTGTACAGATACTCCTGAACTAGCAGTAACGAAGATTTCTTAAACAGTGTGTTAAGGCTTTCTGTTAATGCTTCACGGTTTTCTGCTTTGATCACGCCTTTGGAAAAGGCACCGTCAGGGATCTTCACGACCATAGGATAGCTGATCACGGCCTCTAAAGCGTCTTCAACGTCTTTTTCACCTTTATGCACGATGCGTGTTTTTGGGCAAGGCACTTTGTGAGTGTTAAATAAATCGGCTAAGTAGACCTTGTTGGTACAGCGCATGATGGATTGAGGATCGTCCATTACCACTAAGCCAAGACCTTCTGCTTTTTTTGCGAAGCGATAGGTGTGGTGGTCAATATTGGTGGTTTCTCGAATGAATAAACCATCGTATTCAGGCAAACGCATGATGTCTTTTGGACCAATGATGTCCACGTGAATGCCAAGCTGTTTACCCGCTTGGATGAATTTCTTAATGGCTTGGTCATCACTTGGCGGCATGGCTTCTTCTGGATTAACCAAAATAGCCATGTCAAATTTCGCTGCGCGCTGGATACGGCCTTTGCTCCACACCTTGTTGCTAAAGGCTTCCAACGATTCCGCGAAGAGGGTTTCTTCGGCGTCGGCCAGTTTGCTTTGTGATGTAGAGAATAGGGCGGTGACTTGCCATTCTTTACGGAATTTTAACGTGACTTCTAATACTGGGCTTGGGAAACTTTCAAATAGTTTGCGTGCGAATTCCTTCATCTCGGGATGAATGGTTTTGCCGAAGACGCAGTGAAATTTCATTTCCATGGGCGCTTCTGGCTTGGCCAGTTTTTTAGCTAGTAATGGTAACCATTGTGAAATTTCAAGCTCATAAAGGTCTTTTTTGCTTAAATCGTTTAAAACCCGCACAGACGGCATAACGTGATGACCACGGCTTTCTGCTAATAAAGAGCAATAGTACCCATCAGATAGATATTTGCTGTTTTTGCAGAGGTTGATGATACGAATACGGCCTTGGCTTTTTGTTGCGGCCAAGTTGAGATATTGGGTAAAAGTGATTACGCGGTCGCTGGGTAGAAAAGCGGACCAATCTTTGGCCTGATCAACAACTATGTATGTCTGTGACATTAGGTATGCGTTTCCTTTTGCTTAAGTGAGAGTCATCATGAGTGTTTTAAAACACCCTGAATTTGTGCGGATAGTGCGCTTGTTTTTCTGTTTTAACAATAGACTAAAAGGGAAAAACAAAAAGTTTTTTTGATGAAAAATTAGTCTATCTTTTACCTAGATTTCGCCCTAGAATGCGCGAAATTTTTTATCGTTAATCCACGCTTGCTAAGCTGTTTTGAGAATGGCTGAGCACGTGTGTTTCTGCGATCCTAACCGCTTATTGCCCTCCTGAGGCGCTGTCATGATCTTGAGTTCGGTCACCGAATCCTCTGCAAGTATCGAGATACGTTTAGCCAGTTTAGACGATCTAAAAGCCTTGCTTGTGCTAGAAAATAAATCCTTCACGGGTGACCGATTGAGTCGCCGTAGTTTTCGTCATGCGATTACGAGCTCTGGCTCGGCCTTGTTTGTGGCAAAACGAGATGAAAGTGAGTTATTGGGGTATGCCTTGTTGCATCTGCGTCAAGGTACTCGCTTGGCGCGATTATATTCACTGGCGGTCTCATCTGATGCGCGTGGCTTAGGTATTGGTAAGTTGTTGATTCAAGCGTGTGAGAAAAAAGCACTGAAAAAAGGCAAGATGCTGTTGCGCTTGGAAGTCAGTGATGTGAATCACACGGCTATCGCATTGTATCAAAAAATGGGCTACAAAGAATTTGGTCACTATGATGCCTATTACGAAGACCAGACCGATGCGATTCGCATGCAAAAGCGCCTACGTCATGCAGGTGATGAGCAAACCACGCGTGCTATGCCTTGGTTAGCACAAGGCACGCCCTTTACTTGTGGGCCTGCGTCCTTGCAAATGGTGTTGTCTGCGTTGCACTCTGATTATCAAGCCACCCCAGATGATGAATTAGAGATCTGGCGTGAAGCCACAACGATTTTTATGACGTCTGGCCATGGTGGTTGTCATCCTATGGGGTTGGCGCTGGCTGCAAAAAAGCGCGGCCTATCCGCAGATGTTTGGTTGAGCGAAAGTGGCCCGCTATTTGTTGATAGTGTGCGTAATGAGTTGAAGAAAAGCGTTATCACCCGTGTGCATGAAAGCTTTGCAAAGCAATGCGAAGAGTCTGATGTGCCTTTGCATTACACCGCGATGCCGTTAGCGCAATTAATTGACGCTTTCGATGCTGGTGCGTTGGCGATTATCTTGATCAGTACTTTCCGTATGGATGGGAAGAAGTCTCCTCACTGGGTAGTGATGTCGGGGTATGACGAACATTGTATTTTGGTGCATGATCCTGATTTAGATGACGATAAAAAGCTTCCCGATGATCCACCCAGTCCACTGGATTGTCAGTTTGTGCCGATTGCACGGGAAGAATTTGAAAAAATGTCGCGTTTTGGGCAAAGCCGCTTGCAGGCTGCCATAGTATTAAAATCACAGTAGCTGTGTGTAAAAGGTAGACGAGAAAAGCCACAAAAAAATAGGCTTCTTGTCTCATTCGCTGGCATTATATGGTTACCTGAATAAATAAGGAGAAGTTGTAATGAAGGTAGCCTTTACCAGTGACAATATTGCCGGTGCGTCTGAATCTGTGTTGCAGGCGATGATGGAAGCCTCTCAGGGTGATGCCATGCCATATGGTAATGATGACATGACGGCCGAAGTCACCGCTATGCTGTCGACCTTGTTTGAGTGTGATGTGGCGGTGTTTTTAGTTTCTACCGGCACGGCTGCGAATGTGTTGAGCATCAGCGCCATGACGCCCCCTTGGGGCAGTGTTCTGTGTCACAGTGAAAGTCATCTATTAAAGGACGAGAGCACAGCGCCAGAGTTTTACACAGGAGGGGCGCGTTTTGTCGGCATTGGCGGTGCGCATGCCAAAATAGACCCAGTTCAACTGAAAAAAATCGTTAGCCAAAAAGTGGGGGATGTCCACACGGCTCAGCCTTCTGCTCTGAGTATTTCGCAGGTCACGGAAGTGGGCAGTGTGTATTCTTTAGAAGAAATTCGCGCTATTACTAAGATTGCCAAAGAAGCCAATTTACCTGTTCATATGGACGGTGCGCGCTTTGCGAATGCTTTGGTTGCTTTGGGGTGCACACCCGCGCAAATGACCTGGCAAGCGGGCATTGATATAGTCTCTTTTGGTGCGACCAAGAATGGCGTGATGGCGGCAGAAGCCATTGTGGTGTTCAATCCGGAGCTTGCCCAGTCTTTGGGGTTTCGTCGCAAGCGTGGTGGGCATTTGCATTCGAAAATGCGTTTATTGTCTTCTCAAATGAAAGCTTATTTAACCGATGACTTGTGGCGACACAATGCGACTCATGCCAATGCCATGATGGCGCTACTGCAGGATGGTTTGAAAACGATCCCAAGTATCAAAATCAATACGCCTGCTCAAGCCAATATGCTGTTTTGTACTTTTCCCGAAGGCATGGCGGACTCTTTATTGGCCGAGGGTTTTGCTTTTTATGGTGGTCGTTGGGAAGAGGGGGTTGTGCGTTTGGTGACGTCTTTTAGAACACCAAAAGCCGGCGTGGAGGCGTTTGTAAACAGCGCCCGACGTTATCATGATGCCAAGTTAGGCAAATGAATCCTTTTTCTTAATGACTTTTACGAGTGAACCGTGCCTACTGGGTGAGCGTAAAAAGCAATAAGTTATCGTGTTTTGTCGGTACTGTTAATGTTTCTGGTATTTAAAAGATAAGGCGTCACGGTACTTTAGGTACCTAACTTCTAGGAGCAAGTATGATAGAGACAATATTGAGTTATCTGCTCAGCGTGCAGACATTAGTTTTAGTCTTGGCGGTTGTGCTAATTAAAACGTCCATAAAGTTTGTGCCACAAAACCAAGCTTACGTGATTGAGCGCTTTGGTAAGTATCAATCTACCAAAGAGGCTGGGTTGAACTTCATCCTACCTTTTGTCGATCGTATATCGGCGGATCGTACTTTAAAAGAGCAAGCGGTAGATGTGCCGGAGCAGAGTGCGATCACCAAAGACAATATTTCTTTGCGTGTAGACGGTGTTTTGTACTTCCGAGTTCTGGATCCTTATAAGGCCACTTATGGTGTAGAGAATTATGTCTTTGCCGTAACTCAACTGGCGCAAACGACCATGCGCTCTGAATTGGGTAAAATGGAGCTAGATAAAACCTTTGAAGAGCGTGATGTGCTTAATGCCAGTATTGTAGCGGCAATTAATGAAGCTGCTGGACCTTGGGGTATTCAGGTATTGCGCTATGAGATTAAAGACATCATACCACCGCAATCCGTAATGGAAGCGATGGAAGCCCAAATGAAAGCGGAGCGTGTAAAGCGTGCGCAGATTTTGGAGTCGGAAGGCGATCGCCAGGCGGCGATTAACCGTGCAGAAGGTCAGAAAGCCTCTGTTGTCCTTGCGGCGGAAGCCGAAAAAGAAGAGCAAGTGCTCAGAGCCGAAGGTGAAGCTAAAGCCATAGTGGCGGTTGCCTCAGCGCAAGCAGAAGCACTTCGTCAGGTGGGTGAAGCGGCCAATACAGAAGAGGGGCAAAAAGCGATTCAATTGGATTTGGCGACAAAGGCAATCGAAGCCAAGCACGCGATTGCCAAAGAATCTTCTGTTGTTCTATTGCCAGACGGTGGTACAGAGGCCGCTGCAGTGGTGGCCCAAGCCATGACCATTATTCAAAAAATGTCTAAAGGGAGCTAGGTATGGACTTCTTTGCCAATAATTTACCGCAGAGCTTGTTTGTAATCGGTTTGATTCTATTGGTCATCGAAGTGGCCGTACTTGGATTCTCGACCTTTGTGTTGTTTTTTGTTGGCTTAGCGTCTATGGCAACGGGCGCTTTGGTGTATATCGGGGTTATCCCTGATAACTTGTTAAGTGCTTCGTTCAGTACCGGGTTATTGACCATGTTCATTGCCTTGGTATTGTGGAAACCTTTGAAGCGCATGCAATCCAAGGTCAGTCGCAAAAAAGCCAAAAGTGAATTTACCGATCACCAATTTGTGTTAAAAGAGTCAGTGTCTCCAACACTCTCTCCTAAGCATCATTACTCTGGGGTAGAGTGGTCTTTAGTTAGCGAAGAGCCCATCGAAGCCGGTACCAGAGTTGAGGTAATTGAAGCCGAAGTGGGGATATTGCATATTAGAGCCATAACCCCCTAATTGGGTGATGTGTTAAAAGTCTCAACAAAAGCGTCGAGTGAATCGGTTGGTTAAACGCTGACCAACTTGGCGTTTTTTTTGCCATTTATTTCAACTTAAACACCGTAACATACTGCTATTAAACGCTATGTTTTATGAGCGTCCCGCCAACACCGCTTTATATCCCCTTTAATCTGCTCAAAACAGTCAATACTGTACCAAGGTACAATAGCGGCTTTACTTTAATTGGCCTATCTTGTAAGCAATTATAAATTTATTACGCCTGTCTCGTCACACCTAACGGGCTTTATTACAAGGAAAATACCATGAGCGACAGTCAAGTACCTTTTGCAACACTCGGTAATGCGATCGGCTTTGTTACTAAAATAAGTGGTTCGGTTATTGTTCAGTCAATTGATGGCCAAGAGCGAGTGGTAAAAATCGGCGACCCGATTTTCTTTGGAGAAACGATCGTTACGGGCGCGAATGGCAGTGTGACTATCGCCTTTATCGATGGCACGGAAGTGGTTATTGGTGGCGATTCCATCGTTGAAATAAACGATGAAATTTACAACACAGGCGATACTGAAGATCTTGTCGCAGATTCATCCAGTGATATAGACGCGCTTCAAGAAGCTATTTTGGCGGGTGATGACCCGACGCTCATTCAAGAAGCCCCTGCGGCAGGTGAAGCAACGGGCGATCAACAAGATCGATTTGACGTCGACATCGACCGAAACGACAACAGCGCACTGCCTACTTTTGGTAACGATACCTCCAGCGTACTGCCCACTTACGGCTATGACACAAATACCAACCGCAGCCTTCGTACAACAGAACAGCAATACAACGCCCCTGAGAGTGTAGAAAGAACAACATCAGAATCTACTTTTGCCCCCACTTCGAACGCATCCACAGCGGTTGCCGGCATTGTAACGGTTGGTTCTATTACCGCTGATGATGTAATTAACGCTTCAGAAGCTGCCAGCACCATTGCTGTATCTGGGACTGCGACAGGCGGCGATATTTCACAAGGCGATCAAGTTGTCTTAGTGGTTAATGGGACCGCTTACTCCACGACAGTCAATGCTGCAGGGGCTTGGTCAGTCGGCGTTGCTGGTGCTGATTTGGCGGCAGATACCGCATTCGATGTGGTTGTAACGTCCAGCAACAGCTCTGGCGATACAGTGCAAAGTGTCGGGAATTCAACGCATACGGTGGATCAAAGCGCTCTACTTGTTAATCTTGATATCGATCCTATTACGGATGATAGCACGATAAATACTGCTGAAAGTAACTCTACAGTTACTGTTACGGGTAGGGTTACTGGTGAAGCATTTAATAGTGGCGTCGTGACGCTCGTTATTAATAATGTCACTTACGAGACTGCGGTTAATAGTGACGGTACTTGGTCAGTTGACGTAGCTGGATCAGATTTATCTGCTGACTCAGACCGTATTGTCGATGCGAGTGTTATTGTTTCGAATAATATTAATCAGCAGGGGCGTGCTGAATCAACTGAAGCGTATTTTGTTGATACTACTGCACGCGGTTCAATACGTGTTGATAGCATAACAAGTGATGATGTCATTAACGATGCAGAAAGCAAAGGACAAGTAACCGTATCGGGACGCGTTGGATTTGATGCGTCTGCTGGTGACACTGTATCTATGACTATCAATGGTGCACTCTATACTACAGTTGTATTAGCAAATAAAACTTGGTCCGTGGAAGTTTCAGGTAATGATCTTGCTGCAGTTACTTCTTTCGTTGCCACGGTGACTGGAAAAGATGTTGCGGGTAACCCTTTTACAGCGTCAACGACGTCGACTCATACGGTCGACCTTGCGGCGGATGCGGGTACGGTGACGGTAGCGAACATCACGGCAGATGACGTGATCAACGCCACAGAAGCGGCAGGCACCGTTGCGGTGACAGGTACGGCGACAGGTGGCGACATCAGTGAAGGCGATGTTGTGACCATGACGATCAATGGTAAAGACTACAGCACGACAGTAGTAGATGCGGCTGGCAACTGGACAGTGAATGTGGCGGGTGCAGACCTTGCGGCGGACACCGAGTTCGAGGTTGTCGTGACGTCTGAAGACGCGGCTGGAAACACAGTCGAGAGCAAAGCGACGTCGACTCATACTGTTAACGATGCGCCAACAGCGACAGCGGCGACCGGCAGCGTGACAGAAGATGCGAGCATCACAGGCACCATCAGTGCCGATGACGTGGATCTTCCAGCGGGTGCGAGCTTAACGTTCAGCACGACGTCAACAGCGGAAGGCTTGACGCTGAATGCAGACGGTTCTTACAGCTTCGATGCATCGTCTTACGACAGCTTATCGGAAGGCCAAACTCAGGTAATCACTGTGCCTGTGACCGTTGAAGACGATCAAGGCGCTACTGCGACTACGACGTTAACCATCACGGTAACGGGCACGAACGATGCGCCAACAGCGACAGCGGATATTGCTTCGGTTACCAGCGGATCAGGAGCAATTACAATAGATGTGTTGGCGAATGACAATGATGTGGATATTGATACGTTGACCATTACAGGCGCGACGGTACCAGCAGAGGAAGGTACCGTCGTTATAGTTGATGGCAAGCTTGAGTTCACACCAGCCGAGAACTTTAACGGCGTTGCGACTATTAGCTACACTATTGGTGATGGTAATGGTGGAACTGATACTGCGGACGTGAAGGTGGCTGTCAATGCTGTAACTATTAATCCAATTACAGAAGATGACGTGATCAACGCGACCGAATCGGCAGGCACCGTGTCAGTGACAGGTACGGCGACAGGTGGCGACATCAGCGAAGGCGATGTTGTGACCATGACGATCAATGGTGAAGACTACAGCACGACAGTAGTAGATGCGGCTGGCAACTGGACAGTGAATGTGGCGGGTACAGACCTTGCGGCGGACACCGAGTTCGAGGTTGTCGTGACGTCTGAAGACGCGGCTGGAAACACAGTCGAGAGCAAAGCGACTTCAACTCATACGGTCGACCTGGAAGCTTTTGCAAATATCGATATTGATAGAATCACTTCTGATAGTGTCATTAATAGCGTTGAGTCTGCTGATGGCGTTATGGTGAGCATCACTGGTTGGGTAAGTAATGATGCTAAACCTGGTGATGTCGTGACCATTACTTTAGAGGGTGAAGTAATTGGTTCGGCGCTTGTTTCAAATGATCAAGATGAGCAAGGTCGATATTTATATTCTGTTGACGTCTTGGGTTCTGTTCTTGCTGGTACTGCATTGGCCAACCCATTTATTGTGGCAACGGTCACGGGTACTGATGAGGCAGGCAACTCATTTGAGGCCGAAAGTACAGAAATCTATAAAGTCGATACTTTTGCTGATCTTGATGCTTTTGTTCAGGAAGCTAGCGGTGACAATGTTATTAACTTCGATGAACAGGGTAACGTAAAAGTTGGTGGTTTTATTGAAGAGGGTGGAAGTGTAGAATCCATTGTGATTACTGACTCTGCTGGTAATTCAATCACTATTACTGACGCTTTAAATGTTGATGTTGATTCTTATTTCGAAAAAGCAGTAGATGTTTCCGCACTTGTTGATGGTGAATTGTCTATAACTATAAACGTGAAAGACGGATTTGGTAATGTAGGCTCTGATACTTTGTCTATTGCTAAGGATACGGTAGCCACGGCTGGTACTGTGACTGTTAACCCAATTACAGAAGATGACAAAATTGATGGCACTGAGTTAGGTAAGCTTATTACTGTATCTGGTACAGCCAATGGTGGTGATATTTCTGTTGGTGATACTGTCAAGATGATCATTAACGGTAAGGAATATTCTACACAGGTTACTACTGGTGGTGTTTGGACGCTTGCTGTTGCTGGAAGCGATTTGGCTGCTGATTCTGTGTTCGAAGTTGTCGTGGCGTCTTCTGATATGGCGGGTAATACCGTTGAGAGTAAATCGACGTCGACTCACAGCGTGGATCTTTCTGCTGAAGCAAGTTTTAGTCTAGCTGAAGGGCAGCAGCATGTTCTTGCTAATCTTCCAGAAGGCTTTACTTTCCCTGAAGGCACTACTCAGGTTTCTACCGAGTTTGGTGGAACCATTAGTCTGGTTGATGGGCAGTATATTTACGATGCACCTGTCCGTGATCACAGTGATGATCTTGCTGACCGTGACTCTATTACTGTCTCTCTTCCGGATGGACGTACTTTCACCGTAAATGTTGATATTGAAGATTCTGTTCCTGTTGCCAAGGATGATGAGAACAACATTATTGTTCAACGAGACACGTTTGAGGTATCAGGTATTGTTGCTAGCTGGACTGAATGGACGAATGGCACTCATGTTAATAGACTTGATGGTGATGACAATGATGCTGGTTTAGACCAAATTCGTTGGGGTGATCCTGCTGGTTCCAACTCTCAATCTGGTTATGGGTTTGTTGACAATGACGCTAACTTAAATGGTCGTTTTGAGCTAAACGAAGACATAAATCTTGGCACATTTACTCATTATAACTATCCCGTTTATGACGGTGGCGCTATTACTGCGGCTTCTATGAACGTTGCTTTTTCTCTTACAGATAAATCGGGTGTGACTCGTGATGTAAACTTAAAAGTAGACTTTGATCATAATGAAACGCCAAATAGTGATGATCTAAATGCTTCTAAAGATATTGTAACGGTGCGTAATGCCCAGGCTACGTTTGAATGGGAAGGCGAGGTCTATACCTTGCAGGTTGTGGGTTTCAAGGATGCAAGCGATCCAAACAGCCCAGTTGTTACTTCTATTCAGACAGCCGAAAATGCAGCGACAAGCTATGAATTGGTTGTTCGTGTTGTTGAAGGTGCTGGTTACAGTTTGCCTGAAACAACAGGCAACGTGCTTGATGACAATGGATTAGGTGCAGATGAACTTAGTGCAGATGGTTCAGTTATGGTAGTGGGTGTTGCTTCTGGTGGTGCCGTTACTTTAACGGATACCAATGTGGGTCAAACTATTCATGGACAATACGGTGACCTAGTATTGAACGATGATGGCAGTTATGTCTACAAAGTGACGGCTGGTGTTTCTAGTATTCCAAGTGGTACTAAAGAGACCTTCTCATACATGATACAAGACTCTGATGGTAGTACGTCGTCTGCAACTCTATCTATCAACGTCGGGACCAACACGGCTCCGGTTGCTCGGGATGATGGGGCTTCTAATTCATTATTCGCGGGCCTTGTTGGGGAGTATTACGGTACGAGTTCT
The DNA here is from genome assembly GCF_003721245.1 of Marinomonas hwangdonensis. Taxonomy (GTDB): domain Bacteria; phylum Pseudomonadota; class Gammaproteobacteria; order Pseudomonadales; family Marinomonadaceae; genus Marinomonas; species Marinomonas hwangdonensis. The sequence continues at coordinate 108,108 of NZ_RIZG01000002.1, read as the reverse complement.
CAACTTAAAAATCTCAATGACTTTAGAGCATTGGTTGATAGTAAAGAGCCTGATGCAACGTTTAAGGCTTCTAATATAAATTATCAACAGGGTAGTGGAGATGTTGCAAGTGGTACTAACTTGCAAACTTTCTTGGGTTCAGATGCGAGTACATTGAGTACGGATCCTAGTGAGAATACGGATGGTGGTATTCATCTTCAAGGTTATGTGTATCTAGCGGCGGGCACTTATAATTTTAAAGTGACGGCAGATGATGGTTATCAGATAAAGGTTAATGGTGAAGCTGTTGCGACGATTGATCATAATCAGTCAGCAAATACGATTGCGCACCAATCGTTTACTATCAGTGAGTCTGGCTACCAAGCTATAGATATGATCTGGTGGGACCAAGGTGGTGCCTATGTGTTCCAGCCAGTGTTGAGCGCAGATGGTGGCGCAACGTATTTTGTACTCGATTCTTCTATTTTGAGTTCTACATTAACTACTTCGCCAGAGCAAAGTCTGGTGATAAGTGCTGATAGCTTACTTGCAAACGATACAGATGCTGATGGTGATACTTTAACCGTAACGAGTATTAGTAATGCACAGAATGGTTATGCGTATATGGATTCTGCTGGAGTGATTCATTTCACTCCATTACAAGGATTTACTGGTGTTGCGACATTTGATTACACCATATCAGATGGCCGAGGTGGCAGTGATACTGCTACGGCATCAATCCAGGTGACACCAGATGGTATTTTGCCGGCGGTTACTGTATCCACAAGTGAAACACCTATTTTAGATGTTAATGTATGGAAAGGGCATGCTGATAACTTTGCATCTCAAGTGGCATCTCATTCAGTTGGGTATCAAGGAACCAATGGCTCTTATACAAATAATGATAGTTTAAATGAAAGTTTGTATGTTGGTGATGGTAATGATGATGTCGTTATTGCTGGTAATGTTAATAATAAGTTGGAGCTTGATGATGGCAACTCTGACGGTGATGGTGATGACAATCTTCTTGTCAAAGGCAGTTTGAACAATGAACTAACTAGTGGTGCTGGCAATGATTCCATCGAAATCAAAAGGGATGCGAATGATGATATCAACTTGTCTAGTGGCGATGATCGTTTGTCGATAGGTGGTAGTGTTAATTCAAATTCAGATATTGATCTTGGGGATGGAAATGATACCGCGTATGTTGCTCATGACCTTAGTGAAAATATTTCTGCTGGAGATGGCAATGACACTGTTGTAATTGGTGGTAATGTCAACTCTGGTGGCGACTTATATTTAGGTAGTGGGGATGACACTGTTCTAGTCGCTGGTAATGTCTACTCTGGAGGTGACATAAATTTAAATAGTGGGAACGACGTTGTTGTTTTGGGTGGTAAGCTTCACAATAAAATTGATGGTGGAAGTGGAAATGACTCAATCTATCTGACTGCATATACTAAAAGTGATTATTACAACAATGTAGATTACATTAAGAGTAGAATTTATGACTTTGAAAATATCATGATGAGTGATGGTATTGTAAAAGGGAATTCTAGTGCCTTTAATAATAATTCAGTCACATTTAGTTATAGCGTTTCTGTTGATATTGATAATACTAATAGTACAACAGACTCTTCGATAGTGACGTTATCTGGTATTCCTGCAACAGCGTCTCTTGCATTAGCAGGAGTGCCGTTAACGGCTAATTCAGATGGAAGCTATGACATTGAAATTACCAGTGGTCAGACAACAGTCGATAACCTTGTAGTATCTAGTAATGTTCAATTACCAGATTTGGAAGTAACAAGTACCGTTTCTTTCAAACCGAGTAGTATTGATTTATTGGCAGATGAAGATAATTATCTTGTAGGTACATCTGGTGAGGACACATTACTTGGAGGAGCAGGAGACGACATCCTATTTGGTGGTAACGATCAAGTTTCAGATACTCTTACTGGTGGAGAAGGTAAAGATATCTTTATATTGAATGACACAACGGATGCTTCAAATATAGATACCATTACTGACTTTAATGCTGCGGAAGATGCCTTGGACTTGACTGATTTACTGGTTGGTATTGAAGGAAGTCCCGGTAAAGATGCTGACGCTGATTCGATTACTGCATTTTTGACAAGTAACGTCACAGTAACTGATGGGCAAGTCAAAATTGGTGAGAAGGATGTTGCTAATTTTGGGGAAGAATCTAACTTTAGTTCGAGTGACTCTATTAAAGTCATCTACAACGACCAAGAGTACAACATCAATATTGATGGTTAATCTGGGTCTAGATAGACGTTAATAAAAAAGGCCGAATCGTTTTGCGATTCGGCCTTTTCGTTTCTGTAACTTACTAGGTTCAGAAAGAGATTATTCCAATTACTTAAAAACTACACAGCTAAGCCGATAGGGCAGCTCACACCCGTTCCTGCTAGTCCGCAGTAACCGTTCGGGTTTTTGTGTAGGTACTGCTGGTGATATTTTTCAGCGAAGTAGTAGGTATCGAGTGGTTCAATCTCGGTGGTGATCATGCCGTGGCCAGCACTGAGTAGCTCTTTTTGGAAGGCGGCTTTGCTGGCTTCCACGATTGCCATATCTTTATCATTGGTTGTATAGATAACAGAGCGATATTGGCTGCCTATGTCGTTGCCTTGGCGCATGCCTTGAGTAGGGTCATGGTTTTCCCAGAAAACCTTGAGTACGCCTTCTAGTGAAATAACAGAGGTATCGAAAACAACCTGAACGACTTCGCTGTGTCCTGTTTGTCCTGAGCAAACTTCTTCATAGGTTGGGTTGGGGGTGTAACCGCCTGCATAGCCAACAGAAGTGACGATAACACCGGGGGTGTTCCATAACTTACGCTCGGCGCCCCAGAAGCAACCCATACCTAGAATGATCTCAGATTCATTAGGGCTTTTGGTGCGGACAAAGGGTTCTTTGTTAACCGCGTGTATGCCGCTAATGGTTAGCGGGGTGCTTCGACCGGGTAGGGCGTCGGTTTTGCTGGGGATGCTGGATTTTTTTAGTATGCTTTCAATATGGCTTGGCATGAGTAACTCCTAACAGTCAGATTGACGTGGTCACAATCGTTTTATATTGTGGCGCTCATTTTTTGTTAACAAAGGATACAAGGAAGCATTCATTCGGGCTATAGCTGAAGCGTGCGGCAATTGTGTATTTGTGAGTATTTATATTGAGTTAATCACCGTGGGCTCTTGACTTCAAGATCTATGTACCTATAATACGCACCTCGTTGTCGCGGGATGGAGCAGTCTGGTAGCTCGTCGGGCTCATAACCCGAAGGTCGTAGGTTCGAATCCTGCTCCCGCAACCAGCAGCGAGAAAGAAATACAATATTTAGTAAGATTTAATTTGTCGCGGGATGGAGCAGTCTGGTAGCTCGTCGGGCTCATAACCCGAAGGTCGTAGGTTCGAATCCTGCTCCCGCAACCAATATTAACATAATTTTACGCAATAAAATGGCATGGTATTTCTGGTAATAAATGCAAAATCTAAACGTAACTTACTGTTTAGTTTGTCGCGGGATGGAGCAGTCTGGTAGCTCGTCGGGCTCATAACCCGAAGGTCGTAGGTTCGAATCCTGCTCCCGCAACCAGCAGCGAGAAAGAAATACAATATTTAGTAAGGTTTAATTTGTCGCGGGATGGAGCAGTCTGGTAGCTCGTCGGGCTCATAACCCGAAGGTCGTAGGTTCGAATCCTGCTCCCGCAACCAGCAGCGAGAAAGAAATACAATATTTAGTAAGATTTAATTTGTCGCGGGATGGAGCAGTCTGGTAGCTCGTCGGGCTCATAACCCGAAGGTCGTAGGTTCGAATCCTGCTCCCGCAACCAGCAGCGAGAAAGAAATACAATATTTAGTAAGATTTAATTTGTCGCGGGATGGAGCAGTCTGGTAGCTCGTCGGGCTCATAACCCGAAGGTCGTAGGTTCGAATCCTGCTCCCGCAACCAGCAGCGAGAAAGAAATACAATATTTAGTAAGATTTAATTTGTCGCGGGATGGAGCAGTCTGGTAGCTCGTCGGGCTCATAACCCGAAGGTCGTAGGTTCGAATCCTGCTCCCGCAACCAGCAGCGAGAAAGAAATACAATATTTAGTAAGATTTAATTTGTCGCGGGATGGAGCAGTCTGGTAGCTCGTCGGGCTCATAACCCGAAGGTCGTAGGTTCGAATCCTGCTCCCGCAACCAGCAGCGAGAAAGAAATACAATATTTAGTAAGATTTAATTTGTCGCGGGATGGAGCAGTCTGGTAGCTCGTCGGGCTCATAACCCGAAGGTCGTAGGTTCGAATCCTGCTCCCGCAACCAGCAGCGAGAAAGAAATACAATATTTAGTAAGATTTAATTTGTCGCGGGATGGAGCAGTCTGGTAGCTCGTCGGGCTCATAACCCGAAGGTCGTAGGTTCGAATCCTGCTCCCGCAACCAAGTTATATTTGTGTTTAGTTTGTGTCTATAAACTATTAAAAATAATAGTTTAATCTGTCGCGGGATGGAGCAGTCTGGTAGCTCGTCGGGCTCATAACCCGAAGGTCGTAGGTTCGAATCCTGCTCCCGCAACCAATTCGCATAGTAGAGATGAATTGGTCAAAAAGCGTTATCATTAAAAATCTATTGAACTCAATAGATCAGTTGTCGCGGGATGGAGCAGTCTGGTAGCTCGTCGGGCTCATAACCCGAAGGTCGTTGGTTCGAATCCAGCTCCCGCAACCATTTCAATGTCTTATTCAATTTTTCCTTTCTTATTCTTTCTCTAAGTTCCTGTGCCTTTGATTTGACTGGGCTTCATACCTCACACTATATTTGTCTTTGTCTTTGTCTTTGTCTTTGTCTTTGTCTTTGTCTTTGTCTTTGTCTTTGTCTTTGTTGGTTGTACTTCTGTTTTCAGAATAAATGTTTAATTTTATTTTAAAACATAGTGATAACGATTATCATAAACGATAAATTCAAATTGCATAAGGTATCGCTATGGTTAAGTCGTTTGTAATGTGCATGTTCATGTTGGGGATGAGTGTTGTGTGGGCCGGTCAGGTCACGGTAAGAGATGTTCTCGATCGTGAGGTGACTTTTGATGCTCCTGCTCAACGGGTGATTGTGGGTTTTTATCCAGAAGATTATATGGCCATTGGTACGGAAGCGGCTTATGACAAGGTTGTTGCCATGTCCAAGTACATTTGGGAAGCCCGTCCAGCCAATTGGGAAATGTATGTAAAGTATCGCCCTTCATTACAAGATATTCCGGAAATTGGCCGTGTTGATACGCAAACCTTCTCAGTAGAAAAAACCATCAGTTTAAATCCAGACGTGTTGATGTTAGCCGACTGGCAGTTTAAAGGTTTAGGTACGGATATTGAGCGTATTGAGAACGCGGGTATTTCGGTTGTTGTGGTCGATTATAATGCCCAAACGGTGGAGCGACACGTTAGAAGCACCGAACTGATTGGTTTAATCACTGGGCAAGAAGCGAGAGCCGCAAAGATTGCTGCTGAGTATAAGCAAACCGTAGAAAACATCAGTAAGCGTCTCGCTGCTGCAAATTTACCGCAGCCAAAAGTGTATACGGAGTTTGGTGCATCGGGTGTGCAAGAGCTGGGTTTTACCTTTGGTAAAAACATGTGGGGCGCGATTTCGACCATGGCGGGAGGTGATAATATTTCCGCCCCGTTTGTTGAGTGGTGGGGGCGATTGAATCCTGAACAAGTTATTGCCTCAAACCCAGATGTGATTATTATTACTGGATACGAGACAGGTAAGGGGACGGATTCTATGCTGATGGGTCAAGGTGTGGACACAGCGGAAGCTCGAAAACGTTTGGCTGGGTATAAGGATCGCTTGGGTTGGTCTTCCATTTCGGCGGTGCAAAACAATCGTTTATTTGGTGCTTATCATGGCGCATGCCGTACTATTTTAGACAGTGCTATGATTGAGTTTTACGCAAAATCTATGTATCCAGAATTATTCTCAGATTTAAATCCTCAGCAAGCGTACTTGGATTTTTATAAAAAGTACCTACCTGTAACACCGGAAGGTACTTTTACCTTAGCGTTATAAGTACTTCTTTCATTGTTAAAAAAGGGACGCTGGTGCCATTTTGGTTGCAGCGTCCCTTTTTTCGTTTCGACGTATCACTTTAAATTCAAATTTGGCCTATTTATCAGTGGTTATATTGAGGTTGATGTTAATTCAATGCATTGGCCTTTCATTGCTTTTGCGTCATCTGGGTCATGGGTGACGAGCAGTGCGGGTATGTTGGCTTGTTGTATTTCGTTAAGCACAAAAGCGCGTACGTCACGTCTTAACGCGGGGTCGAGTTTGCTGAAGGGTTCGTCGAGCAATAGGTAGTCGGGTTTTGCGAGCAGGGTACGAAGCAAGGCAACACGCGCTTGCTGGCCCCCTGAGAGGGCTTTGGGCAGTGTGTTAGCTTTGTCTGGGATGCCGAGCTTTTCTAAAGCTTGTTGTGCGCTGGCATATCGGTCTTGTTTATGGAGGTTCTCAGGAATCGCGAAAAGCAAGTTTTCTATAATGCTCATGTGTGGAAACAGCAAAGGCATTTGTTGTAGTAAGCCCACTTTTCGATTTTCGGTGGCTTGGTTATTTAGGTTAACTCCATGCAATGAGGCTTCGCCAGAGGCCATTAAACCACCAACTTGGTTTCCATGGTGAAGTGTGCCACTTAGAAAATGCAGCAGGCTGGATTTACCAATGCCGCTTGGCCCCATAATGGACAAGACTTGACCATCGGCGATGTCGAAATGGAGGTTACTTATTAAGTTGCTGCCGTTTAACGACAGTGAAAACTGTTTTACGCTGAGCACTTTGTCTTCCTCTTAAGCGTCATTTTCATTGCCAATCGCCATTTTGTCCAACGCGGCGGTAGGGTCAAAGCCAGCCAAAATACCAAGATAGGAAAGGCCGCTTGCAGGAGCGCCATACTGCCGACCTGTTTTCTGTCGCCTGAGGCGGCTTGCGTTACGGCTTCAGTGGTTAAGGTGCTGTAACGGCCTTCACCCGCGATTAAAGTGGGTAAATACTGGGCGATACTCACTGAAAAGCCAATGGCAAACGCGGTAAAAATGGCAGGTTTTAGCATGGCAAGTTTAATTAACACGTAGTTGCGCCAAGGTTTATGATTGAGCCGATTGGCTTGCCGCAAGTATTCTTCTTCGTACGCCAAATAAGGACCTTTTAGGGTCAGGTATACATAAGGTAAAACATACATCAAGTGAAGTGCAATAATGGCGCTAAGTGCACCATTAAGGTCCAGATATATCAACAACACGTGCAAGCCAAACAAAAAGCCAATTTGTGGCAACAAGATAGGCACATAAATTAACCAATCAAAGGCATGATGCTGAGCACGTGTATTGTTGCGCTGATTTGTTCCTTTTGCGATAAGTCGTTTGGTCTCCAGCATGAGAAGACTAACAAGGCACGCGATCAGAGTGGCGGACAAGGCAATGATGAGCGTGTTGCTGGTCAATGTTATCAGTAAAGGAGCGGCTCGTTCTAGGTTGTCAAATGTCCACTGCGACGGCAAGGCATCCGGAAAACGCCAGCGTTTGGCAAGCGACCAAACAGGCAACAACAGCAAGGCGACAAAACCACTCAGTAGCGTCACCAGCCCAAGTATTCTTCCTACAGCGAGTACGGCGTCGGTTAGGCCGTGGCGTTTGCCATTGCTGCGTTCAGTGCGGGTAATCTTGCTCAATAAATAGTGAGCCATCTCCCACCCGCCCAGTACCAAGGCAATGCTTAGCATAAGAAATACCGCCCCTGCACTTGCCATAAATCGCATGGACAAGTCAGGGTCATTAAACCAGCGAAACAAGGTAACGGCTAACGTTGATGGTGTGTTGGGGCCGATCACTAACGCCAAATCCACCACAGTAAGACTAAAGGTAATGACAATGAAGATCGGCAGTCGAATCAATGGGTAGAGTTGCGGAATAAGCACTTTTCGCCACGCAGTATAGCGGCTGTACCCCAGCGACTGACAGACTTGTAAACTTTCTCTGGCTTGAATGCTTTTCATGGTGGCCAGCATCACAAACAGTAAATAAGGCATTTCTTTGATGACCAGAGCAAAGATCAGTGACAGGCCGTATGGGTCTTGCACACTGATCCAGTTCGGTGGGCGATCAAACCCAGTGAGCCAAGGGCTAAACAACCGAACTAACCAACCCGAAGGGCTGAGTAAAAACAGCAAGCCAATGGCAATGGCAGCATGAGGGATCGCCAAAAGAGGAGATAATAAGGCTTCAAATTTCTTGAAAAACGCTCGCTCATAGCCCCATGCTAGCAGCGACAGAGCCAACCACAAAGCAATAACCGGCGCTACAATACCTGTGATGAGCGTGAGTTTTAAACTAGCGTAAAACTCTCCTTGAGCAAACAGGTTTTGCCAAGGAGTGAATGCCATCCGGTGTTCGCCTAATGGAGGAAAGTACTGAAAAGCGGGAAGCAAGGTGCCAATTAACCCTACGGCAATGGGCAGTATCAGTAACAAAGCCATTAGCCAAGTGATGAGAGTTGTGTGTTTTAAAGGCATCTTACTTCTAACTTTTTAGCATTATTGAAATAGCGTTTTTTATCCATCGTCCATGATGGCGAGTTTAGATCTTTACTGTGCGTAACGTGCGCGCCATGCTTTTTCTAGTGCACCCATCCAGCTACTGTGTGGCTCGGGTAAGGTTTTGCCCAGCTCTTCGATGCTTAAAGTGGCGATGCCTCGTGGTAACGCGTCGAATTTGGCTTGGTCCGCATTGGACAGCTTAGCGTAAGATAAAACGCTTAAATCGCCCCAAACAGTGGGCGTTTGTTTTTTGATTTGCGCTTCTGGTGACAACATAAAGTTAGCCACGACTTGGGCGCCCGCTGACACGCCAGTGTTATAGGGAATGGCTAGAAAGTGGGTGTTGCCAATAGTGCCGCCTTGAAACACATATGAGCGTACGGTGTCTGGTAGGTTGCCCTTATCAATTTGCACCGATGCAGCAGAAATGTCAAAACTGAGCGCAACGTCAATTTCTCGATCGTCTAGTAAGCGCATCATTTCTTCTGAACTGGATGGGAATGTTTGACCGCGGCGCCACGCTACTGGATGAAGCTGATCGAGATAGGCCCATAAAGGGGCGGTGATTTTTTCGAAATCCACCGTGTCTACTGGTTGCGACAAGGCTTTGCGGTGTGGGGTTAATTCGTACAATGCTTGTTTTAAAAAGGTTGAGCCAAGGAACTGTGGCGGCTCGGGGTAGGTAATGCGGCCTGGATTGGTATTGGCATAAGTCAGCAATTCAGTCATGGACTTTGGCGGATTTCTCAAGGTGGCCGTGTCGTGCATGAAGATGACTTGCGCCATGCCCCATGGGGATTCCATACCATCGACAGGGGTGCCAAAGTCTTGGGTCAAGCTTTGGCGAGCGTTTTCATCCACGTAAGCCATGTAGTTGGGAAGCGATTGACTGAATGGGCCAAACAAAAGGTTGTTGTCTTTCATGGCGCGGAAGTTTTCGCCATTTATCCAGATTAAGTCAATTGAACCATTGGTGTTTTTGCCCGCGGCTTTTTCGGCTAGTACACGGTTAACGGCATCGGCGGTGTCGGTCAGTTTTACGTGCCTTAACGTGACATTGTAGTCGTCTTTGATACGATCAGCGGCCCATTGAATGTAGTCATTAATGTTGTCAGCACCGCCCCATGCATTAAAATACACTGTCTGGCCTTTGGCTTGGTTGAGTGTTTCTTGCCATGTTGCGCTGTCATCTAACGTGTCTGCTACCGTAGGTAAGCTTACAAAGGCGAGAGTAGCCGCGATAGACACAGCGACAAACGATTTTTTCATTTTTTTCTCCTGACATTGTCAAATGGCTTTAGTCTGTATGAGCTGTTAGACGCAAACCTATCCTTGTTTATTACAGTCTTTTATTAAAAAAGTGTTTTAGCGTACCATGATGTGGGCTCAAATTGGGCGAATGTTTTTCCGCTTTTGCGAGGTGTTATGTCTTATCAAATTTACTCTCATATTTTGCCAAGTGCGACACCAGGCACTCAGCGTATCCTAAAAGCGCATCATTTTGGTGAGGCTGGTGCGCGACCAAAAATGTATTTTCAAGCCGGATTACATGCCGATGAGTGGCCGGGCTTTTTAGTGCTGAATGCTTTGCTGAGAAAGTTAAAAAAAGCCGATGAAGCAGGACTCATCCAAGGTGAGATCATTATTGTGCCTGTGTCGAATCCAATTGGTTTGGGGCAAAATTTTCATGGCTACATTCCTGGGCGTTTTTCCTTTTCCGATGGCGGTGGCAATTTTAATCGAAATTGGCCGCAACTGGGCGCCAAAGTGCATAAGCGCATTAAGGAAGAGGTCACGGGCAATCCGGAAACGAATGTCGCCTTGGTGCGAAAAGCGATCCATGAAGAACTGATGCTTTTGCCTGAGCACACGGAGTTGCTAGGCATGAAGAAAAATTTGTTGGCTTTGTCGATGGGCGCTGATGAAGTGATTGATTTGCATTGTTCTGGTGAAGCCAATATGCACGCCTATGTGGCGCAAGAATTTGAGGGGCATTTTAAGCCGCTACTGGCGCTGTTAGGAGCAAAAGTGGGATTGTCTGAGCTGGAAACGGGAGCCGCCTCGTTTGATGAAACCAATGTGAGTGTCTGGCGTGAGCTAAAATCCCACTACGCTCATTTGATTCCTTGGGGAAGCCGCTCGTTAACGGTAGAATTGCGCGGCGAAAATGACATTTCCAATGATTTTGCTCAACAAGACGCGCAAGCCTTGTTTGATTACCTTATTTTGCGCGGCGTGGTGGCGGGGGATATGCCCGAGATTGACGATAGTCAGGTGGCCTATTATCCGCTGGACGCTATGGATTTGGTCAAAGCGCCTTGCGCTGGCATTGTGTGTTATCACAAAGCCATTGGCAAGGAAGTAGAAGCAGGCGAGGTGATCGGTGAAGTAGTTAATCTGATGGACGATGAGGTGGAGACCTCAAGCTATCCTTTGGTTGCACGCACTAACGGCGTTTTCTTTGCGCGCGTGCAGCGTCGCTTAGTGGTATGTGGTGAATCCATTGCTAAAATTGCTGGTCGGGAGCATCTTGCTTTTCGTGAAATTGGACATTTATTTGAAGATTAAAACGCTCAACACTCGTACGTTAATGATGAAAAACTGGATACGATTATTTTGACACAAGTAGCGCCAAATACAGAGGTAAACACCTCGTTAACCGATGAGCAAACGCTTGTTGTCCATCACGATCTGACCACGCCTGCGAAAGTGATCGCCGTCGCTGGGGCAGGCAAAACCACTACCTTGATTTCGCGCATCGAGCATTTATTGTCTCAAGATGTTGATCCGTCACACATCGGCGTGTTTATGTTCAACAAGAGCGCGCAAGAGGAATTTTCTGAGCGTTTGAGTAAACGACTTATGCAGGCTGGGCATTTTCGCTCTCCGAGTGTGATGACGTTTCACGCGTTCGGGATGAAGTTTTGTCGTCGGTTGGAGCAGCAGGGTTGGTTAGCGCCTGCCAAGTTGGTGACCGATGATTTCAGCTTAGTAAAAATGTTGCGCGAGGCGTTGCAGCGTTTAGCGCGACGTGGCGAGAAAATAGCCATTTTGGATGAGAAAGATTGGCTTGAAGATGCGTTGTTGTTTGTTGATCAGGTTAAGGCGTCGCATCAACCCGCACAGATCGTCTTTGAAGCCTTGGGTTGGTCAAACGAGCGTAAGTTTTTCCCCGCGCTGTATAACGAATTAGAAACCCTACGCAAGCGTAATAATATCCGTTTTTTTGCCGATTTACTCAGTGATCCCTACGACTTAATGGGTTCGTTAGACGAGCCCGATCGCGTGCGAATGCGTGCTTTAGTGCCAGATTTTCGTTATTTGCTTATCGATGAGTTTCAAGACATTAACCCTTGTCAATATGAGTTGCTAAAACACCTTTATCCAGCGCCTTGCCAATGGATGATAGTGGGGGATGTCCAGCAGTGTATTTATGAATGGCGCGGTGCTAGCCCAGAGATCATGGCGAGCCAGTTTGATCAGGATTTTGGTCATGTGGTGACCTATCCATTAAGTACCAGTTTCCGTTTTGGTCATGCAGTGGGGTTAATGGCATCGAGCGTGATCAGTGAAAATGACCCTGATGCCTTAGTGATTGGGGCGGGGGCACGCACACGGGTTTCCTTTGCTCGTGCGCCCAAGACAGGTAAGGCCTTGCTGGGCGAACTGAAAGCCTGGGTCGAAGAAGGTCGAGCTCTTAATGACACGGCGGTTTTAGTGCGCTTGTACAGCGACATGGTGCCAGTGCAACTGGCTTTAATGCATAAGGGCGTTCCATATCAACTGCACGGCGATTCGCCCTTATTGGAAAATCGCCAAATTCGTATGCTGATGGCTTATCTTTCGGTGATTGCCGGTGGATTAGAAAACCCCAGCGCGTTTTTTCATGCGGATGATATTGAATACCTGCTGACCATTCCTAGCCTTGGCGGGTCCATGGCGCAGCGTAAAACCTTGATTCAGCAAGCCAAGCAAGCACCGCATTTGTTGCCACAAATTATTGAGTCTGTTGCGGATGCCAGCGATGGTTGGCGCGCCAAAAAGCTCTATGAGCGTGCGGATTGGTTACGCAGTTTGAGCATTTATCGTACCGATCCTGCTCAGGGGTTGGCGCATACCTTGGAGAAGCTAGGTATTTATCGCTACTTTGAAAGCACCAGCAGCAAAGACATTCAGACCCAAGAGAAAATCGCCACCTGTGATGCCTTCATGGCTTATGTGCGGGGTGTCGGCGGTGACGCTAAATCCATTTTAGAGCAGCTTGCGAGTTTGAATGAAAAACACACCGATGACAGCCATGGCGTGCATTTGATGACGATTCACAAGTCCAAAGGTTTAGAGTTTGACCACGTTTTACTGTCAGGGCTGCAAGAAGGGCGTTTTCCTTATTATGAGGAAGATTTGAGTGCGATTGATAAGCAAGCCGCCAGTAATTTGGCTTCTGAGCGTCGCTTGTTTTATGTGGCCATTACACGGGCCAAGCACAAACTCGTATTGTTAGAGACGCCCACGGCAGACGAGCATAAACGCATGAAACAAGGGGATATTCCTCGCGTCGCTCTGAAAAGTTTGTCGTTGTCGCGATTTGTGTTTGAGGCTCAACCGTATGCGGTCAGTCACATTTGTGATGCTTGGTACACACAAAAAGCAGACGCGCCGATTGATACCGCCAAGGGCGCCGTATTTCAGCGTTATCTTAATGCCGTCGACTCTTCACCCGCCTTGACCTTTCGTCATCGTGTTGAAGGAAAAAGTCTTTTACAACCTGGCGACAAGGTTCGTCACGACCAATTTGGACAAGGCGTCGTGGTGCGACAAGAAAGAGACGATAAACAAATGATTTTTGTGGATTTTGGGGAAGTGGGTTTAAAGCGGTTTAACCCTAAACACACTCAATTGATCAAATTATCTTCCCGCACTTAATCTAAAGTGATGGGACGTATTTGGAACTGCCGTTGTTTTATACTTGCCATGTGACCCGCGGGCACTTGTGTCCAGCTGTCACTGCAATGATCAAGGGGTTCTGAGCCAATGACAATGTGGTGCTCGAATGCCTTGTAGTAGAGGCTAGGGGCTTGCTCGTCACTCGAAAAGCGCACGGCAATGACTTGTTCTCCATCCGAAAAGACGGACGTAAAACGCAAGGGCTCTTTAATGTGTCTTTGGTCCATGATTTCTAGGATTTGTTTGAGTGTGGTGGTGATCGCGTGCTCTGGATGAGTCTGCAAACCATTGGCGATCATCAGCAAAAAAATCAGTTCAGAATCGGTTGCGCCATGACGTGCGTTATACAAGTATTCGGGAATGAGTCGATCGAGTTGCCAGCGTAAAGATTCATAACCACCTATTTGTCCATTGTGCATAAAAAGCCAATTTTTATAGCTAAAAGGGTGGCAGTTTGACCGACTGGTTTCAGTGCCGGTTGAGGCGCGCACGTGAGCAAAGAATAAGCCGCTTTTGATGTGCTTCGCCAAGCTTTTTAAATTGCTGTCACTCCATGCGGGTAAGATTTCATGATAGAGGCCTGGCTCTTCACGTTCATCGTACCAACCTAATCCAAATCCATCCGCGTTGACCGTCACTTCCGATTTTCGAGCGCTTAAACTTTGATGAATTAATGAGTGCTCTTGTTTAAAAAGCAACGATTCAAGGTAGACTGGCTCGCCTTGATACGCCATCCAACGACACATGATTGTCTCCTAAGAGTGAGAGAGAAACGAAAAGAGGGAAGTAACATACTTCCCTCTTAATCTTTATTCAAGCGGATACTTTACGCTTGTTTATTTGAGCATTCTACACCTTAAAGTAGCTGATTTTAGCAGACAGCTGTGTCGCCAAATCGGCCAATTGCTCTGCCGAATCACTGATGGCGTGTATTGACTTAGTGGTCTGTGCACTGATTTCTGTAATGTTGGCGACATTGCGACTGACCTCTGCTGTTACAGAGGCTTGCTCTTCCGCTGTTGCAGAAATACGGTCGTTCATGTCGCGTATTTTAGACACAGATTGGTTGATGTTTCGTAGCGATTCTTCTTCGTGCTTAACTTGGTTTACTGCATCTGTAGAGCGCTGGTGGCTTGAAGCCATTGCTTTAACCGCAGACGCTGTGCCATTTTGCAGTAGCACAATCATCTTCTCAATTTGCTGAGTGGCGTCCTGAGTATTTTGTGCTAAATGACGTACTTCGTCGGCTACAACGGCAAAGCCTCGCCCTTGTTCACCCGCTCGTGCGGCTTCAATGGCGGCGTTTAACGCCAGCAAATTGGTTTGTTCTGCAATGCCTAGGATCACATTAAGAATGCTGCTGATTTCTTTCGTATTGGCTTGCAGTTCATTAATGGTGTCCGCCGAGGAGGCAATATCTGTCGCCAGTTGTTGAATACTGTTAATGGTCTCGACGACGATTGCGGTACCTTCATTGGCCGCATTTTCTGCATCATGGGCGGCTTGGCTAGCATCGACAGTGGATTCTGAAACATGCACAGCCGTGCTCTGAATTTCCTGTACTGCTTGCGAAATTAAATTGGTTTCAGATTGTTGACGATCCACCATGTCAGACGATTCGTCGGTAATGCGGTTTAGGCTATTGGCCGCTTTGGTTAACATGGTGCTGGAGTCGGCTACGTCGTGTAAAATGCTGCTTAGCTGGGCAACTAGCTTATCCATGGCGGTTTCTAATAAGCCAATTTCATCTTTACGAGTACTGCTGATTTTAGGTTGTGCCAGGTCACCCGCTGCGATTCCCTCCGCTCTTTTAACCGCTTTGACAAGAGGGCGACAAATACCATTTACAATGATGATACTGACTAAAATACCGCCGATAATCAGCACCGCCGCCAAAATTGCGCTGGTGTAGATGGTTTGGTCGAGCTTTTTGTTTTGGTTTTGAGTGACGATGGTGCTGTATTCATCGATGGCGGCTATGATTTCTTCCATTTGGGTGTTGACCGCAATTAGGCTTTCGTCTGCGGCGCGGCGTGGTTTACTGGCTCTCATGGTGTTGAGTTTTACCCACCAGCTGTAGGTTTCTGTGCTGGCTTCAAGAAAAGCCGCTTGCTGCTCTTCTAAAGTGTTGATTTTTTCTAATAGGGTATTTAGGCCGTCATTCTCTGGCATGACGGCTAAGGTTGCCTTAACGTTTTCAATGCTTATTAACAGTTCATCAGTGTAGGTTTTGAATTTTTCTTCTGACTCGGCAATTAATTCTGTACCGTAGCCCCCAATCGATTTTGCGATGGAAACTTGGAAAAAACCACGTTCGAATTCCACTGATTGTTGCAGTAATAGTTGTCTGCTTCTTTCTAGATTTTTGATTAAATCCAAGCTTTGATTAGAGAGACTTTGTAGTTCAGAAGAGACAGATTTGCTTGATAAAGCAGAACTAACACTAATGCCGACAATAACCAATGAAAAAAGCGCAATAAGAGAGAGTATTTTTGTGCGTACTGACAAGTTCAACATACTTAATCCAATAAATTAATCGGTTTTCGATACCTCATCAAAGCAGCATTTATGCCAACAGGTTGGAAGTTCTTTTATTACGTCTAAGTCGCCAATAAAAAACCCAGCTAATGACTGTTTTGTCATGAGAACGCTTTTATCTTTTCAAGGACAACTCCTTGATACACTTGTGATCTTGTCACTAGTTTTGAACAAGAAAGCATGATGCACAAAAATAGCGCAAAAATAAAGGAAATGATCGATGTGTTTTATTTTGCGCTCTAATATGGTGCGTATTTTTTTAATGCTTATCAAGATGTCAGCATTGAGGTGCTGAATTAATAATCACGTTACTACCGTCAACCTTAAAAAAGAAGCAATCTCGTCGATTGGTATGACAGGCGGGACCTTTTTGATCAACCTTTAATAAAATAGCATCACCATCGCAGTCAAACGACATAGAAACGAGTGTCTGACGGTGACCAGAGCTTTCGCCCTTACGCCAGTAAGTTTGGCGAGAACGAGACCAATAACACACTTGGCCTGTCTCCAAGGTTTCTCGAATGGACTTCTCATTCATGTAGGCCAACATGAGCACTTCGCCCGTGTCATGCTGCTGAGCGATAGCCGCGATTAGGCCATGCTCGTCAGTCTTTAGATTGGCTAATACCGTGTCTAAAGAAAGTGTTTCGCCTTTGGCGAGGTTTTCGTGCTCTTTTAAGCTCATTTTTTGGCCTGTATTTTTTCTGAAATGGCGCCTTTGCCAATGCCTTCGAAGCCATGAGCCTCAATATGCGTGCCTGGGTTTTCTTCCGCTAATACATCAGCAATATGGGCTGAAAGCGACTCCACCGTGGTGTCACAATCGAGCATGTAAACTTGATTGCTGTCGATTTTTAGCTCAAACAATCCCTGCTGGCTGGTGTAACGGAAACAGTGATAATTCACGTCGTTTTCTGTGATTTCTTTGTCTAAGTCTTCTTGGGTGCCTAGGTAGATATCTTCCCAACGCTTGGCCCAATCATGTTCCATGGTGGCGTTACGTGCGCCATCGGCGTAAATCTCAACAGTAGAGCGATGACCGTGAGCAATACGCTGACAATTGCCAGCGTGTTTTTTCAAGCCATGACTATATTGGTATTGCGCGCCAGTGATGTGCTCTGGGGTAAAACGCACGCTAACCGCCTCTAGCTCCGCGGGCAGCAGATTGAGGATTTGCGACTCAACCCACTTTGCAACGGCGACTGGTGTGACTTCTGTCATGGGTAAGACGCAAATGGCTTGAGTTGGCGCATCGCACTGAAACACCCGTTTGTCGTCAGCGGTTTCTTTACTGTGATCAAAGAGAAAAGCAAAACGATCATTGGCCAACGGCGTGAGCATAGAACCCTCATGTTCGGCAGGAATCGCCAACATGTGATCAATATTGTCATCCAGCCATTTCTTGATTTGTTTTTTCACGATACTGAAATCACAAATCATGCTTTCATCGTTTAGTTTGCCAGTCAGCACAATGTCTGTCTGCCAGCTTTCGCCCAACAAACCACGCTTGGCATCAAAATAGGAAAAATCCACGTGGGTCAGGTTCTTTACAAATAGCTTCAACTCGCTACTCCTATGATTCTTAATGACGCGTATCTTACCGTAAACAAGTGCATCGTTATAGATTGATAACGTGTCTTAATAAAGAAAGCGCAGTAACAATCTGAAGAGCAAAAAATTGCGACTGAGTTTAACCATTTGAAAATACATAAGAAAGCCGGTTGATATTTCAATAGGGCTGCGTATAATTGCGCACCAAGGTCAACGAGCCTCCTCTATGGTGTCTCTGCTGGTCCCCTCGCAACAATAAACCGTTAATCTGGTCAGGTCCGGAAGGAAGCAGCCACAGCGGTGGACTTGTGTGCCGAGGTGCGGCTGGTAGAGATGCCACCTAAATTCCCGCTATATTAATTGAAGCATAAGCTGTCAAATTTGCACTGTATGATGCCATAGTCTACCTTTAAGTTGTTATTTAGTTACCACTTACAAGATAAGTGAACGTACAACCCTAACTTTCGTAAGCACAACTCGAACAAAATATCTCCAGTTGCTAAAGCCTTAAAAAATGCGCCAACAATGATGTGCTGAAGCACCTTAGAGTTTGAGTTTTGTTTCAAGCTAGACCATTCCTCATTCATTATTCTTATTTAAACTACGGTTTATAGTTATAGTACGCTGAAGTATGGGCAGTTATGAAGAAGGCAAGTCACCGTAAGAATGTATCCTTACATATTACCAAATGCATAATCACTAAAGTCAACTCGAGCACAGCTCCCAAGCTTATCGTTGCTATAAATCTTTACTGCTAGAGGTTGCCTGACTTATATTCAGCTAAAACTAAAGTCGGGATAGTAATATTTTCGTGGGGATGCTAATAATTACGATTGTGATCAAGAGTTGACGGGAGAGTATATGTTTTCACGAAGTAACACATCACCTCGTATCCTTTTGGTTGACGACGATTCAACTCAAATTACTATTTTACATACAGTGCTTAAAGTTATTGGGCAGGTTTTTTTTGAGCAGAATGGATTAGCGGCCTTAGAGCAGGCTATTAAGATTCGCCCAGATGTCATCTTGTTAGACATAGATATGCCCGATCTTAACGGCCACCAGGTGTTAGCTCAGTTAAAAAATAATCAATTTACTCGTCACATCCCCGTCATTTTTATTACCTCATACAACTCTGTTGAAGATCAGCTGCTTTGCCTTAGAGAAGGTGCTGTCGACTTCATCGCCAAACCGTTACAACCTGATATTGTCGCTGCGCGTGTTAATACGCATTTAATGTTACTCAATAGAAAGCGTGAATTACTGGAAGTCTACCGACATGCACAAGTGACGCTTAATTCGATTGGTGACGCCGTTATTACGACAAATAAAGATGCTTAAATCACCTATATGAACCCGACCGCTGAATTGATGATTGGAATGTCGTCAAAGGATGCTGTGGGGCGCTTTATTGAAGAAGTGATGCCACTAAGAATTGGAGAGGACGGTCCAGTACACACAAATCCTGTTCGCATCTCCATGAAAGAAAATCGAGTGGTCGGTATGGCGCTTAACTGCCAAATGATGAAACAAAATGGTCATTGGATAGCCGTTGAAGACAGTGCTGCCCCTCTCGTATCTGAGGAGGGAGAAGTGATTGGTTCTGTGATTGTATTTGATGATATTAATGAGTCTCGTGCCATGGCACTTAAAATGTCTCATACCCTGCAATACGATCAGTTAACAAATCTCCCTAATCGTTTTTTATTTATGGAACGTCTGAATTCAGAAATGGCACTGTGCCAAACAACGAACACAAAAGTTGGCTTGATTTTGTTTGATATTGATCGCTTTAAGCTGATAAATGAAGAATTTGGTTTTGAGTTTGGTGATGCATTGCTTAAAAAAATTTCTCAACGAATGAAGTCTGAGTTACAAAAAAATGAAACACTTAGTCGACATAACGCAGATGAATTTATGGTACTGGTGCCTGGTTTAGAGCAACCTAGTGATTTGGCTAATTTGGCCGTCGCGATCAGAGAACATGTAATGGAGCTAACGACTCTGTACCCTGAAATAAATAATTTCTCACTGAGTATGGGGTTAAGTGTTTATCCCGATGATGCCACTGACGGTCAAACCTTAATGTTGCATGCGGATGCGGCGTTGAATAGGGCAAAAACAGATGTGATGCGAGAAGGTTTTTGCTTTTATTCTGAAGATATGGAGTCTAAGTTTATATCTCGCAGACGGCTCTATATGCAGCTTAAATCGGCTATTGCCGCGAATAATGTGATCGCTTTATACCAGCCTATTGTGGATGCAAATACAGGGTCTTTAAAGGCAGTTGAAGCGCTTATGCGCATCAGAGAGCAAGACGATTCGTTGATATCTCCTATCGAATTTATTCCCCTTGCTGAAGAAACACGTTTAATTATTCCGTTGGGCGAGAGAATGATACAGCTTGCCTTTGAACAGTTAAAACGGTGGTGCGACGATGGGCTAAACATTCGAATGTGTCTGAATATCTCTCCTATACAATTTTTTGATCCGCATTTTGTTCCTTTTTTGCTAAAGGCGATTGATGAGTATCACATAAACCCGAAAATGGTGGAGCTTGAAGTAACCGAAAGTTTAATGCTTGACAGCTTACAGCAAGTGATTCGAGATATGGAACAGCTCCGAGAAATGGGGATATCCATTTCGATTGATGACTTTGGCACAGGCTTTTCTTGCTTGAGCTATCTGAAAGAGTTGCCTGTTGATGTCTTAAAAATTGATAAATCCTTTGTCGCACAGCTTAGTATTGAAAAACCCGATGAGATTCTCGTAAAGACAATCACGACATTAGCGCAAAGTATGGGACTAAAATCGGTAGCGGAAGGAGTTGAATCGTTAGATCAAGCTCGCCGTCTGAAAGAGCTAGGAGTTTCCTATCTGCAAGGTTATTATTTTTCGAGACCCGTTATGGCCAATGAAGTAAGAGGCAGCTACGATTTATGACGTTAAAAAAGGGTAAAAAAATCGGTTTTCTCACCTGTTGGTTACCATTGTTGGTTGGCATCCTTACTACTTCAGCGGTCGCGTGGATTGTAGACTATAAAAATAACTACGAGGTCAATTTATACACAAACAACCTAGCGAATAAAACAGAGACCCTTATAGAGCAACATTTTCAGCACTTTCAATATGGACTGCGTGGTGCCAGAGGGGCGATTGTTACCGCAGGCGTCGATAGCGTTACCCGAAAACAATTTGAGACGTATAGCGGCACACGAGACGTAGGAAGTGAGTTTCCTGGAGCACTTGGTTTTGGTTTCATTCGACGCGTACCCGTAGAACAAGAAAACGCTTTTCTTACACATGCCCGTGCCGATGGCGCGCCTGACTTTACCATTCGAGCTTTAACGCCACACGACACTGATCGATTTGTCATACAGTATATTTATCCAGTAGAAAAAAACAGACAAGCCATTGGGCTTGATATTGGATCAGAAGCCAATCGACGAGCCGCGGCATTATTAGCCGCAAGAGAAGATAAACCGTACTTAACGGCACCCATTACCCTAGTACAAGCAAATAAAAAGCCGAGGAAAGGCGCATTGGTACTTTTGCCAATCTATTCTGACGGTACAGTTCTAAACACCGCAGAGGATCGGGAGTCAGCCGTTATCGGCTGGTCTTACGCTCCATTAATCATTGATGAGGTACTGGCGCATCTTGAGTCCTTAACTGATCAAGCGTCGGTAACCTTGACCAACTTAACAGAAGACGAACCTTTTTATCGTTCAGATAATACCCAATCATCCAGTTCCATAGAAAACGCCATGTCTCGTACTATTTTTGTACTGGGCCAGCATTGGAAGATGGATCTGATGCCGTCAACGCAAGCTGTCAACCAAATAAAAACATTAAATGTCGGTTGGGTGATTATTTTGGGGTTAGGGCTAACTTTGTTGGCTCTTTTTGTGATTAATTTATTACGTTCTAATCCGACGACGATTGATCATAGTAGTGAGATCTATCAACTGAATCTCAAAAGTATTGTGGCTTTTTTAAAAAGTCCTCAATTTAAGCAATCTTGCCCATTTGGGATGGTGTTAATTGTCCTTACATTCTTAGTATCAGTTTGGTTCATTACACAAAGCCGCTTTGCTGAAGTGGTAAACCATTTGTCGGCAATAAAACAGTCTGCAATTTCAACCTTCGACGAAGAAGCGAGCCAATATCGTCGAGATACTCTTTTTCTTGCTCGTTCACAACCAATAACGGAATTAATGTCATCGGTTGGCGACGCAAATAGACTAGATGAAATGCCAGTTTTGTTGTCTCAGTCTGACAAAAGGTTAACAGACATCTTTAAAGCCTATATGTTGTCTAAGACGGATGTGTATCAAGTACGATTTATTGAAGCAGCTAATGGTTGGCGAGAACGAGTCAAAGTGCAGCGTAATAGCGATGAGCTTGATGAGTTTGATGAAGCATTACTCCAGTCTAAAGAAAATGAACCTTATATTGGCCAAACACTTAGCGTTGGTCGTGGAAGTGTTTTTCAATCGGATATTAATTTGAATCGTGAGTTTGGTAAAATTGAACAACCGATGAGACCTGTTTGGCGCTTTTCTACGCCAGTATTTTATGCTGACGGTCGGCCGTTAGGTATTATCATCATCAATGTCAATGCCGATCGTTTTCTAAAAAAAGTCACAAATAACACGACACCCGAAACAAAGTTATACATTACCAATAACGAGGGGGACTTTTTACTACACCCTAATTCAGCAAAAAATTTCACTTTCGAGTATGGTAATTCTAATCGATGGCAGAATGAATTTCAGCCAGTCGATCTTTCTTATGGTTTGAATCACTTTGATTTCACCGCTTTTAATGGTCAGCAGGGGAGGGTGTTTGCGAGCGAAAGTGACTTCTCATTAAGTGAGAAGTCTAATGAACGGGTAATAAAGATATATTCAGTTGTTTCCCAATTCTTCGTTTATAGAGACATGGTAATCACCATTGGAAGTGTACTTGTCGCTCTCCTTTTGATTGGTTTGATTGGTGTCATCGTTCAATATTGGATGTGGCTGAGTGGGAAAATTCGTCAAAGAAATCTTTGGAATACTCAAAGAGAATTGCAATACGATAAAGAAATGACGAGGTTCAAAGGTCTATTGGACTCGGCCCCCGATGCCACTTTTGTTATTGATGAGTTAGGGATAATTCAGGTCGTTAATGCCCAAGCTGAGAATGTGTTTGGCTATGATCGACTGGAATTAGAAGGGAAAGAAATACAAAAATTATTACCAGAATATTCTAGACAAGTGAATGAATCAAACATAATCGATAGGGTGAGGAATCATCAAGCAGTAGATCAAGGGAGTGCTAAAGAATGTGTTGCGTACCATAGCAATGGTGACGAATTCCCAATAGAGATAAGTTTAAGTGCGGTATATTTAGATGAACAACTCTTGGTAACAGCCTCCGTGCGTGACATAACTGAAAGACTAAAAGTGGAAGAGAAACTTAAAAACGCGTTACGTGATGCAGAACTCGCCACACAGGCTAAAAGTGCCTTTTTAGCGAATACTAGCCACGAAATTCGTACACCACTTAATGCCATTATTGGTTTAGGCTATTTGTTGGCTGAGGAAAAATTAACAGAGTCACAACACCAATTAGTGTCGAAGATTCAGATTTCTGGCAAGTCTTTGTTGGGGATAGTTAACGATGTATTGGATCTATCAAAAATAGAAGCGAATGAAATGGAGCTAGAAGCTCAGCCTGTCGAATTACGCGAGTTATGTGAAGAAGTTTCGAGTGTGTTTGCCATACAGGCCGAAGCAAAAAATTTGCAGTTCTATTCTGATTTAGACTCTAAACTGCCATCGTGGGTAATCACAGACAGCACTAAATTACGCCAAATATTGGCCAATTTAGTTAGTAACGCGCTTAAATTTACCACAATTGGCAAGATTTCTATCAGTGTCAAAGTAGAAGATACTGACCAAGTGTTGCCTGATAGCCATACCAATGTTCGCTTTACGGTTGTCGATACTGGAATTGGTATTTCACCCGAGGCACAATTCCGTTTGTTCAAGCCATTTACTCAAGCTGATTCTAGTACCAGCCGTCGGTTTGGTGGTACAGGTCTCGGGTTATCTATCGTTCACCAATTGGCTACTTTAATGTCGGGGAAAGTCGGCATGGAAAGTACTGAGAATGTAGGCAGTCAGTTCTGGGTAGATTTACCTCTACAAGTTTCAACACACGAAGAAGTTTTGGCACAAGCAGATCAGAGCCAAACGCTTTTCGTGCTGATAGCCGAAGATGACCCCGTAGATGCTTTGCAACTTCAGAAAATGACACGGTCTCTTGGGTGGCGCTCTGAAGTTGTTAGCAATGGAGCTGAGCTAATAGACGTTTACATTGCTCGTCAAGAAAGCAATTTGCGCCCACCCGATGCCATGATAGTTGACTGGCAAATGCCTATAATGGATGGGTTAGAAGCCATGAAAACGTTGGCGAGTAAAATTGGACGAGAAAATATTCCGGCTGTTCTTATGCTGTCAGCACATGATAGAGAGATTATTGCAACGCACGATCCTGATCATTATGTAGACAGTTTTCTAGTAAAACCAGTAGAAGTATCATCGCTGTTTAATGCTGTAAACGATGTGGTAACTCTCACCACAGGTAATTCTAAACGCGTATTGCAATCGACTCGTGCCGATGCGGTAGGAGCAAAATGGTTACCTAATATGCGTTTGTTGGTTGTGGATGACAGTGATACGAACCTCATCGTAGTCAGCCATGTGTTAACGCACAATGGTGCCCAGGTGCAAACTGCAAACAGCGGTGAAGAAGCCTTGGTATTATTAGAGGATTCTTTAAATGACTATGATGCGGTATTGATGGATGTTCAAATGCCCGGTATTGATGGGCTTGAAACAACAATAAGAATTAGAAACGATTTAGGACTGACTTCACTGCCTATTGTTGCGCTAACGGCTGGAGCATTGACAGAAGAAAAAAACCGTGCGCTAGCGGCTGGTATGGACGATTTCCTGACAAAACCCATCAACCCCTCAAAGTTAATTAATACATTACGTGGGTTGGTAGAGGTTTATCGTGGTAAAGAAGTCGCTATTATAGAGCCTTTTAATTCAACTGAGCCTGAAATGCCTCATGAATCAGATACATGGCCTACCATAACTGGATTAGATAGTGCGACAGCAAAAAGTATGTTGCTTGGAGATAAAGCTCTTTTCTTGAATACGCTTGGCCGATTATTAGAAGAATATGCCAACTTAGCCTTAGCGCCTGACGAGGAGATAGACGCTCCTGATTCTGCATCCTTGCGACTCGAAGCGGCATCTCAAGTGCATAAACTGAGAAGTGTTTCCGGCATGGTTGGTTCGGACAAAATACAGCAACTTGCTGCTCAAGCCGAAACATTATTACGTTCTGACCATAATCCTGCAAAACATGTGTTAGTAGAGCTCTCCTTTGCTTTGCAAGAATTGCAGCAAGCCAGTTCAGTTATATTAACCGCTTGGAAGAAAGAAAAGCTTGATTCAGTACCTTCTAAAGGCGAGGTTCCTATACTTCAATCAGAGACAGTGGAACATATTTTGACACTGCTAGAAGCACAGGATTTAAGCGCATTAGAAGAGTTTGATGAGCACAGTGCGTCGTTTCATGAGGTTTTGGGGGAAGTGCGTTTTCAAGCGCTTCAACAGAGTTTAGAAAAACTTAACTACAAAGAAGCTATAGACATCCTAAGCTCCCTTTAACTGTTTTTAGGGCAATAAATTGACATGATAAAAGCGAATAGAATTCTCTCTGATATCCTCATTATTGATGATGACAATAATGTTGTAATGGCGTTGAATAAAGCCTTAAATAAAATTGGTCGCATTCGTTTTGCCTCAGATGCTAAACAAGCGTTTGCCTCGATAAAAGAACAACAACCCGATTTGATTTTACTTGATGTTGAATTGCCAGACATTGGTGGTTTGGAAATTTGTTCTATTCTAAAAAATGCCCCAGAAACAGAAAATATACCAGTATTGTTCATTACCAGTCATACAGAGATGGGTTTTGAGGAAAAGGTATTTGACGTAGGGGCAGCTGATTATATTCTTAAACCACTTAAGCCTAGAGTCGTAGCGGCACGTGTTCAAACACACCTTGACTACCATCTAGCGATCAGGTTGCTAGAAAAGCTGGCTCACACAGATAGTATGACAGGGCTTGCCAATAGGCGCACTTTTGATGAAAGATTAATAGTAGAGTTAAAGCGTGGCCGGCGGGAACAAGAACCCCTTACTGTCGTGATTATTGATATTGATGAATTCAAAAAATTCAATGATCATTTTGGTCATATAGAAGGTGACGAATGTATTAAAAGCATCGCATTAACATTAGAAAATGGTATAAAACGCTCAACAGATCTTGCCGCTCGATATGGTGGTGAAGAATTTGCTTTTATTCTGCCGAATACCGATGTTGAAGGTGCTAATAGATTGCTTTTTGATTTACTTTATTCGATAGAACAGCTGGGGCTTACTCATGCTCCAGAGGCTAAATACGATAATGTGACAATATCCATAGGATATAGCACCGTAATACCTGGCGAAAGTTACGCGAATGATTCGGATAATTGGGCTGTGGTCAAAGCGGCGGACAGCGCGCTTTATAAATCAAAGCAAAATGGCCGAAACCAAGTTAACTATGAACCTCTAGAGTGAAAGGTAGAATTTAGGGTCAGATGAAAAATAGTATTGAAATCCCATCTGATTTCGGTTCGTATAAATAGGAAGAGTCATATTTCAAATCATCGTGTGACAAAAACCTGACAAATCTTTTTATGATGAAAATACATATTTTTTGATACTTTCAAGCCACCTTTCGGTGGTTTTTTTGTGTCTGCAGAAAGTGCTTCTGTATTGCGTTGAGTACCTTCTTTCAAAAATTCACTTGGCCTTTTCTATGATTTGAAATTATACTGTATATCCATACAGTAATTGGTGTTGATTATGCGTGTGACGTATCTTGGTGTGTCTGAGTCGGCGGCGTTTATTGCGGCCAACAGTGTGCGAATCCCGCTTTATGTGGATTCTGTGTCGGCGGGGTTTCCTTCGCCTGCCCAGGATTTTGTTGAGAAATCGTTGGATTTGAATGAGTTTTGTGTGGCGCATCCTAATGCGACGTTTTATGTGCGGGCTCAGGGTGATTCGATGATTGATGTTGGAATTTATTCGGGTGATGTTTTGGTGGTAGACCGTTCGTTAACGGCTCGACACGGGGATATTGTCATTGCTTGTATCCATGGGGAAATGACAGTGAAAACGTTAGAGTTGAACCCTAATGTATTGCTGCGGCCGAAGAATAAAGCCTATAAGGCGATTCATATTACCGAGGAGTCGGGTTTGGAAATTTTCGGTGTGGTCACGGGTGTGGTTCGCAAATATGAGCGCGGCTAAGAATACGGTTTTTGCTTTGGTGGATTGCAATAATTTTTACGCGAGTTGCGAGAAGTTGTTTCGGCCTGATCTAAAGCACACGCCTGTGGTGGTGTTGTCTAACAATGATGGCTGTATCGTTGCGCGTTCTAAAGAGGCAAAAGCGCTGGGTATTAAAATGGGCGTACCTGTTTTTCAGGTTCAGGACACGCTAAAAAAACACGGTGTTGTGTGTTTCTCGTCGAATTATGCCTTGTATGCTGATATGTCGAATAGGGTGATGATGACGTTAGAAGAGGAGGCGCCGCGGCTTGAGATATATTCTATTGATGAAGCCTTTATGGATCTAACCGGTGTCGAGCATGTGGCAGATTTGCTGGCGTTTGCTCAACGAGTAAAAGCAAAGATCGATAAATGGACAGGCATCACAGTCGGAGTCGGTATTGCGCCCACTAAAACCTTGGCGAAGTTGGCGAATCATGCGGCGAAAAAATACCCCGCAACGGGGGCTGTGGTGGATTTGATGAATCCAGATAGGCAAAAACGCTTATTGGCTTTGGTGGATGTGAGTGATGTGTGGGGCGTTGGTCGTCGAACGACAGCAAAGCTCAAAGCAAAGGGGATTCATACGGCATGGGATTTGGCAAACGCGAACGCTAAAGTGATGCGCAGTGAGTTTTCTGTGGTGATGGAGCGAACGATTCGAGAGTTGAATGGCGTGTCGTGTTTGGATTTAGAATTGGTTAGGCCTACCAAACAGCAGATCATTTGCAGTCGATCATTTGGCCATAAAGTTACAGATAAGCGTGAATTGCGTGAAGCCATTGCCAAATATATGACCCGTGCCGCTGAGAAGTTACGTGGCGAACAGCGTTTTTGTCGCGTGGTCAGTGTGTTTATTCGTACCAGTCCCTTTATCCCAAACGAACCACAGTATTCAAAGTCGCTTACTGTGGAGCTGCCGAATCCAACCAATGATACACGAGACTTATTAGCGGTCGCTGAGGTCATTTTTCATCGCTTGTATCGTGCTGGCTACCGTTATGCCAAGGCGGGTGTCATGCTTGCGGATTTTTATGAACAGGGGACGTTTCAGCAAGACTTCCTATGCGTCGATAATACGAAAGCCAATTCAAAAGCCTTAATGAGTGTCATGGATAAGATCAACCGCAGTGGCATTGGCCAGGTTTTTTTTGCCTCACAAGGCGTGTCGCCACAGTGGTCAATGAAACGAGAACATTTATCGCCAGCTTACACGACTAAGTGGGATGATTTGCCAAAAGTCTACTGAATGATTCTATTGTGATCTATCCGTGTTATAACGCAGTGCCACTATAATATGGCACTGCAATATGAACAGGTTTTGTGCGTTGCTTGGTTCAGTCGTTAGGGAGAAACTTCATTGAGATGGAATTGACACAGTGGCGTATGTTGTTTTCTGTGAGTCTTTCACCTTCAAAAACATGACCAAGATGGCCTTCACAGTTGGCACAGACGATTTCGATGCGTCGACCATCGGCATCGGGTACGCGTTTTACCGCATTGGGGATTTCGTCATCAAAACTTGGCCAACCACAATGAGATAAAAATTTATGCTCTGAAGTATAAAGGGGGCTGTCGCATTGGCGGCAAACATATAAGCCGCCTTCCATGGTGTCTGTGTATTCACCGGTAAAGGGGCGTTCTGTGCCTTTATGTATGATCACATTAGCTTCAAATGGTGTGAGCGTGTTGTAGGGTTTGTTCATATAGACTCTCTTACGTTATGTGATGTGACATGACGATACAGCAAGACAAACTAAGATGGTACTGTGTGCCATATTAACGATAATGATGGCGGTACAATGCTGTTTGCCTAAGGTATTGACTGTTTATACGTTATTAAGTTGCCTATAAGCTCAAAAAAATGCGGTGAAAAGGGCGCTTGATGGGCCACTTTTCACCGCAGGTTGAGTGAGACTATCTTGAGGATAGAGTGTTTTAAGATAAATTGTTTGAAGATAAATTGTTTGAAGATAAATTGTTGCGAGTGGTGTTGGAGTACCAGTTCAAAAAGTTTATCACGCCAAATTCAAACGTATTGGAGTAGGGGCCTGGCTGATAACCAATGGAGTTCACGCCACGCTGATTGCGTTCCCCAAGTATTTTGTCTTGCTCATTGGTAGCATCCCAAACTCGACGCAGTTTTTCTGGATCATAATCCACGCCTTCGACAGCGTCTTTGTGCACAAACCACTTTGTCGTCACTATGCTTTCTTGCGCTGAAACCGGCAATACACGAAACACCACAAAATGATCCGATTGCATGTGATTCCAAGAGTTAGGCAAATGCAGGATGCGCATTGAGCCAAGTTCACGATTTTGAATGCGTCCCAAGGTTTTGATAGACGCCGCTGATCCGTCGATAGTCATGACTTGTGTGCCTTTTTTAAGCGGCATACGCACGATTCGATTGCGTTGCACTGCGCCAAAGCTTTTTAGCTTATGAGGAATGCCTTCTTTATCCCATTGAGCGGCTTGGGCGTTGTAGTGATCTAAAAAGTCCTGCGGTGCTCTTGGGTCTTCGGTATCGTCCCATTCAAGTAGGGTATTGAGTAGTTCTGGGTGACTTCCCGCACAGTGATAGCATTCGCGGTTATTTTCAATGACCAGTTTCCAATTGGCTTTTTCAATCATGGTTGATTCAACTGCCAGCTTGGTATTTTCTACGTCGTAGGGTTCCATGTAGTCATTGAGAGTGGATAAAAAGTCATGAAACTCGTCGTCTGGCGCGGTTTCAGCCAAACAGATAAAAATAAACCCACCCGCGGTTTTGCAATGGGCTGCTTTTAACCCGTGTTGCTTTGTATCAAACTCTTGGCCCATTTCGGTGCCTGCAAACAGTAGGTTGCCTTTTAGGTCGTAAGTCCACTGATGATAAGGGCAGACGAGATTGGCGACTTTGCCTCTATGTTGGGTGCAAATAACTGAGCCACGGTGCCGACAGGTATTGTGAAACGCGTTAATGTTGCCATCGGCGTCACGCAAAATAAGCACAGGATTTTGCCCAATCTCGACCGTGAAGTAGTCGCCTTTTTTGGGGATTTCACTGCTCATACCAACAAAAAGCCACTCTTTTTGAAAGATTTCTTCCATGTCAATTCGAAACATGTGTGGGTCGTTGTAGAGAGCGGCGTCAAGTGAGTAATTACTGGCGCGTTTTTCGAGGGTTTCAGACATGGCGATTTTCGCTTCATTAACGGAAGCATGACGTACATTTAATAGGTCGTGTTGATTCATCTTTCTGGGCCTTACATGACAAAAAGATTGATGGACTGTTTAACAGTGGCGATAAATTGCAAGGTTATAGTCGCCTAACTGGGTGCGAAAGAAATGCCTATTCACGACATCAGATGGTATTTAAATCGACCCGTAAGACCCTGTGTTTACTGGCGTTGACTGGCATGAGCAAGTATTTGTCGCGCAGAGGTAATTTGGAATAGCCAACTGGATCCAAAATGCGCTCAAACGGTGCCTTCTATTACCCATTTAACGGTATAGAAGTGTATTACAGGAGCAGTGTATTACAGGAACAATGTATTACCGGTGCAACGCGACATTTAAACGAGAGAGATTACTATGGCCAACTTTTCCAACGCCTCCGCTACAGCCGATTATTTAGCACCCGTCAATACACAAACGTGGGTTAACGGACGTCACAATGTTCGTTGTGTGAAGATCATTCATGAAACATGGGACGTTAAAACCTTTTGCTTTATGGCTCAGCAGCCGGTGATGTTCTTCTTTAAGCCAGGTCAATTTGTGACGTTAGAGCTGGAGATAGAAGGCAAGCAGGTTATGCGTTCTTATACGATTTCAAGCTCTCCGTCTGTACCTTACAGTTTCTCGATTACGGTGAAGCGAGTGCCGGGTGGCGAGGTGTCGAATTGGTTGCACGACAATATGTCAGTGGGGGATGAGTTGGCTGTACATGGCCCTGTTGGACAGTTCAACTGTATTGATTTTCCAGCGGATAAGGTATTGCTATTGTCTGGCGGAGTCGGCATTACGCCGGTCATGTCGATGGCACGCTGGTGGTTTGATACCAATGCGGATGTGGATGTGACTTTTATTCATAGTGCGCGTTCACCTCGTGATGTGATTTATTCTCGCGAGTTAGATCATATGGCCGCGCGTTTGGATAATTTTGGTTTGTATCTGATTGTTGAACGCATGGAAAACGGCTTGCCGTGGCAAGGCTATCGTGGCTATTTGGATGCGGCCAAGTTGGACATGATTTCTCCCGACTTTATGGAGCGCGAAATCTATTGTTGTGGCCCTGCTCCTTATATGAACGCTGTGAAAACCTTACTACAAGCAAGAGGTTTTGACATGAAGCGGTATCATGAGGAGTCATTTGGTGCGACGCCCGTCGAGGTTGTTGAAGAGGCAATAGAGCAGGCGGAAGTGGCTCAGGCTGAGGCCGAGGCTTTTGATCAGACCGATTTATTGCGAGTGGAATTTTCTGGCTCCGGTAAGAGTATCCAGATTATGGCAGGAGAAACGCTTCATAATGCCGCCGCTAGGTTGGATTTGATGATACCCAAGGCCTGTGGCATGGGGATTTGTGGTACCTGTAAGGTACTGGTGAAGGGGGGAGAAACTCAGATGGACCATAATGGTGGGATTACCGACGACGATGTGGAGGCCGGTTATGTGTTGTCTTGTTGTACCGTACCAAAAACAGATGTGGTTATTGAATTCTAATTATTTTCTAGTCAGCGGTCGCTGTGATGGCGGTAGTGCGCAATAACGAAGCGTTGTGATTTAAATTGGTTCGTCGAGGTGGTTTTTTCGTCGATAAGCGAGTAAAAAAACGGAAGCGTATTAAATGAAATAGCACTATATTAGTTTTTATCGTGCAAATGGGCGTGTTGGATTTCCTTTAAAAATAAAAATAAGTGCTGCTGACAGAAGTTTAGGACTTGGCCTAAGTCTTGCTGTGTTAGTTAAAGTATGTAAACGAGGATGAATGTATGGCGGATAACTCAGCGACGATGTTTGATGCAAGGAATAAGACGAGAGTGGGTTTCTTGTTGTTGGATCATTTTACTATGATTGCACTGGCCTCTTCGATAGAGCCATTACGTATGGCCAATCAACTCTCGGCAGAAGAGCTGTACAGTTGGACCTTAATTTCAGAAACAGGTCAGCCTGTCACCGCCAGTGACGGCCTAGTATTGACACCAGATGTGTCCATGGAAGATAAAGCCGAGTTCGATCTTATTGTTGTGGCTGGTGGTGTTGATATTACACGAGCGTTTAATGCCAAGCAGGTTTCTTGGTTGACAAAGCAGTCACGTAAAGGAATTAAGTTAGCCGGTATTTGTACAGGCGCTTATGTGCTTGCTTACGCAGGGTTATTGAATGGCTACCAATGCAGTGTGCACTGGGAATGTCTCACGGCGTTGCAAGAAGCATTTCCGAAGGTAAATTGCAATAATAAGTTGTTCTCCATCGACAAGGACCGTCTTACGTCTTCTGGTGGCAGCGCGCCGATGGACATGTTTTTGAACATGATGACCAAGCAGCACGGCCCTAAATTATCGAATGCCATCTCTGATATGTTTATTTGTGATCGTATCCGCAGTGAATCTGATCAGCAACGTATGCCAATGCGCCAATTTAATAGTGTGGGTATGTGTACGCCTAAGTTGGTGGATGTGATTGAGTTGATGGAAAACAACTTAGAAGAACCCATTGAGCTAGACGAATTAGCCACTTTTGTGGATGTGTCCCGCCGTCAAATCGAGCGAATGTTCCATCGTCATTTAGATTGTTCTCCTTCCCGCTATTATTTGCGTTTAAGACTTGAAAGAGCGCGCAAATTATTAAAACAGTCGAACATGTCGATTGTGGAAATTTCCATGGCCTGTGGTTTTATTTCGACGCCGCATTTTAGCCGCTGCTATCGCAAACACATTGGCGTGTCACCTCGCGATGAGCGAAAAATTGCTTGGAAAGGTGAAGTGGTGGAGTCGTTACTTGAAGAAAAAGGGGCGGCTATTATGTACATTGCCCATGCGCAAGATGCGTTAAATCATTCACACAGTGAGCCCAGTTATGGATCGGTTGCTGTATAGCATTTGGTTTTAGCACACTAAAAAGGAGCCGTATGAAGGGCTCCTTTTTTTCGAACGTTCGAAAGACAGTTTGTTTAGAGATCTTATTTACAATATATCAGGCTCTTTTTGCCTGTTGTGTTTCGCTCTTCACATGACCAGTTCACATAGACAGTATGCTCCTTGCTGCCTTGTACGATGAAAAATGGCTTGTGTTGTGATGGTAGCCAAGAATCTAAGTCTGTAGAGCGTTGTTTGGCTTTACCGGCCGAATAGTATTGTGCCGAGAATGGGCGTTTATGCAAGTAGAATAAATCGCTTTGTGTGGCTTCAGGTTGTTGTTTCCAGACGGCTAATATTCTGTCTTCGGAACGTTTTTCAACCCAATCAAAATGCAGAACACTGATGAGAATAATCAGTAAAATAGGCGTTATAAACCCTACTTTGTAGATCCAGTTGGCGAGCGGCTTCTGGTGGTGCAAATGCACAACTAATAGCGCGGTTGCTGGCAAAGCTGGCATCACGTAGCTGGCTAAAATATTACCCGAGAAACTGAATAGAATCATCGGCGATAGCATCCACATCAGCAAGAAGCTACCAAAGCCATCTGGGCTTTCTTCCACGTCTTTGTCGTCTTTGATCGAGCGAATCCACTGCCAAATAACCAATGGACTCCATGGCAGCATAGAAATTAAAGCGTATACCCAAATTGTACCGCGTGTTCTTTCGTGTGCGCTGCCATAAAGATCGCCTTGCCAGCCGCTGACGATAAAACGTTTAATATGCTCGCCAATGATGAAATAGTCTAAAAACCCCGGTGTTTTGTATTCTGCAACAATGTACCAAGGCATGCAGATGAGCAGAAAGAGCAGTGTGCCCACACCCCAAGGTAGCGTGCGCCATAGTTTTTTCCAGCGCGCATTGGGAAATAACCATACGCTTAGGCTGATACCAATTAATACCAGCGCCAATGGGCCTTTTGACAGCATGCCTAAGGCCAGACCGACAAAGAATAAATAGCCCCAGACCTTGCCTTTGTTGTTCCATGCTTGCCAGAAGCTGACCATGCTGAGTGCGATCGAAAAAGTCAGAGCGGTATCTGTCATGACCGCGCCACTTAAGACAATGAATGAGACAGTCGAGGCCAAAATACTCGCACTAAAAATACCCATGGCGGTGGACTGAAAATGGTCTTTGCCGAGTTTGTACACTAAGCCGATAACCCCTATTCCAACGAGAAGGTGTGGTACACGTGCCGCAAATTCATTTATACCAAATAGACTGAAACCTAGGCTGCTGAGCCAAGTAAAAAGAGGGGGTTTTCCCCAAAAGGGCACGTCGTAGTCAAACATGGGGGTGACCCAATTGCCCGTTTCAAACATGATACGTGCCATTTCACCATAGCGTGCTTCGGTGGTGTCCATTAATGGGTACAGAGCAAGTGACAGCAAGCGCAATGTCAATGTGCTGATCAGTAAGATAAGCAGCATTTTTGCAGAAGGGAGAGAGAGCATTGGTTTTTGCATTATTCAGCGTCCACAGAGTGAAGAGTTGGTTTGGTTAGGGTGTTTTCCATAAGTACAAACAAGGGGCGTTGTTTGGATTCAATGAATAATCGGCCAACGTATTCCCCAAGTACACCAATGGATAAAAGCTGAATGCCGCCTAAAAATAATACGACAAGAATAGTGGATGGATAACCTGCCACTGGATCGCCCCAGACGAGGGTTTTGCTAAGAATAACCAATGCCATGATAAACGCGATGGCCGATGTTGTCAGACCTGCCATGGTCGCCCAGCGTAAGGGTTTGGTACTAAACGAGGTGATCCCTTCCAGCGCTAAATGGATGAGTTTTGGGTAATTCCATTTGGTATTACCTGCTAAGCGAGGATCGCGGTCAAAGGTGAGTATTTTACGAGTAAAACCAGGCCAAGCCAGCAAACCTTTCATAAAGCGCGTTCTTTCTGGCAAAGTGTTGATGACTTGCACGACTTTTCGATCCATCAAGCGAAAGTCGCCAACATTTTCGGTTATTGGGTGGTCACTTATTTTTGACATAAAACGATAGAAGCAATGAGCCGTGGTGCGTTTAACCCAGCTTTCACCGTGGCGTTCACGGCGTTGCATCTCGACCACTTGGGCGCCATCTTGCCACGCTTTTACCATTTCTGGGATGTATTCTGGTGGGTCTTGTAAATCGGCATCCAATAAAATGATAGCGCGTCCTTCAGCGATTTTCATACCCGCACTCATCGCCGCTTCTTTGCCAAAATTTCGGCTTAGGCGTAAGCTGCGTACTTGATGTAAAGGATGTTTCAACTGGCTGACTAATGCCCAGCTGGCGTCGGTGCTACCGTCGTCAACATAGACGATTTCACAAGGCTGCTGGAGTGAAGAAAGAGCGTCACAGACGCGTTGGTGGCATACGGCCAAGACATCCGCTTCGTTTAGAAAGGGAATAATCACGGATACGAAAGGCTGGGCTTTGACTTTGGGTTCTTTTGCGGCCTGTTTAACGTTTGCATAGTGTTTGTATTGGATGGCTTTCATGGCGGCTCTCCTGCTCAGGAAAAGGTTCTTGAGCTCATCCTACTCACTGTCTTGTCGCAAAAAGGTGATTCACTTTTTTTTCATGCTTTTATGTGACAATAGGCCTTTATTAGGCCACTCTTTTTATATTGGCATTTTGGATTGTTGAGATAACGATGAAATTATTGTTAGTGGAAGACCATAAAGACATTGCTGGCGTTATTTTTGATTATTTTGAAATCAAAAATTATGTGTTGGATTATGCGAGCAATGGCCTGCAAGGGTATGAGTTGGCAAAAACGGAGCATTATGATGCGATTATTTTAGACGTTATGTTGCCCAAAATGGATGGTTTAACCGTCTGCAAATCGTTGCGCGAAGCGGGGATTGATACACCGATCCTGATGCTGACGGCGCGTGATACGAAAGACGATATTCTGTCTGGTTTTGAGCATTTAGCCGACGATTATTTGATTAAGCCTTTTGATTTGGAGATTCTTGATTCTCGATTGCAGGCTCTGGTTCGAAGGCGTAAAGGTAGTGTGGCAAATAAGATGCTGACCTTTGGTCATTTATCATTGGATATGAGGACAAGGATATTACAGCGAGAAGGCAGTCGTTATTCCTTAAATCCCTCTCAGTACACGATTTTAAAATGCTTGATTCAAAAAGCGCCCGATGTGGTGTCTAAAGAAGAGGTGTGCGATGCGTTATGGGGCGATGAAGAGCCAGACAGCAAGGTGTTGCGTAGTCATATTTATCAATTACGCAGCTTAATTGATCGACCATTTGAGCATGCCTATTTGCGTACGGTTTCTAAAGTGGGTTATCGTCTTGTGGCAGAAGATTAAGAATGAAACACATTAAAACGGCTAAGCAATTAACCTTTACATATTTCTCTATTGTGGCGTTCGCTATTATTGCTTTTCACTTTTCTATGTTTACTTCAATGATTGAAAATATAGAAATGATTTACGCTGAAAATCGCATGCTCAAGGACAGAAATACCGCGGTGTCTTTGTTGAACGGTACTCAGCAGAAGCATGTGGCTGTTCCGCCTTTTTCTGACGTTTATGTTGGTAAAGAGAATTTGCCCATGTGGGTTGAGTTAAATCCTAGCATGACCAACGATAAACCTTATGAGTTAGATGAAGGCCCAGATACGATGTTGGAAGTTTTTTCAATGCGTTCTGAAGTGACATTAAATGGTGAGTTAAAAGATATTTATGTCATTCACTATGATGAGATTTATGAAATCTCCGAAGAGCAAATGTTTGAAACGCAAAGTACCCAGTTGATTTTGTCTTTGTTGCTGTTGATTGTAAGTTTGTGGGTGGTAATGCGGATCTCGGATCGTTTAACGAAACCTCTTGCTCAGTTGTCTAAAAGTTTGGGTGAAAAAACACCAGCGAATTTATCGGCTATAGAATTACCTGAAGGGGCGGCGACGAGAGAGATTCGTCATTTAGTGGATCGATTAAACAGTTATCAAGATCAAATCAAAGATCTGATCGAACGTGAGAGAGCATTTAATCGTTATGCGAGTCATGAATTACGTACGCCTCTCATGGTGATGAAGGGCGCTACCACCTTGTTGGGTAAATCCGATTCTAAGGTGTTTCTAGAGCGGCAAAGAGTGCGCATGGTACAAGCATGTCAAGAGATGGAAGATTATATCACCACGCTGTTGTCCCTGACCCGAGATGAAGATTTAGACGCGATTGCGTCGCGTGTCGTGCAATCCAGTGAGTACGAGAGCATTCGGCAAACGCATTTAGGTTATCTTTTGGACAAATCGGTAGCGGTTGATTTTATTGAAACGGGAAAGGTGGTGACCAAGTTGCCGATTCCAACCTTACATATTTTAGTGGGGAATTTGATAAAAAATGCTATGGCTTGTACTGAAGAGGGTCATGTGAATATTTTGGTAGCGGATAATGAAATTGCCATTGTGGACACGGGCTGTGGTTTAAGCGGTAAGCCGGGTGGTGAAAGTTACGGTTTGGGTTTAATGATAGTGCGGGATATATGTGCTAAGTACCATTGCTCGTTCTCACTGGCGGACAATGTTGGGCAAGTAGGATGTACGGCGAAAGTGGTTTTTCCAACGACATCATAATCTGAGCGGCTTTACTGTATTTTTATCTAAAATATCGATCTTTTGAAACCGATATCAGTATAAAACAATCGACTTGGTAGATGATACTATAGATGTATTCGTTACATTATTGCTTGATGGAGAAACAACATGAGCTCATCCATTTTAAAACGTATACCGCTGCAAATGTTTTGGCCCACATTTGATCCCTTTTTATTTTGTGCATTTCATAATGATACTTACCCCAAGGCCAACGCTGCTATGGGGCCTGATGCGCCGTTGAATAATCGTCCAATAGGGCAAGACTTTGGCGGCATTGATGGCTGGCGCATGTACCATGGTAAAACTATTCCAGGCTTTCCAGCCCATCCGCATCGTGGTTTTGAAACGGTGACTATCGTTAACAAAGGTTTTGTTGATCATGCCGATTCTATGGGCGCAGCGGGTCGCTATGGTGAAGGGGATACTCAATGGATGACGGCAGGCGAAGGTGTGCAACATTCTGAAATGTTTCCTTTGCTAAACCAAGACGATGTGAATCCTCTGGAGCTGTTTCAAATCTGGCTGAATTTACCCAGTAAAAATAAAATGGTTCCACCGCATTTCACCATGCTTTGGAATGAAGACACGCCTGTGGTTAATGTGCCAGACAGTAATGGCTTAGAAACGCAAGTCAAGGTGGTAGCAGGGACTTTCCAGCGGATCGAACCTTCACCTTGTCCACCAAATTCATGGGCAGCAGATAGTAACAACGACGTGGCTATTTGGTTAATCGACTTACCAGAAAATGGGGAATGGACGTTACCCGCAGCAGGAGCGAACCTGAGCAGAGCTTTGTACTTTTTTGAAGGTGAAAAGGTATCGCTAGATGGTGCGAATGCGTCTATTAATGAAGCCTTTGTCTTGAAAAGTGATTCGGCTGTTGTGTTGCGCAATAAGGGTAAAAAAGCCAGGTTTTTATTGTTGCAAGGTCGTCCAATCGGTGAGCATGTAGAACAGCATGGGCCGTTTGTGATGAATACACGTGCAGAGCTTCAGCAGGCGTTTCAAGATTATCAGCGTACGCAATTTGGTGGTTGGCCTTGGCCACGCCATGATCAAGTACACGATAAATCGAAAGGGCGTTTTGCTGAGTATAGCGCGGAACAAGCCAATGCTTGATTGAATTGACAAACACGCCTGATTACAGCTTAGCGGCAGAAAATACCCAAAAGCGTGAGAAAAAATAATTGAGCATCATGCCAATTAAAATGCCGGGGATCATGGCTAAATAAGGCCATAAAAGAATCAGTGTCGCGTTGGATGTTGGTGGTGGTTGAGACATTAATAGTAGATAGCAGCCCCAATTAGGCACAAAGGCAATAACAGAGCCGCCGAGAAATTGCATCCATTGCAGTGCGGCGGCTTTTTTGTTTTTACTTATGTCAGTTTTGTTAATGCTAAGGTTTACGCCGTCTACTTTGGTACCTTTAAAAGTAATGGTGCGATTCCACCACCAGTTTGAACTGGCAGCGATCCAAAAAGCGATGCCTCTTGCGACAAGGTGCGGTAACCAAATGGACAGTAGCAGCATGCTGGCAAGGTCGACCAGAAAACCAATACCGCCTACTATGGCAAAGCGTACAAAAGTATGTTTAAAAATTAAGTTCATGGTGGCATTCTAAGTCGTGGGACATCAAAAAAAGATGAAATCATCTTTATCATAGCGTTTTAATATTAACGAAATTAAAGGATCGAATATGAAAATACTTGCATTTGGTGCTAGTTCAAGCAGCCAGTCTATTAATAAAGCGTTGGCGAGTTACACTGCTAACCTTGTTGAAGGCTCGGAAGTAACACTTCTTGATCTTAATGATTTTGAAATGCCCATTTTTAGTGAAAACATAGAAAAAGAATTAGGTGTCCCAGCGCAAGCACAAGCTTTTGTGGACGCTATTGCTCAAACAGATGCTATCGTCGTTTCATTTGCTGAGCATAATGGTTCATATTCTGCGGCTTATAAAAATATTTTTGATTGGGCATCTCGTATTGAGAAGGCGGTTTATCAGAATAAGTCAATGGTTGTGCTATCCACATCACCAGGCCCAGGGGGAGCAAGCAGTGTGCTTACTCAAGCGATAAATAGTATGTCGTATTTTAAAGGTAATGTCGTTGGTAGCTTAAGTGTTCCTAGCTTTTATGATGTTATGAAAGACGGTGAAATCATAAATGAGTCTGTGAAGCAGTCATTAACGGCGCTTGTAGCCAAACTGTAAGGAAATCATTATGCCCTATGTCAATATACGAATTACCGATGAAGGTGTGACTAAGGAACAAAAACAAGCGCTTATTAAAGGCGCGACGGAGTTGTTGGTTGATGTGCTAGGGAAAAATCCAGCGACGACCGTTGTAGTGATTGATGAAGTGAATACCGACAACTGGGGAATTGCAGGCGAGCAAGTCACTGAGTTGAGAAAGAAATAAAAAATGTAAGCGAATTCCTATTAGGAATCCAAATTATAAGTTTTATTCCTTTTACAAATACCTATTCTAACCTCATGCTAGCGCTTTTAAATCGTAAGATAAGGCGTTGGCATGTGGATCTTTATTACTCTGTTCGCTGCAGGTTGTCAGTCAGTTCGAACGGCGTATCAAAATACTCTGGCGCGTGAAACAGGGTTTTTACATGCCACTATGTCGCGTTCTTTGTATGGTTTGCCACTAGTTAGTGTGTATCTTTTTGTCTGCTGGCAAATATTTGACTGGGTGACGGTGAGTCAAAGTGTAACGTTTTTTGTTACTGCCAGCATTTGTGCTGTTGCTCAGATCATGGCAACGTATTTTATGCTGCGAACTTTTCAGTCCGGTAGTTTTGCCATTGGAACCTTGTTAGCGAAAACGGAAGCTGTTTTAGCGGCACTTATTGGTCTACCTTTATTGCACTATACGTTGACAATGGGAGCGTGGCTCGGCATTGCTTTTGGCGTGCTAGGAGCCGTTGTGATGAGTGTGAAATGGAAGAATATCAGACAGGCCCACAAAGATATCTCTCTGTTGTTAGGAGTGGCTAGTGGCTTATGTTTTGCCATCACCTCAGTAACAGCATCGATTGCCAGTCATTCTTTATCTGGTTCCATTATTACGAGCGCGGGTGTCACGCTTTGGTATGTTTTGGCTTTGCAGTCAATTATCTTGTGTGGCATTCAGATTTATAAAAGCAAAGATATTTTAGCGCCGTTCAGGCGTGAGTTTGCCCTAAGTTGCAAAGTCGGTGTGTTAAGTTCATTAGGCTCAATTGGTTGGTTTACGGGGTTTGCTTTGGTTAATCCAGCTTTGGTGAAAACCTTAGGGCAAATTGAAATAATTGGCACCCTATATTATTCGAAAGTACGCTTTGCCGAAAAAATAACAAAGCAACAGTGGATTGGTGGCGCTATGATTGTGATCAGCGTTATTTTAGTGGTGACATCGACGGTTAAGTGAGGGAAGTATGGAATCCAATAAGATCAATTATGTTGAATTGCCCGCGCGAGATTTAGCGTTAAATAAAGACTTTTTTAGTCAAGTGTTTGGTTGGGGCTTTAAAGATTATGGTCCGGAATATTCAGCGTTTGAGAACGCAGGATTGGATGGTGGTTTCTTCCAGGCGAACTTCTGTTCAAGACCACAAAATGGCGCGGCTCTGATTATTTTGTATAGCCACGAACTCGAGGTTGTATTTGAAAAAGTGCAGGCGGCGGGAGGCACAATTGAGCAAGTAATTTTTGATTTCCCCGGCGGTCGTCGTTTTCATTTTTTAGATCCGTGTGGTAATGAATGGGCGGCTTGGAGTGAGCCTAGCGAGTAAAGATAAATGGCCTTTGCACAGCGTCGTGTAAAGACCATTTACAGGCATACTTAGTATGATTGAGGCGTAAATTCACCGCAATAATTGGTATTCCATTTTTCTAAAAGGCCATAGTAGTTTTCGCCCGTGGCAATCAGCCAATGAAGTTTGCAGAAGGCCGCTTCTAAAGTCATATCTCTGCCACTTAATACATTCATTGACGATAAAATAGATCCTGCCGCATAAGCGCCTTGAGAGACGCCACCGTGTAGGCATTGTGTTAAATTTACAATGTTTTTCTTGCGCAACATGGCTTCCGTTAAGAAGGATAAAAAGGCTGGATTTTGATCAGGAACATTGCCTGCACCATATGTGAGAAGAACAATGGCTTTGCAGTTATCGTCTTCTAAAAGGCTTTGATAGACAGCGGTTGGCTGACTCGGATGCAATGTGATAACACCGACAGCGCCTTCTATGAAACTGACCAGCTTGTTCTCAAACCTGTTGTTGGGAGTGTCTTTGTGGCATTGAAGCATGCGGGCTGGGTACAACTGGATGTCGATGGCAAGTTTTCCTAATAAATCATCGTTTGGCGTATGGAAAGCTTCAAATCGGCCGCTGCTGATTTTTTGGATGCGATTGCCGCGCATCAGTTTGCCATCAAAAACAAGGCTGACATCGGCTATTCTGTGTGAAGTCGCTAAGGATAATGCGGCTTGCAAATTAGCAGTGGCGTCACTGCGATTCATGCCGAGTGGGATTTGTGAGCCTGTGAGTATGATATTTTTCGCGCAAGCACCGAGCATGAAAGACAAGGCAGAAGCCGTATACGCCATGGTGTCCGTACCATGCAGAATGACAAAACCATCATAATCTCGCCAATGGGTTGCCAGAATGGCCATCAGTTTTGTCCAATGTTTTGGTGTGATATTGGCACTGTCAATTAATGGCGATATTTCCAGCACTTCAAAAGAGGGAAGGGTATTTAGGCTGATTCCTAATGCCATTTCTATGCGTTCTTGTAAGCCAGAAGCAGGAGTTAAGCCCTGCTCTGTTTGCACCATACCAATAGTTCCGCCCGTGTACAAAACCAGTACTTGTGAGTTCATATCACCACCTTACTTGGAGACAGCATGGATTGTGGGCTGAGCAAAATATTGACCTGTTCTTCCGTGAGTAGGTTTTCCTCTATGATCAGAGCTTTAACGGTAGTGCCAGTATGCAGTGCGGTGTTAGCAATGCGGGAAGCATTGGCGTAACCAATATAGGGAACCAGTGCGGTGATGATGCCGATGCTGTTTTCTACATGGCCTGCGCAGACAGCTTCATTGGCGGTGATGCCACGTATGCATCGAGTTTCCAGCATCTGGCAGGCTTCTTTGAGCATTTTTAACGAATTTAATACGTTGTAAATGATCATGGGTTCCATGGCGTTTAATTGTAGCTGTCCGGCTTCCGCCGCCAAGGTGACCGCAAGATCAGAGGCGATAACTTGATAAGCCGTTTGGTTCATCGCTTCTGGAATCACTGGGTTGACCTTGCCTGGCATAATGGAGGAGCCTGGCTGCATAGGTGGCAGGTTAATTTCACCCAAACCTGTGCGTGGTCCACTTGAAAGTAGGCGTAAGTCGTTGCTCATTTTGCTTAATTTAATCGCAAGGCGTTTTAATATGCCGGAGAAAAACACAAACGCCCCCATGTCGGATGTGGCTTCCACTAGGTTGCTGGCAGGTACCAGTGGCTTGGTCGAAATGGTGGCCAATTTTTCGACCACCAGTTTGGCGTATCCTTCTGGTGTGTTAATGCCCGTCCCGATTGCGGTACCACCAAGGTTGACTTCGCAAAGCAGTGTGCAAGCTTCACGGATGCGGTCAATGTCTTCACCAAGGGTGACGGCAAAGGCGTCGAATTCTTGGCCCAGTGTCATAGGAACGGCGTCTTGAAGTTGTGTACGACCCATTTTGACAATGTGTGCGAATTCACGCGCTTTGGCTTCCAAGGCGTCTTTTAGAGACGCAAGGCTAGGAACAAAGTTGTCGGCAGCAAATTGAATGCCTAAGCAAGCCGCCGTTGGGTAGGCGTCGTTGGTGGATTGTGAGCGGTTGACGTCGTCGTTTGGGTGTAGGTATTGGTATTCGCCTTTCACATGCCCCAATTTCCTAAGGGCAATGTTGGCAATGACTTCGTTGGCGTTCATGTTGGTGGAAGTT
Organism: Marinomonas hwangdonensis; assembly: GCF_003721245.1. Lineage (GTDB taxonomy): Bacteria > Pseudomonadota > Gammaproteobacteria > Pseudomonadales > Marinomonadaceae > Marinomonas > Marinomonas hwangdonensis. The sequence continues at coordinate 64,355 of NZ_RIZG01000002.1, read as the reverse complement.
CCGGCGCCACCTTGGATGACATCGACAATGAATTGATCGTGATATTGGCCTTGGATCAAATCTTGGCAGGCATAGACAATCGCGTCGGCTTTTTCTAGCGTGAGCAATTTCATTTCTTGGTTGGTTCGAGCGGCGGCCGCTTTTACCATCGCCAAGGCTTTGATTAATTCAGGAAAATGTGAAATGGGAACGCCGGTAATGGAAAAGTTCTGGGCGGCACGCAATGTCTGTATACCGTACAATGCGTCAGCGGGAACGTCCATATTGCCAAGTAAATCGTATTCAGAGCGAGTATTCATGATGTGCTTCCTGACGTGTCATCATGGTGTGATGACGTGCTGTTTGTGTTGTTATTGAGTTTTTCATTTAAAACAAAAAGTGGGGTAAAAAGCAGTTCGTAATAAGGTGCTAAAAGACGCTAGTTGATGCTTTATTAGCATCAACTAGCGTCATTTTTGTGGTATTTTTTCTGTGTTTAATTGCTTACACTGGCGTTAGATTTTCATGAGCGTGTACGAGGCGAGTTATGGGGCAAGATTTTTCGATGAATTTGCGATTGCTGTGCAGTTTTTATAAATCTGTGGCCGAAGTCTGTCGTCGTTTGGGTATGAATAGAGCGCAATTCAATCGCTATCTCAATGGTACGACAGCGCCCACTCATAGCACTCTGCGCCGCATTAGCGAATTTTTCGGCGTTGAGCCTGAGGAAATGGCGCTACCTCATAGTCAGTTTGCTGTGTTGGTGCAATCTCGCCCTGTTCGCCAAAATGCAGACGTAAAAGCCTTGACGCCAGAGCAGCAAGAGTTTGACCGCTTGAACCAATCCGGCAAACATGGGTTGGCAAAATACAGTGGCTATTATTTTGAGTACTACTTATCGATGGCGTGTCCAGGCAAAATTTTAAGAACCTTGGTGCACATCGAATCGCAGGGTGATAAGACCTACTATCGACGTACTGAGCGGCTCAATCTACGTAATCGCAAGAAATCGTTTCATGGGGTGTATAACGGTATCGTGCAACTGCTGTCTGATCGGCTATTTTTGATGGACTATGAGTGTCAGACCCATGTGGAAATGACACAAACGATTCTTTATCCGTCTTTTAGAAATCGAGTTGAACGTTTGACAGGCTTGCGTTTGGGGGTGTCGGGCAGTGGGGAAAGAGCGCCCTGTTGTACGCGAGTGGTTTATGAATATTTAGGTTCCACAATCAACAAAAAGCGAGCTATTGCACAGTGTGGTTTGTACGAGCTAGACAGTGGAGCTATAGATGAAGATATTTGCCAGTCAATCAAAAATGATATGAAAGAAGGTGACTGGCATTTTAGGGCACGGTTCTAAGTGTCTTGTGTTTCGTTATTTTCCGTTGTTTCTGAAGTCGAGTCATTGCTTGCGTTAGCCGCTGCTTCAGCTTCCATTTTGGCGCGTTCTGCTTTGGAAATGTATTTAGGCTTTCCCTTTTTTGGATTAACCTTTAGGTTAGCTTGCTTCATACGCTTTTCGTAGACGTCTTTGATTTTTTTGCGGCGATTCATAAATAATTTTGTTCCTAATTGACTTGTTGATTGCCCAAGAATGGCATTTGAGGAACATGGCATTCAAAGAACAAAAAAAGCCCTGATCAAAGATCAGGGCTTTCATGTTGGTACCAGTAGGCGGACTCGAACCGCCACACCCGAAGGCAACGGATTTTGAATCCGTCGTGTCTACCAATTCCACCATACTGGCCTTGAAAAAGGTGATGCGTATTCTATGGCCTTTTGAAAATAAGTCAATATTAAATAGCCATGTTTTTTAATCTTTTTAAGATGTCGTCCTGTGGAAGTACCTTTTTACTGGGATTTTCGCTAGAATGCCGGGCTGATTTTAATAGGTGGCTTTAACTTATGCTCGTTTCTGACTATCACTTTGATTTACCAGATTCTCTAATTGCCCATTACCCAACGCCAGATCGTACCGCAAGTCGGTTGTTGCATCTTGATGGGCCTTCCGGTGAGGTGGCGCATCGACACTTTCCTGACCTTTTGGATTTGGTGCAGCCAGGGGATTTGATGGTGTTCAATAATACGCGTGTCATTGCGGCACGTGTTTTTGGACAAAAAGCGTCAGGTGGCAAAATAGAGATACTGATTGAACGTGTCATTAATAGTACGGAAGCTTTGGCCCATATTAGAGCCAGTAAATCGCCAAAAGAAGGCGCCAAGCTCTTTCTTGGGCAGGATAAAGGAGAAGAGATCGAAGCCACTATGATCGGGCGATCAGGTGCTTTGTTTCATCTTTCTTTTAATGAATCTGTGTTGGATATATTGTCGCGGGTTGGCCATATGCCTTTACCGCCTTACATCGAGCGTCCTGATGAAGACAGTGATCAAGAACGGTATCAAACGGTTTATAATGAAAAGCCCGGTGCGGTCGCTGCACCCACGGCAGGCCTGCATTTCGATGAGATTTTGTTGGAAAAGCTTAAAGCAAAAGGCGTTGAAATAGCGTTTGTCACCTTACATGTTGGTGCTGGGACTTTTCAGCCGATGAAGGTTGAGAATGTGAAAGACCACATCATGCACGCGGAATATGTGGAAGTTGAGCCCAGTGTGGTTGAGCAAGTGAAAGCCACGAAAGGGCGCGGCGGACGAGTGATTGCGGTTGGTACGACCAGTGTGCGCAGTCTTGAGTCGGCAAGCCAAAGTGGTGAAATAGCGCCGATGCAAGATGATACCAGCATTTTTATTTATCCAGGATATGAGTTTAAAACCGTGGATGCCTTGGTGACGAATTTTCATTTGCCAGAATCCACGCTGATTATGCTGATTAGTGCGTTTGCGGGTTACGATCATGTGATGGCGGCTTACAAGGTGGCCGTAGAGCAAAAGTATCGATTTTTTAGTTATGGTGATGCCATGTTTATTACACGAAATGCGCAGGCTAAAGGCCCGCAAGGTGAGGAATAAGACGTATGTCTGATAAGCGTCCAGAATGTTTTATGGATTTTGAACTTCACACCACGTCAGGAAAAGCACGTCGTGCGACCTTGACGTTTCCCCGTGGGAAGGTTGAAACGCCAGCGTTTATGCCAGTGGGTACTTACGGTACGGTAAAAGGCATGTTGACCAAAGATATCGAGGAAATTGGTGCGGATATTATTTTGGGTAATACTTTTCACCTGTGGTTGCGTCCGGGAACAGACGTGGTGAAAGCCCATGGTGATCTGCATGATTTCACCCAATGGAAAAAGCCGATTTTAACGGACTCAGGCGGTTTTCAAGTATTTTCTCTTGGGGAAATGCGCAAAATTACCGAAGAGGGTGTTAGCTTCCGTTCGCCGATTAATGGCTCGAAAGTGTTTTTAAGTCCTGAAATTTCGATGCAGGTTCAGCGTGATCTTGGCTCTGATATTGTGATGATCTTTGATGAGTGTACGCCGTATCCTGCGACGCCTGAAGTGGCAGCGAAGTCTATGCGCATGAGTTTGCGTTGGGCACAGCGTTCAAAAGATGAGCACGGTGACAGTCCATCTGCCTTGTTTGGTATTATCCAAGGCAGTATGTACGAAAACCTTCGAGATGAGTCCTTAGAGGGTTTAGTGGGCATAGGGTTTGATGGTTATGCCATTGGTGGTTTGTCAGTGGGTGAGCCTAAAGACGAAATGATGAAGGTGTTAGATCACACTACGCCTAAAATGCCGGAAGATAAGCCGCGCTACCTTATGGGGGTTGGTAAGCCTGAGGATCTAGTTGAGGGGGTGCGTCGTGGTATTGATATGTTCGACTGTGTGATGCCAACACGTAACGCCCGTAATGGCCATTTGTTCACATCCGATGGTGTGGTGCGAATTCGTAATGCGCAGTATCGTCATGATGTGGGTCCACTTGATAAAGAATGTGACTGTTACACTTGTAAAAACTTTTCTCGGTCCTATTTACATCATTTGGATAAGTGCCAAGAAATGGTCGGCGCACAATTAAACACGATTCATAACTTACGTTACTACCAAACACTCATGGCGGGATTGCGTCAGGCGCTCGATGAAGGTAGATTTGACGCCTTTGTTGATGAGTTTTATGCAAAGCGTGGCTTAGAAACGCCTGCTTTGAATAAAGAGTAAACAAATATATGCGGATTCCTTGATAAAAAGGCCGCAACAGTTTCATAAACCATTGGAGAGTTAACACCATGATCGCATTGATCTCACCAGCTTACGCTGAAGGCGGCGCACCAGCAGATGCAGGTATTTTTAACCTAGTGCTTCTTGCGGGCTTCGTTGTCATTTTTTACTTCCTTATGTGGCGCCCACAAGCGAAACGTGCAAAAGAGCATAAAAACTTGATTGCATCGCTAGCAAAAGGCACCGAGGTCGTTACTGGCGGTGGTGTTTTAGGTAAAGTGTCTAAAGTTGACGATAACTACGTCATGCTTGAAGTGGCCGAAGGCATTGAAATGAAATTTCAGAAGGCTTCTGTGGCAGCCGTGTTGCCCAAAGGAACATTGAAGTCTATCTAACTTTCTTAGAAAAGCGCCTCGACTGAGGCGTTTTTCTTTTCCTCTAGTCATTAAATTTAGGTGTAAAGGACTTTTCATGCTTAACAAGTACCCCTTGTGGAAGTATTTGCTAATTCTTCTTGTTTTGGCTTTGGGGCTACTGTATGCCTTCCCAAATCTTTATCCAGATGATCCAGCGCTACAACTATCTACCCAAAAAGCCACGTCTGTGGTTGACGAGCGAACAATACAAACAGCGAAAGACGCGCTCGAAAAAGCCAATATTGAATTAAAAGAGGCAGAGGTTACCTCTGTTGGCGGTACCTTACGCTTCAATAGCGGTGAGGACCAGCTGGCTGCTAAACCCATTGTGGCGGCGGCATTAGGTGAAGGTTTCGTGACGGCACTTAATTTGGTGCCAACAACGCCAGATTGGCTGTCTTCGTTGGGTGCAGGACCTGCGAAATTGGGCCTTGATCTGCGCGGTGGTGTGCATTTTTTGCTAGAAGTTGATACGCCTGCTGCGCTTAGACAGCGACTCGAAATCGCGTCCAGCGAAATGAAGGTGTTGCTACGAAATGACAGGATACGTTACCGCAGTGTTGAAGTAGATGGAGAAGTCCTATCGATCCGATTCTTGCAGGAAGCTGATTTGTCGGCAGCAGAGACGATTTTAGAAGATGAATTTGCTGAATATCGTTACACCTCTCGTCAAACTGAGGGTGATTTTTACTTAGATGTTCGTTTTACGGAAGTGGCGAAGCAAGAAATTGAAGTGTATGCGCTTCAGCAGAACTTAACGACATTGCGTAATCGCGTTAATGAGTTGGGCGTCGCTGAGCCTTTAGTGCAGCGTCAGGGTACAAATCGCATTGTTGTAGAATTGCCTGGTGTACAAGACACGGCAGCGGCAAAACGTATTATTGGTGCTACGGCTAACTTGGAGTTCCGCCTTGAGGCAGGGTTAGACGATAGGGGTTCGGATATTGAATCCTTGACCTTCCGCGATGGCAGTGGGCGTACGGCGCGTTTAGAGCGAGATATCATTATTACTGGTGACAGTGTTTCAGATGCCAGTTCTTCGTTTGATGAAAATGGACGTCCACAGGTAAACATCAGTTTAGATGGCAAGGGCGGCAAGCAGATGAGTAAAGTCACTCGTTCTGCTGTTGGCCGTAATATGGCCGTGGTGTTTATCGAACACAAGTCTCGCAGTCGTTTCGTTGAAAAAGACGGTGAGTTGGAAGAGGTTCGTCGTAGCTACAGCGAAAAAAGCATTATTTCATTGGCAACAATCCAAACAACATTGGGTAACTCATTTCGTATTACCGGTTTAGACAGCCCCCGTGAGTCGTCTGAATTGGCGCTATTATTGCGAGCTGGTGCGCTTGCCGCACCTATCTACTTTGTTGAGGAGCGTACGATTGGGCCGAGTTTGGGTGCTGAGAATATTAAGCTAGGGGTGAGTTCTGCGCAGATAGGCTTAATGGTCGTTATGTTGTTTATGCTAGTTTATTACAAGGTGTTTGGTGTTTTTGCCAACATTTCGTTAGCGTTAAACATCATGTTATTGATGGCCTGTATGTCATTGCTATCAGCTACGTTAACTTTGCCCGGTATCGCTGGTATTGTTCTGACAATGGGGATGGCTGTTGACGCGAATGTGTTGATTTTCTCAAGGATAAAAGAGGAGCTGGCAAATGGTGTGCCCAGTCAGCAAGCTATCCATTCAGGATTTAATCGTGCTTTTACGACGATTTTTGATGCCAATATTACCACTTTATTGGTGGCTGTAATCTTATTTGCAGTTGGTACTGGACCAGTCAAAGGGTTTGCTGTGACCTTATCGTTAGGGATTATTACCTCGATGTTTACAGCGCTCATCGTGACTCGTGCGCAGGTAAATCTTGTGTATGGTGGTCGTAAAAACAAGAAACTGTACATTTAGGAGAGCGCCATGAAAGTGACAAATATTCCATTTATGGCAATGCGCAAGCTGGTTGCTGTTTTCTCAATTGTGCTGCTTTTGGTATCAATTGGCTCGTTAGCGGTAAAGGGTTTGCAATTTGGTTTAGATTTTACCGGTGGCACCCTGATTGAAGTGGGTTATCAAGAAGCGCCAGATCTAGAAGATGTTCGGGAGCTGCTTGCTGCTAATGGTTATGGCGATGTGGTGGTGCAGAACTTTGGGTCTTCAACCGACGTTGTGGTTCGTTTGGCAAATGCTTATACACCCACTTTGGGTGATGAGGTTCTGTTAACTCTGCAAGATGGCGCTGACACTCGTGTCACCCTAAAACGCTCTGAGTTTGTGGGCGCTCAGGTAGGCGAAGAGTTGCGTGAACAGGGTGGTCTGGGCATGTTACTCGCCCTGGCTGTGGTAATGATATACGTCGCTGTACGCTTTCAGTTTAAGTTTTCATTAGCGTCTGTAGCGGCTTTGGCCCATGACGTCATCATCACCTTGGGGTTCTTTTCGCTTTTCGAGGTGGAGTTTGATCTGACGGTGTTGGCTGCTTTGCTAGCAGTAGTAGGTTACTCCCTAAATGACACCATTGTTGTGTGCGATAGGATTAGGGAAAACTTTCGCGTCATGCGTGACATCGAACCCTATGATTTGATCAATGAATCGATTAACCAAACGCTAGGTCGAACCTTGATTACGTCGTTAACAACTATTTTTGTGTTATTGGTATTGTTTCTTTTTGGTGGGGAGGCAATTAACAGTTTCTCGCAAGCACTCTTGGTGGGCATAGTGATCGGGACTTACTCGTCAGTGTTTGTCGCAGCTAACTTATTGCTGGCGTTAAATATTACCAGAGAAGATTTAATACCCGCACCGAAAGAAGAACTTGAAGACGAAACACCATAGTGGATTGTTTAAACTTGAATGTTTGAAAAAGACGCGTAAAGATAATAAAAGCCCGCTTTGTGCGGGTTTTTTATTGTCGTTTTGAATTTATTATACTGTATGGGTGTTTATTGCTTAAATTGAGTAAGTGGTTTAAATCTTAGGTGGGTTAGTATGCGTTGTTTAGAACTCGGTTTGTGTGCGTTATTTGTCAGTGTCGAAGCTAGCGCTTTAGATCTAGGTGCTATGGACAAAACGGCGGAAGGGTTTTCTAATATCAAAACGATCCATGTCGCCCATAAGGGGGAATTAGTGTGGGCAAAGGCGTATAACAAAGCCGATATTAATGAGCTAGCTAATATCAAGTCTGCGTCAAAATCACTGATGTCCGCACTTGTAGGTATAGCCATTGATCGCGGTATTCTGGAGGGCGTTGATCAGCCAGTTGTAGCGTTATTGGCTGATCGCTTACCCAGTAACCCAGATTCGCGCTTAAGTGACGTAACGATTGGTCACTTACTTTCTATGCAAGCGGGATTGGAGCGAACATCTGGCCGAAACTATGGGCGATGGGTGACGAGCGATGACTGGGTGAAGTCAGCACTTTCAAGGCCCTTTGTCGAAGCGGTGGGCGGTGCTATGCAGTATTCAACGGGTAATACGCATTTGCTATCTGCCATTATTATGCGACAGAGTGGTCAGCACACTTATCGATTAGCCAATCAGTGGCTTGAAGGGTCTGGTGTGTGGGTGCAAAGTTGGGAGACAAGTCCGCAAGGTATTCCAATGGGAGGCAATCAAGTCGGTATGACGCCAGCTTCTTTGTTGGCTTTTGGTGAGCTGTATCGTCGAGGTGGTATTACTAAGACAGGTCAGCGCCTCATTTCTGAAGACTGGATAAAAGAAAGTTGGACGCCAAGAACGCAGTCTCGTTTTCATCGGGGGGAGTATGGATACGGATGGTTTATTCAGTCGTTTTCGGGGGTGCAGGGTTACTATGGATGGGGGTACGGTGGGCAAATGGTTTATGTATTGCCGTCACTAGAATTAACCATCGCCATCACGTCAGAAGAAAACTTGCCATCGGGACGAACAGGGTATCGGGATTTGCTTCATGACATGGTGAGTCGTGATATTGTGTCTGTACTTAAGGCGGAGGATTAGAATTATTATTGATCGTGATCTATCTTACTTTTCTGGTTTAGGTCGTGTATCACTAGATGTGTAGCTTAAGTGCCCCCCAATAGCTGGCTGACCAGGATTGGAGGGCTTTTTTATTGCATTTTTTATTGCATGAATGCGATGGTTGGTATTATTTTTCGACAATGCGGCCAAAGTGCATGCCCATTTTAGTGGGGGTTTCTGCTTGCAGAGATTCTTCCCAGTTGATGGCGTCTTTACCGAATAGAACAATGGCGGTTGAGCCCAATTTAAATCGCCCCATTTCTTCGCCTTTTTTGAGCTCTATATTATTTAGCGCGTCGTAGTTCCAGGTGACAACCTGTTTGTTAAAAGGAGTAACTTGTCCTGCCCAGACGGTTTCAATGCTTGCAACAATCATAGCGCCGACTAATATCACCGCCATTGGTCCTGCTTCTGTATCAAACAAACACACTGTGCGTTCATTGCGAGCAAAAACATTGGGGATTTGTTCTGCTGTGACTTTATTAACCGAGAATAGCTTGCCCGGAATGTGGATCATTTTTGTCAGTTTGCCCGTCAGTGGCATGTGCACGCGATGGTAATCTTTGGGTGAAAGATACACGGTAGCAAAAGAGCCGCCTAGAAATTGATTTGAGAGTGACGCATCTCCTCCTAACAAATCGGTCAGGCTGTAATTGTGTCCCTTGGCTTGGAAAAGAGTGCCATATTCGATGTTGCCAAGCTGGCTGATAGCGCCATCAGCAGGGCAGGCAATACCGTCGTCTTGATCGCAAATCGGTCGAAGCTCTGGACGAATAGCGCGAGTAAAAAAATCATTAAAATTACGATAAGACAAAGGGTCGCTGTTTATGGCTTCCGACATGTCAACCTGATATTTTTTAACGAATTGACTAATAAAAGTATTTTTGACCCAGCGGTTTTCACACTCTGCTATTTTGCCAATGGCGCGCGAAAGTGTTTTTTGTGGTGTGATGTGTTGAGCAAAAGCAAAAAGTTGATCTTTGGTCACGTTTGTTATCCTGATCTAAATGTATTTATTGAGTGTTGTCACTGATAAGAGACACAATCTGTTTAAGGTTTTTAAAATCGATTTCAGTAAATTCGTTGCGCGTTTCTAGCCAAAATAACAGCATTTCAGTTGCTGAAGTGTGTGTGGACACGAGCATGAGGTGGCTGGTGTTATCAATAATTTGGTCCGTGTTGTCAGGCAAGTCTTTTAAAATGCGAGTGAGTTTTTGGCCTGATAAGTGATTGGCGGAGCGTTTTCGTGACATAGTGTTGAAAACGACAGAAGGGGCATTCCACTTAATGGCTTTGATGGTTTCTAAGTTATAACCGTATTGGTAAGCTGGCAAGGTTTTTCCATTAGCGTGCTTAAAAATAATCGTATGCAATGCGTTGGGAATGGCAAGCTTAATGGTTTTTAGCGCCAGCTGGGCTTTTTGTTTGGTGTCTAGAATGCCGGCTTTTTTGACAGTCTTTTTTAGGTCGGCTATTGGTGACAAGGCGGCAGCGACCTTTTTCGTCTGCTTAGTTCTAGGGTCAGGTTTGCTTGTAAAAAGCGTCGTATCTAACAGTCTTTGAGCAAGTGAAGGAGTCTCGCTTATACGGTATTTTTTTGCGGATTCAACGCACGCGAGGTGCGCCATTTGGATGACCTCACCAATTCTGCGGTGCATAATGGTTGCCACAACGCGATAATAAAAAGGCAGGTTTCTAGAGTCCCACCTCATTAAACTGGCTTCATGAGCCACTTTGCTTGCGCAATATGAGAAGACCAAAGGATTATTGATAATCAGTGTCAGGCGCTTATCTTCGGTAAAGCCAGGTAATTCATCAGGGTGATGCGCCAGATGGGCAAGCACCTGTAATTCTTTCGCATTTGGAATGTGCTTCTTTAGGAATGAATCAATGATTTTTTGTGGGGTATGCCAGTGAGTGCAAAGGTGAGCTGTCAACTCGTCTAAACGGCACCCTAAAATACTTAATTCTGCTTGACTCGATTTTTCACCCTGTTGGATTTTTTTTTGCAGCGCTTGCATGACAGGGCTGGCATAAAACCACATTAACCATCGAGCGGTATCTCTAAAAAGTGTGGTCCAAAAAATATCATCTTCGTGACTAGTCAGCTTACCAATCGCCCAACTTCTTGCTATGGAGGCGGCTTCGTAACTGACTTGGACGTTTTCTAAAAAAGCGCTTATATGAGGTGTTTTTTGCTTTTTATCTTCATAAGGGGCAAATTGCGGTAAAAGCTTTTCAAGACCATTCATCCCCACCATGGTAGCAGCATGAAACGGTGTTTTAATGTCAGTACTCTTGTTGGGAAGAATTCGATTGGCTTCATTGAGAATGGCAAACGCTAAGAACGGGTCTGAGGCGATATTGGCTTGCATATTTTCTAAGGTGTCGTCAGCGCGTTTTACTTGAGTTTTGAGGCGAATCAAAACGCTGGCTTTGACAGGAAGCTTTTTATTTTTTAGAAAATGTAGCCATTCATTAAGGCCAAAGGGTGACTTGTCTATCATAGCTGGTTACATTAGTGGCTCGGAAGTTAGTATGCTCTTGTTTGTATAAACAATTTAATCATACTTGATAATGCAAACAGAAAATACGTTGTTGGTTGTAAGGAAGAGAATATGTTCGCTTTTGCTGGTTTTTTGGTGGTCATTGTCAGTGTGGTTACCGGTTATTTGGCATCGCATGGAAGTCTGCTGGCGTTATGGCAGCCCTTTGAAGTCGTTATTATTTGTGGCGCTGCACTAGGGGCTTTTATGGTGGCTAATCCATTTTCCGTGCAAAAGAAAGTGTTTGCTATGTTGCCGCAAGTGTTTTCTGGGAGTCGACACAATAAGCATTTTTATGCTCAGTTGCTTGGGTTAATGTACTGTTTATTTCAAAAAAGTCGTCAAAATGGCTTCTTGTCCATTGAAGAAGACATAGAGTCACCGCTGACCAGTGAATTGTTTAATCGTTTTCCAGAGGTCTTGCGGGACCATGAGGTTGTCCATTTTTTGACCGATAATTATCGTATTTTCACCTTAACAGGTCTGCCAGCGTATGAAATTGAAGCCATCATGGACAATGAAATTGAGCAAATTCAAGAAGAGTTGGCGGCGCCGAGTCACGCTATGACAAGAGTGGCGGAAGGGTTGCCAGGTTTTGGTATCGTGGCAGCGGTTTTGGGTATTGTGATTACTATGGGATCTATTGGCGGTCCAATTGAAGCAATAGGTGTGCACGTTGCAGCTGCCTTAGTAGGGACGTTTTTGGGGATTTTCCTTGGTTACGGTTTTGCGGGTCCGGCGGCCTCACACATGGAAAGCTTAGGGGCTCATGAGCTGAAAGCGTATTTGTGTGTTAAAGCCAGTTTGAGTGCCATCGTGTCTGGGTATGCCCCTCCTGTTGCGGTTGAAACGGGACGAAAACTGCTTCCTCCAGATATGCGCCCAAGCTTTATTGAGCTTGCTGATGATCTCAAACAATATCGATAAGCGCCTCTAACTTATTACACAGGAGAAAGTAGATGGCATTGGGTTCCAACTCGCTTGTTATTCGTCGCGTAAAAAAAGTAAAAAAAGGCGGGCATCATGGCGGTGCATGGAAAATTGCCTTAGCGGATTTTGCGTTGGCCATGATGGCGCTTTTTTTGGTGCTTTGGATATTGAGTGTGGCTTCTCCTGAGGAGTTGGCTAGTATCGAAGGGTATTTTCAGGATCCTATGGGTCAGTCAACGGCGGGCTTTAGTGCTAACCCGATTGATTTGGGCGGAAGTCCAGCAAAAAGTCCAGAGAAGAAGCTTGATCTTCAGTTGCCTGAGTCGGGCAGTGCGGACGTAAGAAATACAGACACTAGGCTGGGTAACGGTGCCGAGTTGGCTGAGGCGAATAGTTTAAACGATGTGTTGAACGACGAGCTCAATAAGATGAACATCATGGTGTCAAAACAAAATAATCTGCGTATTGAGATTACACCCTTAGGTGTGCGTATTACTTTGTTGGATAACCCAGATGCGCCTATGTTTGAGCGTGGCAGTGCGCGCATGATGCCGGATATTGAGAATACCTTGCTGTCTATTGCCCCAATCTTTAATAAAGTGACTAACCCTATCGTCATTACGGGACACACAGACTCTTCGAAATTTATTGGTGCGGGCGGTATTGATAACTGGGATTTATCTGCTCTCAGGGCCAACGCCGCCCGTTACATTCTTGAAGAGGGTGGTATCAAAGATGATCGTATTGCTCAGGTGATTGGTTTATCGGATACGATTCCATATAATCGCTTTGATACGGACAGCGCTGAAAACAGACGCATCAGCATTACGTTATTGACTGATGATGCCTACAAGAAGTTACTAGATCAGAACCGTCAAAACTTTGGTAATCCGTTTCAGCAGTCTGATCAAGAGTTGGCGCCAAGTTCCGTTTTTTAAAAGGCGTTATTGTCGCGAATGGACTGCTTAATCCGAAGAAAGCTTTGGAAGCGATGCTCGGTAACGTCACCTTTTTCCAAAGCCGCTAGAATAGCGCAGCCAGGTTCTTTTTCATGGGCACAGTCGCGGAATCGACAGTAGCCAATGTGTGGTCTGAATTCGATAAAACCATTCAAGAGTTCATCTTCAGAAATGTGCCATAATCCAAATTCTCGTATGCCTGGTGAGTCAATGAGATCTCCCCCCTTTGGCATGTGAAACAAGCGGGCAGTGGTGGTGGTATGGACGCCTTTTTTGCGTTTTTGTGATAATTCGCCAACGCTAATATCTATTCCTGGAAGTAGGGTGCCGATAAGAGATGACTTTCCAACACCTGATTGCCCAACAAAAACACTGGTTTTATCCTGAAGAAAGTCGTATAGCACTTCCATCCCAGCTTGTTCCTTAATAGATGTTCTGATGATCTTGTAATTCAGATCTTCATAGGTTTTTAGCAGGCTATCCAGACCAGCTTGATTGCTGCTATCAATTAGGTCGCACTTGTTCAGCAAGATAACGGGAGGAATACCAACTGTTTCAGCGGCCACTAAATAGCGGTCAATCAAATTGGCGTGGGCAACCGGTTCTGCCGCGATGACCACAACAATATGGTCAATATTCGCTGCAACGGGTTTTAATCTACCGTGCATGTCCGGACGAGACAGTGATGTGTGTCTGGGTGTCGTTGCAACGACGACACCGCCTTCATTTTGTTTTGGACGCCAGACGACCTTATCGCCGGTGACCAGCTGCCCAAGGTTAGCGCGCAAATTACAGCGTGTCGAAATGCCGACAAACGGTGCTTGAGTGCCTTCCACTTCGACTTGAGTGCCAAAGTGAGAAATAATAATTCCTTCTGTTTCAGGGCCAAGATCTGAAGACTGAAGAAGTTCTTCGGCGATATCGCCACGTTTTTGAGTGCGTTCAACGCGCTCTTTGTGAATTCTTTCGATTCGCCAAGTTTGTTGTTTAGTAAGTTTTCGCTTCGACATTATATTCGTCTGGTCATAAAGTAAGGCGCATAGAGTATAATGCTTGGCATTGATAATAAAGGACTTGGAAGACTATGAGCTTAAATGAAGAAAATTTAATTTGGATTGATCTAGAAATGACGGGGTTGAACCCAGACACCGATACGATTATTGAAATTGCGACGGTTGTGACGGACAAGCATTTAAATGTCTTGGCAAAAGGGCCGAATCTGGTCATCCATCAAGAAAAAGCCGTAATGGATGCAATGGACGAGTGGTGTACGCAGCATCATGGTGACTCTGGCTTGACAGCCCGAGTCTTGTCCTCTGATATTAGTATGACGCAGGCTGAAGAAGAAACTATTCAGTTTCTGGCGCAATATGTGCCAGCAGGTAAATCGCCGATTTGTGGTAATAGTGTCGGGCAAGATCGTCGTTTTTTATACCGTTATATGCCTAAGCTTGAGGCCTATTTCCACTACCGTTACTTAGATGTGAGTACGGTAAAAGAGCTGGCCAAGCGTTGGAAGCCAGAAGCCTTAGACGGTTTTCATAAGACGGGTGCTCATTTGGCCTTGGATGATATTTTAGAGTCCATTGGAGAGTTGCAGCATTATCGACGGACTATGTTTGGTATGGACTGAGTTTCCGGCTGCGATCAATCGAATATTAGTGATGCTTGTACAGGCTTTGTTATTATGATTTTAAAGGTTTATGCAAATGCAAATTGATAAAGAAGTGTTTGGTGAGGAGGCTATGGAAGGTATGGGTGGTGTGATCGCGTCTGCGCTCACCTCAGGAGGGGTAATCTATCTTTCGGGTGACCTAGGGATGGGAAAAACCACCTTGGTGAGGGGGATGTTATACGGCTTAGGATACAAAGGGCCGGTAAAAAGTCCGACCTACACCATAGTAGAGCCTTACGAACTAACCAATTTTGATGCCTATCATTTTGACTTATACCGAGTTGCCAACGCAGAAGAGCTCGAGTTTATGGGGATTCGTGATTATTTTGCAGAAAATACTTTGTGCTTAATTGAATGGGCTGAAATGGGGCTAGGTGTGTTGCCAGAAGCTGACTTAATCATTAGTTTGAGCCTTATTCGCCAAGGTCGTCATGTTTCGATAAAGGCGCAAACACAGAAAGGTTATGCTGCTTTATCTGACTTGCAAAATGCCATGGTGCTCTAATGTATAGAAGTCTTTACGACTAGTAAGATTGAGATACATTTAATCAACGGTTATAGTGTGCAACATATACTAGCTAGCTGTCTGATATGCATACTAAATTTCGTTATTGTCTTTCTGTTTTAATAAGTCTACTTCTTGCTGTTGCCAGCTTACCTATTTTGGCAGCTGAAGTTCGAGACATTCGCGTTGCCCAGCAAGAAGGGGTGACGCGTTTGGTTTTTGAGTTGTCCGATAATTCAGACCATCGAATTTTTCCTCTCTCAAATCCTGATCGTATCGTGCTCGATATCGGTGGGGCAATACTGACCCCATCTGTTGTCAACAGTTTGTCCGCCTTGTCTTCTGATGTTCTGATGCGTGTTCGTTATGCGAGGCGGGATGACGGAGTGCGTTTTGTGCTTGATTTGGGACAGTCTGTTAAAGCCAAAAGTACGGTGCTTGCACCTAACGATACGTATGGGCCGCGAATATTGGTTGAGTTGGAATATGGTATTCGTAAGCCCGCTACGATTGTAAAAAGTCTTGCGGACTTATCAAAAGAGAAGCGGGATATTGTTATTGCTATTGATCCTGGTCATGGTGGGAGAGATCCGGGTGCGCTCGGGCAGTTTAACGTTCGTGAAAAAGATATTGTGTTATCCATAGGAAAAGAGCTCGCCAGTCGTATTAATGCAGTTGATGGTTTTAAGGCGGTTATGACTCGTTCTACCGATACCTATCTGCAATTGCGTGACCGTTCGCGGGTTGCTCGTGAAGCGAATGCCGATCTGCTAATTTCAGTGCATGCTGATGCGTTTACTAAGCCTAGTGCCAGGGGTGCTTCTGTTTGGGCTTTATCCTTAAGTGGTAAAACCTCGGAAATGGGCCGCTGGCTAGCGCAACAGGAAAATTCCGCGGATCTTGTTGGAGGAATATCCCTAGACGATAAAGATCAACTGTTGGCGGAAGTGCTGTTGGATATGTCGATGAATTCGACTATTCAAATGAGTTTAAATGTTGGTGAAAGTATTTTAGGCAACATGAAGAATGTGGCGGTTTTGCATAAAGACAGTGTTCAGCAAGCCGGTTTTGTGGTGCTGAAGTCACCTGATATCCCCTCTATTTTGGTGGAGACAGGGTTTGTTTCAAATAAAATCGAGGCAAAGAACTTATCAAGTAGGTCTTATCGCGTGAAACTAGCGGCGGCGATTTCCAAAGGTGTGATTGACTATTTCACTGAAAACGCACCGGATGGTACCTTGGTCGCTTGGAAACAAAGGGCCCAGTCTGATTCAATATATACCGTAAGTAGTGGGGATACCTTGTCAGAAATAGCCCGGCGAAATCAGGTGTCTTTGCCTTTGTTGCGGCAAGCCAATAAGTTAACCAATGACGTTATTCGGATCGGACAAAAGCTGGTGATTCCAGCAGGTGGTTGATGGTGTTTTTTGTGTTCAGCCTTTTGTTTGCTCGTTTGATAAACAGTACTTTGATGTTTCTTTGAAAGGTTTTTCATGCCAAAAATTAGTTTACTTTCACCGCGACTTGCCAACCAGATTGCTGCTGGTGAGGTTGTTGAACGGCCTGCTTCGGTGGTGAAAGAATTACTTGAAAACAGTCTGGACGCGGGTGCTTCTCAGCTTGATATAGATGTGGAGCAAGGGGGAGTGCGACGCATCAAGATACGTGATAACGGCACAGGCATCATGAAAGAGGACCTTTCATTGGCTTTGAGCCGTCATGCCACTAGCAAGATAGTGACATTGGATGATTTAGAAGCCGTTAGAACCTTAGGTTTTCGTGGTGAAGCATTGGCCAGTATCAGCTCTGTTTCTCGTCTGCATCTGACTTCTCAGGCAGAAAATGAAACAGAGGCTTGGCGTGTTGAGGCGGAAGGCAAAGACATGGAGACAGCCATACGACCGGCGTCTCACCCGCAAGGTACTACGATTGACGTGCGTGACTTATTTTTTAACACGCCTGCAAGGCGCAAGTTTTTGCGTACAGAAAAAACCGAATTTGCTCATTTGGAAGAAGTGGTAAAAAGACTGGCGTTGAGTCGTTATGAAACGGGCTTTCGATTGAGTCATAATGGAAAACAGGTTTACGACCTTCGGCCGGTTAATGATCAGCTTCATGCAGAGCATCGCTTGGCGACCTTATTAGGTAAGAAGTTCATTGAAAATTCTTTAACTCTCGATGTTGAAGCTGCTGGCCTGCGTTTGTGGGGTTGGATTGGTTTGCCGACGTTTTCTCGTTCTCAAGCAGATTTACAATATTTCTTTGTGAACGGTCGAGTTGTAAAAGATAAATTGGTCGCCCACGCTGTTCGTCAGGCCTATCGAGATGTCTTGTATAACGGCCGTCATCCGACTTTTGTTTTGTATTTAGAATTAGATCCAGCGACGGTGGATGTTAATGTGCATCCAACCAAGCATGAAGTGCGTTTCCGTGATGGGCGACTGGTTCATGACTTTCTATTCAGTCGAATTCATAAAGCCATCGCGGATGTGAGGCCTGAATCAGACTCTGCCCCGACGGAAATGCAGGCGGCAGTCAGTGACGTGTCTACGGTTTATGGGGCCAATATGACGGAGCAATCCGCTCTGCCTTTGTTGAATCGTCAGGCTACAGCAGAGATGGATTGGATGAAGTCGGCATCAAGTGCGCCGGGTGCTTCCCAAATTCGTGGGCAGCTTGATGGAATGCGTCGGCTTTCGGGTTACGCCCAGCAATATCCCCCCCAGACGGAAGTCATTGATCCTGATACCGGTGAGATAAAAGAATTTTCTCCACCTTATTCGATTGGTCGAAATGAAGGGGAAGATTTTCCCCAAGGTGATTCTAATGCGGTCTATCAGACGGTTCCTCCTTTGGGTTTTGCGGTTGCGCAATTACACGGTGTCTACATTCTGTCTGAAAGTGAGCAAGGACTGATTCTAGTGGATATGCATGCGGCTCATGAGCGTATTGTGTATGAGCGTATGAAAACAGCGTTTTATCAGAAGACCATCGCTTCACAGCCATTGTTGGTTCCTATCAATATTGCCGTATCGCAAAGTGAAGCGGATTTGGTAGAGGAGAGTGGTGATGTGTTTAGTGCGTTTGGTTTTTGTGTTGAAAGAACCGGTTTGGAAAGTGTCATGGTTCGTGAAGTGCCAGTCATCCTTATTCGAGGCGATGTAGAAGGGCTGGTGCGTGATGTTATCAGTGATTTGTCGACCAATGGTGTGTCGGATTTGATTGAATCGCGAGCCAATGAATTGATGGCTTCTATGGCATGTCATGGTGCCATTCGGGCGAATCGAAAATTAACCACGACGGAGATGAACAGTTTGCTGCGAGATATGGAAATTACGGAGCGCAGTGGGCAGTGTAATCATGGTCGACCGACTTGGGCGCATTTGAGTATGTCTGATCTCGATAAGCTTTTTTTGAGAGGGCGTTGATATGACAAAACCACAGGTTGTGTGTCTAATGGGGCCAACGGCTTCTGGAAAAACAGGGTTGGCGGTAGAGCTGGCACAACACCATAATTTTGAAATTATTAGTGTGGATTCGGCTTTGGTTTACAAGGGGATGGACATTGGCACGGCCAAGCCAGACGCTGAGTTACTCGCAAAAGCCCCTCATAGGTTGATTGATATTATTGATCCTACAGAGTCTTACTCAGCGGCAGATTTCGTTTTGGACGCGGTGGATCATGTGCAGGATATTTTGTCTAAGGGTAAAACCCCGCTTTTGGTAGGGGGGACCATGATGTATTTCAATGCATTACAAAAAGGTCTGGCTGAGATGCCAAATGCCAATGCTGAGTTGCGCGCCACTATAGAGCAAGAGGCGTTAGAAAAGGGTTGGGCCTCATTGCATGAAGAGCTGCAGAAAGTTGATCCAGCGGCCGCGTTGCGTATTCACCCTAATGACCCACAGAGGTTGCAGCGAGCGATTGAGGTATATCGTTTGACAGGCAAAACCATGACGCAATTTTGGTCTGAGCAAGAATCTGTTTCATTGCCATTTGACATGATCAATATGGCGGTAATGCCGAAAGAGCGCAGTGTGTTGCATGAGCGCATTGAACAGCGCTTTTACCACATGATGGATCAAGGTTTTTTAGCCGAAGTGGAAGGGTTTTACCAGCGAAGTGACCTATCCATTGAAATGCCCTCCATGCGCTGTGTTGGTTACAGGCAATTGTGGCAATATTTAAACGGTGACGATTTGCTAGATGATGCTATCTTTAAAGGTGTCGTCGCCTCTCGCCAGTTAGCGAAAAGGCAACTGACTTGGTTGAGAGGGTGGGAAGATTTGATGATTTTCGATAGTTTGTCAAAAGATCTCGTGCCAGATGCCTTGAATTACATGCAAAGCAAGATTATATAGGGGGAAATCGGGATAAAAATCGTGTAGTATCTGCCGTATTGTTGTATCAATAATTGTTTTATTATCTAGCGTTTACTTAAGGAGATTCAAATGTCAAAAGGGCAGTCTTTACAAGACCCTTACCTAAATATTCTACGCAAGGAAAGAGTGCCAGTATCTATCTTCCTTGTAAACGGAATCAAACTTCAAGGCCAAATAGAATCATTTGATCAGTTTGTGATTTTATTAAAAAATACCGTCAGTCAAATGGTTTACAAACATGCCATTTCAACGGTTGTGCCGTCTCGTACCATTCGCGTCCCGTCGCCTGATCAGCCTGAAGACGCAGTAGAATAGTTTGCTTTTAATCAAGCAAGCAGAGGGATTTAATATTGTTTTTTGAACGTCCTGACAGTGGTGAAATTGCTGTATTAGTTCATATAGATTTTCATGATCAAAATGAGTCTTATGGGCCAGAAGAGTTTGTAGAACTTGCTATCTCTGCTGGCGCGGATCCTGTTGCCGTTGTATCAGGGTCTCGTCAGCGTCCAGATGCCAGATATTTTGTTGGTACTGGCAAGTTAGCTGAAATCAAAGACATTGTTGATAGAGAAGAAGCGCAAGTGGTTCTTTTTGATCACGCTTTGTCCCCTTCGCAAGAGCGTAACTTAGAAAGTGTCCTGCAATGTCGAGTGCTTGATCGTACTGGGCTGATTCTTGATATTTTTGCGCAGCGAGCAAGAACACATGAAGGTAAGTTGCAGGTTGAGCTTGCTCAGTTGCAACACATGTCTACTCGTCTTATTCGAGGCTGGACTCACTTAGAACGCCAAAAAGGCGGGATAGGGATGCGTGGTCCAGGTGAAACTCAACTTGAAACTGATCGCCGTTTGCTTCGTGAGCGTATTAAGTCTATTCAGAAACGATTAGGCAAAGTAGAAACTCAGCGTGATCAAAGTCGTCGATCTCGTGATAGGTCAGCAGTACCAACAGTGTCTTTGGTGGGTTACACCAACGCAGGTAAATCAACTTTGTTTAATCGCGCCACAGGAGCGGATGTCTTTGCAGCGGATCAACTGTTCGCAACACTGGACCCGACACTAAGGCGTTTAGAGGTTGAGCAGATCGGAGCCATTGTTTTAGCAGATACGGTTGGTTTTATTCGTCAGTTGCCGCATAGGTTAATCAAAGCATTTCAGGCCACACTGAAAGAATCTTCTGAGGCAGATTTGCTTCTGCATGTTGTTGATGCAGCAGATGCAGCAAGAGATGACAATATGTCGCATGTCGACACCGTTTTAGAGGAAATTGGTGCCAACGAAGTGCCAATGTTAAAGGTGTTTAACAAAATTGATGCTTTGCCAGCAGCGGAACCTAGAATTGATAGAGATGCCAACGGGAACCCTTTCAGAGTTTGGTTGTCTGCTCGTGATGGTCAAGGTATTGATTTGCTAAAGCAGGCGATTGCCGAGCTGTTGGCGGTTGATGTGTTTGATGAAACGCTCACTCTTTCAAGTAGCTATGGTCGCTTACGAGCTATGCTTTTTGAACACGGCGCGGTAAAGGCAGAGCGTTATGACGAAGCGGGGCGTTTTGTTTTAGATGTAAAGCTTCCTAAAAAAGATTATTTGCAGATTTTGGCTCGCGCTGAGCTTTCTGAAGATCAGATTGAATCGGTGTCAGTAATTTAGAATCATTATTAAAACTGAGTGGAGATGTAGTATGGCCTGGAATGAACCGGGTAATAACGACAAAGACCCATGGAATCCAGACAATAACCGTAATAACGGTGCTGGACGTCCAGAAGGGGGTCGTGAAAAAGAAACCGAAAACGATCCTTGGGGTCGCAAACCTGGTGGAAAAGATCAAAGTCCGCCAGATTTGGACGAAGCGTTTCGTAAATTAATGGGTATGTTCGGCGGCAAGAAATCCGGAAATTCCGGCGGCTCCAGTAATGGTGGTCCGGGTTTTGCGGATAAACTTAGCGGCGGATTAATTGCTATTGTATTGATTGCTTTACTGGCTTTGTGGGCGGCGACTGGTGTTTATCAGGTTGACCAGCAAGAGCGTGGTGTTGTACTTCGTTTAGGTAAGTACCACTCCACTGTTATGCCTGGTCTGCATTGGAATCCACCTTTGATTGATAGTGTGACGAAAGTTAACGTGACTCGAGTGCGATCTCATGATCACAAAGCACTTATGTTGACTGTTGATGACGCAATCGTGGAAGTCGGCGTGTCGGTGCAGTATTCGGTTCAAGAGCCAAAAGATTTTTTGCTTAATGTTCTTAATCCAGAAGAATCCTTGAAGCAAATTACGGAAAGTGCTTTGCGTCATGTTGTGGGTAGCTCTGAAATGGATCAGATTCTGACTCAGGGTCGTGAGTTGCTGGCTTCTGAAGTGAAAATCCGTATCCAAGACTACAGTTCAGCCTACGGTACGGGTGTTTTGATTTCAAAAGTTAACGTTGAAAACACACAGGCGCCAAATCAAGTGCAAGAAGCGTTTGATGACGTAATCAAGGCGAAAGAAGATGAGCTGAGATTCCGTAATGAAGCTGAATCTTATGCTAATGGTGTTATTCCAGAAGCACGTGGTCGTGCTCAGCGTATACGTGAAGAGGCTGAGGCTTATCGCTCTGAAATCGTTGCTCGAGCCAGCGGTCAAGCTGATCGTTTCGATCGTCTCTACCGTGAGTATACAAAAGCGCCAGACGTTACTCGTCGTCGTCTTTATATTGAGACAATGGAGGCTGTATACAAAGACGTAAACAAGGTTGTGGTTGACACTCAAGGTGGTAACAACATGATGTATTTGCCTTTGGATCAGCTAATGAAGCAGCGTGCTGAGTCATCAACTGGAACGGGCTCAACGAACTCAGCTAACATAGGTGCATTGACAGACCAAGTGTTGGATGAAATTCGTAAGCGTCAAAGTGCAACCATTCGTAGAGAGGGCAGAAACTAATGAAAAGCTTTTCTTTTTCAGTTTTATTTGTCGTTCTTTTGGGGATACTGGCGGCGTCACAAACATTGTTTGTCGTTCAGGAAACTGAGCGCGCAGTTGTGCTTAAGTTTGGTGAGATTGTCCGCGAAGATGTTCGGCCAGGACTTCACTTTAAATTGCCAGTTGTGAACGATGTTAAGAAGTTCGACGCGCGTATTTTAACAATGGACTCTAACCCACAGCGCTACTTAACGCTTGAGAAGAAAGCGGTGGTTGTGGATTCTTACGTTAAGTGGAAGATCGATAATGTCGCTCAGTTTTATGAGTCGACTTCTGGTGATGTATTTGTCGCTAACCGTGTCTTGTCTTCGCGTGTAGATACTGGTTTGAGAAACAAGTTCGGTGAGCGAACCATGCACGAAGTGGTATCTGGTCAACGAGATGAGTTGATGACAGAGCTTCGTGATGATTTAAATGTTGTTGCTCAAAATGAACTGGGTATCTCTATCGTTGATATTCGTGTTAAGCGAATTGATTTACCGCCGGATGTTAGTGAATCGGTTTATCAGCGTATGAGAACAGAGCGTGAACGTGAGGCTCGTGAGCACAGATCTAAGGGTATGGAGCTTGCTGAAGGTATTCGTGCGGATGCTGATCGTCAAGGTGTTGTGGTTGTTGCTGAAGCTCAACGTGATGCTGAAATGATCCGAGGTGATGGTGATGCGAACGCTGCTGCTATTTACTCGAATGTATACACGCAAGATCCAGAGTTTTATGAGTTCTATCGTAGTCTTCAGGCTTACCGTGAGAGTTTCAACGGGAATAATGATTTGTTCGTGCTTGAGCCAGACAGTGAGTTCTTCAAATATTTGAATAGTTCAACCTCAAATAGTGCCGCGAAATAGGGTGTATATTCACCATTTATCGCCCATGAAGTCTATTTGTTAAAATAGGAAACATGGTACTATTACACAAACCGGGCCTAGCCCGGTTTTTTAATGGTCAAAATAAAGAAAATCTAGTTAGAAACCGTGGTAGGCACTCTCTGCTGGTGTCGATATCTAACATAAGTGTGCGCTTAAATGAATAAAGTGACTTGTGTTGTGATTGTGAGGTTTCTTAGATTGTCACTTCTTTTGCTGACACAAGCTAAGAGGATAATGTAATGACATTGGCAGATCGTTGGTTGCTTCCAGAAGGCGTTGATGAGGCGTTGCCTGAGCAAGCGGCTAAAATAGAACATCTTAGAAGAACTCTGCTTAATCTCCATGAAAAATGGGGCTATCAATTAGTAATACCTCCTCTCTTAGAGTATTTAGATTCGCTTCTTACGGGTGCTGGTTCTGATCTAGAGATTGAGACGTTTAAAGTGACTGATCAGTTGTCAGGTCGACTTCTAGGTATTCGTGCAGACTTTACGTCTCAAGTTGCGAGAATCGACGCGCATTGCCTGAAAGGGAATGCGGTTGAACGTTTAAGTTACTGTGGTAGCGTGCTAAGAACCATGCCAGCAGGCTTAGATGGTACTAGAAGCCCTATTCAATTAGGTGCCGAAATTTTTGGTCACGGCGGTGTAGAAAGTGACATTGAAGTCTTGTCTTTGATGCTACAAACCTTGTCGTTGGCCGGTTTGTCTAATGTTGTTCTTGATCTTGGGCACGTAGATGTTGTAACTGGTGTTCTGACGGCGTGTGACCTCAATAAGGATCAAGAAGAAAAATTGATTGATCTTTATAAAGCCAAAGATTTGCCTGAGTTAGACAGATATGTTGATTCTCTTACGTTGTTAAGTGCAACACAAAAGGAATGGCTGGTTACCTTGCCTCGTTTGTGTGGTAACAAGGATGTACTGGATAAAGCAGCCAACTTGTTCGGTACAATCAGTCCGTTAATACAAAACGCTATTACCCAGTTAAAGCTGATTAGCGCGGCAATATGCCATCGTTTCTCTGGTGTTGGTTTGCATTTTGATCTCAGTGATTTGGTTTCCTATAGTTACCACACTGGGGTGGTGTTTGCTGCTTACGTTCCTGGGCATGGTAATGCCATTGCCAGAGGCGGGCGTTACAATAATATTGGTGAAGTGTTTGGTCGTTCGCGTCCAGCCACGGGCTTTAGTACAGATTTAAAAGCGCTCGTTGCTTTGTCGGACGTGGTTGTTACTCACTCAAAAACCGTATTAATGCCAACATCGTCTTGTAATGATTTATGGCAAAAAGCTAACAGTCTGCGAGCAGAAGGATATCGCGTTGTTGAGTCTCTTGGGGTTAATGACAAAAAAACGGCAGATTTTAAGTTGGATTTCGTAAATGAGGCTTGGCAGTTAGTGCCAGTCCAAAGCTAGACTTTTTTTAAGAACTATCTAAATGAGACCTGAAAATATGGGTAAAAATGTTGTAATTCTAGGCACTCAATGGGGTGATGAAGGCAAAGGTAAAGTCGTTGACTTATTGACAGAAGACGTTGCTGCCGTTGTTCGTTTTCAAGGTGGCCACAATGCTGGTCATACTTTGGTGATTGATGGTAAAAAGACAGTTTTGCACCTGATCCCTTCTGGAATCCTACGTCAAGGCGTGCAGTGCATTATTGGTAATGGTGTTGTGCTGTCTCCTGCTGCTTTGAAGGCGGAAGTTCTCGAACTGCTTGAGCAAGGTGTGCCTGCTGTTGAGCGTTTGAAAATCAGTGCGGCTTGTCCATTAATTCTTCCTTATCACATTGCGCTTGATCAGGCTCGTGAGCTTGATCGCGGTGAGAAGAAGATTGGTACGACAGGGCGTGGTATTGGGCCAGCTTATGAAGATAAGGTGGCTCGACGCGCTATTCGTGTGGGCGATCTACTGGATTCTGAGCGTTTTGCTGCCAAACTTAAAGAAGTGCTTGATTATTATAACTTTGTGTTAACCCATTATCATAAAGTTGACCCGATTTCCTACGATGAAGTGTACGCAGAAGGCCTAGAAATGGCTAAGTTTTTGCGTCCTATGGTGGCAGACACTATCACTTTGCTGCATGATTTGCGCAAAGCAGGTGCTAACATCATGTTTGAAGGGGCTCAGGGCTCATTGTTGGATGTCGATCACGGTACATATCCTTATGTAACGTCTTCCAATACAACAGCGGGCGGTGCGCCGGCTGGAACGGGCTTTGGTCCTTTGTACTTGGATTATGTGCTAGGGATTACGAAGGCTTATACAACGCGTGTCGGATCAGGTCCTTTCCCAACAGAGCTTTTTGATGAAGATGGCGAACGTCTTGGTCGTCGTGGTCATGAGTTTGGTGCCACGACCGGTCGTTCACGTCGTTGTGGTTGGTTTGATGCTGTGGCATTACGTCATGCGGTTCAAATCAACTCAGTGTCTGGCATATGCTTGACTAAGCTTGACGTGCTTGATGGTTCTTCCGTTATTAAAGTGTGTGTTTCTTATAATGATGCGAATGGCAATCCGGTATCAGGTTCTTTGGTTGATAGCGAAGGTTACGAGCAAGCGGTTCCAGTTTACGTTGAGTTACCCGGCTGGGATGAGCCTACAGTAGGTGCGGAAAGCTTTGATGCCCTGCCTAAAAATGCGCAAGATTATATTCGTTTCTTAGAGGCTCAAGTTGGTGTTCCGGTTGATATTATTTCAACTGGGCCGGATCGTAATGAAACTATCGTATTGCGTGATCCATTCAAGCAATAATTGATTAGTTATATTCGATAACATTGTTTGCTTTGAAAAAGCCGCTTTAAGCGGCTTTTTTTATGTTTATTGCATGCTGTGGTCAAGATGTCAGTATTCTTTGTAAATTGTGTGAAAAGGGACGGCGAAGTTCACTGGCCGCTAGGGTAATATTTACAGTTGTGTGTGAGGCTGTCTGTCTCGAAACGTAAATCAAGAGGAAAGGATTATGGTTAAATTGCTGCTTGCTGATGATGATGCTCGTTTATCGGATCTCATTAAGGAATACTTTGATGGGGAAGGGTACGATGTGTCACACGCTTGGAATGGGCGTGAGGCGTTGGATATGATGGCGGTAGAGATGCCTGATATTGTTATTCTTGATGTAATGATGCCTGAGTTGGATGGCTTTGAAACGTTAAAGCAAATTCGTAATAAGTGCTCGGTGCCTGTGATTATGCTAACGGCTAAGGGTGATGATATTGATCGTATTCTAGGATTGGAGATGGGTGCGGATGATTATTTGTCAAAACCTTTTAATCCGCGTGAATTGTTAGCCCGTATAAAAGCAATTTTGAGAAGATCAACTCAAGAGCGTGATGATGATCCAACAGCGGATATTGAATTGTCTGGTGTTTTGTTGCGTCGCAAAGATCGCACTGTGTATTTATTGGGTGAATTGGTAGAGCTAACGACTTCTGAGTATACCTTGTTGGAGTGTATGTTAATGGCTCCCGGTCAAGTGCTGACGAAGCAAGAGCTTTCGGAAAAAGCGCTGGGGCGCAAGCTCACCATGTATGATCGTAGTTTGGATATGCACATCAGTAACTTGCGTAAAAAAATTGGTTGCTTAGAGAATGGCGACCCTCGTATTAAAACCGTGCGCGGGGTTGGTTATATATTTGTTGCTAATGAGCAAGGTGCATAGCGTTTTATGAAGAATACTTTTCTGCGCGTTTTCCTAGTGGTTTTGTTGTCCAATATTATTGTGGTCAGTATTGGTTTGGGTTTGGTTGAGTTTTTGCAAAAGCGCAATCAAGTTTCGGCCGATGTGTTGGGTGATGTGGGCGTGCAGTTAGTGGCTGGTTATGAAAAATTTGGCATTGTTGCTTTGCAAGAGGAAACAAAAAAAGCCGAAAAACGCTTATCTGGAACCATCTATCTTTATAAAGAAAATGGCTTGCCGCTATTGAAGCCATTGCCGCGCAACTTCAGGGAGCAAAACACCCCCAGTCCAGCAGCCCGCCCTTCGGCTGATTTTTTGCATAGTCAGTTTATTCAGGTTATTGGCGGCAGTAACGTGCAATATTTGCTGATATTTAAGCCAAACGCTGAAATTGATGCCTTGTCACCCGAAGCCGTGGTAGGTTTTTCTCTCTTAGGGTTGTTGGTATCAAGTGGCGTATTGGCTTATTGGTTATTGGGGCCGCTGCTTAAATTACAGCGCGCGGCTCGATCGTTTGGGCATGGTGACATGTCGGCAAGGGTGGAAGAAAAATTGGCGCGGCGCAGCGATGCTGTGGGTAAATTGGCTCGCGAATTTAATGAAATGGCAGGGCGAATCGAGACATTGCTTTCTTCTAAAGAAAGGTTAATGCGAGATGTTTCTCATGAGCTTAGAACCCCTCTTGCGCGTATCGAGGTTGCACTTACTATAGCGGAAGATAAATATGGGATGGAGTCTCAAAAAGGCTATTTAGATCGTATTCGTGACGAGCTCCATGAGCTCGATGAATTAATTGGTCAGGTGTTAACCTTAAGTCGGTTAGAAGTGGCTTCCTTGGTAAAAGAAACTGTGGACTTCCAGAGTTGGCTTAAAGACATTGTGGATGATGTGAGTTTTGAGAGTCAGCTCAAGGGGATTAGTATTTCAAAAGTGGGGCGCTTGCCAAAAAGTATTCTGGGTGATCCCTTGCAGTTACGACATGCGATTGAAAATGTGCTGCGTAATGCCTGTTTTTATGCAGGAAATGAGGGGGTTATTGAAGTTGAAACACAGGAGAAAGCCGGTATGGCGTATATCTATGTACGAGATAATGGTCCTGGGGTTTCAGATGATAAGCTCGAAAAGATCTTTCATGCATTTTACCGTTCGTCTGAGGCAAGAGAGGCTAATAGTGGTGGGTTTGGAGTTGGATTGACTATTTCACAACGTATAGTGCGTGCCCACAAAGGCCAAATAACCGCTCGTAACCTTGAGAAAGGTGGTCTAGAAGTATGTTTTCAGCTGCCTGTTGCTTAGTGTATTCAATAGGTGTTGGGGTGGGATCTAAAAATAACTTGTTATTATACTGATAGATCAGTACCATGCGCCTCGCAAGTTGGCTAGGCAGTCGCCGCCCAATGTATTGGGGGGAGGAAAGTCCGGGCTTCGCAGGGTAAAGTGCCAGGTAACGCCTGGGGGGCGTGAGCCTACGGAAAGTGCAGCAGAAAATACACCGCCTAAGCAGTTTACTGCCGGTAAGGTTGAAATGGTGCGGTAAGAGCGCACCGCGCGACTGGCAACAGTTCGTGGCTAGGTAAACCCCACTTGAAGCAAGACCAAATAGGAACTCTTTGGCGTGACCCGCGCTGAGTTCGGGTAGGTTGCTAAAGACGTGCAGTGATGTACGTATTAGATGAATGACTGTCCACGACAGAACCCGGCTTATCGGCCAACTTGCACCCCTATTTTCTTCGTCACGACGCGTTCCTTTCTGGCATTACCCTTATTTTTTTCTTATTCCTATCTTTTACTTGATGCTTTTCGTTTCTATCTCGCTCTGATCTAAAACCGCCAAGGCTAATTTGCGCCTCTTGTGCGGTTTTTTTTTACTCTTTTACACAAATAGTGTTAAATTGTGGGATAAAGTGTCGATAAGTGGGTATGACAATGTTTCGTGGAATTCATCAAGTGAGTGTTGATGCAAAAGGGCGTATGTCCTTGCCAGCACGTTTGCGTGATGATTTTGCACTGTATGACGAGCAGGGTGTTGTGGTCACGATTGATCCGGCTTCGAGATGCTTGTTGTTGTACCCGTTATCTGAGTGGGAACAGATTCAAGAAAAGCTAGATAAGTTGCCAAGTTTTCAACCGCAAGCGCGTCGACTACAACGTTTACTTGTGGGGCATGCGACAGATTTGGAAATTGATTCCGCTGGGCGCATTCTGTTGCCAATACCACTGCGAGATTTTGCCAAGCTTGAACGAAAGGTTACGCTTTTGGGTCAAGGGAATAAAATTGAAATATGGAGTCAAGCTGAGTGGGACGCTCAGCGAGAAGAATACTTATCTCAAGACGCCATAGATGACTTACAACTGGAAACCGTGATGGATATTTCTTTATGACAAAGACGATGGCAGAACATATAAGCGTGATGCTCGATGAGTCCGTTGACATGTTGGTAACGGATAAGAACGGCCTGTATGTTGATGGCACGTTTGGCCGAGGCGGTCACACTCGCTTAGTGTTAGAACGTCTTGAAAACGGACGCTTACTTGGCTTTGATAAAGACCCTGTTGCGATAGAGCATGGCAAGATACTAGAGCAGGCGGATTCTCGCTTCACTATAGTACAAGACAGTTTCGCCAACATGGCTGAACATATACAGAGCACCTTTGATACCAACAAAGTGGATGGTGTGATGATGGATCTAGGGGTGTCATCGCCACAAATTGACGACGCTGAGCGTGGTTTTAGTTTTATGAATGATGGCCCGCTTGATATGCGGATGAATCCAAGTAAAGGCATGAGTGCGGCTCAGTGGATAGCCACCGTCAGCGAAAAAGACATGGCGGATGTAATGTTTCAATATGGTGAGGAACGGTTTTCTCGTCGTATCGCCAAAGCCATCTGTGAGTATCGCGCGCACACTCCAATCTTAACGACATTACAGCTTTCAAAAATTGTGGCAGAAGCCAACCCTTCTTGGGAAAAAGGAAAGAATCCGGCAACCCGTGCTTTTCAAGGGATAAGAATTCATATCAATAATGAGCTTGGTGATCTCGAAGTCGGCTTAGATGCTGCAGCAGACGCATTAAAAGTCGGTGGCCGCCTAGTGGTTATTAGCTTTCATTCCCTAGAGGATCGCATTGTTAAGCGTTTTATGAAGTTAAGAGCGAAAGGGCCAGAGTTGCCGCGACACTTACCTATTCGTAACGCCCATTTGGATATCAAGTTCAAAACCATCGGTAAAGCGATCAAACCGTCGCAATCAGAAGTCAGTGATAATGTTCGTTCGAGAAGCGCGGTATTGCGTGTTTTGGAGCGAGTGAGTGACTAAGCGTTTTATGCCACATGTGTTTTTTTTGGGTGTGGTGGTGTTGACCCTAGTGTCTATATCCGTTGTATTTCAAGTTTATGATTTTAGAAAAGATTTCTCATATCTTCAGACGCTAAAGCAGGATGAAGTGAACTATGAGGTGAGGTGGGGGCAGTTGCTACTTGAGCAAAGTGCCCTTACTCAGCCAAGTCGTTTGGAGCAAGCTGCAATTAGAGACTTGAAGATGAGAGCCCCTACTCAGGATGAATTGGTAATAGTGAAGCCATGAATATTGACAATAGACCACATACCCCAGAAAAATGGCGTTTCAGATTTGTCTACGGCATTGCCTTGTTGTTGTTTTTCATTGCGGGCGGTCGGCTTTTCTATTTGACTGCGGTGGATAATGCGTTTTTAAAAAACCAAGGTGAGATCCGTGCGGTGAGAACCGAGGCCATTCCAGCGACACGAGGCATGATTTTGGATCGTCGGGGTGAGCCCTTGGCGGTAAGCACCCCAACGTGGACGATAATAGCGAATCCAAGAGTCTTGTGGAATGTGCCAGTCGATGTTGAGAAAAAAACGGGTCCAGAAGAAGAAATAAAACGCCTTGCAGAAGTTATGGGGGTTGGTCGAGCGTGGTTGCAGGAGCGATTTGAAGCAAATAAAAGTCGTTCTTTCATGTACCTGAGACGTCAGATACCGCCCACTGAAGCGGATTCGATCATGGCGGCAAATGTTGTCGGTGTTAGTAAAACAAAAGAATATAAGCGCTTTTATCCTGCTGGTGAGGTCGCTGCACATGTTGTGGGGTTCACTAATATAGACGATAAAGGACAGGAGGGTATTGAGCTCGCTTTTGACACTGCTCTTGAAGGTGTGTCTGGGCGTCGTAGTTTTGTAAAAGATTTATCGGGTAACATTATTAGCGGTATCGGTGTCGATCAGACGGAACGCCCAGGTGAGAACATAGAGCTCAGTATTGATTTAAGGCTGCAATATTTAGCTTATCGAGAATTAAAAGCGGCGGTTACCGAGCACAGGGCGACTTCGGCGTCTGCGGTCATTCTAGATGTTAAGACTGGCGAGATTCTGGCTATGGTGAATCAACCGTCTTATAACCCAAATGATAGAGCCGTATTGGAATACGAAGATCTTCGTAACCGAGCTGTTATTGATCTTTTTGAGCCCGGCTCCACCATGAAGCCTTTTACGGTTTCTGCGGCTTTGATGTCAGGGCAATATACAACAGAGACAAAAATTGATACCTCGCCAGGTCATATGAGATTTGGGCGTTTTACTATTCGTGACGCGAGAAACTACGGTGTTATTGATTTTGAAGAATTATTGATTAAGTCAAGCAACGTAGGGGCATCGAAAATTGCGCTATCCTTGCCCCAAGACGCTGTCTGGAATATGGACTACGAATTAGGGATGGGGTCTCCTGTTGGTATCGGGTTTCCCGGTGAAGCAAGTGGTGTGTTGCCATCTCACCCTAAATGGCATCCTTCGGAAATTGCGACCTTGTCCTATGGTTATGGTTTGTCTGTTTCTACGCTGCAATTAGCGCAAGCCTATATGGCGCTGGGTAACGGCGGCTATCGAGTGCCGGTTACCATTTTTAAGCAAGATGTGCCTGCTCAAGGTAAGCAAATTATACCGAATAAAGTGGCCCAAGATGTGGTGGAGATGTTGGAGGCAGTCGTGCAGAAGGGTTCAGGTAGAACGGCGCAAATACCTGGTTATCGTGTAGCAGGTAAAACGGGTACAGTGCATAAAGTGGGCTCAAAAGGCTATGAATATGACCAATATATTGCCTTGTTTGCTGGTCTAGCGCCGGCCTCTGATCCTAGGCTTGCCATGGTAGTAATGATTAACGATCCGAAAGGGCGAGAATATTATGGTGGCGAAGTCGCAGCGCCGGTTTTTTCGAGGGTAATGGAAGGTGCCTTAACGACGCTGAATATTTATCCGGATTTACCTGAAGGGCTCAGAGAGGTTCGGATATCCCCTAAAAAGCCTCCTTATCAAGTGGTGCACGGTGGCTAAATGTCAGAAATAACACATAATCAGTTACTTGAATTAGCGGGCCTCTCTTTAGGGAGTGACCCGCATTTTGCGGTTTATAGCCATCTAGAAACAGACAGTAGAAAGGCGGACGATGGGTGCGTTTTTTTCGCTTTACCCGGTGTGACCTCGAACGGTTGGGGTTATTTAGATAATGTGGTTGCGCGCGGCTGTCAGGTCGCTGTGGTTCCTGCCGTATTAAACCTACAGCGCGATGATATTCTGCTGATTCCAGTCGCGGACCCTACTGCGCTGCTGGTGGCTTGTTTGCATGGTTTTTTTGGACGCATGCCAGCTCAAATGGTTGCTGTGACAGGTACAAATGGAAAGTCTTCTATCTGTTTTTATATGGCACAGCTGGCGCAAGTTGTGGGGTTGCCAAGTGGTTTGATCGGCACCTTTGGTGTGGGCCCTATACAGAGTTTAGCGGCTGCTCAGCAAACGACTCCAGATGTATTGTCTTTGCATAGGACTTTAATGGAGATGGCTGCATCGGGTGTAGACTTTGTTGCTTTTGAAGCGTCTTCTCATGCGCTTGATCAAGGTCGTATTGAGGGCGTGCCATTTCAAACCGCTGTATTCTCGAACCTTTCTCGTGATCATCTAGATTATCATGGCGATATGAACGCCTATGCACTGGCCAAACAGCGTTTATTTGCTTTTCCTAATGTGTCGCACGCTGTGTTTTGTCTTGATGATGATTATGCCGCTTTTATGGCAAGCGCTGCAGAGCATTCACAACATCATTATTACAGTGAGCAAAATACACAAGCGGATTTTTTCGTGAAAAATTTGTCATTAGAGCCGACAGGGTGTCGTTTTATTCTGTGTCATCCTAAAGGTGAAAGTGCCATATTTTTGCCTTTGATGGGGCGTTTTAATGTACAAAATGCTTTGGCGGCACTGACAAGTCTTTGGTATGGCGTTAGCGATAAGAAACGCTTGATTGACGGTTTATCTGTGTTGCAAGGTGCACCAGGTCGTATGGAGAAGATTCAATGGCCCGGTGCGCCACTGGTTGTGGTGGATTATGCTCATACCTCGGAAGCATTAAAAGTGGCTTTACAAGCATTACGAGAGCATTCAAGTGGTCGTTTAGTGTGTGTGTTTGGTTGTGGTGGTGACAGAGACAGAGGTAAGCGCCCCTTAATGATGTCTGCTGCCTTGCATTATGCTGACTACGTGTGGTTAACCTCGGACAATCCTCGTACTGAGCCAATAGAGCAGATTTTTTCTGATATTTTAGCGCAAACAAGTGCCGATGAGGCCTTTAGCTATGAACCTGATCGTCGTTCGGCAATACGACAAGCTATTTTGTCATCCGGCCCAGACGATGTCGTTTTGATTGCTGGCAAAGGCCATGAAACGTATCAAGATATAATGGGTATTAAACATCATTTTGATGATAGAGAAGAGGCGTTAGAGGTGGTAAAAGCCTATGTTAATTAATCTGACTCTTTCCGATATTGCTCATGCTTGCAACGGCGAGCTTGTTGGTGAAGATTCCACTGTACATTCCATTGTGACTGATACCCGACAAATATCGCCAGGGTGTGTGTTTGTTGCTTTAAAAGGTGGGCGTTTTGATGGTCATGATTATGTCGAACACGCCATGCAATCAGGCGCGGTTGGTGTGGTGTCTCAGCAAGTGCTTGACGTAACCTCTTATATCAAAGTGGCCGATACTAAGTTGGCCTATGGTGCGATAGCTCGACGAATAAGAGAGGCGTTTACGGGGCCCGTTGTTTGCATTACGGGCAGTAATGGTAAAACAACCGTAAAAGATTGGCTTGCTCAGTCCATTCATGACAAAAATGTGTTAAAAACACGCGCTAATTTGAACAATCAGATTGGTGTACCGCAAACCTTGTTAGAACTGACTTCTCTGCACGATACTGCTGTGATTGAGACGGGAACCAGTTTTTCAGGGGAAATTCCTTTGCTGGCGAATATTGCTTACCCAGATGTGGTGATACTGACGAATGCCAGTGGCAGCCATTTTGACGGTTTAGGCAGCCTTGAGGGAATCGCAATAGAAAAAGGCGGATTGATCTCTGGTGCTGCACCAAATGCGACCGTGGTTCTTAATTCAGATGATGATTTTTTCGAGTACTGGTGTGGCTTGGCTGCCAACCGAGCTGTGTATTCATTTGGGTTTACAGAGTCTGCTGATTTATTCGCTACGGATCTTGAGTTGGGGGCGGAGTCAAGTAACGCTGTATTCCATTTTCGTGGCGCCTCTTTGTCTGTCCATATCGCAGGTCCTGGGCAACACACTGTTGCCAATGCCATGGCGGTGGTTCTGGCTTTAATTGCCTTAGGTTATGATTTCAGCCACGCAGTAAAAGAGGTAGCGACTCCTGTATTAGTGTCTGGGCGCCTAGAAAGGTTACGGTCTAGCAGCGGTGCGTTGTTAATTAATGACTGTTATAACGCCAGTCCTAAGTCCGTTGAAGCGGCCATTGATGTTTTGTCCATGCAATCTGTTGAGCAGAAGTGGCTGGTCTTGGGGGCTCTAGGTGAGCTGGGTAACTTTCAGCAGGAAATACATCATTCTTTAGGCTTGTACGCGGCAAGCAAAAAACTATCTTGTTTGGTTTGTCTTGGTCCGATTGCCGGTATTGCCGGTAAGGCGTTTAAAGAGCAAGGTGGTCATGTGGTGTTTTGTGACACGCATGATGAAGCCGCGTCCATCGTGAGCGCGCTTGATGAAAAACATGCCATTTTAGTGAAGGGATCTCGCTCCGCTAAGATGGAAAATATAATTGAAGCATTAATTAATTAGGAAATACCTCACCCATGTTACTCCTGTTGACCGCCTATTTAAGTGAGTACTACACGTTTTTCAGAGTGTTTGACTATTTGTCACTGCGTGCCATATTGGGTGTGCTGACAGCTCTTACTATTTCTTTGATGATAGGAAATAAAGTCATTGTGTTATTACAGCGTTTGCAGATCGGTCAAGCCGTTCGTAGTGACGGCCCGCAATCGCATTTGTCGAAGGCGGGCACACCGACTATGGGTGGAGCGCTAATAATTTTCTCTATTAGTGTAAGTACCTTGTTGTGGGGCGACTTAAGCAATAAGTATGTTTGGGTTGTTTTGCTGGTAATGCTGTCTTTTGGTGTGATTGGTTGGGTTGATGATTACCGTAAAGTCGTCGAGAAAAACCCACGTGGATTGCCGGGACGTTGGAAATATTTTTGGCAGAGTGTGTTTGGTTTGGCGGCGGCAATATTTTTGTACTACACCGCCAGCACGCCCGCTGAAACGGCTTTAATTGTTCCATTGTTCAAAGATGTTGCTATTCCTCTTGGGTTGTTTTTTATTGTGCTGACGTACTTTGTCATTGTCGGTACTAGTAATGCAGTGAATTTAACCGATGGATTAGATGGTTTAGCAATACTGCCAACGGTCATGGTGGGTGGTGCGTTAGGGGTGTTTGCCTATTTAACGGGTAATATTCGTTTTGCCGATTATCTCCTTATACCCTATGTTCAGGGAACCGGAGAGCTTTTAGTGTTTTGCGCCGCATTGGCGGGGGCAGGGTTAGGTTTTTTATGGTTTAACACCTATCCTGCTCAAATCTTTATGGGAGACGTGGGTTCGCTGGCCCTTGGGGCTGCACTCGGTACCATTGCTGTTATTGTTCGTCAGGAGTTGGTGCTCTTCATTATGGGCGGTATTTTTGTGATGGAAACCGTGTCCGTTATTTTGCAGGTGGCATCCTATAAGTTAACAAAACGAAGGATATTTCGTATGGCGCCTATCCATCATCACTTTGAGTTAAAGGGTTGGGCGGAACCTAAAGTGATTGTGCGTTTTTGGATTATCACTGTATGTTTGGTTTTAATTGGTTTTGCTACGTTAAAAGTACGCTAGGGGTTTTGCATGTCGTTGATCGGATCAGATCGAGTAAGAGCGGTTGTCGGCTTAGGGGCAACAGGCCTATCTTGCGTACGTTTTTTGGCCAGTAAGGGGATCGAGTTCTACGTGGTAGATTCTCGAGATAATCCGCCTGGTTTGGAACAGGCGAAAGAGTATTGTCCTGAGGCGCGTATATTTGCAGGTGACTTAAATATATTGGAAACCTTGGGTGTGACGGAGCTTTTTGTTAGCCCTGGCATACCTTTAAGTACCCCTGTGTTATCTCGCTTGGCCGAGCAAGGTGTGGCAATGCGAGGCGATATTGATTTGTTTTGTGATTACGTGGATGCGCCTTTTGTGGCGATTACGGGATCCAATGCCAAGAGTACTGTTACTACTTTGGTGGCTTTGTTGCTGCAAGCTTGCGGTAAAAAAGCCAAAGCGGGAGGCAACTTAGGTCTGCCTGCCTTGGATCTTCTTGAAGCCAATACCGATTTTTATGTACTCGAGTTATCGAGTTTCCAGCTTGAAACAACCCCTGCTTTAAAAGCCGATTTGGCGTGCTTATTGAATGTATCCGAAGATCATATGGATCGGTATAAAGATCTGTATGAATATCAGCGAGTGAAGCAAAGAGTCTACCGTGGTTGTAAAGCGGCGGTATGCAACAAGCAAGATATTCTAACGGCCCCTTTGTTGCCTGAAGGTGTCCCTGTCCGTGCTTTCACAACAAAAAGTCCAGATCTCAAAGAGTTTGGTCTGCTGAAAGACAGCGAAGGGTCTTGGCTGTGTCGTGGTGTTGAGCGACTTTATCATACCTCGGATATTGCCCTAAAGGGTGCCCATAATTATGCGAATATTTTAGCGTCACTGGCGATGCTTGAGCTTCTTGGTGTAGACGTTAAATCTGCCGGTGTTGCCCAAGTGTTGAAAACCTTTTGTGGTTTGCCACACCGTTGCCAAACGGTGCGAGTTCATGACAAGGTGACTTACGTCAATGACTCAAAGGGCACCAATGTAGGTGCCACCTTAGCGGCTCTTCAAGGGCTTGGTACTAGCAACCGTAAAAATATCTTGTTAATTGCCGGTGGTGAAGGCAAAGGTGCTGACTTCAAAGCGCTTGCCAAGCCTGTGGCTGATTTTGTGCGGGTGGTTTACTTGTTTGGTAAAGACGCGGCTCGTATTGCTGACGTTGTTCCAAAAGGAACTGAAGTTAAATTATTGGAATCATTGGATCAGATTGTGTCGAGTGTTGATCAAGATGGTCAGGAAGGCGACATTGTGTTGTTTTCTCCCGCCTGTGCAAGTCTAGATATGTATAAAAATTATGAAGCGCGTGGTGATCACTTTGCTCAACTTGTTAATGCCTTGTTGGTTAATAAGCTATGAATGTGATGGCGCTATTTGATCGGGTGTCGCTCAGTGAGTTTGGTCGAGTTGATGCTCTTTTTCTTGGCTCTGTGGTCTGCATCATCTGTATTGGCATAGTAATGGTATCGAGCGCCTCGATTTCGATTTCTGACGGTATGTATGGTCATCCATTTTTCTTTATGGGTCGTCAAATTTTGTATTTAGTGTTGGGAACCACAATGGGCTGTATTCTGTTGTCGTTGCCGACCAGTCAGTTGCAAAAATGGGGCATCCTGATGATGGGGCTGTCTTTGATTTTACTGATTTTGGTGCTTGTGCCAGGTATTGGTAAAAGTGTAAATGGCAGTCGACGCTGGATTAATTTGGTGGTGTTTAACCTTCAGGCTTCCGAAGTAGCAAAAGTCTGCATGGTGGTGTACCTCTCAGGTTATTTAGTAAGAAGAGCCGATCGTGTTAGAGAAGGCTGGGGGGGCTTTATTCTGCCTCTTTCTTTGTGTGGTATCTTTTTGTTGTTTTTACTTTTAGAGCCAGACTTTGGTGCATCAGTGGTTTTGTTAGGCACCGTGATGGTGTTACTTTTTTTGGGAGGTGCACCGCTTTATCAATTTGTATTGTTGATGGGGGTTGCGCTTGGCGTCTTGGTCGTGGTGGCGATTTCCGCCAGTTATCGTCTCAAAAGATTGATGAATTTTATTGATCCATGGGCTGATCCCTTTGATCAAGGTTATCAACTGAGCCAGGCATTAATTGCTTATGGTCGAGGAGAATGGTTTGGTTTGGGGCTTGGCAATAGCGTGCAGAAGTTATCGTATTTGCCTGAGGCCCATACCGATTTTGTGTTTTCTATTTGGGTCGAAGAGACAGGCATGTTTGGCGGCCTTGTCGTTATTGGCCTGTTTGGTCTGATGTTGAGCCGAGTGTTTAAGATCGGCCGAAAAGCCATGGACCTTTCACGCCCTTTTGCTGCTTATGTATGCTTCGGATTTGCAATCTTAATTCTGGCCCAAGTCATTATCAATATTGGGGTAAATACAGGCTTTCTGCCGACCAAAGGGCTGACGCTTCCGCTGATTAGTTATGGAGGAAGTAGTTTAATTATTACCCTTTGCAGTTTGTTTGTTGTAGCACGCATTGATATTGAAAATCAGCGTACAGAGTTAGGGCTTGATCCCTATTTTAGAAAAGCCAGTGGAATGCAAGAGAGTCGTGCGTGAGTAAGCCGAAAAGAGTTGTTATCATGGCCGGTGGAACCGGTGGTCATATTTATCCTGCTTTGGCGTGTGCACATCGTTTTAGGGGGATTGGGCTAGAGGTTGAGTGGCTAGGTTCAAAAGGGGGAATGGAAGAAACGCTGGTAGCTAATCATGATATTCCGGTGCATTCTCTATCCATAAAAGGCGTAAGAGGAAAAGGTATTTTAGGGCTTTTGGCTGCACCTTTTCGGGTTCTTTATGCTATTGGCCAAGCGCTTGCTGTATTGCAAAAAGTCAAACCAGACGTTGTTTTGGGTATGGGTGGCTTCGTAGCGGGGCCTGGTGGTGTAGCGGCTAGGCTGTTGGGTATCCCTTTGGCAATACATGAACAAAACGCGATTGCTGGAACGACGAATACGTTGTTGTCTAAATTTGCCAAGGTTAGGTTGCAGGCTTTCGATGGTGCGTTAGCCAACGGGGTCAATGTAGGGAATCCTATTCGAGATAGCATTCTCGACCAACCCGTTCGAGAAACGTCCAGAGAAGCATCGCGTCCCCTTAGATTGTTAGTGGTTGGGGGAAGTTTGGGCGCAAAAGCGATCAACGATGTTATGCCGCAAGTATTGGCAAGCTGGTCTTGTTCTGTGCGGTTGGATATCTGGCATCAGACCGGTGTTCGGCATTTTGACGATGTACTGCTTGACTATAAAGCGGCCAATGTTGAAGCCAGAGTTGAGGCGTATTTAGAGAATATGGATCAAGCCTATTATTGGGCAGACCTTGTTTTGTGCCGTGCTGGTGCAATGACGGTGAGTGAGCTTGCGATAGTGGGTCTACCCTCTATTTTAGTGCCTTATCCCTATGCCATAGATGATCATCAAACCGCTAATGCCCGTCATTTAGAAAGTGTGGGGGCGGCCGTCTTGTTACCTCAAATGAAATTATCTGCGGATACCATCACTGAATTATTGTCTCGTTTTGCGGACAACAAAGAAACACTATTAAAAATGGGTGAAAGTGCCAAGTTGGTTGCTCGCCCAAATGCGACCCATGATGTGGTCGCGCACTGTTTAAGGTTAATCAATCATGATAAATAATAAAGCTCAGTACGACATTCCTACCATGCGTCGAATTCAAAACATTCACTTTATTGGTATTGGTGGAGTGGGCATGTGTGGTATTGCAGAAGTTTTGCATAATCAAGGTTATCAGGTATCGGGTTCCGATATAAAGGCCTCTTCAACGACAGAGCGTCTTGAGAAATTAGGTATTAAGGTTTATCTAGGGCACCTTGAGCAAAATGTTTATGATGTCCACGTTATTGTTGTTTCTACCGCAGTCAACCCTGAAAACCCTGAAATAATCTGGGGTAAGCAACATCGTATCCCCATTGTTCGCAGGGCAGAGATGCTCGCTGAGCTTATGCGTTACCGTCATGGTATTGCAGTTGCTGGAACCCATGGCAAAACCACGACAACCAGTCTTATGGCGGCAATATTAGTCGCGACGGGTGAAGCACCGACTTTTGTGATAGGTGGACGTTTGACCAGTGCAGGGACAAATGCTCAGCTTGGGAGTAGTGCTTATCTTGTTGCGGAAGCCGATGAAAGTGATGCTTCCTTTTTACACTTGCAGCCACAAACCGTCATAGTGACTAACATTGATGCTGATCATATGGATACCTATGATGGTGATTTTTCGAAGGTAAAACAGACATTTATAGAGTTTATACACAATTTGCCTTTTTATGGTTTGGCAGTGTTGTGTGTGGATGATGAGAATGTGAGAGAAATTCTGCCCTCTCTGAGTCGACCTATTTTGACGTATGGGATTGATCAAAAAGCGGATTTTTATGCAACAGACATTGTTCAAACAGGGCGTTTTTGTGAGTTCTTAGCGCATCGTCCTGATGGCGATCCATTAAAAATTCGTTTGCCTATGCCCGGCAAGCACAATGTTCTTAATGCTCTGGCAACCATTGCGGTGGCTACGGATCTAGGTGTAGACCCAGTCGCTATACAGGCTGGTTTGATGGGTTTTGAAGGCGTTGGTCGTCGTTTCCAAGAGCAAAAGCCCTTGTCTTTACCTAAGGGAGGGGAAGTGATGTTTGTTGATGACTATGGTCATCATCCTAGCGAGGTTTTGGCGACAATTAAAGCCATTCGTGCTGGCTGGCCAGAGAAACGGTTGGTGATGGTGTACCAGCCTCACCGTTATACGCGCACACGAGATCTTTATGAAGATTTCGTTCGAGTCTTGTCTCAAGTCGACGTTCTCTTGTTGTTAGACGTGTATTCTGCGGGAGAGGCAGCTATTAACGGCGCGGATAGTCGCTCGTTATGCGGTAGCATACGTCAACGTGGAAATGTTGACCCGATTCATGTTGGTAGCGAATCGGACTTGCGCTCGATATTAAACAATGTGCTGCGTGACGGCGATCTTTTGATTACTCAGGGGGCGGGTGATATTGGTACCGTGTCTAAAAACTTGTCAATAAGCGGGATCTGATTTTATGTCTTCACCAAAAAGTCTATCGTTGAAAGAATCGATCGTTGCGGTTATCTATGGGGGGCGTTCTGCAGAGCGAGAGGTGTCTTTGCAAAGTGGCACCTTGGTGGCAGAAGGGTTGCGTTCTAAAGGCTATCAGGTGGCAGAAATTGACTTGTATGGTCCCAATGCCTTACTTGACCCTATTGTGCAGCTCCAATCTGTCGAGTTTGATCTTGCTTTCATTGCGTTGCATGGGGGGGAGGGTGAAGATGGCAGTGTGCAAGCGCTACTTGAAATGCTGGGTAAGCCTTACACAGGCAGTGCACCGCTGGCATGTGGCTTTGCGATGGATAAAGTGTTGACGAAGCGCTTTTGGAAAGGCATCGGGATACCAACGCCAGCGTATTTGTCCTTTGTGGGCAGTGCGGATGCGAATGTGATTGAGCAAGCCATGTCTTATCCTATGATCGTTAAGCCCTCTAGAGAGGGGTCAACTATTGGGATTAGTAAAGCGATGAATCGTGTTGAGTTAGATGAAGCGCTTGTCAGTGCGCTTTCTTATGACTCCGACATCTTGGTTGAGGCCTTTGTAGATGGCCCAGAATTTACCGTCACTATCATTGATGATGTGGCTTTTCCGGCCATCGGTCTTAAGCCTGCACCAGAGCATAAACTGTACGATTTTGACGCCAAGTATATCGCAATGGATACGGAGTATTTATTGCCTTGTGGTTTGAGTGAAGATGATGAGAACGAGTTGCAGATGTTGGCGCTTGACGCTTATCGATCTCTAGGGTGCTCAGGCTGGGGGCGTGTTGACATTATGCGTGATCAAGACGGCGTATTTTGGGTGTTAGAGGTTAATACCGCTCCAGGAATGACGTCCCACAGTTTGGTGCCTATGGCGGCAGCCTATGTTGGAATTGATTATGCTGCGTTGGTTGAAAAAATAGCGCAGAGCGCCTGGGAAAAAGCAGGTTATAAATAACGTATGAGGATTGCGGCGCTAATCGGAGCCATCACACTGATTTTGGTTGCCATTTTCCAAGGTGAAAAATCGCCAAACGCGTGGTTTACAATTCAAAAGCTCGACATCAAAGGGGATTTGAAATATGTCACTGAAGGGGAATTACGTGACGATTTTTCTCCCTTATTAGGTCAGAGTCTTCTTAGTCTTTCATTATCGGACGCACTGACGGTTGCGACGTCCTCAGAATGGGTGTCAAGAGCAGAAATTCGTAAAGTATGGCCAAACACTTTGCAGGTGCTTGTGTATGAACATACGCCTCTCGCATACTGGGGGGATCGGCAACTTATCTCCACATCGGCGTCAGTGTTTTCGCCGTTAAGAGTGCCAGAGTTGCCGCTAACCAGTCTGCTTGGTCCGGTAGGTACCAGTGATGTTGTTTTAGAGCAGTTTGGTTTGGTTAGCCAAGTGCTTGCACCCACCTCTTTGCGAGTGGCTGTGTTAACGCTAGAGCCCCGTGGTGCTTGGACTATAGCCTTCACTAATGGGCTTGTTGTACAGCTTGGCCGCCAAGAAATATTAGAGCGGCTACAACGCTTTATCGCAGTGTATAAAAGCGATTTATCGGGTAGAATAGACCAGATAACCTCTGTTGATGCACGCTATCCTCATGGGGTGGCTGTGGGTTGGAAAAAAAATGAATGATATTGGCCTGTTTGTTGCTTTTTCAAACAAGGCGATAGGTCATATAACAACGATACGTGATGCCGGGAAGGTGAAATGATAGTCGGTTTGGATGTAGGCACATCAAAAGTTATTTGTTTGGTTGGCGAAATTCTGGCTGATGGTAGCTTGGAAATAGTTGGCATTGGATCTCATGTATCTAAAGGGATGAAACGCGGCGTCGTTATCAATATAGAATCTACAGTGCAGTCCATTCAGCGCGCAGTAGAAGAAGCTGAATTAATGGCAGGGTGCAATATTCACTCTGTCTATGTCAGTGTGGCAGGCAGTCACATACGCAGCTTGAATTCTCATGGCATTGTTGCCGTTAAAAACGGCGAAGTACAAAAAGAAGACATAGACAGAGTAATCGATGCAGCGCAAGCCGTGCCAATTTCTTCTGATCAGCGTGTGCTTCATATTTTGCCGCAGGAATATCATATTGATTCACAAGAAGGCATTAAAGATCCCCTTGGTATGTCAGGCGTACGGTTAGAGGCAAACGTGCATTTGATATCCGGTGCGGTTAATGCCGTGATGAATATTGAAAAATGCATTAAGCGCTGCGGCCTAGGAGTCGATGGTGTCATCTTGTCCCAGCTTGCTTCCAGTGAATCTTCTTTGAGTGATGATGAGAAAGATTTGGGTGTGTGCTTGGTTGATATTGGTGCTGGCACGTCAGACATCGCCGTCTGGTTAGATGGCGCTTTGCATCATACCGCCGTTGTTCCTGTTGCAGGAGATCAGGTGACCAACGATATATCGATGGCACTTAGAACGCCAACTCAGCATGCAGAAGAAATAAAAATCAAATACGCTTGTGCTATGTCATCTATGGCCTCTGCAGAGCAGGTCCTACAGGTGCCCAGCGTGGGTGATCGTCAACCTCGATCAATCAGTCGTCATGCATTGACGGAGGTTGTTGAAGCCAGGTACGAAGAAATTTACAACTTAGTTTTGGAAGAATTAAGACGCAGCGGATACGCAGAACGAATCCCTGCAGGCATTGTAATTACTGGGGGTACGTCGTTAATGGAAGGCGCGGCGGAGCTGGCTGAGAAAGTTTTTCAGATGCCAGTTCGATTATCTTTGCCAGATTGTACTAAAGGAATGTCTGATATTGTCGATAACCCTATATATTCAACAAGTGTTGGTTTATTGGCTTATGGTAGCAAAGAGGCTGAAGTCACTGAAACCTCTAAGCGGACAATGTCTAAGACTCAAATTAAACGAGAAGCATCTGTTCTGGCTCAAAAAGAAACTAGGCCTTCCTTCAGTGTAGCGAAGGCGTGGCACAATTTGAAACACTGGTTTCAGAGTCATATTTAGTTGGAATAGATTGTAATTTATTGAGGAGCGATAAGCCCATGAATGTCTTTGATTTAGCTGAGGATAACCTTTCAGATAACGCTGTAATAAAAGTGATCGGTGTTGGTGGTGGCGGTGGTAACGCAGTGCGTCACATGCTAGAAAACCGCCTGGAAGGTGTTGAATTTATTTGTGCCAACACGGACTCTAAAGCGTTAATTGGGTTTGAAACAGGCGTTTCATTGCAGCTTGGTTCCACCATTACCAAAGGTTTAGGTG
This sequence comes from Marinomonas hwangdonensis, assembly GCF_003721245.1. GTDB lineage: Bacteria > Pseudomonadota > Gammaproteobacteria > Pseudomonadales > Marinomonadaceae > Marinomonas > Marinomonas hwangdonensis. Next base: position 19,774 of record NZ_RIZG01000002.1, on the reverse strand, counting down.
CGGGCGCTAATCCCGATGTGGGACGTGACTCTGCTTTGGAAGATCAAGAAAAGATCACGCAGCTTTTGACCGGTGCTGACATGGTGTTTATTACAGCGGGTATGGGTGGTGGTACCGGTACGGGTGCTGCACCGGTTATCGCCAAAGTGGCTCGTGAGCTTGGTATTTTAACCGTAGCTGTAGTGACTAAGCCTTTCCCATTTGAAGGGCGTCGTCGCGCAAAAGTGGCCGAAGAAGGCGTTAAAGAATTACGAGATAATGTCGATTCATTAATTACGGTGCCAAACGAAAGATTGCTACCGGTTTTAGGTAAAAACATAACGCTTCTTAAAGCGTTTGGTGAAGCGAACAACGTGTTGTTTAACGCGGTTCAAGGTATTACCGACCTTATTATGCGACCAGGTTTGATTAACGTCGACTTTGCAGACGTTAGAACGGTTATGTCAGAAATGGGAATGGCGATGATGGGTACTGGTTCGGCTTCAGGTGAAGACCGTGCTCGAGTTGCGGCTGAAGCGGCCATTCATAACCCTCTTCTTGAAGACATTAATCTCAAGGGTGCTCGCGGTGTATTGGTAAACATTACAGCAAACGAAGAAGTTGGTCTGTCTGAGTTTACTGAGGTGGGTAGTATCATCGAAGAATATGCATCAGAAGATGCAACTGTTGTGATCGGTTGTGCGATTGACCCAAGTGTTGGGGATGAAATGCGCGTCACGGTTGTCGCAACAGGATTGGAAGGACGTCCAGCGGTTGAAGTAAAAACCGCTGAGTTAAATGTGCCTCAGCAAGTTGTAGAAAAAGTTGAGCAGGTAGTGGGAAGTAGTGTTGATGTTGGCAGAACGGCTGTTGCTCAGCCAGAGCCAAAAGCTCCACCCGCTCCGGGTGTGAAAACGGTAGAAAGAAGCTCGAGTGAAAAGGGCGATTCTTTAGAATCAAACTCTACTTCGAGTGGCGATAAACTATCGTACTTGGACATTCCAGCGTTTTTACGTCGTCAAGCTGACTAGTTTTAGCAAAAACGATGCAAGAACACCTCGTTGGATTGTATAAAAAATGAGTAATTGATACTATTTATCATTAAATAGTATCCTGTCATAATATTGTAGGAATAGAATGGTACGCCAACATACATTAAAAAACATTATTCGAGCAACTGGAGTGGGTTTACACTCCGGCGAGAAAGTGTATCTGACACTAAAGCCTGCCCCTGTTAATACAGGTATTGTTTTCGTACGGACTGATTTGGATCCAGTTGTAGAGATTCATGGAGACGCACGTTCAGTAGGTTCAACAAATTTTGCAACGGCTTTATGTCAGGGTGATGTAAAGGTTAGTACCGTAGAGCATTTGTTATCTGCAATGGCGGGTTTGGGTGTCGATAACGCTTACGTCGAAGTTAGCGCTAGCGAAGTCCCGTTAATGGATGGAAGCGCGAGCCCTTTCGTTTTCTTGTTGCAGTCTGCCGGTCTAGAGGCACAAAATGCTCCAAAGCGTTTTATTCGAGTTAAAAAGCCTATTCGTGTTGATGAAGGGGATAAATTTGCCTCTCTAGAACCACATTCAGGTTTTAGACTGTCTTTTACCATTGATTTTGAACATCCAGCTATCGGTGAAGATGTTCAAAGTACGTCATTTGATTTTTCAACGACCACTTTTGTAAAAGAAATAAGTCGTGCAAGAACGTTTGGTTTCATGAAAGATCTTGAGTATTTCAAAGACAATAATCTTGCTCGTGGCGCCAATATGGAAAACGCCATAGTGCTTGATGATTACCGTGTCTTGAACGACGAAGGACTTAGATACCGTGATGAGCTAGTTCGTCATAAGATACTTGACGCTATTGGTGACTTGTATCTTTTAGGTCATAGTCTGATTGGTGAATATAAAGCCTACAAGTCAGGTCATGCTCTGAATAACAAATTGCTTCTCGCATTGCTTGAGCATCAAGATGCTTGGGAATATGTCGTCTTCGAAGATGAAGCTCAGGCACATCCAATATCTTACGTTGAGCCTGCTTTCGCTGGCGCATAAGTATTAAATATTGTCAGAGATTGATTAAAAACCAGACTATATGTCTGGTTTTTTTGTGTTTAGGGTATTGATATTCCATGATTTGTTTCACCTTACCATGGTAGACTCTAAGGATTACTAATTGGCTACGTTGAGTTCAAGATGTTAGGAACTGTAATTAAAAAGATTATCGGCACAAAGAATGACCGAGAAGTAAAACGCTACAAAAAAATGGTTGCACAGATCAACCAGTTAGAAAAAAGCCTTGAGTCATTATCTGACGATGAGCTTGCTGGAAAGACCAGTGAATTCAGGGCTCGTCTAGAAAATGGCGAGAAGCTTGATGCGATCATGCCAGAAGCGTTCGCCGTTGTTCGTGAAGGCAGCCGTCGAGTGATGAATATGCGTCATTTTGATGTTCAGTTAATCGGTGGCATGGTATTGCACGAAGGTCGCATCGCAGAAATGAGAACGGGTGAGGGTAAAACACTCGTTGCTACTTTGGCCGTTTATTTAAATGCGTTAACCTCTAAAGGCGTTCACGTTGTTACCGTGAATGATTATTTGGCTAAGCGTGATGCTAATTGGATGCGCCCGCTTTATGAATTTTTAGACATGAGTGTTGGCGTTGTTTTCTCCGGACAAGAGCGTGATGAAAAGAAAAGTGCTTACCTGTGTGATATCACTTACGGCACCAATAATGAATTCGGTTTTGATTATCTTCGTGACAACATGATCTTTCGCCTTGAGGATCGAGTTCAGCGAGATCTGAACTTTTCTGTTGTCGATGAGGTGGATTCCATATTAATTGATGAAGCCAGAACGCCCTTGGTTATTTCTGGTGCGGTTGAAGACAGTTCTGAGCAATACAAAAAGATAAATCTTCTTGCGCCTCTATTAACTAAGCAGGTAGAAAACGAAGGTGAGGAGCCATCAGGTCATTATATTTTTGATGAGTCGCAGCGCAGCATAGAATTGACAGAAGAAGGACATTCTTTTGTTGAGGAGTGGCTGGTTGAGCAAGGTTTACTTGGCGAAGGTGAGAGTCTATATGCGGCAAGTAATTTATCTCTTCTTCATCACGTCCACGCATGTTTAAAAGCGCATGTCATATTCAAAAAGAATGTGGATTATGTAATACAAGACAATCAAATTGTGATCGTCGATGAGCATACTGGTCGTACCATGGTCGGTCGTCGTTGGTCTGAAGGGATTCATCAAGCGGTAGAAGCCAAAGAAGGTGTAACAATTCAAGCCGAAAGCCAAACGCTTGCTTCGACTACGTTTCAAAACTTTTTCAGATTGTATGAGAAGTTGTCTGGTATGACAGGGACAGCGGATACAGAGGCTTTTGAATTTCAGCAAATTTATGGTTTGTCCGTTGTTGTTATTCCTACCAACAGTGTTGTTCAGCGTAAAGATTTTAATGATCTTATCTTTATGTCAACAGAAGACAAGTTTGAAGCCATCGTTGTTGATATTGAAGAAAACGTAAAACAAGGCCGTCCCGTGCTTGTGGGTACAGCGTCAATTGATTATTCAGAACTTTTATCGAGCTATTTAACCAAGAAAAACATCCCTCACAATGTGCTTAACGCAAAACAGCATGAACGTGAAGCTGAAATAGTGGCGGATGCTGGGCGTCCTGGTGCGGTTACTATTGCCACAAATATGGCGGGTCGAGGCACAGATATTGTGCTAGGTGGTAACTTACAAGTTGAATTAGCTCGACTTGGTGCCAATGCTTCTGAGCAGGCAGTAGAGAAGTTGAAAGCCGATTGGGCTGAACGAAATCGCTCTGTATTAGACGCGGGAGGTCTGCATATTATTGGTACCGAGCGTCACGAATCTAGACGTATAGATAATCAGCTACGCGGTCGTGCGGGTCGTCAGGGTGATGTGGGCTCTTCACGCTTCTATTTGTCTCTCGAAGACAGCTTAATGCGTATCTTCATGTCTGATCGTGTCAAAAAGATGATGGTAGCGCTTGGCATGGAAAAAGGCGAAGCGATCGAGCACAAGATGGTGTCTAATGCCATTGAAAAAGCTCAGCGTAAAGTAGAAGGGCGAAACTTCGACATTCGTAAGCAGCTACTCGAATATGACGATGTGGCCAATGATCAACGCCAGGTTATTTACCGCCAGCGTTATGACATGATGACATCGGATGATTTATCAGAAGCTGTGATGGCGATGCGCGAAGAAGTGGTGGCAGGAATAATAGACCAATATGTGCCGCCGCAAAGTATTTTTGATATGTGGGATCTACCAGGTCTTGAAGAGAAGATCCGTAATGAATTTGGTCTTTCTTTGCCGATTGTGCAATGGGTAGAAGATGACAAGAAACTCTATGAAGAGCCTTTGCGTCAAAAGATTCTCGACAGCTTTATAGAAGATTATCAAGCGAAAGAAGCGATTGCGGGCAAAGAGCCTTTCAGATCGTTTGAAAAGCAGGTTTTATTGCAAGTGCTTGATACCTTGTGGAAAGAACACCTTCAGACAATGGATATGCTCAGACAGGGCATTCATCTTCGTGGTTATGCTCAAAAAAATCCCAAGCAGGAATACAAGCGTGAAGCGTTCGAGTTATTCCAAGGCTTACTTGAGCAAATAAAGTACGAAGTGATTCAAATTATAACCCGTGTCAAAGTTCAGTCTGCGGATGAAGCCGAAAAAATTCAAGAAGCACGCCTAAAGCAGGAAGAAAAAATGAGAATGAACATGGTTCATGACTCATCTAATGCTTTGTCTGATGGTTCCGATAAGGCTGGCGATGCGGCAGAATTCCCTAAAGTGGGTCGAAACGAGCCTTGCCCATGCGGTTCAGGGAAAAAATTTAAACAATGTCATGGTCGTCTAGTGTAATTAGGAGAATATTGAAATGGCGGTAGGTTTACATGATTTCCCTCGCATTCCAGAAATAAAAGGAGTTCGGATTGGGGTCGCTGAAGCTGGCATAAAAAAACCAAACAAGAAAGATGTGGTTATATTTGAGTTGTGTGAAGGGGCGTCGGTTGCTGGTGTTTTTACTAAAAATGCCTTCTGTGCAGCCCCCGTTCGTATTTGTCAGCAGAACTTAACCACTACGGCGAGTCGTTACTTGTTAATCAATACGGGTAATGCGAATGCGGGAACCGGTAAATCTGGTATAACGACAGCACTAGCAACGTGTGAGTCTTTGGCAAGCAAAGTGGGTGTCGATGCGGCAGCCATATTGCCATTTTCGACTGGCGTTATTGGTGAGCCATTGCCTGTTGATAAGATTATTGCGGCTATTCCGGCCGCACTTGACAATTTATCAGCGGATAACTGGCATTCTGCAGGTATAGGTATCATGACAACCGATACTTTGCCAAAAGGCTCAGTGCGTAGTTTTGATTTTGAAGGTCGTACTTACACTATCGCAGGTATCTCGAAAGGCGCTGGCATGATACGTCCTAATATGGCGACCATGTTGGGGTATGTTTGCAGCGATATAGCGATGGAAGTTGATCTACTACAGCAAATTTTGAAAGACGTTGTAAATCAGAGCTTCAACCGCATCACGATTGACAGCGATACCTCAACGAACGACTCTTGTATTGCTGTCGCGACTGGTATGGCGGGTAACGATAAAGTTACGTCGATGGAAGATCCCTTGGCGCAAGCTTTCATAGCGACATTTACTGAAGTGATGCAAGAACTTGCTCATGCGATTGTCCGTGATGGCGAGGGTGCGACCAAGTTTGTTACCGTTGAAGTAGCTGGTGCGATAGAGCAGGGCGATGCGACGAAAGTGGCATTTGAAATTGCTCATTCACCATTAGTGAAAACAGCGCTGTTTGCTTCAGATCCGAACTGGGGACGCATTTTGGCGGTTGTGGGTCGTGCTGGAGTGGATAATCTGGATGTGGATCGGGTTCAGCTTCACATTAACGGTTTTGAAATCGCCCGAGACGGTGGCCGTTCGCCCGATTACTTGGAAGAGCATGGCAAGCAGGCGATGGCGCCGCAAGAGATCCATATTGTGGTCGATCTTGGTATGGGGCAAGCCACAGATACGGTATGGACAACCGACTTTTCTCATGAATACGTCACCATCAATGCTGAGTATCGCACTTAATGTTGGTAAAAGTTGCCGTTGGTATTATTTTGCGCGATAGTGCTGTTTTTATCGCTTTGAGGCAGTCGAACCAGCACCAAGGCAATCTTTGGGAATTTCCAGGCGGTAAGTGTGAGCCGTCTGAGCCAGCAGACGTTGCCTTGGTGAGGGAATTAAAAGAAGAGTGCGGAATAATGGTTACTGAGTATGCGTATTTTAAGACGATTGCTCATGACTATGGTGATAAACAGGTTGAGCTTTGTTTTTACAAAGTGACTGGCTTTGACGGTGATCCTGTTGGTAAAGAGGGTCAAGAAGTGCGTTGGGTGGATATCTCTGATCTCGCGTCTTATGACTTTCCTGATGCCAATAAAGTGATCGTTAACGACCTTTTGAAAGCGTCGTCGTAGCGACCCTGATCACTGCTTAGTGTTTTATTGCCATCTGTGCTAAAAAAGGAGCCTCTATCGATGCTCCTTTTTTGTTTTCTGCTTTGTTGTATTGAGATGGTTGTTTTGACGCTGTAAAACTAACTCAGAATTTTGGCGAGTAGTTTTCTAACAATACTTGGTTCAAAGGGTTTGCCGCAAATAGCGTCCACACCTTCTTGTGTGATATTGGATAGCTGACTGCTGTCTGAATTAGAGCTGACCATTAAAATTGGAATGTGGGCGAGTTCAGGGTCATTACGAACGGCTTCTGTGAGCTCTCTGCCGTCCATTTCAGGCATGTTATAGTCTGTGACGATCAAATCGAAAGTGATTTCATGCAGTAATAGAATGGCTTCTTTTCCGTTTTCTGCAAATTCAATTTCCTCAATTCCCATGCTGTTTAATGTTTTGGCGACGTGTTTTTGCGCCATTGGACTATCATCTGTCACCAGTACTCTAAGTGTTTTGGGATCAAACATTTCTAGATCAAGCTCTTCTTCCGTAATCAGATCGAGCGTTGCATAGATAGCTCTTTTTAAGTCTTTTTGACTGAAAGGCTTAGGCAGTAAGGCTAGCACGCCAGCTTGTTTCAGATGTTCTAAGTGGTCTCGGTTTCGATCGCTCGAAATCAACATAAAACATTGATCTTCCGTCGACTTATTGTTTCGGATTTGGTCAATTAAGTCATTCGCGCTGCCATCCGGTAAATACATCGAAGAGATGACCAAGTCGGGCGGGAACGAAGAGAGAAGCTCCATGGTCTCTTGAATGGTATTGGCGTATTCAATTTGCGTGATGCCTGCGTCTTCCAGTGCTTTTGTGATTATTTTCTTTTGCGTATCGGAGGGTTCAACTAGAAGGAAAGATAAGTCACTGACGGCTGCATAACTATTCATGAGATGGGATCACCTATATATTTGAGTTAATTCTAATTTTAGTGTTGATACCTAATGATCGATAACGGTTAATTCCTTTATACTAAATAGGTTATCTTATTATATCCAGTGTATTTGAAATAGGAGGTAAGAAGTGTCTACCGCCAGTGCTTGTCATATATTAGTAAAAACCAAAGCAGAAGCTGAGTCTTTGAAAGCAAGACTCGATAAGGGTGAAGATTTTCACAAGTTGGCAAAGCAGTATTCAACTTGCCCGTCAGGGAAAAAAGGCGGTGATTTAGGGGAGTTTCGTAAGGGCGATATGGTGGCGGCTTTTGACAAAGCTGTTTTTAATGGACCCTTATTGAAAGTGCAAGACCCAGTTAAAACACAATTCGGATTTCACTTAATCAAAGTGTTATACCGTTCTTAATCCATTGAATAAGAGTGTAGATTATGAATAACCCGATTGAGCTTGACCAACAATACTTTGTAACAGATCAGCTAGCAGTGTCAGATATTACGGTCCTTAAAGAGCATGGTTTTGAGCGAATTATTAATAACCGTCCAGAGCTTGAAGCAGATGATCAACCTAAGGGCGACACCCTGCGAATAGCAGCTGAAGCGCTAGGGATGGAGTATGTGGCGAACCCTGTGGACCTGTCAAAACTGTCTAAGGTCGAAGTGGATCTTCAAGCCAGCGTGTTAAAGAGCGACAAAAAAACCTTAGCTTTTTGTCGAACAGGTACGCGCTCTTCCGTGCTGTGGGTATTGACGGAAAATGCGAAAGGAAAATCTTATGATGAGCTTGTCGCACAGGTGAACAAAGCAGGGTTTGATCTTACTCGATGTGTTCCAGCTATGACGCCATTAATACAAAACTAGTGGCTGTGTTTGCTGGGTGGCAGGGTTTTATTTGAACTGTGCTGATTAGTGGATACCTTTTTTGACCAAAGTGGTCGATCGGTGTGCGTATTTTGGCTAGAAAAAGAGTTAATTGGATAAATTATGGTTAGTCGTCCATCGCTAGAAACGGCCACAGCGTCTGATCCAGATCGGTTTGTTGAGCCGCTTGAGCTGGGTCGGCGCGTCAAAAAGATACGTCTTGCTAAAGGCTGGACGCTGGAAGAGGTCAGTAAGAAAACGGGGATTGCGCGTTCAACCTTGTCTAAAATCGAGAATGATCAAGTGTCTCCAAGCTTTACCATAGTGCAAAAGTTGATTGGCGGTTTAGAGATGGATTTGCCACAACTCTTTGTAGAAGCGAGTGAGCATTCTATCGCGGGTAGAAGAGATGTCACTCGAAAAGGGAGAGGGGAGCCGCATCCTACTTCCACTTACGAGCACGAATTACTGAATTATTCCATTAGTCGAAAAAAGATGGTGCCTTTTAAAACGATTGTGCGCGCCAGATCGTTTTCCGAATTCAAGGAGTGGGTTCGCCATGATGGTGAAGAATTCTTGTTGGTTTTGCAGGGTAAGGTGAATTTTTTCTCCGAATTGTATGAACCGATAGAATTAAAAGAAGGCGATAGTGTGTATTATGACGCCACAATGGGTCATGCCGTTGTCTCTACGTCTTCAAAAGACGCGGAAATTTTGTGGGTTGTTGCGCGTTGACGTAGAGAAAGAATTAAAATTTATTGAGATAGGTTGTAGACGTTATGAAGCAGTGGGATTTAACCAGTTGGAGAGGTAAAACGGCATTACAGCAGCCGGTGTACCCTGACCTTGAGCATTTGGCTAGAGTAGAAAATACGCTGGGAAAAATGCCACCTCTCGTTTTTGCTGGTGAAGCACGCCAGTTAAAAAAAGCCTTGGCGCAGGTGGCCAGTGGTCAGTCATTTTTATTGCAAGGCGGAGACTGCGCGGAAAGTTTTGCAGAATTTCACGCGAACAATATTCGCGATACGTTTAAAGTCATGTTGCAAATGGCCGTTGTCTTGACTTATGCGGGCAAGTGTCCTGTTGTTAAAGTGGGGCGCATGGCGGGTCAGTTTGCTAAGCCAAGATCGGCGGGTACTGAGATAATTGATGGTGTTGAGTTGCCAAGTTATCGCGGCGATATCATTAATGGTATTGAATTTACTGAGCAAGCTAGGGTTCCCGATCCTGAGCGTTTGGTGCAAGTTTATAACCAGAGTGCATCGACCATGAATTTACTTCGTGCCTTTGCTCAAGGTGGTTTTGCTGACCTTCATCAGGTGCATCAATGGAATTTAGATTTTCTTAATGCCAGCCCTGCAGGCAGTCGTTTTCACAGTTTGGCTGAAAAGATTGATGATGCCATGCAGTTCATGGAAGCATGTGGTGTTGGTTCTGGTTTGGCTCAACTTAGAGAAACAGATTTCTACACTTCTCATGAGGCGCTTTTGTTGCCATACGAGCAAGCTTTAACACGTAAAGATAGTTTAACAGGGGATTGGTACGATTGTTCCGCGCATATGTTATGGATTGGTGATCGGACTCGTCAGTTAGATGGTGCACACGTTGAATTTCTGCGTGGTGTGAAAAATCCTATTGGCGTTAAAGCGGGCCCGTCAATGGATCCTGAAGATTTGGTGCGTTTATGTGATGTATTGAACCCAGAGAATGAGCCTGGTCGTCTTAATATCATAGTGCGCATGGGGGCGGATAAGGTGGCAGAAGGCATGCCTAAATTGATCCGTGCCATCGAAAAAGAAGGGAAAAACGTGGTGTGGAGTAGTGATCCAATGCACGGTAACACGGTAAAGGCATCAACAGGTTATAAAACTCGCCGTGTTGACGATGTGCTCAAAGAAGTGCAGCAGTTCTTCCAGGTGCATAATGCGGAAGGGACGTATGCTGGTGGTGTGCATTTTGAAATGACTGGGCAAAACGTAACAGAATGTGTTGGCGGTTCTTTTGAAGTGACAGAAGCTGACTTAGCGGACCGTTACCACACGCATTGTGATCCACGCTTAAATGCAGATCAGTCTTTAGAGTTGGCCTTTATGATTTCTGAGACGCTGAAAAAAGCCAGATCCTAAATTCGAGCCATAAAAAAGCCCAGTTTTGATTTTATCAAGCTGGGCTTTTTTTCGGCGCTGTTTACGAAAATCTATTGTTCAGAGTATCAGCTTTTACGGCGACGAAATGCTGACGTGGCTGATTTTGATGTGACATCAATTTTCGCCATAATGAGTGCCATTTCATCCGCTTCAGCTTGTTGTTGCGCTTTTAGCTTTTCTTCGCGCTCTTTTTTTGCAACGCGTTCCGCTTCGTTCAGCATTTTCTGGATGCTAGCCTTGCTTTTTGCGCGAGCGGGCGCCTTTTTCTTTTCAGGTGCAGAAATAACCGGCGCATCTATTCTGTCTTCACCAATCAGCTCGCCAAAAAAAGCGCTAGCCGTTGGGGTTGGCTCTAGTGTTTTTTTTGGGAGACTGGTGGTTTTTTTTTCCGCTACTTTACGAGTTTTCTTTGGTTGCTCAGCCGTAGAAACGCCGTTAGAGTCAAAAAGCGCTTTTTTGCCAAATTGAATGCCAGCAGCCTTTTCAGCAGTTTGAGCAATCTTGTAACCACGTAAGCTTTCACCGTTATAAATAGAAATATAGTCCGTTTCTAATTCATAAAGTTCTTGCTTATCTGATGTCTCGAATAATTCTTCAACAGCAAATGCTTCAATGCCATTCTCCCTAATGTCATTGTATAAAGGGAAGTCAAGGCCTTCATTCGCTGCTTCAACGTATTGTTCAAATCGTTGAAAGCCACTATTGAAAGAAGTGCCAATATAGTGCTTCCCAGTGATGTTATTTGTGATTTTAAAAACGACCAAAATCGCTGCCTCTTACGTAATATCTTTTAATAGCACATAAACCCCATTCACCTGAGGTGACCCAAAGGTGAATGGGGTTTATAAGAAATAGGGTTAGTGTTTTACGACGATATTTAGACCGTCACGAACGTTCAGGTGAACGTTCTCAACTCGGATGTCTTGCGCAATTAAGCGGTTGACCTGGTTGACAGCGATGTCGCTGTTTTCTTTCGGGTCTAGAACTCTTCCTTGCCATAGGGAGTTATCAATAATAATAAGACCGCCTGATCTTACAAGCGGTAAGACTGCTTCGTAATAGTTCAGGTAGTTACGCTTATCAGCATCAATAAAGACAAAGTCGAATTCCCCTTCAAGGGTTTTGATTGTCTCGAGAGCGGGGCCAAAAATAACCTGTATTTTTTTACCGTGCTCGCTGCGATCAAAAAAAGACTGAGCAAACTCAATCGCTCTAGGGTTGGTTTCACAACAAATAAGTTGGCCATCTGAAGGCATGCCTTCAGCAATCGACAGGGCAGAGTAACCTGTGAACATGCCGATTTCGAGCACGCGTTTAGGTTGGGCAATCTTTGCTAAGAGTTTTAAAGTACGGCCAATAGTTTTTCCTGATAACTTATTTGGGTAGCCCATATCAGAATAGGTTTTTTCAACCAGTTCGATCAATAGGTCTGGTTCTGCTTGAGTGGTGTCAATGCAGTAGTCGTCAAGATGAGAAAGATCCATAGAGCCTTTTAATATCTGAAGTCTGTGTGAAACGAACCGTAATTTTACTCTGCGTGAAGAGAATGTCTATGGCTTATAGTGAGAAAAAAGGCTTGATTTTTGTGGATGGCGGCTCTGTCGGTGTAAAGTGCGTGAATTAAATTAGATTCGCATGAATATTCGAAAAATGATAGTTTATGCCCTGAAATTTACATGTGCTCTTTGGTATGGAGCACCACTGACTCCGATAGGGGAATAAAATGCCTGTAATTACTTTGCCTGATGGCAGCCAACGCTCTTTTTCCAATCCTGTAACTGTCATGCAAGTGGCCGAAGACATTGGTCCTGGTCTTGCTAAAGCCACAGTGGCTGGTCGCATAGATGGCACGCTGGTAGATGCGTGCGAGCTTATTACCGATGATGCTAAATTAAGCATCATTACGGGTAAGGATCCTGAGGGTGTAGAAATCATTCGCCACTCTTTTGCGCATCTTGTAGGGCACGCAGTGAAGCAGCTTTACCCAACGGCTGAAATGGCCATTGGTCCCGTGATAGACGAAGGTTTCTATTACGACATCGCATACGAGCGACCATTTACGCCAGAAGATTTAGCGGTGATTGAAAAGCGTATCGGTGACTTAATCAAGACAGATTACGACGTTGTCAAGACAATGACGCCGATTGCAGAGGCTCGCCAGCAGTTCATTGACCGCGGTGAAACCTATAAGGTTGCTTTGATTGATGACATGGACGAGTCAATTCAAGAAGTTGGTTTGTATCATCACGAAGAATACATGGACATGTGTCGTGGTCCCCATGTGCCGAACACACGTGTATTGCGCCATTTTAAATTGATGAAGCTTGCTGGAGCGTACTGGCGTGGTGATTCAAGTAATGAAATGTTGCAACGCATTTACGGTACTGCATGGAATGACAAAAAAGAGCTAAAAGCTTATTTAACCCGTATCGAAGAAGCTGAAAAACGCGACCATCGAAAACTAGGCAAAAAGCTTGACCTGTTCCACGTGCAAGAAGAAGCTCCAGGGATGGTGTTTTGGCATCCTAAGGGATGGCGCTTGTATCAAGTGGTTGAGCAATATATGCGTCAAAAACAGCTCGATAACAATTATCAAGAAGTTAAAACGCCGCAAATCGTTGACCGCGTGTTGTGGGAAAAGTCAGGGCACTGGGGTAAGTATCATGAAAACATGTTTACTACTCACTCTGAGAATCGTGATTATGCCGTTAAACCGATGAACTGCCCTTGTCATATTCAGGTTTATAATCAAGGCCTGAAAAGCTACCGTGATTTGCCTTTCCGTATGGCAGAGTTTGGTTCATGTCACCGTAACGAGCCTTCTGGCGCTTTGCATGGTATTATGCGCGTACGAAATTTTGTTCAGGACGATGGTCACATCTTTGTGACAGAAGGACAGATTCAGCAAGAAGTGTCTGAGTTTATCGCCTTGCTACACGAGGTGTATGCCGATTTTGGTTTTGACAACATCATCTACCGTTTATCGACACGTCCAGAACAGCGTGTTGGCTCTGATGAGGTGTGGGATAAAGCGGAAAAGTCTTTGTCTGATGCTTTGGATTCAGCTGGGCTCGACTGGGAAGAATTACCAGGTGAAGGGGCTTTTTATGGCCCTAAGATTGAGTTTTCTTTGAAAGATGCCATCGGCCGTGTCTGGCAGTGTGGTACCATTCAAGTAGATTTCTCGATGCCAACTCGTCTAGGTGCGCAGTATGTATCGGAAGACGGTTCTCGCCAAACGCCTGTTATGTTACACCGCGCTATCGTAGGTTCGTTGGAGCGTTTCATTGGTATTTTGATCGAAGACACGGAAGGTGCTTTTCCGGTCTGGCTTGCGCCTGAACAAGTTGTTATCATGAACATTACAGATCGCCAAGCAGATTATTGTGCTGATTTGGCAAAAACATTGAATTCAAATGGCTTTAGAGCAAAACTTGACTTGAGAAACGAGAAGATCGGGTTTAAAATCCGCGAGCATACTCTTCAACGAGTGCCGTACATGATCGTCGTTGGTGATAAAGAGGTCGAGCAACAACAAGTTGCTGTTCGTACTCGAACTGGTGAAGATCTTGGAGTGATGAGTATTTCCGAATTTGAAGGTTTTCTTCAAAAAGAAGTAGCTCGCCGTAGCCGTAAACAAGAAATGGAGATAGTACTATAAAAGGTAATATGAATCGTGGGCGTACCGCTAGTAAGCAGCGTCCTCTAATCAACGAAAACATTCGAGCTACCGAAGTGCGTTTGATCGCTGCTGATGGTGAACAAGTTGGCGTTGTCTCTCTAGAAGAGGCACTAAAAGCAGCTCAAGAGGCTACTTTAGACTTAGTGCAAATTGCTGATTCAGATCCGATTGTTTGCAAAATAATGGACTACGGTAAGCATATTTTTGAAGCGAAGAAAGCGAAAGCAGCGCAGAAGAAAAATGCGAAGCAGATCCAAGTTAAAGAAATGAAATTCCGTCCAGGGACGGAGGAAGGGGATTATCAGGTAAAACTCCGCAACCTGATACGTTTCCTTGAAGGCGGGGATAAGGCCAAAGTATCGCTAAGATACCGCGGTCGTGAAATGGCCCATCAGGAGCTTGGCATGCAACTTATGAATCGAGTCGCTAACGACTTAGAGAATTATGGTGTAGTAGAGCAAGCTGCGAAAATGGAAGGTCGCCAATTGACTATGGTGCTAGGCCCCAAAAAGAAGAAGTAATTTTAAATAGACTGGCTTTTAGAGTATAAATTCTTTAAGCCATGATATTAAGAAATTGCATTAACATTAACGAATGCGAGAGTGGTTTTATCATGTCCAAAATTAAGTCACACAGTGGCGCAGCTAAGCGCTTCAAACGTACCGCGAATGGTTTTAAACATAAGCAGTCTCATACTAGTCACATTTTGACTAAGAAATCGACTAAGCGTAAGCGTCATCTTCGCTCTATGAAGCAGATAGCGCACAGCGATAAAGCGTTAATTGTACGCATGTTGCCATACATCTAAGTCTCGATTTTTTAGTTCATTAATTTTATTAGTATAAGGTTTATATTATGCCTCGCGTAAAACGTGGTGTTCAGGCTCGTCGCCGTCACAAGAAGATTTTAAAGCAAGCTAAAGGTTACTACGGTGCACGTAGCCGTGTATTTCGTGTAGCGAAACAAGCTGTTATCAAAGCTGGTCAGTATCAATACCGTGACCGTCGTCAGCGTAAGCGTCAATTCCGCGCATTGTGGATTGCTCGTATCAACGCTGCTGCACGCATCAATGGTATGTCTTACAGCCGTTTCATTGCTGGCTTGAAACAAGCAGCGATTGAAATTGACCGTAAGGTTTTGGCTGACCTAGCTGTGTACGAGAAAGAAGTTTTTGCTGCAATCGTTGAAAAAGCGAAAGCAAGCTTGGCTTAATTTCTGACGTAGCCTTAGGGTGATTCAATCTTGAGAGATGTTGTCTTAATAGAACGAGTCACTCAATGCAGTCTTTGATAGGGGGAGAGCCAGCGGCTCTTCCCCTATTTTATTTTTTGGAGTGTATAAATGGAAAACCTAAAGCAGATTCTTGCTGATGCGCTAAGCGCGGTGGCTGCGTCTGAGAGTGAGTCCGCACTAGACGATGTGCGTGTGCATTATCTGGGTAAGAAGGGCGCTCTGACTGCTTTGTTGAAACAGCTTGGTAATGTTTCTGCAGAGGACAGACCGAAATTTGGTCAAATGGTCAACGAAGCAAAAGATCAAGTTCAGGAAAAAATAACCGAACGTAAAACGGCACTTGCTGAGGCGGCACTAAACGCGAAATTGGCAACTGAAACCATCGATATTTCTTTGTCTGGTAAAGGGCAAGAAGTGGGTGGCTTGCATCCTGTGACTCGTACCATGGAGCGTATCGAAACTTTTTTCCGTGGCATTGGCTTTGACGTGGCTTCTGGCCCAGAGATCGAAGACGATTATCACAACTTTGAAGCGTTAAATATACCTGCGCATCATCCTGCGCGTGCTATGCAAGATACCTTTTATTTTAATCCAACAACCGTACTAAGAACCCATACATCACCGGTTCAAGTGCGTACCATGGAAACCACGCAGCCACCAATTCGTATTATTTGTCCGGGTCGCGTATACCGCTGCGATTCGGATCAGACGCACACGCCTATGTTCCACCAGGTTGAAGGTTTGTTGATTGACGAAAACATTTCTTTCGCTGATCTAAAAGGTATATTGCAACAATTTTTGAATGTCTTTTTCGAAGACGATCTTAAAGTACGCTTTCGTCCTAGCTACTTTCCATTTACTGAGCCTTCCATTGAGGTGGATATCATGCGTACCAACAGTAAAGGCGAAGAGTCTTGGCTGGAAGTGTTAGGATGCGGCATGGTTCACCCAAAAGTATTGGAGATGTCGGGAATTGACTCTGAGAAGTATACCGGTTTTGCCTTTGGTATGGGGGTAGAGCGGTTTGCAATGTTGCGCTACAAAGTAGACGACCTGCGTATGTTCTTCGAGAACGATTTACGCTTCCTTAAGCAGTTCAAGTAACCCGTCGATCTAGGATGTTTTTATGAAAATTAGTGAGAATTGGCTAAGAGAGTGGGTCAATCCAAACATCAGTAGCGATGATTTGGTGGCGCAAATAACATTAGCTGGCCTTGAAGTGGATGAAGTTTTACCTGTCGCATCCGCGTTTTCTGGTGTTGTGGTGGGTGAAATTGTCAGTGCAGAACCTCATCCAAATGCAGACAAGCTGCAAGTCTGTCAAGTGTCGGACGGTAGCGAACTTTTTCAAGTTGTCTGCGGTGCGCCTAATGCGCGTCCGGGTATTAAAATCCCCTTTGCAAAAATCGGTGCGGTGCTGGGTGTCGATTTTAAAATTAAAAAAGCCAAACTGCGCCAAGTCGAATCCTTTGGCATGTTGTGCTCTGCTTCAGAATTAGGGTTGAGCGACGATCATGATGGCATAATGGAGTTACCTGCTATTGCAGAAGCGGGTGAAGATTTCCGCGCTTTTTTAGGTCTAGATGATCAAATCATCGATGTGGACTTAACGCCTAACCGCAGCGACTGTTTGAGTATTGCTGGTTTGGCTCGCGAAGTCGGAGTATTAAACAAGACGGATGTGACGCCTGTTGACGTCATAGCATCTGATGTTGCCATCGATGATGTTTTCCCAGTGCGAGTCGAAGCGACAGAGGCTTGTCCTCGTTATGTGGGTCGTATTGTGCGTGGAGTGAATGTTGCCGCTTCTACGCCTTTGTGGATGGTTGAAAAACTTCGTCGCAGTGGTATTCGTTCCATTGATCCAATCGTCGATATTACGAACTACGTCATGCTCGAGCTGGGTCAGCCAATGCATGCTTTTGACTTGATGAATCTCTCAGGCTCAATCGTAGTCCGTATGGCGAATAAAGATGAAAAAATTGTCTTGCTGGATGGTCAGGAAGTGACCTTACGTGAAGATACTCTCGTCATCGCAGACGAAAAAGCACCATTGGCCATCGCGGGCGTGATGGGTGGCGAAGGTTCAGGGGTGAGTGCCGACACGAAAGATATTTTTCTTGAAAGTGCTTTTTTCGCGCCATTAGCGTTAGCGGGTAAAGCGCGTTCTTATGGCTTGCATACTGACTCTTCTCATCGTTTTGAGCGCGGTGTTGATGCGACGCTTCAAGAAAAAGCCCTTGAGCGAGCAACCGCCTTGGTTGTTGAGATTGCTGGTGGTCAAGTAGGTCCTATTACTCATGTCGTGAGCGATGTGGATTTGCCTGAAGCGGCCATTGTTACCTTGCGCCGCAAAAAGCTTGATCAGTATTTGGCAATGTCCATCGACAAAGATTTAGTGACAGATATTTTGACTCGTCTTGGTTTAGACATGGTTGAAGTGACGGATGAGGCTTGGACGACAAGAGCGCCATCTCATCGCTTTGATATTGCTATTGAAGCCGATTTGATTGAAGAAGTGGCGCGTATCTATGGCTACGACAATCTTCCTTCGTCTATGCCGCAAGCCGCCGTTAATTTTACGCCGCTATCTGAAACAAAAACTCAGATACAAGTGCTGCGATCTATTTTGGTGTCGCAAGGCTACCAAGAGGCTGTGACTTACAGCTTTATTGATCCAAATTTGAGTAAGCAGTTTTTGCCAGGTATTGAGCCTATACCTTTGGCAAACCCAATATCAGCGGATATGGGGGTGATGCGACCGAGCCTGGTGCCTGGTTTGGTGAAAGCGTATTTGTACAATCAAAATCGCCAGCAGTCTCGTGTGCGCTTATTTGAAACAGGTCGTCGTTTTATTGGTTCTGTTGATGCTTTGGCAGAATTGGATCAGCAGCAACAAGTGGCTGGCCTTATAGCGGGAACTCGTCATCCTGAAGCTTGGTATCACGGTAGTGAAAAAGTCGATTTTTATGACTTAAAAGCCCATGTGGAAGCTTTGTTTGCTCTAAATAATGGTGGAAAGCCTACTTATGAGCGCTCTGAGTGTGAGTTTTTGCATCCTGGTCGGTCGGCTGATATTTTTCTAGACGGTCAGTTTGTTGGTTTAATGGGTGAGCTGCATCCTCAACTATCAAAATCGTTAGGCGCGAATCAGCCTATTTATGTTTTTGATATTGCTTTGCATGCGGTATTAGGCGCCAAATTGCCTGAGTACACCGCTGTATCGCGCTTTCCTGAAGTGCGTCGTGATTTGGCCTTACTTGTTGATCGCTCTGTGCCTGTCAGTGCATTAGAAAAAGTGATCTCTGATGCGGCCGGTGAGGCGCTTAAAAATGTCTTAGTATTTGATGTGTATCAGGGCCAAGGCATTGATGAAACGAAAAAAAGTGTTGCTTTGGGCTTGACGTGGCAACATCCTTCACACACTCTTAGTGATGAAGAAGTAAACAACTCTGTCGAGCAAACTGTCTCAGCTTTATCTGAGCAGTTGGGAGCCGTTGTAAGGGGGTAGATATATGGGATCGTTGACAAAAGCGGACCTTGCTGAAAATTTAGTGGACTCGATTGGTCTAAGTAAAAAAGACGCGAAAGACCTAGTAGAAGGGTTCTTTGATGTTGTACGTCATTCACTGATAGAAAGGCAGCAAGTTAAGTTGTCGGGCTTTGGTAATTTTGAAGTGCGAGAAAAGAGTCAGCGTCCTGGTCGAAACCCAAAAACGGGCGAAGAAATACCCATTACTGCACGCACCGTTGTCACTTTTAGGCCGGGCCAAAAGCTTAAGTCTAAAGTAGAAGACTACATGCAAGAGTAATTCAGGTTGTTGTTATGCATCCTAAAAGCCACCTTTTATAGGTGGCTTTTTTCTTTGTTTGAGGTTAAACCGCAAGCAGTGGATCTAATGGATAATTTTGTCACAATAAAAAGTAAAAAAAATCTAGAAAAGGCTTCCCTTTTCAATTTGTTATAGTAATATACGCACCCGCTGACAGCGACAGAGTTTAACTTTTTAGTTGTTAGTTTCGGGGCGTAGCGCAGCCTGGTAGCGCACTAGCATGGGGTGCTAGTGGTCGCAGGTTCAAATCCTGCCGTCCCGACCAAAATTTGAGTATATGCCGCTATAGCTCAGTTGGTAGAGCACCTGACTTGTAATCAGGGGGTCCCGAGTTCGACTCTTGGTGGCGGCACCATCTTTAATTAGATTGGCAAAACAAACTGCGTAAATAGGTATGCCGCTATAGCTCAGTTGGTAGAGCACCTGACTTGTAATCAGGGGGTCCCGAGTTCGACTCTTGGTGGCGGCACCATGACTTAGTTTATATTGAGTCATAAAAATTTGATTTAGCGTTAAGCCGCTATAGCTCAGTTGGTAGAGCACCTGACTTGTAATCAGGGGGTCCCGAGTTCGACTCTTGGTGGCGGCACCATT
>NZ_RIZG01000019.1 GCF_003721245.1 Marinomonas hwangdonensis | reverse complement strand
TATGTCAACGTATTTTAGGATGGGACAGTTAAACTGAAAAAGCCGCTTTATCATAAGCGGCTTTTTTTTGCGTGAAAAAACGTCTCTTAACAAAGGTTTATCTCATAAATTACCGGTGATAGTGAGCAGTAAATAAAAGGCCCGAAACTAGAGTGAAGTTCCAGGCCTTTTAATTAGTGCCAAACCAATTTTTTAAGATTATTTATTAGCTTTCGCCGTTGTCTTTTATAGTGGTTGTTTTTGTCTGGTTCGGTAAGTTATTAACAGCCAATGTTAGGGCGGACTGACGTGAGTCGCAAAAAGCGTCATGGGGAAGTCGACTGAGTACACCAAGTTTTTCAAGTCGTTCGGTTGTCTGGCCGTTGGGGCTGAAAATATACACGTCGCAGTTAACATCTAGCGCGTCTTTAATGGCGTTCTCTAATGCGAGACTGATGGTTAGGTCCATCATGGGAACAGCGCTTAGA
The DNA here is from genome assembly GCF_003721245.1 of Marinomonas hwangdonensis. Taxonomy (GTDB): domain Bacteria; phylum Pseudomonadota; class Gammaproteobacteria; order Pseudomonadales; family Marinomonadaceae; genus Marinomonas; species Marinomonas hwangdonensis. The sequence goes on along the minus strand of NZ_RIZG01000019.1, from coordinate 7,214 downwards.
TCAAGCACAACGGCTTTGTAGTTATGGATCCTGTTGTGATGTTTTGCTATGGCTTTGCTTGCTCCGAAAATCATTGGACCAGAAAGATAAAATAACAACACTTGTCCGTCAGCTCGATCGAGTAACTCCTTTTCGATATCGGAAAGAGGGATGTCGTCATCGGCGTCACTGATGGCTTTCACATTGCCAGACTGTAATCGGCTTAATTTTTCTATTGTCATTATGTTGGCAATAAAGACACCTATCCCAACGGCCACCATAAGGTCAACAAACACAGTAAGAGCCATGACGCCATACATGATGATGGTAGGCGACATGGCGACTTTATGAGCGCGCTTTAAAAAACTCCAGTCGAGAATGTTTAAACCGACGTATAAGGCAATACCAGCCAGCACTGCCATGGGTATTGGGCTAATAAGTTGAGAGGCGCCTAATACAACCACAAGTAATATGAGCGCTCTAGTGATACCAGCAATAGGGGATTTTCCGCCTGATTGAATGTTAACAACCGTGCCCATAGTAGCCCCTGCACCTGGCAGACCCCCTAATAAACCAGAAAAGAAGTTTGCTGTACCTTGCCCAATAAGCTCACGGTTTGAGTCGTGTTCTTTACGTGTCAAGCTGTCCGCTATGACGGCTGTTAACAACGTATCAATACAGCCTAGAGTTCCAAGAACGAGCCCGTTAATGATCATTTCAATAAAGACGGATTGCTCAAAGTGGGGCCAGTGAATGGACGGTAATCCGGATGGAATAACACCAATACGACGAACGTCTTCGTCGTTGAATAAAATGACCGACACAAAAGTGATGGCAACCAGAGCCACCAACTGAGGTGGTACAAAACGGCGCCATTGTTTTGGAAAATAAAAGAGCACGCCGAGTGTCAAAAGACCGAGAAAGAGCTCAGAAAATTTTAAATTGAAGAGCAGGCTTGGCAGTGAGCTTAGAGTCCCCATAACGCCACCAGAAGGGGAGGGTTGGCCAAGAAAGGGGGCGATTTGTAAAATGATTAGTATGATGCCAATGCCCGACATGAAGCCTGAAATAACGCTGTATGGCATTAGGGTGATGTACTTGCCAAGTTTTAAGTAACCCAGTGAAATCTGAAAAAGCCCCGCAATCATGACCACGGTAAATGCCATGGCCATCCCGCTGTCTGGGTTGCTGGCCATCATACTGGTGAGCACGGCCGTCATAATCACCGTCATGGGGCCTGTTGGTTCAGATATTAGGCTGGTTGAGCCGCCAAAAATAGCAGCAAACAAGCCAACCAGTATTGCACCCCACAAACCGGCTTCAGCGCCAGCACCAGAAGCTACGCCAAATGCCAGCGCAAGTGGTAAAGAGACAATAGCGGTAGTGGCACCACCAAATAAATCACCAGTAAGAGTCCAGTCTTTAAAGCGAGAAAAATCAATGATCACGGTATTTTACCTTTCTGCTATTGATGCATAGTTCGGTTTAATAATAACGTTTAAAAATGGTATTACAAAAGAGCCCGCATGTCGCGGGCTCTTAGTGTCATTTTAGAAAGCCATCTATTACAAGTTAGTGCTCGGATCTAAGCTTTCACTGTGTGTGCTTTCGTTTACGGTATCGTTTTCACGAGCTAACCTAGGGTCGTTTTTTACTCGACCTGAAGAGGCGCGACGACGTGATGTTGCTGCGTTACGCTTTTCTTCTTGCTCCATTCTTAGCTTTTCCTGCTGCGCTAAAATAGCTGCGGGTAATTCAACCTGTTGAGCGCTTTCTTTTACCGCTTTGGGCGCTGCAGGTTTGCCACGACCGCGACGAGGCGTGCGTGTTGAGCGTGAAGGCGAAGAAGTGTTTTCACTGTGGTTAACAGATGAATTCTCAGCGGTATTGCTACTGGAGGTCTCATCGTTAGTTACCACGTCTTCTGCCTTTTTGTTCTCATCGGCATGAGCGCTTTCTGTCTTTATTTCTTCAGTGTCTGCAGAAACCTTTTCAGTGCTTTCTGTGTGTTCTTCCGCTGCTTGAGCAGAGACTACAGCCTGTGTTTCCACTTTTTCATCTGTAACGGCATGAGTTGGCTTGGCTTCGACTGTTGTCTCTTCTTTAGCCGGTGCGACTTCTTTAGGCTGAGTCGCCTCAACAAGCTCCGCTTTTGCTTCTGTAACTTCTGACTTAGCTTCAGTAGCTTCGGCTTTAGAATCGGTAACTTCCGATTTAGTGTCAACAACTTCAGCTTTAAATTCGGTAGCTTCCGTTTTAGTGTCAACAGCTTCTGCTTTAGTATCGGCAACTTCCACGTCTTTCGCTTCAGTAGCTTCAACAGCGATTTCTCGCATTTGGGCTTTCACAGACATTTTGGGTTTTGCCGTATCCGCTTTGACAGTGTCTTTGTTATTGGCTGCTTCGGTTGTAGTGACGGAATCAACTGCGGTTACTCCGTCGTTTTCAGTTTCGGTGACTGCCTGCACTTCAGGGTTTGATTCCGGTGTTGACACTTCATTAGAAGTGGCTTCTGGCTCCTGAGCTGTTTCATCACTGCTGTCATTTGCTTGCGTGATTTCGTCTCTTTGAGGACGACGAGAGCGGCGAGAACGGCGAGAACGGCGTTGTGGTTCTTCACCATTTTCATTGGCTTCAGTCAGAGCAGCTTGAGCGGCTTCTAGCAAAGCGGTATCTTCTTGCTCTTGTAACTTGACTGCTTCGGCGGCCTCATTTTGAAGTTTTCCACTACGACGGCGATTTTCATTGCGATCACGATTGCGCTCTGTGACTTCAGGAACATTTTTCTGAGTCGGTTTGGCAGCCGGTTTTGTAACAGACTCCGTGCTCTCTGTTTTGTAATCTTGTCTTAACGGCTTATGCTCTTGAGCGTCTTGCTTGTTGCCACGGTTATTGCGTCGGCTGTTGTTGCTGCTCTTAGTTGTCGCTTCGGCCTGTTCACGACGAGATTGACGTGTTGATCGGTTGCTGTCCGTTATCTTATCGTCGCGATCCGCATTTTGGTGTTTAACATTGCGTTTGTTTCTATTGGATTTTGGTTTAACGGGTTTCTCGAAAGCCGTCTTTTCCGTGTCTACCGCTGATGCTTTTGATGTTGACGGCTGAGTGGTTTCTGTTTTGTTTTTGTTCTTTGGTTCAGATTGAGACTCACCAAATAGGCTCGTCATAATGCGTTTGAAAAGGCTGGGTTTTGCTTGCGAACTTTTTACCGTTTTAGCTGTGGTCGCAGTAGCAGGAGCGGCTTTTTCTGGCGCTGGCGCTTTAGGTGGAATGCTGGTTACAGCGGCTTGTGGGCGAACGTTCTCACTTGCTTTGCGAGGTTCGTAAGGTGGCTGCTCAGGGGCTTCTACTAGAGAGTAACTGTTCTCGTTTTGTGTAACCACTGTGCTATCGTCACGAATGCGCTCTACTTCGAAGTGCGGTGTTTCCATGTGTGGATTGGGCACTAAGATGATGTGAACATTGTGTCGTTTTTCAATTTTTGCGATATTTGTTCGTTTTTCATTCAGTAAGAAAGTAGCAACCGACACTGGCAAAACGGCACGAATTTGAGCTGTACGCTCTTTAGAGCACTCTTCTTCGATTAAGCGCAATACCGACAAGGCTAGAGATTCGACGTCGCGAATAAAGCCTTGGCCATTACAGCGAGGACATACGATACCACTGGTTTCACCAAGAGAAGGGCGCAGGCGCTGGCGTGACATTTCTAATAAGCCGAAGCGAGAAATGCGGCCCAGCTGGACGCGCGCACGATCCGCTTCTAGCGCGTTTTTCATGCGGTTTTCAACTTCTTTTTGATTGCGCACTGGGGTCATATCAATGAAATCAATTACCACCAAGCCACCGATATCGCGCAAGCGTAATTGACGGGCAATTTCATCCGCTGCTTCAAGGTTGGTTTGTAGTGCTGTTTCTTCAATGTCTCCACCTTTTGTTGCGCGGGCGGAGTTGATGTCGATAGACACCAAGGCTTCTGTTGGGTCAATGACAATAGAGCCACCAGAAGGTAGTCTAACTTCCCGTTGAAATGCTGTCTCAATCTGAGTTTCGATTTGAAAGCGATTAAAGAGCGGGGTGGTGTCCGTGTACATCTTGATGCGCGATTTGAAGTGTGGCATGACCTGCATGACAAAATTAATCGCATCTTGGTACGCGTTTTTCTCATCGATTAATACTTCGCCGATATCTTCACGCAAATAATCGCGAATAGCGCGTATGACGATGTTGCTTTCTTGGTAAATTAAGAAAGGCGCTGGCTTCTCAGAGGCGGCTTTGGTGATGGAGTTCCACAAGGTATCAAGATAATCCAAATCCCATTGCAATTCTTCTGTTGTGCGTCCAACACCCGCCGTGCGTACAATTAATCCACCATTCTCAGGTGTGTTAAGGCCTGACATGGCTTCTTTAAGTTGAGATCTGTCATCACCGTCAATACGACGTGAAATACCGCCTGCACGAGGGTTATTTGGCATCAATACAAGGTATCGACCTGCTAAACTGACGAAGGTTGTTAGTGCTGCACCCTTGTTGCCTCGCTCTTCTTTATCAACTTGAACGATGACTTCTTGGCCTTCGCTCAGTACGTCCTTAATATTGATGCGACCATCATGATTGGATTTTTTTGAGAAATACGTTTTGGAGATTTCTTTAAGAGGAAGAAAACCATGGCGATCGGCGCCAAAATCCACAAAGGCTGCTTCTAGGCTTGGCTCGATTCGAGTGATTCGACCTTTATAAATGTTGGATTTTTTTTGTTCTCTTGAACCGGATTCGATATCTAGATCATACAGACGTTGTCCGTCTACTAGGGCGACGCGCAACTCTTCTTGTTGAGTTGCATTAATAAGCATTCTAATCATTGTATGTGTGAACTCTGTTGGCTGATACGAAAGAGTCACTGCAGTGATAGGGTAACCATTACTAAATCTGACTCAGATTAAGAGCAGAAAATTCAGTCTTGTTGGCTGGAGGAATGCGCTGATTGTTTATTCCTATATTGTTCGCTTGTGCGGACTTTGCCGTCATTGTTACTAAATTGTCTCTTCAAATCAGTCTCGTTTTTTTGCTGACATTCGAATCCGCGCGAACGCGCGACCGAGCAATATAATGAGAATTCCTTCCACTGAAGCGGAATTTTCCGAATCATGCGGTTTATTATTTAAGATTAACTGTTACAGAGGTAAGATAGGAGCCGAAGTGTCGCTTCGACAAATTCTATTCAATTCATGCATATCTTCGAGGTGTTTTGTTGCCTCTTACCCTTTGCTAGTGTGAATATAACAGTAAATACTAAGTGCTTCAATTATAAAGGAAACCAATCTTAACTTATGTCGGACTCAGAACAAAACTCATCAGAGCGCCCAGCGGTTCGTTACAACACGATTGACGAAAACAATGCCGGCCAACGAATCGATAATTATTTGGTCACTTTTTTGCGAGGTGTGCCTAAGGGTAAAATTTATAATCTGTTGCGCAAAGGTGAGATTCGTGTCAACAAGAAGCGCACAAAGCCAGATTATAGGCTCATGGATGGTGATATTGTACGCATTGCGCCTATTGTATTGACGCCAGAGTCAGAGAAGCCGACTTTGTCAGATCGTTTGAAAAGCGAGATAGAGTCGCGAATTATCTACGAGGATAAAGGTTTAATAGTGATTAATAAGCCGCCCGGCTTGGCTGTGCATGGGGGGAGTGGGTTGAGTTTTGGTCTGGTTGAGGTGATCCGCCAGATGAGACCGCTTGAGAAGTTTATTGAACTGGTGCACCGCCTGGATCGTGATACTTCTGGTTTGATCATGGTGGCAAAAAAGCGCTCAGTGTTAAAAGAGTTGCACACGGCCTTACGCGAAAAAGAAGGGGTGAAAAAAACCTATTTCGCGCTTGTTTATGGAGCTTGGCCAAAGCGTAAGCTGCAAGTCAATGCGCCTTTATTGAAAAATGAGCTGAAATCAGGCGAGCGCGTTGTAAAAGTGCATACGGATGGCAAAGAAAGTCTGACTCGCTTTAAGTTGGCGAGACAGTTTGAGGGTTACAGTCTTGTTGAATGTGAACCGGTGACAGGACGAACTCATCAGATCAGGGTGCATGCTCAGTACGCCGGCTACTCTATTGTTGGTGATGAAAAATACGCCACAGCCGATGAGCTAAAAGCTACCAAAGAACTTGGCTTTAAGCGATTGTGCCTGCATGCCACTCGGTTAGAGATTTCACTTGGTGGTGAAAAAATGTTGTTCGAAGCGTCTATTGAAGACGAGTGGCAGCGCTTGATGAATGATGTGCTGGTTGATGTATTCTGATGTGTGTGATCTAGATGGGTTATGAGTCTAGGGTGAATTTTGTTGATATTCGCCGACGATATGGTTTTCGTGGGATTGAAATGGGGCAGTGGGTCACGCCAGAAGAAAGAGATAGGGCGGCTATTCATTTTGATGGTGCTCTTGAGGATTTAATGGCCGTGCTACAGGGGCCTGAACATCTTGTATCCCTTCGAGGCACATTGGGTATTCAGTATGGTAAGGGTGGGCGGCCTGGTGTGGCGGCTCATTATCGACCTGCTACGCGTCAACTGTCTTTAGCAAAAAATGCTGGGGCGGGCAGCTTGGCTCATGAATGGTTTCATGCTACACCAAAGTTGTATGATTGACATCCCGATACTGAAGTTGTGATAATACTGACACACATTTAAATGTAGAGTGTTAGTATTGAAAAGCAGGTGGTTTCAGGTGCAACATTTGAAGTAATTGAAAAGTTTTACCCCGTGACTTTAGAATTCAGTCAATCTGAGATTGAATCAAGAGAACGAAGATGTGAACCTCTTTACGAGTTACAGGAAGGCTTTGATCGTTTCATACCAGATTTCCCCGTTATTCTGCAAGGTGATGGACACCCTTGGGCTTTAGCTAAGGAACGTGCGATTAAGTCAGATTATTAGCACTAAGTCGCCGCTGGCCTGATTCGCTCTTTAATTCNTCATCAAGACGGATTAACCCCGTGCAGACCTTATCATCTGATCCACTCGCAATATGTTTCCCAGTGCAAACAGCACCGCGAGCTTATTATCATTTTTTGATAGACCTTTATAGACCACTTTGCGGAAGCCAAACTGGCACTTCAGTATCCGAAACGGGTGCTCTACTTTTGCTCTGATGCTCGCTTTTATGTACTCAGTATTGATGGGCTTTTTATTAATACGGGGATGCTTCTTCGATTCCCGAACCTTGCTTGGCATCTCCGCA
>NZ_RIZG01000018.1 GCF_003721245.1 Marinomonas hwangdonensis | reverse complement strand
ATAATCTGACTTAATCGCACGTTCCCTAGTGTTGTCCCTATTTTATCTAAACTTAAATCGAGATCAGAAATAAGATTTTTTAAACGTTCTTTTCGGTCATTTATATTTGCTTCGGGATTACTTATATCTTGTTTTAGTATTTGAGATGTAAGTAGACCCATTTTAATAATTTCATTTATTTTTTCAATCCGTTCTTTACCTCTGATACGCTTTCCGTGAGATTTTAATATATTCGATAATTCAGAATCGCTTAGTGTTCTTAAGATCCGTAATAAGTGTTTATCAGCTAGCTCTTTACCTTGCATTCTGTTTAACATCGCTACTATTTCATCAGCAATATAAACTGTAAGATTTTTTCTACTGATAAAGACAAGTCCAACCTCACGTAAAGTGTTAAGACACTCTTGAACACCTGCTTGAGGGATTGAATTTACTAAATGTTCGACTGCAGATTTGTTGTCTTGAGTAATATCTAATTTTTTAGATAAGACATTTAGGATGCTTCTTTCATCATCTGTTATTCTTGCTTCTCTATTATTTCTTTCATCGTTTGTGTAAGCCTCTTTTAGACATGAGAAGTATATTTCTAAACGTTTTGACTCGTTAAGCTCTTCGCTTAAATAAGATTCTGAAATTAGTGATTTAACTTCTTTCGATTTGGTATCTATAGTGCTCCATTCTTTTGTATATAGAGCTTCTATCCAAGATAAGCGAGCGATACAATTTCCGTCACGACTAAGTATATTGACGAGCAAAGCCGCCTGAGCCCCAAGCATAGCAAGCTGATCTTTTACGTTTTTTTCAAAATAAGGAAGAACCAATTCAAAGAGTTTAATGATCTCACCACTAGATGCATTTTTAATTTGACCATCTAAACTATTTATCCGCTTCGCTAGTTCTTTATCATGAATAGTTGCTTCACTACAAATACGATCTAAGAAATTGATGAATTTTGATTTTTCGACTTGGTTAACGGCTGATAGTATATTTGCTAATTTCACCTTCTCATCCTTTTTTCATGGCTTTATTAAAACTTACCATCAAAAAAGTGATAAATCATTCAAAATAAATTAATTAGGAAAGATAACCGTGTGCTTCAGCTTTTTGAAAAATACACTTTATCTTCAAGCCCCCTTATCCCACCCTCCAAAAGTCACTTCCAAACCGGCTTTCTCACTTCTTGATCCACATCCGCAGCGGTGAGGCCGAGGTCTTTTAGTTGAGCGTCGTCTAAACTGCTCAATTTGCTTCTTGTACGCCAATTGTGCGCTATTTTAGCTAGGCGTTGTTTCCATATGTTTGCTTTAAGTTTAGCTAATGTGTTTTTGCAGCATTGGCTTACGTTTAGCTGGCTGTTTTCTAGATTGTTTAAGGCTTCTGAGGTGCCGTTTTTCATGTCGCTATCCTTTTTCTGTTAATGAGTTTGTTTGCTTTATGTCCAAATAATCGGCTTTTAATTGCGGTGCGACAAACGAGAAAAAGTGTTTTATAGTTAAGAAAGTCTTACTTATAAAAGGTGCTTCCCATGTCTTCTAGTCGAGCTTTACCACCGCTGAAATCTTTGCAGGTGTTTCGTTATGCGGCGCAGTCGTTGAGCTTTAAGAAGGCGGCGGAGTCTTTGTTTGTGACGCAGGCGGCTGTAAGTCAGCAGATCAAAACTTTGGAGCAGGCGTTGAGTGTTGAGTTGTTTGAACGACACACTCGCCAAGTGGTGCTGACATCGGAAGGGCAGTATTTATTTGAATACGTTGAGAAGGCGTTTGGTTTATTAGAAGAAGGCGTAAAAGGTATTACGGAAGATCCGAACCCCAATACTTTGGTGATTAGTTCGGTGCCGTCGTTTTCGAGTCGTTGGCTGGTGTCGCGTTTGGGTGGGTTTCAATCACAAGAGCCGGAGATTAACCTTCGCTTGAGTCCGAGTATTAATTTATCGACTTTTGCGGACAGTGATTTGGATTTGTGTATTCGCTTAGGTCGTGGCGACTATGCGGGGCTGACATCGCAATTGTTATTCAGGGAACATTTGGTGCTGGTTTGCCATCCGTCGATGATTAAGCTGGACGAGCCAATTAAGGCGCAGTTAGTCAATATTCCGATTATTACCGATACTGGGCCAGATGTTCGTCATGTGTGGCCTGTGTTGCAGCGGTTTTTGGATCTCTACGATATGCCGATGAAGTCACATTTGCATGTGGCGGATTCGACGTCGTTGGTGGAAGCCTTGCTGTCTTGCCAAGGCTTGGCGATGATGCGTTATGGTTTGGTGTATGAGCTGATTGAGAAGGGGCAGTTAATTTGCCCGTTGCCTATTTATATGAAGTCGCAGTATGACTTTTATCTTGTCGCGCCTGCGCCGCATTTTAAGTATCAGAAAGTGATGACGTTCAAGCGCTGGATTGAGGCCGAGGTGAAGGTTATTGATTTGTCTTGGAAAGCGTATTTGAAGAATAATCCTGATATGGAAGAGGTTAGAGTGTAGATTTTTAGGCATTTTATTAAGCACCATTTTATCAAGCTACTTATCTCTAGAACCCCGTCATATCAAGGGATTAACGGAATAGTTTTCGGCCGTCCATATCGAGTTAGTCTTTTGAGAATGTTATTACCGCGTTGCCATGCCCCAATGCTCGTGGTAAGTCGGTGGCATTTTCTATACGTCCAATGCGAGTGTAGGAATAGGAGGTATTAAAGGTTTTATAGAAGACGACTAGAGTGCGTGAACCCCATAATACAATGTCTCCATTTTCGATGGTTTTCGGTTGATATTTATGTATTGGCAGGTTTTTGGGTAAATCGGTGTGTTTTTCGTTACGGTTTAGATCTTCCATGTTTAGGGTTAATGGCAGCATTGAAGCGAATTCTTCTGCGGCTGCCGTAGCCGCTAACGTCGCGCTGAAACGACGTTCTCCGATGGTGATCCACATGCGTGATTCCTCCGATTTGATGGCTGCGGTTTGCGTTGTGCTCGATTCTGTTGTCGGTTGCGTTGCATAGGCATGATTCAGTGTCAGTAAAAACACGAATGATAGGGCAAATTGTTTTAGGTTTTGTAAGGGTAGATTGCTCACTATCCACGCGAAGGTGTGTAGATTCCCTTTGTCGATCTTTATTTTTTTATTCATAAGTGTGGTCTCTTAGTTAGTTATGCCGGAGGGTTGTTATTGCGTTTGTATGCGATAAGCTTGAAGAGTCAAAACTGCACTGATCAATAGTACGGCGGCACTGATAATAAAGGTGCTTTGATAGCCATCTGCATCGAAGAGTATGCCTCCTATTGTTGAGCCTAACGCTATGGATAATTGAACCACGGCAACCATCAGACCGCCGCCTGCTTCAGCATTATCTGGCATCGCTTCCGCTAACCAAGTCCACCAAGCGACAGGTGCAGCAGTGGCGACCAGTCCCCACATTGCTAGCAGTAAAGCGACAGGTACCACATAGCTTCCAGCTGGTATCAGTATTAGAGCAATGGCAGCCATAAAAACTGGGATGCCAATAAGTAGGCCGTATAGCGTGCGTTTTAGAATTGAGCTAATGATTAGCGTACCGATAAATCCTGAAAAACCAATGGTGAGCAATAGAAGAGATAGTGTTGATACGCTAGTCTGCGTAACGGTTTCAAGGAAAGGGCGTAGATAGGTAAACAGGGCAAACTGGCCCGTAAAGAAGGCGCCACATCCAGCCATACCATAGGCAACGGCACGGCTTTTTAGCGCCTTGAGAATATTGCCTGAACCTGGTTCGCGTACCTTTCCCTTCATAGACGGTAATGCGATCCACTGCCACATTAAGGTGATTAGTGCGATAGGAATGATAGCTAAAAATGCACCTCGCCACCCTACAATAGAACCTAAATAACTTCCTAATGGCGCGGCAACTACCGTTGCTAGTGCGTTACCGCCATTAAAAATAGCCAAAGCTTTAGGAACCTTGTTAGATGGAACTAACCGAATCGCCATGGCGGCTGACATTGACCAAAATCCGCCGATAACCACACCGATGAGCGCACGGCCAAGCATATAAGCTGGGTAGTTTGGAGCCAGCGCGACAATGCTTCCTGATATTCCCATCAAGACAGTTAATATCAACATTAACTTTTTGCGGTCCATAGTGCCAATTAGCATAGGCAATAAAAGGCTGGTTAGTACGGCAAAGGCGCCAGAAATTGCAATACCTTGCCCTGCCATTCCCTCCGTAATTTGTAAGTCGCTGGCAATGGGCGTTAGCAGACTAACAGGCATAAACTCGGACGTTATCAGCGTAAATACGCATAGCGACATGGCAAAAACGCCACTCCAATGAGCCGTGTTATCGACCTTGTTTGTTGATGTTCCATCATGAGTATCAGATGTGGTGAGTGCCATAGATTTTTGTTACGCCTCGTTTTTTACAAAAAAAGCACCACGCGAGCTCAAAGAGCGCGCATGGTGCAGAAGTTACTTTAACTATCCTGATTCCGATTAGGCTAGGTGTTGCTCGAAGAAGCTTGTTAGCTTGTCGAATGGGATGACATCCACTTGATCATATAAATCAACATGGCTTGCCCCAGGAATGATCATCATTTCTTTTGGTTCAGCCGCATTTTCATAAGCTGTTTTACCCATATAAAGCGAGTGCGCCTTTTCACCATGGATGAACAAAACTGGACGAGGAGAAATCTCTGAAATATAGGTAAGTAAAGGCATATTCATAAAGGATAATGGTGTCGTCTGTGACCAAGCATTGCCAGAGTTGACCGCGCGTGGGTGGTAGCCACGAGGTGTCATGTAGTAATCATGGTAATCGACCATGAATTGCGGCTCGCCGCCTTTTAATACATTGTACGGGGCTTGGTAAGCTGGAGCCGCTTTACCTGCATCTTGCCAACGTTGCTGGCTGAGCTGTTCTAGTCCCTGTGTGCGTTGCTCAAGGGTGACACTGTCGTTATAGCCTTTTGACATGACACGAGTCATATCATACATAGTGCTTGCTACTACTGCTTTGACACGTTTATCGACAGCGACAGCATTTAATGCCATTCCACCCCAACCACAAATGCCGATCATCCCGATACGTTCACGATCCACATTGGCTTGCATGCCAATACAATCCACCGCCGCGCTAAAATCTTCCGTGTTGATGTCTGGAGAAGCAATGTTGCGAGGTTCACCACCACTTTCTCCTGTATAAGATGGATCAAAAGCCAGCGTCACGAAGCCACGCTCTGCCATTATTTGAGCATACAGACCAGAGGATTGCTCTTTCACCGCACCGAAAGGTCCACCAACGACAATGGCTGGTAATTTGCCAGACGCATTTTTTGGTTGGTAAAGATCAGCAGCAAGAGTAATGCCGTAGCGGTTTATGAAGGTGACTTTTTTATGATCAACCTTGTCACTTTTGGCGAATTTTTTGTCCCAGTCATTATTTAGTTTTATGGACGAAGCAAAGGCTTTGCCTGTGGTTAGCGAGGCAACGCCTAGTGCCACCATGCCTGCCCCTGTTAATTTCATCATATTGCGACGGCCTTCATCAGGAACATCTTGTTGAGTCATATTATTTGTAATTTCAGTATGTTTATCCATGGTCATTCTCCAGATAAGTAAGTTAGGCAAACCAGTTGTCGATCACAAAGAGTGATTAAGCATCGTCTTTCTGAAAGCAGTCATTAGCATCTAGTTTTACAGCTCTGGGTATTTGGGGGTTAGCAGGATCCTGCTTGATTCTTGCCTGATAGTCCTGAAGAGCAGAATTTCACGTGACCTAGGATAGTGCTGCAACTATTATGAAAAGATAATTTCTCGAAGTAACTCCTTACAACTCAACGCATTTCCATCATTAGAAGCAAAGACATGAATAGAGATATCAGCAGCATACAAAACGATTTAGCTAAGGTGATCGAAGAAAAAACAGTAGGGCAGGAAGATTGCGCTACATTAATAGAAAACCTATCTTTTTTTCGACGAGAAGTGATAACCGAACCTTGTCCTTGCACGATTGAAGCAAGTGTTCTTTTTGTCGTTCAAGGTACTAAGCAGCTGTTGGTTGGGGAACAAGGCTTTATTTATGATACTCAGCACTTTTTATTAAACTCACTGGATTTACCAGCGAGTTCACAAGTGCTAGACGCCAGTACAGAGAGTCCTTGTTTAGGGTTAATGCTCAAGCTCGATATGCTACTTATGGCGGATATTATCTCTCAAAATGGTATGCCTCCTCCTTATGAAAGTTCTATTAGTGGGAGCTCGGCGATAGGGACAGTTACACCCTCTTTACTGGAGCCCTTTACTCGTTTGTTGGCTTTGCTTGATGAGCCAGATGCTATTGCAACGCTGTCGCCACTCATTATCAGAGAAATTCATTATCGTCTTTTGAATAGCGACCTAGCGGGTCGGCTTTGGCAGATTGCCTCAACTGGGAGTCAGGCCCATAGAATTTCAAGAGCGATTGGCTGGTTGAGAAAGCATTACTCTAAACCTTTGCATATTGAAGCGCTGGCTGCTTATGTGCAAATGAGTAGTACTACTCTGTACCATCACTTTCGTGAACACACAGCGATGAGTCCTTTGCAGTATCAGAAATGGCTACGCCTAAATGAAGCACAGCGCTTGATGCTGAATTATAGTCTTGATGCTTCAAGCGCTGCATTCAAAGTCGGTTATGAAAGCCCTTCTCATTTCAGTCGCGAATATGCTCGTCTTTTTGGGCAATCGCCCAAGCGACACATTGAGGAACTAAGAAAAGGAAGCGCAGCGCCTATCTAATCAAAAAAATGTCGTTAAAAGCGACGTTCTTTATGGGTGCAAACCAAAGATCTTTGATCCTAGCTTTTATTTAGCTTACTTAAACAATTTTATCTTACTCTTGGCGTTCGCCTTACTCCACATTAACCTTGTAAGTTATTGATTTAACGATTTTTGTAGGTCGAGGCTTCAGCCCGACAGCGTAATTATTTNAGCCCGACAGCGTAATTATTTCCTCCCCTTATGCCTTCCAAGGGGAGGGCGAGGGAGGGGTTATTACTTTGGTGGTTTATTGTTATAGCGTTACAATCTTATGACTTAATAACAAAAGTTGAGGGATAAAATGAGTAATTTATCAAAGCGTTCAACCGTTTACTTTGAACCAGATACCCTCAAAGCGTTAAAAATTCGAGCGGCATCATCGGATGTTTCTGTTTCAGAGCTAATTGATGAAGCGGTTCGTTTGCTTATGAGAGAAGATCAAGAAGACCTTGCTGATATATCAGAACGAGTAAATGAGCCAGAAATGACTTATGAAGATTTTCAGAGTGAATTAAAAATTAATGGCAAAATATAAAACTTGCATCGAAAGTACTTCAATAACCCAAAGGGTCGAACCCCTTTTCCTCTAACTTACTATCGGAAACAACAACCCTTCATGGAAAAGGGCTTTGACCCTGACCTTTGGGCGTGATTGAAGCAATGTAAACGCCAACGCTCGACACTATCGTTTGATCTTGTCTTTGGTGTTTGCTTAGCTCCACATTCAAACATCATTTGATGTAGATCGGGCTTTAGCACGAAATTGGCTGGAAAATCATGAAAAACCTACTAAGATCAACAAATAAGAGTTTATGGTTAGAAATCATGAGCCGAAAATAGTTTTCTAAACGCGAATCTGCACTATTTAAATCTTGTATTTTGAGCAAATCTAAATTTAGTGATCTAGGGATGTAAATAAAATGTTACTCAGAGAAGTCATTGCTATAAATTATAAAAGTGCTAAAAAAACGGCACTTGAAATTAAGTCGACTTCTCCAACAGTGCTAATTGGAGAGAATGATTGTGGTAAAACAACATCATTGAATTCGGCAAGACTGCTGTTAGAGCAATCTTTTTCAGCGTCTATTCCAAATGATAAAACCGAGAAAAATGACTTATCTCATACTGCATTAACTAAAACTGAAATTAATGCTCACTTACGTGAGCAAGGTCTGCCTGAGCTATTTGAGCTAACGGAAGATTATCAACAAAAATTCATTGTATGCATTGGTAAGTTTCAAGTTGAAGATTTTGATAAAGACGCTGAAGATATATCTAACCACCTAAAGTGGGTGCTGGAATCTGCAAGATTGATGGATGACCAGTGTAGGTATTTTTATAAAGCTAGGGTTATAAACGCAGATACAGGTACAACTGAAATATATTACTCTCATGATCATCCGGATGAGCAAAACTTAGCTAGCATTTACAGTTCGACTCAAGCTCAAGTCAATGCTGCTATGACAACTCATAATCCAGAGGAAGAGAACCTCATTAATGATAATGGTGAAGGACGCTACACAATTTATGAAAAAATTCGTTCGATACTAAATACAGTTTCTTGTTCGTATAAGTTTGTTAAGTTCAGCGATGACGCTAAACATAAAAAGTGGAAGCAAGACTTGCAAGCTGCTTTTCCAGAGTACGCTTACTTAAGCTGGAACGAGTCACTAGAGGGTATAACTAAGGCGGCTAATGCTATCTTATCTGACTCTATCGAAGCAGAGGTTACTCGAGCAAAGAAAATTTCAGGTATGCTACGAACGCGAGCACAGGCAAAGATTAACCAAAAACTTGAAGAACTGGGTATTCAGAATGAAGTTCCAAGCATTGAGAGTATCAGTGCCAGCGTAAACTTTGAGTTAAAAAATCAACTTACAGACTTGTTTGTAGGTAAAGACAGTACTGAAGAAAGTGTGCATATTGATAACCAAGGCGAAGGCATAAAGCGGCAAATTTGGTTTGCATTGCTTAGGTTACAAGCAGAACAAGCATCAGAAACCAATAAAAGGTATGTCTGGTGTTTTGATGAGCCCGAAACGCACTTGCACCCAAGAGCTCAAAGAGAGTTTATCAACACGCTTCGCTTATTATCGGAACAACATTTTCAAATATTGGTTAGCACTCATAGTACGATTTTCGTTAATGCCTCTAAGCTAGAAGATATAAATACTTTCAAAATTGAAAATAGTTATACCAAAATAGGAGCTATAGCGGAGGTAGGCGACATTTTCGATACATTGGGTGTAATGAATAGTGACTTCTTATTTTTCAATAAATTCCTAGTTGTAGAAGGTAATACCGAGCAAGCTTTAATCCCGTTGCTCTACCATAAGTATACAGGTTGCACACTCCGTGAAAATAATATTCAGTTGATAAACTTAAAAGGGTGTACCAACGAAGATGTAGCAAATGATTTGTTAGATAGTTTAATTGACGGTTTTGCTAAGCGAGACGATTTATCAATATATATCTTTGATGCTGATACAAACAAGCAAGAAGATGCACAAACATTTGTTGTAGGTAAGCAAGACCTAGAAGATTCGTTACCTGCTAGGGAACATGCGATTAAGTCGGTAACA
>NZ_RIZG01000017.1 GCF_003721245.1 Marinomonas hwangdonensis | reverse complement strand
CTCATGTTACCGACTTAATCGCATGTTCCTTAGGCTTAACACAGAAGATATATCACCATTTACGTCGTAGATAGCGCAGCCAACCACGCTGGTGTCAGGTAAAAAAACGCCAAAAAAACCAAACATGTTATTTATTCTGATCTGTTCTAAATGCGCATTTAACGCTTCTTGATTCTTCAGTTTTCCTTGATGTCTGCGCAGTTAGCAAATTCTCAAAATGACACTGTGAACAAGTTATCGTAGGTTGACGACAACTTGTTTTACAGCTAATTTTAAGTGCCAACATGGCAGAATAACACTTACACCCCCAAATGACTCTCAACTTGCGCCAAGTTAGACTGCAACTCTTGCGCACTAAGGTCCATTACTACTTGGCCTTTCACCAAAACAACATGGCGATCACACAGACTCTGAAGAACCTGGATATTCTTATCCACAATAATGGTCGAGATGCCCGTTTCTTTAATGATACGAATAACCTCCCAGATTTCTTTTCGAATCAGTGGGGCAAGCCCTTCTGTTGCTTCATCCAAGATAAGCAACTCCGGATTCGTGACCAGCGCTCGACCTATTGCCAACATTTGCTGTTCCCCCCCAGAGAGTTGCGTGCCCAAATTTGAAAGCCGCTCCTTTAGTCTTGGGAAAGTATTCAATACGCGATCAAAGTCCCACGCCTTGATCCCTTGAGTGCTGGCTCGCGCCGCCACCTGCAAATGCTCTTTCACAGTTAAATTATGAAACATGCCACGCCCTTCTGGCACATAAGCAATGTCTCGCTTCATTCTCTGCCAAGTGGCTAAAGAGGTAATGTCTTCACCCTTATAAAAGACGCTACCACTTCGAGGTGTCACCAACCCTAGAATCGACTTTAGCGTCGTGGTTTTACCCATCCCGTTACGCCCCATCAAGCTAAGCGTCTGGCCCGCTTCAAGGGAAAAACTAATGCCGTGTAATACATGACTGTCGCCATACAAGCTGTGAATACTTTTAATGTCCAATAGATTACTCATTAATACACCTCATCGCCTTGACCAAGATACGCTTCTTTTACTCGCGCATCTTCTCTGACTTCATCCACACTGCCGGTTACCAAATGTTGCCCGTCAACCATCACGGTCAACTGATCAGACAATTCGAAAATCGCATCCATGTCATGCTCAACCAAGACAATGCAATATTCTTTTTTTAAGGTATTCAACAGATTAATGATTAACTGCGACTCTTCATGCCCCATACCCGCCATAGGTTCATCAAGCAACAACAACGCTGGGGAGGTCGCCAACACCATGGCTATTTCAAGCTGTCTTTGCTCACCATAACTAATTTGCGAGGCAATATAATCGCGACGATGTGCTAAGCCAACCTTTTCCAGCGCTTTAGTGGCGATGTCATCGAGCATTTTTTGAGAATAACGAGACCGAAAGAAGTTAAAGCTCCCGCCCATTAAACGCTGTACAGCCACACAACAATTTTCTAAACAGGTGGCATTCGTATAGATATTGGTTTTTTGAAAACTGCGCCCAATTCCACGACGAGCAAATTCGAAGGGCTTGATTGAACTGATGGATTCACCACGGTAAATTATTTCGCCACTGGTGGGTTTATAGTGGCCGCACAACATGTTCAATAAGGTACTTTTTCCTGCGCCATTAGGGCCAACGATGCCATGCAACTGTTTATCATGAAACGCCAAAGACAAATTGTCTAACGCCTTTAGCCCGCCCCAATATTTACACAAGCCCTCTGTTTCGAGAATGACATTATTTTCCATCACGCTTCTCCAAAAGATCTTCTAAGAAACCGGCAATACCTTTCTTAAACACCATCACCATCAAAATAATTAAACCACCCATAAACAGCATCCAATGTTCAGTCCAATGCTCAAGCGTATAGTGCAGCCCTTCGTACGTAATTGTGCCCAATATCGCACCGTAGATGCTGCCAATCCCACCCAGGATTAACATCACCAATGCAGTGCCAGACGTTGTCCAAGACAACATAGACGGATTAACAAACCCATATTGCAGAGTAAACAAATACCCAGCGTAGGCGCCCAAAGCAGAAGCAACCACATAACTCATTAATTTATAGACGAAAATATTATAACCAAGAGCCGTAGTACGTCCTGGGTTAACCTGTATGGCGTCAACAACTCGACCGAACTGAGAACGCACCAACACCTTAAAAAACAACAAGGTATTAAATAAAGACAATAAGCAGAGATAATAAAAATGCGTGGGATTGTCTAAATCGAAAAGACTTAAACCAAAAATACTGGTTTCCGGCTTAACGTAAACAAATACGCCGTCCGTACCGCCATAATCAATTGAACCTGAAAAGTAGTAAAACGTCATTTGCGCAAATGCCAGGGTAATCATAATCATATAAATACCACTGGTTCGTAGCACTAATAAGCCAATAACAAGCGCAATGGCCGCCGAAATAGCGCAAATATAAAAAGTATAAACCCAGAAATTCACCGCTTCATATTCCGGTGCTAGTATCACAAAAAGGTAGCCGCCAAGGCCATAGAACATAGCGTGACCCAAGGTGATCAAACCACACTTGCCAACTAAGTAATCTAATGACATAACGAAAATCGACAAAATCATGATGGTCGTCAGTTTATTTACATAGTACTCATTTTGCTCAAGAAACATCGGCATGAGCAATGCCAAGGGAAAAAACACCCACATAAACAGCCGTTCAGCGCGTTTTTTGAATAACATAATCCAAACTCCTGATTAGGATGAAAACAAACCTTGAGGTTTCAATAGAAGGACGAAGGCCATAAATACATAGATCATCATACTAGATAACTCTGGTACCAGTACCGAAGCGAATGTATCAACTAACCCCACCAACAAGGCACCAACAAAAGCGCCTTTGATAGACCCCATTCCACCGATCACCACAACAACAAAGCAGGAAATTAAGATGTGTTCCCCCATACCGGGAACAATGGAACTAATCGGCGCCGCCACGACCCCCGCCACTGCTGCCAACATCACTCCAATCGCAAACACAATGGTATAAAGACGGCTAATATCGACCCCAAGACATTCCACCATTTCTCGGTTTGACTCACCGGCTCGTATCAACATCCCAAGACGCGTTTTATTGATGACGTAATACATGGCAGCCGCGACCACAATACAAAACACCGCCACAAAAATACGATACACGGGGTACTCAATAATACCGGTCAAAGGAATCGATGCCGCTAATGCTTCAGGTACTTCTACGCCCAGCGGATCATTTCCCCAAAGCAAACTTTGCAAGGCATTGAAGACAAAAATCATCCCTATGGTCAGTAATACTTGATCTAAGTGATTACGCCGATACAGCTGCCTAATGAGCGTTCGCTCCACGACAACGCCAATGCATAAGGCAATGACGGCAGAAATAAACGCACTGAGCGCAAAACTGCCAGTATGTTGGACAAAATACCAAGCAAGATATGCCCCAACCATGTACATGGAACCGTGCGCCAGATTCAAAATCCCCATAACACCGAACACTAAAGTCAGGCCCGACGCGATCAAAAACAATACCAGCCCATACTGAATACCATTGATCAACTGCACGATAAAAAGAGTGCTATCCATCATAAAACCTACACTATTTTGAAAAGAAAAAAGCACTTCTAGACTGGAACATCACAGAGCAAGGAAGTGCGAAAAACGGACTAAAGGCGACCTACATTTTGCAACCGCGGGCGGGATCTTCAAGCGCTGACGCGGCCAGCTTGATCACTTGGTTTTCACCATTTTCAACGCGGCGTAAGTAAATATTTTGGATTGGATTGTGAGCTTTAGAGAAAGTAAAAGCACCACGAGGACTGATAACTTCCGTCGTTTCTAGCGCTTTTATTAAGGCACCTTGATCGCTAATGTCCCCTTTTAACGCCTTGACGGCGCTCGCAATCATCAGCCCTGTGTCGTAACCTTGAACCGCGTACAGGTCAGAAGGTTTACCAAAGTTTGTTTGGTAGTCACGACGAAAACGCTGGTTTTCTGGGTTATCAAGAGGGTCCGCATAATGCAAGGTAGTTTGTATACCTTCCGCAGAGACGCCTTGAGCTTCTAAAGTCCCCTCGGTTAAGAAGCCAGCACCCAGTAATGGGATTTTACTTTTTAATCCCATCGCATCGTAGTCTTTGACAAATTTAACAGCGCCACCACCGGCAAAAAACACAAATACTGCATCGGGCTGAATGGTGCCAATTTCAGACAAGTAAGACTGGAATTCTGTTTTAGGGAAAGGCACTAGTATTTTTTTAACAATCTCGCCACCACCACTTTCAAATGACTCTTCAAACGCAGCCAAGCTTTCTTTGCCAAAACCATAGTTCCAGCTCATGGTAATGACTTTTTTGAAACCTTGTTCGAGAGCGATTTTGCCCATAGGATAAGAAGGTTGCCAAGAAGAAAACGATGTACGGAAAATATTGGGCGCACACAAAGGCCCAGTGGCGGCATCGATGCCCGCATTAGGAATGATCATAATGGTATTTTTGTCTTTTAATACCTTGATCATGCCCATTGCGACGCCAGAATGCACAGGCCCCACAATAAAATCAGCACGCTCTTTGTTTAACAATGAGTTGGCTATTTCGGGGGCGCGAGAGGGCTGCGCTTCGGTGTCCATTTCAATGAATTCAATCTGACGACCATACAATTCACCAGCATGCTCTTGCAGTGCCATCTTCAATCCATTGCGGGTCGCATCTCCTAAACCACCATAGACACCGCTAAACGGTAGCATGACACCGACCTTGATAGGATTTGGGTCTGCGGCCATAGCACCAAAACCCAAACCCATTACCGATATTCCTACCAAAACCTTTTTGACGATCTTATTTTTTTTGTTCATTGTAAGCCTCGATATCATTTTTATTATTACTCGATATCAATTAAAGAGAAGACCGAGCCACAACAATAGCCGCAGGGTGCATAACAATGTCCAAAAAGTGCAAGCTTATGCTGTCGACTATTGTGGTTTGCTTCGTGACTGGGCTAAGGTGAAACAACAAAAAGCCCACTACTGGAAATATTTATGCCTAAGATCAACTCCATTATTTCAGTACTTTGCGTTGCGACTTGCGTAGGCGCAGGCACTGCCCTTTTATTGAGCAACGTCTCTGTATTGTTCCTTCAAATCGCCTTCGGTTTTTCCGTTTCAACGCTCTGTTTGGCCATTTATACTCTAATTGCGGGCAATCAAACCTCGCGTAAACACATTAACAGAGACATTGAGAAAACTATTACCGCCTTATCTAATGGTGATTTCACCAAGACTATTGATACCCGTAAAAGTGCCAACAACCGTATCAATACGACAATTAACGCCTTTTCTCAAAATCTGAAAAACACCCTAGCATCTCTTTCTGCAGGTACAGTCAATGTGTCTGTATCCGCTCAACTACTGCAAAAAAATTCCACAAATTTAGTAATCAATATTGATACTGTTGGTGATCAACTCAGTACCTCTGCCGCCGCCAGTGAGGAACTATCGACCATCGCTTTAGATGTCGCAGAAAACTGCTACCTTGCCACGAAAAACGCTGCGCAAGCCATGAATGTTGCAGAACAAGGTCAAACCACGATCCAACAAAACCTTATGTCTATAAACAAAATCTCTGACTATATTCATCTCTGTGCGGTAACCATGAACCAACTTCGCCAGCGCAATAATGAGATTAATAAAATCGTTGAATTAATCAAAGGCATTGCCTCACAAACGAATTTATTGGCGCTCAATGCCGCCATCGAAGCCGCTAGAGCAGGCGAGCATGGACGTGGTTTTGCTGTTGTCTCCGATGAAGTACGTAAACTAGCAACTCAAACAGCCAAGGCAACCGAACAAATAAGCGAAACCGTGGAAGCCATGCAAGCTGAATTGCAAAAAGCCTTAGTCGACATGGTGGCAAGTGAACAAGCCGCCAATCAAGCGAAGCAGGAAGCCAACCTTTCTAAGCAGGCACTACAAGATATAGTCGAACAAATAAAACATGTGGCACAGGAACTACAAACGATAAATCACACCACCAGAGAACAAAAAAATACTGCGCTAGGACTGTCTGAAACCTTGCAGCAGGTTGTTTTAGCCATGGAAGAAAACCGTAAAGATGTTCATTCAAACCTCAATGCTGTAACACAACTGTCCGTTTTCTCTAAGCTCGCAAAGGCAACAATTGGGCAATTCCGCCTTTTTAGTCCAGACGATGCCAAGCAGCTACTCATAAAAGCGCTAGAGCACATCAAGGAAAAGGGTGAGGTAACATCTTTCTCAGACTTTTCAGACCCCAATGGGGACTTCATACAGGGTGAGCTATTCATCGTCTCGATAACCTTCAACGGTGAGGTATTAGTATACGGCGCTAATCCTGAAATGGTGGGCAAAAATCTTTATCACACCAAAGATGCCGATGGCCGCTTGATGGTGCAAGAGATGATTAGCCTAGCAAAAACAAAAGGCATTAATAGCTACCAGTTTCGTTTTAATAACCCACAAACCGATCAAGTGGCTGATAAGCTGCTTTATATTACCAAGTTGGAAGGCGATACCTTTATCGGCTGCGGGGTTTATTTGAACCACGCCACAGGTTAAACCAACGTTAAGGCGGTTTTTCTCCAGATCATACCCGCTCACAAGCCACAATAACGGCGGTTAGTCAGCTTAATGAACGCTTTTATGCCATGCTTTTTTTGACACACTTTGCCTATAACTTTGTCAAAAAATGATATTTTAGCGCTTTTTTGCAGAGATCGGATAAAGAAAAACACTAGCTGGATAGTGACCAACACCATCAAAGCCTAACCTGTTTAAAAATCAGGAGGGCATTACAATGCATAACGAACTCATTAAAAAAATAAAAAGTATGATGGAAGTCGATACGGACAAAGGTCTTTATCGTGCTCGTCGTGACATGTTTACCGATCCAGAGTTATTTGATCTTGAGGTAAAACATATTTTTGAAGGCAACTGGATTTACCTCGCACACGAGAGCCAAATCCCCAACAAAAATGATTTTTTTACTGGCTATATTGGTCGCCAACCCATTTTTATCGCGCGCAACAAAGAAGATGAGCTTAACTGCTTTATCAATGCTTGTAGCCACCGAGGCGCCATGCTGTGCCGCACAAAAAAGGGCAACAAGTCAGTGATGACATGCCCATTCCATGGCTGGAGTTTTAATAACTCAGGTAAATTAATCAAAGTAAAAGATGTGACTGATGCTGGCTACCCAGACTCTTTCAATTGTGACGGTTCACACAACCTTAAAAAAGTAGCTCGCTTTGAGTCTTACCGTGGTTTCTTGTTTGGCAGCATTAATCCGGACGTCAAACCACTCACAGAACATCTTGGTGAAGCCGCTAAAATCATCGATATGATTGTTGATCAATCGCCACAAGGCCTAGAAGTGCTAAGAGGTTCATCTACTTATACTTACGACGGCAACTGGAAAGTACAAGCTGAAAATGGCGCCGATGGTTATCACGTTTCTTCCGTACATTGGAATTATGTTGCGACAACCGCACGTCGAAAATTAGACGACGCAGTAGATGATACCAAAGCGATGGATGCTAGTACTTGGAACAAACAACAAGGGGGCTTTTATGCGTTTGAGCACGGACATATCCTGCTATGGATGCGTTGGCCCAATCCTGAGGATCGCCCTTTAGCCGAGCGTCGTGCAGAACTAGAAAAAGATTTCGGTGCAGACCGTGCAGACTGGATGATATCTAATCTACGTAACTTATGCTTGTACCCGAATGTCTTTTTGATGGATCAGTTCAGCTCACAGATCCGTACTTTCCGCCCTATTTCAGTTAATCAAACGGAAGTGACTATTTATTGTATTGCGCCTAAGGGTGAAAGCGACACTGCACGTGCTCAACGCATTCGTCAATACGAAGATTTTTTCAACGCTTCCGGCATGGCTACACCAGACGATTTGGAAGAATTCCGCTCTTGCCAAGAAGGCTTCTTGGGCAGTGAGTTGCCTTGGAATGACTTGTCTCGTGGTGCTAAACATTGGGTTCAAGGCCCAGATGAAGCTGCTCAGAAAATCGACTTGAAACCCTTATTAAGCGGCAAAAAATCTGAAGATGAAGGCTTGTTTAAAGTTCAGCATCAATACTGGGTCGATGCGATGACGGATGCCTTACAAAAAGATCAAGATCAAGAACAACAAAATCAAAAACCAACTGACCAAGCGCAGCAGTGAGGAGTACGTTATGACAATTCAATACGAAGAAATACGCGATTTCCTTTACGCCGAAGCGCGCAGCCTGGATGACAAAGAATGGGACAAGTGGCTGACTTTCTACCACCCTGATGTTGATTTTTGGATGCCCAGCTGGGACGACGATGGTGAGCTGATTTCAGACCCTCAAAAAGAAGTGTCTCTCATGTATTACGCCCATAAAGGCGGATTAGAGGATCGTGTCTTCCGCATTAAAACCGAACGCTCTAGTGCCTCTAGTTTACCTGAAGCCAGAACGAGCCACATAATTGGCAACATTGAGGTGATTCAGAACACAGCACAAAGCGCCGACGTTCGTTATAATTGGAGCACTAACAGCTACCGCTACAAAACCGTCGACACGTATTTTGGCACAACCTTCATTACCCTCGTCAGAAATGCAGAGGGGCAGATGCTGATTAAACGTAAAAAAATCATTTTGGTGAATGACTATATTCATCACGTCATTGATATTTATCACGTTTAATAAACAATACTTTGCTGATGCCATGTATCTGCCCATGACCTAATAAAAAGTAGCCTCTTCAAAGGGGCTCAAGGTGGTTTCCATGTATAAAATTGCACTAAATTTTGAAGACGGGGTCACTCGTTTTGTTCATACCCTTCCTGGTGAAACCGTTGCTGATGCAGCGTATCGTTCAGGTTTGAATATTCCTATGGATTGTCGCGATGGGGCTTGTGGTACGTGCAAATGCAAGTCGGAGTCAGGACAATTTGAAATGACCGACTACATTGAAGATGCATTATCCGACGATGAAGTGCGTGCTGGCATGGTATTGACCTGCTGCATGCGCTTGGAATCCGACTGCGCTATTTCTGTTCCGGCCTCATCCGAAGTGTGTGTACGTAGCAAGCAAGAAGACATTCATGGGCAGATTTTTGCCTTAAATCGTCTTTCTGATTCAACCCTTAGTTTTAGCGTGGCAGGAGATCAAGTCAAAGCGATGCATTTTCTGCCGGGTCAATACGTTAATGTACATGTGCCCGGAACGGATCAAAAGCGCGCTTACTCTTTTAGTTCATTAGTTCAAGCAAGTAATGGTTCTGCGTCTTTTTTAATTCGTATCGTCCCTAACGGTCTAATGAGCACCTTTATGACGGAATCTGCGAAAATAGGCGATGAAATCAAACTAAGTGGTCCATTTGGTAGCTTTTATTTGCGTGATATCAAACGGCCTATTTTGATGCTCGCAGGGGGAACTGGGTTAGCGCCTTTTCTCGCTATGCTTGAAAGCATTAAGGCCACAGGTACAAGCCACCCTGTGCACCTTATCTATGGCGTCACTTATGATTCTGACTTAGTCGAAATGGAAAAATTAGAAGCCTTTGCTTCTAGCATCGACAATGTCACAGTCAGTGCTTGCGTGGCATCAGAAAAAAGTGCATGGCCACAAAAGGGCTACGTCACCAACCACATTGATGCCTCTCACCTAAACAATGGGGATGTAGACATATATTTGTGTGGGCCTCCTCCTATGGTCGAAGCGGTAAGTCACTTTATGAAAGAAAATAATATCGTGCCTGCAAACTTTTACTATGAAAAGTTTGCAGCAAGCAGCCATTGAGGAAAACCAGTATGAGAGCATTACGTTTTGAGAATAAAGTAGCGGTCATTACCGGCTCAGCACAAAGTATTGGCCGCCAAGTTGCTTTGCAAATGGCAGAAGAGAAAGCCACGCTCGTTTTACTGGATCGTTCAGAGCTCGTCTACGATGTCGCTGAAGAAGCAAGAACAGCAGGGGCAACAGACGTTTTGGTCATTATTGCTGATCTAGAAAAGTTCACCGAATGCCATCAAGCCATGCAAACCGCGGCAAAGCATTTTGGTCGCATAGACATTTTGATCAACAATGTTGGGGGCACCATCTGGGCTAAGCCTTATGAACACTACGAAGAAGCGGAGATCGAAGCCGAAATTCGACGCTCGCTCTTCCCCACACTGTGGTGCTGTCATGCGGTGCTCGATATCATGCAAGCGCAACAATCAGGCAATATTGTCAACGTCTCCTCGATTGCCACTCGCAGCCTTAACCGTGTCCCCTATTCAGCGGCAAAAGGCGGCGTCAATGCGATGACTGCTTCCTTAGCGTTTGAAAATGCTCGCCACGGCATTCGAGTCAATGCCGTGGCGCCAGGAGGAACGGACGTGGGTGAACGCAAGATCCCCCGCAACCAAGCAACCATGACAGAGCAAGAAAAAATCTGGTATCAAGAAATCGTCGATCAAACCGTCGAATCCAGCCTAATGAAACGCTACAGTTCAACTCAAGAGCAAGCCAATGCCATCCTGTTCTTTGCTAGTGACGAATCCTCCTATATCACTGGCTCCACTCTTCCCGTTGGTGGTGGCGACCTAGGTTAAGGTTAGTCCATCACAGCCAGCCATTTAGTTAATGGCTGGTCTTTTTATTTTTTCACCCTTAGGTAGTTAATATGATACAGCGCAGCGCTATTGTTCCGCACGGCATGGAATTTATTCGTGACGACATCGGCTATGCTCCTGGCGTACTGAGCGGTAACACGCTCTATATCGCAGGGCAAATAGGCCGCAACGCAAAACGACAACTAGTAGAAGAGAAACGCCAGCAATTTATTCAATGCTTTGAAAACATGAAAGCCGTCCTACATACCGCCAAGATGGACTTTGCCGATGTTGTCGAAATTACCAGCTATCATACTGACATGCGAGATTTACCGCTGTATATGGAAGTTCGAAACCTGTATTTTGCCGGATGTTTACCTGCTTGGACAGCCATAGGAGCGGCGTCTTTATGTGGCACTGCCGGCTACTTTTTGGAAGTAAAAGCCATTGCTGTAAAATCCTCTTAATTTCACCATTGCCATGCACGGGCCTCATTATGATTAAAGATATTCACCTATCCACGATTATTGCAGGCTTAATTGCCGTACTTGTATCTTACTCTGGCCCTTTGGCAATTTTTTTCCAAGCCGCCCGCAGCGCCGATATTGATCCTCAAATGATGACATCATGGGTCTTTGCTATTTCTATTGGCGCGGGCATCAGCGGTATTGTGCTTAGTATTGTGTATCGTACCCCCATTATCACAGCGTGGTCGGCTCCAGGGACCGCGTTATTGGTAACGTTATTCCCTCAGTTGAGTTTAAACGAAGCGGTAGCGGCCTATATCACAGCGGCTATTATTATTTTTTTTATCGGCATAAGCGGTTTGTTTGACAAAATTGTCAACATTATTCCAGCCAGTGTCGCGGCGGCCATGATGGCGGGCATTTTGTTTAATTTTGGTCTTTCCGCCTTCGAAGCATTAACCAGCACCCCTCTCTTAACTATTGCCATGCTGGTTGGCTACGTCATTTTTAAGACAATAACCAATCGCTATTCTTTAATGCTAATGGTGGTCTTAGGCGGCACGCTTTCGGTGCTTTTTTTAGACTCTGATTTTACCCATTTTTCTTTGCAAATCGCTTCTCCTACTTGGATAACACCTCAATGGACTTGGTCATCCACTTTGAGTTTAGCGCTACCCTTAGTGATTGTCAGTTTAACTGGACAATTCTTACCTGGATTTACAATATTAAAAACATTCGGCTATCAGATAGCTACCCGCCCGATTATTAGCTTTCTCGGCTTAGTATCTATTCCAATCGCTTTTTTTGGCGGCATAACTACGGTGATAGCGGCCATTACTGCGCCAATTTGTGCCAGCTCAGACGCTCATCCCGATGAGAATAAACGCTATATTGCCGGTATTTTTAATGGTGTATTCTATCTGCTTGGCGGTATTTTCGCCGGTAGTATTGTACTGTTTTTCACTACGTTTCCGGCTCAAATAATTGCCATCATCGCAGGCTTAGCGCTTTTAGGGGCGATATTTAATAGCCTGAGCCTCGCCTTGAAAGACACTGCCAATATTGATGCAGCGACCATTACCTTTATGACCACCGCATCAGGCATCGAAATACTTGGTATCGGTTCTGCTTTTTGGGGTGTTATCCTAGGGACGTGGATCTATGCCTTGCTCACACTATTAAGGCGCATGAAAAAAACAACAAAGTAATTGATGACAAAACAAATCCGAAGGCTCCCTCCTAAAATCATCGCTATTTAATGATTTAATCCCACTTTTGTAGATATCTCATAGCTATATAATAATAGGTAAAAATGAAGTGAGTTATGTGTTGGAAACGTTACACTGATGAGTTAAAAATTGAAACCGTTAAGCAAGTTACTGAGTTGGACGATATAATTGCATAAGCGGCTGAACGACTTGGCGTTAGCTACAAAAGCATGCATGATTGGATTGACCGATACAGCAAACGTGAAACGAGTCAAAAATCTGAATAATTGGCTTTATCAGATATCCAACGTCTGAAAGCTGAACTTAAAAGGGCGACTGAAAAGAGGGCCATCTTAAAGGAAGCCTACGTGTACTTTGCCGAGGGTTCTAAGAAAAGTACACCTTCATAACACCACGGATCAATGACTATTCTACTGCTATATTGTGTCGAACGCTGCAAGTTCATAGGAACGGATTTTTAGAGTTAGCTAAATGTCCAAAAAGTTCACAAAAACAAGAAGATGACCAACTCGCCATCGCGATTAAAACGCATTGGATTGAAAGTGGTTGTGTTTATGGCTACCGCAATATCAACAAAGACCGATAGGGAAAAAAAGGCAAGCCTTGTGGTAAAAGTCGAGTGTTAAGGCTGATGCGCCGCGAATGCCTAAAAGCACTAATAGGCTATAAACGATGCCCTTTTTTTATCATGGTTCAGAACGTAATGAAGCCCCCAATACACTGAATACACTCAATCAAGCATTTATTGTCCCAGCACCAGATCAAGCATGGGTGACTGATTTTAAGTACATCGGGACAAAAGAAGGCCGGCTTTATGTGACCGTCGTTGTTGATCTATTTTCTAGATTGGTAGAAAGATGATCATCGAGCTGAAGGGCGACAGTGGAGTCAGTTATTGATGCTTTACTTAGGGCAATTTGGTGACGACGCCCTACAAAAAGAGTTTCGGCACACTCAGATGAAGGCGCTCAATATACCTCGAAAGATTTGCAAACCTTCTTAAAAGATAACAATCTGGAAGCGAGTATGAGTCGTCATGGTAACTGCTATGATACTGCTGTTGCGGAACGCTTGTTCTCATTGCTAGAAAAAAAAGAATAAGTAATCGAGACTACAAAACAAGAAGTGATGCTCGTTCAGAGATTTATTGATTATATTGAATGCTTTTATAATCCAAAGCGAAACCATTGATCAAATGATGAAATATCGCCACTACAAAATGAGAGGCGATATTTTATTGTGCTAGAAACTGCGTGGAACTCAATCCTTACTACTTATATATACTTTTGTCTGACGCAACTCCTACTTCATGAAGTTCACTAAAAACAGCGTCAGTATAGGGAAGAGCACCAGCAACAATAGGCGCAATACATCGACCGCAATAAAGGGGATCAAACCTTTAAAAATGTCTTTTATGGCGACTTCTGGCAAGGCGGCTTTCAGTACAAACACATTCATTCCTATTGGCGGCGTGATCAACGCGATTTCGGTGACCACCACTACCACAATCCCGAACCATACTAGATCAAACCCATTTGCAACCACAATCGGAATAAACAGCGGCACACAAATCAAGATAATTGCCAGCGAATCCATTACGCAACCCAATATAAGAAACACGAATAGGATGGCAAAAATAAGCTGATAAGGACTTAAATCCGCTTGCGCAACCATCTCCAATAGAGACTCACCCAGTCCTGAAAAAGAAATCAGCTTGGCGAACAACATGGCGCCAAAAAGCACACAATAGAGCATCACGGAGGTGAAGGCAGAATCAAGAAAGATGGCTTTAAAGTCTGCTTTGCTAATGCGCTTTTGAAACATAGAAACTAGTATTGCAAAGCCAGCGCCCATTCCTGCAGCTTCCGTTGCCGTAAAAATTTTGGCGTAAATACCGCCAATAATCAGCACAAAAAGCAAGCAAAATGGCCACACACCTTTCAGCGCATAACGCTTTTCCGCTCCAGTTGATTTTTCGCCTCGTGGCGCTTCTGCAGGACGAAATATGGCGATCACATAAATAGCTAACATATAAAACGTTAAGCCCAATAACCCAGGAATGACCCCCGCAACAAAGAGTTGACCAATATTGGTCTGGGTTAAAATGCCATAAATCATCAAGATAATAGAAGGCGGAATTAATATGCCTAGTGTTCCACCTGCAGCAATCGATGCTGATGCCAGAGAATTGGAGTAGCCATACTTTTTCATACTAGGATAAGCGACCTTTGACATAGTCGCAGCAGTGGCAAGACTGGAACCACACACGGCACTAAAGCCCGCACACGTCACCATGGTCGACAAGGCAAGACCGCCTCTGACATGACCAAGATAGGCATTGGCTGCACGGAATAAGTCAGATGAAATACCCGTTCTAGACAGAACATTACCCATTAGAATAAAAAGCGGTACGACGGCCAACTCATAAGAAAATACCGCTTCAGTAATCGTCATTGACACCATTGAAATTGATGATTCAGCCCCCAGCAGCACACCTAAACCAATAATGGACACACCTAATAAAGCAAAGGCCAAAGGGACACGTAAAAAAGCCAATGCCAAAACGGCAATTAGCGCGATTAAGCCCGTCATCATAAACCACTCTCCCCAGACAACGGACCCTTGTTCAAAGCCGAATCGCTGTTGTTCATATTATTGTTAGACTCTGGTAATAAAGCCGCTACTCCACTAATAAATCCACTAATGCTCATCACTGTGTATAAATAGTAGCGTGGAATCAGTAACTCCTGGCTAACCTCTTGAATAAGAACGGCCTCCTTGGCGGCTATCGCAAATTGATAACCAATAAGAAACAAGATGACCGCCACCATAAGGCTAATACAAGCACGCCACCAAGCCATTTTCGGCTGCATAATAAAACGATCAAACAAATCGACCGCCAAATGCCCTCGAACCGAGGTGAGTAAAGGTAGACCACAAAAAACAATTAACGCCATCAAGTGTTCAGTCAAATCATGAGCACCATAAATAGGCGTATTAAATAGACGGCGCCCCAACACATCACCAAAGGTCAGTATGACCATGGCGCTCAGTGACAGAATCAGCAAAAACCGAATAGTGCTCTGAAAACTATGAATAATAAACTTCACAATACGTTCTCCTTGCTATAAAAGAACGGTCTAGCCTTCTGCTCTCGCCGCTCTTTTATAGCTGACTATTATTTAGAAAGGTCGGTGTAACGCTGACGATAATAGTCGAGCATCTCAAGTGGTTGCTCGATGCCATAACTATCATGCTCGGCTGCCCAGTCTTGTATCATCTGCTGACGCACTGAACCAATTTTCGACATTAACTCTTCGGTAGGCTGGCTAAATTGATGTCCTTCCTCACGCAATTGGGCATAAGCTTGATCAATTTCTCGCTGAAAAGTTTGTCCCCATAGGCGGGAAAAAACTGTACCCGAAACAGACATCACCGTAGCCTGATCGGCGGCGGACAATCTTTTCCATTTACCTTCGTTCATTACAAGAAAAAACGTGCCGTCATAAAAGCCACCGGGGATTAATGTATGGTGTGATAGTTGATCGGTTAAACGAAAGTTCACTACCGATTCCAACGTATGCAAAGAACCGTCTAGCACTTGTCCTGCTAACAGTTCAAAAGCCTTTGTTGCTGGCGCTGCAATGGGGACCGCACCCAACTCTTCTATTAATCGTTTTTGAATGGGTCCGCCCATACGAATTTTTTGATTGGCAATATCTTCAGACGATACGATGGCTTTACTACCGTGATTAATAACGCCTGGCCCCAACGATCCCACCCCTAACATTTTCACGCCAGCATAAGTCGGATTGCCGGCTAAGTATGTTTCATATGTATCCCATAGTGCGACAGAAGAGGCTTCAACATCTTCTCCATTAAATGGCATTTCGGCAAACCAGATAGATTTAAAACGATCGGGCTCATAGGTAAAATTGCCCCAAGTAATATCCACAATGCCTTTACGGGCTAATTCCCAGTGCTGTGCGGGCGTGCCAACAGGTTTCGGAAGCATACGAATTTTGACACGCCCCTCGGTAGCCGTTTGTACTTGTTCAGCCCACACATTCAGAATATCCGTGGTAACGAAATGAGTCGGCGGCACCCAGTTAGAAAGGGTAAAAGTGGTCGCTTGAGCCTGAAAGCTAAGGCTCGTTACCAATACCGCCACACCTAATGATGCTTTGGTTTTTATGGATTTATTAAAGATTGATTTGCTAGAAACTAGAGTCATACCGGTCACCTTTTGTTGTTATTATCATACTATTATTTTGTTATTTTTAGCGTTCGTTTTTAGTCATCGTACTCAGTGTCAAATAACGCTAGCGCGTTCGAAACGCCTCCGTAATGAGTTGCACCCATAACTGTGCGCCTTGCATCAATATTTCGTCGTTAAAATCATAGTGAGGGTTATGAACACTGCATGGACCAGCAAGTGGCTGGCCTTTGGTATAGCCATTGTCGCCATTACCAATCAATACGTAACAGCCAGGCACGACCTGTAACATATAGGCAAAATCCTCACTGCCCGTCAAAGGCCGCCCTTGATCATCGACGCCATCTTGGCCAAATACTGATTTAGCGGCAGACGCTATACGTTGCACGGCTGAGAGATGATTAATCAGCACAGGGTAGCCTTCTTCAATCAGCACTTCAGCCTCGCATTCATAGGCACTTACAGTCTGTTCACATAGGGTTTTAATACGCTCATGAAGTCTCTTGCGAGCATGTGGCTGCAAGGCTCGCACACTCAGTTCAAGTTGAGATGTTTCTGGAATGATATTGTATGTCGTCCCCGCTTGTAGTCTTCCGATACTAACTACACCGGTGTCTAGCGGATCAAGATTACGAGCCACAATCGCCTGAAGCCCCATTACAATCGCCGCTAAGGGAGGCGTTGGATCAATGGCAAGCTGAGGCAAGCCACCATGGCCGCCTTTGCCTTTGATTTGAATGCTAACTTTATCTGATGAGCACATAAACGGGCCCGGACGAAAGACACATTGCCCCACCGGAATGCCGGGAAAATTATGTAACGCATAGATTTCATCACAAGGAAAAAGCGTAAACAATCCCTCGTCCAACATTCGCTGAGCACCACCACCACCGCCGACTTCCTCAGCCGGTTGGAAGATCATGATGAGCGCGCCATTTAAAGAACAATTCTCTTGCTCTCTTAGGCCCGCTAACGCCTTAGCCGCGCCTAACAGCATAGCAGTATGGCCATCATGACCACAGGCGTGCATCTTACCGCTATGCTGACTTTGCCATGGCAAACCGGTTTGTTCTTGCAATAGTAGGGCGTCCATATCGGCTCGCAAACCAATGCTAGGCCCCTTCCCATCACCAAACACCATTTTACCAACGACACCCGTAACGGCTAATCCTGTCGTCACTTCGTAACCCCACTGGCGTAAATTTTCCGCCACCAGCTGACTGGTAGCGTGCTCTTCAAACCCTAGCTCTGGCTGTTGATGAATCTGATGCCGCCAAGCTTGCATCATGTCTTTATCGAGTAATTGACTGGTCATATTATTATTCTCTGTACCAACGATATAGTTGAGTATAGGACTTTCACTTAGTGATAAAAGACATTAATATCGCTATGGTGAACACATTTTGAGGTCACCTAATAATGAAGCATCAACAGATTAAAGGTTTGGTTCAAATCGCCGATAACGGCTCTATTCGAGCGGCAGCGCGCAATATGGGCATTAGCCAAAGCGCGCTAACCCGTACCATGCGAGAACTAGAAATCGACTTAGGCGCAGAGTTATTTCAACGAAGTTATCGAGGTGTTAGCTTCACGCTCGCTGGGGAAGCTCTATTAAGGCGATCACGCTTAGTTTTAGAAACGCTTGAGTCTGCGCGCGATGAAATCAAACAGATTGCTGGCGGACGTGGCGGACGAGTGCGGGTAGGATTAACACCGGTGACCATGGTGACTTTTTTTCCGTCTATTTATCGGCAGTTTACCCAAGTATTACCCGACGCTAGTTTAAGTTTAAAAGAAGGTTTATTGACCGGCATTATTCCTGACTTGTTAGAAGGCAGACTGGATTTTGGGGTCGCTATTGCCTCCTCCACTCAGCTGCCCTCCGAATTAAGTTTCACGCCTATGGTTGCTATTCGCTCCTGCGTGGCGGGAAGAGAAGCTCACCCAATGGCGCATTCACATGACTGGCCAACATTACTACAGCAACGTTGGGTGCTTAATTTAAGCCAAGGCAGTAGCTCAAACCTTTTCCTGACTTGGCTGACACAACAAAATCTGCCTCGCCCAGCACAAATAGTGGAGTGTTCATCCCCCTTTTTAATGCTAGAAATGATGAGACGCACGGATTTAATCGGTTATGGTCCAGCACGTTTATTTGATGATCCTCTCTGCGGGAACGCCGTACAAACGTTTGATATATCGCCACAACCGGGTGATGTCACCGTCGGGATTATTCGACTTCGTGGAACACCTTTAACTCCAACAGCACAAGTGTTGGAGACATTATTCAGGCGTGAACTAGCCCACCTTTAGAGTGATTCTTTATTAGTAATTTTCTCGTTTTTTATACACTTCGATAATATGAATCCGCAAAGATTTACGTTTCGTCGTCATATAGCAAATTTTCTATTTATTTGGGGTCATGTACATTGGCCGCAGTTGTAAATAGGATGTGTGTAAGCTCTGTTCTAGCGTCAACGTCTATGTAACTTTTCAACCCAAAATGATCAATAATACTCATTGAGATCAACTGACCTAGGGAACATGCGATTAAGTA
>NZ_RIZG01000016.1 GCF_003721245.1 Marinomonas hwangdonensis | reverse complement strand
AATAATCTGACTTAATCGCACGTTCCCTAATGGACATGACCAGAGATTGCAGCACTAAAAAAGACTGCTGATACCTTAATGAGGTAAAAAATACGCCAATCAGGTAGTGTCGGCCGAAGCTTTTTTATCGGCGCTTTAATGTTTCTGATGGCAACTCTGAAAACATTTTTTTGTAGTCAGATGAGAAACGTCCAAGATGCATAAAGCCATAATCCAAAGCGATCTGAGTCACATTGCGTATATCACTGTTTAGCGCTATCTCTTTTCTTAAATGCTTGAGTTTGGTTTGTTTGATAAACGCTTTGGGAGTATTGTGATAATGCTTGGCGAATAAGTTGTAGACTGTTCTCACGCTAATATGAGCCACGTTAGCCAACTCTTCGATACCTATGTCTTGTTTGATATTGCTATTAATATATTGCAGTAGTGTGGTGAAACAACGGTCGCTCAGTTCTGGGTCTTGTGAGTTCTGCGTATTGTTATCGAATTGCTGAAAGAGCTTGCGAATCAGAAGGTTTCTGTAAGGGGATTGTAGCTGTAGAAAATCTATTTCTGAGTCATTTGCCTCGTGTAAAATAGCGTCGATAAGGCTCAAAAAGCCAAGTGATTTGTTTAGTTCAATAACCTTTCGTTCGAATAAAACACCAGAGCTTGGAATATCCCTGTTTTGCTCTAGACATAAGTCATCAATGAAAATCTGAGGTACCTTCACAATTACTTTTTCACAATCAGCTGAATATGAAATATCCATATTTTCATGTGGATTCATCATCAAGGCTTGACCAGGCTTTAACAGTAAAGATTCTTCTTCAAACTGCCAGCAGCATTGGCCATGCGTGACAACTTGAAAATGATAGACATCGTTTAAATCCGCGCAGTGAATTTTCACCTCACTACCATAACGAATGGAAGATAATCCTAACTCAGCGAAATTTCGATGCTTAAGTTGAGACGGATAATAATTACAATTTTTAACCGATTCATACACCAAAGTATGATGACCAATATGATTATTTATATAATTTGAAATCTCAAGCGGGTGAGCTTGGTTAAAAACAACAGCGTTACTGAGAGCGTTAATAAACATAGTCTTTGACCATTATTTGTAATTATTATTAGTTTATTGATATTAGGCTAATTTATAGCCACTAACAATTATTAATTATTAGTTTATTCTAATGGATTTTTTCTCAATCGGACTTATCGCGCTGATAGAAGAAGGCAAATTAACCCACCAGTGTGGTGAGTAAATATGCCTAAACGAATAATTTTATGTCGTCCTACAAAACAGATATATGATCAAAACGTTATGGACTTAAAAAAGCCCCTAGTAAAGACGCAAGTTGTTCTGGTGATTCCACCGATGGAACATGACCAATCTGATTGATAACTTCTAGCTTGTCGACTTGTAGCAGCGAAGCAAGTGTTTCCATCAGCTCAGGTGACGTCGCGATGTCTTTTTCACCACAGATTAATTGTATCGGTAGTGGACTTGGCCCCAATGTATCGGTGAGGTCCATATTGCCAAGCCAAGCACAGAGTGCGCCGTAGCTGAAGTCATCGACGTGGGCGAGCTGTTCTTGCCAGTAGCTTGCCAAAGCAGGTTTAGTTTGCACGCTGTGCTCACTAAACCAACGTAGTACTAAGGTTGCCGTCATACTCTCCAAACCCAGAGCCATAACGTCCTGTTGGCGAGTTAGCCACGCCTCTTTGCTGCCAATTTTTGCCCCAGTATTGGTTAAGGTCGCACTCAACAAACGCTCAGGATATTGAGTCACTAGTTGTTGGCCAATCATGCCGCCTATGGATGTGCCCACGTAGTGAAATTGCTTAATACCCAGTTCATCGCATTTTTCAATTAATGGATTTATCAAGTCATTTTCTGTTAATGGTGGAGCGTTTGGATCGAGGGGGGCGCTAAGTCCATGCCCTGGAAGATCCCAGCGGATAACGCGAAAATGCTTTAATAATTCTGGTATAATGCCATCCCAAACTCGGCTGTTCATTCCCAAAGGGTGACCAAGCACTATAGTAGATTTATTGCTATCGCCTTCCAGCGTAAAAAATAGCTTCTTCATTAAATGTCGCTCCGTTCGATCAGCATTGCAATACCCTGTCCGACGCCAATACACATGGTGCAAATGGCATAGCGTCCACCAGTACGTTCTAACTGCATAGCAGCTGATTGTAATAGCCGAGCACCTGACATACCTAATGGATGTCCAAGGGCAATCGCGCCACCATTTGGGTTAATTCGTTCATCTTCTGGTGAAAGCCCTAATTCTTGTATACAGGCTAACCCTTGCACTGCAAAGGCTTCATTTAATTCGATCACATCCATGTCGGCGAGAGTAAGGCCGGTACGTTTTAGTAATTTTTGTACGGCGGGAACTGGTCCCATGCCCATCACTGTCGGTTCCACACCAGCGGTTGCCATACTAATAATTTTCGCTAAAGGTTCTAGCTTGTGTTTCTCGACCGCTGCTTTACTGGCAATCAACATTGCAGCGGCACCGTCGTTTATACCGGATGCATTGCCGGCCGTCACTGAGCCATTATCTCGAAACGGCGCTCTAAGTTTTGCTAAATCTTCTAAGGTGGTATCAGGACGTAGATGTTCGTCTTGATCTACGATGATTGGATTACCACGTTTTGGCTTGATCGTAATCGGGGTTATTTCTTCGGCGAAGCGGCCTTCATCTTGTGCCGCTTTGGCTTTTTGTTGAGAACGCAAAGCGAATGCATCTTGCTGTTGACGCGTTATGTTGTAGCGCTCAGCAATGTTTTCCGCTGTTTCTGGCATGGATTCAGTGCCATACAATGATTTTAATACTGGATTAATAAAACGCCAGCCCATTGTGGTGTCTTCTAATGTTTGCTGTCTATCAAATGCTGCGCTTGGTTTGCCCATAACGAATGGAGCACGAGACATGGATTCAACGCCGCCGGCTAATATTAATTCAGCTTCACCGGCCTGAATGGCTCGAAATGCGGTACCGATAGCATCCATACCTGATCCGCATAAACGGTTCATCGTTGTGGCGGATACGCTATAGGGCATTCCAGACAGCAGTGTAGCCATGCGCGCCACGTTACGATTGTCTTCACCTGATTGATTGGCACAACCAAAAATAGCGTCATCAATGGCCGCGGGATCAAGGTTTGGAGCATCACCTAGCACAGCTTGAATGACTTGAGCTAGCATGTCGTCTGGGCGCACTGCTGCAAGGGAACCTGCATAACGGCCAACGGCGGAGCGTTTAGGGTGACAGATGTAAACCGAGCTCATATTGCCTCCTGAGCACTGTGTGCTTTTTCAGTTCGTGCTTTTAATTCGCGTAATACGTGCAATTCTTTTTCGCTTGGTACTGGTGTCGTCTCAAGCGCATCGGCGAATTTTATTTCCCAACCTGTGGCTTCAATAATGTCTTCTTTCGTTGTGCCTGGGTGTAAGCTCGTAACGATAAGTTCTTTGGTTGCTGGGTCTGGTTTTAAAATACATAAATCCGTAATAACCACACCTGGGCCACGACCGATATTTGGTAGATTATCGCGGCCTTTGCCATCACGTCCAAAACCAATCGTTGTGATAAAATCAACGTCTTTTACGAACGTACGTTTTGAATGTTTAACGGTAATAAAGACTTCTTTGGCGTTGGTAGAAATTTCCGGAGCACCACCACCACCCGGTAAACGGACTCTTGGATTTGCATAACTGTGAGCGCCATTTTTGCCGCCTTCAGGATGATTAGCAGCAATAACCGTGGTATTCAAATTGGCAAAACGGTCGATCTGCGCTGTCCCTAAAAAGCCCACATCGATGTGGCCACCTTGTAGCCAATAACGGAACATTTCTGGTACAGATACGGTGGTGAGAGCCGATTCACACAGTTCGCCATCACCAATAGACAACGGCAGCACATCGGGTTTGGTTTGCAAGGTGCCAGATTCGTAGATCAGGGTAACATCTGGAGCATGAGTCAAACGCGCTACGTTAGCGGCTTCGCTAGGCAAACCAATCCCCACAAAACAGGTCATATTATTGGTTAAGGCGCGTGCTGCTGTGATGGTCATCATTTCAGCAGAAGAATATTGAGTCGTATCGTTATGGGTTGTCATATTAAACATCTCCTTGGCCAAACACATGGGATTCCAACCATTGGTTGAAGCTGTCTCTGTCGCGACTGATGTTGTCCCATTGTTTGTAATAGTTGTTGTCTCTGTCGTAATAACCAAGCGCATAAGAAGGCTTTGCACCTTCCGGTGCGACCGCAATCGCGTCAATTGCCCAGGCTGGTAAGACGCAAGCGTTTGGCGTGACTTCCAAGTCATCGACAATCTCTTCTACTGTGACAATGCTGCATTTAGCGGAAAGTACAACTTCTTTTTGAACGCCAATAATTCCTTCGATAAGCACATTGCCTGCGCGATCGGCTTTTTGAGCATGAATAATGCCCACATCCGGTTTAATGGCTGGAATGGCCGCTAGCTGTTCGCCAGTAAAAGGGCAGGTTATGGAGGCAATCTCTTTGTTGACCAACGGTAGCTCACTACCTATGTAGCCGCGAAAAACCGCCAATGGTAAACCCGCCGCGCCAGCTTCATAAGCATTCGCCATAGCAGCATGGCTGTGTTCTACCGTTTCTAGTGCGCAAGGGTAATCATTTTCTATGGCATCACGAACTCGATGAAGCGAACCAACACCAGGGTTTCCGCCCCAAGAAAAAGTGAGTTTTCGCACACAGCCCGCGCCGACTAATTGATCATAAATCAGATCGGGTGTCATACGAATGAGAGACAGATTGCGTCGTTTCTGACGAATGATCTCGTGTCCTGCAGCGAAGGGTATTAGATGGGTAAAGCCTTCAAGCGCAATGGAGTCACCATCTTTTACATAGGTGGCGACAGCGTCTTTCAATGTCATAAACTTCGTCATAATGTTTCCTGTTCGCTATACGAATTTAAGTTTGCAATACGAACAAGATAGATCAATACTAGCGTGATGGTCAAGTGCTATAGGCACATTTTTTATTTTCTCTTGTCTAGAATTTGGTTGAAAAAGTGTTCTTTGCTAGCGAGTCAGTAGCGAATCAGAAATAATGGAGAGGTTGTTAATAGAGATGAGTAAATTGGCTATGAATGAGGAAATGCTGTCACCGGATCATAGGGACTATGTCGGTGCACTTGCGTCAGGACTAGGTGTCATCATGGCATTTGATCCACTACATAAAAAAATGACCTTGTCTGAGGTCGCCGAGCAAACTGGTATGGACCGTGCCAAAGCACGCCGTTTTTTACTGACCTTAAATGCGTTAGGCTACATAAAACGCGAAGGGAGACAATTTACCTTAACCCCGAAAGTACTAGGTCTGGGTTATGCATATAATGCTAGTAACGACCATCTGAATGTGGTGGAACATTATTTACATGAAGTAACCGCACGACTGGGCGAATCCTCTTCGTTAGCGGTACTAGATGACCAAGATGTTATGTACGTTGTGCGTTCTCCTGCCTCCCATCGTTTAATGTCGATAACGTTAAGTGCAGGAACACGATTGCCTGCGGCTTATACTTCGATGGGTCGAATGCTAGTTGCAAGCTTGCCGATTGAAAAGCAAAAAGAGTGGATCAAAAATCTCTCTCTTGAGGCGTTCACTCAAAATAGTATTGTCGATAAATCAGTTTTTGAGCAAATGATTGAACAGGTTGCAGAGCAAAATTTTTGTATAGTGGATCAAGAACTGGATCTTGGCTTGCGTTCGTTAGCAGTGCCCGCGTTTACTTTTGATGGTACGTTACTTGGTGCGATTAACCTTAGCACGAATGCATCGCGAGTATGTCATCAAGCCTTGATAGAAGAATGCTTACCTGTCCTGCAGGAGGCCGCAGAACAGATTCGTCTGCACACGAAATAGAGAGCTAAAGCATCTAGTAAAACCGATTGCTAGCGATACTGGTCGCTTTGACGATTCTCAACCAGGCTTTTAAGAATCTCAACGGCCAGCGCCGTAATGGCATCCATCGGTTCCTTTCTACGACTAAAAATCACCGGGGAGGTGATAGATTTATCTCGCAAAGGAATGAACACTAAGTCATCTCGACCAAAATGTTTAACTTGCTCGGACACCAATGCAAACCCCATTTCAGAAGCAACCAAGCCTAACGCTGTTTGTAAATCATTCACTTGCTGAGTCACCTTTGTGGCCAGACCACGGCTAGTAAAAAGAGACAGGCAAATATCTGCAAAAGTCGGCGTGGCCGATTGGTTTGCTGGGTACAAAATCATTGGTATCTTAGCCAGTTCTTCCAGCGTTGGTTCACCTTTTTTAAGAAGAGAGTGACCAATATGCAATGCGACTAATAAAGGCTCATTAAATAAAATAGTTTGTTCCACTTGTTCGTCGGGAATGGTTAAGCGACCAAAACCAATATCAATTTTGCCTGTCTTCAACGCCTCAATTTGCTCGCCTGTTTTTAAATCATGCAGTAAAATATCTGCCTTGGTTTGTTGGCGTAAATCCCTCACCAGAGATGGCAACTGCCCATAAAACACCGACGGCACAAAGCCAATACTGAAGACAGTTTTCTGGTTTTCAGCAATTCTACGGGTGTTTTCAACCACAGTATCAGCTTTAGCCAACATCTGTTTAGCTTGCTCCCAAAAGTACTCACCAGCTGGGGTTAATGTTAATCCTCTAGAGTGTCTTTCAAACAGCTGTACTCCCAACTCCTCTTCCAATTGCTTAATCTGCCTAGTCAGTGGTGGTTGGGCAATAAAAAGCTTCTCCGCAGCGCGGGTCAGGTTTTTTTCCACGGCAACCGCACAAAAATATCGAAGATGTCTTAATTCCATAATTTGTCCTGTAATTTCACTGATTTTGTCTCTGTATGTCTTGCATGCAATTATTCTATTTAGCCACAACCCATACTTAAAAGGTATCGATAGATACTAAATTGATATTTGTTCTCTGTTTCGAGTGGGTCTAGTGTAAGAAAAAACAAAACGGACACATTTTAGTATGACATCGAAAATCACCTATATTGAAACAATGATTGTGGATATACCTACCATTCGCCCTCACAAACTATCGATGACATCCATGGCAGTGCAAAGCATGGTGATTGTTCGAATTAAAGATGACCAAGGTTTTGAAGGGGTAGGCGAGGGCACCACTATTGGTGGCTTGGCGTATGGCCCTGAAAGCCCTGAAAGCATCAAAATGAACATAGATACTTATCTCGCACCGTTATTGATTGGTCAATCATTAGACAGTATTAAGTCTTTGATCCAGCGCATGAGCTTGACGGTACGCGGCAATATGATCGCGAAATCAGCGTTACAGACAGCGCTTTTAGATTTGCAAGGTAAGCATTTAGGTGTGCCGGTTTCTACTTTACTCGGTGGGGCGATTCATCAGCACATTCCCTGTCTTTGGGTATTGGCGTCAGGAAATACGGATAAAGACATTGCCGAGGCCAAAGCGCTTATCGCGAGTGGTCGACATTGTGAATTCAAACTGAAAATTGGTTCTCGTCATGTCAATGAAGACGTGGCCCACGTTGCCTCCATTAAAGCAGCACTTGGTGAGGGGGTCAGCGTACGTGTCGATGTCAACCAAGCATGGGATGAAGCGACAGCGACAAAAGGCATGGCAGCACTACAAGCGGCGGGTGTGGATTTAGTCGAACAGCCAACCCCAGCAAAAGAATGGGACGCACTGGCTCGATTATCACAGAAATTTACCATTCCCATTTTAGCCGATGAAGGTGTTTCTGATGCTGTGGACATATTCCAATTGGCTCAGCGTGGTTTCAACGGCGGCATCGCATTGAAAATTGCCAAGTCAGGTGGACCCATTGAAGCGCTTTATGCGGCAACAGTGTCCTCGTCTAGTGGCATGGGATTGTATGGTGGTACTTTATTAGAAGGCTCTATAGGCACTGCGGTTGCCATTCATGCTTGGTCAACCTTACCCAAATTGCATTGGGGAAGTGAGATGTTTGGCCCGCTTTTGCTGCAAGATGACATTATAAAACAGCCACTGAATTACCACAGCAATGGCGTTGTTGTTCCCCAGTCCTCAGGCTTGGGAGTTGAAATAGATGAAGAGAAGCTGAGGCTTTATCGACGTAAATAGTCCTACATCAACGCAAATGATAATGAGGAAACGAACATGCTTTTTAAAGTTGAAATGACAGTGAATATTCCTAAAGACCTACCCACGGCAGAGGCGGACGCGATTAAGTTAAAAGAAAAAAACTACTCACAGGAGCTGCAAGAAGCGGGTATTTGGGTTCATTTATGGCGCGTAGTGGGTCAATATTCTAACGTCAGTATTTTTGATGTTAGGGACAACGCCCACCTACACGAGGTGTTAACTGGACTGCCCCTGTACCCTTTTATGAAGATGAATGTCGTGGCGCTTTGTCAACATCCTTCTTCCATTAAATAAAAATATTTATTGGTAAAAAATAAAAATTAATCTAAGTGTTTACTTAAGCACATCAAAGTGGAGAGATGAAATGACTGTAAAAACAATTAAAACAGCAGCGGTACAAGAGTTAATTAAAAAAGTAGCTGGTTTAGATAATGATAAAGGTAATCCACGAGTAAAAGAAATCATGTATCGACTAATCTCTGATATATATAAAATTATCGATGATCTTGATATTACTCCGGATGAATTTTGGCATGCTGCGAACTATATAAATGAACTAGGTAGTAACAAAGAGGCTGTACTGTTAGCCCCAGGCCTAGGGTTCGATCATTTTTTAGACATTCGTGAGGATGCTAAGGACGAAGCAGCGGGGCTTTCAGGTGGCACGCCACGTACGATTGAAGGTCCATTGTATGTTGAAGGGGCACCGACTTCTCAAACAGAAACTCGGATGGACGATGGTAACACACCTGGGCAGGGTATGTGGTTGCACGGTCAAGTACGAGATGAAAATGGTAATGCTATTGCTGGAGCACTGGTTGATATTTGGCATGCGGATACTAAGGGTGCTTACTCATTCTTTGATACTACGCAGAGCGAGCTTAACTTACGTCGTAAAGTGCTTACGGATGAAAACGGCTATTATTTCGCACGAAGTATTGTACCCAGTGGTTATGGCTGCCCACCAGAAGGGTCTTCAATAAAAGTGCTAAATCTACTTGGTCGTCATGGAAATCGTCCAGCTCACATTCATTATTTTGTATCAAAACCAGGCTGTAAACATTTAACAACACAAATTAATCTTGCAGGCGATGAGTATACATATGATGATTTTGCTTTTGCCACACGCGATGAGTTAGTGG
The DNA here is from genome assembly GCF_003721245.1 of Marinomonas hwangdonensis. Classification (GTDB taxonomy): domain Bacteria; phylum Pseudomonadota; class Gammaproteobacteria; order Pseudomonadales; family Marinomonadaceae; genus Marinomonas; species Marinomonas hwangdonensis. The sequence continues at coordinate 19,519 of NZ_RIZG01000016.1, read as the reverse complement.
TAGAAGCTGTGCTTTCCAGTGACAAAGATATGATTGAGAAGCATGGATTTGGGGGTGAATATCTTGATGTAGAATTCAATATTACTTTGATTAAGTCAGATAAAGTTGAGTTGGAGTCTAAGCATACTCGAGAGCGTGTATCCCTCAATTAATATAATCTTAGTTTAAGTCGGTAAAATTAATAATTTTGCCGACTCTTTTTTAAACTCTTCCATTCGATTTTAAAATACTCCCATTTGATGTTTTCAAAAATTTTTAAATTTGTGAATTCCAATAAAATGTCTTTTGATAGTTGGATATAAGCCTTTCAGTTTTTATTTAGTGAAGTTATTTTTATATAAATATTAACAGTATCATTTTTTGCGCATTACCTAATTTTATGGTGAATATTTAATATTTTCTGTTTGTTATGGAGCTTTAATTATTCATAAATAATTTAGGTTTAGTGGTGTGGTTATTTAGGTCATCTAATTGATGATGATAAAATTCACCAATGAAAAAATTAGGTGAAAATTATGAATAATAGGCCAAAAATGAAAAACATAGGCCTAGTAAGCTGTCAAATACATATTCATATCTATAAGAAAACGTGCAATGAGTGTCTTGATATACCAAACCATTTAGATCGTCAGTTAATATCTAGTCAAGTGATAGTGTGTGGTGTGGCGATGTGACTTACATTTGGAACGGGAAAAGTTGGGCTTATCTTGCCACAGTGATTGATCTTTATACTCGTAAGCCTGTTGGCTGAGTAATGCCTCTGTCACCAAATAGTGAGTTAACAAGTAATGCATTGAAAATGGCCTATTAAAGTCGTGGACGACCAAAATGCGTTACGTTTCATGGTGATCAAAGCAGCCGCTATACCAGTCGTGAGTTCCTACAAACACTGTGGTAATGCCAAATGACTCAAAGTTTAAGTAGACGGACTAACTATTGGGATATTGCGCCAATGGAACGATTCTTCAAAAGCTTAAAACAGAATAAGTACAACCGTATGGTTGTCACACATTAGATCAAGTTAAACACTATATTATGAAATACATCATTGGGTATTACTGTCAGTTAAGACCTCATTGGCACAACGCTGTTGCAAGCCCGTATAAAAAGGAAGGACTATACTAGATCAACTATAAAGCAAAGCGGTGGATATTTCTGGTTGACCAATACAGGCGACTATTTATAAAAGATTTAATTAATTTAGATAAATCATATATAGCTATAAAGAAATGCGCTAATCTATTCTGCATGTACATGCATTGACCGCCGACACACTCGGAAAGAGGTAACCATGAGAAATAATCAGCCGGTAACACAGAAAGAATACCGATTTTCAAGCTCTGATCGCTTGATCTCAGCAACAGACAAAAAGGGTCAAATCAAATATTTCAATGATGCTTTTTTGAAGGTCAGTGGTTACAGTCGTGAGGAGTTAGTTGATGCTCCTCACAACCTTGTTCGTCATCCAGACATGCCTCCATCAGTGTATGAGAGTATGTGGCAAACGATCAGTAAAGGTAATCCTTGGATGGGTTTAGTAAAAAATCGTCGAAAAAACGGAGATTATTACTGGGTAAGTGCCTACGTCACTCCCATTTTTGAAGGCGAAGAAATCATTGGTTACGAATCTGTTCGTGTAGTTCCATCGGAAGAACAAAAGGCACGAGCCGAAAGGGTTTATACCCGAATGCGAAGTGGAAAATCTCCTGTTTCAGTGTGGCAACATGCCAAATACTACTCGAATCAGCTTATGCATATATGGCTACCAACAGTCCTAGCGGCTGTAGCAAGTGTTGTCATGTTGGGGGGCACTACCAGCCTCATAGTATCTGCAATGGGTGCGTTACTTTGCTTATTGTCCTTCATACAGCAAGAAAAACAATATAATAAGCTGTCAGAGTTAAAGCCAAATGCGTTTAAAAATAAGATAGTTGCAAGTACGTACTCTCAATACGCTGGCGCAAAAGCGCAGTTGGAAATGATGGTCATAAGTGAGTCAGCTCGTTCGAGAACCGCTATAACTCGAGTTGAAGACTCTGTAGCAACATTAGGATCAATTGTCCGTTCCACTCGTGAACAAGCCGACTCCAGTAAAGCATTAATCAACGAACAAAACCAAAAAACACAGGACATTGCTTCTGCTATTCATGAGATGTCAACTGCTATCCAAGAAGTGGCCAGCAATATAAGCACTAATTCTGAAAAATCTGAACTGGTTACTCAGAATGTTAATGTTGGTGCTAACTTGGCGGAACAAGCGTTAAACGCCATTGATCAGCTTAGCAAATCGGTGTCGAGTATCGCGCACACCGTCGAGGACTTATCCAACTCAACAGAAGAAATTGGTAAAGCGGCTGATCTTATAACAACCATTTCGGATCAAACTAATTTATTGGCTCTAAATGCGGCTATTGAAGCTGCAAGAGCAGGCGAGCATGGTAGAGGATTTAGCGTTGTTGCTGATGAAGTGAGAACGCTTGCTACCAGAACGCGAGAATCGACCGATGGGATTCACAAAATAATTGAGAACTTAATAGCCAAAGCGCAAAGCGCAGTAGACATATCACAACAAGGCGAGAGTGCTGCCACGGATGGGGTTGAGATGGTGGACAAGACGAAACGTTCCCTCGAAGAGATTCTTGGTGCAGTACAAAGTATTAATGACATGACTCTTCAGATGTCAGCATCCGTAGAAGAGCAAAGTAGTGTGGCTGAGTATATACACAAGCAAGTGACCGAGATAGCTGACAGTGCTCTTGTTGCAAGTGAGAATGCAAATGAAACATCCAACTCAAATAAGCGATTAGAAGCCACAACAAGTGACCTTTACAAACTAATACAAAGATTCAGTAGCGCAGACTAATTAAGGCATAGAGATATGGAAAAGCCCCTTGAACCTAGTAATGAACACGCTAGATTGAACGCCCTTTTAAACACCGCACTGCTTGATAGTGAGCCAGAAAAACGATTTGATCGCATTACTTTACTCGCCAAAGCTGCGTTGAATGTTCCTATGGTGATGGTGACATTGGTTGATGCTGAACGGCAGTGGTTTAAATCGAAACAAGGCGTGAGTGTAACGGAAACTTCAAGGGAGGTTTCTTTCTGCGCACATACTATTTTGGATTCAGATGTCTTTCAAGTGTCAGATGCGAGGGAAGATGCGAATAAGTCCCGCGCATGCGATAATTCATTTTTAATCATTGAGCCTGACCATGTCACATCAACTTACCTTTGCTGACAGCGAATTCAACAACAAGCGTCGTAAAACACGCAAAGAAGTTTTCTTAACTCGCATGGATGAATTGATGCCGTGGGATCAGCTTGAAACGGTCATTGAGCCTTTCTACCCAAAATCGGGGAAAGGAAGAAGACCGTATCCATTGTCCACCATGTTTCGCATTCACTGCATGCAGCATTGGTACAACATGAGCGATCCTGCTATGGAAGACGCGCTTTATGAAATCACCTCCATGCGTTTGTTTGCTGGATTGTCGTTGGACAGTGCGATCCCTGATCACACAACCATTATGAATTTTAGACACTTACTGGAAAAGCATAAGCTCTCCCGTCAGCTGTTCAAAGAGGTCAATAAGTGGTTGTCTAGCGCTGGAATTTATCTAAAAGAAGGCACGATTGTCGACGCCACTATTATTGAAGCCGCTAGCTCAACCAAGAATAAAGCAAAAGCACGCGACCCCGAGATGCATCAGACTCAAAAAGGTAAACAATGGTTCTTCGGGTTAAAAGCCCACATCGGCGTTGATGCTAGAACATGGCTAACACACAGCCTCAGCACAACGGCGGCCAATGTACACGACATCTCGGAAACAGAAAATCTGCTTCATGGTGAAGAAGCGTTTATCTCAGGAGATTCAGGTTATCGAGGCGCACATAAAAGAAAAGAACTCAAAGACATCAAGGCCGAATGGTTGATTGCTGAGATGCCAAGTAAGATGCGTCTTCTCAAGAAACACCCAAGAATAAACAAGCAACCTATCCGAACGGAATACATAAAAGCTAGTATCAGAGCAAAAGTCGAGCACCCATTTCGGATCATAAAGCGCCAGTTTGGGTTTAGGAAAGTCGTCTATCGCGGCCTAGAGAAAAATGATAACAAACTGGCGATGCTGTTTGCCTTAGCCAATGTATTCAGGATTGACCAGATGATACGGGCTGCAAGGGGTTAATCCGTCTAAAAGCCTCTAAATAAGGCTAAAATAGCTTGTTTAGAGTCTAAAAGTACTGAAATGGGTGATATTTTGCGATTTTTTAACCAAGTTAGAAACACTGGCTACTGTTCAACTTCTTAATCGCAGTTTCCTTAATTAATTGTTGTGCACCGGATATTTCTTAATTGTAAGCAAGGTGTTGGTATGAAGTTTTTTAACTACTTTAATCGCTCTAACAAGTTTGAAGGTGTGTTCTGCATCTTGGATGTACTCTGATGTAAAAGACATAATGACTAATACTAGTGTTTATAAAGCAGAGATTAATCAGGCGGATATTGCAGCTAAATTTCAATGCAATTACCCTGATGGTGTAGTCATGGGCATGTATACAAAGTCAGATGGATTAAGCATTGCAAGCGGTCAGCTAAGGCTACGCTACAAAATTGATAATTCGGATGTCTTTACTGATAACGTACCTGTATTTCAAAAAGAAGGAATGTTGCACTTTAAGATTACAGATGATTTGAACCAAGCCTCTTTATAAAACTCCAGTTACGAATTGCAGGAAATCAGTTCACGAACGTGAGATCCCACATATTTTATGTATCTAAACCGTAATTACCGATTAAAAAGTACTGACATTTTCAGGTCCGATTTGTCGGTATTTTTTCTTATTGGTACTGACAGTGTAAAAGTAACGATGTTCAGTTGTGGTAAGGGTTTTAGTTGTGTCAGTGCTGGATAACTTTGGTGTGGTCTGTGGAGATGGCAGCTCGAGCATTCGAAGCCTTTGTTGAAGATGCTAATCCATCGAGTCGTTTTCTGGTGAAAGGCAGTCGCCATTCAGAAGAGGCGAAGATAGGTCTTTATCCGCAGGGTGCTCAACGTCAGCGTATCAATATAGCGTTTCAGCACTACTTTGGTGCTCTTGGTGGGGCTTTGGGCAGGGAAGTGTCTTAGTCAGAGTGAGTTTGATATAAAAATTATTGAATTTATGGATTGTGTTTTAATGCCGTACTAAACAACCAAAAAGAGCGAATCTCTGCAGATTCGCTCTTTTTGGTTTTATCGACCTAATGTTGCGATTTCAAAAGCGTGAAGATTATTCTTCGTAGCTTTCAATCGGTGGGCATTCGCAATACAGATTACGATCACCATACACGTTGTCGATGCGACCGACAGGTGGCCAGTATTTACGCGCCTTAATCCATGGAAGAGGGTAAGCCGCTTCTTTACGGGAATAGGCGTGTTGCCATTCTTCATCCAGTAAGCTATCAGCCGTGTGTGGAGCATTTACTAACGGGTTGTCCTCTAAAGGCCATTCACCTGCTTGCACCTTGCTAATTTCTTTGCGGATTTGAATCATGGCGTCACAGAAGCGATCCAGTTCTTCCAGATTCTCGGATTCTGTTGGCTCTATCATCAAGGTGCCGGCAACGGGGAAAGACATGGTTGGCGCATGGAAGCCAAAGTCCATTAGTCGTTTCGCAATGTCTTCTTCGCTGATGCCAGACTCCGCTTTAAGTGGACGAATGTCGATGATGCATTCGTGTGCTACCGTACCATTTTTACCCGTGTAAAGTACTGGATAATGCTCAGCTAGACGTTTGGCAATGTAGTTGGCATTCAAAATTGCATTGAATGTTGCGTCGCGTAAGCCTTTGTCGCCCATCATTTTGATGTACATCCAAGTGATGACGAGGATGCTTGCACTGCCGTAAGGAGCCGCTGAGACTGCGCCATGTTGCTCTGCCATGCCGATAACGGGGGTAACAGCGTGGCCTGGAAGGAAGGGCGCAAGGTGTGATTTCACACCAATAGGTCCCATGCCTGGGCCGCCGCCGCCATGTGGAATGCAGAATGTTTTGTGTAGGTTAAGGTGAGAGACGTCACCGCCAAAAGTGCCCGGAGGCGCTACGCCCACCAAAGCGTTCAGGTTGGCACCATCAATGTAAACCTGGCCACCAAATTTATGAACGATGTCACACACTTCACGAATATGTTCTTCAAATACGCCGTGGGTTGATGGGTATGTGGCCATGATGCAGCTAAGTTGAGCCGCGTGCTTTTCTGCTTTTTCGGCTAAATCGACTAGATCGATGTTGCCATCTTCATCGCATTTGACAATGACAACTTTCATGCCAGCCAAAGCAGCTGATGCTGGGTTTGTGCCATGGGCAGAGCTTGGGATTAGACAGATGTCTCTGTCGTGATCGCCACGAGATTTGTGGTATTTATCAATGGCAATAAGACCTGCGTATTCACCTTGAGCGCCAGAGTTCGGCTGTAAGGATACCGTGTCATAGCCGGTTGCCTTCGAAAGCATGTCAATCAGCTCATTGAGTAGAGCATGGTAACCTGCAACTTGATCGCTTGGGGCAAATGGGTGGATACGACCAAATTCGGCCCAAGTTACTGGAATCATTTCCGATGCCGCGTTTAGCTTCATCGTACAAGAACCCAGTGGAATCATGCTTTGGTTTAAAGCGATGTCTTTCATCTCAAGCTGATGCATATAACGCATTAGTTCGGTTTCGCTGTGGTGACGATTGAAAACGGGGTGCGTTAAGATGTCGTCTTGTCGTAGCATGGCAGAATCAAAGCCGTAGGTGGCATCACTATTGTTGATGTCGTCTAGGCTGATGTTGGCGTCAAAGCACTGTGCAAGATCGATTAAATCGTTTGGCGTAATGGTCTCGTTTAATGAAACAGATACTTGGCTTTCAGAAACCTTGTAAAAGTTCATTAACTTGGCGACGCCATTTGCCATTATGCGATCTGTGTGCTCGTTTGTATTGACAATGACGGTGTCAAAGTAATGGCTGTTTGTTGTAAAGCCTTGTTTTTGAACTGCTTTTGCGAAGCAGTCGGTTAGGGCTGCGATGCGATTGGCAATTTTCTTTAGTCCATCAGGGCCGTGATAAACCGCGTAGAACCCCGCCATCATCGCAAGTAGTGCTTGGGCGGTACAGATGTTGGATGTCGCTTTCTCGCGGCGAATGTGTTGTTCGCGCGTTTGCATTGCCATGCGTAATGCAGGTTTACCGTGGCTGTCTTTTGATACGCCGATAACACGCCCCGGCATGGAGCGTTTAAACGCATCTTTTGTTGCTAAAAAGGCAGCGTGTGGGCCGCCGAACCCCATGGGAACACCAAAGCGCTGCGCTGAGCCGAATACAATATCCGCTCCCATTTCGCCAGGAGATTTTAGCAACACTAGAGAAAGTAGGTCGACCGCAACACTCACAAGAGCGCCTTGCTCGTGTGCTTGCGCGATAACCGCCGTTAAGTCACTGACGGTACCGTCAATGCCTGGGTATTGAACGATGGCGCCAAACACGTCGTATTGTGCAAAGTTGGCGATGTCATCAACGATGACGTCAATATCCAGCAATTCGGCACGGGTCTTAACAACGTCAATGGTTTGTGGCAAGCAGTGATTGGCGACAAACAAGACATCGCTTTTTTTGCGATTAGAGCGTTTCATCAAAGTCATTGCTTCAGCGGCTGCCGTCGCTTCATCTAGAAGAGAGGCGTTGGAGATTTCCATGCCGGTTAAGTCGATAATGACTTGCTGGAAATTCAGCAGCGCCTCCAAACGGCCTTGCGATATTTCTGGTTGATAAGGCGTATAAGCGGTATACCAACCTGGATTTTCAAGTAGGTTTCTTAAAATAGGAGACGGAACGTGCGTATCGTGATAACCCATACCGATAAAAGATCGAGCCACCTTGTTTTGGCTGGCAATGCCTTTTAGTAGGGTAAGGGCACCGTTTTCACTAACAGGTTCGGCTGAAAGATCCAAATGTGCCTGACGGATAGCCTCAGGAACGGTCTTTTCAATTAGCTCTGGTAGCGAATCGATTCCAATAGTGGCCAAAATTTTGGCTTGTTCTGTTGCGTCAGGGCCAATGTGGCGGGCAATAAATTCACCATCGGTTAACAAATCACGAATGCGCGATGTCATAGTTCAATCACCTATTAAGATAAAATCTGGAGGGGCTAGGCTCTCTTGGTTAGTAAAAGAAAGCCTGTTGGTCGATTACTCGATGATGGCTGAATAGCCTTCAGCATCAAGAAGATTGTCAAGATCAGCCGCGTCGCTTAGTTTGATTTTGGCAATCCAAGCGCCTTCGTACGGAGCATCATTGATTAACTCAGGCGTGTCATTCAGTGCTTCGTTCACTTCGATTACTTCGCCGTTAACAGGGGCGTAAATATCAGAAGCCGCTTTAACAGATTCAACCAGAGAAAACTGCTCGGTTGACACGACTTCAGCACCAATTTCAGGTAGCTCAACGTACACAACGTCACCAAGAAGTTCTTGTGCGTGGTCTGTAATGCCAACGGTCACTGTGCCATCGCCGTTATCAAGCACCCACTCGTGGGAGTTGGCGTATTTTAAATTTTCTGGGATAGTGCTCATGTTTGTATGCCTCTTTTAAAGTTCACCCAAGGACATAAGTCCTTGGGTGTAAGGGTTTTAACGGTAAAGCGGGAAGCGCTTGCAAAGTTCTTTTACTTCGGCAAGAACACGAGCTTCCACTTCAGGATTGCCTTCTGGCATCTCTACCAATCCATCCAGTACGTCGCTGATCAGGTGGCCTACTTTCTGGAACTCTTCGATACCAAATCCACGAGAAGTCGCCGCTGGTGTACCGATGCGGATACCAGACGTGATCATGGGTTTTTCTGTATCAAAAGGGATGCCATTTTTGTTGCAAGTGATGCCTGCGCGTTCTAGGGCTTTATCAACCACGTTACCTTTCAAGCCTTTAGGGCGAAGGTCAACCAACATTAGGTGGTTGTCTGTTCCGCCAGTGACGATATCGCAACCGCGCTCCATCATGACTGCGGCCAAGGCTTTCGCGTTAGCCACTACTTGGTCGATGTACACTTTGAACTCAGGTTTCAGTGCTTCACCAAATGCGACGGCTTTACCAGCAATGACGTGCATTAGTGGGCCGCCTTGGTAGCCAGGGAAAACCGCTGAGTTGATTTTCTTGCCAAGATCAAGGTCGTTGGAAAGAATCATACCGCCACGAGGTCCACGCAGAGTTTTGTGCGTTGTTGTCGTAACAACATGTGCATGTGGTAGTGGAGAAGGATGTGCCCCAGTAGCCACAAGCCCTGCTATGTGAGCCATGTCTACAAAAAGGTAGGCGCCCACTTTGTCAGCGATGTCACGGAAACGTTTGAAATCAATAACACGAGGAATGGCTGAGCCACCCGCGATGATCATTTTCGGTTTGCATTCTAGCGCTTGGGCTTCAATGGCGTCGTAGTCAATCAAGAGGGTGTCAGGATTTACTTGGTACTGAACGGCATTGAACCACTTGCCAGACTGGGCTGGTGGCGCACCGTGAGTTAAGTGACCGCCAGCGTCTAGAGACATACCAAGAATGGTGTCGCCAGGCTGAAGCAAGGCAAGCATCACAGCGCCATTTGCTTGAGCGCCTGAGTGAGGTTGCACGTTAACGAATTCACAATTAAAAAGTTGCTTTGCACGATCAATAGCAAGCTGCTCTGTAACGTCAACGGCTTCACAGCCGCCATAGTAGCGACGGTTTGGGTAACCTTCAGCATACTTGTTGGTTAGAACAGAACCTTGTGCTTCTAAAACGGCTTTAGACGTGATGTTTTCAGAAGCGATCAGTTCAATGCCAGTTTCTTGGCGCTCTTGCTCTTCAATAATCGTTGCAAAAAGCTCTGGATCTCTGTCAGCAAGGGTTTGGCTGAAAAAGGCTTCGGTATTGGCCATCTGGAAAATTCCTCTTAAATGAACGTGGGTGCCTAATATGACAATGGGTCGTGTCTATAATAACACTAAGGCAGTCTAGGAGGATGAAAAAAGATCATCTTTCTAAGAGCGTCAGTCATTGTCTATTTTGCGTCATTTTTCAGTATCATAATCAAAAAGTTTCCAATTGGAAACAGTTGTAAAGCGGTAATTTAAAAAGTTTATGACTCTAATAAAGCTGACCATTTGTTTAAAATATGGGTTTATCTGTGGTTTCTTTTGCTTAGTTTTCGTATTTATTGCTGCTTTAGGCTTGTCAAATCCAATTGTTTTTCGCTACTCTGTTTCCAATTGGAAACAAATCTAACTTCTTCAACAAGGGCTTTTCTTATGAAACGTACTGCTTTGTATGATCAACATGTTGCGTCTGGTGCCAGAATGGTGGAATTTGCAGGTTATGAAATGCCAGTTCAATATCCGCTCGGGGTAATGAAAGAGCACCTGTGGGTTCGCGAACAGGCTGGTTTGTTTGATGTGTCGCACATGGGGCAAGTCATTCTTCGAGGTGACAATGTCAAGGTGGCACTTGAGTCGATTTTACCAGTGGATGTGCTTGGGCTTGCTGAAGGCACTCAGCGTTATGGTATGTTTACCACAGCGGATGGTGGTATAACGGATGACTTGATGTTTGCCAATTGGGGGGCGGATGAAGTCTTCATGGTGGTCAATGCTGGCTGTAAAGAGCAAGATTTTGCTTATTTAAAGGCCTCTCTAGTCGATTGCGATGTCGAGGTTGTTGAAGATCGATCCTTGCTCGCTATTCAAGGGCCCAAAGCGCGCGATGTATTTGCTCGTATGGTGCCAGAAGCGGCAACCATGACCTTTATGCAAAGCGTGAAATTTGAGTGGCAAGGCATTGAACTGTGGGTGAGCTGTTCAGGTTACACCGGCGAAGACGGTTACGAGGTTTCTGTGCCAAACGACCATGCTGAGGCTTTTGCTAATGCTGTATTGGCATTTGACGAAGTAGAATGGATTGGCTTGGGTGCTCGGGATTCCTTGCGATTGGAAGCGGGATTGTGTTTGTACGGTCACGACATTGATACTCATACAACACCGATTGAAGCGTCTTTAAATTGGGCTATTCAAAAAGTACGTCGTCTCGATGGTGATCGTGCTGGTGGATTCCCAGGTGCTGAGCTTATTTTGTCTCAATTCACCGATAAGCCTGCTAAAAAGCGTGTTGGTTTTTTAGTGGATGGGCGTGCGCCTGTGCGCGAGGGAGTTGACATAGTGGATGCTTCTGGTGATGTTCAAGGTAAGGTGACCAGCGGAGGTTTTTCTCCAACCTTATCTAAGCCTATAGTGATGGCTTACGTTGCAACGGCATGTCTTGATTCGGGTGCGGCATTATTCGCCAGTGTACGAGGCAAACAGATTCCGTTGAACTTAACCGCAATGCCTTTTGTGCCTTCTCGTTATTACCGCGGTTAATCACTTTTAAAAACCTAAGCACTGGGATCTGAGGGAAATCAGTGCTTGGTTTTTTATGACAATGATCAACCTAGTGTTCATTTTCTTATTACGTTGTGACTGGTTGTGATGCCTTTGCGTGGCGTGCATTTTTTGATTGTGTGATAATCCCGATTTTTGTGGAGTGTACACTTGATAACGGCAGCGCAACTCGTTACGGCTTTTGAGGACTGTTTTCTAGCCCACTTTAATACCCGCCTCGTTGGAGGTGCGGAAGAGCCTCTCTACTTGCCCGCTCATTTGATGACACCTGCTTGTGTATATTTTCGGTTTGATTACGTTTCCAGTGCGCTACATGAAGTGAGCCATTGGTGCATTGCTGGGGCCCAGAGAAGGCAGCTAGAGGACTACGGTTATTGGTATGAAGCGGATACGCGGGATCTAATGACCCAGCAACAGTTCGAGCAAGTTGAAGTTAAGCCTCAGGCGGTTGAATGCATCTTGCATTGGGCAGCGGGGCTGCCTTTTAGGGTCAGTGTAGACAATTTGTCCATGCCAGATTATGACGCTAAACATTTTGCTGCGGCCGTTATGGCGCAAGTTGGCGAGTATGTCCGTTTAGGTGGTTTGCCAGAGAGAGCAGAGCGTTTTGCAATGCATTTATTGGCCCAGCGCCATCCCCATATAGCTTTTAAAGAGTTTTTAAAACAACAATATGAAAATTATTGCAGATGAGAATATGCCAAATGCGCAAAGGCTTTTTTCGCATTTTGGCGACGTTGAGTTGGTCAATGGTCGGTCATTAACTCATGAGCAGGTTAAAAGTGCCGATGTATTGTTAGTGCGCTCGGTGACCAAGGTGACTCGTGAGTTAATTGAAGGCAGTTCTGTGCGTTTTGTTGGCAGTGCTACTATTGGGGTCGATCACATAGATTTGGCCTATTTGTCTGAACACAATATTGCCTTTTCCAGTGCGCCAGGGTGCAATGCGGACGCGGTCACCGATTATGTTTTTAGCGGTTTGAGTCATCTCTATATGACAAAAGGGTTGCGTTGGCTTAGTAAGAAAATTGGCATTATTGGTTACGGCAACGTGGGTAAAAAAGTGTATGAGCGTTTTGCTCAGTTGGGATGCCAGGTATGTGTGTATGATCCTTTAAAAATGGGCTCTGATAGCACGGTAAATTTTGTGTCTTTAAACGATGTGCTTGCCTGTGATGTGATTTCTTTGCACGCTCCTCTTAGTCGATCAGGTGCTTACCCAACAGAAAATATGCTTGCAGAGCGGGAGTTGGAGGCGTTAAAGCCGGGTGTTGCGATTATTTCGGCTGGGCGCGGTGGGGTGATTAATGAAGATGCTTTGATTAAAAAGTATCAGCAATTGAAGGGTGACATGCATCTAGTATTGGATGTTTGGCACCGTGAGCCTGTGATTAATCAGCAGTTAGTAGCGATTGTTGATATTGCTACTCCACACATTGCAGGGTACAGCAAGCAAGGCCGTGAAAAAGGGTCATGGATGGTATACAAAGCCTTGTGCCAATACCTAAAGCAAGACATATGCAGCGAGCGAAAACAGGACGCTATCAGTTCCGGTGCGATTTCTGTCATTGAGATCAAGGGAGAAGGGTGTCGTGAGGAAGTGCTGGCACGCAGTGTGCAAGCGATTTATGATGTCGCACGTGATGATGTTCGCTTACGTTATAAATACAGAGAAGATAAAGAAAAAAACGTCTTTGATTGGTTGCGCAAGCATTATGTGGAGCGCGACGAGTTGCACACCTGTTTCATTCATTCAAATCAAGCTGATCTAAGCCGTCTGCATGATGCAATAGGGTTCAAATCATACAATAAATAAAGGTTAGGAATTTTGCATGGCTGGAGTAATGCAGGTTGATCTCGGAGATCTTGATGTACCTATAGGGACTGGCGTGCAGGTAGAGTTTATCTCGCCTCCAGGTCGCTTCATGGTGAAAGTGCTTGGCCACATACAAGGTCGCTCTCTTATTGTGTCTTGCCCGCGTTTGAATGGAAAAAATATCCTAGTGCGAGAGAGTCAAGTTGTGAATGTGCGCTTGATGCTAAGCACCCATGTATGTGCTTTTAAAAGTAAGGTGGCAAAAAGTTACCTTGAGCCGTCGGCGCATTTGCACATTGCCTATCCTGAATACGTGGAAACGTCCGAAGTGCGTCAAGCGGTTCGTGTCGAAACTCGGCTTATTTGTAATGTTGAGCCAACGGTGTCAGCGGACTCTATCGCTGAGACAACCTCCGCCATCATTATTGATTTGAGTGTGGGTGGCGCCAAAATCATTTCTAAGACGGATTTTGGTTCCGTAAATCAGACGTTTCGTTTGGCTTGTAATGTGAAAATAGGGGCATTCAGTCATATTTTGAAGCTAAACTGTGAGATTCGCTCTCAAGAAATTCAAATGTTAGAGCAGGTGCAGGCCAGCATTGTTGATAACGATTTTTTGGCTAAAATGGGGGTTGAATATTTTTATGTCTACGGCATACGTTTTATCGATGTTGCTAAAGACGTGGGTATTCCTCTTATTGCTTACATTCTTGAAACCCAGCTTAACAAAACGCGATAAATGCAATATCAATACGCGGTTCACGCTCCGTCAAATGACTATTTTTAAATAAAAAGCAACTTGCCTTAGGTTTGTTGTTTCGTGTCGCAATGAGACAAGCAATGATTACCGTCTTATGCAATTCTGCACCATTAGAAGTCGCGATTTCAGCGCAATGTTAATTACACGCTAGTAAAGTGGCATGGTGGTTTCAGTCTACCTCATGCCACTGACGATACTGTCTTTCAAATCTTGCTGTTTGCTTGAATTTGGTCGCAGTATGAGGAGGAAAATAATAATGACAATCTCAAAATTCGTGACTTACGAGCCTTCCATCGCACAAACCATCATCGATGATTTTAAAGCAAAGCCTGGCGCCCTGTTGCCACTTTTACATGCGCTGCAAGATCGCTTTTCCTATATTCCCAATGAGTCCATTCCATTGATTGCGACGGCATTAATGTTGAGCCGAGCGGAAGTGCATGGTGTGATCAGCTTTTATCACCATTTCCGTACCCAGCAGCCCGGTCGACATGTGGTGGAAATTTGTCGCGCCGAGGCATGCCAAGCGGTTGGTGCTCGTCAGTTAGAGCATCATGCTAAACAGACTTTGCATTTGGATTATCATCAAACAACAACGGATAACACCATTACTTTAGAGCCTGTGTATTGTTTGGGTAACTGTAGCTGTGGACCTTCTGTGCGCGTAGGAAACGATATTCATGCCAATATGGATCCTCATGCTTTTGATGCCTTAGTAGAGCGACTCAAAACGGATCTCTTGGAGGTGTTGCAATGATGTATCACGTTTACGTGCCTTCAGATACGACAGCAAAAGCGCTAGGCGCTGATCGCCTAGCTCGTTTAATGGCGATTATGGCCGCTGAGCAGGGCATTGAGCTCAACATAAAGCGCAATGGTACTCGTGCCATGTACTGGCTCGAGCCTTTGGTGGAGGTAGAGACCGCACAGGGGCGCTTTGGGTTTGGGCCAGTAAAGGAAACGGATCTAGCGTCATTGTTTGCCGCTAAGTTTTGGTTGGGGGAGGTGGATCATCCTTTGGCGTTAGGTTTGGTTGAAGATATTGACTATCTCAAAAAACAACAACGACTGACGTTTTCAAGGGTGGGTGTGATAGATCCTGTTTGCTTGGAAGATTATCGCAGTCATTATGGTTTTAAGGGGCTAGAGAATGCCTTGAACCTGTCGCCTCAAGCGCTGGTGGATCAAATCAAAGCGTCTGGCTTGCGAGGTCGCGGTGGGGCAGCCTTTCCCACGGGAATTAAGTGGCAAACGGTGCTAGATGCCCCTACTGAGCAAAAATACATTGTCTGCAACGCGGATGAAGGGGATTCCGGTACGTTTGCTGATCGTTTGGTGATGGAATGTGATCCCTTTATGCTCATTGAGGGCATGATCATTGCTGGATTGGCGGTTGGTGCGACCCAGGGCTATATTTATTTACGTTCAGAGTATCCGCTGGCTCATCTTACCCTGGAGAAAGCCATTGCCATTGCTTATGAAAATAATCTTTTGGGGCCTAACATTTTAGGTTGTCCTCAATGCTTTCATTTGGAAGTTCGTTTAGGTGCAGGAGCGTATATTTGTGGTGAAGAAACCTCTTTGCTGGAAAGCTTAGAGGGCAAGCGAGGTTTGGTGCGAGCCAAGCCGCCGTTACCGGCGATTGTTGGCTTGTTTGGTAAGCCAACGGTTGTCAATAATGTGCTGTCACTGGCCGCTGTGCCCTTCATTTTAGACAAAGGCGCGAAAGCTTACGCAGACTGTGGCATGGGGCGTTCTCGTGGCACCTTGCCTTTTCAGTTGGCTGGCAATGTTAAACGCGGCGGTTTAGTGGAGTTGGCTTTTGGGCCGACACTTCGAGAATTGATGTTTGATTTTGGCGGCGGTACACGAAGTGGTCGCCCGCTTCGCGCTGTTCAAGTAGGTGGTCCGTTAGGCGCTTATCTTCCTGACAGTCAGTGGGATACTCAGCTAGATTATGAGGCGTTTGCCAAAGCAAACGCCGTCTTAGGTCACGGCGGTGTGGTTTTATTTGACGATACCGTGGACATGGGTGAGCAAGCAAGATTTTCGATGGCGTTCTGTGCTGTTGAATCGTGTGGCAAATGCACCCCGTGTCGTATCGGCTCAACGCGCGGTGTTGAGGTGATCGATCGAATTCGTGCGGGTGAAAACATAGAGGGTAATCTAGCCCTCTTGTCTGATCTGTGTGAAACCATGATAGATGGGTCCCTGTGTGCTATGGGTGGGATGACGCCATTTCCTGTGCAAAGTGCCATAAAATACTTTCATGAAGACTTTGTTAAGCACTCAGCGCCTTTGAGCTCTGCGGTTTCCATCACTAACAAGCAGGAGGTGTAGTCATGTTACAGCACTTTGATCCGAATAAAGATTATGGCACGCCTGCTGTACAGAGTGACATTCAGGTGACGTTAGAAATTGATGGTATTGAAATCAGTGTGCCAGAGGGTACCTCCGTATTGCGTGCCGCGGCGTTAGCAAACATTAACATTCCCAAGTTGTGTGCCACAGATAATCTCGAGGCTTTTGGTTCGTGCAGGCTTTGTACTGTGCATATTGAAGGCCGACGCGGAGCGCCTGCTTCCTGTACAACACCCGCTGAGCAAGGCATGAGAGTCTCTACGCAAAATGATAAGCTCGCTAAACTGCGGCGTAATATCATGGAATTGTACATTTCAGATCATCCACTGGATTGTTTGACATGCCCTGCAAACGGCGATTGTGAACTTCAAGATATGGCCGGCGCGGTAGGTCTTAGGGAAGTGCGCTACGGCTTTGATGGTCATAATCATCTGGATGCGCCTAAAGACACCTCAAATCCCTACTTTACCTTTGACGCGAGCAAATGCATCGTGTGTTCACGCTGTGTGCGAGCTTGTGAAGAAGTTCAAGGGACCTTTGCATTAACCATAGATGGACGTGGGTTTGATTCCAAAGTGGTGGCCGGACAAGATGAGAGCTTCTTTGACTCGGACTGTGTTTCTTGTGGGGCGTGTGTGCAAGCTTGCCCGACCGCGACTTTATCAGAAAACGCTATTATTACCTTAGGTCAGCCAGAGCACAGTGTGGTTACGACCTGTGCTTATTGCGGTGTGGGGTGTTCGTTTCGAGCCGAAATGAAAGGCGATCAATTAGTTCGCATGGTGCCCCATAAAGGCGGCGACGCCAATCATGGTCACTCTTGTGTAAAAGGGCGTTTTGCCTTTGGTTATGCCACGCATAAGGATCGTATTAAAGCGCCCATGATTCGTGATTCTATTGATCAGCCTTGGCGAGAAGTTAGCTGGGAAGCGGCAATGGCATTTGCGGCAGATCGCTTAACATCCATACAAAAAGAATATGGTCGTGAAAGTATTGGGGGAATTACGTCTTCCCGTTGTACGAATGAAGAGACGTATCTTGTTCAGAAACTTATTCGCACGGCGTTTGGAAACAACAATACCGATACTTGCGCCCGCGTATGCCACAGTCCTACAGGCTACGGGCTTAAACAAACACTGGGGGAATCGGCCGGGACGCAAACGTTTGACTCGGTAATGAAGTCGGATTGCGTATTGGTCATTGGTGCAAACCCGACCGATGCTCACCCGGTGTTTGGCTCATTGATGCGTCGTCGTTTGCGTGAAGGGGCCAGTCTTATTGTTGCGGATCCTCGGCAGATCGATCTATTGAAAACGCCACACCTTGGAGCCTCCTTGCACTTGCCTTTGCGTCCTGGGACCAATGTCGCCATGATCAATGCTTTAGCGCATGTAGTGATCACGGAAGGGCTAGAAGATACCGACTTTATTGCTCAGCGATGTGACGCGTCGGCTTACCTTAGATGGCGTGATTTTATTAAGCAGTCTTGTCATGCGCCTGAGGTAGTAGAGGGCATCACTGGGGTTCCCGCTGCGGATATACGTGAGGCAGCTCGAACTTTTGCTAAAGTACCTAATGCGGCTATTTATTATGGCTTGGGCGTTACAGAACACAGTCAAGGGTCCACTATGGTAATGGGGATTGCCAATCTTGCCCTAGTGACTGGCAATATAGGCCGTGAAGGCGTTGGTGTTAATCCATTAAGGGGGCAAAACAATGTGCAAGGCTCCTGTGATATGGGGTCTTTTCCACATGAGTTACCGGGGTATCAGCATGTGTCGGATCCGATTGCTCGCGGTCGTTTTGAGGCGGTTTGGGGTGTCACATTGGACGATGAGCCGGGGTTGCGCATCCCCAATATGTTTGATGCAGCCATTGCAGGGCAATTTCGAGCCTTGTATGTTCAAGGTGAAGACATTGCTCAGTCTGACCCCAATACCCAGCATGTTGAAGAAGCATTGCGTTCATTGGATTGTCTTATTGTTCAAGACATCTTCTTAAACGAAACGGCCAAATTTGCCCATGTATTGCTGCCAGGCTCTACTTTTTTAGAGAAAAACGGCACTTTTACGAATGCCGAGCGTCGCATTAATCGCGTTCGAAAAGTCATGCCGCCGGTGGCTGGTAAGGAGGATTGGCAGGTGACTATGGCTCTGTCAAATGCCTTGGGTTATGCGATGCACTACGACCATCCATCGCAAATCATGGACGAAATCGCGCAACTGGCGCCAAGTTTTGCAGGGGTAAGCTATGATAAGCTTGAATTGCAAGGTAGCCTGCAGTGGCCGTGTAATGATGAGTTTCCTGATGGATCGCCTATCATGCATGAGACGCATTTTCCGACACCTCATGGAAAAGGGCAATTTGCCATTACCGAGTTTGTGCCAACCACGGAGCGCGCCACGCGTCGATTCCCTTTGTTACTAACGACAGGGCGGATTTTGAGTCAATACAATGTTGGCGCACAAACGCGACGCACCGATAACCAGCGCTGGCATCAAGAAGATGTTTTAGAGCTTCACCCGCACGATGCCGAAGAGCGTGGCGTAAAAGAGGGGGATTGGCTCGGCATCAGTAGTCGCGCCGGAAGAACGGTGTTAAGGGCCTTGATAAGTGAGCGTATGCAACCTGGCGTTGTGTACACGACCTTCCACCATCCTGGAAGTGGCGCGAACGTGATCACCACAAATAACTCCGATTGGGCAACCAATTGCCCTGAGTACAAGGTGACCGCGGTTCAGGTCGAAAAAGTGTCCCAACCTTCAGAATGGCAACAAGGCTTTGAGGCGAACCATGGCCGACAGCAGAGATTTTTATTAGATGCGACGGATTCTGTCGCAAAGGATAATTATGCATCAAAGTGAAGAAGAGCACTTAATTGACATGATCAATCATATTGCTATGAACAATCTGAGTGTCGGTGATGAATTGGCTGTTGCTCAAATGATAGAAGGGCACATTAGAAAATTTTGGCCTCGACGCATGAAGGCGCTGTTATGTGATTATATAGCCCGAGACGGGTCGGAGCTTCACCCAGCAGCGCTTTTAGCAGGCACGCGGTTGTCTGAAAAAGGCGCTTGACTCAAAAAATAAGCAAGTGAGTCAGTAAAAAAAAACGCCAGCTTATGAAGTGACCCCATAAAGTTGGACACTTT
>NZ_RIZG01000015.1 GCF_003721245.1 Marinomonas hwangdonensis | reverse complement strand
GCCACAGGGACTGATGCTGATGGCACCGCGGCGAACAATACCTTACGTTACAGTTTGTCTGGGGACGATGCTTCCTTGTTAAACATCAACGCGACAACAGGTGTGGTGACGCTAAAAGCCTCTGCGGATTATGAAACCAAGGCCAGCTACAGCTTCAATGTGGTGGCCACAGACAATGGCGCGGGTAACTTTAACTCGGGCAGTTTAAGTACGACACAAGCGGTAACGGTCAGCGTCAATGACCTGAACGACAATGCTCCAACGGTGAGTGCAGATGCAGCGACAGCGACGCTTGTGGAAGCCGGCGGTGTCAATAATTCCGATGCTGGTACAAATAGTGCGACCATAACGCTAACTAAGAGTGATGTCGATACAGTCGGTGTTGTTGGTTACGATGCGGTGTTTTTAATAAATAACGGTTGGACAACTACTGACAATGGACAAACTTATTCCAGAACGGGGACTTATGGTACTGCGACTATAACGACGTCTACAGACGTTATCCGCTACGTTCTGAACAATAATGCGACTAGTACGCAAAGTTTGACCAATGGTCAATCTGTTACAGATAGCTTTACGATTCAGATAACGGATGGTAGTGCCACAGGAACGACCACGGCTGTGTTTAATATCACTGGCGCCAACGACGCACCGATTGTTTCTGGTACGGTGGCGAATATGTCTGGTACGTCAGGGCAAATATTTACTCCTGTTACCTTGCCGGCAAATTTATTTAGCGATCGTGATGCCAATGATCAGTTGGTATGGAGTGTCGAGAACCTGCCAACAGGTTTGGCATTTAACGCTGCAACGCGAACTATTTCTGGAACACCTCAGGGTGGTTTTGAGGGTGTTAATACACTGCAAGTTGTCGCTACTGATACCGATGGTGCTCAGGTTAGAGTACCTGTTACATTGACCTTGAACCCTGCGCCAGCTCCAGCATCTGCTAGTTCACCGGTTGAAGCAACGCGAAACGTACCCACTCAAAATACAGGTTTTACGGCGCCGGATATCGTGACCCCGTCTAATGCTTTGCCGACAGGTGTTGTTGAAACGTCTGGAGGCTCAAGGGGCTTTACTGAGGTGACAGCATCGGCTGGCGTCAGTCAGGCTCAGCCAGTGGCTGAAGCGCCAGTAAACAATGCACCTAATGCAGGACAAGCTACCGGTGTAAATACGGTCGTGGTGTCTGAATCCAGAGTGGCTGTGAATGTCGGCGCCGATGGACAGGTTCAGGTATCTGAAGCGAGTGGTGTGTCGAGCAATTTCACTGGTTTAACGGTCGCAACCATTGTCCCACAAGGGGAGCGAGTGTCGATTACCATCGCGGATACCTCAACGGTGGCGCGATACAGCGGTACCTTGGCAGATGGCACTCAATTGCCAGATTGGGTGGCGGTGAACCCAACAACGGGTGAAGTGACTATGACGCCACCGCAAGGGGAAGAAACGATCACGCTGAAAATTAACGCAGTGGATGCCGACGGAAATACTCGTATTCTAGAGATTGAGGTAGATCTTTCTTCAGTGTCTGAAACGCCGCCAGTCGCTACGGATTCGGTAACGGTCAATGAGGCGGTATTTAAGTCATTAGATGAACAATTAACCGCCGCGTCAGAGCAGTTTGATGATTATGGAAATGGATTAATGAAGTTGTTGGTGTCCTAAGTTATGTCAGATCAAGCGGTTGCCCAGCTTCTGCAAATAGAGCAACAGGTCCGTTGTTGTGAAACGGCAACAGACCTTGCTTTTGTCATGGTAAATAGGACAAGAGATTTGGTTCCTCATCAGCAAGCGGCTTATCTTGTTGGAACGGAATTAGATCGTTTGAAATTATCTGCCGTGAGCGATATTGCCTTGGTTGACCGAGCCACGCCATTCGGTGCTTGGTTGGAGGCCTTGTCTGTTTTTGTGAGTGCCTCAGAGCAGGCAACAAAGGCGCATACAATAGAGACCAAGCACCTGCCAGTGTCTCTACTGAATGATTTAAATGATTTCTCTGCGCCTTATATGCTTTGGTTACCGTTATTTATACCTTCTAAGCCCAATCAAAGAGTGGGCGTGTTGTGGCTAGCGAAGTCTCAGCCATGGACAGAAAGAGAAATCGGTTTATTACAACATTTGGCATCCAGTTACGCCCACGCGTTACAAGTATTTGTTCAGCGCTCTGGGTGGCGTGTATGGCGAGGTCGTCTGGCTTCTCGACGTGTTCGCTTGGCTTTGCTGATGTCCGCTATTTTGCTGGGCTTTGTGCCAGTGCGATTGACGGTGTTGGCGCCAGCAGAGATTATTGCCAAAGATTCTTTGTTGGTGACGTCTGCTATCGCGGGGGCAGTTCGTGACGTTTTAGTCAAACCCGGTGAATTCGTTGCGGTTGGCCAGCCTGTTGTTCTAATGGATAAGACCGAGTTTCAAGGTCGTTATGATGTGGCACAGCGAGAATTAGAACGCGCTCAGGCGGAACTCAGAACCACGGAGCAAGCCGGGTATGTTGATCGTCGTAAAAAAGCGGAGTTGGCAGAGCTGGAATCTCAAGTTGCGCTTAAAATGATTGAACGGGACTTCTTGAAAACCAAATTAGATCAGACTCAGATTTCGGCGAGCCAATCCGGTGTGGTTGTACTTGATGATCCAGAAAAGTGGAAAGGACGCCCTGTTGTGGTAGGGGAACGTATTTTATCGATCGCTGACCCCGCTAAGGTACAATTGGAAATTCAGCTGCCAGTTACCGACGCTATTTCTTTGGATTATGGTAATGAAGTCACCCTGTATCTTGATATTGATCCCTTGAACCCTCTGGCTTTTTCAGTGAATTATTCGTCTTTTGAACCCAGTTTAACGCCCGATCAGATCGTTGCTTATCGGATTGTTGCGGACAGGCAGGGAGAAGGCGCTCCGCCAAGGATTGGGTTGCGTGGTACGGCTAAGTTGTATGGTGAGGAAGTCTCTTTGGCGTATTACCTTTTTCGTCGGCCAATCACCTTTATTCGTCAATATTTGGGTGTGTAATGTCTGCCCAAGCTGAGCCAAAGCCACTGCCTAAACTACGCCAAAATCTCTCTCTGCTGACGGCGCCGCCCGATGAAGACGGTGAGCCACGTTGGCAAATCTTTGACCCACTCAGTAACAAATTTTTCTATTTGTCTCGAAGCGCGTTTTACATTTTTAGGGAGTGGCGTCATGTTCATCAGGACGTGGATCTGTTGTCTCGACTTGAGCAAAGAGGAATAGATGTTGGCACGGAAGAGCTAGAGTGGTTCCTACGGTTTTTGGAGGCGAATCACCTTTTAGAAGCGCGCACTGAAACAGATTTAGCGCGGCTAAAAGGCGAGGTCAATAAACAAAAAAAGCATGTTTTACTTTGGTTGCTGCATAATTATTTGTTTATCAAAATCCCCCTTGTTCGCCCCGATTTATTTTTGACGCGGATTTATCCTTTAACCAAGGTGCTGTTTAAGTGGCGCTTAGATAGAGTGGCGTTAGGTTTGGGTGGCGCTGGGTTGGTCATGGTGCTTAGGCAATGGGAAACCTTTACCCATACTTTTCAGGATTTGTTTAATTTATCCGCGATTGTCTACTACATATTGGCGTTGATGTTGGTAAAAACGGCCCATGAATTAGGGCACGCTTTGGTGGCTAAGCGTTATGGTTGCCGGGTTAGTTCCATGGGAGTGGCGTTTTTATTGATGACGCCGATTTTGTACACAGATACCACAGATGCGTGGCGTCTACGTTCACGGTTTCAGCGTTTAAGTATTGTGACTGCTGGAGTGAAAGTAGAAATTTACATTGCTTGTGTGGCGACTTTTTTATGGGGGATTATGCCTGATGGCGCCCTGAGAGGCGTGTTGTTCTTTGTCGCTACGACCAGTTGGATATCTTCTTTGCTGATTAATATCAGCCCCTTTATGAGGTTTGATGGTTATTACGCCTTGTCAGATTTTTTGGGTATGGAAAACCTACAACCGCGTTCTTTTTTAGTGGGAAAGTGGTTTTTGCGTGAGCGCTTGTTTGGTTTTGGTTTTTTGCCACCTGAGCCCCTTAATCGTAAAAAATGTGCGCTCATGGTGACTTATGCTTGGTGTACCTGGATATATCGTTTTTTCTTATTTTTAGGAATTGCTTTGTTAGTGTACTACTTTGCTTTTAAATTATTGGGCATTGTACTTTTTGTGGTGGAAATTGTTTGGTTTGTACTATTGCCTGTTTTTAAAGAAATAAAGGTGTGGATTAGTTTGAGAAAAAAAATGTCTTTTAACCGTACGAGCACCTTTACTCTTTTAGTGTGTATTCTTGGCTTAGTGGTGTTTGTGGTGCCATGGAAAAGCCATATTAGCGTTCCAGCGGTCGCCACTTTTGAGCGTCACCAAACACTTTACCCTAGTGAAGCCAGTCGTGTTGTGTCTTGGCAGGTGACACCAAATCAAAAAGTCCAACAGGGGCAGTTGTTGATTTTGTTGGAATCGTCTGAAGTGGAGCAGCAGATTATCTTAACCCAGACACAACTCAATGCCTTGCAAACACGTTGGCAGCGAGCCGGTGCTGGTGCGGGAGACTTGTTGTCTTTGTCTAGCTTACAAACACAGTTATCGAGAGAGCAGTCACGGTTAGCGTCCTTACTTGAACGACGAGAAAAATTGGCGATAAAAGCGCCCTATGATGGCTATGTGGGTGAATGGTTGTCCTTGTCATCGGGGAACTATGTGAATGAACGCACTGCGTTGGCGACGTTATACGATGATGAAAGTCTCGTTGTTAAAGCCTATGTTGATAGCCGATTTATTTCTTCTTTAAAAGAAGGGGTGCCTGCTTCCTTTATGGGGAATGATGGCAAACCCTTAGAGGCCAGTTTGCTGCTTGAAAAAGTGGTTCCTACCGCCTTGAAGCGTCTTCCTTACCCAGGCCTTGCGTCTACCTATGGAGGATCGATCGCAACACAAAAATTAGAAGACGACTTGATTCCGACATCGGCAACGTATGAAGTGCATTTGATTTTTCAGGGAAAAACACCCCTTACCCGTCAGCAATTTGGGGAGGTGAGTTTGGCCATTGAACCAACCAGTTTTTTGATGAATGGCCTGCGTTATCTTTATGGGGTGTTTATACGAGAGTCGGGATTTTAGGCGAATGATATGAATGAGCAAGTAAACATCGACATACATTGGACACCCGAACAAGTCGAAGCGGTGGTGAAAGACTTAGCCAGTTTGCGCTTGTTCGTTGACTTAGACCTAGTGCCTCGTTATCCCTATTTTGGTGATAAAACTTATCCACTAGGTCGCTGCAAAGAAATTCGTGATGCTGTTTTTGTTGAGTTGCAAACTCGGTTACAGCAACCCCAGATTGCTGGAACGGGCCTCGCCTTAATACGAGATGCAATGAAGAAAGGGGCCGTGATAAAAAAAATATGGGGAGATCTGAGGGGCGTGTATTTTCAGAATGCCATGACGTTAGGCAATTGGTATTTGGATGTGTCGAACGACACCGTTAATCCCAATAAACCTCGCGTGGAAGTCTTGCCTATGGCGGAGTCTGGTTTTGCAGACATATCGAGCTTTGAACAATTTATTCAGGTCGCACAGTTTTATTGGGGTGTGAAGGTGTATCGTAATGATATCTGCCCGGCATTGGCGCCGTTTATGCCATTGATTTACACTCGAGCTGATGGGATTAGTTGGTTGGGAGAGGCCAACGACGATATGTTGGCGATGACAATGGCGACTGAATTTTCGGCTGCTGAGCGTATTTTGTCTGCCTTGCCTCCACCGCCTGATAATCTGAAACAGAAATGGCAAGACAGTATAGCCAAATTAAAGCCGAACGATTTTTTACACGCCCAAGGTGATGCCGTGGAGTTTTGTCGTCACTTCAGGGCGCAGCAATATCATTCGGGATCTCGTGTTCGTGACAGCGCCGTAATGGCGTATTTGGCGCTGCCAAAAGGTATTTAATATGCACTCCAGTCAGCAAGAAAAAATTGCGCTTGAGCATCAGGCAGCGAAGCTTTTTATGCGCTGCTATGAGCGTAATACCGGTAAGCACATTCGTCACATTTGGCATAATGATCCCATTCGTCCTGATGTGTCCTGCATGTTAGAAGGTGAGCGTTTAGATTTGGAAATTGCCCATCTTTATGGTTCAGAAGAAGAGGCGATGGAGATTTTGGGTCGGGACTTGAGTGATGTGACACGCACTGTGTTGCAAGCCCTAAAAGAAGAGCCGGCAGACGAACGTTTATTGTGTTCTTTGAATCGGATTCTAGAGAATAAAGCCGGTAAACGATATGACACCAAACGCGTTTGGCTAGTGATTCGAAATGCGCATCCTGCATGGAGCCAAGCAGACATTAAAGCGCTGGAGCATCTTATTACTATCCCCGTGCCTCATGCCTTTGAGAAGGTGTGGATTCTAGGGGATATGGAAGGTAAAAGCGGGATTGTTCGTATTTACCCTTAGCGCTTGTTGTTACTTTGTTTGTGGTCGTTATTTTGTTTGTGATTGTTCTCAGAGTGGCGTGATGATTGACGATGACGAGCTTGTTGCTCTTGGTATTTTTTTAGAACAATCAGCCCCATAATCAAAGCGGCACCAAAGAAAATGATGGCAAAAGCCCCAAGGGCAATAGTCGGTAATGAGTTCATGATATGTCGGCTCTATAAAAATTCATAAGTGATTATATAAAAAAACGGCCACACTTAAAGAAAGTGACATGGCCGTTTTTTAATTTGTGTTACTTTATTTGTGCTAATTAATTTGTGCTGATGAATTGTCTGATGAGCGTTGGTGTACGCACTGGCCTGCCGAGTAAGTGGCTTTAATGGCTCGGTCATCGCCAATGGTCATAAAGACAAAAAGAGTCTCTTCGATGCCTTTTGATAAGGCCAAGCGTGATGTGAGAAGAGGGGTGGCTTTTTTGTCTAGGATGACGAAGTCTGCTTCACTGCCCACCGCGAGATTACCAATTTTATCGTCTAGCCTAAGGGCTTTTGCACCACCCAGTGTGGCCAGGTACAAAGATTTAATAGGGTTTAAGTTTTGGTTCTGCAGCTGTATGACTTTATAAGCATCACTCATGGTTTGCAGCATGGAGAAGCTGGTTCCTGCGCCTATGTCGGTTCCCATACCGACGTTAACCTGATGGTCTTCAGCTTTTTGTAAATTAAATAAGCCGCTACCGATAAATAAATTGGAGCTTGGGCAAAACGCAATGGCCGACCCCGTTTCATGCAGCCTGTGGTATTCGTCATCACAGAGGTGAATGCCGTGAGCAAATACCGAGCGCTCGCTTAACAGTTTGTGCTGGTCATATACGTCTAAATAGTTGTTGCTTGTTGGGAAAAGTGCTTGAACCCAGACGCACTCGTCTTTGTTTTCAGACAGGTGAGTGTGCATATACACATCATGGTATTCGCTTAATAATTTGCCGGCTAATTGCAGCTGTTGTTCCGAGCTGGTCGGTGCGAAACGCGGTGTGATAGCGTAATGTAAGCGGCCTTTGTTATGCCAAGTATCGATGAGTTCTTTGCTTTCTTGATAGCTGGTGTCGGCTGTATCGGTGAGATAATCGGGGGCGTTGCGGTCCATCATGACCTTGCCGCAAATCATGCGTAAGTTATGCACTTCACTGGCTTCAAAAAACGCCTCAACGGAGACCTTATGAACCGTACCAAATACCAGAGCGGTGGTGGTGCCGTTGCGCAAAAGTTCTTTTAAAAATCGGTCTGCTACATCGCGGGCATGGGCTTTGTCGCTGAACTTTTTTTCTTCTGGAAAGGTGTAGGTGTTCAACCAGGTGAGTAATTGTTCGCCGTAGGAGCCAATCATATCGGTTTGTGGGTAGTGAATGTGCGTATCAACAAACCCTGGCGTGATCACCGCATGAGGATGGTGCTCTATCGGGAGATCTTTGGGTAAAGTGGGGATCAATGTGGCGGCATCACCCAGCGCATAAATCGTATCGCCTTCAACGACTAAGAGCCCATCTTGATAATATTCATAAGCGGCATCAATACCGACGTCTTTTGGGTCAGCAATACAATGGACGATGGCGGCACGCCAAGCTTTTAAATGGCTCATTTTTTCTCTCTTATGCTTTTTCAATGCTTTTTAGAAAACACGCGTTTGAAAAACGATATTTGACCGATCGGTCATACTTTATCAGGTCTTTTCTCGTCTTTCAGCAAACTCTTTTTATAAATAAAAAAACCACGTAATCAAGAGAACTAAGCTGAGCGTTTAAAAGCGCTCTCAAACAAGCATTTGACAAAGACCACGAGCAAAACCCCCGAGGTGTTTGCAATGAAATCGAGCCATTCGCCATATCGATTAATATGAGGTTGAATGATTTCTATCATGCCGCCCCAAATTATCATCAGTATTGCCATGATAATAAAACGTCTCATTGGACCAAAGGCGCAGAGCAAGGCCCAGCTACCAAAACCAATAAGGTGATGCAGCTTGTCTGAGCCGGGGGCGGGGGGTAAATACTCGGCAGGCGTTAAGGTGCTCAGGCTAATGATCAGTAGGCCAAATAGAAAACCGACAGCTTGGGCTGTCGGTGAGGTAAGTGCTTCTTTCATTCTAAGATCTTTTCTTCATCGTAAGATGCGCGCTCGGATATTTTTGCCTTTGATTTTTTTGTTTTCAAATTCTTTTACAACGGTTTTAGCGACCTCGTTGTCCACTGATACATAAGCATGAAAATCAAAAATATCAATTTTGCCCACTTGGGATTTGTCCAATCCTAAGCCAGCGGTGAGGGCGCCGAGTATGTCCCCAGGACGCAGTTTGTTTTTACGACCTGCATCAAAAGAAATAGTGGTTTTTGATGGGATTAAACGATAATGCAGATCAATCTCTTCAAGCTCGATAAAGTTCGCTGTGGTATTGAAGCGGGTCTCAATATCGCGCACCTTGTAATCGTCTTTTGAAGTCACTAGGTTCACGGCAATACCCGCGGCGCCAGCACGGCCAGTACGGCCTATTCGGTGCGTGTGAACATCAATGTCACGGGTGGTGTCATAGTTCACAACCAAGTCGACTTCTTTCACATCGATGCCGCGAGCGGCGACGTCAGTGGCCACTAAAACGCAGCTGCTTTGGTTGCTAAAACGCACTAATACTTGATCACGTTGTCTTTGTTCAAGGTCACCATGAATGGCTTGGGCAGCGACTTTATGATCCGCTAACCAATCTGCGACCAGTTGGGATTCGGCTTTAGTGTTGCAGAAAACGATGACTTGGCGTGGTGCAAAATGTTGCAGGGTGGCCAGTAAGGTTTCGCATTTGTCTTTGTTTTCGCTGCGCACAAAGAATTGTTCAATGTTGGGTTTTAGGTCTTCTTGGGCTTCTACCTTGATGCTGACCGGATTATTTTGAAATTCGGTACTAATGGCTTCAATGCCATCGCCGTAGGTGGCAGAAAACATCAATGTTTGGCGGTTTCTTGGGGTCAATTCCACTACTTCACGAATGCTGTCCACAAACCCCATGTCTAACATGCGATCGGCCTCGTCTAGGACGAGAGTATTTAAGGCATTCAGTTTAAGTGTACCCTTGCGCAGGTGTTCCATTAAACGGCCTGGTGTACCAACAACAATGTGCGCGCCATGCTCTAAAGAACCCACTTGCGGCCCAAACGGCATACCACCGCATAGGCTGAGTACCTTAATATTGTCTTGGAAACGCGCCATTTTACGAATTTCTTTTGATACCTGATCGGCCAATTCGCGCGTTGGGCACATGACAAGGGCTTGCACGCCAAAAAATCGCGGATTGATTTTTAGTAAGAGGCCTATGGCAAAAGCGATGGTTTTACCACTGCCGGTTTGAGCTTGGGCAAGGATGTCTTTGCCGTCGATCATGGGTGGCAAGCTTTGCTCTTGGATTGGGGTAAACGTGGTAAACCCCATGTCGGAAAGCAAGGCGGTCAGTTTCGTCGGAAGGAGAGCGTTTAGTGCGTGTTGAAATTGGGTCACAAGAGGCCTGTTCGATAGAGTAAATATGCTGCGAAGAATAACAGAAAAACAGCACAAATACTGTTCTTAACGTAATATTCAGACGAGATACATACACAGCGACAGGCACAGACAAAAACCGTGTTCGTATTTTGGATTGGTGTATTTTCGTTAATGCGTTTCTAAGATGACGGCCCCTTGCTTTGTTCTAACTGGGCTTTCATTTTTTCCCAGAAGAGTGTGATGTTGGGGTTTTGGTTAAACCGCGACCGATAGAGGCGTATTTCCAACGGAATATTCCAGTTAGCTGGGCCTGCTAAGGCCACTTTGCCATAGTTTAAGGTGTCCAGCATCAAGCGTTTAGGTATCCAGCCAATACCATAGCCTTCTTTTACCATGGCTTTTATGCTCACGGAGTGGTAATTCTCCGAGAGTGTTTGTAGCTGGGGCACGTCCCGTTGTCTTTGTAGGTGATGATGAATGACAGGTTGTAAAAACGAGTTCTCATAGTAGCCAAGGTAGGGCAAAGGTTTTCTTTTTGCACCGGGTAAGGCGTATTTTGGCTCGCCATTGCTGTCGGTTGCGCTGCAAGGAATCAAGGTTTCTTCTGCGATCACTAGGTGTTCGTACTGTTCGTCATCCAAGGCGCGAATAAAATTAATGGCTGGGTGCCAGTAACACAGCATGATGTCACATTGCTGCTCCACCAAGGCGTTAACAAAGTCGATGCCAAGCCATGAGCTGGATTTCATGTTGATGTCTAAATCCATATCAATGCTTTGGCAAAAAGGCTCAATAGATTCTTTGTAAAAGCTAAGGAATAAGGTCTGTGTGGTCACAAAGCGTATTTGCGACTCTTCTTGTTTGCGAATTTCTTGGCAGCGTTCCTTGGCGTCTCTGAGTTGTCTGGTGATCAGTTCTGCGCTTTGTAAAAACACTTCTCCCGCTGGAGTGAGGGATAAGGGCAGGGTGTTTCTGTCTATCAGAGTGACACGCATTTCTTCTTCAAGCAGTTTTATACGGCGGCTAAACGTGGGTTGTGTGACGTTTTGCTCATCGGCAGCACGAGAAAAATGGCGCGTTTTGGCCAGGGCGATAAAATCTTCAAGCCATCTTATTTCCATAAGAGCTCCCTAAGGCATGAAGTGATTGGAGGCAATGCTAACCAGAAAATCACAGCCTTCCCTCCTCAATCGCATGGCAAGCGACGCTGCTTGCGTCACCTTGCATCATCATGGCGGGGGATTGTTCATAGCAGCGCTGATTCGCATAAGGGCAACGTGCTTGAAAAACACAACCAACCGGTTTGTTAATGGGCGTTGGTACCTCACCGATCAGGCGTATGGGTTGGGCTGTATTGGTGTCTAAGCGTGGAATCGCAGACAGCAAGGCTTTGGTGTAAGGGTGTTTTGGCGCACTAAACAGAGTGCGAGTGGGCGCCAGTTCACATACTCGACCCAGATACATAACGGCGACGCGAGTGGCAAAATGCTCCACGACCGCAAGATCATGGGTAATAAATAAATAGCTCAGATTGCGCTCTTCTTGCTTATCCATCATAAGATTCAGGACTTGAGCCTGTACCGAAACGTCTAACGCTGACAAGGGTTCGTCAGCCACGATGAAGTCAGGTTCCACCGACAATGCCCGTGCCAGACTGATGCGTTGGCGTTGTCCACCTGAGAATTCATGGGGATATCGGTCTGAGCTTGAGGCGGAAATGCCGACGGATTCAAGCAAGGCATCAATTTGCTCATCGACTTGCGATGTTGACAGCTGAGGGTTGTGAAAAGAGATCGGCTCGCTCAGTGTCTGATACACCGTCATTCTGGGATTTAACGACGCATAAGGGTTTTGAAATACCATTTGCATACGACGACGAAACACCATGCGCTGGCGGTTGTTTAATTGATCAATGCGTTGATCCAGATAATGGATTTCCCCCGCACTCGGTTGAGTTAACCCCATGATGACGCGCGCCAGTGTGGATTTTCCACAGCCGGTTTCCCCCACGACACACAAGGTTTCACCTTGGTTGATGGTAAGGTTGACGCCATTGAGTGCATGGACACTGTCTTTGCGTCTTTTTAGTTTGCCATGCTGAAAACGCCACTGCCCCAGCCAGCTTTCGTTGGTGGGAAAGGCTTTTTCTAAACCACTAATTTGAATAAGAGGCGTAGGCATTACTGTGCCTCCTGATCGTGATCGGCAAACTCATTGAGCATGTCTTCTACTAAAAAGCAGGCCACACTGGAAACGCCACTGTAAATAAAGTCGGGCTGTTGCTGTTTGCATTTTTGTGTGGCGTAAGGGCAACGGGGGTGGAAAGCGCATCCTGATGGTCGTTCTGCCAGCGAGGGCATGCTACCTTGAATTTGATTGAGACGCTGACCGGGTAACGTCATTTGTGGCAAAGCGTTTAACAAACCTTGAGTATAAGGGTGCTGGGGATCATTGATGATTTCCAGTGTGGGACCTTCTTCAACAATTTGACCTGCGTACATCACCAAGGTGCGTTCCGCCACTTTTGAGACCACGCCTAGGTCATGACTGATCAACACCAATGCCACGCCATTGTCGCGACAAATCGCCAGCAGCAGCTGCAAAATTTCGGCTTGAATGGTGACATCTAACGCTGTTGTCGGTTCGTCAGCAATGATGATGTCGGGGTTTAATAGCAAGACAGAGGCGATGATGACCCTTTGTCTCATACCGCCAGATAGCTCGTGTGGGTACTGATCAAAGCGTTTTTCCGGAGAGGCAATCTGTACATGGTGCAGTTTTTCAATGGCAATGCTGCGGGCGTCTTTGTAAGAGATTTTCGTGTGATTGCGGATGGCTTCGACCAGCTGATCGCCAATGGTGAGCACCGGATTGAGTGTCATCATGGGATCTTGAAAAATCATCGCAATTCGCTTACCTCGAATGGCCTGTAATTGCCGAGCGTTCATGCTGGTCAATTCTTTGTCTTCTAATTTGATCGAACCAGAATGAATGTAGCCTGGTTTGCCAATCAAATTGACAATGGAAAACCCCAATACGGATTTCCCCGCTCCTGATTCGCCCACGATAGCGATTCTTTCGCCACGGTTTAAAGTGAAGCTGACATCAATCAGAGCCGCGAGTTCTCTTTCCTTCATATGGAAGTTGACGTGTAGGTTACTGACGCTTAATAAATTCATATTAGTCTTTGTACGTCCTAGGATTGAGGTGATCCCGTAGCCAATCACCCAGTAAGTTCATCACTAAAATTAAAATGATCAATGTCATGCTAGGAAGCACGCAAATCCACCAAGACCCAGCAAACATGTAAGCGAACCCTGCAGAAATCAAGGAGCCCAAGGAGGGTTCCGTGGCGGGCATGCCAAGCCCTAAGAAAGACAAAGCGGCTTCGGCCACAATGGCGTTGGCAATTTGAACGGTAAAAATGACCAAGACTGGAGAAAGCGTGTTTGGCAATATGTGTCGAAACATAATACGTTTTGAGCTTAATCCCATGACTCTGGCCGCATCCACGTACTCTTTTTGTCTTTCAGCCAATACAGAAGCTCGAATGGTTCGAGCAAAAAGCGGCCATTCGGTTAAACCGATAACTAAAATCAACATCACCATGGCAAGTTGTTGGTACATGGCAACGCCAAATAGGGACTGAAAAATAGCGAGAAAAACGATGGCGACCATCATATTAGAAAATGACAATTGAATGTCAGCGCAACGCATTAGGAAGTTATCAATGCGACCCCCTAAGTAGCCCGCGGCTAGCCCGATGCAAATTCCCAAGGTGGCTTGTATTAATACCGCACAAAGACCAATGGTGAGTGACAGCCGAGTGCCGTATAAAATGACGGACAATAGATCACGGCCTTGGGCGTCTGTACCAAACAAAAAGCGTGGATCACCACTGATCCACATAGGGGCAATTTCAGCGTTCATAAGATCCATAAAAGCAGGGTCTTTGACGTCATAGGGCGCGACTAAAGGCGCCAAAAGCGCAACGATGCAGTAAAAGGCAAAAATAATTAATGCCATTACCGCCAGTTTGTCACCGACGAATCCCGACCAAATGTGTTGCCAGCGACTGCCCGACATAGGCTGAATCAGGTCTTTTTTGGGGTACTTCATAGTCCATGACTCGCTAGACGAACGGTTGGATTAACCAGGCCGTAGATCAAATCTACTAGGGTGTTGGTGACCACAAAGATACCTCCCACGACTATTAGGTAGGCCGATACCAATGGTGTATCCACACGATTCACCGCATCCATAAACAAAAACCCCATTCCTGGCCATTGAAAAATGGTTTCAGTCAAAATCGTGTAGGCGACCAAGGTCCCCGCTTGAATACCGCCTACTGTGATCACTGGCAGCATGGTGTTTTTTAATGCGTGCTTAAAATAAATGCGGGGAGCCGATAAACCTTTAGACCAAGCAAATCTAATGTATTCTGACTGCAACACCTCCATCATTTCGGCACGGATGAGACGAATGAAAATCGGCATCAAGGCGATGGCAAGGGCCATGCTAGGAAGTAAAAGATGTCTTAAGCCATCTTTGGTAAAAAAACCACTTTCCCATACGCCAAAAATGTTTGTGGTTTCTCCTCGACCAAAACTGGGCGCAAGATTTAGCTCAATAGAAAAAACATAAACCAGTAAAATCGCAACAATAAAAATGGGAATAGACAGTCCTATTGAGCTCACCACCATGATCAGTCGGGAGACGGGATGTTTGGGTTTAATCGCGGCCCATACACCACAGGGTATGGCGACGATAATAATGATAAATATTGCACTAAAAGCCAGCTCCAGTGTAGCGGGCAGCTTGTCAAGAATGACATCCAATGCGGGTTCTTTGTAGTAATAAGAGGTGCCAAGATCGCCTTGTATTGCACCTTGAGCAAATCGCCAATACTGACTTAGAAAACTGTCATTAAGCCCAAGCTCGTTACGAAGTTGATCCCGTTCTTGTTGAGACACTGTCATGCCAACCATTTGTTGCACGGGGTCGCCCAGTTTGTCTTGAATCGCAAAGCTGATTAGGCTGATGATGATCATCACAAAACAAGCTTGCAGCAATCGGCGGAGTATGAAAATCACCATAACGAAATGCGCTTCCTGTCGACAATGTGGATCAGAGGACAACGACTAGGGTGTTTATTTTGCATCAATGGATAAATCCCCCAGATAAGGAAAGTTTTGGTCGTTTAATATGTCTTTTATGTGGATGTTGTCTTTTGCTGCCCAGACGAGGGATTGCCAATAAAGCGGTACTATGGCGGCATCGTCATAGAGGGTTTTTTCTATTCTTTGTAGTAATCGCAAGCGTCTTTCCGGGTTCATTTCACGATTGGACTGCCTGATGTCGTCGTCAATGCTGGGGCGACAATAGGCACCGGCATTGTAAGCGCCTAGGCCTGTGTTGGTGTCTTCACAGGCAATAATAAACTCAAACAGATTGTTTGAGTCAACGGTATCGGATTGCCAGCCAAGCATCATCATATCAGCACTGCGTCTGTCGAACTCTTTAAAGTATTGTGCCTTTGGCAGCGTTTTTAAATCGACCGTAATGTTAATTCGAGCCAACATGGCCGCAATGGCTTGAGCCACTTTTTCATCGTTCATGTAGCGGTTGTTTGGGGCCATCATGCTGATTCGAAATCCTTCTTCGTACCCCGCTTCTTGCATCAATAGGCGGGCTTTTTCTAGATTGTATTCGGGCTCTAAACCATTAATGTGACCTAAAAAACGATCTGGACTTAATTGACCGGCGGGTGTGGCGTATCCTTTGAGAATTTTATCTACGATGAGAGGTTTGTTAATAGCAAGGTTAATGGCTTTTCTTACCCGCACATCTTGAAACTCTTTACGTCTTTCCTGGTTCATATGCATTAGCAGGATGCGCGTACCTGGCATAGTTACCAGTTGTATTCCGGCGACTTTTTTTGCTCGTTCAACATCAATGGGGGAAACAGGGGAAATAAAATCCACGTCACCCGACAGTAAAGCCGCGAGGCGAGTGGAGTCTGCGTGGATAGGGGTCAATACAATGTGTTCGACATTGCCAGCGGAGTCTGTGTCCCAGTAGTTGGGGTTGCGATCAAATTCCATGCGACTGCCAAGCTTTCGATTGGTAAGGATAAAAGGGCCGGTGCCTGACACATTGCGAGAGGCGAAGGTATCGCCATATTTAATGATTTGATCTTGGTGTTGATAAAAGGTCTTATCAAGCGGAAACACGTAAGTCATCATGTTTAACAAGAGAGGATTATTGTAGGTGGTTTTAACATCGAGTGTATGAGTGTCAATGGCGGTAGCGGAGGCGATGGTGTCAAACATGGCTCGAAAATCAGGCGATCTTTTTAGGCGTTCTATGGTGTACACCACATCGTCAGCGGTAAAAGGGTTGCCACTGCTGAAAGAGACCTGTTTGCGCAAAAAAAATCGCATGGTCTGTCCATCAATGCGTTGCCAATGTGTGGCAAGGCGCGCCTCAAATTGACTATCTTTGCCCCAGCGTAACAGCGGATCGAAAACAATGTGTGAAAACTGCAACGTACTTTCGGACAACTGCTCATGAGGATCTAACGAAATTGGGTCAGCATCGAACGCCATTTTAAGGGTAGTGGATAGGGCATTCTGACAAAATAACAGTGCCAAGCCGCACGCGATAATCACCTTGATCTTCATTGTCTGGGCTCTCTTGTTCCCTTCGCATCGTATGTATGGCGAGGATTCGGGTGGAGTGGTTGTTCTTATGATTGGCATTTTTGCAAAAAAACACACAAAAAGACAGCACGATGCATTATCAGTAGGGGGATTTGATTGCGTAGAAAAGAAGAGAGAGCGAATTCGCTAACGAAAAAAGCCGAGGCCACACACAGCCTCGGCTAAGTGGGCGGTCAAGCCCGATCGAGAGAACAACCTAATAAGCGCGGTGGCGGGGTGCAGATTCCTCGCTCACGTCTATTAAGTGCGAGTCAGTATAAAAGAGTGAACTTAAGTGTGCCTTGACATAGGTCAGATGACGATAAAATGCCAAAATATCCGAGTCCCAAAAGGTTTATCAGTACCTTATTAAGAACTTATGTTAGAATTCGCCACCGAAAAAAACTTGGTTGTGATGGGGGAGTTAGGTTGAGCGTTCAGTGGTATCCGGGGCACATGAATAAAGCACGTCGTGAGATTGAAGAAGTCATGACGCAAGTAGACATTGTAATCGAGGTGTTGGATGCCCGCATCCCTGATTCCAGCCAAAATCCTATGCTCAATACGTTGCGCGGCGATGTGCCAGTATTGCGTCTTTTGAATAAAAAAGACTTAGCTGACCAATCTCGACTAGACTTATGGTTAGACCATTGGCGTGGCAATGAAACGGTTTTAGCGCACCCATTTTCGACCTTAGATAAAGCCGATGTGGCAAAGATCAGTCAGTGGGTGAGCCAGATGGTGCCACATCGAGGCAGTGCTGAAAAGCCTATCCGTGCCATGATTGCCGGTATTCCAAACGTCGGTAAATCCAGTTTAATGAATGCTC
Source organism: Marinomonas hwangdonensis (assembly GCF_003721245.1). Lineage (GTDB taxonomy): Bacteria > Pseudomonadota > Gammaproteobacteria > Pseudomonadales > Marinomonadaceae > Marinomonas > Marinomonas hwangdonensis. The sequence continues at coordinate 12,792 of NZ_RIZG01000015.1, read as the reverse complement.
TACTTGGCCGACGAGTGGCAAAAGTGGGTGATGAGCCCGCGGTGACAAAGTCCCAGCAAAAATTAAAAGTTACCAATGGTTTTCAATTATTAGATACGCCCGGTATTTTGTGGCCAAAAATCGAAAATCCGGCCGCCAGTTACCGTTTGGCGGTTACAGGGGCGGTGCGTGATACGGCCATCGATTATGAAGACGTTGCTCTTGCTGGGCTAAAATTTTTTATAGCGGATTATGTGGATTCTTTGACAACTCGCTATAAGTTAAACGAACTGCCGTCAGACCCTTATGACGTGCTTAAAATCATTGGCTCAAAACGCGGTGCGCTGCGAGCAGGTGGTAAGGTAGATATGCATAAAGCGGCGGAAGTTTTTCTAAATGATGTAAGAACCGGCGCCATTGGTCCTTATGTGATGGAAACGCCTGCCATGATTGCCGCTGAAGAGCGCTTGGTTGAAGAAGCAAAAGCCAAAAAAGAAGCCGAACGTCAAGCGAGATTGGCCGCTGCTATACCTCAGCGTCAACAAGCCATCAATCAGGCTTATCGTCAAAGCCAAGCACATCATGGTGAGCAAACAAATCAAGATGAGAAAACAGATGAATAACAGTGAGGTTCACGGTCATGGATTATGAAATTGCCTTTGATCAGGACGAAAATGCGTACCGTATTTTTACCGGCTATGAATTCGCTGCGATTGGCGAATGGGTGTCTGAATACGTTCGCGATTTAGAAAGTATACAGCGTGTCTTAATGGCAGCGCGTTTGGCTGAAACCGAGAAAGAAGTAACCGAATTTGCTCATGGTCCTTTTCAGGTTGTGTTAAATGAAGAGGGTGTCTCGGTTAATCGTCAGGTCGATCTAGATTCAGCGGAAGAAGAGATCAAAGCCATGTTTGACTCTCAAGAAAGTTTTTATCAAACCTCAACCGATGGTATTCAAGCGGAATGTGGTTTGGATGATCTAATCGATATGATTGAAGATTGGCATGCGGTATTGCACTAAGGTGCTTTTGGCATGGTGATGTTATTGTAATAGGTGAATAAAGACATACTGTAAAAAGTAGTGCCTTAAAAACTAGTACCTTAAAACTAGTGGCTTAAGTTGTGCCTTATGCTGACTGGGTTTACACTAGCATGAGTTTATTTTTTATGTTTTTTTAGGGAGCCAATATGCTCATTGAACTGGAAAAAGCCCGCACTCGAAACAATGTTGTTCGCATCTTTCGAGAAGACTTAGACGGACCAGATAACTGGACGGATGGTTTTGTAGTGGATGCCAATGAAGAAGTGGTTCTGCTGCAACTAGTGGATGAAAGCGTACGCCTGAATGGCTATCAAGTTCTCTTTCTTGAGGACATTAGCGATTTTGTGCATCCGGCTCCCCTAAATGATTTTCAGAAAAAAGTGCTAGAACTGCGTGGTGAGACAGTCGTGGATCCCGAAGTGGATTTAGAAGATCTGGCTGTCTTACTCATGGATGTGAGTGAAGAGTTTGGTCTGGTCACCTTGCACCGTGAAGAAATTGAGCCGGATAGCTGTGAAATTGGTCGTGTCGTGCGTGCTGATGCAATTACGTATGAGCTTGAAGAAATCGGTTCAGATGCGCGCTGGTTTGATGAAACTTTTGAATATGATTTGTACGATATTACGCGCATCGAATTCGGTGGCGCGTACGAAGACGCTTTGTTGTTAGCCAACGATGCTATGGGTGAAGATTCTTACGAACTGTCTGATGAGTTGGAAGACGACGGTCTTGATGATGACTCGGATGTAAAAGCGTAAGGCGCGCCTTACGTTAAGGTGAAGTGAATACGAAAAACGCCTGAATGGGCGTTTTTTTTATGGCTGCCCCTTCTTTTTTAGGGGCTACTGGGATGACATCCCTTGTAAAAACTATCCATTATAAAAGGGAGTTTGTATGTCTCGTTGGATGATGTTGCTGTGTCTGTTTTTGGTGATTTCTGGCTGTGCTGCTTATGCGACCCAACAGCTTGACTTTACTTATGGTAAAACGTCACCTGAAAACCGTGTTGTGGCCGTGAGTGAGAAAGATGCGGCATTTTATAATGATAAAGTTAGGCCCATTTTGGATACGCGTTGTGTTTCTTGTCATGCTTGCTACGACGCGCCTTGCCAATTAAAACTGACCAGTTCAGCAGGCATAGAGCGGGGAGCGTCAGCCTCACTGGTTTACGACGGTACACGTTTACTATCGGCATCGCCGACGCGTTTGTATCTGGACGCAAAGACGACAGAAGCTTGGCGTGAAAAGGGCTTCCATCCAGTCCTGAACGAACGTGGACAATCTCCCGCAGCCAATCTGAATGGCAGTTTGCTTTATCGTTCGATTGCACTTCGTCAAGCGCAGGGGGCTTTCACCCAGCCTATTTTGTCTGATGACTATGATTTTTCTTTGGCTCGTGAACAGCAGTGCGTGAGCATTGAAGAGATTGAGTCGTTCGAAGAGAAATACCCCAACGCGGGCATGCCTTATGGTTTGCCTGCTTTGAGTAAAGACGAATACAGTGTGTTGACTCGGTGGCTGGCAAAAGGGGCCAAGATACCTAGCGAAAAGTCTATTCCCGATGCGCTTCAGCAGAAAGTGGCTTTATGGGAGTCACGATTAAATCAGGATACGTTAAAAGGTCAGCTTGTTTCCCGATACATCTATGAGCATCTTTATTTATATAGCTTATACCTTGATGATGAGGAGATTAATGATTCGGAGTCCACTTCCGCGTCAGATTATCGCTTTAAATTAGTACGTTCTGCCACACCGCCAGGGGAGCCTATTGATATCATTGCGACGCGTCGACCTTATGATCCTCCTGGTGTCGATACTGTGTATTACCGGTTGTGGCTCGACCCAGAAGTGAAGGTGCAAAAAAATCACATCCCTATGTCTCTCAATGAAGCGAGGTTCGCTCGTTGGCAAGCGTATTTTTATACGGATGACTACGAGGTCACGCAAGCGCCAGGCTATGCACCGGAGATAGCGACGAATCCTTTCAAAGCGTTTAGAGACATTCCGATTCATGGACGCTATCGGTTTTTATTAGACCATTCTCAAAATACCATTATGGCCTTTATCAAAGGGCCTGTATGTCGAGGTCAGGTTGCGGTAAACGTAATAAACGAGCAGTTTTGGGTGTATTTTGTGGACCCTGATGTCGCTTATAGCCAAGGTAGCGCGAATTATTTAGAAGGTACGGTACAAAACCTAGATTTGCCCGCTGTAACAGATTCGACACTGCCTCTGGCTTCTTGGATTATGTTGTCGGATCAACAGAAATCCTATTTGTCTAAAAAGGCTCAAGTGATCGAAAATCTAGAAAAACAGAATGTAGCATTGGATTTAGGGCTTATTTGGGATGGCGATGGTACCAATGATAATGCGGCTTTGACTATTTTTCGACACTTTGATAACGCCTCGGTTGTGAAGGGCATGGTAGGGCAAGCGCCGAAAACCGCCTGGGTAATTGACTATCCTTTGCTGGAGCGTATTCACTATCTTTTGGTCGCCGGTTTTGATGTGTACGGTAATGTGGGACACCAGCTGGCGACACGACTTTATATGGATTTTTTGCGCATGGAAGGTGAGATGAATTTCTTATTACTGTTGCCAAATGAAGACAGAGAGTCAATTCGTCAGTTTTGGTATCGAGATGCCAGTCAAACGATCAAAGATTACATTTTCAGTGATTACATAAGAGTGAACAAACAAACCGATGTTGTTTATTCTTCTCAGGATACCCAAGCGGAATTGTATGAAAAGCTGCGCAATAAGTTAGCCCAGGTGCTCAACCAGGAACATGACTTGGCGTCGAGCAAGCTTTCGACTTCACATATCAAGGCGTTGCAAGAGCTGCAATCCGTTCGAGGCGGTGGCTTGAGGCATTTTCCTAATGTGGCAACCGTGTTGATTACTCAACAAGGCACACCGTTAGAGGTCATGAGTGTTATTCACAATAAAGCCCATGCCAATATTTCTAGTCTGTTGGATGAAGAGGCAGCTCGTTTGCCTGAAGAAGACAGCCTTACTCTAGTGAAAGGTGTGTTGGGAGATTATCCAAATGTATTGATGCGCGTGGAAGAGAAAGCCTTAATGGAATGGGCTGAGCAGGTGTCAACGCTTAACACAGCAGAAGATTACGCCGCCCTTTTGAGTCGCTTTGGAATACGTAGAACGCATCCAGACTTTTGGTTTGTCAGCGACAGTATTGCGAACTTGAATGCCTTAGATCGCCCCAGAGAAAGCGGTATCTTAGACTACAATCGCCTAGAAAACAGGTAAGTGTTTTTTGTGAGCAGAAAAATCAGTGCCACCGTTGACAAGCACGGTGGCACTTCTGCATTTACTGCATGATTGTCGACTTGTTCCTGGTATAAACAGTCCCATTTATTCTCTATGTTATTTTGCAGTCTTATTATTGGGTAAATACTATGGTTCCTTTTTCAATTCTTGACCTTGCTCCCGTTGCTGAGGGCTATTCTGTTGCAGATTCATTGCACATGACTAAGCGTATGGCCGTTGCAGCGGAGGAAAATCATTATGCTCGTTTTTGGTTAGCGGAACACCATGGTATGGCCGCGGTGGCGAGCTCAGCGACGTCGGTTGTACTGTCTTATCTTGGTGCGGCAACGTCAACCATTCGGATTGGTTCAGGCGGTGTCATGTTGCCCAATCACTCCCCCTTAGTTATAGCAGAGCAGTTTGGAACCTTGGCTGAATTGTATCCAGGCCGTGTTGACTTGGGGTTAGGAAGAGCGCCGGGGACCGACATGCAAACAGCGCGTGCCTTGAGGCGTAATATGGACGCGTCGGTTGATAGCTATCCAGATGATGTTTTAGAGTTACAGCGTTTACTCGGCAGCAGTGCTCAGGGGGTCATGGCTGTGCCGGGGCACAATACACATGTTCCGCTTTGGATGTTGGGTTCCAGTTTGTACAGTGCTCAAGTCGCCGCTGAGTTTGGATTACCCTATTCTTTTGCTTCTCATTTTGCGCCTGATCAGCTGATTCAGGCGTTGACTGTGTATCGTCGTAATTTTAAAGCGTCTGATCAAATAACGAAGCCGCATGCTATGGCTGGAATTATGGCGGTGGTGGCGGACAGCGACGAGGAGGCCCGCTATTTATTTACTTCAGCTCAGCAGCAGTTTGTCAACTTGCGTCGTAATCGGAACCTACCTTTTTCAAAGCCCGTTGACACAATGGATGGCATTTGGTCTGCAAGTGAGAAGCAGATGGTAGAGCACATGCTGCAATACGCTGTGGTGGGTTCGAAAGCTTCGGTTGCGTTTCAACTGGACAGCTTTTTGCAGCTTACAGGTGTGGATGAGTTAATCGTGTCTATGCCAATCCATGATCCAGAAGCGCGCTTGAAATCACTTCGCCTAATGGCAGAAGTGCGTGATGGCGTACTTTGATTGTATACGGTTTTTTGTCGTACTTTTATTTATTGTAAGGTGATGGATCACCTGCAATAGGTTGAGTTTTGAAACGTCTATGGGACCAAAAGTATTGTGCTTTTTTAGGCTCAATGACGGCTTGCATCAACTCGTTTATTCGCGTGGCGTTTTCCACGTCGTCTTGCGTTGGGTAGTTTTCCACTTCAACCAGTCTCAGGTGGTAGCCTTTTTCTGTTCTGCCATAATCGTAAAGCACCACGGGGGCATTCGTCATGTTTGCAATGCGACCAATATGCGCAATCGTGGCGCATTGGCGACCGTAGAAGGGAGCAAATACAGAATTTTTTCGACCGTAATCTTGGTCGACCGCATACCAGACCGCTTTATTTTGTTTCAGCGATTTTAGGACTTCCCGCATATTCGTGCGTTCAATGGTTTTGGAGAAGATCGCTTGGCGCTGGCGTTCCATCACCCAGTTCATGACTTGGTTTTTTTGCAGTTTGTAAATTGGATGAACATCAAGGAAGCGAGGCATTTGACTGCCGCATATATCAAGGGAAGAGAAATGTCCGCTTATTAAGATGCATCCACGGCCCTTGGCGAGGACTTTGTCAATCACCTCCTGACCTTCAAATGTAATACGGTGTTGGTATTTTTTTTGGTCCTGAAACCAAGAGGCGAAGGTCTCTATTGTGCCTTTTCCCATACTTTCGAAGTGGTCTTTAGTGAGTTTTTTGCGTTCACTTTTGGTTAAGTCTGGGTAGCAAATTTTTAGATTCACATCACAAATGTGGCGGCGTCTTTTAGCGATCGCATGCAGAAATCGACCCAGATACTTGCCTACAGATTGTTGTAGTGACCAAGGTAAAAAGCTTAATAGGTAAGCAATGCCCATCGCACACCATGTTAACCAATGTTTTGGTGCCAGAAAGTGGGTAAAGTGTTTATCAAGAGAAGAGGTTTTTTTAGCCACGGTAGCCTTCCAAACAATTGCGCCATTGCGCATCAGAAACAGTGAATTTGGCATGCAGTTTAGATTCTTTATCTAAAGAGCGTTTTAATCTATCAAGGTTAGCCTGTTGCCATTGTTGATTTTGAGATCGTTGTTCGCATTTATCAAAGTCAATTAGCCAGACTTTATTGTCTTGATCAATCATGATGTTATGGCAGTTTAAGTCTGAGTGGTAAATGCCTTGGTTATGGAACTGTTTCACCACAGCGCCAATGTTGTGCCAATCTAGTTGATGACTCTGTCCCATTTTAATGATCTCAAACAGGTCTTGAGCGTTGGCGATGGTTTCGGTTAATAGTTGGCTTTGGTAAAAGCCTTTATTAACCACATAGATTCCGCCAATAGGTCGAGGCACAGGCAAGTCAAGGGAGCGCATTTGCTCTAATAAGCTGAGTTCTAGCCAAGGACGTGTGTGCTTTTGCCCAGTAAAAAGAAAATGGTCTTTATTGAATTTAGCAATGAGGCCACCCCTGCGATAACGACGTAAAACAAAACTTCCCAAGGGACTTTTGATAAACCACACGGCACCTCGGCCAGTCCCTGTACCAGCGAGTGCATGCTGCGACTGCCAGTAATCAGGGTCAAACCATGAGGCGGCCAGAGGTCGTGTTGCATCGCTGATTAACAAGGTCTTGTTAGGCGAAATTTTTTGGGCTTGTGGCATATGGCTCGCTTTCATTAGGATGATCTGGGCCTTGCTTGGGAAGCTTGATAAAGTAAGACACATTCAGGGGAGACTATTCTATAATATTTACCGAATTTAAGCAGCCCCAGAGGAATTCATGCCGCAAGAGTCTACGCAAAAAAAAGTACTAGGTGAGAGTGTTTCACGTCTGGCTGTGGTGCGTTTGTCCGCGCTAGGCGATGTGTGTCATGCCATGGCGGTGGTTCAAGCGATTATGAAGCAGCATCCTACCATGCAAGTCACCTGGGTGACGTCGCCTTTAGAAGCCAATTTAGTACGTTTGCTCAAAGGTGTTGAGGTGCTGGAGTACGATAAAAAAAATGGTTTTACTGGGCTTTTGGCCCTGCGTTCAGCATTAAAAAGTCAGACATTTGATGTTTTGCTGCATTTGCAGTGGTCTTTTAGGGCCAGTGTGGTGTCGCGGATGATCAAGGCAAAAAGGCGAATAGGGTTTGCTTTGTCTCATTCCCGTGAAAAGCAGCATTGGTTTGTTAATGAGCAGGCACCAGAACCGCAAGGCGAGCATGTATTAGATTCTTTTTTGTCAATTGCGAGTGTGTTGGGTGTGACTCAGCCCTCTCTGCCTTGTGAGTTGGCTTTGCCGGATGTTCCTCAAGATTTGCCTGAACGCTATGTGGTGGTTAACCCCTCGGCGTCAAAAGCGGAGAGAAACTGGACGATAGAGGGTTATCAAGCGGTATTGGATTACGTAATAGATAAGGGCCTATGTCCGGTTATTACCGGTGGGCCCTCTATTAATGAAGTGACATTCGCTCAATCTGTTGTTGCAGGCCGATCTGAGCAGGTGATTAATCTGGTGGGTAAAACGCCACTGGATTTGATGTTAGCCGTGCTAAAAAAAGCCGAGCTTGTGATCAGCCCTGATACCGGGCCTGCCCACATGGCAACTTTAGTAGGAACGCCTGTGTTGGGCATTTACGCGCATTCCAATCCTCAGCGAACAGGGCCTTACAAAGATTTAGACAAAGTGGTCAGTGTGTACGAGGCGCTGGTGGTCAAAGAATATCAAAAGCCGGTGTCTGAATTGCCGTGGTCAACCCGCGTGCATGACCCTAAGGCCATGCAGCATATTCGAATTGAACAAGTTTTGGCTAAATTAGATACGCTTATTTAGCTAGGCTGTTTAGATAGAGCTTGCTCGGCCAGTTTAAGATCCAAAGTCGCTTTAAGGAGTTTATACAACTTGATTGAAGCGTCTATTTCTTCTTTGCGGTTGGTCAAGCTCTCAATATTTAAACCCAGTGGTACGCCTAGCGGTAATGCGGTTTCAATGATTTGTTCTAAGGCATTACGGCAAATCTTAATGGATTCTTCTAATGGGGCTTGCGCATCCAAAATGCGGTGTTTCGTGGCATCAGGTACAGAAATCCCCAACCATTCCATAAATTCAAGCGTCTTGGCGCTACCGCAGGGGGTAAAGGTCAGGATAATGCGTTTTGGTGTTTCACCCTGTTCTTTGCATGTTCTAGCGTATTGACTGATAAGGTCCGCCGTGGCTTGGTGGTTATAAACCGCTTGAGAGATAAAGAACTCGCAACCTGATTCAGACTTTTTCAAAAGACGCAGATGTTCGTCGCCTTTTTTGGCGTGTCGCTCTGCTATGGTCACGCCACCCAAGTTAAACGCATGGGGGGACTGTTTCAGTGTGTCATAGGCTTGTGGAAGCGGTAATTTAATGTCGCCATCAGACGACGGCGAGCCGACTAAAACCAAATCACGAATGCCAAAATCTTCCCACGCTTCGGTTAACCAGCCAGAAAATTCAGCCGCGCTGCGTGATGAAACGGATTTGTAGGTAATAACGGGTTGACCAGATTGTTGGTGTAGACGTTTGGACCAGGCTCTTGGGTCGTGAGTTTCCATGAAAGGAAAAGGGCGAGGTTTATCAATGCGGCTAGTTTCGTCTTGAATGTCGTAAACGATTAGGCCATCAACATCGATTCCTGTTAAACGCTCAAGCAGCTTTTCGCTTACTTGTTCTAATTGTTCTTCTACTAAAGAGGACTTTGGTGGCGTCGTGCCGATAAAGTAAACCCCACGATTGGGATCTTGAAACTTGGTTGTCAATGTTGATTTCATAATGTCACACTCAGATAGACGAGGCAGATAATGTTGCTCTGAACCTCGGAAAGTTTTCGATGAGGTGATTCTATCAGTGAAATGAATTCAAGGCTTTGCTTCTAAGTTGAATAATATTGCGGATGAGGTGAGTTGGACTAATGTGCCAATGAATACAACACAGTGTTGAGGTGGAATATGAATTTAAAAGGATTGTCGGAGGTAAAATCCAAACAGCCGCCAGTGGATACTTGGTCTCCACCGTTTTGTGGAGACATGAATTTGCTGATTAAAGCAAATGGTGAATGGTTCCATGAAGGCGGCAAGTTTACCCGAGCGGCCATGGTGACAATGTTTAGCCGTATTTTATGGTATGAAGCCGGTGAATATTTTTTAGTGACGCCGGTGGAAAAAGTTAGAATCCAAGTGGAAGATGCGCCTTTTTTGGTTACTGGTTGGGAATGGATAGACACAGAGCTTGGCCCGACGTTGGAGTTTCACACACACACCGAGGATGTCATGCGGTTGGGCTTAGATTGTGATTTATGGATGGCCACATATAAAGGCGAAGAGCGGCCTTATATTTCTATGCGTTACGGTATGAAGGCTTTGGTTGCTCGGCCTGTTTTTTATGGTCTGGTTGAGAGCCTAGAACAAGTCCAAACGTTGGAAGGATCGGGTGTGGGGATAAAAAGTGCAGGTAAATCCTATCTTTTAATGCAAGATGCGTAACGAAATTTACTGTGTCTAGGTTATAATGCGGCCATTGAGCAAGGTAGGCGTGTTTTGACGTTTTTTTTGCGTATTATTTTGGTGTTAAAGGGGTATTTTTTTTGTTATTCGAAGAATTTGGTTTTGATAATCGCATTTTAAAGTCCATGAGCCATTTGGGATTTGACGAGGCCACCGAGATTCAATCTCGTGCTATCCCAGAAGCGATGGCGGGTCGAGATTTATTGGCGTCTTCAAAAACGGGTTCTGGAAAAACGCTCGCTTATCTTTTGCCTGCTTTGCACCGAGTCTATAAGAAAAAAGCGCTGTCCAAACGCGACCCTCGTGTAGTGGTGCTAGTGCCAACGCGTGAATTAGCGAAACAGGTGTTTGGTCAATTAAGATTGTTATTAGCAGGCAGCCGTTTTACCTCTATTTTGATCCAAGGTGGTGAAAACTTTAACGATCAGCATAAATCTTTGCAGAAAGACCCGCATTTTATTGTCGCTACTCCAGGCCGCTTAGTCGACCACTTAAAACAGCGTCATGTGTTTTTAGAAGGGCTTGAGCTGCTTATTTTGGACGAAGCGGATCGCATGTTGGATTTAGGTTTCGCTGAGGCTATGCGCGCCATTAATGCCGCTGCCAGTCATCGTCAACGCCAAACGTTGTTTTTTTCAGCGACCTTAGACAATACGCAAGTGAGTGAAATCGCAAATGAGTTGCTCCGTGAACCGTCACGTGTGGCGGTTGGGCAAGGGTTTGACGAACACACAGACATAGCGCAACACGTGTTACTTTGTGATCATCTGGATCACAAAGAAGCTCTGTTGAAGCATCTTTTGTTGGGTCAAACCATTAAGCAAGCGATTATCTTCACCGCCACGAAAAGCGATACGGTGCGTTTATCGGAAAGCATCTCACAGTGGGGATTAACGACACAGGCGTTGAACGGCAACCTGTCTCAAAGCGCTCGCAACAAAACCATGGAAAGTTTCGCTAAAGGACAGTTTACGGTTTTGGTCAGCACCGATGTGGCGTCTCGAGGCTTAGATATTGCAAATGTATCCCATGTTTTTAACTTTGACTTACCAAAACAGGCAGAGGAATTTGTCCACCGTACGGGTCGAACAGGTCGTGCGGGCTTTAAAGGTGAAGCGTATTCATTAGTTGGTCCGAAAGATTGGGTGAACTTTAAAGCGATCGAGGTGTTTTTACAGAAAACCTTCACCACAGAAGTGATTGAAGGGTTAGAGCCAAAATTCAAAGGGTTGCTGCAGCCTAAACCCGTTAAGCAAGTCATCCAAAAAACCAAAGCAAAAGCTCCGAAGAAAGCGTCTAAGAACCTAACGAAAAAGCCATCGGCTCAACCGCGCTTTCACGATAATCAGCAAGATGGTTTTGAAGCCTTTAAACTTCCGCCTAAGCGTTTTGAAACGCCGGTGAGTAGTGATGACGAAGACTAACCTGAATTTACTTTAACAGTGAGTGTGCAAAACGGCTAAGTGCATTAATCGTTGACAACTTGGCCGGTAACACGCTATTGATTAATCTTTCTTATCTATTGGAGATGAGCTTATTAATCGTTTGCCCCCACTAAACTCACTAAGGTGTTTTGAAGCTGCTGCTCGTCATGGCAGCTTCAATAAGGCTGCCAAAGAGTTGTCTGTCACGCCTTCAGCGATTAGTCATCAGATTAAGAGCTTAGAGAGCTTTCTTGGCCTGGAGCTGTTTCGCCGCACCAAACGTAAAGTAGTCTTAACTGAGGCAGGTGAAACGTATCTTATTCCTATACACAGTGTATTTGAACAGCTTGAAAATGCCACGTCTGAGCTGAAGCGTCAGCAAAAAACGGGGTCCTTGAGTTTGGCGGTGGCGCCGGCGTTTCTTACTCGCTGGTTAATGCCAAGGATGGAGAGGTTTCAAAGCCGTTATCCTGATATTCAGATCGAGATAAGTTCATCAGCAGGTTTGACCGATTTTTCTGAGAATGACATCGATATGGCGGTGTATTTTGGCAATGGTGACTGGGATGATGTAGAAGCTCATTATTTGCGTACCGCCCGTTTAGCTCCTGTTTGCCATCCAAAACTGATTAAACCAGAGCAGCAGATTGTTAATCCGGAAGATATGCGATTTTATCCCTTGTTGCATGTATCTAAACGCAAAGATGAATGGCACGATTGGCTTCAACAACAAGGTTTAGAGCCTGCGCTTTTTCGCCGTGGTCTGATGTTTTCTAGTGGCTCTTTGACCGCTGGTGCGGCGGCTCAAGGTTTGGGTATTTCTTTAACTGACCCTGAATTAATTCAGCCAGAAATCGAAGCGGGTACCTTAAAAGTATTATTTCACCAGCACCTCATTACCGATAGATCCTTTTATTTAGTGTATGAAAAACGTCGTCCTGTCACGCCTGCTATGTCGGCATTCAAAGAGTGGATTATCGAAGAAATGCTTGGTGGTGCTTACTAAGCAAGAATTTTTTTAGTTTTTTGTAAACATGTGTTTTTAACATACCAATGAGACCTTAACGATGAGCACAGCACTAACGGTAAACAGTTATTTTAACGATCAGGTAAAATCCATTGCATTAGAAAATGCCGAGGGCACTTCGACCGTGGGCGTTATGGCGGTGGGTGAGTATGAATTTGGTACCAGTCAGAGAGAATATATGACTGTGGTTTCTGGTTCCTTAACCGTCAAACTGCCGTTAGAAAATGAATGGAAAACCTTTATAAAAGGCGATCTGTTTATTGTGGAAGCGAATCAAGTTTTTCAGGTGAAGGTAACTGAAACGACCGCATATCTTTGCCGATACGAATAATGCGACCAAAGCAGATTGTTTTTCTGTAGTGGTTTATAGGGTATGTGTCGTCCTAAAATAGGTTGACAGTTT
>NZ_RIZG01000014.1 GCF_003721245.1 Marinomonas hwangdonensis | reverse complement strand
AAGATCTATAGATTTTGTGCAACCTTTTTCGGAATTTTCTTTTAATTTATTTTAAATAAAAGGGTATTCGTTCATAAAACCATCAAAGAACGCCTTTTTTGGTTGTTAAATAACCAAAACAACACAAAAACAAGCTGGTTACTCTCATAGATCTGGCATAACCACAGGCACTGATCGCACCACTTTCATCTCTTGGGAATCGATCGCCACTTGATAGGCAATAACTTCCACCCCTTTCTCGACTACTTCAACAAAAGCCTGCGCATATTTTTTATCTATATGTACTGCTGGAGTCACTGAATTTATTCCAGTATGGCTCACACAGAAGAACATTACTGCTCGATGACCTTCTTCGACCATCTTCGCAAGTTCATATAAGTGTTTGCGACCACGATCCGTCACCGCATCAGGGAAATACCCTAATCCGTCTTCTTCTAATAAGGTAACGTTTTTAACTTCCACATAACACTTGCGGCCATCATCACACGTCAGCAACCAATCGATACGACTTTTTTCACCATACTTTACTTCCGCTTTCTGCTCTGCATATCCAACAAGCTCAGTCACAACACCATTGGCAATGGCTTCACCAACTAGCTTGTTTGGATAGCCAGTATTGATACAAGCCAAATACTTATTATCAACCTCAACTAACTCCCATGTATAAGCAAGTTTACGTTTTGAATTATCGCTTTTAGACATCCATACACGTGCATCATCTTGCTGACATCGCTTCATTGATCCCGTATTCGGGCAATGCGCGACCACCACCTCGCCATTCGGCAATTCGATATCCGACAAAAAGCGCTTATAACGCTTAATCAGTTTCCCTTCTATTAAAGGCGTTGGAAATTTCACAACAACACTCCAGAACTTTTTTCGAGATTTCACACAAACAAAAACGGCCCTCTTTATTATAAAGAGAGCCGCTTTATTACATCATTATTAAGAAAGGATTATTCCCACTCAATCGTCGCAGGTGGCTTAGACGATACATCGTAAGTCACGCGGGAAATGTGTTCGATTTCGTTGATAATGCGACCAGATACGGTTTCTAGCAATTCGTAAGGAAGGTGAGCCCAACGAGCTGTCATGAAGTCGATGGTTTCAACAGCACGAAGCGCAACCACATATTCGTAACGACGACCATCACCCACTACGCCAACCGATTTAACTGGCAAGAAGACAGCGAAAGCTTGGCTTGTTTTATCGTACCAACCAGAGCGACGAAGCTCTTCGATGAAGATAGCATCCGCGCGACGAAGAATGTCAGCGTATTCTTTTTTCACTTCACCCAAGATACGAACACCAAGACCTGGCCCTGGGAACGGATGACGGTAAACCATGTCGTAAGGAAGACCTAGCTCTAGACCCAACTTACGTACTTCGTCTTTAAACAATTCGCGAAGTGGCTCAACCAGCTCCATCTTCATATCATCAGGTAGACCACCAACATTGTGATGGGACTTGATAACATGCGCCTTGCCTGTTTTAGACGCTGCTGATTCGATTACATCAGGGTAAATGGTGCCCTGCGCAAGAAAATCGATACCATCTAATTTAGATGACTCTTCATCGAAGATCTCGATAAAAGTATTACCAATGATCTTACGTTTCTTCTCAGGATCATTTTCACCAGCTAACTTACCAAGGAATAAGTCCTCTGCATCAACTCGGATAACTTTCACACCCATGTTGTCTGCAAACATTTTCATTACCTGGTCGCCTTCGTTCAAACGAAGTAAACCGTTATCCACAAACACACAAGTCAACTGATCGCCAATCGCTTTATGGAGCAGCGCTGCAACCACAGACGAATCTACGCCACCAGACAAAGCTAACAATACTTTACGGTTACCAACTTGCTCTTGCATACGCTCAATGGCGTCTTGCGCAATGTTTGCCGGCGTCCACAAAGTGTCACAACCACAAATATCGATAATGAAACGAGATAGAATACGGCCGCCTTGTAAAGTATGAGTAACTTCAGGGTGAAATTGTACACCGTAAAATTTCTTCGCTTCATTCGCCATCGCAGCAATTGGGCAACTGTCTGTAGAAGCCATCAAGGAAAAGCCTTCAGGCATGGTAATAACTTTGTCGCCATGACTCATCCAAACATCTAGCAAAGCCACACCGTTGTTCGCAATGTGATCTTGAATATCGTCGAGCAATACAGGGCCTTCATGCTTGCGGATTTGCGCGTAGCCAAACTCACGAATTTCAGAACCTTGAACCTTTCCGCCCAACTGCTCTGCCATGGTTTGCATACCATAGCAGATCCCGAAGACAGGCACGCCCATTGAAAAAACAGCATCTGGGGCGCGTGGCGAACCTGGTTCAGGAACCGATTCAGGACCACCAGCAAGGATGATACCTTTTGGATCGAAGTCGATCACTTCTTGATCTTCCATATCAAAAGCACGAACTTCACAATAAACACCAATCTCGCGAACACGTCGCGCGATTAGCTGAGTGTATTGAGAACCGAAATCAAGAATAAGAATTTTATGAGCATGGATATCTTGCGACATGGTTAGCCATTCCTTTCACTCTGCAAAAGAAAAACTTTCACAGAAGTAATCAATTAATAATTGGAGCAACAAATAAAGATGGGGCGTGTCATACGCCCCATCTCAGTATCAAATTACTGGCCGTTAACCGACTTGATAATTTGGCGCTTCTTTTGTAATAGTCACGTCATGAACATGACTTTCACGCATACCTGCACCCGTAATCTGAGAAAACTGAGTTTTAGTACGCATAGTTTCGATATCAGATGATCCAGTGTAGCCCATAGAAGAACGCACACCACCCATCAACTGATGAATAACAGCGGCCATCGGGCCTTTTGATGGCACGCGGCCTTCAATGCCTTCAGGCACAAGCTTTTCAACACTGCTTGAATCTTGGAAGTAGCGGTCGCTTGAACCTTGAGATTGAGACATCGCACCCAGGGAGCCCATGCCACGGTAAGCCTTGAATGAACGCCCTTGGAAAAGTACCACTTCACCAGGCGCTTCATCAGTACCAGCCAACAAACCGCCTACCATGATAACACTCGCGCCGGCTGCGATCGCTTTGGCAATGTCACCAGAAAATCGTACGCCACCATCAGCAATCACTGGAATACCACGTGGGTTCATTACTTCAGCCACATTGGCCACCGCGCTAATTTGTGGAACGCCCACACCAGCAACAATACGTGTTGTACAGATAGAACCTGGACCGATACCCACTTTCACGCCATCCGCACCGGCGTCAGCAAGAGCAATAGCGGCTTCAGCTGTCGCAATGTTGCCGCCGATAACTTGAATATGAGGGAAGTTTTCTTTTACCCAGCGAACGCGATCAATAACGCCTTTAGAATGACCATGGGCTGTATCAACCACAATAATATCAACGCCCGCATCAGACAAGGCTTTAACACGATCAGCGGTATCCGCACCCGTACCAACAGCAGCACCAACGCGCAAACGACCTTGATCATCTTTACAAGCGTTCGGGAAGGTAGTGGCTTTGTTGAAATCCGTTACCGTAACCATACCACGCAATTCAAATTGCTCATTCACAATCAACACTTTTTCAATGCGATTTTCATGCAACAATTTGCGGATAGAGCCAGAAGATGCCCCTTCCAGCGCGGTAACAAGACGATCTTTTGGCGTCATGATGTCAGAGACTTTTTTATCAAAGTCTTTGACAAAGCGCACATCACGACTGGTGACAATACCCACCAAATCGGTACCTTGAACAACAGGCACACTTGAAATGCTGTTTGCTGCAGTTAAATCCATCAGCTCTTTAACACTGGCTTCTGGGTTGATGGTAACAAGATCACGGACGATGCCGCTTTCGAATTTTTTCACACGACGCACTTCACGAGCTTGCTCTTCAATGGTCAAGTTTTTGTGCACAATGCCTATGCCACCTTCTTGAGCCAGAGCAATCGCCATGCGATGTTCAGTAACGGTATCCATCGCAGAAGAAATAAGCGGAATATTCAGCTCAATGTCTTTAGTGATTTTCGTTTTGAGGCTAACATCCTTAGGAAGAACTTCGGAATAGCCGGGGATAAGCAATACGTCATCAAACGTTAAAGCTTCTTGCACGATTCGTAACATAATGGGGAGTTTCCAATGCCAACAAGGGTGTTAAGATGGCAGCTAATTCTACTCCAATAGTTGCATTCGGTAAATCACAACCACGAGAGATTGATGAAAAATTTTACAACTTCTGCGTCACAAGAAACGGCTTTTACCGTCTCACAGCTAAATAGACAGATACAACAGTTACTTGAGGCCAGTTTGCCGTGGATTCTGGTAGAAGGAGAAATTTCCAATCTCGCCAAACCCAGCTCGGGTCATTGGTACTTTTCCCTCAAGGATGACAAAGCACAAATTCGCTGCGCCATGTTCAAAGGCAAAAATGCCACGGTTCGCTTCAAGCCCAAAGATGGCGACATGGTTCGCTTACGCGCGCGCGTCACCTTTTATGGTCCACGAGGTGACTGTCAGCTCAGTGTTGAAGGCATGGAGTCTGCGGGTGAAGGCGCACTTCAACAAGCGTTTGAGCGTCTAAAGAACAGTTTACAAGCCGAAGGCCTGTTCGCACCTGAGCACAAAAAGCCACTCCCCACCAAACCAGAGCGTGTCGCCATTATTACCTCACCAGTCGGTGCCGCTGTGCGCGATATGATCATCGCCTTTCGTCGTCGTTTTCCGTTAACTGAGCTAACCATCCTGCCCTCTTTAGTACAAGGCCAAGATGCCGCCAAAAACATTCTAAGACAATTACAGCGAGCCGATGGCAGCGGCCACTTTGACGCCATTATTCTCGGTCGCGGTGGCGGTTCATTGGAAGATTTATGGAGCTTCAATGACGAAACATTGGCGCGCGCTATCTTTGCCGCCAACACGCCGATTGTCTCGGCTGTGGGTCATGAGACAGACTTCACCATTGCGGATTTTGTCGCTGATGTCCGCGCTGCCACACCAACGGCGGCAGCGGAATTATTAAGCCCCGATCGCCATCAATTAATTCGACAAATAGAGCAACAAGAAAAACAACTGGTTAGGCGCATGTCTCGCATTCTCGAACAAAGTCAGCAGCAGCTCGACTTCATGACCAAACGTATTCGCCATCCAAAAGATCGAATCGAGCAACAACAAAATCAACTAGAACAGCTGAAACGCCGTTTGCAACAAAGCATGCAGCGCAAAATAGTAGAGCAACAAACGCAAACCGCCAATTTGGCTCATCGCCTAGAAAGAAATAGCCCCACTCGCCGTATCGATCAGAACAGACAAAAGCTCAAAGACATCGACGCTCGCCTTGCTCGTGCGCTCAATAACACCTTGACCAACAAGCAAACCACCTTTGCTCGTATCATCGACAAGTTAAACCTCGTCAGCCCACTGAATACCTTAGCTAGAGGCTACGCCATTGCCTCCAAAGACAAGCAAGTGATTCGCTC
Organism: Marinomonas hwangdonensis; assembly: GCF_003721245.1. Lineage (GTDB taxonomy): Bacteria > Pseudomonadota > Gammaproteobacteria > Pseudomonadales > Marinomonadaceae > Marinomonas > Marinomonas hwangdonensis. The sequence goes on along the minus strand of NZ_RIZG01000014.1, from coordinate 49,676 downwards.
CATTAAGGACGTTGAAAAAGGCGACGCTATTTCGGTAAGAGTTCAGGATGGCATCATTTCGTGTGAGGTAACCGCTAACAAATCCACTCCGTGACGTCTGTTTTTAAACGCATCCATAACGTAAACAAGGTTATAAACCATATCGCTCTATTTTCTTAATCAGCCCTTGCCGTGAAATACCCAGTTGTTTGGCGGCTTGGGTGCGGTTGCCTTGATTTTTTTCTAAGGCTTGGTTAATCAGTCGAATCTCAAGGTCGCGGACTTGTTCATCTAATGAGGCGTCGCTCGTTGGTAAGCTTGCCATGGTTTGACGGACAGGTTCGCCACTTGGATATAACAGCTGGATATCTTCCATAGTGATTCGACCTTGTGGGCAAATAGAAGCCACGCTTTCTAGGGCGTTTTTCAATTCACGGACGTTACCTGGCCATGACTGATCTCGAAACCATTGCACGGCTTCAGTACTGAGCTGTAGCGACTTGGATTGCTGGTTCTGCAAACGCTGTAAAAATGACTGAAGCAGTACGGGGACATCTTCTAGCCGCTCCGCGAGCGCTTGAGTTTCAATGTTGACGCCTTTGATTCGGTAATACAGGTCCTCTCGGAAGCTGCCTTCTCGGACTTTCTCAAGTAAGTCAGCGTTGGTCGCGGAAATCACACGAATATCGATGTATTTCTGCTCTCGCCCGCCAACAGGGAAGAAGGTACCTTCTTGCAGCACTCGTAGTAATTTCACCTGCATCGCCAACGGCATTTCACCAATTTCATCCAAGAACAAGGTACCGCCATCAGCCAAACTCAATAGGCCAATTTTGTCTTTTTCCGCCCCAGTAAACGCGCCTTTCACGTAACCGAACAGTTCGCTTTCTAATAAATCCGCCGGAATCGCGCCGCAATGCACCGAAACAAACGGCTTGTCTGCGCGATGACTCAAGTCATGTAAGGTGCGCGAAATCACTTCTTTCCCCGTACCCGATGGCCCCGTGACCAACACCCGCACGTCGGTTGGTGCAATACGCTCCACCAGCGCCCTGACCTTTTGTGAACTGACCGAATGGCCAATGTAAGCCGACGCGCCTTGAGGCGAATGACTGGCTTGCTTGAGCTGAGTCAGCTCTCGCTCTAAGGTGGTTTTGGTGATGGCTCGACGCACCACCACCGCCAACATATCAGGATCAATGGGCTTGGCAATAAAGTCCCATGCGCCCAGTTCAATGGCTTTTAGGGCCAAATCCCGATCCGCGTGGCCGGTAATAATAATCACCGGACGACCCGCAAAATCGTCCATCGCATCCAAAGTCACTTGCGGATCAAAATGCGGTGGCATAGACAAGTCTAATAGCACCAAATCCGCATCAAACGATGCCAATGCACCTCGGGCGTCGTCTAAGCTACCCGCGGTTTTGACCTGGTAATCTTGCTTCGCCAACCAACGGCTCGCCAATTCACGAAACGCGGGTTCATCGTCAACCAGTAATATTTTATTTTGTGTCATGGAATTCTCTGTTTAAAATCGCAACGCCAGAAAAGTGGCGAGGCAAAATAAGCTCGAAGGTCACCGGCCAAGCCGAATCAGAACGGTGTCTAATCTTCCCGCCATGGGCATCAACAATACGACGCACAATCGCTAACCCAAGTCCACTGCCACCCGCTCGCTTGGTGACAAAGGGCTGGAACAAGGCCTCACCTTGCAGGCTTGGGTCGATGGCTGGCCCGTTATTATGCACTTGGATAACGATCTGCTGATCTTCTTCTTTGGCTTCAATGGATAACTTGCCCTCTGGCATATTGCGCAAAAACGATACGGCGTTATCGATGAGATTAATAAACACCTGCTGGAGTCGTTGCGGGTCAGCATCCAACTCAATCGCTTCATCGATATCAAGCTCAAACGCCACACCCTCTAGCTGAGCTTGCGCTAGAATACTCGCTATTAAAGAGCGTAAAGGCGTGGCAACGACTTGCAACGTCAAGCCACCGGAATACACCAACATATCGCTCACTAACCGATCCGCGCGTTTTAGCTGAGTCTGAATATGCTGACGCGTTTCAGCTGGCGCGTCATAGGCTGCCATGGCAATAATATTAAGTGGGTTGCGTAATTCGTGGGCCATGGCTGCAGACAAACTGCCCAGTTCGACCAAGTGCTGTTCATCCATACGTTTTCGTTCCGCCACCGCCAAGGCCAACGACCGCTCAAGCAGACCACAACTGTTTGAAAATAAGGAGGCAAAGACTTCGGCCGTTAAACGCATTCCAGGACTGGCATTTTCCCAGCCAATCAACACAAAATGCCAATCAGAATGAGAAGATGAAACACAAATCGCTAAGTCAGGATGTTTCTTATTACTCGAAAAACGATCTCCATCCAAATGAATCGCCACACTTCGCCTTATCTGTAAAGAGAGTAAACGCTCACCAATGGCAATCAGTTGTGGCCAATCTTGGGCGTCTTTCAACTTCGTTGACCAGGTATCCAGCACGGCTTCATTTAAGGAGGCGCCAGGATAAATGAGCCGCGATACCAAGCGACTCAATGGCTGATAAACGACCGCAGCGACAACCAAGATCAACAAGGAATACAGCCACAACTGCCAACTTGGCACATTGGCTAACGCCTGCAAACCAAGGCGCCCAGACACCACGCTGATCACCGCGATGACACAGAGAATCACCAGCATCATGGCCAACCAAAGCAAGGCGCGATTGGCAAACGCATTGACCGATAAAATCTGATAGCGCACCACCGCGTACACCAACAACAATAAATAAGTTGGCAGCAGCAACATAGGGTAAGGAAACCAACTAATGCCGAAAGAAGGGAAAACAAAACTGGTCGCCAAGAATAAGCCCCAAGCTCCCACACCGAACATGGCCAAAATGGAGCGTTTCTTGTTACCAGAATGCCGATACCAACCAAACAGCAGTACACCATGAGCCAAGATGCCAATCAACACGGTGTAGGCGAGATTCCAAGCCCCCGCTTCGGTAAAAATGAAAAATGAACGTGTCTCTAAGGTGCTAATCGCATCACCCGCTCCGACCCACCAACTTTGCAACACAACCACAACGCTGGTGAAATAAAACCAAGGCACAGCACGATATAAATGCTCTAACATAGGCTCTTTAACGGAGCCAGAGTTTACAAAACGGATAGCAAAATGTAAGAAAAAGGTCGGCATTAACGGGTTAGCAAGAATGATATGAATACCAATTTGCTCATAGCCTTGAAATAAAACCACATGCCCAAAACACCAAATCGCCATCATGATGGCGAAACCTGCCAAGGCTTGAAGATCGCTTTGCTTTCGTGCTCGCCACAATAACCAAGCCGCTACCAATACACCGCACACGCTCGTCACCAACATGGCGACTTCAAACATCAAGGAAAGCGTCAAAATCGTAAACCTCGTTTACACCTATAAGTGAAAAAATCGTAAACCTTTTTTACATCGCAAGCAAAGAAATAAAAATTCTCTTTAAAATCAATAACATAAATTTCACTCATAGTTGGCCTGCCCTTTGCTATGACTAAGACAACCTTTGATTTACATCAAATATTTATCAACTAACAGGACTAACACCATGAACACTGGCTTTTTAATGACCGAAATCATTGCACTTTTTAGCATTGTAGGATTAGCAATACTGCCTTTAGCGGTACAACAAATACGCACGCTAAGCGTTAAAAACAACATTTAACTACCTAACGCTTATTTATTGCTCAGGGAGCCATTATGGACCTCGACGTCGCCATCTTATCTCGCATACAGTTTGCCTTTACGGTGAGCTTTCATATCATTTTCCCCAGCATCACCATTGGTCTAGCGACGCTGATTGCTATTTGGGAAGGTTTGTGGCTCAAAACGCACAACCCCTACTACTTACAGTTGGCCAAGTTTTGGATCAAACCCTTCGCCATTACCTTCGGAATGGGTGTGGTGTCCGGTATTGTCTTGTCCTACGAGTTTGGTACTAACTTCTCCAAGTTCTCAGAAATGACCGGGGCGGTACTTGGGCCATTGATGGCCTATGAAGTCCTGACGGCTTTTTTCATGGAAGCGGGCTTTCTTGGTGTCATGTTATTTGGCTGGCAGCGTGTGGGTCGTAAGCTGCATTATTTTTCCACACTGGTTGTTATGCTCGGCACTTGGGTGTCTTCGTTTTGGATCATCGTAGCCAATTCTTGGATGCAAACCCCCACAGGGCACAAAATCGTCGATGGTAAATTTGAAGTGGAAAGCTGGATGGCGGTGATCTTCAATCCTTCCATGCCCTATCGCTTGACGCACATGGTGGTCGCGTCATTCATTACCGCCACTTTTGTTGTAGCCGGTATCTGTGCCTATTACTTATTGAAAAAGAAACACATTCCATTTGCGAAAAAAGGCCTGTCTATGTGTATGTGGTTCGCCTTGGTGCTGACGCCGCTACAAGCCTGGATTGGTGATCTGCATGGATTGAACGTCAAAGAACATCAGCCTACTAAATTGGCGGCGATGGAAGGCATTTGGCCAGCGCAGGAAGAAAACGTGCCGTTATTATTATTCGCTATGCCGAACATGAAAACCGAGTCGAACGATTATGAACTCGGCATTCCAAACCTTGGCAGCCTGATCCTAACTCACTCGTGGGATGGCGCAGTGCAAGGCCTAAAAGCGGTACCGCCAGAAGACAGACCCAACGTGCCGTTAGTGTTTTGGTCTTTCCGTGTCATGGTTGGCATTGGCTTTGGCATGATGGGGATTGCGGCGCTTGCTCTCTTGTTACGTCGTAAAGGCCGCTTATATGAAAACAAAGCCTTCTTGTCTCTGGTGACATTATTTACCCCTATGGGTGTCATTGCGGTACTGGCAGGTTGGTATGTAGTCGAAATTGGTCGTCAACCTTGGATTGTCTATAACTTGGTGAGAACGTCCGAAATTGTATCGCCACTGCCTGCAGAACGCGTGCTCTTTACCTTGACCATGTTTGTCATCATTTACACCTTACTAATTGGTGTTTATCTCTACTTCATGGGCAAGCTGATTAAAAAAGGACCGCCCTCTATGGAAGCCTTAGAGCAACAGCTCATTGGTATGAAAGCGCCAGGCTATGCCTTGGCTTGGGTAAAAACACTGCAATCGAAAGAGTCACACTTACACAATCAACCAACCATAGTGCAAGGAGATAAATGATGGACTTGGCGCTTTTCTACTTCCTTGTTTTAGGCTTTGCCATCTTTATGTACGTGTTACTTGATGGCTTCGACCTCGGGATTGGCATTCTTTACCCTTGGTTTAACCAAGAAGGCGAGCGCGACCATTTAATGCGCTCTATATCACACGTTTGGGATGGCAACGAAACCTGGTTAGTCTTTGGTGGTGTGGTGTTGTTTGCCGCTTTCCCTGCCGCTTATGCGGGAATTGCTTTAACCTTTTATCTCCCTATCATGCTGATGCTGTTTGCTTTGATTTTTCGTGGGGTGGCATTCGAGTATCGATTTAAGTCCGATACGTCTCGACCTTATTGGGATGTCGCCTTTAGCGCGGGATCCGCTATCGCGGCGTTTTGCCAAGGCATGTTGCTGGGCGCCATCGTTCAAGGTGTGCCCGTCGGTGTCGAGAGTATATCCAGCTTACACTGGTTAACCCCCTTCTCTATATTCACGGGATTTTCAGTGATGGCGGGATATGCTTTGCTGGCAGCTTGTTACCTGTTTATGAAAAGTCGTGGACGTATTCAAGAACACGCGGCGAAATTAGGCAAACAACTCTTAATGATAACCGTGTTTGCCATGATCATCGTCAGCGTGTGGACAGTGGCAAACCAAGTAGACATTCGTCAGCGTTGGTTTTCTGGCTTGAATTTCTTGTGGTTATCGCCCTTGCCTATCATCACCTTGGTGGTTGCGGTTTTAGCATGGCGAGATTTAAACAGGCATTCGGCTGACATCGTTCGCCATGAAGGTCGACCATTTTGGTATGCCGCTACCCTGTTTTTATTAGGCTTCGCGGGGCTTGTGGTCGGTTTGTTCCCGTACCTCATACCAAGGCAACTCACTTTTATGGAAGCGGCATCGCCAGACAGCAGCTTGCTCTTCTTGCTTCCCGGTATCTGCATCTTCGTACCCTTGATATGCGCCTACACCTTATGGGGCTATCGCGTTTTTGCTGGCAAGGTGGAAGATTATCAGGAGGGTTACTAATGCCATTTACCAGAGCAGGTCTAAAAAGACTAAAAGAAAAAACCGCCAAGCTTAAATCGTGGCAATGGTTCGGACTGCTGTATGTCACTGGGTTCATTGCGATTACATGCCTTTCATACAGCCTGAAACTGTTAATAACAGGACTACCTTAAAGCAATATCACTGTGTCCTCGGTTATTTGTGGATCTGTCCATGTGCAAACAGAAGTAAAACACGTAAAGTGAATGGCTTATTTTCACTTCACGATTGTACGGTTAAGGACTCACCATGATTCGCAAAGACATGTTTTTGGCGCTGATTATCATAGTCGCATGGGGCTTTAACTTTATCGTCATGCGCTGGGGCTTAGATGAACTTACGCCTATGATGTTAGGTGGATTACGCTTTCTTGTTATAGGTTTAATTGGCTGTTTCTTTTTTTCACGACCCAACACACCGCTACTGTGGTGTATTGGGTACGCATTAGCGTTAAATTTTGGCCAGTTTGCGTTTCTATTTAGTGCCATGTCGTTTGGTATGCCGGCGGGACTTGCGTCTTTGGTGCTGCAATCTCAAGCGATTTTTACGCTGCTATTTGCCGTCTTGCTATTAAAAGAAACCGTACGCCCTTACCAGGTGCTCGCTATTGGCATCGCTATTGGTGGCCTCGCGGTGATTGGTCTTGATAACGACGACACCACTATGACGGCGCTGGGATTTGGTTTAACACTGGCGGCGGGGTCAAGCTGGGCGCTGGGCAACATCTTCACCAAAACCATCAGCCGAAGAGGCTACGACGCCAACCTAAACTTAATCGTTTGGTCTAGCTGGGTTCCCCCTGTTCCCTTCTTCCTTTGCGCGTATTTTATTGATGGTGGCGATGTTATGTGGAGCAATATTGTCGGGCTGAACATTAAATCGATAGCCACCCTTGCATACCTGTCCTTGTTTGCAACCTTAGCAGGCTACGGCTTGTGGAGTTATCTACTGTCTCGCTATCCAGCTGCCACGGTAGCACCACTGACGTTAGGCGTTCCCGTTGTCGGACTGACTTCCGCAGAAGTTTTTCTATCCGAAACGGTAAGCATGATGCAATGGTGGGGGATTTTTATCGTTCTACTAGGGCTGATGTTAAACACCTTTGGTGGCCGCTGGTTAAAAAAAGTCAACCAGCAGCCGACGTAAATCACCCTAACATAAGGGGTTATCGGTTCTTGTCATCTTGTTGCGCGTCAATCTTATCCGCAAGACGCGCGACCTGAGCTTGTAACTCAGAAATTTGCGCAACTAACGCTTGATGATGATTTTCTTGGTTTTCATGCTCTTCTTCCGCCGTTTCTCGAGTCATCACATCCAACACCACGCCCACCATCATATTTAAAAACACAAACGCTGTTAAAAAAATGAAGATAATGTAAAAAATCCAGCTAAGTGGGTACACTTCCATTGTTTCATACATCACATCTGTCCAGTCCTCAAACGTCGCCACTCGAAACAGTGTCAACATGGAAATGGCGATATCACCCCAAAGTGTCTCGTTGACGTGGTGAAAAAAGATCGAGCCCACCGCGGCAAAGATATAGAAAATGATAAACATCAACAGGGCAATGTAGCCCATTTTGGGGATGGCTTTGAGCAAAGCATTAATCAAGAAACGCAGATCTGGAATGATCGATACCAAGCGTAATACGCGAAACACTCGCAGCAGACGCGCGACCAGAATCATTTCGGTATCCGATATCGGCATTAGACTGCCCGCCACAATCACCACATCGAAGATATTCCACGGGTCTTTGAAAAAATGACGCTTACTTTCACACGCTAAAAACCGCAAACTGATTTCAACAAGAAAAAAGATTGTAATAAAGATATCTAAATAATTAATCGCTTTATCAATGCCATACGGCAAGGGGTAGGTTTTAGCTCCCACAGTTAACGCGGCAATCACGATGATTGTAATAATAAAACCTTGAAACCACTTACTGCGCTCAATGCGCTTCATCATGGTAAACGCGCTTCCAGAACGACTCATATTCATTGTTTTTCACACCCAATACGCAAAGATACATCCCTGAAGTAGGGACAAGCGCGGCTATATTAAGTTCATATCAACAAGAATTAAAGCAGAAGTGCTAGGGATCGCACAGCACAGAGACTAGGTGCGCTTTACTCGGACGACTTTCATAATTTCGACAGGAATGCCCGCAACCATTTCTTGGGTAGGATAATAAGTCAAATTTACCCTCGCCCCACGCAGCGTACGATACTTGCCTTGTCGCTTAAATCGAAAAGGCACGTCGTAACCTTCGATCATTAAGGTGTGCAAAACCCAGTCTTCTTGGGGGCGCTGGGCATGAGATTTGACTTTAAGTGCTTCAGAGTGAATCAGCTTATCGTTATTTTTTAACAAGGATTCAGGATCAGATTTCACAAGAGAGGTTCCCTTTTTTAAGATAAAACCAAACCAGTATGACACATCTTTAGGTCATCTCAAAAAAACTGATCGTTATTTAACCAATCCTTAAGGTGTTGGTGGTAACTCATCGGGCTTTGCTGGTAACACAAATTGGCTCATGGCTTGTGCCGCTTCTTTATTTTCAAAACGCACAACCGCTTTTTGTAATATCAGGCTGTTCGGATAAGTGACGACATCGCCTGATAAACGCTGAATAATCACGTGAAACGTCGATATTTCTAAAATTTGCCCTAAAACTTCATCGTCTTTATCCACAACCTTGACCCAATCTCCAACGCGATATGGGAAACCAAAAAAGATAATCAGACTGGCGGTAATGTTACTTAAAATAGACCATTGGGCAAACAAAGCCACACCAACGACCGCAAACACAGACGAGAAAAAGATCGCCAACTGGCCATAACCTACCCCTAAAATCAGGCAGACCACCAACACAAAAGTCGCCGTCATACCAAGATGCAACATCTTAGAAACATAGGTAATACGAACTTCGTTCACCGCTTTTTTATGACCTAACAAAGCAATGCTTGATTTAAGAAGACGCGAAAGGACAACATACGCCACCACCAATAAAACAATTAAACCCACTTTTACCATCATCGCTTTTTCCTATCGTCTTCTGATTGGAGCATTACAGCACATAAAATAACACACAAGGAATAATCGCGATGCTCATGATATTACTGATCAACACGATCGAGGCAACCTTATGGGGCTCTTGCTGGTAGAGTTCAGCCACCATATAGTTCAACACCGCAGGCGGAAGACAGGCAAAAATCAGCAAATACGCAAAATTTTGCGCGGACATCCCAACAAAGTACTGCCAAATCACCGCCACAATTAATCCACTTAAAGGACATAACACACCACTAATCACTCCCAATCGCCATTGACCGAAGTCCACACTGGTCATACGCACCCCCAAGGCAAACAGCATCAAGGGAATTGCAATTTGCCCAAGCATATCAACAGACACTTTAACCGCCGGGGCAAGGGTCCATCCCTGAAAACTCCACACTAAACCCAACATGGTGGCAATAATCATCGGCATTTTTAACACGTTGAGAGGGTTCGACTTTGGGTTAAGTAAATACATACCCACCGTAAAGTGCAGCAAATTTTCTGTTAAAAACAGAACTACCGCGATCGGTAAAGCGGATTCGCCAAATGCCAGTACAATCAGCGGAATACCTAAATTGCCACTGTTATTAAACATCATTGGTGGGATAAAGGTCTTAGGAGAGATTTTTAACCACTTACAAAATGGCAAGACGACCAGTCCAGAGCCTAATACCACCACAGCGGCGGCTAAAATAAGATCCAGATATTGCGCAATATGAAACTCTTTCGATGCCATCACTGAAAAAATCAGCGCCGGACAAAAGACACTAATATTAATCCGGTTAGCCACCGCCATGTCGGTCGGTCGGACACGCGCATAGAAGAACGCCACCAATACGATACTGGCAAGCGGAAAAACGGTATTAAAGATTTGAGAGAAAAGCGTAGACGTGTCCATGAGCGGCCTCTATAACGAAGCCCGATAGCTTAACCCCGTTCACAATAAAACACCAAGGGACTAAGACTAAAAGCCAAGATTCGAAACAAAAATAAACGCAACTATTTTCACCGGAGTCGGTTTTAATGAGGTCAATTTTACAGAGGTCATCCCCTTTACGGCTTTTCGACCAAAGCGGATGGAATAAGAAAAAAACGCTGTGCAACCTCTTTGCCTTGCAGCAAATCCATACCTATCTCGATGGCTTTTTCTGCCATAGGTACAGGACGTTGGACTGCTGTGGCGACCCAAGGGTTGTCAGATTGAGCGATAATCTCTGTTGCAAACGGCGCACCGTCTACAGAAGCTAATAAAAAATCGTGGCGATTGGCTTGTTGAGCGGCGCGTAGTACACCCAACGCCGTTGGATCGTTAATCGCAAAAACAGCGTCAATGCTATCATACTCTTCCATCAGATAGGTCATGGCCTCCATACCACCTTCTACGCTGCCGGTGCCATTCATACGGTCACTCAATAAGGTAATGTTTGGGTACTTAGTCAGTGCTGACTTACAGCCAGCGACGCGTTCAATCACCGACGAAACAAGCACGCCATTAACAATCACAAAGTTCCCTTCATAACCTATTTTTTCAGCCAACTTTTCACACGCCACCACACCAGCTTGAACATTATTCGTGGTGATGGTTGCATCCGCTCCGTGGGCATTGACATCCACAGCGATCACCTTAATACCGGCTCGTTGGGCTTTGGCAACCACGCCCGCCACCTTGTATTCATCCGCGGCGGTTAACACGATTAAATCGACTTTTTGTTCAATGAAATCATTAATTTGATCAATTTGTCTTTGCCAATCATAAGCATCCGAGCGAATTAACATTTTTACGGGGTGTCCCGTCAGCGCTTCGGCTTTCGACGTTGCCGACTCGACCAACTGAACAAAATAAGGGTTACCAAGATCGGCCACACTAATGCCGATTGACCTAAGAGGCTGCGGCTCAGAAGACTGGGATGACAAAGGTGAAAAAAGCAAAACAGCGACAATAAAAATAGCCAAAAGACTGGACATAAAACGATATTCTTTAAAAGACAATAATCGCCCAATAACATGCTTCTCAGTCAATGTGTTAACCCTCATATTACCACCTCAAGATTGCCATCCACTTTATACACTTGCGCTGAAAGGCTTATTACTAAAGCACTCTTTTACTGCATGCAGAGCATAAAAAGCCGCTATTCTGCCTTACTTTGCCGTAGAAACAAAATAGCGGTTTGATTTTTCTCTTAAGCCGCCTGTGTTGGACTATTCACATCCATGGCACCGGTCATAATCGCCACGGCATCCGACATTGAATGGGATTGAGGTGTGACAATCGCGGCACGTTTACCCAAGCGATGAATATGAATACGGTCAGCAACTTCAAAGACATGAGGCATATTGTGACTGATGAGAATAATCGGCAGACCACGATCACGCACTTCTTTGATCAGGTTTAGGACTCGGCGCGACTCTTTCACACCCAATGCAGCCGTTGGCTCATCCATAATAACCACTTTACTGCCAAACAAAGCCGAGCGAGCTACCGCAACACCTTGGCGTTGACCGCCAGAAAGCGACTCTACGGCTTGGCTGATGTTTTGAATGGTCATTAATCCAAGTTCAGACATCTTAGCTTTAGCACGCTTTTCCATTTCCTTCTTATCCAGCATGCGAAAAACGGAGCCCAAGATACCTGGCTTACGCAACTCTCGCCCTAAATACAAATTATCCGCAATGTTTAACGCGGGAGACACGGCCAAGTTTTGGTAAACCGTTTCAATCCCCAAGGCGCGCGCTTCCATCGGAGATGAAAAGTGCACAGGTTTACCATCCAGAAAAATCTCACCTTCATCTGGAATTAAGGCACCAGACAGCGCCTTAATCAAAGAAGACTTACCGGCGCCATTGTCACCAATGACCGCCAAGATTTCACCAGGATACAGTTCAAAATCAGCATGATCGATGGCGGTTACACTGCCATAGCGTTTTACCAAATTTTTTGTTTGTAATACCGGAGTTTGATCGTAATGTGCCGTCATTATGCTTTCCCTCTTCGAATCCACTGATCAATCGCGACCGCTGAAATAATCAATATACCGACGGTAAACTCTTGCCAAAGTACGTCTACACCAGCCAAGGCTAAGCCGTTTCGAAACACACCCACGACTAATGCGCCTATGAGGGTTCCATAAATAGAGCCTCGACCACCAAATAAACTACAGCCCCCGATAACGACCGCGGTAATACTATCAAGGTTGGTCATAGTGCCCGCTTGTGGGCTAACCGAACCAATACGACCGATCAATACCCATGCGCCTATCGCACACACCACACCGGCCAACACATACACAGACATTAAAATACGATCGGTGCGAATACCGGCTAATTTCGCCGCTTCTGGGTCATCGCCAGTGGCATAAACATGTCGTCCCCATGCGGTCCAGTTCAAGGCATACCAAATGAGGAAGAAGATACCTAACATCAACAAGGAACCGTAGGTCAACCTAGCCCCGAAGAAATCAATGGTCTGTCCCGTCCATTGCAATAATGGCGCAACACTACTGATATCTTGGGAGCGAATGGTTTCGCTTTTTGAGTACCAAAGGTTTAAAGCAAAAAATACGTTCCAAGAGCCTAAAGTCGCAATAAAGGGCGGAATTTTTAGACGTGTAATCAACAACCCATTGATGAAGCCAGCTAAGGCGCCAACACCGATGCCAATTAGAATGGATAAGCTTGGGTCAATACCATAATTTACCGCCATCCGACCCATCACAACGGAGGTCAGTACCATGATGGCACCCACCGACAAATCAATCCCCGCCGTTAATATAATCAGCGTCTGTGCGACACCAATCACACCGATAATGGTGACTTGCTGCAACACCAAAGATAAATTAAAAGGATGCAGGAAACGATCACCTACAATCACACTAAAACTAATAATCGCAAGCACTAATACAATTAATGGCGCCGCAATCGGATAGTGATGAAGAAATTTCTGAAAGCGCTGCAAAGGAGTTTCTTGGCGCTCAAATTGAGCCACATACACACTCGCTTGATCGGCCACTTTGTCGTGGTCAAGCATGGGCGATGAGGGTTTTTTATCGGTAGAACTCATAGATTACTCCAGACAGGAAAAGGGCCGTTAGCCCAACAAAATGGCTAACGGCAAACAAGGGCGCCTTGCCCATCTATTTCAGGAACGGAATTAGCCCCAGCACATCGCCAAGCCAGTTTGAGAACCAACAGACTGGACGCCTTTGGCAGGTTCGTCAGTGATAAGCTGAACGCCTGTATCGAAGAAATCTAAGCCCGTAGAAGCCGAAGGACGTGAACCGGATTTAGCAAATTCAACAATCGCAGTCACACCTTCAGAGGCCATTTTCAGAGGGAATTGCATAGAAGTGGCGCCAATTACGCCATCCTTGATGTTACGCACACCAGGACAACCGCCATCGACAGAAACAATCAAAACATCTTTTTCAAGGCCAAACGATTTCAACGCTTCATAAGCACCAGCCGCTGCGGGTTCGTTAATGGTGTAAACCAGATTTACCCCTGGGTCTTTTTGCAACAAGTTCTCCATGGCGCGACGGCCACCTTCTTCAGAACCTTGAGTAACGTCATTTCCAACTATTCTAGAGTCAGTTTCATCGCCCATGCGGCCTGGATTTTTAATATCAATGCCAAAACCTTGTAGGAAGCCCTGGTTACGCGCCACGTCAACCGTAATTTGGCTAGTACTTAAATCAAGTAGGGCTATTTTCGCGTCTTTGGCTTTGTCGCCCATTTTCGCTTTCGCCCACTGACCAATCATCTCGCCGGCTTTGAAGTTGTCCGTTGCGAACGTCATGTCAGCGGCATTAGCAGGGCTAAGTGGCGTATCTAACGCGATTACCAATAGACCGGCATCACGTGCTTTTTGAATCGTTGGCACAATACCCGCTGTATCGCTTGGGGTAATCAAAATACCCTTAGCACCGGCAGCAATTAAGTTCTCTACTGCTTGTACCTGCGTTTCATTATCGCCATCGTAACGACCAGCAAAAGTGCGCAACTCAACACCTAGCTCATCGGCTTTCTGTTGAGCACCATCTTTCATTTTAACGAAGAAGGGGTTGGTATTGGTTTTGGTGATTAAACCAATAATGGGGGTTTCTGCTATGGCAACAGTGGATAAAGCACTAGCAGCAACAAGACACGCGATTTTTTTGTATGGAAGAAATTTCATCGTTTTATAACTCCAATTTTTGTTTTTATTATTGGCGGCGACGCCATTAAAACAGACTCAACCCAGACTCTGTTTCTAATAAGCACTATGCAGCGAGAAAACGAATGAATAATTTCATCATTGGGTCTTTTTTTGTAATATTTGTAACAATGCTCTAACTATTTTGAAATATTTCTCTTAACTGTTTGATTGTAAAAGGCTTAGCAATAAATAAGTCCTCTTCATTTAATTGATATTTTTGTTTTAACTCGTCTTTTGGGAGTCCAGACATTAGTAAGATGGGGCCTGTAAAAGCAAACTGTTCAGAACGAACTCGTCGCGCCAGTGCAACGCCGTTCATGGCACCCGATAAATTCACATCCGATACCATGGCATCAGGGATAATGGCTTTTTCTAAGGCGTTCTCCACCGCTTCAGCGCAATCAAAACTTTGCACCATAAAGCCCATTTTTTCTAGCTGCTCACGCATCACCCGACAGACTTCTTCGTCGTCTTCCACCAGCCAAACCAAACTGTGCTCTGCTAACTTGATCACATTTTGACTCGGTACAGCATGCGTTTCAGAGACGTTTTCCAATGAAATAAGTTGCGGTAAAAAAAGACACACTCGCGTCCACTGACCTTTTTCTGAGGTCACTTTAATCTCGCCGCCACTTTGTTTCACAAAGCCATAAATCATACTCAACCCTAAACCACTGCCCTTACCGACAGGTTTGGTGGTAAAAAACGGCTCAAAAATTCGCCCAATCACCTCTTCTGCTATGCCTTCGCCCGAATCTTCAACACGAATACGAATAGCGGGGACATCACTGTCAGGCAGAGTGCAAAGTTTGGTAGAAAAGGCCAAACGACCACCTTCTGGCATAGCGCTGGCGCTGTTTAAAGACAAATTTAACAGGGCGTTTTCCAGCTGCGAAGGATCAATCAAACTCACCACATCAGGACATTGTAAGTCGCTGTCAACAACGATATGTGAACCAACACTGTACTCCACCAAATCCAGCATGCCTTCAATGAGATCATCAATCGCAATCGGAACCGGAAACAACTGCTGACGGCGACTAAAGGCCAACAATCGCTGAACCAAGTTACTGCTTTTTTCCGAGACCACCAGCGCGCGCTCTATGTAGCGCGCTTGATCAGAGGTTTGTGGGCGCGAATCTGACAACATTTGTAAGTTGCCCATAATCGCGGCTAACAAATTATTGAAATCATGGGCTACCCCACCGGTCAACTGCCCCAACATCTCCATTTTTTGCGCTTGACGCAACTGGCTTTCAACACTTTTACGCTCAGTTAAATCCGTGTAAAGGGTCACAAAACCGCCCTCGGGCATAGGTTTAGAGCGAAATTCAATGATCTTGCCTGAATCAAAATGCCGTTCAAAACTTTGAAAACGCAAATGACGAGACACATTCACTTCGTCCATGTGTACTTGTTGATTTTCTAGGTTTAGGTTCTTATGTTGCCCTTGATTAATCAGGCTTTGTACCTGATCAATAGACATACCGACACTCAAATCATCGTCAGACAAATCGAACAGGGTTTGATAGCCCGAATTCCACGCCACCAAGGTGCCCTTCGCTGAAAACACACTCAAACCATCGTTCATGTTGTCGAAAATGGTTTCCAACAGACGCTTCTGTTCTGAAAGCTCTGCGGTGACTTCCAAACGCCTTAACGCATCACGACGAAATACCTCAAACGTATCCGCTAAGGTGCCAATTTCATCATTGCGACGTATACCTGTGTGTTTGGAATCGACTTGTCCCAATGACAACTGCTCCATGTCGTTTGTCACCACACCCAAGTCTTTTGTCATCCGCTGGCTATACCAATACAAGCGAGTCAAACCTAACAACAGAAACAACGAAATGCCGATGATCCAATTTTGCCCTCGCGCCACAAACGCAGACACATCCTGACGCTGACGACTCACTTTTTTCTGTAAGCCACCCACAAAGTGACTAACTTGGCGACTGAGTTGCTCAGATTTAGCGCGGATCGCAATGAGCAAATACCCCTTACGCTCTTGGATTTCACTCAAACGCCGATGAGCACTCAAAAGATCCTTGGCAATACTCGCCACCTGATCCTCTTGATCGTACAACTTTAAGCTTTCTAAGATACTTTCTGGCACCAAACTCGGCGCCTCAAGCAACTGCAGCAACCAAGCCAAACCTTGCTGGCTGTTTATCTGCGCGGCATCTAGATTGTTCAGTGGCAACTGACGAATTCGAAACTGCTGCGCCAAACTGTCCTCGCGCAAATACAGCTCCTCCCTCACTAAAGCGACCAACTCTTCTAAGGTAGTCTGCAAATCATCAAGTCGATCGTCGATATCACGCTGGAAAACGGAATCTGTCAGGCTATCCGCTACCCCGCGTAACTCAAGAATACGCAGGCGAATCCGTTCGGACTCAGTTTGTAGTTGAAAAGGACGCCCAGAACCTGCGGTATAAGGCGCGATGGCGGCTAACTGAGCAACACCCTCGGCCAAGGTGAGAGCCGTATTGATTTCAGGTAAGGTTTCGGACTCAAATTCGGACAATGACGCTTCACTGACACGCATAGACTGCCAACCTATGCCCACCATAAAAAACGCCACCACACTGATGGCTAAAATCGATAAAGACGCTTTTTGGCGGATACTCGTAAAGCGCATTTACTGAATCCGCACCGGGCCCTGGAAAAAATACCCCAAGCCACGTTGAGTCTTAATGAACTCCGGCGTTTTGGGGTTTTGTTCTATTTTTCGACGCAGACGCAAAATCAGCACGTCTACCGTGCGGTCAAACACCTCGGTGTCTAAACCTCGGCTTTGCTCTATCAATTGTTCACGGGAAAAAATCCGATCAGGATGACGCGCCAACACCTCTAACAAAGAAAATTCACCCAGCGTCAAAGTCACCAGCTTTCCCTCTTTATCCTGTAAAAGCCGCGCCGTTAAATCCAGTACCCAACTGCCGAATACGAGACACTCATGATCTTGATTAATGGCGCTGCCCAAGGCTGACGGAGCTTGATAAGCACGACGTAACAGAGCATGAATACGAGCGGTCAGCTCACGCAAGTTAAACGGTTTCATCATGTAATCGTCTGCGGCAAGCTCCAACCCTAATATTCGATCGGTTTCATCCCCCTTACCGGTTAGCATCATGATGGGCATGGCAAATCGTGATCTAATGTCTCGAGCAAGATTCAAACCGTCTTCTTCTTGAAGGTATAAATCCATCAATACCAAATCCACGGGCTCAACGTCCAAATGAAGCCAAGTCTGACGACCATTTTCCGCTTCTAATACTCGATAGCCTTTTTGTGACAAGGCGTCACAAAGAAGTTGACGAATGTCTTGATCATCGTCCACCACCAATAGGGTCTTTTTATTTTGCTCTGTCATTGTCTAAGCTGGAATCCATTGTCGTTATTATTTGCACACCAAACTAACGCAAAAATCGCCATCAAGGTATGTGTTGTATCATGTTAAAATTAATAGAAGATTAACAGAAGAAAAAGCAAAATAACCTTTTATCACACGGTATTATCGCACCAAGATACCGTTTAGATCACACCATGAGCCATTGTATGTCAAACGAACTGCCCATTCACTCACTTATCCCCCAACTCAAGCAGCAACTTTTGCATCACCACGAAGCCATATTAGAAGCCGCTCCCGGTACGGGTAAAACCACGGTGGTTCCATTGGCTTTAATGAATGAGGCTTGGCTCAAAGGGCGCAAAATACTCATGTTAGAACCAAGACGTTTAGCCGCGAAAACCGCAGCAAAACGCCTTGCGGACAGTTTGCAAGAAGCTCTCGGACAGCGTATTGGTTATCGAATTCGCCATGAAGGCAAAGAAAGTCCACTCACACAAGTTTTGGTGGTCACCGAAGGTGTATTAACGCGCATGTTGCACGATGACCCAAGCCTAGATGACATTGCTTTGGTGATTTTCGACGAGTTCCACGAGCGCAATTTGCATTCGGATTTAGCCTTTGCTTTGTGCCTACAAGCACGCGAATTGTATCGTGACCAAGATCCGCTTAAGCTCTTGGTGATGTCTGCGACGCTAGATACCGACGCACTAGAAACGCGACTTGGTTGCCCAACCCTGACCAGTCAAGGCCGAAGTTTTCCAATCACGACACATTATGGCAATAAATCCCTTAAAACCTTTCAGGTCACCGACGAAGTCGTGCGCCTTACTTGCCAAGCTTTTTATGAAGAAACCGGCAGCATTTTGGTCTTTCTACCAGGTCAAAAAGAAATCCGACACGCTGCCAGCCAATTGCAACAGCACTTAGGCCATGAAGTCTATTTAAGCATCTTGCCCTTGTATGGCGAGCTCAGTTTAAAAGAACAAGAAACGGTCATTGAACCCACGACAGCCCCCCATCGTAAAATTGTACTGGCGACAGCCATTGCACAAACCAGCTTAACCATTGATGGCATTCGCGTAGTCATTGACAGTGGTCTTAGCCGTGAAGCACGCTTTGATGCCAATACAGCGATCACACGATTACATACACGTCGCGCAACACAAGCGGAAACCACTCAACGTATGGGTCGAGCTGGGCGAACCGAAGCAGGCGTTTGTTATCGTTGGTGGAGCGAAGCACAACAACATCAGCTTGCTCCACAGGCTCAACCACAAATAGAAATCAGCGACTTGAGTAGCCTGGTGATGGATTTAGCAAAATGGGGCGTGCAAGAACGTTTGGAATTGGATTGGATGACACCGCCACCGAACAGCCATTGGCAACAGGCGATTGACTTGCTAACCAACCTGCAAGCACTTGAGCAACCTCAAACATCACCACCGTCTTTAGCGTTAAGCCAACTCGGTGAGCAAATGAGCCGCCTTGGAATCGAACCTAGACTGGCCCGATTGCTGCTGGATGGCAAGCAAAACAATCAAAGCGATTTAGCCAGTGCCATCTGTACACTTTTGTCGGAGGGCGATCCTCTGTCCAATCACCATAGCGACTTATCGGATCGACTTCATTGGTTATCTGGGTCACGTCAGATCCAGAGCAAACGCCCAAGACAACACTATTTAAACGCTCAGCAACAATGGCAAAAGCGCAGTCAGCAAATCAGCACGCAACCGGCCTCAAACAATGGTCAAAAAGAGATCGCTTTTTTATTGATTCGAGCGTTTACGGACCGTATTGCACAACGTGCAGGGCAAGACCATGACAAGACACGATACAAACTGGCCAATGGTCGCATGGCCAGTCTATCGTCTCTCGATCCTTGCGCCCAAAGTGACTGGCTCATCGCATTAGATATCGGTGGGCATCATGGGCAAGAAGAAGATCGTATTTTTCTCGCTTACCCCATTCAGCTTTCCATGCTGACACAAGATTTTGACGACGTATTCACCGTTAAACATCATCTTGCTTGGTCAAAAAAAGAAGAACGTCTACTCAGTGAGTCACAACATTGGATTGGCAAATTGTGTGTGCATAAACAAAAGCTCAATAAACCGTCTGAAGCCGATATCGGCCAAGCGGTTTGCCATTTCATTCGCCAAGAAGGTCTGTGTGTCCTGCCTTGGAACGAATCCAGCGAGCAACTACGAGCACGCCTACAATTCGCCTTCATGCACGATCAGCAAAACCTCTGGCCGAATTGTTCTGATAACGCGTTATTAGCAGACCTCGAACAGTGGCTCGGGCCGTATCTTGGCAAGGTAACCAATCAACAAGCCATGAACAAGCTCGTATTAAACGATATTTTGTTAAGTCGGCTAGATTGGAACCAACAGCAATTTCTTAATCAAAAAGTCCCTGCCCGAATCACTGTGCCATCGGGATCCAGTCATGCGATTGATTACTGTGAGCAACAGCCAACCCTGAGAGTCAAACTTCAAGAAATGTTCGGCTACACCAGCAGTCCCACTGTACTGAATCAGATAATACGTATCGAACTGCTTTCACCGGGGCAGCGCCCCCTTGCAGTAACACAAGATTTAGCGTTTTTCTGGCGTGAAGCGTACCCAGAAGTACGCAAGGAAATGCGCGGCAGATACCCTAAACACCCTTGGCCAGAAGATCCTATGACCGCTCAAGCTACGGCAAAAACCAACCGTGCATTAAGATCGTCTTAATTGACTTAACGCCTGTCCAGTCAATTGCTGGCTGAAGGGCGTATTTTTCGGATGAGTGGGCGACCAGCCCATAATAAAGCGATGAAAGTCTGCCCACGCAATAGGAAACAAGTTTTGCCACTCTTCAATGACCTCTTGAGCAAAGGCCTGCGACTCGCCTTGCGCCATCAACGCTCGTCCTAACTCTGAAAAATAATACTCCAATAGGTAATCTATATTTTCGGCCAACTCAAACTCAGATAAAGCACTGCCTAAAAGATACGCTAAATCCTGCACTCCCACACCACCACCAACGTATTGGAAATCCACTGCAGCCACTTGATTATCAAGGGGCGAAAAACAAAAATTCGCCACCTTGGCATCTCCATGAACTAGGGTTTTAAAACGCGCGTTATCCAAACATTTTGCCAATTCAGACGCGACAAATTTTAATTCGCCCTCAGCCATAACAGACCACTCTTCTTGGCGAGTATCAAGATGCCAATAAGTTCCTTTGCTCCATAAACCATTCGGCCAATCAGTAGAAGGTGTTGGATGAATAAAGCCTGCATGAAACGCCGCAAGCCAATTAATACAAGAAAGCAAATACTCGCTATTGTGAGCGTTATATCGATCTTCATAACCAACAGCGTCTAAATCTTCCAATAAAGTTAATCGTTGACCTGTATATTCATCATAAAAATCGCCATAGCACTGCGCAACACGCGCCGACGGATGACAGCGAGACGCCCAATGTCGATACCAATGTTGCTCTATTTCATAGGAACGAACCTTACGAAGATGCGCATGATCCGAATGCCACCCCCTAGGATGACTCACTTCCAAAGGAAATGAGCAATGCTTAACAATAACAGACGATGGCGCTTCTTTTCCTGTGAGCGAATAACGCACTACCTCGCCATAACCGCTCCACAGTGACTGAATCAACGACCCGCGCTCTACCGTATCCGCTTTACACTGCCGCTTAATATAAATCTCGGGCGTCATCATTTTTCTAAAATCCACGTAAAAGACGCGACTATTTTACCCATAAAGCGGTATTCTAAAACGTCTTTTATCATCATTACTGATCTGACATGAGCCTTATTCTGTTCTACTTAAAAAAATTCATCGGCATGATGCTAATGCCCATTCCCCTAACATTAGTGGCCATGTGTCTCGCGTTTTTACTGATGAAAAAATGTCCGAAGCTCGCTCGGCTCTTCTTGTTAATCGGCATCATCATGCTGGGATTAACCAGCTGGAGCCCAGTGGCCGATAAACTCATCGCCACGGTCGAACATGACTTCCCCATATTTGATATTCAGCAGCCAGTGGATGTGGTTATCGTCCTCGGCAGCGGCCATAAAGACCTCAGCAAAACGCCAACGATTATGGCATTAGGGAACAGCGCCCTGTTTAGACTCGAAGAAGGGTTACGTATTTTAAAAGCCAACCCCAACGCGCAATTATTCGTGTCTGGTTACTCTGGTGAAATGACAGAACCTCACGCAGAAGTCATGCGTCGAGCCGCCATTGAGTTAGGCGTCAAACCTGACCGTATTAAAGCCTTCCCTCTCGCCAAAGACACCGAAGAGGAAGCCAAGAGCATGAAACCCTATCTAGATGAAAAACAAGCCGCACTGGTTACCGAAGCATCACACCTCAAACGTGCGTCTATCTTCTTCGAAAAAGCCGGCATCAACATCATCCCTGCGCCCGCCCTGTACTTAGGCTCAGAAAAAAGTGACTGGCAAATCGACGCCAACGCCGCCTACAAAAGCCAACGCGCCTTTTACGAATGGCTTGGACGTGGCTGGCAATGGATTAAAAATTAAAAAGCAGCACCCATCACTGAGTACTGCTTATCTATTGCTTCAGTTAATCGCTATTCTTTAAGACATCAAACCTGAAACAAGAAGTTTTTGATCAGGTCTTTTCCACCTTCTGTTGCAAAGGATTCTGGATGAAATTGAATGCCTTGGATTGGGTATTCTTTGTGACGCACGCCCATCAGCTCAAACTTGCCGCCTTTATGAATCGTCGCGAGGTCCTTGAAATCAGCTTGTTTTAACTCACCAACGGACGCGGTGACTTCTAGCACATCAGGGAAGCTTTCTGCTTCGGCAATAAGCGAGTGATAGCGCATCACTTCCAGCTGGTCAGGAATGTCATGAAAAATACCTTCGCTATTGTGGGTGATCGGGCTGGTTTTGCCGTGCATCGGCAAGGGAGCTTTCACCACTCTGCCACCAAATACATGACAAATACCCTGCATTCCCAAGCAAACACCCAACAATGGAATGGTTTTGCCAAATTCTAAGATCACGTCTGCACACACGCCAAAGTAAGCCTTGTCGTCTGGGGAACCTGGCCCTGGGGAGATAATAATGCGATCTGGTGCAGCGGCACGAATATCGTCTAAGGTCACCTCGTCGTTACGTTTAACAATCACCTCAAAGGCGTCGATTTCACCACGGCTTTTTTCGGTTTCTAATACTTCACCAATAAACTGATACAGGTTGTACGTGAAGGAATCGTAGTTGTCGATAATATACACTTTCATGTCGGCTTCCCTTACGCTTTGTCTTGTATGTTGGCTGGGGCGAAACTGTCTAACACCCGCTTGGTGCCAGCAAATTTGCGTTGGATTTCTTCGTATTCGTCTTCGGCATTGGAGTCATACACATTGCCGCCACAGGTTTGCACATAGGCTTTATTGCCCTTGGCAAACACAGTACGAATCGGAATCGCAAACATACAATCGCCATTAAAAGAGAACTGACCCACCGCGCCGCCGTAAGGACCACGACCGTCGTTTTCCAAATCGTCGATGATCTTCATCGCTTCGATTTTTGGCGCGCCCGTCAAAGTTCCTGCAGGGAAGTTGCTCGCCAACGCAGAGAACATATCGTGATCTTCCGCCATAATGCCGACAATCTCACTGGAAATGTGTTGAACGTGACTAAAACGCTTAATGTCCATCAAGCTGCGCACTTTTACTGTACCGAATCGCGCTACGCGGCCAATGTCGTTACGATGCAAATCGACAATCATATTGTGCTCAGCGATTTCTTTTGGATCGTTCAACAAAGCACGAGCCAACGCCGTATCTTCTGCCGCGTCTTTACCACGCTTCGCTGTACCTGCTAGCGGGAAGGTTTCCATTTCCCCTTGGCGAACTCGGAACAATAATTCTGGACTCGCTCCAATGACTTTTTGCTCACCAAACTTGATGTAATACATTTGCGGCGAAGGGTTCACTTCGCGCAATTGCTCGTACAAGTTGATGGTATCGCCTTCCATATCGAACCATTTTTTAAAGCCCACTTCACACTGGAAGATCTTACCTTCAATGATGTCTTGCTTCACCTTGGCAACGGCATTCGCGTGATCCGCCTTACTCATGGACTCACCTGCCGGCGTAACCACAAAGGGGCCGTTTTCTGGCGTTGGTTCTGCCATCATGGCGTTCACCAAGTCCACACGGTTTGCGTCACCAGACTCGTCTTCATAATAGAAGTAAAAAACATCCCCCGTCATCTTGTCCAGAATCAAACCATCTTTGTACAAACCAAAACGAAAGGCGTCGAACATCTCGCTCGATTGCAAATCCAAGGTCGACTCAAAGTAATTCATACTATCGTAACCGATATAACCCGTTAAACCACCTGCAAAGCCCCGCGACAAAATATTCTGCGGCACGATATCACGCAGCAAATAGTACGGATTGTCGGATTCAAACGATTCCGTGCTGCCGTTGCGTTCTTGGATAAACAACTGTTTGCCTTCAGCCCAGATCAGTTTTTCAGGGTCAAAACCAATGATCGAATGGCGGGAAATGAAACTCTCTTCACCAAGGGATTCCAACATAAAACAGTTGTCAAAACGTTTCTCGACCTTTTTAAACAAATCAAAAAAATCACAAGTGGAACTGATGGTAACGTACTTAGGTTTACGCGGCAGCGTAATGCGCTGCGGCTTTTTAGTATATGAACTCATATCTCTTTTAATTCCTTCAATGCTCGGGAACCACGGGTCACAGTGGCAATTCCCACCCCTAATTGTTTCGCAATGTCTCGCTGTGGCACGCCTTGCTCTAACAGAGAGAAAATTTGTAATCTGTGTTGCATCTCGTTGATTTCATTAGGAGTTAGCAAGGCTTTTAAGCGTTTCTCCAACACCACTTCATCACCGACTTCGGTTAAAAACTGGACCAAGTCCTTCATAGGATTCGACTCTCACAAGAAGGTTTGTATTCACGTACTAGTACGGTATAGATTTTAAGGGAGAGAAGCAAGAGGAACAGACACAAAAAAGCACCGGCTAGCGGTGCTTTTTTGTTAGGGCGATCACTCTTTTTGAGGGGCTAAACCGTTTTAAACAAATACGCCTTGGCTTCGTAGGTTTTAGACACCTCTGCAATTTCCTCGCTGCTCTGTTGAAGATTCATCATCAAGTTAGACAGTGTCTTTATGGATTGTTCATTTTCACTGATTTTTTCATTGATCAAACGGATAACCTTTTCTTGCTCAAGTGTCTCTTTCGCAATGGTTTTGCTTGCCTTAGCGACATTACCGACCGCTTTCGACCGTTCTAGCAATGCGCTGGATATTGTCTGTGCATGCTGAACACTGGTCGAGGTTGTCTGTTTGCTGGATTCCATAGAGTCGACTGTGCGCTTAACACTGGTATTTAGATTCACCAATACTTTTTCTATCTCATCGGTTGAATCGCTGGACCGTTGCGCTAGCGTTCTCACTTCATCCGCGACAACGGCAAAACCTCGACCCGTTTCGCCGGCTCTGGCGGCTTCAATCGCGGCATTTAATGCCAGTAAATTGGTTTGCTCAGAAATACTTCTGATTGAGCTGAGTAACTTGGTAATGGAATCCACGTCGGCCGTAAGCGAACTGAGTGATTCCGACGCTGCCAAGGTGTTTTTCGACAACAGCTGCATATCATCCATGATCGCCAGCGTTTGATTACTGTCGCTTAAAATACCCTTTTCTAAGTCCGTTATTAACTCTGCGGACTCCCCACTACGCTGAGTAACAGACTGCATAGATTGGGACACATCGCCCGTAAGCTCTGCCGCATTTTGTGCAAGGGCATTACCATACACCACACGCTCCGTGGCTTCTTCACTAATGGTATTCACCTGTCGACTGGTAGATACAAGCTTATTGGCTATCTGTTGATAATCCGTAAAAACGCCTACCAATTTATCTAACAAAGAATTGAACGATTGTTCCGCACTAGAACGAGGATTTTCAAGTCGTACTGACAGGTCGTTATTGTTAGAAATACGCTCGATCGCAGTGGCTATTTTTATGTTTGCACTCGATTCACTTTTCATCAAGGACGCCATGTATATCAACAAGCCCGACTGAGCAATCGCAAAAGTACAGTGCACTATGGTCAGCCATACCGTATGACTGCCAGCAATCACTATAATAGGCATATCGCCTAAGTGCGCACCCTGCATCTGTAGAAACATGAAACCAATATGGTAAACGGCCGTGGTCAACAAAGCGGCGATAATGGGCTTCCAGTCCTGATACACAAGAAACACCACAATAGAGGCAAAAATATGAAAATGCATTTCAACCATACCCAGCTGACTCTGAATAAGCGCAGATGAGAAAAGCATCATATAAATGCCTGCCAACACGGAGAAGACCGTAGTTCCCTTAAATAAGCTATAAGACACCTGGGTCGCAACAAACAAGACCGCTGAGCTTATCAAAGTAAACACCAACAGGCCTTCTCCAACCGATCCACTGATCAGCAGTATAGGTATCTGCAACAGCAAAAAGCGGTAAATAAACAAATCATTTTTCTTGGTACTTTCTGACGAAGTTGACATTATTGGCCTTTAAATGAGTTTTTTTTCTATGGGTACTACTAGCACGACGTTGAGTCATATCTATGGTTAAAATATATCCTAAAATGCCAAATAGTCGATTTATCTATACGACCAAAGTAAAGATTAAGATCAATGCATAAGACAAATTATGGCTTTTTTAGTTCCTTCCCCAACTCTAGCCTTAAATCCAGTCTATTTTATCACTTAATGTATATAAATGTTTATTTTGGTAAGCCAAAGAAAAACACTACAGATATAAAAATCGCCTTATGCATATTCCAAAAAAGTTTATTTAAAGGCGTTGTAATAACCAAATCTTTTAAGTAACCTCACTCTTAATGAAATATTAAGCTTCCCAAATGAGGATACTATGAAATCTACACCCCGTTTTTTTAAGTCAGTGATAGGCACCTTATTGTTGACTGGTGCGGTCCAAGCGTCCGCGGCGGATCAGGCTATTTTAAACACGTCTTACGACATCGCTCGCGAGTTGTTTGCCGCTTACAACCCAACCTTTGAGCAACATTGGTTAGAAAAGACCGGAAAAACCATCGAGATCAAGCAGTCTCATGCGGGTTCTTCTAAACAAGCCAATGCCATTATGAACGGTTTATCTGCTGACGTAGTAACCTTTAACCAAGTGACTGATGTACAAGTATTGCATGACAAAGGCAAGATGATACCTGCCGATTGGAAAACACAATTCCCAAATGCCAGTTCACCATACTATTCAACTACTGCGTTTCTTGTTAGAAAAGGTAATCCGAAAAACATTCAGAACTGGGGAGACCTAGTCGCAGCGGATGTTGCATTAGTTTTTCCAAACCCCAAAACATCGGGTAATGGTCGTTATACTTATTTAGCTGCTCAAGGCTATGCTCAAAAAACCTTTGGCACTGATGATGAAGCGAAAATCGACGATTTCTTGCGCACTTTTCTTAAAAACGTTGCCGTATTTGATACGGGCGGCCGTGGTGCCACAACCACTTTCGTTGAACGTGGCATAGGCGATGTGTTGATTACATTTGAATCAGAAGTGAACAATATCCGTAGCCAATATGGCGCAGACAATTACGATGTTGTTGTACCTAAGACTTCTATCTTGGCAGAGTTTCCGGTTGCTGTCGTGGAGAAAAATGTAAAGCGCAATGGTACAGAAGCAGTCTCTCGTGAATATCTAAGCTACTTGTACAGCGAAGAGTCACAGCGCTTATTAGCAGGCTTTAATTACCGTGTGCACAACGATGTAGTGAAAGCGGAGTTTGCAGAAACGTTTCCCGAGATTACTCTGTTGACGGTAGAAGAAATTGCCGGTGGATGGCCACAAGCGACTAAAGACATCTTTGCTAATGGTGGTAAACTAGACCAACTTCAGCGCCGCTAAGACTGAGATAGGCACTTTTCAGCATAGTATAGAAAAATATGCTCATTAGATTGACCTTTTCATAGCAGAAACACATTAGCCGGTTACGTTAACGTATCCGGCTTTTCTGTCCTTTAACGTACGCTTTACATTGTTTACATTCTGGTCACTTTAAAAACACAGGCATCAAGATGGCAACCCATTTAACCGCAGCAAATGTGCGTCCTCGTCATAAGCGAGTTCTACCCGGACTCAGTTTAAGCTTAGGAACTTCCTTGCTGTTTATCAGCTTAATTCTTTTATTACCCATGACTGGACTGGTCATGCAAACCATGGATATGGGATGGGAAAGATATTGGCAAGTCATCACCGATGAACGTGTCGTCGCCAGTTATAAAGTCACCCTATGGGCCGCTGCTTTGGCGTCGATTTTTAACGGCTTTTTTGGTCTTTTACTGGCTTGGGTATTGGTGCGTTATGAATTCCCTGGGCGCCGTATTTTAGACGCCTTGGTGGATTTACCCTTTGCATTACCCACCGCTGTAGCGGGCATTACACTGGCAACACTGTACGCTCAAAATGGCTGGTACGGTGACGTGCTTGAAAGCCTAGGTATCAAGGTGGCTTATACCCCCTGGGGTATTGTTTTAGCTATGGCCTTTACCAGTATACCTTTTGTGGTTCGAACGGTTCAGCCAGTGTTAGAAGAGCTATCTCCTGAGGAAGAAGAAGCAGGTATGACCTTGGGGGCATCCGATTGGTCGGTGTTTCGACGCGTGATTTTTCCTGCATTGTGGCCAGCCCTCATGACCGGCATTGCGTTATCTTTTACTCGCAGTTTAGGCGAGTTCGGCGCGGTCATTTTTATCGCGGGTAACATGCCCTATGTGAGTGAAATTACTTCTTTGATGATTTTTATCAGCTTACAAGAATTTGATTTCGCCGCGGCCAGCGCCATTGCCTCTGTGGTCTTAATGGCGTCGTTGGTACTGCTGTTCGCAATTAATATTTGGCAAGCGCGCTATTTGCGTCGCCTTCACGGACGCTAAGTTAGGAATACATTATGTCAGCAACTAAATCTGCACCTGGACAGCGCCATACATTAAGAGTGGGCGACAACCCTATCGTTAAATGGTTATTGATCAGTGTAACGCTGTTTTTAACCGTCATCTTACTGGTGGTGCCTTTAATCAGTATTTTCCAGCTCGCGTTTATGGAGGGAGTCGCTCACTATTTCAGTAGCCTGATGGAAGCCGATACCTTACACGCTGTGGGCTTAACACTGTTGGTTGCCGCGCTTACTGTGCCCATCAATTTGGTGTTTGGGGTGATGCTGGCCTGGGCGGTAACACGCTTTGAGTTTCGGGGTCGCAAGGTGTTAATGACCCTGATGGACATTCCCTTTGCGGTATCGCCTGTGGTCGCAGGTTTGCTGTATCTGTTGCTGTATGGCAACAACGGCTGGATTGGCGCTTGGCTTTACGACCACGACATCCAGTTAATGTTTGCTTGGCCTGGGATTGTCATGGTGACCGTGTTTGTGACCTGCCCCTTTGTGGCGCGCGAATTAATTCCTTTGATGCAACAACAAGGTCGAGAGGACGAAGAAGCCGCCGTCATTTTAGGCGCATCTGGCTGGCAGTTGTTTCGCCGAGTGACCTTACCCAACATAAAGTGGGCACTTATTTACGGAGTGATCTTAACCAATGCGCGTGCTGTGGGTGAATTTGGCGCGGTTGCCGTGGTGTCTGGCAACATTCGCGGCGAAACCAACACCTTACCCCTATTAGTACAAGCACAATATGAGGATTACCAAGCGGCCGCGGCTTTTGCCAGCGCGTCGCTATTGGCTATGCTGGCCTTGGTGACCTTACTATTTAAAGCCTTCGTGGAATGGCGTCAGGAACGCAGTTTGAACATTGAATCCGATAAAGAGAGAAAGGCCGTCGCATGAGCATTTTGATTGAAAATATTTCCAAAAAATTTGGCCACTTTCAAGCCTTATCCCCTTTATCATTAGATATTAGCGAAGGGGAAATGATTGGTTTACTAGGCCCCTCTGGGTCAGGTAAAACCACCCTGCTACGTATTATTGCTGGGCTGGAAGGCGCAGATTCCGGACGTATTCAGTTTGGTGATCGCGATGTCACCAATCTGCATGTGCGTGATCGCCGTGTTGGTTTTGTGTTCCAAAACTACGCCCTATTCCGTCACATGACGGTGGCTGATAACGTCGCCTTTGGCCTTGAAGTGCTGCCTCGTAAGGAGCGTCCAAGCCGTGCTGAAATCCAAAAGCGCGTCCAACATTTATTAGAAATGGTCCAGCTTGAACACTTGGCTAATCGTTTTCCATCACAACTGTCTGGTGGTCAAAAACAGCGTATCGCTTTAGCGCGTGCCTTGGCAACACAACCTGAAGTCTTGTTATTAGACGAACCATTCGGAGCCTTAGACGCAAAAGTTCGCAAAGAACTGCGTCGCTGGTTGCGTGGTTTGCACGATGAATTGGGCTTTACGAGCGTGTTTGTGACTCACGATCAGGAAGAGGCGCTAGAACTGTCAGACCGCGTCGTGGTAATGAGCAATGGAAACATTGAACAAATCGACCAACCAGGCACTCTCTACGCATCACCAAACAGCCGATTTGTCTTTGACTTCCTTGGCAATGCCAACGTGTTTGAAGGCAAAACCGACGCGGGGGTATGGCGTAACGGTCAAGCCAGCATCGCGCTCCCTAACGGAGCCCAGCAGGAAGACGGTCAGCTCTATATTCGTTCTCATGAATTCTTTGTCTCGACGGAAGCAACCGCCCAAGCCGATTTGCCCTTACGTGTTATCGCCATCAATCCGATTGGTGCAGAAGTACGTCTAGAGCTGGCTCCCATTGGCTGGCAAAGTAACGACGTGTGGGAAGTCGACCTGCCTCACAAGGCCTTTGATAAAAACGGCTTTGAAAAAGGCCAAACGGTTTTTGTGACACCCAAAGCCGGTTATTTCTTCGCCCACGATGCCAAACAGCCCGTAGAAATACACTGGTCGATAACAAAATAACCACACAGCGACACACAAGGCCCCTATTCTCAACGAACCTCTGCGTCTTCGTGGAATAGGGGCTTTTATTTACTTGAAAATATGCGATATTGGGCCCGACAATAATAAGCAAGAGAGTCAGGTATGTCGCAAGAAAAGGGGACATTAAATACAGCGCATTTTCAAAGCCATCTAAAACACGCCAATTTGGTATTCACTGCAGCAACGGAACGCAAAACCACCCCGGACGCTAAAAAAGCCTGCTTTGTTCTACTTGATCATTTTTCGATGTCTGCTTTCTCTATCGCCTTAGACACGCTCGTCACCCTTAACTTGGTGCACAATCAGTCCATTTATGACTGTAAAACATATAGCCTTAATGACAACAAAACGCTTTCAGACATTTCTATCACTCTGACCACCGATGGCAATATACAAGATATCTCCTTAAGAAAAGACGACCTCCTCGTCGTATGTGGGGGATTCAGGACAGTGTTAAAATCTGAACCACAGCTCAACAAGATCATTCGCAAAGCCGTTCAATCAAGCGCCACCGTCATGGGCATCTGGAATGGGGGGTTCTATATTGCAGACAGTAAAATAAAAGACAACCACACTGTTGCTATTCATCAAGACAATAAAGCCATTATGGCAGAACGATTTCCGGGGCTGCATGTTGCAACCTCTAGCTACAGCGAAGAAGGCCAAATATTAACTTGCTCAGGACCCAACAGCACCCTAGACATGATGTTGCATTTCATCAAGCTGGCATGGGGAGCGGAGAACGCTCAGGCGGTAGCGAAAGTGATAGGCGCAGATCGCGTCAGCGAAACCGATAACGACATTAGCAATCGTTTTTTGCGGGCCGATTCCCGCATTCCCGACTGCATCAAAGAATCCATTATCTTGATGGAAAGTAACATTGAAGACCCGCTGACCATTGATGAACTAGCGAACCTAGTCGGCATTTCCCGACGCAAGCTAGAACGCTTATTTAAAAGCCACATTGGTGTCGCACCCGCGCGCTACTACATGGAGTACCGCTTAACCCGGGCTAGGCAACTTATCCAACAATCAAACTTAAGTATTTTTGACGTTTCCATTGCCTGTGGCTTCGTCAGTTCAGCCCATTTTAGCCGAACGTATCATCGTTACTTTGCTCAGTCACCGATCGACACGCGACGCACCACGCAGTCAAGTTGATCAAAAATAACGCACTCACATCTGGAATAAACTAGAGCTTCATTAGGCTACGAATATGGCAAAATGCGGCACGACCAAGGGCATCCACATTGTACCCGCCTTCTAAAACAGAGACGATGCGCCCCTGACAATGGCGCTCGGCCACCTCCATCAAACGATCTGTGATCCAAGTAAAATCGGACTCGCTTAGTCTTAGCTGCCCCATAGGGTCTTCTTTGTGGGCATCAAAGCCCGCTGAAATCATAATAAGTTCAGGCTTAAAAGCCTCCAATGCGGGCAGTAATTGGGTGCTGATAACGGCTTGAAAAGCCTCACTGCCAGCCCCTGCTTCTAGTGGCATATGCAGAATATTGTCGTGAGAATCGCCCGGATCACTGTAAGGATAAAATGGATGTTGATAGCTGGACGCAAACAAGACGCTTTCCTCGTTTTTGAAAATGTCTTCCGTGCCATTGCCATGATGAACATCAAAATCGACGATGGCAACACGCGCTAACCCGTAGTGCTTGATTGCATGTCGGGTACCAACCGCAATATTATTAAACAAACAAAACCCCATGGCTTTATCGTATTCCGCATGGTGCCCTGGAGGACGAATCGCACAAAAGGCATTGTCCATCTCACCTGTCATCACTAAATCGACCGCTTTCACAACGGCCCCCGCCGCAAATAAAGCCGCGTCTAATGTGTGAGGCATCATGATGGTTTCAGGCTCTAACTCGACATGCCCCGCTTCAGGCGCCCGAGCAAAAATAGAGTCCACATAAGCGGCATCGTGAGTGTCCACAAGCTGCTCCCGTGTCGCAGGGTCTGACTCTATACGGCGCACAAAGTCCATCAACTGACCATTAATTAAGCGGTTTTGTATCGCCCCAAGACGCAAGGGTGACTCAGGATGATCTTCCCCAATATTGTGTTTATCGCAATAAGTGTGTGTGATATAAGCCGTTGTCATTTAAGGTCTCTGGATTATTATTTTTATTAATGTAATGCTGATAAGTATCAAGCCACGAAGGTGACAATACAGTCTATCCTACCATGGTCTACCCTTAAGGGAGATGACCCTTTGTCGCATCCCTTTCATCGAGGAGAAAAACCAGTGAGCCAACACGCTTTACACACCTTACTCGCTCCCAAATCCATCGTGGTATTCACTGGCGAAAATGGACAAGATCCCTTGCTTTTGGCGCTCTTACAATCCCTTAGTAGTGCGAAAAAATCGTGTCCTGTGAGCCTGGTGGGGGTCAAACCTGAACGCCCCTTCCCTTTCAGCCATGTGTCCTCCCTAAGCGAATTAAGTACTCAGCCAGACCTGGCGGTGATCGCTGGCACAGACGCAAACACCTCGATGGAAGACATTATTGCCGATTGTGGCGCCGCTGGTATTCAATCACTTTTAATGCTGTCATGGACAGGGGAGCCACAAGACTCTCTGCTCGCCTCATTACGCCAACATAATGTGCGCTTACTGGGCCCCAACAGTTTTGGCATTTGCCGTCCCAAACAAGGCGTGTACGCTTGGCTTGGTTTGACGCAGCCGCTAACCGGTAAATTGGCCCTGATGTCGCAATCGGGCACCGTCGCCAGCGCCTTGGTGGATTGGGCTACATGGCAAGGCATTGGCTTCTCACAAGTGGTGTCCATGGGCACGCCTATTGATGTCATGCCATCGCAAGTGTTGGATTATTTGTCCAACGACTTCGACAGTCAGGCTATATTAATGTATCTGCAAAAAATTGGCCGCCCAACGCGCTTTCTCAGCAGCTTACGGGCCACAGGTCGCAGCAAACCCGTTGCCGTTGTCACCGAACACTCTGTGGGTGCCGATGAACGAGTACTCGACGCTGCCCTAAGCCGAACCGGTGCAGTAAGAGGCAGACGCCTTAACGATTTAATCGCGGCCGCTTCCGTGATGACCAACGCCCGTCGCATAAAAGACGGCTCGCTGCTCATTATTGGTAATGGTGCAGGACCTGGCGAACTGGCGGCGCAACGGGCGATGGAACTCGGCATTGACTTACTCACCCCAGAAGGCGACTTGAGGGATAAACTCGAATCCACTATGGCGGGACGAGGCGGTATTGGCCCTGTCACCACAGTTTGGGCAAGTTGCGCCACAGACTTGTTCATTAACCTGGCGGAAAACGCCTTGAGCAGCTCAGATTGCGGGGCCGTACTTCTCACCCT
Source organism: Marinomonas hwangdonensis (assembly GCF_003721245.1). GTDB lineage: Bacteria > Pseudomonadota > Gammaproteobacteria > Pseudomonadales > Marinomonadaceae > Marinomonas > Marinomonas hwangdonensis. The sequence continues at coordinate 15,498 of NZ_RIZG01000014.1, read as the reverse complement.
AAGCCCCACCGCTCTCATTGACATAGATTCCTTGTACGATCTCATCATCAGGTTACACCGTACCCAGAAGAAGCTGGTCATGGTGTGCTTGCTCGGTGGTGGCAATATGACCAACATGCGCACACGCATCAATGAAGCCGGAATACCTACGTTTAGAACCCCGGAAACCGCCATTGAAGGCTTTCAATTTTTAGTTCAATTTCAACGCAATCAGTTATTGGCGAAACAATCACCAGACAGTCACGCGTTTCGTTTCAAAATCGACGTTTCAGAAGCCACACAAACCCTCAATCAGTTAGTCAAAAAGGAACAAAACATCGTCCATACCGATGAGCTGAGAGAGATTTTTGAGCTTTTTCATATCCGCTTAATTTCACGTCGCCAAGCCACTCATCAACTGGCTGCGCCCATTCATTTACGCGTCTTTCAAGACCGTATTTTTGGCCCTGCCATTGGCCTATCATTGGAAGGCGCCCAGCAACACAAACAAGCCGAGGCCGTTGCACTGCCACCGCTTAATACCATCTTGGCAAAAGATTTGATCCAGCGCGCCTTTCCCAGTGAAGAATCATTTGAGTTGGAAAGCTTACTGCGCAATCTATCCACCATGGTGTGTGAACTGCCCGAAATAGAAAGCCTAGAACTGGCTGATGTGAGATTCCATGAAAGTGGCAGTATTTATGCTGATGTCACCGCCCATCTGCGCTCTTGCAAAAACTGGCGCCGTTATGAGCACCTCGCCATTCATCCCTATCCGAGACAATGGGTTTCAGAACGTGTCTTAAAAAATGACGAAATCGCCACTGTTAGACCCGTTTTACCCAGAGATGCCGGCATTTTAGCGGATTTTGTTCGCAGCATGTCCCATGAGACACGCTACTTTCGCTTTATCTCCAACATAGAAGAACTGACACCACGTATGCTTGCCAGCCTTTCCCACATCGACTACGACCGTGAAATGGCTTTGCTCGCGGTGATTCAACGGGATGGACAAGATTTGCTCATAGGCACGGCACGTTACATAGACAACTTTGATGATCAAAGCTGTGAATTTGCCGTGGTGCTCGGGGATGCATTCCAAGGCTTAGGTTTGGCGTCTTACCTGATGCGACAACTGTTTCAGGTCGCGGCAGACAAGGGAATTCGTGTCATGAAGGGCATTGTGCTAGCGGAAAACAAACGCATGATCGACTTTTGCAAGCACCTGGGGTTTACTATCCAACGTGACCCAGACGACTTTGGCCAAGTCATTGCCAGCATCAAGCTAACACCAACACGGCTAAAATCCATCTCATAACATAGCAAGGACAGACATCCCCAAAATGCTCTCTCGCTGGACAACACCATGGCGGCTTATTGTGCTGCTTGTGGTCTCTTTTCTCCTAGTGGTGCTTCTAGAATACGCTCATGTACCTGCTGCCTTACTGTTAGGCCCAATGATAACCGCCATTGTACTCGCCACGAATGGGGCGGGCATGACCTTGCCAAGACCCATTTTTTTAATGGCCCAAAGCATCCTGGGGATGATGATAGCAAACAGCTTACCATTAACCGTGTTCAGCAAAATTGCCCAAGAATGGCCGCTGTTTCTAATGGGTACCCTATCGACCATTATTGCGTCGAGTTTCTTAGGCTGGCTGCTTAGCCGAACAGGGTTATTACCTGGTACCACCGCCATCTGGGGCTCTTCGCCAGGGGCCGCCTCAGCCATGACCATAATGTCAGAAGCTTATGGTGCTGACATGCGCCTAGTGGCTTTTATGCAATACTTACGCGTTGCTTGCTGCGCCATAGCAGCGGCCTTGGTCGCCCGTCTTTTTCACAACGAGGGATTTACCGCCGCCCCCATCGACTGGCTACACGTTTCTTCTTGGTCTGAGTTTGCCATTACTCTAGGCGTTCTTTCATTGGCCTGTGTGGTCGCCGTCGCTCTGCGTTTATCAAGTGGACCCTTATTATTAGCCCTACTCGTGGGGTTGATCATTAAGTTTTCAGGCGTTTTGCCCATTGTTCTGCCGAACGTTTTTCTGGCACTCAGTTTCGCCGTGCTTGGTTGGGCGATTGGCTTTCGCTTCACACGTCAAGCCTTAGAACACGCATGGCATGTGTTTCCCCACGTCTTTGGGGCGATTATCGCACTCATTGCGATCAACGCCTGTGTGGCCCTTCTATTGATTTACTTTGCTGACATTGATCCGCTCACCGCTTTTTTGGCCACCAGCCCAGGTGGCGCAGACTCGGTGGCCATTATAGCCGCTGCCACCAATACAGATGTCGCCTTTGTTATGGCCATGCAAGTAGCGCGTTTTTTACTGGTGCTTATTGCAGGACCTATGCTCGCCCGTTGGCTCTCAAACCATAGAATGGCCTAAAAAAAACCACCCGAAGGTGGTTTTATAAAATAACAATTGAACACTAGCTGGCCTGTTCGAGGTTTTCCGGACCGAACGAGGAAGGCAAGAGTTCATTCATAGTGAAGGATTGCCTGACGCCTTCGGCACCACAAACGTGAATCACGGTCTGCGCCGAAGAGAACTCACGAATCTTCTGACGACAACCACCACAGGGCGTCACCAAACCCTCGCCGTTACCAATCACATAGATGTCTTGAATCTGTGTTTCCCCGTCGCGCACCATGGCCGCAATGGCACCGGCTTCTGCACAAGTACCTTCAGGATAAGCTGCGTTCTCAACGTTACAACCAGAATACACCTTGCCCGTCTGGGTTAAAATGGCCGCACCAACAGCAAACTGAGAATACGGCACATAAGCCTTGGCCATAGCTTCTTGAGCCAATTCAAACAGGGTTTGATCGTGCTTTATATTAGACACAGCTACGCTCGCTCTTTGACATAGGGTCGACCAATGGCTTTTGGCCCAACCGCTTTACCGATGAAGCCCGCAAGCAACAAGACGGTTAACACGTAGGGCAATACCTCGATGGCCTGCACGGGTACTTGACCAATACCTGGAATTTCAACACCTTGCATACGCACAGCAACGGCGTCTAAGAAACCAAACAACAAACACGCCAACAACACAGGCACAGGACGCCATTTACCGAAAATCAGCGCCGCCAAAGCCATGTAGCCTTTGCCCGCACTCATGTCTTTTAGAAAGCCTGCGTTGTGAGCGGTAGACAAGTACGCACCCGCAAGACCACACAAGATGCCGCACACAATCAAGGCGCGATAGCGGATAAACGCCACGGAAATCCCCGCCGTATCCACCGCATGAGGATTTTCCCCCACGGCGCGCAAACGCAAACCAAAGCGCGTTTTGTAAACCACCCAATAGGTCAACGGCACCATGGCAAAGGCCAAATACACCAAGATATTGTGACCACTGAGCAGATTCGAATAAATCGCGCCTATGACGGGCACATCTTGCAAAGCATCAGCAAACGGGAAAGTGATGTCTAAGAAACGTGCATCACCCGACAAGGCCGGTGTCTGTCCGCCCATGCCAAACCAATACATAGACAAGGTCACCGTTAAACCGGCCACAATAGTGTTAATCGCCACCCCTGACACAATGTGATCGCCTCGGTGGGTGATACAGGCGAATCCATGGATCATCGCCAAAGACACTGACGCCAAAATCCCCAAACATAGACCAATCCAAGCCGAACCAAACACTGCTGCCCCTGCAGCCGCCGCAAAAGCACTGCCTAAAATTTTTCCTTCCAAGCCGATATCAACAATACCCGCTCGTTCAGAGTACAAACCGGCCAGCGCAGCCAGAATCAATGGCGTAGAGACACGCATGGTGGCGTCTAACATAAGTATCAATGTTTCAAACATAGTTTTCCCCTACGCGACCGCTTTGCGAATAAAAAAGCCTTCGATGCGATCTTTCAACATGTGTTCCAGTGCACCAGAGAACAGAATCACCAAACCTTGAATCACTACCACAATCTCAGGTGTGATGGACGGAATCTCAAACGCCAACTCAGCACCGCCCTGATATAAGGCCCCAAACAAGATCGCCGCCAAAATAATACCAATCGGATGATTACGTCCCATCAAGGCCACCGCAATTCCCGCAAAACCATATCCTGCAGTAAAGTTCAGCAACAAACTGTGGTTCACCCCCATGATCTCGTTTAAGCCAACAAAGCCCGCTAGACCACCCGATATCAACATCGCCCAAATGGTGACCTTAGCCGTATCAATCCCAGCATAGCGTGCCGCCGTTGGATTCGTACCTAAGGTGCGAAGCTGATATCCCCAGCGAGTGTGCCAGATCAATCCCCACACAAACACACAGCACAACAGCGCCCAAATGAACGCCAAATTCAATGGCGAACTACCAATATCTATCCCCAATGGCGACAGCACTTCATGCAAATAAGGCAACCAAGCGTTTTCTTCAAACGTTCGGCTATTGGGCGCCATACGACCATCTTCCTTCAGCCAGTTCACAATTAAATAAACCATCAAAGAAGAGGCAATAAAGTTAAACATAATGGTGGTAATAACAATGTGACTACCACGACGCGCCTGAAGATAACCCGGAATGTACCCCCACGCGGCACCAAATGCCGCCGCACCAAGGATCGCCAAAGGCGCAATCACATACAAAGGCATGGTGTTATCAAGAGACAAACAGATCAAACCGACCCCTAAACCACCAATGTAAGCTTGACCTTCACCACCGATATTGAATAACCCACCTTTAAAAGCCACCGACACCGCAAGGCCAGTGAAAATAAGGTTGGTCGCATAGTACAAGGTATAGCCAATTCCCTCATCGTAGCCAAACGCGCCATAGATAAGATAGCCCGCGGCTTCAAGTGGGTTTTCTCCGATAGCAAGAATCACCAACCCGGACACCAAAAAAGCCAAAAACACATTAAGAAAAGGAATAAGAGCCAGGTTTACCCAAGCCGGAACTTTTGCCTGACTCATGCGGACACCCCTTCTTGCTCTTCGCCTTCTTGCTCTTTGTTATGGGCATTAGCCATCATTAAGCCAAGGGTTCGCTCGTCGGCGTCTTTCGCATCAAGCTCGCCAACAACCGCACCATCAAACATCACAACGATGCGATCACTCAGTGCCATAATTTCATCCAATTCAACGGACACCAACAAAATACCTTTGCCAGCATCACGAAGTTTAACAATTTGTTCGTGAATATTTTCTATCGCCCCAATGTCAACACCCCGAGTTGGCTGACCAATCAATAAGACTTCAGGGTTTTGTTCCACTTCACGGGCGATAACGATTTTCTGCTGATTGCCACCGGAAAAGTTCGCGGTTTTTAAATGCGGATTCGGTGGACGGACATCCCACGCGGCCATACGTTCATTGCATTCATCTAACATAGCCTTACGATTCATCAGAATCTTGCCGTTATAAGCGAGGGAATTATGGTATCCCAACACCGCGGCTTCATAGGCTTCAAACCCCGTAACTAACCCCATTTTATGGCGATCTTCTGGTACATGAGCCATCTTCAAATCGCGCATCTGTGCGGCGTCTCGGGGGGATTTTGCATTGATCACCTGACCGGCAAAGTGGATTTCTCCCTCGTCCATCGGAGTAATGCCAGACAGCACATTCAGTAATTCACTTTGCCCATTGCCCGAGACCCCAGCAATGCCCAATATCTCACCCGCACGCAGCGTCAGGCTGACATTTTTTAAACGCTTAACGCCTTGGCTATCAAACTGAGATAAGTTCTGCGCTGACAAGAGCACATCTTGTGGTTTCGCGTCGTCTTTATCGACCGTTAAACGCACTTTTTTCCCCACCATTAACTCAGCAAGCTCTTCTTTACTAGTGTGGGCGGTCTCACGGTGAGCGACCATTTCACCTTGACGCATCACGGATACGTTATCGGTGGAAGCCATGATCTCACGCAATTTGTGAGTGATTAATAAAATAGTAACACCCTGATCTTTCAGGGCTTTTAGAATACGGAACAAATGGTCCGCTTCTTGAGGGGTCAACACGCCGGTTGGCTCATCGAGAATAAGAATGCGAGCGCCGCGGTATAGAGCCTTTAAAATTTCAACACGCTGCTGTAAACCCACCGGAAGTTCTTCGACGATGGCATCCACATCAATGTCTAAACTGTATTCATTCGCTAAACGCTGTAATTCCACTCGTGCCGCCGCCACGCCACCCTTTAACAAGGCGCCGCCTTCTGCACCTAAAATAACATTTTCCAAAACGCTAAAAGTATCCACCAGCATAAAATGCTGATGCACCATGCCTATCCCTGCTGTAATGGCATCCTGAGAATTACGAATTTCAACACGCTTACCGTCTACTTCAATGTGACCCGTGTCCGCTTCATAAAAGCCGTAAATAATGCTCATCAAAGTGGATTTCCCAGCGCCATTTTCACCGATAATACCGTGAATAGTGCCCGCAGGAACTTGTAAGCAAATGTCTTTGTTGGCCTGAACCGCACCAAAACGTTTACTGATGTCACGCAATTCAATTGCGTATGGCATTGTTTGATTCGTCATATCTAAAAGAATTCATCTGCTTGGAAGTAAAAATGCTAAGGTAAAAAAAACAGTTGCCCACAAAAAGCAGGCAACTGTTTCCTAATGCAACTTAGTAGTTACACGTGTTATCAGACATGTAGTCGTGAACCTTGATCTCACCACTGACAATCTTAGCGCGAATGTCGTTTAGCTCAGCTTTCATTTCTTCGGTAATTAAATTGGCGTTGTTGTCATCTAACGCCCAATCCACTCCGCCTTCAGCCAAACCTAAAACCACTAAACCCGGTTTCCAAGTACCCGCTGCAGCGTCTTCGTAAGTTTTGTAAGCTGCTTCATCCACGCGCTTTACCATGGACGTTAGCATGGTGCCTGGCTGAATATGGTTCTGGTTAGAATCCACACCTATCGCCAGTTTTCCACCGTCTTTCGCCGCTTGATAAACACCGATACCCGTACCACCCGCAGCCGCAAAAATCACATCAGCGCCTTGTGAGAATTGGCTCTTCGCTAATTCAGAGCCTTTTGTTGGGTCATTAAACGCCGCACCGGTTGACCCCGTCATATTTTGTAGCACAGTAGCGCTAGAAGACGCGTATTTTACGCCTTGCTCGTAACCACAGCCAAATTTACGGATCAGCGGAATATCCATACCACCGACAAAACCGACTTTATCGGTTTTAGAGGCCATAGAAGCCAATGCGCCGACAAGGAATGACCCTTCGTGTTCTTTAAAGACAACCGATTGAACGTTAGGAAGATCAATCACACCGTCAATAATAGTAAATTGAACATTAGGAAAGTCTTTCGCCACTTTTTCAACAGACGACGTCATGTTAAAACCAACCGTCACGATAGGCGAATAGCCGCGATTCGCAAGACGACGCAAACCTTGCTCTACTTGTGCTTCGTTTTTCGGTTCGAATTCACGGATTTTTACACCCGTTTCTTCGGTGTATCTTTTAACGCCGTTGTAAACGCCTTCATTAAAAGATTTATCAAATTTACCTGCTTGATCGTAAACAACAGCAGGTTCTGTGGCTGCATGAGCCATGCTTGATGCAATGGCCAGCGCCGTTGCTGACGCAAGAAAGACAGCTTTCATTCCAATTCCTCTTCTATGTAATATATTCTAGGCGGCATGGAAACCTGCCTAACTGGTCAAAAATAAACCGAATAGCAGAATACCGCAATGTAATCTGCACATTTTAGCCTACATTTTTTTATTTCGTACAAAAAAGCCGCCTCAAACGCGCTTTTTCGCCACAAACTGATAGTGCCATTGACGCACCAACAAGTCATGCGAGCAATACTTATGCCGAATAAATAAGCACTATTAAGATTGGCAATGTTTGCAGTAAACCGTACTGCGTTGCGCCTGACGAATTTCCTTCAAAGGCGCGCCACACAACACACAAGGTTTTTCTGCTCGACCATACACGGCCAACTCTTGCTTGAAATAACCGGGTTTACCATCGCCACCCACAAAGTCTTTTAACGTCGTGCCGCCCCGTTTAATGGCTGCCGCTAGCACCACTTTGATGCATTCAACCAACTTGACTAAACGGGCCTTACTGATCTTACCCGCCAAACGGTCAGGGCGGATACCGGCTTTAAAAAGCGCCTCGTTGGCGTATATATTACCCACCCCAACCACGACCTTGCTGTCCATGATAAAGGTCTTAATCGGGACTTTGCGGCCCTTTGCTCGCGCGTACAACATATCAGCGTGAAACAAATCGGATAAAGGTTCAGGCCCTAGGTGCTTGATCAACTCGTGTTCATTCCAATCCTGTGTTGTCCACAAGATAGCACCAAAACGACGAGGATCCGTATACCTTAACCAGACATCATCATCGGAAAAACAAAAATCCACATGATCATGAAACAACGGCGGCGTCTCCGCCGGCACAAAATACAAACTGCCAGACATACCAAGATGCACAATAACCGTGCCTTTGTCGGTATGAATACCAATGTATTTACCCCGTCGCGAAAGGTGCGTGATCTTTTGCCCAACCACCTCAGAGGGTAATTCAGGTGTGATTGGCCAGCGCAATTTTGGCTGGCGAATATCAACCTGAGCCAGAGAACGCCCAACAAGCTTAGGCTCAATACCCCGTAACGTGGTTTCTACTTCTGGTAATTCAGGCACAATTCACCTCAATAATGACAAGATATACACAAATCATACTGCGTTAGTCACTGAATAGCGTTTACTAGATACAAAAAAACCGACTCGTTGAGTCGGTTCCTTTTGACTAAGACCGAAAATTACTTAATTTTCGCTTCTTTGTACATAACGTGCTGGCGTACAACAGGGTCAAACTTTTTCATTTCAAGTTTGTCTGGAGTATTACGCTTGTTCTTGTCAGTTGTGTAAAAGTGACCAGTACCAGCAGAAGATACCATGCGAATTAGATCGCGAGCGCCTTTAGAAGCCATGATTCAGATCCTTATACTTTTTCGCCGTTAGCGCGCATTTCAACAAGAACTGTTTCGATGCCCTTTTTATCGATAATACGCATACCTTTAGAAGATACACGTAAACGGATGTAGCGGTTTTCACCTTCGACCCAAAAACGGTGCCAGTGAAGGTTAGGAAGAAAACGACGCTTAGTACGACGCTTTGAGTGAGAAACATTATTACCTGTAACAGGACGTTTCCCAGTAACTTGACATACGCGAGACATAATTAAATACCTTTTGCTATCCAGAAAGATTATTGGAAGTGTTTCACTTCCTCAGGCGGAGCATGATTCCTTATGAATCAAAAAAATCCCATACCGAGGATATAGCGGCGCGCATTTTCCCATAACCCCACCCATTGAGCAATTCTTTTGTTAAAAAAATGATCAACTGGCATAGTCAAACAAAAATTCCAAAGAAAAACACAGTGATGCCCCATATCGAAACTCGCGCCTACCTCTACCGAGCATCACTGTGTTTTTCTTAAAAGGCGACTTATTATCTAAATTCAGGCCTACACCAAGCCTCTCTCAGCCAAGGAAACAGGCGAGCCATCGCCCACTACAAAGTGATCGAGCAATCGCACGTCCACAAGGTCCAGAGCGCGTTTGATTTTGCCCGTAATGCTGATATCCGCCTGACTGGGCTCCGCCACACCACTAGGATGATTGTGGGCCAAGATAACCGCAGCGGCATTATATTGCAGTGCCGCTTTGACCACTTCTCGTGGGTAAACTGCCGCGGCGTCTATGGTGCCCATAAAGAGCTCTTGATAACGAATAAGCCTGTGCTGGGTATCTAAGAAGAGCACCGCGAATATTTCTCGTTGAGAATGGCGCAGTTGTGAAGAAAGGTAGGTTCTAACGTGCTCAGCACTGGTGAAGACAGTTTCGCGCATCAGTTGTTCTTGTAAATGTCGTTTCGACATTTCTAACACGGCTTGCAGTTGCGTGTATTTTGCGTCACCCAAGCCAAAACCTTGGCAAAACTCCTCGCGGCTGGCTGACATTAACGCACGTAAACCGCCGAATTGGGATAACACCTGTCGAGCCAGCTCAACGGCACTGATACCTTGTGTGCCAGTACGAAGAAAAATCGCCAGCAATTCGGAATCACTCAGCGCACTCGCCCCCTGATGAATCAACTTTTCTCGGGGTCTTTCTTGCTCTGGCCAGTGTTTAATACTCATGATCTAGTCCTTGATTCATGTTAATCTTGCATTCAATTTTAATGAGAACGGCGTCCTGCCTATTGCTCACTTTATCGACCACAGCACGAATTGAGAAGTTTTTTATGTCAAATCTCGCTCAAAAACGCATTCTATTAGGCATTACCGGTGGCATTGCGGCTTATAAAAGCATCGAACTGATTCGTTTGTTAACTAAGGCGGGGGCTGACGTTCAGGTCGTGTTGACCGACGGTGCAAAAGCCTTTGTCACCGAAATGACGCTGCAAGCCATTTCTGGTCACCCTGTGCGCAGTACCTTATTAGACCCAAATGCCGAAGCAGGAATGGGACACATAGAATTAGCGAAATGGGCCGATTTAATTGTCATTGCACCCGCTTCGGCTGACTTCATGGCACGTTATGCTCAAGGCATGGCAAACGACTTATTAAGCACCTTATGTTTGGCGACAGAGTCCCCTGTTTTACTTGCTCCTGCAATGAACCAAGCCATGTGGAAACACCCCGCTACACAAGCCAATGCCAAGCTACTCACCGAACGCGGTATACTCAACATTGGCCCAGCCGATGGCGCTCAAGCCTGTGGTGACATTGGCCCTGGACGCATGAGCGAGCCGGGCGATATTTTTAACACCATAATGACGCACTTCGACAAGGCTCAAGTTAAACAAGATTTGGCTGACCAACATTGGGTCATCACCGCCGGTCCAACTATGGAAGCTATCGACCCTGTTCGTTTTATTAGCAATCACAGTTCAGGCAAAATGGGTTACGCTCTCGCCACCGCCGCCATGGCTCGTGGCGCGACAGTCACTTTAATTAGTGGCCCAGTGCAAATCACCGCACCGGCTGGCGCGAAAATCATTGCCGTAAAAAGCGCTGATGAGATGCTCGCCGCTTGCGAGCAAAGTATGATCACACAAGCGGATGTATTCATTGGCGCCGCTGCCGTGGCCGATTTCAAAATGAAAGCGGCTAACGACCAAAAGATGAAAAAGCAATCCGACACCGATGAAATCACCCTGACGCTCGTTAAAAATCCAGATATCATCGCCACCCTCGCCCAACAAAAACGTGCCAAAACTCTGGTTGGCTTTGCGGCAGAAACGCAAAACGTGATCGAATACGCAAAAAGCAAACTCGAACGAAAAGGTCTGGACATCATCATCGCGAACGACGTGTCACGCGCGGACATTGGTTTTAACCAAGACGACAACCAAGTCACCGTGATCACCAAAGACAAGACGTGGTCACCGGACAAAACCACAAAAAATGCGCTTGCAGAACAACTCGTTGAGTTTATTCAACAACAGACTCAATCCTAGCCTGACAAAGTATTTATCAATTAAAAGACAATGAGACAGTCACCATGAAACAAGCAATTCAATTAAAAATCCTTAGCGACAAAATCGGTAAAGAGATTCCTCTGCCAACCTACGCAACCCAAGGTTCTGCTGGCCTAGATTTACGCGCTTGCCTTGATCAAGCAATCGAACTAGCTCCAGGAGAAACACGGCTACTACCAACGGGCTTGTCTATTTACATTCAAGACCCAAACCTGGCCGCTACGATATTGCCACGTTCTGGGCTAGGGCATAAGCATGGCATTGTTTTGGGCAATTTGGTGGGGTTGATCGATTCAGATTACCAAGGCGAACTCATGGTGTCTTGCTGGAACCGTGGCAACACCACCTTCACGATCGAACCAGGTGAACGTGTTGCCCAGCTGGTTTTATTACCGGTTGTTCAAGCTGAATTTAATATCGTGACCGAATTCGAAAGCACCGAACGCGGCGAAGGTGGCTTTGGTCACACGGGCACAAAATAAATAAGGGTAAACAAGGCTAAATACGCAAGACCCGCACTCGAAGGGTGAGAATATTTCACCTTTTGAGTGCGGGTAAGTCGATTCACTCAACCATCTCTCGCGCCAAAAAAGAAAATTACTTTCATAAGCCCATACTTGGTAATTTTCATACAATTTTCTATAGTTAATCCGCTCGTATCACGTTATTATTTTACCTCTAAGTGGTCACTTACACTCGTTGTTAGCCTTGGCTGTCATCGTTTTGCCACAGCAAGTTGATAAGCTAGTCGCCTATACATTATGAAAACTCTCGATTAGTTTGCATTCGTTCCGCACAACCCTTTTTTACAGGAGTATGTAATCCGTGGCTTTTTCTCGTGAATCTGCTTTAGACGTCGCTAAGGTTTTAAGCGAATCGCTTCCTTATATTCAGCGCTTTGCTGGTAAGACATTGGTTATTAAGTACGGCGGCAACGCCATGACCGACGAAACCCTACAAGCTGGGTTTGCACGAGACATCGTTTTGATGAAAGCCATTGGAATCAACCCTATCGTTGTTCACGGTGGTGGCCCACAAATTGGCGACATGCTCACTAAATTAAATATAGAGTCCAAATTCATCAATGGGATGCGCGTCACTGACACAGCGACCATGGATGTGGTTGAAATGGTGCTGGGCGGCCAAGTAAACAAAGAAATCGTTAACTTAATTTGTGAAGCGGGCGGCAAAGCCATTGGCATCACTGGCAAAGACAGCCGTTTTATTAAAGCCAAGAAGCTATTTGTCAAACACCAAGCGGAAGGCATGAGCACACCGGAACAAGTGGATATTGGCCACGTTGGCGAAGTCGCCAGCGTCGACACCAGCTTCTTAAAGTTCTTCGAAAACAGTGATCTAATTCCGGTTATCGCGCCGATTGGTGTCGACGATCAAGGCAACTCATACAATATTAATGCCGACCTTGTCGCGGGCAAAGTCGCCGAAGCCGTTGGCGCAGAAAAGCTCATGCTGCTCACCAACATTTCCGGCGTGCAAGACAAGCAAGGCAATGTACTGACTGGGCTAACAACGGCTCAAGTGGATGCACTGATTGCAGACGGCACCATTTACGGTGGCATGTTACCTAAAATTAGCTGCGCTCTGTCTGCCGTCAACGCGGGCGTCACCAGCGCTCACATTATTGATGGCCGAGTACCGCACGCGACCTTGCTAGAAATATTTACCGACACAGGCGTCGGCACTCTGATTTCCAACACCAAACTGGGTGAATAAATGCTTTATTCTTATTAGTAAGATAAAGAAAGACTGAATAGAAACTGGATACGACCAATGAGCAACAAGAAAAACGATCGTCGCACAGAAATATTGCAGGCACTGGCGCAAATGCTAGAAAGTAGCCCAGGAGCGCGCATCACCACCGCCGCGCTCGCCAAGCAAGTCGGCGTATCGGAAGCGGCGCTATACCGCCATTTTCCTAGTAAAGCGAAAATGTTCGAAGGGCTCATTGAATTTATTGAAGAAACACTTTTTACGCGTATTAATCGTATTATCCAAGAGGAAAGCAACGTCATCGGTCGTGTCGAGATGATTACCACCCTGGTGTTGGGGTTTGCGGAAAATAACCCAGGCATGTGCCGATTATTAACCGCTGATGCGCTCTCAGGAGAAACGGATCGCTTGCGTCTGCGAATCACGCAAGTGTTTGACCGTATTGAAACTCAGTTGAAACAGGTTATGCGTGAAGCTGACCTAAAACAGGGATTACGACCTGCGATGGGCGTGGCCCCTTGCGCCAATTTTTTAATCGCGATTATCGAAGGAAAGATTCGCCATTATGTGCGCAGCGAATTTAAAGTGAAACCCATGGAGATTTGGCCCGAACAATGGAGCGTTTTGGCACAAAATTTGATGTTAAATCGTTAAGATTTGAGGCGAACCCCAAACCTTAACCACATTGAACGAAACGAAAAAGAGCAAAACGAGAACGAATTAGATACCGTACTCAAGACGATAGGCTTTCACTGCATCAAGATGCTTGGCAAATTCAGGTGAATCTTGTTCTGCTAAGTAAGTCATGATGTCATTGAGAGAAACGATACTGATCACCGGCATACCGAAGTCACGTTCGACTTCCTGAATCGCAGACAAGGTGCCCTGGCCTCGCTCTTGACGGTCCAGAGCAATAAGTACACCGGCAGGATGTGCATCGGCGTCTTGTATAATGGCCATCACTTCTCGGATAGCCGTACCAGCGGTAATAACGTCATCAATGATCATGACGCTACCCGCCAGCGGGGCACCGACAAGAGAACCGCCTTCGCCGTGAGTTTTTGCTTCTTTACGGTTGAAAACGTATGGTGTGTCTACATTATGATGGTCATACAAAGCCACAGCGGTTGTGGTCGCTAAAGGAATGCCTTTATAAGCAGGGCCAAATAGAACATCGAATGGAACGTTTGCTTCCATTAATGAGGCCGCGTAGAAGCGTCCTAACTTTGCTAATGCTTCGCCAGAGCTAAATAGGCCTGCATTAAAAAAGTAAGGGCTCACACGGCCTGATTTAAGAGTAAATTCGCCAAAGCGCAGTACGTTTTGTTCAATAGCGAATTCAATAAAGTCTCTTTGGTAAGGTTTCATGCCAACTCCAGAAAGATAGATAATACACAACTCAGCACCGCCAAGAACGCGCGAAGCCAAGCCAACATTGGATAGGTACTAATATAACACACGGCTAGGAATTGTAGGGACCAGAAATGAAGGTCATCAGCCTTAATGTAAACGGTATAAGACAAGCAGCAGATCGCGGCTTTTTTGAATGGATGGTTCGTCAGAACCCAGATGTTGTGTGTCTGCAAGACATACAAGCCGATGAACGCAGCCTAAATGACAGCGTGTTTTTTCCACCCGAGTTCAATACGTATTTTTTTGACTCCATGGAAAACCCTGAACAAGCCGGCGTGGCCATTTACAGTAAAACCATGCCAAAGGCCATCATGACCGGAATGGGATTCCCAGAATGCGACTTTGAAGGACGTTTTATTCAGGCGGACTTCGACAAAGTCAGCGTTGGGGCTTTTTTAACACCCCATGGCTCCAACCATGAGGAAGCGCTACAAGAACATAAGTATCGCTTCATGGAAGGGTTTAAAAACCACCTAATCAAAACACGCCGCAAGCGTCGTGAGTTTATTTTTTGCGGTACAGCTAATGTGGCTCGGTCTCCTATCGACGTCAGCAGCTGGTTCGTGAACCAACGTAACTCGGGGTTTTTGCCTGAAGAGCGTAAGTGGATCAACGAAATATTCAACGAAATGGAATACATAGACGCCTTTCGTCAAATCAGCAAACAGGACAAGCAATACACCTGGTGGCCAGATTACGAGCGCGCTTGGAAACTCGACGAAGGTGGCCGTCTGGACTACCAGATCACCACCCCGGGTTTAAAAGACCTCATCCAAGGTGGCTCTATCTACAAAGGACAGCGTTTCTCAGATCACGCGCCTTTAACGATGGAATACAACATCGATTAAATAAAAAAACCCGTCAAATTGAAGTGACCCCATAAAGTTGGACACTTT
>NZ_RIZG01000013.1 GCF_003721245.1 Marinomonas hwangdonensis | reverse complement strand
CGGGTTCGAGTCCCGTCCATTCCGCCATTACTTAACCTGTTAAGTATGGTTTAAATCAAAGTTTATTATTATATTTCTTAAATATAAGCCTTAATCTCACATCAATATGATGTCGTATCCTTATAAAGCTTACTATTCGCGTATGCTACTATTCTGTCCTAATAAAATTCCTTATTATCTTTTATGTTTTTTTGAAGATTCTTAAAAAGCCCCTTTTTAATCTAAATCAAGATCCGTGTTTTAGTTTAAACTCATTAGTCACGAAAGTTAAAAAATTCAGTTTTGTACTTTAACAAATTTGTTAAGCGTATTTTTAGTGCTGAGTTTTTGTATTTTCTACTGAGATTGAATTTGATGTGTTTTTTTATAGAATTTGATGTTTTGGTTTCTTCTTGAGATAGATCAAAAGGGAGTATAAGTTTGTCTGCGACTATCAAAGACGTTGCGTTGCTGGCTGGAGTATCAACTACCACAGTCTCTCATGTTTTGAATAAAACGCGCTTTGTGGCGAAAGCGACACAAGAACGGGTTCTCCAAGCCGCTGAGGAGCTCAACTATGCGCCCAGTGCCGTGGCTCGCAGCTTAAAGGTAAAAAATACCAAAAGCCTTGGTATGTTAGTCACCACCACCTTGAATCCCTTTTTTGCTGAATTGGTCAACGAAGTCGAGAAGTGTTGTTATCGAGAAGGTTACAATCTTGTGCTTTGTAATACCGATGGCGAGCTCGAAAAAACCAATTCTTATCTACGAATGCTGACGCAAAAACGTGTTGATGGCATTTTGGTCATGTGTTCCGCCTATGACGACTCGTTGTTTAGCTCTTTGATCGGCCAGCGTAATTTGCCTATGGTGGTAATGGATTGGGGTCCCTCTGATGACTATGTTGATCGCATTCAAGACAACTCGGTAAAAGGCGCGCATCTGGCCATTCAGCACCTTATAGAGCAAGGTCATAAACGCATTGCCTACATTGGTGGTCCGTTAGAAAAGTTGCCTGCGAAGCAGCGTTTGGACGGTTTTATTGAGGCTATGGAGCAAGCAAATCTGGGCGTTCAAGACGACTGGGTGATTGAGTCTGATTTCGAATTTGAAGGCGGTAAATTAGGGATGCGCCAACTGTTATCTTGTGCGAATTTGCCGAGTGCGGTATTTATCGGTAATGATGCCATGGCAATGGGGGCCATGAGCGAAGCGCAGTTATCTGGTATTAAGATCCCGCAGCAATTGTCTGTCATTGGTTATGATAACTGTCTGTATTCTGCCTATTTTAGCCCGCCTTTAACCACTATCAATCAACCTAAAGAGCAATTAGCCGAGTTAGCGATCAGTACCATGATTGAGCGGATTGAAAATCCACGCCAAGAGGGCAGGATGATTATGTTGGAGCCCAACCTAGTGGTTCGTTCGTCGGTCGCTGCTGTTTTGACAAGATAGCGCCGATGTCTTGTTATTTTCTGTGTATTTTCCTTTCAGATTGTTGAGCTCTCTGCTCGATTTTAGACGAAAAACGCGTTTTAAGATTGAGAATAGGGCTTGTTGGAAGTCTTTTCGAATAGAAAAGTCCATATAATTCAGTTGCTTGATTGTTTGTCGTTAAATTACATCAGATATTCCTACTTTTTTCTTCTTAACTGTATGATAAATATAGTTTTTTTATAATTGGTCAAGAATTCATTGACAAGCTCCGTGTGCTTGCGATAAAAATAGCAAACGATTACGCAATCGTTTGCTATTCGATGTATTTTAATAAAAATAAGCATACCGGAGACAGACCATGAAAAAGAAAACCTTCTTGAAATCTTGCCTTGCTGCAACCTTGCTAACCTTAGCCAGCACCAGCGTTTTAGCTAGCAATGGCTTGATCGCCATTATTACCCCTTCTCATGACAATCCTTTTTTTAAAGCGGGTGCTCAAGGAGCGGATGCAAAAGCGAAGGAGTTAGGTTACGACACCCTGGTGGCATCTCATGACGGAGACTTGAATAAGCAAAATCAATTGATACAAACAGCCATTGCACGTCAAGCCAAAGCGGTGATTTTGGATAATGCGGACGCAGATGCCAGTATTGGATCACTAGAGCGTTTGAAAAAAGCCGGAATCCCAGCTTTTCTGTACGACCGTGAAATCAATAAAACCGGTATCGCTGTCACGCAAATCGTATCGAATAACTTCCAAGGCGCTCAGCTTGCTGGTGAGAAGTTTGTAGAATTAATGGGCGAAGGCGGTGAATACGTTGAGCTAGTAGGGCCAGAGTCCGACACTAACGCGCAAGTACGTAGTGAAGGTTTCCATGATATCGTTGATAACTTCCCAGAGCTCAAAATGGTAGCTCGTCAGTCTGCCAACTGGAGTCAAACCGAAGCGTTTAGTCGTATGGAGTCGATTTTACAAGCGAATCCAAACATTAAAGGCGTGTTCACAGGTAATGATTCTATGGCCTTGGGAGCAGAAGCCGCGCTACAAGCAGCGGGCCGTAACGATGTTTTCATTATAGGTTTTGATGGCTTAGATTACGCGCGCGACTCGATCTTAAAAGGTTCCAACATCAAAGCAACTATTATGCAGCCTGCTTACGCACAAGCGCAGCGTGTAGTGGAACAAGCCGATCAATTCATCCGTACGGGTTCAACTGGATTGCCTGAGAAGCAGTTAATGGACTGTGTGTTGATCGATAGTTCCAATGCAAAACACCTAAGCAATTTCGCCCTAAAACAATAATCACCAGAACCGGAATGACGTACTCGTTGTTCCGGCTCCTTGGGTATCATTATGTCTTATAAAAAACTCTTTCACTGTATCGGGCTTATTGCCTGCCTTAATCTGCTGACAGCCTGTACTGTTACGGACTTAGATGCTGAAGGCAATCCTATTATCCCTAAAGATCCAAATGCCGTGGTTAGCTTTGCAGACTTTACTTTGTCGGAAGTAGCCGATCAGCTTTGGCAGCCAAAAGTCTTGCCTGAAGCAACACAAGCATTCACCCCGTGGGAAAGTATTAAATCCCAGTTGGATGCGCAGCAAATTAACACCAAGCAAAGCTTTTTTGTGCGTTTAGATGGCACCATCGAAAGCGTGGATTTAGGCAAAATGAAAGGCGTGGTTAAGCTGAAAGTAGGCGAGACCGATATCGACTTACAAGTTGGCCGCATCATCAAAGGTAATGCGATTCGTGATGCCTCTCAATATGTGTTGTTTGATGATTTCAAAAATCAGATTCGTTTCGCTCAAATCTCCCGAGAGTTTAATAATCGCGCCATGGCGGCTATTGGTGAGCCCGATGCTAGCTGGGTCGGTGAAACAGCTTCTGTTATTGCTGCAATTACCATAGATCAAAATGTCATCAGTGACGCTGTGCCAATGCAGATTACTCGTGGAGGCAAATGATGAGCCAAGCTAACGCAGACATCGTCATTCGCGCTGAAAAAATCTCCATGATTTACCCAGGCACGATCGCGTTAAACGAAGTGGATTACCGAGTTTATCGTGGCAAGGTGAACGTCATCATAGGTGAAAACGGTGCGGGTAAATCCACCTTGATGAAAATTCTGGCCGGTGTTCAGCAGCCAAGCAAAGGCGCCATTTATTTAAACGATGAAGCCGTGTCTTTTCAGCATACTCGTGATGCCGCCGCCAAAGGTATTGGTATGGTTCACCAGGAGCTGAACCTGTTTGGTAATCTCACGGTGGCAGAAAATATCTTCTTGGGACGAGAAAAACAGCATGGCCTGATGCCGCTAGACACAGCGGAGCAACACCGAGTGACTGCTGAGCTAATGGCACGTCTTGATCAAGACATCGCGCCATCTGAATTGCTGTCTAACTTGAAAGTTGGTCAGCAGCAGTTGATTGAAATCGCCAAAGCCTTGGCCGATGAAGCGGATGTGCTGATTTTGGATGAGCCCACTTCGGCGTTGAGTAAAACCGAAGTCGAGTTGCTGTTCAAAGTGATTCGAGATTTAACCGCTCAAGGTGTTTCTATCATCTATATCTCCCATCGCTTAGAAGAGCTGATGGCGATTGGTGATTACATTGCGATTTTACGCGATGGGCATTTCCAGTCTGAAGCGCAGGTCAAAGACATCGATGTGCCGTGGATCGTCAGAGAAATGCTGGGTAGCGATCCTGTGTCTACTTTCTTAAAACCAGGTCGTGAATTTGGCGAGCCGGTGCTCAATGTCAAAAACATTAAGCTGATCAACGAAATGGGTCTTACCTTGGTTGATGACGTGTCGATGAATGTGAAATCCGGTGAAATTGTGGGCGTGTATGGACTCATGGGCGCAGGTCGAACCGAGCTAATGGAATGTTTACTGGGTTTGCAAGAATACTCAGGCGAGGTGGAGATTGCGGGGCATAAAGTGCCTGGCAACATGGACACCAGTGAACGCATTAAATTGGGCATTTGTTTGGTACCAGAAGATCGAAAAAAGAACGGCATTTTCCCCATTTCGTCAGTGAGCAATAACATGACGATTTCGAGCTTGTGGCGTCGACTTAAACATCGTTTTTCCATCGATGAAAAAGCCGAAGCCGAGGCGGTGACGTCCGCCATTGGCGATTTATCCATCAAGGTATCGTCTCCTGATATTGAAATACGCGCATTGAGCGGTGGTAACCAACAAAAAGTGGTGATTGGTCGAACTTTGTTAACCAGTCCGAAAGTGTTGTTATTGGATGAGCCGACTCGCGGCATCGATATCGGTGCCAAAGGCGACGTGTTTAACATGATGGTGACACTTTCAGAACAGGGAATAGGGGTATTGTTCTCAACCTCTGACCTGAAAGAAATCATGGCGGTTTCTGATCGCATTCTGGTGATGTCCGGAGGCAAACTAACCGCCAATATACTTCGATCTGAAGCCACAGAATCTGCACTTGTGTCAGCAAGCGCGCAAGGACTTTAATATGAAAACTTCTCAAAATATTGCATCTCAACCATCGTCGGTTTTCTCTGGCGAGAGTCTGTTATTACTGGCGTTAAAAATGCGTACCTTTATTGCGTTGTTTTTAATCCTCGCTTTCTTCACCTTTATGGTGCCTGGGTTCTTGGCACCGAGTAGTGTGGTTATCATGGTGAAGCACATCGCCATCAACGCCTTTTTGGCACTTGGTATCACCTTCGTCATTATCACCGCAGGTATCGACCTTTCTATTGGTGCGATTCTGGGGTTTTGTGGCATGGTCGCGGGTTGGCTGATTACTAAGGGAATCGTCTTGCCAATGTTTGGCATCGCTATTTTTCCTAGTGTTTGGCTGATTGTGCCTATCGTTTTGGTTATTGGTGGTTTGATAGGCGCTGTTAACGGTGTTTTGATCACCCGTTATAACGTCGCGCCTTTTATTTGTACCTTGGGCACCATGTATGTTGTGCGTGGTGCGTCCATGTTGTTGTCTGGCGGTGAAACCTTTACGGGTTTATCCGGTAATGAACAGCTGGGCAATACGGGGTTTGAGTTAATTGGATCTGCGAAACTTTTGGGTTTACCTTACGCCATTTGGATGATGTTTATCCTTGCCGCTGTGATTGCCTACATTGCCAAAAGAACGCAATTTGGCCGTCATGTGTTTGCCATTGGGGATAACGAACATTCTGCCGAATTGTCTGGTGTGAAAGTGCGTAGCGTCAAAGTTTGGGTTTACACCATTTCTGGTTTTTGTGCAGCGATTGCGGGCATTGTGGTGTCTTCACAACTGGTGGCCAGTCATCCAGCAACGGGTGTCTCTTTTGAAATGAACGCCATTGCCGCCGTGGTATTGGGTGGAACTTCATTGGCTGGTGGTCGCGGCACCATTATGGGGACGCTGATTGGCGCTTTCGTTATTGGTATTTTGGCCGATGGCTTAGTGATGATGGGCGTGAGCGAATTTTGGCAAATGGTCATTAAAGGGGTGGTGATTATTCTTGCTGTCATCATCGACCAAAAGCAAAGCCGCTTACAGCATAAAGCCGCTATCGTGCAGCAAAAATAGATTATCAATATTTGCTTTCAGCCTATCTGTGATTAGGGAAAAAACATGCTAAAAAATATAGATCCTTTGCTAAGTGGTGAATTACTGAACGTGCTACGCACCATGGGGCACGGTGATGACATCGTTCTGGTCGATCGTAATTTTCCAGCGGCTTCGATGGCGGCTGGAAAACCAGTTATTCGTTTAGATGGCGTGAACGTCATTCAAGCGGCTAAGGCAATTTTATCGGTATTGCCGTTGGATACCTTTGTTGAGCAGCCTGTGACTCGTATGCAAGTGGTAGGCGAAGACGAATCTGTGATGCCAGAAGTGCAGCAAGAATTCGCCGCTGTACTAAAAGCCGCTGACAGTGACAATGCGGAAATGGGGTCGTTAGAGCGTTTCGCTTTTTATGACGCGGCAAAAAAAGCCTACGCTTTTGTTGTGACTGGAGAAGGGAGAGGTTACGGCTGCTTTCTATTGAAGAAAGGCGTGATCTTTTCTTAAAAGTGTTTAACATGTTGCGTGTTAATGGCACAGGTCAGCTTTACGCTGGCCTGTGCATTTTTTTATTCGTGGATCCGTTTTTATGCGTCTTGATAAGTTTGTTTGTAAAAGTACCGAGTTGAGCAGACAAGAAGCCGTTCAGTGTATCTGTAGCGGTGCTGTTCTCGTGAATGGGGTAACCGCAACGAATGAGTCGATGCAAGTGCATGAGAACAATACAGTGCTTTTAAATGGTGTCAGGCTAACACCGCGCGATTTTCGTTATATAGTGATGAATAAGCCTGCCAGTACCGTTTGCTCTAATATCGACGAAGTGTATCCCTCTCTATTTCACCACCTTAATGTCGATAAAGTTTCTGAACTGCATATTGCCGGTCGTTTAGACGCAGACACCACCGGTTTAGTGTTGATTACCGATGACGGGCGTTGGTCTTTTGCTGTCACACAGCCTAGTAGCGATTGTTGCAAGGTATATCGTGTCCAGCTGTCGAGAGCGATTCCTTTAGAAGCCATTGATGGTTTAATTATGCAGTTCAAACATGGTCTTTTGCTTCAAGGGGAGTCAGAGCTAACGCGACCAGCCAAGCTTGAGCAAGTAGCCCCCAAAGAAGTGCTGTTAACCATTACCGAAGGTAGGTTTCATCAAGTGAAACGTATGTTTGCGGCTGTTGGAAATCGAGTGGTCGGTTTGCACCGCGAACAGATAGGCGAAATTAACCTTGATCTTGATATTGGGCAGTGGCGCTATTTATCAAAAAGTGAAGTCGCGTCTTTTCATCGTTAATCGAGGTTCTTGACAATATGGGTTGTCTAAAATACACCGCAGACTTGGTTAAATGCTTGTTTCTAATAAAAAATTGAATTTTTTCAAAAAAAGATTAGACATTACTTTTGGTTGATGTATTATACGCTCCGTCTTCAAGTGAAGGGCATCTTGCTTAGCGAGTTGTACTAATTGTTTGTTGACCGTGTTGTGACAACATGTGATGTTAAGTGTTGGAGTGGTAGTTCAGTTGGTTAGAATACCTGCCTGTCACGCAGGGGGTCGCGGGTTCGAGTCCCGTCCATTCCGCCATCTTCCTCTCAGAGGATGTAAAACTTACGAGCGGGTGTGTAGCTCAGTTGGGAGAGCGTCGCCCTTACAAGGCGAATGTCGGGGGTTCGAACCCCTCCACACCCACCATCTTGCTGATGTAAAAAGTACGTCTGTTGAGACGTTAAACGCACAATGTGTTGGAGTGGTAGTTCAGTTGGTTAGAATACCTGCCTGTCACGCAGGGGGTCGCGGGTTCGAGTCCCGTCCATTCCGCCATTTTTAAACGGTTAATAGTTTGTTGATGTTAATAAAATCCTCTTAAGTAAATCCTATCCAAATTATGATATTAAATTTGTTATTTACATGGCACAGTTAATACATACCTTTCTATAATAAGGCTTTTCAGTATAAATTATCACAATAGATTTTATAAAAGCATTCAATCTGGTGTGCATTTAAATAAATACGCGTTATAAATGATCACCCCCCCTTATTAAGCCTAAAGCCACGATTTTAACTCTATTATTTCTGCCATAGTCAGTTGGTCAAATTTACCTTCACGATAACCCGCTATTGTCGCGGCCTTTGCTGCTTGCCGATATCAAACGAATCTTGGGTACGACGCCCGGTCAAAATTCTATCTACGTGCACAACAGTTCTGGTTCAAATCAGTCACCAAGAGTTAGAACAGTTATTGCGCGGTTATGGTGGTAAACCTATTTTTGTTGAAGGAAGCGATCCTTAATTGATTCATCCGGCAGCAGGCGGGCAACGACATAGGTTTAAATCGACATAACCAAACGGACGTGGTGGATGGCCTGTTGTGATGTTGTGTTAACGCTGGAAACATTTTCATCTTGTTATGGGCGTGATTGACCGACTACTGCAAACCGGCGTGAAAACCATCACAGGGTCGCTTGGAAGATGACAGGGCAACTCATCACCAGCGAAGCATCTTGGCGCAATGTGCGTCATGACGATCCGTTAAATATCACGAGTAAACCGTGCCTTTGTTCGCTAGTGCACAGAGCGAACAAAGGCTTTTTTATTACACTGTGTTGGCATTTCTCTGTCTCCATTCTTAGATCAAGGATTTTTCGAAGCCTATGCCATCCACTACGTCTCAAAACATCGGCACCGTGACCTCGATTCGCGGCAGTGTCGTGGACATCCACTTTGACAATATGTCGTCAGACAATCAGTTGCCTCCGATTCGTACTTTATTACGTACAGGCAAAGACAGCAGCATTGCTATCGAAGTGTCTTCCCAATTGTATGATCAGCGGGTGCGCGGTATTGCGTTAACACCGACGCCAGGACTTGCTCGTGGTATGCCAGTGGAAGACACTGGCGAGCCACTACAAACACCCGTGGGAAAAGGAATTTTGTCGCGTATGTTTGATGTGTTCGGTAACACGATTGATAAAAAAGACGCGCCGACCGACGTTGAATGGCGTTCGGTTCATAACGAGCCGCCACCGTTAGCAAGACGTTCCACCAAGACCGAAGTATTCGAAACGGGCATCAAGGTGATCGATGTCTTAATGCCATTAGAGCGTGGTGGTAAAGCCGGCTTGTTCGGCGGCGCGGGCGTGGGCAAAACCGTTTTGCTGACTGAGATGATTCATAACATGGTCGGCCAACACGCGGGCGTAAGTATCTTTTGCGGCATCGGAGAGCGTTGTCGAGAAGGTGAAGAACTTTATCGCGAGATGAAAGAAGCAGGTGTGCTGGACAACATGGTGATGATGTTCGGTCAAATGAACGAGCCACCGGGCGCGCGCTTTCGCGTCGGTCATGCCGCCTTGACCATGGCGGAATATTTCCGTGATGACGAACACCGTGATGTCTTGCTGCTGGTGGACAATATTTTTCGCTTCATTCAAGCGGGCATGGAAGTGTCTGGTTTGATGGGGCAAATGCCCGCACGTTTGGGTTATCAACCAACCATGGGCACCGAGTTGTCTCAACTCGAAGAGCGCATTGCCAATACCGGCAGCGGCGCGATTACCTCGATTCAGGCGGTGTATGTGCCTGCTGATGATTTTACCGATCCTGCTGCTGTGCATACTTTTTCTCACCTTTCCGCTTCCATCGTGTTATCCCGTAAATGCGCCAGCGAAGGGCTTTATCCCGCCATTGATCCTTTGCAGTCCAGTTCCAAAATGGCGACGCCGAGCATTATTGGTAAACGCCACTACGGTCTCGCGCAAGAGATTCGTCGCACCTTGGCGCAATACAGCGAATTGAAAGACATTATTGCCATGCTGGGCATGGAGCAGCTCTCACCTGAAGATCGCAAAGTCGTCGGTCGTGCTCGTCGCTTAGAGCGTTTTCTCACTCAGCCATTTTTTACCACCGAACAGTTTACTGGCATGTCTGGAAAATTGGTCAGTCTTGATGATGCCTTAGATGGCTGCGAACGGATTTTACAAGATGAATTTGAAGACTATCCGGAAAGCGCGCTTTACATGATTGGCGCGATTGACGAAGCCCATAAAAAAAGCAAGCAAGCCTCGGAAGATAAACCAAAAGAAGACGATAAAACACAACCAAAAACAGAAGATAAACCAAAAGCCGAGGAGGACGAAAATGCCACAAGCCTACATGACGCTTAAGGTTTTACTGCCTCATAAAGTATTTAGCGAAGAAAAAAAAGTGCTGAGAATCGTCGCAACCACGCCAAAAGGGGCGTTTGGTATTTTACCGAATCGATTGGATTGTGTGGCGTCTTTGTCGGCGGGCATTTTAGTGGTTGAAGTGGAAGGCGAAGAAGAAGCCTATATCGCTGTTGATGAAGGCGTGTTGGTGAAAGCTGGAGCCGATGTGCGGATTTCCGTGCGTAACGCCATGAATGGCATGGGATTAGAAGATTTACGTCATGCCCTGGAAGACGAGTTTATTCAGCTTGATGAGCAGGAGCAAAAAATGCGTTCGGCATTGACCAAGATGGAAAGCGGTTTTGTTCAGCGTTTAGTGGCGTTTAAGCAGGATGCGAGTGTGTCATGAAAGACGATGATGAAGACAAAAGCGCGCCCAAAACGGAGCGCAATTTAGAGGGCAATCTAAATCGCTCTCTAAATCAGAAAGCGAAGAATAACTACAGCAAGCAAGTGGGCTCGGTCGCGGCGCGTAAGCTAAAAGCACAGCGACATGTGACTAAAACCGTTTGGTCTGGTTTGGGGATGATGGGCTTGGTTGGCTGGTCGGTTGCGATTCCAACTGTGCTTGGCGCGGCGTTGGGCATTTGGTTGGATGATACTTACCCAAGTGATCGTTCGTGGACGCTGGCGTTGCTGGTCTTGGGCCTGTGTTTAGGCTGCTTCAATGCGTGGCATTGGGTGCAAAAAGAAGACAAAGACATTCACCAACCGGAGGACAGCGATGATGTTAATTGATTTTGGTGACAACTTTTGGGGTGGCGTTGCCTATGCAATCTTGGTTGGCGTGCTATTAGGGATTTTTTATTTTGCAGGATTGTGGTGGACAGTGCGCCGATTGGGTTCCAGTCGCGTGGTCGCGCCTTTGTTTTTGTTCAGCATGTTGTTTCGAATCAGTGTCGTGATGGTGAGTTTTTATGTGTTTCTGGGCAATGATTGGCAGAAATTATTGTTAGGTTTGCTTGGCTTCATAATCTTGCGTTTGTTCGCGACTCGGCTGATTCGTTTGAAAGACAACCCAGTCATTATCAAGCCGATTCATACCCTTAAAGAAAAACATTCTCACACAGAAGAGCGTTTATGAACCTGACTCCAGATCTAATTGTGTATTGGCAAATGGGTTTTCTAAAGCTTAATGCCACCATAGTGTTTACTTGGTTGGTGATGTTAGTGCTGGTGGTTGGGTCGATTCTAATTACTCGAAATCTGTCCAACAATTTGCAACGCTCGCGCTGGCAAAATGCACTAGAAGTGGTGGTGATCACCATTAATAAACAAATCGAAGAAGTAGGTTTAAGCCAACCGCAAAAATACATCGGTTTTCTGGGAACCTTATTTTTGTTTATCGCCGTGTCTGCTCTTGGCACCATTATTCCGGGCTTTGAACCACCAACAGGTTCGCTTTCTACCACAGCAGCGTTGGCTCTGTGTGTGTTAGTTGCGGTGCCTTTGTTTGGTATTCAGGAAACGGGCTTGGGTGGTTATCTGTCTTCCTATACTCAGCCGACCATCATTATGCTGCCGTTTAATATTATCAGCGAAGTATCGCGGACCTTGGCGTTGGCGGTGCGATTGTTCGGCAACATGATGAGTGGTGCGATGATCATCGCGATTCTGCTGACTATTACACCGTTCTTATTTCCGATTGTGATGACCTTGCTCGGTTTGCTAACGGGCATTGTGCAGGCTTACATCTTTTTCATTCTCGCCACCGTGTACATCGCCGCGGCGACTCACTCCTCCAAAACACAAACGCAGAAAAAAGCCGCTCAACAACCAGAAACCCAAAAAACAAACGAATCAAACCTATGAACATTTACGGAGTAACTATGGACAGCATGACAATGATTGCAATGGTTTCGATTATTACGGCAGGGCTAACAATTGCCATCGGTGTAATCGGGCCATCATTAGGGGAAGGTAAAGCGGTGGCGACGGCGTTAACCTCTTTAGCTCAACAACCGGATGCCTCGGCGACGATTACGCGAACCTTGTTTGTTGGTTTGGCGATGATCGAGTCGACGGCGATTTATTGTTTTGTCGTATCGATGATTTTGCTATTCGCCAATCCTTTTTGGAATTACGGCATTGCTCAAGCGGCAGGCCAATAAATTATGCTGATCGATTGGTTTACCGTCATTGCGCAACTGATCAATTTTCTGGTCCTCGTTTGGTTGCTTAAGCATTTCTTATACCGTCCTATTCTGAATACGATTGACGCTCGTGAAAAACGCATTGCAGATGAACTGGCCGACGCCGATAGCAAAAGAGCCGAGGCGGAACAACAGCGTGAAGCGTTCCAACAAAAGAACGCGGAATTCGACCAACAACGTACGACGCAGATGAACAAAGTCTGCGAGGAAGTGAAAGCCGAGCGGACGCGATTGCTTGAAGAAGTGCGACAAGAGTCCGACGCGCTGCGCAACAAACTAGAGCTGGCGCTTAAAAACGAACAACTGAGTTTGAAAGATTCCCTAAGTCAACGAGCACGAGAAGAAGTGTTTGCTATCGTCCGCAAAGCGCTTAGTGATCTGGCTGGCACCAGTTTGGAAGCCAGTATGGCCGATGTTTTTGTGAAGCGTTTAGACGCATTAACGGACGCTGAAAAGACCAGTTTGCAAACGGCTTTTCAAGAGTCGACTGAAGCATTAATCGTGCATACGGCGTTTGATCTGCCTAAAAAACAAAGCATCCAGATTACCAAGGCGTTACATGGCTTATTGGGCGATGGTGTGGCGATTGAATTTGCCACGGATGCTCACTTGATTAGCGGGATTGAGATCAATTCCCACGGCCAGAAAATTGGCTGGAGCATCGCTGATTACCTGACCACGCTGACCAAGCGAGTCAATGACGTGATGCTTTCTCATAATGCCGTTCAAGATCAAAGCCCTGAGCTTGAGAAAAGCCAAGAGCAGGCTTCATGATGTCGATGTTTGACGGGTTATTTGCTGATTTAAAACAGGCTCGGGAATCCTTCGAACCCGCTTTGTCACTACGAGAAATCGGCAAGATTACCAGTGTCGCCACGGGGATTGCCAAAGTATCTGGCTTGCCCAATGTTGGCTACGACGAGTTATTGCTTTTTTCCGGTGACATTTATGGCATCGCGTTTAATGTCGATGAAGACGAAATTGGCGTGGTGTTGCTTGGCGAATACTGGCATTTGCAAGCCGGTGATGAAGTCGAACGGCTTGGTCACGTGGTCGATGTGCCGGTTGGTGATAGCTTGATTGGCCGTATTATTAATCCAATCGGTAAACCTTTGGATGGCAAGGGCAATCTGGGAACTACCGAGCGTTTGCCCATCGAACGACCTTCGCCAGCCATTATGGATCGAGCTGGCGTGAGTGTGCCGTTGCAAACGGGCATTAAGGTAATTGACGCCTTGATACCCGTGGGACGCGGGCAGCGAGAATTGATTCTTGGCGACCGACAAACCGGCAAGACAGCGATTGCCATGGACACGATTCTCAATCAGCGTGGCAAAAACGTTTTGTGTGTGTATTGTGCTATTGGTCAGCGCGCGTCTGGTGTTGCCAAAGTTATTGCCACGTTGCGCGAACAAGGCGCGATGGAATATACGGTTGTGGTAGTGACAGAAGGCAACGAGCCACCGGGCTTGGCCTATGTTGCGCCTTATGCCGCGACCAGCATCGCGGAATATTTTATGGAACAGGGCCGTGATGTACTGATTGTCTACGATGATTTGACGCATCACGCTCGCGCTTATCGTGAATTGTCTTTGTTGTTGCGTCGTCCACCAGGGCGAGAAGCCTTTCCCGGTGATATTTTTTATATTCATTCGCGCTTGTTAGAAAGAGCGACCCATCTGAGTGAGGAACTCGGCGGCGGTTCATTGACGGCGTTGCCAATTATCGAAACTGAAGCGCAGGATATTTCGGCGTACATTCCGACCAATCTTATCTCTATTACCGATGGGCAGATTTACCTTTCGCCGGGGTTGTTTGAGCTGGGCATTTTACCCGCGGTTGATGTAGGGAAATCAGTGTCTCGTGTGGGCGGTAAAGCGCAAAGAGCCGCGTATCGAGGCGTGACGGTGGACCTTAAATTGGCTTATGCCCAGTTCGAGGAACTAGAAACCTTCGCGCGTTTTGGCGCGAGGTTAGACGACGATACGCTGAAAATCATTGAACATGGTCGACGCATTCGAGCCTGCTTGAAGCAGCCTGAATTTGCGCCCGTGTCTATGGCGGAGCAAATCGCCGTGTTAGTCGCCTTGACTGCAGATTTGTTTGATGACATTGACTTAGACAATATGCCCGCCGCAGAGCAAGCCGTTCGGGATGCCGCCGCTAGTATTACTGATGATATGGTTGAGCGTTTAGAAAGCACCGACAAATTAAGCAAAGAAGATAAAACCGTGATTTTAGAACTTGCACGCCAAGCGCTTGAAACCTTTAACACTGACACAGATTCAGGTGAGCCAAGATGACAGACAGTATCGCCAGTTTGCGTCACAAAATTACCAGCGCACAAGACTTAGAATCTGTAGTGCGCAGTATGAAAACCATTGCGTCATCGAGCATTGGTCAATATGAAAAAGCCGTGCATTCGCTGGATGATTATTATCAAAACGTGCAATTGGGATTGTCGGCGTGTTTGTCGCAAAGTACCCAATTAGAGCAGCCTGCGGTGATCGTTAATCGATCTCAGAAACATGCACCCGCCATCGGCGCGATTGTATTTGGCTCGGATCAAGGTCTAGTCGGCCAATTCAATGAAGTCATGGTCGAGTTTGTGGTCGATTCTTTGGCAAAATTATCGGGTAATAAAATGCTTTGGGCCGTAGGCGAGCGGGTTGAGTCTCGCTTGATAGAGACGGATTTAAAGACCGAAGCAAGCTTTGAGTTACCTCATTCGATCAATACGATTACGGCTTTGGTAGGCGAGATTTTAATCGAACTGGAAGCAAAACGAGATCAAGGACTGATTGACCAAGTATTTTTGTTTCATCATAAACCAGAGGTCAATTCGGTTTCTCGCCCCGTGAGTCAGCAACTTTTGCCTTTGGACGCGGCTTGGCAACAAGAGCTTGTAGCGATTGATTGGCCAAGTAATAACCTTGTGGAAGTGATGCCAGATCAAGATCAAACACGTCGTTCTTTTGTACGTGAATATCTGTTTGTTAGTCTTTTTCGAGCCTGTGCGGAATCGCTTGCCAGTGAGAACGCCAGCCGACTTGCCGCCATGCAGCGAGCCGAAAAAAACATCGATGAAATACAAGAAAACCTCAATCAAACCTTTCACCGTCTGCGTCAAAGTGACATCGATGAAGAGTTATCCGATGTTTTATCTGGATTTAATGCGTTAAGTTAGAATTTAGATCATGATTTCAGTGAGTAATTCATAAAATAAAGAGTAGTGTGTTCGCTAGCGCACAGAACTTTGAGTAGCAAAAAGATGAATATGTCATTCTCTCGCTTTATTGCGACCTGATTTTCACTTGAAAAAAACTTAAGAATTATCTTATGCATGATGCAATCGATACGACTTTTTCGCCGTTACAGAATCATTTATTAGTTGCGCTTCCTGAGGAAGTACAAACGCGAATATTTCCTTTTCTTGAGTTGGAAAAACTGGAATTAGGGCAGGTGATATACGAAGCGGGTGGCAAACTGGCCTATGTACACTTTCCTGTTGATGCCATCGTTTCTTTGCTTTACGTCATGGAGAGTGGCGCGTCTGCCGAGATTTCCGTGGTGGGCAATGAAGGTTTGATTGGCGTTGCCTTGTTTATGGGCGGCGAAAGTACGTCGAGCCGAGCGGTGGTGCAAAGCGCGGGACATGCGTATCGCCTAAAAGGCAGTATGTTAACGGAAGAATTTAATCGCCACGGTAAGCTGCTAGAACTGATGCTGCGCTATACGCAATCCTTGATCACGCAAATGGCGCAAACCGCTGTCTGTAATCGTCATCATTCGATTGACCAGCAATTGTGTCGCTGGTTGCTATTGTCACTTGATCGTTTGCCCGATAACCATCTCACCATGCCCCAAGAATTGATTGCCAATATGTTAGGCGTGCGCCGTGAAGGTGTTACCGAAGCCGCAGGAAAATTGCAAAAGCTCGGGGTGATCGATTATCACCGAGGTCATATCACCGTGTTAGACAGATCAAAACTTGAAGAATTGAGCTGCGAATGTTACGACGTGGTGAAAACAGAAACGGATCGCTTATTGCCCTATGCATTGCCTAAAAAGTCAGCCTGATTCGCTCATCTGAAATGATGTTTTAGTGTGATTACATCATTCATTGACGAGCTTCTGTGAGCTGATTGTTTGTTTACTGGTTTGAGTACCGCATAGGCTTCGGTAATTTCTTTGAACAAGGGTTCGCAATTCGTTTGCTCAGAAATATCTGGATGATATTTATGGGCGAGTTTGCGATAAGACTCTCTTATTTCTTTCGCCGATGCGGTGAGTTCAACTTCTAAGGTTTTATAATAATCATTGAATGGCATGGTTAGTCTCCTATCTATTTAGAAAGATGAACTCAAATATTTATTAAATCGTTGCGAAATCAATGACCACTCTTGACGGAACATCACCGTTTTCCAGACGTTTAAAGACATCGTTAATGGCAGACAATGGCTGTAGCTCAATGTCAGCTTTTACTTTGCCTTCGGCGGCAAAGGCTAATGCTTCGGCCATATCTTGGCGTGTGCCCACGAACGAGCCGCGAATGGTGACGCAGTTAGCAACCACATCGAATAACGGCACTGGGAATTCACCCGGTGGCAAACCAACCAATACACAAATGCCGCGTTTACGTGTCATGGCAACCCCTTGATTAAAAGCAATCAGTGAAGGTGCTGTGATTAATACGCCATGACCACCGCCGCCTGTTGCTTTGACCACGGCCTCAATTGCACCTTCCTGTTTGGCATTGACCACTGCATCCGCGCCAAGTTGGGTGGCGTGTTCGAGCTTTTTATCATCAATATCAACCGCACAAACGTGCAAGCCCATTGCTTTAGCGTATTGAACCGCCAAATGACCAAGGCCACCGATACCCGAAATAACTACCCAATCGCCTGGATGCGCTTTGGTTTCTTTAAGGCCTTTGTAAGTGGTAATGCCCGCGCAGATCAGCGGTGCAGCTTCTGTGGCAGATAAGCCAGCAGGAATGTGAGCCACGTAATTTGGGTTAGCGAGTATGTATTCAGCGAAACCGCCGTTTTTGGTGTAGCCGCCGAACTCGGCTTCGCCACACACGGTTTCCCAAGCAGCAAGACAATGTTCACAGTGACCACAGGCAGAATAGAGCCAAGGCACACCGACACGATCGCCTTCTTTTACCGCGGTAACGCCTTCGCCCAATGCCACCACAATCCCGATGCCTTCATGACCGGGAATAAACGGAAGAGAGGGTTTTACTGGCCAGTCGCCCGCTTCAGCGTGCAAATCGGTGTGACAGACCCCACAGGCTTCGGTTTTAACCAAAATTTGCCCTGGACCTGGAGTCGGAATGTCCATTTCTTTAAGAACGAGGCCTTCGCCGAATTGTTCGACGACAGCCGCTTGCATTTTTTTAGTCATAATGAAATCCGTTTTGTTGATTTAGATTTGACCAAAGCCTATTCCTATTAATTCATCTCGTCAGTGCGTTTGCGAACAGAGCTTATTTGTCCGCTATTTTTGGATCAATCGCCTCTGTGTGTTGGCGTACATACAAGCCTGAAACAAGCCATGTAGAGTGAGCGCCAGCTCTTCGAGGCTTTTATTCTGAAAGCATTTCGTTTTGGACGGGACGTTAACAATGACATTTAAATTTCCAACCGCTTATACCATTCTGTTTTTGCTAATCGCTTTGGTAGCAGCTGGTACTTGGGTGGTGCCAGCAGGGCAGTATGACCGCGTCGAAAACGTGACACTGGGTAAGGAAGTACCGGTTCCCGGTACGTATCAGCAAGTGGATTCAAACCCGCAAGGTGTGGTTGTTTTCCTTGCACCGATTGCCGGTTTTTATAATCCAGACAGTTACGAAGCAGCGGCCATTGATGTGGCTTTGTTCGTGTTAATCATTGGTGGGTTCTTAGGTGTCGTCACCAAAACCGGTGCGATTGATACGGGCATTTCCCGCGCAATGGTGAAGCTTAAAGGCCATGAAAAATGGATGATTCCGATTCTGATGTCGCTGTTTGCTATCGGCGGCAGCACCTATGGAATGGCGGAAGAATCGCTGGCATTTTATGCCTTGTTGATTCCAGTGATGATCGCCGCAGGTTACGACTCGGTCGTGGTGGTGGGCATTATTTTGTTGGGTGCTGGCATAGGAACGCTTGGTTCCACCATTAATCCATTTGCGACCGTTATTGCCGCCAATACTTGTCCCGCGATTTAAAGCGTGCAAAGTACTCAGGCATGGAACAGCAGGGCTTGAAGGGCAAGAACATCTGTCTGATTTTTGAGAAGTCCTCAACTCGTACTCTGTGTGCATTTGAAGTGGCGTCGTTTGATCAAGGAACTCAGATCACTTATTTAGGCCCTTCTGGTTCGCAAATCGGTAAGAAAGAATCCATAAAAGACACCGCTCGAGTGTTGGGTAGGATGTTCGATGCGATTGAATATCGTGGCTTTGGGTGGTAACGCCTTGTTGAAACGTGGCGAGCCATTAACGGCGCAAGCTCAGCGTGCGAACATTAAAATTGCAGCACAAGCTTTGGCAAAAATTGCCATCAATAATGAGTTAATTATTACTCACGGCAATGGCCCGCAAGTCGGCTTGTTAGCATTGCAAGGCAACGCCTATAAGCCGGATGAGCTTTATCCGCTGGATGTTCTCGGTACCGAAACTGAGGGTATGATCGGTTACATGATAGAACAAGAAATGGGCAATCTCGTTCCCGCAGAACGACCATTGGCAACGCTTTTAACCATGATAGAAGTCGACCCAAAAGATCCGGCGTTTAACCATCCTACAAAGTTTATTGGTCCTGTTTACGAAGAAGCGGAAGCCAATAAACTCGCCAAAGACAATAACTGGACGATAAAATCTGACGGCAAAAAATGGCGTCGAGTCGTGGCGTCGCCCTTGCCAAAGCGTATTTTTGAAATTCGTCCGATTCGTTGGTTATTAGAAAAAAACACCATCGTTATTGCCAGTGGTGGTGGCGGAATTCCTACCATGTATGACGCGGATCATCATCTAAAAGGCGTCGAAGCCGTAATAGACAAAGACTTATCCAGCAAACTGCTCGCGCGGGAACTGGGGGCCGATTTATACATCATGGCGACCGATGTTCAGGCGGTGTATCTGGACTGGGCAATGCCACAATAGCGCGGCATTAAAAGCATTAATCCTGCCAATCTCGCCAACTACGACTTCGCTACTGGTTCCATGGGGCCGAAAGTTAACGCCGCCAGGCAGTTTGCTGAGAAGACCGGCAAAGTCGCCGCCATTGGGTCGTTGGAAGAGCTAGAACAAATTGTTAAAGGCGAAGCTGGGACACGAGTAAGCAAGCTGGTTGGGGCGATGGAGATGAGGCAGCATGGAGTTTAAAGACTATTACAAAATTTTGGCCATCGATGAAAAAGCAAATGCTTCCGTTATCAAGGCAAGCTATCGAAAACTTGCTAGAAAATATCATCCAGATGTTAGTAAAGAAGAAAACGCGGAAGCACAATTTAAAGAAGTAGGTGAAGCTTATGCCGTTTTAAAAGATCCAGAAAAACGTGCCGAATACGATTTATTGCGAGCACAAGGAACGTATAGATCTGCTGGTGGCAGCTATCAGCCACCACCAGATTGGCAATCTTCTCATGCAGGCAATCGAACACACAGTCAGAGGACTGATGAGAATTTTAGTGATTTCTTTGATTCGATTTTTGGCGCTCATGGCAGCGACTTTCGTCAAGCAGAGGATTTTCAAAGGTCGACGAATCGCCGTGGACGAGACTTACATTATAAAATCGCTTTGTTTCTTGAGGAGGCGTTTGTTGGTTGTCAACGACAAATAGCTTTGCGAGTTTCCGAACCAGACCAAAATGGATCGATAAAACAAAGAGACAAAACATTAAACGTAAAAATTCCAGCAGGAGTAACAGAAGGTCAGCATATTCGTTTGACTGGTCAGGGAGAGCTAGGTATTGGTGGCGGTAAAGCTGGTGATTTGCTACTAGAAATTGAGTTTGCCCCACATCCTTACTTTACGGTCGACGGGATGAATATTTTACTGACGTTGCCCGTTACGTGTTGGGAGGCTGCATTAGGTTCAACGGTGGAAGTGCCAACCCTCAGAGGTAAAGTAAAATTAAAAATCCCTCAAGCAGCGAATAGTGGTAATAAGCTGCGTATCAAAGGCAAAGGTTTGATTAGTAAGGGTGGGGAAATATCTGGTGATCAAATTGTGACCCTGCAGGTCAGTTTACCAAAAGAGCGCAGCAGTGAAGCTAAAGCGCTTTACCGACAACTAGCTGAGTGTGAATCTCACTTTAATCCACGCCAAGCTTTCGAGAGGTAGGTAATGTCTAAATCAGAGATAGTGATAATTGACTCCCAACATGAGCATATATTATTTACCTTAGAAGAGGTTTGTGAACGCTGTAATGTCCATACTGAAATGATTATTGAAATGGTGGAGTATGGTATCGTTGATCCGGTTGAAAAGTCTTTATTAGATATTTGGTATTTTAATAGCCAAGCTTTAATGCGCTTGCAGCGTGCTCAACGACTCATGGATGGACTGAAACTAAACTTGTCTGGGGTCGCGTTCAGCTTAGAGTTATTGGATGAAATTGACGGCTTGCAAAAGCACATCGTTGTTCTTAGAAATCAGTTGCCTTGATGCTTTTTAAATCAAAAAATATTGGAGATGGTTGGAAATCAGATCGCACTTAATTTGATGAACACTTCAGCGTGTTCATCAAATCATAATAAGATGCCTCTACGAAGCTCTAAGTCCTAGATCTTGCCATTTATTAGACAAAAATATCCCTTTTAACTCAGGCAAGGTTATAGCTTGCTAATGGCAGCAAGTAAGCTTTGGTTGAATGTTTCATTCGTCACGACGTTTTTCTCCGCATCGAAATTGTCATAGAAGCTGGGTAACGAGATCGCACCGATGACGTTTGCGGCGAAGTAGGGTGCTGAGGCTTGTGCGGCAGCCAAAACGCTTTGCGCTCCACTGGGGCCAGGTGAGGTTGATAGCATAAGAACGGGTTTATTCTGAAAGACTTTCATGTCTATTCGGGATGTCCAATCGAATAGGTTTTTATAGGCAGAAGTATAAGAACCGTTGTATTCAGCGAATGACATCACGATGCTATCGGCTTCGCCAATGGCTTTATAAAAGTCGTGTGCTAATTGTGGAATGCCTGATTCTTTTTCTCTGTCTTCGCTATAGATTGGCATTTCAAAGTCGTTAATGTCGATTCGCGACACGTGTGCGTTGTTGATTTGCTGGGCAGCATAAAAAGCCAGTTTCTTGTTGATAGAGTTTTTGCTGTTGCTTGTGCTGAAGGTCAGTACTTTCATTTTAGTTTCCTTTGTTAACGTTTGTAGTGAGAGTAGATTGTTTTTTCAGGGTGGCGGCGCCTGCAATGGCTAGTACTAAAGTAAAAGCCCCTGCTAATAAGTAAAAATCGCTGTATCCCAATTTGGCGATAAGAGCTGAGGTGACAAAAGGTGAAACAAATTGCCCAATGAAGATGCTGCTGGTCAGTACGCCAGAAGCGAGTCCGCGTTTGTGGCTTGGCACAAGCTCCATGCCTTTTACCATGAAATTTGGCATTACCAATCCCATGCAAGCGCCCATCAGGCCGCAACCGAGAATCACCAAGCTGAACGATGTGGCTTGTGATAGCACGAGCATGCCAATACTCATGGCAATAAAGCCGATGAGTGCGACGCCATAGCTTTGGATTTTGGCAACCAGTTTGCCAAAGAATACGCCTGTTATCGCGGCGATTAATGTTCCCATTCCGATTGCCAAGCCTGATTTACTTGGATCCGTGATACCAATATCTGCCATAAAAAATGGAATTTGTGTTGGTAGGACATAAAAGACGATTAAGTGGCAGAAAACGAGAATAGAACAGCCAATGAGCGGTAGTGTCCAGCTGGTATTGGTATCGTCTTGCGGGTTATCGCTTGGCTGATTGGTTTGCTTGCTGTCACGAATAGACAGGAATATAAGCGGAAGCAACAGAATAGCGATTGCGTAGATATAAAAAGGCAGTCGAGCGCTGATGCCTGCTAGATAGCCCGCTGTAACGATGAAAAGAATGCCGCCAATATTAGAGAAAGCTTGTTGCAGTCCCATAAATTGGCTTCTTTTCGGACCAGAATAATAATCGGTTATTAACGCTGTTACAGCGGCCATAAGTCCAGCGACACATATACCCAGAATGGCTCGGCTGATAATAATGGCTTCTAAGTCTTGCAGCTGTGCGCCAGCAGCACCGGCGATGGCAAAGACGGTAGTCGCAATGATTATTTGATTTCGACGACCGAATTTATCCGCTGTCCAGCCTAAGATCGGCGCAAAAATCACCACAAACAAAGCTGGGATGGGCAATAGCATTTTTACCCAAAAATCGGCTGAGGGTGTTCCTGAGAATTCATTCGCTAAACTAGGTAACGCCGGAGCAATAGTGGCATTGGACATGACGGTCAGTGTGGAAATCAGCAGCAGGCAAACTGCTCTGGATTCTAATAGATTGGTTTTCATTAAGGCTCTCTTTTTAGGCATAAATAGTATTTTTCACGGCTCTATCAGCGGTTTTAATAAGTGCTGAACTTGAGCTGATTTGAATTTGAGTCTATTCTGCTCCCTAAACTTAAGTTGAGGTCAAGCGAAAAATGCGAAAAATAATAATGCCTGAGTGGATTTCGGTGGGCGTGTTAAGTGAAAGGACCGGCGTATCTGTGTCGGCGTTGCATTTCTATGAAAGGAAAGGCTTGATCAAGAGTCAAAGAAACACATCCAACCATCGGCAATACCCAAAACATGTTATTCGGATAGTTTCTCTGATTCAGGTTGCTCAGCGGACAGGATTTTCCTTGGAAGACATTTTGTTAGAACTTGAAGGGTTACCAAACCGAACTCGCGTCACCCTAGAAGATTGGGAAGCGTTGGGTTCCCGATGGCAAAGCGAGCTGGATAGGAAGATTACTCAATTAACGGAATTGAAAAACATGATGGCCGATTGTATTGGCTGTGGTTGTTTGTCCCTTGAAAGGTGCCGGCTTCTCAACCCATACGATGAACTGGGCGAAAAAGGCACTGGCCCACGACTGATGACCGAATAACCCAATCGACTTGTTAACGCTTATTTCTCTAACGGAATGTCTTTGATTATTTTCAAGATCGCAGGATCATTGCTGAGCCCTGCTAGGTCAATGAGGTAGCTTTTTTCGAGTTCTGGTATGGCTTGGTTTGCTAGCAATTCTTTGAGTAATGCTGCTTCATTATTGACGATGGCGGTTTTAATCGCGGCAAAGTTGGCGATGCTTTGGTTGTGCTTGTGAGTATTGTCAGTTTCCATTTTCATGCTTCCTCTTTAGTTAAATTAAAGGTTTAGCTTGTTTTTAATCACCACGCTACTTGTTTCTGATCATTACACTACGGGTGTGGCGGATAGAATGCAAATCTCTCTTTCCAACGTTTAGGTTAAGAAGCTTGAGAGAGTATCCGAGTGGAATATCCCCTTACTCTGTGACTATGTATGGACTTTTTCACTTAATTTTCTTCTTCAGTCGAATATCCTAATTGTAGGGATAAATGGTAGGCGCATAGCCAGAGGAATAAAGTTTTTATGTCTCATCAAGTGACAGGGTCTAATCAAACCACTGGGTCTCATCAAGAACACCACCGTCAACATCGCGTGGGTTGGTTAAGGGCCGCTGTTTTAGGCGCGAATGACGGCATTGTGTCTACGGCAAGTTTGATTATTGGTGTGGCGTCGGCCAATTCTGGACACACGGCGATCATGGTCGCAGGTACGGCAGGTTTAGTGGCTGGCGCTATTTCTATGGCGGCGGGAGAATATGTGTCGGTGAGTTCTCAGGCCGATACAGAGAAGTCAGATTTGCTACAAGAGAAGCAGGCGCTTGAACAGCACTATGAAGAAGAGGTAATCGAGTTAGCGGAAATTTATCAGCAACGAGGTTTGGAGCCAGAATTGTCGGTCACTGTGGCGCGACAACTGATGGCGCACGATGCGCTGGCGGCGCATTCTCGAGATGAAATCGGGATTTCTGACTTATCAGCAGCACAACCCATTACAGCCGCTTTTTCCTCAGCGTTGAGTTTTACCTTGGGTGCGGCATTGCCCTTGATGACGGCGTATTTTTATCATGATGATGCCAATTTATCCGTCGTTACCGCTGTGTTGTCTCTGGTGTTTCTCGCTATTTTAGGGGCAATGTCATCGTATTTGAGTGGTGCAAAAATGCTTACTGGCATAGTGCGGGTCGGTTTTTGGGGCGCATTAGCCATGGCGACGACGGCATTGGTTGGAATTGCTTTTGATGTCGCGGTTTAAGAATTGAGTAAAAGGGTTTTAAAAAAGGACTGCGAGATACAGTCCTTTGTTAATCGTTTTTAAAGTATCAATATTTTTAACAATTCAGATAGTTAGATGGCACCAGCAAGGCCTGAAATAACACCGTAAGCCATAACCGGGATAGCGATTAAGCTAGGTGCAAAGACGAGAGAACGGACAATCCGCACACCGAAAATATAGACTGGTACATACAGAACTCGTGAAATGATGGTGGCCAGCGCGGCATAATACGTCCAAGGATTGGAGACATCGGTACTGACAGCTAAAACTGCCAGCGGTACATACATGATGCCGCCTTCCTTTAAATTTTCTAGCGTTCTATCGATACGATTACCCAAAGGTTTTTTACTGGGCTGCGCTTTTTCTCTGTTGCCAAAACTAAAGACCAAGCCAGCAGTTTTAGCCATATAAGTTGACTGTAAAAGCACCATTATAAAGATGAGCACAGCGTAAATTACGACACTTAGTAATTCCATTGACATTTCGTTGAAACCTCTCTTTTTTATCATTTGTGCGTGTTTTCTTGTTTTTCTGCGCGTACTAATTAACCATAGTTAAAGTCAGTCTACGAGCAAATAATGGCTACTCAATGCAACAATTTTGTGTACTTTCGTTAAAAAATTGAGCGAGACATGAACGATAGATTTTATAGATACGATATTGCTTTAGTATTACTTGGACTGCTTGTCGAGATGAAATGGACTGCATTGTGCAGTCCATTTTTTAGAGCTTAGATAATAGGTTTTCTAAGGGTTAATCTTGCTTTACTAGATTGGCTTTTTCGCCTCTCGCCCAGTAGCCAGTTAAACCATAATGATCGTAAACCGCTAGCTCGTGCTCTCGGTTTAGGTCCTTGGTAGTGTGGTACTCGGGTGCTTCTTTTATCTGATGGCGAGTTAAGTTGATGGTCACGGAATTATCGGTCCAATCCATGTCTTCTATCCACTCTGGCGAGATAAGCACTTTGTGACCACCAAACCAATTGGTAGTGTCGACCATGAAGTAGCGAACCGCCATGGTGTTGTCTTCAATTAATAGACCAGAAACATGCCCCATTTCACCATCGATGGCGTGGATTTTATAGCCGATGATGGCTTTGCAGCTGCGTAGGTTTGGATCATCGTTTTGATGTAACTCGCGTTTGGCTTTTTCATGAGCAAGCGTTGCACTGTCTGACTCTTCTTTGGTGTCTGGGTAATGGCCAAAGCCTGGATACAACGAATATGGATACATGCCGCCGCCCCAAAAGCCGGTGCCGCCCCAATAATACGGATAGCCGTAGTAGCCTAGATGATCGATCTCGTGTTGGCGGGAAACGGGTTGGTCTGTATCAACTTTAGGGCTGTTCTTCACTTGTTCTTTGGTGATGGCTACGGGAAAAACTTTTTCTCGCCAGTTGGCTTTTTCTATTCCGATAGGGGAAATCAGTACCTTGCGACTCGATAGCCAGCTGCCGGTTTCAACCACGAAATAACGTACGACCCATTCCTCGTCATCAAACAAGAAATCTGTCACTTCGCCCACATTGCCATCTGTGGCGGCAATGGTGTAGTTCTCTAAGTCGTGCATGCTGCGTAACATAATTGATTGTCCTTTTGTCTTGTCTGACGGATTTGTCTTCCTATTAAACTAACCTTCCTGCCTTATGGTGTCAGTTCGCTGGCGTACAGACGCTAGACCGCTTGTTTCATTAAGATGAAAAGACGCTTGATTGCGCCATTCATCAGATGATTTTAAGGCGATTATGTTAAACACTTTTTCCACTCTACTTGGACGACGATTTTCTCACTCGCTTTGGGACAGCACGATTCCTGTTCGAGAGGAGTTGTTTGGCTTAGAACGGCTTGAAGAGCATGCAGAAAGTTTGGCTATGGCTCAGCAAGTATTCGGTTCCGAGCCTTCCGTGTTGCCTTTGCAAACGCGTTTGGATGAAAATGCCACGGCGCTTTTGGCATCCTATCGTGAAAGTGCTGCTGAGTTAGAACGTGGCGGAAATGTGGTTCCCGCCGCGGAATGGCTGCTTGATAATTATCATTTGGTGGAAGAGCAGATTCGCGAGATCCGAGATGATTTGCCGGACAGTTATTATCGACAATTACCTAAGCTAGCTGATGGACCTTTTGCCGGTTATCCGCGGGTATTTGGTTT
The DNA here is from genome assembly GCF_003721245.1 of Marinomonas hwangdonensis. Classification (GTDB taxonomy): domain Bacteria; phylum Pseudomonadota; class Gammaproteobacteria; order Pseudomonadales; family Marinomonadaceae; genus Marinomonas; species Marinomonas hwangdonensis. The sequence continues at coordinate 37,382 of NZ_RIZG01000013.1, read as the reverse complement.
AACCTGGGCGTTTGTAGCGCACACCGATAGCCATATTGATCCTGATGTTCTGGTTCGTTTTATTCATGCTTATCAAAAAGTTCAACCGCTCACCATTGGTGAATTATGGGCGGTGGCGATTACGCTGCGCATTGTGTTGATTGAAAACCTGCGACGTTTGGCCGATCAAATTGCCGTCGGACGTGAAGCTCGCCACGATGCCGATCATTTCACCGAGCGGCTTTTGGTGGCAGGTTGTGCTCATTCAGCGTTACAAGAAGACATCGCATCCCGTTCATCGGAACCGCTGTCTGAAGTGTTTGCTGCGCAATTGGCGAAGCGATTACGAGACCAAGATCCGAAAACTACACCCGCGCTCGACTGGCTAGAGCAGCGTTTACAACTGCAAGGTCTTTCAGTTGAAGAAGTGGTGCAACATGCTCAGCAACGCCAAGGCGCATCGAACGTCACTATCCGAAATGTGATCACTAGCATGCGGTTGATTTCCGACATTGATTGGTCGGAATTGTTTGAGAAAGTCAGTCTGGTCGATCAAGAATTTTACCGTTATGACCTGTTTGCCCAAATGGATTTCCCGCCACGTAACTTGTACCGCAGCGCCGTGGAAGAACTGGCGCGAGGTTGTGACTATTCGGAAATAGACATTGCCCAGCGCGCCGTAGAAATGGCGAAAGACAGCGTAAAGCCTTTTGAATCTAAGAATGCGGAATTAAAGAGTGCGGAATTAAAGAATGATGAGTCGGCACAAGTGCTTTCGGAAGAAGCCAAGGTAGAAAAAAGTCGTCTTGGTGACCCAGGTTATTATTTGATTGAAGAGGGCCGATTGGCTTTCGAAAAATCCATCGCCTATAAACCCACCATGCGCTTAAGAGTCCGGCGTTTTCATATGCGTCTAGGCGTCGCGGGTTACAGCGGCACGATTGCCATTGTTGCCTTGGCTTTTCTTGCCATGAGTATTGTTTTCGCGGGATTCATGGCGTTTCCTGCGCAATCTTGGTTGTTGTGGGCGGTGGTGGCTTTTATTCCCGCCACAGAAGTGGCGTTTGCCATCGTTAATCGTTTAGTGACCTGGCGCTTTGGCGCGGTAATGTTGCCGGGACTTGAACTAAAAGCGGGCGTGCCGACCTCGTTACGAACCTTAATCGCCGTGCCGACTTTGCTCACCTCTGAAGCGGATTTATTAGAGCAAACTGAACGCTTGGAAGTGCATTATCTGAGCGGTATCGACGGCGATGTAAGCTTTGCCTTATTAACTGACGGCAAAGATGCTGATTTGGAAGAATTAGAAAGCGACGCCTTATTGTTAGAACGGGCGACTTTGGAAATAGAGCGATTAAACCAACGTTACGGAGAAGGTCCATCCGGCCCGCGTTTTATCTTGTTGCATCGCCGTAGATTATTTAATCCAAGCGAAAATGTGTGGATGGGCTGGGAGCGTAAACGCGGCAAGTTGCATGAGCTGAACCGATTATTACGCGGCGCAACGGACACCACGTTTATGGCCATTCAGGGCAAAGCACCCAGTGTGCCGAGTGATGTTCGCTACGTGATTACTCTTGACGCCGACACGCGTTTACCACGAGAAGCGGCGCTGCGATTAATCGGTAAAATGGCGCATCCGTTGAATCGTCCACGTTTGGATAAAGTCAAACAGCGAGTTGTCGCGGGTTACGGCATTCTTCAACCTCGTGTTACACCGTCTTTGTCGGTGGGCGCGGAAGGTTCTTTGTTCCAGCGTATATTTTCTGCTCCCGGTGGTATGGATCCTTATGCCGCAGCGATTTCCGATGTTTATCAAGATCTTTTCGGTGAAGGCTCTTTCACTGGCAAAGGCATTTATGATGTCGATATGTTCGAAGCTGCGCTGGCGGATCGTGTGCCGAATAACACCATGCTGAGCCACGATTTGTTCGAAGGCATTTTTGCACGCGCCGGTTTGGTGTCAGATGTGGAAGTGGTGGAAGAGTTTCCAGCCCGATACGATGCCGCTGCGAAACGTCAACATCGTTGGATGTGAGGCGATTGGCAGCTGTTGCCGTGGATTATGAGCAAGCCAACAGAGCAGGGCGTTTCCAGTTTGGGGCGTTGGAAGCTACTCGACAATTTAAGGCGTTCGCTGGTGGCGCCAACAACCTTGTTAGCCTTGGCGTTAAGTTGGTTGTTGTTTCCGTCGTCGGCGTTATTTTTTAGCGCTGTATTATTGGCCGTCATGGCGATTCCGCCTTTGTTGCCGTGTCTTTTTTCAATGATTCCTCGCCGTTCTGGCGTGGATACCAGCAACCATTTTCGACTTTGGCTAGGGGATTTACGTCTTGCCTTAAGTCAGACTTTTTTATCTATCGCCTTTCTGCCTGATCAAAGCTGGCGTTCATTGGATGCGATCACGCGCACCTTGTTGCGTTTAGGTGTGACACATCGGCGTTGTTTGGAATGGGCAACCGCGGCGCAGATTAATGCGAGCCCACGACTCAAGGTGATGGGTTTTTATCAAAACATGGCCTGTGGCACCTTGCTTGCCTTGGCGGTTTGCTTGTATGTCATCGTGGTGAATCCGGCAGTGTGGCTACTGGTGTTGCCGTTTGCTTTGCTTTGGTCTCTTGCACCTTTGGTCGCCGTGTTTGTTAGTCGTTCACCGGAAGTCTTGCGACCTGATGAGCTGGATGTTGGCGCGGTGACTTTACGCCTTACTGCGCGCAAAACGTGGCGCTATTTTGAAACCTTTGTCACCGAGGAAGACAATTTTTTACCACCTGATAATTTCCAAGAAGACCCAGAGCCTGTGGTGGCGCATCGAACTTCGCCGACCAATATTGGTTTGTATTTGTTGTCTTCAGTGGCGGCGCGAGATTTTGGCTGGACAGGTTTAATTGAAACGATTGAGCGACTGGAAACGACCTTTGTTACGCTGGAAAAACTACCAAAACACAACGGGCATTTTTTCAATTGGTACGGCACGCAAAGCTTGCATACCTTGTTGCCGGAATACATTTCTTCGGTGGACAGCGGCAACCTCGCGGGGCATTTGATTGCGCTGGCAAACAGTTGCGAGCAATGGCACGAGGAATCTGTGGTTGGAGTATCTGATGGACTATCTCAAGACACTTTAATCGCTAAGCCAAGCTCCACAGTGCGCTCGGGGTTTATGGACAACATTGCATTGGCTCGACAATCCTTAGTGGCTGAATCAAAACAAGCAATCCATTCTGTTAGTCCAGATTTGAGTGTTACTGCAACGGACAGCGAACATCCATTGTTGGCAACCTTGGATGATATGGAGAGTCGATTAAACAGCCGACAGACTATCGAGGTGTTAACGCCGATTTTAATTCGATTGACTGATAAAGCCGCAAAATTGGCTCGTGAGCGACCATTGGGTTCGGGCGAAGAGATTGAACAAGGGCGTCATGCTGATTTCATTTATTGGATTGAAGCCGCCAATAAAGTGATGGTTGAACAGCAGCGCGATACGCTTGAACAGCGTAATTCTCCCGACTCTTTGCTGGCTAGATTAAATGCGCTGGCGAGCACGGCGCGTAATATGGCGTTAGACATGGACTTTGCGTTTCTCATCGACCCTGAGCGCAAACTTTTGTCGATTGGTTATTCTCTTGCCGAAAACAGTCTCGATCCAAGCTGTTACGATTTATTGGCTTCGGAAGCCAGATTGGCAAGTTTGTTTGCTATTGCCAAAGGTGATGTGGCGACGAAACATTGGTTCCGTCTTGGTCGTGCAGCAACGCCCATGGGCAATGGCTCGGCGCTGATTTCTTGGTCGGGTTCCATGTTCGAATATTTGATGCCATCGCTTATCATGCGAGCGCCAACGGGCAGTTTACTTGAACAGACTAATCGGCTGATCGTTGAACGTCAGCAGGAATACGGCAAACAGCTTGGCATTCCTTGGGGCGTGTCGGAGTCTTCTTATAATGCCCGTGACATCGAGTTTACTTATCAATATTCCAACTTTGGTGTGCCGGGACTCGGTCTAAAACGCGGCTTGGCGGAAAATAGAGTCATCGCGCCTTACGCTACAGGGCTTGCCACCATGATTGATCCTCAGGCGGCGGTTGATAATTATGAGCGCTTAAACAGCATGGGCGCTTGTGGGTGTTATGGCTTTTACGAGGCGCTGGATTTCACGCCGACGCGTTTACCCGTTGAAAGCCATGTTGCCATTGTGCGCAGTTTCATGGCACATCATCAGGGCATGACCATTGTGGCCATTGCCAATACTTTGCTGGAAGGCGTGTTTAGACAACGCTTTCAGCAAGAACCTATGATTCAGGCGTGCGAACTCTTATTGCACGAACGTATGCCAAGGGATGTTTGTATTAGTCATCCACGGGCAGAAGAAGTGAAAACCTTTGCCTCTTCTTTAACGGTGATTGCGCCGATCGTTCGACGACTAAGTCCAACAGCTGCAGGCTCGCCCATTACGCATTTGTTATCGAACGGTCGCTATGTGGTGATGTTAACCGCCACTGGTGCGGGCTACAGCCGTTGGCGCGACATAGCGGTGACCCGCTGGCTGGAAGACACCACATGCGATCATTATGGCAGTTTCATTTTCTTGCGTGATAAAAATACAGGTCAGCTTTGGTCGAGTTCTGCTCAGCCTTTGCAAGACGAAGGTCATTATCCAGCCGTTGTGTTTGAAGAAGATCATGCGGAATTTGTGCGTCATGATGGCGATTTAACCACGACGATGGACGTTTTGGTTTCCGGTGAAGACGATGGCGAAGTGCGTCGTATTTCTTTGAGTAATAATGGTCGAGCGGCTCATGACATTGAACTGACTTCTTACCTTGAATTGGTATTAACGACGCCAGCCACGGACAACGCTCATCCGGCCTTTGCCAAGATGTTTGTGCAAACGGAATATGTCCCTGAATACAATGCGCTAATCGCGACTCGACGCAAACGTGCTGCGCAGGAACCTTCAATTTGGGCAGCGCATTTTGCCATTGTAGAAGGGGAAGTGACGGCCGATCCTCAATATGAAACCAACCGCGCCTTGTTTATTGGACGAGGTAATTCCATTGCCACCGCCTTGTTTATTGGACGAGGTAATTCCATTGCCACCGCCGCAGCGTTTGATTGTGACGATTCGTCCGTTGAAAGTGTCGACCTGAACAATTCAATCGGGACTGTGTTAGATCCTATTTTCTCTTTGCGCTATGCCGTTCATGTGCCAGCAGGCAGTGTGGCAAAAGTGGCGTTTTGGACAGTTGTGGCGTCTTCTCGTGAAGAATTAATGGATCTTATTGATCGACATCATGACCGCAGTGCCTACGACAGAGCGAAAACCTTGGCGTGGACACAGGCGCAAGTGCAATTGCGCCATTTGGATATTAGCCCAACCGAGGCGGGCGATTTCCAACGACTTGCTGCGCCGATTATTTACGCTGATCCGCGTTTTCGTGTTTCAGCCGACGCCATTCATCGCGGCATGGCGGGTCAGTCTGTGCTTTGGCCGCATTCGATTAGTGGTGATTTGCCCATTGTGCTGTTGCGCATTGATGACGTCGAAGACATTGATCAAGTGAAGCAATTATTGCGCGCCCATGAATACTGGCGCATGAAGCGGTTGGCGGTGGATCTGGTGATCATCAACGAGCATGCGTGTTCTTATTTACAAGATTTGCAAATTGCCATTGAAACGGCAGTGCGGAGTAGCCAGTCGCGACCTCGATTAATCGATAAATCTAACGGTGATCATGTACAAGGCGCTGTGTATGTTTTGCGTGCAGACTTGGTGGATGTGCCGGTTCGTGATTTGCTCAAATCGGTTGCTCGGGTGGTGCTTATTGCTCGTCGAGGATCCATTGGTAAACACATTCATCGCTTGTCGCCAGCGTCGACTTGGCCGCCGAAGATTCGCTCTAAGAATGAATCGACTGGCGATGAAATTACGCCATTTAAAGCGAAGAGTTCAAGAGACACCGCAAAGTTAGATGAACTGAAACAAGGGCTAGAGTTCTTCAATGGCTTGGGCGGTTTTGGTTTAGATGGTAGGGAATATACGATGATTCTTGAAAACGGAGCCTCGACGCCTGCGCCTTGGATTAATGTCATTGCCAACGCGAGTTTTGGCTTTCATGTGTCGGCCGAAGGCAGTGGTTATACTTGGGCGGAAAACAGCCGTGAAAATCAATTAACACCTTGGTGTAATGATCCAGTTTCTAATCCGTCTGGCGAAGCGATTTACGTGCGCGATGAAGACACTTTGGAATTGTTTGGCGCCACGGCTCAGCCACTTCGTTCTATTAATCAAGCGAATAACAAAGCTAATCCAAGTGCGTTTGTTGCTCATCATGGTCGTGGTTATAGCTGTTTTGAACATCAAGCGGATGGTTTGGCGCTGACATTATTGCAATATGTGCCTTTGGTAGATCCGATTAAAATTTCACGTTTAACCTTGCATATCCAAACGGGCCGACGTCGTCGATTTTCCGTTACGTCTTACGCCGAATGGGTGTTAGGCACGGCTCGTGGAACGTCTGCGCCATTTATTACCACGGATTTGGATTCGGCTGGTTCAAACGCCTTATTTATTTGTAATCGCTGGAATGTGGCGTTTCCGGGGCGTGTGGCTTTTGCCGATATGGGCGGGACGCAATGGTCGCATGAATGCACCAGCGGCTTTGCTTAGGGATTCGTCTTTGTCTGGCAGCATTGGCGCGGGGCAGGATCCTTGTACCGCACAACAATCTATTGTTGAGCTTGAACCAGATGAATCGGTGGAAGTGGTGATCTTGCTGGGGCAATGTGCTTCAGTTGGCAAAGCTCGTGATTTGATCGAACAATATCGCCATGAGGATTTGGATCAAGTGTTGGCTGACGTGACACAGCATTGGGATACCTTGTTAGGCGCGGTTCAGGTGAAAACACCAGATCGAGCGATGGATATTATGCTCAATGGTTGGCTGCTATATCAGACGGTGGCGTGTCGTATGTGGGCGCGCTCGGCGTTTTATCAAGCCAGCGGCGCGTATGGCTTTCGAGATCAATTACAAGATGGTATGTCGATGACATTCCGCCGACCGGATATGACCAGAGCGCATATTTTGCGTGCGGCGAGTCGCCAGTTTGTCGAGGGCGATGTGCAGCATTGGTGGTTGCCTCATACCGGTCAGGGTGTGCGTACGCATATTTCCGACGATAGAGTCTGGCTAGCGTATGCAACGGCGACCTACATTGAAACCCCGGGTGATGTGTCTATTTTGGACGAAAAAATCGCCTTTATCGAAGGGCCATTATTGGCGGCGGATCAGCATGACGCGTATTTTCATCCTACGGAATCGGACGAGTCGGCAACCTTGTTTGAACATTGTGCTCGCGGGTCGGATCAATGTCTTGAACTGACGGGCGAAAATGGCCTGCCATTAATGGGCACAGGCGATTGGAACGATGGCATGAACCGTGTTGGCGAAGGCGGCCAAGGGGAAAGTGTTTGGTTAGGTTGGCTGCTGATTCGTACCATCAATTTATTCTCGCCCATGGCGCAAATTCGTGATGAAGACGAACGAGTGCAAAACTGGGTGACGCATGCCAGTAAAGTACGAGAAGCCATTGAAGAAAAAGCGTGGGATGGCGAATGGTATCGTCGAGCAAACTTCGACGACGGCAGTTGGTTAGGGTCTAAAGACAACGATGAATGCCGAATTGATTCTATCGTGCAATCTTGGGCGGTATTGTCTGAAGCGGGCGAACCAGAACGCGCCGCGAAAGCCATGGCGTCGGTCGAGCAATACTTGATCCAACCCGAGTCAAAACTGGCGTTATTGTTTACGCCGCCATTTGATAAAACCAGCCATGATCCGGGTTATATCAAAGGCTATCCACCGGGTTTACGGGAAAACGGCGGGCAATATAGTCATGCGGCTATGTGGGCGATTTTGGCCTACACTAAACTGGGGGATGGCAACAAAGCCAGTGACTTGTTTAATTTGCTTAACCCGATCAATCACGCACTGAATGCGGAAGACACAGAGCGTTATAAAGTCGAACCTTATGTGGTCGCAGCGGATGTATATTCGGTTGCGCCTCACACAGGCCGCGGCGGTTGGACTTGGTACACAGGCTCGGCAGGTTGGATGTATCGAGCTGGCATGGAAGGCATTCTTGGTATTCACCGAGAAGGCAAAGAACTGACGATCCAGCCTTGTATTCCGTCAGATTGGCCGGGATTTGAAGCATCGGTAAAAATCGACAAGACCGAATACTTTATTTCTGTCAAACAAGTGGGTGATCAGACTCAATTGTTGAAAAAGAAAAATACTCTCGAAAGGGCAGACAGGAGCGGAGTAAGAGCGGTGGTAGACGGTATGGATATTCAAATCACCAAAAACATAGTGCGTGTACCGCTAGATGGTGGGGCGCACAGATTAAACATTCATCTATCAAATAAGATAAAAAGCGTGGTTAAAATTCAAAGCGATTAAGCATGCAACATTGTGTCTTTGTGCACTTCTGTTTGCTTTTTTGGGGATGAAATTTGACCTTGTTTAATCTTAACTGTGCCCAACGTAATGGATTAATGTAATTGGGCACAATGGCTAAGCATGTTGGTGTTACATAAATGGACTATTACGTCTGTTGTTTTTTATTGCCTCGCAGGCGGCGTCTTGCGCTCTTGTTAGGGCTTCATCTATCGATATTTGACCGCGCAGTAGGTCGTGTATGGAGGTTCCGCAGGCTTGTATGATGGCTTCTAATTCTGGAATTGCGGGTCTTGGCCAGCTCTGTATTAGATCGTCTTGTGAAAGCTTGTCGAATACTTCGAATATGGGAGAGACGCCCTGTACTTCGGCATCTTCTACAACCGAATATCGGGGTGTGCCGCAGCTTCCATGTTGAATGTATAGTTTTTGCGCTTGTGGCGAGGTCAAGTGAGCTAACGCTCGACCTGCTGCTTCTATTCTTTCTGGTGATATGTTGGATGGAATAGCTAAAATGTAGCCGCCGACGGGTGAGATTCCTTTTGATCCGCAGCCAGACGGGTGAGCTAGATACCCTGTTTTCCCTTTAGCGGGGGAGTTTTCATTCGTTTCGAAGTAGGGGGTAATTTGTGTGTATCCGTATGCCATTGCGCAGCTGCCTTCTGCGTATTGGGTTACCCGTTCATACCAAGCCATTGAGAGAATGGATGGTGGCGAGTACTTCATGAGTTCTAATAGAAATTCTGCGGCTTTTCTTCCGGCTTGTGTGTTTATCATGGGTTTTGGTTCGATACTGTGTAAATTCCACGTATCGTAACCACCAGGTGTTTTACTGAGTGAAATAATGGGTTGCCCAAAATCGGCCATTATGGTTAAAAAAGTGTGACCAAGTGCTGTACCTCGCGAGGCATTCCAAGCGATGCCATAGCGTTTATTTTCTGGGTCATGCAAGGCTTTAGCGGCGTCTAGCAATTCATCGGTTGTGTTAGGGGGGCGTATATCGGCTTGTTCAAATAAGTCTGTGCGATAGAAGAGCATTTCAGTGGTTGTTTGTGCTGGAATACCATAACATCGACCGCCCCAATGAGCGGCTTTCCAGCCTTCAGGGTAAAAATCTTCAGGGTTAAGCTTTGCTACATCGACCACTTCATCCAGTGGTATTAACATGTCTTTTTCGACAAATTCTCCGACCCAAGGTAGGTTAACCGCAACGATATCGAAAAGACTGCGTTTACGAGCAGCATTGCTGCAACTTTCTCGGTAGAGCTCATCCAAAGAGAAGGCTTTTTGATGAACCGAGCAGCCGAAAGCTTGCTCGAAATGCTTATTAAGGTCTGCGATGACCATAAAGGTGGGATCGCCGTGCACCATGACACGTAAGCCGCCCGCGAGTCCAAGCGGTTCTTGGAGTACATTTAACGGCTGTATTGCGTTATCTCGGCGATAGGTGTTGCCAAAATAGTAATCACTGCTTTTGCTGGAGGCGAAGTTATCACCGACTAATCGTTCTATGCGTCTTGAGACTTGATTGTACTTGGCTAGCAACAGTTCGCTTGGGTGCATGGTGAAGCTATTGGCTAAGCCCTTGCGTGCACGCTTTTCGATTAAACCTGCGTCGATAAGCTCTTTTAATTTTCGAGAGGCCGTTGCATAGGGCGCTCCGCTGCTATTAATTAAAAAAGTGGCTGTCGTGTTTTTTGCCTCAAAATGACGGGTCAGGATAACCAGTGACATTTTTAAGCGTGGATCGGGTGAAAAAAGCTCTGATACTTCCAGCAGCTCTTCCAGAATATCCTCTATAAAAGTGACTACTTTTGCCATGTTGTCTGTACCATCTTGTTTAAAGCCAACAAAAGGGAATGTTTCAAGGCTATTTTGGTTTTTATGCCCTATGCTGTTAGCGTTTGTTCTTAAAGGGATTTCTTCATCATTTTCGAGCATACCACTAATTTTATCCAAAATGGATATTTATGTGTTCATTTTGGATATCTGGCAGGGAGACTTGCTGTGTGTGTTTGCTTTAGTTTAATACAACGGTCAGGAACAAAGCGTTTCTAATCAGACCGACCCCGAAATATAAAACAATAAACTGGGAGAATTCACTGTGAAATTTAAAACATCTTTGGCTACTGCGGTAGCAACGGCAAGTTTGGTTCTTAGTGGTGGTGCTGCAGCCATGACAATCGGTATTACTCAAAACAACGTTGGCGTTGATAGCTATCAGACAACTTATGACAAAGCGTTTACTGAAGCGGCACGAGCGAATCCTAACATTGACGCGGTTGTGTTGGATGCGGGCGGTGACGTGGCACGTCAAATTGCTCAGGTAGAAGACTTAATCCAGCAAGGTGTGGATGCGATCATTATCTGGCCGACCAATGGCGAAGCGGTTGTGCCTGCGGTACGTAAAGCGAAACGTGCGGGTATTCCGGTCATCGTGACGAATTCTAATATTTCTAAAGCGGGTTTTGATTTTATAAGTGCTTTCTCTGGCCCTGACAACGTCACTCAAGGTAAGCGTTCCGCTGAAATTATGTGCGACAAGTTCAAGTCAATGGGCATCGCCAGTACGGCAAAGGTCGTTCACATTACAGGTCAACCTGGTTACACAACAGCTACTGAGCGAGCGGAAGGTTTTGAAAATCGTTTACCTGAAGTGTGCCCTCAAGTCACAGTGATTGATACACAACCAGGTGACTGGAACCGTGAAAAATCACAACAGGTGATGGAAGCGTTCCTGGTTAAATACGACAACATTGATGGTGTTTACGCTGGTGACGACAACATGGGCGTGGGTGCGTTGAATGCAGCGAAAGCCGCTGGTCGTGATGGTATTATTTTTGTTGGCGCCACTAATTTCGCGGTTGGATATGAAGCCATGGCAGCCGGTGAATACTGGGGCTCAATTTATCAGTCACCTGTCGATGATGCTAAAGCAGCATTGCAGACTGCGGTTGATGTTCTCAATGGCAAAGACGTTCCCTTCTTGAACTATTTCGATACTCCTAAGATCACGCAAGATAATATGAGTAACTATACCAAGCCTGTTTTTTAAAAATAATCGGTAACAGTCTATGGCGTTTGCTTATGACTGTTACCTAGGCTTTTGTGTTTTTAGCTTTTTATTTATTAAGGCGAGCGTAGTTGGACCCCCTTAGTTATCAACTACGCAAGGCCTAATAATCTTGTTGCTGATTAGTGTGCTGGTCAGTTTTAATAATAAAAATTAAATAATGTGCACTCACTGGAGGATCGGATGTTGAGACTCAGTAAAGATGAGGCGATACGTTTTCTCGGTAAACAGGGAATACTCGCAGCCTTTGTAATCTTTATGCTCGTTTTTGCGCTGGCAGAAGCAAAATTCATATCGGCTGACAATGTACTTAGTGTTATTCGTTCATCCGCTATTATTGGTGTCATGGCGCTTGGTGTCACGTTCGTGGTAGTGAGTGGGAATCTAGATTTATCGATTGGCTCGATGATGTCCTTCTCCACTATCGTTGTGTTAGATCTCCATGACAAAATTGGCCCTGTACTCGCCATTCTTGCCATGTTCAGCCTCACTCTTTTATTAGGCGCTTTAATCGGTTTCTTAGTCGGTTATCTTCGCCTCAATTCGTTAATAGTGACTCTTGGGATGTTGTCCGCAATACATGGTCTTACGCTGACGTATTCTGGCGGCAAAAATATGGACATCTCAGATAAGAGCTCTTGGTTCAGCTTTTTTGGGCAGGACAGTGTTATGGGCATTCCAGTGCCGATCCTGATATTTGCGTTACTGGCGGCCTTGCTCGGTATTATTCTGTCGAAAACGCCTTTTGGTCGAAAAATCTATGCCGTTGGTGGTAATGGTACTGCTGCTACATTTTCAGGCATTAGCCGCAGTAAAACCGTGTTTTTCTGTTATTTAATCTCTTCTTTTTGTGTGGCTACGGCAGGCTTGATTCAAGCGAGCCGTTCATTGGGGAGTCAAAATACGGTTGGTCAGGGTTTAGAACTAGAAGTGCTAGCAGCCGTTATTTTGGGGGGAGCTTCGTTACTAGGCGGTGCAGGTACGATAGCGAAAACGGTAGTAGGTGTCTTGATGTTAGGTTTTATTCAGAATGGCCTGTTGTTAATGGGTTTGCAGTTCTATGTGCAGTTTGTGGTTACCTGGGTCATTATTATTTTGGCTGTCTGGCTCGATATTGCGGGTAAACGAGGCAAATTGTGGTCACCTCTGGCGTAGGTAGGGAGTAGTTATGAAATCAATTAATGTAAAAGTACTCCTGAAAGCCAGCCCCATTTGGATCTTTATTCTTTTTGAGTTGGTGTTCTTTAGTGTTGCTGGTAGTTACTTATCTTTAAGTGATAAGGCTTTTATGGATGTAGACAACATGCTGTTATTGCTTAAACAGTCTGCTCCCATAGGCATCATAGCGATGGGCATGGCCATCATAATGATAAACGGTAATATCGATCTTAGTGTAGGAGCGACCTTTGCTATCGCAGCGATCGTTCTCTTAGAGACGATGTCTTCTCCTATGTTCGAAGGACTTGGGGACTGGGTTATTCCTATCGCTTGGGGGGCCGCATTACTAGTCGGTACGCTCCTTGGTGCGATCAACGGACTCATCGCTTGGAAGACAGGGGTTGACGCTTTTATTGTTACCCTTGGCTCTATGCTGGGCTTTCGTGGATTGGTTTTCATGTTCAATGGGGAAAATCCGACGTCGCATTTGAATTGGACGTTAGTAGATTTTGCAGAAGCTCAGTTTTTAGGTTTGCACACGGCCACTTGGTTTCTACTCGTTGTGACGGCGGCCATTTGGTACCTAATGAACCGCACAGTGCACGGACGAAACGCCTATGCTATTGGTAACAATCGTGAAGCGGCAGTCAATGCAGGTATACGTGTTGGGCCTCACATGATGATCAACTTTATGTTGATCGGCTTTTTAGCTGCGTTATCCGCTGTCGTTTTTTATTCTGAAAGTGGTTCGGTTAATCCCAATGATGGACAGCTCTATGAGTTGTGGATTATTACAGCGGTCGTGTTAGGAGGGACCAAACTGACAGGTGGCTCAGGTTCTATTCTGTCTACGTTAGGCGGCGTCATTGCTATTCAGCTACTACGAAAAGGGCTTGGTCATATTGGAGCGGATACTTCCACTGTTAATTTGGTAATCGGCAGTATTTTGATTCTTGTGCTCTTTTTAGATCGTCAGATTAATATCAAAGGACGAGAGGAATTAAAAGTATGAATACTCCAACCCCTGTTTTACGACTGGAAAATATTGTTAAGACTTTTCCGGGAGTTAGAGCGCTAGATGGTGTTTCCTTGTCTGTCCTTCCTGGCGAAGTTCACGCACTAATGGGTGAAAATGGTGCGGGTAAATCGACGTTGATGAAGGTTTTGGGCGGTATTCACCAGCCAGATGAAGGCCAAGTAATTGTTAACGAACGTCCAGTGGTAATGAATGGTCCGCTTGAAGCAAAGGCATTAGGCATCGTATTTATTCATCAAGAGTTGAGTCTTGCTGAAGAGTTGAGTGTTGCTGAAAACGTGTACCTTGGCGAGCTGCCTACAAAAGGCTTTGGCCGAGTTGATTGGCATGAGCTTTATCAAAAGACCGACGCGATTTTGGCGAAGCTTAAAGTGGGATTTGATGCAAAGACGCTAGTTAAAGATCTATCGATTGCGAATCAGCAGATGGTGGAAATAGCGCGTGCGCTTACGGTTGAGGCTAAAGTCGTTATTTTTGATGAGCCAACGGCGTCTCTCACCGATGCTGAGAAACGCGTACTCTTTGACGTGATTTCTGATTTGCAGGCAAATGATGTTGGCGTGGTCTACATTTCCCATCGTATGGAAGAAATTTTTAAAATTACAGATCGTATTTCTGTGCTTCGTGATGGCCAATACCAAGGATCTGTCGCGACCAAAGACACCGATGAAGAAGGTGTTACTCAAATGATGATTGGGCGTAAGCTTGATCTAACCAGAAAAGAGTCAAACCACGAACTCGGAAAAATAGCCTTAGAAGTGCGCAATCTTAGTTCAGGTAAAGCCTTCAACGATGTGTCTTTTCAAGTACGCAGTGGTGAAGTGGTGGGGTTTTACGGACTGGTTGGTGCGGGTAGAACAGAGATTGCTGAGACCTTGTTTGGTTTACGTAACAAGAGTAGCGGTGAGATTTTGTTAAATGGCGAAGTCATTGACGTTAAATCACCGCGGGACGCGATTGAAAAAGGGATCTCTTTAGTACCTGAAGACCGCAAGGGGCAAGGCTTGGTGTTAGGGATGAACTGTCGTGACAATATGACCTTGCCACAAGTCGACGATATTACGGCGGGTCCTTTTGTGGCTGAGGGCGCTGAAATTGCGATCTTCGATCAGTATCGAGACAGCTTGGACATACGCACGCCAGGATGGAAGCAGGATGTTGGTAACCTTTCTGGTGGCAACCAACAAAAAATCGTTATTGCAAAATGGCTGTCCATGAAGCCTAACGTATTAATAGTGGATGAACCCACTCGTGGGATTGATGTTGGCTCTAAGTCAGAGATCCACAAATTATTGCGTAAACTGGCGTCAAAAGGGCTTGCAGTTATTGTGATTAGTTCAGAAATGCCTGAAGTGATGCATGTGTCTGATCGTATTGTTGCCATGTATTCGGGCCGCGTTACCAGGACATTTGAATGTGGAGAAGTAACAGAAGATAACCTAGTTCAAGCGATTTCGGGGGTTTCCAAATTAGCTTGATGGCGTCGAATAGTTGGTTGTATGTAGAGCGAATACTCAAAAATAGCGGTGTTTCTACACGAATAAAATGGTTTGATCGACTAGAAATGCGCGACAAAGAAAGAGTTGTATATGAAAATAGCGGCCTGTAAACCGAATCATGCAGATTGTGTTTGCATAATATGGACGGCTGGAAAAACTCTAATGGGGCAAAGGTAGATGTCTAAGCGCGAACGGGTACGAATTAAAGACATAGCAGATAAGTTGGGCATTAGCTCGGCAACAGTATCTCGTGCTCTAAACCCAAAGACTGAAAGTTTGATCGGAAAAGACCAGATAAAACGTGTACGTGAGATGGCACAAAAGCTGGGTTATATCCCCAACATTGGTGCAGCCTCACTAAGAACTCAGGTGACAAACACGATAGGGGTTGTGATTCCGGATATTCTCAACCCTATCTTTCCACCCATGATTAAAGGCATTCAGAGTTACTTGTCCAGTAAAGGTTACGTGACTATTTTTGTTGCCAGCAACAACAATCAGGACGAGGCTTTAGAAGAAGTAAGGCGTCTTATTATGCGCAACGTCGATGGTCTTATTATTGCCAGCGCGTTTTTAGAGGATGAGAGTGTTAACGAGTGTATCTCACAAAATGTGCCACTTGTTTTGGTTAATCGTTCTATACGTAAAGGCGAGTTAGTTCATCAAGTGTTAAGCGATGAGCAGCACGGTATTGATTTAGCGGTTAATCATTTGCTTTCACTAGGACATAAGCACCTAGTGTATTTGTCAGGCCCGAATACAATTTTACAAAGTTTGAGGCGTCGTGAGGCGTTTGAAGGTTTCTGCTTACAAAGAAATATCGCCTTTGATATCGTCGATTATGATCAAGACGATACCTACGCGTTTAGTGTTGAGGCAGGGCGAGATGCGGCCGAAAAGTATTTGCGTTCAGGATGTGCTGCAACAGGTTGGATTGCGGCAAATGATTTGATGGCATTGGGTGCGATTGAAGCGTGTCGAAAAGTGAATTTGAGAATCCCTGAGGATATTTCAATCTGCGGATTTAACAATATGCCACTGACTGACATAGTGAACCCATCCATTACAACGATATCGGTGCCTTTTCAGGAAATTGGTGTTCAAGCGGCTAAAATGCTGTTGCAAGAAATTAATGCACCATGGCCCAGCAAACAGCGACTATTGATGTCACCGCACTTGGTTGTTCGACAGTCGACGGCCGCTGCAAACGGCAGTAAGCGTTGAGCGCTTCTGTTGTTTGGTCTGCTTGATTGCGGGATTAGTAAAAATTTAAATTCCAATGCAATCGATTGCATTAAATGATTTTTGATTGATTTGTTCAAAGTAGCTAGCTTTGTTTAGTTTTATTGGCAAAAGCGCTAATTAGATTAATAAATACTCAAAAATTGGTATTTATCTAGTGTTTTTTTAATGAAAAAGCCAAATCAAGGTTGACCGTTTAGCATAATGCTGGTGTAATCGATTGCATGAATTTGGGTGTATAATTAATCACCAGTACAGAGTTGTGTTATTAGATTATGAAATTCTGAAGTGAAATTGGTCTTTCATGCAGTTGCAAACCCCTTTTTTTGCCTAAGTGTTTCTAAGCGAAGAAACCGCGACAAGAAAAGCAGTTAGCCTTTCTTTATTTCTGAAGTGATTAAAGAGCAACGGCTACATAAAACGATAATTAATAAAAATAGTGAGGAAAACAAAATGTCTCAACGTTTAGCTGGAAAAAATGTATTGATCACAGGCGCTGCTCAAGGGATGGGGGCTGCGGTTGCAGAAGAGTACGCAAAGCAAGGTGCAAAAGTATGTGTGGCTGACTTGAATGTTAGCGGCTGCGAAGAAGTAGTAAAAAGAATTCAATCTGAAGGTGGTGAAGCGATTGCAGTGTCACTTGATGTGACTAACCGAGAGCAAATGGTTGCGGCGGTAAAGGCTACTGTGGACGCGTTCGGCAGCTTAAATGTCATCGTCAATAATGCCGGCATCAACAAACCGTTAATGTTTTTAGATATCACTGAAGAAAACTGGAATCAGATCATGAAAGTAAACGCCTGGGGCGTTTTAGTGGGTATGCAAGAAGCCGCAAAACAGATGATTGCGCAGGGTAAAGAAAATGGCCCTTATAAAATCATCAACGTGGGCTCTATTCTTTCGCGCCAAGCTTTTGATGATGTGGTTCCGTATTCTTGCTCTAAGCACGCTGTGCTAGCCATGATCAATGGCGGTGCCAAAGCCTTGGTTGATCATAACATTACGGTCAATGGCTATGGTCCAGGTGTTGTGAGAACTGAGCTGTGGGAACAACTAGATAAAGACTTAGTAGCCATCGGTAAATTCGAGAAAGAAGGCGATTCAATGGATCAGTTAGCGGCTGACATGATTCTGATGAAGCGCTATTCCTATCCGAAAGATGTTGTGGGTACCGCTGTATTCTTAGCAGCACCGGATTCTGACTACATGACTGGTCAGTTATTAATGATCGACGGCGGCATGATAATGCAGTAGCGGCTACAAAAATAAAAATAACGGTGAATTTATGACAATTATTACTCCAGGCAACAAAGAAATAATCACTTCTGATCTAGACCCTCGTTGGAATTGGGATGTTCCCATTCCTGCCCCAGGTCGGATGAATGTCGACTTTGAAGAGCGTGTCGACTTTAGACGGCTTCATCGTTATCGAGTTGCCAGAGCACGCAAGGCACTACAAGAGTCAGATCTTGGTGCAATGTTGTGTTTCGATAATAACAATATCCGTTATTTAACCAGCAGCGTTATTGGTGAGTGGTCGCGGGACAAATTTTGTCGTTATGCGTTATTTACTGGTAATTCAGATCCTTATCTTTGGGACTTTGGTAGCGCCGCCGCTCATCACCGTTTACACAATCCATGGTTTGAAACAGACCACTGGCGTGCTGGTATGTTGGGGTTGCGTGGTTCGGTTGGTGAAGAGGCAGGATTGTTTGCCAATGCCGCGAAAGAGATTGCCGACTTGCTAAAACAGGAAGGCGTCTTCGGTATGCCAATCGGTGTCGACGTATGTGAGCCCCCCATGCTGTTTGCATTACAGAAAGAGGGTATTGAGGTTCGTGATGTTCAGCAAGTGATGTTGAATGCACGCCAAATTAAAAGTATGGATGAAATCATCTTACTCAACCAATCTGCCTCTATGGTCGATGGGGCGTATCAGTTGATTGCAGACGAACTAAAACCTGGCAAACGTGAAAACGAGTTAGTGGCCATTGCCAATAAGTTTCTTTATGACAATGGTTCAGATGATGTTGAGGCAATCAACGCCGTCTCAGGTGAGCGTTGTTCACCACACCCTCACAATTTCACCGATCGCATGTATCGCCCTGGTGATCAAGCGTTTTTCGATATCATCCAGTCGTACATGGGTTATCGCACCTGTTATTACCGCACATTAAATGTTGGTAGCAAAACACAGGCTCAGGTGGACGCTTATGCTAAAGCAAGAGAATGGATTGACAATGCCATTGCATTAGTAAGACCTGGTATGACAACCGACAAAATCGCCGCTGTTTGGCCGCGAGCACAAGAGTTTGGTTTTGATTCTGAAATGGAAGCCTTTGGTTTGCAGTTCGGACATGGTTTGGGACTTGCGTTGCACGAACGGCCGATTATTAGTCGTCTTGTGTCTTTCGGTAACCCATTTGAGCTTAAAGAAGGGATGGTGTTTGCTTTGGAAACCTATTGCCCTGCTGCTGATGGTAACGGCGCCGCGCGAATTGAAGAAGAAATTGTGGTAACGGCGACGGGTTGTCGAGTGATTACCCTGTTTCCTGCGCAAGATTTGTTTGTGGCGAATCCATACTAAACATGAGCTTCTGTACGGCTGATTGACCTTTCGGTTCTTTGGCCGTCGATTTTTTTTAAGGAGGCTTTATGCCTATCTATACCTACGAATCTACAGCAACAGGCGAACGCTTTGACTTCATGCAAAAAATGGCCGATCCGCGATACACGCAACACCCAGAAACGGGCGAAGAGCTCGTTAGAGTGATTGTTCCAGGTGTTTCGATTCGTTACAACGGAATCAGAGAGCACGTCAAGGTGAATAAAAAATCCCCTGCCGCCACAGCATGTGGATGCGCATCAAACAGTGCGCTTGCACAGCAAATGTTTGCCAATTCTCGTGAAACGCCACGCTACGGCTCGATTGATAGTCGTCGTACAGTAACTGGCGGTGTCAGTGAGCAAAAGCACAGCAGTCACAGTCATGGTTCTGGTTGCGGACATAGTCATAGTCATGGTTCAAGCTGTGGTCACAATCATTAATTTAATTAGAGAGAGTGGAAAATGACAAATCTAACAACAAAAGACATACCACGCTTACTGCAAGCTTATCGACAAATGGTGACCATTCGAGAATTTGAAGACAATGCGAATGAATTATACCTAACCGCAAAAATGCCAGGTTTAACTCACATGTACAGCGGCCAAGAAGCGGTTGCCGTAGGGATTTGTGAGGCTTTAAAAAGTACTGATTATATCACCAGTACGCACCGAGGGCACGGTCATTGTGTTGCTAAAGGGGCCAACCTTAAATTGATGTTTTGTGAGCTGCTTGGAAAAGAAGAAGGCTACTGCCGAGGCAAAGGTGGCTCAATGCATATTGCTGACCAAAGTAACGGTAATTTGGGGGCAAATGCGATTGTTGGGGGCAGTGCGGGGATAGCAACGGGCGCAGCACTTCGCTCTAAAATGTTAGGCAAAGACGATGTTACTGTGTGTTTCTTTGGCGATGGTGCCCTAGGGCAAGGCTTGCTCTATGAAGTAATGAACATGGCCGCGCTGTGGAGTCTCCCTGTTATATATGCTTGTGAAAACAACATGTATGGGGAATACACGCATGTTGACGAGATGGCGGCTGGCTCTTTGACAGCCAGAGCTGAGGCGTTTGGCATTGAGACACATAGAGTCGATGGTCAAGATTTTGTTGCAGTGAATGCGCTGTCAGAAAAATTAGTGGCACGTGCTCGCGAAGGAGAAGGTCCATTTTTTATTGTCTTGGATACTTATCGTTATCATGGTCACCACGTTGGTGATGTTAATAGAACCTATTACCGCAGCAAAGAAGAAGAGCAGCATTGGAAAACGGAGCGTGACCCCATTTTGCTTTTGGCCGAGGTGCTTGTTTCCAATGAATGGGCGACTCAGCAAGAGTTGGATGAGTTCAAAGCGGCAATAAAAAAAGAGGCTGCCGATGCCGTGAGTTATGCGCTGGATGCTCCATATCCAGATGAATCCGAAGTCGATATGCACGTGTTCGTCGATTAATAGAGACTGGAGAATTTTAATGAGAAATATTACATGGTCGCAAGCAATGAACGAAGCCATTGCTGAAGAGATGCGACACGATGAAACGGTTTTTATTATGGGCGAAGATGTTGCTGAAGCGGGCACGCCGTTCAAAGTTACATCAGGCTTAGTAGAAGAGTTTGGTACACAGCGCGTTCTAGATACGCCAATTTCAGAGCCCGGATTTATGGGAATGGCCGTAGGTGCGTCTTTAACAGGTATGAGACCCATTGTGGATTTGATGTTTGGGGATTTCATTTACTTGATCATGGATCAGCTCGCTAACCAAGCCGCTAAACAGCATTACATGTCTGGGGGTAAGCTGACTGTTCCTTTGGTCGTGCGCACGAATATGGGTGCTACGCGACGAAGTGCGGCTCAACACAGTCAAAGTCTACAAGCCCTTGTTGCACATATTCCTGGTATTAAAGTTGCGATGCCATCTACGCCTTATGAAGTTAAAGGCTTGATGAAAACAGCCATTCGCGATAACAACCCAGTGGTTATTTTTGAAGATAAGCTGTCATATCAAATGAAAGGTCCTGTTCCTGAAGAGGAATATTTCATTCCGTTTGGACAAGCTAATGTTATTTCACAAGGCACAGACATTACACTGATCGGCACATCATCAATGGTGCAGGTTTGTGAAGAAGCGGCCTTAATCCTAGCAGAAAAAGGCATCAGTGCCGAAGTCATTGACGTCCGTACCATCGCACCATTAGATGAACACACTTTGGTTGAATCTGTTAAGAAAACAGGACGTGCCATCGTGGTGGATGAAGGTCATCAAAGTTTTGGTGTCACCTCAGAGATTGTGGCTCGATTAAATGAACAAGCATTTTACTATTTAGATGCCCCGTTGACTCGAATGGGCGCGATGGATGTACCTATTCCATTTTCTCCAGCATTAGAAGATCTCACCGTACCAACGGCTGCTGGAGTGGCCGATAAAGCGGTTAAGCTTGTAACGGGAGAACGCTAATGTCACACGATATTATTATGCCTGTTCTTGGCATGAACCAAGATACCGGGATTATAGCTGAATGGCTTAAACAGCCAGGAGAGTGGGTCGCTTCAGGTGATGTGGTTATGTCTGTTGAGACAGACAAAGCCGTTCAAGACATTGAATCTAGGTATGAAGGTTACCTGTCTCATGTGAAATACGAGGCGGGTGCGGAAGTGCCCGTTGGAGATGTTATTGCTCAACTTACCGCGCAGCCTGAGTCAGATCTTGACTCAGCTAGCCCAGAAGTAGATACCAGCAAGGCGGTCACTACTGAAGCCCCTGTCGCTGAAAAAGCGCCTGTTCAAGTGACAACGCCACAACCATCTCATAATACGGGATTGGTAAAAACAGAATTGCCGTCCGTTGGTGGGAAAATTCTCGCGTCTCCTAAAGCGAAATCCTTGTTAAGAGACCGCGGCATAGCGATATCGGATCTGACGGATGACGGGGTACAACAACCGATCCATGCGGCTGACGTGATGGCTTATGAGCCAAAAATCCGACAAAAACACGTCGCATCTAGTATGGGGAAAGTACACAGTGTCGTCAGTCCAGATGCGATAGTCGTAACAGAACAGTGGTTAGCGTCGGATGAATTGTCTGTATCTCGTGCCGAATTGCTTGCGGTGTTGGTCGCTGGTGCATTGCGTTATACCAAGGTCATTGAGTCTGATCTCGACTGCAGTGTGGTCATTCCAGCTGATGATTGTTGTCTGCTTAATCCTGATCTTGTGGGGTTGGGGGATTTGCAAAAATCACAGGATGAAAACGGTTTTGTCAGTCTTTGGGATTTTACCGAGTCATCCATTGCCGGGTTTGAA
This sequence comes from Marinomonas hwangdonensis, assembly GCF_003721245.1. Lineage (GTDB taxonomy): Bacteria > Pseudomonadota > Gammaproteobacteria > Pseudomonadales > Marinomonadaceae > Marinomonas > Marinomonas hwangdonensis. The sequence goes on along the minus strand of NZ_RIZG01000013.1, from coordinate 15,035 downwards.
TTAGACAGCGACGCTAAGTTGAATATCAGTGTGTTTGGCGGGGAGCAGTGGACGGTTGAATTGCGTTTTGATACGAACGTTATTCGTCCGAAACAAGCCATTGTGTTGTTATCTGAAATAACACGTCGAATTTCGCAGCCTCTTCGTCAATTGCTATAGGAATCTGGTTATGACTATTTTTAAAAATCAGCTGTACATCAATGGCGAATGGCGTGATTCATCTTCGAAGAAGGTGTTTGATGTGATCAACCCTGCTGATGAGACGGTGTTAACCCATTGTGCATCCGCGGAGACAGAAGATGCCTCTTTGGCATTAGACGCAGCGGCCAATGCGGCGCCAGCATGGCGCGGAAAAACACCACGTGAGCGTAGTGAGATTCTTCGCAAAGCGTTTGAATTAATGACGGCGCGTTTGCCAGAGTTTGCCAAACTTATTACCTTAGAAAATGGCAAAGCGAGTAACGACGCCATGGGTGAAGCGGTTTACGCTGCTGAGTTCTTTCGTTGGTTTGCCGAAGAAGCGGTGAGAGCAGATGGTATTTTATCTACCGCGCCGTCGAGTGGTGCTCGAATTCTTGTTCACCATAAACCGGCGGGGATCGCGTATTTGATCACACCATGGAACTACCCTGCAGCAATGGGCACAAGAAAAATCGCCCCTGCATTAGCCGCAGGCTGCACCGTTATCGTTAAGCCAGCGACGGAAACGCCATTAACCTTATTGGCGTTGGTTGCCTTACTAGAAGAAGCGGGTGTGCCAAAAGGGGTGGTTAATGTTATCCCAACTCAACACCCCAGAGAGGTTTCTGAGGTCATTATGAATGACCCTAGAGTAAGAGTGGTTTCTTTTACTGGATCAACCGCGGTTGGCAGAAACTTACTCAAGCAGTCTGCTAATCAAGTCTTAAAGCCTGCTATGGAATTAGGCGGCAATGCGCCACTCATTGTGGCTCATGACGCCGACATCGATGTTGCGGTGACGGGCGCTATGCTGGCAAAAATGCGCAATTTAGGCGAGGCCTGTACAGCGGCAAATCGTTTCTATGTGCATGAATCTATTGCGGATGTGTTTACAGAAAAATTCACTCAAGCCATGTCCAAGTTGAAAATGGGCAACGGTTTAGAAACGGGTGTGGATGTTGGGCCACTGGTGAATGCGGCTACGAGAGACAAGGTGAGTCACTTTGTTAACGATGCTGTGCAACGTGGCGCGAAAGTTGAGTTGGGCGGTGAATTACCAACCGGATCTGGCTTCTTTTATCCGCCAACGGTCCTAAGCAATGTGCCAGAGGGCGCAGAGTGTTTATCCGATGAGATTTTCGGTCCGGTTGCTGTTATTCAAACTTTTAGTGACGAAGCGGATGTCATAAAAAGAGCCAACGATACGGAGTATGGATTGGTCGCTTATGTCTTTACAGAAGACATGAAGCGTGGCTTGCAGATATGCGAACAACTTGAATTTGGTATGGTCGGTTTAAACCGCGGTTTAGTATCTGATCCAGCCGCGCCATTTGGTGGCGTAAAACAGTCAGGGTTAGGTCGTGAAGGCGGTCATGAAGGTCTATTAGAATTCATGGAATCACAATATATTTCAACGGTGTGGTGATCAGATGAAAACACTCATTCCCAATACGACGCCTTCCAAGCGAGCGCAGGCTTTTGCTGGTGGCGATGTAGAATCGACGGGTACATCACAATCAAATCCGGCTTCAAATGCGGCTAAATATTGGCAAGTTGATCACAGTGCTTATGGTGAAGTGACGCAAGAGCCTTTGAGTAAAATTGCTTTATTGGCGGCAGAGAATCTGTTGGTCGCTTCTCAAACGATTCCAACAGTTACCCATGGTGATAAAGCGAATGTGGATCAACTCGAAGCTTTTAGGCGTTCCTTAAAAGATGAAATGCTGTCGTTAAACGTCAAGCTATCGTCATTGGCGTTTTTTGTTAAAGCGTTGGCAAAAGCATTGAAGCAATTCCCTCGCTTTAACAGTTCATTGACCCCAGACTTTTCGTCGTTAGTACTAAAAAGTTACGTTCATATTGGTATTGCGGTCGACACGGACTATGGTTTGGTTGTGCCAGTTATTCGAAACGCAGACAAAAAAGGCCTTGTTGAAATTGCTAATGAAATCATTGAATTATCGACTGCAGCGAGAGAGAAAAAGTTGAAGAGTAGCCATTTTGGTGGTGCCTCAATAACGATTTCAAGCCTTGGTGGTATTTCAGGGACACACTTCACACCGATCGTTAATCCACCAGAGGTGGCTATTCTCGGTATTACAAAAACGGTAGTGGAGCCTGTGTGGAATGGTGAAGTGTTTTTACCCGAAAGCAAGCTGCCCCTTGATTTAACGTACGACCACCGTGTGATCAATGGGGCAGAAGCCGCCAAATTCCTTAAATATTTTTGCTCTCTACTTGATGAGCCAAAAAGACTGATGGTGTAAATCATGGCAGACGTTCAATTATTAGTACTCGGTGGCGGACCAGGAGGTTATGCGGCCGCTTTTCGTGCAGCAGACCTTGGGCTAAATGTTTTAATCGTTGAAGGGAGAGATACCCTAGGCGGTGTCTGTCTTAATGAAGGCTGCATTCCTTCTAAAGCCTTACTGCATGTTGCGAAAATTATTCGCGAAGCCAAACAGGCTGAACATTATGGTGTTGTGTTCCAGCCTCCTAAAATTGATATTAAAAAGTTGATCAACAGTAAGGATCAAATAGTAGGCAATTTAACGGGTGGATTGGGCGGATTAGCTTCTCGTCGAAAAGTGAAAGTGGTTCATGAAAAAGGGGTATTTATTGGGCCTAATACCTTACAAGCAGGGAACGATGTTTTTACATTTGAGCATGCCATTATTGCCGTGGGTTCACGCACTGTTGCGTTAGCTAACTGGCCAACACACAAACGAATTTGGGATTCTACTCGCGCTTTGGAAATGCCTGAGGTGCCTGAAAATCTTGCTATTGTTGGGGCGGGCATTATTGGCTTGGAAATGGCGACCATTTACAGCGCTCTTGGCTCAAAGGTCACATTGGTTGAGCTTAGTAAAGATCTGTTGCCCATGGTGGATAAAGAGGCGGTAAAAATACTCCGTCAACAGCTTAGTAACTTTGGTTGTGAATTTCTTTTGGGTACTTCAGTTGACCAAGTGACTCCTTCGGATACAGGGGTTTCTCTGGCATTTAGCGACGGGCACAGCAGAGATTATGATGTGGTTATTTCATCGGTTGGTCGGCGTTCAAATGCTGATGGGATTGATTGTGATGCGGCTGGCATTCATCGTAATCAGCAAGACATTATTACCATAGACGATCAATGTCGTACGTCTGTACCGAACATTTTTGCCATTGGAGACGTCACCGGCATGCCAATGTTAGCGCATAGAGCGACGCATCAGGGCAAAGTCGCAGCCGAGGTTATTTGCGGTCATAAAGTGCAAATGAATACCTCTTTGATTCCTTCTGTGGCTTATACCGATCCCGAATTGGCTTGGATTGGATTAAATCTAGAAGAGGCAAAAGAACAGGGTTATCAGCCGAAAACAACGTCCTTTCCTTGGCTTGCCAGTGGTCGAAATCTGGCGTCTGGCGGCCATGACGGTTTGACTAAGATTGTCTACTGTACGGAATCACATCGTATTTTGGGTGGTACCATCATTGGTATGAATGCGGGTGAATTGTTAGCAGAACTCACATTGGCAATAGAGATGTGTGCCACACTAGAAGACCTTGCCCTTGTTGTTCATGCTCATCCGACACTGTCAGAAACCCTAGCTTTTGCTGCTGAAAGAGCGCTCGGTACTTTGACCGATCTATAGTACTGTAACGATCGAAATCACGCTCGTTTTCTTACGATCTACCTAATCTAACCTCTCTCTATGAGTGTCTTTTACCAGCCTTAAACCTTTATTATGGGTTTAAGGCTGGTTTTTTTTGGCTCTGTGAAAGGCAAGCTCGCGACTTTTTGTATCTAACGGCCACGACATTGCGTTCGCAAAATTGCAGACTGTGATGATCTCCAGCGTAAAAAATGCAGATAAAAAGTGCTAGATTGCTTGTTAGGTCAGTATTATTAGTTTTTAATTAAAACCTTGTACGATTGGTCAGCTTTTTGCATTTCAACTATTATTACAGCCACCATCATAGACACTATTTTCAATAAGGAGAGCGCTTTGAAATTGATACTAAACGATGAGCTCATCGAAGAGAACACGCTCCCTAGCGACTTTACCGCTTTGCGTTACCTAAGAGAGAAGCGTGGATTAACGGGGACAAAAGAAGGCTGTGCATCTGGCGATTGCGGTGCATGCACGCTTCTTGTTGGAGCATTGGAGGACGGTGAACTGACGTATTCGACGCTAAATTCGTGCATCACACCAATGCAATCTTTGACGGGAAAGCATGTTGTCTCGGTTGAGTATTTGTCCAAGACGGGTGAATTGCACCCAGCGCAGCAAGCCATGGTAGAATCTCATGGCTCTCAGTGCGGTTTTTGTACGCCAGGTTTTGTATTGTCCTTGGCTGGGCTTTATGAAAATAAACAGAGCAGCGAACAGCCAATCGACCGTGAAGCGGTTTGCGATGCGATCTCTGGCAACTTATGTCGTTGCACTGGCTATCGCCCGATCATTGATGCGGGCTTGTCCATGTTTAAAGAGTCCATGTTTAAAGAGTCAATGGTTAAAGAGCCGATGATTGAAGGCTCTAATGAAACGCCTTATGTCGAGCTGATGAGTAAAAACGACAGTATCAAAACTCAGCTTGAAGGTTTACAAACAGAACCACATGACAGCAGCAACTATTTACAACCTACCGATTTAGAGCAACTCGCGCACGCGTTGAAATCCAATCCAGCAGCGACCTTGATCGCCGGTGGCACAGACTTGATGCTAGAAAACACTCAACGCTATCGTGATTTTGACGCCTTGATCGATGTATCTTGCGTGGCCGAGCTAAAACATTTACACATTGGTGAAACATCCTTGACCATCGGCGCCTCGGTGACTTACAGCGAGTTGGAAGATTTCAGCAAGACGCTTTACCCGCAGATGAATGCTTTGCTAAGTCGCATTGCCTCTAGACAAATTCGTAACCGCGGCACGATTGGCGGCAACGTCGCGAATGCCTCACCGATTGCCGATTTACCGCCATTATTATTGGCGTTTGATGCAGACATTCAATTGCTTAAAAACGACGGCAGTACAAGAGTGGTGAATATCGCGGACTTTTACCAAGGCTACAAACAAACGCAACTAGCGAAAGATGAGATGATCGCCTCGTTTGACGTATCTCTCGATAAGCTCGCGCAATTCCATCGTTTTTATAAAGTCTCGAAACGCATGGAAGACGATATTTCCAGTGTCATGTTGGCGGTTCGATTTGAAGAGAAAAATGGTACGTTAACTGACGTGCGTTTGGCATTTGGTGGCATGGCAGCCACACCGATTCGTGGATTAAAAGCCGAAGCGGCGTTGACAGGTAAACTGATCAATGACGAGCAAGCGTTAAACCAATCCATCGAAGCATTGCGCAGTGAATTAACGCCAATGAGTGACATGCGAGCCAGCTCAAATTATCGATTGGATATGGCCTGTAACCTGATCCGCAAAGCGTGGCTGGAACTGAACGGCACCGACGTGGTGACTTTCTCAGGTCATGCTGTCAGCGACTCAATTTTATCGACTGGTTCGGAGGCAAGCAATCATGCGTAAACTTCCACAAGATTTTACTTTAGGCGCAAAAAACGCTGCTAATAATAGACTGTTGCCCGTACATGAATCGGCTATCAAACACGTAACTGGGCAAGCGGTTTACATTGACGACATGCCTGAATGGCCAAATGAATTGCATGTGGCGACGGGGTTATCGACCGAAGCACACGCCGATATTGTGTCGATTAATTTGGACAAAGTTCGCGCCTATCCAGGCGTGGTGGATGTAATCGTTCAGGCAGATATTCCCGGCGAAATTGATGTATCGCCTGTTTTGAGTGGCGACTTGCTGCTGGCTGGCGATTTTGTACACTTCATCGGGCAATCGATTTTTGCGGTCGCAGCCACCAGTCTACGCGCTGCCAAACAAGCGGTTGCGCTGGCGCAGATTGAATATAAACCGCGAGAAGCAACCTTGCATCCTCGTCAATCGTTAGAGCGCCAAGAGTTTGTCTTGCCAACTCACACCATCAGCTGTGGCGATGCCAAGGGCGCACTAGAAAGCGCGCCAAACAAGCTTAAATCGGACATGTACATCAAAGGCCAAGAGCATTTTTATTTGGAAGGGCAGATCAGTGTCGCGACTCCCAATGAAGATGGCGGCGTTCAAGTATTCGCTTCGTCTCAGCATCCTGCCGAAGTGCAAAAGCTGGTGGCGCGTGTGCTGGGATTGCCAGTGGCACAAGTTCTTGTCGAAGTACGACGCATGGGCGGCGGCTTTGGTGGTAAAGAATCTCAAGCGGCTGTTTTAGGTTGTATGGCAGCAGTGCTCGCCGTACGTAACCGTTGTCCGGTGAAATATCGCATGCCACGCCAAGATGACATGGTGCAAACTGGCAAACGTCATGACTTCTGGAACAGCTACCAAGTGGGCTTTTCTGATGCAGGGGAAATCCTCGCGGCAGAATACGACATGGTGGGCAAATGTGGCTGTACCGCAGATTTGTCAGACGGCGTCGTCGATCGTGCTATGTTCCATGCGGACAATGCTTACTTCTTGCCGAACGCTCGCATCAGCGGCTATCGCGGCAAAACCCACACGGTGTCTAATACCGCTTTTCGAGGCTTTGGCGGACCTAAAGGTGTTTTACTGGCGGAAAATGTCATCGAAGAAATCGCCTGCGCGGTAGGCAAAGATTCGTTGGATATTCGCAAACTCAATTGTTATCAAACGGATAAAGACACCACGCCGTATGGGCAAAAAATTGACGAAGATGTGCTGCTGACGCTTATCGAAGAATTGGAAACAAGCTCAGATTATCGCGCTCGTCGCGAGGCGATTAACGCCTTCAACAAACAGAATCCTTTCCTGAAAAAAGGTCTAGCGCTCACGCCTGTTAAGTTCGGTATTTCCTTTACCTCGAAACACTTAAACCAAGGGGGCGCTTTGCTGCATATCTATACTGATGGCAGTGTGCATGTAAGTCACGGCGGAACGGAAATGGGGCAGGGACTTTATACCAAGGTGGCGCAGATTGTTGCCAAAGCCTTTGGCATTGATTACCAACGTGTCAACGTGGGTTCTACTCGTACTGACAAAGTGCCAAACGCATCGCCAACCGCGGCATCAGCAGGAACGGATTTGAACGGCATGGCGGCACTGGATGCCGCAATGACGATTAAAGGTCGCTTGCAAGAATTCGCCATGGAGCATTTTGCTATCGCCGCCGATGCCTTCGCTATTGAAGACGATCAAGTCATTCTAGGCAGCGAGATAATGAGCTTTCCTGAATTCATCAAATTGGCGTACATGAACCGCGTGTCTTTGTCGTCTACGGGTTTTTATAAGACACCCAAAATTGGCTACGACCGCAAAGCGGCCAAAGGCCGACCATTTTTGTACTTTGCCAATGGCGCCGCTGTGGCCGAAGTGATCGTCGATACTTTTACCGGCGAATACAAAGTCACGCAGGTTGATATCTTGCACGATGTGGGTGATTCGATTAACGCGGATATCGACATCGGCCAAATCGAAGGCGCGTTTGTACAAGGCATGGGCTGGCTCACCTCAGAAGAATTAAGCTGGGATGACAAAGGCCGCATTACCACCAACAGCCCTGCGAATTACAAGATTCCAACTTCAGCGGATATTCCTGAAAAATTCACCGTCAAACTGTTTGATCGTTCCAACAGTGAAGAATCGGTTTATCGTTCTAAAGCCGTAGGTGAACCGCCATTGATGTTAGGGATTTCCGTTTGGTGTGCGTTAAAAGACGCCTGTGCTTCGGTTGCCGATCACAAGATCTCGCCACCATTAGCTGTACCAGCTACACCAGAAGCGGTTTTTTACGCCATGCAAGCCGCGCAAAATCATAAAGCAGGAGTTAATGGAGAAGTAGCGAAGGAAGCAAGCCTATGATGTCTTCCATGAGTTGGGTTCATGCTTTACAGGAAGTAGAAAAAGCAGGGCAAGCTTGGGTGATTGCCACCGTGATCGGCACCCAAGGTTCTGCGCCTCGGGAATCATCGAGCAAGATGATCATTACTGAGGAACACAGCTTCGACACCATCGGCGGCGGACAGCTGGAATACGCTGTTTGCCAAAAAGCCCGCGCGATGTTGCAAGATGCGTCTTCGCCTTCTCATGTGTTGGAAAACTTTCCGCTCGCCGCCAAGACCAACCAATGTTGCGGCGGCACAGTCAGCGTATTGTTGGAATATTTTCCAGAGCCAGCCAACAAAATCACCATCTTTGGCATGGGACACGTAGCAAGCACTTTAGTGAGTGTATTGGGAAACATGCAGGCAAAAATCTCATGGGTCGACAGCCGTGAGAATCTCGCTCAAGACCACAACATCAAAGGCTTACCGAGTAACGTCACACCGTTTTTGTATGAATCCATGTTAGATCACATCGACCACATGGGCCATAACGAAATCGCCTTAGTCATGACCCACGACCACGCATTGGACTATCAGCTAGTGGAAGCGTTATTGGATCGAAAAGACTGCCGATTCATCGGCCTAATCGGCTCGAAAACCAAAGCCCTGCGCTTCAAAAAACGCCTCGTCAGCGCTTCCTTTAGCCAAGCGGAAATCGACTCAGTACATTGCCCAGTGGGTTTAAACGAAATCGCAGGCAAGAAACCCTTCGAAATCGCCATCTCCATCGCAGGGCAAATCATCCAAATCACCCAAACCAAAGCAGAAACGAAAAAGGGCAGCGGACTGACTTGGAAAGAAATCAACAACGCTTTAAGTGACGTGAAAGAAAGCTCAGTGGTTTAGTTAGCAGATTAAAATGAGCTTTTGGGGTTGAATTGAAACAAATGACATTCCTCCTTCGCTGTATTTTTAAAGAAAAGTACCGCCTACCTCGTAGGAATGTCATTTTTCAATTCTAGCTTGTTTAGCGGTGGTTAAAGTCTTTTGACCTCGTTCTTGGCGTTGGCCTTGCTCCGCATCAACCTTGTAAGTTGTTGATTTAAATTTTTTTTTAGGTCGCGGCTTTAGCCCGACAACGTAATTTTTCCCTCCCCTTATGCCTTCCAAGGGGAGGGCGAGGGAGGGGTTATTGCCTAGCCGTTTGACCTCGCTCTTGGCGTTCGTTTTGCTCGTATAAATTAGCTTTTTGATGTTTTAACGTTATAGCGCTACAATGTTGAGACTCCAAAAAAATCGTCGAGGTATGACATGAGTAATTTATCAAAACGTTCAACCATTTACTTTGAGCCTGCGATCCATCAAGCGCTAAAAATGCGAGCGGCATCATCAGATGTTTCTATTTCAGAACTAATTGATGAAGCGGTACGCTTGCTGATGAGAGAAGATCAAGAAGACCTTGCTGCCATATCTGAACGAGTAAATGAGCCAGAGGTGACTTATGAAATTTTTCTAAATGAGCTAAAAGCGAATGGCAAAATATAAAATTTCTTTCAAAAAGTCAGTTAGCAAAGATTTTAAGAATATTCCTAAAAAAGACGTACCCAAAATATTGCAAAAGATCGAAAGTCTCGCTGACAACCCAAGAGCAGAAGGCTGCATCAAACTATCGGGATTGGATAACTATCGTGTAAGGCAAGGTTTATATCGGATTATCTATGAGATAAGGGATGATATATTGATCATAAACGTGATCAAAGTCGCACACAGATCTTCTGTATATAAAAATAATTAGCTTCACTCTCGGCGTTAGCCTTGCCCCACAACACCCACTATCTTCAATCGTAGCGCGCGATTAGCGAAGCAGCTTTTTTAAGGAAATTCCATTGTTCTAACGAATAACTCATTCAAACTGCGGACAAGTTTCTTCCCCTTTCTTCAAGGGGAAGACGGAAGATGGGGTTCTTTGGCGCTTCGGAGTTTTTACTCTGCCTTGTCTGAAAAGCAATCAAAAACTGCGAGCTTTTACTGGTGGCTGGTTAGAAAGTCTTTTAGTATCAATGGATAAAGAGAATAGCGCGTATGCGTATGAACATAATGTTGAGTACTTAAAGGAGCAAAGATGTCTCTCATCGCTAACACACCTAATCCGCCATACTACGCGGTAATTTTTACATCTCACCGCACTGAAGGTGATAGCGGTTATGGTCAAATGGCAGATCGAATGGTCGAACTAGCCTTAAAACAACCAGGTTTTTTAGGCATAGAATCGGCACGAGAGGATGTTGGAATTACTGTTTCATATTGGTCTGATCTTGAGTCCATTAGGCAGTGGAAAGCACATGCAGAGCATCAACAAGCCCAAAAACTTGGCCATGAAAAATGGTATTCATCATTCAAAACTCGCATATCGAAAGTAGAGCGCGACTACGGTATTTAGCAAACCAATGCATCCTATCTCAATACGCTGCGCTTCTTTCTGTGGAAATTTAGGGTCAGATGAAAAATAGCAAGCGTTACCACTTGGTGCTATCAGTGTATAAAGCGGATCAGGTATAAGGGCTTAGGGAATTACTTGCCTCTCGGATCAAATCGCGCTAAAAAGAGCAAATAAAGAATCGACATAGCGGCGATCAACGACGATCTGAAGCGGCATAGTCCAAACAGGCTTTGGTATTGAGCGAGTTATATAACAGGGAAGTCCTACCATGAAAAAAGCAAATCACCTATATAGCAACGCAGCCGTTCAACAGTGGGTTATAGCCACAGCTACGCTGCAGTATAACCCTTAATTGTTAAAAACCTTAGAATGGAATTCATCGTGAGTAAGGTGCAAACTTTCTATAAATATAAATCACTAAATAATTTTGAGTTCTTACTTGATTTACTTCTGAAAGAAAGGTTGTACGCAGCTCGACATCATGAGCTTAACGATCCTATGGAAGGGGTGATAAAAATTGATGGAACAATTCCTAAGGAAAAAGAACAGGAGTGGGATGAGTTAATAAAGGATTTTCGAGTGGTTTGCTTCAGTAGAGATAAGGATAACCCTTTAATGTGGTCTCACTATGCTGATGGTGCGAGAGGATGTCTTATTGAGCTTCAGCTCTTAGATGGTCAAGAGGTTCATAAGGTTTCATATTTAAAGAAGCCTTCATTAACTGAGCGCCATATCTCTCGAGAGAAAGCAGCTGAGATACTCATATATAAAGAAAAGCCATGGAAGTATGAGGGGGAGAGTCGTTGCTTATTGGACGGAAATGAAGAATTCTTACCAGTTAGCATTAAGTCGATAACATTCGGGAGCAGAGCTGACAAATCAAAAGTTGATATGCTTTTACACATTCTCAAACTCTGCAAACCGGGATTGAAAACGTATAGAATGAGTGAGCAGAGATTAGTCAAGGGCGTTCAATTTATCTCAACTGGTTCTCGAATCTATATGGCAGATCGAACAGGAACTAAAGACTATTGCCCGCAATGCAGTGAAATAAAGCTAACTCAAGATAACTTCGTTGGGTTGCATCGGGATTGGAAAGGTTTTTAACAAGAGTAAGCAGGTGACCCCAAAAACGCTGCGCTTTTATGATCACCTGTTAGAAGCGTTAATAGAATTTATGAATTAACACTGCATAATTTTACAAGTTGAGGCTGCTTTTCTGCTGTACTGTAATTCAGCCAAAAATTAGAGCGTTAGCAGCAAGAAAAAGCTATTACTAAAAAATTAAGAGTCATAAAAAGGATTATAAATTGAAGAGTTTAAGTTCAAGAATCATAAAGCAAGTATCAAGCGTTGGTATTGGTGCCGGTACTGTGGTTTCATTTATTAGTGATTTTTTAATACCTATTGCACCATTTGCTTTATGGCTTGGTTTAGCCTCATTAACACTTTTCATTATTATGGCACTTTTTAGATTAGCTGTGCCAACATCAAAACCGCCAGTTGGATATGAAGGGATATGGTTTGCTCCAGTAGCATTAAGTACTATATTTTTCAGTATAGTCTGTCTGACTACTTACTATTATTCAATTCAATATAAAAGTATAGAAGGAGAGAATAAAGGATTTCTAGCTTCTAATATAGAAGTGGTTGAAGTGTTGCAAAATCAATCTCTTTCATTAGAAATAATTAAAGAGATTCAAGAGAAGATACTGAGTGAGAATGAAAAAACAAATACCACTTTAGAGGTTTCAAAAGAAGCTTTATTAGATTCTCTGAATGAACAAATAAAAATAAATGAGGCCATAAACAAATCAAAAAATCTTTTAGCTATATCGCTTGAGGAGCAGCTTAAAATAAATGAAGTTCTTTCTAGCTCGAATAAAACACTTATAGAGCAAAAAGAAATTCAAAAAAATATATACGAGAGCGCTATTAAGAATTTAGAAAATAACATATCAATAAATAACAAAACTAAAAATATTGAGGCGGCTACATTCCTATCTTTTAAATCTCTTAAAGAGTCGCTGATTTCTGGAGATCTGAATACTCTGAAAGAGTTTTCTTCGAAAAATGTCGACTTAGGTTCTGTCAATAAAAAAGCGTCAGAGTATGAATCTCCTATGATTATCGAGATGGTTCATCAAAACAAGAAAAACCCAGAAGAAATTTTAGAATATCTTTTGTCTTTAGATGCTGTAGATTTAGAGGAAGAGCATAAGTTAAGCCTTTTTTCTAATGTGATGTATTATCCATTTTGGCAACTTTTTATAGAGAGAACAGTAGAGGTTGACGATTATATCGTAAAAGGCGCCTCTTTTAAGTCAATGCAGAAAGGAATGGAGAAAAAATATGGCTATATAATTCCTGATGCTCTAGAAGAAAAATACTATCAAACAGTACCATCAGGTGCTGAAAATTTTGATTCTAAGAATAAAAAATATTATTACTCTGGTGCTTGGTTAAATAGCAATGCGATATCTATTTCTATAACTCTCTATTCTGCTTCACTAATTTCAGAAAATAAAAAAGCTGTAGACTTTTTAGAGAAAAGAAAAGCGAATAAGATAGGTTTCTACTTAATGCCAAGTGGTGTGAAAATTTTATTGGATCCAAAGTTCTTGAAGATATAATAAAAAATCTAAATTGTCTTTAGGTAACTAGCACTGATTTTTTAGGAATTTAGAGGAATTTAGGGTCAGATGAAAATAGCACTAGAGAAACTTCCGCACTGCGTTTTCTACCCTCTGCTGGCGGCGTTATGACCCAATGGAGGAAGCGACAAGAGCATGGATAATGTCGAGAAAATAATTTCCGGAAATGTGCAACTGGCAGAGTTTTGGAGCAATAGCCACGACTGGGCGCCAAGCAACGCTGCCAAGTTAATGTCGAAATCTCGATTGGATTGGCAGGTCTCTTTATCACACTCCTTACGAAAGTGGTCATCACTCAAAGAAAACGAAAGTGGAGATCTAATTTTAGCTTGGGTTAACTTGGGGGTACTTGTTGAAGGTAGCATGAAACTGTTTGTATCAGTCTATCTTGACGATTATAGTAATGATGAAGATAAGTATTTGAATTATAAGACTAATGATCAGATTGATCCTGATATTTTGGCTTTTGAAAAGCTAAAGCAGTTTTTTAGAAAAAAGAAATTAGTCAATGAAAAGTGGTTCTCTTTTTTAGATAGAGTCCAACAACGGCGAAATGCAATACATGCATTTAAAGACCGTCCCATTGGAACAGCATACGAATTTTATGAAGATGTAGAGAACTATCTTGGTTTTTTAAGAGATATCAATTGTAGTCTCCCATATCCAGACGAGATGATGAGGCCTACTTTTTAAAATGTGTCATAACAATCGCAAGCACTGCGACTCGCAAACTCGCGTGTGTTGCAAGTGTTAGAGGACAACCTTTTTTAAAGAAAGCGCAACCCTGCAAAAAGAGCACCCGCACCACGTGCCCTTATCCTCTAACCAAAAAATCAATTCCAAACCAGTTTCTCGCCTCTTGATTCACGTCCGATGCGGTTATGCCTATGTCTTTCAGCTGCGCTTCGTTTAGTAGGCTAAAATACCATATTCAACATGTTAATATAGGATCTTAGCCTGCGTTATCAGAAAAATGATATTATCAATATAGAGCAGTTCTTGATGTATCCTTAAATATTTTTAGCAATTAATTCTGCTTTTAATAAACCACCCTTTGTAAAGAGCTTAGCAGAAAAGTTTGGATTTCTTCTAGATTTAAATGCATCAAATATCAGCTTAAGCCCCGATGCCTCTAATAAGGAAATGTTTATTTCCGTATCCATCTCGGCCGATTCTACAAAATCATTCGAAAATGATGGTGCAATAATTAATACCTGAGCAACACGCTTTCCAGAAGATTCGCAGCGATTAACGTAGGCTTTAACTTGGCGAGATGTAGTTGAATATTTAGCAAAATCCCCGTTCTTACAAGTTTTAGCTTCACCAATGATTATATCATCCTCACTCAATGATATAATAATATCGGCTTTATCTTTTGAAGTATTGATGGACCTTCTTAAATCTTCATCTACGTCAAGACCAAGTTGTTCAAAAATAGCTTTAGTTACCTCTTCAAATTTAACTCCAATATCAACTTCAGAAATCTCTATTCCCTCATTCTTTAGGCCTGCAAGATCTCTTTTTGCTAATAATGCGTAATTTTCAATTAGCTTATCGGTAGCATCAGCAAAGCTTTCTAAAATAACTAAGCGTGGATTTCCTCGTCTGCTCACCCCCATATTGTCACGAACTGATTTAATGTCTTCATTTGATAGCATATAAAGAATATCGTGGGGAGTGATACTTAATGCTCTAAGTTTATCGACATCTAGCTCTCCATTATCTTCAATTTCAAAAGTTTGATGTAACACTGATGTAAGTGTTGGGAAGTGCGTTTTTAATGTTGAAAATAGCTCTTTAAAACCAGTAGCGCTGAGGGCATTGAATTCATTTTCTGAGGATGAGTTTAATGATGAAATTATCAAGTCCGCTCTTTCGTCTAGGGAACATGCGATTAAGTCGGTAACA
>NZ_RIZG01000012.1 GCF_003721245.1 Marinomonas hwangdonensis | reverse complement strand
TTAAAGAGCGTCTGATACTTCGTTCAACTTACTCACCTTGGTAAGTGCAAACTATTGTTTGCGTCGTTGTCCGTGTCAGTGGAGGCGTATAATACATTCCAAATAATTCTGTGCAACCTTTTTTTGAAATTAATTTGAAAAAAGGCTATTAAATTGAATAGTCGAGGCTACACCTCAACTATTCGCAACTCTTTAGGCATCGAAAAGGAGACATTTTCTTCACGGCCTTTTAGCTCTTGTGGCGTATTGCCACCCTCAACAGCCAAACGAGCGATTACTTCATTAACTAGTACTTCGGGCGCAGAGGCCCCAGCGGTGACTCCAACACTAGTAATACCTTGTAACCACGCGGAATCAATTTCTTCTGCACTGTCTATCAGATGTGCCTTTGCTCCCATTCTCTCAGCTAATTCTTTAAGGCGATTTGAATTCGAACTGTTAACAGAACCCACCACAAGAACCAACTCTGACTCTTCAGCTAATGTTTTGACCGCATCTTGACGATTCTGAGTTGCATAGCAAATATCATCTTTTTTCGGACCGCGAATCATAGGATAGTGAGCACGTAACGCGTCGATAACCACTGACGTATCATCCATGGACAAAGTCGTTTGCGTCACAAAAGCAAGACGCTCTGGATTTTTAACAACAAGGTTTGCAACATCTTCAGGACTTTCTACTAAATAAATAGCTCCGCCCTGGCGATCGTCATATTGCCCCATGGTTCCTTCTACTTCCGGATGTCCATCATGGCCAATTAAAATACATTCCATGCCATCACGAGAATAACGGAGCACTTCAAGATGCACTTTTGTCACCAGCGGACAAGTCGCATCAAACACTTTTAAGCCTCTATTCGTCGCTTCATCTCGCACCGCTTTAGAAACACCATGAGCACTAAAGATCACAATGTGATCATCAGGCACCTGATCCAACTCATCAACAAAAACCGCCCCTCGCGCTTTTAAAGTTTCAACGACAAATTTGTTATGCACGACCTCATGACGAACATATATTGGCGCCTCAAACAAATCTAGGCAGCGATTCACAATATCTATTGCGCGATCAACTCCAGCACAAAAGCCACGAGGATTAGCAAGCTGAATAGCAAAACTCATGCTGTAGCCTCGATCGCCACAATATGCGTCCGAAAAGTCAACGAGCGGCCAGCAAGCGGATGATTAAAATCCACCACAACTTCTTTTTCGCCAATATCCGCAATAACACCAGGCAATTCGTTTTTGCTCATATCCGCAAAAGAAACAACCATGCCTTCTTCTAAATCCATTGCAAACTGAGAGCGAGGCATACGCTGGATATTACTTTCATTATGAGCGCCAAACGCTTTCTCTGGCGGCAAAATAAAAGTCTCCTCATCACCCACCTTCATTCCTAAGAGAACTTCTTCAAAGGTAGGCAATAAGTTACCATCTCCAAACACAAAACTAGCCGGTGCTTTAGAGAAATTCGAATCTATTATCTGGCCGTCTTCCAATGACAGTTCAAAATGCAGAGTAACGCGACTCTGCGCAGTAATTATGGTCATTTTTTTACCTCTTCTGGCTTTTTAGACACAAAACTCTCTAGTAGCATCAATATTACACCGATCGTGATAGCACTATCTGCAACATTAAAAGCAGGAAAATACCAAGACTGCTGCCAATGGAACTGCAGAAAATCCACAACATGCCCGTAGACCAACCTGTCATATAGGTTCCCAATCGCCCCACCAAGCACAAAACTTAACGCCAATGCTTCCAGCCGATTGGTATTCGATATTTTTACAAGACGCCAAGTTATACCGACTGACACTATCAACGCGACAGCGGAAAAGAACCAACGCTGCCAGCCACCCGCTTGCGCTAGAAAACTAAACGCGGCTCCCGTGTTGTAGCGCAAAGTCAAATCAAAAAATGGCAACACTGCAATCTCTTGCCCATAGTAAAGACTGGACTCAACGACTTGCTTTGTCGCCCAATCTAAAACGAACAAAACGAAAGCCAGCGCCCACCAGCGCTGGACTCGTTTCCACACAATCAAAGCTGTCATTAGGCGTAAAGGCGCTGTTCACCTTCCCCATCTGGTAAGTTAGAAATACAACGATCGCACAACTCAGGATGCTCTGCTCGTTTACCAACTTCTTCACGATGATGCCAGCAACGTACACACTTGGTGTATTTGCTCAGCTCAACGTGAACTTTTAGACTATCAAGATCGGTAGCAACCGCGTCATCACCCGCTTGAGACAAAGGCAACACCTTCACATCAGAAGCGATTAAGACAAAGCGCAGCTCCTCGCCTAGGCGATTCAATGTTGCTTGCAAAGCATCATCGCAATACAGTGTGATATCAGCACTTAAGCTCGCTTTCATCTTGCCTTCACTACGCGCCGCTTCCAATACTTTATTCGTCGCGACTTTCGCTTCAAGCACTTGCTTCCAGAATTCACGACCCATCGGCTCATCACCAGACAACTCTTCAAGGCCTTCATACCATGTTTCTAAGAACACAGACTCACCACGCTCCCCAGGAAGTGTTTGCCAGATTTCGTCAGCCGTGAAGCTCAAGATCGGTGCAATCCAACGAGAGAAAGCTTCCATCACATGATAAAGCGCAGTTTGCGCAGAACGGCGCGCTAGGCTGTCCTCTTGCGTCGTATATTGACGATCTTTGATAACATCTAGATAAAAACCGCCCAAATCCACAGAACAGAAATTCTGAATTTTCTGGTTAACCGTATGAAATTGGTACTCGTTATAGGCTTTGTTCAACTCTTTCTGCAACAAAGCCGCACGATCCACAATCCAACGATCCAGTGCAATCATGTCACTTGAAGGCACCATATCAGTGGCTGGATTAAAGCCATTCAAGTTTGCCATCATGAAACGCGCCGTATTACGGATGCGACGATAAGAATCCGCAACACGTTTAAGAATTTCATCAGACACAGTCATTTCAGTGGTGTAGTCGGTCGCCGCTACCCATAAACGGATAATATCAGCACCCAAGGTATCCATGACTTTCTGTGGCGACAGTACATTACCCAAAGACTTCGACATTTTGCGGCCATCGCCATCTACGGTAAAACCGTGAGTCAACACTTGCTTATATGGCGGCACACCACGAATCGCAATAGACGTTTTCAATGAAGACTGGAACCAGCCACGATGCTGATCTGAACCTTCTAGGTACAAATCGGCCGGAAAGCTCAATTCCTCTCGCTGATCGATGACAGAATAATGGGTTACACCAGAGTCAAACCATACATCCAGCGTATCCGTTACCTTACTGTATTTTTCAGCATCCGCACCCAGCAACTCTTCTGCTTCCATTTCAAACCAAGCATCGATGCCTTCCACTTCGATGCGCTTAGCAACCTCCTCGATCAAACGTGGCGTTTCAGGATGAAGCTCTTGAGTCTCTTTGTTGATAAATAATGCAATCGGTACACCCCAAGTACGCTGACGAGACACACACCAATCAGGGCTGTTATTCAACATCCCTTCCATACGGTTTTGCCCCCAGCTTGGTACCCATTTCACACCTTCAACAGCATGCTTTGCGGAATCCAGCAAACCCTCTTTGGTCATACTGATAAACCACTGAGGCGTCGCACGGAAGATCAATGGCGTTTTAGTACGCCAGCAATGTGGATAACTGTGGAAGATCTTCGATTCAAACACCAAAGCGTTATTACGATTCAGCGCTTCGAGCACGGCATCGTCAACTTTATAAACATGCAAACCAGCAAACTCGCCTGCAGCATCAGAGTAAACACCATTGTCTTGAACAAGGTTAATCGTACCAATGCCATTTTCACGACCGACATTAAAGTCATCCACGCCGTGGTCAGGTGCAGTATGCACGCAGCCAGTACCCGCTTCCGTTGTTACATGTTCACCTAAGATGACAGGAATATCGCGTTCTAAGAACGGATGATCCAATACAGTACCTGCCAGTTCAGCACCAACAGTGCGACCAACAATACGGAAATCAGCCACACCGTAGCGAGACATCACACTTGCGACCATGTCTTCAGCAACGATTAAACGCTCTTTGCCCAAGCCCATATCGACTTCAACTAGCGCATAGTTAAATTCTGGATGAACAGAGACCGCTTGGCTTGCTGGAAGAGTCCAAGGTGTCGTCGTCCAGATAACAACAGAAACCTTGCCTTCACCCTCAACATCAGAGAATTTAGCAAGCAAAGCCGCTTCGTCTTTTGGCGCATAACGCACATCCAACGACAAAGACGTTTTATCTTGATATTCCACTTCCGCTTCCGCCAACGCAGAACCACCAACAACACTCCAGTAAACTGGCTTAAAGCCTTTTACCAAATGACCGTTCTCAGCAATCTTGCCTAAAGCACGAACAATATTCGCTTCCGTCTTGAAATTCATCGTCAGATAAGGATTTCCCCAATCCCCCATGATACCTAAGCGGATAAAGTCTTTTTTCTGCTCTTCGATTTGCGTATAAGCGTATTCACGACATTTAGCCCGAAACTCTTTAAACGACACCTTAGCACCCGCTTTACCAATCAGCTGCTCAACTTTGTGTTCAATTGGCAAACCATGACAATCCCAACCTGGAATATAAGGCGCATCAAAGCCACTGACGGTTTTAGACTTAACAATAATATCTTTGAGGATTTTGTTAACCGCGTGTCCGATGTGAATACTGCCATTTGCGTACGGAGGGCCATCATGAAGAATAAAAGATTTACGGCCTTTACTTACATCACGTACTTTCTGGTATAAGCCCATATCCTGCCAACGCTTAAGCATTGCAGGTTCACGTTTTGCCAAGTCACCACGCATTGGGAAGTCTGTATCAGGCAAGTTCAGTGTCGGTTTATAATCACTCATGGTTTATCGATTCATCCTCAAAGATAATCAGTTCACTGATTGGACAAAGAAACGCAAAGCCGCGTCTTTATCACATTGAATTTGTTTTTCCAGCTCATCTAGGCTGGCCATTTTTCGCTCTGCCCTAATAAAGTGACAGAAAGTTACCTGCACATACAGGTCATAAAGATCACCATTAAAATCGAATATGTGCACTTCTAATATAGGCGTCTTACCCTGAACGGTCGGGCGCACACCAATATTCGCCACCCCGTTATGAGTGTCTCCATTAACGCTTAAGGTCACCGCATACACACCAGAAAGCGCTGGTTTAATGCCTTTAAGATGCACATTAGCTGTTGGAAACCCTAGCTTGCGTCCAAGTTGCTGACCATGTATTACACGACCACTTAAAGTCACCGTATGCCCCATATTCATTTGCGCTGCAGCGACATCACCACGCTCAAGTACGCCTCTTAGCAAAGTACTGCTAATCCGTTCGCCCAAAGCGTTTAACACTGAAGGGGTATTTTCAACGTCAAAATGGTGATCAACGCCAAACTCCCGCAGGTAATCAAAGTCACCTTGTCGATCGCAGCCAAACCGAAAATCATCGCCCACCACAAGATGCTTAACGGACAAACCATCAAACAAAATTTGCTGACAAAAGGCTTTCGCCGTTAACTGCTGAAGCTTAGGGTTAAACGGCATACAAAGCACATAATCGATGCCCTGACCTTGTAAAGACTGTATTTTGTCTCGTAAACGACTAATACGCCCCGGCGCCGTCTCAGGAGCAAAAAACTCCCTTGGCTGAGGCTCAAAAATCATTATTCCAGCGGGCGCATTGTATTGCTTAGCCAAGGCTTTGACGCGAGCTAAGATTGCACTGTGACCTAGATGGACACCGTCAAAATTCCCTATCGTCAACACACAATTTTTATGCCTTGAACGGATATTATGAATACCGCGAATTAACTCCATAGAACCCCGTACAAAACACTGACTCTCAGCGTTGAAAAAATAACCATAATTATATAGCAGTTAAACCCATGAAGGTAGGCTAGAACAAGGGCAAGATATTTAAAGGCCGTTTCGCTGCATAAGCAATTGAGCTATTCGCCAATTACCCTTGATGCTTTAGCATAGAAGGACGCAATCCCACAACAACAGCCACCGACACATACACAAAAACCCCGATTGCAACGATCAGCAGCGTAAAGCCGATGCGCGCCAAATCCGCCATTTCCGTCCACAGCAGACCCTGCTGTAGAAAAACATACAAGGATGCACCCAACGCCAAGGTGGCGGCCAACAAAATTCGCAACAGACGACGCCATTGTAATGAGAACACATGATAATTTTGTTTATATAAGCCACGCCACAACAAGAACGCGTTTAAAGCCGCAGACAGGCTGGTCGCCAAGGCCAGACCCACATGACCAAACGGCCACACTAAAATTAAATTCAGAACCATATTTGATACCATAGCAATGATGCCGATGCGGACCGGCGTTCTGACATCCTGCCTTGCATAATAGCCAGGTGCCAATACTTTTATCAGCATCATAAATACCAGCCCCAATGAGTATGCTTGCAAACTCTGCGCCGCCATCTGCACATCAAACACAGTCAACTCACCACGATAAAAAATCGTCGCTATTAGAGGCTCCGCCAACATAAACAACGCCAGCGATGATGGAACCGCAATCAGCAATAAAATTCGCAACGCCCAATCTAGCGTACTAGAAAAAGACGTTGACTCACCGCTCGAAAAGCTACGCGACAAAGACGGCAGAATCACCGTACTGATGGCAATAGCAAAAATCCCCAGTGGCAGTTCATACAAGCGATCCGACAAATACAGCCAAGTAATGCTGCCCGTTTGCAAAAAAGATGCAAGGACTGTATCTAACAACAAATTAATTTGACTTACCGAGACTCCAAATAAAGCTGGCCCCATCAGTATCAAAATACGCTTCACCCCAGGATGACCAAAGCCTAGCGTTGGCATAGGCAACAACTTGAGCCTGGCCAAAAATGGCATTTGAAACACCAACTGTATCAGCCCAGCAAAAAACACACCCCAAGCCACTGCCGTTTCCGCCTGCGCTGCCGAGCGAGCGAAAAAAAGCGTCGCTACAATAAGGGATACGTTTAAAAAAATGGGGGTAATCGCAGGGACAGCATATTCACCGTGAGCATTTAAAATCCCACCAGCCAGAGCGGTCAAAGAAATAAACAACAAATACGGAAAGGTAATCACCAATAAGTCAGCCGTTAATGCCAGCTGTTGATCATCGCCAGAAAAGCCTGGCGCAAAAACATACACTATCCACGGCGCGCACAGCATAAAAAGCGCTGTCACACACAACAATACCAAAGTAAGAGAACCAGAGACCGCAGCCACTAAAGCGCGCACCTCATCCGTACTTTGTTTTACTCGATAATCGCTTAAAACGGGGACAAACGCCTGAGCAAAGGCCCCCTCAGCAAATAAACGCCGAAAAAAGTTAGGGATTTTAAAGGCCACGTAAAAAGCATCTGCGCTGCCGCTCGCACCTAAAACATAAGCCAATGCCGCATCTCTTACTAACCCTAGGATACGCGAAAGAAAGGTGCAAATAGAGACCAAGACACCAGAACGTAACAAAGACAAAGACTTAGGCGCTTTACCTGACGTGGGATTTGTTTCAGACATAGCCGTTTACAACACACCGAATGGATACATCCGCCAAGAATAACACCTGCAGGCGCATCAAGGCAGCCAATTATATGCGCTCATTTGATTAATATTTGTATAATAGGGTTGTGACCGCGCTAAAAACTGGTAAAATCCGCCGCGAGATTTCAAAGTTTATACTTGACATTAATTTCACGAGGCAGCAGAGTGCTGTGTCGTTTTAATCCAAACTTAAAGGAGCCAGACCGTGGCAAATTCCGCCGGTTCAAAAAAACGTGCGCGCCAGGCAATCAAAAGTCGCGCTCACAATGGTAGCCTTCGTTCAATGGTTCGCACATACTTGAAAAAAGTAGATGCTGCTATCGAAACAGGCAATCAAGCTGAAGCACAAGCAGCTTACTCTCTAGCCACTTCACAGCTAGATAAAGCAGCAAACAAAGGTCTATACCACAAAAATAAAGCAGCTCGTCATAAGAGCCGCTTGAGTGCAAAGATCAAAGCATTGGCGTAAGCCATATAAAAAAACCGGCTTTAGCCGGTTTTTTTATGTCTTTTTTTACTAAATAATCACTAAATCATCTCGATGAATTAACTCAGGCTCACCTTTGTAACCCAGAATCGCTCCAATATTAGACGAGGGCTGACCAAGCAGCTTCAACGTTTCAGCCACACTGTAGTTCACTAACCCTCGCGCAACCAGACCACCTTGCAAATCGACACAAATAACCATGTCTCCGCGCGAAAAAGTGCCCTGCGCATCTTTCACTCCAACAGCCAAAAGACTCGTACCTGCTTTTCGCAACGCCTTTACAGCACCATCATCTAAAATTAAGGCTCCACGACTCTTCAAGTGCCCTGCTAACCATTGCTTACGCGCCGCCACTCTTCCATGCTCCGGCTGCAACCAAGTTCCTAACATTTCGCCTGACGCAACACGAACGATCACATTTTCTTCGCGACCTGAAGCTATCAAGGTATCCGCACCAGAACGTGCAGCCAAAAGCGCCGCTCGAACTTTCGTTAACATCCCACCACTACCAAGCACACCCGCACCACCGCTCGCCATAGACTCAAGACGATCATCCGATGCTGAAATATGAGAGATTAGCGTTGCATCTTTATGGTCACGTGGATTCTTATCGAACAATCCCTGCTGATCCGTAAGGATAATCAACAAGTCAGCCTCGATAAGATTAGCAACCAAGGCGCCCAGCGTATCATTATCGCCAAAGCGAATTTCGTCGGTTACAACCGTATCATTCTCGTTAATTATAGGTACAACACCAAAGCCAAGCAAAGTTCGCAATGAAGAACGCGCGTTTAAATAGCGTCGACGATTGGACAAATCATCATGGGTAAGCAAAATTTGTGCTGTACACAAGCCATGCTTCTCAAAGTGAGACTCATAGACCCCAACTAGTTCCATCTGCCCAACCGCGGCAGCTGCCTGCAGCTCATTTACCTGAGTGGGGCGAGAAGAAAAACCAAGGCGCTTCATGCCAGCCGCAATAGAGCCAGAAGACACCAAAACCACCTCTTTACCTTGAGCCCGCAATTGTGCAATCTGAGTCACCCAAAGGCCAATCCGAGCAACGTCCAACCCTTGACCATCATTGGTCAATAAAGCACTGCCTATCTTGACAACAATACGCTGCGCCTTTGCTATTTTTTCTCGCATTTCCATGATACTAGTTATTCCCACTCATCAGATTAGCTAACGTATTCCACTTCCACATCGTAATCATCTTCATCGAAATCGTCATCATCCAAAAACTTACCTTCTTTACGGCGTCTTTCACGAAGCGCCATGATGCGATTGCGACCTTCTTCATCAATCAAGGTACGCAAGGCTTTCTCTTTTTCACGCGCTTCTGGGCTTTCTAACAACAATTCACGTTTTTCATCCAGCGCCGTCATCAGATCCAAACACAAGACCTCTGTGCCCTCACCCGATATCGCTGAAATGCGATAGGCTTTGCCTTCCCACCCAAGGGCGTCAATCACGCTTTGGCAACGCTCTTCCAACTCATCTTCTGGCACCATGTCGGTTTTATTTAATACCAACCAACGATCTCGACCTGCTAATGCAGGACTGAACTGATGCAATTCGTTAACCGCAATGACCGCTGCTTCCGCTGGAGTAATGTCATCCCAAGGCGCCAAATCAACAATGTGTAACAAAATACGGTTACGCACCAAGTGTTTCAAGAAACGAATACCCAGACCTGCGCCTTCAGATGCCCCTTCAATAATTCCAGGAATATCAGCAATAACAAAGCTTTGATGTTTCTTAACTTTTACCACACCCAGGTTTGGCACCAAGGTGGTGAACGGATAATCTGCCACCTTTGGCTTAGCAGAGGACACCGCACGAATAAAGGTCGACTTACCCGCATTAGGAAGACCAAGCAACCCGACATCTGCCAACACCTTCATTTCCAGCTTGAGCGTACGCTCTTCACCTATCGTGCCTTTTGTCGTCTGTCTCGGAGCACGGTTGGTACTGGATTTGAATCGAGTATTCCCCAAACCATGATGACCACCTTGAGCGACTTTTAATGTCTGCCCATCACGAACAAGATCACCCAACGTCTCGCCGGTATCCTCATCAATCACGGTTGTACCGATCGGCACCTTAATCTCAAGATCCGCCCCTTTCGCGCCGGTCATATCCCGACCTTGACCACTCTCACCGCTTTCAGCAATGTATTTTTTCGTAAAACGAAAATCGATCAGCGTGTTTAACGCTTCATCAGCAACCAGTATTACACTGCCGCCATTACCGCCATCACCGCCATCAGGACCACCTTTAGCGACAAATTTTTCGCGCCAAAAACTCAGCGCTCCATTTCCACCTTTACCCGCTCTTACATAGATACTGGCTTCATCAACAAATTTCACAATAACACCTCTTCGGTGGACTATCAGAATCAACAAACTCTGATTATAGAATTCTTCCAAAAAAAAAGCCCCGCGTCGCGGAGCTTTTTTTAAGTTTTAAATAAGCAATTAAGCCGCTACGACAGAAACCGTACGACGCTTAAACTTACCTTTCACTTCAAACTTCACTTGACCTTCAACGACAGCAAACAAAGTGTGATCTTTACCAATCTGAACACCAACACCTGGGTGGAACTGAGTACCACGCTGACGTACAAGAATGTTACCTGGGATCACAACTTGACCACCAAAACGTTTGACACCTAATCGTTTCGACTCGGAATCGCGACCGTTACGAGTACTACCACCCGCCTTTTTATGAGCCATGACTTACTCCTTAAATTTGAATAGTTAGCGTTTAGTTAATGCCAGTTATTTTCACTTCTGTGAACCACTGACGATGACCCATACGCTTCATAGAGTGCTTACGACGACGGAATTTCAAAATTTTCACTTTGTCTCCGCGACCATGAGCAACAACCTCAGCTGTTACTTTAGCGCCTTCTACAACTGGTGCACCAACTTTAACGTCGTCGCCGTTGCATACAAGAAGAACGTCATCGAACTGAATCGCGCCGCCTTCTTCAACCGCTAATTTTTCAACCTTAAGGGTTTGGCCTTCTTGTACACGGTATTGCTTACCGCCAGTTTTGATCACTGCAAACATGTTCTTCTCCAATAAGATTTACCCGGCTACTGAATTTGAATTTGACCTATTTCTAGTGGCAATGACTTTTGGTGAAAAAACACAAAAAGACCGTAACCATATGGTAGGGAGCAAAATGTAGGTAAATCGGACGCGAGATTGTACAAAATCAAACCACCCAATACAAGCCAAAAGCAACACCTTTGTATATTTTTCGCGTTTTAGGTTGACCATTACATTGGGCTTACCTAGCATGGGCACACCCGCTGATCAGCTTAAGACTTTTTTAGCTTCGGAAATTGCATGCAACCTACACAAATACATGACGTTGTGGCCACTGAATTTGGCCAAGTTAATGACTATATCATCTCACAATTAAGCAGCGATATTCCGCTTATTGAGCAAATTGGCTATTACATCATCAGCAACGGTGGCAAACGTCTCAGACCACTGCTCGTTCTACTTGCCGCAAAGGCCAGTGCAGAGCTTGATCAAAAAAAGCTCGACCAAGCCATTCAAATGGCGACCATTATAGAATTCATTCACACCTCCACCTTACTTCACGACGACGTAGTGGATGAATCCGACATGCGACGCGGCAAAAAAACCGCTAATGAAGAATGGGGCAATGCACCGAGCGTACTCGTGGGTGATTTTCTGTATTCACGGGCCTTTCAAATCATGGTCGACGTTGGCAGCATGCAATGTATGAGCATTCTAGCCAAAACCACCAATATAATTGCAGAAGGTGAGGTGCAACAGCTTATCAACTGCGGCGATCCAGATACAACAGAAGAAAGTTACTTAAAAGTCATCCAATACAAGACCGCTAAGCTCTTTGAGGGCGCAGCACTTTGCGGTGCCGTGGTTGCTAATGCCAGCCTCCCGCATCAAAAAGCATTGCAAGATTACGGTATGTACGTTGGCACAGCGTTTCAGCTTATCGACGACGTGATGGATTACACCAGCACAGCAGAAGAAATGGGCAAAAGTGTCGGTGATGATCTTGCTGAAGGCAAACCGACTCTACCGCTCATTTACACCATGAAGCATGGAACAGAAGGCGCTGTAAAACGCGTAAGAACCGCCATAGAAACGGGTGGACTTGAACAGCTAGACACCATTATCGATGATGTACAACGCTGTGGTGCTATTCAATACACTGAGCAAAAGGCGCAACAACAAGCTGACCTCGCTATTGCTGCTATAGAGCCACTTCCCGATTCAGACTACAAAGCCGCGCTGATCGCCCTAGCTCACGCGTCCGTTAAACGTCGCAACTAGGGTCTAGTATCTCGGTTATTGTCTGCGCCGTTGCCCAGGGATGCTGCTGCATAAAACAGTGGCCTCCCTCAACCTCGATAATCTGAATATTTGAATTCATCTTGGCGGCCAGTTGATAAGCCTCCTTGAAGTAATCAAACGTACCTTTGCCCTGAAGAATGTATGTCGGCACAGAAATATTGGCGATCGCGCGCCACAGTCCTTTTGGATAACTTGAAAAAATCGCGGCTTCCATCCAAGTGGGACAAGACAGCTGATAGTGGCCTTTATGGTCTCGCTGCAGCGAAGAAGCAATATAGTCGTCTAAGCAATCAGCTTGCCAGCCTTTAAACGTGCCTCTCTCATAAAAACTGTTTTTTACCTGCGCCAAGCTTTCCCACTGGGTGCGTCGCCGCCGCGCTTGCCTCGCCAAAGGAATTTGGCTCTTTAACCCTGTGAGTTTGACGCCACGCATCATCCAAATCAGACGCGGTGGAAACAAAGCAGGATCAAGCAGCACCATTCGATCAAACAAGTTTTGCTCTTGATCGTTCATCAGCACCGTAATGCACCCACCAAAACTGTGGCCCACACCAATCAATTCATGACCCGACGGCTGACGAGACAAAGAACGTAATGACTCGACCAAACGAGAAGCGGTTCTGTTCCAACCGATAAAAGCCTTACCGGCAGTTGATCCACCATGACCTGGTGCATTTTGTAAAATGACATCATAACCTTTCAGTTGCTGCAGAAAAGAAAGATAGGTTGACGCCGCGAACCCATTGCCATGTAAAAAATGAATACTGGCTTTACTACCGTCAGAATATTGGCGGTAACCTTGAATGAATTCCTCGCCTTGATAATGTCGCCATGGCACTAAATCTACGTTGTTTTTTATACTCATCACGATTTCTCAAGCTTAACCAGACATAACCCAAACAAATATCTTAACAGAGACTTCTAGAAAAATAAGTAATGTCATTTTCACCAAAAAGCACTTTATTAACAGCAAGACCCACGCTAATACGGTATTCGATGTAAATATGATCAATTTTCATGCAGGTAATTTGGTTTTTTTCCCTTCAAACATTCATATTAAGGTTTCAAACCGATATAATCAGATGGATTTTTCTACTGCAAATTGGACCACGACAATCCGCCAGACCACTTTTAGTCAGCGGCCGGATGTGGATATAGGACTATAATGACTACAGCTTCATCTTTTGAAAAAGACGAACTATTAAAATGCGGCCACGGCGAAATGTTTGGTGCAGGTAATGCACAACTTCCTGTTGGCAACATGCTAATGATGGATCGAATCACTCATATATCATCGGACGGTGGAGAGCATGGCAAAGGCGAAATCGTTGCCGAACTCGACATCCACCCAGACCTTTGGTTTTTTGCGTGCCACTTCCCTGGCGACCCTGTTATGCCTGGCTGTCTTGGCCTAGATGCGATGTGGCAGCTGGTAGGATTTTTTCTTGGGTGGAAAGGCAACAAAGGTCGCGGACGCGCACTGGGTTCAGGTGAAGTAAAATTCACTGGGCAAATTTTACCTACTTCAAAGAAAGTAACCTTCCATATCCAGCTAAAACGCGTTATTGAGCGTAAATTAGTAATGGGGATTGCAGACGGAAGCGTTAAAGTTGATGGTCGTGAAATTTACACTGCAAAAGATTTGCGTGTTGGTTTGTTTACCTCAACGGACAACTTCTAAAGATTAAGAATGAAAGAGGCACATTTATGCGTCGTGTAGTAGTAACAGGTCTTGGCATTGTCAGTTGCCTAGGCAACGATAAAGAGAGCGTTTTAAACTCCTTGCTTGAAGGTCGGTCTGGCATTCGTTTTGCTGAAGATTACAAAGAGCATGGCTTTCGCAGCCATGTTTGTGGTCGTATTGATTTAGATGCAGAAGGCATTGATCGTAAGGTTCGCCGTTTCATGGGTGACGCCGCCACCTACGCTTATGTTTCCATGCAGCAAGCTATTGCAGACGCTGGCTTAACAGAAGATCAAGTTTCCAATATCCGTACTGGCTTAGTGGCTGGCTCTGGTGGCGCTTCTGCGCGAAATCTAGTAGATTCTGCGGATACCCTACGCGAAAAAGGCGTAAAACGTGTCGGTCCATATCGTGTTACTCAAACTATGGGCAGTACGGTTTCCGCATGTTTAGCGACGCCTTTTAAAATTAAGGGTGTAAACTACTCCATCACATCGGCTTGTTCTACCAGTGCGCACTGTATTGGTAACGCTATGGAACTTATCCAACTAGGCAAACAAGATATCGTTTTTGCCGGTGGTGGTGAGGAAGAAAGCTGGACTCAGACTTGTATGTTTGATGCCATGGGCGCCTTGTCGTCCAAGTATAACGATACACCTGAAAAAGCGTCTCGTGCTTACGATGCAAACCGTGACGGTTTCGTTATCGCAGGCGGTGGCGGCATGCTCGTCATTGAAGAGCTTGAGCACGCTAAAGCACGCGGTGCAAAAATCTACGCAGAATTAGTCGGCTACGGTGCGACATCCGATGGCTACGACATGGTAGCACCTTCTGGCGAAGGCGCTGTGCGCTGCATGCAAATGGCCATGAGCACGATTGATGGCGACATCGATTACATCAATACTCACGGCACAAGCACACCTGCTGGCGACATGAAAGAACTGCAAGCGGTTAATGAAACGTTTGGTGACAAGATTCCAGCGATCAGCTCGACAAAATCTTTGTCTGGCCACTCATTAGGAGCCGCGGGCGTTCATGAAGCGATTTACTGCCTACTGATGATGGAAAATAATTTTATTGTTGCTTCAGCAAATATTGACGAAGTTGACCCAGCAGCGGGTGACATCCCTGTTGTCCTCACTCGTCAAGACAACGTTGATTTGAATTTAATCATGTCTAACAGCTTCGGATTTGGCGGCACCAACGCCAGCTTGGTATTCAAAAAATACACAGCTTAAAACGTCTTTGAAGCCATCAAAAAAGCCGCATCATGGATGCGGCTTTTTTATTCTCTGAACTGTTTTCAGACTTAATAACAAACGCATTAAAACAAAAAATCGTTTCCTTTAGGAAGCTTCGCCATTTCAGCTCGCATCCAAACATCCATCTCTTCATGCAAGGCCGATGTTTTTTTCCCTTCCGATTCGATAATAGGGCCAATCACAACACGAATTGTTCCTGGGAACTTACGCCAACGTTTACCTGGCCACACGTAACCCGCATTATGAACTACAGGCAAGATGGGCACACCTGCTGAGGTGGCCAACATAGCGGCGCCTTTGTTAAAGGCTTGCTCTTGGTTAGGGGCAATTCTCGTCCCTTCAGGAAAAATCAACACAGAGCGACCATCTTCTAAACGCTCTTTGCCTTGACTAATAATTTGCTTGAGCGCATTAGTACGTTGCGATCGGTCAATGGCAATCGGCTGAACCATGCGTAAGCCCCAACCAAAAAAAGGCACGGCAAGCAGTTCTTTTTTGAGCACAGTCGAAACGGGGGCCATCAACACTTGTAAGACATAGGTCTCCCATTCGCTTTGATGATTGGCCACCAGCACGACAGGTCGCTCTTTATTGATGTGTTCGCGCCCTATTATCTCCACCTTAACGCC
Source organism: Marinomonas hwangdonensis (assembly GCF_003721245.1). GTDB lineage: Bacteria > Pseudomonadota > Gammaproteobacteria > Pseudomonadales > Marinomonadaceae > Marinomonas > Marinomonas hwangdonensis. The sequence goes on along the minus strand of NZ_RIZG01000012.1, from coordinate 49,313 downwards.
GCAGGCCACTCGAAAAACAAAAAGCAAACCTTTGTTATGCAAATTGAGCACAGGTTGGCGATACGCTTTCGGCAATAAAATTGTCGCGAAAGGCGCTAATACACCAAATATCAGTGTCGATACCATGTAATAAATAAAGAAAACCGTTGAGCCGACCCACGATCTCGATGACTCCCAAACATTCATTGGCTCCTGCTCCCTACGATTCTTTGCTTAAAAACTTTTGTTGTTGCTTGAGGGGATTAGCGTACATTGCTAAGACCGTTTCTCTTAAATTATCTGGGCAGCGCTCAAGATAACTTGAAAAAGCACTGTCTGCTGAAGGTAAGCCTTGCTGCAGCGCAAGCGCGGCTTCATTCGTCGGTTGAATCGCATAATTCGTAATGATTTGGCGATCTACCTCAGCCACAAATTCTTCAGGTGTTTCAAAACCTTCTTTGATGACATCACCAAAGGTCACCACCACTTTTCCTTTCTGACCCACAATGCCGTTTTTAATGCTGTCGATGTCTTCAAATTCGGCTTTTTCATAATTGCCTGTTGTCGACTTTTGATGCAATTCCCGCGCTTTTTCAAAGGCACAGGGATCATATTCATAAGAAATAGAAACTGGCACAATGTTTAAGTTTGCCATTGCTTCCGCAAAAGGCACTTTCTCTTTCTTCTGGCTCATATAAAACATTTTTATAATGGCAGGATCCGTTTGGTCCAATCCATCTTTAGCGCGCCCTTCTTTTTGAGCAATCCAAATGTTGCATTTATCTTTAGTCAACGACGTTGAAATATAAGCAGATAACTGCCCAAAAGCCGCCATCATTTCACGAATACCATTCGCAGAACGCTTCACGATAAAGCTTTTATTCAAGCGCATCAGGTCCGACACAAATGGGCGACGCAGTAAATTATCGCCTATAGCGATACGAACCGTGTTTAACCCAGCAAGATACAAACCGTAATTCACAAAGGCAGGGTCCATTGCGATGTCCCTATGGTTAGATAGGAACAAATATCCTTTCCCCTTCGCTAATTTTTCAATGCCTCTGTATTCCACATTGGTCGTTGTGGTTTTAATCATGCGCTCCATGTAACTGGCCACACGCATTTGAAACTCATCAACGCTGGAAATATTCGCAATCTGTCGCTTTAACGCAATTTTGACACAGAAGGCGATTGGCGCATGCAAAAATGCGGGCCATTTCGCAAAACGAAAGCCCATAATAGTATTAATAAAATCCGGTGACTCCACCAGATTGTGCAGCACCTCGGCGACCTCTTCGTCGTTGTAGGGCCGTATGTCATGAAACTGATCCATTGCTTTTTCCATCAGTAAAAACTGGGTTGTTTTTGTATCGTTATTTAGTGTCTACAAGGTTTGGATATCAAAACCAAGCGCTTCTAATTCTGCACGCTTAGACGGCGACGTCACCACGGCCACACTTTCATTTTCTTTTATCAAATACGTCTTGGTAACCTGCTTCAGCTGCTCAATGGTAACCGCCAAAATCTTGGCACGAAACGCTTCCCGGTAGGCCAAACTACGACCATGCAGATGCACATAAAAATCGCTCTGTGCCTCGCCTGCGGGTGAGCTCGGTTTATCCATGGAGCCAATCACACCAAGAATGGCCTCTTCAAGGGCGTCCTCACTGTGTGCCTCATTCAACATCCACTCAATAGACGCATCAAAATCTGCCAAGGTTTCGGTCAGACGAGGGTCACGGTAGGAATAAAAGCGGAATGAGCCCGAACCACCGTCAAAGCTAGCACCACCACCGTAGGCACCGCCCTGTTCGCGGATGGCGCGATGTAAGAAACCGTTGCGCAAAAAGCCGCCCAATACCACTAAAGCGGCAACATCTGGGTGCTCTCCGTACGCCGCACGAAAAGCCTTACTGCAAAAGTTCACTTGCGTAGACGTTAACCACGCCACGTTGACATTCGCATCTACCGGTGCCAATGCGAAGGGGCTGTGTGTACTGCCTATTGGCAGGTCCGCAAAAACCGCTTGCACATCATGCAGAACACTGGCTTCATGCTGAGGTTCGGCCACCAGCAAGATTTGCTTGTTGGCTTGTAATAATTTTTCATGCAAACGTTTGAAAACCGCCAAAACATCAGCAGCCTTGCTGCTGTCGGCTTTTATTGCATCATCCAGCACAATGGCAGAGCGAATACCAGACATACCACTCCACTTCTCCTGCTGCTGCGCCAAACCAGACAAAGCACTAGACGCCGCAGACATCGCCAACGAATGACCTTGGCCTGTGATCGATTGCTCACGGCGAGCACGGCGTTGGGCCACTAACTCTTTGACTCGACTCACCTCATCAAAGCGAACATGTAACATGGTGTCTTTCAGTAACTGGCTCATCGCCTTCACGTTGGGCACTAGCGCTTTAGTCGATAATATGAAATAGCCGCTCAATGACTGACGATCTGCTATCGTTGCACGAATGGAGTTCGATGCCCCTAAACCACCACAAACCTGAGCTTGACGCTCTTGAACCGCCAAATAGTCGTCTTCGCCAATACCCAATTCGGTCATCATGGAAGAAAATAAAGGCAGATACTCTACCTCTTCTTCATCCAATTCAGGCAAATCAATCACCAACTGCTGATAGACCAAGCCATTGGTACCTTGTGGATAGAAGGTCATAGGCAATTTGCCTGTTAATTTTTTGTGCTCATATTCTGGCAAACGCGCTGGTACGTCTTCTAACCCCACCTTGGGTAAAATACTCATGTCATCAACTTGTGCCTGACGCGCCTTTAAAGCCGCGCTGCGAGTAATAATGTGTTGCTTTTCTTCGTCACTCAACGCCGCTTTTATTTGGCTCAAACGGTCTTTCTCAGCCTGATTTCGGCGGGCTTCAAGGGCGTCATCCGGGCTTAATGTTAACGTGACTCGGTGAGCGTTAGAGAGCAATAAGGTGTTAATTAGATTTGGAATATACGCTTGGTCTTGGACTTTTTCGCGCATCGCATTGATAACCGGGTCTAGATCCAACTGGGCGATCACATCTCCCGCATGAACAGCGGTCGACAAGCCCGCTAAGATCAACTGCAAACCATATGGGTAACTGCCGCCGCCAATCTCACGCTGACTCAATTCTAATTGATGCAACATGGCATCCACCATCTCTTGTGGCACCCCTTTCTCGGCAATATTTTCCAGCGTCGACAACACCAACGCTTCGACTTTCGCAGCGTCTTCTCGTTTAACCCCTTCAAGGCCGCACATAAAGCTCATTTCTTTGTTGCTGTCTTCAAGACCGCATAATGGCGATGGTGCGCGACCCAACTCGCTGTTTTCTAACACCCGAAGCAGTGGCGAAGCACTGTTATCCAGCAACACACTGGACAACAATTGCGCTTCAAATTGTTGATTCAAATCGGTACTTTCACCAAGCAGCCAACCAACAACCACGTGGCTACCGTCCTCTTTGACTTCATCCGCCGCGTAACCTTCTTCTACCCGCACAGGAGAAAAATAACGCTTCGCATTCGGCACGCGGACCTGTGTTTGCAAACGCTCGAAACGACTCAAAACTTTATCTTCAAATTCCGCTTGCAGTGTTTCCGCAGGGATGTCGCCAAAGGTCATGAACACCGCATTAGAAGGATGATAGTGAGTGCGATAGAACGCCAATAGATCGTCATAAGACAAATCCGGAATGTCCGTTGGCTCACCACCGGAATTAAAATGATAGGTATTATTTGGGAACAGATACTTAGTTAGAGATTGCCATAATACTGACGTAGTGGAACTCATCGCCCCTTTCATTTCATTGAATACCACGCCTTTAAAGGTCAATTCTGACTCGGCATTATCCGGCTCAGCAAACTCCAAACGATGGCCTTCTTGGGAGAAATCCAATTCATCTAAGCGAGAAAAGAATACCGCATCCAGATAAACACCCAGCAAGTTGTGAAAGTCTTTCTTGTTTTTGCTAGCAAATGGATAAGCCGTCCAATCAGACGACGTAAAGGCATTCATAAAGGTATTCAGCGAACGGCGGATCATCATAAAGAAAGGATCTCGTACCGGAAAACGCTCAGAACCACACAACACCGTGTGCTCAAGAATATGGGCCACGCCGCAAGAATCGGTTGGTACCGTTTTTAAGCCCACCAGAAAAACGTTTTCGTCGTTCTCGGAGGCAATATGAAAGTGTTTAGCACCGGTTACGGTGTGTTCGAACTCTTGAACAGTAACATTAAGAGCGTCGATAAACTCACTGCGAAGAAACGTAAATGCAGGATGGTGCGCGGTGCGATTTGCCATTCTCTACCTCGATAAAATTAGAATACGATAACAATCATGTTTTGGGCAGCTTGGATACACTTAAGACAACATAGGCCCAAGACAGCAAAGTGGCGAGATTATAGCAAAAACATGGCTTTTACTGCACGAACTAACGTGATTGCACAGCTAAGGCAGCGCAGCACCTTAACGTTTTTGATGTTTTTCCCAGTTTTCTAAACGCGCTTGCTCTGTCTTTTTAAACAAGACATACACAGCACCTAAGCCACCATGATGGCGCTGTGCACTGTGAAAAGCCATAATCGCGTCCAGCTCTTTTAGCCACTTATTAATGTGACTTTTAAGCATGGCGCGCATTTCTGGGTCCGGTGTACGATCGCCTTTACCGTGGACAATAATCGCCACACGAATGTCATTGCGCACACAATCATCCACAAATTGATACACTTGGTCCCGTGCCTGCGCCACCGTGTGACGATGCAGATCTAAACGCGCCTCAATGCCATACTTACCTTGCCTTAAGCGTTTAAAAACCCCATCTTGAACGCCCGAACACTTATACTCAAGCACATCAGTAGGCTCCACTTTTTCCACGTAATCTTGTGACAAATGATTCCTATCGGCTTCTTTTGCAATCAAGGCCGCCTGTTGACGTGCGATAAAATTGACTTCTGGCCCTTTCTTACTTAAATAGACTTCGCTTTTTCTAAGTGGCTTTATGCCCGCCACTTCCTGAGCAAACAAAGACGTTTCATCTTCGTCGTTCACTGTAGATACCTCTTTGGTTTACGCATCTTCTCTGTAAAAGCACTATAAAACAATAAAGGCCCCTAACAGGAGCCTTTTTTATCTAACCGTCGCCTCAGAATGGAATGTCATCGTCGAAGTCGTCAAAATTCGGCGCGGGCTGAGGCTTTTGCTCAGGCGCTTTCGGAGTCGGTTGCTGTGGCGCACGTTGCTGCGGTGCGGCTTGAGCCGGTGCTTGCTGTGGCTGATTTCCCCAACTACCAAAAGATTGTGGTTGCGGTGCTGACGCAGGCTGATGAGCAGGCGCCTGTGGTGCTTGACCATAACCACCTTGAGGCTGATTAAAGCCACCTTGAGGTGCGTGCTGTTGTGGTGCCTGTTGCACTGGCACTTGACCATATCCACCTTGTTGAGGAGCAGACTGTTGTGGCGCATTGCCGTAGCCGCCACCGCCTTGCATAGAATCGTAACCACCACTTTGCTGTCCAGCACCGTCGCCACGCCCATCAAGCAACTGCATTTCATTCGCTATGATTTCTGTTGTGTAACGCTTAATGCCGTCTTTTTCCCATTCACGAGTACGCAAAGAGCCTTCAATGTAGACTTTTGAGCCCTTTTTAATAAAGTCGCCTGCAATCTGTCCAAGACGATAGTTGCCGCGATCCATAAAAGCGACTCGGTGCCATTCAGTGCGCTCTTGCATCTGGCCTGTTTGCTTATCACGCCAGCTTTCTGAAGTTGCTAAGTTCACGTTCGCAACGGCGGCGCCCGATGGCATAAAACGCACTTCGGCATCGTTGCCTGCGTTGCCAATCAAGATGACTTTGTTTATTCCACGTGCCATGACGTTCTTCTCCAAATTAAATATAAAAATACGTTCTGCTTTAAAGGGTTACCTGCGGCGCTAAGCGCAACAAAGTGTCCTTATCTAATCTTTTTTTATCGACTTTAAGATAAGCCGTCTGCTCATCTTCGAAAATTTGCATACCTTCCACTCCTTGGATTTCAGAAAGTTGATCCGCCAACTTCGTGACTTCTTCATTTGTCATTTTAGGCAAGCTAAACGCAATACTGCTTAACTGTCGAGGAGCAGGCTGCGTCAAGCAGACAAGCGACCACGCTAGAAAGACCACGCCCACGACCCAAAAGACACCACCCTCTGGGTGATATTGCAGCAGCCAACCGCCACTAACCCCCCCCAGAAAAGATCCCATAAACTGGTGTGTTGAAAATACCCCCATTGCCGTTCCACGGTAACCAACAGGAGCAAGTTTGCTCACTAAAGACGGTAATACAGCCTCTAGAGAATTAAAACCAACAAAATACAACCATAACAAGACACCAAACACCCATAAATAAGGCGCCCAATGCAACGAAATAGAGCTGACGCCAAGCAGAACAAGGACGATAACCAGCACTTCTTTCATCTTATTTTTGGATTCAGCAATAATCACTAATGGTAGCATACCTATAAAAGCAAAACCCATAATGACAAGGTACAACCAACTATGTTGTGCCAATGGAAAATCAAACTGCTGAATCAACAAACTTGGCACCGTCACAAACAAAGCCGTTAAACTGGCATGTAGAAGTAAAACACTGATATTCAAAAAGCGCAGGCGTGTATCTTTTAAAACAGCCCCTAGAGCCTGCAGACTGGGCGTCGTGTCTCGACGAAACGTGTGCTGCACTATATTAGGCACGGCAAAAAGAATGAGAACGATGCCCAGTAACGACAAGACAAGCGATAAGTAAAACAAGCCAGCAAGACCAATAAGCGCATAAAGCCATGGCCCCAGCACCAAAGACAACATAAAAGAAGCCCCTATACTGACGCCTACAAGCGCCATCGCCTTGGTACGGTTTTGCTCTTTTGTCACATCACTTAATAACGCCATTAGGGTGCTGGCTATCGCTCCCGCCCCTTGTACGGCTCGCCCAACAATGAGCGTGAATATATCGTCAGCATTCGCACAAATCAGACTGCCCACAGCAAACAGCAGCAAGCCAATAACAATGACTCGCTTGCGGCCAATCTTGTCAGACCACATCCCCATTGGAATTTGCAGACCCGCTTGAGTCAGGCCATAAACACCAATAGCTAGACCGATTAAAGCCGCTGTCGCACCAGACATGTCATCCGCCGCCACACTGATAATGGGCATAATGAGAAAGAGCCCGAGCATTCTAAATAAATAGATGGTTGCCAAGGCAAGAACAGAACGTCGCTCGAGTAGATCCATATGGGAATTACAACCGTTTAACTTAGGAACTTAAAAAAGGTAGCATTTTACTTAAAATAGCGTTGAAGCTCCATTTCAACTACTGTAAAAATAGACAGTTATTTTATTTACTTGCTGATTCATTTTTGTTGCTCGACTTTTATTGGAGACTCATGGATACCATTACCCTACGCGGGGCCCGCACTCACAACCTGAAAAATGTGGACTTAGACATCCCAAGAGACAAACTTGTGGTGATAACTGGCCTTTCAGGCTCAGGTAAATCCTCTCTCGCCTTCGATACATTATACGCTGAAGGTCAACGACGTTACGTAGAATCTTTGTCTACTTACGCCAGACAATTCTTATCCATGATGGAAAAGCCCGACATTGACCATATTGAGGGCCTGTCTCCGGCCATCTCGATTGAGCAAAAATCCACGTCCCACAACCCCAGATCAACCGTTGGTACAATAACAGAAATCTATGATTATCTACGATTGTTATTTGCCAGAGCGGGGCAGCCACGTTGCCCAGATCATGGCGAGCCTCTAGAGGCACAAACTGTATCCCAGATGGTCGATAATGTTTTGTCGTTGCCAGAAGACACCAAGATGATGCTACTTGCGCCCATCATCAAAGATCGAAAAGGTGAGCACTTACACACTATTAGTGACCTGCTATCAAAAGGCTTTATACGTGCAAGAATCGACGGAATAGTGGTGGATTTAGACGACGCACCGACGCTTGAAAAAAACAAAAAACATACCATCGAAGTGGTGATTGACCGCTTCAAGGTACGCTCAGATTTGCAATTACGCTTGGCAGAGTCGTTTGAAACCTGTCTTGGCTTATCCGATGGCATCGCTAAAGTCATCAACATGGATAACGAAAAAGAAGAGTATGTATTTTCCAGTAAATTCGCTTGTCCTGTTTGTGGTTACAGTTTGACTGAGCTCGAGCCGCGACTCTTTTCCTTTAACAACCCTAACGGTGCTTGTCAGACTTGCGATGGGCTTGGCACACATCAAATGTTCGATCCAGATCGAATCATTCAAGATGAAACACTGACGTTAGCAGAAGGCGCGATTCGAGGCTGGGGGCGCCGCAGCATTTTTTATTACCAGCAGTTAAGCGCCCTAGCAAAGCATTACAATTTTAATATTGAAACAAAATATCAAGACATCCCTGATGAATTCAAAAAACGTATTTTACAAGGCTCTGGAAAAGACAAAATCGATTTTGTTTACATTAATGAACGCGGCGATAAAATGACACGCTCTCATTCCTTTGAGGGTGTTATCCCAAATTTACAACGCCGCTACCATGAAACCGAATCAGAAAGCGTTCGCGATGACCTGTCACAATACATTAGCGTACAACCCTGTCCAGATTGCCATGGATCACGGCTTAACCGCTCTGCTCGCAACGTCTTTATCGCTGAACAAACACTCCCTGAAGTCGTTACCTACCCTATAGCGGAATGTCTAAAGTACTTTGAAGCATTAGACTTACCAGGCTCCCGCGGGGAGATAGCGTCCAAAATACTCAAGGAAATTCGTGATCGCTTAACCTTTTTAGTCAACGTCGGTTTAGAGTACCTCACGCTCGATCGTAAAGCGGACTCGCTTTCAGGCGGTGAAGCACAACGTATCAGGCTTGCCAGCCAAATTGGAGCGGGTCTCGTTGGTGTCATGTATATCCTTGATGAACCATCCATTGGTTTACACCAGCGCGATAACGAACGACTCATTGCAACCTTGACGAGATTAAGAGATTTGGGCAATACCGTGATTGTTGTCGAACATGACGAAGATGCCATTCGGGTAGCCGACTTTGTGGTCGATATCGGTCCAGGGGCGGGTGTTCATGGGGGACAGATTATCGCCAGTGGTACGCCTCAAGACATCATGGATTGTGAAGAGTCGGTGACTGGACAGTTTCTCACCGGTAAACGTAAAATTGAAATACCTAGCATTCGACACAAAGCCAAAAACGAACAGTTCCTGACTCTTATTGGTGCAACGGGCAACAACCTGAACACAGTGAATTTGAAGATTCCTGTTGGCGTAATGACCTGCATTACCGGTGTCTCTGGCTCAGGCAAATCCACACTCATTAATGGTACCTTGTATCCCCTGGCGGCAACCGCCTTAAACGGCGCCACAACTCTTAAAGCCGCCCCACACGAACGTATCGAGGGGCTTAACCTGTTCGATAAGTGTGTGGATATTGATCAAAGCCCAATTGGACGCACACCAAGATCAAACCCAGCGACCTATACGGGTATCTTTACTCCCATGAGAGAACTCTTCTCAGCGACCCAAGAGTCGCGCTCTCGGGGCTATAAACCGGGAAGATTTAGCTTTAACGTAAAAGGCGGACGATGTGAAGCTTGTCAGGGAGATGGTGTTATCAAAGTAGAGATGCATTTTCTGCCAGACATTTACGTGCCTTGTGATACCTGTAAAGGTAAACGCTACAATCGTGAGACATTAGAAATACATTATAAGGGCAAAAATATTCACGATTGTCTTGAAATGACCATCGAAGATGCACGAGAATTTTTTGACCCTGTACCTTCTATTGCTAGAAAATTACAAACTCTAATGGATGTAGGTTTAGGTTATATTCGTCTTGGTCAAGCAGCGACAACCTTATCGGGCGGTGAGGCTCAACGCGTCAAACTGGCCAAAGAATTGTCCAAAAGAGATACTGGCACCACGCTCTACATACTGGATGAACCAACAACAGGATTGCACTTTGCCGACATAGAGCAATTATTGAAAGTACTTCATCGTTTAAGAGACCATGGCAACACGGTAGTAGTAATCGAACACAATCTTGACGTCATAAAAACCGCAGACTGGATTGTCGATCTTGGTCCTGAAGGAGGTAGCGGTGGCGGCTACATTGTTGCAGAAGGGACACCTGAAGACATTGCTGTAGCGACCAACTCCCATACCGGTCGATTCTTGAAAAATATGCTTGCCTGATCAAGTCGCTATGACCTAATAGATCAAAAACCCCGACAAGTTAATCTAGTCGGGGTTTTTTGTGCATTTTTTGGAGAAACTCAAAACACGATAAAATAGATGAAATAAAAAAATCCGAAAGTCCAAAAAAAACAAAAAAAAGCCGAGCTATAAAGCTCGGCTTTTTATTACAAACTGATATTACTCAGCGGCTTCTGCGACTGGACGATCGACCAATTCGACATAAGCCATAGGCGCGTTGTCACCTGAACGGAAACCGCATTTAAGAATGCGAATGTAACCACCAGGACGAGCTTGGTAACGAGGACCAAGTTCAGTAAACAATTTACCCACTGCATCTTTGCTACGAGTACGAGCAAAAGCAAGACGACGATTCGCAACGGAATCGATTTTCGCCAATGTGATCAAAGGCTCAGCAACACGGCGTAATTCTTTTGCTTTTGGCAACGTCGTCTTAATAACTTCGTGCTCAAACAAAGAAGCAGCCATATTTTTAAACATCGCTTTGCGATGTGAGCTAGTACGGTTTAAGTGACGTCCACTCTTACGATGACGCATTTTACATTCCTTACCAAACTACGGTGGTCAGGGAACAATGACCTAGCGAGCTAGAACTTTGCTATCGTCTTTCAAACTAGCAGGTGGCCAGTTTTCTAGACGCATTCCCAAAGACAAACCACGCTGTGCTAAAACATCTTTGATTTCAGTTAACGACTTCTTACCAAGGTTAGGCGTCTTAAGAAGCTCAACCTCAGTGCGTTGAATCAAATCACCGATGTAATAAATGTTCTCTGCTTTTAAACAGTTAGCACTGCGAACGGTCAATTCAAGATCATCGACCGGGCGTAGCAAAATTGGATCAATCTCATCTTCTTCTTCAACAACAGGCGCTTCGCTTTCGCTTTCAAGAGCGACAAAGACGGCGATTTGCTGTTGAAGAATAGTCGCTGCACGACGAATGGCTTCTTCTGGATCAATAGTACCGTTAGATTCGATGTCTAAAACCAACTTATCTAGATCAGTACGCTGCTCAACACGAGCATTTTCAACATTATAAGCAACACGACGAACAGGGCTGAATGAGGCATCCAGCTGCAAGCGACCAATAGGACGAGTCTCATCGTCGCTCGCAATACGGACATCAGCAGGCTCATAACCACGACCACGGGCTACTTTGATCTGCATAGTTAATTCAGCAGTATCATCTAAGTGAGCAATAACATGATCTGGGTTAGCAATCTCAGCATCTGCAACAAGCTGAATATCACTTGCTGTTACGACACCTGGACCCTTTTTACTTAAAGTAAGAGTTGCTTCATCTTGCCCGTGTAGAGCGATCGCAACTCCTTTCAGGTTAAGAAGAATCTCAATTACATCTTCTTTAACCCCTTCGATTGCGCTGTATTCATGCAACACACCGTCGATTTCAACTTCAACAATCGCACAACCTGGCATCGAAGACAAAAGAATACGGCGAAGAGCATTACCAAGCGTATGACCAAAACCACGTTCAAGCGGTTGCAGTGTTACTTTAGCACGCGTCTTACTTAGCTCTTGTACTTCAATGTTGCGTGGGGTTAACAATTCGCTCACTGAACGCTGCATAGATCCACCTATTTCATAATCCTAATCATCAAATTACTTAGAGTAAAGTTCGACAATTAGGTTCTCATTAATTTCTGCTGACAAATCGGCACGCTCTGGAACAGCTTTGTAAGTTGCTTCCAGCTTGGTTGAATCAACCTCAATCCAATGGATTGGTGCACGACCTTTAGATAGCTCTAGTGCGTTCTGTACACGCAATTGCTTTTTAGCTTTTTCACGGATCGACACTACGTCACCAGCTTTCACTTGGTAAGACGGAATGTTAACAGAAGCGCCATTTACTAGAATGCCTTTATGGCCAACTAGTTGACGAGCTTCAGCACGTGTAGAACCAAAACCTGCGCGATAAACAACGTTATCTAAACGTGATTCCAAAAGTTGCAGAAGGTTCTCACCAGTAGCACCTTTAAGACGAGCAGCAGATTTGTAGTAATTACGGAATTGCTTTTCAAGAATGCCATACATACGGCGAACTTTTTGTTTTTCACGTAACTGTAAGCCGTAATCAGAAAGACGACCACGACGTGCACCGTGCACACCTGGAACCGTTTCTGCTTTACATTTCGACTCAAGAGCGCGTGAACCGCTCTTCAATTGCAAGTCGGTACCTTCACGACGAGACAACTTACAAGTTGGACCTATATAACGAGCCATGTATCTGTCTCCTCTTAAACGCGACGTTTCTTAGGTGGACGGCAACCGTTGTGCGGAATTGGCGTCACATCTGTGATGTTATTGATACGCAGACCCAATGCATTCAATGCACGGACTGCGGACTCACGACCAGGACCAGGGCCCTTGATCATTACGTCAACGTTTTTAAGGCCGAATTCTTGTGCGACAGCACCGGCACGTTCAGCCGCTACCTGAGCAGCGAATGGAGTACTTTTACGAGAACCACGGAAACCAGAACCACCGGCAGTAGCCCAAGACAAGGCATTACCTTGGCGGTCTGTAATCGTCACAATCGTGTTATTGAATGACGCATGTACATGAGCAACACCATCGACGACCGTCTTTTTGACTTTCTTCTTGGTGTTGCGCGTAGCTGGCTTAGCCATATTGCACTTTCCTATTTAATGCTCAGCTCTAGTAAACTTGTGACTAGAGCGAAACGCGTTTAAATTACTTACGAATAGGTTTACGAGGACCTTTTCGTGTACGAGCGTTCGTTTTGGTACGTTGACCACGAACAGGTAGGCTACGACGGTGGCGGATACCACGGTTACAGCCTAGGTCCATCAGACGTTTGATAGACATACTGACTTCACGACGCAAGTCACCTTCTACAGTGTAGTTACCAACTTCTCCACGAAGTAAGTCAAGCGTTTCATCGCTTAGAGAGCCAATTTTAGCAGTCTCTGCAACACCAGTAGCGGCGCAAATAGCGCGCGAACGAGTGCGACCAATTCCGAAGATGTAAGTCAGAGAAATGACCGCATGTTTATTGTCAGGAATATTGACACCGGCTATACGAGCCATTCATTTTACTCCGTTGTTATTGATGATCAACCAACCATCATTTTACTTTCATGAGGGCGGCAGATTATGCCTATCTTTAGGACAAAAATCAACCACCCTTACCTATCATTGAGTGATCTCGCAATTAACCTTGACGCTGTTTGTGGCGAGGCTCAATACAGATCACACGAACTGAACCGTTACGACGAACGACTTTACAGTTACGACAGATTTTCTTTACAGATGCACGTACTTTCATGTTCAACTCCAACCTTACGCTTAGCGCATTAGGCCATTTGGACCATAACCAGTCAGATTAGATTTCTTCATTAATGACTCGTATTGCTGACTCATCAGGTGACTTTGAACTTGCGACATAAAGTCCATAACGACAACCACTACGATCAACATAGAGGTACCGCCAAAGTAGAATGGAACATTCCACGCAACAACAAAGAACTGAGGCATCAGGGACACAAGTGTGATGTACAAAGCACCAAACAGTGTCAAACGAGTCATTACACCATCAATATATCGAGCGGTATGATCACCTGGACGAATACCCGGCAAAAAGGCACCGGATTTTTTTAAATTATCTGCCACATCTTTAGGGTTGAACACTAAGGCTGTGTAGAAAAAGCAAAAGAAGACAATTGCTATCGCAAACAACAGCACATAGAGTGGTTGCCCGGGGGCCAATGCCAAGGAAGTGTTTTGCAACCATTCCATACCTTCGCCCTGCCCAAACCATTGTCCGATTGAAGCAGGAAACAGAAGAATACTTGAAGCGAAGATAGGTGGTATAACACCAGCCATATTCACTTTAAGCGGCAAATGACTCTTTTGTGCAGCAAACACTTTTTTGCCTTGTTGACGCTTAGCATAATTAACCGTAATTCGGCGCTGACCACGTTCGATGAAAACAACGAAAGCGACAGTCGCTATGGCTAACACACCAATGAGCAACAGAGCTAAAATATTAATATCGCCTTGACGAGCCGATTCAAATGAACGACCTAAAGCAGAGGGAAGGCCAGCAACAATACCCGCAAAGATTAGAATGGAAATACCATTACCAATCCCCTTCTCGGTAACTTGCTCACCCAACCACATAAGAAAAACAGTACCAGCAACCAAAGTAATCACAGCAACAGCGTAGAACTCAATGCCGCTGCTAAAAGAAATACCTTGACTAGCAAGACCCACAGCCATACTAGCTGACTGAATAAGAGCGAGTAGTACGGTACCGTAGCGAGTGTATTGGGTAATCTTACGACGTCCCGCTTCACCCTCTTTTTTCAACTGCTCAAGCTGAGGACTCACAACCGTCAATAACTGCATAATAATAGAGGCAGAAATATAGGGCAGAATCCCAAGCGCAAGAATACTCATGCGTTCAAGCGCGCCCCCTGAGAATACGTTAAATAAACTCAGAATAGTGCCTTCATTTTGATCAAACAACGCTGATAACCTGTCAGGATTAATACCTGGAACAGGAATATGCGCACCGATTCGGTATACAATAATTGCCATAAAGACAAAACGAATGCGAGCCCACAGCTCGCCTAAACCGTTTTGTACTCCAGCAGGTAGTGAGCCACGCTTTGCCATTTATTCCTCGACTTTTCCGCCAGCTGCTTCAATAGCGGCACGAGCACCTTTAGTCACTTTAAGGCCACGAACGGTAATCGCTTTGTCGATTGAACCTGACAAAATTACACGTGCAGTCTTAATCTGATGACCTAGAATGTCAGCGCCTTTAAGAGCAGCTAAATCTACAACTTCAGCATTTACAGCAGCAAGTTCGTTTAAACGAACTTCAGCAACATACTTTGCCTGACGTGAAGTAAAACCGAATTTTGGCAGACGTTTCTGCAAAGGCATTTGACCACCTTCAAAACCAGGTTTTACTGAGCCACCTGAGCGAGATTTAAGACCTTTATGGCCTCGTCCGCCAGTTTTGCCCAAGCCGCTACCAATGCCGCGACCAACACGTTTAGGAGCATGCTTGCTACCTTCGCCAGGACGAAGTGTATTTAAGAACATGTTATTCTCCTACCACTTTAACCATATAATAAACTTTATTAACCATGCCGCGAACAGAAGGTGTATCTTCTAATTCACGTGTCTGGCCAACTTTGCGCAAACCCAAGCCTTTAACAGTTTCACGGTGCTTTGGAAGACGACCGATCGGGCTGCGGGTTAGTTGAACTGTGATGGTATTATTCGCCATAACACATTACCCCAAAATTTGATCGACTGACTTACCGCGTTTTGCCGCGATTTGTTCAGGTGCTTTCATATCCTGCAAACCTTTGATCGTAGCACGAACTACGTTTACTGGGTTTGTAGAGCCGTAACATTTCGCCAATACGTTGTGAACGCCAGCGATTTCTAGAACCGCACGCATTGCACCACCGGCGATGATACCAGTACCTTGAGACGCAGGCTGCATGTAAACTTTAGAGGCACCGTGGTTTGCTTTAACAGGATACTGCAAAGTATCACCATCTAGCTTAACGGAAACCATGTTACGACGAGCTTGTTCCATTGCTTTTTGGATAGCTTGAGGCACTTCGCGTGCTTTACCACGACCAAAGCCAACCTTACCATTACCATCACCAACGACTGTCAAAGCTGTGAAAGAGAAGATACGACCACCCTTCACTACTTTAGCAACGCGGTTTACTTGTACTAGCTTCTCTTGGAGGTCGCTAGTTTGTTGATCATTAACTGCCATTTGCTACCCCTTAGAACTCTAGACCGGCTTCACGAGCAGCGTCAGCAAGAACCTGAACGCGGCCATGATATTTGAAGCCAGAACGGTCAAATGCGACCGAAGTGACACCTGCTTCTTTAGCACGAGTAGCAATCAAAGTACCAACTTCTTTAGCTGCTACTTTATTACCAGTCGCTGTACCGCGAAGCGCTTCCTCAAGAGTAGAGGCGCTAGCAAGCACTTTACTACCGCAAGGAGAAATCACTTGAGCATACATGTGGCGTGGCGTGCGATGTACAGTTAGACGATTCGCACCTAAGTCACGAATATGCAAACGAGCACGACGTGCACGACGAATCCGAGATTGTTTTTTAGTGTTCATGAATGCCTACCTACTTCTTCTTAGCTTCTTTACGACGAATAACTTCGTCAGCATAACGAACACCCTTACCTTTATAAGGCTCAGGCGGACGGAAACCGCGAACTTCTGCAGCAGCTTGACCAACGGCTTGTTTATCAATGCCACGGATCACAACTTCTGTTTGAGAAGCACATTCAGCTGTTATGCCTTCGGGTAATTCGTAATCTACTGGGTGAGAAAAACCCAGAGATAGGTTAAGCACACTGCCTTTAAGCGCAGCACGGTAACCGACACCTTGAAGATATAAACGTTTCTCGAAACCTTGACTAACACCAACAACCATGTTGTTAACAAGAGCACGAGTAGTACCAGCTAAGGCACGGCTTTGTTTTGCACCATCGCGCGCAGCGAAGGTAATAACATTTTCTTCTTTAGACACAACAACGCTTGTGTGAACATTAAACTCTAAAGAACCTTTGCCGCCTTTTACGATGACGGTTTGGCCGTTAAGAGTCAAATCTACACCACTAGGAAGCGTCACGGGACTATTAGCAACTCGAGACATACTAACTCCTAGAATACAGTGCAGATTACTTCGCCACCAATACCAGCAGCACGTGCTGCACGGTCTGTCATCACACCTTTAGAGGTAGAAATGATCGCAACACCAAGGCCAGCTTCTACTTTAGGTAGAGCAGTTGTGCCTTTGTATTGGCGCAAGCTTGGGCGAGAAGCGCGTTTAATTTGTTCAATAACCGGCTTACCTTCGTAGTATTTCAACTCGATTGTAAGAGTAGGTTTTACTGCGTCATCTACGGAAAAGTCACCAACGTAACCTTCTTCACGTAGAACAGCAGCAATAGATGACTTCATTTTTGATGAAGGCATACTCACAGAAGTCTTTGCAGCCATCTGTGCATTGCGAATACGTGTAAACATATCCGCAAGGGTATCTTGCATACTCATTTAAGAGCTCCTAATTTAAAAACCATTGTGCAGCAAATAGAGCTCGCGCATAGTACACAGCAGCGAGACGAATGTCCAGTATTTAGACACCCCTCTCACTGCCATGTATTATGATCGTGATCTACTTGCTTACCAACTAGCTTTCTTCAAGCCTGGTACATCACCGCGCATCGCTGCTTCACGCAGTTTGATACGAGACAAGCCGAAGCGACGGTAAACACCGTGCGGACGACCCGTGATTTGACAGCGGTTACGCTGGCGAGAAGAAGATGAATCACGTGGAAGTGCTTGCAATTTAAGCGAAGCTTCCCATTTTTCATCGTCCGATGCATTAACGTCGCTAATGATCGCTTTTAGGGCAGCACGCTTTTCAGCGTACTTAGCCACTAATTTAGTGCGTTTTGCTTCGCGCTGAATCATTGAAATTTTTGCCATGATTCCTACCTCTTATTTCTTGAAAGGGAAACTAAAGGCGGCTAGCAAAGCACGACCTTCTTCGTCGGTACGAGCAGTCGTTGTGATGGTAATGTCCATACCACGCACACGATCCACTTTATCGTAATCGATTTCAGGGAAGATGATCTGCTCTTTAACACCCATACTGTAGTTACCACGACCGTCAAAAGACTTAGGGTTAAGTCCACGGAAGTCGCGAATACGTGGGATAGCAACGTCAACCAAACGGTCGAAGAAATCCCACATACGCTCGCCACGTAGCGTCACTTTACAACCGATCGGGTAACCGTCACGGATTTTAAAGCCAGCTACAGATTTGCGAGCCTTAGTCACTACAACTTTTTGGCCGCTAAGTGCTTCAAGATCTTTTACCGCACTTTCAAGAAGTTTCTTGTCTGCGATAGCTTCACCAACACCCATATTTAAAGTGATTTTAGTGATTTTCGGCACTTCCATCACGTTTTTGTAGCTAAACTCTTCAGAAAGTTTTGCTACAACTTGATCTTTATATACTTGCTTAAGTCTCGCCATGGCTATAATTCTCGCTCTTAGGCGTCAATCGCTTCACTATTTGATTTAAAAACACGCACTTTCGTACCGTCTTCGTTCAATTTAAAGCCGACGCGATCCGCTTTTCCAGTAGCACTGTTGTAAATGGCTACGTTTGAAACCTGGATTGGTGCTTCTTGTTCAACGATACCGCCAGTTGAACCCTTCATAGGGTTTGGCTTTTCGTGCTTCTTAACAGTATTAATGCCAGAAACAAGAACTCGGTTTTCGTCTACTACTTTAACAACTTTGCCACGTTTGCCTTTGTCTTTACCAGCAATAACGATAACTTCGTCGTCACGTTTGATTTTACGCATAATGTCCCCTCTCCCTCTTACAGCACTTCTGGTGCAAGAGAAACAATTTTCATGAACTGCTCAGTACGCAATTCACGTGTTACAGGGCCAAAGATACGAGTACCAATCGGCTGTCCTGACGCATTCAACAATACCGCAGAGTTTACATCAAAACGGATTATAGAGCCATCTGGACGACGAACACCTTTCTTAGTTCTAACGACAACTGCGTTAAGAACCTGCCCTTTTTTCACACGACCACGAGGGATCGCTTCTTTCACTGTGACCTTAATGATGTCACCAATAGCAGCATAACGACGATGTGAGCCACCCAGTACTTTAATACACTGAACACGCTTCGCGCCGCTGTTATCTGCAACATCAAGCATCGATTCTGTTTGAATCATTTCTGCTCTCCAATCAAATTAGATAACAAGTCTCAAGAAGGAAGGAGCAGCTTATACAGCTGCTGCTTTCTCAACAACTTGGACCAGATTCCAAGTCTTAGACTTAGAGTAAGGACGTGTTTCCACGACCTTAACGGTATCACCGATCTGGCACTCATTGTTTTCATCATGAGCGTGTAATTTTGTTGAACGACGTACAAACTTACCATATAGAGGGTGTTTTTCCGTACGCTCAACAAGTACTGTAATGGTTTTATCCATCTTATCGCTTACTACTTTACCAGTAGCTGTGCGCGCTTTTGTTTCTGCCATCTTAGTTACCTGCCTTATCATTTAGCACGGTTTTAACACGTGCGATATTGCGGCGAACTTGCGAGAGCAAATGAGTTTGCGCTAACTGACCAGTGGCCTTCTGCATGCGCAGAGTAAATTGCTCACGTAGCAGTTCAATCAAGGTCGCTTGTAGCTCAGCTACAGACTTTTCTTGCAGTTCTTTTGCTTTCATCTACATCACCGTACGCGTTACGAAAGTTGTGGACAGAGGAAGCTTAGCAGCAGCCAACGCAAACGCTTCGCGTGCTAACTGTTCTGAAACGCCCTCAACTTCATAAAGCATTTTTCCAGGTTGAATCTGAGCAACCCAGTATTCTACGCTACCCTTACCTTTACCCTGACGAACCTCTAGAGGTTTCTGAGTAATCGGCTTATCAGGGAACACACGAATCCAGATTTTACCACCACGTTTAATATGACGAGTCATTGCACGACGTGCAGACTCGATCTGACGGGCAGTTAGACGACCACGTTCAGTGGACTTCAATCCGAATTCACCAAAGCTAACTTGGTTTCCGCGAAGTGCTAGACCGCGGTTACGGCCTTTTTGCATCTTGCGGAACTTAGTACGTTTCGGTTGTAACATGACTTACCCCCTACTTAGACTTCTTCTTTTGTGCGCCTTTATCAGCACGCACTTGCTCAATACCGCCCAAGATTTCGCCTTTGAAGATCCACACTTTGACACCAATGATGCCGTAAGTTGTGTTTGCTTCATAAGTAGCGTAGTCAATGTCAGCGCGTAGAGTGTGTAGAGGCACACGGCCTTCACGGTACCACTCAGCTCGTGCAATTTCAGCACCGCCTAAACGACCACTTACCTGAACCTTGATACCCTTAGCACCTGCACGCATTGCATTCTGTACGGCACGTTTCATTGCACGACGGAACATAACGCGACGCTCAAGTTGACTTGCAATATTTTGCGCAACCAACTTTGCATCCATTTCAGGCTTGCGAATTTCTTCGATGTTAATGTGGACTGGTACGCCCATCATTGTAGAAACTGCATTACGTAGCTTCTCAACATCTTCGCCTTTCTTACCAATCACAATACCCGGACGGGCTGTGTGAATCGTAATACGAGCTGTTTGAGCAGGACGCTGAATCTCAATACGAGAAACAGAAGCCTGGACCAATTTTTTCTCCAAGAACGCACGAACCTGAAGATCGTTTAATAACAACTTAGAGTAGTTTTGATTATTAGCATACCAAGTAGAAGTATGATCTTTAACTATCCCTAGGCGTATACCAGTTGGATGAACCTTCTGACCCATTGGGTTTCTCCTAATTAGTCAGCGACTTTAACTGTAATATGGCAACCGCGTTTTAGAATACGGTCAGCACGGCCTTTGGCACGTGGCATAATACGTTTCAGAGTCATTGCCTCATCAACGTAAGCCGTAGACACACGCAAGTCATCTACATCAGCACCTTCGTTATGCTCAGCATTAGCTATCGCAGACTCTAGTACTTTCTTGACAATTACTGCCGCCTTCTTAGGACTGAACGTTAAAATGTTCAGTGCTTCGCTAACAGATTTGCCGCGGATTTGATCTACAACCAAACGGGCCTTCTGCGCTGAGAGGCGAGCACCCTTCAATGAAGCGCTTACTTCACTCATGTTAATACCCCTTATTACCGTTTGGCTTTCTTGTCCGCAGCATGACCACGATATGTACGGGTCGGAGCGAACTCACCCAATTTATGACCTACCATATCTTCAGTTACAAGAACTGGAACATGCTGGCGACCATTATGGACAGCGATAGTCAACCCTACAAAATCAGGGAAGATAGTTGAACGGCGTGACCAAGTCTTAATTGGACGACGATCTTTCTTCTCTACCGCAGCCTCTACCTTTTTCAACAAATGAAGGTCGATAAAAGGACCTTTTTTTAGTGAACGTGGCACAGTCGTTTCCTCTTATTACTTAGTACGGCGACGTACAATAAGTTTATCTGTACGCTTGTTGCTGCGCGTTTTGTACCCTTTAGTAGGCACACCCCATGGCGTAACTGGGTGACGACCACCTTTGCTACGACCTTCACCACCACCATGTGGGTGATCCACTGGGTTCATCGCCGCACCGCGAACGGTAGGACGAACACCACGCCAACGCGTAGCACCAGCTTTACCAAGAACTCGTAAGCTATGCTCAGAGTTTGATACTTCACCTAAAGTAGCGCGACATTCTGTCAACACTTTACGCATTTCGCCTGAACGCAAGCGAAGAGTAACGTATCGACCTTCACGAGCAACTAGCTGAGCTGATGCACCAGCAGAACGAGCAACTTGTGCTCCCTTACCAGGCTTAAGCTCGACACAGTGAACGGTACTACCAACTGGGATATTTTGCAGAGGCAAAGTATTACCAGACTTGATAGGCGCTTCTGCACCACTAAAAACAACATTGCCAGCTGCCATACCTTTGGAAGCGATAATATAACGACGCTCACCATCAGCATATTTAATCAATGCAATATTTGCAGAACGGTTTGGATCATATTCCAAACGCTCTACCACCGCAGGAATTCCGTCTTTGTTACGACGAAAATCTATCAAACGGTAATGCTGCTTATGACCACCACCTACGTGACGCGTAGTGATGCGTCCATTGTTGTTACGTCCACCCGATTTGCTGTTTTTCTCAAGCAAAGGAGCATATGGTGCGCCTTTGTGCAAATCGTTGTTAGTAACTTTAACAACGTGACGACGGCCTGCAGACGTTGGCTTACTTTTTACAACAGCCATTGACCTATCTCCCCTTATTCAGCGACCATGAAATCAATGTCTTGGCCTTCAGCCAAACGTACATACGCTTTTTTCACGTCTTTACGTTTACCTAGACCGCGCACTGTGCGTTTTGTTTTACCTTTGTGGTTCAACGTACGAACAGACTCAACTTTGACTTCAAAAAGCGCTTCGATAGCTTGTTTGATTTCAGGTTTTGTTGCATCACCAGTTACACGAAATACGTACTGACCATTACCTTCGGCAACGATAGTAGCTTTTTCGGAAATGTGTGGCCCCAACAGAACTTTATAAATGCGTTCGCCGATCATGCTAGTGCCTCCTCAACTTGTTTCAGAGCACCAACTGTCAACAACACTTTGTCGTAAGCAATCAAGCTAACAGGATCGATAGACGCCGCATCGCGTACATCTACGTTAGGAATATTTCGAGCCGCCAAAAACAAATTGTCATCCAATTCGTGAGAAACGATCAAAGCATTCACAATATTCAATTCTGCCATTTTTGCTATAAAGAGCTTAGTTTTTGGAGCTTCTAACTTAAGATCTTCAACTACAACTAAACGGTCTTGACGTACAAGCTCAGACCAGATGGTGCGCATTGCTGCACGGTACATCTTCTTATTCACTTTCTGAGAGTGATCTTGTGGTTTTGCTGCAAATGTAACACCACCAGAACGCCACAATGGGCTACGGATGGTACCAGCACGTGCGCGACCAGAACCTTTTTGTTTCCAAGGTTTGCGTCCACCACCAGCTACTTCAGAGCGTGTTTTCTGCGCGCGCGAACCTTGACGACCACCGGCCAAGTAAGATGTTACTACTTGGTGTACCAGCGCTTCGTTGTATTCACGTGCAAAGGCTACATCAGAAACTTCAACAGTCCCTTCTGCGCCTGTTAGATTCAAGTTCATTGTCTACCCCTCTTAGCGAGCTTTAACAGCTGATTGAAGAATAACATCACCATTTACTGCACCAGGCACGGCACCTTTCACAAGGATAAGGTTACGTTCTGTGTCAACACGAACCACTTCTAGTGATTGCGTAGTAACTTGTGCAGCACCCATATGGCCAGCCATCTTCTTGCCTTTCCAAACACGACCAGGTGTTTGACATTGGCCGATGGAACCAGGTGCACGGTGAGACAATGAGTTACCATGTGTAGCGTCTTGCATACTGAAATTATGACGCTTGATGGCACCTTGGAATCCTTTACCCTTTGATTGACCAGTTACATCAACCATTTGGATAGATTCGAAATCAGCTACAGTCAGTTCATCACCAACATTGATTTCTTTTTCATCACCAGAAAGGCGGAACTCCCACAAACCACGACCAGCTTCAACATTCGCTTTTGCATAATGACCCGCAGCAGCTTTGTTTACACGGCTCGAACGGCGAGTACCAACTGTTACTTGAATAGCTTGGTAGCCATCAGTATCAGTCGTTTTCACCTGAGTAACGCGGTTCGGTTCAACCTCGATGACGGTTACTGGCACGGATACACCTTCTTCTGTGAAGATACGTGTCATTCCGGCTTTACGTCCGACTAATTGAATAGTCATTTTCTACCTCATTTGCCAGTTGTGTAAGGGGCTATCACCCGCTACGGCTGATCATTCCAGATCATTCCACTATTGTGCATATAGCCGACTGATTACCAGCCGGTTCTCGCACCCCAATTTAGGCTATTAACCTAAAGAAATTTGTACTTCCACGCCTGCCGCAAGGTCTAGCTTCATCAAAGCATCAACTGTTTTTTCAGTTGGCTCAACGATGTCTAGAACACGTTTGTGAGTACGGATTTCATACTGATCACGCGCGTCTTTGTTCACGTGTGGAGAAATCAATACTGTATAACGTTCTTTGCGAGTAGGAAGTGGAATCGGTCCACGCACTTGCGCACCTGTACGTTTCGCTGTGTCCACAATTTCTTGTGTTGAAGCATCAATCAGACGGTGATCGAATGCTTTCAGACGAATACGGATTTTTTGGCTTTGCATTTCCAACTCCAAATACAATGTTTGTATGACTCAACAGTACATTTATCAAGCCACAATCCTTTTTTAAGGACGGCGAATATTAGCCATTCAAAAACTGGTTGTCAAGTAACCAACTCCGAACACGCAAAATAAACCATAAAATAAAAAGGCCACCCTATTGGGCAGCCCTTTTTTGAGAAAATCCAAATGGATTGAGCTAATACTCAATTATTTGATGATTTTAGCAACAACACCAGCACCAACTGTACGGCCACCTTCACGGATCGCGAAACGAAGACCATCGTTCATTGCGATTGGGTGAATTAGTTCAACAGTCATTTGCACGTTATCACCAGGCATAACCATCTCTACGCCTTCTGGCAAAGAACAAGCACCAGTTACGTCAGTTGTACGGAAGTAGAACTGAGGACGGTAGCCTTTGAAGAATGGCGTATGACGTCCACCTTCATCTTTACCCAAAACGTAAACTTCTGCTTCAAACGTTGTGTGAGGAGTGATAGAACCAGGCTTAGCCAATACTTGGCCACGCTGTACATCTTCACGCTTAGTACCACGAAGAAGGATACCACAGTTCTCACCAGCACGACCTTCGTCAAGCAGCTTACGGAACATCTCAACACCAGTACAAGTAGTCTTGACAGTGTTAACAATACCAACAATCTCAACTTCTTCTTGAATCTTGATGATACCGCGCTCTACACGACCAGTTACTACAGTACCACGGCCTTGAATAGAGAATACGTCCTCGATTGGCATTAGGAAAGCACCATCGATTGCACGCTCTGGCTCAGGAATGTAAGCGTCTAGAGTTTCAACAAGTTTACGAACAGCGGTTGTACCCATTTCGTTGTCGTCTTCGCCTTTCAACGCCATTAGCGCAGAACCTGGGATGATTGGAGTATCATCACCTGGGAAGTCGTATTCAGAAAGAAGGTCACGCAATTCCATCTCAACCAACTCTAGCATTTCAGCGTATTCTTCAGAATCCGCACCGCCACAGTCTTCAGCCAACAAATCAGCTTTGTTTAGGAAAACAACGATGTGTGGAACACCTACTTGACGAGAAAGCAAGATGTGCTCACGAGTCTGAGGCATTGGACCATCAGTCGCGCCACAAACTAGGATAGCGCCGTCCATCTGAGCAGCACCAGTGATCATGTTTTTAACATAATCGGCGTGTCCAGGACAGTCAACGTGCGCGTAGTGACGCACTGGAGAATCGTATTCAACGTGAGAAGTTGAAATTGTGATACCACGCTCACGCTCTTCAGGAGCATTATCGATACCGTCAAAAGCAACAGCTGTACCGCCGAATACTTCTGCACAAACACGAGTCAATGCTGCAGTTAACGTTGTTTTACCATGGTCAACGTGACCAATTGTGCCAACGTTTACATGTGGTTTACTACGTTCAAATTTACTCTTTGCCATGATACATACACCTTAAGAATTAGTAAGTATGATGATTAATCTTCATTTTTGATGATCGCGTCTGCCACACTAGCCGGTGCTTCAGCGTATTTCTCAAACTCCATTGCATAACTTGCACGCCCTTGCGACAAGCTACGCACATCGGTTGCATATCCAAACATTTCCCCTAGAGGAACTTCTGCTCGGATAATTTTCCCCGATGGGGAATCGTCCATCCCCTGAACAAGACCACGACGACGATTCAGGTCACCCATCACATCACCCATGTATTCTTCAGGAGTCACAACTTCCACTTTCATTACAGGTTCAAGAACACAAGGGTCAGCGTCAACCGCCCCTTTTCTTAATCCTTGAGAAGCTGCAATTTTAAAGGCCATTTCATTAGAGTCAACATCATGGAATGAACCATCGATCAGCACAACCTTGATACCCAACAAAGGGTAACCAGCGATTACGCCATTCTTCATTTGCTCTGAAACACCCTTTTCTATCGCAGGGATGTATTCTTTTGGAATAACACCACCAACAATCTCGTTAACAAACTCAAGCCCATCTTTTTCAGTTGGGATTAACTTCATCACGACGTGACCGTATTGACCACGACCACCGGATTGACGCACAAATTTGTGATTAACCACCACTTCTTTGCGAATTTTCTCCCGATAAGAAACCTGAGGCTTACCAATGTTCGCCTCCACTTTGAATTCACGACGCATGCGGTCGACAAGAATTTCAAGGTGCAGCTCACCCATACCGGAAATAATTGTTTGACCCGTCTCCTCATGCGTTTCCACACGGAACGAAGGGTCCTCTTGCGCTAATTTACCCAGCGCAATAGCCATTTTATCTTGATCTGCTTGAGACTTTGGCTCTACCGCAACAGAGATAACAGGCTCTGGAAATTCCATACGCTCCAGCACGACAATATCATTCATGTCGCAAAGCGTATCGCCTGTAGTGACAAACTTCATACCTATAGCGGCAGCGATGTCACCAGCGAGAACTTCTTTTATCTCTTCTCTGTTGTTAGCGTGCATCTGAACCATTCTACCAATGCGCTCTTTTTTCTGCTTAACAGAATTATAAACCGCATCACCAGAACGTAGCATCCCAGAGTAAACACGCATGAAAGTCAATGTCCCAACAAATGGATCTGTCGCTATCTTGAAAGCCAAAGCCGAAAAAGGAGCCTCGTCATCAGCCACACGATGAACAACTGTTTCACCATCTTCAAGCGTTCCTTCTATCGCCTTTACTTCAAGCGGAGAAGGCAAGTATTCTACAACTGCATCCAAAACAGCCTGCACACCTTTATTTTTAAAGGCAGACCCACACATCACCAAAACTATTTCGCTAGATAATGTGCGAGCGCGCAATCCTGCTTTTATATCACTAACAGACAACTCACCCTCTTCAAGGTATTTATCCATTAGCTCATCATTCGCTTCTGCAGCGGCCTCTACCATCAACTCACGCCATTCATTTGCTTCATCAACAAGATCATCAGGTATTTCTTCAAGAGAGAATGTCATCCCGTGGTCTTCTTCATCCCACATGATGGCTTTCATCAATACTAAATCAATAACACCTTTGAAATCTTCTTCAGAACCAATGTTGATTTGAATTGGCACAGCATTAGCGCCAAGACGTGTTTTCAACTGACGAACCACAGAAAAATAATCCGCACCCGTACGATCCATCTTATTGACGAATACCATACGAGGCACTTCATATTTATTTGCTTGACGCCAAACGGTCTCTGTTTGAGGCTGCACACCTGAAGAACCACATAGCACAACAACAGCACCATCCAAAACACGTAAAGAACGCTCCACTTCTATAGTGAAATCTACGTGTCCAGGCGTATCAATAATATTAATACGATGCTCATCAAACTGTTTATTCATCCCACTCCAGAAGCATGTTGTCGCCGCTGAAGTTATGGTGATTCCACGCTCTTGCTCTTGTTCCATCCAATCCATTGTTGCCGCACCATCGTGCACTTCACCAATTTTATGAGATAAACCAGTATAAAAAAGAACGCGCTCAGTTGTCGTCGTTTTACCTGCATCAACATGCGCACAAATACCAATATTTCGGTAGCGGTTGATAGGTGTCTTACGTGCCACTGTGAATCCTTAAACGGGTGATTAGAAACGGTAGTGAGAGAATGCTTTGTTAGCTTCTGCCATGCGATGCACGTCTTCACGCTTCTTAACAGCAGAACCTTTGTTTTCAGCAGCGTCCATGATTTCACCAGCCAAACGCAAAGCCATGGATTTTTCACCACGCTTACGAGAAGCATCAACCAACCAGCGCATAGATAATGCTGCACGACGTGCTGGACGAACTTCAACAGGAACTTGATAGGTAGCACCACCAACACGGCGAGATTTAACCTCAACCATTGGTTGGATTGATTCAAGTGCTTTTTCAAAGATAGCCATTGGCTCTTCAGTCTTAGCGCGAGTTGCTACAGTATTTAGAGCATTGTAAACAATACTTTCTGCAACAGATTTTTTACCGCTAACCATTACATGGTTGATAAATTTAGCTAGGAGTTGGCTTCCGTGTTTTGGATCCGGAAGGATCTCCCGCTTCGCGACGACGCGTCTTCTTGGCATATCTATATCCTCTTCAGGTTAGCCCGAGACAATACAATTATTGCTCGGCCTTACTGTATTAAAAAATTATGTCTAAACGATGAATTAAGCAGCGCTAGCTTACTTAGGACGTTTAGTACCGTATTTAGAACGGCCTTGCTTACGATTTTGTACGCCTGAAGTATCCAAACTACCACGCACTGTGTGGTAACGAACACCAGGAAGGTCTTTTACACGACCGCCACGAATCAGCACGACGCTGTGTTCTTGTAGGTTGTGACCTTCACCACCGATGTAGGAAGTAACTTCGAAGCCGTTAGTCAAGCGAACACGACATACTTTACGCAAAGCCGAGTTAGGCTTTTTAGGTGTAGTAGTATATACGCGAGTGCAGACACCGCGGCGTTGCGGACAAGCTTGTAACGCAGGAACGTCACTCTTTGCCACTTTACGTTTACGTGGTTTACGAACCAACTGGTTAACGGTTGCCATTAGACAAGCTCCACAAATCCAATTCTTATGACGGAAATCGCCAAAATTAAGGAGGCGCAAGTTTAATTTGCGCCTATAAAACAGTCAATAGGGAGGCGACTAAAAAATCACCTCCCTTACGATTTAACAGCAAATAACTAGTCTTTCAGTGCTGCACTCAATGCTTCTTCCACATCGGATGCACTCACTGTTGAACTTCCTTCTTTTGCTGCTAGCGCAAGCTCTTTCTTTCTCTTGCGCTCATTGTGGTAAGCCAAGCCTGTACCTGCCGGTATCAAACGACCTACTACAACGTTTTCTTTCAAGCCACGTAAGTGATCTTTCTTACCAGTTACCGCACCTTCCGTAAGAACTCGAGTTGTCTCTTGGAAAGATGCTGCTGATATAAAGGACTCAGTAGCCAAAGAAGCTTTCGTGATACCTAGAAGCACGCGCTCATACTTCGCTGGGAATTTACCCTCAGCGAGAGCTTTTTCGTTTGCATCTAGCAGATGAGTAAACTCAACCTGATCACCTTGGATAAGATCCGTATCACCAGACTCTCCAACTTCCACTTTACGCAACATTTGGTTAACAATAACTTCAATATGCTTATCGTTAATTACTACGCCTTGTAAGCGGTAAACTTCTTGCACTTCATTCGTAATGTAATCAGCCAAAGCCTCTACACCTTGAAGACGCAAAATGTCATGAGGGCTCAATGGACCATCGGCGATAATTTCACCTTTTGCCACTTCTTCACCATCAAAGATGTTGATTTGACGCCATTTAGGAATCAATGTCTCAACTGGCTCATCACCATTTTGTGGTGTGATCACCAAACGAATCTTACCTTTTGTCTCTTTACCGAAGCTCACCACACCGCTTGTCTCTGCCATAACAGCAGGATCTTTTGGACGACGCGCTTCAAATAGGTCGGCCACTCGTGGCAAACCACCGGTAATATCCTTGTTACCGATAGATTCTTGAGGAATACGCGCAAGAACCTCACCGGATTTCACTGTCGCACCATGATCTAGGCTTAACAATGCTTTTTCAGGAAGCATGTACTGTACTGGAGATTCCGTACCAGGAATTAATACAGGGTTACCCTCTGCATCAACAACGGCAATCATCGGACGTATGTCTTTACCAGCAGCAGGACGGTCACGCATCTCCATAACTTCAATCGTAGTCAAGCCCGTCATTTCGTCAGATTGACGACGAATAGTCACGTTCTCTTCCATACCACTGAACTCAAGACGACCTTCCATCTCAGATACGATTGGGTGTGTATGTGGATCCCAGTTAGCGACGATTTGACCCGCCGTTACTTGATCGCCTTCACGTACACTCAATACTGCACCGTAAGGAAGTTTATAACGCTCTTTCTCACGACCTGCTTCGTCAGCAATGGCCAACTCAGAAGAACGAGAGGCAACCACTAGATGTCCAGTGTGGCGTTCGATACTCTTCATCTTGTTAAAACGAACCGTACCTGCGCTCTTCACTTGAACGCTATCTACAGCAGATGCTCGCGAAGCGGCACCACCGATGTGGAAGGTACGCATTGTTAACTGTGTACCTGGCTCACCGATAGACTGAGCTGCGACAACACCAATCGCTTCACCAATGTTAACCTGATGACCACGAGCCAAGTCACGACCGTAACACTTAGCACACACGCCATGACGCGTATCACAAGTGATAACAGAACGAATCAACATTTCGTCAACACCCGCCGCCTCGATAGCACGAACGTTATGTTCGTCAATCAAAGTGCCTGCCGACAAAATCTCATTGCCTTTTGCGTCAATAACGTCTTGCGCTACAACACGACCCAACACACGCTGACCTAGAGGAACAACAACATCCCCTCCCTCAATCATCGCAGCAACGGTAATGCCTTTTGTTGAGCCACAGTCTACTTCGGTAATAACCAAATCCTGTGCTACGTCAACAAGACGACGCGTCAAGTAACCAGAGTTCGCTGTTTTCAATGCCGTATCAGCAAGACCCTTACGGGCACCGTGAGTCGAGGTAAAGTACTGAAGTACAGACAGACCTTCACGGAAGTTCGCCGTAATTGGTGTCTCGATGATGGAACCATCAGGTTTCGCCATCAAACCACGCATACCACCTAGCTGACGCATCTGGGCAACACTACCACGGGCACCGGAGTCGGCCATCATGTAAACCGAGTTAAAAGATTGTTGCTCAACCTCTTCGCCCGCTTTATTGATAGTCATCTCTTTTGCCAAGTTTTTCATCATGGCTTCTGTTACGGTTTCGTTAGTACGAGACCATAAGTCGATTACCTTGTTGTACTTCTCGCCTTGCGTTACAAGACCATCAGCATATTGGTATTCGATTTCTTTAACTTCTTCTTCCGCTTTGGCAATGATCGCCGCTTTTTCTGGTGGAATAACAAAGTCATCAACACCAACAGAGGAACCAGATGCCGTTGCATAAGCAAAACCTGTGTACATCAGCTGGTCAGCAAACACACAGCTTTCTTTCAAGCCAACTTTTCGATAACACTCATTGATAAGGTTAGAAATGGCTTTTTTCTTCATGGTTTGGTTAACCACAGAGAAAGGTAGGCCATCAGGAACAATATCAAACAACAACGCACGACCAACCGTAGTATCAGCAATGAAGGTAGAAGGCACTTTTTCACCCTCTAACGTAGTATCAATCTGACTGATGCGTACTTTTACCTTGGCATGCAATTCAACTTGCTGCGCACCATACGCACGGTGTACTTCTTTGATGTCAGAAAACGCCATGCCTTCACCTTTGGCATTGATTTTCTCACGTGTCATGTAGTACAGACCCAATACAACGTCCTGAGAAGGCACGATGATAGGTTCGCCGTTTGCAGGTGATAAGATGTTGTTCGTCGACATCATCAAGGCACGCGCTTCAAGCTGTGCTTCAATCGTCAACGGAACGTGAACCGCCATTTGGTCACCGTCGAAGTCAGCGTTGTATGCCGCACACACTAATGGGTGCAACTGAATCGCTTTACCTTCGATCAACATGGGTTCAAACGCTTGGATACCCAAACGGTGAAGTGTTGGCGCACGGTTCAACATCACTGGATGTTCGCGGATAACCTCATCAAGGATATCCCACACTTCCGGCGTTTCACGCTCAACCATTTTCTTCGCTGCTTTGATCGTCGTCGCCATGCCACGAAGCTCAAGTTTAGAGAAAATGAATGGCTTGAATAGCTCAAGTGCCATCTTCTTAGGTAAACCACACTGATGTAGACGCAGTGATGGGCCTACAGTAATTACAGAACGACCAGAGTAGTCAACACGCTTACCTAGCAAGTTCTGACGGAAACGACCTTGCTTACCTTTGATCATATCAGCCAAAGATTTTAGGGGACGTTTGTTAGAACCAGTAATAGCGCGACCACGACGACCGTTATCAAGCAATGCATCAACAGATTCTTGCAACATACGCTTTTCGTTGCGTACGATGATATCTGGAGCAGAAAGCTCTAACAGGCGCTTAAGACGGTTGTTACGGTTAATCACACGACGGTAAAGATCATTCAAATCAGACGTCGCAAAACGGCCGCCTTCAAGCGGTACCAAAGGACGAAGATCAGGCGGAAGAACAGGTAGCACATCTAATACCATCCACTCTGGGCTGTTACCAGAATGATGGAAAGCCTCAACCAGTTTCAAACGCTTAGAAAGCTTTTTAATACGGGTTTCAGAATTTGTGCTGCTTAACTCTTCACGCATGCTGTTAATTTCAGCAGGCATATCCAAATCACGCAGCAGCATTTGTACTGCTTCAGCACCCATGCGAGCATCAAATTCGTCACCAAATTCTTCTAATGCTTCAAAATACTGTTCGTCATTTAGCAACTGGCCTTTATCTAGCGTTGTCATACCTGGATCAATCACAATGAAAGATTCAAAATACAAAACACGCTCAATATCACGCAATGTCATATCCATGATAAGACCAATACGTGACGGTAAAGACTTTAAGAACCAAATATGTGCAACAGGCGATGCAAGCTCAATGTGACCCATGCGTTCACGACGCACTTTTGACAACGCCACTTCAACGCCACACTTCTCACAAATAACACCACGGTGTTTTAAACGCTTGTATTTACCACACAAGCATTCGTAGTCCTTAATAGGACCAAAGATTTTGGCACAGAACAAACCGTCACGCTCTGGTTTGAACGTACGGTAGTTGATGGTTTCTGGCTTTTTAACTTCGCCATAAGACCATGAACGAATCAGATCGGGTGATGCCAAACCAATACGGATTGCATCAAACTCGTCAGATTGTCCCTGTGATTTTAGAAGACCTAATAAGTCTTTCATGTATATTCGCCCCACTCGTAAGGCTGGGGAGTCTTGCTCCCCAGCAGGTCAAATGTGATTCGTGCTTATTCGTTTTCCAGCTCGATATCGATACCAAGAGAACGAATCTCTTTCACCAACACGTTGAAGGACTCAGGCATGCCAGGTTCCATACGGTGGTCACCATCTACGATGTTTTTATACATCTTAGTACGGCCATTCACATCATCCGATTTCACTGTCAACATTTCTTGAAGTGTATAAGCGGCACCGTATGCCTCTAGTGCCCATACTTCCATCTCCCCGAAACGCTGACCACCGAACTGAGCTTTACCACCCAGCGGCTGCTGAGTAACCAAGCTATAAGAGCCGGTAGAACGGGCATGCATTTTATCATCAACCAAGTGGTTCAATTTGAGCATGTACATGTAACCGACGGTTACAGGACGCTCAAAAGCATCACCAGTTCGACCGTTGAACAACTTAACTTGGCCACTTTCATTAATGCCAGCTAGGCGCAACATACGTTTGATTTCAGACTCTTTCGCACCATCAAAGGCACCAGACGCCATTGGAACACCACCCGTTAGGTTGGAGGCCAAAGTTAAAATTTCTTCATCTGTAAAGCTGTCTAAATCTTCCGTGCGGGCGCAACGCAAATCACCTTCATAGCCGTTGTAGATTTCGTCAAGGAAGCTACGCAGTTCTGCAACCGCTTCTGCTTTCTCACGCTCTGCGTTAAGCATTTCGTTGATTTTACGTCCCAAGCCCTTAGAAGCCGCACCTAAGTGAGTCTCTAGAACCTGACCAACGTTCATTCGCGAAGGAACACCTAGCGGGTTCAATACGATGTCTACTGGATCACCATTTTCGTCGTAAGGCATGTCTTCCACTGGCATAATCTTAGAAATTACACCCTTGTTACCATGACGACCGGCCATTTTATCACCTGGCTGGATGCGACGTTTAATAGCCACATAAACCTTAACAATTTTAAGCACGCCAGGCGCTAGATCATCACCTGTTTGTAACTTGCGCTTCTTATCTTCAAATTTCGCATCAAGTTCTTTACGGCGTTCAATCAAAGCGGCTTGCGCTTTCTCAAGCTGTTCACTCGCTTCTTCATTCGCTACACGAATTTTGAACCACTCTGGGTGGTCTAAGTTCGCCAAGTACTCTTCTGTAATGATCGCATTACGAGCTAAACCTGGTCCGCCCTCTGCTTGCTGACCAACCAAAGCTTCAGCTAAACGCTCAAAAGTGGCTTTCTCAACGATGCGGAACTCTTCGTTTAAGTCTTTGCGAACCTGATCAAGTTGAGATTTCTCAATGAATTTAGCACGCTCGTCTTTTTCAATACCATCACGAGTAAAGACCTGAACATCGATAACGGTTCCACGTGTGCCGGTCTTAACGCGCTGAGACGTATCTTTTACGTCAGACGCTTTTTCACCAAAGATAGCTCGCAAAAGCTTCTCTTCAGGAGTCAGCTGAGTTTCACCCTTAGGCGTTACTTTACCAACTAGAATATCGCCAGGCTCTACTTCAGCACCGATGTAAACGATACCAGACTGATCCAACTTAGAAAGCGCGCCTTCACCCACGTTAGGGATATCAGCGGTAATCTCTTCAGGCCCAAGCTTAGTATCACGTGCAACACACGTTAACTCTTGGATGTGAATAGACGTGAAGCGATCTTCTTCTACCACACGCTCAGAAACCAGAATCGAGTCTTCGAAGTTGAAACCATTCCAAGGCATGAACGCGATACGCATGTTTTGACCAAGAGCCAAATCACCCATATCAACAGAAGGACCATCCGCCATAATGTCGCCAGAAGCCACTTTCTCGCCTTTCATAACCAAGGTACGCTGGTTAATACAAGTATTCTGGTTAGAACGAACGTATTTCGTTAGGTTGTAGATATCTACACCCGCTTCACCAGCAATCGTTTCTTCTGAATTCACACGAACCACGATACGACTTGCATCAACCGACTCAATCACACCGCCACGATTCGCAACGATACAAACACCAGAGTCTTTTGCTACATTGCGTTCCATCCCCGTACCTACAACAGGCTTATCGGCCTTAAGCGTTGGTACAGCCTGACGTTGCATGTTCGAACCCATCAATGCACGGTTAGCATCGTCGTGCTCAAGGAACGGAATCAAAGACGCCGCTACAGAAACAACCTGACGAGGAGACACGTCCATTAGATTTACTTTTTCTTTTGGAATCAAAGTGGTTTCGTGCATGTGACGAACCTGAACCAACTCATCAACCAAACGACCTTCCGCATCAACATTAGCCGACGCTTGGGCAATAACATATTTCGCTTCATCGATCGCAGAAATGTAGACCGTTTCATCCGTCATCTTGCCGTCGATAATCTTACGGTATGGCGTTTCTAAGAAGCCGTAGCTGTTAGTGCGCGCATACGTCGATAGCGAGTTGATCAAACCGATGTTTGGACCTTCAGGCGTTTCGATCGGACAAACACGACCATAGTGAGTGGCGTGCACGTCACGTACTTCAAAGCCCGCGCGCTCACGAGTAAGACCACCAGGCCCTAACGCTGAAACACGACGCTTATGCGTAACTTCAGACAACGGATTGTTTTGGTCCATAAACTGAGATAACTGACTTGAACCGAAAAACTCTTTAATAGCGGCAGCAACTGGCTTCGCATTCAAAAGATCTTGCGGCATCAGACCGTCAGCTTCTGCCATAGACAAACGCTCTTTCACGGCACGCTCAACACGCACAAGGCCAACACGGAATTGGTTCTCGGCCATTTCACCAACAGAACGAACTCGACGGTTACCCAAGTGGTCGATGTCATCCACCATGCCATTACCATTACGGATATCTAGCAAGGTTCTTAGAACAGCAACAATGTCATCGTGATCAAGAACGCCAGCACCCGTATCTTCTTCACGACCTAGGCGGCGGTTGAATTTCATTCGACCAACACCAGACAGATCATAACGATCTTCTGAGAAGAACAAACCTTGGAACAAGCCTTCAGCCGACTCTTTGGTCGGTGGCTCGCCTGGGCGCATCATACGATAAATTTCGACCAAAGCTTCCAATTGGTTGCTTGTCGGGTCAATACGCAAGGTGTCTGAAATGAACGGACCATTATCTAGATCATTGGTATAAAGGGTATCTACTTCTCTAATACCGGAAGCAACTAAGGCCTCTAGCAAATCCACAGATAACTCTGTGTTCGCCTCTGCAATCAATTCACCTGTTGCAGGATGAACAAGGTTTTTCGCAGTCACTTTACCAAGCATGTATTCGAGAGGAACGGATAAACGCTCAATGCCCGCTTTCTCTAAAACGCGAATATGCTTAGCCGTAATACGGCGACCTTCTTCAACAATTAATTCACCATTGGCATCCGCAATATTAAATAGCGCTGTATCGCCACGCAGACGATTCGCCACTAGATCCATCTCGAATCCATCACGGTTTAGATAAAAACGTGTTGTTTCAAAGAAGTTATCTAGAATTTGTTCCGTGTTGTAACCTAACGCGCGCAACAAAATTGTTGCTGGTAGTTTACGACGACGGTCAATTCGTACGAAGACGCAATCTTTTGGATCAAACTCGAAGTCCAACCAAGAACCACGATAAGGAATTATACGAGCAGAATGTAATAACTTGCCTGAAGAATGTGTCTTACCACGATCGTGGTCGAAGAACACACCAGGAGAACGGTGTAATTGAGAAACAATTACTCGCTCAGTTCCGTTAATAACAAAAGTACCATTGTCTGTCATAAGCGGAATTTCGCCCATGTAGACTTCTTGCTCGCGGATGTCTTTAATGGCCTTGTTGGACGACTCTTTATCATAAATGATCAGTCGTACGCGAACACGTAAAGGTGCCGCATAGGTAATACCACGCAACTGACACTCTTTAACATCAAATACTGGCTTGCCCAAACGGTAATCGACGTATTCTAGCGCCGCATTGCCGGAAAAGCTGACCATTGGAAAGACAGATTTAAAGGCCCCATGCAGACCTAATTCCCCACGCTCTGCAAGACTTTTACCTTCCTGCAGAAAATTACGGTAGGATTCAAGCTGAATTGCCAGCAAGTATGGCACATCCAAAACGGGCGGCAGTTTACCGAAATCCTTACGGATACGTTTTTTCTCAGTGTATGAGTAAGCCATCAGCATTCCCCAGCTTGTGCACATTGACGCAAAAGGCCCAAATCAGGCCTTACCATATATGGGAGCATTATCTCCCACTTGAAAATTCTTTTAAGATTTATTTGAGTTTTACAAACCCAAAAAGGCCGGTGACAATAATGTCACCAGCCATTTCGACTATTGGCCGAAATCTGGAAATACAAGTATCATTACTTGACTTCGACAGATGCACCAGCTTCTTCAAGCGCTGCTTTAAGAGCGGCTGCATCTTCTTTAGATACGGCTTCTTTAACAGTCGTTGGAGCGCCGTCAACAATAGCTTTAGCTTCTTTCAAGCCAAGACCAGTTGCTGCACGAACAGCTTTGATTACGTTAACTTTCTTGTCGCCAGCAGCAGTTAGAACAACGTCAAATTCAGTTTGTTCTTCAGCAGCTACACCAGCGTCAGCAGCAGGACCTGCTGCTACAGCAGTTGCTGCAGATACGCCGAATTTTTCTTCCATTGCAGAAATTAATTCAACAACGTCCATCACAGACATTTCTGCTACTGCATTGATGATATCTTCTTTAGTTAGAGCCATGACTCAGATTCCTAGCATTCTTTAAAATTACCCGAAGGTAATAAAACAAAATATTTATCAAGAAGGGATACGGAAAACCGTATTATGCCGCTTCTTGCTCTTTTTGATCGCGAACCGCTGCAAGAGTACGTACAAACTTGCTTGTTGCGCCCTGAATAACACTCATCAGTCTCGCAATTGCTTCGTCGTATGTAGGCAGTGTTGCCAATCTATCAATGTCGCCAGCTGCGATCAACTCACCGTTGAACGCCAACGCCTTAACTTCAAAGTTTTTGTTTGTTTTCGCAAATGTTTTCAACAAACGGGCTGCCGCACCTGGGTGCTCGTTTGAGAAAGCAATCAACGTAGGACCAACAAAACTTTCTGCTAGACATTCGAAGTCAGTACCTTCAACTGCACGACGCGCTAAGGTATTACGTACTACACGTACATAAACACCCGCTTCACGCGCTTCTTTACGTAGTGCTGTCATATCACTCACGGTAACACCGCGAGAATCAGCAACTACTGCAGATAGAGCAGTTTTAGCAACTTCGCTAACTTCGGCGACAATGGCTTTTTTGTCTTCTAGACCTAATGCCACTGGTTTTCTCCTGGATTAGCAGGGAACAAATTCCCCTATTTTTACCAACTCTCCGATTACTCGAAGTACTTGCTGGTGAGTTAGATCCAGTTAATCTGAATCGGGCCACACCATCTGCGCAGGACAAACATTTCTCAACGTTTTATTAAACTTCACAGTTCCTGCGGTCTTTGACGGCCTGCTCAACAAATACATGAAGGCAGACCCCAAAGCTCATGATCTAAACGAACTTACTTAGTAGCGTTAAGCGCGCCTAGATCAATTTGTAGACCAGGTCCCATTGTAGAGGACAAGGTCACTTTTTTCAGGTAAACACCCTTAGAAGACGCTGGCTTAGCACGACGTAAGTCAGACAAAAGCGCTTCCAAGTTACCTCTGATAGCATCTGCAGCGAACTCGATAGAGCCAACAGCTGCGTGGATGATACCATTTTTATCTGTACGGTAACGAGCTTGACCTGCTTTTGCGTTTTTAACCGCAGTCGCAACATCAGGCGTTACTGTGCCAACTTTAGGGTTAGGCATTAGACCACGCGGGCCTAAGATCTGACCTAGCTGACCAACGATGCGCATTGCATCAGGAGAAGCAATAACAACGTCAAAATCAAGGTTACCAGCTTTAACTTGCTCAGCCAAATCTTCGAAACCTACTACGTCTGCACCAGCTGCTTTCGCTGCTTCAGCGTTTGCACCTTGTGCAAATACTGCAACACGAACATCTTTACCAGCACCGTGAGGCAATACAGTAGAACCACGAACAACCTGATCAGATTTACGTGGGTCAACGCCTAGGTTAACAGATACGTCGATAGATTCTTTAAACTTAACAGTAGAAAGCTCAGACAATAGAGCAACCGCTTCCTCAACAGAGTAAAACTTCGTTGCTTCTACTTTTTCAGCGATCAAGCGAGCGCGTTTCGTTAATTTAGCCATTAGTTAACACCCTCAACTTCTAGACCCATAGCGCGTGCGCTACCAGCAATAGTACGAACTGCTGCATCCATGTTAGAAGCAGTCAAATCAGCCTGCTTAGCAACAACAATCTCTTCTAGCTGAGCACGAGTAACCGTACCCACTTTTTGAGTGTTTGGACGTGGAGAACCACTCTTCAAGCCAGCTGCTTTTTTAAGCAACACGGCAGCAGGAGTAGATTTCGTTTCGAATGTAAAACTACGGTCACTGTATACAGTGATAATAACAGGCGTTGGAAGACCAGGCTCTAGGCCTTGAGTTTTCGCATTAAACGCTTTACAGAACTCCATGATGTTCACACCGTGCTGACCAAGTGCTGGACCAACTGGTGGACTTGGGTTCGCTTGACCCGCTTTTACTTGTAGCTTGATATAAGCTTGGACTTTCTTAGCCATTTTTAACTCCAGATGGGTCATCGCCCTAAGGCTACCCGTTCAACATAATCAGGCTTTTTCGACCTGACCAAATCCCAAATCAACTGGCGTTGAGCGCCCAAAAATAAGCACCGCCACCTTGATTCGACTTTTATCGTAATCCACTTCTTCCACAACACCATTGAAATCAGCAAACGGCCCTTCATTAACACGAACCACTTCACCCACTTCAAACAAAGTCTTAGGACGTGGCTTGTCAACGCCGTCACTAACGCGCTGCAAAATTGCATCTGCTTCACGACTGGTAATTGGCGATGGCTTATCAGCCGTACCACCAATAAAGCCAAGCACACGAGAAGTACCTTTTACCAAATGCCAAGAGGCGTCATTCATATCCATCTGAACCAATACATAACCTGGATAGAACTTTCTTTCACTCTTGCGCTTTTTACCATCTCGAATCTCAACTATTTCTTCAGTCGGCACCAAGATGTCACCAAAATTCTCTTCCTGCCCCATAACCTGCACTCGCTCTATTAGCGAACGCATTACGTGCTTTTCATACCCTGAGTACGCTTGTACTACATACCATCGTTTGGTCACGAGCAACTCCTAACTAATTACCGAGGAAACGATCCAACCAAGGAGCGAATCCACCCCCCACAGCACGAGAGACATAAAAATAACAACCGCTAACACAATCAAGGTCGTCTGCGTCGTCTCTTGTCTTGTCGGCCATACAACTCTGCGTATTTCAGTTTTAGCTTCTTTTGCAAGAGTAAAAAAAGCTTTCCCTTTAGCAGTTTGCAACGCAACAAAACCAGCGACACCAGCCAACACTAAGATAGCGATTAAGCGATACAATAGTGACTCAGCAGAATAATAGTTATTACCAATCACGCCTACCGCAATCAGCAGAACAACAATCGCCCACTTTAACACATCTCCGCGAGATGATTGAGCTTCAGTACTCGAACTCATACTTCAGGTGATCCCTAACTAAGAAATAGGATACGAAAGATGGCAGGCCAAGAGGGACTCGAACCCCCAACAGCCGGTTTTGGAAACCGGTGCTCTACCAATTGAACTATTGGCCTACATTCGTATGGGCGGAGGATGATACCTAAACAAGCTTTATTAAGCAAGGGTATCTGCCCAAAAAACAGACAATAAAAAAGGTGGTTTCACCACCTATCTTTTGCATTTGAAATGCTGGAGCTCATGAGCAGATTTGAACTGCCGACCTCACCCTTACCAAGGGTGTGCTCTACCAACTGAGCTACATGAGCTTTGGAGCGGGTAGCGGGAATCGAACCCGCCTCTTCAGCTTGGAAGGCTGAGGTAATAGCCACTATACCATACCCGCAATTTGGTGGAGGGAGGTGGATTCGAACCACCGAAACTTTCGTGGCAGATTTACAATCTGCTCCCTTTGGCCACTCGGGAACCCCTCCACGTACTCAGCGCTACAACGCAACACCTCTAAAGGTGGGTGCCATTATATTTATCGCTTTCTCAATTGCAAGCGTTAGCAAGACTTTTTTTCTAATTTAATCATCATTTTACTTAAATCAAGCCTTGAGACAAAACGTTCCCACTCTTTCTCTTGAATGGATTGTGTCACATCAAACTGCTCTAATGGCACGGTGCGTAGATGTTCGTAGATGTCTACTTGATAACCCGATACATCTTGAATACGCTGTCTTGCTTGCTCAGCTCGCTCACTCGATGAATACAACCCTAAAGAAATGCGATTTTTCATTTCTGCTCGATTAATCACAAAGCTGTCAATCGACTTTGATGACAAGTCTGATACTATATTTCTCGCCATTTCAGGCGTTTCAGGCGCTGCAATGTACAACCAAAACTTCGAGCGTTTACCTGATACTTCCGTCTTTTCATAAGCCCAGTTAAACGCCGTTAAGGCCTGAACAACCTGCTTAGCGTCTTCCGTTTTTTCTGTTTCAATACGCGCGCAAAAGGCGATATTTTGATCCGTCTTAGACTGATCCATCGCCTTCTTTAAAGCCTCTTCTAAACTCACCCTTTGATCACTACTCACAAGCTCTTGTGGTACGTCATTGGCGACTCTCTCGGAAAGCAAATACACCTTTTCACTCACAGGCGGCGCATATACCACTTCTGTTGTTCTCTCAGTCGTGTCTTGCACAAAACTATGCCAACTCAAAAACGCAGCATTAAGCAACACTATAAAAAGAAACAGCCACTTCATTTGTTGCCTCTCATGAACTCATCGCCAACCAGCTTTGCCCCTAAAGCCACAAGATTAGGCTGACATTCTAATGCAATCCCAAGCGAATTGAGTAACGCTTCAGCATCGCCCCCTGTCACTACCCACTTAAACGTCGGATAACGATGGTAAATACGCTCCAAAAAGCCCAGCGCCATTTCCTGACATCCCTCTGTCACCGCCCTTGCTGTTGAGTTAGGCACGCCGCAACCTGCTATTTTTTCATGTGCGTCATAGCGTATTCTTGCTGTTTTGGACAGCAAAGCGTTTTCCATCATAACGAGCCCAGGTGTAATGTAACCACCTAAATGCGCCCCATCCTGCTTAACGATATCTATTTTAATGGCCGTTCCTGCGTCCACTGTAACAACATCATGCTGTATTAGATGATGTGCAGCGACCACACCCAGCCAACGATCAATACCTAAACGTTCAGGCTCAAAGTAAGCATTGCGCACACCACAAGCTTGCGCCTGACTGCTTAGCGTCAGCCACTCACTTTGCGGAAATTGCGCCTGAATATCCGCGTGCAGCAAAGCACTTAACTCTTTTGATCGCACACTGGCAAAATAAATTCTGTCAGGAATGAAGCCTGAATCAAGTGGGCAAGTGTCACCACGCTCAACCCACACAACTTGATTTTCTACCCAAGCGGTAAATTTAATACTTGTATTACCGGCATCAACGACCAGCACATTAGGTACGACGGACACTGATTTCTCCCCCGTGTAAAGCCTCTAGCTTGCCGTTCTCCTCAAGAATCAAGGCACCCTTATCATCAATTCCTCTTGCAATGCCCTGTCGTTGCTGAGAGACAGTACTGACCGTAATGGCTTGATTAAATAACACATCATAAGCCTGCCATTGATGTCGAAAGTGCTTCATTCCGTTACCGTCCTCAAACCGTTGACATACCTCTATAAGCTCTTTCGATAGTTCGGCCAAAATGTGGTTACGGCTTGGGCGATTTGGTAGACGAGAGACCAGATCCGTCCAGGGTTGATCAACATGAGCCATGACGGCACTATCCATCTCAACATTCAGCCCAACACCAATAATCACATGGCACACGTCTTGATCAGCCACCATCTCCAGTAAAATGCCACACATTTTTTGTCCATCGACCTGCACGTCATTTGGCCATTTTAAACCTGGGTTTGGGATCCCTACTTTTTTCAGCACTCTCGCTACCGCTACACCCACCGCAAGACTTAATC
Source organism: Marinomonas hwangdonensis (assembly GCF_003721245.1). Classification (GTDB taxonomy): domain Bacteria; phylum Pseudomonadota; class Gammaproteobacteria; order Pseudomonadales; family Marinomonadaceae; genus Marinomonas; species Marinomonas hwangdonensis. The sequence goes on along the minus strand of NZ_RIZG01000012.1, from coordinate 6,187 downwards.
CTTCGATCACACTAGGGCCATTCTCAAAGCGCCATACAAATGAGCAGGTAATATTTTTTGCAACACCCGATTCCCATTGACGTCCACGACGCCCCTTTCCTTGGGTTTGGCGCTCTACAGCAAATAGCGCTGGCAGAGGCAATCCCTGAGCCAAGTAGCGCTTCGCGTCCCCATTGGTCGATTCGGTCTCAAATGCCAATTGAAGATTCACACTGCTCGGCAAGCCATTCAATCGTAGTGCATCTTCTGACAACAACTCCATGGTCGATGGAAGACGATACCCTCGTCCTTTGACCGAATGGACGGTCACACCGATAGATTCTAGCTTCTTCAGCTGCTTCCAGACAGCAGCACGGGTTACCCCTAAAGTCGCACCCAGCTCTTCTCCAGAGTGGAATTGATTATCGCTGAGCAGAGCTAAAACCGCTTGCATTGATGTTTCTCCAGGTTTATTTGCGTCATATTAAAATTGATCTCCCAAAATGCGTTTACCTTGCCTCTTACTATGGGCGTCTTCGTGACTAATCCGCGCGAACATTTTCTTCAATAAATCGCTTTAGCGATTGCATTAAAGAATCAAACTCTGGGTTCCAAGATACCCTTGCTGCATGAGGGCTTTTTTCTAGCAGAGCATCCGACTTCTCACCAAACCAATTAGCTTGATCAGAACGACACGTTTGATATAAGGCGTCATCCGACCTATGCCAACCACAAACTCGATATTCACCTGACTCACCATAGTAGGGATTGTTCGGGTTTCCATGGACCGCCATATGCGAAAGTCCAAATATTTTTAACTCAGGCCAATCGGTATTATAAACCTTAATGCGGTCTGTATTAGCGCTGACTTGATCTCTGCTATACACCAGCATCTGACTTTTTAACCCTATCATCCCTTGCTTAAACACCTCTTCCGTTACCGATGAATCAACCGTTTGATCGTCTTCTGACAGCGCTATAAAAACAGGGACGTCTTTCGGATTATCTAACACGAGATGACGCACTTCTTTGGACAACTTATACACCTGAGCAATCGCAGGAAGTGGAATGGAGGCGTACTTGGCAAAATCATCACTGGAATCCTGATCTAACCAATCTTTAACCAGAGCCAGCCAAGGGGCAAGCCAATCAATACCGCTGTTTACTTTAAATACAGGAGAAAACAACACAGCGCCAGCCACGCTATCGCTATTCTGCCAAGCGTACTCGGTCGCTAATGCGCCGCCTGTAGAAAAGCCTCCGACGTATAGCGCATCGACTTCTTTAGCAAATTGGTCAGCGGCATGGCGAAACGTATTCCGCCAATCCTGACGAGATACGTGCAATAAATCCTCTGCTTTCGTACCGTGACCTGGCAATAAAATGACTCGAACTTGAAAGCAAGCGGCTTGTAATGCAAGAGCAGAATCTCGCATAGAAAAAGGCGAATCCGATAAGCCATGGGACAATAATACCCCTATATTTGGTCGTCCAGCACAGGCCTTTGTATCTGGTAATAGCTCGAATGGCATCACCGCACTGAGCTCTCGCGGCTTATCCTCTTCGTTCAACCACACTTTATTGTCAGTAATGTATCGCTCGGCTCTCACCAAGTAATCTGCAAAAGATTCTCCCTGTTCAAAAACAAACGACGCGTGTTTTTCTGCTGCGCTTCCTTTTACGGAAATCAACAGCATCAAAAGACAAAAGCACCACAACCCTATTTTTTGCCGCATGATCATTTCTCTCATCATAAAATAATTCAATCTAACTTACGTTTTCGACAAGCCTAAGCCATGCTAATATCGCTCATTCACTCATCACACTTTGGCAATATGAAGACTGTTTATCCTGATGCCGAACAAGTGCCATCGTTTTGGTTTCCGTTAGTAAAAAAGTTTTACCAGAGCCATTATCCTAGCGGAAAACCTAACAAAGCAGACCCTATTTGGGTAATCCGAAACAATGGCAAAATCCTTTGTGCGGTGAGGCTAAAACAGTTTACCGACGCTCAACTTCTGACCGCGATGGTGACAGAGCCTTCCCATCGCAATATGGGTCTAGGCAGTCATTTAATTCACAACATTCATAACGCATTAAGCACAAAACAAAGTTATTGCTTTGCGTTCTCTCATCTTGTGCCTTTTTATCAAGCTAACCATTTTACCGTGATTTCGGCCAGCATCTTACCAGAAGAGCTCAGGAGCCGCTTTCAAGCCTACACATCCCAAGGCCGCAACCTCACCCCAATGCGGTATATTTGTGATGAAAAGTACTTAAAAAGCACTTAAAAATCTTTAAATCACTAAAACAACCCGGTCGTTGTTGACCCTTTTCTGTCTCCTCCAGTACCTTTGATGACATTACTCACGTTCCCTTCAGGGAACTCTTAAGAACACCGAGGAAATCATGTCGATTACTTTACCATCAAACTCGAAAATGCTTACACCCGATTTTATCTTCGGGGTCGCCACAGCGGCCTTCCAAATAGAAGGAGCAGCAAAAGCGGACAATCGCCTTCCATCGATTTGGGACACCTTTTGTGCAACGCCTGGCAAGGTCAAAGGCATGGACAATGGTGATATAGCGTGTGACCACTATCATTTGTGGGAACAAGATATCCAACTAATCAAAGAACTAGGCGTTGACGCTTACCGCTTATCCATTGCATGGCCTAGAGTCATGAATGAACAAGGAGAGGCCAACCAAGCTGGGCTCGACTTCTATCGCAACCTGCTCAAAAAACTTAAGGCTGAAGGTTTAACGGTATTTGTCACTCTATATCACTGGGATCTACCACAGCATCTTGAAGACAAAGGGGGCTGGTTAAGTCGTGAAACCGCATACCGATTCCAACAGTACGCAGATTTAGTCACGACAGAATTCGCAGACTGGGTCGACAGCTGGGCAACCTTTAACGAGCCTTTTTGCGCCGCTATTCTAGGCTACGAATTAGGCATACATGCTCCTGGTTTAAATAAACCGGAATACGGCAGACAAGCCGCTCACCACATCTTGCTTGCTCATGGCCTCGCGCTGCCGATCATCCGCAAAAACGCACCGCATTCAAAAGTGGGCATAGTGCTCAATATGAATCGCTCTTACGCTGCCAGTGAAAAAGTAGAAGACCAATTTGCCTGTTTGCTACGCGAAACACTAGACAATCAATTCTTTATTGAACCGCTAATGAAAGGACAATACCCTCAGTTACTCAAAACTGTTGCGCCACAATATTTACCAACTGTCTTGCCCGGCGACATGGAAATCATCTCACAACCCATCGACTTTTTAGGATTGAACTTTTATACCTGCAATCACAACGCGTACGACGCCGATAGCCTATTCAAAAATGTTCAAAGTAGCCAAAATGTTGAATTTACAGATATAGGTTGGGAGATTGCGCCACAGGCTTTCACTGAGCTATTAGTCACCCTTCACCAACAATATGAGCTACCACCTATTTACATCACCGAAAATGGTGCCGCGTGTGATGATCATATTATTGCGGGTGAAATCAATGATGAACAACGTGTTCGCTATCTCGATGGGCACCTCAACGCCGTACATCGAGCCATTGACGCTGGCGTTGATATTCGTGGGTATTTTGCTTGGAGCTTAATGGATAACTTTGAATGGGCAGAAGGCTATAGCAAACGATTTGGGTTGACCTATGTGGACTACCACACCCAGCAAAGAACCATAAAGCGAAGTGGTTATGCTTATCAGGCCATGCTAAATGCTCGTATACGATAAATACCTACGCCATCCGTCATTTCCATGACGGATGGCGTCAGTTCATAGCAGCAGTCCCGTCTTATTTAAAACGCCTTATTCTGAGTAATTTGAAGCGTTTTATGGCGCTCAAATCAAGTTGTCTATAAAATCCACGCACTCAATATAGCTTGCTTGGACCTATCTTATGAAAAATGCCCTCTTAGGCACTCAAATGTTGTTTGTGGCATTTGGCGCCCTTGTACTTGTTCCTCTACTAACCGGTCTTGATCCCAGTGTCGCCTTGTTTGGGGCGGGAGTTGGCACGCTGATCTTTCAATTTATCACTCGACGTACCGTCCCTATCTTTCTGGCCTCTTCTTTCGCTTTTATTGCCCCTATCATGTATGGCGTACAAACTTGGGGCATCCCCGCCACCATGGGGGGATTAATAGCGGCAGGATTCGTCTACGTCCTTCTAGGAGGACTTATTCGCATCAGAGGGGCTGGATTCATTCATCAACTTTTACCTCCCGTCGTCATAGGGCCTGTTATTATGGTGATTGGACTTGGTTTAGCGCCTGTCGCTGTCAATATGGCCCTGGGTAAAAGCGGCGATGGTGCCATACAAATAGTGGACGGTAGCATCGCAATATGGATCGCCCTAGCGTCCTTGCTAACCACGATTCTTGTCAGCGTGTTTGCCAAAGGTTTTTTTAGACTGCTCCCTGTCTTTGCTGGCATATTGGTAGGCTACATACTTAGCTTATTCTTTGGCATAGTCAATTTCACCTCCGTCAGTGAAGCGGCATGGTTCGCTGTTCCTAACTTTACGGCGCCAGAATTTAACATAAACGCCATCTTGTTCATGTTACCTGTCGCACTTGCTCCAGCAGTGGAACACGTCGGAGATATTTTATCCATTTCAAACGTTACCGGAAAAAATTACCTGAAAAAGCCTGGCCTACATAGAACGATGACAGGAGACGGTGTCGCAACAATGGCAGCCTCCATGTTTGGTGCTCCTCCAAACACCACCTACAGTGAAGTGACAGGTGCTGTTATGCTCACTAAAGCCTTTAACCCAGTCATCATGACCTGGGCCGCTATCGCCGCTATTATTCTTGCCTGGGTGGGTAAACTAGGAGCAGTACTGCAAACTATCCCTCTCCCGGTCATGGGAGGCATCATGATTTTGCTGTTTGGCTCTATCGCTGCTGTCGGGCTTAATACGCTTATTAAAAACCAAGTCGACCTACATAAATCACGCAATCTCATTATTGTGGGCGTCACTCTGGTATTTGGTATCGGTGGCATGGCGTTTGGTATTGGCGAATTTAGCCTGCAGGGCATCAGCTTATGCGGAATTGTTGCCATCACCTTGAACTTAATCCTTCCAAAAGATATTGGTGACAGTCAGCTTGTTGATAATGCACAGATGGAAGAATAGCGCACCAAACTAATTTTCAATGCGTACAAAAAAGCGGCTCGAGAGGAGCCGCTTTTTTGTACATATTAACTATGCAAGCATAGAGTACGTAAGCAAAAACAGATGCAAAACATTAAGCAAAAAATGGCATAAGATAGACAGCTCAATTCTGTGTGTTTTATGGTAAAGCAAAGCATAACCCACTCCTGCTAGACTCGCTGTAAGCACATACCCCGCCCCACCACCAAAGTGGGCAACACCAAAAGTCACACCTGATATGAAAGGCACTATAAATAAGTAAGGCTTTTCATGTAGCCAACTGGACAGCCCTTGCTGTAGATACCCCCGAAAAAAGGCCTCTTCTGCAACACACGTAAAAAGCAAATTGGTACCCAAAAAATACAGCCAAAAACTAGGCCATTTAAGATCAAATTGAATCAACCCCAGCAGAAACGCACACGCAAATACAAGAATCGGTGTAACGCAAAATATCGCCCCTATTAATTTAACGTTCGGTCGTTTTTGGTAATAGTTTCGGTTAATTTGGCCTCTGAAAATATACCCAAGTAAAAACAAACCAACTAACCCTTTATCAAAATTAGCGTACAACTTAAATGGCACAGCATCGTCAGTAATATTATGAGGTTGAACAATAAGAAGGTTATAAAAGCCTGGCAGTAAATGCATCGCAAGCGCTAAAGAGACAACACCAAACACCACTACACATAACTTACGTAGAAGGTCTTTCCGGAGATGAATCGCCCCATATAAGAGCAGACAGTAAGTCGCCAAAATAGCCACGCCTTGAACATCGAGCACGCCTTCGTAAAAAGCACATATTACCGTTACAAAAAACGACATACACCATAAAGGCACTCTTAAAAACGAGAACCTATAAGGCACAAAAACTAACAGGATAGACAACCCTAAGAGATAAAACGACATACTTTTTCTCACATTAAAGTTAAAAGACCTTACATACTGCAGCGTAGGTCGCAGGTACGGCACATTCAGCTCTTTGGTATAGTCTCTCCCCTTAGTCGCCGATGCGCGCTGACGCGTTGAGCC
>NZ_RIZG01000011.1 GCF_003721245.1 Marinomonas hwangdonensis | reverse complement strand
CTGTCAGGGCTTTTTTTTGTCTCAAGAAACAAGACAGTCTGCAGACACCGTCACCCCATGCAGAACCGTCACCCACTCAGTGCCTTCCCCTTGGTCGCCGATGCGCTAGCGCCTGTTTCGCAGGCTCAACGCGTCAGCGCGCATCGGCGACCAAGGGGAGAGTCTTTGCTCACAATCAGAAGGTGCCGTACCAGAGATCTCAGGACATCTGTGCGGATCGATGACCAAGGAAAAAGCCTCTGTTCAAGATCGGAAGGTGTCGTACCAGCTATCTAAGAACGTCTGCGCGAATCGACTATCAAGGGGAGAGTCTCTGCATAAGAGCCGTATAAGCTAGGCCATTTACCTCTGTACTGTGCAGACCGGATGGCAAGGTTTGTGTTTGTATAAGGAGACGAAGGGGACGTTTCTGACTTTAAGGTGAATACTGAGGCCTATTAAGACTATTCTTTTTAAAGGTATCGTCTGAGTTTTTTATGAGGGCGTTTGTTTGGATTTTGAGTAAAAAAAGACCGGCCAAGGCCGGTCAAAGGTTCAGAGAGAGTAAGGTGTGGTTACTCCCAAGAGCGAAGTAACGCGTCGTAAGACACAGTAACACCTTGTGGTTTTTCGTTAGCCAATTTTGGTTTTGGTGAACCAGGTTGCGCTAACCAGTAAGCCTCGTCACGTGGCGTATTCATTTTTGGTCCACATAGCGGCTGTACGTTAGCACGCTCTAAGCGTTCCATTACTTTGTCTTGTGCCGCTGCTAGACCGTTCAAGGCTTCTTGAGGTGTCGCTTCGCCACTGGCTGCTTGAGAAATATACTGCCACCAAAGTTGAGCTAGCTTAGGATAATCTGGTACGTTAATTCCAGTTGGAGACCACTGTTTACGAGCGGGTCCTTTGTAGAACTCTACTAAGCCACCTAATTTAGGTGCTGCAGCCGCCATTTCAGGTGAGTTGATATCCGACTCACGAATAGGCGTTAGACCTACTAAGGTTTTCTTCAAAGACACGGTTTTAGATGTTGTGAATTGAGCATACATCCATGCCGCTAGACGACGATCATCTGGCGTTGAGTTCATGAATGTCCAAGCACCCACGTCTTGGTAACCTTTTTTCATGCCTTCTTCCCAGTATGGTCCAACTGGAGAAGGAGCCATGCGCCATTTCGGCGTGCCATCTTCGTTTACAACAGGAAGACCTTTCGTCGTCATGTCAGCCGTAAACGCGGTGTACCAGAAGATTTGCTGAGCGATGCCACCTTGAGCTGGTACAGGACCAGATTCAGAGAATGTCATTCCTTGCGCTTCTGGTGGCGCGTATTTACGCAACCAGTCTACGTATTTGGTTGTTGCATAAACAGCTGCTGGGCCGTTTGTCGCACCGCCACGAGAGACACTTGAACCAACAGGTGAGCACGCATCTTTGATACGAATACCCCATTCATCCACAGGTAAACCATTTGGTGTACCTTTGTCGCCAGCACCCGCCATAGAGAACCAAGCATCAGTAAAACGCCAGCCAAGAGAAGGATCTTTCTTACCGTAGTCCATGTGGCCATATATGCGTTCGCCGTCAATTGTCTTGACTTTATCAGTAAAGAACTCAGCAATGTCTTCATAAGCAGACCAGTTAACAGGCACACCCAGTTCATAACCATATATAGATTTAAATTTTTCTTTTAAATCAGGACGAGCAAACCAATCGGCACGGAACCAGTAAAGGTTTGCAAACTGCTGAGTTGGCAACTGATAAAGCTTGCCGTCAGGTCCAGTTGTGAAGTCAAGCCCTATAAAGTCCGCAAGATCCAGTGTCGGCAAAGTGTATTCCATGCCATCGCCATTCATCATGTCTGAAATAGGAACAACTTTACCATAGCGGAAGTGAGTACCAATCAAGTCGGAATCATTGACGTAAGCGTCATAGATGTTACGACCCGATTGCATCTGTGTTTGCAGTTTTTCGACTACGTCACCTTCTTGGATTAGATCATGATTGACTTTAATCCCTGTGATCTCTTCGAAGGCTTTAGCCAAAACTTGTGATTCGTATTGGTGAGTTGTTAGCGTTTCTGACGCAACGTTGATTTCCATGCCACGGAATTTTTTAGCGGCATCAGTAAACCATTGCATCTCTTCAAGCTGTTGTTGCTTGTTTAGTGTTGAAACACTGAACTCGGTGTCTACCCATTTTTTAGCAGCGTCTGAGTATGCGTCAGCCCATAACGTGGCAGAGTGCATCATGACAGCGAAGGGTAAGGCGGCGAGTGCAATTTTTTTCTTATTGTAGTGCATATATAACCTCAACAAAGTTTAGTTAAATTTGGCATCCATGCCAGACAGTCCATCGTTCCTATGAATTAGGGACATTGACTAGCCCCAGCGCATTAGGATAATCATCCATAATACGCATAGGACAGTGGCCACCGCTATGTTCACATCTGTCAAAGCGACAAATGCAAGGTGGATAAAAGCACTGCTAAGCAGTCCTATAAAGAGGCGATCTCCACGTGTTGTTGCCAGTGGCAAGAAGCCGCGTCGTTCCACACAAGGTGAAATAATCTGCCAAGCGGTCATGCCAACTAAGATCACGGCAATGCCAGTAAAGAATAAAGCCGTAGGTAGAGTCCAAGACATCCAAGCCATAATAGTTCCCCTTATACTCGGCCAAGGGCAAAGCCCTTCGCGACGTGGTTACGAACAAAGTAAACGACCAACATGCCAGGCAAAATGGTGAGTACACCCGCGGCGGCTAGCAGCCCCCAGTCCATGCCTGACGCCGAGACGGTGCGAGTCATGATAGCGGCGATTGGTTTTGCATCGACAGAAGTCAGAGTGCGGGCTAGTAGCAATTCCACCCAAGAGAACATGAAACAAAAGAACGCGGTTACGCCAATACCAGAGCGAATCAGTGGAATAAAGATACGCACAAAGAACTTTGGAAAAGAATAGCCATCAATATACGCTGTTTCATCGATCTCACGTGGTACCCCACTCATGAAACCTTCTAGTATCCATACAGCCAGTGGCACTGTGAAGATACAGTGCGCTAGCGCTACGGCAATGTGGGTGTCAAATAAACCGACTGAGGAATACAATTGGAAGAAAGGCAATAAGAAAACCGCAGGTGGTGCCATACGATTCGACAATAGCCAAAAGAACATGTGTTTATCGCCAATAAACTTATAGCGACTGAAAGCGTAGGCCGCTGGCAATGCCACCAATAAGCTGATAACCATATTCATCGTTACATAGAGAATGGAGTTGACATATCCCATGTACCAAGTGGAGTCACTAAAGATTTTCGCATAGTTGTCTAACGTGAAATCAGCGGGAAAAAACGACAACCCGCTCAAAATTTCCGTGTTGGTTTTAAAAGACATGTTGACTAACCAATAGATAGGCAACAAAAGTAAAATAAGGTACAGAGTTAAACCAAAGCGGCCACGTAGTGTCGCATTGCGAGCTTTACGTTCCGCTCGGCTATGAACCGGAGCTTGTTCTTTTGAACCGCTTTTATTGTGTGTCATAGGTGATGTTGAGTGAGTCATAATCTTCTCCTACTTGTCTTTTTGCATATTCATGATGGTGGTATAGAACACCCAACACACGAGCAAGATGATTAAAAAGTAGACCAATGAGAATGCCGCAGCCGGCCCAATATCAAATTGACCGATAGCCTGTTGAACCAAGGATTGGCTGAGGAATGTTGTGGCTGTACCCGGTCCGCCACCAGTTAATACAAAGGGCTCTGTATAGATCATAAAAGAATCCATAAAGCGCAATAGCATACCGATAACCAACACATTCGCGAGTTTTGGCAATTGGATGTAGCGGAAGACCGCCCATCGGGAGGCTTGGTCAATACGCGCGGCTTGATAGTACACTTCTGGAATAGAGCGAAGCCCCGAATAACACAGCAAAGCGATCAGAGGAGTCCAATGCCATACATCCATCAATACAACAGTTAACCAGGCATCTATAGGGTTAGAAGAATAGTTGTAGTCGATGCCAATGTTTGTCATAAAAGCCCCGAACAACCCAATATCCGCACGACCAAAGATTTGCCAAATAGTACCCACTACGTTCCAAGGTATGAGTAATGGAATGGCGACCAAAATCAATGCTAACGATGCTCCACGCCCTTTTGTTGGCATCATTAAGGCAACGCAGATCCCTAATGGCACTTCAATGATCAGAATAGTGAAAGAGAAGATAAACTGACGTATTAATGCTTCATGCAAACGGCTGTCTTGCATGACTTGTTCAAACCATTCCGTACCGACAAAGTAACGCGTATAAGGGTCGAAGATGTCTTGTACAGAATAGTTCACCACCGTCATGAGTGGGATAATGGCTGAAAACGCCACAATAATGAAAACGGGTAAGACAAGGAACCACGCCTTGTTATTTTCAACTTTAATTTGCATGGCTGATCTCCTGCGCTTGATCGACAGCGATAGCAGAATCGGTTATGTCAACGAGGTATTCGTCTACATAAATTTTTGTCCATTGCTCGGGAAAGCTGACATAGATCTGCCCTGAGGGAACCTGTTGGTCTTCACTAAGGCGCGCTTTCATCATTTGTCCTTGAAAAATGAAAGATAAGATCTTGTAAGTACCCAAGTCCTCCACATAGTCCACTTCAACCGCAAAAGCATCATTGTTTTTGCCGTCCCACACATGAACAAATTCAGGGCGAATGCCAACTTTGACCTTGTTTGCTCCCATGGCTTTTAAGCGCGCTAACATGGCGTCACTAACTGATATTTCTTCTTTGCCAAAGACGAGTTTGTCTTGCTGGTCACGATTTTCTAGTGTTGCTTCAAAGAAGTTCATACCTGGGCTGCCAATGAAATAGCCAACAAACGTGTGTGTGGGATTTTCAAACAGTTCTCGGGGCGTGCCAAATTGAACGATTTGGCCGTTGTACATGACCGCGATCTTGTCCGCAAAAGTGGAGGCCTCAAGTTGATCGTGGGTGACATACACCATGGTGATATTAAACTGCTCATGGATCTGCTTTAGCTTACGGCGTAGCTTCCACTTCAATTGAGGGTCGATGACCGTCAAAGGTTCGTCGAACAAAATCGCGGATACGTTGTCGCGTACTAGCCCGCGTCCCATAGAGACTTTCTGCTTTTGATCGGCTGACAGGCCCTTTGCTTTACGCTTCAGTTGGTCTGATAATTCCAAAATCTCAGCCACTTCATGGACTTTTGACTTGATCTTATGCTCGGGCACACCAATGTTACGCAGCGGAAAGGCCAGATTGTCAAACACTGTCATGGTGTCGTAAATCACCGGGAATTGGAAAACTTGAGCAATATTACGCTCTTCTGGCTTAAGCTCATTGACTCGTTTGCCGTCGAATAAGACTTCACCGTTAGAGGGTTTTAGTAAGCCAGAAATAATGTTTAATAATGTGGATTTGCCACAGCCAGAAGGGCCAAGCAAAGCAAAGGCACCACCTTGCTCCCACACATGAGTCATCTCACGAATGGCATAGTCTTCCGGTTTGGTTGGGTTTTCTGTGTAAGTATGCGCAAGGGCATTTAATGTAATAGAAGCCATGATTACTGATCCCTCATACGAGCTGGGGAATGCACCATCTTGCCTTGCGCGTCAAAGGCATAGAGTTTGTGCGTCGGGAAGTAGACCTTGATTTCTTGATCCACGTGATACGCGTGAACACCAGAAAGGTGAAGTACCAGATCAAAATGAGGGTTATGTACATGCAAAAAGGTTTCTGACCCACTTATTTCAGCCAGATCGACGCGTACAGGCAGCTCTAAATCGTCATCGGCATGAGGGACTAATCCAATATGGGATGCACGCACACCAAATTGATACTCACCCGGGCTCAAACCACGCAAATCACTGTTTAAGCGAAAATGCACGGTTTCGTCAAAGGTCACTTCTTCTTCACTGACTCGACCTTTCACAATGTTAATAGGGGGTTCAGAAAACATCTCGGCGGTAACAATATTTTTTGGTTGGTGATAAACCAAAGCGGTTGGCCCCATTTGCAATAGACGACCTTCGTTTAATACCGCGGTGTTGCCTCCGAGTGCGAGCGCCTCGTTAGGTTCGGTGGTGGCGTATACTGCAATGCAGTTACGGATTTTAAAAAGCGCACGCAGTTCTTGCCTGAGTTCTTCACGTAACTTGTAATCTAAGTTAACCAAAGGTTCATCAAACAAGACTATTTGAGAGTCCTTCACGAGTGCTCGCGCCATGGCGGTTCTTTGTTGCTGTCCACCAGAAAGTTGTAACGGTAGACGATCAAGGAAAGGGTCAATACGTAACATGGTGGCGGTTTCACGAACACGACGATCGATTTCTTTCTCGTCCATGGCCGCGAGGCGCAATGGAGAGGCGATGTTTTCGTAAACACTAAGATTGGGGTAATTAATAAATTGTTGGTAAACCATAGAAATATTGCGTTCACGCACTGGCACGCCAGTGACATCTACGCCATTCATGATGATTTTACCTTTGGTTGGCTTATCTAGACCAGCCATGAGTCGCATCAGCGTTGTTTTACCGGATAGGGTTCGACCCAGTAATACATTGAAAGAGCCGGGTTCGAGGGTAAGGTTAACATCATCGATCCAGGTTTCACCTTCAACAACGCGCGATACATTCTGCAGCGTCAAAGACATTGTAAGTACCTTTTTGTTGTTATTGTTTTTTTTAGTGCAAGGCTTTCCTGTTGTAAAAAAGCAAAAGCGAACGCACCAACACAGATCAGTACATTACAATATGCATGCCAAATGAAATAATTACGTTTTATTTTTTATTAAAGTACTGATTTATATGAATTTAATTAAAGAATTAAGGCGTTCTTAAGGTTTTTCACTTTTGAAAAAAGACTGTTCAGGAGTGTTCAAAGTGTTTACAGTAGAACAATAGTGATGAACATTTTATGCACAGTCTTATGAATATTTGAATCTTGGCTGCGCTGGAGTTAACAATGCAAGACGATAATAAGAAACGTCACCAAGAAGAAAAAGCTGGTAGCCGTTCCCCCATGTTTGAGGCGCCTGCGTCTCACACTCACAAAGAACGCATCGAAGCCTCCTGGTATCGTTGTGAGCAATTTGGCTTGAACCACACCAGTCGTCCTGATTTTGCGACCTTACCCAAGGGGACATTTAGTGACTTAGTTGAACAGCATCGAAGCCTGCTTGAAACCACAGAAAACGAAGTATTGCCTTATTACGAAAATATCTTAAGTAATTCTGCGTGCATGATTGTGTTAGCTGATCGGCAAGGTCATGTGCTAAATACCTGGGGGCAGCCTAGGTTTGGCAGTGGTGCCTCACATGGTTTAGTCAGTGGAAACCAATGGAGCGAAGCCGGTGCGGGCACGAACGCCATAGGCACCGCATTGATTACGGGACAAGCCATTCAAGTTGGGCGTGATGAGCATTATTTGCGTGCAAATCGCTTCATGGTGGGTTCGGCATCGCCAATCTACAATACCAAAAATGATTTAGTGGGTGTGCTGGATATTTCCTCGGATGCGTATCTTCCCCAAGATCACACTTTTGGAATGGTAAAGCTCATGTCGTTGAGTGTGGAAAATCGACTGATCTTTTCCGCTTTTCAGCAAGAGCATTTTATTCTCAGTTTCAATACGAATGTGGTCAGTTTAGACAGTCATTGGTCGGGTATTTTGGTATTGGATGAAAATGGCACTATAGTATCGGCAAACCGTCGAGCAGAGGTAGTGTTGGCTCGAGACCTAGCTTTACTCAATATTAATCAGGTATTTGATATTGAAATGCGAGAAATCAAACATCACCCATTTAATTTGCCGATGAAGCTGGTTGCTATGGGGCGATATCAATTTTATGTCAAAGTCATCCCGCCGATTCAACAAATTATGCGAGTGCCAGACTTTCGCAGTCGGGCCGAGTACGTCCCTCCCTTATCTCCGGGGCTTGTCGATATCCAGCAGGCAAGGCCATTGAACGAGCAGAAACAAGCATCGTCCCATATACCAATGGAGAACGTGCCAGACAATGTGATTCCGCTTGATCAACTTGAACATGGTGACGAGCGAGTTGCGCGCTTAGTCCGTCAAGCCCATAAGATTATGGAAAAGGACATTCCGATTCTTATTCATGGGGAAACAGGTGCTGGCAAAGAAATTTTCGTGCGCAGTTTGCACTATCACAGCTCTCGTGCCAAAGAGATGTTGGTGGCGGTAAATTGCGCAGCCATTCCGGCTGAGTTGGTAGAGTCTGAACTTTTTGGTTATGAAAAAGGCGCTTTTACCGGTGCGCAAAACAGAGGCTCGATTGGCTTAATTCGTCGTGCTCATCGTGGTACCTTGTTTCTGGATGAAATTGGTGAAATGCCGATGGCGGTACAGTCGCGTTTATTGCGTGTTTTACAAGAAAGAGTGGTAACGCCATTAGGCTCTACGGAAACGTATCCGGTCGACATCAAGTTGATTTCAGCCACCAATCGCACCTTAAAAGACGAAGTAAAAGAAGGCCGTTTCCGTCAAGATTTATATTATCGAATTTCGGGTTTGAACATAGAGTTACCTGCCTTGCGTGAGCGCGCTGATAAAGCCGAGTTGATTCAATATCTGCATAACCGTCTACGTAAAGAAGAGCCGGGTCCCGCTTTGTCACCAGACATGTTAGAACTATTGGTGAGGCATCCTTGGCCTGGCAACATGCGCCAGCTCGTTCACGTGCTAAAAGTCGGCATGGCCATGGCGGATGAAGAAATACTGGAAGAATGGCACTTACCTGATGATTTCTTTGATGATCTTGATACCGCCGCTTTTGACCAAACCGAACCTGAAAGTGTTGGGCAAGATGAGCCGCTGGAGCGGTTGATTCCACGCCTGTTGCACGACTTTAAAGGCAATGTCTCACAAACAGCCAAAGCGGCTGGTGTCAGTCGTAATACGGTTTATAAATACGCGAAAACAAAAGAAAACGATGCCTAAAGTGGAAACGCAACCTAGTGAATATTATTTTATGTACTTTTTGGTCGTACGTGATTAAATAATTGAAGCTTTGTGAGTGGTATAAGGGTTATGAGTTGTTGCTAACTTATACTGTTTAAGGTTCTTTTTTCGTAAAATATGTTGGAGTGAATAGCATGTTGCGTCAGTATTTCTTATGGATTGTTGTGCTGTTATTGTCTGCTTGCAGTGGCCGACCTGCTCTGGACGTCGCGCCGACATCAGTCCAGTTGGTGTCGTTTCCTATATTACGCGCGTGGCACGAGGGCAAAGAAGTTCGCTACATTACGACGGATGTGTCTGATCAGGCTGTGGCAAAAGCAAAAAATGCTAATTATGCCCCTCGGTTGAGAAATACGATACCTCAGTATCCTAAGCCACCCCAAGTAAAAACCGCGTTAGAACGTGTGTACGCTTTTCCGAATCAAGAACAAGCGTGGAGCGTATTTGCTTCCGCTCCTGAACCATTAGGCTATGAGAGTGAAAATACGCATTACTCGCCGCTTTGGTTGATGTACCTCGTGGTATGGAAAGACCCAAGCAAGGCAAAAGAACTGACGTCTGAAGAAGCTATTTTGACGGCAGAGGATCAGGGCTTGGTCACCATCGAACGAACTGACATTGTGCTCAATTGTCCGGTTATTCCATTCTCTACTGTTGATTAATGTCCGATAAAATAACGCTCTACCTAGGGCGTTATCACCCTCCAACATACTCCCTTACTCTTGATTGAAAGCTACCATCTCAGAAGCGTGTCTATTTTTGCGTGAATTATATTCATTAAAATTAAATTTAATTCATTTTTATTCATTTTAATGTTTGCGTATAACTGTACTCACATATTCATTAGGCCGATCGCCAACAAGCAAAAAACACGCGAGTGAGAACAAGGAATAGATCTCCATTTCACTTCAGAAAATAGGATACCAGATCACCATGAACAACGATTTTACCTTTACCATTAAGAGCGTTTGCTTCGATGAAAGCTACCGCCCTGCAGACAATACTCGTATCACAACGAACTTTGCGAATTTGGCTAGGGGAGAGAGACGACAAGAGAATTTACGCGATGCATTAAGGATGATTAACAATCGTTTTAATGCTTTGGCGCATTGGGATAACGCGGAGGGAGATCGTTATTCTGTTGAACTTGAAATCGTTTCGGTTGATGTGGATATCGAAGGGAAGGGCCAGACTTTCCCAACCATTGAAATTCTGAAAACGAATATTCTTGATCACCACACTGAGCAGCGTATCGAAGGTATTGTAGGAAACAATTTCTCTTCTTATGTGCGTGATTACGACTTCAGCGTCTTATTGCCAAACCATAACAAAGGCCAAAAAGAATTTAGCATTCCTGATAATTTTGGCGATCTACATGGAAAGCTCTTCAAAAGCTTTGTGAAGTCAGACAGCTTTAAAGAAAAATTTACCAAGCCGCCGGTAATCTGCCTAAGTGTTTCAGACAATAAAACGTATCAGCGTACGGGAAATCAGCATCCAGTACTGGGAATTGAATATCAACCAAATGGTACTTCTTTGACCGAGCAATACTTTCAAAAGATGGGCTTGCAGGTTCGATACTTTATGCCTGCCAACAGTGCTGCACCATTAGCGTTTTATTTTGTAGGCGACTTGCTTAACGATTACAGCAATCTTGAGCTGATTGGCACCATCAGTACGATGGAAACCTTCCAGAAAATCTACCGTCCAGAAATTTACAACGCCAACGCAGTTGCTGGAAAGAGTTATCAGCCGAACTTGAAAAACTCGGATCATTCTCTAACACAAATTGTTTATGACCGTGAAGAACGCAGTCAATTGGCGAGTGAACAAGGCAAATTTGCTGAGCAGCATTTCATAAAGCCATACCAAAGGGTGCTTGAGCAGTGGTCTGCTAATTTCGCATAGGCGCAAGTCCCCATGGTTATTTTTCAACATTACATTTAATAGACGGCATTCTTTATTATGAAAACAGTTATTGAAAAAACAGATACTAAAAACACGCTACTACCAATATCAACGGCAGGAAGCTTGCCTAAACCCACATGGCTTGCCGAGCCAGAAACCCTTTGGTCTCCTTGGAAACTGCAAGGTAATCAATTAGTTGACGGCAAACAGGATGCGCTGCGTATCTCGCTACAAGAGCAGCAACAAGCGGGTATTGATATTGTCAGTGACGGTGAGCAAACGCGCCAGCATTTCGTTACCACTTTTATTGAGCACCTCAGCGGCGTGGATTTTGAGAACCGTCAGACAGTAAGAATTCGTGACCGTTATGATGCGAGCGTTCCCACGGTTGTTGGCCCTGTTAGCCGCATTAAGCCAGTGTTTGTTGAGGATGCTAAGTTTTTACGTCAGCAAACCAAGCAACCGATTAAATGGGCGTTGCCAGGTCCAATGACCATGATTGATACGCTTTATGATGATCATTATAAAAGTCGCGAAAAGCTCGCGTGGGAATTTGCCAAAATTCTCAACCAAGAAGCCAAAGAGTTAGAAGCGGCTGGTGTGGATATCATCCAATTTGATGAGCCAGCGTTTAATGTGTTTTTTGATGAGGTCAATGATTGGGGCATCGCAACGTTAGAAAGGGCCATTGAAGGCCTTAAATGCGAAACCGCAGTGCATATTTGCTATGGCTACGGCATCAAAGCCAATACCGATTGGAAAAAGACGCTTGGCTCTGAATGGCGACAATATGAAGAAGCCTTTCCTAAGCTGCAAAAATCCAATATCGATATCATTTCGCTAGAATGCCATAACTCGCATGTGCCAATGGAATTGCTCGAACTTATTCGCGGTAAAAAAGTCATGGTCGGCGCAATCGACGTGGCAAATCATGCTATAGAGACACCAGAAGAAGTGGCCAATACTCTGCGAAAAGCCCTGCAGTTTGTCGATGCAGACAAGCTCTATCCTTGTACTAACTGTGGTATGGCTCCGCTGCCTCGCGCGGTGGCAAGAGGCAAGCTACATGCCTTAACAGCTGGTGCAGACATCATTCGAAAAGAGTTGGCTTTATAGCTCCAATCGTAAAAATCCCGTTTCGAATTTATATATCGAAACGGGATTTTTTATGTGTTGCTTCAGATAGTAATAAATAGAATCTGGTGAATCTAAATATTCGACACGACTTTCAACATATCCAAAAACGCATCCACCGATTCCACTGCCGCAGATTCGTGCATGGTGTGGTAGCCGATGGTTGGGATTTGAATCGTGGTGCCATCTACCAAGCCATTTGATGCGGCGATAATACGACCAAGTTCAGTACTACCTAGCGAGCTTGGCGGCAAACCTTGTTCAGCACGTTTCGCGTTTTCGTTTTCCACGTAACGGTTTTTATACAAATAACTGATGTTGTTTTTTACGCACAGTTCTTCAAGAAGTTGTGTGCTTTCTTTGTTGAAAGTCGCGTTAGCGTCTTTTTCCCTAAGCACAAGCAGCTGCTCGTTGGCAGCATCGACATTTGGAAAAGGGCTGGTATCCACTACGAATAAACGGTTGGTCGAGCCACCAAAACGACGGAACCACTCAAGCAAATAACGCCAACTTTTTCCGGCTTCTTCTTGGGCGGTAAAAAAGGCCGTACCTTTAAAGCCATGATCAAAAAGATGCACCAAAGCGGCGGCAGAAATCACGTTATCGAGCTGGCCCTCTAAGCGATTGTCGACGATGTGCAATTGGTCTTTAAACGCAATTGGTGTTCCGGCCACGACGCCTTCTAATCCTTCGGTTTCAAAAATTAAGTTATTACGAAATTCACAAACATAAGAGCTTTTAATCGTGCCTTTACCACGGTAGACGCCAGACCAAGGCTCGTAGGCGTAGATTTCTTCATGGTTGAAGCGCTCTGTGACCTTGGTCATGAGTTCTTCAGAAACCGAGTTGTTCAATAAATCGGTGCGGTTTGCCGAAACAAACGCTGCGTATTGGAATTCATTTGGGCCAGTACACACCAAACCATGACGATCTATATGAGCTGAAAACATAGTACTAAACGGATCGCTGCCTTGAGCCACTAATAAACCTTCGTACCAAGTGACTTTTGCCCCTCGCTCTTCCAGTTCGCGTTGTAACACGCGGAAAAATGAATGCTCTGCGCCAACCACACTGGGCGCGCGAATAAGCAATTTGAGCAGATCGATAAAGTCATCACTAGGCATGCAAATAGGTTCCAAAAAAAGGGGGAAGTCGAACCTTGTTTATAAACTGAATTGGCTTTTTTACATAATGCTTTAGTTTAAATAGAGCTATTTATTTCAAACTTTCCAAAAACACGGTCGTATTTGAAGAAAACACCAGCAACTATGAAAATTGAAGAGTAATTGTTAAGGAGACTGCAAATGTTATTTGGTAACAAAAAATTATTGACCCGAATTACTGAGTTAGAAAAAGAATTGGCCTCCTTCCAAGAGACTCAAGCCGATCTCAGACAAGAAATGCTGTATTTCTCTATGTCGTCAGAAGGGAAAATAGTCGATGCCAATATGTCCTTTATACAGTCTTGTGGTTTTGAGAAAACCGAGCTGATAGGCAAGAGCATTAATGATTTGATACTGCGGAAATCTTTAGATAAAGAGCATTGCCAAAAAATGTTATCTGCTATAAGTAGTAAAAAGCATTGGCACGGCGCTTTGCAAGTTAAAGATAAAAAGGGCAAAGAAGTTTGGTACCGATCAACGATTCAGCCTAAAAAGGCGGAGGATGGTTCGGTTATATTAGAGGTTTACTCTACTGAGCTAACTAGAACCATTTCCCAATCAAAAGAAATTGAAGATATGTTGGCAGCATTAAATCGTTCGACGGCTGTGATTGAATTTAGCTTAGAGGGCATTATTTTAAACGCCAATGATAACTTCCTTAAAGGGATGGGGTTTTCAAAAAGCCAAATTATCGGAAAACATCACAGAATATTCTGCGACCCAAAAGAAGTTGAATCTCAAGACTATCAAAACTTTTGGCAAAAGCTTCGTACTGGAGCCTTTGTGTCCGATAGGTTCAAGCGATTTGATAGCAACGGGAATGTAGTCTGGTTAGAGGCTTCTTACAATCCAGTTCATGATGACAGCGGTGAACTATACAAGGTAATTAAACTGGCCATTGTGATTACGGAACAGATGGAAAGGGAATTTGCGATTTCAGAAACTTCTGAGATTGCCTATGAAATATCTAAAAAGAGCGATCAAGATGCTATAAATGGCAAAAAAGTCATCGAGTCTACTGTTCAAACGATGAATGAATTATCTAGTCAAATGAGTGACGCAAGCAAAGGGATATTTGAATTGAATACTCAATCCATGAAAGTTTCTGATCTGGTAGAAAGCATTCGCGGTATTGCGGATCAAACGAACTTACTTGCACTTAATGCAGCTATAGAGGCCGCACGAGCAGGTGAGCAAGGTCGAGGCTTTGCCGTTGTTGCCGATGAAGTAAGGCAACTGGCTTCTAGGACCAGCACAGCGACAGAAGAGATTATTAATGTGGTGAGCGACAATAAAAGGCTGACCGAGCAGGCTGTGTCTCTTATTGAAGCCAGTATGGAGAAAGCTCATAAAGCGTTTCTACGCAAGCTGGCCAGGTGATGAATGATATTCAAATTGGCGCAAGACAAGTAGTTGACGCAGTAAGCCAATTTAATAAAAAATTATAGTTTTTGTTAAACAGTTTTTTGATAGGTAAGTAGCGATTTGTCTGTTATCTCCTAGGTCTATCGAAAACAAGGTAATGCCCTTAAGGCTATGGTCTATGTGGGCAAAAACCTGTAGCAAATCAGAAGTGACTATGGCTACAGGGTTTAATTTTGTCGATTCACATCTACACAGTAAAACGCTTTACTTGTCCAGCAAGTTCGTCGGAGTTGCTTAAGGTCTGATGAACAGAATGACTAATACGCTTAGATATTTCCATAACATCTTTCGACATACTAGCTAGATTCGAAAGGTTTTCGTTTATTTCGTCAGTGACCTTGCTTTGCTCTTCGGTTGCGCTGGCGGTTTGCGCGGTAAAGTCATAGATTCGTCCAGCGGATGTTTTCACAACGGCAATGGATTCCATGGTTTTACGAGAAAGAGAGACGCTGGTGCCTGCCATATCGACGCTTTGAGTAATCGAGCTTACCGCATTGCTGACGCCAGACTGCAAGTCATTGATCATCTTCTGTATGTCTTCGGTAGAGGCTTGGGTTTTGCTGGCCAGTTCACGCACTTCGTCGGCAACAACGGCAAAGCCTCGACCTTGCTCGCCCGCTCTAGCGGCTTCTATCGCCGCGTTTAAGGCGAGTAAATTGGTTTGCTCGGAAATGCCAAGGATGACATCCAATACGGAAGCGATTTTATTAGATCGTTCAGAAAGCTGATTGATGACGCCTGCAGCCCCTTTGATCTGCTCTGCAAGGTTATCAAGCTGAGAAATAGCACTATCTAATTGTTTAACGCCATCATCTGCAGAACGATTTAAGGCTTCAACCTCTGCCACTGTGTCAGCGGCATTTTGTGCGACCTCACGTGTTGCTCCGCCCATTTCTTCCACTGCTGTCACCACAAAATCAAGGGATTGATGTTGGCGTTCGCTAAGGTCAGCAGATTCAGAAGCGGATTCACCTAAGTTGAACATCTCTTGGCGAATGTGCTCACAGCCGTTACGTACTTGTCCGATCAAGCTGCCTAAACGAGCGACAAAGCCGTCTAGCTCGCGACTTAACTCGCCAGTTTCATCTTGTTTTGTACTGTTGATACGGCGTGTCAAATCACCGTCGCCAGAGCTGATTTCGCGCACACCTGAAGTGACCAATTTGATGGCTTTTGAGATATTCCTAGGGACAAACCAAGCAAGAATGACGCTTAAAAATATTGCAAAAATCGCAAATATTCCGACCACCAGTTTAAAGGTATCAGTAAACTCGTTGATAGCTTGGTTTTCAAGTTCAGAGTATTTGCTGATTAGTTCTTCTGAATGGTCGTATAGCGAACGTAGCTCGGTGAAATCCGTTTGGTTTTCACCAATAAAAAGAATCATGGCGGCGTCAGGGTTATCTTTCATTGATTTAATAATGTTTAAATTACCCGTAGACCATTTTTGGTAGGCACTATCAAAATTTGCTAAGAGGCGAGTTATCTCGTCTATGTCTGTTGTTAAAAGGCGGAATTGCTGCATTCTGTCCAATGCTTGCTTAGCATTAGACAGTGTTGTTTCTTCTAGCGTATTCGCTTTATTTGAGTCTTGCTCGAATACCAATGTGGCTAAGCCGAGGCGAGATTGGTACAAATCTCTATCGGCATTTTGGATCAAAGAAGATCCAGACGCGTACTTACCAATGCTATTTTGTAAGTAGGTCACTAATGTTTCGGTTGAGATGATTACTAGTAGAAAAACCAATGCTAGACCACCAAAAATTATTGTATAGCGGCCTCTTATTGTGTGTAGCATCTTCATGAATATATCCCTGTGTTTGAAGTTTTTAGAAACCAAAATTGGCAAACTTTCCCTGCTATACAGCTGTCTTCTCTCACAGAAATCGCATCAATTAGACACTAGCGTTATCGTAAAAATTACACTGGATTTAAAATTGTGCAAGTAATGTTTAGGCTGTTCTTTAAATAAATTGTAACTTTTTGCAAAGAACAATTTCATGGTTAATAATTGCCTTGTTATTTGAGCTACAGAGGCGATTGTGTACAGGTCTCGTTACATATGAAAACTTGAACGAAAGCCGTTAGATTAGGGTTAATAAAATAACTGGTGAGGAGCAATGTAGCATGTCGGAGTATTTCGCAACGGTTGAATGGAAACGTGGCTCGCAGGTATTTTCGGACAAAAAATACAGTCGCGCTCATGAATGGTTGTTCGAAGGTGGCGTAGTTGTTCCAGCCTCGTCTTCACCACATATTGTTCCTTTGCCTATGTCCGTGGCAGAAAATGTAGACCCTGAAGAAGCCTTTGTTGCTGCCATTTCTAGCTGCCACATGTTGTTCTTTTTGGACTTCGCTTCTCGTAAAAAACTCATTGTCGAACAATACACAGACAACGCCTTTGGTACCTTGGCAATTGGCCCCAATGGCAAACAAATGATGACGGAAGTGGTATTACGCCCAACCGTTACATTTGTTGGCGAAAGGCCGAGTTCAGAGGTGTTAAAAGCACTGCATCACCAATCCCATGAAGCCTGTTTTATTGCCAACTCGGTATTAACTGAAGTTCGAGTGGATGAGGCTTTTTGTTTTTGATTGATGACGTTAATCTTGGGTAATGGGAATAAACCAATCCAAGGCTTCAATGTCTTTAATCCAGCGTTGAATATTGGGATGCTCGGTCAGTTGATAAGCCCCGCCTTCCTCTGCCACATGGGTGTAAGGGAACAGGCAAATATCCGCCAGTGTTATGGAATCGCCCACTAGAAACGTTTGTTTTGCCAAGGTTTCTTCCATTTGTTTTAACGCTGCATGACCTTGTTGAATACGGTCCGGCAGCATTTGTTTTTTTAGATCCGTCATGGCGTTGTGAGTCAGCCAAAAACGTGGCGAGGCAATATTGGGCTCGTGGCTGTATTGTTCCCAGAATAGCCATTTATAGACTTTGGCTCTAAGGATGGCATCGGTTGGTAACAAGGCAGATTTGTATTGTTCTGCAAGATAGAGAATTATCGCGTTGCTTTCGCTTAAGCATTGTCCATCATCTAATTGCAATACCGGAATTTTACCGTTTGGGTTCATCGCCAAAAAGGATTCTGTGTGCGTTTCTCCTTTGGTAATGTCATATTGTTTCAAAGTTACTTTCAGACCTAAACAGGCGCATAACAAACGGATTTTATAACCGTTTCCTGAGGGTAAAAAATCGTGCAGAATCATAACTCTTTCCTTCTTAGTTGATGGTCTGATCTTGCGATAAGACAGAAACAGAAAAAAGCGAATTAAATTGATGGCTGGCATAACGCGTTTTGATGAATGATCAAATGAGAGAACGGTATTGGATACGGAACTATTAAAAACCCTTGTGGCGATTGTCGATCACGGCAGTTTTCAGCGCGCCGCTATGCAAACCTTTCGCACGCCATCGGCTATCAGTATGCAGATGAAACGACTGGAAGAACAGGTCGGCACCGAGCTGTTTTGCAAACAAGGTCGAGATCAAGTGCTAACCGAAGATGGCCAACAGCTGGTGCATTACGCACGACGTATCTTGCAGCTACAAGAAAGCGCGTTGCAATCCATCAAAGGCCCGCAGCAAGGCGTGTTGCTTAATCTGGGCTGTCCGAATGATTACGTGGCGAATTTGTTGATCGTCATTATGTCTGTCATGGAAACGATGCAACCCAATATCCGCTTTCGAATTCGCACCGGTACCTCAGCCGAACTAAGAGAATTGATGGACAAGGGCGACATTGATTTGGCCTTAGTCACGCGAACGCCAGACAGCGACGAAGGCCTAGCTCTGTTTCAAGACAAGGGCGTTTGGGTGGCGAAAAAATGTTTTGCTTGGACGTCGATGATTCCATTATCACTGGCGTTATACGAATCGAGCTGCAAATTTCATTCTAGCGCCGTCGATGGTTTGCAGAAGAAAGGCACGGATTATCAACTGTATTGCGTCACCGCCAATCTCACCCTTATTGAAAGCCTGCTGATGGCCGAAAAAGCTATTTCAGCCATCGCCAGCATCAGCGTGAGTGACTCACTAGACATCATCGAAAGTGATTTATTGCCAGCATTGCCTGCCGTACAAATAGCCTTTTCTCGTTCAGCCTCCGCGCCAGATTGGCTAACGGTTGCTTGGATCGAAGAGGTGATTGAAAGGGTAAGAAAAATAAAGGGTGGAGCGCTTTAACTCGAAGCACTTTGAATATCTTGATCAGAGGAGTCTAGTGCAAGACTGTCGATAATTATATTTACGATAAGGCGGAAGTATCGATGTGAATTTGCACAAAACACAGCGCGAAAAATGGAAGTTGATTGAACAAGAGTGCTGTTTAGTTCATTGTTTTTGTTAAGAAAAACATAGTTTTCTGAGGTGTTCACGAGAGCTTGATTTAAGGGAATGATCATTTTCTTCCCTTATTATCTCCTTGTTTCCTTTGGGTTGGCGGGTTTCGGAACGGAAGATTTTACTGTAATAATATAAATACATTAACGCAGGTGATCATCGTGTCAGCGTATGCAATACTGGTCAAACTGAAAGTACAGGATGCACTGCGGCGTTTGTTTTTGGGTTTTGCCGTGGTCTCACAAGCTTTATCAACTTTTTAAAACGAGGTAATAACATGTCAGACATCGATATTGGTATAAGCAAAAAAAATAGAGCTGAAATTTCCGATGGACTAAAACACCTTCTTGCAGACACTTACACGCTGTATTTGCAAACACACAACTTTCATTGGAATGTCACGGGTCCACAATTTCGTGAATTGCATTTAATGTTTGAAGAACACTATCAAGAATTAGCGCTTGCTGTTGATGATATTGCAGAACGTATTCGTACTTTGGATGTGGCAGCACCAGGAACATACAAAGCCTTTGCAGAACTTAGCTCCATTAAAGAAGTAGATGGGGTGCCAACTTCGGCTGACATGGTGAAATATCTAACTAAAGGCCATGAAAAAGTCGTCAAAACAGCTCGTAAGGTATTAAAAGTAGCGCAAGAGGCTGACGATGAATCTTCTGCGTCCTTGGTCTCAGATCGTATGCGAGTACATGAAAAAACTGCGTGGATGCTACGAGCAACACAAGCTTAGTAACCTTGGTTCATGTTATTTGATGGGCTGACACCGTCAGTCCATATCCAAACCAGCGACCGTCACGACCGCTGGTTTTTTTACGCCTTGTGTCGGCGCTTTGGTAATACCCAATTAAATTTCACTGCGCTAACCGCCAATAATATCAATATCACACCGAGTATTTGCGTTAGGCTAATGTGCGTCGAGAAAGCAAAGTGGTCGACAAACAGAGCGGTAATCGGATAAATAAACGACAGCAAGGCAATCAGGCTGGTGGGCAGTTTTTGAAAGCTGTCGTACATAATGATGTACATAAATCCGGTCAATACCGCACCGAGAATCAATAGATCGATCCATTGGTTGGTTTGTGTTGGTAAATTACCAAAATCCGCGAAGGGCAAGAGCATAAAGATACCAACGATCACCTGTACCAAGGCTACAAAGGTTGATGGCACTTGGCTGACTTTTTTAGTAACAAGCGTGGTCACGGTATAAAGTAGCGCTGCGCCCAAAGCGAGTAATAAGCCAAATAATGCAGAAGAACCGTCGGTGCTTGCTTCACCTGAGAAGAGTGCGTTTATCTCGTTCAGGTCCAATTCCACGATTAAAAACAAACCGACAAAAGCCAATGCGAGCCAAAATAACAGACTGCCCGACAGTTTCTCTTTGGTGATTAACGCGCCTGTTAATACTAAAAATAATGGCTGCATGTGGTAGGCCACGGTAGCGATAGAAAAAGGAATATAGTTGAAGGAAGCAAACAGAAATATCCAGTTTCCTACCAAGGTAACGCCACCCAAAATAATCATCAGCAAGACGCTACGCTGGAAATATTCACCACGAATAAGACCCGCATAATAAGCATAGCCACCTAGAACAACCGCGCCGATGATGCAGCGGAAAAACACCACATTCCAAAACGCTTGCCCTGAGCTGATAACAAAATAGCCGATAGTGCCAGACAGTATCATGGCAATAATCAATTCAATTGTGCCTATGGTGGTACTTGAGCGTTGCATGGATGTCCCTTGTTTTGTCTTTCAATAGCGCCACTAAGAACCGTGGCCAGTCATTTTGAGCAGAACTCGATAGTAGCAGAGGCATTCAATTAAGACCGCTAATTTGATGCTGTAACGACGGTTAATGTGTAAAATGTTTAATCATTATCGCTGTAACTGTTTGTGCTATATCTTGAGAGCCCATGAAATTAAATAATCCATTATTACTCGACAACCAATTGTGTTTTGCCTTGTACTCGACGTCTCTTGCAATGACACAGTTCTATAAAGAACCACTTTCTGCCATCGGTCTGACGTATCCGCAATACACGGTGATGTTGATTTTGTGGGAACAAGATGGGGTGAGTTTGAAATATATTAGCGATGCGCTTGGACAAAAGTCTGGTGCGCTAACGCCGGTGATAAAACGCATGGAAGTTGATGGTTTAGTGCAGCGATTACGTGGAGTGGACGATGATCGTAGTTTGAGTATTGCCTTGACTGAAAAAGGTAATAAGCTGCGGGTACAAGGTTTAGAAGTAAACCGCTGTGTTGCTGAGGCCTGCGGAATTGATATTGAAGAAATCACGGCATTACGTGAGCAACTGATCAGCCTTAGAAAAAAACTTGTAAGATAGGGGTTGCGCAATAATAGTTATTGCAATAACATATATTCATCAGCTTAGGTAACTGAGCTTTTATTTAACCATATAGTTATCGCGGTAATTATTATCTAGATAACTTAAACGTGTCATTTTAGGAGCAATATTATGGAAGCCGTTTATAGCGCAACAGCAACCTCTACTGGTGGCCGCGATGGTCGTTCTATTACATCTGACAACAAATTGGACCTTGCTCTAAGCACGCCAAAAGAATTGGGCGGCGCTGGCGGTGAAGGTACTAACCCTGAGCAACTTTTCGCAGCCGGCTATTCTGCTTGCTTCATCGGCGCATTGAAGTTAGTTGCGTCACAACAGAAAGTAAAAGTGCCTAATGACGTTAACGTCACAGCAACTATTGGTATCGGCGCTAACACTAAAGGCGAAGGTTTTACTATCTGCGCAGATTTAGAAGTGAATGTTCCAGGCGTAGAAAAAGATGTTGTTGAGAAGTTAGTTGAAGCCGCTCACAAGGTTTGCCCATATTCAAACGCGACGCGTGGCAACATCGATGTGAACTTCACAATCAAGTAATGGTTTTCCATTAAAACGTTAATTCTAAGAATCCCTTTTGTATTAAGTTGCACAAGGGATTTTTTTGTTGGGTGTTAACTGATGCCTTAAGCGGCTACACTGGTGCTTGATATGATAAATTTTCTGATTTAAATAGAGGTGAAAAAGCATGACACATCGAAAGCTCGAACAGCATGAGATAGAGAAAGCACTGAACCAATTGAATACAGAAGCATCAGAAGACTGGGCGATAGAAGACGAAAAACTCATTAAAACCTTTAAATTCAAGGATTTTCAACAAGCTTTCGGATTTATGGCCATGAGTGCTCTGTACGCGGAAAAACAAGATCATCACCCTGAATGGTTTAATGTGTACAACAAGGTCAGCATCCAACTGACAACCCATGACGTATCGGGTATTTCACAGAAAGACTTCGATCTTGCTGAAAAGATGGAAGCCTTCGCGTCGAATCTGTAACAGTTCGTTTTGTACAACACGTCGGCTTGCCGTTGAATCTTAGTATTTATTATCGTCCAATCAATTCGTTAGAATAGCCGCTAACAATTGGTTTGATGTAGGGACTAAGCCGACTTTTAAGTCAAAAGGTTTAAACACTTTGTTGACGATTTCAGCGGTGTAATTGCCTTTATCATTTTCAATTTCAGACAGCGTCTTACGCGATACGCCTGTTAATTCTGTGTATGCTTCCTGCCTTAATCCTAAAACGTCAACACGAAGCTCACGCAAAGCTTCACCCTGAGTCATTTCATTTAACAGCAAACGTTTGATGATGTGGTTAATGGCGATGAGCTGCTCATCTTTGGTCATCGGCATAAGACGCTTTGAGGCGCGCTGTCGGTTTCCCTTGGCGATATCCGTCTCCTGAGTAAGTGCGGCATTGTCTAAAGTTGCTTGAGACGTGTTTTGCAGAGCGCTGAGCTTAGTGAGATGTTTCGGTTTGCCTGTCGACTTATCCGTCGCGTCTTTATCGACTTTTTTGAGCGCTTTTGTCTTTTTTTCAGCACCGTCTTTAAGTGCTTTTTCCGTCGCGTCAGGGAGCACTGCAATGTCTTTTTGAGCCTCTTGTTTGGCTTTTTTCTTTTTTTTTGAGCCGGATTTCTTCGCTTTGGGTTTGTGTTCTTTTAGTGGGCGAACACTGTCTAACTGTCCTTTCATCTTCATGTCATTGGCTCCATGGTCTGTATTCTTGCAAAACGGTTTGTACACACTAAAAAATTAATATGACAGATAGGTAACAATAGAAGAGAAATGCTACTTTATCCATCAAATACCTCCCATGAGTAGTGTATTTTCATTCCATTGCTTTTCTAGCGCCTTGGTATTGTTTAGCTTTTCTTTAAAGGCAAGGGCGCGTCGCTTTTAATGGCTCGTATGGCAAAGTTGCTGTGAATGTCTTTTACATAAGGCAGGCTTTGAATCGTCTTTAGTATGCCTTCGTAATCGACAAGGTCGCGAGACACAATTTCGAGCCTGTAGTCGGCGTACCCCGACACCAAGTAAGCGCTAATCACATTGGGTAAACTCGCCACACTTTGTTCAAAAGCATCACTGGCATCACCGGTGTGGTTGTTTAAACGTACTTCAATAAATACCGTCATGGATAATCCCACCTTGGTACGCTCTAAACTGGCTTTGTAGCTTTTGATGACACCAAGCGTTTCGAGTTGTTTGACTCGACGTAGGCAAGGCGAAGCCGATAAATGTATCTGTTCTGCCAGCTCCACATTGCTTAAGCGGCCATTGTCCTGCAGTAAGGTGAGGATTTGAATGTCTGTATTGTCCATCTTTAAATTAGCATACCTTGTAATTTATTTTCTCTAAATAAGCATACTGTGCCAAAAAATCTCTATTTCGAGGCGATAATGGCAAGGACATGCTCGTGATTCTCTTCCTATAATGAACGCATCAAAGACGATTTGAAACTGGTATTTTTAGCAGGATGGATCATGAATAATATTACCCACAGTAAAGCGGTACCCACGTCAGACTATCGGCGTATCGCCACAGGGGGCGCTTTCCAGCTTGGATTGCTTGCCGCCTTTGTGACGGCCTGTATTTGGGCAAGCTGGCTTGTGAGTGTCAAGATGGGGGCGCAGTCGATGCTGACCACTTTTGACCTCGCTTTGATGCGTTATGGTGTTCCTGCGCTTGTACTGATGCCGTTTTTATATCGTGCTCGCCATCGAATGCTTGTTGTCCCGAAATGGACCTTGTTCGGCATTGTATTGGGTGCTGGGGTGCCTTTTTTCTTTTTGAGCTCGGCGGGTATGAAGTATGCGCCGGTTTCGCATGCGGGCTTACTAATCCCTGGTATGTTTCCTCTGTTCGTGACGGCTATTGCCGTGGTGGTGTTTAAAGAGCCACTGAGTCGTCCTCGTTTAATGGGGTTGTTGGCGATTTTAACCGGCGTGAGCGCATTATTTTTGTTGTCTTTTTGGTCACTTGACGGTGAGGTCTGGAAAGGTGATTTGTATTTTATCGGGGCCAGTTTTTGTTGGGCGGTATTTACGATCAGTTTGCGAGTCGCAGGCCTTCCGCCATTGGCGGCCACGGGATTATTGGGGCTGGTCTCCACGACCTTGTTGCTTGTTCTATTAGCAACGGGCTTGGTGACCTCTGGAATGGGCGCCGTTAGCATGGGAGAGTTGGCGGGGCAGTTTTTTGTGCAAGCCGTATTAGTCGGGCTGTGTACGGGGTTTAGTTATGGCTACGCAATCAACTCACTTGGGGCAGAACGGACTGCGGCCATGGGAGCTTTAACGCCTGTAATGGCATCACTTCTGGCCATTCCTTTACTGCACGAATCCATTGGAATCGCGGCCGCTGTGGGTCTGTGCTTTGTTTGTGTCGGTGTGGTGTTTGCCAGCGGCATTGTGAAGTCGTCACGTTAATCGACACTCTCTTTTCATCAACGTTTAATGGAAAATTTTATGTTTAATACGCTCAGTCCTGCTGCTATTGACCCCATTTTGTCTCAAACACTCGCCTGTCTGCAGGACCCGCGACCTAATAAATTGGATTTGGGTGTAGGCGTCTATCGCAATGAAAATGGCAAGACTCCTGTGTTGCAAGCGGTTAAGACGGCTGAGATTCGCTTAGTTCAAACTCAAGAAAGTAAAAGTTATGTTGGCATGGCGGGTTGCGAGCGTTTCAACCAAGCCATGATATCGCTTTTACTAGGGGAAGAGCGGCAGGCACAAAATCAACGAGATGCACGGGTTGTTGGTGTTCAAACACCGGGTGCGAGTGGGGCGTTGCGATTAATGGCGGATGTTATTGCTATCGCTAACCCTAATGCGACCGTATGGATGAGTGATTTAAGTTACGCAAACCATGCACCTATTATGAGAACTGCTGGTCTTAATGTGGCGTATTATCCTTATTTTGACCCAAAAACAAAAAGCGTCAATGAGCCCATAATGCTGTCTGCTTTATCAGCATTAGGCACAAATGACGTCGTACTATTACATGGCTGTTGTCACAACCCAACTGGTGCCGATCTCAGCTATGGTGCTTGGCAAGCATTAACGGATATGGCCAATCAACAAGGCTTCTTGCCCTTCATAGACATGGCATATCAGGGTTTTGGCGATGGCATGGAAAAAGATGCGGCGGGCTTTCGTTATCTTGCTGAGCGTGTGCCCGCGTTTTTGGTTGCCAGTTCCTGTTCTAAAAACTTTGGCTTGTATCGAGAGCGTACTGGCATTGCCGTCGTGGCGTCAGACAGTGCCTCAAAAAGTTTGTGCATTAAAGGCCGCATTATGGAATGCGCACGCAGTACCTATACCATGCCACCAGATCATGGTGCGGCGGTTGTGCGTACCATTCTTGAAGACCCAGCGCTCAAGGCTGTCTGGTTATCGGAAGTCTCAGAAATGAGACAACGAATTCATCGCGTGCGGGCGGCTCTAGTGGCGTCTTTACAGCATCAAACAGGTCACCATCATTTTGACTTCATCGGTCAGCACAAAGGTATGTTTTCTGTGATTGGTGCGAACAAAGAGCAAGTTATGCGATTAAGGGAAGAGTTTGGTGTTTACCTTGTGGATGGAGGACGAATCAATCTCGCAGGATTAAAAGAAAGCGACATTCCTTTCCTAGCCAAAAGCTTGTCTGTGGTGATGGTGTAGATACGCATTAACGCCTAAGCGATCGACAAGTTTGCTTTTCCTCAATGAAAAATCTTGTATATTAGCGACTTTATTTGCCGTCACTCTCTTGTGTGGTGACTCTTTTTAAAGGGCTCCTTGATGAATTTTTCAGAATATTCCGCCGTTCTCAACGCATTTAAACACGGTGCTTTTGTGTCTATTCAAGAGAGTTATGACGCGATTTGTCATGCGCAAGATCAGTTGATTGCAGAATTAACGAGTAAAGGTGCGGTAATTAAAGGATGGAAAGTCGTTGAAGATTCTGGTGTTTTTATCCTTTCGCCTATTTTTGATTTTCAGATTTTTCAGCATCAAGGGACGCGGATATCGAAAAGTGACCTATCCGGTATTGAAGTGGAAATCTGCTACCAGTGCAGCGTCCCACTCTTGGCAGGTGATATTGACTACGCTGTTCGTGGTTGTCAGCCATTTGTCGGCATTGAAGTCATACGCCCTAAAATTAATCCCCACAGTTACCCATCCTGCGATTTTTATTTTAACTATGGCATCCTTGTTTCCGATCTCCCCGTATCGGGGGACTTTTCGCTAAAAAGTGGTCATCAGAGCCATACTTATCAGTACTCGACCAGCGCTACCGATTTTTTCGAACAGAAAAAGGCGGTGCTGTTGAAGGGTGTACAAGAATGTGTTCGTCGAGGCTACATTGACGAATTCTTCTTCATGACGGGTAGCTTGAACGGGTTGATTGGAACCGATATCTGCGAGGGTAAAAATGAAGTGATTGGAACAAATGGCACACTAATTAGCGTGGACATTGTGTAGCGCTTTTTGATTTTTAAAAAACCGCTTACCTTCCGGTAAGCGGCTTTCCATTCTCAAAACCAACCAATTCTATCAAATAGAATTACGCATCAATACGTTTGTATTTGATACGTGTTGGTGTGGCGTCGTTGCCGGTACGTTTTTTGTAGTCGGCTTCGTATTCAGCGTAGTTACCTTCGAAGAAAACGGCTTTAGAATCGCCTTCGTATGCAAGGATGTGTGTTGCGATACGGTCTAGGAACCAACGGTCGTGGGAAATAACAATCGCAGAGCCTGGGAAGGCCAGTAGCGCGTCTTCCAGTGCACGTAAGGTTTCAACGTCTAGGTCGTTGGTTGGCTCATCCAGTAGCAAGACGTTGCCGCCTTCTTTAAGCAATTTTGCAAGGTGCAAACGGTTACGCTCACCACCAGACAAATGTTTAACCAGTTTTTGCTGATCTGACCCTTTGAAGTTAAAGCGACCAATGTAAGCACGAGATGGCACTTTGTAGTTGTGCACCGTGATCATGTCTTGGCCGTCAGCGATTTCTTCGAAAACCGTTTTGTCGCCATCTAGTTCACGCATTTGATCAACGTAGGCAAGTTGCACCGTTTCACCTAATGTCACTGTGCCAGTGTCTGGTTTTTCGATACCAGCGATCATTTTGAATAGGGTTGATTTACCCGCACCGTTACCACCGACAACACCGACGATCGCGCCTTGTGGCACCACCATGTTGAAGTCTTCTAGTAGCATCTTGTGCTCGAAGCTTTTGCTTACGCCTTCGATTTCGATGACTTTATTACCAAGACGTGGTCCTGGTGGAATGTACAACTCGTTGGTTTCGTTACGATCTTGGAACTCTTGAGAGTTCATTTCCTCGAATCGAGCCAAACGGGCTTTGGATTTAGACTGACGCCCTTTGGCCCCTTGGCGAACCCATTCAAGCTCCGATTTAATGGCCTTTTGATGAGACGCTTGCTGTTTCGCTTCGGTTTGTAGTCGAGCGTCTTTTTGCTCTAACCAAGACGAGTAGTTACCTTCGTATGGAATACCGTGACCACGGTCCAATTCCAAAATCCAGCCAGCAGCGTTGTCTAGGAAGTAACGGTCGTGGGTAATCGCCACAACAGTGCCTGGGTAATCTTTCAAGAAGCGCTCTAGCCAAGCAACGGATTCCGCATCCAAATGGTTAGTCGGCTCATCGAGAAGAATCATGTCTGGCTTGTTCAACAACAAACGACAAAGCGCCACACGACGACGCTCACCACCAGAAAGGTGTTCTACTTTGGCGTCCCAAGGTGGAAGACGGAGCGCATCGGCAGCCACTTCAAGGGCACGCTCTAGGTTGTGACCTTCTTTCGCTTCGATTAAGGCTTCAAGTTGACCTTGCTCTTTTGCGAGCGCATCAAAGTCCGCATCGGGTTCCGCGTATTCTGCGTACACGGCATCCAAACGCGCCATGGCTTCGATAACGTCAGAGAAGGCTTCTTCAACAATACCACGCACGTTCTTTTCTGGATCAAGATGCGGTTCTTGCTCAAGGTAGCCGATTTTGATGCCCGGCATGGGGCGTGCTTCACCGTTATGCTCGGTATCCACACCCGCCATAATGCGTAGTAGCGTCGATTTACCAGATCCGTTAAGACCCAATACACCGATCTTAGCGCCTGGGAAAAATGAAAGAGAAATGTCTTTTAAGATTTCGCGTTTAGGTGGAACAATTTTCCCAACGCGGTTCATGCTGTATACAAACTGAGCCATAAAGAATCAACTTATCCTATGATTAAAAAACACCCTGTGTCTCGTCAAAAAAGAAGGCTGACGACCACAGAGCCGATTACAAATGAGTATGCTAAGAATAGCACAGGGATTGTCATTTCAGAATAATCAACGCGGCGCCAGCGACAACGAAAAACGCCCCTACCCAAGCACCAAGCGCAGGTCGTTGTCCTGTGGTCAGCCATAAACCGGGCAGAATCAGTACGGGCACAACCGCCGACAATGTGGTGACGATGCCGACGTTGGCGTTACCGACTCCCCAAACGAGAACGCTCATGCCAATCACCATACCAATAGTCGCTAGGGTAGCAATGCCCATAAAGTCGATGCGTGTGAGTTGATCAAAGGGGATGGCACCGACAGGGCGCTTGTGTCGATAGAAAATGCCATAAGCCAGTATCAGTGCCAGCGCCCCCGTTCCCACTCGTAGAGCCGAAACCGCAATGGGGTCAGCGCCGTCGAGCAAAGCCGGCTTGCTAAGCAAGGCGCCACTGGCTTGCCCAAGAGCGGCACCAAGCGCAAGCAAAATGCCGATACTTAATTTGCCTTTGGTTTGTTCCCAAGCATGAAGACTGTTTCTACGGCCGAATAAAATGGCAATCACTACCCCTGTTAGCACTAAACTGCAGGCAAATAGCTGACTAAACGACAGGTTTTCCCCTAAAAGCAACCAGCCTAATAAAATCGACATGGGGGCATTGGTGGCAAACAGTACCCCAGTGCGTCGCGGGCCAAGGCGGTGTACCGCCGAGAACAGCATGGTATCGCCGATAAAAATACCCAACAGCCCCGACAACATAATCATCTCGGTATGTTGCCATAAAGCCAAGCTGAATCGTTCCGTGATCAGACAAATCAACAGCAGTATGACGCTGGCAATGACAATACGCACCGTATTGAAAAGCATGGTGCCGAAACGCTCAATTAATCTTGGGGCCATCAGGCTGGAAATGGTCCAGCAGAGTGCGGCAACCAAGCCCGATAATTCTGCAAACGGCATAGATATCCTTATGATCCAATTCTTGAGACAAGCGAAGAATAGACGCCTGTGCGTCGTGTCCCTCGGTAGCTATCTTGCAATGGGGTTGGTATGATTTGTTGCAAAATACGATGGCCTAAACTCAGGCATTCTTACACCAAGTTAGTAATATTGGAAGCGCCATGCGATGCCCTTTTTGTGGAACCCTAGATACTAAAGTAGTGGACTCTCGGCTGGTGTCGGAATCCGCACAAGTGCGCCGTCGGCGTACTTGTATTCACTGTCATGAACGCTTCACCACCTTCGAAGTCGCCGAGTTACAAATGCCCAAGCTGATCAAGAGCGACGGCAGTCGAGAAGTGTTTGATGAAGACAAACTGCGCAACGGCATTTTAAAAGCCATTGAAAAACGCCCTGTCAGCATCGAAGCCATTGAAACGGCGATCACGCGCATCAAAGAAAAAATGCAAGCGACTGGCGAGCGAGAGTTGCCTTCTCGCTGGACGGGGGAAGCTGTGATGGAAGAATTGCAGCGCCTCGATCAAGTGGCTTATGTTCGCTTCGCTTCGGTATATCGTAGTTTTAAAGACATCAGCGAGTTCCGTGAGGCGATTGATCGTCTAGAAAACCACAGCGCCACTGTTTTAGACACAAAGCAAACTCCTTCAGAATCCATCAAAGAAGACAAAAAATGACCCTTAATAACCACGAGTATTGGATGGCAAAAGCGATTCAACTGGCACAGCAGGGTCTTTATACGACTCATCCCAATCCACGAGTAGGCTGTGTTTTGGTAAAAGATGACCAGCTAATCGGTCAAGGTTTTCATGCCAAAGCGGGCGAGGGGCACGCGGAAGTGAACGCCTTAGCGGATGCCAAACAGGCCGTAGACGGCGCAACCGCGTATGTCACCTTAGAACCTTGCAGTCATCAAGGTAAAACCCCGCCGTGTGCTGACGCCTTGATCAAGGCCGGCGTGGCGCGTGTTGTGTACGGCATGCAAGACCCAAATCCTGAAGTATCTGGTAAGGGCTTGGCAAAACTAAAAAAAGCGGGGATTGAGATTATCGGCCCCGTTCTAGAAGCGGAATGTGAGGCGTTGAATCCGGGTTTTATCAAACGCATGCGCGAAGGGCTGCCTTTTGTTCGCGTCAAGTTGGCCATGAGTTTGGATGGTCGCACGGCGATGGAGTCGGGTGAAAGCCAATGGATTACCGGTCCTGAAGCGCGTCTTGATGTGCAACGCTTGCGCGCGCAAAGTGATGCCATTGTCACCGGTATAGGGTCTGTTTTGGCGGACAATCCGAGCATGACGGTTCGTATCGATAATAACGACCAAGACGCAGACCCTAAAAGCGTGCGTCAGCCGTTACGTGTGATTATGGACACGGCTTTGTCTATTTTACCGGAAGCGAAAATCCTCTATCCAGCCCATCAGGTTTGCGTGTTTTCTGTGGCAGAAGAGGTCGAACCAGAACATCAAGACGTTCTTTGTAAAAAAGGCGTGACGGTACGTTTTGCGCCACGGGGTGAAGACGGTCGACTTGATTTACTTGATGCGATGGAGCAGCTTGCCGATCTTGGGATTAACGAAGTCTTGTTAGAAGCCGGGGCCGAGCTGGCTGGCGGTTTTTTGCAAGCCGGATTAGTGGATGAAATTGTCGTGTACATGGCGCCGAAATTACTGGGTTCCAGTGCTCGGCCATTATTCACACTGCCTCTTGAGACGATGAGTGAAGCGGTGGAGTTAACCCTAACATCCGTTAGTCAAGTAGGCCAGGATGTGCGCTTGGTGTACTTGCCAAGCTACCTAGACGAAGATAGTGAAGAGGACGATGACGAATAGTCGAGCGCTGAGTCATTGCTTTTTCGGTGTTTTTTAATAAAACCGCGAGAAATCGTTTTTTCTTGCGGTGATTTAGAAAACTTTGCCGAGAAACCTAGAATAAATGTTGCTATAATCGCCGCCCAAGAGAAAGAACATATCTGTACTTTTGGCCATCATGACCGTAGGTACTGCCTAGTAATCCAAGTCTAATCGTCAAGTTAATAGGCAGCTTTCTTACCAGCAAAAGTACTTCCAAGCAGGCGAAAACGTGAGCCCATATGGCTGCGTAGTCTGGATAATTGAGGCAAAAAATGAGCGAAGTGGAAACAACAAACGACCAAACTCCAGCACCAAAACGTAAGGAAAAGAAGCCTTCACGTTCGCAAATGCGCAGTGCTTCTCGTCGTTTGGCATTGCAAGCGGTCTACCAATGGCAGATGAATAAATCGGCCGTGAGTGAGATAGAAACCCAGTTTGTTATGGATCAGGATATGGATTCGTGCGACAAGGTTTACTTTCGTGAGCTCCTGCAAGGCGTTACGGCCAGTGCTAAGAAGCTGGACAACTTATTTGAAGAGCTATTGGATCGCCCACTGAGTGAGCTTGATCCGATTGAATTGGCGGTTATGCGCCTTGGTGCATTTGAATTGTCACAGCGTTTAGATGTCCCATACCGCGTTGCCATCAATGAAGGTGTGGAACTGGCGAAAGGCTTTGGCGCTACCGAAAGCCATAAGTATGTTAACGGTATTCTAGAC
Organism: Marinomonas hwangdonensis; assembly: GCF_003721245.1. Lineage (GTDB taxonomy): Bacteria > Pseudomonadota > Gammaproteobacteria > Pseudomonadales > Marinomonadaceae > Marinomonas > Marinomonas hwangdonensis. The sequence goes on along the minus strand of NZ_RIZG01000011.1, from coordinate 48,149 downwards.
AAATTGGCGCAACGCGTGCGCCGCGAAGAAATCGCCGCACGTCGTAACAGCTAAACAGGCAGTTAGCCCGAAAAACGCCGTCGTAAGATAGCAAGTAGCCCCCGTTTTATCAGCGATAAAACGGGGGCTTTTTTATGCCTACTGTATTCCTGATGCTTGTCTTGAGGTGTTTGGCGAGTTCCAGCATTTAATGACTTGCTTCAAATCCTAGCTAGATTGTCCCTGACGTTCGTGTGATATGGCTGCACTAAATTAAAGCATCCTAGCCTGGTGTGTGGCTCTAAATGGCGCTGTTTCGAATGCGATATCTCCTCCTTGTTACTATTTTCTATTACTAGCACATGGCTTTCTTTTAATGGCGTGTATTTTGCTTTGTAAAGATTGACTGAGCGGTCAATTAAAACGGCCGCCTCTTTGCCACGAAAAGTATTGCGTTCTTTCATCTACGGTTCCCAATAAGGCGTTCCCTTGTTGGGTGTTTAATGTGACATAAGGATAAGCCATGAATATTGCAAAACGTCTGTCTATCAAAAAACTGGTTGCACTCTGTGGTGCGGCTGCGCTTCTGAGTTTGCCGAGTTTAGGGTTCGCTCAAGCCTCAACAACAAAAATTAATTTCACGTTAGATTGGCGTTTTGAAGGGCCGTCTGCGCCTTTTTTAATGGCCTTGGACAAGGGGTATTTTTTACAAGAAGGTTTAGAGGTCACTATTGACTCGGGTAATGGCTCTGCTGGCGCGGTAACTCGCGTCGCGACGGGGGCTTACGACATGGGTTTTGCTGATTTTAGCGCCTTAGTAGAATACGCGGCGGCTAACCCAGAGTCAGGCATGCAAGCGGTATACATGCTTTATAACCAAACGCCTGCCGCGGTGTTTACACTCAAAGAATTCAATATCAATACGCCTGCTGATTTGGTTGGTAAAACCTTGGCCGCGCCTGTGTTTGATGGTGGGCGCAAAGCATGGCCTGCTTTTGCAGCGAACAATGATTTAGCGGTGGACTCGGTTACTTGGCAAAGTGTTGATCCTGCCATTCGTGAAACCTTGTTAGCGCGTCGACAAGTAGACGCCATCACGGGATTTTATTTTACCAGTTTATTAAACCTAGAAGCCCGCGGTGTATCGTTAGACGACATAGTGGTCATGCCTTACGCCGATTATGGTGTGGCCCTGTACGGGAATGCCATCATTGCCAGTCAAAAGATGCTGATAGAAAACCCAGAGGCCGTGGCAGGGTTTAATCGAGCCTTCAACAAGGCGCTCATTGAAACCATAGCCGACCCAGAAAGTGCGGTGAAATTTGTGTCTAAGCGCGACCCTTTGGTCAAAGAATCGTTAGAACTGCGTCGTTTAACACTAGCGTTAGACGCGCAAGTGATTACCGATGAGACGCGTACCGAAGGTTTGGGCGTGGTGACCATGGAGCGGTTAAAACGATCCATTGATGAAGCCGTATCGTCGTTTAATTTGAGCCGTACGCCCACCCCAGAGTCCTTATTTAATATGGCGATGCTGCCCGAAAAAAGCACTCGCATGATGCAAAACTAATCTTCGCCGTTCGGCATGGCCGAACGGCTTTTTTTCGCTGGGGAGTTGCTATGGTGTTTGTAGAGTTTGAAGACGTCAGTTTGGCCTATGAAGAAGGGGGCGATCTGGCCATTAAAGACATTTCTTTATCGGTTAAGCAGAACGAATTTATCGCCGTCGTAGGGCCTTCGGGTTGTGGCAAATCGACTCTAATGAAGTTGGTGTCAGGGTTAACCGAGCCAACCTCAGGTTATGTTTATATTGATGGGCGTCAGATTGGTGGCCCGCAAAAATGCATTGGCATGGCGTTTCAGGCGTCGAACCTTTTACCGTGGCGTACCACGTTAGAAAATGTCATGTTGCCCTTAGAAATTGTACAGCCTTATCGTTCACAGCTCAGACGCAAGCGTCAAGAATTTGAAGCCATGGCGATGGCTTTGTTAGAGCGGGTTGGATTAAAAGGCTGGGAGCATAAATACCCATGGGAATTGTCAGGAGGCATGCAACAACGAGCTTCTATTTGTCGCGCCTTGATTCACAAACCACAGCTGTTGATGTTGGACGAGCCTTTTGGTGCTCTGGATGCGTTCACACGGGAAGAGCTGTGGTGCATGTTGCAAGAGCTGTGGCAAGAGCAACCCTTTACCGTCATTTTAGTGACACATGATCTACGTGAGGCGGTGTTTTTAGCCGATACCGTGTACGTAATGAGCAAAAGCCCTGGCCAAATATTGGTGAAACGAGACATTGATATTGAGCGCCCGCGACCATTATCGGTGACCTATACCGAGCCTTTTGCTGCCCAAGTGCATGTGTTGCGTGAGCATATTGGCTCTATTCGTCAATCCTAAGAGGCAAGAAAGATGATGGTTTTTAATCGCAGAAAATTTTTAATTAAGCATGCCAGTTGGATGCTTATTGTGTTCTTGTTGTTGGTGTGGGAAATGATTTGTGTGGGCTTTAACGTGCCTGAGTATTTGTTTCCAGCACCGTCGTCAGTGTGGGCATCGGGCGTCGATCGTTGGCAACCCATTATGATGCACGCTTGGCAGACGTTTTTTACCACCTTGGTGGGGTTTGCCATCGCCGTAGTGGTGGGTGTTGTTCTGGGCGTGGCGGTCGGGACCTATCCTATTGTCTATAAGGCATTTTATCCGCTTTTAGTGGGATTTAATAGTATTCCCAAAGTGGCATTTGTCCCTGTGTTAGTGGTGTGGTTTGGTATCGGAACGGTGCCTGCCATATTGACGGCCTTTCTTATTTCGTTTTTTCCTGTGTTAGTGAATGTGGCAACGGGCTTGGCAACCCTAGAGCCAGAGCTGGAAGATGTGTTGCGTTCGCTTGGCGCCTCCAAGCTAGATATTCTTCGTAAAGTTGGTTTGCCGCGAGCCTTGCCCTATTTCTTTGCGTCACTCAAAGTTGCCATTACGCTGGCGTTCGTTGGTTCGGTTATATCCGAAACCGTTGCTTCTAACATGGGCATTGGCTATTTGATGATGGCCGCCAGCTCGTCAATGGACATGGCATTGGTGTTTGCTGGTCTTATTGTCATTGGCATAATGGGGGTGGTTATGTATGAATTGTTTGCTTGGACAGAAAAGCGTTTCACCCGTTGGGCTAATAGAGGCGTGAATAACACCGCAATATGATAAAGTGTCACCAATAGACAGCAAGCGATTTCGGTTTGTCTATTGGTGGTTTTTTCTATCGATTGAAAATGGCAATTTAAGGCATTGTTAAAAATTAGCGCTAATCCAAATCACGAATTTATGTTTCCACCTTATGACAATAACGGAACTTTGTATTTCACTTACAGACTAACCTGATAAGTTTAGTGTTATTTTTTTAACGTGAGTACAAGGATAGAAAATGAACTCAGACGCTGTTCTGTTAATCGTCTATATAGTTTCTGCAATTGGTTTTTCGTTTCTCTGCTCGATAGCGGAGGCGGTGTTATTAAGTATTACGCCATCTTATATCGAAGGACAAAAAGAAAAACGGCCAAGTTATGCTGTTCGTTTAAAACGGCTAAAACAAGACAATATCGATCAATCACTTGCCGCTATTTTAACGCTAAATACCATAGCGCATACAGCGGGTGCCATTGGCGCTGGGGCAAAAGCGACAGCCGTCTTTGGAAGCGCTTGGTTTGGCGTATTTTCAGCGGCTATGACGATGGCCATTTTGTTTTTATCGGAAATTGTACCAAAAACGATTGGCGCACTTTATTGGTCAAAACTCGTCATTCCAATGATGCATTTTGTACAAGGGCTTATCATTATTTTATACCCTATTGTGTGGGTGTCGGAAAGGCTGACAAAGTTAATATCGCATGGCAAAGAAATCCATCATTTTAGTCGAGATGAATTTATTGCGATGGCAGAACTTGGAAAAGAGGGAGGGCATATTCAAGACAGTGAGTCACGAATTATTGGTAACCTATTTCGCTATGGTTCGGTAAAAGCCGTTGATGTAATGACGCCTCGAAGTGTTGCATTTGCCTTGTCGGAAGACAAAACGGTGTCAGAAGTCTTTGAACTTATTAAAAGTAAGCCTTTTTCACGTATGCCAATTTACAAATCGGGATTTGATGAAATTACCGGCTTTGTATTAAGAGATGACATATTGTTGAGTAAAGCCTCCAATCGACACAGTGATACTCTTAGGTCTTTGAAACGTGACATTATGGTCGTTCCAGAGAAGGTATCTTTACCCATGTTGTTGGACAGTTTCTTAAAGGAGCGTCAGCACATCGCGCTTATTGTTGATGAATATGGCAGAGCAAAAGGTATTGTGACGCTTGAAGATTTGGTGGAAACTTTACTTGGAGTAGAGATTATGGATGAAATGGACCATGTTGAAAATATGCGTGTATTAGCACGGAAAATGTGGATGGAGCGAGCCAAGGCACTGGGAATTGAAGTGGAAAAAGTGGAATAGTTGATTTGATGTAAAACCGGCATCGTTTCGGGCATAACACACTCACCAATAGGCCGTGTTTTTCTGGGATGAATAGGGCGGTAATTTAAGTGATTTTTTTGAGCAGGACGGCAAGCTGGGGTAGCGGGCTTGTCGCCAAGAGGAAGTAAGACATTGCAAGGTGAGAAAACGAGTTGGACTGTGTGTCTGGATTGTCAGGGGCGAGGGCAAAAAAGCCGTCGATTACGCAAGAAGGTACGTTTGAGTTATCAGCGGGCGCTGGATGAATTTGAGCGCTTAAAAGGTGTAGGGCCTGCTCCCGTGCGGCCTAAAGGGCATCTGGACGACTGTGTCACTTGCGCTGGATCCGGATTGGTTCCAGCATCTTGTCCTCCTTTGCCAGATCATGACAACTACCCACATATTGCTATTATCGGTGGCGGTATTGGTGGGGTAGCGTTGGCCGTAGCCTGTTTGCATCGTGGTATTCCTTTCACGCTTTACGAGCGAGACTCTGGGTTTAATGCACGCTCACAAGGCTATGGGCTGACCTTGCAGCAAGCCAGCAAAGCGATTGAAGGCTTGGGCTTGTTTTCGCTAAAAGACGGCATTGTCTCGACACGCCATCTGGTTCACACCACAGAGGGCAAAGTGGTGGGAGAATGGGGTATGCGAAAATGGCGTCCGCCCGGTGCGGATGTCTCGTTGCGACGCACCAATATACACGTTGCGCGGCAGTCATTACGCTTGTCATTATTGGAACAGCTTGGTGAACAAGGTAGAGTCCAATGGGGGCATCAGCTGGTGGATATCGCTTCGACGAAAGATGGCTCAGCCTTGAGCTTCTTAGTGGACGGTGAGGTCGTATCCGCCCATGCGGATCTTGTGGTCGGAGCCGATGGTATTCGCAGTAAGGTACGCCAGTGGCTCATCGATGAAGATACGACGCCGTTACGTTATTTGGGTTGCATGGTGATTTTGGGGATCTGTCCGCTGGCCCAACTGGATGATCTAGACAGTCCTTTGCTCGATTCTGCTACCGTGTTTCAGACCGCCAATGGTACAGAAAGAATTTATATCATGCCTTATTCGTCCGACGCCGTGATGTGGCAATTAAGTTTTCCAATGCAAGAGAGTGATGCTCAGGCATTGAGTCGTCAAGGCGCTCAAGCGTTAAAAGCCGAGGCTTGCCGACGCACTCAATGGCACAGTCCTGTTCCGCAAATTTTGGCGGCCACATCTGAGGCTCTGGTTTCGGGTTATCCGGTATACGATCGCGCCTTGCTTGATCCAAGCCAGCTAGCCCATGGGCAAGGCGTCACTTTGATTGGTGATGCAGCGCATCCGATGAGTCCGTTTAAAGGGCAGGGCGCGAATCAGGCTTTACTGGACGCATTGGCATTGGCTCGCAGTATCATGATAGGTTGCCGACCTTCATCGAACTGGCGGGAAGTGGGGATTCGCCAACAGGTGTTAAACGATTTTGAAAGCGAAATGCTGGCTCGTAGCGCGCCAAAGGTAGAAGGCTCAGCGCTGGCCGCGCAGTTTTTGCATTCCGATATTGTTTTGCATGAAAGTGACGAGCCTAGAGGCCGTTGTTTGCAACGGCGCTGAGCATATCGGTGGCTGATTGGCTTACAACCCGCTATCATAGGCGGGTACTAAGGCGGTGGTTATGCTGTCTTACCCAATATTTTTAGGATCATAATGAAAAAGACGTTTGCTCTATCCCACCCCAAACTTTCATACCAGCGCATTATCGAAGCGGCGAAAAACGAAGTGAAGCAATACATCAAAGCGGAGCGCAAAAAAGCTTTGCCAGAAGGCATGGATTTTTGGGGATTTAATTGCAAGTTCGGTCAAACCGCAGACAAAGCCAGATCCATTCATGAAGGCGACATCAACACCAACATTAGCTCGGCGCAAAGCCAGCATTGGAAATCGTTTTACCTAGAAGTGATCCCAACGCCTAAGATGCGTGCTAAGCGTACAGAAGACTAACGCTTTCCATTTCGGTAATAAGAAGCGGTAACAAGACATTCAAAAAGGGCAGATTGTGCTAAGCAATCCGCCCTTTTTGCTTCTGACATCGGGTTAACAATGCGGTATCCTCATTGTTATAACCCTTTTAATGCAGGAAAAAGGATCATCGGTTGAAAGAATTCGAGTTGATACAACATATTTTCCAAGCGTCTGTCATGGCCAGTACGCAGGGGCGTGGGGATCTTTTGTTGGGCATTGGGGACGATTGCGCTCAAGTGATGGTGCCACAAGGTCAGAGCTTGGTGTTTTCCATGGATACTTTGGTGGAAGGGCGGCATTTTCCGTTTGATGCAGACCCTGTTGACATAGGTTATCGCGCGGTAGCCAGTTGTGTGAGTGATTTGGCGGCGATGGGCGCAAAACCCGCGTTTTTTACCTTGGGATTAACCATCCCTGAGTCCGATCCGCAATGGTTAGCCGGTTTGGCCCAAGGCATGGCGGAACTGGCTGAGCCAATTGGTTTGGCGTTAGTGGGTGGCGATACCACCAAAGGACCACTGACGATTACGTTGCAGGTGCATGGTTATGTGGAACCAGAGCAAGCGCCTTTGCGCTCCCGTGCGAAAGTGGGCGATGATATTTATGTCACCGGATTACTGGGTGATGCCGCGGCGGCGGTGCCCATTGTGACCGGCGAGCTACAGGTGTCTAGTGAACGCTTTGATTATTTTTATGAGCGCTTTTGGCGTCCTCAACCTCGATTAATTGGTGGTATGGCACTCAAACGAGTTGTCCATGCCATGATGGATATTTCCGATGGCTTGGCTCAGGATCTTCAGCATATACTTAAAGCTTCTGGCGTTGGGGCAAACATTGATACCACTAGTCTACCTATTTCTGCGCAATTGAAGCAGTGGCAGCCAGAGTCTGCCGTGGCGTTGGCGTTAACCGGTGGCGACGATTATGAATTGTGTTTTACCGCACCGAAAGAGCAGGCGGCTGAGATTGCTTTAATCACGCAAACCCTCAGTCTGCCTTGTACCAAAATAGGCGAAATTGTTAGCGACGGCTTTAATCTGCAAGGCTACGACGGTGAGATTACTGGCTTTCAGCATTTTTAGTGGCATTTTTTAATGTTTGATACTGAATTTTTAGTGTGTAACTTAATCAATAGGTAATGGTTTTATGGCGAATTCTGCCCCTGCGTCGGTATGGCGCAACCCGATACATTTTTTAGCATTTGGTCTTGGTTCTGGCGCCGCGCCGAAAGCCCCAGGCACCTTTGGCACTCTTGCGGCCGTGCCCATCTTTGTGTGGTTGTTGCAGGACCTCAGCAGCACTCATTACCTCATTATGCTGGTGGTGACGTCACTGGTGGGGATTTATCTGTGCGGAAAAACCTCCAAAGACCTAGGCGTTCATGACCATTCTGGCATTGTCTGGGACGAATTTGTCGGTTTCTGGATCACCATGTGGCTCGCACCGGCGGGTTGGTTTTACATCGTGCTTGGCTTTGTACTGTTTCGCCTATTCGATATTCTGAAACCTTGGCCGATTTCTTGGATAGACAAACATGTACACGGTGGCTTCGGCATCATGCTAGACGATATTCTCGCTGGCATTATGTCTTTTGTTGTCCTACAAGCTTTGGTTACCTTCGTTTTATAGCGCTTAATTCCTTCCCCTTTTGTCTTCCAAGGGTAAGGTTAGGATGAGGTTGTTTATGTTACTTGAACTGCCTTGTTGCCATCGACCGAATAACATTTTTCCTCGAAACTACCGCCTCCCTCGTCGGAATGTTATTCGCCCATGACTTCTGGTTATTGGCTGCGGGGGGATTCTTGTTTCCATGTGCAGCACAAAAAAGCCAACTTCGTGTTGGCTTTTTTGTGTGTATCTGGATATTGTTTTGACTGCATGGCAGTTTGAGTAAGGTATCAGTAATGGCAGGGTTAATTAGGAAAAATGAAGATGGCAATTGGTATCCAAGGCCTATTGCTCAACTTGAGGGTTTGTTAGGGAATGCTATTTATTCTGGTCGAGGTTATGAACATTGTTATGCTTTAAAGAAAAACCTTGCATACAATCTGCAATATATTGAGTTCCAAGACAGAGTGTTACAGGATCTTAAGTTAAGTTCTGTGCTGCAAACTCAGACGATAAAAACAATTGTTCTTGTAGGTGCTGGTATTGTCGAATCGGTTTTACATTTTATGCTTATTGTAAATAATGCACATTCAACCACTGAGTGGAAAGAGAAAACCAAGTTTAAAGGTAACTCTAAAAAAGTCGGTGGCGTCCAAGTAAAGATTGATACGATCTTATATGAAAAATTAGATAGTCCAAAATTGAAGCATATGACCTTTGACGCAATGATAAAAAGTGCAAAAGCTAAAAAGATTTTTGGATATGAACCAATTATTTATGAAAAACTCGAAGCATTAAGAACTTTAAGAAATAAAGTTCATTTACAAATAATAAATGAACATACAGATACTGATTGGAACTCATTTGATTTAATTAATTTATCAGATATATGTAAGCTATTATTTGTAATTCTGAGTAATGTTTTTACCCCAAGCGAAAACCAAAAAGCTTACTTTGACTATTTAAAGAGGAATTTTATAAATGAGTAGTTTCAATTGAACTACTCATTTTAGTCGTGGCTTTTAATCAATGATGATCATTGCGTCTTAGGTGGCTTTCAAAAGCTCGTATCATGAGCGATAAGCTGAGTGTCAGTACGAGGTACATGAAGGCGACGACGTTGTAGGTTTCGAAGAATTGGAAGGTGGAGGAGCTGTATACCTTGCCAAGTTGGGTGATGTCTTGCACGCCGAGTACCGAGACGAGCGCAGAGTCTTTGATCATGGCGACGAAGTCGTTGCCAAGGGGCGGTAAGATTTTGCGCATGGCTTGGGGTAGGGTGATCAAACGGAATCGATGCCAGTTGGATAGCCCTAGTGCTTTGGCGGCTTCTATTTGGCCTTTGCCCACTTCTTGAATGCCTGCGCGGAAGACTTCGGCAATGAAGGCGCTGTAACTGATGGCAAGGGCGATAATAGCGCGCCACAGTAGGGTAAAGTCACGTGTACGGGCCTCATCTATCCAGCCAGCTTGAATGGGTATCTGTAAAACCCAGTTGTAAGCTTTGACCATTTCCGGTGCGCCGACAAAGGCGATATAGAATAACAGCACGAGCACGGGAATACCGCGGAAGATTTCCACATAAAAACGTGCAAATTCTCGTAGTAGGCGATGACGAGAAAATCCAGCCAGTGCGATAAGCAATCCGAGCAAGCTGGCGAGTACAAAGGCCGAAAATGTCACGCCTATGGTGGTGAGTAGTCCTTGGCTTAGGGCGCGGGCGATGCGTTGATAGCTTTGGTCAGCGACCATGTTCCATAATAGAACCAATGCAAGAATAATAATGGCGACTAACCACCAGGGCGTACGTTCTACGGTTTTTTTAAAGGGCATAATCAATTCATGGCAAGACCATTCCTTGGTCGTCTTCAATAAAAAAACGGAAGATCTAAACAGTAGACCATCCGTTACTGTGTGCTAATGACGTCAGGTTACTGGTTATAGTCGAAAAACCATTTTTTGTTTAGTGCATCCAGCGTACCGTCGTTTTTCATACTGGTGATGGCCGCATTAATAGGTTCAACCAGGTCAGATCCCGGAGTCAGGATAAAGCCGAAGTCTTCTGAACCTAGTGGGCCACCAACGATTTTAAACGATCCTGGGTTGGCGCCTATGTAGCCGCGGGCTGATGTGGCATCCATTAATACGCTGTCTACATCGCCAGACTTCAGAGCTTGAACGGATGCGCCAAAGGTGTCCAATAGAGTAATGCGTGGGTTGCCCTCGTCACCATCAAGCACATCGTATACTGCGACATAGAAGTTGGTGGTGCCGGGTTGTGCGCCAAACTGCAGGTCTGGGTTGGCGGCAAAGGTTTTGGCATCCTGAAAGCGATCTTCATCAGCACGCACCAACATGAATTGCTGAGACGTCATGTAAGGAATGGTGAAGTCAATTTGTTGGGCGCGTTCTTCATTAATAGTAATGCCGTCCATGCCAACATCGTATTGGCCTTGTTTGACGGCTTGGATCATGGTGTCCCAGCTACTGAGGTGCCATTCAATCTTGGCGTTTAAGCGTTTGCCAATTTCGTTCATGGCGTCGTATTCCCAACCAATGCCTTTGCCGGTGGCTGGGTCAACAAAGTTAAGGGGGGTGTAGGCATTTTCAGTGACCGCTAAAATAGTGCGACCTTTAAGGTCTGGCAAGCTGTTGGCGAAGCTGAGGCTGCTTATTGAAACTGCAGCGATAACCATTAAACGAGATAATAAGGAGATCATGCTTTTTTTACCTTTTTAAAATGTAGAAAGAGCCTGGAATGAGGCGATAGTCAATGCGCTGCGATTATACACAGGCGTTGAACAAAGATCTCTAGCAAGCATCAGGCCATCAAGTGGCATGTCGGCGCATAAACGAGTATATTTACTCACCAAGATTTAAACCGATGAATGTGCCTATTTAAGGCCGCAACTTAAGCCTGACACTAAGGTTATTATGTCCCGTGAACTCCCCCTTCAACAGGCGTTTCAAACTCATTGCTTAGGGCAAATAGGTGTCGTGTCTTGGTTGTCTATTGAGAAAAATGGGTCTGCCACGGACAGTGTCACTGGAACGATTTTTATGCCAGTTCACCCTTGGCCTGTCGATGTGGCAACGTCGTCTGATTCTTCCTTGTCCAGTTCTTCAAGTTTCCCGTCATCAACGGGGTTTAGGTCCGCTGAACCAGCGCCGGAGCCAATCGCGACATTATTGTCAGAAGAAAAAGCTCCTTTGGTTCACAACCTTCGTGAGCAGTTAAACGCTGGGCCAGAAATCCTTGTTGAGGACTTGCAGCCCATTGAAGAATTGGCCGTGGATATTGTGGTTGAGCCGGATCCTGTCATCCATAATCAAGTGGCTCGTCTTGATGTCCGTGCCTATGCGTTGTCGAATAAACTCTTGATTATCAGCGATGTACCGAGCGTCTTCTCGCAAGAACAGGACGTTGAGCGTTTGGTGTTGAAAATGGGCCAAGCCTTGCTAAAACAGCCAATTGATGAGTGGCAAGGCAGTGCTTTTACTTGGCCTGGCGCATTAAAAAATCCGTATTTTATTGGTCGCACGGATTGGTTGCTCGGTGCTTTAGAAAGCTACCTTACTCGATTGATTAAAGGGTTTTCTACAGAGCCCATGTTAGTGCTGGCGGGTGCTCAGGTTACTCAGTTGGTTGATGACTTGCCGGCTGAGAGTTCATTAAAGCAATATCCCGCCGCACGCATTGTCAGCTTGTCTGAACTACATCGTATTCCCGAATTGCGCAAAGAGGCGTGGGACATTATGCAATCGAGCCTTTTCCGTTAATCTCTTTTGAGGCAGAGAAAATTATGACCTTGCCTATTTTGATTCGTCCGGCTATTGCGTCTGACTTACACGCCATTATTCAGCTTGATGTCACATCTAATCCTCACCCTTGGAGCGAAAATCTCGTAGCGGACGCTTTGCAAACTCGCAAGAATTGGGTCATTGAGTCACTTGATGCCGCCTCTGTAAACTTGTTAGGTTGGCTGACGGCGTCGGTGGTGCTTGATCAGTCCGAATTAGAATTAATTGTGATTGATTCCTCTGTCCGTAGACAGGGGCTGGCCAGACAGTTGATCATGGTTTGGTCGCAAACCGTCGCACAGCAAGGCATTCGTGAGCTATTGTTGGAAGTGCGTGAGTCGAACCTGGGTGCTATTGCGCTTTATGAGTCTTTGGGGTTCGAGTTGGTTGGGCGTCGAAAGAATTACTATCCAATAGAGAAAAAAGGACAAACAGGGCAGGGTCATGAAGCGGCCTGTCTGTTTACGTTAAGAATCTAATGTATTTTTAAAGAGGCAAAGTATGAGCAAAGTATTAGTTCCTATTGCCAATGGCAATGAAGATATTGAGACGATTACCATTATTGATGTGCTGCGTCGAGGTGGCCTGACTGTCACGGTAGCGAGTATTCATGATACCAAGCCAGTAGTGTTGGCGCATGGCGTTAAGTTAGAAGCGGATGTTTTGTTAACGGATGTGGCAGATCAAGTATTTGACGCCATTGTCTTGCCAGGTGGCATGCCGGGCGCTGAGCATTTGCGCGATTGTGAGTTGCTGATCGACATGCTGGAAAAACACGACATTCAAGACGCCTTGTTGGCGGCTATTTGTGCCTCCCCAGCGGTGGTCTTCGGCACCCATGGTTTTGTGGTAGATAAACAAGCCACCTGTTATCCCGGTTTTGAAGCGGGGTTAATCGGTGCTGAGTATTTGGCTAATGAACCTGTGGTAATGGATGGAAATATTTTAACCGGCCGCGGCCCTGCGGTGGCTATGGTCTTTTCGTTGACTGTGCTGGGTAATTTGCAAGGCTATGAAGCGGCACAAAAAGTGGCTGATGGCTTATTGTGCTAAAACCTGATACCCAGTGAGTCACCGAACATGGTTATTCCTGACTAAAAAGTCAAGAAAAAACTGGGCTTAATCGTGTGTTTTTGGCCCTTTTCTTGGCAATTCGGTGGACGCTAAAGGCGTATCAGAGTAGAATTAGGCAGATTTTTTGAACGCGAGATCTCTTGATTATCGATCATTAGATGAACGGCAAAAACGCAATTTCTTAAAAGCGAGATGAGCCGCCGGTTTGTCTCGCTTTTTTGCAACCTGATAGGCTCTAAATGGGAGGTTCCTTTGGCAACATCAGCGATTCTGGCTCTGGAAGACGGCACGATTTTTAAAGGGGTGTCGATCGGAGCAGATGGCTCCTCAACCGCCGAAGTGGTTTTTAATACTTCGATGACTGGTTATCAAGAAATTCTTACTGATCCTTCCTACGCTCGACAAATGGTCACCTTGACTTATCCCCACATCGGCAACACCGGTGTTAACTCTGAAGACGAAGAATCCGACAACGTGTGGTGTGAAGGCCTAATCATCCGTGATCTGCCTTTGGTGGCGAGCAGCTGGCGCTCACAAGAGTCTCTAGATTCTTATCTTAAGCGTAAAGGCGTGGTGGGTATTGCTGACATAGACACACGTAAGTTAACACGTATTCTGCGTGAGAAAGGCGCGCTAGCGGGTTGCATCATGGCAGGTGAAAACCTCGATGAAGCGGCAGCGGTCGCAGCGGCTAAAGCATTCCCTGGCTTGAAAGGCATGGATCTTGCGAAAGAAGTGACGGTTGAAAAAGCGTACGAGTGGACGGAGTCGACTTGGGATCTTGTGAAAGGTCACACAACGCCAGACGCTTTCGATTTCCACGTGGTTGCTTATGACTACGGTGTAAAACGCAATATTCTGCGTATGTTGGTTGAACGTGGTTGCCGTTTAACGGTTGTGCCTGCGAAAACACCAGCAAAAGATGTCTTAGCCATGAATCCTGACGGTGTTTTCTTATCCAATGGTCCTGGTGATCCAGAGCCATGTGATTATGCCATTCAAGCCATCAAAGAAATTTTAGAAACCGACATTCCTGTGTTTGGTATCTGTCTTGGCCACCAACTTTTGGCTTTGGCTTCTGGCGCGAAAACCAAGAAAATGAAGTTTGGTCACCACGGTGCAAACCATCCGGTACAAGCTATCGAAAAAGGCACTGTGATGATCACCAGCCAAAACCACGGTTTTGCGGTAGACGAAGACACCTTGCCAGCTAACCTTGTGATGACTCACAAATCTTTGTTCGATGGCTCTTTGCAAGGCATCGCTCGTACTGATAAGAGTGCATTCAGCTTCCAAGGTCACCCTGAAGCGAGCCCGGGGCCACACGATGTTGCGCCGTTGTTCGATCAGTTCATTGAAAACATCAAAGCCACTAAAGCCTAAAAGTAGGAGCGGAGCGAAATATTATGCCAAAACGTACTGACATAAAAAGCGTCTTAATTTTAGGTGCAGGCCCTATTGTTATCGGTCAGGCTTGTGAGTTTGACTATTCTGGTGCGCAAGCGTGTAAAGCGCTTCGTGAAGAAGGCATTCGCGTTATTCTGGTGAACTCAAACCCAGCGACCATCATGACAGATCCATCGATGGCGGATGCGACTTACATCGAGCCAGTTGAATGGAAAACCGTAGAAAAAATCATTGAAAAAGAGCGTCCAGATGCGGTTCTACCGACGATGGGCGGTCAAACTGCATTGAACTGTGCGTTGGATCTTGAGCGTCACGGCGTGCTAGAAAAATACAATGTTGAGATGATAGGTGCGACAGCTGACGCGATCGACAAAGCGGAAGATCGTAGCCGTTTTGATAAAGCGATGCGCTCTATTGGCCTTGAATGTCCACGTGCGGGTATTGCTCACAACATGGAAGAAGCGCTGAAAGTGCAAGCGGAAGTCGGCTTCCCATGTATTATCCGTCCTTCTTTCACCATGGGCGGCACTGGTGGTGGTATCGCGTACAACATGGAAGAGTTCGACGAAATCTGTACTCGTGGTTTGGACTTGTCGCCAACCAACGAATTGCTCATCGATGAATCTTTGATCGGTTGGAAAGAGTACGAGATGGAAGTTGTCCGCGACAAAAAAGACAACTGCATCATTGTTTGTGCGATTGAAAACTTTGACGCTATGGGGGTTCACACAGGTGACTCCATTACAGTTGCGCC
This sequence comes from Marinomonas hwangdonensis, assembly GCF_003721245.1. Lineage (GTDB taxonomy): Bacteria > Pseudomonadota > Gammaproteobacteria > Pseudomonadales > Marinomonadaceae > Marinomonas > Marinomonas hwangdonensis. The sequence goes on along the minus strand of NZ_RIZG01000011.1, from coordinate 33,036 downwards.
AGCACAAACTTTGACGGATAAAGAATATCAAATCATGCGTAACGCTTCTTTGGCGGTATTGCGTGAGATCGGCGTAGAAACTGGTGGTTCTAACGTACAGTTCGGTATGGATCCAAAAACAGGTCGTCTTGTTGTTATCGAGATGAATCCTCGTGTGTCTCGTTCGTCTGCGTTGGCCTCGAAAGCGACGGGCTTCCCGATTGCAAAAATCGCCGCGAAATTGGCGATTGGTTACACTCTTGATGAGTTGCAAAACGACATTACAGGCGGCCAAACACCAGCGAGCTTTGAGCCTGCCATTGACTACGTTGTCACTAAGATTCCTCGTTTCACATTCGAGAAATTCCCAACCGCTAACGACCGTTTAACCACGCAAATGAAGTCGGTTGGTGAAGTGATGGCGATTGGCCGTACTTTCCAAGAGTCTTTGCAAAAAGCATTGCGCGGCTTAGAAGTGGGTTCTGATGGCTTCAATCCTCAGTTGGATTTTGCTGAAGAAAACAGCAAAGAGAAATTGGCTTACGAGCTTCAATCGCCTGGTTCTGACCGTATTTGGTACATTGGTGATGCCTTCCGTTCTGGTATGACAGTAGACGAAGTTTACGAAGCAACAGGTGTTGATCATTGGTTCTTGGTGCAAATCGAAGACTTGATCAAAGAAGAAGCTGCGTTGGCAGACAAGGGTCTGATCGACATGACTTACGACGTGATTCGTCGTTTGAAGCGTAAAGGCTTCTCTGATGCGCGTCTTGCTAGCTTGTTAAGTGTGACTGAAAAGTCTATGCGTGAGCGTCGTTATTTGATGAACGTTCATCCAGTTTACAAGCGTGTTGATACTTGTGCTGCAGAATTTGCCACTAACACAGCTTACATGTACTCAACGTATGAAGATGAATGTGAAGCAGCGCCAACGGATCGTGAAAAAATCATCATCCTTGGTGGTGGTCCAAACCGTATCGGTCAAGGTATTGAGTTTGACTACTGCTGTGTACACGCAGCGCTAGGTCTACGTGAAGACGGTTACGAAACCATCATGGTGAACTGTAACCCTGAAACCGTATCGACTGACTACGATACGTCTGACCGTTTGTACTTCGAGCCAGTAACGCTTGAAGACGTGTTAGAAATCGTTCGCAAAGAAAAACCAAAAGGCGTGATCGTTCAATTCGGTGGTCAAACGCCGCTGAAAATCGCTCGTGCTTTGCAAAACGAAGGCGTGCCAATCATTGGTACAACGCCTGAGTCTATCGACCGTGCAGAAGATCGTGAGCGTTTCCAAAGCATGATTCAGCGTTTGGGCTACAAACAGCCTCATAACGCGACAGTGCGTAGTGTTGAGCAAGCGGCTGCGAAAGCGGCTGATATCGGCTACCCACTTGTGGTTCGTCCATCCTATGTATTGGGTGGTCGTGCGATGGAAATCGTTTATAACGAAAAAGAATTGATGCGTTACATGACAAGCGCTGTGAAAGTGTCTAACGACAGCCCAGTATTGCTAGATCACTTCTTGAATGCAGCGATTGAAATCGATATCGACTGTATCTGCGACGGACATCAAGTAGTGATCGGCGGCATCATGCAGCACATCGAACAAGCGGGCGTTCACTCTGGTGACTCTGCCTGTTCTTTGCCTCCATACTCTTTGTCAAAAGAAGTGCAAGACGACATTCGTGAGATGATCACCAACATGGCCCTAGAACTTGGCGTTGTTGGTTTGATGAATACTCAGCTTGCGGTTCAGGATGGCGAAATTTATGTGATCGAGGTTAACCCTCGTGCATCACGTACAGTGCCTTTCGTTTCTAAGTGTATCGGTCGTTCTTTGGCGCAAGTTGCCGCCTTGGTTATGGCAGGTAAAACACTGGAAGAGCTTGGTTTCACCAAAGAAATCATTCCTTCTTACTACAGCGTGAAAGAAGCCGTTTTCCCATTCAATAAGTTCCAAGGTGTCGATCCGATTCTTGGGCCTGAAATGAAGTCTACGGGCGAAGTGATGGGCGTGGGTGATACCTTCGCAGAAGCGTTTGGTAAAGCGGTTCTTGGCGGTGGTACGGAATTGCCAACATCTGGTCGTGCTTTCATCAGTGTTCGCGATATGGACAAAGAAGGTGCGGTAGACGTTGCTCGTCGCTTGGCTGAACTAGGCTTTGATCTTGTCGGCACCGAAGGCACAGCGAAATACCTAACTGAGCGCGGCGTTGAAGTTCGTAAAGTGAACAAGGTGAATGAAGGTCGTCCACATATCGTTGATATGATGAAAAATGGCGAAATTGATTACATCATCAACACCACGTCTGGTACGCAAGCGATTGCCGATTCTTCTGTCATTCGTCGTACAGCTTTACAGCGTAAGGTTTGTTACACTACGACATTGGCTGGTGCTGAAGCAACGAGTATGGCGATTAGCCTAACAGGTGAAACGAAAGTTAGAAGACTGCAAGATTTGCACTTGGGGAAATAATGAAAAAGGTACCAATGACAGTAGAAGGTGAGGCTCGTCTTAGAGAAGAGCTTAATCACTTGAAAACTGTCGTCCGTCCTCGCGTGATTGCGGATATCGCAACCGCGCGTGAGCATGGCGACTTAAAAGAAAACGCAGAGTATCACGCCGCTCGTGAAGAGCAGGGATTTGCTGAAGGTCGTATTAAAGAGATCGAAGGCAAACTTGCTGATTCACAAGTGATTGACGTTAAAGCTTTGCCAGTATCATCTAAAGTAATTTTTGGTACTACCGTAACGCTTTTTAACGTTGATACGGAAGAGACAGTTACTTACAAAATTGTCGGTGATGATGAAGCTGATGTGAAAGAGAAGAAAATCTCTTATGCTTCTCCAATCGCGAAAGCCATCATCGGCAAGGAAGAGGGTGACGAGGTCATCGTCAAGATTCCAAGTGGTGAAGCCACTTACGAAATCGAAAAAGTCGAATATCTTTGATTTAATCGGAATGTTTCTAAATGGAATGTTTCTAAAAACCACGGCGTGAAAGCACCGTGGTTTTTTTATACCTGTAAACGCGTTATAAAGGTAGCTGATTGTTAAGTTTATCCTTTTTGTGACAAGAGAAAACGCCATGGCTAGCCGAATTCTACTTTCCCATTCCAATAACCCCCACTTTAATCTTGCTGTGGAAGATTGTATTTTCCGCACTATGCCTGCGAATCAACGGGTGTTATTTCTGTGGCGTAATGCCGATACGGTAGTGATTGGCCGCTTTCAGAATCAAACAGGATGGAGCAAGACAAGATTCACCTTGCTCGTCGCCAAAGTGGTGGCGGTGCGGTGTTTCATGACTTGGGCAATACCAATTTTACTTTCATGGCAGGTAAGCCTGAATACAACAAAGAAGTGTCTACTGAGATCGTGTTACAAGGCTTGAAGAAGCCTCGAATTGAAGGCTACGCAAATGGTCGCAATGACTTAGTCGTCGGCGAAGGTGAAGAAATGCGAAAACTCTCTGGTTCCGCCTACAAAGAGACTAAGGGTCGCGGCTTTCATCATGGTACTTTGTTGCTGCATGCGGATTTAAGCCGCCTAGCCAATTATCTTAATCCCGATGTAAAAAAGCTCCAGTCAAAAGGCATCACCTCCGTGCGCTCACGAGTCACCAATTTAAACAGTTTGTATCCAGCAATTGATCATCAGCTCGTTTGTGACGCCATTGTCGAAGCGTTTTGTGAATACTTTGATGAAGTGCCAGTCATAGAGGAAATATCCCCCGACGCCTTGCCAGATCTTCCTGGTTTTCTTGAAAAATTTGAACAGCAGCAAAGCTGGGATTGGAATTTTGGTAAATCCCCGCAGTTTACTCACACCCTAGACGAACGCTTCAAATGGGGCGGCGTCGAAATTCACCTTGATCTGAGCAACGCTCACATTACCGCTGCACAAACCTTCACCGACAGCTTGTTTTTCGATCCAATAGAACAGCTTTCAGCAAAACTTGTTGGTGTAATGTATCGACCAGACGCCATCGCAGCTTGCGTCGATTCGCTCATTGAAAGCTTTCCAGACCATAAAATGGATTTAGAAGAAATGAAAGCGTGGTTAGTGAAGGCGGTTTCTTAGGGGTGGCTTTTGAGATTGCGACAATATTCTCTGGTAGGTCGTGGCTTTAGCCCGACAGGTTACGAAGCGGCTATATAAGCGTGAGCCGAATAATTCGCTTAATCGGCTCACATGATGAAAGGCAGTTGGCAACATCCTGATTGTCTAAGCTTTATCTTTGACGTTGGGTTTAGGCGGAGTGAGCTAGCCATTTACAAGGCTCTAAACTCATATCGGTGAACGTAGCGGTAAAAGATGAATTCTGAGGGCTGCACGCATACACACCGAATTTCACCGATTTCTCTGCGGGTTGTGGCGGGTTGCATTTACCCATTTCGACTGTTGTCTCACCAAGCTGATGCAAATGAAATACGCGCATTTGATTGAAAACGATACCATCAAATGATGATTCAATCAGGAAATCAGCTCCTCGACGGCTTAAGCGATACCAGATTTCTTTTGGTAAGGGAATATCTGAGGTGGCCCAGTCTGAGTAACCAAAATTCGTTACGACACTTCCTAGTCTTGAAAATGCTTGGTTTTCGTATTCAATGGAGGCTTTGAACCAATTCTCATTATCGAGGTAGATAATAAGACCACATTGATCAAATTGAGTGTGGTAAGTGAAATTGGCTTTGGCGGTAAAGGTGAAATTTTCTTCAGATTCGATCTGTAATGCGGGAGCATTGTCATTACGAAAGCCATAGTAACTGCGTTGCCAGAGATCTGTGTTTGGCTCAGTTGTTATAGAGACTGAGTCTGTGTTCACTTCACTAAATTTTGGCTCAAAAATCCATTTACCATTGGTGAAATCGACCATTTTAATTCTCTACGCTCCTTCTTGAATTTGTTTGTTGCTGGTGCTGCCCGTAAATTTATTGCTCTGGTGGTTTTTGTATCTTTTTTAACGTTTTTTGTCCAATCTATTAAGTGAAAAGATAGCATTGAAAAGTCAGGCGTTGTGTCTTGATGATTTGCACTGATGACTAAATAAAAGCCTGTGAGCCGGATAATAGGTTTATTCGGCTCATAAAATAATGCTATTCTGAGCCGAATGTTTACTTAATCGGCTCATACTATGAAATACAGCTGGCAACATCCTGATTGGCCAAATTTCACCTTTGACGAAACTCAGTGCCGAGATGCTTTGTATCAGTACGCGTTAGAGGCTGGTCGTTTGTCTGGCGGAATGGGCCAGCTTGAAAAAACCTTGCAGTACGATGCCTATATCGATCTCATGGTGAGCGAAGCTATCAACACCAGCCAAATCGAAGGCGAGCGATTGGATCGTGAAGATGTGCGGTCTTCTATTAAGAACTTCTTAGGCTTGAGTAATCCACCAACGCGAGTCGCCGATCCACGAGCTGAAGGTATGGCCGCTTTGATGGTCGACGTGCGTAATAACTTTGCTAGCGAACTCACAAAATCTACCTTGTTTCATTGGCATCAATTAGTTCTTCCGCAAAAAGAAAGTAATCTGCTGCCTCGTAACCTAAAAGTCGGTCAATGGCGAGATTCCGCAGAACCTATGCAAATAGTCTCTGGCCCAATTGGCTATGAGAAAGTGCATTACGAAGCGCCGCCAGCGCATCAAGTCAATACAGAAATAAACCGATTTTTAGATTGGTTTAACCGCTCTAACCCTTTAAAAGCAGAGAGAGAGATCGTTCTCTCTGGTCCTGTTCGCTCAGCGATTGCGCACTTGTGGTTTGAAACCATCCACCCATTTGATGATGGCAACGGTCGAGTAGGGCGAGCGATTGCCGAAATGGCATTGGCTCAAGATCTCAATCGACCGCCACTACTTAGCTTGTCGACAATAATCGAGAAAGATAAAAACGCCTATTACGATGGACTAAACAAAGCCAGCCAATTTACTTTAGATATCACCGACTGGGTAACATGGTTCGTCGACTCGGTTCTGCTGGCACAGCAAGAAGCCGCTCATAAAGTCGACTTTGTATTAAAAAAAGCCAAATACTGGGAAAAACATCAACATACCGAACTGAACGAACGCCAAAAGAAAGTGCTCAACAAGCTCTTTAGTGCAGGATCCGACGGCTTCGAAGGCGGACTTAGTGCCAAAAAATACATCAGCATCACCAGCAGCTCAAAAGCCACCGCAACCCGAGACCTCAGCGACTTGGTTGAAAAAGAGTGTTTGTACCGCTTGGAAGGCGGCGGCAGGAACGCGAGGTATGGGTTGGATCTTGGGTAAAAGTTTAAATTCTATTAAGCTTGTTATTAATATTCTGCATTAGTATATCTGTCGGAAAGATCTTGCTGTCTTTCAATCCAAGCATCAAATGTATCTGGATCTTTCGCTACCTCAAGCATTTCTTGTAAGCTTTTATTGTCCATGGCGAGATTGAGACTACTTTGAGCGAATTTCCAAGCATCTGGAAGTGCGGAGTCGGACAGATATTCATCAAAAGCATCGAGCTGTGAGCAGATATTTTCGAATATTTCTTTATCTATCGGGACATGATTGAAGTGGACGCTATCTTTTCTACCAGACATGCTGGCTGGCACAATTCCAATATTCCCAAGATGAAAGAAAAACGATTGGCTTTCCTTTTCAAAACCACCATGTGCAAATGTATTTCGATATTTCTCTTTTAATTGCTTCAATGTCTCATAATGTTGGTTTGTTTTAATGCTGAGGACTTTCTTAAGTTTTTCTGACCAGTTTTTGCTGACAAACTTTGTTAGATCATCTCGTTCTCTGTCGTAATTGGAAAAAGGAAGTGCAAGTACTAAGAAGTGCTCTAAACGACTAAAATAAGCATCAATCATCGCTAGTGCGTTATATCCTCCTTCGTGACTAGTGTTGCTTTCTGACCTTAAGAGTTCAACTATTTCTTTAATATCCTTTATATCGCCTTTCATTTCTTGTGGAGTGTAATTCGACTCTGCTTGTTCTCTAAAATAGTGATATCGATCATCAAGCTGGTTGAATTGGTTTGAGATGGTTATATTACCGTCTTTTATTTGTTGTTTAGCAAAGTCTTCAAGAATATTTTTTTCAGCTGATTTGAGGGCTTTTTCAAATTTTCCTAAAACTTCTTTTGACTTTGCTTCAGTATTTTTTACAGAGTAAAAGTATAAACCGAATTTCTCATTCGAAATTGCTCAGTCCGCCCCTTTATAGGTAAACGGGATTATCCAATGCATCTTTTCTTCAGGATATCCTAAGGGGAATTGACAGATTCCTTGTAAAAGAAACAGTAAAAGGTTTGGAGTAGGGAACTGGCTTCTTGAAATTGGGCAGCGTTCTGCATTATTACCCCATATCAATCCTGGAGCGCTTTCTCTTGCAGGTGAAAAGTCTTTCAATTGGCGTTTTATATGTTTGGTTGGAGTCATGAAGTGAGCTCTTGTCAGTTAATTGTGTCGGAATGTAGGTATATTTATCGATACTAAAAGGCTTTTTATTTATCTGCTAGTGAAAACATAAAAAGCGCTATATCAGAAAATATCAAAGTTTTCTTAAACTTGCCGTTCTAAGATATGAGCTACTCAAAAGCCAAGCGGCGTTTCGATGAGGTAGGCGGCAGTTTCGAAGAGAAACGCCGCTTGTCTTGGTCATGTGAGTTCGTGTCGGGTCGAAGCCGCCGCGACCTACAATAATGCCCGTTTCTCAGGCGGTTGTTGATTTGCTTGTGGTGTTTGACTACATTCGATTGGGTTTGATTAATAGTAAGTGTTGAGTATGGATACGATGGGCTGTGAAGAAGTACAAGCCAATTTAGTGAAAATGATGAAGAAGGTTTGTGATGATCATGCGCCAGTTATTGTTACGCATAAAAGTGGTAAGCCAGTTGTCATGATGTCGTTGGCGGATTATCAGTCTATACAAGAAACGGCTTATTTGTTGGGTTCACGAGCTAATGCTAGAGCACTGCTTGATTCTATCGATGAGTTAGAGACATAAGAAAGCCAAGCGGTGTTTCGATGAGGTAGGTGATAGTTTCGAAGAGAAACGCCGCTTGGCTTGGTGTCATGTACAAAAGTCTGTATCGGGCTGATGATGGCTTCATGTGGAGAGGTTGTCGGGCTGAAGCCGCGACCTACAATAATTGGCTCTTCTGATAGGGAAGGGGCAAAACAAAAACACCAGCCGAGGCTGGTGTTTTTTCTGGCGCTGTCAGAAAGTTTGGCGGTTAAGCTTGAGCTTTCTTGAACGCGTTGATCAGTGCTTGAGTAGAAGCGTCTAGTGCGCTGTTGTCGCTGTCGCTGACTAGGCGGTTGTAGATGTCGGTACCCAATACTTTGCCCAGTTCCACGCCCCATTGGTCGAAGGAGTTGATGCCCCAAATCGTGCCTTGTACAAAAGTACGGTGCTCGTAGAGGGCGATCAAGGCACCAACGGTCGCTGGTGTCATTTTATCCGTCAGTAGGGTGTTGCTTGGGCGGTTGCCTTTGATCACTTTGTGCGGTGCAATCTTGGCGACCTGTTCTGCGGTTGCGCCAGCATCACGAAGTTCTTGCTCTGCTTGCTCAAGAGTCTTACCAACCATCAAGGCTTGCGACTGGCTTAGGCAGTTAGCAAACAATTGTGTGTGGTGTTCGCCAATGGGGTTGTGAGACGCCAAAGGTGCGATAAAGTCCACTGGGACAAGGCGTGTGCCTTGGTGTAATAACTGGTGGTAAGCGTGTTGGCCGTTGGTGCCTGCGCCGCCCCAGATGATGGGGCCTGTGTCGGTTTCTACGCCATCGCCATTCAATAGATTCGCTTTACCATTGCTCTCCATGTCGAGCTGCTGAATATGAGCTGGCATGGCGCGTAGGTAGTGGTCGTAAGGAATCAAGGCGTGAGTTTGTGCGTTGTGGAAGTTGATATACCACACGCCAAGGGCGCCCATGATGACCGGCAGGTTTTCTTCAAATGGCGCGGTGCGAAAGTGCTCGTCCATTTGGTGAGCGCCGTCTAGCAAGGCGTAGAAGTTGTCCATGCCCACGGCAATGGCAACAGGTAAGCCAATGGCCGACCAAAGAGAGTAGCGTCCGCCCACCCAATCCCACATGGGGAAGATGTTTTCTTTTGCCATGCCGAAGTCGACGGCTTTTTTCACGTTGGAGCTGACTGCTGCAAAGTGTTTGCTGACGTTATCTTGTGAGCCGCCGTTGCTTAGGAACCAATCGCGCGCTGCGTTAGCGTTAGACAAGGTTTCTAAAGTGCCGAAGGTTTTAGATGAGATCACAAAAACCGTGGTTTCAGGGTTCACTTGCTTGAGTTTGCCAGTGATGTCTGAACCATCAATATTGGCAACAAAGTGAACCTTGATGTTGTCTTTTTTGTACGGTGTTAAGGCTTCAGCGACCACTTTTGGGCCAAGGTAAGAGCCGCCGATTCCGATAGAGATAACGTCGGTAATGCGTTTGCCTGTGTAGCCTTTCCATTCGCCGCTGTGTAGCTGGGCAACAAAGGCGTCCATTTGTTTCAGTGTCGCGCGGACTTCGGCGAGGACGTTGACGCCATCGACCAGCAGTATTTCTTGCGCTTGGCTAGCACGTAGAGCGATGTGTAAGACAGAGCGATCTTCGGTGTTGTTAATATGCGCGCCGCTGAACATACCTTTAATGGCGCTTTCTAATCCCGCCTCTTTTGCTAGATCCGTCAGTAACGACAGGGTTTTTTCATTGGCGCGGTTTTTTGCGTAATCCAATGTCCAGCCTGCCGCTTGCGCAGTGTATTTTTCCGCGCGTTGTGGGTCTGCTGCGAACAAGGATTTCATGTCGACAGACGCCATTTCTTGTTGGTGTGCTGTTAATGCCTTCCAAGCAGTCAATTCTGTGGGTGAGCCCATTACAATCTCCCTAGTGTGTTGAAAGTGAATCTAGTTCTACGCGCAAGTTATCGATTAAGCGTGCGCTGCCTAGGTGTGCCGCAGCCAAAATGACCAGGCTTTTCTCTTCCTCTGACGGTGTTTGTAAATTGTCTTGTGCGCGAATTTCAAAATAATCACGACGGAAACCAGCCGCTTCAAGCTTCTGCTGAGCTTGTTCGCGAATGTCCTCGTGACTCGCACGGTTTGCTAGAAGCGCCTCTTTCGCCCATAGCAGGGTTTGATACATCGTCGGTGCGATGCGTCTTTCTTCTTCAGTTAGATAACCATTGCGCGAACTCATGGCAAGGCCGTCTTCGTTGCGCGCTGTATCTATGCCAATGATACGTATATTAGAGCTTAGATCGCGTACCATGTCTTCAATGACTTTTAGTTGCTGAAAGTCTTTGTTGCCGAATATGGCACAGTCTGGCTGAACAATGTTAAACAATTTTGTCACCACGGTTGCGACACCCACAAAATGACCCGGACGTGATGCACCGCATAGAATGTCAGATAAACCCATGACTTCGATCTGTGTTTGGCTACGTTTGCCATCCGGGTACATTTCTAGGGCATCTGGCGCGAAGAGAAAGTGACAACCATTTGCCTCAAGTACTTTTTTGTCTTCTTCGAGGGTTTTAGGGTAACGCTCTAAATCTTCGTTGGCGGAGAATTGCATGGGGTTGACGAAGATGGAAGAGACGACCACATCGCCTTCTTCGGCGGCGCGTCGGATCAATGACATATGACCGTCGTGCAAGTTGCCCATGGTAGGCACAAAGGCAATGCTTTTGTCTTGTAGACGTTCTATTTTTAATGCCGTACGAAGCTCAGCAACGGTGTGGAATGTTTTCATGATTTGAATCCGTGCTCAGGTCCTGGGAAAGTTTGGTCTTTGACGTCTTTTACATACGCGGCAAAGGCTTCGGTCACATTGCGACCATCGGTTAAGAAGTTTTTCACAAATTTTGGTGTATGGCCTAGATTAATGCCAAGCATGTCGTGCATTACTAAGACTTGACCATCCGTGTGATGACCGGCCCCAATGCCAATCGTAGGAACGGGAACCGCTTCGGTGAGCGTCTTGCCCAGTTCTGTTGGGATGCATTCATAGAGGAGAATATCCGCCCCTGCGGCCACAAGGTCTAGCGACTCTTGCAGGAGTAAATCGGCGGCGTCTTGGCTTTTACCCTGTACTTTATAACCGCCAAATTTATGCACGGACTGGGGGGTTAGGCCTAAATGCGCGCAAACGGGAATGCCTCGTTGGCTAAGCAGCTTTACCGTGTCGGCGAGCCAGCTACCGCCTTCTAATTTGACCATATTGGCACCCGCTTGCATCAGTTTTGCGGCGTTATCGAGTGCTTGTTCCGGTTTGCTGTAACTCATGAACGACATGTCTGAGAGAATAAACGCATTGGTGTTACCACGCTTTACGGCGGCGGTATGATAGCACATGTCTTTGATGGTCACGGGAAGTGTGCTGTCTTGGCCTTGTATGACCATACCCAAAGAGTCACCCACCAAAATGGTTTCCACACCGGCTACGTTCATGACATTGGTAAAGGATGCGTCATAGCTGGTTAAGCAGGTAATTTTCTCTTTATCGGCCTTCATTTTTTTGAGCGTGGATAAAGTAACTGGCTTGGTAAGTGTTCGCTGAGAGTTATCTGAATACATAATTTATTCTTCTTTGATAATGACCAGATCGCTGGTATCAAGTTGCTGTAATTGCTCAATCACTGTATTGCCATTGTTTAAAAGAGTATCGGGCGCTAGGTCGCTCAGCGGTTTAATAACAAACCCTCTTTCAAGCATATAAGGATGCGGCACGGTTAACCGAGGAAGTTGAATCGTCTCTTGACCGTACAATAGCAGATCTAAATCCAAGGTGCGCGGCCCCCAATGACGTTCTCTAACTCGACGTTGTGCCTGTTCAATGCTTTGCAGCAAGTCGAGCAGTGCAAGGGGGGGGAGATCGGTTTGGAATGAAGCGACGGCGTTGACATAATCTGGCTGATCTTGAGGGCCAACGGGCTTGCTGCCATAAATAGAAGAAACACGAAGATTTTTTACGTCGTCGTGTTTCTGTAAGGTGTCAATGGCGCGATCCAGTTGCGCCATTGGGGTGTCAAGATTACTGCCGAGGCCGATATAAGCGTGTATCAAGAGGCATCCTCTTATTCGTCAAAGTTTTCTCGTGTTTTGCCAGAGTTGTCGTTGGTGTCTCTGTTGTGGCTGTTGCTCTTTTTACGACGACGTGGGCGACGTTTTTTGGGGCCTTCTTTATCGCTAGCGCGAGCGTCTATGCTTTTAATCAACTCACGTTGCTGGCTTTCTGTGGCATGCTGGAACTCTTCCCACCATGCGCCTAGTCCGTCTAGCTCTGTGCCGCTTAGCTCGCGGATCAACAGGAAGTCAAATCCTGCTCGAAAACGTGGATGTTCCAACAATAAAAAGGCACGTTTGCCATAACGTTTTGGCAAACGATACTGCATGTCCCAGATTTCGCGCATCGGAGTTGAGAAGCGACGCGGAATGGCGGTCGATGCGACTTGATTGTCTAACACCATATTGGCCGCTTGATGCAATGCCGGTGTGGCTGGCATGCCTTGCGCTTGGAATTCTTCATGGCGTAATGCCACGCTAGGCCATAAAAGAACCGCATACAAAAAATAGGGTGCGGTGGTTTTGCCACTTTGGATGCGATCGTCGGTATTTCTTAAGCCCTGTAAAATAAAGGCTTCTGGATCAATGTCGTCTCTTTTCCAACCGCTTTGTAACAAGGCGTCAGTATCGGGAAATAGGTAACGAAATAAGCCGTATTGTCGCAGCAGTTCGAAGGTTTTTATGCCATTGCCACTGCCCAGTAATTTGAGAACTTCTTCAAAAAGACGTGCAGGTGGTATGTGATCCAGCAAGTGCGCCATTTCTTTTATAGGAGCGGCGGTTGCGGCTTCTATTTCAAAGCCGAGTTTTCCTGCAAAACGAATCGCGCGCAACATGCGCACAGGATCTTCTTGGTAGCGCTGACGGGCATCGCCAATAATGCGAATTTGTTTTTTCTCTATGTCTTTTAAGCCACCGCAATAGTCATGGATACTGAAATCTTTGACATTGTAGTAAAGGGCGTTAAACGTGAAATCGCGTCGTTCAGCGTCTTCTTCAATGTTGCCGTAGACGTTATCGCGCAAAACAATACCATGGGTGGAACGAGCTGAGTCTTTGCCTTTTAGTGAAGAATTCGGTGTTTCGTCATCGTCTTCACTTTGGGCGGAGCCAGCTCTAAACGTCGACACTTCAATCATTTCACGGCCAAATGTCACGTGAACCAATTTAAAACGTCGTCCAATCAGGCGCGAGTTAGAGAAAATACTGTGGACTTCTTCTGGCGTGGCATTAGTTACCACATCAAAGTCTTTAGGTTCGATGCCGATCAAATGGTCTCGAACACACCCACCCACTAAAAAAGCGTCATAGCCGGCTTTGTTAAGGCGATACAGTACTTTCACGGCGTTGGCGCTTAAATTGGTTCGAGATAAGCTGTGATCGCTGCGAGGGATGATAATAGGGTAAGTCTGTACCTTCGAAGAGGCAAGCAGAGAGGTAGCTTTACGTACCAGAGATTTTAATCCTGTAAGCATTAGACAACAAATTTTAAAGTTAACGAAAAGGACATTCTACACGTGATGGATTTAAAGTTACACGAATTATAGTCTGTTTTGAGAATTTGGTAAGTTAGAGCAGGGTAGGTGAAAGCGATTGCGAATTTACTGTGGAGTAAATAAAATAATCGCTTTGGATACATGAAGATACTAGTCCCGAAAACAAAGTGGGTGCCGCTTTTGCGGTTCTACTCAGGTTTTATTTTTATTATTGCATTGTTTTCATCGCCCGAAGGCTTACATATCTAAAAAAATCAATTATCCAAAGCGATTTTCCATCCATGACCTCATGTTTTTATTTTTATTTTTTGAGGTCACGGTGTTCTTGTTTGTTATTTTTATTTTTAAGAACCTAACACACGACGATTAACTTATTTTTATTTTTGGTCAATCTATTATTATCGTTGTGACCCATATAAGGCATTTGTTGTGCCAAAATTAATAAAGTGCTGATTTTGTTAAGTTTTCATTATCTTTTGTACACTTTTTTTACAATATTGTAATAAAATTATGGGTAATATGGTAACAAGTGTTACTTTTTATTTGTTACTTTTTTGCTATTCCTAGCTTCTGTCGCCTTTCCCATAAGCTTTTTCTTGATATGCCCAAACAATGTGCAAGTTCTGTTTCTGTCTTTGTGTGTTGGTGCGTCAATACAAAATACTTTAAATAATCGTCAAGGGTTGTGCCCGTCGGTGGCGTCGCAAAAGAGGTCTGGGTGTTGTTGCTGTGGTTGCTTCTATTTGTGGCGCCTTGCTGATTAGCCAGTTTCAAATTGGCGGCTTCTATTCGTTCGGCTGGGCTTAGAATAACGGCTCTTTCGATGGCGTTTTCCAATTCCCTTACGTTCCCCGGCCAATGATGGCCACGGATCGCCTTATCAAAGGCTTTGGAGTAATGGTAGGGCGCTTTGTGGTGTTTTTGGCAGGCTTTTTTGAGTAAAACCTCAGCCAATACAGACAAGTCATCGCCTCTGTCCCTGAGAGGGGGCAGGAGCAGTTCCATCACATAAAGGCGGTAATAGAGATCTTCCCGGAACAATCCCTTTCTAATCATGTCGACAAGGTGTCTGTGCGTGGCGGTAATTAAGCGGATATTGACCTTGGTTGAGTGAGTTGACCCTACTTTACGAATTTCACCTTCTTGAAGTACACGCAGTAGCCTAGCTTGTGCTTCAAGCGGTAGCTCGCCTATCTCGTCTAGAAACAAGGTGCCTTTGTCTGCGGCGTAAATTAAGCCGTCGTGAGAGGTGTTGGCACCGGTAAAGGCGCCTTTTTCATGGCCGAAGAGTTCCGATTCGATCAGGTTTTCTGGGATGGCGGCACAGTTAACGCTCACTATCGGATGAGCATGGCGCTGGCTGAGGTTGTGCAATGCTTTGGCGACCAGTTCTTTACCTGTGCCGGATTCACCGCGAATCAGCACGGTCACATCGGTGCCAGCAATTTTACGCATGTCGCTAAACAAGTCTTGCATTAATGGTGATTGGCCGATAATGCCACTGCCGGGGGTGCCAAGTTCTATTGTGCCTTCTTGAGTGGGCGGTGTTGGTGTGTTTTTAGGTGTGTTGTCTACGAAGTTGCTTGTTTGATCACTCTGGTCAATGGCGTTGACGACGTGTTTTAACAGTGTTTCAGAGTCGGTGGGCAAGGGGAGGTAGTAAATGGCACCCTGCGCCATGGCGTTAACGCCGGTGGTTAAGCTGGGTCTGGCATCCAGGATAATGTGCTTGGGTGTTTCTGGGAGCTGCGATTGACTGTTTTCTTGTTGTGACAGGCTTGCCTGATCAACGAGCAGTAAATGAAATTCGCTCAGTTCATAGTAATGGTTGGCTTGTTCTAAGGTGTGGCTAGTGTTGACTTGAAAGCCGTATCGAGAAAGCCATTTTTCAGCGGCTTTTAGCAAAGAATGGTCTGGACAAATGATCATAATACTGTGCATGAAGTGTCACCCCTTGTAACGTATGTAACGATTATACACACAGGATCGTGTTGGTCGAGGCGGTTGGGATGGGATGGTTCGAATAGAGTGATGGGCCAAATAATGTGGCGGTTTAAATAAAGTGCCGGTCGGCTGCTTCGAGGGGGAGGTGTTTGATATTTTTGAGTTTGTCCGGATGCCAGGCGTCGATGGCCTGCGTTAAGGCTTCTGGAATGCTTGTTGGTGATGTTAAATCAATTGTTAAGTAATGAAGTGCTCGTAACAGTGTCGGTAGATGACCGTTCGAAATAGGCTTGGCGTGATTTTGTTTGCTGATTTTATCCCCAGCATGATTGGTAATAAGGGGGATGTGACACACACTAGGCGGTGTCCATGAAAACAAATCATAGAGATACAGCTGCTGGGCTGTGGTTTCAATTAAGTCGGCGCCTCTCACAAGATGAGTGATGTTTTGTAGGTGATCATCAATAACAACAGCCAGTTGGTAAGAGAAAAAGCCGTCTTTTCTTTTTAGTGCCGGGCTGTTTTTCAGATCGTCGGTGAAAACCAGTCTATCCTGAATGCGATCTTGGCATTGGTAGAGGGTTGAGCTGGGTTTTAAGCGCCATGAATGGGGCTGTGTTGTCGTGCTGTCGCACACATGTGGGTGAACGCCGTCGTATTGAGTGAGAGACTGTCGTGTGCAGTTGCATGGAAAAACCATTTGCTGCCGTTTTAGTTGAATTAAATAGTGTTCGTAAGTATCACTGCGCTGGCTTTGAATGAGGATCTCTTCGTCAGAAAAGAGTTGGTAGCTGTTAAGAGTGTTGAGGATTTGTTCAGTAAACGCGGGTTGACAGCGACTACCATCCACATCTTCGATGCGAATGATCCAGCTACCATGGTGCTTTCTTGCATCCAAATAGCTCGCTAATGCGCTGACTAGCGAGCCAAAATGGAGTGGGCCTGTGGGAGAAGGTGCAAAACGTCCTCGATAGGCATGAGACACAATTAATCGCCTACTTGCCTACTTGTCTCTCTTTGATTTCAGCCAACGTCTTACAATCAATGCACATAGTAGCGGTCGGACGGGCTTCTAATCGACGAATGCCGATCTCAATGCCGCATTCTTCGCAATAACCATAGTCGTCATTGTCGATGAGTTCGATGGTTTGAGAGATTTTTTTAACCAGTTTACGTTCACGATCTCGTGCACGAAGCTCTAGGCTAAACTCTTCTTCTTGGCTCGCGCGATCATTAGGATCCGCATAGTTAACCGCCTCTTCTTTCAGATGATGCACCGTACGGTCAACTTCTTCCATGAGGTTTTGTTTCCAGTTGAGTAGGATGCTCTTAAAGTGCGCCAACTGCTTCTCGTTCATGTATTCTTCGCCATCCTTAGCAATGTAAGGAGTGAAGTCTTTCATTAATGACTCAGGGTTCATTTTTGGCATACGCATTGCCTCACTTCGCAGGTTTCCATTATGGTAGCCTGTAACCGATAAAATTAGGGGTGTATTTTCGGGCGGAAACTTACCAGATAATCACCTCGTAAACCACATTTTTTGCGCAAAATGTCGCGATATTTTTGAAACAGGCTAAGAAAAGGCAGAGAGAGCGGGATGAAAAAACACAGGTTGGCAGCAAGAGTGGGGCAGATTGCGCCGTTTCAAGTGATGGCGATTTTAGCGAGAGCCAAAGCCTTGGCATCACAAGGGGAGGATGTCATTCACCTGGAAATTGGTGAGCCAGATTTTGTCGCCGTAGAAGACGTTGCTAATGCGGGGGTGCTGGCTATTCAGCAGGGTAAAACGGGCTATACGTCCGCCACTGGTCTGCCAGAGCTAAAAAGTGCCATTAGTGACTATTACCAGTCTCGTTACCAAGTCAGTGTGGCGCCTGAGCGAATCATTGTTACACCGGGTGCGTCTGGAGCCTTGTTATTAATGGCGTCGCTGATGGTGAATCCGGGTGAAGAGGTGATGATGCCAGACCCTTGTTATCCTTGTAATCGTCACTTTCTGATTCAAGCGGGAGCGAGTGCCAAGTTAATCGAGACTAAGGTAGAGCAAGGCTTTGAAATGGATCTAGGTGCTTTGTCGGAGCATTGGCAAGATAACACATCCGGTTTATGGCTGGCCTCTCCATCGAACCCGACAGGCGCGGTATTAAGTAAGCAGTATGTTACAGAGGCTTGGCAAAAGGTGTCTGAATTAGGTGGGCATCTGTTGGTGGATGAAATCTACCAGGGGTTAGTTTACGAGGGTGAAGACTTCTCTGCGCTGTCGATTGCTGATGATATTTTTGTGATTAACAGTTTTTCAAAATATTTCGCTATGACAGGTTGGCGTTTAGGTTGGCTGGTGGTGCCGGAATGGGCGATTGAGGGTGCCACAAAGCTCGCACAAAACTTATTTATTTCGGCTCCTAGTGTATCGCAATATGCGGCTGTTCATGCTTTTTCACCAGAAGTGCTTGCTGAGTGTGAGAGGCGCAGGCAAACCTTGGATGCTCGTCGTATGGTCTTACTTCAAGGGTTAGAAGCACTTGGTCTACCGGTTGTAGCGCCTGCTCATGGTGCTTTTTATGTCTATGTGGATGTGTCGGCTATTACTCAAGATGCGATGGCTTGGTGTCTGGCTTTGTTAGAGTCAGAAAAAGTGGCGTTAACTCCGGGCGCCGATTTTGGCATCAAGAATGCTCATAAGTACGTTCGTTTTGCTTATACTTGCGACCAGGACCGGCTTCAAGAAGCCTTGGTTCGAATTGCCCGTTTTATAAAGAATTGACAAATCTCGTTAGACGTCGAATTACCCTCGTCGTCTAACGAGTATGATTCCGGCTAATAAACAAATAATAATCGGGATGCTGACCCCAATCAGAGGTGGAAAGCCGACGGCGACGCTCATCCTGCCAAACAAATTGAGTGCGTTTTGAAAAGCCAAGCCGATGATGACGCCAGTAAAGATTCTCCCTCCCATAGTAGACGACCGAAGCGGGCCAAAGACGCTGGATAATGCCACCAATACTAACGCTAGAGAGGCCACTGGCCGCAATGCTGTGATCCAGAACTCTAATTCATACTGGGAGGCGTCGAGCTCTTCTTTTTGAAGATACGTTTGGTAACGTAATAGCTGGCTGAGTGACAAGGTTTCCGTCTCTTGTGATGACAAAAACAAATTTTCTGGCGTGATGCTGACATTCCACTCTGCACTTGCTGTGCTGTTCGTTTCGATACGATCGGGGAAGAAATAGGTTTCTGTTACTTCGTTTAGCTGCCATGTCGAGCCTTCGATGTGTTGGGCTGTGGTGGCGCTTTTGGTGTATTTTAATTGTTTCTGATCTTGTGGTGCGCTTTCATCTTTGTTAGGTGAAAAAATCTTAATACCGTAGAGTGTGCCATTGCTGTCAGCGGCATCGATGTAAACAAAGTCATTGTTGGCTTTTAGCCAAACACCACCGGTCAATGAAAAAGCCCCACTTTTTTGGTCTTTGAACTTTTCGATTAGGTTGGCTCTTTGCTCTGCTATGGGCGCAACAAATTCCGAAATCCCCATGCCCATTAATGAAACTAATAAGATAGGTTGGCAGGCAGCCAAGCCAATGCGCCAAATGGGCATGCCTGCAGCCCGCATGACGGTTAATTCTGATGTGGCAGCCAATGTGCCCAGCCCCATCAAGGTGCCGATGAGGGCGGCTATGGGGATGTACTCAGCCAACTTGCCAGGCAAACGGTACAGGATGACTTGCAACAATGACTGAATAGTGTAGTTGTCGTTTACTTTTTTAATTTGCTCAATAAAGGTGAGAGCAAAATCCAAACCAAGCAATACGACCGAGACAATGAGAAAAGCCCACAGCACACTGCTGGCAATATATTTATCAATTTTCTTCATAGTGAAGGCTCGTCTGAATCCGTGTGGTTGGGAAGTCTGGCTTTACGGCGTGCAAATATCTGATTGTACTGAAGAAAAAGAGCTGCCGCGATAAGCGCAAAGACACCGTGTATCCACCATAAACCAAGTTGCATGGGTAATTTGCCCTTTTCAAGGCCTGTTCGGCCCCAAATAAGCAGGGCGATGTAAAGTATCATCAGCAGAATGGCAGGCAACATTTTGAAAAATCGGCCTTGCCTTGGATTTACTTGACTAAGTGAAAGCCCGATGATGGCTAGAATCGGTATCATCACAACGAGGGAGATACGCCATTGTAATTCAACTTTATCTAGTTGGTCTGAGCTCGTTATTAGAGCAAGAGTGGTTTTAGTGAAAGCCTCATCAATCGTGCTGATGCTTTGGTTAGCCATGCGCACCGCATAGGTGTCAAAGTGGGTGATGCGATATTCGGCGCTGCCAGGGTGGCCTTCGTATCGAGTGCCGTTTTTAAAAACAAGATAGTTTTGGTTGCCTTCTGCGCTAATGCGTATTTGTTCGGCGTAGGCGGCAAGGACTTGAGTGGGGATGTTGTTGCCATTGCTACGAGTGACATCAGATATAAAAATGTTTTCCATCCATCCGTCGACTTGGGTGAAGTTTTCAATGTATGTGGTGCGCTGCCCACTGCCTTCGAATCGTCCTGGAATTAAAAAGTCATAAGCCGATAGCTGGTTTTGAGCTTGAGATGCTTCCGCTGCACGATATTCACTGGCGGGGGCAACCCAGAAGCTGATGGTAGCGCTTACGGCACTAATAATAAAAGCGATGCCCAAAGTGTAAGCGGCTAGTTTGACCTTGCTAATGCCGCTTGAGAACAAAACGGACATTTCATTTTCTATGTACAGTCGCCCAAACGCTAGTAGCAGAGATAAGAAAAAAGCCAGTGGTAGGATCATTTGAACGAAGCTAGGAATATGATAAGCAAGAATAACGAAGAGAAATTCGAAGGTCATTTTCCCTTCAGCAATACGGCCTAGATAAGAAGAAATGCGGCCACTTAGGATGACAAGTAACAGTATCAGTGTCACACCAATGGTTGACACAAGCACTTCTTTCGCTAAGTATCTGAATAGTCTCAAAGTCACCTCTGGATGAGTATTGCTTTTCAAGCGTAGAGTTGTTTACACATCTAAAGCCCCCATTATCTCGTGGTAAGAAGGTTATTATCCAGTTTTTTTTAAAGTTATCGTTTGAGGTTCTTTCATGAATATGGCGTTATTTGATCGTATTTCTTCAGCGCAAGCGGACTTGCTTGTGGTTTTTGTACCAAGTGAAGGCGACTTTGCTGAATCGACCGCTTGGGTGGATGCGAATAGCAATGGGCAGGTGTCCCAGCTTCGTGATACAGGTATTTTTAAAGGTAGCGTTGCACAGACGCTACTGCTTCCAGGTATGTCACAAGATTTTGCCCAAGCTGTGCTTTTGGTTGGTATTGGTAAAGAGTCTCAGCTGAGTGATATGCAGGCGCGTAAAGTGGTTGCTGCGGTAGCGGCGCAAATTAAAGGTTTCCCATTCGCATCGGTTGCGGTTGCCAGTGCTGGTCTGGTATTGAAAAATCGTTCTCAGGCAGATGTGCTTGCTCTGGTTGCCCAATGGTTGAACGAAGGTTTTTACAACTTCCTCGGCTTTAAGAAAGATGATGCTGAGAAAGCGACAAAAGTTACGTCCTTGTTGTTAGAGGGCACAGATGAGGCGGCTTTGACAATTGGTACCGCAACGGCCAAAGGGTCGGCTTTTGCTCGCCAGCTTGGTAACCTTCCAGGCAATGTTTGTACGCCAAGCTATTTAGCGTCAAAAGCTCAGCAGCTAGGTGAAGAGTACAGCATCGGTGTTGAGTTGCTAGACGAAAGCAAAATGGATGAATTAGGGATGCACTGTCTACTTTCTGTAGGTCATGGTAGTGATCAGCCAAGCTACTTAATCGTTATGAACTACCGCGGTGGAGAAGAGGGCGAAGCGCCTCACGTTCTTCTAGGTAAAGGCATTACGTTTGATACAGGCGGTATTTCCTTGAAGCCTGGTCCAAAAATGGACGAGATGAAATATGATATGTGTGGTGCAGCTAGCGTTTTCGGTACGATGAAAGCGATTTGTGAGTTAAAACCGAAGCTGAATTTTACAGCGGTGATTGCGGCGGCGGAGAATATGCCTAGTGGCCGTGCGACTAAGCCGGGTGATATCGTGAAAACCATGTCTGGCCAAACGGTAGAAATTTTGAATACCGACGCTGAGGGCCGTTTAGTGCTTTGTGATGCTTTGACTTACATTGAACGCTTCAAGCCAAAATCGGTTGTTGATATTGCGACATTAACTGGTGCCTGTGTCGTTGCCTTGGGTAGCGTTAACTCTGGTATGTATGCGAACAATGATGACCTAGCGTCAGAGTTGAAAACAGCTAGCCAAGTATCTGCCGATAAAATTTGGCAAATGCCTCTAGACGAAGAATATCAGCAACAACTAGATAGCAACTTTGCGGACATCGGTAATATCGGTGGTCCAGAAGCGGGCTCTGTAACGGCAGCGTGTTTTTTATCTCGCTTTACCGGTTCTTATCCTTGGGCGCATTTAGACATCGCAGGTACCGCATGGGCGGGTGGCGCAAGTAAAGGCGCCAGTGGTCGCCCAGTTGCCTTATTGACGCGTTATTTGTTAGCGAAAGCATAAGTCGTTAGCCAGCGCACTGGTTATTAAGAATAAAGTAGGTCCTTAATGAAAAGCAGCGCTAGTATTTGTCGCTGCTTTTTTTTGACTGAAAAAACCTTCATAAAAGGGTTTGACTGGTTTATGGCATCAGTGGAATCCATCGTTCAGTCGGCTTTTGCGTTAGAGGGTAGACTTTTGTGTTTTACAGTGCGAAAGTTAAGGGCTACATACAGGGGTTAAACAAGTTTGTTTAACGGTTCTATTCTGTTTTCTTACTAACGGTTTTTCTATGTCAGACCTAGCCACTTCGCATGACGATATTTTTGAGCCAGATGAAGAGGCGCTGATATCGGCACTGCGTAATCAGGATGATATTCCCATTTTGATGGATATTGTGGCCGATCAAGTGTCGAGTTCGGTTAGCCAAGAAGCCCATTTTGTTCAGTCGCTTGATGATCATAAGAACGCTACCCAAGACGATGAGAAAGGTATTCCTCCTGTTTTGGCGGAGAAAGTGTCAGCGTTAAGCGTCTCTTCTCCTTCTCAGGCGCAAATTGCCAAAGCGATTACCGATGTCCTCGAAAAGCGTTTACCCGAGCTGGTGGCTGAAGTGATACAGGCATTGCATCTTGCTGACGCGCAAAATGTCGCAGACTCTCCTCAAACAAAAGACAACTAATGGCTTCTTGTGCTGTGTCAATAAGTCGAGCAGCCTGATATAGATGCCTTAATTGTGTTCGTATTATTTTTTATCTGGTTACGACACGTTATAATCCTTGAAAACCTATTTACCGCCACATAAGAGCTTTAAGACACCATAATGGAAAAAATCTACCAACCTCAAAGTATCGAACAGCCTATTTATCAACGTTGGGAAGAGAGTGGATGTTTCGCACCTCAAGGCAGCGGTTCACCTTTCTCTATCATGATTCCACCACCAAACGTCACTGGTAGCCTGCACATGGGCCATGCTTTTCAGCATACCTTGATGGATGCCATGATTCGCCGCGAACGAATGAAAGGTCGCCGTACTTTATGGCAGCCGGGTTCCGACCATGCGGGGATCGCTACACAAATGGTGGTGGAGCGTCAGTTAGCTGCTCAAAACATTACCCGTCATGATTTAGGTCGTGAGAAATTCCTTGAAAAAGTGTGGGAATGGAAAGCGCAGTCTGGTGGTACGATTTCCGATCAAATGCGTGTCTTGGGTGACTCGGTTGCGTGGGAAAAAGAGCGCTTTACGATGGACCCCGGTATGTCTGCGGCGGTTCAGGAAGTGTTTGTACGTTTATTTGATGAAGGCATTATTTATCGTGGTCAGCGCCTCGTAAACTGGGACCCTGTATTACATACGGCCGTGTCCGATCTAGAAGTTATTTCAGAAGAAGAAATTGGCTTCATGTGGTATTTCCGTTACCCGCTTGCCGATGGAGTAACAACCGCGGACGGAAAAGATCACATTGTCGTGGCGACAACACGTCCAGAAACCATGTTTGGTGATGCTGCGGTGGCGGTAGCCCCAGATGATGAGCGTTTTATGGATCTTGTTGGTCAGTATATTGACTTGCCATTGGTGGGTCGTCGTATACCAATCGTTGCAGACGAATATGTGGATAAAGAGTTTGGTACGGGTTGTGTGAAAATTACTCCGGCCCACGATTTTAATGACTATGAAGTGGGTAAACGCCACGACATGCCATTGATCAATATTTTGACTGACGATGCGGCTATCAATGATACCGCACCAGAAAAATACCGTGGTATGGATCGTTTTGTTGCTCGTAAAGCGGTTGTTGCCGATTTTGATGCGCTTGGCTTGCTTGAAAAAGTCGTTGATCACAAGCTAAAAGTACCACGTGGTGAACGTGGTAATACCGTGATTGAACCTTATTTAACGCAGCAGTGGTATGTGGCGGTCGAGTCCTTGGCGAAGCCCGCAATTGAAGCGGTTGAAAATGGCGACATTCAATTTGTGCCTAAGCAGTGGGAGAATACCTACTTTGCTTGGATGCGTGATCTTCAGGATTGGTGTATTTCTCGTCAACTTTGGTGGGGGCATCAAATTCCTGCTTGGTACGATGCCGATGGCAAACATTATGTTGGTAAGAGTGAAGACGAGGTTCGCGCGAAATATGGTTTGGCAGCGGACCTTGAATTGACTCAAGACGAAGATGTGCTAGATACCTGGTTCTCTTCAGCGCTTTGGACTTTTGCAACGCAAGGTTGGCCAGAAGAAACGCAAGATTTTAAAGATTTCAGTGAATCCGATGTATTAGTCACGGGCTTTGACATTATTTTCTTCTGGGTAGCCAGAATGATTATGATGACGTTGAAGTTTACGAATAAAGTACCTTTCAAAACCGTCTATATTACGGGGTTAATCCGTGATGAACGTGGCGATAAAATGTCTAAATCCAAAGGCAACGTAATCGATCCATTGGATTTGATTAATGGTATTGACATCGAGTCTTTAGTGGCGAAGCGCACTTCTGGCATGATGCAGCCTCGTTTGGCTGAAAAAGTTGAGAAGAATACTCGCGAAACTTACCCTGAAGGCATTCAAGCATACGGTACCGATGCATTGCGTTTTACGCTTTGCTCGTTGGCGTCTGGTGGTCGTGATATTAAGTTCGATCTTAATCGCTTGGAAGGGTACCGTAACTTCTGTAATAAGATTTGGAACGCCACGCGGTATGTCTTGATGAACACAGAAGATCAAGACTGTGGTCAAAATGGCGCAGAAGTTGAATTGTCTTTAGCGGATAAGTGGATTATTTCTCGTCTACAGCACGCGGAAGAGGCGGTGAATCGTGCCTTTGACACGCATCGTTTCGATTTGGCTTCTCAAGCATTGTATGAATTTATGTGGCACGAATACTGTGATTGGTATTTGGAGTTGTCTAAGCCAGTGCTTTGGGATGAAAACGCCACCGCCGCGCAACTGATGGGGACTCGTCGCACGTTAGTTCGTGTGCTAGAAGCCTTTTTGAGACTCGCTCATCCAATGATGCCATTCCTAACCGAAGAAATTTGGCAGCGTGTTGCACCGCTTGCAGGCGTGATGGGTGACACTGTGATGCTGAGTAACTACCCTGAAGCTGAAGAAGCGAAAAAAGACGCGCAAGCTGAAGCGGATGTGGAGTGGCTGAAAGGGGTTATCGAAGGCATTCGTAACATTCGTGGTGAAATGAACATTTCTCCTTCTAAACCCCTGACTATTTTGTTCCGTAATGGTTCTGATCAAGATAAAGCGCGTTTAGATGCGAACCTAACTTTCTTGCAAACGCTGGCGAAATTAGAGTCCGTGACTTGGTTAAATGTGGGTGATGAAGCGCCGATGTCTGCAACCGCATTGGTGGGTGACATGGAAGTGCTGGTTCCCATGGCAGGTTTGATCGACAAAGACGCTGAAATCGCTCGTCTGCAAAAAGAAATTGATAAGGCAACAAAAGACCTTGAGCGCATCCAAGGTAAACTTTCAAACGACAGTTTTGTGGCTAAGGCTCCTCCAGAAGTGGTCGAGAAAGAGCGTGCTAAATGCGATGACTTGCAGTTGGCGGTGAGTAAATTAGAAGAGCAAAAAGTCCGTATCGAATCCTTGTAAGCGTTCTTTTTTAGACGGAAAGCGGGAGGTCACTTTTGACTTTCTGCTTTTTGTTGATGTTAAAACGAATCAAACCATAAAAATAATAAAAAGAGGCGATGGCTATGGATCGACTGACTGGCAAGGTTAAGTGGTTTAATGACACGAAAGGAATGGGGTTTATTCAAAGGGATAAAGACAGTGATGTGTTTGTGCATTACAAATCGATTGCTTGCGAGGGTCATAAAACACTTAGAAAAGGACAGGCTGTTAGCTTTTCTTTGTCCAGCACGGAGTTTGGTTTGCAAGCGATAGATGTGACAGTAGAGAAAGAGGCGCAATCTACATCCTCTGACTCTAGTCAACGGTTCTAAATACTTAGGCCGATTCAGTCAGCATTTTATGAGCGAGCTTGACGAAGTCCACAGGGGTAAGAATGCCCACAAGCTTGTTGTCCTGAGTAACAGGTAAACAGCCGTATTTGTTTTCGATAAAAAATTCAGCGGCCAGATTGAGGTCTGTTTCAGGACTTATTGTTAATATGTCTTTATTCATGGCATTGGCGATGGGCGTTTGTTGTTCTTTTTTCGAGATTTGCTGCGTACCAAACTGACTCACTAGATGAAACGCATGACGTAAGTATTCACGCTGCGTCAGCATACCAACACACTCTCCCTCGTCATTCACTATGGGGATGTTTCTGATATTCTTCTCTTGCATGAGTGTTTTTGCCGTCGCTAGAGAATCGTTTTCTCTTAAGGTAATTAAGTTGGTAATCATTAAATCTGCCACTGTGCGCATGAAGTAAGTCTCCTTGTGAGTATGTATTCTTTAGATTTGAGTGTAGAGCGGATTGCCTAGCAAAGGCAATCTATTCGCTTTGAGGTAGATCAATAATGAAAGACGATGTCTGGATGGCAAGAGCTATTGCATTGGCCGCTAAAGCTGGATCAGAAAACGAGATTCCGGTTGGTGCCATTGTGGTGCTCAATGATGAGATTATCGGTGAAGGCTATAACTCGCCCATTTCCCTTTGTGATCCAACCGCTCACGCGGAGATTCAGGCAATTCGTGATGCGTGTAAACGAATGAATAATTACCGGCTTCCTGGTGCGACCTTATATGTCACCTTAGAGCCTTGTTCAATGTGTGCGGGTGCTATCGTACATGCTCGTATTGATCGAGTCGTTTATGCGGCGACGGAGCCTAAAAGTGGCATCGTGGAAAGTCAGGGGCAGTTTTTTCAGGCCCCATACCTTAATCACAAAGTGACAGTGGCGTCTGGTGTGTTGGCTGAAACAGCGTCGACGCAGCTTTCTCAGTTCTTTCAATATCGTCGTGAACAAAAAAAGAAGCTCAGAGAACAGGCAAAAAGAGGCTATTTAGGCGATTAATTCCGTCATTTGGTGTAGAAATTTCATACTCTGCTAGCCTCTATTTGCCTCATTGATTTAAAATACCCGCACCATTTCCCCAAAACTACCAAGTGAGGCAATACTCAACATGCTAACTCTGCATGGTTCCGCAGCGCTATCGGCGTTTCGCAAGGCAAAGTTATTAGCCAATATGCAAGCATCTATCCCGTCTGTTACAGATGTTGATGCGCAATTTCTCCATTTCGTGGAGCTGGCTGATAATCAAACGCTTACTTCTGAGCAGGAAACTGTTCTTCAACGCGCTTTGGCCTACGGTCCTAAATCCTCCCAAGTCAGTTCATCTGATCAAAGTGTTTTAGTGGTTCCTCGTTTAGGCACTATTTCACCTTGGTCATCGAAAGCAACCGATATCCTTCATAACTGTGGCCTTGCGGCCGTATCTCGCGTCGAACGTGGCGTGGAATACTTTATTCATAGCTCAGCGCCTTTGTCGCTTGAAGAGCTGGATTTGTTGTCTGCTATGTTGCATGACCGCATGACAGAAAGCGTGCTTCCGGCATTGAGCGACGCGTCTGACATGTTCTCTCACGCAGAACCAGCACCCATGACAAGTGTTGATGTGCTGGGTGGCGGCCGTGCAGCCTTGGTTGAGGCAAACCAAACGCTAGGTCTTGCCCTTGCGGATGACGAAATTGATTACCTTGTTGAGTCTTTCATTGAGTTGGGTCGTAATCCAATCGATGTGGAGTTGATGATGTTTGCGCAAGCAAACTCAGAACATTGTCGTCACAAAATTTTTAATGCGTCTTGGACCATTGATGGCGAGGAGCAAGAGCGCTCCTTGTTTAAAATGATCAAGAACACTCACGAACATAATCCTCATGGCACCTTGTCTGCTTATAAAGACAACGCTGCTGTGATGGAAGGTCACTTTGGTGGGCGTTTCTTCCCATCCGCTGAAACCCGTGAATACGATTTCAGTCACGAACACATCGATATTTTGATGAAGGTAGAAACTCACAACCATCCAACGGCCATTGCGCCTTTCTCAGGTGCGGCTACGGGTTCTGGTGGTGAGATTCGTGACGAAGGCGCGACAGGTATTGGCTCAAAGCCAAAAGCCGGTTTGAGCGGTTACACAGTATCCGATCTTAAAATTCCAGGTTTTGAACAGCCATGGGAAAGCTATTACGGCAAACCGTCTCGTATCGTAACGCCTTTGGATATTATGATCGAAGGTCCTATCGGTGGTGCCGCATTTAACAATGAGTTTGGTCGTCCAAACCTATTGGGTTACTTCCGTACTTATGAGCAAAAAATCCAAGGTGCTTCTCAAGAAGAAGTACGTGGTTACCACAAGCCAATTATGTTAGCTGGCGGTATCGGTAACATTCGTCGTGAGCACGTTGAAAAACAAGAGATTAAAGTAGGTGCTAAGTTAATCGTACTTGGTGGTCCTGCGATGTTGATCGGTCTTGGCGGTGGCGCGGCATCTTCTATGGCGTCTGCTGATGGTAACGAAGATCTAGATTTTGCTTCTGTACAGCGCGGTAACCCAGAGATGGAACGTCGTTGTCAGGAAGTGATCGACCGTTGCTGGCAGCTTGGTGACAAAAACCCAATCAGCTTTATCCACGATGTGGGCGCTGGTGGTTTGTCTAACGCCTTGCCTGAATTGGTCAAAGACGGCGAGCGCGGTGGTAACTTTGATTTGCGCAAGGTGCTTAACGATGAACCAGGTATGTCACCACTAGAAATCTGGTGTAACGAATCGCAAGAGCGTTACGTTATGGCGGTTTCTCCAGATCGAGTTGAAGAATTTACCGCGATTTGTGAACGTGAGCGTTGTCCTTTTGCCATCGTTGGTGAGGCGAAAGAAGAAATGCATCTGCAAGTGGCGGATGAGCATTTCGATAACAATCCCGTTGATTTGCCAATGTCTGTTTTATTTGGCAAGCCACCAAAAATGCACCGTGAAGCTAAAAAAGCCATTATTGCGGGTGATGATTTTACCGCGATTGATGTAGACCTTGCTGAGGCAGCAAATCGTGTATTGAGCTTGCCAACGGTAGCGAGCAAAAATTTCTTGATTACCATTGGCGACCGTTCGATTACTGGCATGGTAGCTCGTGATCAAATGGTGGGGCCATGGCAAGTGCCAGTAGCCGATGTGGCGGTAACAACGTCCTCTCTTGAAAGTTACACCGGTGAAGCCATGACGATGGGTGAGCGTACGCCCATTGCGTTGTTGGATGCGCCTGCATCTGGTCGTATGGCCGTTGGTGAAGCGTTAACTAACTTGGCGGCAGCACACATTACTAAACGTAGTAGCATTAAGTTGTCTGCAAACTGGATGGCGGCCGCAGGTCATGAAGGCGAAGATGAAAAGCTTTACCAAACTGTAAAAGCGGTTGGTATGGAATTGTGTCCAGCATTGGATATTGCCATTCCAGTGGGCAAAGACTCAATGTCGATGAAGACCGTATGGAAAGAAGATGGCAAAGAAAAAGCGGTAACGTCGCCACTTTCTTTGGTTATCTCGGCGTTTGCCCCAGTAACGGATGTTCGTAAGACATTAACACCAGAACTGCAAAACAAAGCCGATACACGTTTGTTGTTGATTGATTTGGGCGCAGGTAAAAATCGTCTTGGCGGTTCTGTTATTGCTCAGGTTTACAATAAATTAGGGCAGCAAGCCCCAGATGTAGATGACGCAGCTGCATTGGCGGGTTTCTTCGATACCACTCAAGCGCTTAATGCGGAAGGCAAATTGTTGGCTTACCATGACCGTTCTGACGGTGGTGTGTTTGCAACCTTGGTTGAAATGTCGTTCGCGAGTCATTTGGGTCTGAATATCGATCTTGATGAAGTGGTTTCTAATCGTGCCCAAGTGGGACCTGCCTTATTTAGCGAAGAGTTGGGTGCCGTGATTCAAGTCAATGAATCCGATGTGACCGCTATCGTTGCTGCTTATGCAAAAGTAGGCGTCGCTGTCACTTCTATTGCCACCTTGTCTGGTGACGATAGCATTCGTGTTCGTTTTACTGGCGAAACGCTTCTTGAAGAATCTCGTATTAATTGGCAACGTGTGTGGTCAGAAACCAGCTACCGTATTCAAGCATTGCGTGATAATCCAGAGTCGGCACAGCAAGAGTTCGATAATTTGCTTGATGCAAAAGATCCCGGTTTATCTGCGGATGTTCGTTTCGATCAAAATGAAGACATTGTCGCTGCCTTTATTGCTTCTGGTGTTAAACCTAAGATTGCCGTCTTGCGTGAGCAAGGTGTAAACGGTCAAGTCGAAATGGCAGCGGCTTTCCACAAAGCGGGCTTCACTCCAGTAGATGTTCACATGAGTGATATCTTGTCTGGTCGTACGACGCTGGATCAATTTAGTGGTTTGGTTGCCTGCGGTGGTTTCTCATACGGTGACGTGTTGGGGGCGGGTGAAGGTTGGGCGAAGTCTATCCTTTTCAACCCAGTTGCTCGTGAGCAATTTGAAGCCTTCTTCAATCGTCCTGACACTTTCACCCTTGGTGTGTGTAATGGTTGTCAGATGTTGTCGAATTTATACGAGTTGATTCCTGGTGCGGGGCATTGGCCGAAATTTGTTCGTAACCAATCTTCTCAGTTTGAAGCGCGCCTTGTACAAGTGGAAGTTCAGCAGTCGAACTCGATCTTGCTTGCCGGTATGGAAGGTTCTCGTATGCCTATCGTCGTTGCTCATGGTGAAGGTTTGACTGAATACCGTGATGACCAAGATATGGCGACACTGGCTTCGGCGAATCAAATTTCGTTACGTTATGTAGATAACTACGGACAAGCAACCGAGCGTTACCCATTCAACCCGAATGGTTCAGCGCAAGGGGTAACGGGTTTAACATCTGAAGATGGTCGCGTGACTATTATGATGCCTCATCCTGAGCGTGTTTATCGTACGGTTCAGCACAGCTGGCACCCAAGCGAATGGCAAGAACAAGCGCCATGGTTGCGTTTGTTCCAAAACGCAAGAAAGTGGTTAGGTTAATTCGATAAATTAGTACAGATGAAACCCTTTAGCTAAAAAGCTAAAGGGTTTTTTTGTGTCTATGATTTGAGTAGGTGTTCAATAAGTAACTGGGTATTGGCATGAGCGTATCGATTCTGTTCGATAGCATAATAACGGCCAATGTTACCCTTCCGATGAGAAAGCGTAACTAATGTTCCATTTAGCAGGTCTTGCTGAATCAGTGCCTCTGGGCACAAGGCGACTCCTTGTGCCGCCAGCGTGGCCATTTTGAGTAAGTGGAAATCTTCGTAAATCACTTTTGCTGGTTGAATCAGTTGCTTGTTTTGCAGGGAGAACCAATCTTGCCAGCTAGCATCTGAGTGATCATGTAAGAGGTCTGCTTCCAATAACCCATTAAGAGATAGAAGGTTTGGATGCTGACTTAAATAGATCGGGCTGCAGACTGGTAGTGTTTCACCCGAAAAAATTGGCGTGAGTGAATAGTTCATGGAATCACAGTTTTCATGGTTGCCAATGCGCAAGCTATATTCATCTAGATAGTCAGGTGCTGAGGAGTAATATCGAATGGCTAAATCGTAATTCGGATTAGTTTTTTTGAATGCAAGTAACCTTGGTAATAACCAAGGTTCGATGAGAGAAGGTAGGCAATACAGAGTTATGGTGTGCGTGCTCTGCTTTTTTGTTAATAGTGCTTGGTCAATATGATCGAAGGGTTGAGATAATTCTGTTGAGAGTTTTGCACCTTCTGGTGTGACTTTTAATTGTCGTCCGGATTTATAAAAGAGGGCGTAACCTAATTGTGCTTCAAGGCGTTTGATTTGATGGCTAACGGCAGATTCGGTCAAGCTCAGATAATCTGCTGTTTGTTTTAGACTGCCGAAGCGAACTGCCAGATGAAAAGTGTGTAATGCAGTATAGGGAAGGCTCATAAACGCACTCTTGAATATTTGTCATGTATTTAAAATAAATGTCCATTTTTTTGAGTTTCCGTTTTCTCTAGTCTAAGTCAAATAGAAACTTAATTTGGAGAGACAATATGGCGAATGTGGAAGCAGCGTACAGGTCAGGTGAAGGCTCGAAACTGGCTGTTGATAAAGTGTTTTACGATTCTTTAAAAGAAGGGTATGCAAAGCGTACTTTGGTGGAAACCATAAAGGTTCCAATGCGATCTGGTCAAGCTTGGAAGGTGCCAGCGGGGCATGTGTTTCGGATTCGCGTTTCAGAAGGTCCGCAAGTTGGTGACTTCAATATGTGGAATCTACACGATCCAAGGGAGCGCATGTGGGCGTCGCGCACACGTCAGCTGCAGAGTGCACATATAAGTACATATGACAGGCTATGGTCTACGCTGCCTTTCTTACGCCCAATGGCAACTATTATAGAGGATACGCTGGACAATTATGGTAAGGATGGAGATGGCGGGCGAGTACATGATTTACTCGGTACGCGTTGTGATCCTTATATAAACTACCTATTAACTGGTGAAGACTTTGACTTTCATTGTCATTCCAATTTGGTTCGTGCCGTACTTCCACATGGATTAACTGAGTTTGATGTACATGATGTGTTGAACGTTTTTCAATGTACTGGTTTAAATGAAGATGATCAGTATTTTATGAAGCCGTGTCCTGCCCAAAAAGGGGATTATCTCGAATTTTTCGCGGAGATTGATTTGTTGTGTGCGATGTCTTGCTGTCCAGGCGGAGACCTATCTGTGGATTTCTTGGGTCGAGACGGCATAGACCCTTTATCAACATGCCATCCATTGGAAGTTGAGATTTATCGTTTAGATCCTGTAGCTCTTGAAAATTGGCAGTCACCAATGAGTCCTGAATATAAAGGAGCGCATGGTATGCGTGCTCCGAGCATTGATTGGAGTGTTATAAAGCAGGAAATTTAACGGTTTAGATTATAAAACAGTCAATTTTAGGGCGTGTTGATTAAGGAGTGATCTAAAATTGAATTAAATGCCATTAATTTAAATTTTCTTTAAAAAAGGGTTGCACAAAATCTGTAGATCCTTAATA
>NZ_RIZG01000010.1 GCF_003721245.1 Marinomonas hwangdonensis | reverse complement strand
TGGTTGTCCAACTATTGGGGGTCACTTCAAATCAGACGGGTTTTTTTATGGATCGACTAAACAAGACGGATCACTCACGCTACTCGGTCAACAAAGGCTTGTGCTTTACTTTCAGCTTTAACTGATGGATGCCACCGGGTGGGATCTCATAGGCATCACTGAGGGCATTCCCTGCTTCAACGCACACAAAACGGCGAAAATCCTCATCCATCATGTCAGTACGTTGCTTCGCAATCTCAGCGCCAGGATTCCAAAGTATGGTGCTGTTACTGCCTTCGGTGTGAATGACCAAGCGTCTTTGTAAGCCTAGATCCTGTATCTCACAGGTCTCAGGGGCAGACAAATACACCCGATCCATGGTGTCACAGGGCGTCACAATGCCGTTTTGCAGCTTACGATCACCATTGTCAAACTTATCCACATAAGCGACCTGATCCAGACCATGCACTTGTGCTGTTTGATTATCCGACACATTAAAATAAGTGTGAAGCGCTTCACTGACAGCCATCGGCTGATCAGACAGATTGGCTGCCGAAAAATTGATGCGGAAACCTTTACGCGAAAAACGAAACACTTGTCTTAATTCGAACGCCTGTGGCCACATTTCTTCAATTAATGGATGATCTTCAGACGCCAAACGAATGACGATTTTTACATCCCCATTTTTAAAATGGCCTGCTTCAATAAACTCCCAACGAAAATAACGAGCCAAACCATGGGCAGGATAATCATCGTGAACCTCATGAGCGCCAAACCAAGGCCAGCAAACAGGAATGCCAAAATGTTGACGACTAAAACGCCCTTCACCGCCAGGCTGTGAAGATTGAAACAAAAGATCTTCCTGACCCGCAGGAACAAAGCTCTTCAAATGCCCACCCCATAACGCGATCGTTGCGCTAAAGCCGGGTTGATCAATGATAATTTCATCGCACTTTTTAAAGCTAGCCGGGCGTATTTCACCACCCAGTTCCTCTAAATCTTTCATTAACCGGCCATTCATTTATAACTCCAGTAAAATTTTTAGTACGCTCATATTAACGGTAGACAGCATGATTACAATAGCTTGTAGTGATACTGACAATTCAACAAAGCAGATAACCTTGCGGTATATCAATAAAGGCTTAACCTGATGGCATTTTTACGTTATAAAACAGGGTAGAACCGCCACGACAGGTCGCTGGCTTTCATTTTAAAAGGTGTTTGAGTGTTTATGAATCAACAAAACGAATCCAAAATGATCATTGGTTGCGACGAGTGGTGCGCATTTCCTTCTCTTAACATTCCTGCCATTAAAGCTCGCGTTGATTCTGGCGCAAAAACCTCATCAATGCACGCAATCAATATTGAACGTTTTTCTCGAAATGACGAAAAATGGGTCCGCTTTGAAGTTCATCCATTGCAAAAAAATCGCAAGGTCACCGTGCACTGCGAAGCCCCACTAATTGACCAAAGAGTCATCAAAAGTTCCAGCGGTGATAAAGAAAAGCGGCCGGTTATTTGCGTGCCGCTTTCTCTTGGTGGCACAGTGTGGGAAGTCGAAGTCACCCTCACCAACCGTGACAGCATGGGCTACAGAATGCTACTCGGACGAGAGGCTATGAACGGACGAATTCTTATTGATCCAGAAGCCATTTGCTTACTAGGGGAGCAAGACAAAAAAACACTTCAAGGGCTGTATTCCGCCACCACCGTATAAACATCACAGGGCACGCTTATTGCCGTGCCTGCACACTGCCAACCGACCTTCCAGTGACCTCTGTATAGGGATCAAACGCCGAGGCATCCACAGACAAAGTAAGCGACTGAGCACCCGCCACTGTCACCACACGCTCTTGCTCAGTCCCGCCCAGCTGTCTTCTGTCCCAAACCTTCAAACGATAGTCACCCGCTGGCACGTCCATGCTGACACGGCCGTTATTATCCGCAATAGCAAAATAAGGCGTGTCCACGACAACTACCCAAGCAATCATGGCATCATGTATATTGCAACCCAATGCCACCACGCCAGGACGATCAAACAGCTCACTCGATGGCGCTCGCCCAAGATACAGTTTTATATCAAAGGTTTTTGCCTCTGAAAAAGAATACACATGATGGCGAACCGTATCCAGATTAGGGAATTCCACCTGAGTGCCTGTTTGTAAAACCGAAATGGCCGGTATAAATAGGCTTTGTTCTTGGGCAATCACCGCCTTGGGGGGCGCTTGATCCGCAAGGTCAGCTGACAAAGACAAGGGCTCTAAAAAGACCACACTGTAATCTAAAGGCTTTCCTACCGTCGATGACACATCGACAGTCAAGGTGTCAGCCCCCGCACTGGGCAGCCAAAAACACACTAGCCCAGCAAAGAAAAAATACACAACACGGTTAAGGTTCAATGGCCATTCCCACAATAGCGTTACCAGAAGCCAATTCACCTATCTTCGTCAGTTCGGCATTATCAAGGTTGATTTTATACAAAGTATAAGACGCCTTGTCTTGTGTGCTTAATGCCACATAAGCCGCATTAGTCACGTCCGCAATATCAAAATGCGCATCCACCACAGGTCCCGTCGCTAACGAACCAACGGTATAGAGTTTTCCTGTATTGGGCGACACCTGATTCACCTCTGTCTCGCGCGTTCCCTGTGTCACCAAGGTACCTTGTGCTGCATCAATCGCAAAGTTCGTCGTCAACTTGTTGTTTTTTGCATTATAGGTATAGGCCGCCGCAACCAAACGAGGCGTCAAACCGTAGGCCACATCATCCGCACTGTATTGCAAATCCCCATCGAACTGAACCCCCGACATTTCTGACTGGTTATCCACATAAAGGCCTGTTTCTGGGTGCATGCGGCCATTCACACCGCCGTCTGTAACCACACGAATACGGTCGGCCGCAGGGTTAAAGTCTACCCCATACAATTCCCCGTCCAACCGCACACCTTGAGTCGGCTTGCCAATAGGAGTCATTTGACCGGATTCCGTATCAATAGTGTACATTTGGCCTAGGTTTGATACGGCATACATAACCCCATAAGCAACGCGAAAATCGATCCCCATAATGCGCTCATCGGATTGACTAAAGCCTTGTAACGACACCCGATTCTTTACCACTGCAGGCTCAGCCGCATTAAATTTAATCAGCGTATTGTCAGACAACAAGGCGTGCAGGGTTTCCGGCGCAGCCATATCAGTAGACATAGTGGACAGGGTTTGCGCTTGTGACGCGCTGGCCAGCACACCCAAGGCCAATAGTATGGAAGATGTTTTACGAATCATGTATTCTCCTCAAACGACTCACATTAACTAACACTAAGAGTAGCCTAGCTTTCCACAACAGATTGATTACGGCCACTTTCTTTGGCTTTATATAAGGCATTGTCTGAGCGACTGATCCATTCTGAAATTGACTTATCCACCGATTTGGCTTGTGATATCCCAAAACTCATAGTCACACTGACCTCACCTTCTGGCGCAGCAATTTTAGCGGCCGCGATTTTTTTGCGTATTTTTTCACAAAAGAACAACGCACTGGCGGTGTCCGTATGGGGTAACAGAATGGCAAACTCTTCACCACCGTAACGACCAACAAAATCCCCTTTTCTTTTGTTGCTAGAGAGAATTTGCGCCACTTCCTTCAGTACTAAATCGCCTACCGTATGGCCATACACGTCATTGACCTTCTTAAAAAAATCCACATCGGCCATCACTAAAGAATGCGTTTCATTGGGTCTTAATTTAAAGGTGTCATAAGTAACCTGAAGGGCTTTGTCTAAGCTACCGCGATTATTCAACTCCGTTAACGGGTCGATCTTACTAAGGTAATCTAAACGTAGATTGGCTTGTGACAAAGATTCCTTATTGGTTGCCACATCCGTCACGTCATACACCACCATACACACGTAGGCAACAGAACCGTCTGGGTTGGTAATCGGGCGCAGCGCGACATTCTGATACATCTGTTCCGCCACACCGGTAATCGGGCGATAACCTTTAAAAGGAAACAAATGCGGCCGCTGCTCCCAAGAGATAAAAATCGGAGTTCGCAAGGCGATGACGTTATCCAGCTTATTTTGTAGCCAGTGTTGATTGATTTGCGGAAAAACCTTAAAAAGGGATTGCTCTTTGGCAATGGAAGAACTCACACCACTGTGGTTTTCCATAAAACTGTTCCACAGCTTAATCTCATGATTGCGATTTAACACCACCAAGCCGACATCAATATGCTGAAGCATATCAAACAGCCAGTGTAGTTCCATCATGTCTTCTGCAGCGTTACTCATGGAGTCAATCTTCCTCTACCAAATAGGACAATAAATTCTCTAGCATTGACACAGAATCTTCTGTGAACAACAGCATCAGATCACAACTTATTTGATAATTTTCTACCTCATAAGCAATTTCAACAGCAAGAGTACGCTTCCACTTAGCCCGTTTTGTGTTAACCAAATCCGATACCTTTGCATGCTGAGCCAATAGCGAAGGATGCCCCTGACTGAAGTCGATATTCAGCTGCTTCCCAAGCGCGTCAATAAAAGGCCCAACCAGCACAGAAGAGACATCCATTAACAGCTCAACCTCTACAACGCTGGTAATCTCCTCACTGACATTAAGCAAACTGGCCATATCCGGAAAACTAGAGTCACTGAAGATAAGCAGAGTTTCAAACGCCACACCAGAACCAACAAAACCTTGGGACACCGCAGAACAGCTGCTGTCTTTAATGCTGTAATCCAAGGCCATTTGTAACTCGCCGACCTCAAGAATACTCACCTTAGGCACGGGCAGCTTAACAAAGACATTCAACATATCAGCCAACACACTGGCGGCACGTCCCATGGCAATATTAGCCACTTCTTGAAGACACTCATTCAGGGTGAACTGCTCGGCCGCCGATACCGAATGGGGAGCCACTGACAGGGATTTCCCGTCTGTAGGAGTAAACAAGCCTAAGGAAAGCAACAAGCCTCTCAGCTCTTCAGCCGAAGCGGGCTTCTTATGAAATGCCATCGCCCCTAAGTCCTTGACCCTTTGAACGGCTTTGGGTTGGACATCCCCAGACACCACAATCACCGCAGGGAGATGGGTAAATGACTGCATGGCTTCCAGCGTTTCATACCCGTCTTTGACCGGCATGTTCAAATCTAGAAACAAAATATCGACTTTGCCGGACGCCATTTTATCCAGTGCTTCTTGGCCGTGCTCAGCAAAGTCCACCAGTACATCCCAGTCTTCTGGTAATATTCTGGCCAACTGCTTTCTCGCCATCTTTGAATCATCACAGATTAGTACACGTGTACTCATTGCCATTCTCTTTTTGTCATACAATGTCACTCTTAAGAGGTCTTGTTCAGTGTCTTTTAAAGTGTCTTTCTAAATGTTTTTCTAAAAATATTTGTCTAACATATCGCTTAACAAACCATATTCAAGCAAAAGCTGATATCACAAGGCCGTATCATCGCACGCAATCGAGCTTCAATATGTAACTTACTGTAAAATCACGCTATCCCGCGTGGTTACACAACCCCACTTATTACCCTATATTGTTAGTCCTTACAATTATTCTGGGTATTTTTATTATTTAGCGAACCACTAGGTCGTCAATCAGACAAAAACCGTTAAGCAAGCGACAATAACGCCTGAGCGACCAAGCGCTCATCGTATTTATTTACCTTGCGGGTGATAAGCGGGGTTTTAATCACTTGAATATTCAGCGACCTAAGCCGTGCTTCATCCAAGTCACCGTAATCGTAATCCGAATCCATTAACACATAATCCAGCGCCGACAAGACAGCACTGTCCGTTTCTTTCTCTGCAGGCGCCACATCCTCCAGTACCGTATCTTTCAGTACAACAGCGATCAAACGCTCTATTCTTTCCATAATAGGTAAACCCTGCTGTTCTGGGTCTACCCCTAGATTCGGTAAATACACTTTAGGATTGGGATTATGACAAATGGCGCGCCCCACTCCTTCTGGTATCAGATTAGCCAGTAGACTGCTGTAAAAACTGCCTGGGGGATAACAAATTAAATCCGCTCCTTCGATGGCGTCTTTGCGGTCTTCCGCAATGTGACAGTTCGTGGGACGAATATAACGCAAACCTTTGTTTAGCCACATGCGCTTTATAGGACTAGGTAACCTCTGAGTTTCTTTGCCTGTGATCCTGTGTTGCCCCAACACAACATCGCCGTTTTCTAACTCAACTCCTAGGTGCAAACTGGCATCTATAGTGGTTTTCACCTCGCCCAGCGCTCTGATTAAACGAGAAAACAAAAACACAATCGGGTCCAATTGCTGCTGATTATTAAGATACCCGCCCGCCATAATCAGATTGCCAATACTGGCGCCACGCAAATCAAAGTCATCGTGAATACGCGACTGAGTCACCGCAAGCTGGGTTTGTATCAGGGCTTTCATGGGATTAGGAATGCGTTCAATAAGAGGGTGTTCGCCAACAACAAGCTGCTGCAATTGGCTTTTTAGCACCGAAACGGCTTCTTCCTGAGACAAACGATGGGTAAATAATTCATAGACTTCAGGTTGCCCCATGACGGTTTCATCGGCCAGCGCCATAAGACGACTGCGCAAATCCCCCACCGCAGGGATATCGAACTCCGCCCTTAAACGAGCGGAACTGCCCCCCGAATCAAAAGGCGTCACCAAATGAATAGAATGATGAGTGTATTCTTTAAGCACTCGGCTGATTTTATTCAGCGCCGAGCCACCACTAAAGAACAACACCTTAGGGCCCTGCTCAGGCAAGCTTCGAAAACGATGAACACGCACAGGATCTGGCATCGCCATACGTCGCCAGATACGCAAAGAGTCCACCATAATCAACCTCATGTAAATTAGAATCCGCTACTTCTGCCAATGCTAAAATACTCTCTAGACAAAAGACAGGCTATAACGCATTTAATTGCACTTAAGTGTTGATTTGCGATGACATTGGTCGAATTTGTTAAGGTTCCTGCCTCGCCGTTAAAATCACCTGAGTCAGTTCAGCAAAGCCCAAACCACCCGGTTGCGTGGTTTGATAACGAGGACGATGTCGCATCATAGGCAAATGCTCAGCAATATTGGCCACCCCGACGCTCAACGGAAAACGCGCAAACATGCTTTCATCATTGGGTGCATCCCCAACGTACAAAACCTGCGCTTCCTGTTCTTGCGCGCTCAATCCATACACCTCAGTCAACACTCGCTGTGCCATGGCAAATTTATCATAGCCTGGAGAGCAGACATTAATGTGGATTGAGCTTGCCTTGGCGTTTAAACCCAGCGCCAGAAGCGCCGCCAAGCAGGCGTCTTTTTCCTCCACCGCCGCGGGTTTCACATCTTGCGCATAATCAATCGCCACATCAGTCAAACGATAAGCCTGATCTCGCGCCAAACGTAAACGAGGAAATTGCGATAACAAGGGATTCACTTGCGCCAATATCCGCGCCTGCTCTGCACGCATCGCTGACTCATCGCGCCAAAACGCATAAGTGAGATGGCGCTCAGAGGTCTTGCCAATAAAACACGCTCCCCCTTCGGTAATCACCCCATCCACGGGTAAAGCCCGGGCAATCATATCTGACCAACCCGCACAGCCCCCCGTGACGGGAATCACCTTAACCCCCTCGGCTTCTAATTGCGCCAAGGCTTGTAAGGTTGCTACCGGCAACTGACCTTCCCAAGTCAAGGTGTCATCAAAATCCGTTAAAATAAACCGTAAATTTTGGCAGGTGCTAGTCTCAAGGTCAGTAAGAGAAAGCGCAGAAACAGCAGATATCGACATAGTCGTCCTAAGAACAAAGTTGAATTTGAACACCGTGAGCGGTGAGTAAACGGATTTGTGCGTCGGTGAGCGCATCACTAAACAGCCAATCGATCGAAGCGAAAGGCTGCACTCGCGCCATGGCTTTGCGTCCCCATTTATGCTGATCGACCACCAGCAAACTGTGGCGGCTTTGCTCCACCAACACGCGACTTACCGCCGCTTCTTCGGGGTCAAAATCCAACACCCCTTGTTCTTCGTCCATGCCACCACAGCCAAGTACGCCATAGTCAAAATAATACTGCCTTAAGCCTGACAAGGTGTCTTCACCGACCAAATCATGGTGCTGATGACGCAATTTCCCAGCCAGTACACGGACGCGAATATGTGGGTAATTCCCCAAGATAGTCGCCACGGTTAAATTGTTCGTAAACACTTGCAAATCGTGATGAGACACTAAGGCTTTCGCCACGTACTCCACCGTGGTGCCAATACCCAAAAACACCGAGGCGCCACTGGGAATCATCTGTGCAACCTGGGCCGCAATCGCCATTTTTGCCTCGCTGTTCAAAAACTGACGATGGTCAAACGGCAAATTTTCGGCACTGGATAGCGGCGCAATCCCACCATGAGTTCGACGCACCAGATGACGCTCCGCCAGCTGATTAATGTCCTTACGAATGGTTTGTGATGACACCTTAAAACGGGCCACCATCTGCTCCACTAATAAGGCATCTTCTTGCTGCACCCAGTTTAATATCTGGTTTTGTCGCTCATTTAGCTCCACACGGCACCCTTACATTATTTCATCAATAGTGAAGCAAACCGCGTTGGGTCATCCGTAATCACCGCATCCATGCCCCACGCCCAATGCCCTTCCACTGTTTGCGGGTCATTCACGGTATAACACAGCAGTTTATAGCCAGCGGCTTTCACCGCGCGTGCTTGCGCTTCGGTCAAACGGGAGTAATCACAATTCAGACTGTATGCTTCAATACCGGCAAGCTGCTCTTGCCAGTCCTCAGGAATGTCTTCATACAAGGGCGCAAGATGACGCTGAGGATCAATCTCGTAACACAGCTCTAACGCCGCCAAGTTAAAGCTGGAGATCATCAGACGGTCATTGTCTTGCCAATGATCGCGCAACATCGCCATCACCGCGGGCACAATGTTTTCCACATCCGCGCCATCGTGCTTAATCTCAAGATTCAACCCCAAGTTTAACGACTGAATGCACTCCAAGGCCTCCAACAAGGTCGGCACTTTTTCCCCAACAAATTTCTCGGAAAACCAAGCGCCAGCGTCTAACTCCGCCACCTCGGTAGGACGCGCTTCACGCGTTACACCCGATCCATTAGTACAGCGATCCAGAGTATCGTCATGGAAAATGACCAAGCCCCCTTCCGCGATCAAATACACATCGATTTCGACCCAGGTCGCGCCAGCCTCGGCCGCGGCACGCACCGACGCCAAGGTATTTTCAGGTGCCAATAACGCCGCACCACGGTGCCCCATTACCTTTGTTTTCAACACTTTTTCTTTCAAAGAATCACGCTTCACAAGCGTGTCAGTTTGCATCGTCATTTCACAACCTCTGCTGAGTCATTGCGTCAAATAAGTGCCAGTGTTGCGCTGGCGCCGTCAGCCACATCACACTATTGATGTCCGGCAAGTGCGGTCCAGATAGACGCACCACCATAGGCTCACCGTCACCAGACGCCGTATCTATTTTACCGTGAATTAAGGTCTCGGCCCCTAAGGATTCTACCGCCTGAATGCGCAAAGCGAAATCAGCATTTTGCTCATCCGACACCGCCAGATGCTCTGGGCGAATGCCCCACACAATCGAACCACGATGCCGATGAGACAAGGGCAACGTAAGCGCGTCGGAAACCTTGATGCCTTGCTCAGTCAGATTGGCACCGAGCAAGTTCATCGAAGGCGAACCAATAAACGCGGCCACAAACGGGGTCGCCGGTTTATTGTACAAATCCATGGGAGTACCTATCTGCTCAGCCTTACCTTTGTTCAACACCACCAAGCGGTCCGCCAAGGTCATGGCTTCCACCTGATCGTGGGTCACGTACAAAGTCGTGGTACCCAACTTACGCTGCAACTGACGAATCTCCACCCGCATCTGCACCCGCAATTTAGCATCCAGATTCGACAAGGGCTCATCAAACAAGAAGACTTTCGGATCTCGCACCATGGCACGCCCCATGGCCACCCGCTGACGTTGACCACCGGATAATTGCCGCGGCTTACGCTGCAACAACTCAGTCAACCCCAACATAGTCGCCACATCCGTGACTTTTTCCGCGATCAACTCTTTCGCCATGCCACGATTTTTTAAACCATACGCCATATTGTTGTAGACCGTCATGTGGGGGTACAAAGCGTAATTCTGAAACACCATAGCAATATCGCGGTCAGCCGGCTCCTTGTCATTCATGCGCTCGCCACGAATGCGCAGCTCACCCGTGGAAATACTCTCTAACCCCGCCACCATACGCAACAAGGTGGATTTACCACAACCCGATGGCCCAACCAAAACAATAAATTCCCCTTCCTCAATCGATAAATCCACACTAGGGATAGCATGAAAACCATTAGGGTAGGTTTTGCCGACTTTTTCTAAAATAACGTCCGTCATGACTACTTCTCCGAATCCACTAAACCTTTCACAAACAGCTGCTGCATGCCTATCACCACAGCGACAGGGGGCAACATCGCCAACAAGGTGGTCGCCATGATCTGATTCCAGGCAATATCCCCATCGGTCACCGACAACATGCGCTTAATACTCATAACCAAGGTGTAATAGGCATCGTCCGTAGTGATCAACAAAGGCCAGAGATATTGATTCCAACCGTAAATAAACAAAATAACAAACAAGGCCGCGATATTGGTTCGCGACAGGGGCAGCAAAATATCAAAAAAGAACCGCCAAGGCCCCGCCCCATCCATACGCGCCGCTTCCACCAGCTCCCCAGGAATACTCAAGAAACACTGACGAAACAAAAACGTCGCCGTGGCACTGGCAATCAAAGGCAGCGTCAACCCCGTATAACTGTTGAGCAAACCCAAGTTCGCCACCACCTCAAACGTCGGCACAATACGCACTTCAACCGGCAGCATCAGAGTCATAAAAATGATCCAGAAGCAAAAACCACGCAACGGGAAGCGGAAGAATACAATCGCATAGGCAGATAATAAGGAAATAGCGATTTTGCCAAAAGTGATGCCCAACGCCATAATCAGGGAATTGAGCATCATAAACCACACTGGCACATCAACACCGTTGCCCGCCTTGTCAAATAACACCGCGCCCCAAGTTGCGGCGCCAGCATCACCAAACCACAAAGGAATGTGCCCAACCCCAAACGCCGACGCAGGATGCGTCGAAGCCACCAGCGCCATCCATACAGGCAAAGCTACCAAAGCAATCCCCAACAACAAGGTGGCATGACTCGTAAAGGTTAACCAAGGTCGATTCTCTATCATGAGTACTGCACCTTACGCTCAATAAAGCGAAACTGAACCACCGT
Organism: Marinomonas hwangdonensis; assembly: GCF_003721245.1. Classification (GTDB taxonomy): domain Bacteria; phylum Pseudomonadota; class Gammaproteobacteria; order Pseudomonadales; family Marinomonadaceae; genus Marinomonas; species Marinomonas hwangdonensis. The sequence goes on along the minus strand of NZ_RIZG01000010.1, from coordinate 75,208 downwards.
CATCAGGCCAACAATGCCCATCAAGATCACCGATTGCGCCGCCGATCCGCCCAAATCCAAACCAACAAAACCGTCATCAAAGACTTTATACACCAGGGTCGTGGTACTTTGCCCTGGGCCGCCTTTGGTGGTCGCATCAATTACTCCAAAGGTTTCAAAGAAGGCATACACTAGGTTCACTACCAACAAGAAAAACGTTGTCGGAGACAGCAAAGGAAACACAATAGTCCAAAAACGCTTAAACGGACTGGCACCATCAATGGCCGCCGCTTCGATTAAAGAACGCGGAACCGCCTGCAACCCCGCCAAGAAAAATAAGAAGTTGTAACTGATTTGCTTCCATGTCGAGGCAATTACCACCAAAATCATCGCCTGATTACCATCCAAGTAATGATTCCACTCTACTCCGGCAGCACCTAACCAAAGGGCAATTGGCCCCATGCTAGGGTCAAATAAAATCCACCACAGCACACCCGCCAAAGCAGGCGCCACAGCGTACGGCCAGATCAATAAAGTTTGATACGCCAATTTCCCTCGAATGATTCGATCGGCCATCACCGCCAACAGCAACGCCACCGACAATCCAGCAATCGCCACCGAAAAGCTAAACACCAAGGTGGTCACAAGAGACTGATAATACAAAGGGTCCGAAAATAAATCGGCAAAGTTTTCCAAACCAACAAATTCACGGCTCAAGCCAAACGCGTCTTCTCGATAAAACGCTTGCTCTAACGCTTGTTCAGCGGGCCAAAGAAAAAAAACGGCGGTTACCAGTAGCTGGGGCAAAAGCAACAACCAAGGCAAGCCTTTTTGGGGAAAGGTCACTGTCATCGGACAATCCAAATAAATAAAAAATACGCATTAAAAAAACGCACGAGAAACACCTAAAAACGCACTAAAAACACCAACAAAACACAGATACAAGCACAAAAAAACGCCCTTATACCATCAGCATAAGGGCGATTACTTTCGTATTAATCGTTGGCTTTTTCAAAACGACGAAGCAGCGCATTACCACGCGTTACCGCCGAATTAAGCGCCGTTTGTGCGTCCACATCGCCGCTCCAAACAGACTCTAATGCCTCATCGATCACACCACGGATTTGCACAAAGTTACCCAAACGCAATCCCTTGGTATTCGCTGTTGGCGTGCCCGTTGTCATTTGCAAAACCGCCGTTTCTGTGCCTGGATTCGCTGCATAAAAACCTTGCTTTGTGGTCAAGTCGTAAGCAGCTTCTGTGATCGGCAAATAACCTGTTACCTGATGGTAATCCGCTTGAACTTCAGCACTTGATAAGAAGCTTAAGAAAGACGCTACCGCGCTGTATTCTTCTTTAGAATGGCCTTGCAACACCCACAAAGAAGCGCCGCCTATGATGGTATTAGAAGGCTGATCAACTTTGCCTTCCCAGTATGGCAGCTCAGTCACACCAAAATCGAAAGTCGCATTACGCGTGATACCCGCGTAACCTGCGGACGATTCTGTAAACATGGCGCACTCTTGGCTGTAGAATTTCGCCGCACCGTCGTTAGTACGTCCAGAGTAGCTAAAAATGCCGTTTTTCTGCCACTCGCCCATTTTCTCAATGTGAGCCACTTGCAGCGGGCCATTGAAGGTCAGTTCAGTTTTCAAGCCACCAAAACCATTATCCAAGGTAGCAAACGGCACATTATGACGAGCACTGAAGTTCTCTAAATGTACCCAAGACTGCCAAGCGGTGGTGAAGCCACAGCCAACGCCTGCCGATTGCAATTGTTTCGACACGCTTTCCACTTCTTGCCATGTCGTCGGGATTTGGCTAATCCCTGCTTTAGCAAACAATTCTTTGTTGTAATAAAGCACTGGCGTTGAACTGTTAAAAGGCATAGAAAGCATATTGCCGTCACTGTTGGTGTAATACCCAGTTACCGCGCTCAAAAAAGCGCTCTCATCCAACGGCTGACCAGACTCCTGCATCAGCTTATGAACAGGGTAAATCGCCCCTTCTGCGGCCATCATAGTCGCTGTGCCCACTTCAAACACCTGCACAATAGCCGGCTGCTGCTTAGCACGAAACGCCGCAATCGCCGATGTCATGGTTTCTGTGTAGTTACCCTTGTAGACTGGCTTCACTTCATAATTGTCTTGTGAACCATTAAAGGCTTTAGCGATTGAATTGACCTTTTCACCATTGGCGCCCCCCATGGCATGCCACCACTCCACTTGCGTTGCCGCGAAGCTTGATCCAGCCATAGACAAACCGACCAACACTGACGCTAATTTCAATTTATGCATTTCCGTGTCCCTCACAATGAGTTTTTATTAGAAAAGAAAGAACCACTATAGAAAGTAAATATGACACTTTGATGATAGTAAGGTTTCATTTGAAATACAATTGCAATTCAAATGAAACACAAAAGCCGCGAAAAAGAAAATTTTGCACAAAATACGAGCGAAACATGAAACCATCACTAGAAATGGCCCTAGGTCAATTTGAGCATAAAAAAACCCGAGTTCGATCACATCGAACTCGGGTTTGAGAATACACTTAGGCTACGGGAGTGGCGTTACTTGCCCGTCGCGCGGGACACGTATTCACCGGTGCGCGTATCCACTCGCAAAACTTCACCAATATTGATGAATAAAGGCACTTTAACCACCGCGCCCGTCACCAAGGTCGCTGGCTTAGAACCGCCGTTAGCGGTATCGCCTTTCACGCCTGGGTCTGTTTCTGTGACTTCTAACTCAATAAAGTTAGGCGCAGACACCGCCAATGGCGCACCGTTGTACAGAGTGACCACGTATTTTTCTTGCTCTTTTAACCACTTCATCGCATCACCAACGGCCGTTTGGTCCGCTGCGTGTTGCTCAAAAGAACCATCTACGGCCATGAAATGCCAGAATTCACCGTCGGTGTACAAGTACTCCATATCGGTGTCCATCACATCAGCGCCTTCTAGCGTATCGCCAGATTTAAAGGTACGCTCCCAAACGCGACCAGAACGTAAATTACGCAATTTCAAACGGTTAAACGCTTGACCCTTACCGGGTTTTACGTGTTCATTGTCTAGCACCGCACATGGGTCGCCATCGACCATAACTTTCGTGCCGCCGCGCATGTCGCTGGTAGTTATATTAGCCATACATCCTCACAGTATATTTTTAGAGAAAAAGCTCTGACTGGCGTATCATGTCAGTCCCAAGATCTCTGCAAACCACTTTAAATAAAAAAGAGTGTTTGCAAAGATCTCTGAGAGCCACTGGCCTAATCAGCCATAAATAAGTGGACGCAATCATAACCCAAAAGAACACAATTTTGCAGATATTTGACGTGACTCCGATACAAACACAGAAGAAGGTAAGCTGGCCTGAACACCTCGCTCAGGCAATTACGTCCCTGCCCGAGCTCGTGACCCAGCTCGGACTGCCCAACCACCTAGCGCAACAGGGCGCCGCCGCTCATCAGAATTTTAAATTACTGGTGCCACGGCCCTATTTGTCGCGCATGGAATATGGCAACCCAAACGACCCACTGCTACTGCAAGTCTTACCCAGCGCGATGGAAATGCAGAAGGTCGCGGGCTATACAAAAGACCCGCTAGAAGAAGCCGACCACAACCCGCAAAAAGCCATAGTACACAAATACAAGCGCCGCCTATTGGTCATCACCACGGGCACCTGCGCGGTCAATTGTCGCTACTGTTTTCGACGTCATTTTCCTTATGGCGACAATCAGCTAGCGCAAGCCGAATGGCAATCCGTGATTGACTACTTACAGCGCCATCCCGAGGTCAACGAAGTGATCTTGAGCGGTGGCGACCCACTCATGATGAAAGACGCCTTACTGGCGGACAAAGTCCGAAAACTGGAAGCCTTGTCGCAAATTAAACGCCTGCGCATTCATTCACGCTTACCGGTGGTCATCCCTGCCCGCGTGTGTGACGACATGCTCGCCTGGATCACCGAAAGTCGTCTTGACATCGTCATGGTCTGGCACATTAATCATGCCAACGAAGTGGACGAGGAAGTGTCTCAAGCCGCCCGCAAGCTGAAAAGCGCAGGCATCACCTTGCTCAATCAAGCGGTACTGCTCAAAGGCGTCAACGACAGCGTCGAAGCCCTAGTGCAACTGAGCGAAGCCGTCTTTAGCGCCGGCCTATTACCCTATTATTTGTTTACCCTAGACCCAGTCGAAGGCGCCGCGCACTTTGATATTCGCATTGAAAAAGCACAACACCTGATGGGGAAAGTCGCCGCCGAACTGCCCGGGTACTTGGTCCCCAGACTGGCCAAAGAAATCCCCGGCCAACCGGCCAAAACCGTCTTTGCGCCTATTATTGACATTTAATAAAGCCTGTGAGGAGTAATAGATTCTTTGCTAGGTTTATTGAAATGCTTAAACTCAAAAAAATGGTAAAACTTATGAGAAGGAAGTAAATAGAACTTAAGCTTTAAACTATAAAATCCTCAAAATTAAAAATGAATTAAGCGCTTTTAATAGTTCTAAAATCATTTATTTTTTTATAAAAACTAAAAAGCTGTTTTATTATTGGTTCAATTTCAATAACCAGTTTCTCTGAAAATAGTGTAGGTTGCATCTGTCTATTTTTTCGTTCAAATAAAGGATCGTTGAACGTTTTACGTAAACCACTTAGTTTATGACTAATTGCCGATTGCGATAGATTCATCCTTTCGGCAGCATGCTTCAAGCTTCTTTCTTCATATAGTACATAAAATACATACAATTGATTAAAGTCAAATCGATCAAGATTCACAAAACCATCCATCTAATAAGCCTTCTTGGGTATCACCAAAGAGGCATAATTCAAACCGCTATAAAATATTTTCGTAGCATAAAGGCTGTCTCCGTTAGGAACTCAGCCTTTTCCAAGTTAACTGTTCATTATTTAGTCTTTACAAAGAGACGCTTAAGCATAGGACCAACTACTACAGCAATTGTCATGGCGACCAACACTAGACTAGTTGTGTTGGCAAACAAAGCAGACCATTGCCCCTGACCAATCAACAACGTTAAGCGAAGATTTTCTTCAGCAAAACCACCCAAGATCAATCCCAATACTACAGGAGGTAATGGAAATTTAAACTTATCCATGACATAACCGATTAAGCCAAACCCCAACATTAAATAGACATCGAACATACGTTCGTTAATCGAATACACCCCGATAAACATTAAGACAATAATGATGGATCCCAGTACTGGACGAGGAAGTTTCAATAGATGGGAGAAGCTATTTGTTGCCAATGAACCACCAAGAAAAATCAACAAAATAGCACCAAACAAAAACTGCCACATAAAACCAAATACAATATCTGGATTATCACGGAATAGCATTGGTCCTGGCTGTAAGCCATGCACCAACAAACCACCCAACATAACAGCTGCTACTGCGGTCCCTGGGATACCTAGCGTCAATGCAGGAATCAAAGCAGATGCAGTATCAGCATTATTCGCCGTTTCAGCTGCGGCAACCCCTTCAGGCTCACCTTGGCCCCACTCATTTGGGTTATTACTCGCACGACGCGCCTCATTGTAAGACATAAAAGCCGCCATTGAACCACCAGCGCCTGGCAAAATACCAATCCAAATACCAATTAAAGATGAACGAAGCCACGTTTTCCAGAAGTGGAACATCTTTGGTAGGCTGCGTAACAAGGATTCTGTTTTTAGTGCTTTACCAGCCTCTTTAGTATCTAGTGGCTGCTCAAGCAAATCGATGACCGGTGGCATGGCGTAAAGACCAACCAACAAAATAACCATGTTGATGCCATCTAATAACTCAAGTTGTCCAAAAATAAAACGGTCTTCACTAGTAATAGGGTCTGCTCCTACCATAGAAACAAAAATACCAAAGCACGCACTAATCAAACCTTTTATTGGACTTTCTCCTAATAAAAAGATAATGCTACACAGCCCAAACACAGCGATCCAAAAGACTTCAGAAGGCCCAAATAATAGTGTGACTTTTGCTAATGGCGGAGCAAGCAACATCAAGGCTAGAGCACTAGCAATACCACCAATAGCAGAGGAAACCACCGCAATCTGTAATGCAAAACCACCACGCCCCTGTTGCGCCATAGGGTAACCATCAAAACTGGTTGCTACGGCAGCAGGTGTGCCCGGTATACGCAACAATATTGCCGGAATCGCACCACCATACATAGCGCCGTTATAAATACCAGCCATCAAACCCAACGCAACCAGCGGATCAAGGCCGAATGTGAAAGGTACCAAAACAGAAATCGCCATAGTTGCACTAAGACCTGGCATAGCGCCCACTGCAATACCCGATAGAACACCAATCACAATGGCAAAAAAATTATCAAACGTGAGAACGCTCGGAAGAGCTGAAATTAGATCCATGTACATAATCTGTCACCTCTACCAAATAGAACCCATAGGGAAATCTTTAACCATTGCCATGCCAAAGATTAAATAAATACCGACAACAACAATGACATCAGAAGCCACCAAAACCTTTAGGCTTCGACAACCAAAAAGATACGCAGCAACTGGCACAAAAATAGCGGTAGCCAAATAAAATCCGAGAAGATCAACATTGGTGACGAATACAAGAACCGAGAGTAGTGCACCAAGTACACGTCCTGGAGATTGAAGAGCGGGTTTATAAGGCGTTTTATTCGTTCGAGCCTTTTTAATATCCGTTATCACTAAGATGACTGACAACACCATCAGAGCGATAAGCATAGCAACGGGTAACAGAGAAGCCCTACCCGTTAGTTCTAACGCTGGGATAAGAAATGCAGCAGATGCGATAAAAATGCAAAATGCAATGACTATCATCGGCCGCAACAATGGGTTTGTATTGTTATTATTCATCACAAGCCACTACCTATTAAGTAAATTATGGTGCGGAGGCGATCCTCCGCACTGCGTACGTTATTTCCAAGGAGTGGTTTCCCACGCTTGTTTAGCCAGTTGATACAGTTCATCATTTAGCCGTTTAAAATCAGGTCCGATAGACGCCTCAACAGGATTAGCAGTCGCATTCATTTTCGCCAACATTTCAGGATCATTGGCGGCTTTATTAAACGCCTCAAGTAGTTTTAACTCTATATCAATAGGTAAACCTGCAGGGGCAACGAAACCACGTAATGCCCCGTTATAAAATTCTACGCCTTGTTCCTTAAAGGTTTTAACATCTGGAGCAAATTCAGAACGTTTTGACCGAGCAACACCAATGACATTCAATTCATCTTTAAAAGCCGCCACTTCAGAAATATTCAAAACGGCTGCTGCAACATGTCCACCCATTACCGCGGTACGTGCACCAGAAGAGCCTTTGAAAGGAATGATGGTGTATTCAGTGTTTGTGATATTTTGAAACTTAGTTAAACCAAGATGATCATCACCACCTAGACTTGACATGCCAACGGTAATGGATTTGGGCGCTTTTTTAGCCGCTTCGATAAATTCATTGGCATTAGTGATCCCTGATTTTTTAGAGGTAACGATAACGTTTGGATCGCTAACGATATTGGCAAGGTACGTAAAACTGTCTGCAGAATACTTAGAATCTCTATCCAATGTACGCGCCATCATACCAGGAAGGTTGTACGTACCTATGGTGTAGCCATCAGGATCAGAATGAGCGACTTCGGTAATACCGATCTGTCCACTAGCACCAGGAACGTTTTTCACCACGATGCTGGCATTATTTCCAAGGTATTTTTCAACGTATGGGGCAACATTACGAGCCATCACATCAGTACCACCACCCGCAGAAAAACCAACGATTAATGTGATAGTTTTTTCTGGGTAATCAGCCAATGCAGCACCCGATGCGAATAACAAGGCACTCATAAGCGCAGCTTTCTTTTTATAATTGAACATGCGTCTTCTCCGAGATTTTTAAATTTAATTGGGAGCGATCCCCCCTGAATGTTTGAATCTTTACTCAGACTCAAACACGCTAATAGCTAGCCTTTTTAACTAAAACGACCAACTAACAACCTGCTGCTTATTCTGGGAATTTGCAGCCTTTTTCTTTTAGAGCAACATCAACCCAGCTACGATCATTCGTACCCGCTTTAATAGTGGCCATTTGTTTCACTTCTTTGTCTTGTTTTTCCATTGTACTAGCTAGAATGGCTTCAGCGTGCTCAAGTGGCACCGCTAAAACACCATCACAATCACCAATTACGATATCGCCTGGGTTAATCACCATACCGTCAATACTTACTGCCACATTGACTTCACCAGGGCCATCTTTATATGGACCACGGTGGGTTACACCTGCTGCAAAAGTCGGCAGATTGGTTTCCACGAAAGCATCCAAATCACGGATAGCACCGTTAAGTACAAAACCTGCAACACCACGATTAATAGCGTGAGCCAACATAAGCTCACCCATCAAGGCGTTGCTTAAATCACCACCCGCATCCACAACAATCACATCACCTGGCTCTGCCATATCAATGGCCTTGTGTAGCATTAAGTTATCACCTGGGCGAGATTTCACCGTGATGGCTGAACCAATCATGGCACCAGATGCGTGCATTGGGCGAAGTGTCGGACCCGCAGCGAAAACGCGATTCATTGAATCAGACACATTTGCCACGGGAAGACCTGTAAAAGCTTCAATCAATTCATCAGAAGCTTTACGCTCACGCTTAAAAATTTGAAAACCAATAGACATTTTTTATTCTCCTTGCAGCACAAATTGTGCTGGGTTTGCTAACAATTTGCGGTTAATAATGCGATGTGCAGGCAGGCGTTCACCTTCAACAATCGCTACGACACCAGCAACGGCATCTTCACTGACGCGAGTACTGCCTTCCGTTGTTACGCCACCAATATGTGGGGTCACAACAATGGCGTCTTCTTTTAGGAATGGGTGATCCGCTGTTGGTGGCTCTACAGCGAAAGTATCAAGCCCCGCACCAGCAAGATGACCGGATTGAATTGCGGCAACTAAGGCCGCTTCATCAATCAAACCACCACGAGCGGTATTGACGATGTAACTGCCCTTTGGCATACGGGCAATATTTTCGGCATTAATAATCTCGCGAGTTTGATCTGTTAGAGGGCAATGTAGACTTAGCACATGACTTTTCTCGAGCAAGGCTTCGATGCTGTCACAACGAGTAACTCCATACTCTGCAAACACGGCATCACTCGCGTATGGGTCATAGCCAAATAAGATCAAACCAAAGCCTTTCGCCATCTTCGCTGTCGCTTGAGCAATCGCTCCCATGCCGAACAAGCCCATATTTTTATTTGCCAGTTCAACACCAGAAAACCCTGGTTTATCCCAGCGACCAGCACGAAGACTACTATCAAGAGACAACACACGTTTAACGGTAGAAAACATTAAAGCGATGGTATGTTCAGCTACCGATACGGCATTTGCCCCCGTTGCCACCACTACAGGAATGTTGCGTTGCGCAGCGGCATCGATATCAATGTTGTCAACACCAACACCATGTTTGGCAATGACTTTTAAGTGAGGAAGACCCGCATCGAGGGTATCAGCATCCAGTCGTCCCATCCGAGAGATAATACCAACCGCTTGCGTTTCACGGAGTAGACTTGCAATCACTTCGCTGTCCGCATAAGGAGGAGTATGAATAGGGGTATAACCCTTTCCCTCTAAAAATTTTATCGCACTAGGCGCCAAACTAGGACCCGTAACAAGGATATTTTTCGTTGTCATATTGTTTTTATCATCGTATAGAAAAGCTATTAGGGAAAACGTCAGAACGTTATGTAAAAACGCTTTAAAACTTATACAAATAGACTACAAAAAAGATTTGCTTTAATATATCGAATAATTATTTACCTTTAATAAAGGTTTTCTTTATATATGAACACAAGACATCTGAAAACTTTGCTCGCTATCCACAAGTACGGCACTTTTTCTCAAGCTGCAGAGAAAGTAAATTTGACGGCTGCCGCGGTTGGGCAGCAAGTTGTTTCATTAGAACAAGAATTTAGAACTGAGTTATTTGATCGAAGTACTCGGCCACCCACTTTCACACCGCAAGGCTTACAAGTGGTTGAGATGGCAAACAAGATCATACGATTGGAAGAGGACACCAAGCTCTCTTTACGAGGAGATTTAATCTCTGGGACTTTGATGATTGGTTCTGTGCGCTCAAGCGCGGTCAATGTTGTACCGGGTGCTATGGTCAAGATGCGCTCAAAATACTCGGATTTAAAAACAAACCTGCGTATTGGCCTTTCTTCACAACTAGTTTCAGATGTGGCATCAGGACATTTGGACGCCGCCATCATTGCTGAGCACATTAGTATTCCTCAGCATTTAAATTGGCAGCCATTTCTAGATGAACCACTTTGGGTGGTTTTACCCGAAGATATGGCAGTGCTGCCGCTGAAAGAAATGCTCAATGAGTACCCTTTCATTCGCTTTAAAAGCGCTGTTCCCTTGGCGAATGTGATTGATACCGAGCTTTCAGCTTTGGGAGTGATTACCAATGATGTCGCAGAAATGGACACCATTAATGCGCTCATAACCTGCGTTCGCAGCGGCTTAGGCATAACCATTGTTCCGCATATGTTTCTTCAGGGACCCGAAATGGCCAGCCTAAAAAGAATCGAATTTGGTTCACCGCAAATTTCACGAAAAATAGGGATTGTTGAACGCATCAACAACCCCCGAAAAATCATTATTGAAGAGTTACATAATCATCTAGCAGAGCAGTGTGGTTCTCAGGGTATACCGCGAATAAAACCAATCACATAAGTAATTAAAAATAATATTACATCTACTGATAACTCCCCCTGCTAACCATAAGAGTCCTACAGACATAATGTTACCTCGAGTCAATATACCTTTACCTAAGCAGCGCAATCCGTCCGACAGGCACGGCGCGTCGGCGCACGGTTAAGCTGGGCGCCAGCTGGTACAAGTCCCCATTGCGACCCACCAGCTGCTGCGGCACATGACTAAGCTGTGCCACGTCGGCATTGGCGTCCAGATGTTTCGGCTCGCCGTGCACCGGAATAGCCACCTGTGGCTGCACCCAGCTGTACAACTGCTTGAGCTCTTCACGACAAGGATGACCACTAACATGAATCATCAAGTCGGTGTCATGAGCTTGCAAGGTACGAATTTTCCGACCTTTAAACTGCGCCACCAATCTGTCTATCGCCAACTCATTCCCCGGAATGCGCATGGCGCTGAAAATCACCAGATCGTCCGCTTCTAGGGTTAAATCAAAACAATTATTCATCGCCAAACGGTTCAAGGTCGCTCTTGGCTCGCCTTGGCTGCCTGTCACCACCGCGAGCACTTCTTCCCGTGGCAAATACCCCAGATGCGCCGCGTCTATAATTGGCAAATCGTCAGGCCAATGGCCCGTCACTCGTGCGGCCCCCACCATATTGATCAAGGAACGACCTATTAAAGCTAGGTAACGCCCGGTTTCTTGGGCAATGCGTCCTAGGGCCACCAAGCGCGCCACGTTACTGCTAAAACACCCCACCACCACGCGGTTTTTCTCTGCTTTTATCGCCGCCAATAAGCCTTGGTAACACTCGCTTTCAGAAGGGGTAAAGCCCTCTTTTAACGCATTGGTGGAATCACACACCATGGCCAAAATATTGTCTTTCGCCAAGGCTTTAAAAGCACTGGACGAAAAACCCTTACCCAATATCGGTGTTCGGTCGATCTTCCAATCGCCCGTGTGAAAAATCTTACCGGCTGGCGTCGCTATGGTCATACCAAAGGGTTCTGGCACAGAGTGGGTTAAACCCAACCACTTCACCGTAAACCCCCCAATCACCTTACTTTCGTTCTCAGCCACTTCAATAATAGGCACTTGGTCGGTCAGTCCCACCTGCGCTAACTTACGGCGCAACACTTCGGCGGTAAAGGCGGTGGTGTAAACGGGGCACTTAAAGCGTCGCCACAAAAACGGCAGCGCTCCCACGTGGTCTTCATGGGCGTGTGTAATGACAATGCCGGCCAAACGTTCTTTTTGTTCAGTGATAAAGCGCGGATCAGCGCAAACAATCTCGGCTTTCGTGGTCGCCGTAGACAGCTCTCCCGGTGTCAGGGGTTCATTAAAGGACACGCCACAATCTACCATCAGCCATTGACCATCGTGACCGTATAAATTCATATTCATACCGATCTCGCCCGTCCCACCTAACGGCAAAAACCACAAATCGTCCTGTGATGGAATCAAAGATGAAATAACACACTCCTTAAATAATGAAAAAGACCCAAATCTTTTGGATTATAATACGCATTTTCCGTTAAAATCATCGCGAATACCTACGACGATTCAACACTTTTTTAATGACTTTTTAACAACATTTTACCGACAAGTGGACCTTACATTGACCATAAACACACAGCCCAAAACCACCTTGCCCAAACAAAGCCTAATCGCGAAGCTCTTCACCCACTTTGTCTTATTATCATGCTTTGGCGTTTTTGTTGTATACGGAGTGCAACGCTTTGGCGGCAATTACGCCAACGATAAAGCGCAAGAAAAAATCGCCCAAGCGGGGTTGAGCGGATTAGTGCAATACGACAGCCTGTATTTCAACCCTTTCAGCCTAACACCTTCCCTAGAAAATGTCCGTGTCGGCCCTGCCGATGCCCCTTGGCTCACCTTCGCTCGGATATCTTTCAACAGTTACCCCATTGAACACCCTAATTTGGACATCGACTTCTGGATTCAGCAAAGCGATGCGACCAAACTGTCTCGTGACACAGCGGCACTTATGCGCGCCGCTGGCATAGACACCTTGCTCGGCAAGGGGCACTTGTCTTCCGAGATTGAAAACGACAAGCTAACGTGGGCATTTCATCTCGACATCAAAGACGTGGGCAAGCTGACCCTCTCCGCCGATATCACGCTATTAGACAAAACCACCCTAATCAGGGATCTGCGCGCCGATACCCTGGCCTCCATCGCCATGGGTCAACCCAGTGCGCTATTATCTATTTACGAAGACGACATTGAAATTGGATCGCTGACGCTGCAATACGAAGAACTAGGGCTGGTACAACACCGCTACTCCGTATCGTCAGACGACCCAACCAATTACCTAGGTTTAGCGTCTGCCCTGGGTCTAGCTCAAGAAGGCTCAGCTGAGGCCACGGACATAGACAACGCCCTAAGAGCGTTTCTAATCGCTCCGAAGAACCTCACCGTAAATGTGCAACCCACTGCGCCCCTTAGCCTGCGAACCCTGCGGGATCTGGCAGAACAAGGGGCATTGTATCAAGACGGCCAAATAACCCTGCAGGTCAACCAATAAAGGCGACGGTTTACAGCGCAAACCTAAAAGACTGATTCGATAGGGCTCGGCCGAGCCCCTTCACCATACGGAAAATCGACCAGAGCCAGATCGCAACCAACACCAAATAACCGATCAGAAAAATCGCCAAGAGCACACCGACCACCCCCCAAAAAATTCCCCACCAAAAAGTGCTAATAATATTGGCATAATGGTCTTCAAAACGGGTGCCGCTGGCCTCAGTGGCTTTTATCATGGCCCACACGGCGCCAATCAACCAAAACACGCCAGTAAAAATTCCCAACAACATAAAAATGTACGCGATGATCACATTACTCTTCGCGTTATCTTCCCGTGGCGTCAGCGGCGGATTGGATTCAAACTCTGCCATTGTTCTTCTCTCCTGAGTGATTGATAATCAAATCTATTCTATTCATACGGCACACGAGAAACGCATGCAAAAAGTGACCATATTAGTCGACGTGCAAAATGTCTACTACACCACCAAACAGACATTCGGACGCACCTTTGACTACAACCTGTTTTGGCAACAGGCCACACAAGGTCGCGAACTGGTCAGCGCCATAGCGTACGCCATTGACCGAGGAGATGAAAAACAGCGGCAGTTTCAAAACATCCTGCGAGCCATTGGCTTCACCGTCAAGCTCAAACCTTTTATACAACGCTCTGATGGCTCCGCCAAAGGCGATTGGGACGTAGGCATCGCCATAGACGGTATTGAACACGGCAAAGACAGCGATGTCTTAATACTGGTATCAGGGGACGGCGATTTTGACATCTTAGCCAGAACGCTCAGAGAAAAATACCAAACCCGAGTGGAAGTGTACGGGGTCGAAGCCCTTACCGCCCAGTCACTGATTAACGCAGCCGATGCCTTCATCCCGATTGATTACAAATTGTTACGAAAATAAATACCCATTGACTATATTTTTACGACAGTATATGGGCCTCAAAATTACGCACGATGATCAATTCGTATACAATGACCCAATGAGACATCAGACTAATACCTTATTAACAGAAACACGCAACACCCTTCACCAGTGGCTCAGCCTGGTGATAGGGGGCATCATGCTGTTCTTCTGTTTCTTTAACCTATTTATGATTAACCAGCCCAATGTAAGCCTGGTAAATGGGGTATTTGGTGTCGGCAATCTGTACTTCTTTTTCATGGCATATCATGGCAAAGCCAAACCCTGGCACCGCCACTTTTTAACCGTATCCGCTACCGCCGCCGCTTTTTTTGCTTTTTACAACGCCGATGTCAGAGCCGGAGCCGTCTACTGGTTACTGTTGATGCCGCCTCTGTATTGCTTGCTGAATGGCCCCAAACTGGGTTTGATCTATACGCTATTATTGGCGTTACCGACCATTCCCTTGTTGTTTATAAAATCCGATTCGATCGCGTATTTTCCCTATCGTTCCAGCATCAATTTTACGTTTGCCTATTTTCTCGCCTGTACTGTGTGTTACATCTACGAGAAACAATACGAAAAAAACAGCGTAAATTTGCGCAAAATGGCGTATCAAGATCCACTCACTGGGACACAAAACAGACACGCACTGAAAATCTTCTTTGATCAGTTTAATCGCATTCCAAACGACCCTTTTCAGCACCCTAGAAAAAAAGAAGAGAGTATGCGCTTGCTCATCGTCGACATTGACTACTTTAAACAAGTGAACGACACCTTTGGGCACGACATTGGCGACGCGGTGTTGGTAGACATGGCAGACCTGTTAAAACGCTTTACCGACAGCCACAACATTTACCGCATTGGCGGTGAAGAATTCCTGATTACGCTGCGCAATCACAGCGCTACACAAGCCTATAAATTCGCCGAAGCCATTCGTCAGCGAGTAGAAAGCACCACCTTCACCCCACAAGAACACGATATTCAAATCACCGTGAGCATTGGCATCGCCGAACTTCATAAGGGCCAAACCTTCCGCAGTTTTTTACGCGATGCCGACCAAAACCTCTACTCGGCCAAAAACCAAGGCCGCAACCTAGTGCACTACGGTGTGATCGACACGCTAGAGTCAGTCAAGTCGGCTTAAGCTTTCCCAGCCTGCATGTCCACAAACAAAGCCTCTACCTTGGCTCTGGCCCAAGGGGTTTTGCGCAAAAACGTTAAGCTGGATTTCACCGAAGGGTTACTTTTAAAGCAATTAATATCAATTCGAAGCGCCAATGCTTCCCAGCCATAGTGTGCCACCAATTCAGTGACGACCTTTTCTAACGTCACACCGTGCAATGGGTTATTTACCTGTGTCTCGCTCATGGTATTCTATTCCTATAATGATCTAACAATGTACGCGCCAGTATACCTTAAATTGTTCCATCTCATTAGGAATGGGTTTTCGGCGCGACTCTGTTAACATAAACAAAGCCAAGGGTTACCATAAAAAATCACAGGGTAACCATAAAGAAAATCACAGGAGAAAACACATGGGTATTTTATCTGGCCTAAAAGGCTTGTTTGCTGGCGCTCCCAGTGCGGCGGAAAAAACCGAAGACACCATTGAATACCAAGGCTTTCACATCCAGCCTGCGCCAATGAAAGACGGTGGACAATACCGCGTGGCCGCCATCATCACCAAAGGCGAAGGCGAGGAACAAAAAACCCACCAATTCATCCGCTCAGACCTGATGCCAAACCGCGATGAATGCATCGAAATCACCCTACGCAAAACCAAGCTCACCATAGATCAACTGGGCGATAAGATTTTTGGCTAACATGTCCTTACTGCACGAAGAGCAAGACCTACTAGGGAGCGATTACCGAGCCCGTACTTTTGCGTTTGCTAATCGCCACAGCACTGCCCCTGTGAATCAGGTTCACACCACCTTGGTTCACCATGTGGGCAACCCGAGCGCCACCAAAGCCATCTTGTATGTACACGGTTACACCGATTACTTCTTTCAAACTGAGCTGGCAGAACATCTGGTCAGCTTAGGCTATCGTTTTTACGCCATGGATTTGCAAGGTTATGGTCGCTCTATCCGCCCCTCCACCCCACCCAACTGGTGCGATTCAATCGACCAATACCAGCAAGACCTCAACATCGCCCTTGCCACGTTAAAGCAAGACGGCATCACAGACGTGGTCATGCTGGCACACTCAACCGGTGGTTTAATCGTCTCTACCTACTTAGCCCAGCGCCACCACAAGGGCTTACCGACGGTGCGTGGGCTCATGCTTAACAGCCCGTTTTTGGCCTTGCCTTTTCCCCCTAAAATACTAAAACGACTCAGTTGGCCAATTCGCATTCTGGTGGGGTTATTGCCCTTTTCGTATTTACGCGCAAAAAAGTTCACCCTGTATGCCCAAAGCATTCACCATAAATTTGGCGGAGAATGGCACTACCGACTAGACTGGAAACCCGCCCAAGGCTTTGACTTATCCTTTCATTGGCTCAAAGAAGTCATCCACGCCCAGCGCTATCTAGCCAACCAACGCCTACACCTGCCCACTTTACTGTGTCGCTCTAACACCAGCACCATCGGCAAATTAACCGTGGCCGAAACCCAACAAGGGGATGGCGTGCTCGATGTCGACAGCATGCAAGCCGCCGCCGAAACAACCTTCACTGATCTAACCCAAGTCACTATCCCACAAGGCTTTCACGACCTTGCCTTATCCGCGCTACCCGCTCGCCAAGCTTACTACCAAGCTCTCACCGACTGGCTCCACATCCAAGAATCCGCGCAAGGCTTCTAAGCAAGCCAACAAAACGTCAGAAAACCGTCACAAAATCTTCACCTAAGGGCACTTCTTAATCAGCTTATTGATCCGTGTCATAGTATTAAACCACCCCAGATCCCATAATTCCCGCTTATAAATGCACCATTCATCATGAACTTCCAGTGACGGAAAAGAAGGGATAACACATGAAACTCAGCTCGATCAAAGTCAGTTACAAATTGTGGGGGCTGATCGGCGCCCTTGTCGCATTACTCATCGCGTTCAGCGTCATCACCTACAGCGAGCTCTACCACGAGCTGGTCAACGCCCGCAAACTACACGTCAAAGAACAAGTCGACAACGCCCACTCGCTGGTCAAATACTACGGTGATCAAAGCGCCATAATCGGTGAAGAACAAGCCAAGCAATCGGCGCTCGCCGCGCTGGCGGCCCTACGCTTTGGAGACGATGGCTACTTCTGGGTCAACGACATGAACGCCGTCTTACTCATGCACCCCTTTAAACCGCAACTGGCAGGTAAAGACATGACGAACGTCACCGACGCCAACGGCATTCCTCACTGGCAAGCCATGGTGTCCGAGGTGAAAAAAAGTGGCGAAGGTTTTGTGGAATACGCTTACAAAGGCCCCCAAGTCGAACGCCCAGAAAACAAGGTCTCCTATGTCAAAGGCTACCAACCATGGGGTTGGGTGATTGGCAGTGGTGTGCTTTACAGCGATGTATTGACTATTTTTTGGGCGTCGGCACAGCAAACCGCCGGCATTGAATTATTGCTGGTACTGATTGCTATCATCAGCAGTATCCTAATCGTGCGTAACATCACCCGACCACTCAATACCGTCACCGAACACCTACAACGCTTGTCAGAAGGCGATATGACAGTGCATTTAGACATGCAAAGGGGAGATGAGATCGGCCTTTTGGCCAACGCGGCCAATCGCGTGTCAAACGCACTTAACGACACCCTAGGGGACGTCGATCGCGCTATTACCGAACTGCAAGCCGTCTGCATCCAGATGCAAAGTAACAGCCTGCACACCAAAAAAGGCATGGATCAGCAATTCCAAGAAGTCGAGTTGCTCGCCACCGCCATGAACGAAATGTCTTACTCCATTAAAGACGTGGCGCAGCACGCTAAAGACACCGCCAACGCCACTCAGACAGTACAAGTCATCACCCGCCAAAGCAGCCAAGACTTGAACGCCACCAATGAAGACATTCAAAGCCTCACCAAAAACATCGAAGGCGCCAACGACGTCATCATTCAATTGCTCCAACAAACTGGCAACATCGACTCTGTACTGGGCGTGATTGGCGATATCTCGGAACAAACCAACTTACTCGCACTCAACGCCGCCATTGAAGCCGCCCGCGCGGGTGAACTGGGCCGCGGTTTTGCTGTCGTCGCCGACGAAGTGCGCTCGCTTGCCAGCCGCACCCAAGGCTCCACTGTGGAAATTCGCACCATCATTGAAAAACTGCAGCAACAGTCGAAAGTCGCGTCAACCTCTATGGCCACCAGCACAGAGCAAGCAGAACGCGGCGCCGACCGCATGCACGTCGCCGCGGAAAACCTCAACAACATGCTCACCCAAGTAGACGACGTCTCTGACCGCAGCCACCAAATTGCCTCCGCAGCAGAACAGCAAGGCAGCGTCGCAGAAGAGATCAACAACAACATCATCGGCATACGTCAAGTGTCTGAAAAAGTCCTCGAAGACGCCCAACAAGTCTCCGACGGCAGCGCCATGATCGCCCAAATGACCAACGACCTAAGCCAAAAAATCAAGCAATTCCGTTTTGCCTCCTAACCCACATAACCGCGGCGCCCCATAATCAAAGTAACCCATAACCACAGCGACCCTGAACGGGGTCGCCGTCTAACGCCCTAGGTGCAAGAAAAGTCAGTGAGGTGTAAAAGTCCCAAGGTTTACCAAAGCCCTTCTGCAAACACTGTCAAGCTTATGTAAAACCGATTGTTTTCCCAAACCCACACCGCTTACTCTGCTTACACGACTTGTGTTTTGCAGCAAACAAAGTGTACAGGTGAAGGGGTCACTTTGATAAACTGATCACATAAGATTGGCATCCAAGCCCTGCCTTATGATAGAACAGTATCAACGGATCTGATGTTGCAAAACACAAGACGTACAATTTGGTTCTTAAACAACACAGGCAGTCATATTCCGTCTTAATGCATAACATCACTAAGTGATAAACCCACAAATAATGGAACACCTTTCCTTATGAAAAAAATAGCTATGAAAAAAACACTTATTGCTGCGCTGGTCATGTCCTCCGTTTCTTTTGCCTACGCAGACAACCATGCCATTCAACTTGATTCACAAGAACAACGCCTAGGCTACAGCATAGGCACCATGTTTGGCTCACGCATGGCACAAGACTTTGCGGAACTGGATATGACGACCTTTATGGCAGGTTTCCAAGACGCCTTTGCTGGTAAAGACGGCAAAATGACCATGGAAGAAGTCACACAGACCATTCAAGCCTACCAGCAAGAACAAATGGAAAAAGCCCAGCTTGAAGAACAAAAAGCCGCAGAAGAAGCCAAAGCCGCGTCGACCGCCTGGTTGAGTGAAAAAGAAGCCGAAGACGGCGTGATGAAAACGGAATCCGGCCTACTGTACAAAGTCATCACCGAAGGCACAGGAGACAAACCTAGCGCCACAGACACAGTAGAAGTGGATTACGAAGGCAGCCTAGTAGACGGCAGCGTATTTGACAGCTCATACCAGCGCGGCGAATCCATCTCCTTCCCACTGGACGGCGTCATCCCAGGTTGGACAGAAGGCCTACAACTGATGACAGTCGGATCTAAATACGAACTCTACATCCCTGCTGACCTAGCCTATGGCCCAGGTGGCACAGGCCCAATCCCTCCACACGCCGCATTGAAATTTGTGGTGGAACTGCACAACATAGTCAAAGAAGACACAGCGGCGACAGAATAAGCGCTGCCAGTTAAACCGAATAAGTCAGACTTAAAAAATTAAACCGAACAAGTCAAACCAAATAAGTCGAAATCAACAAACAAAAAAGGCCATCACACGATGGCCTTTTTTTGTGCGTCTACTAACGCGTAGGACACATTGATCAAGCTTCTCGTTGAGCCGTGCGAAATCGCCATCTTCACATACAATTAAACAGATCCAACCTTGTAATAGTAGATGCCTCACTGTTCAATTTACTGTAAAATAAATGACCAATTTTATACACAATTCTGTTTAGTTTTCTAAGGCGAGATGCATGTTTAGCAGTAAGGGATGGGGAGCAAAAAAGGCCCTAGAATTTCTTGGGCTCACTTTTTTATCACTCTTATTTGTCATTTCGTTTCAATCGAAAGCATTAATAAATATTTTTTTCCTTCTATCTTTCGTTACCTCTATAATCTATATCGCATTTTTTAACAAAGCATTTTTTAGAGAAAAAAAATATGTATGGCTGTTTATTGGGCCTTATATCTCAGGTTTTATCTTAGGCTTTTTTTCAGAAAACGGTGTCATTGGATCTATAGAATTTTTACAACAATTTAGGTTCATGATTATAATTCTTCCTTTGGCTTGTTTTGTTAAAAGCAAAAAGGAAATGATTTTCTTATTGATCATGGTGTATGCCTCTGCCTTTATCGCTATTTTTTATGGAATATATAAAAATCAACCTTATGGAGGATTTCATGGATTCCATAGTATAGGTCGAACAGCTGATATGCTTGTTGTTTTACTACTGGCATCTCTAGCATACATAATTCAATCTCGTTTTACTTTCAACCTTAGATCCAATATAGGAAAGCTCATATTACTCGGCACGGCGCTTACTCTTGCTTGGGCGGTATTGATGACAGAAATGCGAGGAGCATGGTTAGGCGTATTTATTGGGGTGTGTTTTATTATTATAGGGTTGTTTTTTTTAAAACAAAGATGGCTAGCGTTTAGTCTGTTACTACTAATTATGTTATCCAGCGTTACTTTTCTTAAAACATACGACAATATAGACACAATTAAAAATCAAATAGCGTCTATAGCCGACACTCAAAACGATATTTCTAATAAAACTAGATTAAATCTCTGGAAGACGGGGTGGGATTTTTCAAAAGAACAATTTATCTTTGGTACAGGGGCAAAGCAAGCAAGTGCTTTGTATAAAAACTTCTATGATAAACAAGACGATTCCTATAAAGCAAAATACCACTATGTGATTCATCACATGGGGGATTATCATAATAGCTACTTGCAAATACACGTCGAAACAGGGATTATTTTTTTCATTATTTATATAACAAGCATGGCTGTGTGCCTGCTTTACTTTATAAAAAGAATACAAAAGATACCGTTTGAAGACAGAAAATACCCTTTAGCGGCGTTAGTTAGCTCATTGGCGTTTCTTTCTATTCAATTTTTCCACAGCGAACTTTACTCCTATGGCTCAACGACATTCTATTTGATACTCTTTGCCGCACTGTATATTTTAAATGAAAACGATAAGGTACCCTCTCTCCAAAAAGGTCTTAAAGATGAAAAATAAAGTATCTCTTATTATTGCGGTTTATAAGCGAGTTGACTTCCTCGAATTAATTTTCAAATCGCTAGAAAATCAAACATTTAGAGACTTCCAAGTCATTATTGCTGAAGACGACTGTTCACCAATGGTCAAACATTTTTTAGAGGAAAAGGAAAGAAATTTCCCCTTTGAAATAAAACACATCAGCCAAGAAGATAATGGCTTCAGAAAAAACATCTTATTGAACAAGGCCATGCGTGTTGCTGATGGTGAGTATTTAATTTTTATTGACGGTGACTGCATCCTTGATAAGAATTTTGTGGAAGATCATGTTAAAAATGCTAAGCCGAATGTTTGTCTGTTTGGTCGACGGGTAATGCTGGATCCTAAAACGTCAGAAAGATTAGTCAAAACAAAAGATTTCAAATACCTCTCTTTCATGAAACTTTTATTTACAAAAACCGGCCATTTAGAATCAGCTATCCGTTTCCCATTTTTTATTTCTTGGCGGAAAACTGGGGTTCTTGGATGTAACTTCAGTGTCTTCAAAGAAAAGATGATTGAAATAAACGGATTTGATGAAGATTTTACTCGCCCCTTGTTTGGTGAAGATACGGATATAGAAAGGCGCTTAACCTTGATTGGTGTCAAGCTACAGTGCTCAAAATTCCAGACAATTCAATACCATCTGCACCATCCTACGAAAGACAGGGATGAGGATTGGAAGATAAGTGGCGAGTTATACGAAAGAAAAGTAAAAGAAGGCAAATCAGTGTGTGACAATGGCTATATAAAACGCTGACATAACCATTCGCTGCTCTGGTAAGCAATATAAGAGAGCAGCGAATCGCAATGACACGGTTTACAGTACGCTATATTCTATTTAAAACAGAACGCAAGCCAGCAAACCAATCTGAAGGTGTTATTCCAAGTAAAGATAAATTCTCATCTTTCATAACGGAATATTCAGGTCGCTTCGCAGGCGTAGGGTACTGGTCCGAGCTAATCGCCTTCAGTTGCGGACGCTTATCAATAACACCCAACACCTCGGCTTTGGCAAAAATTGCGCGAGCAAAACCATGCCAGCTAGTCGGCGTGTCACCACAGTAATGATACGTCCCCCAAACTAAGGGCTTGTCATGCTCATGTTGTTCACAAATGTGCAAAATCGCCTTAGCCAAATCACCCGCGTAGGTAGGGCAACCGTATTGGTCGGCCACTACGCTTAATGCATCTCGCTCTCTCGCCAAACGCACCATGGTCTTCACAAAGTTATTACCGTATTCGCTAAATACCCAAGCCGTCCGCAAAATAATGTATTTCTCGCAGGCGGCTTTTACGGCACGCTCACCCGCTAATTTAGAGGCACCATAAACCCCTTGTGGATTGGTCTCATCGGTCGGCAAATAGGGTTCGACCGCCTCACCATCAAAAACGTAATCGGTGGAAACATGCACAAAAGGAATGTCTAAATCAGCCGCTTGCTTGGCAAGCAGTTCAGGCCCTGTGGCATTCACCAGGTAAGCATTGCCTGAATCAGTTTCTGCCTTGTCAACCGTGGTATAAGCTGCAGCGTTAACAATGATATCCGGTTTTACCTGTTGGACAACCTCAGCAACCTGCTGAGCGTCAGCGATATTTAATTCAGCCGAACCATAAGCAAATAACGCATGATCCGTTCCTGTTAATACATCTTGGAAACAACGGCCAAGCTGGCCATTTTTACCGGTGAGTAAAATACGCATCTAAAATAATTCACCCAATGTTAGGCCCTCTTTGTCTTTGGCCGATAAAATCGGTTCAATGCCTTCTGGCCAGTCTATATCGACAGTAGGATCATTCCACATCAGACAGCCTTCATCGCTCGGGTCATAATAATCTGTGCATTTATATTCGAAATCCGCCACGTCCGACAACACCACAAAACCATGGGCCAAACCCGGTGGCACCCAAAACTGACGCTTGTTCTCTTCTGATAAAATTACCCCAGCCCACTGTCCATAAGTAGGTGAACCTCTGCGGATGTCGACCGCCACATCAAACACTTCACCACGCACCACACGCACTAACTTACCCTGTGGTTTGGTCTTTTGAAAATGCAAACCGCGCAGCACGTTTTTACCAGAACGTGAGTGATTATCTTGCACAAAGCGTAAATCAATTCCGGCCAGTGCTTTATAACGTTCTGCCTGAAACGTTTCCAAAAAAAAGCCGCGCTCATCGCCAAACACCTTAGGCTCAATAATCAACGCACCATCGATCGTGGTTTTGATAACATTCATCACACTTACCTTTTATAGATAGCCTTTTATTGATGGCCTTTTACTGATAACCATCAGCGACTTTTAGCAAATACTGACCATAACCGGTTTTTTTCAGCGCATGGCCAGAAGCCACCAGCTGGGCTTTGGTGATCCACTTCTGACGGTAAGCAATTTCTTCTAAGCACGCCACTTTCAGACCTTGGCGATGCTCAACCGTTTGCACAAACTGACCCGCTTCCAACAAAGAATCATGCGTTCCCGTGTCTAGCCAAGCAAAGCCTCGCCCCAGTAAAGACACATGCAAATCACCACGATGCAGATACGCCAAGTTCACATCGGTAATTTCTAACTCACCGCGTACAGAAGGTTGTATCTTTTTAGCAATCTCAACCACATCATTGTCGTAAAAATACAACCCTGTTACCGCATAGGGCGACTTAGGCTTCTCTGGTTTTTCTTCAATGCTGACGGCTTTGCCCGCCTCATCGAAGGCGACCACACCAAAGCGTTCAGGATCAGACACATGATAACCAAATACCGTCGCACCTTTCTCAAGAGACGAGGCTTGCTTTAATTTTTCAGAAAAATGCTGACCAAAGAAAATATTATCACCCAATACCAAGGCGACATTGTCATCACCAATGAAATCTTCACCAATAATAAACGCTTGCGCCAAACCATCGGGTGAGGGCTGTACCGCATAAGTCAACTCAACGCCAAACTGACGACCATCGCCTAGCAAATGCTGAAAACTCGCTTGATCTTCGGGCGTGGTAATAATTAAGACTTCACGAATACCGGCCAACATAAGCACAGACAACGGGTAATAGATCATTGGTTTATCATAAATGGGCATCAGTTGTTTTGATGTAGCCAAGGTTAACGGATGCAAGCGAGTACCGCTGCCGCCCGCTAAAATAATGCCTTTACGTTTTGTCATACCCCAGTCCTTATTCGTTCTCACCGATACGATGTAACTGATAGTCACCGCTTAACACGCGTTGCCACCAATCTGGATTGTCTAAATACCATTGTACCGTTTTGCGCATACCTGTCTCAAAGGTTTCTTCGGGCTTCCACCCAAGTTCATGGGCAATTTTACTGGCATCAATAGCATAACGCACATCATGACCCGGACGGTCTTTCACATACGTGATCAAATCTTCATAGGCATTGACGCCTTGTGGTTTGGTTGGAACAAGCTCTTCCAACAGAGCACAAATCGTCTTTACTACCTCAATATTGCGCTTTTCATTGTGGCCGCCAATGTTATAAGTCTCACCGACTTGGCCTTCTGTCGCCACTTTTACCAAAGCCCGCGCATGGTCTTCCACATACAACCAATCACGAATTTGCGAACCATCGCCATAAACCGGCAAAGCTTTACCCGACAAAGCATTCAAAATCACATGAGGGATAAGCTTTTCAGGAAAGTGATAGGGACCATAGTTATTCGAGCAATTAGTGACAACCGTCGGTAAGCCATAAGTGCGTAACCAAGCGCGAACCAAATGGTCTGAACTGGCTTTACTGGCAGAATAAGGCGAACTCGGTGCATAAGGCGTGGTTTCCGTAAACAGGGGCAACTCACCCTCAACCTCATCAGGATGCGGTAAATCCCCATACACTTCGTCAGTGGAAATATGATGAAAGCGAAACGCGGATTTTTTATCGTCAGACAGCCCCATCCAATACTTACGGCTCGCTTCCAATAAAGTGTACGTCCCCACCACATTGGTCTGAATAAAATCACCAGGGCCATCAATAGAACGGTCAACATGACTCTCCGCCGCTAAATGCATCACTACATCCGGCTGGTGTACATGAAACACTCGATCCAATTCAACCGAATCGCAAATATCCACCGGCTCAAAAGCATAACGCTCATTCTGCAACGACTCAGGAATAGACTCTAAATTCCCTGCATAAGTCAGTTTATCCAAGTTTACAACAGAATACTGAGTACTAGTCAGCAAATAACGCACAACCGCACTGCCAATAAAACCGGCACCACCGGTAACCAAGATTTTCATAATTACTCTCTATTAATACAGTGTTAATTAAAATAAATTCTTCAAAACAATATGAGTCTCTTTTCTAAAAAATCAATTTCGATTTAGATGTAGCTAGATTCTATCGCCCATAACGATCACTGAATCGCACTATGTCGTCTTCGCCTAAATAGATGCCCGACTGCACTTCGATGATTTCTAGAGGAAGGTCAGTGAAGTTTTCTAAAGCATGAACCACGCCAGCAGGAATATAGGTCGATTCGTTTTCAGTTAATAGGATGTCACGTTCCCCATTGAGTACGTTCGCCGTGCCCGACACCACCACCCAATGCTCAGCACGGTGATGATGCATTTGCACGCTTAACTTAGCCCTAGGCTTCACAATAATGCGCTTAACCTGATGGTGTTCACCGCGGTCAATCACTTGGTAAGTACCCCAAGGGCGATGAACCGTGGTGTGATATATATGCTCTTGGCGTCCTTCGTCTTTAATACGCTGAACGATCTTCTTCACATTTTGGGCGTTGTTTTTGTCCATTACCAACACCGCATCCGCGGTCTCGACAATCACCAAGTCCTGCACACCCACAGCGGCAATCAAACGCGACTCAGAACGAATCAAACAATTCGTCGCCCCTTCGGCCATTACATCGCCTAGCAGCACATTATTATCTGCGTCTTTACCCGCGTAATCGTACAAGGCATCCCAAGCGCCGATATCGCTCCAATCCCCCGCATAAGGCACGACTTTCGCTTTCTTAGTATGCTCCATCACGGCAAAATCAATCGATTCTTCAGGGCATTGCGCAAACAAAGTGGCATCGATACGCACAAAATCCAAATCTTCCGTCCGCTGCTGATAGGCTTTATTCACCGCTTGATAAATATCATCACGATGAACCGCCAACTCGTCCAAAAAAGCTTTGGCACGGAACAAAAACATCCCACTGTTCCACAGATAATCACCCAAATCTAAATACGCCTGCGCTGTTTCAAGATTGGGCTTTTCAACAAACTCCGCCACCGCGAAGTGCTCACCAGAGCGAATATAACCATAACCGGTTTCCGGGCGAGTCGGCTGCACACCAAAAGTGACCAAAGCATCGTCTTTCGCCAACTCAACCGCTTGGTTAATCGTGACTTCAAACGCCGCCATATCACGAATCACATGATCCGCAGGCAACACCAAGATGATCACATCGTCTTTTGCACACCGCAACGCTTCCAACGCCGCCAAAGCAATCGCCGGCGCGGTATTACGACCTTTAGGCTCTAACAAAATACGGGCATTTTTGACACCAATAGACTGTTGTTGCTGGGCAATCAAAAAGCGATGGTCTTCATGGCATACCACAATAGGATCGGCCATGTTTAAAGACAAAGACCCCGCCCGCAACATCGTCTGCTGCAAAAGACTAAAAGACACATCCACCAAGGGCAAAAACGGCTTCGCGAAAAACTCACGAGACACAGGCCAAAGCCGACTACCCACACCGCCAGCTAACACAACAGGAACGACAAACAGACCAAAACCTCACCACAAAAAGCACAAAAACCACAAAGAATGTACAGACCAAGAACCGCTTAATGACGTTTTTGCATGGGCACGACGACGTTGGAGTCTACGGTCTTTTTATCCAGTGCACGTTTGGCATTCCATACCAAATCACCGATACCATCCGTTGGCTGAAAATCGCTGGGGGAGGTGATCAATATTTCTCGCACTTCTTCATGGTCAAAATCATGGCAGGCTTTGTCCAGTTTTTCCATAGTTTGCTCAAAGTCAGATAAAGACAAGAAGCGTTCTTGTGCCGTCATAATGCGTTTGTGTTGGGTTTCTTGAACGTTGTCGCCAATGAGCAATTCTTCGAACAGCTTCTCACCAGGACGTAACCCCGTAAACTGTATCTCAATATCCCCATTCGGGTTGTCAGGGGATTTAACTTCTAAGCCAGACAAACGAATCAAGTTGGTCGCCAAATCAACGATCTTGACCGGCTCGCCCATGTCTAACACAAAGACGTCACCGCCCTTACCCATGGCACCTGCTTGAATAACTAACTGCGCGGCTTCCGGAATCGTCATGAAGTAACGAATAATGTCTGGATGAGTCACAGTAATCGGCTGGTTTTCCTGAATTTGCTTTTTAAACACCGGAATCACCGAACCCGACGAGCCAAGCACATTGCCAAAACGCACCATACAAAACCGAGTGAATTTTTCTTGTTTCGCCGCTTTTTTCGCTTCTTGTTCTGCCAAGGCTTGTAAGCCCAGTTCCGCCATGCGTTTGGTCGCGCCCATCACATTGGTGGGTCGCACAGCTTTATCGGTCGAAATCAATACAAAGGACTCAACACCTGTTTCAATCGCCGCTTTAGCGCAATAATAAGTGCCAAACGCGTTATTACGCACACCTTCCACCACATTGTATTCAACCAGGGGAACATGCTTGTAAGCGGCGGCATGATAAACCGTATGAACCCCAAACGCCTTCATGGTCGACGCCAAGCGGTTAATGCGCTGCACAGAGCCGATTAAAGGCACTATGGTGACGTTAAAGGGCAAGGTGTCTAACAACTCACCCAGTTCTTTATTAATGTTGTATACAGCAAATTCCGACGAATCGAACAATACCAAAGTCGTTGGCTGTTGCGCCACAATTTGACGGCACAATTCAGACCCTATCGATCCACCGGCGCCCGTTACCATGACCACTTTACCCGCAATGTTCGACTGCATCAGCGACGCCACAGGCGCTACCACATCACGGCCTAACAAATCGTCCACCGCCACATCTTGCAGCTCACTGATTTTGGCCTTGCCTGTCACGATATCGTCAAAGTCAGGCACGGTTAACACTTCCACAGCGTAAGGCAACAAACGATCAATCACTTTTTTACGCTCAGAACGACTCGCCCTAGGAATCGCCAGCAAGATTTTACTAATGTGGAATTTTTCAATCAGCTCATCGATTTTATCCACGTTATACACATGCGTGCCTTGAATGATGGTATTGGCCAAAGACGCATCGTGATCGATAAAACCCTTTACTCGATAACTCGAGGCCTGACGCAAGGCCAAAGCCAACTGACGACCAGTAGACCCAGCCCCAAACACCAAAACCGACTCACAACCTTTTGTTGGAGCATGCATCAGCAAACCACGGACCAACAAACGCGAACCACCGCACAACATCACCAAAAAAGGAAAATAAATAATCGGCACAGTACGGGGAATCGGCGCCTGAAAGAAATACGCCAAGGTCGTAACACTTAAGGCAGACACTGCAGCACCAAACAAAATTGCGGTAAAAGCATGAAAAGTTAGGTAGCGTAGAATAGCTCTGTATAAACCCAACCGAGCATTGACAAACAAGGTCACAAACACGGTACCGGCCAGAACAAACCAAACCGAATCGCTTTTAAAGGCGCTAAACTCACCCAGCCGCGCCCAGTAAGCACAAAAAAAAGCCAGACAAACAAACGATGAATCCACAGCCAAACTGATCAAACGTTTATTAAACCGCGACAAAGACCAAAGAAAATCCAACTGCTTCACCATCTCAAAAACCCTGTATACACAAACTCAAAAATGTAGATTAGCCCTGTAGATTCAGATTAGCCGAGACACAAGACGTGATCTGACGCTATAACCAACCATCCGGTCTTGTAGGTCAGATTAGCCGAGGTACGAGGCGTGATCTGACGATTAATCATCACCTTTAGGCCGACAAAACCTTCCAAAAACAAAAATGTCGCACTAAAACACGACCTACAGCAACAAACCTAAGCAATAACATTTTACGCTAAATTTGCAAAAAATACGCATGCAAGGTTTGCGAAAAATGACAAAAACTACCCTTTGACCCTGTCACCAGACCCACTGCCCGTGACCGTCTTAATGATATAAACAAAATAATTTTTCAAAGACAAACTCTGAATCATCTTAGCATCGGTTTCCGCCAGCAACTTAGGGGTAGACATATCAATATCCGAAATTTGTGCCAATCCCGTAATACCCGGTCGCACGGCAAACACCCCTTTGGCATCGCGTGCTTGAGTCAATTCCGTTTGATTAAACAACCCAGGACGCGGACCAACCAAGCTCATTTCACCTTTCAACACATTCCAAAGCTGCGGCAATTCATCCAATTTGGTTTTACGTAAAAAACCGCCCAAAGGCGTAATAGAACTGGTAGAGGCCAAATGACTCGCCACCGATGCCGTATCCACCGACATGGTGCGGAACTTCACCAGCACAAATGGTTTTTTGTTACGCCCAACGCGCTCTTGACGAAAAATAGGTGAGCCAGTGTCAAACAAACCGATGATAAAAATAATCAACAACACGGGAAAACCACACACTAGGCCTAACAGGGCAAATACAAAATCTAATACACGAAACATTTTATCATCCAGTTATCACGAGTTTTTTTTAGCCGCCAGTTGAAAACCATGCTCAACTGTATAAGGGGGAACCCAATCAAGCGTTTTTTTAGTGTGCTCGATGTCGAGCTGCAAAGACCCAACCAAGCGATCCACCACAGCCTCTTTCTTAAAAAGCTTACCAGCCAATTTGAAACACCAGACTGGCACAGGAAGAGATAAGTTTGCTTTACCCTGAACCTTGGCCATCAAAGCAACCATTTGAGCCGTGGATAAATCATTATCATCCGATACCAAGAACACTTGATTTGCCGCCTTAGGGTGATCAATACACACCTTAATCAAATTCACCAAATTATACACAGAAACCAAGCTGCGTTTATTCTGGTTAATCGCTCGAAACGGCAAGGGGAAATCTTTACCAACCAGTCTCATCAAAGACGCAAAATTGGCTTTTACCCCTTCACCGTAGACCAAAGGCGGGCGAATAATAACTATCTCCATGCCTGTTTCTTTGCCTAACGCCAATAACTTCTCTTCGGCTTCGGATTTAGACATGCCGTAAAGGTCTTCTGGATTACGCATTTCAAAAGCTGTAAAGGGTTTACGGCCCGAAGTAGATTCACCATTTACCTTAATCGAACTCAAGAAGATAAACCGCTTCACACCCGCCTCAGCGGCTTGGCGAGCGAGGTTTAACGTACCTTCGGTGTTAACGGCTCGAAACTCAGAAAGCGAATCTGAAAATGAGTTATTCATGATATGAACGCGGGCAGCAAGGTGTATGACAACGTCAACATCAGGAATTACCGATGAGTAATCTGCTTTTGAGCCAATGTCACCGATATTAAAACACAACTTTTCATTACTGTGCTCTACATTACTTTGCTCTAAACGACGCACAATGCACTTTACAACTACATCATTTTCAAGTGAAAGTTTTGTTAATAATTTAGCTCCAACAAAACCAGTTGAGCCAGTCAAAAGGATAGATTTTATCATTAATAGATTCCGAATATAAAAATATACAGGAGCGCAAGCCTATCTCTCAAACGTCGACGAAAAAACAAACAGCTAAAAATTCTAAAAAAATAGCTATTTAATTTTAATGAAAAACATGGGTTAACTAATTCAGAAATAGTTTTAACTTGACTTCTGTACCAACGCTGTTTGATTAAACTAATCCTTTTTTTGTAGGCATTAATGCCATCATTAATGCCTACTTGATTATTTTCATGCTGCCTGTATAACATCAAAGGCTGATCATCAATAAACCAAGTGAAACCATTTTGCCGACAAAAAGCATAAGCAAGCCAGTCATGTAAACTGACAAGCTGAGATAAATTATCTGTTTTTCTAACAAAAATTTGAAAAGACAAAGCTGAGCGAATACTGAAAACATAAGTACAACCGGGACCGGCCGCCTCAAAGAAATGATCGAACTTTCTTTGAGGATAAGATTTTTTTATTAGCTGCTGCCTTCCGTCTGACCAAAAAGCAATAACGTCGGAAGAGTAAGCATCACAAACGCTAGAGGATATTAGAGAACAAGCTCTATCCAGCTTTTTATCTAGCCATATATCGTCTTGATCCGAAAAAGCAACGTAGTCAAATCCTTTAAAATCAACATCTCGAATAAGACGGTAAAAATTAGCACCAGCACCACCAAAGCGCTCACCATAAGTAAGAAACACAACATTCCATGTATTTTTTACTAGAGTTTCAACCCACAATTCCGTACCATCGGTAGAAAAATCAACGCTAACGAAAATAGTAACATCAACATTTTTTTGAGCTAAAATACTATTTATTTGCTCTTCAATCCATTGCATCCCATTGTAGGCTGCAAGCAGTACAGCCACTTTTGGATATTTATTTTTTTCCATTTTATTAACCTTTCAGCAATACTGAGTGTTTTATTGAGTTCATATAGTCAATTAGAAGGCCTAGCACCTAAAAAACCAAGCGCCTGCCTCGATATTACCGTATACGCTGGATGTTTCGCGGTCGTTGAATACTGATCAGAACTAATCACCATCAGTTGTGGTCGTTTCACAATAACACACATTCCCCCCCGCCTTTACATAAATAGCAGATGCAAAAAATGCCAACTGGTTGATATGTCATCAGAATAATGATGAAACGTCAAGACACCAGCTTTAAAGAAAAAACTAAAAAAACTTTTATATTCAATGTAAAATCCCAAAAAAGCCTAATAAATCTAAAGTCAAAACCGATAAAGTATAAGATGAAAAAAAACGAGAAGGGTCGAAGCTACAAAAAAAACAAAAACAACATTCCTAGAGTAGTAATTTAAAGATGCATAAACTAAAAAAGGCATGACAAAAACATAATACTTTGCGTTCGCATAGTTTGGAAACAAAAAGACAAAAAAAATAGTCGAAAAAAAAGGAACAAACCAGTAAACATCAAGCAATTTATTTTTACCCCTAAATACCTTAAGCGTTAATGTAAAAATTAAAATAAATATAGCTACATACAGAACTGGCACTTTAACCCCCGAAGGAGTCATAAAAATAAAGCTCATAAGTGTAATTATAGGCCTTAAGATCACAGGATACTTTTCTACTAGATCACTATCATTGAGCACCTGATAGATAGCATCAGATTTTGAAGAAAAGCTACCTCCTAGAAAAGAAATTTGAGAAAACAGTTCAAGAAATCTAAACCCAATAAAATAAGCTAAAAATAAAAAAAATAGAAAAAAAGAAAAGAATAATTTTCTATTATAATTACGGATTTTTGAAAAAAACATAACAGATAATATAAAAAACAAAACCACTACAGTATTACCAAAATCAATAGTAGATAAAACCATCAATAAAAGAGAAATAGGAAGCCAAAAACCCCAAAATAAAAATATATATAACGAAACAACTAAAAAAAACTGCTCTTCAGCAAGGACACCTAAATAGTAAAGAATACCAGGAAAAATAATTGTAAGAGCTAATGAGTCTATACGATAATTCCACTCTTCTTTACTTAGCCTTAAATTAACTAAATTCATTAATAGAATAAAGAAATTTCTAAAAATAATAATAAAAAGAATTGGCAAAATCACAAATAGTGTTACTGAAAATCTTATTATAATTTCTTCTAAACTTTCAGTGCATGAGCTTGATATTTCTGCCCAAAAACTCAAAGCACCAGCAACGGGCTGACATACAGAGTTTTCAATGTTCAATTGGTTTAAAAAATTAGAAAAAATATAATAAGGAGACCATAACGAATGATCGCCAAAAAGCACTAAAGGGGCACGAGCAATCCAATCAGGCTCATCAGCAAAAGGAAACAATACCCTTGAGATTAACAATAAAATAATAAAACTAAAAAAAACAATTAAACCAAAGTAAGAAAGACGAAAACTAGTCATTTATACACCATTAAGCTTTGATAAAGCTCTTTATAGTTCTCTGCATTTATCTCGTAATCAAAATTTTCTGATGCAAAAGATTGACACTTCTCACGAGCACTTACTTTCAAATAAGGAATAAACTCTTCCAAAGTTAGATCGTCGATATTCTCTGGGTAATAGATTACTCCTAAACCATTCTCCTTTATAATACTTGAAGCACCACCACAGTATGCGTTGCAAATCATCGGCAAACCAGCAACGAAATACTCAGCTGTTTTTACAGCAAGAACCATATTACCTAACAATTTTTCTTTATCATTTTCTGGCAAGAAATAAGTCATTAAGCCAAAATCTTGTTTTTTAAGGACTTGTTTTAATTCTTCTCGTGTTTTTGTTGAGGTGAAAATAATCTCTTTAGTTGGAAACTCTGAAAAAGCTTGTTTCAATAATAAAAAGTTAGATGTAGTAACTATTGTTAATTGTGTTTTTGGAAAAAGCAATCTTAATTTACGATACAGCTCTACTAATAGCTGAGGCTTATGCCAAGTATCTTCGGATAAGGCACCAACATAACAAAAACGAATCGTATCACTTACTTCAAACTCATTAATTTCAACTTTTAACTTCCGAGTATCTGCGGAAAGATAAATCGTATGGTCATTTTGAGCGCCAAGATTGGTATAATATTCATGCATCGTATCAGAAACACTAACGGAACAATCACATTTATCAAGCAACTGCGATTCAATTGACTTCAAAAAAAGATAGTCTATAGACTGTTCACTCCAGTCCTTTTTGAGAGCTACTTCTTCCGGCCACAAACCTCGTCCATCAAAAATAATTTTGTATGTAAAACCATATTTTATTTTAACATTTAAGGCAGCCCATGCAGCATGGTAAGAACGACAGTGTACTATCTCTGGTTGAATTTTTTTTAACTTCGCTTTCAGATGTAAGTGAGTCAAACCATGCATCAAGACAAAACTATATTTAGATGAATTGATAAAGTTTTGAGAGGTCCAAATAGGCAACCAGTGGAATGCAATCGGAGAAAGCTTACTTTTCACAGATTTTAACTCTTTAAAGTAATGCCACTTTTCTCGGATTAAACCACTATGAATAATAGGAACAGCGGAAATAAAATGAAATTCTACTTCTGGTGACAACTTAGACGTTTCAAGGAATTGACCTATCACCTGTGAACCAAATACACCGTAGGCTCGTGGAGTTTCGCCCCAAGTCAAATAGACGATCTTCATAAGTAAATATACTCTACAGCTTTTTGTGAAGCCAACACTTTCCCATATAAATCAGGTTTACCGATTTCATCGGAGAAATTATTTCTTATAGATTGATAGGCATTTATAATTTTTATTTTATCCACCCCAACTAAAACATTAACGCCTGCTTCAACAAGTTTGACCCACTCTGTTTCATCACGCATAGTTATACAGGGTACCGAAAAATTATACGCTTCTTTATGCAAACCACCAATATCCGTCATTACAAGACTGCAGTTATCAAGTAACCAAATCATATTCAAATAAGCAACGGGATCGGTAATAGTAAGATTCTCAATAATAAAACTTCCAGTTTGTAGAATTTTCTTTGTGCGCGGATGCAGCGGTAAAACCACTTGCTTTTCTTTAGAAATTTCATTGAGGGCTGCCACAATATCAGCCAACCGTTTTGCGTTATCTGTGTTTTCAGCACGATGAATGGTACATAGTACAAACTCTGTATCAATATGTATATGCGTTGGCTTTTGCGCTAACTCTTTGTAAAATAGTGCATCGTCTTGCATAACATCACCAACTAGTAATGCACTTGCTTTGGTATTCCAGTTCTCTATTGCTTCATTATATAGGTTGTTCATTGCAGCTTGAGTTGGACACAACAATACGTTACATACTCTATCTGTAAGGATTTTATTAATATCTTCTGGCATTCTCATGTTAAACGAACGTAACCCTGCTTCATCATGGGCAATTTTAATCTGTAATTTTGAAGCAGCTAGAGCACCAGCCAAGGTTGAATTAGTATCACCATAGACCATTACCCAATCCGGTTTATCTTTGAGCAAAACATCCTCAATTTTTTCAATCATCTGGCCTGTCATAGCACCATGACTTTTGCCACCAATACCTAAAAAATAATTTGGTGTAGGGATTTTCATTTCTTCGAAAAAAATATCACTCATATTGGCGTCGTAATGCTGTCCAGTATGAACTGTTACTTCTTCTATATTAACATTCGTTTGCTGTAATGTAATAATCTCGCGACTAACAGGTCCTGCCTTAATAAATTGTGGTCTAGCACCTAAGATAGTAACAATATTCATTTTAAAACACTTTTAGCAATAAGAATAGGATAATATCTTTCTGAATAAAAAACATTCAAAATAAAACCGATTAATGCACTTAACATGGTTGCTAATGCTGCACCGTAAACATCAAAAATGGGGATCAAAAATAAATTTAAAACTAGATTAAGTACTCCGGTAAAAATATTCAAAAAAGCCAAGATATGTGTTTTCTTTGCAATTGACAAGCCTGGAAAGAACAAGTAGCCATTTGAAAGTAAAACAGAGGTTACTAATAATGGAAGTATAGATATCGCTTTGTTATAACCATCACCAGCTATTAATGTAATAATGGTTTCAGATAAAATAAATGAAAAAATTATAAAAACAAAACCTATTAAAAAGAAGTAAAAAAACAATTTATTTAAGTTTTTAGGCGTATCAGGATCATTAAACCGATTATATACTAAAGGAGCAAGAGCACTTTGAAAACCAACTGTTAATAATGTTACTACTGCAGCAAATTTTGCTGCAACTCCATATTCGCCAAGGGCATCAAACCCAAGCATCTCTTTGATCATAAACCTATCAGAGAACATAGCTAACATAACACCAAGACTTGAAAAAACAAGAGGAGCAGAAAAAACAATCATACTCTTTAAGACATTCATTTCAGGCTTACAGATTAAGAAAATACGTAGATTAAAATAATTTACTACAGACACTATTGACTGACCTGTAATCAAACCTATCAAAATACCATTTATTCCCATTCCATAATAACTTAATAGAACAAAGCTTACTATTGCAGAAATAGCGGCGGAAGCCGCAGCAGAAATTACAGCTGCCCCTACATTAAGATTAGCCCTATAAATAACAACACTTAAATACAATAATCCACTTGTCATATAAGAAATTGCAGCTAATGAGGCAATATTTTTGTTATTTGGACTGTCAGTTAATACTACAGAAGCTTCCTCCAAATTTAAATGCAAAACAGTACAAAAAACGATATACGTACATAATGTAAAGAAAAAACCATTAGATATAATCTTACTCTTCTCAACAAGATTAACTTCTTCTGCAGCGAAACGGATAACCGATTGAGCTATTTCTAACGTCACAACCACACTAAAAATAGATCCAACACTAGATATATAGTCAAAAATACCATATTCACCTTTATCCAAATAACTTAAATAAATAGGCAACATTATAAATGCAATGCCTTTAGTAAATAAATTTGACAAAGTATAAAAAAAAGAGTCTTTAAAAAACTGCTTAATCATCAATTTCTTCCAACACTTTATTTAAATATTTGGCACTAAAGCTATATGTACAATATTGCTCTACCCATCTCGTTCCTGCATCTGCTTGATCTTTCAATATCTCCATAGGTGCATCTAAAGCAGCCTTTAAATTTTTATATACTAACCAATACGGGGTCACGACCCACGCATCATTGGCACCGACAAACAAACTAGTTTCCAATTCCATATTTGCTGAAGTTAGTAAAGCAGCATTGTTCATCATCGCTTCAACACCGAAAACACCAGGTACTAATGCATAAAACTCATTGAGTACTATATGTGCTTTAGCAAGCTGCTCCATTACAACTTCGTTAGAAACACCAATTAATTCAATGTAGTCGAAATTATAGCCCTCTTCTTTCAATTGCTTAACCGCAGACCTAACTAGTGGAGTACCTTTTATAATTGGGGATGACGGTGCATGAAGTACGACCTTACGTTCTTGTTTAAATTTATTTGGAAAATATTTTATTTTTTTTTCATCTGCAAAGTACAAAAATGGGTAGCATGACCGTGATATGTATGCCATTTGATCTGTAGAAGGGTTAAATATTGCTGAAGCATAATTATCTGCAGCTTGACCCAACATAAAACGAACATTTTCTTTCTCTTTGGAATCAATACCTCTATGTGATATCGGCTGAAAAGTCGTTATAACATCCATGCCATGTTTTTTTCCAAATTCGTTCAACAATTTAAATGAGCGTATATCTGAACCAGTAAAATAGCATATAATCTTACAATCATTCTGCTTTAATTTCTTAAACTCATATTCTCTTCCATCTATATGAGGAATTAAAAATCCATTCCCACTAATATAGATAAACACCTTAAATTTATTAATTAAATACCCAAACAAAATTGGGGATATTAAATATCTGAACACTTTTGAATACCTGTATTTACCAACATAGTAATCATAATTTTCATTGTAATAAAGGTTTTTGCAGAGATTGACGGTCTTAGAACCTTCTAGCGCACTACCTAATGAATAAAGTATAGATGCTATTTCTTCAACGCCAACTATAATTCCATTTTTTTCTTTCCAAGAAAAAACACGAAAAAAACACAGAGAAATATTAAATAAAAGCTTTTGAACAAAAAAAATTCCATTAAGAAAAACAGAACGAATCACTTAAAATCCTTAGCAACCTTGTGAGGTAGTGTATATTTAATATAAAAACTCCAAGGTATTAGCTTCCACATAGCCATTAAGTAGA
Organism: Marinomonas hwangdonensis; assembly: GCF_003721245.1. Taxonomy (GTDB): domain Bacteria; phylum Pseudomonadota; class Gammaproteobacteria; order Pseudomonadales; family Marinomonadaceae; genus Marinomonas; species Marinomonas hwangdonensis. Next base: position 36,854 of record NZ_RIZG01000010.1, on the reverse strand, counting down.
AAAACGGCCTCATCCTCTCAAAAGTTTTTTTATACGTTTTGAAGTCTGTATAATATTTTTTAGGTAAATTCATTAAATGCTCAAACTCTTCATCTGAAAGATTTAATCGCTTTTTATAATATTCTACTAAACCATCTTCAATATGTGGCTCTTTCTTCATTAAGCTTAAGGCTTCTTCTCTAGTCATTCGCCCATCACGACAGTAAGCAGAATATCCAGCAATACGAAAATCAATATTCCAACGTTTAGGAAAGAAGTAGCTATGAAAAAACGAAGCAGTTCTATTTTCTAAATGATGGCCACCGTACCACGTCCATCCATATTCTCTAGCTAACATCTCTTTAGCAGCTTCTTTATCATATTGTAAATAATACAATGGCCTTACAGATTTTATTTGATTAAACAACATCCATTTCAATTGTTTTGAAAGCCATAAATTGGGAAATGTTCTCATCGGTACACTACCAAATTCTTTATGCACACTCTGTATATACTTAGCATCCATGTAAATCCAGCCCATAGGGGCAGACCCTTCTGTTCTAAAAGAGTGACCATCAATTTTATATTTGATACCATATTTTTCTGCAGCAAGATTCATCGTCGTAGCTAAACCAATGTCTGTTGGATTTTCAATTTCTTTAACACCCGCTTTTAAATGCGATAAAATCAAATCATCAAACTCATAAGCATCTACAACATGAGTAAAAAGATCCACTCCTAGCTTTTCAGTCATACAGTGAATATTTTCAGTCGCAACGGTAGAATTCCAAGTATTGTCAAAATGTACAGCTAACAATCTTAAACCATATTTTTTGGTCATTAAGTCGAGTAGATAAGATGAATCGCAACCACCACTTACCCCAATTAATGCATCATACTTTTTTCCTTTACCTGCTCTTTTCATTTCATCGACTAAGCGCTGTAACTCAACCTTACCTCTCTCGTCATTTGGAAACTGCTCTGAAAGCTCATCGATTTGCACACAATAATTACATATACCTTGATTATTGAAAAAAATATTGGGAACTTCGGTATCATAAATACAGCGAGTACAGATTTGATAAGTCATATTTAATGCCTAAGATAAAATTTTAGTTAGTTCTGCTTGTTTAGGGAATTTAATTAAAACACCCATATCTTTTGCCTGAAATACTGCCATACTTCCAAGTGCAACAGCAGAAGCATGGGCATTTACAACGACATCTCTAATATCATTTAAGGTACCGGCTCCACCTGTAGCTACCACAGGAATATTCACACTTTCGCAAATTTGTTTAATCAGGTTTTCATCAAAACCAAGCCAAGTACCATCGCGATGTACGGTATTAACAATAATTTCACCAACACCTAAACTGTACGCATATTTAGCAGCTTCGACTGGGGTATAATTTTTTATTTTTTTACTTGAGTGGGTACATACTTGATATTTCTTCCTAAATCTAGATTGGGTAATATCTAATGTAGCGACTATACTTTGCGAACCATATATTGCGACCGCCTGCTTTACTACATCTGCATTTTCAAAAAGTAAAGAACTTATCGATACTTTTTCAATACCCATAGAAAAAAGTCTGCGAAAATCTTCTAACATTTTAACACCACCACCATAGCAAACAGGCATAAAACATTCCGATGTAATTTGCTCAAGTAATGAGTAATTAATAGCGCAGCCTTCAGTAGTGCAGTTAATATCGAACAAAACTAACTCATCCACCTCTTTTTGATTAAAGATCCTAACAGCATTAATTGGATCACCTACATAGCGCTCGTTTTTAAACTTTACTGTTTTTACTAAACCTCTACCTTTTAATAACAAACAGGGCATAACACGTGTTCTAAGCACTTTATTATAGCTCCGAAAATGACTTTATTAGTGCCATACCAAATTTATGGCTTTTCTCAGGATGAAATTGAACACCCCATATATTTTCTTTATGTATGGCGCAAGTAAATTCATAGCCATAATGACAAGTCATTAATTCATGTTCTTTATTTATAACTTCCGCATAATAAGAGTGCACAAAATAATACCTTGTTTCAACATCGATTAATTGAGTAAGCTGTGTTTTTTTCACATTATGAGTAACATTCCAGCCCATATGCGGTATTCTTAAGTTGTTTTCTTTTAGTGTTTGGCTAAAGTCAAACTTTTTTACTTTCCCTGGAATCCAACCTAAACCAGGTAACTCTCCTTCTTCGCTGCAATCAAGTAAGATTTGCATGCCAAGACAAATCCCAAGCACAGGAACTTTGTCAGTAAGTACTCTCTGATTCAATACAGAAAGTAACCCACTATCTTTTAGCTTAGCTACGCCATTATCCCAACTACCGACACCAGGGAGTATAATTTTATCAGCAGAACTCAACTCTTCAGTTGTGGTAATAATTTTACTTTCTATACCAAGGTACTTCAGCATATTTTTTACTGAACCTAAATTCCCAACGCCATAATCAATTATTGAAATCATATTATTGCCTAGCTACTTTGCAGGAATACCAAATACTTTTTGATTAGTTTCTACATCCTTATTCACAAATGACATAGCACCTATAATTGCTTTGTCTCCTATCTTCACTCCTTTTTGAATGACAGTGTTTGGTCCAATGTACACACCATTTCCAATATAAGTCGAACTTTTTCTTACTGTATCTACACCTAAGCTAGTTGACCAAGAAACTGAGTCATGTGTATATATTTGAACACCAGAACTAATAGAGCAAAAATCACCAATAATTAATTCTCCTCCACTTCCATCTAAAACTACATTTGGCCCTATCCATGTATTTTTCCCGACTTTTACATTACCTAAGACTAAAACATTGTTATAACAGGAGGTTCCTTCGCCAAACCCTAAAAAAGATGCAGTTTCCCAACGATCTGTAAATAAATCACCGAATGAAACATGGCGATTATATTTATTTTTCATTCTAAAGCGCAGATAACGAAAAACTCTTGTTAAATATGCCATTACTTTTTTCTATTTAAATAAAAAAAACTAGTTATAACACTAATTACTCTTTGCAAATCAACACCATCATAACAAGGAAGCGTTATAGTGTGATTTTCAAGCCACTGAGCTATTGGCTGTATCGTATTATACTTTTTAGAGTAGAAGGTTGTACCACTCATGCAATAAGTGCCAAGGGTTGATTCGATATTGTGCTCAGCTAAATATTCTATTAAATCATCACGTTTAATCGTTTCAGGAACAGTAAATACAAGTGATTGAATATTGTGATATATACCTTCCGTAGCTTCTTGTCGCTTCATACCTAATGGTTGTAAGCCTTGAGCGTATTTTTTTGCAATTAGATTACGACGTCCGGTAATATCATCGAGCTTTACAATTTGTTTCCAACCCATGAGAGCTTGAATTTCACTCATCCTATAGTTATAACCAAAGTCTACAAAATCAAACACTTTACCACGTAAACCTGAAGCACCATGATTAGCTTTCATTTCTAACCAAGATGCATATTCATGATTATTAGTTAGGATAGCACCACCTTCGCCGGTAGTAAGTAGTTTGCGAGGATGAAAACTAAAACAAGTTAAATCTGCTATGCTGCCAACTTTAACACCATTAACTGAACTGCCAATAGCGCATGCGGAATCTTCAATTAGTGGTATTCCAAACTCTTCACAGACTGATTTTATTTCGTCTATCCCTGACGGATTTCCTAGTGCATCGACAAAAATAACAGCCTTCACTTTATCATCTAATTTACTACGCAAATCTTCAACACACATGTTATAGGTGTTTTTATCTACATCGATAAAAATCGGTGTTGCTTCTACATCTTCCACCACATTAGCTGTAGCAGGAAAAGAAAAATCAGATATAGCAACCTTGTCTCCTTTTTTTATCCCAAGTACCTTTAGACACATTGTCAATGCGGTTGTTGCCGAAGTCATAGGTATAGCATATGAGCTACCAGTATAATCCGTTAAGCTTTTAATAAATTTCGCAACATGCGGTCCTTTAGTTAGCTGACCAGAGTTGAAAACCTCTTCTAGCTCTGATGATATTTCTTCAAAAGTTATATATGGCTTTATTAATTTAATTCTTTCTTTCATTATTATTAACCTGTAAATTTTTTATGGTACCAATTTAGTGTTTTTACCAAACCGTCATCGAAAGGCGTTAAATTATATTTAATAAGATTTTTCACTTTCTCGTTACTAGCATTATGAGCTGATACATCAGCGCTACGAGCTTCTTTTCTAATAATTTCACCTTGATAATCATAGTATGAAATGATTTTTTCAATCACCTCATTCATTGATATTTGACCATCAGTGGAGATATTAATACTTTCACTTGGACTTAGAATAGAATACAGCTTTACTACGGCATCAACGGTGTCTTCGACATAGATAAAATCGCGTGTCTGTTGACCTGTACCATGTATTTCAGGAGAGATATTATTTGCAATTCGCCAAGCCGTTATTGGAATAATACCAGCTAAAAATCCTCTGTAGTTTTGTCTTGGCCCATAATTATTAAACGGTCTAACAATAAATGCATCTACATTGAACATATTCACCCAACTATTGATAGCTATATCCGCAGCAGCTTTTCCAGCAGCATAGGTTGTTGTCGGGCTTATTGGGTGATTCTCATCCATAGGCTCATAAACAGCTGAACCGTAAACCTCAGATGTAGAAAAATGTACGAGTGTCTTAAAATGACCTTTTCTTTGGTGCTCAAGAATGTTTAGTACACCATTAACGTTTGTATCAAAGGCATTTTTAGGATTAACAAAAGAATAATTTAAAGCTTTCGTTGCACAATTAAAAACAATATCTACCGCATGTTTTTCAAAAATATAGTCTAATGAAGATGTAATTTCTATATCATCCTTATAAAAAACTGCACCTTTTTTTATAGCATCGCAGATATTATCTTCAGAGCCAACAAAAAGATTATCAACAATGATAACTTCTTTGGCGCCTTCTAATAACAACCTGTCTACCAAGTGGCTTCCAATAAAGCCAGCTCCACCTGTCACAAGAATTGTACTTGATTTAATAGTTGGTCTATCTCGATTTATATTCATTGATTCATTCCCTGATCGGCTCTTTCAAGAATTTTTTGTATTCGTATCGCTTGATCTGTTCCAGTAATAGACTGTGTATTTTTTTCAATACACTCCCTAAAGTGATCAATACTATTAAACAATGCATCACTCATCTTGATAAAGGGGACCAAAATATCTCCCTCCCTGATTTTTACTGCATAATCTTCATATTCTACGGAATCCCCTGCTATTATGTTCACCCCTTTGTCATAGACAACTAGCTTCTCAGATGGCTTAATATCATCAAAAACTAACATTTTTCTTGTGCCTGCAACAATAAGCTTTCGCTCTTTTAATGGTGAGATCCAACTTGATTGAATATGTGAAATAAAACCTGGGTAACGCATAGTCAAAAAACAAAGACTCTCTTTTGGGTTGTAATATTTTTCACCAAGTGCACTTAAAAAATAAGGTTCTTTACCACCAGTAAGAAAATCAATAATGGCAAGATCATGAACTGCCAAATCCCACATTGCGCTAACATCTTTTTTTATTTGACCAAGGTTCATTCTCATTGCGTCAATGTAAAGAATGTCACCGAGCTCTCCTGAATTAACAAGATCAGCAATTTTCTTTATTACTGGATGATGAACCATAATATGGTCAACATGGATTTTTAAGTTTAGCTTAGTAGCTAGGTCATGCAGCTCTTCAGCTTCTTTTACAGTTGATGTAAAAGGTTTTTCTACATAAACGTGTTTACCTGCCAAAAGAGCTTGTTTTACTAAATAATAATGAGCAGAAGTTTCTACAGCAATTGCAACAGCATCTAATTCAGGATCATTCATTAACATATGATGATCTTGTGTATAATTCGTTTGAGCAATATAGGTTGATTTAGCTTTTTCTATACGCTCATACTTATTATCACAAATCCATTTAAGGCAGATTTTTGAGTTGACATGCAAATTTCTAGCTACATTTGGTCCCCAGTAACCATACCCTATCAGACCAATATTAAGCATCTTGATTCACCTCTACTTTATTACCGTCCTTATCGACGTAGCTGTAGTGTTTTGCAGGATTACCCATGACTAGGCTGTATGGCTCAACATCTTTTGTCACTACACTACCAGCGGCCACCATTGCGTACTCACCAATAACAACACCACAAACAATGGTTGCATTCGCGCCAATACTGGCACCTTTATTTACGATTGTTTTAGTAATTGACCAAGAATGATTGAATGCACGCGGTATTTTATCATTAGTGAAAGCGGCATTAGGTCCTACAAAAACGTCATCTGCAATAAATACACCGTTGTATATGGACACACCATTCTGGATTTTACAATTGCTTCCAATATGTACACCTGAATCGATATAAGTGTCTTTAGAGATAATACAGTTGTTTTTTATAATGGCACCTGAACGAATCTGTGCATTTATCCAAACCTTACAACCACTACCAATTTCAGCGCCTTCCTCTACTACCGATTTTTCATGTTTAAAGTATTCAGTCATTAAGCACTCCATAACCTTTGGGTTAATTATCTGCATTACAAAAAGAAGTCACTGCATCTACTATATAATCAATTTCTTCAGTTTTTAAAAATGGATTCATTGGCAAGCTAATTACTTCTTTCGAAAGCATTTCTGATATAGGAAACATACCAGAGCTCAAGTTTAAATATTGAAAACATTCTTGTAGATGTAGAGGTTTAGGATAATGAATGGAGGTTGGTATATTTTTAGATAGTAAATTCTCTTGAAATTCTGAACGGTTATTAACTCTAATAGTATACTGAGCCCATGCACTCTTTCTATCACTGCGAACCACAGGTGTTTTAACTATATTTTTTAAACCTTTGTTGTACAACTGGGCCACATTATCCCTAGCTAATATTTCTTCTTTGTGATGCGGTAGTTTTGCTAATAAAATAGCAGCTTGAATGGTATCTAATCGACCCGTCATGCCTATATACTTGTGATGATAACGCTCATTTTGTCCATGGACACGTAACATCCTAATTTTTTCAGCATAAGTATCATTATCTGTAAAGATTGCTCCACCATCACCGTAACAGCCAAGCGGCTTTGCTGGAAAAAAGCTGGTTGTATATATATCAGCAAACTTTGCAGTAGATTCACCATGATAAGTGGAGCCAAAACATTGTGCACCGTCAATAATCACTTTCAGACCGTGTGATTTTGCTATATCAGAAATTTCAAGCATGTTTGATGGCTGCCCATAAAGACTCACAGGCATAATTGCTTTCGTCTTGGAAGTAATTGCAGAGATAATTTTAGTTGTATCAATATTAAATGTGTCTGGCTCTACATCAACAAATACAGGTATAGCGCCTAACATAGCTATGGTTTCTGCAGTTGCTATAAATGTAAAAGGAGTAGTAATAACCTCATCTCCGGCACTTATATTTAAAGCTTTCATGGATAAAGTTAGTGCATCCGTACCATTAGAACAAGTAATCGCATGCTTAGTACTCGTGAAACGCTCTAGCTGCCGCTCAAGTAAGCTAACCTCATCACCCATTATATAGTTTGATTTATCTAAAACTGATTGTATTGCCAAATCAATTTCTTTTTTATATAGCTGATACTGATGTTGTAGGTTTGCAAAGTCTATTTTCATTCTTCTTCACTCGACTATGGTAACGATGTTATTGTTTAGCTGATAAACACGTTGTGTTTGTGAGCATATGGCTTGTGCACATCCCAATAGAGGCAAATCTAGTTGCTCACCATACTCACTCATCCAGCCGATTTGTTTCGCGGGTACACCTACCATTAAGGCATAAGCAGACACATCTTTATTAACCACCGCACCTGCGCCAATAAACGCATATTCGCCGATGGTCACTCCACACACTACCGTGCAGTTTGCACCGAGCGTGGCGCCTTTTTTGACTATCGTGTCAAGATACTGGTCTTTACGTTCAATTAACGAGCGTGGGTTATAGACGTTGGTAAACACCATGCTAGGGCCACAAAATACGCCTTCTTCTAAATGTACATTATCGTAGACAGAAACATTGTTTTGTATTTTGCACTTATCACCAATGGTGACTTTATTACCAACAAAGACATTTTGCCCCAAAGACACACCAGCACCGATCTTTGCGCCTGCACAGATATGTGCAAAATGCCACACTCGCGAACCCGCACCAATCTGAGCCCCATCATCGACGATGGCACTAGCATGTTTAAAATAATCTGACATCTTTACAGCACCTTCGAAAGATAAGGATGTGCAAATTCTCCGGGGGCCGCGATGGCTTTATTTCGAATAACGGCAACAGTTTCAATAGCCGCGCGGTTATCTTCCACACCATAGCCTTTGCCTTCTAATACACGCTGGTAGCTTTGTGTATGCAAATCCGTAAAGCCGCCCGAAAACTCCAGCTCTTCGCCTTCGATAGTGATGCTTCGAAAAGTAGATTTTTCACCATGTACCGCATTTTCTGGTAGATGATTGGCATCAATCGATAAAAACCAACGCACGCGTGCACGTTCATATTCTAAATAACCCGCAGAGGTTTTTTCATCACGGTAATGTACTTCGTTAGCTTTAATATCACCGAAGATAAAGTGCAACATATCATAGAAATGTACGCCAATATTGGTCGCTACACCGCCAGATTTGTGATCAAAACCTTTCCATGATTTCATATACCACTTACCACGTGATGTCAGATACGTTAAATCCACGTCAAATATTTTATCCGCTGGCGCATTGGCTACTTTTTCTTTTAAAGCCAAAATAGAAGGATGCAATCGCAACTGCAATATTGAGTTCACTTTTGCACCGTATTTTTCTTCATAAAGCTTGAGTGTGTCTAAGTCTTCTACATTAAGCACCAACGGCTTTTCACAAATCACATCGATGCCATTTTTAAGAGCGTATTTCATATGTGGTAAATGAAGATAATTTGGCGAACAAATCGCAACATAGTCGATCGTTTCGCCTTTTAATTTCTGATCTTCAACAAAGCCTTCAAATTCCTCAAACTCAGTAAAAAATTCAGCATTCGGAAAATGGCTGTCCATAATACCCACTGAATCATTGATATCCATTGCAACCACTAGATCATTACCGGTTTCTTTGATTGCTTTTAAATGTCTAGGTGCTATGTAACCTGAAGCACCAATAAGGGCAAATCGTTTCATTTTTATTCCACTAAATAATAATTATCAACAATTAAAAACTATAAACGCAAATCAGACTGGCCGTAAGATAGGACGTATTTCACATCATAAAGCACGTGTTTTTCTTTGCCAAAACCGCGAATCTTCTCTTCGCCCCATTTTTTATAGTCAGAATGATCTACAGCTAAAACAATAGCGTCATAGTAACCATTTTTAAGTTCGCTTATTAGCTCAATACCATATTCATGTTTGACTTCATTAGGATTGGCCCAGTGATCGTACACATCCACATTCATATTAAAGCTTTTTAGTTCTTTAACCATATCAACGATTTTCGTATTTCGAACATCAGGACAATCTCCTTTAAAAGTAAAGCCAAGAACTAATACTTTCGCTTCATCAACGTGTATTTTTCGCTTCGAAACTGCTTTCACTAATTGAGTAGCGGTGTATTGCCCCATACCATCGTTAATTCGACGGCCTGCTAAAATGACTTCAGGTTGGTAACCTACCTCTTTCGCTTTATAGGTCAGGTAATATGGATCAACACTGATGCAATGCCCTCCAACCAAACCTGGCTTAAATGGCAAAAAGTTCCACTTTGTCCCAGCTGCATCAAGCACTTCTTGAGTATCAATTTTCAAAATATTAAAGATTTTGGCGAACTCATTTATAATGGCGATATTCAAATCACGTTGTGTGTTTTCTATTACCTTTGCCGCTTCTGCTACTTTGATTGAGCTAGCAGAATGGGTTCCCGCCGTAATAATGGAACCGTAAAGATCATCGACAAATTTTGCAATTTCAGGGGTAGAGCCTGACGTGATTTTTTTGATTTTTGTGAGGGTATTAACTTTATCGCCTGGATTAATACGTTCTGGCGAGTAGCCGGCAAAAAAGTCCACATTAAATTTCAGGCCCGAGGCTTTTTCAATAATAGGGATGCACACTTCTTCGGTGGCACCAGGGTAAACAGTCGACTCGTAAATTACCACATCGTCTTTCTTAATAACGGTAGCAAGCATAGCCGACGCCTTGCGAAGCGGTGTAAGATCAGGCGCGTTAGCATCATCGATAGGGGTAGGAACAGTGACAATGTAAATATTACAGTTTTTGATGTCATCAATATTAAAGGAAAATGCAAGCCGTGACGCTTGCCTCAACTCATCTGGCGTTACTTCCAAAGTTGAGTCTTTGCCTGCAAGAAGTTCATTAACACGCGATTGATTGATGTCAAAGCCCACCACCTCTTGCTTCTTACCGAACTCAACTGCGAGTGGTAAACCTACATAGCCCAAGCCTATTACTGCAATTTTTTTCATTTTCCATCCAATAAATTTAACTAGATTTTATTATTAACGTCAGATCACGCCTCGTTCCTCGGCTAACCTGACCTACGGGCGGGTTGTGTTTTCGCCTCGTGTTTTTATTCCTATTTAATCGTCAGATCGCACTTCGTGCCCCGGCTTATCTGACCCAGTTTTTTGTCGCTTATGCTTTTACTTCTCTGCGCAGTTGTTCTATTTCTTGTTCTAGGGCTTCGTATTCAGCGATTTTTCGCTGTAAGAAGCGCTGTGTCAGGGTGACTTTTTCTTCTATCCCTTTTGGGGTAAGTAAGTATAAGTAACCGGTTTTGTTGGCGCTGTTTTTAAAGTTGTCAGCTTTTATCGAGCCTTTTTCAATTAGGGCTTTTAGGCAAAAGTTGGCTTTGCCTAGGCTTATGCCCAGTCGCTTGGCTAGCTCGCGCTGACTTAGGTCTGGATCTTGTTGCAGTTCTTTTAGAATTTTGTAGCGGTATTCATCTGTTAGCATTTTATTGCCTTGATGACGCAATTTAACAAAGATGTGCCGGAATGGAAAGAAGTGGTGTATTGCGGTGTAAGTAAGCTTTCCATGTGTTTGCCTTGTTTGGTGTTAACCGTTGTTTATTTGACCATGTTCAATTGGTGAACGATGATAATTCAGGCTAAGACATTATGCAAACAATGTGTTTAAAAAATGTTAGTGAAACGAGGGGTTACTAAACATTTTTGGATGATGAGGGTAAATTGGGCAATGATGACTTAAGACTACCACCCCCTCCCAGCATCCCCCTTAAAAATGACAAGGGGGGGGGGTGAAGATCTGAGCTCCCTCCCCTTAAAAACACAAAGGGGAGGATCAGCACTATCTCTTTCCACTTTAAATAAAGGGAAAGAGAGGCGGCTAGTCTTTTTCGGCGAAGGCGTAGCGGATAAGAACGATGGCGGTGCCTAGCATGCCACCAAGTAAAACACCCAATATAGCGATAAGAGGACGTTTAGGTGAGGTGCGGCTAGTGGGTTTTTCTGGCGCTTCAATAAACTGAAAGGTATTAAACGCAAGATTTGGGTCTATGGTTAAGGTATTTAACAAATCAAATTTGGCGTTTAGTTGATGTAACTTAGGCTCTATGATGCTGAGCTCGGTTAAATTATCTAAGACCTTTACTTTTGCAGCGAGGGCGTTGGCACCTATATTGATTGCAAATAAATCTTGGCTATTCAGGTTTTGCTGTGGAGAATCCAATCCCGCGGCGGTGGCGATTTCTAAGGCATATTGCGCCTGTGCACGTTCGTTTAATAATCGCCCTCTTGCTTGCTCAGTAAATAGCGTTTGTTGTTGGATGATTTCACTGCGTTTACTGGCGATTACAGAAGAGACGTTTGCAACGGCGATGGCACGAGCCTTTTCTGCCACATAGCTAATGTAGCCGTTTAAGAATTCGTAGCTGTCATTACCTGTACTGAGTTGACCTTGTAACGTGTATTGGTCAACGTTTTGATTAGAAGACTTCACTGGTGTGGCGACTAATTTAGCATACCATTCGCTGTATAATGCAGCCTCTTTATCTCTGTTTTCTTCTTCTATGCTGTCTTGGGTGTTGGCTTTTACTTCGCTCAATTCACGCTGAAATTCAGCATTTTGAGCAATATAGGCTTTTTTATTCGCACGTGATTCAAACTGCTGGATGTAAATAGAAAACAAGGTTTCTGGCAATATGATGTCGTCTAATCTTTCGCTAACTAGTACGGTGCCATCATCTTGGTAAACATCAAACACGGGCTGAAAATCACTGACCATACGCTGGTAGTTGGCAAAATCGCTAACTTGAGGAGTAGTAATCAGAGCTTCCGTTGTCCACACCTGCTTAGCGTTTAAGGCGTACACCACGGCGATAACGGCACACACCACAGTGCACGCTATGATGGTGAGTTTTCCCTTCCATAGGGCAATAAAGAGTTCTTTAAGGTCGATCTCATCGTCATGGGTTAGGGTGACGGCGTTGACTCTGTTCGACAGTTCTGAATTGGACATTGCTTCCTCTGGGTGGTGTCTATTTTTACAGCGGAACAGTTTACCTGAACCGCTTCGTTTCGCAAAACAAACCTTCGGGGGGTTCTTAAGAAAACCTTGCCATGTAGATCAGATTAGCCACAAACACCACACTGACAAAAAACCATGTTATGCTATCCCCAATCATCAGGAAGATGGGGTCACGACAACCAAGGAGGACACACAATGTCGATATTATTTTTTCATTTCGATGGCACTGACAATAGCCCAGATGACGCCTACGCACCAGAACACAGCGTTTCGAGCATCACCAATGTATTGAAATCCCACATGCTATTGGGTGGTCGCGTGACAAATCATCGCAGCTTTTACTACGCTGGCGTCGGTACCTACGGTCATTGGCTGGAACAAAAAATCAACGCGGCGTTTGCCATTGAATCCGGCCACGTCGCCAATATTTTAAACCGCGCTTTACACGACTTCAAACACCATTATACCCGCTATACGCGCCACATAGTCTTAATCGGCTTTAGCCGAGGCGCGGCCTTAGCAAGACGCTTTGCCGCTCTCATCACTCCGCTTATTGATCGCCCCATCATCATAGAAGCCGTCATAGACACAGTCGCTTCTATCGGCTGGCCAAACTTAGACACCAACCAACGCCCACAAACCGACGTGGTATTTGAACATGGACACACACTACCAGACGGCGTTCACCGCGCTTTGCACCTGGTCGCGTTAGACGAACAACGCCTCGTCTTTCGGCCCACGTTGATGAACCAAGATGGGCGCGCATTAGAAATATGGCTAGCAGGAGCCCATTCAGATATTGGCGGTGGCTACCGCAAAGACGGCATAGGAGATCTAGTATCACGCCTCATAATAGACTGGATCGAACAACAAACCCAACAACACTGTTACCGCACAACGCGCCTAGCAAAAAATCACCCGCCCCATTGGCAACCACTGCTCACCATAGCGCCCAAACACCTAGGCAAAATACACTACCAAGAACGCAACCTCAGCTTCTGGCGCGACCTCACCCTCGCCCCACGACACTGCTGCGTCTTAGAAAACGACCGTCCCAACCCCGAACTCTCCCCCCACTGGCACCACAGCGTCAGCCAACGCATCCGCAGCGACATCGGCTACTTCCCCATCGCCCACTGCCCAACCCCCGCCACACTTTGGCAACCAATACGCCCCTGACGGTTGTGGTTGGATGCTGTTGTGGGATAAGGTTATTTTTTAATTTATTACAGAGGGATTTGTATGTTGGATATTAAGCATCACGGTGCGGTAGAGGGTGTGACTGGGTCTTGTCATGAATTGTTTGTGGATGACGAGAATTCAGTATTGGTGGACATTGGTTTGTTTCAGGGGGCGGAGACGTCTGGGGCTGGGGCGGATTCGAAGCGTTTAGAGATAGAATTTGATGTATCGGCGGTGCGGGCCTTGGTGGTGACGCATGTACACATCGATCATGTGGGGCGTTTGCCGTATTTGTTGGCTGCTGGATTTACTGGGCCAATTTATTGCTCGAAACCCAGTGCAGAGCTGTTGCCCTTGGTGATTGAAGATGCCCTTAAGGTTGGCGTCACGCGCAATGCCAGTATTATCGAAGCCTGTTTGGATCGATTAGCGGCGCAGTTGGTGCCGTTGGAGTACAAACAGTGGGCAAGTATTCCGCTGGCGACAGAAGCGTCTAATGTGCAGGTACGTTTGTGCCGTGCGGGGCATATTTTGGGCTCCGCGTATGTGACTTTTCGGGTGAAAAATGCTGAGATAACATCGCAAGGCAAACCATATCATGATGTGGTGTTTTCGGGGGATTTAGGCGCGCCCTACTCGCCTTTGTTGCCCGCACCAAAATCGCCTTATCGGGCCGATCAGTTGGTGTTAGAAAGCACCTATGGCGACAGAAACCACGAAAACCGTAAGACTCGGCGTAAGCGTTTGCAGCAGAGTATTGAGCATGCTTTGAGCGATTCAGGCACGGTATTGATCCCCGCGTTTAGCATTGGCCGCACCCAAGAATTGCTCTATGAGTTAGAGCACATTATCCATCAGAACAAGCAAAAAGCCGTGAGCCACACCCGTTCTGGCGTGCCATTAAAATGGGAAGACATGGATATCATCATCGACTCCCCTCTTGCGAGCCGTTTTACCCGTGTTTATCGATCTCTTGAACCCTACTGGGATGCGGAGGCTAAGCGCCGTGTCAATGCCGGGCGGCATCCGTTGAGTTTTGAACAAGTGACGACGATAGACGATCATGACACTCACCTAAAAACTGTGTCTTACCTGCAACGTCAAACCCGCCCAGCCATTGTCATTGCCGCATCGGGCATGTGCGCTGGTGGGCGTATGGTGAATTATCTGAAAGCCTTATTGGGCGATGCACGCAACGACGTCTTGTTTGTCGGCTACCAAGCCAACGGCACACCAGGGCGGGATATACTGCGCTACCACGATCAACCGAATGGCTACGTCATGTTCGACGGCGAGCGCTATCCCATCAAAGTCAAGGTACAACAAATCAGCGGCTACTCCGCCCATGCGGGACAACGGGATTTATTGAATTTTATAAAAGGCATGCGAGTGCGACCCGGAAAAGTACACCTAGTACATGGCGACGACCGCGCCAAGCAGACATTGAAAGACATGATTGAACAGGCACACCCGACATGTGACGTCATCGTACCTTAGAGATTTGCTCTTGATCTTGTAGAGCACCATTAGCGAAGCGTGATGTGCCGTTGGGCATGGGATCACACCTCGAACGTCAGATCACGCCTCGTACCTCGGCTAATCTGACCTACAAGTCTGACCTACGGGTGTGTTGGAGGGTTAGTCTTTTTTGGCGAAGGCGTAGCGTATAAGGACGATGGCGGTGCCGAGCATGCCGCCGAGCAGTACGGCGAGTACGCAGATGAGGGCGCGCTTGGGGCCGACTTTTTCTTCTGGCACGACGGCGGGGTCGATGATTTTGAAGGCGAATTCGTCTTGTACTTCAGCGAGCATGAGGTTTTTAGTTTGCTCTTCTATCAGTTGGTAGAAGACGGATTGCATGTCAGCGATGTTGGTTTTTTCGATTTGAGTTTCTAAGTAGCTGATGTTACGACGGGTGTCGTTAAGTGAGTTGTTTTTTATCCAAGCGTTTAAATCAATGACGAGTTGGTCTACCCACTGCTTAGCAATGCTAGGTGACAAATGTGTGATAGACAATGTAACGAGACCTGTGTCTTTGCTTTCTGACACGGCCAATATTTTCTTAAATTCTTTGTAGGCGTCCCAGTCTGTGGGTTGTGGAGACTTACCGGGTGGCACCTCTCTGACCCATTTTTGTTGCTGTTCATCGTACATCTCTGGGTTAATCAGCAGTCTATCTTGTGCTGGGTCCCATTTTTCGCCAGCCACAAGGGGGACAAGTAGATCGTATTTATTGACGAAGGCATTGAGAAATTGACGCGATTGCAAGGTAGCAAGGGCGATGGCTTTGCCGTCTGATCCACCGCCACCTAAGTTAATCCCAGCAAGCGAGGCAAGGCCGCCCAGCTGAGAAGCAATGCCGCTGGTTTTACTGTCGTTGGCTGAGGCTAATACGGCTTCGGCTTTGTAGGTGTTGGGGATGGATAGGGCATAGAGGACGCCCCCCACGGCAAAGACGGCGGTGAGCAGTATGATGATCCACTTACCCTTCCAAAGGGCGATGAAGAGTTCTTTTAGATCAATTTCATCGTCGTGATGCTGCAGGTATTGTGGTGCTACTAGGTTCTGGTCATTCATAAAATGGGTTGTCGCGACTCTGTGTGTTAATTCCCCCTATGAATGCCACACAGGGTGGCGTTTATAGGGGGGCTAGGCGTTTAGTCTTTGATGGCGCTCCACGCAACACCAATTTGATACAGTATTTGGGTGGCGGTGGTCAGCGTGCTTAGACCGTCTAGGTAGTCTGTGTCGACTGGCACTATAATGGTGTCTCCCTGTGCCAGTGGGTCGCTGCTGCGACTAAACCAGAAGGAATTATTGGGCAGTTCCACCGAGCCATTGGCTTTGACCACATACACACGGCCTGTGTCGGCTTGGCGTTTGGTGCCACCGGCGGCGGTGATGTAGTCGTCTACGGTTAGCCTAGGGTTAAAGGTGTGGTGGGACGCAAACTGCACTTCACCCACGATACTGACTACAGGGTTAACAGCAGGAATAAAAAGCTTATCGCCTTTTTCTAACATGATGTTCGCCAGTGGGTCGTTTTCCATGGCGGCGTTGAGGTCTATTACCAGACGTCCAATAGGCTGAACATCTTCCAACTGATTAATCACCGCAATGGCTTGGGCTGGGTCATTGGCCGCGGCTGAGCCTTGGCGACGGAGCGCCATGTTGCTGATCTCTTGCTTCAGCTGATTGTTGATTTGTTTTAAACGCTCTGCTTCTTGGCGCTTTAAACGATCACGGCTGAGTACGGCCCCCTCTGGGTAGGCAAACTCAGTAAAGCCCCCAGCGCGCTCAATGAGGTCTTTTAGGGTTTCACCACGCTGAAAGGTGTAGCGACCTGGAAAAACCAGTTCGCCCTGCAGCTCAACAACCATGCCTTCTTGCCAACCTGGTTGGGTTTTAACGATCAGATGGTCCATGGCTTGCAAGGTGACGTTTGAGTGCCCTGCCATTAGGTTGTGAAGCGAGACATTGATACGGTCGGCCAAAGACGCCGATTGACCAAACGCGCGACGTGACAGTTCCGCTTCGTCTAAATAGGCATTTTCCATCAATCCGCCTGCGGCGGTGAGTAAGGTTTTTAGAGTGCTATTGACCGCTAACGGGTACACCCCTGGAAAAGTCACGGCACCGGATACTTCGATAAGCTGTGCAGGGGCACCAAAACGGGCTTGTTCTTTTAGACGCTCGACAATCGGTCTGAGCAAGGCTTCACGGCTGGTTTTACGCTGTTCTGTGGCGCTGGTGACGGTATCGGCGTCGTCAATGTTTAATGCCGTGACTTCGTTTCGCACCACAGTGGCACCGGTTTCTGGGTCGATCACTTCGCGTTCTTTTTCGGCACCGCCGCTACGACCACTCACCGATGCGTTGCTGTAGGCATTCCAGTAGCCTTGCTCTAGTCCGTTATCAAACACAAAGATTTGGTCTTTTTCTTGCAGTGTTAGGTTGTCGGCCGAGGTGGGCGTGTTAAGCGCATTTAGCAAACTAAACTGATGCACTTCTATGTCTTGTTTCTGATTAATCTGACGCACTAACAGGGCGTAGTTTAGATCAGCACTGGCTTTTAACCCTTCGTCTATGCTGCCGATGGCATCCCGTATGGTCATACCAGGGGTGAACTTCAACGCCCCTTGGCGTGCTACTTCGCCACGAACGGCAATGGCATTTTTCAGTGAGCTGCTCACCGCGTTAAGACGTATTTCATCACCGCCTTCAACCTGAAATTGCTGACCCGCCTTGGTCGACAAATCTAGGGTGTATTGCTGCACCCCGTTCTGATTGCTACGGCGTAGACTGACTTGGGAAAGATAGGCCTGAGGCTGTGCCCCACCGGCAAGGTCAAGCAGCTCTGTGATGGTCATGGTATCTTGGTATTCATACACAGCCGCTCGGGTGACCTGGCCACTGACGCTGACACGGTTGTGATGCAGAGGAATAAACAAGGTATCCCCCGCTGACAAGCGCACGTCTTTAGACGCGTCGCCTTTAATCAGCAAGTCATATAGATCAAAACGAGCCACCATTTGGCCCTTGCGCTTTAGCTGTATATCACGCAGGCTACCGCTTGTGTTGATGCCACCGCTGGAGATCAGGGCTTGTGTGATGGTGGTCAGGGCATTGACATTATACGCTCCTGGCTGACCCACTTCCCCCACAATGAAGACTTGCATGGTGCGCATGGCGCCCATGGTGACAGACACATCCACCCCTATGGTTTTTTGCTTGATCACTCGGGTGATTTGCTGTTGCAGCTGAGCAAAGGTTTGACCAGAAACCGCCAACGGCCCCAGCTCTGGAAGGCTAATAGTGCCATCGCGGTCGATTTTGACCGAGATATTTTGGTTGTTTTTGCCAAACATTTGGACGTTTATGACATCCCCTGGGCCCATTTGATAGTCCACCGGGACGGGCAAATCGTCTACGACAGTAAAGCCTTTACTTTCCCCACTAAGCACATCGTAACCAAACAGGGGCAAGCCGTTGTTGCTGACTTTCGCCGGTGCGACCTTGGTCGCGGCGGGGGTAGCGGGGGCGATGACTTGCGCTGGCGCTTCAGCAGCGGAACCGGCACCTGCGCCCGCGCTGATACTGCCAAGATCCACGCCATATTGGCGAGCAAGGGCTTCTTGCTGACTTTTTGGCAAGTTTTGAAACTGGCTAATTTGCGCGGCTGACGGGGTAAATGCCATGGCATGACTCGTCAATATCATCAGGAAAGTCGCTATCAATCGTTTATCTAGTCGCATCGTGTTGGTCTTTGTTTGTCAAAAGGAAATCCGTTAGGTATCAAGTGCTCTGTTATTTTACTGCTCTGCTGTTTTACTGTTCTGCTAAATGCCCGCGCCTTTATCAGAAGCGGAACTCGTAACCTGACCATATCGCAGTTTGGCTGTTGTTTGTTGCATTTTGATGTTGCTGATTGTGGGACCTTTGATAACTGGCCCCAAAATGCACCATGCCCGCTAATGCAGGGAAACGATAGGTTAATTGCGTTAGGTCGTAGTCTGTTTGGTTTTGAGTCGATGTCTGGTGACTTGCGCCGAGCTTGTGGTCGTTGCTGCGCTGCCAGTGTACGGCAATAGACTGACTGTTTTCTAACAAGTAGCTGGTGTTTGATACGCCGTCTGTCATAGAAGGATAGGCACCAACAGACCATGGCGTCTTGCTGTGATCCGCTGTGGTTTGTTGGGTTTCAAGTATCAAGCGCACGCTGCTGTCGCCTACGGGGAAGGCCCCTGTCCAACCTAACATCCACGCCCCTAACTCAGTGTTTTTTGCGGTGGAAGCGGCTTCTAAGTACACACTGTGGTAAAAATCGTCTATTGCTGGCAAGGTCAACTTACCGTCTAGGGTGATTTGATCGTCGTTTGACGCACTGTCTTGAGCCGCGAGCCACATCTGATACGTCAAACCATATTCAACGCGTTTAAAGGGTTTGGCCACAAAGCGGGTGGCGCTGTGGTAGTCTACTTGGTTGTTACTAGGTGACGCTACAAGACTTTCTATACTCCACATACCCAGGCTTGAGTGCTGCCCTAGGTAGCTGACACTCACATCGGGTGCCGCTTTGGCGTAAGATCCCAAGGTCAGATTATGCTGCCAACCCGGCCCCCACCAGCGGTCAAGATCGCCAATCGACCACAACCATGGCCCTGCGTTGTAAGCAAGGTAGCTGTCTTCCCAACGTACGTCTGTATTACCTTGGTATTCTCGGTATTGCGCTGAAATACGGTAGGAAAAATCGTGATTAAGCTGTTCGTAATGGGTATAAAGGCCTTTCTTGTCGTCGTTAAACTGACCGTAGCCGTGGGGCGTTGCGGCCCTTGAGCTGCCTAACAACCCTAAGCGGCGATTACCACGGTTGAGTTTGGCGTTGTTTAACGAGTGGGACAACTCTTGGTTGGCAATGGCTCTGTGATCGTTACTGCGACCCAAAAAAACCAAATCGTCGGCGAAAGCCGACCAACGCAAGGGGTACTGATTAATGGGTGCGGATAATTGCCCAGAATCTGACAACAGCACTAAAGAGGAGCGCAAAAAAGGATCGCTGGCTTCTAGCCACGGGGAAGCCATGCCCGCCATAGGCGACATCAGAACGGCCGCTAGGCCGGTTTTAAGATACGGAAAAGAGGTACCGACAAAAGCTTGAGAGGTCGTGGTTCGTTTCATTAGAGGCATTGATGACTCACATTCCTTTATGTACATCTTAAATATGCCGCACATAGTGTACGAATTAGGGCAAAAAATAAAGTCTCTTTTGCTCTTTTCACCTATTCCCTATGCCTTATATAAGAGCTGAAAAAAGACTTCGACTGCCATTTACCTCGTCAGAAAAGCCCTTAACCGACATCAAAACTGAGCAAAAAATTCACAAAAAAGCAAGCCTTCACGCTTACATTCATTGAGCTCTTAATTTAGAATCAGTATTGAAGAGTGTTCTTCAAACATCGATGTTTAAATGATAAGGAAATATTATGAAACTTACGACGATCGCGACTATCGTAGCGCTTGGCCTAGCTAGCCATGCCTACGCTGAGACGACTTCAGCAACAGGTTCTGCATCTGGTACGACAGGTACCGCAACAGGTACGACTACTGGTGCGACTTCGGGTACAGCAACCGGGGCTACTTCAGGTGCAACAACGGGTGCTACCACAGGCGCGACTTCTGGCGCGGCGACAGGTGCTACCACTGGCGCAACGACCGGTGCGGCAACAACTGGCGCGGCTACAACCGGTGCGGCGACAACAACTGCTGCAACGACAACAGCGGCTACAACCAGCGCAGCAGCAGGTGCCACCACGGCAGCGGCTACAGCCGCTGGCACAGTAGCGGCTACCACAGCAGCGGTAGCATCAACTGCTATTGCAGGCGCGGTGGCTGCAACAGCCCAAGATAACGTCGCTCCTGCGGTTTCTGTTACTACGAACACCAATTAATACCCCGAATCGCCTGATGCTTTCATCAGGCGATTTTTTCGTTTTATTTGCTGGTCTTTCTCATGCCTGTCTTTTTTTCTTCTTTTTCTTTCTCTCGTTGTGTGTGTTTGTTTAGCGCGAGTGTTTTTTTATTCATCCTTTCAGGCTGTTCATCCAACTTTAAAAGTTTTACCGACTCCTTTAAAGCCGCTGCGGAATTGAGCAAGGGCGCGAATGTCTCGCCGGAATACATTGCCTCTATTCCTTACGCTAGCAGCTTAGTCACCATTAATGACAACAAGCCGATTTTTGTGGTGCTGGCCTTTGCGGATCAATACGACAAAAGCGCCCCCCATCAGCTCACCTGGCTCGCCAAAGACTCTGGCAGCATAGTCACCCAACATGGGCGCATTGTGCAGACCAATGGCTTTGATACCAATAATTTGGCAGGGCTGGCGCATTCCTCTATAGCGAGAAACTTACCGCTTCCCGGCGATACGTTAGACTCTCCGCTAAAGGTTACCTATGACTGGTCACCCGGATATCGATATGGTTTTACCGCGACCGTGGAAACACGTTCGCTCGGATGGGAAACGCTAATAACCGATTTATGGCGTGAGGAAGTGGAACACTTTACTGAGACAGTTACCTTTGATCAGTTAGACGCCCAGTTCACCAATCATTTTTGGCGCGTACCCGCCACCGATACGGTGCCTTCGTACATTATTAAAAGCATCCAGTATTTGGGGCCTAATATGGATCGGGTGGAAATGCAGGCTGTGCGTCCTTTTGTTGAGCCAGCGCCTATGGCCGCTCCGCCCTCCGACACCGAGCGTTTTATGGGTAAACAGCTATTGTTGCCCGAAGGAGGGCGCTTTTCCCTTGCCTTGCAAGACGCCCATCGACAAACGGCGTTTTGGACTTTGAACGATATCCCCTATTCACTTGGCACGGCCTTGGTGGATTTGAGTAAACAGTCCCTAGTTGACCAGCAAAAAGAGCAAGTGATCAAACAATTGGAAAACCTTAATACACCAGCGGCTAATACGCTCGCCAAACACCTTATAACGATGCGTTTTGCATACCATGAAGATATTTCTCATAATCTGGTGCAGGTTCGTGTCAACCCTAGGCTTGATCCCTTGCTTAACGGTGACTATTGGCTGTCGCTGCCAGCGCGCCCTGACCATATTCGAGTCTTACACCCGTTAAAAGAAGACCTTGTGGTGTTACCAAGCCGAGCGGATTTTCATGTGTCGAAGTATTTGGCTGAGTTGACTCGAGATACGGCTTCCGACACGAATTTACCACCTATGCATACGGCATGGGTGATTCAAGCAGATCGTCGCGTTTATCCCGTCACGGATTTGCAATGGCGAGATACGCGTTATTATCTTAGCCCAGGCGCCATGGTCTTTGTTGGCTTGGAAGACCTTCCCCATGCGTATCGCGATTTGAATGCCAATATCGCTCAACTGCTTGCTTTTCGTTTGGAGCTGTAATGTCGTTTAATCGTTTACTGATGATCCCTTTTGTTACTGGCTGTGGCGTTTTACTTAGCGGCGTACTGCTCGCTGAGACGGGAGCTAACCCTGATGCAAAGGGCAAGGCGTATTTTGCACTGCCTTTTCAAGGCCCTCAACTCTCACCGTCACAAAGAAACCTCGGTGGGGTCGGCTTACTGCAAATGCCTACCGGCCGTGTAGCAGCAGAAGGTCAATTTAGCTTTGGTTACAATACCAGTCCTGAATATCAATTTTACACCGTGTCTTTGCAGCTCATGCCTTGGCTGGAAACCACTTTGCGTTACACCCAAGTGGAAGACGTGCTTTACAGCGAACGAGAAGAATTTAGTGGTGATACCAAACTGGCCGATAAAGGCATTGATGCGAAATTAAGACTATGGACAGAAAACCACTGGCGACCGGAAGTGTCAGTAGGGTTGCAAGATTTAGGGGGCACAGGCTTATTTGATGGTGAATACATTGCCGCCACCAAACATCTGGCCACCGATGGTTTTGGACAATTTGATTTTACTCTAGGCTTAGGCTGGGGGTATTTCGGTACCCGCGGCAACATCAGCAATCCCTTGTGCACTGCGGCGGATCGGTTTTGTAATCGTATTTCAGGATTTAGTGACAACGGTGGCTCGATTGATTATAACCGCTGGTTTACTGGCAGGACCTCTTTATTTGGTGGTATCGAATATCAAACGCCTTTCGAACCATTACGCTTAAAACTGGAATACGACGGCAACGATTATAGCCAAGACTTTCCGGTTACCCGTGGCGGCGTGGACATGACCCCTCGCTCACCTTTTAACTTTGGGCTTTTGTACGCCCTGACCGACGGCATGGATGTGCGTTTGAGCTATCAGCGTGGCACTACTGTGGCGTTGGGCTTTAATTTTTCCACCAACTTTAACACCATTTATACCCCTTGGATTGATGACCCAGTACCTACTATGGGCACAGACCAAGCTACCACATTGGATGCGGTTGACTGGCAAAAAGTCGATGCCGATTTAAACCAGATTGCGGGCTATAAAACCGACACGGTTTATCAACAAGGGGATACGGTGACGCTGGTAACGCAGCAAAGTAAATACCGTGATCGCGATATTGCCTTGGAAAAAGCCGCCGCTGTGTTGGCGAATAACCTCCCCACCGAGGTATCGCGCTATACCATTGTCGAACAATCTAAAAATATTCCGGTCAAAGCCAGCACCATAGATGCACAGGGCTATCGCGATATCGCCGACGTGACTTATTTTAATCCCTCTATTCAGGATGCCGTCACCGACGCACCGTTAGAAATCACGCCCTTTGGTGTGGATAACACTCAGCCTCTATACGATGACTTTAAAGCCTTAAGCTATGGCTTTAAACCACACTTAAACCAATCGTTTGGCGGCCCTGAAAGTTTTTATCTTTACAGTTTAAGTTTAACCGGCGGTGGCTCTTATTGGTTCAACCGCAACCTTGAATTGTCCAGCTCACTGGCTATTAACTTGGTGGACAACTATGACAAACTCAAGTTTAGTATCCCGAGTGATGGCACTTCTAACTACCGTGTCCGCACCTTGGTGCGTGCTTATGTCCGCGACAATGACGCTTATATGAACACCTTGCAACTCACTTGGTTTAATCGCTACGGGCAGAATTGGTATCAGCAGGTTTACGGTGGCTATTTAGAAACCATGTTTGCTGGGGTGGGTACCGAAATTCTCTACCGCCAACCCAATTCAAACTGGGCCATAGGTGCCGATGTGAACGCTATTTCCCAACGTGATCCTGAATCGGTCTTTGGCGTGTTTGGCGATGAAAACGCCTATGCCGCTAACACAAGAGTACTCGCCAAAGGCACCACAGGGCACTTGTCTTTTTACTACCAACCCCAGTGGGAATTCTTGGCCAATACCCAGTTTCGATTGGACGTAGGCAAATTCCTAGCGGCCGATGTTGGCGCTCGCTTTGACTTCTCCAAACAATACGACAGCGGCGTGATTGTCGGCGCCTATGCCAGCCGAACCAACATGTCTGCAGAAGACTTCGGCGAAGGCAGCTTCACCAAAGGCTTTTACTTGTCTATCCCGTTTGACACACTCTCTCTCAAACCCACCAACAGCCGCGGCAACTTCAACTGGCAACCCATCACCCGCGACGGCGGCCAAATGCTCGGCAGACAAAACAACCTCTTCGGCATCACCGACATGGTCTCCCCCTGGTACCAACGACCCAACCAAAACAAATAACCCCACCACCAACCGAACCCCGGTTGGTGGAACTCAACCCACACGCCTCGTGCCTCGGCTAATCTGACCTACAAGTCTGACCTACAAGTCTGACCTACGTTTTTGATTCATGGGGTTAAAGTAGTCCGGTTAATACAGTGGCTGTGATGAGTATGAGGATGGGGGGGCGTTGGTATTTTAGCCATAGGAAGCCTGCGGTGACGAGGGCGATGTCCCATAGATTGGTGATACTGCTGGTGGCGATGGGGTGGTATAGAGCGGCGATGAGGATGCCGACGACGCTGGCGTTGAGGCTTTGGATGATGGTGTGGGCGCGTGGGTGGTTGGCGAGGGTTTGCCAGGCGTTTTGGGCGCTGAGCATGAGCAGTAGGCCGGATGAGAAGATGGCGAGGGTGGCGATGCCGGCCCAGAGCCAGGGGTTGCTGTCGTGTGGTGTGACGCTGGCACCAAGAAAGCTGGCCATGGTGAACATGGGGCCGGGGACGGCTTGGGCGGCGGCGTAGCCAACAAGCAGGCTGTTGTCGTTGATGCTGTCTGAGGCGATGCTGGCGAGCATGGGCAGGACAACGTGCCCTCCGCCAAAGACGAGGGCGCCGGCTTGGTAGAAGTCGGCAAATAGGCCAATCAGCCCAGTGTCAAAGGCGAAGCTGGCGATGAAGAGGAGTAAGGCGAGAATAAAGCAGGCTCGCCCTATTGATACGCTTGGCAGTGGTGCATGTTGAGTGATGGTGCCAGCGGGAATAAAGGCGCCTACAAGGGCGGCGCTAAACAGAACGAGTAAGCTGGCGAAGTGGTGGGAGAAAACCACCAACACGCCGGCGCTGAGTATGGCGATGGTGGCCATGACGCGGCGGCGGCAAAACGATGACCACATGCTGATGCAGGCGTCTGCGACTATGACGACGGCCAGCAGTTTTAGGCTATGAATAACGTTGGTAAAGAGACTGTTGTCTTGCCAGTGGCTGCCAAATTGAGCGAGCAGTACCATGATGATGAAGGAAGGCAAGGTGAAGCCGATAAAGGCGGCTATGCCCCCTGCGAGACCCGCCCGGTGGTAACCTAGGGCAAAGCCTACTTGGCTGGATCCTGGACCGGGGACGATTTGACTAAGGGCGACCCATTGGGCGTACTGGGTTTCGTCGGCCCATTTTTTTTGCTTGATGAAGGTCTGGTTGAAGTAGCCAAGGTGCGCCGCGGGGCCGCCAAAGCTGGTGAAGCCAAGCATGAAGAATGTGGTGAATACGTCAAAAATCCGTGATGTACGAGACCTTGCTGTCATGTGTGCTCTCTTTCGCTTTTGGTGTTTTGGTCGGTTTTCACCTGTTCCAAGATGAGTCTGACCGGGGCGGGCAGGCCTTGGGTCATGGCGTCTTGGTGGTTAAACCATTGGTATTTGCCCTCTTCCATCACGCTATCGCTGCGGCTGATGTGGACTTGGCTTGGGCAAATGTCCAAATGATAGTGACTAAAGGTATGACGAAAAGATGACAGAGGAATGACATGGGTGACTTGTGTGGCAAAGCGTTGCTCTGTGTGCAACACGATGGATTCTTCTGAAGCCAGTTCTGGCAGGCTCCACAGCCCTCCCCAGATGCCAGTTGAGGGGCGTTTTTCGAGCAGTATTTTTTGCTCTGGGTTGATCATTACCAGAAGCTGTAGGCTTTTTTCTGGCTTGGCGGCTTTTTTGGGCTTACGGATGGGGAACTGGGTTGGGTCTTGAGTGAGTCGACCTTGGCAGTCTCTTTCCAGCGGACAGAGTAAGCATTGTGGTTTGGCGCGGGTGCATAAGGTGGCACCAAGGTCCATCATGGCTTGGGTGTAGTCGCCGCAGCGGTCGCTGGGCATGTAGTGTTCGGCCAGCTCCCAAAGCGCGTTTTCGGTTTTTCTCTCCCCAGGCCAGGTTGGTACGGCGTGAAAACGCGCCAGCACGCGTTTGACGTTTCCGTCCAGTATGGCGGCTTGCACGCCACGAGAAATCGACAAAATGGCCGCCGCGGTAGAACGGCCAATGCCAGGCAGTTCACACACGCCTTCAACGGTGGCAGGGAATTCGCTGTCGAATTCTTCTACTAGCATCTTGGCGGCTTTGTGCATGTTGCGCGCCCGAGTGTAGTAGCCAAGTCCACTCCAATGGGCGAGTACGTCGTCTTGTTCCGCCGCCGCTAGGGCCTCTACCGTGGGAAACGAGGCCATGAATTTGTGGTAATAAGGAATGACCGTCGTCACTTGGGTTTGCTGCAACATGATCTCAGAAATCCACACGCGATACGGGGTTTTGTCTTCTTGCCACGGCAAGCTTTTACGCCCGTGTTGGTCAAACCAAGCCAAAACACGCGGCGCAAAATGTTCAACAGGCTGCAGGTCACTCATTGAAATAGGCCTTTTAGTTTGTCTTGCAGTTTGTCTTTAAGGCGTTCTTCTTCTGCTTTGCGTTTTGCTTCTAGGTCGGCTTTTACGCGGGCTTTTTCCGCTTCAATCTTGGCGTCCAGCTCGGCTTTTAAACGGGCTTTTTCTGCGTCGGCTTTTTCTTGTAGACGGGCTTTTTCTTCCTCGAGTTTGACGGTCAGTTCGGCTTTGGCTAGGTCGGCGAAGAGTTTACCGAAGCCTTTGATGTCGGGACGGCAAAGGCCTGCTGGGTCGTCACTGAATTGCCCTTTACAGACAATAGGAAATGCGAGTTGGGTGATTTTTTCGTTGACGCGGCAGGCTTGGTCTATACCGCTGCCCGCAATGGCGACGTTGGCTTGGTAGTCTAAAGAGGCGTTCGGTAGTGAGATAACGCCGTTGCCGGTGACTTGTACACCAGCCGAGCTGATTTTTAGGCCCGGTGTGGAGATGTCTCCGTCAACGATGTACGCCGGAAAGCGCAGGGTTTCAAACGGAGTATCTGGACCGAATTGTTTGTCATTGAGGGTTTCTTTGCGGACGGCAGAGATGCCTTCACAAACGGTTTTGGTGAGGTTGGTGCCGATCAGGGCGCCGTTTTTGATTTCCACCAAAAGGTCCCCTTTTAAGGACGCCATTAGGCGGTCGATTTGGTTGCCGCTGGCTTGCAGTTCGCCGTTTAAGTAGGTGGCGCCAGCGATCTTGTTCATGTCCATGAAGTCCACCAGCAAGGGCTGAATTTGCACGCCGTCGATGCTAGGGGCGATGTCAAATCTTGGTGTACGTCCACGAACGTCAAGACGCGCCGGGGCGGAGACTTGCCCTTGATATAAAGACGCTTGCAGGGGCGAGACTGTGATCAACCCATTAAGCTGAGTAGAATCCAGCTCGATCTTGTCAATTTTTAGCTGTTTTACAGTAATGTCTTCAAACACGAGACCTATGTGGCCGTTTAAGCTGCGGATCAGCTCAACAGGAATGAGCCCTGTCGCGTCGGTCGGTTCTGTACTGGCCGGCTCGGTATTGGCTGTCGCAGCATCGTTAGGCCCTGAACCAGGCGTCTGTGTACTGTTATCTGTGGCGTCTGCTGGTGTGTCTACTGGGGTCGGAAGGTAGCGGTCTAGGTTTAAGTTTGCTCCGGCAATACTCACGTCCCAACGCAGCGGCGCCAGGGACAAGACGGCATTGGCTTCTATCTTGGTGTCGTCCATTTCGACGGAAATGGGCTGCGCGGTAATCATGTCCATGTCACCTTCAAATAGAATCTCAGCGCGCGCTTTGGTTAAGGCCGTTTCGTCTGACATATCGGGCAGGGGTAAGTTTAACCGTGTCAGCAGATAACGGGGGTTAAACTCGCCTACGGATAATACAGCGGAAAATTGAGGATTACTGAGTACCTGATAAGCTTGCACTTTGGCGTCGACATTGACACCCAATACGCTGAGCGCGAGTCCGTCGGCGATGATGTTTTCTTGGGGCAAATCTAGGTCTACCGTCATGGCGCTAAGGTTGGCGCTGATTGGACTGACGGGCAATGAGTCGCCGGCGACTTCTGCATTTAATACCAAGCCTTCGAGCGACGCTGATTCACGCTCTGGGAAAACGCTTAGGTTGGCATTTAGGCTGGCTTTGGCCTGGATTGGCAACTTGCCTTCTAAATCGCTTTGGGTCAAGACAATGTCCATGGCCATCGGCCAAGCTTTGTCCCATTGAACATCATTGAGCTGAACATTGATGGTGGCGTTAATCAGTTGTTGCGTTTGCTCATCGCGGTATTGTACTTGGGCGTTTTCGATGCGCAGTTCGTCTAATTGTAAGTCGGGCAGCTGGAAAGTAGCAGCGCTGTTTGCCGTGGTGACGTCTGTCGTGGTGCTCTCAGGCGCTGGCTGGGCGCTACCCTGAGCAACTGGTGACTGGGTGCGCTCGTCGTTAGACGCCGATGAAGGAAGATTTAGTTGCCAGTTGCCTTGTCCATTGGCGTCTTTGTTTAAACGGGCGCTGAGGTTGACCAAATTGACGCGGTCGACCTGAATTTTTCGTTCAAATAAAGGCAGTATGGCTAGGCCAAATTCGGCACGGTCAAATTGGAGAATTTCAGGGTCATTGCCTAGTGCAACGCCGATGTTTTCCAGCTCAAGCCCCAGCCAAGGAAAAAACGACCAGCGGATATCACCGTCTAAACGCAAAGTGACATTGGCTTTTTGTTGAGCGACGTTTTTAAGTTGATCTTTAAAATCGTTCGGATTTACAAACAGCATCACATACGCCAACAACGCTATGATCAACGCCAGAATCCCAGCGACTAAAAACGACAATCGTTTCAACCAAACCATGACAAACTCCTTATGAAGACAAACTGTGCTGCGTATCATGCACAGGGTCAGTATCATACCATTTGCGGTGCTTTTTCACTAAGTGCGCGATGACGTTATCGAGGCGATAGTGACAAGTCATTAAAAACACTCAGACAAAGCATAGAAGCAAAAGAGCCCACGTTCTATAATGGGTGACTTTTAGACGACTAAAAAGTGGCGACCCTTCGTCACCCTCACTGTGGAGAAACTAATCAATGTCCGATCGCATTGCCAGCGTCGAGCGCAATACGCTTGAAACTCAGATTAAGGTGTCGATTAACTTAGACGGTACCGGTAAATTTAACTGCGTCACAGGGGTGCCTTTCCTTGACCATATGCTTGAACAAGTGGCTCGTCATGGTTTGATTGACTTAGACATTCATGCGGTGGGCGACCTTCACATCGATGCGCATCATACGGTGGAAGATTTGGGCATTACGCTGGGTCAGGCGTTTGATATTGCCGTGGGCGATAAAAAAGGCATCAAACGCTACGGTCACGCTTACGTGCCGTTAGACGAAGCCTTGTCTCGCGTGGTGATCGATTTTTCTGGCCGTCCAGGCTTGCAAATGCATGTGCCTTTTACACGCGGTTCGGTTGGCGGGTTTGATGTGGATTTGTTTTCTGAATTTTTCCATGGGTTCATCAATCACGCGAAAGTGACGCTGCATTTAGACAATCTTCGCGGCAAAAACACTCACCACCAAGCGGAAACCATTTTTAAGGCTTTCGGTCGTGCTTTGCGCATGGCGTTGGAAGTGGATGAGCGCATGGCGGGGCAAATGCCGTCAACGAAAGGTTGTTTGTAGGACGTGGTGAACATGAACACTATGAAAAAATCGACGGTGGCGGTGATCGATTACGGCATGGGCAACCTGCATTCGGTTGCTAAGGCGCTAGAGTTTGTTGCGGATGAACACACCTCCGTGATTGTGACAAGCGATCCTGCTGTCATTGATGCAGCAGATCGTGTGTTACTACCGGGTGTCGGCGCGATTCGTGATTGCATTGGTGAAATGCATAATGCGGGCCTGGTACCGAGCATTCGCAAAGCCATGGCGGAAAAGCCTTTTCTTGCGATTTGCGTGGGCATTCAGTCTTTGATGTCACACAGCGAAGAAAACGGCGGCGTGGATTGTTTGAATCATTTCCAAGGCAACGCCCTCTTCTTTGGTGAAAAACACACCGACCACGACGGCAGCAAATTAAAAGTGCCACACATGGGCTGGAATCAAGTTAAGCACACCATAAACCACCCTCTTTGGGCGGACATTCCAGACAACGCTCGCTTTTACTTTGTGCACAGTTTTTATGTGGTGCCAGAGAATAAAAGCGAGGTCGCAGGTACCTGTGATTATGGTTTGGAATTCTGTGTTGCAATCGCTCGGGACAATGTGTTTGCGGTGCAGTTTCACCCAGAAAAAAGCCACAAAGATGGCCTTCAGCTTTATAAAAACTTCCTTCACTGGGATGGCAAGCCATAACAGCGCTCATGCAAACAATAGATAGGCTAAAAAAACAGACATTAGGAGCCATTTCATGGGCTTAGCAAAACGTATCATTCCTTGTCTTGATGTGGACAATGGCCGCGTGGTCAAAGGCGTTCAGTTTGTCGATATTCGTGATGCGGGTGACCCTGTTGAGGTTGCCAAGCGCTACAACGAACAAGGCGCGGATGAAATTACTTTTTTAGACATTACCGCCAGTTCAGACGATAGGGAAACCACGGTGCACATGGTGGAAGCCATTGCCAGCCAGGTGTTTATTCCTTTGACGGTGGGGGGCGGGATTCGTACCTGCGAAGACATTCGTCGTATGTTGAATGCGGGGGCGGACAAGGTGGGCATTAATACCGCCGCGGTGTTTAACCCTGAGTTTGTCCGTGAAGCGGCGCAACGCTTTGGTTCCCAATGCATTGTGGTTGCCATTGATGCGAAAAAAGTCAGTGCTGACGGCGAGCCAGATAAATGGGAGATTTTCACCCATGGCGGTCGTAAACCCACTGGCTTAGACGCGGTAGAATGGGCAATTAAGATGGTGGAATACGGCGCAGGGGAAATCTTGCTCACCAGTATGGATCGTGACGGCACCAAAAATGGTTTTGATTTGGGCATCACCCGAGCAATAAGCGAAGCGGTTCATGTGCCTGTGATCGCCTCTGGCGGCGTGGGTAACCTAGATCACCTGGTTGATGGTGTGATCGAAGGAAAGGCCGATGCGGTGTTGGCGGCGAGTATTTTCCACTTTGGTGAGTACAGTATTCAACAAGCCAAGCAACGCATGACAGACGCAGGAATAGAAATGCGTCTATAAGGTTTGCGACCTTTATTATTGATTAGGCGACGTTTGCGGTTACTCCGAGACGATTTGTGAATCCGGTGCTACCGCTTTGTTCGCCCTTCTGTTACCTTTTTTTACCACTTTTCTCGCGCCAGCTTTTGCTGGCGCTTTTTTGTCTAGGATGACGGTTCATGACCATTCTTATTACGCTCGGCCCCTTACTCGTTGCTTTGTTCTTTGGTTATTGGGTCAATATTAACGTGTTTACTCCTACCCGCGTGGCGAAAGGGCTGGAGCAATTGGTGTTTGTGATTTTAGGTCTGATTGGCTTAAGTCTCGGCGCGCTCGATGATCTGACCAGTAAACTTTTGTTGGCTGGGTATCAGGCACTGGTGTTTTTCGTTTTGATCAGTGTGATCAGTTTAACCGGCTTATACTTGAGCGGTTTACGCTTTGGTGGCACCCATGCCGACAGCTTAGGCAAAGGCCCGATTGACAGTAAAAGCCATGCGCTGATCGACGCGGTCAAAACCATTGGTTGGGTGATTGGCGGTGTGGTGATTGGCATTTTTACCAAGGACTGGTTATTTGGTATCGATGAACTGGTCACGGGTTTATTGTATGTGTTGCTGTTTTTGATTGGCTGTCAGTTGCGTCAAAGTAACTACCATTTGCGTAAGTTGTTTTTGAATGCCCAGGGCTTGATCATCGCCTTGGTGACGATTTTTACGACCCTGCTGGCCGGTTGGATTGGCAGCCTGGTGTTAGGTTTGAGCTGGAACCACGGCTTAGCGGTGGTGTCTGGGTTTGGCTGGTACAGTTTGTCTGGCATCTTGATTACCGGGTTGGGCGATCCCGTGTTAGGCACCACGGCGTTTTTGCTGGATTTGTCGCGGGAAATTTTGGCGCTGATGCTGATCCCCTTTTTGTCACGACTGAACAGTCATGTGTCTGTAGGGTATTGCGGGGCGACGGCGATGGATTTCACCTTGCCCATTTTAGGAAAATTTCATGGGGCGCAGATCGTGCCTGTGTGTATCGCCAGCGGCTTTATTATGAGTATCTTGGTACCTATTTTAATTCCTCTTTTTATGGGCATGGGCTAGACCGTTTGTAAATTACAGCGCCGGATAGAAACCCAAGAAAATAAATATTAGTTTTAACTAATATTTGACAAACACCCTCCTCTGTACCATCATTGATAGAAGAATAGGTTATATATTCATAACCATAAAATTTCACTCTATCAGTGAGGTACAGTATGACAAAGCAACCAGAAGTGACGGCGTTTTTTGATGCCGACAGCAGCACCTTTTCTTATGTGGTGAAAGACCCCCAGTCCTCAAACTGCGCCATTGTCGACAGCGTGTTGGATTTTGATTATGCCTCTGGCGGCACTTCCCAAAAAAGCGCAGACAAAATCATTGAATTCGTCACTGCACACAAGCTGAACGTGGAATGGCTGATCGAAACCCATGTCCATGCGGATCATTTGTCGGCCGCGCCTTACTTGCAAAAAGCGTTGGGCGGTCGAATCGGTATTGGCGAGCAGATCACTGTGGTGCAAGACACTTTCGGCAAGGTGTTTAACGAAGGTACCGAATTCAAAATGGATGGCTCCCAGTTCGATCATTTATTTCGCGATGGCGAAACCTACCAAGTGGGTGAGCTTGAATGTCAGGCCATTCATACCCCAGGCCATACGCCAGCGTGTTTTACTCATGTGTTAGGCGATGCCATTTTTGTGGGCGATACCCTATTTATGCCAGATGCCGGCACAGCGCGGGCAGACTTCCCCGGTGGCGATGCGGCGACCTTGTACGATTCAGTGCAAAAAATTCTTGCCTTGCCCGATGCGTATCGGATTTTCATGTGCCATGACTACTGCCCAAATGGTCGGGCATTGGCCTATGAAACCACGGTCGCTGAGCAACGTGAACACAACATTCATGTCAAACAGGACATCAGCAAAGCGCACTTTGTCGACATGCGTGAAACACGGGATAGAAGCCTCGCCATGCCGCGTTTAATTTTGCCATCGCTGCAAATCAATATGCGCGCAGGGCACATGCCACCTCCAGACGACAATGGCACCGTGTACCTTAAAATCCCTTTGAATGCTTTTAAGTAAGTTAGGTGTAACGCGCTTTTATGAAGATCGCAGACCTGATCCCCGCCCTTGCTTGGCTGAGGGGGTATAACAAGGGGCAATTTGCTCAGGACGCCACGGCGGCTTTTATTGTCACCATGCTGCTGATTCCTCAGTCTTTGGCGTATGCCATGCTGGCGGGCGTGCCACCTGAAGTGGGTTTATACGCCAGCATCTTGCCCTTGGTGCTGTATGCTTTGTTTGGCACCAGCACCAGCTTGTCGGTCGGACCTGTGGCGGTGGCGTCGTTAATGACGGCGACGTCTTTAGGGGCGATTGCCGAGCAAGGCAGTGCCAGCTATTTGACCGGTGCCATTACCTTAGCGCTGTTGTCTGGCGCTATACTGATTGCCATGGGGGCAATGAAGCTGGGCATGATTACGCAGTTTTTGTCCCATTCGGTTATATCGGGGTTTATTTCCGCGTCGGGGATCATTATTGCATTGAGCCAACTGAAGCATGTGTTTGGCATTCAATCGGAAGGCGATAATCTTGTTACCCAGCTACAGACTCTGTTCGCCAGCCTTGGCGAGTTTAATTTGCCGACTTTGGTGGTCGGTATCAGCGTGGTGGCGTTTTTGCTGCTGGCGCGGCGCTACGCAAAACCTGTACTAATGGCGCTGGGCTTGTCGAGTAACACGGCGGCTTCGTTGGCGAAAACCGCGCCGATTTTGGGTGTTTTACTCAGCCTTGGGGTGGTATTTGGTTATGATCTTAATGCGCAAGGCGTGGCGATTACAGGCCACATTCCGGCCGGATTGCCCAGTTTGGGCGTTAATCTGCCGTCGCTGGAGTTGATTAAAAGTCTTGCCTTACCCGCACTGATGATTTCGATTATTGGTTATGTGGAATCCATTTCGGTGGGCAAAACCCTAGGGGCGAAACGCCGTGAAAAAGTCAAACCGAACCAAGAACTGATTGCCTTGGGCGCGGCGAATTTGGCGTCTGGCGTATCTGGCGGCTTTCCGGTAACAGGCGGTTTTTCTCGCTCTGTGGTGAATTTTGATGCCGGTGCGGTCACCCAGCTGGCCAGTATCATGACGGCTATTGGCATCATGATCGCTTCCTTGTTTCTCACGCCGGCTTTGTATTATTTGCCTAAAGCGACCTTGGCGGCCACTATTATTGTGGCTGTCATTACCCTGGTCGACGTTTCCATTTTAAAGAAAACCTGGGACTTTTCTCGCAGTGACTTTTACGCTGTACTGGCGACCATAGTGATTACTTTAGTCTTGGGCGTTGAAGTGGGCGTGGCGTCGGGCGTGATACTGTCCATCGTACTGCACCTTCACCATTCGTCGACACCGCATGTGGCTGAAGTCGGACTGATTGCCGGCACTGAGCATTTTCGTAATGTGAAACGCTTTGAAGTAGAAACCCTTCCCAGGGTACTGTGTCTGCGCCCTGACGAAAGTTTATTTTTTGCCAATGCGGCTTTTTTAGAAGACCACATCATGGCGGTATTGAGTGAACGCCGCGAAGTCTGTCATGTGATTATTCAATGCAGCGCCGTCAACGACATTGATTACAGCGCCTTAGAAATGCTGGAAAACCTCAACGCCGAGCTCGACGCTTTAGGCATCACCTTATCGCTTTCAGAAGTCAAAGGCCCAGTGATGGACCACCTCACCTGCAGCGGATTTTTGCAACACCTCACAGGCAAGGTCTACTTATCCCAATTCCAAGCATTCAAAGACGTTGCTCAAATGAATCCATGAACTCAGACATCACGCGCCTTGACGGCGCATCACCCAATCCAACAAACAGGTTGGCAGTAGGCGCTTCATCAACACGGCGCCATAGGTTGGCAATGTGACGTAATAACGCGCTCTTGGTCGGTTCGATTCTAAAGCGTGAATTAATTTACTGACTACTGCACTGGCTGGCAAGGTTTGCGACGACGTCACGCCTTGTTTGCTCAACCTTGCTATAGCGTCTTCATAACCCTTTTTATGGCGGCTGTTTTCCATGTCGATATTGTTTTGCAACGCCAGCAAGGCATTGGCACGAAAACGGCTTTCGATTGGGCCGGGTTCGATCAAGCTTACCTTAATCGGCGTATCAAATAATTCCAAACGCAAGGTATCGGTCAAGCCTTCTAAGGCAAACTTACTGGCGTTGTAAGCGCCACGGAACGGCGCTGCTACCAAGCCAAGTACCGAACTGTTGTTCACAATACGTCCGTATCCTTGGGCCAGCATCACTTTCAGCACCTTGATGGTCAGTTCATGCGTGCCGAAGACATTAGATTCGAACTGCGCACGCAGCGCCTCCACAGGCAAATCTTCTACCGCCCCCGGCTGACCGTAGGCACCGTTGTTAAACAAAGCAAAAAGCTGGCCATTGGTGATCGTCAATGTTTCTTGCAAGCCCTTTTCTATCGACGCCGAATCCGCCAAATCCAATTGCACAACATGTTTAATGCCTTGCGCTCGTAACGCCTCTACGTCTTCTTGTTTACGACAGCTCGCCACCACCAAAAAATTCCGCTCTTGAAGCCTCTTCGCCGCTTCCAGTCCAATACCTGAGGAACAACCTGTAATAAGAACCGAATATTGCATAACGCTTCCTTATGAAAATTTTCATGCCTAAGATGTTAGCAAAATACAGAGCAAAGTGCCTTTTCGCTTAGAGATATTTGACATAACCAAGGACAAGAACCGAGCGATTGATACGTTACCGATCTTCCGATTCATCATATCCGGCATCATCAACCCAACCCCAACGGCGAAATCAGATTTGGGAGACACCAAACTATAGTGTGTCGTCCTAAAATAGGTTGACAGTTT
>NZ_RIZG01000001.1 GCF_003721245.1 Marinomonas hwangdonensis | reverse complement strand
CCAGTCGCCCCTGAAGTGATCACTGGCGTATTGTCATTCAAGTCATTGACACTGACGGTCACGCCTTTCTCAACACTGCGCATGCCATCAGAGGCGATGACGGTAAAGCTGTAGGATGACTTCGTTTCATAGTCCGCCGCGGCTTTCAGCTTGACTTCACCAGTTGCAGTATCAATGGTAAAGGCATCGTGGTCACCCGTCGCTTTTAAGCTATAAGTCACGCTGTTATAGGCGGGGGTACCGTCGTCATCAGTAGCCGCTGCAGTATAAACGGGCGTTGTCACCACTGTATTTTCAGCCAAACTCGCTGTTGCAGCAGAGCTAAACACAGGCGCATTGTCGTTGATATCGTTAATTGAGATAGTGACAGCCGCTGCACTGGACGCTTGCCCTACTGCGTCGGTCGCCACGATATCGAGCGTGTAAGACGTTGCAGTTTCATAATCAATCGCTGCAGCACCCACGCTGGTAAGCGTCACGACACCATTATTGTCAATCGCAAAGTAGCCATTGTCGTTACCCGATTGAATCAAGAACTGACTTACTCCGTTCGTATCTGTGGCTTTAACTTGGCCGATAACGGTATCAGCCACCATGCCTTCATCAAGATTAAAAGCTTGAGAGGCAGTCACAACAGGGGCGGTATTATCAATCGTTAATGTATCGCCAGAGGTAAATCCAGCCCCGATGGCGTTACTCACTGTATCAGTAATGCCCGTACCAGAAGCTTTAATGTCAAGACGAAGACTACCATCGCCGCTGATATTGTTCACAGTCACCTGGTAAGTCGCACCAGAACCGGATATGGAAGCCACAGTACCCGACGCGCCACCAAATAAACTAAAGTCGCTAACATCGACACCGGTTACGGCCTCATCAAAAGTCACTGTAAAGGTCGTACTGTCTGCGGTGGTTAACACAGCACCATCTCGGTTAATCGCAACAACACTTGGACCTGTATTATCTATAGTGATTTGTTGCCCAGTCACACCGGCACTTATCGCATTACCCGCCGTATCAGTGATCCCTGTTCCAGAATCTTTTAAATTCACCCCCAAAGTACCATCACCACTAACGCCATTCACTGTAATGGTATAAACCGAATCAGAGACTTGCGTCACACTCGTGATAGAGCCACCAGCGGCGGTGCCAGTCAATACAAAATCAGCGGCATCCACTCCACTCACGGCTTCATTGAATACCGCAGTAAAGGTGGCCGCACTGCCGTTTTGATTTTCGGCGCCCGTGCGAACAATCGCCACACCCGCTGGTGCAGTGGTATCAATAATAAAGGTTTCGCTGTCACCAGCGGACAAGGCATTACCCGAAGTATCTGTGATATCAGAGGTATTTAGCGTCAATACATAAATACCTTCCGCCGTCGTCACGCTCGAAAGATTCAGCGTGTAGGCGCTACCTGAGCCCTCTACCGTTATGCCTGAAAGCGATACAGGAGAGCCATCTTTAGTCAGTGTAAAGTCGCTAATATCAACATTAGTCACTTGCTCACTGAAGTTAATAGTAACCGTACCCGCATTGGGTTGAGTAGGATCGGCAATATCTACAATCGCAACCGTTGGCGCTGTAGTGTCTACCGTACCCGTGGTAAAGTTATAACTTATTGTATCGCTGATGGCTGCTAGAGCATTATCTGAACTGTCTGTTAACGCACCCGCCGTTATCTGAATGGCGTACTGGTTGGTCGCCATCAGATTATTCGTTGGGTTGATGGTCAATTTATTACCCACAATAGCAAGCTGCCCATTGTGGTTGCCCACATCAATGGTCAAACTATTCGCACCATTGCCTGTAATATCGTACAGGGTAATGGTGCCAGCATTACCTAACTGAACCCCCTCATCAAAGGTAATCTCAATAGAGTCCGCGACCGACACCCCAGTGGCATTGTCGGCAGGTACTACAGCACTAATAGTCGGTGCAATATCATCACTCACCGTAATACTGAACGATTTCTCAAATGTGGCATCGCCATCGTTCACCTGTACACGGATGCTATAAGTGCCAGCAGGCACATTCGCACGGTCCGTCACACGCAGATTGGCGCCATCAATATTGAACTTGCCATTATCCGTATCACCAGTACCCGCAACTAGGGAGTACGTGAAGCTTTCACCGGTATCCGCATCCGTCGCAGAGAAGCTACCAACCACCACATTTGCAGAGCCTTCGGAATGACTAAACGCCTCATCCGACAGACTAATATCGGTTGGTGCATCGTTGACCGAGGTACTGATCACGGTAGTAATGTTATCGGTACCATTGGCGGTGCCATCGTTTACCGTAATGGTAAAGGTCGTGGTTTCGGTTGAGCCGGGAGCCACACGGTTATCAGCAGGGCTAAACACCAACTGACGCAAGGCCGCCTGAGCAGAAGCAACAGTGGTAGAGGCTAACGAGTATGTCCCATTGTTATTATCGGTAAAGCCAGACGCCGTCAATGAAGCAGCAGTAAAGGCCCCTTTCGCCGCCGTATCCAAGGCCACGGTAATGGAAACATTATCATTGTCCGCATCGGACAGAGACATAGAGCTAAATGGCGCTACCGTTGATGCATCGTTAACAGCCTGACCTGCCTCAGCATCAGAAATAACTGGTGCCTGATTGGGTGGCGCAATAGTTGTGACATCTACTTTTGTCACACTCGATTGCATATTCGGTGTGCTTTCATCGTCTTCAGCTACCACGTAAATATCATACGAGGTACTAGCCGTTAAGCCTGTAACATTGAAAGTATTAGAGAAATCACCACCTGAAACGGTAGCATTGCCGGATGTAATAACCGTTGCCCCACGTCCATTATTATCATCGTATGAAACCCCCGCTTTGACTTGAGCCGCCGTAGGAGGTTGTGCGCCATCCGCCACTACCACGTAATAGACTTTACCGGCTTCATCAATATCGGTCTCTAAATCGACTGTGGTGGCAGAAATATTGCTAACAGAAGGAGTTGAATCAAATGTAGGGGCAGCAGTATCAGATGCAGGCTTCTCAAATTGGATTGTATCAATCACGAAGTCATGCCCAGTTGTTACACTTGATGTAATGGTTAACTGAGTTACTGCCCCCAAACTAGAGAGATTAAATTGCGTAGGCTGCATCATATTTACAGACACTTGAGCTGAGTTACTGCCATTAGAAACATTCCATATGAATGGACCTTCTCCTGGATCAGGTACCCCATGTTTTGCAGCTACACCTCCATATGTACCATAGAAAGAGCTAATAAGAACGGGCTCACTAAATACTAAACTGACCTGATTTACATTATTTACATAGGTCCAGAACACTTTCCCAGAAAAGCCACCGTTGCTGTAGTCCAGTAATGTGTTATACACAGGATTTCCTGTTGGAGCATCCGAACTGATCGTAACCGTTACCCCGTCAACAGTTTGTTGTATTTTGTATTCCTTACCATCACCAATACTCGAATCGGCAGCTGGGGAACTGACCTGAGTAGCATTCGTCATGTCGAAAACAGAGCTAGTAGGAATAAGCGTATCACCATAACTATCTAATTCTATTCCGTTAGTCTCTACCTCCCCACTCTTCACTTCCAACTCCCAATCGCCACCCAGCTCAGCCGAGCCGGTTAGGTCATCAGAAGCAGCGATATTCGCGCCTGTGACTTGGGCGAGTTGGTTGATAAAGGCGATGCCGGTGTCCCCTTGGGCGACGTTACAGCCGTATAGCAGGATGTCGCCGCTGTCGCTGAGGGCATTGTCCCACGCCGCAAAGGTGGCGCTGTTTTGGTTAATAGCATCGGCAGAAAGGGTCTCTGCGCCGAGGTAGATTTCCCCTGCTCCACCGTGAGAAAGGATATGCAATGCATCCAGATCGTTGTAGTTGGCTAAGATCTCGGTAATCTGTTCAGTCGCAGAGCGTGAACCATCCAATAACCAAATATCCGCTTCTGGATTCGCTTGCTTGGTCAGCTCGACTAAACCCGGCACACGGGAGTCAATAATAACCACTTGTTTGGCATCCGCGACCGATTGCTCTAGCAAGGTGCCTTCGCGGTTTAGATCGACAATGGCATCAAGCTGCGCTTGGCTTAACGCGCCTTCATTTAGTAAGGTGCCTGCAATTGTATAATGGTCGCCAGCGGTAAATTGCGCTGTAGAAGCTTGATTCACTGCATCATTTACGGAGCCTGTGAAACTCAAGCCGACCGTTTGGCCGATACTGCCATTGACCCCACTCACCGTCACTTTAAAGACTTTACCATCGGCGCTGGAAACGCTGCTCACACCTGTGTTAGTGGCATTGCCCGTGACAGCAAAATCACCCATGGCGATATCGGAAACCGTTTCGCTAAAGACCACGGTAAAGACCACATCAGTGGCCGTACCCGCTTTCACTTGGTTAACCATGCCACGGCTAATACTGGTCACCGTCGGCAAAGTATTGTCGATAGCATAAGATTCGTCCGTTGTCGGCTCTGTAACAGCCAACGCATTGCCCGCAATGTCTGTCATGTTTTGGCCAGACTTGAAGTTCAAGCCAAGGGCACCATCACCGACAACATTGCTAACAGTAACGGTATAAGAAGAGCCCGAACCCGATACGGCTGACACTGTACCCGTCACATCACCAGAGATTTCAAAGTCATCCATACTGACATGGGTAACGGCTTCACTAAAAGTCACATTAAAAGTCACCGAATCGGCCGTACTTAACGCGGTATTGGTCGTGATAATCGCGGTAGCCGTCGGTGCAGAGTTATCTATCGTATATTGCTCAGTGACGGCGCTGGCTGTGGTTGTTGTTAAGGCATTTGTAGCGGTATCGGTCACGGTCGCGGCCGATTTCAGTTGCACACCCAAAGTACCATCGCCTGTCACACCAGCAACAGTAATCACAAAACCATTGCCGGTACCCGTTACGCTGCTAATATTTGCACCGTTGGTCGCCGTTCCGGTTAATTCGAAATCATCAATACCCAAACCTGTTACGGTTTCGCTAAACACCGCGATAAACTGTACTGAGTCGGCATTCGTCGTAGCACTGTCTACGCGGTTTATTGAAATTAACGTCGGTGCTACCGTATCAACGGTGTAGGCCTCATCGTCCGCAGGCTCCACTGTGGCTAAATTGTTACCAGCTAGGTCTTTGACGGCATGGTCAGAGGCCAGATTCAAACCAAGTGATCCCACACCAGAAACGCCCGTGACATTAACCGTAATGCTATTCGTACCCGAGCCCGAGATAGAACCAATGGTGCCAGCTACTGAGCCAGTTATCGCCAGTACAAAGTCCGCTGCTGTGACATCCACCGCTTCATTAAAGGTTAAGGTAAAACTGGTCGTCGAACCAGTAATCACCGCATCGCTGGTGCGCTGAATCGACAAGAACGTTGGTGCCACAGAGTCGGTCACACCTGTGGTGAAGTTCAGTGTGGTATTGTCGCTGATGCCAGCATAGGTATTCCCAGCGATGTCACGTACCGCATTGCCGTCCACTCGAATAGCGTACATTGTTGCTTCGTCAAGGTCTGCTGATGGCGTTATAGTGAGTGTCTTACCTAATATCGTTAGTGTACCAGCATTAAATGATTCGACTGTTACGCCGGTAGTGACATTAACCAAAGAAATATTATCAACTCCTGATATACCACTAATGTCTTCATCAAAAGTCAGGATAATGTCGCCGCTTTGTGTCACTTGCACCGCGTTATCAGCAGGAGATGAACTAGACAAGGTCGGACCCGTGGTATCAATCGTGATCGTTAAACCAGACGAGGCCACGCTCACGTTACCCGCTGCATCGGTGGCTTTAGTGGTTAAAGTATGGGCTCCAGCAGATAGTGCACTGCTGGCGATGGCCCAATTACCTGAGCCATCGGCGGTGGTTGTACCCAGCTCTGTTGTGCCATCCGTATCATAGAGTTTTACCGTCGCATTCGCTTCTGCGGTGCCTGTGACCGTCGGCGTGTTGTCATTGGTAATGTTGTCGGTACTTGAAACACCTGTGTCGGACACAGTGGCCAAGTCAGGTGTCGATGTGGCACTTGGTGCTGTGGTGTCAATCACAATGGCTTTATTGACCGCTAATGAACCACTAGAGTTAGGGGTTGGCAAGGTCAAAATGGCATCGTTAGTGCCATCTTTGATGGTGCCATTGCTCAGCACCAAAGCAGCCGTGCTGATATAATCCAGATCTGAGCTGGTATCGCCTTCTTGCACCGTATAAGAAAAGGTCAATGTGTCCGAGCCAGTACCAGAAACATAATTCGCAACACGATCTGTTGTGCCCGTTTCCAAGGTAAGTTGCGGTGTGCCGTTAGTGGTATCAACAGTCACAGCCTTGCTAAAGGCAACGGTAATCGCGATCGTATCACCCACTTTGTAGTGACCATCGTCGGTCGTTGCCGAAACGCCTGTCACACTAGCAATGGCTGTACCTGTCAATAGGAAATCATTGCCTGTGCTACCCACGTAGGACGTCGCTAAATCAACACTGTTAAATGTCTTAGCGGCACCTTCAGTAAGGCTAGAAAAACGGCCAGTAATTGCATCTGAACCATCGTTACTAAGCAGTTCAAAACTCTGAGCTTCTGCAGCCGCTGGTACAACATAGTCACCAGAAAGCGATAAACTCGAGTTATTACTCAATGTTACCGTGCCATTGACGACTACCTTGTCATAATGACTCTCATCAACAATGAGGGATTCCATGACACCTTCATCAAAACTCAAATCACCATTTATGGTTAACGTACCAGCACTTCCCGTTATCCCTGCTGACAATGTCGCACCTGAATTGACTAATACTGCACTATTGATCGAACCAGAACCTTCAAGAGTACCCGCATTGACGGTCGTTATCGCTGCGTTTGGTCCATTCAGAGTGCCCGTTACAGATAACGTACCCGCGGAAACCGTCGTCGCACCGGTATATGAATTACTACCCGACAAGGTCAGAG
Organism: Marinomonas hwangdonensis; assembly: GCF_003721245.1. GTDB lineage: Bacteria > Pseudomonadota > Gammaproteobacteria > Pseudomonadales > Marinomonadaceae > Marinomonas > Marinomonas hwangdonensis. Next base: position 655,779 of record NZ_RIZG01000001.1, on the reverse strand, counting down.
TACCACTACCTAATTTAATCAAAGCAACGGCTTCGGAACCTTCCGACATCACACCGGAGAAGGTGGTCGAAGTATTATTACCGCCAACGGTCAAGGTGCCACCATTGGCAACAATACTTCCAGTCCCCGCAATAGAGCCGACCGTTTCAGAATCAAAATTATCTAATTCGAACGTCGCGCCCGATGAAACTGTCAACGCGCTAGTGTCGGCAATCGCACTGCCACCTGATGCAACTAAGTTACCCGCAGATACAGCAGTCGCCCCAGTATAAGTATTCTCGCCACTCAAAGTAAAAATGCCCGACCCTACTTTGGTTATACCGCCGGCACCATAAATAATACCTGAGAATTCAGTGTTAATATTATTACCGCCAGTCGTCAATGTGTAGTCAGACAGGTTTATGGAGCCAACGCCCTCCAACGAACCTATGGTCTCATTATCTTTCAAAACTAGAGTAAACGGTGACGATACTGTCACCGCTCCGCTGTCTGATAACGCATTCCCTCCTGACAAAATAAGCGTCGCTAAGTAACCGACGACCGTTTGACCGCTGTACGTATTCACACCTGAAAACTCAACAGAACCGTCACTGGCAATAGACACAGACCCAGTACCACTGATTACTTTGTCATATACCCCTGTTGTGCTTTGATCAAACCAAACGGATGCATTATTAACAATATTACCAATCAAGCTTGATGTTGTACCGCTCAAGATACCGGAAGAAACAGTCGTTGTACCTGTGTAAGTATTTGTGCCAGACAGAGACAATGTTCCAGCACCTAATTTCTCAGTATTACCCGAACCAGAAAGTATTCCAGACAAGATCACACCATTCGCATTACTGATTAAACCGCCATTCAACACGAAGTTGTTGGTGATGGTGCCAGAACCTGTGATCTGCAAGCCTTGGGTTAGCGTCACTGCACCGGTACCAAGATTGGTCCCGTCGGCCACGATGACGTTTGCACCGCCGGCGCTACCGGCAATGTTAAAGCCGCCAGAAAAGCTGTTGCTTCCGCCTAGTGTCAACACGCGGCCACCGCCCTTAGTCAAGGCACCCGAACCAGTAATATTACCACTGACCGTCGAGTCAGCAGAACCCGTCACCTGGATAGTCCCACCGCTGCTGCCAAGCGTGATACCGTGGGTAATAGCAGATGCACTCTGAAGATAGAGCGTACCGCCGTCTAGGGTAAGCGTGCCGGTGCCGAGATTGTCGTTGGACGAGATCATCAGATTACCAGCAGTAACTGTAGTCGCCATTGCAGAACCACTGTTGTTCCCCGACAACTTCAGATCACCGCTACCGGTCTTGGTCAGAGTATTGCCGTCGCCCGACACTGTGCCGGAGAGGGTGAGCCTAGAATCTGTTTGAATTGTGGCATCACCAGTCAGCGTCACAGCATTGTCTATAGTAGTGTTAGCTGTCACATCCAAAGTACCGCCGTTCAAAGACACAGCACCTGAGCCCAGATTAGAATCTGCCGCCACTGCCAAGGTTCCCGCTGAAACCGTGGTCAAACCGGTATAGGTGTTTGCTCCAGTCAAGGTAAGTATGCCGGAACCGGATTTTGTCAAGGCGCCCGATCCAGCCAGCGTGCTAGATACCGTTAATACATCGCTGGTTCCATTGGTAAATGTGACGTTTCCGCCAAGGGACAATGTGCCGTTAGAAATGGTCAAGGCACTCATAGAGTCGGTATCAAAGGTGACGCCTGACGCAACAGTCAACGTACCACCATTCATATTCACGGTTGAACCAGATGCCAGATCGAATGCCACCGTCTGGTTAGCCGAAGCGTAATGCAGTGCCTCCGCCAATGACAAACCATCACCATCGGCGAGGTCGGCTGTGTAGTCGGAGAAAGATAGGTTATCGCCAGTATTATCACCTGTGGTCACAGTAGGTGAATTGACAACATCATACGTTGAGTTATTTGTGCCTGTTGGTGTGGTCGCAGCCAGAGCATTGCCTGCAGTATCGGTGATATTTTGCTCACCTGCAAAAGACAGCGTAACAGTCGAATTTAACGCAGCTAAGTCTCCGCCAGAAACCGTCACATCGTAAGCATTACCACCCGCACTTAAGATATTGGTTACGGTGGCCGTCGTACCACTAACGCTAAAGTCAGCCGCATCAATTGCGCTAACGGCTTCATCAAATGTTACCCGATATACAACACTATCCGCATCAGTGATCGAACTTGAAGAAGTTTGTCGTTCAATAGAAGTGACAGTGGGTGCTGTGGTGTCACTAGCTACGGTGATATTGCTAAGATTAATGTCATCTACAGCAACTATCATAAAACTATTGCTGCTGGTTATAGTAAAACTTGAAATGCCAGTAAAATTTGCGCCGCTCATACTGATGACGCCACTACTGGTAGAGTCGGCTACAATTCCTGATGACTGTGTTCCCGATTTTGATGTTGTAATTGTGAATGTATCACTAGGGCCGTTGTTGTATAACTTTATTGAGCTAATATCAAATGTGTATCCAGTTATTGCAAATGTTAACTGAGTACCCTCTCCATTATCTCCATAGTAAAGCGTTTCCGCGCCACCCAGCTTGCTTCCAACTCCGCCAAATGAACCAGTGTAGATAACGTCATTTAACGCTGTAGCAGTAAGCGTCACTCCCGCTGATGAGTGAGCAAATGTCGCTGATGCATTATCACCAGCTACGGTGAATGTGCCGGTTCCAGCTTCGAAATCGAAGACCGCGTTGACAGCGGGAGCGGTGTAATTGCTAACAGTAATGCCGTTTCCGGTGAGATCGGCGGTGTCGCCTCCTGTGATTACTGTGTTCCAGTCATCGGCAACGGCAAGGTTATAGCCTGTCCCTCCCGTTGAGGTGTCGCCATCTTTGTTAAGGCGCGATGCAAGGGCCGCCTTGTCGGTTGCCGATAAGGTGATGGTAAATTCGGTAGCAGACGTGATTTCTACGTTAGAAGTATCCGTTAACGTGTAATCGCTAGAGTCCCCTTTAAAGGTGAATTTATTGGCGGTAATGTCGTTAGCAGCACCGTCGGCGTTGACCAGATTGCTTCCCGTCACTGTCAGTACACCCGTACTGGCATCATAGGTAGAGCTGGTAATGGTCGGGGTCTGTACATTGCTGACGGTGACACCATTGCCGGTCAGGTCTGCGGCGGTGGTGCGCGAAGCATCCCAGTTGGCGGCAGCGGCGATGTTAAACGTGGTCGCGCCGACGGAGGCGGTGCCGTTTTTGTTCAGTAAGCCTTCTACATGGGACTGGTCGGCTGCGTTCAGGGCCACAGTAAACGAGGTGGCACTGGCTGCGGTCACGTTAGCGCTGGTGAGGGTATAGCTGGCCCCGCCCTCTCCGGTCAGCGACAAGTTGCCCGTGGTGATGGTGTCGCCTGTGGTCATACCGGTTCCGGTGACGACCAGCGAGTTGGTGCTGGCATCGTAGGTGGCAGAGGTGACAGTGGGGCCAGTTACAATAGCTTTAACATCACTTATTAAGAAATCATTGAATACAGCGTAATCTGTTGACGACAGAACCACTTGCTTAACATCATTCAGCGGAAAAACCGAGCTTAGCGCAGTTGGCTCACCCGTCGAACCATCCGCGTTGGTATACGATACAGTGACCGTGCTTGACCCTCCAAGCTCACTCACACCTGTCAAATCAAACGAATAACCAGATTCAATATCAATGGTTAATTGCGTTCCATTGCCGTCTCCACTCACATCATTCGACGCATACAAGCCACCGCCGTCAAAACCAAGAAGGTTACCTCCACCATCATCACTGAATGTGATGGTTCTATCTGTTGACGTATTATCTATAACTATTTTTGTCGCGGTTGCAGAACCATAGTCCGCATCAGTCTCGATAAAGGAGACTGCGGTAGCAGTGTAGTTGCTGACAGTAACCGTGTTGCCGGTCAAGTCTTCAGCGGTGGTGCGCGAAGCATCCCAGTTAGCGGCGGCGGCGATATTGAAAGTGGTATTACCTACAGAGGCGGTACCATTTTTGTTCAGCAAGCTTTCCACATGTGCCTGATCGGCGGCGTTCAGGGCCACGGTGAACGAGGTGGCGCTGGCCGCAGTCACGTTGGCGCTGGTGAGGGTGTAGCTGGCACCGCCCTCTCCGGTCAGCGACAAGTTGCCCGTGGTGATGGTGTCGCCAGTTGTCATACCGGTTCCGGTGACGACCAGCGAGTTGGTGCTGGCATCGTAGGTGGCGGAGGTGACCGTGGGGGCGGGGGCAACTACATTAGTGTAAGTAATGTCTTTAAACGTTAAGCTAGAAAAATTATTTCCATTTGCAGAACTACCGGCAATCACAAAATTGAACTCAATAGAGCTAACATTCGTTACTGGTGAACTATTACCAGTATCGAACATATTAAATATATTTGTATCTACGTTTTGAGCCATTACCTTATCTGAATTCAAAGTCATTGTTTGCAGCACAACGCCAGTTTTATCTTTGAACACAATTGTCGAAGTAGAGTCGATAGTTATTCCGTTTGCATTGAATGCATATAATTTAACCGCACTGACATCAAATGATTCTGCGTCAGTATTATCAGCCTTTATAATTAATTGCTGGCTCAATGAACTAACATCATTTAAATAAATATCTGGATTTGCAGCAATAAAACCGTTACTTACCACCAAATTAGGGTCTGTTAATGACTTAAATCCTGTACCGCCTGTATCTGAACTTCCAAGTCCTGTAAATGTAGAAGTTATTTCTGTGACTGGCGCTAAAGTATAGTGATAAATATCTTCAACAGAATCATCTAAAAATTGTGTCTCGCTTATCTGTCCTTGTTGGAATTCTAACTGCCAATCCCCACCCAACACAGCAGAACCCGTCAAGTCATCCGACGCGGCCACGTCCGCTTGGGTGGCTTGGGCTAAAGCGATAATAAAGTCTTGCCCTTCGCCGCTGGCGACTTCACAGCCGTAAAGCAGCAAATCACCGTCTTCATTAAGCGCCGCGCCCAGCTGAGCTAGATCAGCAGAACGAGTGTTAACGGTAAAATTATCTAGACTAAATCCCCCTAAATTGACTTGCCCTTCGGCGCCATGGCTGATGATATGAATCGCATCGTAGTCACTGTTGCTCTGCGCCCATAACGCCATTTGCGCGAGGCCGTCTTGAGTGGAGTCCAATAAGACAACTTCTATACCCGCACCAATACCGTCTATTAGAGTCTGGTAATCAGCCACGTTGTCTTCAATAAAGACTACTTCTTTTTTGCCATTATTTAACGCAGGATCAACCGCCCTCACTTCAGTTGGGGCGATGACGAGAGAAGTATCTGTGTCTTGCTGGCTTGCGTCGGTTTGAAATCCATCATGAAGCTGTGAGTCAGTGAATGCCTCTACTGCAGTGACCACAGCAGCACCGTCTAACAAGAGTCGCGGCTCTAAGGCCGAAATAAGCGGTTTGCGAGCCTGCTTTTTATTGACTGGAGCACGTTTAGCGGCTGCTGACTTGTTTGGCTTATTGGAATCTTGCTTCTTCATGATCACCACCTCTTAGGGGTATATTTTTTCAGTAACGTCTTCGGCAATTTAGCTTGTCTTTTAGCTGGCCTTGTTAGACATTCGTTTAATAACTTGACGCACAGCCTTCTTGCTGTTGTTAACGGGTTAACGCCACTTCATTGAATTTGGCCAACACGCTCATTCCCGGCAACACCTTGGCGGGTACGTCTTTTATACTAGCTCGTATTTGCACGGTTTGACTGGTCGGATCGACGCTTGGGCCGATATGGCTGACAAACGCCTGTAACACTTGCTGTGTTTCTTCTACTTGCAAACGAGTGGAGGCGCCTATTTTTAACCAAGATAGCCATTCAGCAGGAACAATAATGTCTGCGTCTAAACGGCTAACCCCCACAATTTTGAGCAAGGCTTGCTGCTGCTGTACGACTTCAAAAGGGGAAATATCCAGCTGCTCAACCGCGCCATCAAATGGCGCTTTGATCTCGCACCGCTCCACGTTAAGTTGAGCGATGCGCTGTTCCGAGATGATTTTTTGCAGTTCCGATTCCGCTATAGCCACCTCAAGGGTGCCAATAGAGCGAAGCTGGTTAAGCTGCTTGGTATTTTCCAAACGTATTTGCGCTATCCTCACTTCGGCAGAAACTTTATCCTGCTGGGCCTCAAACAAGCGACAATCTAACGCCACAAGGGTATCGCCTTGCTTGAAAGATTCGCCCATTTTTTTAGGCAACTCAACCACTCTCGCCGCCAACTCACTCGACAAGGTCGCCTGATGAGTGGCGACCAAAAGCCCTCGGGCATTGGTCGTTTGTGCAGCAAGCGGGCTCGCTAAAGAAAAAGCCATAACGACAATACCAGCCTTGTGCCACATACTTTACCCCTCTTCCCTCATGGCCTTGACGGATAAGTAAGCCGCTTGCATTTGTTCTTCACTGACTACATCTACGTCACCTTGTGACCAACGCTCAAACATGATGTCAAAGGCACTGGAAAGTTCTTCTAAATTCATGCCACCAAAGCCATTTGGCAGTGGATCCAAGCCCATAGATACCAGCATTTTACCGAAGGTATTTTGCAAATCGGCATACGCCAGATCGCGGCGTAGTTCCGCCAACAAGGCATTCAGCTCTTCACTGATTACCGTCAACTCACCGACGTTTTGGGCAGCGCGACTGGATTGCACCTGCTCTTGAATACGGTTCGCTACATCCAAATAACGCGTCGATAAGTCATAGGTGTCTTGGGCTTCTGCATACTCAATATTGGCAATGTGTACCTGTGAGATGACCGCCATGGAAACGGCCAACGCCTGCTGTTTGGTGGCAGCCACTTTTAACTTATTAAGCTGATCGATTTTACCATAGCGAAAGACGTTCATGAGGTTCCAATTCACCCCTAAACCAGCACTGGTCCAATCATTATTTCTTAAATAATCTGAGCCGTCGTAGTACACACCCGCATTTAAGCTCAGATTCGGAAATAACGTTAAAAATGATGAGCTGATTTCTTCTTTGGTGATGCGCTCTTGATACTGTGCTTCGATCAATTCAGGACGACGCACCAAGGCCGTCCGTTCCATGGCACTAATGTCCAGATTAAACTCTGGCACTTGGAAATTTGGTGTTGAGACATCAGCCAGTTCAAATGGCTCAGCAGGGTTAAGCCCCATTAACGTTGCTAATTCCGCCTTGGCTGGCATCAGGTCTTTGCGTAGGTCTTGCAAGGTGCGTAAAGACTCCAACAGGGCTCTTTGGTAATTTAAGGCTTCCATCGGCGACTGCGCACGCATTTGCTCAATACGTGCTGAATCCGCTAGCGCAGAGCGGGATTGAATGATCAATGGATTAATCTTGTTCAATAGTCGTTCAGCAGACACCGCCCGATAATAAGCGTTACGCGCTTGCTGCATGATGTTATGGACGACTTTGCGCTCACGCTCTTTGGAAATCAGAAAACGATCCGCTTGTTGCTTGGCTCGAAAATACGACAAGCCAAAATCCAGCACGTCCCAAGTGGCGCCAATGCTCGCATTCACTGTGCTTTTATCGGACGAAACAGAATAGCTCGGATTATTACCCAGTGCCGCCGGCTCATCACCGGAAAACGACACAGACGCCGACGCCGCATAATTATTACGGTAGGTGTAGCCAGCTCGGGCGGCAAGTTCAGGTAACATATCAAACTGATCCACCGCCAACTGCCCCTGTGACACCACGGCTTCAAAAGCCTTTAGACGGGCATCACGGTTATGCTTAATCGTACGAGCAAACGCTTCGTTAAGGTCAATAGCCTGCGTAACCGGAGCAAAGTCTTCGGCTAACAGAGTTTGGTTCTCAACCGTATTCGCCATAACATCATTGTCACTTAAGCGTGAAGGAGAAACCGAACAACCCGCCACAGCGGTTGCCACAAGCAACGCCAGGGCCGTCTTAGCAAATCGATTTTTAGTGAACACCGCTTTGGTGGTCACGTTTTGGGAAGGCGTCGCCTTAGCAGACAAAGGTTGAACAGTCATGATTTTTCCTTAAAGAATGCAGTTTAAAGTGAATGAGATGACGACGATGTGTCAGGCAAATTAAATTCCAACACCACACGACGATTAGGCGCGTAATATTCAATAAGGTCAGCTCTTGAGCTTACCTTTTCACCGGAAGCCTCACTGACAACCAAATTGTTCTCACCATGAGCCGTAATGCTAACTTGCTGTACCGCAACGCCCGCTAAAACCAATCGGTCGTGAACAGACTTAGCTCGTTGATAAGACAAGGTTTGGTTGTAGTCTTGGCGTCCTATCGGGTCTGTATAACCATGCAGAGTGAGCGTCACTTTGGGATAGGTAAGAAGAAAACGCACCACTGCCTCCAGCTCCAGCTGGTTGGTTGTGGCTTGATCAAAACCAAACAACACAGGCATTATTACTGGTGGCGTCAACTTATTTTTCATCGCATCGGAGGCAACCGCTGTAGCGGCTTCTTGCCCCGCATTTTTTGTGTTAGTACTAGCAGGCGTGTCTAACGATGTTTCTTTAAACGATGACGTATCTACCGAGTTGCGTTCCACCAACGGAGCGCAGCGCGTGTAGTTTTCATTACAGTCCAAAGCGGCGGCTGTCGTGTTAGACACAGTTTGAGCGCAGCCCGACACGACAACCAGAACAACAACGGCCAACGCCGAACGACCAAAAAGAGCACGAATAATCATGAAAAATTCCCGTTAAAAGAACAAAGAAATAGACATTAACCTCTAATGTAATTTAGAGATCCAAAACAGATAGCGTGTCTGAAAAAAAATGCAGATAAACAGAGGGACAAAAGGACGTAAAAGCCTTGGTCATTTGATTAACGGTACTCATTTAAAACATCCCTTTAACAAAGTTTTTAACCTTCTTGTCATCAAAAAAACTATGCATATTATTTACACAAAAATTGCTTTTTTATACTATTAAACTCGCCACTTGAACACAATCAAAATAGTGATTTCTATCGCATTATTTTGATTCACATCGCCAAAATTCCACCTTGTGAACTTTCTCATTCTATCCACATAAAAGTCGGTCGAGCGTCACTTTTGCTGAGTATAATGCTTAGCTACTAAACCGCTCACGGGTACAGAGCTTAACCTTGGGGTTTCATACCTCTTAGCTTCATTGGATGACATATGGAAAACGCGCACAACAACACAGCCGCTTCGGGCATGGGTTCAAAAGAGTTTACGCTATTGGTGGCCTTACTCATGTCCATCACGGCCATTTCTATTGACGCCTTGCTACCAGCACTTGGTATCATAGGTAATGAACTGAATGCGGCAACGGCAAACCAACCGCAGTTACTGATTAGTATGTTGTTTTTAGGCCTGGCGGTAGGTCAGTTAATATGCGGGCCTTTGTCTGACGCTTTGGGTAGACGCCCTATCTTGTTTGGTGGCTTTGCTTTGTATCTAGTGGGCACCGTCATTTGCTATCAAGCCGACAGCTTAGAAATACTCATGCTAGGCCGTTTTATTCAAGGACTCGGCGTTGCTGGCCCCTACATTTCAGCTATTTCCTTGGTTCGTGACTTGTACCACGGAGCACAAATGGCACGCATTATGTCTTTGGTCATGATGATCTTTGTTTTAGTGCCCGCCATCGCCCCAGCCCTTGGTCAAGCCATTCTGTTTGTGAGTGACTGGCGGGGGATTTTCGAACTCTACCTTGCCTATGCCATCATCTTAATGGTCTGGATTGGCTGGCGCTTAAAAGAAACCCTACCGAAATCAAATCGTATTGCGTTTACCAGAACTGGCTTTTATGACGGTTTTAAAGAAGTCGTAACCAACCGAATTACCGCCAGCTACACTATTTGTATGGGGTTATTCTTTGGGAGTTTTATTGGCTACTTGAACTCGTCGCAGCAAATTTTTCAGGTGCAATTCAACACAGGCAACTTATTTGCTTTTTACTTTGGGTTATTGGCCTTGGTATTGGGTTTTGCGTCCTTAATCAACTCACGCATCGTCGAAAAACACGGCCCCAGAGCCATTGCCTTTCGTGCCATCTGCGTTGTGGTAGTGGCCTCGATTGGCTTCTTTTCCCTACACGCTTTTGTCACTATCAGCTTGTGGATGTTTTTAGGGTACGCCGCCATTTTATTCTTCTGCTTTGGATTGCTGTTTGGCAACGTCAATTCACTGGCCATGGAACCTATGGGCCACGTCGCTGGCATCGCCTCTGCTGTCATCGGTTCAGTATCCTCCATCATGTCCATGAGTATCGGCACCGTCATCGGCCAAATGTACAACAACACCCTAATGCCCATTTCAGGTGGATTCGCCATCATGGGTACCCTAGCCCTGTGCCTTATGTACTGGGCAGAAAAAGGGCGCATTGAAGAACAGGTTGAAGAAAACATTGAAGAAGCGATAGGGTAAAAAATCGTCAATACTATTCAAACTTTAAGAATAAAAAAATGAACTTTGACAGAATCGATTATTTAAGTACAATCGCCACTTCAAAATTCAACTCAATTATTTTAATGGACTTAAAATGAAAAAATTCCTAGTTATTGCCCTATCCTCTTTGGTTTTATTGCTTTCAGGCTGTGCAACCATTATTTCTGGATCAAACCAAACATTAACCTTTAACTCGAATGTTGAAGGCGTGAGTGTTTACGTTGATGGTGCTTTAATCGGTAAGACACCTGTTAGTGCTTCATTTAAGAAAAACAAAGCACAAACAGTTATGTTTACTAAAGATGGTTATGAATCAGTAACAAGAAACATAACAAAAGAATTTGATCCAGTTGCTGTGCTTAATATCTTCTGGGATTTATCGACAACTGACTTCATCACTGGTGCTGTATACGAATACGCTCCAAATGCTATTTACGTTGAAATGCCTGTAAAACAATAATTTTTTAACATGTTAAAGAAAAGCCAGTATGTCTATGTTGTTTTTACAACCTTCATACTGGTTTTTTTATTTTCCTCTCCTAGTGTCTTCGCTGGAAACATAAAGTTTAATATTAGCTTTTCTGAATTTATTTTAAAAAACGCTTCTCCATTGATATCTCAGATAGAAAATCAAGAAGGGCTCGGCTACGACAGCTTAAGAAAGCAAATCAACGATTTGGGCTGCAATCCAGACGTAGTGCTATTACCGGCAATTCTTGAGCAAAAAGCGGCGTACCAGTTTCATTCTAATGTAATGAAAGCGCTAGAACCATGTGCTGTCAAACGTGATACTAAAAGGGACATAAAACAACTTCTTAGTAATAAAGAGCCGTATTTGATCATCGCAGGAGAAAGCCTTAAATCCCCAATGTCTTACTTTGGGCATTCACTGCTACTCTTTTTAGACGAAGAGGATTTTTATTTTTCACCGGTTATTTCTGTACTGGCACCAACAGAAAATTTAACGGCTACCGAGCAGCTACTTAAAGGCGGTTTTTCACAAATACCGGCTGAAATAAACGTTGTTCCCCTCCACCAGATTTTAGATTCTTACAATAATAGGGAATCTAGAAAGTTAAAGTTCATCAAACTGCCCGATTCGCATTTCAATAAAGATAGAATGATTGGCTTTTTTGATGACAAGCTATCAAATACATTGACCTACAATTTTTTTACAGAAAACTGCTCGACTTACCTATTTGAAGCCCTTGCCTATTCCTGCAGTTGCTTTGATGAAGCTCCAAAGATTATCACCCCTGTCTTTTTAGAAAAAAAAGTTCAAGAGACTGTGAATACAGAGAGATTTGAGCTTAATTCCCTATTTCACAATTTCAATACTGAATACAAAAAGCTAAGCACAAAAGAGCGAGCTGACGTTAGAGACATGTTTTCAAACACACAACCTATCAGCTCTAATCATAGCGATGATGTCGGCAATGTAGCTGTACTGGCCTCTCGCTTAAGCTTTGAAAGTTACGGCAGACCAAATGATTCATACGGAAACATACTAGATACTTTCGGCAAAGAGGAAGCCTTACAACGCAAAATCCCACTACACCACAAAGCCGACGACAAGGATTTAGATGGGCTCTCTGTCTCATCAGCAAAAATCAAATTTGAAAAAGATTCGATGGACATTACGTTATCAGCGGTCGATTTCAATCATTTTGAACAACGATCTCAACACTATCTTTCATCCAAGCTCACAGCGGGTGCAATAGAGATATCTGCAGTAAACGACTCAGCTAAAGTAGAATCCCTTGATCTGGTCAAAATACGCTCAGTCACTCCACTGAATTTTGTGACGCGAACTCCGTCATGGAGATTGAGAATTGGAGCAGATCGAACGGAATCAGAAACATTATACCCAGTAGTCAGTGCGGGGCTAGGCGCTGGTTTCAATGTGTCTCAGTTTATGTTTTATAGTTTACCCAGCATTGAGTTATCGCGTTCTGCAACCTTCCCTGTCTATTCTGGCGTTCAGTTTAAATCCAACGCCTTCTCGATAAAATATGAGACCAAAAACCTTGATACACAATCTCTCAGTATTTACAGAAGAGAAAGTCATTCATTCGCCTATGAATACAAAATCATCAAAACCAAAACCAAAACTAACACCACAACGCAGCAAATATCCTTTTCGTATTATTTCTGATCGTAATGACTTTAACTTAGCCATTTGGGAATGAAACACCGGTCATCAGGCTGTTAAGCTGTTGTGTTAGTTCCTTTTTCTCCATCTTTTTTTGATTAAATAAGGCGGGCATTAAAAGGGCTTCTTTGCTCACGGCTTTGAGTGCGAAGAAGTTCATTGGTGAGACGGAAAAGCGGTCGATCCAGGCCATTAAGGTGGTTTCTAATACTTTTTCAAATTCGGCAAACAAGGCGAAAGTTGAGTCAGCCATTTTGTGTTGTTCTCCGAGCAGTATACGGTACACAGCAAGGTGCTCTGGGGTGTTGACCCACTCTTCCCAGAGTGTGATCCAGCCGTCAATCAAAGCGCTGTTGGCTTGCTTTTGTAGCTTGGTTAAGCGCACTTGCATGTCTTTTTGTGCTTGCTCTGTTAACAGGGTGAGCACCTTCTCCCAGAGCACAAGCTTGGCCGGAAAATTACTGTATACTGTGGGCTTGGACACAGCGGCCGCTAATACGACTTGGTCAATACTGGTGCTTTGATAACCCTGTTCGGTAAACAACCCCGATGCCACTTTGACGATGTGGTCTTTCTTACTGGGTCTTCCTCTTGCCATGATTGCCTCTGTTTGCTTGCGCTTTTTTGGTAGTCCATTAGAGTGTTTCACTGTCTTTTGAAAGGATCTGTTCGCTTTCATTTGAAAACACTTGACGAACGTCTATCATCTCATTAAATTAACTAAACGGTATAGTTAAATAAATATCCAATTTTAGGAGCACATCATGCAAAGCGAGAACGGTTTCTACGGGCAATACGGCGGTAGCTATATTCCTGAAATCCTTTATTCGAGCCAACAGCAAATTTTGCACGCATTCGAAGAAGCCAAAAATGATCCAGAGTTTCTCGCTGAGCTGAACAAACAATGGCAGCAGTTTTCTGGCCGCCCTACGCCTTTGACGTTTTGCGCAAACTTAACGGAACACTTTGGCGGCGCGCAAATTTACCTTAAGCGTGAAGATTTAAACCACAGTGGCGCCCACAAGATGAACAACGTGATTGGCCAAGGTTTATTGGTTAAGCGCATGGGCAAAAAACGCGTGATTGCCGAAACAGGCGCGGGCCAGCATGGTATCGCTACTGCCCTTGTTGCGGCGCGCTTGGGTCTTGAATGTACGATTTACATGGGCGCAAAAGACATTGAGCGTCAGTATCCAAACGTTTTCTGGATGAAGCAACTTGGCGCAACCGTTGTGCCCGTTACTACGGGAGCTCAAACTCTACGCGATGCGCTAGATGAAGCATTACGTGACTGGTCTTCTAGCCACGAAGAAAGTCATTATTTAATCGGTACGTCTTGTGGTTGCGCACCTTTCCCAGAAATGGTGGCGTACTTTCAATCGGTGATTGGTAACGAAGTTCGCGAGCAAAGTGTGGCGCAGTTTGGTCAATTCCCAGACCGTTTGTACGCTTGTGTTGGCGGTGGTTCTAATGCGTGTGGCTTGTTCTTACCTTTCCTTGATGACAAAGAAGTGGAAATGGTTGGTGTAGAAGCCGGTGGTAAAGGGTTAGAGCTTGGCGAGCACTCTATTCGCTTATCTCACAACTTAGGACAACCGGGTATTGCACAAGGTTTTGCCACCATGTTTTTACAAGATGAGGCTGGCCAGTTACAAGAAACGCATTCTATTGCCGCTGGTTTAGATTACGTGGGTGTTTCGCCTATTATCGCGCATCTTACTGAAATTGGTCGTATCCAAATGACGTATGCCATGGACGATGACGTAGTCGCAGCTTGTACTTTGCTATTGAAGAAAGAAGGCATTATTCCAGCATTAGAATCGTCTCATGCTTTGGCGGGAGCGTTCAAAGATGCGCCGAATTTACCTAAAGACACAAAGATTGTGATCAACTTATCAGGCCGTGGCGACAAAGACATCTTTAACGTGGCAAAAGCCGTTCAAGATGAGACTTTCCCACAATTCTTAACCGATTACCTTGCCGCCTATCCGACGACTCAAGACCACAAAGGGGAAACAGCATGAGCCAGTTAGCCGCTTTTATTGAAGAAAAACGCCAGACAAAGCCTATTTTGTCGATGACCCATGTGGTGTATGGCTATCCAAGTGTAGAAGAAAGTTTGGATTGGATGGCTCGGCTAATGAAAGAAGGCGTGGACTTCATTGAAGTGCAGTTTCCTTTCTCTGATCCTGTAGCCGACGGCCCAAGCATTGTGGCGGCTTGCCATAAAGCATTGGAGCAAAAGCTAGACGTGGAAACGTGCTTGTCACAACTAGGAAAGCTTGCAAATGACTACCCAAATAGCCGCATTGTATTAATGAGCTATTTAAACCCAATGTATCGTTTCGGCATGGATAAGCTTGCCAAGCGAGCAGCTGAAGAAAATATTGTAGGTTTGATTTTACCCGACCTGCCAATGGAACAAGCCACTGCCTACAAAGACGCTTGCAAAGCCAATAACATCGATCCAGTTTGGTTGGTAACGCCAGTAACACCACCAGACCGTTTGGCCATGCTAGCAAGCAATGCCAGTGGCTTTTTGTACTGTGTCGCTCGTTCCGGTGTAACTGGACACTCAAGCCACGAAGGAAAAGTAAAGCAAACGTCGTTGGATGACTATTTGGCACAAATCAAACAACACGCCAGTGCACCATTGGGCGTCGGTTTTGGTTTACGCGAACGCGCTCAGATTGAGCAACTTATTGGTAAAGCTGACATCGCGATCCTTGGTTCTGCATTATTGGATGCATACAACAAAGGTGGTCAAGAAGAAGGCATTAAACTAATTAAAGATCTGTTTCATTAACTAAGTAAAAGGCTTAGCTTCTACCTTATCAACAGAAGCTAAGCCTTCATATAATCAACATATCCGCATTAACACTGAAATAACGGATCGATCACTTAGGCAAAAGCACAGTATCGATCACGTGAATCACACCATTAGATTGCTGAACGTCCGCAATCGTCACATTAGCAACACGGCCATTTTCGTCTTCAAGCATGATCTTATCGCCCATGTAGGTAGCCATTAAAGTACAGCCGCCAATCGTAGGCACTGGGTGTTTGCCCTTATCGTCATCGATCATGGTTTTAATCGCGCCAGACAGAGCGTCTGCTTTTACGACGTGACAAGCCAGCACCTTGGTTAGAGCCGCTTTATTTTCAGGTTTCAGAAGATTAGCAACGGCGCCTTCTGGTAGTTTATCAAACGCTGAGTTGGTTGGTGCAAATACAGTAAAAGGGCCGGGGCCTTGCAACGTCTCAACCAAGCCTGCCGCCTTAACCGCGGCAACAAGCGTTGTATGGTCTTTTGAATTCACCGCATTTTCAATAATATTTTTACTCGCAAACATCGGAGCCCCACCCACCATAGGGTTGGTATTTTCATCGGCACTTTTCATACCCCCAGTAGAACAGCCAGCAAGTGTCACTATTGTTGCAACAGAAACAAGACTTAATAATTTCATTGTTTTTCTCCAGTCTGATGATCCATAACAATGCGCCATGGTTATAAACAGGTACGACATCGATTTAAAAAGGTTTCAAGATCGTAAAAAAAAATGAAAAAAATTTAAGCGGGTTGAAACACAAGAGAAACGCCATTTAAACAATGACGCAATCCGGTTGGTGCTGGGCCATCGTCAAAAATATGACCTAAGTGACTACCACAACGACGACAGTGCACCTCGGTGCGCGTCATGAAGAAACCATTATCTTCTTTTGTGCCAATAGCATTAGGCAAACTATCGTAAAAGCTTGGCCAGCCAGTGCCACTCTCGTATTTAGTACTGCTAGGATACAGCGGAAGATCACAGCCCTTACAGGCGTACACACCTTCGCGTTTTTCATTTAACAGGGGGCTTGATCCTGCTCGCTCGGTTTTTTCCTCCCGCATCACTTGGTATTCAAAATCACTTAGCCTCGCTTGCCACTCTTTTTTAGTGCGTACGATTTCAAATGTTTTATCAGACGCCAGCGCCGTACTTGCAGCTGATACATTCAAGGTTTTTGCCACACCAACCACGCAGGCGGCTTGAATAAGAAAATGTCGACGGTTCATATAATACCCCTTAAAAAGTCACTCTTTGAGTGCCATAACGACACGCTTCAAGTCCACCTAAAGATACGTAAAGTAGGCTAGAAAAGTTTCAGGTACCTTATGATTCAAACGCAGAAGTACATTAGAAACCAACATAAAGCAGGCACAAAGACAGTTTGAAAAACAAAAAAAGGGTAAGCTCCGGAGAACTTACCCTTTTTTAAGAATAGGTCAGACAGTAAATTAGATTACTGTGATATTCTCTGCTTGAGGACCTTTTTGGCCAGCAGTCACAACGAACTCAACTTGTTGGCCTTCAGCCAAAGTTTTGAATCCAGAGCTAGCGATGGCGCTGAAATGTGCGAACACATCTGGGCCAGACTCTTGCTCAATAAAACCAAAACCTTTAATTTCGTTGAACCACTTAACGGTTCCTTTCACTGTATTAGACATAAATAATCACCTGATTTAAATATTAGTGGCCTTCAAAAGACCGAATTTGCAAAAAAAATAGACTGGTACTTAAAAACTTTCAGGACGAGGATTTTATGAATAAAACAACGTATTGCAGAGTTAATAATTAGAGACTTCTTTCTAGCTCGTGAAGCCATAGTATAGACATAACTCTAAGATAGATAGCTTTATTGCAATTTATTTAAATTAAACGACGCCCTGCCCCCATACCTTCTGCCCATCTATCCATGTCGCTTTCACAATGAAGTCTTCCGTTAAAGCAACAAGGCTTGCCCGGTAGCCTGGTTTAATGCGACCAAAATGATGGTCTATTCCTAAAAACTCAGCAGGTCGTAACGATGCCATCTGCAAGGCTTCTGCTGGCGTTCGGCCAATGAAAGAAATGGTGTTGCGAACCGCTGTCGCCATGTCTAAATCCGAGCCCGCTAGCGTGCCGTCTTCGGTGGTCACTTTACCTTGACTGCGCAGCACTCTTTTACCCAAAAAAGGCATTTCTTTTTCATCTGACCCCACACTTTGAATCGCATCGGTCACTAAAAGCATGTGTTCACAGCCTTTCGCGGCAATGGCGACACGCATCGCAGCAGGATGAACATGATGCCCATCGGCAATGAGACCGCACCAAGTCGGTAAATCTGTTTGCAAAGCGGCCCCCACCACACCTGGCTCACGGCTGATCAATGGCGTCATGGCATTAAACAAATGCGTAAAACCGCGAGCGCCGTTCATCACAGCCTGCCTTGCCTGATCATAACTCGCCGCAGAATGACCAATACACACAATCGCCCCTTCGGAAACCAACCATTCAATAAAGCCTTCTGGCACCTGCTCTGGCGCCAATGTCACCATGAGCTTGCCCGAACGACTCACGTCTAACAAAGCCGCTAATTTACCTTCTGTGGGTTTACGCAGTTGAGATTCATTATGAACACCTTTGCGAATGGGATTCAGATAAGGCCCTTCATAATGCATCCCCAATATACCTGGCATATCTTGTTTAAGTGCTTGGCACACCGTTTGATGCGCTTGTGACATGATCTCATAATCATCCGATATTAACGTCGGCATCATGGCCACGGTACCAAATTGAGCATGTACCGCTACCATTCTCTCTAGGGCCGCCAAGGTTGGTGTATGGTTAAACAAGGCGCCGCCGCCGCCATTGACATGCACATCAATAAACCCAGGCGCTAGCAAGTCAACTATGTCTGTATTATCCGTTGATGGATCAGCCTTAGAAACAATGGATTCAATGAGTTGCCCTTTAAAAGTCACCTCTTGATTGGTCAACCAATTTTCTCCATCGAACAGACGTTTTGCAAAGATCGTTGTCATTTTATGTTCCATCATATTGCCTTCCTGCCTATCTGCGCTTTGGCCATTAAAATAGCCCCCGCCATAGCATCTCCTTGCGGCTGACAAAAGTACGGAGAAAAACGCGCTGGTAAATATTTTAAAATAGCGTCTGACACACCGCCGACTAAGGCGATTTTCTGTGCACCCTTGGCGATTAAAGCGTCCAAATACTGACTTACCCATTCCACTTGCTGTTGAATAATTTTCAGTGCGATAGGATCTTTTTGCTGAGCAAATTGAAACACCTGAACAGCAAAGGCACCGTATTCTTTTGGAAGTGGCGCACGATTTTGATACAACACATATTCTTCTGCAGACAAAGAAAACTCAGCGTTAATACTGTCAGTAAACGGGGTCGAAGGCGAAATACCATCTAACGCTGCTAACGAGTATTCCAACGCAGATAAGCCAATACGCGCCCCGCTGCCTTGGTCAGATAACGGAAAGCCCCAACCACCAACAATGCTGAATCGCTCATTGTGATAAACAACACCACAACTCCCCGTGCCCAATATCAATAAAGCGCCATCTTCACCATTAAAAGCGCCCAAACAGGCCGCATGAGCGTCGGTTAATAAATAGCGCTGTCCAAAAGGGGATTTTTGAGCAATCACCTGTTCTTGTTCTAACGGCTGATTGGCACCCGCTAAGCCTAACCCTAGCGTGATTTTTGAATAGCTTTCGGGCGGAATATTGCCTTGGCGGCATGCTTCAAGACAGGCATTAATAATATTTTGCCATGCTGCTTCTATACCGATTCTTGGATTACCAGAACCTCCAACAGCTTCTCCCAATACATGACCATCACTGTCAACCAAACGGGCTCGACAGAAGGTTCCTCCTCCGTCTACACCAATGTATAAGCCGCTCATCGCACATTCCCCTCGTGTAATTGTTGTCGCTTTTGCTCACACCATCGGTAATATTCTTTTAGCGCTAACATACTAGCGGCCTCCTCATCTAATACTATGGTTGCGGTTTCATGCAGCTGCAGTGCCGACGCTGGACACATGGCAGAAAGCGGTCCTTCTATCATGACTTTTACTGCCTCGGCTTTCGCTTTTCCGGTTGCTATTAATAACACGGCTCTGCTATTCAAAATGGTACCAATTCCCATCGTCAGCGCTAAATGGGGCTGATACTCACCGTCTTTGAAAAAACGCTTATTCGCAATTACAGTCGATTCAGACAAAGTCTTGATACGTGTTCGTGAAGTAAAGCTGGAAGTAGGTTCATTAAAGCCAATATGACCATTTAAGCCGATGCCTAGAATCTGTAAATCGATGCCACCCGCTTGCTGAATACTCGCTTCAAAATCCTGTGCGCTTTTCTTTAAGACGATTGCGTCTTTGCTTTCTGCCAAAGGGACATGCGTGTTCGACTTGGCAATATCAATATGATCAAACAAATGCTGGTTCATAAAGGTGCGATAACTCTGCGCATGACTGTCGGCAATACCAATGTATTCATCTAAATTAAAACTGATCGTCTGTCGAAACGATACTTGCTTGGCTTGATAACGCGCTACCAGTTCATCGTACAAAGCGATGGGCGTAGAACCCGTTGCTAGCCCTAAAACGGGATTGGTTTTGCTATTAATGACCTCAGCAACACGATCTGCCGCATATAAGGCCACATCATGAGCCAATGGAAGAATGATAACCTGCATAAGAATCCTTTTTTTAAGTAAAACCAATATAGAACCAATTAGAGCGCAAGATCAAATTATTTTCCACATTATTGTCATATTTATTTGCTTGAGAACATAATTGGTGCTAATTTTCAAAACTAAGCAATACCTAAAAAATACCAATGCAGTTTTAGAAGAGATTATTTTACGATTTTACAGACACTGTCGTCGTACTAAGATCTACGAAAAAACACCTAATAAAAAAAGTACAAATGCACAATTGGAAAACACAATCGGAGAGTAATCATGTTCAATGTTCGTTCCGCCTCACTTGAAACAAAAACAGTCACAAAACTTACTTGTATAGCCGCCATAATGCTTGGCAGCACGGGCATAGCACAAGCGGCAAACGGTTTGTCGATTGAAAGTTGGCGCAGTGATGATGCCAATATCTGGTCAGATGTCATCATTCCAGCCTTCAATAAAAGCCACCCAGATGCCACTGTGCACTTTGCGCCAACCCCACCCACAGAATACAACTCGGCGTTGCAAGCAAAATTGAAAGCGGGCTCCGCTGGCGATTTAATTACTTGTCGTCCATTCGATACGGCATTAGATCTTTATAAAGACGGCCACCTCGCAAATCTAAACGACTTAGAAGGTTTAAAACAATTCTCTGATGTAGCGAAAAGTGCGTGGGTGACAGACGATGGTAAAGACCAATTCTGTATGCCAGTGGCGTCGGTTATTCATGGCTTTGTTTACAACAAAGAGATCTTTAAAGAACTCAATCTCTCCGTACCTAAAACTCGCGATGAATTCTACAAAACGCTGGATACCATCAAATCAGAGAGTCGCTACATCCCGTTAGCAATGGGAACCGCCGATCAGTGGGAAGCCGCGACAATGGGATTCCAAAATATTGGCCCAAACTATTGGGAAGGTGAAAAAGGCCGTAAAGCGCTATTAACTGGCGAAGGTAAATTGACCGACAAAGCGTATGTAGATACTTGGCAAGAACTCGCCAAGTGGAAACCGTATCTAGGTCGCGGTTTTGAAGCACAAAAATATTCCGACTCACAGAACCTTTTCACCTTAGGTCGAGCAGCTATTTACCCAGCAGGGTCTTGGGATATTCAGACGTTCAACAATCAAGCTGATTTTGAATTTGGCGCTTTTCCACCTCCAGTGGCGAAAGCGGGAGACACTTGTTACATCAGTGATCACACCGATATGGGAATTGGTATCAATGCAAGTTCGACTAATAAAGAAGCCGCTAAAATCTTCTTAAACTGGATGGCCAGCAAAGAATTCGCTACCTTGTACGCTAATGAAGTACCCGGCTTTTTCCCTCTGTCTAATCATCAAATCGACATCAAAGATCCTGTGGCACAAGAGTTTATGAGCTGGCGTCAGCAGTGCGAATCAACCATTCGCAACTCCTATCAGATCTTGTCTCGTGGTACACCAAACCTAGAAAACCAACTTTGGAACGTCAGTGCTCAAGTGATTAACGGCACAATGACACCAGAAGCGGCCGCCAAAGAAGCACAAGATGGTTTAGCCCAATGGTACAAACCACAACAATAAGCTAAAACCAAACCTGACCCTCCTCTTGAACATAAGAGGAGGGAACAGACAACCTACTCCTTGCCCTGCTAAGAGATTTGGAGGGGGTTAAAACTAATTACCATTTGAGATGAACTATGAATCCATCCAACCAACATGACGAAAAGAAACCTTTTCCGTGGCATTTGGTCTTTTTCCTAGGGCCAGGGTTGCTTATTTACGTTATTTTCAGTGTTTACCCTTTGCTCGATACGCTTGTCTTAAGTTTATACAACGAGCAACAAGGCCAGAGTCATTTTGTCGGCTTACAGAATTTTATAACCTTGATCACTGACGATGCTTGGTCCCACGCTTTTTGGAACGCACTCAGTAACAACTTCACCTTTTTCGCAATCCATATGCTGGTACAAAACCCCATTGGTTTGATTTTAGCGGTTTTGTTAAGTTCGCCTAAATTGCGTTTATCCGGCACTTATAGAACGCTTATCTTCATGCCAACCATGTTGTCTGTGGTCATCATTGGTTTTGTATGGCAACTTTTGCTTAGCCCAATTTGGGGTATTTCAGAAAACTTTCTATACAGCATTGGTCTTGGTGAATACTTCGATGCATGGCTGGGCAAAGAAAGCAGTGCATTAATTACTTTGGCTTTTATCTCAGTGTGGCAGTTTGTTGGCATTCCGATGATGTTGATTTATGCCACCCTACTCAATATTCCGGACGATATTGTTGATGCTAGTGTGGTAGATGGTGCCAATTCATTCCAAACTTTTTGGCATATTAAACTCCCCCTCATTTTGCCCACTATTGCCATGGTATCTATTCTGACGTTTGTGGCGAACTTCAATGCATTTGAGCTGATATATGCTGTCAAGGGTGCTCTTGCTGGCCCCAACTTTTCGACCGATCTAATGGGCACTTTCTTCTATCGCACCTTTTTTGGCTTCCAGCTTCAACAAGGCAGTGCATCCATGGGGGCCGCAGTAGCAACACTGATGTTTTTGATCATTTTGGTGGGTGTTATGTTGTTCCTCTTCTTTATTCAACGTCGCATTCAGCGATTCCAATTCTAAGGAGGCCATGATGAAACTATTTAGCCGTTTTATGCCTTCCTCTGGAATGAGACAGGTCCCTAAAAGTGTCACCATACACGCCGTGTTGTTGGCCTATACCGTGATTGCCCTCTTTCCAATTATTGTCGTTGTGATCAACTCCTTTAAAGAACGTCGTGCCATTTTCCGTGATCCGCTGGGGTTACCAGACAGCAGCTCCTTTACGCTGGTGGGCTTTGAGCAGGTGCTACTCAGATCAGACTTTGGGCTGTATTCTTGGAACAGTTTGGTCGTCACTATTTTGGCCGTTGGCTTGGTACTTTTACTTGGCGCTATGGCCGCTTGGGCACTAACGGAATACAAATTTAAGGGCAATTTGCTGATTACCTTTTTGTTTGCGATGGGCATCATGATTCCAATCCGTCTAGGCACGGTGAGTATTTTGAGCCTGATGGTCAATCTCAATCTGGTAAATACACTAACAGCCCTGGTGCTGGTGTACATAGCTCAAGGCTTACCCCTTGCTGTGTACATATTATCGGAGTTTGTGCGCACTATTCCCAAGGAACTTACGGAAGCCGCGCGTTGTGACTCAGTGAGCGAATACAAGATTTTCTTTTGTGTGATCTTACCGCTACTGAAGCCCGCCATGGCCACAGTCGCTGTCTTTACCATGATTCCGATTTGGAACGATTTATGGTTCCCACTGATACTCGCACCGGGTGAAGAAACACGCACTATCACGCTTGGCGTGCAGCAATTTGTTGGCCAATACGTTACTGACTGGAACTCGGTATTGTCTGCATTAACCTTGGCAATCGTTCCTGTGCTTATCCTGTACACCATTTTTTCACGACAATTGATCCGCGGCTTAACGAGCGGAGCAGTCAAATAATATTTATGAAAGCGCTTTGCACACTTACCTCATATGCAAAGTGCTTCGTTGGAGATTTATAACTATGGCTAGCGTAAAACTTAACAATATTAAAAAGCGCTTTGGCGATGTGGACGTACTTCATGGCATCGACCTTGATATCAAAGACGGCGAATTTGTCGTGTTGATTGGTGAATCCGGTTGCGGTAAATCAACTTTATTACGTTTGCTTTCTGGATTGGAAGACATCACCGAAGGCGACTTATATATCGATGAAGAACGCGTTAATGGACGCTCTCCTGCTAAGCGCGGCATTGCGATGGTCTTTCAATCTTATGCCTTGTATCCGCATATGAACGTGTTCAAAAACATGGCGTTTGGCTTAAAGATTTCCGGCAAAGACAAAGCGTTTGTGAACAACAAGGTAATGGAAGCGGCAAAGAAACTGAAGATTGATCATCTATTGGAGCGATTACCACGAGAGCTGTCTGGTGGCCAGCGTCAGCGTGTCGCCATCGGCCGTGCCATTGTTCGTGATCCAAAGGTCTTCTTATTTGATGAACCTCTATCTAACTTAGACGCTTCGTTACGGGTTCAAACACGTGTCGAACTTGGCAAGCTTCATCAGGAACTAAAAGCCACGGTAGTTTATGTGACTCACGATCAAGTCGAAGCCATGACATTGGGCGATAAAATCGTCGTCATGAACAAGGGTCGTGTTGAACAAGTCGGCGCTCCTTTGGACTTGTATCATCACCCAAAAACCCAATTTGTTGCTGCTTTTATTGGGTCGCCAAAGATGAACTTTTTAACTGCAAAAATCAGCCAGCCTGATCCGGAGAACACGCAACTTGTGCTAGAATCCGGCCGCGTTGTTCAGGCTTGCGTTGATACTTCGTCGTTGAACAAAGGCGACCTAGTACAAATTGGCATACGCCCAGAGCATATTGCGCTCGAATGCGAACATAATACCGTTGAAGGCACAGTCACCTTGATAGAACACCTTGGTGAACTGTCTTATTTATATATCGAAATCGGTCAAGAAGGCGAAATGGTACTTAAAGTGGACGGCGATAACCAACACCAAGCGGGTGACAAAATCACCTTTGGTATTCAACCTAATCGCTTGTATTTATTTGACCACCAAGGCAAGGCTTTAACGAGAGTTAACGCGCATACCTCTGCGGCTATCCCCCTTTAGAGCTGACATACTTAGCCCTTAGAAAAACAAGTACGAATACGGGAGCCCCTTCCCGTTCAGGACAGTGATATGGACAAAAATCGGGTTAATGAATTATTTGGCGAAGCCCAAGCATTGAGAGAAAAAGGCATTCCTCTCTATATGCAGGTAAAAAAAGCCATTCTCGCGTCTATTTCTGCAGGTCGAGTGCTTGGCGGAGACACGCTCCCACCAGAGCGAGACCTTGCCAAGTATCTTGATGTTTCTCGCGTCACCGTGCGCAGAGCCATCGACGAGTTGGTAAAAGAAGACGTATTGACTCAACGCCAAGGCGCAGGAACCTTTGTCAGCGAACGAGTTGAGCAGCCGCTGAATCACTTGCGTAGCTTTACAGAAGTCATGAAAGCGCGCGGAAAAGCCATCACATCAAAATGGCTAGATCGTTCGTTGGGTATGCCTCACGAAGATGAATGCAAAGCGCTTAAGCTAACAGCAGAGCAAGAAGTCGTGCGTTTTTATCGTTTGCGTTACGCCGATGGTAAACCCATGGCGCTTGAATTGGCGACGATTCCAAGTAATTACATTCTCAATCCTTTTGCGATGGAAGGATCATTGTACGATCTGCTAGAACAACAAGGCTGCCGCCCTGTTCGTGCGTTTCAGCGTCTTCGTGCTATTAGCATTGATGAACAGCGGGCCCAATTGCTCGACATTCCAGAACTCAGCGCTGTGCTTTATATTGAACGTACCGCTGTAACACAAGACGGTACGCCTATCGAGTTTACGCGTTCATGGTTTCCTGGCGATTCTTACGACTTCGTTGCCGAGATTCATAATACGGTTTGATAAAAATCTTAACGAAACATACCTCTAACGACAAAAAAGGCTTTCTAGAGTAACAATAGAAAGCCTTTTTATATGTATGGTTAAAAAAATCAACAACGGCTACTTTTCTTCTTTGGCCTTAGCCAGCAATAAAAAGCGTTTATGAATTCTACGAGTGGCAAACCATACACCACCCACAACCAGCGGCACAGACAAACCAATTACTAGGCTTTTATCAAAACTCACACCTTTATCGTAAACCGCTTCAATTAGAAATTTTAATAAGCCTACGCTGTAATAACTGATGGCGGCAACAGACAAGCCTTCGACAGTATGCTGCATGGCAAGTTGAATTTTTGATCGTCGATCCATGGATGTGAGCAGTTGTTGATTTTGGGATTGAATCGACATTTCCACTTGAGTACGCATCATATCGGACACTCGATCAATACGCATGGATAAGTTTTCAAGATGTTCGCCAGTTGTTTTACACGTTCGTACGGCTGGTGTTAAGCGCCGAGTCATAAATTCTGTGAGCGTTAAATGACCCGATACCTCATCTTCTTTCAGTTCATTTAGATTTTTGATGACAAGGTCATGGTAAGCGCGTGTGGCACTGAATCGAAACGCTGTTTTTGCACGAGTCGCTTCAACCCAAGCGGCCATCTCGATCAACTCACTCAATAAAGCCTGCTCGTCGAGCGATTCTGTTGCGTCAGCTAAATTGCTCGTTGTACGGGCAAGCTGCTCATCCATAGTCACCAGCTTTGCATTGTATCGACGAGCCATAGGCAATGCCAATAAGGCCAATAGGCGATACGTTTCAATTTCTACTACCCGCTGAACCATTCGGCCTAGCTGGCTGTCACTCATACCTTTATTGTAAATCAAGAAGCGTCCACAACCATCGCTGTGCAAGCGAAAACTGGTCCACACTTGAGCATCACCATTTTGAGGTCGACTTCCCACTAAACGCATACCTTCAAAATGACCTTTAACCAAAGCAATATCCGCTTCTGGGATAGTGCGCGCATCCTCAACTGCCACATGAAATGCAGCGATAGTTTCACCTGGAATAGCCGACAACCAATCTGAAGGCAAGCACGACAAAGCCGTTTGATCAAAAAAAGGTAAACTTGAGTCGACTTGGCGATGCGTCACCATGTAAGAGGTAAATTCTAGATGCTTATCACGGCGTATTTTAAAATCACCAAAGTCCACCTCAAAACAAACCCCATCCTCTTTTGGTGGCACACCGCCAAAATACCGATAAAGTGAACAAAAATGCTCAAACTCGGGCTGTTTTTGCTCTGATCTAACCATGACAGCCAAATAGCTGACTCTGGCAGGACTTGGAAGTACTTGGAATGGGCGAGAATGTAGCTCAGCGTAAAGCGCATCGCGTAATGGATGCATCTCTAATCCGTACGAGTTATTAACCTTAATCATTGTGTTATTTAACAAACCTTTTATTGAGCAACGTAGAAATGTATATCACTCCGTAATTGTGTGCGGGTTGCTTGGTAATTTCCACAATATTTTGTTTTTACCGCTTCTCTTCGCCAGACCTAGCATCTCGTCCGCTGCATTAAAAAAATCCTCAGTACGACAATTTGGTCCAGGAAACATGGTGCATCCGCCAACACTGACGGTCACTTTGCCGCTAAAATCTTCATGGGTGTAAATCAAGTTAAGTTCCTCAACGTCTTCCATACATCGGCGGGCCACACGTTCTGATTCTTCTTGCGAGCAGCCAGAAAGCAAAACTACAAACTCTTCGCCACCATATCTTGCGACTAAACGATTATCGATAAGGTGGCTTGCTAATACAGTAGCCACTTGCTGAAGCACTTTATCGCCAGTGGCGTGACCATAACAGTCGTTATATTGTTTGAAATTATCTATATCGATCACTAGCAAAGAAAGGCTGGTGTTATCTGTTATGGCTCTTTGCCATTCTTGCTCTATGACCTCTTGATATTTACGACGGTTGGCAAGCGATGTTAAAGGATCAATGTTAGCAAGTTTTTCCAACATGTTGCGTTGCTTAACAAGCTGTAAATGAAGACGAACGCGAGCCTGTACAATATTAGTATGTAATGGTTTTTGAATATAATCACTAGCCCCCATTAAAAGGGCTTTTTCTTCGTGGCTTGAATCATCCAATGCGGTAATAAAAATAACTGGGATAAAGCTTGTTCGAGCATCATGACGAAGACGATTCATGGTTTCAAAACCATCCATATCCGGCATAACAACATCCAGTAAAATCAAATCTGGCCTATAGTCTATCGCTTTTCTGATGCCTTGCTCACCGCTTTTGGCTAGCATAACGCTAACCTCATCTCTGAGTATATCGCCGATGATTTGCAGGTTGATTTTCTCGTCATCAATGACTAAAACACTTTGTCTATCTGTCATCGTTTCTAATCACCTTGAAGTTCTAAGATAAGCTGAGCCGCTTTGATAGAAGCCTTCTCAAACTCAATATTTTTCACATCATAAATTAAATTTTCAATATCTAAAGCGTACCCTGTATCCATGACCACTTTCCGTAACAAACTAAAATGATTCTCTACAAAAAAATCAGATTTTTTTAACAAAGGCAGAATAGTCTGTAGCAGAATCACTAAATCATTTTTACTCGGCTCCGTTTCCTCCTTACTACTTTCAGTCGGAAGAGAGTACGACGTTAAGACAATGTGTAGCGTCTTTACTAAACTCTTAAGCATCACTTCAAGCCGATTAAGACGCTCTGGAGTCAAGATACCTTGAAGCAGGTGTTTTTCTATTTCTGCGCAATGAGATGACAAATTAAAGGCTCCTATATACGCTGAGTTAGATTTTAAAGAATGAAGGATGCCGACTAAATCATTTTCTAAACATTGACCTAACGAAAACGATTTATATTTAATATAAAACGCTTTGACCAAATCAAGATATAAACTGGTTTTCCCACCGAGGTTGTCGATTGCACTTTGAACAACCAATGTATCGATTGCTGAAAGTTTAGACAATATATCACTGTAAGAAGATGCGTATTTAGACCCAAAAAAGTCATGAGGTTGCGAGAAAATAGGCTGTCTTGGTACATTGAGGTGTTTTTTTAAGACTTGGTAAAGTTCAAATTGTTTAATTGGTTTATCAAGATGCGCGACCATACCCGCTTGTTTTGATTTTTTTTTCGCCTCATCAGACACATCAGCGGTCATCGCAATAACCGGCATATTGCCATACGACTGCGATTCACTAATGCGTCGAGCCGCCGTTAAGCCATCCATAACGGGCATTTGAATATCCATTAATACTAGATCGTACTTTTTATTTTCTAGCTGGCGTACCGCTTCTTCACCATTATTAACCAAATCGATATTGATAAAAGTATCATTTAAATAACCTAATATAACTTTTTGATTAATGGCATTATCTTCTGCCAACAACACATTGTATTGAGATAGGTTTGGGATATCGTTCGCCTTTTTAAATGAATTATGTAAAACATCATCATTAAAAGACATTGAGTCAGATGTGCTGATATTGAGAGGAAGCGTAAAACTAAAGGTAGAACCTTGACCTAGTTCACTATGAACCCAAATATCACCTCCCATCAGCTCGCAAAGTTGACGGGATATCGTTAAACCCAATCCAGTCCCGCCAAACTGGCGAGTAATACTCTCGTCGGCCTGCTGGAAAGATTGGAATAATTGATCCAAATACGTCTTTGCTATACCAATTCCCGTATCAATTACGTCGCACCTTAGAACGATATGCTTCCCTTTAATGTCATCGGTATACATTCGTACACAAATACCCCCTCGCTCAGTAAACTTAACCGCATTGGTCACAAGATTAACCAACACTTGCTGTATACGTAATGGATCACCTAACAGCATCGCCGGTAACGAGGGAGAAATATCTATCGTCACAGCCAGTTTTTTTTCTTCTGCGTTTACTGTATTGAGGTCAATCGCATACTGAACAATCTTTTTAGGAGAAAAAGGAACCACTTCTAGCCCCATTTTTCCTGCTTCCATTTTAGAAAAATCGAGCACATCGTTGACAAGACTGAGCAAGTTTTGCCCAGAAGATAGGATGGTGTTCAGATAACTTTTTTGCTCATGAGCCAAAGGCATTTTTAAACAGAGATTGCTTAATCCAATAACGGCATTTATTGGCGTGCGAATTTCATGGCTCATTCTAGCGACAAAGGAGGACTTTGCTTCTAATGACTCTTCAACTAAGCGTTTGGCTTTTTCTAACTCTTTGGTTCGATCTTGTACTTTACGGTCTAGCTCGTGGTTAATCGCCTCAAGGGCGGCACTATACTCGAGCAGTTTTTCATTGGCCTGTAATGCAATCGCCTCGGCTTCTTTGATTTTTGTAATATCACGGCTCACACCACAAACGAAAATAGGCTGACCCAATGAATCAAAAATTGGCACAAACAAGGTATCAAAATAAATGCGACTCCCGTCGCCACGCACACCTACTTGCTCAATTGAAACAGGCGCTGCACCTTTCAATACCTGGCGATAGGTAGCATAGACTTGCTCTGCCATTGCGTTACCAAACTGCACTCTTAAGTTAAGTCTATGTATGTCTGAGGCTTTTTCTAGACCCATCACTTCCTTAGAGGCTGGATTATTATCGTATAAAGAAAATTCTTCACCTTCCTCTACCGCCATGATGAACATCAAATCAGCAGAGTAACGCCACATTTCGAGAAAACAGTCGATAATGGTTTGGTTATGTTCTTCTTTATTGAATGCATCACCTAAGCGCATTTATTTTCCTCACAATCTAAAAATAACAGTCGCATCCCTTGTTAAGTTAGCGAACCAGCAAAAAAGAACAAAAGCACTGGCATCATAGCTTTTACGACTCATAAATTATGGCTGGAGACATACTTACTGACTCCATTCACTTTATCTAATGAAGAGAGTTATGACATAAGATATCAATAAAGCCAAGCATACTGATGAATAGACTCTCACCAGATAGACAATCATTAACACTTTCTTCAGTAAAACACAGTGTATACTTGGGAAAACAGCGATGACCGTATATAAAAAGTGTAAAAAACAAATAGGATCTGCCATTTCATGCCCCACTCGACCATTAAATACAGCGTTCTTGCACTAGGTTGTACTTTTATCAACCTTGTGCATGGCAACGACTTAATCGCTTTTGGAAAAGAATGCTTACTACAAGAAGAACGATTACAGACTGCAAAGAACAGATTGGATGCTCTATCTCTTCAATCAGAATTAATACAAAGAAAAAATGGTCCATCAGAAAATTACTTAGAAAGATATCAAACAGAGCAAGCTGATTTGGAAATAAACATGACAGAATGTGCCGAAACCACTCCTAATAGTGCTTATTGCCATCAAATTAGACGGAGGTATAACGAGCTCACCTACTTAATCCAACAGGTAAAAACAGAAGGGATGACTGACGAATATAACCTTAATGACGCAACAATGAATTATGAAATCACCAGAGCAAACTTCAACCAACGGTATGACGATTTCCTTACTTCATGCAGGAATTCAGATGCCCATTATGCACTGATTCAAAGCCCAATAGCCTACAAAGAAGTTTGCTCAAGCCCTGTAACAAAGAAAACCGTGACCTGCTCACTTTTCTAAAGCCCCGCCTATTTTGTAAAACTAATTAGCGGGCGCTTTACGACTCTGAACGACGTGAATTAATTTATCTATCGAAAATCCTAAAGCTTCTGCTTTGGCCAATAATTTGCGCTTTGTGACTTCTGGCATGGTTGGCGTTCTTGATAACAGCCAGAAATAATCGCGATTAGGACCAGAAATCATGGCGTATTGATAGTCTTTTTGGTCTAACTCAAAGATTACATATGCACCGTAAAAAGGCCCGAAAAAAGATACTTTTAAATGACCTGTATTAGGAGAATCAACGAAATAGGCTTTCCCTTGGGCTTCTTTCCACTCTTGTTTTTGCGAAGCATATCCGCGATTTAGCACATCAATACCACCATCTGTACGTTTGGTATAGACAGCAGTGACATCGGACAACCCCCTTTCAAAGGAATGATCCTGACGAACGATTTCGTACCAAGTACCTAAATATCGCTCAACGTCAAACGGTGTAACAGGGTCGATATTTTTCGGTGCACTCGTGCAGCCTGCCAACAAAACCACCACCATAAGTATGAAATATTTCATGTCACCTACCTGATAAAAACGAGAGATCAACTTAGCACATTTGCACAAAAAAACCCCGCATCTGCGAGGCTTTTTGGTATTCGCTATGATCAGTGATTAAACCGAAGTGTTTTTCACTGAAAACAAGCCATAGAATGCAACCACTAAGAAGCATACTGCGGGAACAACATAAGAAACAATAGCACCGTATTCATCAATGGTGGCACCTTGAACCAATGGCATAATAGCGCCACCTAGAATGGCCATGACTAAGCCTGCGGAGCCAAATTTAGTGTCTTTATCAAGACCATTTAGAGCAATGCCGTAAATCGTTGGGAACATCAAAGACAAACAAGCCGAGATGGAGACAATTGCCCACACACCTGACACGCCAGGCGCCATAACCGCATAAAGACACAATAGGCTGCCCAAAACGGCTAAAATAGTCAGCAACACGGCTGGGCGGAAGTAGCCCATCAACCAGGTCATCACAAAACGAGACACTAAAAAGATCAACAAGCTGTACTGTAAATAATCCGACGCGCTGGCCTCTGTGCCGCCCAATGTTTCTTGTACATACTGAATGGTAAAGGTCCAAGTACATGTCTGTGCAGCCACGTTAAAGAACTGAGCAACCACGCCCCAGCGATACTGCTTTCTGGCGAATAAACGGCAAAGCGTCGCTTTAAAATCAATGGGTTCAATAGATTCAATTTTAACTGTACTGGTTGACTTTGGCACTCGCATGAAATAAATCAGCACCCAAATAATCATCAACACGAATGCCATACCGACATAAGGTGTCATCACGCCATGCAATTCAGCTGATTGGATATCGCGCAGCATTTCTGGCGCCATATTGGCTCTGTCTTCGGCCGTCGCCACATTCAGGTTAGGCAAGATCAAGGTCGCGGCTAAAAAGACCCCAATATTGGTTCCTACAGGATTAAAGGCTTGAGCCAAATTTAAACGGCGCGTCGCACTGCCTTCTGGCCCCATCGCCATCACAAAAGGATTTGCGGAGGTTTCTAAGATAGATAAACCAGCCGCTAGAATAAAAAGAGCGGCCAAAAAGAAACCGTATGTCATAGACACACTGGCAGGATAAAACGCCAAGGCACCTAAAATAGCCAAGGCCAAACCGGTTAAGACCCCTGCTTTATAAGAATAACGGGCATTGATAAACGCCGCAGGCAGCGCCAAGCAAAAATACGCGCCATAATAAGCAAAT
This sequence comes from Marinomonas hwangdonensis, assembly GCF_003721245.1. Taxonomy (GTDB): domain Bacteria; phylum Pseudomonadota; class Gammaproteobacteria; order Pseudomonadales; family Marinomonadaceae; genus Marinomonas; species Marinomonas hwangdonensis. Next base: position 622,789 of record NZ_RIZG01000001.1, on the reverse strand, counting down.
TGCACTAAAGCCGATTCAAACGTACTCATAGTGAAGATTTTACTGAATACCTTCACCAAAGGATCCGTCATATTGGCGGCGACTCCCCATGCGGCAAAGCAGGTAATCAATAAAATAAAGGCGATTTTCATGTTCGGGTAAACGAACTGAGCAGACAGGGATTCTTGAGGAGCTGTATTTTGATTTTTCATAAAGCAGACAACATCTATTATTTTATAGTTGGATGGAAAGATGTGCTTATGCACTCGCTACCATCAGACATTGATAATGGCTAACCGCAGTATTTGGCCTGTACAGTGGAGTTATCCCTCCCCTATTCAGACCGCGACTACGACCAACATCAAACACAAGGCCCGAGATCCTACCATCAACTTTCTTTAAAAATGAGTCTGCCTAAGCAAAACTTAACGCCTTACTTACCGATTAGTTTTTTCTTACCTAATTCATTAACATAAATGAAATATTCATGACTTAACGTTCACTTAACAACAAATGCACGCTGAATTAGACACACAAAGACGGTTAGTTTTTTAACTGTACCCCTTGCATTTCCATGACACTTTTTGCATCCGTGCGCTCCATAATTTTTACTAAAGCAGATTGAATTACTTCGTCTTCGCGGACCTCACTCAGCCCTACAAAACGCTGCTCCTGTGGCTCTGCACCTTCTTCAGCAATAAAAGTCACCACCACTTCTGTGGCGGTTTCTGTGGTATCACCAAAATAAGCAATGGATAATTGCGGATAACCCTTGAAACCCATTTTCACTTTCTTTGCGATGCGCTTTTTCGACTTATCTAAATTCATAGTGCCTGCCTAAAAGGAGTAATATAAAAACTCAATGAAAAACCATGAGTGAATTAAACCACTAATAAGGGAAAAACTGGGAGTTATTTAATCAGACTCAGTGCCTCTTTAAATTGATCTGACCGACAATCCCTGATTAACTCGAATAAACACATTTCTAAACTCGTTACTTCAGCCCCTTTGCGAGCCAGTTTTGCTAACGCTAATTCTTTGTTTGATACCGTGCGTGATGACACACAATCACTGACAAGCTCAACCATGTAACCCATGTTTAGTAATTCCAACGACGTCTGATACACACAAATATGGGTTTCAATACCACTCACCAACCAAGTATTCACCTTCGCTTTTTTAACGGCCTCGACAAAAGCAGGCTCACCACAGCCGCTAAAGGTATATTTGGTAATTGGGCTGATCGACGCCAATGCGTCTGTTAACTCAGGCACTGTTTTCCCCAGCTTTTCAGGGTTTTGCTCAAGCCACAAGATCGGCAACTCGAGTAGCTTGGCCGCTTTCACCAACTTAACTAAATTCGTGATGTAACGCTCACTATCATCAACAATGGTCGCTAACTTTCCTTGCACATCGACCACAATCAAACCCGTTTTCTCTTTTGTTAACATGCCTTTCTCCTGCTGATATTGTTGTTATTTTGACCGTCTCATACTGAAACCTTTTTATCGCCCTGTCTTTTTAACACCTGCTATAAGCATAGCTCATCCAAAGAGCTTGTCAGTGAAGTCGAGCGATTTTGCTATTTGTTTGATGATTAAAGCATCGTACCCTGTTGGGCTAAGTTTTTTGAAAAGGAAATGACATGCTGAACAAAACACGAATCAAAGTACGCGGTTATCATCTAGACCTTTTTCAACATGTAAACAATGCCCGTTATCTAGAATTTATGGAAGAAGGTCGCTGGGCATTTTTTGATGAGTTCTTTGATAGTAATGATTGGATGCAACAGGATCTGGTCTGGCCTGTGGTCAATATCAACATTAACTTTAAATCCGAAGCCAATTTTGGTGACCTGCTCGAAGTTCAAACCCACTATACGAAAATGGGTAATCGCAGTGTCACAATGAAACAAACCATAGTTAATGTGCAAACGGATGACATTGTTGTGGAAGCCGATGTCACCTATGTCTGTGTCTCTAAAGCCGCCAAAGCCGCCATTCCCTTCCCTGACGACTTCAGGCAAAAAGTCGAGCTGTCTATAGCGTCACTTAAATAGATAGTCATTCGATAAAGTCCAGCAGAATCGGTAATAAAAAAGGGCACGTCGACGCGGCCCTTTTTAAGTCCTTCTGCTAAATCACCTTGCTACCAGCTCAAGGTCACTTTCTGCCCTGTTTCCAGTGATTTCTGTGCGGCATCAGCGAGCATTTGGGCACGACGTCCATCTTCGAAACTTGGAGATACAGGGTTCTTCGCAAGAACATTTTCAATAAAAGAGGTTAGCTGCAAGTTGTAGGCATCCACATAACGATCGATAAAGAAGTTATAAAGCGGATCTTTTACTTGCGTTGTGTCTTTGGTGTAGCGAGTAACTGAGGTTGGTGTTTGGTTGTTTGAAATCACCATGCCTTCTGAGCCAAACGCTTCCACCCGTTGATCGTAACCATATATCGCGCGACGTGAACCGTTGATATGAATCAAGCGGCCAGATTGGCTTTTCATGATGACCATCACACTATCGACATCGCCAATTTCGGTGATCTTTTCATCCACCATGGCGCTGCCAAAGGCTTGTAACTCGACAATTTCTTCACCTAATACAAAACGCGCCATATCAAAATCATGAATGATCATGTCACGGAAAATACCACCAGACGATTTGAGGTATTCTACGGGGGCCATACCTGGATCTCGACTTGTGATGATGATCTGCTCTAACTTGCCAATACTGCCATCTTGTGCGGCTTTGACGACAGCCGCATGGCTTGGATCGTAGCGGCGATTAAAACCAATCTGAATAGGCACGTGGCAATCTTTAATTTGCTCTAAACAGGCGTTTACTGTCGCTGTGTCTAGATCTATCGGCTTTTCACATAAAATGGCTTTACCCGCTTTGGCCGCTTTAATAATCAGCTCCACATGGGTGTCCGTACTGGTGGCAATTAATACCGCATCCACATCTGGATCGGCCAAAGCCACGTCTACACTGTCAGCCACCTTGGCACCGGTGGCTTTCGCAACAGCCTCAGCCGCCGGCCCATAGACATCAAAGACATATTTTAAGCTAGATTGAGCAAACGCCTGAATATTTTGAGCGTGCATCTTTCCGATTCGACCCGCCCCAAACAAAGCAAAATTCAACATGACCTTCATCCTTAGTGTTATTTTTATTCAATAATCTGTGTGTTTTAAGCTTTCTTATCTCGTTCAATAATCCAAGCGTGATCTGGATCATTATGGAAAATCCAGTTACGACTTGGCCCCGCCATGACGTTTAAATAATAGGATTGATAACCGTGTGGCACGCCAACCGGATGATAACCTTCCGGAACCATGACTAGATCACCATCTTCCACGGCCATGGTTTCATCAATGCTGCGGTCATCGGTATAAACCCGTTGGAAAGCAAAGCCTTGTGGCGGATCTATTTTGTGGTAATAGGTTTCTTCCAATTGTGTTTCTGCAGGCGCCGCATCGGTATCATGCTTGTGCGGCGGATAGCTAGACCAGCCGCCACTTGGCGTGATGACTTCACAGACTAGCAAGCTATCAGCAGGCTCGTTACCAAATAAGATATTACACACATGCCGAGTGTTGCTGGCAACACCTCGCGTTTCGTACTGGCATTGCTCAGGGGTGATCAATTTCGCTGAAAATCCGCCTTTCCCCGGTGCCTTGCAAAAGGCGACTTCCACATCCGTAATGGCGTCAATGTGTATTTCGTCTTGCGCCGGGGAATACACAGAATAAGGGGCCTTTTGCTCGAACACACTCATGCGCTCACCAATGTTCTGCCAAGCTTCCAGCTTGGTACTGGCATTGGCTTTCCCCGATAGAATCACCGCACAGACTTCATCGGTTCCAGTTTGAATAACAACCGACTCCCCTGCTTTAAGCTGATGGGCTTCAAAGCCAACATACTGCCAGTTGGCACTTTTAGGTGTCACTAATTGAGTCTGTGACTGCCCTGCTTGCTGGCTTTTTTTACTAAGTAAATGGGACATGTTAAAAACCTCGAAACGTATTATTTCATGGTTGGCATTGAGAACTCAGCACCGGCACGTAAGCCTGTTGGCCAGCGCGCGGTAATGGTTTTCATGCGAGTGTAAAAACGTACGCCATCTGGCCCGTGCATATGCAGAGGTCCAAACAATGAACGCTTCCAACCACCAAAACTATGGAAGGCCATTGGCACAGGAATGGGTACGTTTACTCCCACCATGCCGACTTGAACCTTCTCGGTAAACTGTCGTGCCGTATCTCCGTCACGAGTGAAAATCGCCGTGCCGTTACCGTATTCATGTTGATTGATAAGTGCCAAGCCTTCTTCATAGGACGCTACTCGCACCACACACAAAACGGGGCCGAAGATCTCTTCATCATAAATGCGCATACCCGCTTTCACATGATCAAATAGGGTTGGTCCGACAAAATAACCTTGCTCGTGATTTTTACGCACAAAATCACGGCCATCGACCACCAAGGTAGCACCTTCTTCAACACCTGAAGTAATGTAATCACGCACCTTTTGCGCATGCTCTTTGCTGATTAGCGGCCCCATGTGCGGTTCTTCTTCCATGCCAAATTGCTTGTACAAACCTGGCCCTATCGTCATGGTGGAAATTTCTGTTTTCAACTTGGTAATCAGATTATCGGCCACGTCATCACCGACACACACAGCAACCGAGATCGCCATACAACGCTCTCCAGCGGAGCCGTAAGCCGCACCCATCAGTGAGTTCACCACTTGACTAGGATCAGCATCAGGCATCACCAACATATGGTTTTTTGCACCGCCAAGCGCTTGAACACGTTTGCCGTGAGCACTCGCCGTGGCATAAATGTATTCTGCGATTGGCGTAGAACCAACAAAGCTCACCGCTTGAATACGTTCGTCGGTCAGCAAGACATCGACTGATTCTTTATCGCCGTTAACCACGTTAAACACGCCGTCTGGCAAACCCGCTTCTTTTAATAATTCAGCAAGACGCATAATGGTACTTGGGTCTTTCTCAGACGGTTTCATCACGAAGGTATTGCCACAGGCGATGGACACAGGGAACATCCACATGGGCACCATGGCGGGGAAATTGAATGGACTGATACCGGCACAAACGCCTAGCGGCTGCATCAAGCTATAGCTATCGACACCTCGCCCTACATTTAGGCTGTGTTCGCCTTTTTGAAGATGAGGAATACCACAAGCAAATTCCACCACTTCCAGACCTCGGGTCAATTCGCCCATGGCGTCGGAATAGACTTTGCCATGTTCGCTAGAAATCAATTCCGCCAACTCATGGCTATGTTCTTCTACCAAGGCTTTGAACTTAAAAAGTACACGAGCGCGATTTAATGGCGTTACCTGAGACCAGGTTTCAAACGCGGTTTGTGCAGCGGCAATCGCCCCTTGTGTTTCTTCAACGGTACTCAAGGCAACCTGTAAGAACACGTCACCCGTTGCAGGATTAAAGACCTTGGCCTGGCGTGAGGAAGCACTTGCTACCCTCTGGTTATTGATGAAGTTACCCATGACATTATTCGACATTGTATTCTCTCTTCTTTTTTATCTCTTAAAGTACGTGAATGACCCGTGTCAGATTAAAAATGAAAACCGGCCTTTGCTAAGTTTGCTGACAAATACTCATAGCCTTTTGTCGCATAGGTTAATGGATGGGCAATCGCCGGATCTTGCTCTGCTTCCACCACAATCCAGCCGTGATAATCGGCGGCTTTCAGCACTTCAAAAATAGGAAAATAGTCAATGCTGCCATCTCCTGGCACGGTATACACACCATCCAGAACCGCGTTCAAAAAAGCACTGTCACGGTTTAGGTTATCTTGCAAAACCGCGGGGCGAATGTCTTTACAATGCACATGAACAATACGTTTGGCGTGTTTTATCGCCATCGCCAACGCATTGCCACCGGCAAAAGTGATGTGTCCGGTATCCAACAATAAACCCACATTATCGCCTGTCATTTGCATGAGCTTATCGACTTCTTCTGCGGTTTCGATCACGGTGCCCATGTGATGGTGATAGGCCATTTTTACGCCTTCCGATGTCATATAGTCTGCGACGGCCGTCATGCGTTTGGCGTATTCCTCCCACTGGCTTTGAGTCATACGTGGACGTTGTGACAAAGACACGGATTGGTTCCCATGAACACAGCCACTGACTTCGGCAAATACCATGACGTTAGAACCCAAGGCTTTTAGTAGATTAAGATGGTCCTGCATGGCCGCAATTTCGTCTTCCACGCTACGTTCTAATAAGCGTGCACTGTACCAACCAGACACCAAAGATAAGTCGTGTTGCTTGAGGATTGGTCCAAGCACACTGGCATCACGGGGGAATTTATTGCCTAATTCAATGCCGCTATAACCGGCCTGACGCGCTTCGCTCAAACACACTTCTAGCGGGGTATCGGCACCCAAAGATGGCAAATCATCATTAGTCCAAGTCAGTGGGTTGATGCCAATTCGGATCTTTGATTCGGTTACCGCGTTGTTATTTTTATTCGTGCTGTTCATGACATTGCTCCAAGATCTCTGTTCATTTTTTCTACTTTCTATTTAAAAGTGAAAGTAACAATGATAGTTAATAAGGTTGCTGTTGTTTGGCTATTTTGTACCGACGCTCGGCCTCGATTACTTGCTCTCGATTCGACACTTCTGGCACCGCCACATCCCACCAAGCACCACCCTCTTGTGTACTTGGCATTGGGTCTGTGTCGATGGCGATCACATAGGTTTTGTCACTGGCTTTGGCTCGCGCCAGAGCGTGCTCTAAATCGGCAAGACAAGCGACTTGCTCGGCATTCGCCCCTAGTGCTTTGGCATGAGCGGCAAAGTCGGTCTTGGGTGCGCCGGCTTCGACGCTATGGCAATGCTGCAATAAATTATTGAATGACTCGCCACCACAGGCTTGTTGTAAGCGATTGATACAGGCGTAACCGCGGTTGTCCAAAACAACGATGATGAGCTTTAAACCCAACATCACCGAGGTGGCGATTTCAGAGTTCAGCATCAAATAACTGCCATCTCCCACCATCACAATCACTTCGCGCTCTGGCGTTGCCATTTTTACCCCAAGACCACCAGCAAGCTCGTACCCCATACAGGAAAAACCGTATTCCACGTGATAACCAAGGTCTGACGAAGTACGCCACAATTTGTGTAATTCACCAGGCAAACCACCCGCTGCTTGCACTAAGGTGCTGTTGGCGCTTGCTGCGCGATTTATCACACCAATCACATTCGCATCAGTTGGCAAATAACCTTGATCGCTTGCTTCTGTTGGCAAGGCCGTAATGTGATCCACTGCGGCGAGCCAATCAAGATTCAAGGCTTTCACCTTGTCACTCCACGTCGCTGGCGTTTGATAACCTTCAACCTCGGCCAATAACTCTTGTAAGGTGACTTTTGCATCACCAATTAAGGGCATAGCATTGTGTTTTTCAGCATCAAAAGACGTTATGTTGATGCTTAATAGCGTGTGGTCTGGATTGGCAAACAAGGTGCGCGATGCCGACGTAAAATCTTGCAAACGCGTACCAATTGCGATGATTAAATCGGCTTCTTGCGCGGCCGTATTGGCGGCATTGGACCCCGTGACACCCACGGCACCAAGGTTAAATTCATGATCCCAAGGCAATGCGCCTTTGCCTGCTTGCGTTTCACAAGCGGGAATATGGCATCGCTCAATCAAGGCAGTGGCCTCTTCAAGCGCTAAGCTGTAATGCACACCGCCACCAAGCAAGATTAGTGGTTTTTTCGCCTGCTTGATCGCGGCAACCGCTGCCGCCAACTGATCCACATCGGCGCGATTTCGACGCGGTTTATGAACTTTTTTCGCAAAAAAACTCACCGGATAATCAAACGCCATAGTCTGCACATCTTGCGGCAATGCTAAGGTGGCTGGTCCGCACGTGGCTGGATCTAACATGGTATTGATCGCCACAGGCAAGCTAGTAATCAGTTGCTCTGGTCGGTTGATGCGATCGAAATAACGCGATACAGGACGAAAACAATCGTTCACCGACATGGTAGGGTCGTTAAAATGCTCGACCTGTTGCAAGACTGGATCTGGCGTTCTCGTTGCAAACACATCACCGGGCAAAAACAACACAGGCAAACGGTTCGCCATCGCCATACCCGCCGCCGTCACCATGTTTAGCGCACCGGGACCAATCGAAGACGTGCAAGCCATAATACGTTGACGACGATGTTGCTTCGCGTAAGCACAAGCCGCCAGCGCCATACCTTGTTCATTGTGCGCTCGAAAGGTGGTGAAGTCGTCTTTGACGTGAGCCAAAGCTTCGCCCAAACCAGCCACGTTACCATGCCCAAAAATCGCCCAAGCACCGCCAAATAAAGGCACTTCCATGCCATCCACTACCGTGAATTGCGCTTGCAAATGTTTGACCAAGGCCTGTGCCATTGTTAAACGTATCGTGTCCATCATGCCTCCTTCCTTTTCATCATCTGGCTGTCGTTTCGCTGCTGCCACAATGCACTCATTTCTAAGTAGTTTTGCGTTACACGCTCAACAAACACGGCATCATCAATGTCTTTTCTTAACCAAGCTTTTACTGGCTCAGAAAACAACGTTCGACCAATGGCAAAACCCTTACAAATGTCTTGTCCTGCGGCAGCTTCGAAACCCGCTTTTAAAGCTTCAACAGGCGCGTCTAACCCCAACAAAACGACACCACGACAATAGGGTGCACGAGTTTTAATCAGGTCACTGATATTTTGCCAAGCAGCTTTACTGGGCGATGGCAGCTTCCACCAATCAGGAAATACGCCCAAGTTATAGAAACGCTCAATGGAACGAGACAAGGTATCGTCTTTGACCTCAGATCCCGCCGGCGGAATGATCTCCACCAGCAATTCATGGCCCGTTGTGCAGCAAGCACGATACAAGTCCATGACTTTTTGTTCTTGTTCATTACGCAAACCGACGTCATCATCTGGATGATAAAACACGAGGCATTTCACGATATGATTGGCAGGCCAGGTAGCAATCGCTTGTCCGACGTTATTGCCAAGTTCAAAGCGCAATGGGCGGCTGCTGGGTAACTCCACAGGTCGAGCGATCCAAAAATCTTTTCCAGTAATGTCATTCAAAACGTCTTGGGCAAATGTACCATCGGCCAAGATTCCTGTGCCGCCGACTTTACCTTCTAAAGCAGAAGCTCCTTGATAAGCCGCTTGTAGAATCAATTTCTTTGCTTTCGCTATTTGTGACAAGGGTGCGCCCGCTTCACGGCACATATCGACAAATTGACGTCTATGATCGAAAGCCAAAATACACATGTCTTGCCATTCTTTTGTTGGCGCTTCACGCAACATGCGCTGAGTCGTGACCCGATGCAAATAGTTCAGCACTGGATCAAGATCAGGCCTTGGAATGTCATTGCGATTGGCTAGGTAATAGTCCAACTCTTCAAGGCTTGGCATAGCAGGCGAACAACCATGGCGAGACACCACAATCGCTCCACACGCATTCGCGTAGTCACAGGCGTTTTCCGTCGCTTCACCTGGAATCCAGCCACGCAAATAACCACTCATAAAGGCATCACCAGCACCGAGCACATTCAACACATCCACAGTGACGCCGTAACGCGTGATACCGTCGTCTAAGGTGTCAGGAATCTCACCTTTAAACACAGAGCAACCTAAGGCACCTCGCTTGACCACAAATTCAGCCGAGGACACTTTGCGAATGCGCTTTAAGCACTCAATGGTATCTTCACAGCCACCCGCAATATGAAACTCTTCTTCAGTACCCACGACCAAATCGCACAAGGGCATAATAGCCAGCAAATGCTGGGTAACAGAATCGTTTGATACAAAGCGATTTTCGCCCTCACCTTTCCCTGTCAATCCCCACAATACTGGCCGATAATCGATGTCGACCACGACTTTTGTGTCATTAGCTTTAGCGAACTGAATCGCCGTTCTGGCTGCTTGATCTGTGCCTTTGGTAGAAAAATGCGTGCCCGTAATCAATAACGCCTTTGCCGAAGCAATGTAGGGCTCATCAAAGTCGCTTTCACTGATCGCCATGTCCGCGCAGTTTTCACGATAAAAAATCAAGGGAAACGTGTCTTTGTCTTTAATGCCTAATAATACCAAGCCGGTTAAACGCTCTTTATCCGTGACGACATGAGAAACGTCCACGCCCGCTCTGGCTAATTCTTGGCGCACAAATCGCCCCATGTGTTCGTCGCCGACTCGCGTCAGCATGGCCGATTTCAACCCCATGCGCGCTGCACCAAAGGCGATATTCGCCGACGAGCCTCCAAGGTATTTTTTGAAACTGTTCACATCTTCTAGCGGAGCGCCAATTTGTTCCGAGTAGAGGTCAACCGCGGCGCGTCCCAAGCAGATTACATCTAATTTTTTATTCTTCATTTTCGATCCCCATCATATTGCTCGACCTCAACCCACCCTCTTTTATCAACGGATTCAACCACGCTGTCGAGAATGATATTTACCTGAGTTGCGGCTCTGAAATCTGGCCATAAAGAGGCGTCGTTCACTATGCCTTGAAACAAATCCCGAACTTCCACGGCTTTCATATCATTGAAGCCCAAGCCATGACCTGCTGACACACAAAACGCTTGATAGTCTGGGTGTTCAGGACCGACCAAAATACGCTTAAACCCTTGCGTTTGGGGATGCCCTTCGGCTATGTATAAAGACAACTCTGACAAGGTCTCTTGATCAAAAATCAAACTCCCTTTAGTGCCCGTTACCTCAAACGACAAACCATTTTTGCGACCCCATGCGATACGCGACACTTCCAACGTACCCTGAGCCCCGTTCGCAAAACGCACCATCATATGAGCTTGATCGTCGTTTTCCACTTCACCAACACCGGCTTTCGAATCGTCTGACGTTTGAGACAGTGGACGGTGCTGATGAACAATTTTAAGGTCCGCGCACAACGAAGTAATAGGCGCCACTAAATGCGTTGCTAGCTGCACCAAATGTGAGGCTAAATCGTTCAGCGCTCCGGTTCCCGCAAACGCTTTTTGCAAACGCCAACTGAAAGGTAAAGTGGCATCCGCAAGATAGTCTTCATTGAACACACCACGAAAATGCACTACTTCGCCAATATCGCCACGAGCAATTAGCTGTTTAGCAAACTGTACCGTGGGGTTTTTAATGTAATTAAACCCCACCAGTGTTTTTACCCCTGCTCGCTCTGCCGCTTCGGTCATCTCTTTGGCGTCAGCGGCATTGAGTGCCAATGGTTTTTCACTGTAAACATGCTTGCCTGCGGCAATAGCAGCAAGCGCGATCTCTTTGTGTAAAAAATTGGGGGCGCAAATATCGACCACATCAATGTCAGGATCACTCATTAATGTCTTCCAATCTCCTGTTGAGCGGTTAAAACCCAGTTCTAAGGCTTTTACTGCAGCCAACTCCGGTGTGGCATCCGCCAACATTTCGCAGTGCAATTGACCTTGTGGAATGGCAAACGCCGCCATGGCATTTCGATAGGCAACCGCATGGGCTTTCCCCATATACCCAGACCCCACCAAACCAACACGCATTTGTTTTACTGTCATAGTGGCGCTCCTTATGCGGTAGCATCCAAACGGCTAAATTCTTCTAGCTCAGCGGTTAATTCATCCAGTTCTTGACCGCCCGCCATCATTTCCAACACATCTTCGCGGCTGACTTCAGACTTCATAAAAGAACCCAGACTTTGACCTCGGTTTAACAAGGTAAAGCGATCAGCGATCGGATACGCATGATGAACGTTATGGGTAATCAAGATCACCGCCAATCCTCTTGCCTTGGCTTTCGCCACGACTTTCAGTACGTTGGCCGATTGCTTTACCCCAAGTGCTGCGGTGGGTTCATCTAGGATCAATACCTTGGCACCAAAATGAATCGCACGGGCAATGGCCAAACATTGTTTTTCACCACCAGACATGGTGCCAATGGCTTGAGAAGGGTCACGCACATGAATGCCCATTTCCGCCATACCCGCCTGGGCAATTTGATTGGCTTTTTCAATATCAAAGCGTTGAAAAATGCCTCGGCCTTTGGTTATTTCACGGCCCATAAAAAAGTTTCGTGTCACACTCATTAACGGCACTAAAGCAAGATCTTGGTACACAGTCGCTATGCCTGCATCCAATGCTTGGACGGGGGATTTAAACACCACCGGCTCGCCGTCTAGATAATATTCCCCTTCACTTGGGGCGTGCACACCAGCTAGGGTTTTAATCAAGGTGGATTTTCCGGCACCGTTGTCACCTAACAAACAATGCACCTCACCTAACTTGACCTTCATGTTGATGTCTTTTAGGGCGATTACTGAACCAAAATAACGGCTCACATTTTTCAATTCGATAACAAATTCGCTCATTTTATTCTCCAAATTCTCTGGCTAAAAAGTAAGTTTTGTTGGAAACACAGCCTAATGCTTTGCTTCGGTTACTTTTTTACGAATGTAGTTGTTGAACAAAACCGCGATTAACAACATGGAGCCCAAAAAGACGCGGAACCAATCTGAATCAATACCGGTAAAGAATATGCCCATTTGTACGACACCAAAAATCAAGGCGCCAAGACAAGCACCGATCACAGAGCCGTATCCGCCAGTTAGCAAAGCACCACCAATAACAACCGCAATAATGGCTTCAAACTCTTTTAAAACACCGCGATCAGCGGAGGCAGATCCAAATTCAAACACCTGGCAGGCGGCATACACAGTGGCCGTGAACGCGGTAAACATGAACAAAGAAATTTTCACTTTATCGACAGGAACCCCTACGTTGCGAGCCGCTTTGCTGTCGCCTCCCGTCGCAAAAATCCAGTTACCGTATTTTGTGCGCAATAGAACCCAGCTAGAAATGACGGCAAGTAAAAAACACCAAACAATAACCATAGGTACGCCAGTAACAATAGGTGTACCGTCGTTATAACTGCTAATAATGCCCATATCGGCTAACCAGACAAAAAAACCATTCCCTATCGTTCCGCCAAAGGCAGCGGCAAGCCAATCCCCTTCAGAATAGTTGTTCACACCGCTCACTATGGTTCGATTGGTAAACAGAATTGACAGGGCAATGGTGAGTCCTCGCAAAATAAACAAGAACGCAAGACTCACAATAAAAGAAGGTAAGCCGGTTTTAACGACGATATAGCCAATCAAGTAACCAATGAACATGGCACCTGTGAAAGCAAACAATATAGCAAGCCACACCGGCCACCCCCAATACACAGCGGGGATGGTCATCATCATGCCAGCAAAACCAATCATAGAACCAATGGACAAATCAAACTCACCCGCAATCATTAACAGACAGGCACTGATCGCAATGAGTCCCAACTGGGCAGAGACCGTTGTCCAGTTCATGATGCCATCAGACGCAAACATGCCAGAGTCGCCTGCGGTCAAAAAGAAAAAGACAAACACCAATACTGCACCAGACAATGCCCCAAGCTCGGGACGATGCAACATTCTTTTCCAAGCGGATACCTTTCGAACCCGTTCATCGGCAGCAGGTGCAACGTTAACCATACTGTCTGGTTTTCTGGCACTATCTGCTTTCGTTACACCATCCGCTTTCGGTACCTCATCCATTGAACGCGAACCTTGGATTGATTGGGTTGGATTTGTCATAACACCTCACCTTCTGAATTATTATATTTATTTTATGCAGCTGATTTTTCTCAACACATCGTTTCAACAATGAAATCATAATAGAATAAATGTTTCATTTTTTTCAACAGATAAAACGAATATTTTTTTATTTTTTTCTTAAACAAACAAAATAAACCTCAATAAAATAAATTTTCTATTTAAAAACAATTACTTAAATAGAAAAAAACCAGATAAAACTAAATATTTCAAAAATTTGCAATTATGAAATATTCATTCTATTATCAGGTCAATTCTGTTCATAAATAGATCAGAAGGGGTAACTACTAAATCCAAAGTAAGTAATAACAACAATAACGAACGGTAGCGGAGATAGTTTGAATGAAAAAGTTTTTACAAAAAAGCACGGCGGTACTTGTGGCGGGCGCAGCCACTCTCGGCGCTATGTCGATTGCAACAACGGCTCATGCAGAAAATGAACGTTTCGTGTTTATTTCCCATGCACCAGACTCAGACTCTTGGTGGAACGTCATAAAAAACGCGGTAAAACATGCGAGTGACGACATGAAAGTCACCGTGGAATATCGCAACCCTCCAACGGGGGATTTGGCTGACATGGCTCGAATCGTTGAACAAGCGGTTGCCACGAATCCAAACGGCATCATACTGTCTATCGCAGACTTTGATACGCTAGAAGGACCGTTAGAAAAAGCAAGGTTGAGAGGCATACCCTTTATTACCATGAACTCAGGCACCGAGATGCAGTCCAAAGCACTGGGTGCTCTGATGCACATTGGTCAGCCTGAATTTGCAGCGGGTCTTGGTGCAGGTGAGCGCGCCAAAAAAGAAGGCGTTAAATCCTTTCTTTGCGTTAACCATTACATTACAAACCCGGCGTCTGTTGAGCGCTGTATGGGCTTTGCAAAAGGACTCGGCATTGAGTTGGGTAGCCAAATGATAGATGCGGGTGCTGACCCAACCGATGTAGAAACGAAAGTGTCGGCCTATCTTAGAAGAAACCCAAATACAGATGCTATCTTAGCGCTAGGCCCAACCTCAGCACACCCAACTCTGCGTGCTTTATCAAAAAATAGAAACCTGAATGATATCTATTTTGGCACCTTTGATTTGAGTAGCGAAATATCCGCTGCGATTAAAGAAGGCACGATCGATTTTGCCATCGACCAGCAGCCCTATCTGCAAGGGTATCTGCCTGTTAGCTTCCTAACACTGTATTCGCGTTATGGGTTGATTCCTAGTAACAACGTCAACTCTGGGCCTGGGTTTATCACAAAAGACAATATCGAACTTGTTGAACAATACGCAGGAGAATTCCGTTAATTTGATTTAGTTCAACCCAAAACGAGCCGCTCCCCTCTTTAAAAGAAATTTTATGGGGGGAGCACTCCACTTTTCAGTTTTATATTTTTTATCCTATTCGTCAGTCACTGAACATTATTAGTCAATACTGATATTGGCGCGGAAGGAACGGTTTTTTCGTCGATAAAACGCTATAATGCAACAAGTTAATCACACTCTATTCTTTCGCTTAAGGAGTCAGTTTTTGGGCGCACCTTCTACTCTTGAACAATTACAGCAAGCCATCAGTCGCAACTACGACAGTTTAAGTAAGCGATTACAGCAAGTAGCTCGGTTTTTATTAGAGCACCCCAATACTGTCGCCCTTGAGACGGTTGCCAGTCTTGCCGAACAATGCGATGTCCCGCCCTCTACATTAGTCCGATTTGCGGCCGCTTTCGAATACAACGGTTTTAGCGAAATGCAGAACGTGTTTCGCAACGCCCTCGTTGAGCAAACATCTAACTACAGTGAGCGTGTTAAACTTAGCAAAAACTCGTCCAGTAATCGCATTGATGCGTCTTACATTTTAGAGGAATTCAGCAGTGGAAACGCCTCTTCAATGAACAATATGACTCATCATTTTTCGCTAGAGATGCTTAATAAAGCCGTTGATTTACTTGAAAACGCGCAAAATATTTATCTCATTGGACTACGCCGTGCCTACCCTATTTCAAGCTACTTTGCTTACAGCCTACGGCATTTGAATAAGACAACGCACCTAATCGATGGTGGTGGAGGCATGTTGGTTGAACAAGCCAGTAATATACGAAAAAACGATGTCATTATTGCCACAACATTCAGCCCCTACGCGAAAGAAACCGTCAGTGTCAGTGAATATGCGCTCAAAGCGGGCGCTAAGGTCATTGCCATCACTGACAGTAAAATAAGCCCATTAGCGGCCCTTGCTGACGTCTATTTTGATGTGAAAGAAGCGGAGGTAATGGGGTTTCGTTCTCTGACTTCCTCAATGACACTGGCGCAGACGTTATTGGTCGCATTGGCCTATCGACTGAACAGCGAAGGCGGTATAGGCGATACAAAACAAATTGACTGGAAGCATTAATTCAAAAAAAACAGGCAAGATCATGACGATCTTGCCTGTTGATACATTCTCGATGTTTCTCAGTTTTCAACTGTCGATTTAACTCGAAACCTCAAGCTTACACCTTAAACTTATCCAACGCTTTGCCTTGCTCTGTGGTGATTTCCACCATGGTCTCACAAAGTGCAGATTGCTCTTTCGCTGAATTAGAAACAGACTGGCTGATATCACGAATATTGGTTGTGTTGCGATTAATCTCGTTAGACGTTGCGCTCTGCTCTTCTGCAGCGGCCGCAATTTGAACCGTCATGTCATTGATTTCATTAATGCTCAGTCGGATCGCACTTAAAGACTCTTTCGCCTTGTTAGCGATTTGTTGTGTTTCGTTAGCGCTTTCTCTGCTTTCTAGAATCAGTTTTTCCGCCCCTCTCACACCCGTTTGTAGCTGTTGAATGGTTTTGCGTATCTGATCCGTCGATTCTTGCGTTTTTGACGCCAAAGTACGGACTTCATCAGCAACAACCGCAAAGCCTCGACCTTGCTCACCCGCACGGGCTGCCTCAATGGCCGCGTTCAATGCCAGCAGGTTAGTTTGATCGGCAATATCCGTAATGACCGTCAATATTGACTCGATATTATTGCTGTAAGTAACCAGTTCATTGATGGTGTTGACCACGCCACCCATTTCTCAGTCAACTGAGCAATAGACGCGGTGGTTTTCTCGACAATAGCCTCTCCGTCTTTAGCCGAAAGATCCGCTTGATTCGCGCGGCTAGCAGCGGTTTGTGCGTTATCGGCAACATCATGTGCGGTAGCGGACATTTCATGCATGGCCGTGGCAAGCTACTCAAGTTCACTTACTTGAGTATAAAGTTCTGCAGAAGATCGTGCCGATGACAAAGAAGTTTTATCCGTATTTTCACGAACACGCAGCGAGCGCCCTTTCACTTCTTTAATAAGGTGCTGCAAGTAATCTACAAACTTATTGAACTCTTGCGATACAGCGCCAAACTCGTCATTACTGACAATGGCTAAACGCTTGGTCAGGTCGCCCTCACCACCATTAATCTCTTTAAGCGAGTCGTAGAGTGCACGTAGTGGTTCCAATAATCGAGTGATCACCAGACACAAGACTAAGGACACTAACATGGAGGCGATCAAGGTACTGATGGCGGCAATCCAACCAAACTCTCGCACACTAGCAAAAAGTTTATGTTCATCAAGCACCACGCCCACGTACCAATCTGCACCGTAAAGTCCAGTAAGAGGACTAAAAGAAACAAGGACGGAAGTGCCATCTTTAAGCTGGTTTTCAACTAACCCAGTATCAGATGTTGAAAACGTCTTTGTCAATAAATCTGATACTGGTTTACCATTCAAGTCTGCATTAGGATGACTAATAATCTTACCGGTTTTATTTAATAAAAACGCGTAGCCCGTATCATTGAAGGTGAGTGCATTGACGGCATCAGACACGACGTTAAGACTCAAATCTCCACCAAAGGCACCTTTGAATTGGCCTTTGTCTGACAGATCCGCAATAACCGAAATAAGAATATCACCTTCTGTTGATACATAAGGCTCGGTTAATACGGCTTGTTTGTGCTGTTGACCTAGAGGATACCAAGGGCGTTTTCGCGCATCCCAACCTGGTGGATTCCAATTGGGGTCATTGGTGAATCGAGTGCCGTCACTCTCTAAACCACCGAACAGCAACAGAAATTCTTTTTCGTAGATGGGCAGATCAAAGGCTTTTTGCACCATTACAGGACTGAAATCAGCATCCACGGTTTGAGAAATGGATTCAATCAAATCCATTTTGCCTTTTAACCAATTATTGACCTGAAAAGCCAGCGCTTTACTGCTTTCTTGTGTGCTGGTAACGGTGTTTTCGTACAAGGCGGCCCTTACATTACTGTATTGCAGCCAAGAGTAAGCGCTGAAGGCCAAGAATAAGCGCTGAAGGCCAAGGCCACAACTATCGACGCGCATAGCACGACCTTATGGGATACTTTCATTCTGTTTAACCTTAATTATTTCTTTAAACCGATTTAATCTAGAGTAGACTATTTTAATCAAAAAAATGACAAAACATTTATCATCTATTTAGACATCAAAATTTTGGCGATCTTATAACAGCAAGTTATAAAGTGCCAGCGCCAATGACCATGCGGCTCGTGAAAAAAGACAACAAAAAACCCCGCTATCCTCACGAATGCGGGGTTGATAGAGCTTAGCGAATCGCGTCTTTTTAAAATCAGTCTCGATCAGACGAGATCAAAACGATCCAGCTCCATGATTTTTGTCCATGCAGCAACAAACTCTTTTACGAAGCGCTCTTGTGAGTCTGAACAAGCGTACACTTCTGCAATGGCACGAAGCTGAGAGTTTGAGCCAAAGATCAAGTCTGCACGGGTCGCCGTCCACTTGATGGCACCGGTTTTACGGTCGCGGCCTTCAAATTCCTCTTCTTTGGCACCTTCTTTCGATGCATCCACCCATTGGGTATTCATATCCAGCAAGTTAACAAAGAAGTCATTGCTTAACACTTCAGGCTGTTTGGTGAATACGCCATGTTGAGATTGACCCACATTGGTATTCAATACACGTAAACCGCCCAGTAACACCGTCATTTCTGGCGCTGACAAGGTCAGTAGCTGCGCCTTGTCTAAAAGCATCTCTTCTGTGGTAACCGTGTATCGACCTTTTTGGTAATTACGGAAACCATCGGCGATGGGTTCAAGCACCTCAAAGGACTCGACATCGGTTTGCTCTTGGGTGGCATCACCGCGGCCTGGTGTAAAAGGCACAGTGATGTCAAAACCCGCTGCCTTAGCCGCTTTCTCAACGCCTGCAGAACCCGCTAACACGATTAAATCCGCTAAAGAGATTTGTTTTCCATCTGCTTGAGCCTGATTGAAATCCGCTTGGATACTTTCTAAGGTCGCCAAGACAGAGGCCAATTGTGCTGGCTGGTTTGCTGGCCAGTCTTTCTGTGGCGCTAAACGGATACGAGCGCCGTTTGCTCCACCACGCTTGTCAGAACCACGATACGTCGACGCTGACGCCCACGCGGTTAAAACCAGCTGAGACACATTCAAACCAGAAGCCAATATTTTGGTTTTTAGTGCCGCCACGTCTTGGTCATTAACCAAAGCATGCGTTACAGCAGGAATCGGGTCTTGCCAAATCAGTTCTTCTTGAGGAACCAATGGCCCTAAATAGCGAGACACTGGCCCCATATCACGATGCGTTAGCTTGTACCAAGCACGAGCAAAGGCATCAGCAAGTTGGTCTGGGTTCTCATGGAAACGCTTAGAAATCTCCGCATAAGCGGGATCCATTTTCAATGCCATATCGGCCGTAGACATCATAGGAGCATGACGCTTGGTGGCATCATGGGCATCCGGCACCGCATCCGATAATGCATCGCCTTTGGGTTTCCATTGCGTTGCACCCGCTGGACTGGTGGTTAATTCCCAATCATAGCCTAGTAACGTATCAAAATAGCCGTTGTCCCATTGAATCGGGTTTGGTGTCCAAGCCCCTTCTAGACCACTGGAAATAGTATCTACACCGTGGCCTTGACCTTGGCTATTGCGCCATCCAAAACCCTGCTCAGTAATACCAGCCGCTTCCGGATCGGCTCCTACTTGAGCGGCGTCACCTGCACCGTGTGTTTTACCAAACGTGTGACCACCCGCCACCAAGGCAACGGTTTCTTCGTCGTTCATCGCCATGCGTTTGAAGGTATCGCGTATGTCATGGGCAGAAGCCAGCGGATCAGGCTTACCATTTGGGCCTTCTGGGTTGACATAAATTAGACCCATTTGCACGGCAGCAAGGGGGTTTTCTAAATCACGCTCACCTGTGTAACGCTCATCGTCAAGCCAAGTTTTTTCCGTGCCCCAGTAAATATCATCTTCAGGCTCCCAAACATCGACTCGTCCGCCTGCAAAACCAAAGGTTTCAAATCCCATTGACTCTAATGCGCAGTTACCCGCCAACACCATTAAATCTGCCCAAGAAATTTGACGACCGTATTTTTGCTTGATAGGCCAAAGTAATCGACGCGCTTTATCCAAGTTGACGTTATCTGGCCAGCTGTTTAATGGCGCGAAACGCTGTGTACCAGACGAGGAACCACCGCGACCATCTGCTGTACGGTATGTCCCTGCGCTATGCCACGCCATACGAATAAAGAAAGGACCATAATGACCATAGTCTGCTGGCCACCAATCTTGTGAATCTGTCATCAGCGCATACAAATCTTGACGCACCGCCTCTAGATCTAAACGGTTAAAAGCGTCTGCATAATTGAAATCCTCGCCCATAGGATTCGATTTTGCCGAATGCTGATGTAAAATTTTTAAATTAAGTTGATTTGGCCACCACTCTTTGTTCGAGGTACCACGGCCTGCAAATTGTCCAGCGCTAGTATTATCTGTTGCGCCATGATTAAAAGGGCATTTACTTTCGTTTGACATCGTATTTTCTCCTGCTTATTGCCTAAATCTTTTTCGTTGTAATAGTTATAGACTTAAAAAACCAAACAAACCAATAAATAAAAACTAACAATCCGATAGACCTGATCGCAAAAACTCATTCGTTATCGTCTTTTCAGCAGCAAAACTCGCCTATATTCAGAAATACACAGCCACTTTATGCCAGTATGATAGAAGCACACCATGACTGAGGAGTTACCATGCAGATTATCAATGCCCGTTTACGCCATCGCTCTGAGTTGTTTTCTCTTCATATTACCGAAGGTTGTTTTAGTAAAATTGAAACACAAGAAAACACACTTTCACCGACAGAGAAAATGATTGACGCTAAAGGGCAGCTAATCTGTGCACCCTTTGTCGAACCACACATTCACCTTGATGCCGCCCTCACGGCTGGCGAGCCAGAATGGAACCGAAGTGGCACTCTGTTTGAAGGGATAGAACGTTGGCGCCAACGTAAACCCATGCTTAATGAAGCGGACATTCGTCGACGAGTATTGTCCACCATAGAACTGTTAGTACAGAACGGCGTACAGGCTATTCGCACCCATGCGGATACCACAGACCCGTCGTTAATCGGCGTTCGTACACTGTGTGCGCTGCGTGATGAACTTAAAGATAAAATTGATTTGCAAGTGGTGGCCTTTCCGCAAGACGGCATGCTGTCTTACCCAAATGGCTTAAAACTCATGGAAGAAGCTTTACAGATAGGTGCCGACGTGGTCGGTGGTATACCCCATTTCGAATACACTCGGGAATTGGGTGAGAAATCCGTCAAACTCATCATAGAACTCGCCAAAAAATATGACCGCTTGGTCGATGTGCATTGCGATGAAATTGATGATCCCAATTCGCGCTTTTTAGAGTTCCTAGCCTGTGAAGCGCTTTTTCACAATATGGGGCCAAAAGTCACCGCCAGCCATACCACCGCCATGCATTCTTATGACAATGCCTATTGCTCTAAGCTGTTTCGTTTATTAAAAAACTCCGGCATTAACTTTATCTCGTGTCCGACGGAAAGCATTCATTTGCAAGGTCGTTTTGATACTTACCCTAAACGTCGCGGTGTTACCCGGGTCAAAGAATTACGAGAAGCCAATATCAATGTGTGCCTAGGGCAAGACTCTATCTTCGATCCTTGGTATTCCCTTGGCAACGGCAAACTACTGCGCACCTTGGATTATGCTATGCACATCTGCCAAATGATGGGCTATCAAGACTACGCCAGCGCTTTGGATATGATCACCGACAACAGTGCTCGCACCCTGTGTTTGCAGGGATATGGAATAGAAGTCGGCAACGCAGCAAACTTTATTCTACTGGAAGGCCACGACGACTACAGCGTGCTGCGCCAGCAAGGTGAAGTATTACTCTCTGTTCGTCATGGTGAAATCATCATGCAACGCCAACCGGCGACCGTGATGACGCCACCTTGGATTGCGCAAACACCAAATCACTAATACCTTATAGCAACTTAATTAAGACGAGGTTTTGAGGGTTACCCGCAGCAAAAGCCAGCACGTTTTCAAACGCGATTTTAAAATACAATTCATAACTGGCTTTTTCAACATAACCAATGTGCGGTGTACACAGCACATTGGGCAGTGACAATAATGGCTCGTTATGGGTATTAGCCGGTTCACATTCAAACACGTCAATCGCTGCTTGTTTTGTTGGGTTAGACAACATTTCACGATACAAGGCACCGTTTTCAATTAGCTCAGCACGACTGGTGTTCACCAATAGAGAATCGGCTTTCATTAACGCCAAATCCGCTTGTGTCACTATGGCCTTGGTGGCGTCATTGAGTCGCAAATGTAGTGTGATAATATCCGCGTTTTGAAAAAATTCGGCTTTGGTTTGTGCGGCTGAGAATCCGTGTTCTTGCGCCAATGCTCTAGAGCTTTCACTGCCCCAAACCAGCACCTCCATGCCAAAAACTTTGGCGTATTGCGCAATACGTTGGCCAATTTTTCCGTAGCCCCAAATCCCCAACACCGCGCCGTTTAATACTCGGCCTAATCCTAGCGCCCCAGACTGTTGCCAATGGCCCTGTGAAAATTGCGTAACGTAAGCAGGAATATGTCGACTGGCTGACATGATTAACCCCCAGCAGAATTCAGAGGGAGCAACAGGTGAACCCACACCCTCAGCCACAGCCACACCGTACTTATGGCAAAGCTTGGCATCAATGTGATTACTGATTTTTCCTGTTTGGCTAATCAGCTTTAAATTCGGCAATTGAGCGAGTAGTTCTTCCGTAATCACAGTGCGCTCGCGTATCAATACAAGAACCTCAAAGTCTTTGAGGTTAGCGACTAAATCTTCTGTAGTGGTAAAGGTTTCATTAAACACCTGCACCTCATGGCCATGCAGCAGTTGAAAACAAGAAAGGTCTTTCACCACATTTTGATAATCGTCTAATATTGCTACTTTCATGAAAATGCCTTCTATAGAAATGTCTTGTGATACGCCCAATGAGAACGCACTGAATGGTCTTTATCATTGATCAAGAAGACACAAAACACCAGCGCAAAAAAAAGCCCCGCACAAGGCGGGGCAAAAAGACAGAGAAGGTTATTTGCTGTTCTAAAGCAAAGAGGCACACAACATCATGCGCTTGGTAATCACTTAATTAAACACGTTCAAAGACTGTGGCGATGCCTTGACCCATACCAATACACATGGTCGCTAATCCTAGGGTCTTATCTTTTTCACGCATTACATTAAGCAGAGTGGTAGAGATACGTGTACCAGAACAACCCAATGGGTGACCCAGTGCAATGGCACCGCCGTTCAAGTTCACCTTGTCGTCCACCAAATCGATCAATTTCAGATCTTTCAGTACCGGAATAGACTGGGCCGCAAAGGCTTCATTCAATTCAACGATCTCAATATCCGCGATGGTTAAACCCGCACGTTGCAAGGCTTTCTTTGTCGCTGGCACTGGACCGTAACCCATAATAGCTGGATCACATCCCGCAACAGCCATACTGCGTACTTTCGCAATCGGCGTTAAGCCTAGCTCTTGCGCTTTTTTCGCAGACATCATCAGCATAGCGGATGCACCATCGGATAGCGCAGAAGACGTACCCGCTGTCACTGTACCCACTTTGGGCATAAACACAGGCGCTAGCGACGCTAACGACTCCATCGAAGTTTCTGGACGAATCACTTCATCCACTTCCACTAGAATTTTATTGCCTTCGGCGTCGTGGCCTTCAATAGAAACGATCTCATTGGCAAAACGACCTTGTAGCGTGGCTTCGTGAGCAAGACGATGGGAACGCACAGCAAAAGCATCTTGCGCTTCACGGCTCACACCATGCATCTTGCCAAGCATTTCCGCGGTCACCCCCATCATCATGGACGCTTTCGCCATGTGCTTAGACAAGGCAGGGTTAACATCCACACCGTGCATCATGCCAACGTGGCCCATGTGTTCAACACCACCGACAACAAACACATCACCTTGGCCTGTCATAATGGCCTGAGCGGCTGTGTGTATCGCGGACATAGACGAACCACATAAACGGTTCACTGTTTGTGCGGCACTGGTGATTGGCAGACCCGCCAACAAAGACACAGCACGCGCCATGTTAAAACCTTGTTCTAGCGTTTGGTTTACACAACCCCAGATTAAATCTTCAACGTCTTTCTGATCGACAGTTGGGTTACGGGCAAACAGCGCTTTCACCAAGGCCGCCG
Organism: Marinomonas hwangdonensis; assembly: GCF_003721245.1. Classification (GTDB taxonomy): domain Bacteria; phylum Pseudomonadota; class Gammaproteobacteria; order Pseudomonadales; family Marinomonadaceae; genus Marinomonas; species Marinomonas hwangdonensis. The sequence continues at coordinate 598,560 of NZ_RIZG01000001.1, read as the reverse complement.
ACAAGTTTTCAGCACGTACGTTACGGAACACACCGTTTTTCGTTTTGCCCATTGGTGAGCGAACGGCGTCGATAATAACGACATCATTTGGATTCAGTTTCATGGAAATTCTCCTTTAGCCTATGGGATATTATGCGCCGTAAAAAGTGTCATTGTTCTTGGCCATTTCACGCATTTTTGCGGTTGGCTCGTACAACTTACCTAAGTGGCTGTATTTGTCTGCAAGGTCACAAAACGCCTGCAGTCCCATTTGGTCTAAGTAGTGCAAGGCACCACCAAGGTACGGAGGGAAACCAATACCATAGATCAAGCCCATATCGGCCTCAGCTGCGGTTGCCACTATGTTGCCTTCCAAGCAGCGCACCGTTTCGATGCACAATGGAATCATCATACGGGCAACAATATCGTCTTCGGTCAATTCAGACTGAGACGTCACCACAGGGGCGAGCAGCTCGTTGATTTCTTCGTTGAAAATTTTCTTTGGTTTGCCCTTACGATCTGGCTCATAGCTGTAAAAACCCTTGCCATTTTTCTGACCAAAACGCTCAAGTTCGAACAAACGATCAACGGCATTTTTGCCTTCGTGCTTCATACGATCAGGGAAACCTTCTGCCATCACTTGGTCGGCATGATACGCCGTATCCACACCCACCACGTCTAGTAAGTAAGCAGGACCCATTGGCCAGCCGAATTTCTCCATCGTTTTATCAACCACTCGGAAATCCGCCCCTTCCTGCATCATCAAGGAGAAACCCGCGAAATAAGGGAACAAGACGCGATTCACCAAGAAACCCGGACAATCATTCACAACAACAGGGGTTTTGCCCATGGCTTGTGCGTAAGCAACCGTTTTAGCAATGGCTTCTTCACTGGTTTTTTCACCACGAATGACTTCCACCAAAGGCATACGATGCACAGGGTTAAAGAAGTGCATACCACAGAAGTTTTCTGGGCGTTTCAAGTCTTTTGCCAATTCCGTAATAGAAATCGTCGACGTGTTAGACGTTAAAATGGCGGTATCAGCGATTTTGCTTTCCACTTCGGCCAACACAGACTTTTTGATTTTGACGTTTTCAACGACCGCTTCTACCACTAGGTCAACGTGTTCAAACTCGCCGTAACTTAATGCCGGAACAATGCTGTTCATGGCCTTAAACGCTTTTTCGGTGGTTAAACGGCCACGCTCTACCTGACCATTGAACAGTTTGTTGGCTTCGCTCAAGCCTAACTCTAAGGCTTCTGGGCGAATGTCTTTCATGATAATAGGCGTGCCTTTAGAAGCAGACTGATACGCGACACCCCCTCCCATGATACCAGCCCCCAACACCGCAGCTTGTTTTACTGGAGTGGCATTTTTCGTGTACTTGCTGGCGGTTTTCTTAATTTGTTGGTCGCTTAGGAATAAATTCACTAGCGACTTAGCAACCGGGCCTTTGGCCAGTTTGATAAAGCCTTTGATTTCAGTCTCAATGGCTTTATCGATGTCTTGGCTGATGCCTTTTTCGATGGTTTTAATAGCGGCCATAGGCGCAGGATAATGTTTGCCTGCTTTGGCACCAACCACACCACGAACCGATTCGAAAATCATCATTTTTTCGATTGGAGAAAATTCCATTGGCGCACGCAATTCGTCGCGGCGTGCATGGTAATTAAGCTTACCCTCTATCACTTGCTGAATAAGGTGACGTGCTGAGTCGTTGACTTTGGCTTTTGGCACAACCGCATCAACCGCACCGTCTTTAAGGGCGTCTTCACTGCGTTTCTGTGCGCCACCGCAAATCCATTCACAGGCGTTATCTGCACCAATAAGACGAGGTAGGCGAACGGTACCGCCCCACCCTGGATAAATGCCTAATTGTGTTTCCGGTAGACCAATTTTTGCGGAATCCGCCATGACTCGATAATCACACGCCAAGCACAATTCCATACCACCACCCAACGCAATGCCGTTGATGGCAGCGACCGTTGGACAAGGAAGGTTTGCAATGTCGCTAAAGATGTTGTGAGCGTCTTGCAACTTGTCAGTGAGTTCTTGTTCATCCATTTTGAACCAAGAGGTAAATTCAGTGATATCAGCACCTACGACAAATACGTCTTTCGCGCTGGCGAAAATAACCCCTTGCAAATCATCTAGGTGTTTCAGTGCATCAACCGCTGAGGCCAATTCACTCAAGGTCAGGCTATTAAACTTATTGACCGAATCACCGACCAAATCCAGGGTGACAGTCGCCACTCTGGCATCATCGACTGCAACCTTGACTGCTTGTCCTTCGAATATCATGCTGGTCTCCAATTATTTTTATTATGACCACAATGGCGTTCTTACACATTGTCGTCGGTAATTAATACAGCCAAGACGTTACAAAACGTCTGGCTGATTCTTTTTGATCGATTCAGTGTGTCATCGATCGTGTTTCAAACCGATTTACAGACTCTTTTCTAACTCAGGTACGGCATCAAACAAATCCGCTACCAAGCCATAATCCGCCACTTGGAAAATAGGCGCTTCTTCATCTTTGTTGATCGCAACAATGACTTTAGAGTCTTTCATACCGGCCAAATGCTGAATCGCACCAGAAATACCGACAGCGATATACAGATCTGGGGCAACAGTTTTGCCTGTCTGACCGACTTGCAAATCGTTCGGAACGAAGCCCGCATCGACCGCCGCACGTGACGCACCAATCGCTGCACCCAGCTTGTCGGCAACACCTTCAAGCAATTTGAAGTTATCGCCATTCCCCATACCGCGACCACCCGACACAATAACACTGGCAGCGGTTAATTCAGGGCGATCCGACTCTGCTAATTGTTCCTTAACGAAACGGCTGCCTTTGTTCTCAATAACCTGGGACAGTACCTCGCGCTCGGCATTTCCCCCTGTCGCGGCAACAGGATCAAAGCCAGTGGCTCGGACGGTTAAAATTTTCACCTTGTCTGTTGTCTTTACCGTCGCAATCGCATTACCGGCATAAATAGGACGCACAAAGGTATCCGGCGCTTCGACTTTAATCACATCAGACAATTGAGCCACATCTAACAAGGCCGCAACGCGTGGCATGGTGTTCTTACCTGTGGTTGTCGCTGGTGCTAGGATATGACCATAACCACCCGCGATCTCAACGATCAATTTGGATACATTTTCCGCCAACTGGTGTTCATAAACGACGTTGTCAGCCACTAATACCTTGTTGACACCCGCTACTTGAGCAGCTTGTTCAACAACGGTTTGACACTCAAACCCCACCACCAACACATGTACATCGGCGTCAATTTGAGAAGCCGCAGCGACTGTATTAAGTGTGGCAGGCTTCAGGCTTTTATTGTCGTGTTCTGCAATGATTAAAACGCTCATGACACCACCTTCGCTTCATTTTTAAGTTTATCGACTAGCTCAGCAACCGAACCCACTTTGATACCACCAGCACGCTGTGGAGGTGGTGTAACAGACACTAGGCTGACGTTCGAACCCACTTCCACACCAAGATCCGCTGGCGTTTTGACATCAAGCGGCTTTTTCTTGGCTTTCATAATGTTTGGCAAAGACGCGAAGCGTGGCTCGTTCAAGCGTAAATCAGTGGTTACCACGGCAGGCAAAGTAATGGCTAAGGTTTGCAAACCGCCGTCCACTTCTCGCGTTACCTGTGCTTCCCCGTTTTCAATGACCACTTCAGAGGCAAAGGTCGCCTGTGGGTAATCCAATAGCGCAGCGACCATTTGGCCGGTTTGGTTGTTGTCTGAATCAATGGCTTGCTTACCCATAATGACCAGATCCGCCGCTTCTTCTTTAGCGACCTTGGCTAACAGTTTTGCCACAGACAAAGAATCTAGACCGTCTTCGGTTTCCACTTGAATGGCGCGATCAGCGCCCAAAGCCAAAGCAGTACGCAAGGTTTCTTGGCAGGATTTAGAGCCAACAGAAACCACGACGACTTCAGAGGCAACGCCTTTTTCTTTTAAACGAACCGCTTCTTCAACCGCGATTTCACAGAAAGGATTCATGGACATTTTGACATTGGTTAGGTCAACTGCTGTGTTGTCAGCTTTGACTCGAACTTTGACGTTGTAGTCAATCACTCGTTTTACCGATACTAGGATTTTCATAAGTCCCTCGTGTTTTTTATTTTCATGCTATCTATAGTAGTTTGAGAAGGATTTTCATCAATAACAAAAAAGCGCCAGTTAACTGACAAAAATATTCACACACAAAAGAAAACCCCCTTCAAACCAGCGTAAAGCCGATGTGTAAGGCGATTTTCTTCTTTGCAGTTTAGTATGAATATGGTGAGGATTGTATGAATAAGATAAAGATTGAATGAATGCGATAAAGATTGAATGAGTGCAATTGTGCCCTCAAACCGCAAAAAAGCCCTACTCAGCACTTACATGATGGGTAGGGCTTTTAGTTGTTTATCTTACTAAGTATTCGTTTAAACCTAGCGGTTACGTGACAAAAACGCAGAAAACGCCTGATGTGCTTCTTTTGAACTTAACCGTTCCTGAAAGATTCGACCTTCTCTTAGCAAAGCCGCTTGCACTTCCTCTTGGTCGTTGTGCTTTAGTAACGCCTTGCTTAACGCCACCGCCTCTACCGGTAAAGCAATGATCTTTTGAGCATACAATAATGCTAATTTATGGGCTTCACCCGCTTCACAAAGATGATTAATCAAGCCCAATTCATGAGCCTGTGTTGCACCGAGCACATCGCTTAACACCAGTATTTCAAAGGCTTTTTGATGACCTACTAGCCGTGGCAGTAAATAACTGGACGCCGCCTCTGGCACTAAACCCAATTGCACAAACGGAAACTGCAAACGCGCCTCACGGGAAGCCAGCACCATGTCGCAATGCAATAACAGAGTGGCACCAACACCGACAGCACGCCCTTCAACGCCTGCGATTAAGGGCTTATTATAACCGCTTAATACTTGAAGAAAGGTCAGTATGGTGCTCATTTTGTCGGGCTTTTGAGCGATTTGCACAAACTCATTAATGTCATTACCAGAGGAAAAATCATTTCCAGCTCCGATAATTAACGTGGCCTTTACCTCTGGATTAGTCTGCCCGTTACGAAGCGCTTCGGTTAACGCATGATACATGTCCAAGGTAATGGCGTTTTTCTTATCGACTCGATTTAAACACAAGGTCTGCAAACCCGACTCTATGCTTTCAGTAACAAAATCACTCATTTTCTGACTCCTTAACCGCAACATTAGTAGGAGAATACTCTGGTAATTGCAGTATCTGCTCTTCCACCAGCTTTTTGACCATGGGCCCCTCTTCAGACCAACCATGACAAGAATTGACTAACTTACTCACCGCATGTGGCACCATTTCAGGGTATTTTTCACCCAGTGGTTGCCACATGGTCTGAAACGCGGTGGTAGCCGCCACGGGAAACAATTCCAGAACATGAGTACAACCGACGTTTCCACTAAAGGTTTCTTTTAACCGTCGATTCCATCCAGGTCCAATTCGTGTCCCTTTTAGGACCGAAAAGTTTGGTGCTGCCCCACCGCAGTTGGGAAAAGGAAACGCCTCCATCGATACCGACACCTCTTTAATTAAAAAGGTGTCGTCAATGGTTAACGTTAATGATATGTCATGAAAAGGTTGCCCTTCTGACACCGAACTATTATCAAACTCACGGGTGACTTGGTAGGTTTTCAAGTCTTGCATTTTGGCTTCGATGTCCCACAATCCATCATCGCGCAGATAACCGTAAGATTCGATACGTCGTCGGTGCATTAACGTACGCTTAGCAACCTGTGTCATCCTCTTTCTCCTGTGACTAAAGTAACCCTATTCGAAACATGGAAACTAAGCTTGCTCTTCTTCGCGCAACGCACGACGTAGCACCTTACCTACGTTCGTTTTGGGCAACTCCATTCTCAGTTCAAAGTATTTTGGTACCTTGTAAGCCGCCAAATTTTCTTTACAGAAAGCCCTTAGCTCACTGACATCCGGTTTTTGGGCATTGGCTTTTAGCACCACAAAGGCTTTTACTGCTTCACCCGCTTTTTCATCTGGCACACCAATGGCAGCCGATTCCAAAATGGCAGGGTGTGAAGACAGGCAGTCTTCTACCTCTGTTGGATACACATTAAAGCCCGATACTATGATCATGTCTTTGGCGCGATCAACAATTTGCAAATACCCATCAGGATGGATCATGGCAATGTCTCCGGTGATCAAGAAGCCATCTTCTGTCATCACCTCACGGGTGGCTGCTTCTCGCTTCCAGTACCCCTTCATGACTTGCGGACCACGCACGCACAGCATACCTGATTCGCCCTGCGGCAATGCTTCACCGTTCAATCCTTGAATTTTGATGTCCGTTTCAGACACGGGCAAACCAATAGTACCAATTCGCTCTTTGCCTATTGGGTTAAACGACACCACAGGAGATGTTTCTGTTAAACCGTACCCTTCCACGATTTGGCAACCCGTGACCTTTTTCCATTCGTCTGCTGCCGCATGCGTTAGCGGCATGCCGCCGGAGCAAGTCAATTTTAAATGGGAAAAATTCAGCGTTTTGAAATCGGCGTTATTACACAATCCGACAAACAACGTATTTAAACCAACAAACCCTGTGAAAGGCCATTTTTTCAGTTCTTTTACAAAACCTGGGAGGTCCCTTGGATTTGGAATCAATACACTGTGAGCGCCGCGTTCAAGCAGTGTTAAGCCGTGAATCAAGAAGGCGTAAATATGGTACAAAGGCAAGGGAGCAATATAGACCTCCTTGTCGTTGGCGATGATGGATTCCAATCGAGAGCTTAGCTGATACATGTTCGAAATTAAGTTGGCATGCGTCAACATAGCGCCTTTTGCTACCCCTGTTGTGCCTCCTGTGTATTGCAGCACGGCAATGTCTTCAGGTCGCTTCTCAACGGGAACAATGGCTTTACCTATCCCTTTAGCTAGGGCGTCGTTCAATGTTAAGGCACTTGGAATATGGTAAGGCTCGACCATTTTCTTGACGTATTTGACCACTGAATTGACCAACAGGCGTTTTACTGGTGAATGAAAATCCGCTATTTCAGTGATGATGACCTGCTTGATCGCGGTCTTTTTAAGAATTTTTTCAACGTTGTGCGCCATGTTGGCAAACACCACCAAGGCTTTGACTCCCGCATCGTTAAACTGATGCTCAAGTTCTTTTGGTGTGTAAAGAGGATTGGTGTTAACAACAACCATACCGGCTTTCATAGCGCCGAATAACACAACAGGATATTGAATAACATTAGGAAGTTGAATGGCGATTCGATCGCCTGGTATCAGATCCGTTTCATTCTGCAAATAAGCCGCAAACTGATCAGACTTGTCGTTGAGCTCTTTATAGGTAATGGTCCGACCCACACTGGTAAAAGCAGGACGATCGGCGTATTTCTTAACAGCGACCGCCAAGATGTCGGTAAGAGATTGGTAACCGTGAGGATTAAGGGACACAGGCAAATAAGTACCTGGCGTTTGCCCCAGCATTGAGCCGCTGTATTGTGTCGTATCGGTAGTCATAAAAAGCTCCGTTTGTTTTTTTTATTGGAGAGAAATAAGCAGACGCAAAAGCCCAATAGCGTTTCATGCCATTGAGCTTGGTTGCTTTCAGTCAGAGACTCAAACTTATTGCGGGAAAATTTGGGTAAGCTTAGTGGCCAGCATGATGTCGCCATCGGCACGGATTTTGCCCTGCATGAAAGCAGCCATGCCATCTAGTTCACCACTCATTACGTCTTTCAGGGTGTCTAGGTCCATGCTTAGCGTTACGGTTGGGTCATCGTGCTCCCCTTCTGCCATAGCGCACTTACCTTCATTGATGCTCAGGTGATAGTTGCTATCGTCATCTAGGTCGAACTGAAATACCGCTTCCATATCATCGGCTTCATCCGCATCAAAACGGGCTAACATTGACTCAAATACTGCTTTTGCTTCACTCATAAAATGACCTCTTTCATCTAATCTATACAATAAACGGTGACTGTTCTTTGAATTTACTGACAGCTAACCTGCTTTTTTCGAAGCAGGTTAGCGCATTCAGCAAGTCAATATTACGCATTCAAAAACAGAAAGTTCTCTTCATCCATCGCCAATAAGTTATCAGCACCAGACAACATAGCGTCTACGTGCGCTTTCGTACGAGGCAATAGGCGCTCGTAATAGAAAGTCGCGGTTTGCAATTTGGCTTTGTAGAAACCTTCTTCATCTGTACCTTGGTCTAACTTGGTTTGAGCCGTGACCGCCATGCGCGCCCAGAAGTAGGCCAACACAACATAACCAGAGAACATCAAATAATCGACAGACGCCGCGCCCACTTCTTCTTTGTTACGCATGGCTTTCATGCCAATCTTCAGCGTGACATCACCCCACTCGCTGTTCAATTTATCAAGAACAGAAATGTACGACTTCAGGCGTTTATCTCCTTTATTTTCCTTACAGAATTTGTGGATGATTTTAGTGAATCGACGCAATGTCGCCCCTTGCGTCATCAAGACTTTACGTCCCAAAAGGTCTAACGCTTGAATACCAGTGGTGCCTTCGTAAATGGTGGCAATACGGCAATCACGTACGTTTTGCTCCATACCCCACTCAGCGATGTAACCGTGACCACCAAACACTTGTAAGCCTTGGTTTGCCGCTTCAAAACCGGTTTCCGTTAAGAATGCTTTCGCAATAGGCGTTAACAAAGACATCAGTTCGTCGGCTTCTGCTTTCTCTTCCACCGACCCTTTTTTAGTAATGTCCACTAACATAGAGCAGTAATGAATAAAGGCACGACCGCCTTCTGCGAAGGCTTTTTGCGTCAGCAGCATACGACGAACATCTGGGTGCACAATAATGGCATCCGCTGCTTTTTCAGGTGATTTAGCCCCAGACAAGGCACGCATTTGCAAACGATCTTTCGCATAAGCAACGGAATTCTGTAGGCCCCACTCAGCGTGTGCCAAACCTTGCAGTGCCGTACCAAGGCGCGCCGTGTTCATAAACACGAACATACAATTCAAACCACGGTTTGGTTCGCCAATCAAGTAGCCTTTGGCGCCATCAAAGTTCATCACGCAAGTCGCGTTACCATGGATACCCATCTTGTGCTCAATCGAACCACAAGACAGAGTATTTCTTGTGCCGATCTCACCGTTTTCATCAGCATTAAATTTAGGCACGATAAACAATGAAATACCTTTGGTGCCCGCTGGCGCATCTGGTAAACGTGCTAGCACAATGTGAACTATGTTGCCCGCCATGTCGTGCTCGCCAGCAGAGATGAAGATTTTGGTCCCTGTGATAGCGTAACTGCCATCGGCTTGCGGCTCCGCTTTGGTTTTCAACATACCAAGATCGGTACCACAATGTGGCTCAGTCAGACACATGGTGCCAGTCCATTCACCGGACACTAACTTAGTAAGGTAAGTTTGCTTCTGCTCATCAGTACCATGCAATTCAATAGTATTCATCGCACCATGGCTAAGACCTGGGTACATGCCCCAAGACCAGTTTGACGTTGCGATCATTTCCGTAACCATCATACCCAAAGAGTCTGGCAGGCCCTGTCCGCCGACTTCAGCTGGGTGAGACAAAGATGGCCAACCGCCTTCAACATATTGCTGGTAAGCTTCTTTGAAGCCTTCTGGCGTTGTGACCACACCGTCTTTAAAGGTACAACCTTGCTCGTCACCGACACGGTTGAGAGGAGACAAAACACGCTCCGCAAATTTAGCACCTTCTTCCAAAATAGCCGACACCATATCGGGTGTCGCTTCTTCCGCACCAGGCAATTTGGCGTAATGTCCATGGAAATCCAGTACTTCCTCAGTGACAAACTTAATATCGCGTAAGGGCGCTTTATATTCTGGCATGACTTGTGACCTCTTTTTGTTTTTGTTTCATGGGTTCTGAACAGAACCATTCGATAATAGAAAGAGTCGTCTATCAGCGCCATTCTCTCAATAACAAAAGGGGCCAAGATTAGTAACAAAATACTTCAGCGCTATTACAAGATTATCCATGGGTACTGTTAGCGCCTTTTTCTAACTCAAAGGAATGGCGTATTTTCTCCGCCATCAAAACACGTTTTAACCATGTTTACCCAGTTGCCATCCGCGTGACCAATCACCTCACAAAGGCTTTCTCCCGTCCAAGCAGAATGCAATATCGAGATCTCGCCTTTAGACACATTGACAAAAACAGCCGTTTTAGCATCCAAAGACAACACCGCTTTTATACGATATATCTCTGGCAAAGACGCCATGACATCCAGATGAGATCGTACACTTGCTTCGTCGAAACGAGTCATGTGTGACCATCGCCAACCCAGCACCTGCATCGCACCCTGCTGTTTACTGTAATGACCGATGACATTAAAAGTCGAAGCATGGTCGTGGTCGTGGTCGTGGTCGTGGTCGTGGTCGTGGTCGTGATCGTGATGATGATGCAAAAGACGAGGGGCCTTATTGTTTAGCAAACGAATATCTAATGCCTGCACATCAAGCCCCATCGGCTGAGTACGAAATATATTTGGTGCAATGCCTTTGGCCAATAATTGCGTAAAATACGTCTCCGCTTGTTGATCGTTTTCAAGGCTGTAACGATCCACATGGCTCAAGACAATGCCGTCTGCCGACTCGATTTGCTCATTAAATATGGCATGTTCGGTGTAACGTGGATTGCTTAAGTTCCGTGCATCAAGCACACAAAAGGCCCCCGTAAAAAGAAAAACATCCTGATACATGGGATCGAGGAGTTTGCTTATAATTTGTTTCGGGTGACCCAATCCGGATGGCTCAATAAAAATTCGGTCTGGATTGTACTGTCGAACCAGTTGATTCAGCCCTTGTTGAAACGCGGCAGAGGTAACACAACACACACAGCCCCCTGGCACTTCCCGAATGGCGACGCCCAAATCAGCATAAAAGACCCCATCCAGTCCTATATCACCAAACTCGTTTACCAACACCGCCCAGCGTTCGTGAGGGGGCGCTTTTTCTAATAAACTTCGAATTAACGTTGTTTTACCTGCCCCCAAAAACCCCGTAATTAAGGTTACCTTAATTCCTTGATAGCGCATCAATACTGCCCTTATGTTATTAACCTTGTGTAATGTTTAACACCCACTATTGAACAGTAAATCAGCCCAAAATTAGCGACGCACAATAACGTTGTTATTCACGTCTTTGCTCGCCAAAATAAGCGCATCGCCAGCATTCGCGGCAGACGATTTTGCCAAGCGGTCATACAGTAAAACATTGACTGAAGCAGCTAAATTCAAACACCCCACGGTTGGGATAAATACCACAAAATCTGCCCTATCTACGGTTTTTTGGTCTATGGTGCCGTCTTCCGGTCCGAAAATATACAAGGCCTTAGAAGGATGCTCAAAGGCAGGCAGAGGAGTCGCCCCCGGAATCAGATCAACACAAACAATCTTGACATCTTCCTCCACCGCATCAATGAAGCTTGGCTGGTTTAACGCGTGGATATTAACCAAGGGAATGTAGGAACGCGCTTGTTTGGTATCCGTAGTCATCTTTGATGCTCGATCGTAACGCTCACCTGAGTACCAAACTTGATCAACCTTAAAACACCCTGCCGCGCGCATTACTGCGCCAACGTTGGTTATGCTTTTAGGATTTGTTAAACCAATCACTACCTGTTCTTGTTTCATTTATTTTTACTCAGTTTCAAGATGGCTGACAAAGCACCATGATACCACCGTTCAACATCCGAACAGGATGACTTTGCTTTGCCCCGAACAGATAGGATGAATATGCACAAAAAAACCACATAAATTGACGACTTTTCATTGCGTAAACACGTACACTGCGTGTCAGTTTTTAAAGTGCGAATACGGACGTACCCCATCACATCGGAGAAATAGATGACGTTGATTAAAAAATGTGGCTTATCATTACTGGCACTCTTCACCGCTTTTCAGGCCCATGGTGCGTCTGTTTGGAAGGTCAGTTCTGACATCAGTTCATTGTATATCGGTGGCACCATACATTTATTAACCCCACAAGATTACCCCTTACCCAGTGCCTACAACGATGCTTATCAAGCCGCGGATAAAATCGTGTTTGAGACCAATATGGCGACGATCAGCACGCCCAAGTTTCACCGTTATATGCAAACACAACTCTCCTACAACGATGGCACCACCATTGATCAAGTCATCAATACAGACACGTATCACGCGCTGTCTGTGTATTTAGCCGCTAGACAAGTCCCCATGATGGCCGTCGAAAATCTCAAGCCCAGTGCCCTCGCCATGTCACTGAGCATGATTGAACTCAAGCATTTAGGTTTTACCAGTGAAGGGGTCGACCAATTTTATGCGCGCCTCGCATTGCAAGAGAATAAACCGATTGGTTGGCTTGAGGCGCCTGAAGAACAAGTGGCCATGCTGGACGCCATCAATCAACAGGACAGTAACGCGATAATTAACTACGCTTTATCAGACATAAAAAACATGCCTTATACCATGAAGGGCCTAAAAAGAAGTTGGCGCACTGGTGACATGGAAGCCCTTGCTGAGCTGGAATTAGGCCATTTCAAAGAAGAGTTTCCCGACGTGTATCAGTCACTGCTAGCGGATCGTAATGCACATTGGATGCCCCAAATTGAACACATGTTAAGCACAAACGACGTAGAAATGGTCATGATTGGTGCAATGCACCTAGCTGGGGAAGATGGTTTATTGGTTATGCTCAGAGATCGTGGCTACAAAATCACTAAAATGTAAAGAAAATACGCTTTTAGTACGGTTTTTTTGCATTTTCTCTCCCCAAAACACCACGAATTTTTTATAATTGGCACCGAACTTGCTCCTGACCAAATGATCAGTAATTAAATAATTTCGGTGCTTATTATTGTGTTCTTTCATTCCCTTGATGAAACCACAAAACAAGCAGTTTATCCCCTCACCACTTTAAAGGTTACCCTATGCTCGAACGCTTTTTTCAACTTAAAGCACACAATACGACGGTACGTAATGAAGTCGTTGGTGGCGTCACTACCTTCCTTACTATGGCTTACATCATCTTTGTTAACCCATCTATGCTGGCACAAGCGGGTATGGATCAGGGTGCGGTGTTTGTGGCAACCTGTTTAGCCGCTGCAATTGGCTGTTTAATAATGGGCTTATACGCCAATTACCCTATTGCTATGGCCCCAGGGATGGGATTGAACGCCTTTTTCACCTATGGCGTGGTTTTAGGCATGGGCTATACATGGGAGCAGGCTTTAGGGGCTGTTTTCCTTTCTGGTATTATCTTTATTTTCATCAGCATTTTTAAAATACGTGAATGGGTCATTAATGCCATTCCGTCCTCTCTGAAACTGGGGATCGCAGCGGGTATTGGTCTCTTTTTGGCAATGATCGCCTTGAAAAATGCCGGTATCATTGTAACGAATCCCGCTACCCTAGTATCACTGGGCGACCTTTCTGCACCTTCGGCTATTTATGGTTTGCTTGGTTTCTTTGTGATTTGTGCCCTTGCGTACTTGAAAGTAACGGGTGCCGTCATGATAGGCATACTGCTGATCACCGTTCTTTCTATGGTTTTTGGACAAAATGAGTTTGGTGGCTTGGTATCGGCACCACCTTCTCTAGCGCCTACTTTTATGGCGATGGACATTGAAGGCGCATTTCAAATCAGCATGATAAGCGTTATTTTTGCTTTCCTCTTTGTTGACTTGTTTGATACGGCCGGCACCCTAGTCGGTGTAGGCCAACGTGGCAAGCTACTCGATAAAGACGGTAAATTGCCACGTATTAAAAAAGCCTTACTTGCTGATTCTACGGCCACCGTTGTTGGTGCTGGTTTAGGTACATCGTCGACAACCAGCTACATTGAAAGTGCGGCTGGTGTGGCCGCGGGTGGCAGAACGGGCCTTACGGCTGTTGTGGTTGCTTTGCTGTTTTTACTTAGCTTATTTTTTGCCCCATTAGCAGGTTCTATCCCGGCTTACGCAACGGCAGGCGCATTAATGTACGTTGCCGTTCTAATGGCGGGCAGCTTGTCTCATGTGGATTGGGATGACATCACAGAAGCAGCGCCTGTGTTGATTGCGGCTTTCACCATGCCACTTACGTTTTCTATCGCAGATGGCATTGCCTTGGCGTTTATCAGTTATGCCGCGATTAAACTTTTTTCTGGTCAAGGTAAAACGGTCAGCGTCGCTGTTTATGTCTTGGCGGCGCTGTTTATTGCGAAATTCTTTATTTTCGTTTAACACGTCCCGTTAAAGAAGCAGGTTCAGAAAGGTTCAAATAGGCACAAAAAAAGACAGGAACAGATGGTTACTTAGCAAAGAGGCCACTGTTTCTGTCTTTTTTATTTCCGCATTACAACTAATAATGGAGCAACAAGGCGTTATTTATTCGCGCTTAACGCATCGACATTTTGTCTAAAAAACGCTAATGCCGATTTAGCATCCACTTTTCGATCCGCTACAGAATCAATCCAAGATTGATCGATGCCCTTTGAAATTGCTCGCATTTCTTTTACTAACGCATCTTCTTCAAACAAAAATACTACATTAACGCCGTTCGCTTTTGCTTCTGCAATGCCTTCGTCATCCGCACTACCCCATGCAGCACCCGCCAACCTAGACAATTTTTCACCAGACACGCTCATGATGGCCTCACGGTCTTTTTTGCTTAAATCAGCAAAGGTATCTTCGTTCATCACTATGCTGAACGCTGTGGTGTAAAGGCCTTTCGGGAAAAGAATCAGGTTCTTTGTTACCTCACTCAAACGCAGCGTTTTTTGCTGATCAGCGGGTAAAAACGTCCCATCGACTACGCCTTGTTGTAACAGCTCATAAGACTTAGGTGCAGGGGCCGAAATAGGCGTGACTTCTAACCGCTCAGCAAGGGTATTCACCAGACCTCCACCAAGGCGCATTTTTTTGCCTTTTAAATCTTCAAGCGAATTGACATCAAAGTTGGTGTAAAGCTGACCAGGGCCATGCACAAACATCCCAAGCAAATGCAATCCCATAAATTCTTGATCGGCTGTGAAATATTCTTCATAGGTATTCCATAGAGCAACAGAACCCACTTCAGCATCTGAAATCTCACCAGGAATTTCTGCGACACTGGCCAACTTGAATCGACCTGGCAAATAAGAGTTAACACTAAAGCCAACATCAAAAACGCCATCTTCAACCGCATCAAAAATAGACTTAGGGTCGCCCGTGTAGTTTTCAATGACCACTTCCACTCGCCCTTCGGTGGCTTCTTCAACCCACTTTTTCCATGTAGGCCAAACAACGGCATTTTGCGCGCTGGTTGGCGGCAACCAAGTCGCCACATGCAAGGTCGTGGCGGCTCCCACAAAACTAGACGCCAACATGGAGGCACCGCAAGCGACCCAAAGAAGATTTTTTTTCAGTGTTAACATTTTCTATTCCTCTATTTTATGATTTTTATAAGAAACACAACTCAGGTTCACACCTGCTAGACTAGCCGTACAACACATTTGGCAAGAACAATGACACCTGCACAAAAAAAGCAACAATTAACAATCGAATAATATCGGCACACCAGAAAGGTGTTACCCCTTTAAAAATGGTGCCCGCTGACACGCCTTTTATGACGGAGCTCAACACAAAAACGTTCATCCCCACTGGTGGCGTAATCAGACTGATCTCAATGACAATCACAACCACAATGCCAAACCAAATAAGATCAAACCCCATGCCCGCTACCAATGGATAAAAGACCGGTACGGTTAACAGCAGCATAGAAAGACTTTCGAACACCATTCCCAAAATAAGATAAATTACCAAGATCACCATCATCACCAGCATAGGACTCATATCCAATGCCGTCACAAAACCAAGCAAGGCATCCGGTAAGCCCGCGCGAGTGATAAAGTCAGAGAAGATGAACGCCCCAATCACCACACTAAACAGCATGGCTGAAGTGCGTGTCGAGTCGACTAGAGCTTCAAAAAGACTGGAAAAACTTAATCTACGACGTCCTAGACCAATCAACAAAGCGCCCCCAGCACCGAAACCGGCGGCCTCCGTTGGAGTGAAGATGCCCAGATAAATCCCCCCCATCACCACAATAAAAAGTGACAAGACCCCCCAAATACTCTTAAGCGCTATCAGTCTTTCTTTAAAGCCCATTTTCTCGCCTGATGGACCCGAGGCTGGATTACGCCACACCACATAGCGAACCGCGCCTAAATAAAGAAGAATCCCCAATAAACCAGGTATCAATCCCGCAGCAAAAAGCTCACGAATGCTCGTTTGTGTTAGCAGTCCATAAATCACCAGAATCACACTAGGGGGAATTAAGATACCCAGTGAACCACCGGCTGCGATCGACGCTGTTGCCAAGCTATCTGAGTAGCCAAATTTGCGCATGGGCGGCATGGCCACTTTTGCCATGGTTGCCGACGTAGCTAAACTGGAACCACAAATCGCCGAAAAACCACCGCAGGCTAAAACCGTAGACATCGCCAACCCGCCTTTACGATGGCCTAAGAACGCATAAGCCGCATTGTAAAGTTCTTGTGACAACCCTGCCCGAGTCACTAGATTCCCCATGAGAATAAACAAGGGGATGATGGACAAGTTATAGTCTTGTACTGTGCCTATGACACGGCTAGCAGCCAGTGTCAGGGTAGACGTCCAGCGAAACGAAAACAGATTGTCAAAACTCAAGCCTTGCAACATAGCAAAACCAAAGAAACCCACTAACCCCATTGCAAAGGCAATGGGCATACGCACCACCAAAATTAGAACCAAAAGCACGGCGAAGCCGATTAAAACCACTGACATGTTAGTCTCCAAGTTGCTGAGATTGATGATCGCCTTTCAGCACGCGATAGGCACCGTACGTCAACATGCAAGCGGCGGTTAACCAACTCATGATGGCGATGTACTCCGTTAAATAGCCTGTTGGAATTTTGAGGTATTCCGTGACTTCACCACGACGAATCGAACGCTCTGCCAGTTCATAAATACGGTGAGCTAAGAAATAAAACGCAGAAGAAACAACAAACACAGAGAACATACCGAGCAATTTAACGATGCGTCCGCCTAAGAAATTGTCTAGCAAATCCACTACGACATGGTTCCCACGCCAAGTAATAAGTGGCATTTGAGCAAAAACTAATATCGCCAGCCCTATTTGTGTCAGCTCGAAAGCCCCGTTTACGGAGTTGTTAAACAAATATCTTCCTGTGACATCCACACAAGTCAGCATCATTAAAAAAAACAATACAGACGCCGAAATGGCTTCTAATATGAAACCAATCCAGCGGTAAATATTCGGTTCAGGATAACGCTCATCAATCCACTTTTTTATCGACATAACCCTTCCTACACTTTTTATAATTTTTATGAGGCAAAACAGGACAAAGGCGATAACACCGCCTTTGTCCTACATTAATCAAAGAGTCAATTAAATTGCTTTTTTACCAGTGTGAGAATGTCGTAACTTGCTACCAATTCATCTTTTTGATTAGTAACTTGCACGTCCCAAACGACAACGCCTTGAGGCTCCCCTTTTGGGCTGAGCTTACCTTGGTCAATCTTACGCTTACACGTCAAACGTGCTCGTATGGTGTCACCAATCGGGACTGGCGTAATAAAGCGCAAGGTATCCAAACCATAGTTTGCTAACACTGGGCCTTCACCCGGAGAAACAAACAGACCCGCAGCAGCCGATAACACAAAGTAGCCATGAGCTATACGCTGTTCAAACTGAGAGTCACGGGCCGCTATGTCATCAAAGTGCATATAAAAATGATCGCCAGACAAACAGCCAAAATTAACAATGTCACTTTCTGTCACTGTGCGTCTGTGCGTTAACAGAGACTCACCAATGCGTAAGGTTTCAAAGTAACGACGGAACGGATGCACATCACTCTCAAAAGTATCACCACCACGAACATATTCATCGGTAACCGCTGACAACATGGTCGGTGAACCTTGTATGGCCGTACGCTGCATATAATGTTTCACCCCACGCAAACCACCTAACTCTTCACCACCACCGGCTCGACCAGGGCCACCGTGCTTAAGCATAGGCAAAGGAGAACCATGGCCTGTCGACTCTTTCGACGAAGCGCGGTCCAAAATATGCACACGACCATGCCACACCGCCAAAGCAGGAACCACTTGTCTCGCGATCTGAGGGTCCGCGGTCACCAAGGTTGTCACCAAAGAGCCTTTACCACGTGCCGCAAGGGCAACCGCATGATCAAGGTCACGATAAGGCATCAAAGTACTGATAGGGCCAAAGGCTTCAATATCATGAGCACCACCTGGCGCATCAGGATCATTACTGAGCAGCAAGGTCGGCTTCACGAAAGCACCGTTTTGGACCTCATCACCCACAATGCCAGCGTCACTGCCATGACCATAAACCAAGGTACTCGACTCAAGCAAAACCTCTAATTGCGCCAACACATCTTGCTTCTGATCAAAAGACGCCAGCGCTCCCATACGCACCGAATCTAGACGAGGATCCCCCACAGTCACCTTGTCTAGACGCGCCGACAAACGTTCGCAAACCACGTCTACCTTATCTTCAGGAATCAAAACGCGACGAATCGCCGTGCATTTTTGTCCTGCCTTAACCGTCATTTCACGAGCCACTTCTTTGATAAAAAGCTCAAATTCTGGGCTTTCAACACTCACATCAGGTGCCAGAATCGCACAGTTCAAAGAATCCGCTTCTGCATTAAACGGCACAGAGTTATTAATCAAATTTGGGGTGACTCTTAACTTCGCAGCGGTATTCGCTGACCCGGTAAAGGTCACGACATCTTGTCCATCTAAACGGTCGAGTAAATCCCCTGTGCGCCCAATCACTAACTGCAAGCTTCCCTCTGGTAACAAACCAGAATCCTGCATCAGACGCACACAGGCTTCCGTCACATAAGACGTAGACGTGCCTGGTTTAACAATACACGGCATACCCGCCAAAAAATTGGCCGCGAATTTTTCTAACATCCCCCAAATCGGGAAGTTAAACGCATTGATATGTACCGCCACGCCTTTTCTTGGTACCAGAATATGAGAGCCATAAAACTGCCCTTCACGACCTAAAGGAAACGCATCGTCTTCATGAATTAAGTTGCCAGAAGGCAATTCACGACGCCCCACACTGGCATAAGCGAACAGCGTACCGGCACCGCCTTCAATGTCTATCCAGCTGTCATTGCGAGTCGCACCGGTCAAAAGGGAAATCGCGTACAAAGACTCTTTGTGTTCAAGTAAATATTTACCAAGGTCACGTAAGCACGAAGCACGACGTTGGAAGTCCATCGCCATCATGGATACACGCCCTCTGGTGCGAGCAAAATCAAGCGCCTTAGCAAAATCAATCGTCTCTGCGTGTGTATGGTAAATCGTCTGACCATCTAACGGACTGACGATGGCTTGCCCTACTTGGTTACCTAACCATTCGCCGGCGATAAAACTTTGTAAAATTGGGCTCTGGCTCATTTTGTTCTCCACGGGTGATATAACACCATTGCATTATTATTTTTAGGTATGTAAACAGGACTAAATCTGATCAAAGTCCAAAACCACTTTTTTAGAAACAGGATAAGACTGACAAGACAAGACATAACCGGCTTCCACTTCGTAATCCTCAAGACCAATGCTGACATCCATATCCACTTCACCTTCAACGACCTTACATTTGCACGTTGAACACACCCCAGCACGGCAGGAATAAGGCAGATCAGCCCCATGCTCATTGCCGGCATTCAGCAGGTTTTCTGTGTTTTGCTTCAGATCGAAGGTCATGGCATGGCCATCTCGGATAACCGTGATTTCAGAGACATCTGCATGGCTTGCTGCCTGCGCACGTTCTGCTCGTTTACGCTCATTGCCCGCTGCCGCGAACAATTCAAAATGTATTTTGTCTTCTGGTGTGCCCGCTTCTTTGAGCACATCTCGAACGGTTTCGGTCATCAACTGAGGACCACAAATAAAGGCCCCAGTAAGCTGATTCACATTAATATGGCGAGCAAATAAAGCGCGGCATTTTTCTTCATCAATATGACCGTTGTACAAATCAATGTCTTGCTGCTCACGGCTGAGAATAAAAATGACATT
Organism: Marinomonas hwangdonensis; assembly: GCF_003721245.1. GTDB lineage: Bacteria > Pseudomonadota > Gammaproteobacteria > Pseudomonadales > Marinomonadaceae > Marinomonas > Marinomonas hwangdonensis. The sequence continues at coordinate 578,475 of NZ_RIZG01000001.1, read as the reverse complement.
GAAACGTTCCATGTAGGTGTTTTTCAGCTCGCTCAGTTGCTCTCGAAACATAGTAGAAGATGTCGAACGGTTGCCGTACAGCAGAGTCACTTTGCTAAAAGGCTCAGCCGCCAATGTGGTTTTGGCAATAGACAAGATAGGCGTAATACCACTGCCTGCGGCCACCAATAAATAATCACCGTGACGCTGTGAATCTAATTCAGCGGTAAAGCTACCGAGGGGAGGCATAACATCAATGAGATCGCCTTTTTTTACCACTTCATTTGCATAAGTAGAAAACACACCCTCTGGAACGCGTTTAATGGCAACACGCATTTCACCTTCTTGAACGCCACTGCAAATCGAGTAGGAACGACGCACTTCTTGGCCGTCAATTTGGGTGCGCAAGGTCAAAAATTGCCCCTGTTTAAATTGATAACTCTGAGCCAGCTCAGCCGGAATATCGAAAGCAAGCGAAACAGAGTCGCGCGTTTCACGACGCAAATCGGCAACAGTCAGTGAATGAAATTGGTTCATCTGGATCTCCATGGCCACATGATTATTTTTGTGTGGCTCAAATGCATTTAAAATAGTCGAACGGTTCTAAACAAGACTTGCAGCGATACAAGGCTTTACACGCCGTAGAGCCAAATTCGCTCAACTGCTCCGTGTCCTGACTGCCGCAATTGGGGCACTCAACCAAGGTCACGGTAGACAACAAAGAACGTTTACTGGAACTGCCGACCGGAGGCGCAATACCATAGGCTTTCAGTCTTTCTCTGCCTTGCTCGGTAATCCAATCCGTTGTCCACGCAGGATCTAACGACTGAATCACTTTAGGCTTAGCAAAACCGGCCTCTTGCAGCGCATCATAAATAGACGATTCAATGTATTCGGTGGCAGGGCAACCAGAATACGTGGGGGTTACCGTCACATGAATGTGGCCATCGAGCCAGCGGACAGCTCGGACAATGCCAAGATCCATCACGCTGACAACAGGCACTTCAGGGTCCATTACCTCATGCAATATCTGAAAAGCACGCTGAATGTCCTGATCGTCGCCTGACCGACCTCGCTGATCAGTGGTTATTAACTCACCAGCTGGCATCGGGATAAGCTCTTTGTAAAAATTGCATTTCGGCTAACAGCGTTCCCAAATGCTCCGAGTGAACCCCTGCTCGTGCATTCAAATAAAACGAACTCGCCGGTTCAGGGAGCGTCAAAGTCGCGTTCGATAATGTGTGTTTTACCGTTGACCGCCATAACTCAGGCAGCGTCGCCAACGAAGGCAGTATCCCTGATGCAGACAAAGCGCGCTCAGTGTCACCTTCTTCCATTAACTCGTAGGTAAAACGCCATACCGTATCAACGGCTTTTTCCATACGCTCATGGCTTTCTTGCGTACCATCACCTAAGCGCTCAACCCATTGTGTAGAACGACGTAAATGGTAAGTCACCTCTTTTAAAGACTTGGTGGCAATGGCGGCAATGCGCTCATCACTGGCTTGCTTCAACAAGGTCAAAAGGTGGAATTGCCAAGCATCGTAGAAGAACTGTTTCGCCATAGTGACGGCAAAGTCGCCATTGGGTTGCTCGACCAAGAGTAGGTTGCGAAACGCACGCTCATCACGACGAAAGGCCAGCGCATCCGCGTCCGTACCGTCGTTAATCCGCTCCGCCGCGTATTCGTACCAGTTACGTGCTTGGCCCACTAAATCCAAACCCACGTTCATCATGCCCATTTCTTCTTCAAGCGCTGGCGCACGACCGGTCCATTCGCACAGCCTTTGTGCTTGAATCAAGGCACTGTCACCGAGACGCAATAAGAATTCTGTCAGTTCATCATAGTTAGTCATCATTACCTCACATGTGTCCGACTTCATCAGGCAGCTCGTAGAAGCTGGCATGGCGATAGACCTTGTCTTCAGACGGATCGAACAGTGCGTCTTTTTCGTCTGTCGCGGTGGCGGTGATAAAAGCAGAAGGCACCACCCAAATGCTCACACCTTCGTTTCTGCGGGTGTAAAGATCACGGGCATTTTCAATCGCCATTTCTTGGTCTGTGGCATGAACGCTGCCAACATGCTTATGGTTAAGACCATGTTTACTGCGAATAAATACTTCAAAAAGTGTCCACTCAGACATTAGGAATCCCTCAAATACTAGTTAGGCAGCCGCCTGTTGTTGTTTTTTATTAGCATGGGCAATTGCCGCTTCTCGAACCCAAGCGCCACCTTCAATGGCATTTTTACGTGTTTCAATGCGCTCTCTGTTACAAGGACCATTGCCTTTAAGCACCTCGTAAAACTCATCCCATTGAATGGCACCGAAGTCATAGTGGCCACGTTCTTCATTCCACTTCAAATCAGGGTCTGGCACCGTACAGCCGAGTATTTCAAGCTGAGGAATGGTTTGATCAATGAAACGTTGACGCAGCTCGTCATTCGTATGACGCTTAATTTTCCAAGCCAAGGATTGCGCTGAATTCGGTGAGTCTGCGTCGCTTGGACCAAACATCATCAAAGATGGCCACCACAAACGATTAATCGCATCTTGCACCATGTCTTTTTGCGCTTGGTTACCATGGCGCATCATGTGCAACAAGATTTCGTAACCTTGACGCTGATGGAAACTTTCTTCTTTACACACGCGAATCATGGCGCGTGAATAAGGACCATAAGAGGTACGCTGAAGCGGAACCTGATTAACGATTGCGGCGCCATCAACCAACCAACCCACAGCCCCCATATCAGCCCAGTTAAGCGTTGGATAATTAAAAATACTGGAATACTTAGCGCGACCTGAATGCAGTTTTTCAATCTCTTCATCACGGTCGGCGCCCAAGGTCTCCATGGCGCTGTATAGATACAAACCGTGACCTGCTTCGTCCTGAATCTTTGCCATCAGCTGTAACTTGCGCTTAAGCGTTGGCGCACGAGTAACCCAGTTACCTTCTGGCAACATACCCACGATTTCAGAATGGGCATGCTGAGAAATTTGGCGAATAAGTGTTTTTCGGTAATTCTCAGGCATCCAATTTTTCGGCTCGATTTTAATCTCGGCGTCAATCTTCTCCTGAAAAGCCCTTTCTTCCGGTCCCATCTCAGCCAGTGACTTAACGGTTTTAATCCCAGTTTCAACTTGTTGTGCGTACATAAGATGATCTCCAATGCGGTAGAAATAAGACGACTACATACAAAAAGAATAAACTAATGACACATAAATTCAAGTTAATTGTTATTTTTTTGTATCATATTATTGAGTATTTTTTAATCGACCATTTTTCGTCCGTCATCAACCCGTAAAACGGTTATCGAAAACGCGCTTAGCCTTGCCTTCTGAACGTGAGATATCACCCACATCACGCAACTTCACATTAATACTGATACCTACAGAGGATTTTACGTGGTGACGCAATGCATTAATGGCGGCTAAGGTTTTTTGCTCATCAAATTGAGCGCATTCTGGGCGTAACTCAACATGCACTTCCATCACGTCCATATTGCCGTTACGATACAAATGTATCTCGTAATTTTCAGAAAAGTGATTCACTTTAATCACTTCTTCTTCGATTTGTGTCGGAAAAACATTCACTCCTCGGATGATCATCATGTCGTCACTGCGACCGGTGATCTTATCAATACGGCGCATGCGTCGAGCCGTACCTGGCAATAAACGCGTGAGGTCACGAGTACGGTAGCGAATCATCGGCAGCGCTTCTTTACTCAAGCTGGTAAACACCAGCTCACCCATTTCACCATCGGGCAACACCTCACCCGTATTCGGGTCAATAATTTCTGGGTAAAAATGATCTTCCCACACGGTGGGGCCATCTTGAGTTTCTGCACACTCCATGGCGACACCGGGCCCCATAATTTCAGACAGGCCATAAATATCCATTGCGCGGATGCCTGCACGCTCTTCTACAGAACGCCTTAGCTCTAAAGTCCACGGCTCTGCACCAAAGATCCCAAGGCGTAATTTCAAGTCCAGTGGATTCACCCCCTGCCTTTCCATTTCATCCAGCAAATTGAGCATGTAGGAGGGTGTCACCATAATGATGTCTGGCTGAAAATCTTTAATCAGTCGCACTTGCTTTTCCGTTTGTCCACCCGACATCGGAATCACAGTACAACCCAGACGTTCAGCACCGTAATGCGCACCTAAGCCCCCAGTAAACAAACCGTACCCATAAGCGTTGTGCAAAATATCGCCTTTACGCCCTCCTGCGGCTCGAATCGAGCGCGCCACAATATTCGCCCAATTATCAATGTCATTTTGGGTATAACCCACCACGGTTGGCTTACCTGTGGTGCCACTTGAAGCATGAAGGCGCACGACTTGGTTCAAGGGGGTGGCAAACATGCCGTAGGGATAGTTATCTCGTAAATCAGATTTGGTAGTAAAGGGCAGCTTGGCAATATCGTCCAATGACTGGATGTCATCAGGGTGCAAATTCAGGCTATCTAGGCGCTGTTTGTACATGGGCACATTGTCGTAGGCGTGCTTGACTGACCACTGCAAACGTTGCAATTGATGATGACGTAATTCATCAATGCTGGCGGTTTCCATCGGGTCAAGTTGATCGGGGTTAAATTCGCTAAGAATACTCATGTCATCTCTCTTTTATTATTATTCAATGAAAGTGGTTGCAACACAGGCGCTGCCACAACCACATTCGCTAGTTACTTATTCTTGGTTTTTTTAGAGGTATTTGTTGCTTTTGCTTTACCGCTTGACTGTGACTAGAGTCGCTCAATCACAATCGCAATACCTTGACCGACACCAATACACATGGTGCACAAAGCGTAGCGCTTTTGTTTGATTTCTAGCTCGTTTAAAGCAGTAGTGACTAATCGCGCGCCACTCATACCAAGCGGATGACCTAAGGCAATCGCGCCACCATTTGGATTCACTCGCGCATCGTCATCGGCCAAGCCAAGCTCTCTCAGCACGGCAAGCCCCTGAGAAGCGAAGGCCTCGTTGAGCTCAATCACGTCCATATCTGCTAGCGTCAATCCCACTTGAGCCAACACCTTTTTTGTCGCTGGGGCTGGCCCTATCCCCATGATACGAGGTTCAACACCCGCAGCCGCCATGCCCAGCACTCTACCGCGTGCTTTTAAACCGTAGGTCGCTGCCGCTTCTTCGCTTGCCAATAACAAGGCACACGCACCGTCGTTTACGCCTGAGGCATTGCCCGCCGTGACAGTACCTTTTCCGTCATGACGAAACGGCGTCGCTAATTTCGCCAGCGTTGCCAAACTGGTATCTGCACGTGGATGCTCGTCTTGGCTGACCACCAGCGGATCGCCTTTACGCTGAGAAATCACCACCGGCGTAATCTCGCGCGCAAGACGGCCGCTTTCCTGCGCAACAGCGGTTTTTTGCTGACTGCGCAGGGCAAACTTATCTTGGTCTTCGCGAGAAATAGAAAATTCCTCAGCCACGTTTTCGGCGGTTTCAGGCATAGAATGCACACCAAACTGATTCGCCATCAGTGTATTAACAAAACGCCAACCTATCGTGGTATCAAACATATTTGCCTGACGTGAAAACGCCTGATCGGCTTTACCCACCACAAAAGGCGCACGTGACATAGATTCAACACCGCCCGCAATCATTAGCCCCGCTTCACCGGCGCGAATCGCCCTGGCCGCCGCACCGACCGCATCCATCCCCGATCCGCATAAGCGGTTAATCGTTGAGCCAGGAACGCTAGTAGGCAACCCCGACAACAGTGCTGACATACGCGCTACGTTACGGTTGTCCTCACCGGCTTGGTTAGCACAGCCGTACAAGACATCGTCGACGTTTGACCAGTCCACCGTTGGATTACGCTCCATCAATACCTTGATAGGAATGGCCCCCAAATCATCCGCTCTTACGCTCGACAGTGCACCGCCATAGCGACCAATAGGGGTACGAATAGCGTCTATAATTAGGGCATCAGTCATTTGCGTTCTCCTTTGAAAGAATCTCACCATTTAGGCGATAGGATTTACCGTGAAAAAGTGCGATGAGTTGTGCGTCTTGATTGCGAATTTCGACGTCGTAATTGCCCGTACGACCACCGCGACTCTTTTCAACGCAATGGGCGGTCAAAAGATCACCGAAATAGGCAGGCGCCACATAATCAATTGAACAGCCTTGGGCGACCGTTGGTTGGTCGTAAGTATTGCAAGCAAAAGCAAAAGCCGAATCGGCTAAGGTAAATAAATACCCGCCATGGCAGGTTTTGTGCCCTTGCAACATAAAGTGATCCACTTTCATCTGTACAGTGGACTGGCCAGGGGCAGAAAAAAGCAGCGACATACCCAGATACTGGGACGCCACATCGCGCTCGAACAGTGTATGTGCGCACTGCTTGGCAAGCTGATCAGCAGCGTCTTTCTCGGTCATTGACATATTAGTCATGGAAACGTGCTCCTTGAATCGCCATACGGCGCAACAACAAAGAAGGTCGGTAGCGATCTTCACCATACGCTTGCTGTAAGTGGCGCAGCACGGTTTCGACATATTCCACGCCCAAACGGTCTGCCCATAACAAAGGCCCTTGGGGATAATTCAACCCAAAGCACATGGCCGTATCCACACCATCAGCACTGGCAACGCCCTGCAGTACCGCATCGGAGGCTTCATTTGCCAAGGCCACCACAGTGCGCATCACAACCAAAGCCGGCGAATCGGCCACTTCACTTACCGCGATACCCAAGGCTTCAAAACAACGTAGAACATCACTCAGGGCTGCATCCGACGTGGTGGCAGCACGACTCACCGCCAAACGCTCAGCACGCTGAAAATCGAGAGCCAAATCCACCAAAACAAGCTGTTCCAGCTGATCTTCCGCAGCACGCTGGCAGGCCATGCGCCCATCGGTGAGCGCTACAGTAGCGCGACCAATTTTCAAACACCCCTGGCTAAGCTGCGCGCTCTTATGTAGGGTGATACCCGCATCAGTCAGACGCTGAGCCAAGCCTTTTAAGCTCGCTACATCGTCAGCCACATAACACACTGTCTCGGTTGTGATATCGTCAGATAAGGTCGTTGACGACGTCACCTTGGCCGTGGGTTTCTCGTCGCCGTCACGGTAGGAATAAAAACCTTGCGACGTTTTACGCCCCAAATAGCCCGCATCCACCAGCTCTTTCTGAATCAAGGAGGGCTGAAAACGAAAATCGCCGTAATAGGCATCAAATACCGAACAGGTCACCGCGTAATTAACGTCGTGACCAATCAGATCTGTCAGCTCAAACGCCCCCATTCGAAAGCCACCAGCGTCTCGCAATAAAGCATCAAGGGTTGCACAATCCGCCACCTGCTCTTGTCGCAAGCGAAAGCTCTCGGCATAAAAAGGGCGCGCCACTCGGTTTACAATGAAACCCGGTGTAGACGCCGCATAAACCGGTTTTTTACCCCAGTTGAGCGCCGTGTTGTAAACGCACTTAGCCACACCGTCCTCAGTAGCCAATCCAGAAATCACTTCCACCAACTTCATAATGGGAGCAGGATTAAAAAAGTGCATTCCCACCATACGACCAGGATGCTGCATACCCGCCGCGAGCCGAGTAATCGAAATCGACGAGGTATTGCTTGCCAAGATGCAGCGTTTATCGCAGACGGACTCCAGCGTGCTAAAAATGGCTTTTTTAACATCTATGTTTTCAACAATGGCTTCCACAACTAAACCGGCGTTCGCAAAGTCTTCTAGACGCTCCACCACATTCAATCGCGAGACAATTTGCTGAACCTCTTCGTCGGTAAATTTTTTGCGCTCAACCAGTTTCGCCATTTGCTTGGCAATCGTCGCAATGGCCGCTGCCGCGCCCCCTTCTCGATTGTCGTAAAGTGACACTGTATGACCCGCTTGCGCTGCAACTTGAGCAATACCTGCGCCCATAGCACCAGCCCCAATAACCCCAACCACCACTGACTTATCTAAAGCTTCCATAATCACTCTCCTTTAAATTCAGCAGGGCGTTTTTCCATGAAGGCTTTAACGCCCTCACGATAGTCCTGAGTCTGGCCAGCCATACGCTGCAAATCACGCTCAAGGTCCAGCTGAGTCGAAAAGTCATGATCAAAACTTTGATTCAGTGCGCGCTTAATGTAGGCCAAACCTTTAGTTGGCTGAGTCGCCAAGTGACGGGCCAGAGTCAGCGCCTCTTCGCGCAAGTCCTGGTCGTCTACCACACGATAAATCATGCCCCATTCCAAGGCTTTTTCCGCCATCAATGGCTCCCCCAGCAAGGCCAATTGTTTTGCTCTCGCCATGCCCACAAGACGAGGTAAAAACCAGGTACCACCAGAATCAGGAATCAAACCAATCTTACAAAACGCTTGAATGAACTTGGCTGAACGCGCCGCTATCACCAAATCACAGGCCAAAGGAATATTGGCACCAGCGCCAGCGGCAACACCGTTAACGGCGCAAATCACTGGCATAGGAAAGGCTTGCAATTGCTTAATGAGAGGGTTGTAAAATCGCTCGATCGACAATCCTAAATCAGGTGACTCTGCCGTAGGATCCACATTGCGATCGGATAAATCTTGCCCAGCGCAAAATCCACGCCCTTCCCCCGTCAATACCAACACCCTAACGCGCTCATCTTTTAAAGTGGCTTTAAGGGCTTGCTGCACTTCAAGGTGCATCGCCTCGTTAAAGCTGTTTAATGCACTAGGACGGTTTAAACTCAGCAGTGCCACGCCAGAATCCACAGAATACAAAATATGTTCGAAGTTCATTGCTATTGCCCTATGTAAAATAAAAACAGTCGACCAAAAAACACGTCGTTAATCGATCCAGTAGACGATTAGCGACCGATAAAGTGGGGTCTACGCTTTTCTTTGAAGGCGGCTATGCCCTCTTCTCTGTCTTGCGTTCCCGCCAACACGGTGAAGGCATAACGCTCGAAACGCAGCCCTGTGGCTAAATCCGTGTCCATGCCTTTTAAGATCGCTTCTTTGGCTAGACGCACAGCCAAACTGCCCTTACTGGCGATTACTTTACCTATTGCTAAGGCTCTGGAGACAGTCAATTCTGGCTGAGTTATTTCACTGATAAGACCCGCTTCTTTGGCTTGTCGGGCTTGAATGGGTTGTCCGGTGAGTACCATTTGCATGGTAAGTGACTTGCCAACGGCTTTGAGCAAACGCTGAGTTCCCCCCGCCCCTGGCATAATGCCGAGATTAATTTCTGGTTGCCCAAATTGGGCATCACTGCCTGCAATCAAGATGTCGGCGTGCATGGCCAATTCGCAACCACCGCCTAGGCAGTAACCGTTTACCGCCGCAATGATCGGCTTAGGAAAACGTGTAATTCGCTGCCAATACTGCTGTCGAGGGTCATTTAACATGCCAACAAGGTCGCGTTCGGCCATTTCATTAATGTCGGCACCGGCTGCAAACGCTTTCGCGCTCCCCGTCAGCACCACAACACGAATATCATCAGACGCTTCAGCGGCATCCATCACCTTTGACAGCTCAGCCAATAAGCCCGTGGTCAACGCATTCAATGCTTCGGGACGGTTTAACCGTACGAGCTGAACCCCCTCATCAACATCGGAAACCACCAAGGTTTTGTAATTTTTATTTGTCATTTGATTCAACACCCAATCTTTTTGGTTGGTATTTGTCTAATGTGAACACACAGCATTGCTATAAAGATGACCTATAATAAGATACAAAACAATATCAAATTACATTTTTTTTGTATCTCTTTTTTATTTTACCCGTCATTCCAATTAAAAAAACATCTAGGTAAAAGGTCATATAAAAACGCTAAATAGCAACAAATCATCGAAATTATCGCTGAAAAATCGGTAAAATCTCGTTAACACTCTCAATAAGAAGTAGGTATTTAACAGCGTTAATAAAAAAGAAGATTCTGAGAAGTCAATTTACGATACAAAAAAAAGACAAAACAACAACTTTAAGAAGCATTTTCATCAAAATGCCGTTAAAATAACAACACGCAAAACAAAAACAACAAAAGGGAAAGATTGACTATGCCTTATTACAAAATAGATGGCGTGACCCCAGTGGTTCACCCTACCGCCTACGTTCACCCAACCGCCACCATCATTGGTGATGTGATTATTGGTCCAGGTTGCTACGTTGGGCCTGGGGCGTGTTTACGAGGCGATTTTGGCCGTATTACCATGGAAGAGGAATCCAACATGCAAGACAATTGCGTGGTACACGGTTTTTCAGACACCCACACACTGATCAAAAAGCATGGTCACATAGGTCACGGTGCGGTATTGCATGGCTGTGTGATTGGTGAAGACGCCTTGATCGGCATGAACAGCGTGGTGATGGATTATTCTGAAATAGGCGCGGGCTCCATTGTGGCCGCGGCATCCTTTATCAAAAATCGTTTTACCTGCCCACCTAGATCACTCGTGATGGGTGCTCCCGGTAAAATTGTCCGCAGCGTCACCGACGACGAATTAAAATGGAAACAAACCGGCACGCAAGAATACATAGAACTGTCTAAACGCTGCCTCACGTCTATGGTGGAATGCTCCCCCCTTAATGCAGAGGAAGAAAACAGACCGTCACTGACCCGCAAAGATCATCGACCTAAAAATGAATAAAGTAGTATAATCAATCTAAATACATGCAAGCCCAGCACTCTTTAGAAGCAGGTCTAGATGTCAACAAACAGCTCAACCACACTGGACCGCCAGTCAACAATGAATAAACTTAATACGTTAGACACACTCATTACACGCTTTAAAAACCAAAAACCCATTCGAGCGTCTTCTCTCGTTATTACTTTGTATGGCGACACCATTGAACCACACGGTGGCACCGTCTGGCTGGGCAGTTTGATCAAACTACTGGAACCTATGGGCATCAACGAAAGACTGATGCGAACCACCATCTTTCGCCTGACTCAAGAAGGCTGGCTGACCAATGAAAAAGTCGGCAGAAAAAGCTATTACAGCCTAACGGGATCAGGTAGAAGAAAGTTCGAACAGGCGTTTCGGCGCGTATACACCCCCTACCAAACCGTGTGGGATGGCTCTTGGTGTTTGATCATGACGCATACGCTGAACGCCGATGAGAGAAAACAGCTGCTGGATGAGTTGAATTGGCAAGGCTTTACCGTGTTAACGGGACACCTTATCGGCAGTCCGAACGCCACTTTAAGCGATGTGAATACCGTACTGGCGTCGCTTGGATTACAAAACAAGGTGATCACCTTTCAAACCCACCAGCAAGAAGAACTGGCAGGGGTGCAAGTACGAACCTTAGCAAAAGACAGCTGGGAACTGGACAAACTTGGCGCACATTACCAAGATTTCATTGACCTGTTCCGACCGGTTTGGCAAGAGCTGAGTGAAAAAGATCAGATTGACCCTGAATCCAGCTTCCTTACCCGAACCTTATTGATTCACGAATTCAGAAAACGCTTACTGCGCGACCCTCAGCTACCCGAAGAGCTGCTACCTGGAGACTGGGAAGGCCGAGCCGCTCGGCAACTTTGTCGTAATATTTACCGCAAAGTCTCTCCCGCGGCGGAGCAATGGCTGGCGCAAAACCTAGAATCGGCCAATGGACCACTGCCCGAAGCGTCTCAAGCCTTTTATCGACGCTTCGGCGGACTAGACTGAGCAGCACTAACTGCACAAAAAAAGCACGTACAAAAAAAGCGCAGTGAGTCCAACTTAAAATGGACGGTCTGCGCTTTTTTATGACATGTAACCCTACTTACCCCAGTTCTCTATTGCTTCAACAAAATGCGCAAGGAATAAATTGGTTTGGTGGGCGTCTAGAGCTCGGTGATCAATGCTGAGTGACACATAGCATTTTGGGCGAATAACCATGATATCTTCACCATTCACCTCTTCCACCACAACTCTTTTTTCAAGCTTACCAATGCCCAAAATAGCCACTTGAGGCTGGTTAATGATAATTGGCGTAGCAAATAGGCTGCCGCTCACACCATGATTTGAGATAGTAAACGTGCCCTCTCTCATGTCTGCAGCAACCAACTTACCCTGTCTGGCTTTATCGGTTTGTTGTTGAAGCGCTGAGGCGATTTCAAACAGATTCTTTTCTTGTACCTGTTTCACAACCGGAACAATCAGCCCATCATCCCCTAACGCGGTGCCGACACCGATGTTGATGTCTTCAAATATCTCCAAGCAATCATCATGAAACCGCGAGTTCACAACAGGCACTTTTTGCATAGCCTTTGCACTAGCGGCTAGGAAATACGCGGTAAAGGTCAATTTCACACCGGCTTCTTCAAAGCCCATCTTGCACTGTTTTCTGTGCTCTATAATGCGCCCCATGTCCATTTCAAACACACTGGTCACATGGGGTGACGTATGCAGTAAACTTTCCACCATGTGGCTAGCGATTTTCTTACGCATAGTGGTATGAGGGATTTTTTTACCTATTAAGCCGCCAGACGTGCTCGCACGCTTCTCATCACCTTTTTGGGACTCAACAGGGTTAGCATCAATACCCTGTACGCCGCCGTCTTGAACAAACTGCAAAATATCATTGCGCGTCACTCGGTTGCCCTTACCCGTGCCTGGGATATGATCAATGTCGAGATTATGCTGTCTCAGCAGTTTTCTAACGGCAGGGCCAATCAGGTGACGTCGTGATGACGCATTATCAGAATCATCATGAACGCTTTCTGCCGATTTAGTCGATTCACTGATTTTTTCAGAAGACTGAGCCTTTGTTGCTGACGACTTTGATGCCTGAGACGCCTGCTCTATATAGCCCAAAACGGTCTTTTCATCGACGTTTTCACCGGATGCCGCTAATATTTTAGCAATCACACCATCTACTTCGGCGCACACTTCCATCGACACCTTATCGGTTTCCAACTCCAAAATAGGGTCGCCTTTCTTAACCAGCGCCCCCTCAGAAACAAGCCATTCAGACAAGGTTGCTGCGGTTCCTTCTAGCGCGCCAGCAGGCAGCGCAATGGTCATTGATTCACTCATTTCATTCCCCTCACACATCAATCAAGTTTTGCATGGCTTGTGCAATTTTTTGCTCACTCGGCACCGCGCTTTCTAGCAATAGAAAATTATGAGGGTTAGGAATGTCGGGCATGGTGAGACGTTGAATGGGCGCATCTAGACTGAAAAATAATTCCTCAGCGAGCACAGCGGCAATTTCAGCCCCAAATCCTGCGGTTTTATTGTCTTCATGAACGATTAAGCAACGTCCTGTTTTTTCCACCGAACTCAGTACCGCGTCTTTGTCCCATGGCTGCAAGGTTCTTAGATCAATGACTTCAATGCTTTTACCGGTTGTACTCTTGAGCTCTTTGGCGGCATTTTCACAACGCTCTACCATAGCGCCCCAGCAGACGACCGTTAGGTCTGTACCAGTCAAAATGGTGTTGGCTTTGCCAAACGGAATCACGAAGTCGTCGCCAGGGTATGGGCGACGAGACCAAGCATTATCCAACAAGGAGCGATGCTCAAAAAAGATCGTCGGATTATTGTCTCTAAGCGCGTAGCGCAATAACCCCACCGCGTCTTCCGCATTGGAAGGCATGGCCAACTGCCAACCGACTTTGTGCGCCCATTCCACTTCATCACTCATGGAGTGCCATGGATCACCACGACGGGCAAAACCACCCGGAATACGCACCACCATAGGCGCAGCAAACTGGTTATTGGTTCTCCAGCGCATAATACCCGTATCAGAAAGTTGCTCTGCCGCGGGTTCCGCGTATTTTCTAAACTGTATTTCGGGCACTGGCATCAGGCCACTTAACGCCATGCCGACAGAACGCCCAATGATGCCCTCTTCAGACAAACTGGTATCAAATACTCGGTGGTCACCAAATTTTTCATTCAAACCAAGGGTCGCACCATGCACGCCACCTTTAGGCCCCACATCTTCTCCAAACACCATGACTTTTGGGTTGGTGGCTAATTCGAAGTCCAAGGTTTTACGTATCGCCGTAAGCATGTTAAGTCTCGCGCCTTCAGGCTTAGAGTCAAAACTGGATACAGGAAATTGATGTCCGCTAGCGGCCAACCCACCACGCAATTGAACCTGATCTTTTTCAGCGTACACAAAACGCTTTAGATTCTCTGGATCAGGCTGAGGGAGCTGCTTAGCGCGCTCTACTGCATCACGAATTTCTTGATGACTTTGTGTTTCAAGATTTTGCCACACCGTCTCACTCATTAGTCCATTATCTAATAAGTATTGCTTGAGCTTGGGCAAGGGATCTCTCGCTTGTTCATCAGCAATAAAATCTGCAGGCTTGTACGTTTGAGTGTCTTGGAAGGTATGACCACACAAGCGAGGCACCTTTAGGCGCAATAGACACGTACCCTGACCAGAGCGGACATAATCTACTGCTTCTTGTATCAGCGCTGGTGTCTGATAAGGGTCGGTGCCGTCACCATCAATAATATGCAAATTCTTGTAGGCTTTTAGGTTAGAAACCTGATCGCCACCAGGGGTTTGCACCTCTTGAGGCACAGAAATGCCATAGCCATTGTCTTCAATATAAAAGAGATGAGGGAGATTATTGGTGGTTGAAATGTTTAACGCGGACCAGAAACCATTGGTCGACATGGAGGAATCGCCCCCCATAGACACTGCCATGGCGCCCACGTAGCTGAAATCTTTCAGCTGATTTTTATGGTACACAATAGACTGTGCCCAGCCTGAAATTGGCGTGTATTGCGCACCAACACCGCCACACATAGGAAACAGCATGGCGCCTTTTCTGTCTACATTGGGGAAGTTACACACCACACCAATATCACGTCCGTCACTGTAGCCACCCGCTTTCGCCATGGGGGACGCGACCACCACATCTAAATCAATACCAAGACTCATCACAAAAGGTCTAGAACGGTAATACCCACTTGCTGCGTCATGCGGATGCGTCAATAGCGATCCTAGCAGTATCTGCGCAAAGTCATGACCCCGTGCAGAAAATTGATTAAAGACCCGTTTCTCTGGCACCAACTCCTTTTCTTCAATCTCATCCAACGCTCGGGAGAGCATCATCAGCCGACTGACTTCAAACCAATCAAACCTAGGCTCGTCGTTCACTCGGTCTTTTACAACATGTTTTTCTTTCAGCAATTGAGTCATAGCAATACACCATTTTGTTGAGTCGCTTTTCAGCTTTATTTTTATAATTACGATGCATTAATGATATCCACGACATAGCGAAATTATCTTTCTTATTTGGATATTGTTTGGCAAGCTACGCAACATTGTTTCTCAAAATAATAAAAAAGGAGACACCTGATGCTCGATAAATTTGATATCGCCATACTCATTGCGTTACAGAAAGATGGTCGTTTAAGTAATAGGGAGTTGGCGGACAGCATTGGCTTGTCCAGTGCGCCTTGCTGGAGACGACTGAAACGCTTGGAAGAGGAAGGATACATAAAAGGCTATACCGCCGAATTAAACGCAAAAAAAGTCCAATTAAACGTCATTGCGTTTGCGCAAGTGTCTATGGACAATCACCACCCAGAAACTCTGGCGCCTTTTCTTTCTATCATCAAGGAATGCCCAGAAATTCTCGAATGTCACTCCGTCAGTGGCGACTGCGATTTTATGCTAAAAGTGATTACAAAGGATCTTGATAGCTACGACGAGCTGTTAAGTAAAAAGCTTTTACAGGCGAAAGGGGTTCGCTCTGTTAGCACCATGTTCTCGATGAAACAGCCAAAAATAAGCAGAGAATTTCCTCTGATTACTATATGATTCGCCCTCAAATTCCACCCGCCAAGCGAATACACTATGTCCGACAATGCGCTCTACACCGATCTATCTGGCTATTACGATTTAATGTGTGCCGATATTAACTACCAAGATCAAAGCCACAGCGCGCATCGGCTCCATCAGATTTTCGGCAATACGGGAAACCGCCATCTCGATTTAGCCTGCGGCACAGGACCACATATTTATCATCTTCAACAAGCAGGCTATGCGTGCAGCGGATTAGACATTAACCAACCAATGCTGGATCTCGCCTTACAACGCTGCCCTGAGGCTCGATTTGAGTTGGGCAATATGTGCGATTTTACGGTCGACACTCCCTATGATTTGATCACCTGTTTTCTGTATTCCATTCATTACAGTGGCGACTTTCACCATTTAACTCACTGTATCGAAAGCGTACACAAGGCTCTCAGTTTAGGGGGCGTATTTTGCTTTAACGCAGTCGACAAAGACCACATAGACAACGCCCTGTCAGCCAAACACAGCCTAATGCACGAAAACAGTCAGTTTTCATTTGGGTCGTCTTGGTACTATGGTGGTGATGGGGAAAAACAAACACTGAAGCTGAGTATCGAAAAAACGAACGCAGAGCAAACGCAACGTTGGGCGGACGAACACCCTATGGTGGCGTTCAATTTTAGCGAGTTACAAAGGCTCTTATCGCCGTATTTTGATGTTCATGTATTTGAACACGAACACAGCAAAATTGTGACTTGGAACCAAGTGTCTGGCAACGCTATCTTTGTCTGTGTCAAAAAATAGCGTCAAAAAATAACCACGGCCATTCAATAGGCCATTGCTCGCCCGAATCAAGACTCTTTCATTGAACGGTATTTCAAGATCAAGGTAATAATTTCATGGTCGCTCACGGTTGAAGACAAGGACTCGTTCATCGAACGGCGCTGCGGTAGACGGATATTAAACTTACTTTTTAATATCCCAACCACCTGTGAGTCTGAGTTAGGGTCAAACACTTGACTAGCAAAAGTACAAATGCGTTGTAGAACAAATTCTTTAGCGGTATGTATCATTGGATTCCTGTGAAATAAGAGAAAAATTAACGCAACTTCCCCCTTTGTTCTAATAACTCGTGTAAAGCATAAGGTCGAATAAAATAAGAAAACGAATTTAAGACGATAGGTTTCGGATAAGTAATGAACAAAGTGTGTGGTGTCAGTGAGCGTCTGGTTACAATATGTGTGTTTAAAAAAGGTGCTTTATGGTCAATCGTTTAACAATACAGATGCCTAAGCACGATGAGTCACACCAATATGGGCTGAATTCACCGCGTTGTCCACCAATGCTTTACGATAATCCAAAAAAACACCTTAAAAACACTTTTTAAATACGTCTAAAACACGCTTAAACTAATGGCAAAGCCACTTCTACTAAGAGCCCGCCCAATTCACTGCGCGCCGCCCGCACCGTACCGTTATGCTGACGAATGGCGTTTTCCGCAATGGCCAACCCCAGCCCCGCTCCACCACTGTGACGATCACGGGCGGTTGACACTCGATAAAAAGGCCTAAAAATCGAACTCAATTCATCCTCAGGAACCCCTTCACCGTCATCTTCCACACGAATCACAACATGGTCTGTATTGGCCAGCTTAGTAACCACCAGAGACACACTAACCTGCATTTTGCTGTAGTAGACCCCATTGCGCACAATGTTTTCAAGTGCGCTCATCAACCACTGTGGATGACAGCTTATTGAGCGAAGCGGCACATCTGACGCAACCAAGGCTTTCCCCATCTGCTCAGCCTCAAATTGACCATCCGCTAAGAGCTCGCCGCACAAATCTGACAAAGACAAGACATCACGATTTAAATGGCTGTCTACTTGCACACTAGACAATTCGAGCAATTTACCAATCATCGCCTCTAAACGCTGAGCCTCAACGTCTATACGAGTTAAATCCGCACTGTCGCCCTGCTTTCTCGTCGCCAAGGCCTGCGCCATTCTTAGGCGAGTGAGGGGTGAACGCAACTCATGAGAAATATCCGACAACAAACGCTGTTGACGGGAAATCATCACATTAACCGCCGTCACCATCTGATTAAAGCTGGCGCCCGCTTGACGAAACTCTGAGGTGCCTTTCTCAAGCTCAGGATCAATCTCAAATACGCCCTGCGCCACCCTTTGAGCCGCTTTTTCTAAACGTCGAGCGGGTTGGCTCAGCGCCCAGGCTAACCAAAGCAATAACGGCGTACTAACCAACATGACGGCCAATAACAAGCGCATCGGACTGTCAAACAATTGCAACAAAAAGTGCGGTGGCTCACCCGAACGACTCCCTAGGTACAAATAGTAATCGGCATTCGCCAAGCGAATCGGTAAAGGCCCAGAAATCATCATCTTACCGTACAATTTTTGCTGGGGTTTTTGAGGGGGTTCAATGGTTGTCACAAAGTTGCGTAGTGCTTTAAATACGTGATCAGAGCGGTGTTCCATTGTCTGAATATGGCCATCAAGATCCGTAATAAAAAGTCGCAGCTTACCGTCATCGGAATCACGATGAGATCGACGACCATCAAGCTGCCTCACCACGGCGTCTATTTCAGAGAATCCCGCAAACCTTTGCTCTAATTGGTCTCTTATATCCACAAAACGCTCATAATGAGGTGGCGCAATATCGCGGGTCTGACGGGGGTCGAAACGCGGCAAAGCCAACACCACCAACACCACCAAAAACATGGTAAACCAAAATATCGCAAAAATACGACCGTACAAACTGGTGATGTTAGGTAAACGCATTAGTCGCCCTCAACCAATAAATAGCCGCGTCCGCGTAAGGTTTTTATCCTTGCTTTGCCATTGGGCCAATCTGGCAGCTTCTTGCGCAAGTTAGACACATGCATATCAATCGCCCTGTCAAACATAGCAAGCCGCTTACCCAACACATCAAGACTGAGCAGTTCTTTTGTTAATACCTGCCCCGGATGGCGTAAAAAATACTGCAGGAGAGCAAATTCCGTACTGGTTAAATCCAACAAATCGGTATTGCAAAATGCCTCCAACTTACCAGGATAAAGCGTAATATCATGATAAACCAGCACATCACTGACAGCAGAGGACACCGACGCTGGCCCCTTATCAGTCGATGCCACTTGTTCCAACGACTTAATCGCTTGGGTTCTGCGTAATATGGCGCGGATTCTGGCCAATAACTCCCGCTCACTAAAAGGCTTTGGCAAATAATCGTCGGCGCCCAGCTCCAAACCCACCACACGATCTATTTCCTCCCCTTTCGCGGTGAGCATCAACACCGGCACGTCCCATTTTTCACGCAATTGTTTTAACGTCTCAAAGCCGTTCAACTTTGGCATCATCACATCCAACAATACCAGATCCACCTCATGATTCATCGCAGCCAAGCCCGCCACCCCGTCATACGCCGCGTTGACTGTAAAATGCTCAAAAGACAGCACTTCTTTTAATAGATCACTTAACTCAACATCATCATCAATGATCAAAACCTGTGACATGGGCGCTTCCTAAATGAACGAAACAAATAAACCGAATAAAGACTACACGCTCATTTTACGCAAAAAGCACTAGGATGACGCCACCTTTACCCTACTTTACCTTTCAACGACGCCACTTTACTTAGAAACCTCTAAGCTACCCACATGCGCAAAAACGCAGAAGCACAATCCAATACCGACATGTAAAAAAACATACTAAAGGAAGTCTTTATGAAAATGGCAAAAAAACTCATCCTAGCATCCCTTGTTCTTCCACTCGCTATCAGTGCTGGCAGTGCCTTTGCCTATGGCGGTAAAGATCATCGCGGCTCACACAATGACTGTCGCAGTGGCATGGACCGCAGCATGATGAAAGACCTCAATTTGACTGACGATCAAAAAACACAACTCAAGGAACTTCGCCGGGCCAACAAAGACACTATGAAACGAGGCGGAAAGGAACAAACCCAGCAAGAAGCACATCGCAACCAACTGAATGAACTACTGCTTGCCGACAACTTTGACACCACAAAAGCCAAAGCACTCGCAGAACAAATGTCAGATACACATACAGAACGTCAGGTAGAAAAGCTCAGCAAACAACATCAAATGTTGAGCGTTCTAACGCCAGAACAGAAAACACAATTTATCGAACAACAAAAAAATCATATGGACGAATGCGCAAACGATAAATCAGAGCGTAAAGGCGACAAATCTGACCGTAAAGACCATAAACAGGAAGGCAAAGGCGAACGTAAAAGCGAGTAGTTAAAATCCTTAAGGGCGACGCCTTTAGCCCAAACTAACGGGGCGTTTCTTGAAAAATGTTATATTGAACAGCATTAGTCTCTATTTAATCTGACAGTACTGCTTGAAAAAAGAGAGTTGTCCTTTTTGATAAAGGCAACTTTCTTTGCAGCATACCGCCCACCCCTCCATTAAAAACGCATTAAGATTGCTTAATTTTACTGTCGAACTGAGTAACATCCCACATATTTGCAACATCATAGGATGTATCAGAAGCTCAGCGATTTTAGACACAGAAAACGCACTTTTTTGCGCAGCCTACGGCTTTTTCCGCCACAACACAGACATGTTGGACAAGCCGTCCAACCCTCTTTTTCATCTTCCAATTAAATGACTACTGCCTAATGCCACTAAATAGCTAACAGGACTGCTACACTGCTTACTAATAAAACATTTATCCACACATCACACTGTAGAGGTTTTTTCAAGATATCTGTCTAAAGATATCTGTCTAATTGACAAAGGGGAAAAAAATGAACAATAGTTTCGACACCCAACAACAGATCACTGTTAATGGCGAGCCATTTCATATTCACTCCTTAAAAGGGCTTGGTGACAGAGCCAAGCGGCTGCCGTTTTCTTTAAAAATATTACTCGAAAATCTACTTCGTAACGAAGACAGCGTTAATATTAAACAGCAAGACATCCAAGCGTTATTAGATTGGGATCCTCAAGCCAAACCCTCCTCCGAAGTGGCTTTTACGCCTGCACGTGTTGTCATGCAGGACTTTACCGGCGTGCCAGCCATTGTTGATTTAGCTGCAATGCGCGATGCCATGGAAAAACTGGGCGGCGATCCGGCAAAAATAAACCCGCTATCACCAGCCGAACTGGTTATTGACCACTCTGTTCAAGTCGATGGTTACGGCAATGCAGCAGCGTTTGATTTAAATACCAAACTGGAATACGAAAGAAATAAAGAACGCTACGAATTTTTGCGCTGGGGACAAACCGCCTTTGATAACCTTAAAGTCGTGCCACCCGCCACCGGCATTGTGCATCAAGTAAATTTAGAATATTTAGCTCGAGTTGTTTTTAACGAAGAGCGCAATGGCAAAAAATTTGCCTACCCAGACACGCTAGTGGGAACGGACTCACACACCACAATGATTAATGGTTTAGGGGTGCTTGGTTGGGGCGTTGGCGGGATTGAAGCCGAAGCCGCTATGCTTGGCCAACCGATTAGCTTACTAATCCCTCAGGTCGTCGGTGTGAAATTAAGTGGCCGACTACCAGAAGGCACCACAGCCACCGATCTCGTTCTTACCGTCACCGAAATGCTGCGTCATTACGGTGTAGTCGGTAAATTTGTCGAATTTTACGGCGATGGCCTTGCTGACTTACCCCTTGCCGACAGAGCCACCATAGCCAATATGGCGCCAGAATACGGCGCAACATGCGGTATCTTCCCTATTGATGATGAAACCATTAATTATCTTCGTTTAACCAACCGAGATGAAAAGCAGCTTAACCTCATAGAAGAGTACGCAAAACACCAAGGTCTATGGCGCAATGATGGCGATGAAGCCAACTACACCGATAAACTTGAACTTAAATTGAATGATGTTGTGCCTAGCCTTGCTGGCCCTAAACGCCCACAAGACAGAATCGCCCTTGATAAAGCGGGGGATGTTATTCGTCGTCATCTAAAAGACTTTCAAGACGAACGCATGGCTCGTCACGACAAAAGTAATGAAGGACAAGCACGAATTGACAATGAAGGTCCAATAACGAACCCCGATGAGTCCGTTGATGAAGCGCAAATTAAGGGCGCTGCCATCGTAAAATTTAAAGACCAAGAATTTGAATTAAACGATGGAGCTTGTGTGATTGCCGCCATTACCAGTTGCACCAACACTTCAAATCCAAGTGTTATTTTAGCCGCAGGTTTGGTCGCTAAAAAAGCAAAACAACTGGGTATTGATGTAAAACCTTGGGTGAAAACCTCATTGGCGCCAGGCTCTAAAGTCGTGACAGACTACTTAGAAAAAGCCGGATTAATGGATGACCTAGAGAGCCTTGGCTTTAACCTCGTCGGCTACGGTTGCACCACTTGTATTGGTAACTCCGGCCCATTAGCGAGTGAAATATCCGACGCCATCCAAAAACACAAACTCATCGTTAGCTCTATTTTATCAGGCAACCGAAACTTTGAAGGCCGTACTCACCAAGACGTAAAAATGAACTTTTTGGCCTCGCCTCCACTCGTTGTCGCCTACGCCATTGCAGGTCGTACTGATATAGATGTCTACAAGGAGCCTCTAGCGCAAGACGCGAACGGCAAAGACATTTACCTTAAAGACATTTGGCCAAGTGTAAAAGAAGTCAGCGATCTGGTTAAAGAAACCGTTACCAAAGAAATGTTCGCCAAAAGCTACGCTAACGTATACGAAGGAGATAGCCACTGGCAGCAAATTCAAATACCGGATGGCAAACTTTACGACTGGAGCGACGCGTCTACCTACATTAAAAAAGCCACCTTTTTTGATGACATGAGTATCAACCCTCCGGGTATTCCTACCATCAAAGGCGCGCGCTGTTTAGCCAAACTGGGAGACTCTGTTACCACCGACCATATTTCTCCAGCTGGTGCGATTAAGGCTGACTCTCCAGCCGGTTTATATCTGAAAGAACATGGCGTAGAAAAAGCGCAGTTTAATTCTTATGGCTCTCGTCGAGGCAATCACGAAGTGATGGTTCGCGGAACCTTTGCCAACGTAAGACTGAAAAACTTACTTGCGCCGGGTACCGAAGGCGGTATCACTCGCACTCAACCTGACAATAACTTAGCCAGTATTTACGATGCAGCAGTGGCGTATCAAGAAAACAATACGCCACTGATTATTTTAGCGGGTAAAGAGTACGGCACCGGTTCATCGCGCGATTGGGCGGCTAAAGGCTCATTATTGCTGGGTGTAAAAGCTGTAATTGCAGAAAGCTATGAGCGAATTCACCGCTCAAATTTAATTGGTATGGGCGTCTTACCCCTGCAATTTAAAGACGGTGACAGTTGTGAATCTCTTGGTTTAACAGGGCAAGAGCAATTTGATATCAATGGCTTGCACGATAAAAGCGATGACGTAACCCTGGTGGCGACCAATAGCGAAGGCAAAAAAGTAAGCTTTAGTGCTGACATACGAATAGATACGCCCAAAGAGTGGGACTACTATAAACATGGCGGTATTTTGCAGTACGTATTACGAGGGATGCTCAAGTAACTTATTAGTCTCGACTTGATCTAACAGTACGACTTAAGCAAAAAAGAAAATCATGGCCGACGTAGCGTATAGAAGAACACTCTCAAAACCACGCAACGTCGGTGGATCAAAAATCATGCAACTAAGAAAATCATGGAGAGAAGATATTTAAAGGGATTGAGCAAGATAAGCGCTCTTTAGAAAGTTTGGGCATAAAAAAAGGCACCATAAATGGTGCCCGGGACCGGAATCAATTAATTGTTTTTTATCAATAACATATAAATAAAATGGTGCTAAAAAGGTGCAGTAACTTTCAGTTTGTTATGTGAAAAAAACTACCGGTATGTCCTCCAAACCCGCTCAAATCTTGCTTTGTACTGAGTTTGGTTTCTAGGTGGTAGCCACTCGTCTGGCCCTTTCGCACCTTTTTGGCGATTTAAAGAAGCCTCAACAGCGACTAGATTAGCGGGATCATTAGCAAACCGCTCTCGTTTCTCTTTGCTCCATTTATCTGCTCCGTTATCCCACGCCCACTTTAAAGGAACAATGTGGTCAATATCTAGCTTTGAAGCATCAAAAATCACTTCACCCGAGTACATCGAAATCCAACGACCAAATGTGACTCTACATTCACGATCATTAGTGAAACGTACTGGTGCAGTAGAAAGAGAAATTAAAATCTCTTGGCGAGTGTTTTGACAGTCCCCGTCTTCGTCTGCCCAACCTCTCCCAAATTCATCTCGACTGTATTTACCTGATGTTTCTGATGCTACTTTAGGCTTTGGCTGTGAAGTGTAGCTCTGACCTTTGGGTAATCGGCCACCACTGGCAAGACACTGGTCTAACGTGTCGTAGAGTGTGAAGTTCTTAGTTCGGCTGTAGTATTCAGTGTCTGGTGCATGACAGATATCTGATTTAGATTTTTTTATTATAGAGGCAGCATTTAGAGGCAAAAAAGACAATATAAGAAAAAATAAAATCGCTTTTAAAGTATTTTTTTTCATCATGACCTAATATTAATATCCGAATAAAGTATTGGTGATCGGCCTATCTAGACCAACTTCATCATCTCGACTTGGCGATTTAATATGCGTATCATCTCAGGGTAGTCTTTTTTATTTTTTAACGGAAATGCGTTGAGATCTTTAACCATCATTTGCGTGCCCTCACAAAATAAACCTAATCTATTTGTGTCGTCTTCAGGCACGACTGCAAACAATGGCCGGCCTTGCTTAACGCAAAATTTTGCCTGTGTCACAGTGCCACTACTCAGTCCAGCCTCAATAATAATCGATCCAGCAGAAAGGCCTAGTTGAATTCTATTCCTAGCAACAAACTGATAGGGCTTGGCCTCTACACCAATATGATGCTCAGACACCCACAAACCTCCATTGTTTATTATTT
This sequence comes from Marinomonas hwangdonensis, assembly GCF_003721245.1. Lineage (GTDB taxonomy): Bacteria > Pseudomonadota > Gammaproteobacteria > Pseudomonadales > Marinomonadaceae > Marinomonas > Marinomonas hwangdonensis. The sequence continues at coordinate 553,877 of NZ_RIZG01000001.1, read as the reverse complement.
CTTCAGCGAGTTTCGCATTAGATAAAGGTTTTGCGACCTCTAATCCGTGCGCAAGGACAGCAATTGTCGAGTGCTGTCTTCCAGACATTAAAGCCCCCTTGTGAGCTAAGGTATCAACACCTAGAGCAAGCCCACTTACTACAACTAACCCTTGTTCAGCAACAAAATTTGCAATGCGATTTGCAATCACTCCACCGTTCTTAGAAACCTTCCTAGACCCTACCACCGATACACCCGGCAATTTAGACAAACATTTTAGATCACCTTTCAAATAAAGCATTGTAGGTGCATCATCTATCTCTTTTAAATATTTTGGGTAAAGAGCGCTTTCGATTGAGATGCAGTGAATTGATTCTTTTTCACTCAACTCAAGTATTCGAAAAGATTCATTCCAGGCCTTTTCGTTAGGAAAGTACGACGCATCAAACGAAGCAAGCGCAAACTCCTTCAGCTCTTTTAGATCACTAATAGATCCATAAGGAGTATTTTTTACGACTTCACGAACTGTGTCTTTTTTTAAACCTTTTGACTTTTCCATTGCTAATGCATGCAATGCAGATAAATCACTCATTTTGTACATCCAATAGCAAGCATGACCACGTGCTCTGCACCTGCGCTTTTTAGTATCTGCTGACATGCCCTTAAAGAAGATTCAGATGTGACAACATCATCAATTATTAGAAAAGGTGCGTGCAAATTAAAAAATGCCTGATTGTTTATAGAGTCTAAATGTTTTTCGAGAGACCTATCGCCACTAATATGAGATTTTGAAACTGTCTTATATCTAACCAAGAAATCTTTATTATAAACAATACCAGGATGCGTTAACTCTGATACTAGTTTAACAAGTCCTAAACCTACTTTGTTAGACTGTGAACTAGGGACAATTGCAACTTGTAAGATACCATCTGGAAACTCATAGCTTTTTAGTCTTTCACTTAAAATCTTAGAAAAATGAGAACTTGCATATGAATATGAGCTGCTTTTCAGATCCATAATTAGCCTTGAGTTACGATCTGTTTTTGGGTTGAAGCCCCCGCGCCAAGGGTGATAATCACATAAGCTGTAAACGACATCATCTGGTCTCTTTAAAAAATCCATTTTCAAGCCTCTTCAATTATTAACGCAATACTACAGGTTGAGAAATCTACCGCAACCACCGTATCGTCTCAGGGTACAATACCACGATTCAGTCCCTTCACGTCACATGGATTCATAACTAAGTTTTGCCAATAATTCACTGAAGTTGAGAATATTTATGTACCGCGGTATAGAAGCTCTCCTTGGCTGTATTGGCTTGGTTAGTATGGTTATCCTGATCGTTAAAGGATTGATTGAGATCGCTATCTAAACAGCTCGTAGTATCGCAATGATGCATCTGAAGCTATCTCATTCCTTAGCTTTGAAAGCTCGTCTATTTTTTCACGCTTTTCTTTCGCGGTCATATTTGTGTTGATGTGAATCGCTTTGATTTTAGCGTTGATATCTGACAGCTTACTGGCTGTTTTGTTAATGCTCTTGCGAACTCTGAGTTTTTCCATACCTTTTATCTTTAGCTCTTCTGCCTTGGCTTTCTGCCCTTCTTTCAGCTGGCTTCTGATCTCTACATTGAGCTTGCTGACATCGTTTAGCATGTCGTAAAAACGGCCAACGTGCTTGCTAGTCTGCACACCATCTTTGTAGAACCTTCTGATTACTGGGAGTTGGCCAAGGTTTGCTTCTGGTTTGGTTGGCACTCCGACAACCGATTCTGTAGCGAGATCGCTAAGTGATAACGCATAACCGCCCAATGTACCGAAATAGCCTTTAAAGGCAAATTCTAGGCGTTTAGGTGAGCGCATCCATTCGGGTGCTTTATCAGGCATGGCCTCTGCTATCTGCTTCATAGTTTCAGACGTCCATGGGCTATATTGCCCTTCAGGTGTTCTGTATTGATCTCCAATGCTCAAAATAGGGCTGTCAGTAAAGCTGTTCTTATTTCTCGCGATATCAAGTGCCGGCTTGAATAGTTGAGGTGTTGCGTCCATAGCAAAGGTGCTTAGTACCATGTGAAGCAATCGATCAGCAAACAGTTTGTTATCAGCATCATCGCGCATCTGTTCGAAGGCGCGTTCAGGCAATGTGCCAAACACAGCGCCCACCTCAAACGGCTTGGGTATTCTGATGTGTTCGCCGCCGATCCAAGCGTGCCAATTGGCGTCACGGTCCCATTCTGGCAAGTCCCAATATTCCTCGTTGTCCCAGTTGGTGGCAAGCAAAGCAAGGCCAGCGGCCATAAGAATGACTCCTTTCAAGAAGAAAGATTTAGGGTTGTCTTTCGCCCCACGCCAAAGTCTGTCCAAACCTTGAATGCGAGCATTTAAGAAAGGCACCATGGTGATCAGGATTTGTGTTGCTGCCCAATCGCCACGTTTAGAGAAATTGATAACGTCTTGCGCTTCGTGTGCTGCTTCAGCTACGGTTCCACCATCTTTGATGACGGATTCAAACACCGCAATACGGTTGGCGTTTTCAAGCGATTGCCCTACTCGCATCCACGCGTCCCATAGCTGCTTAGGCTTGTGTAACGCACCGCCTTTTTTAAGCGTTGATAAGTGCTGCCTTACACTATCTGGTGCCGTGTCATAATATCCGCCACCACCTGCGCCTGCTGCCATCATTGCCCATTGCGTTTCCGATCTCTGCAAGCCTTTCGCTGCGCCTTTAATGGCGTCATAAAGTGGCGTTGTTTTCGCATTCACCGTTACCCAAGTGCTTAGCGTGTCACGCAAGAAGTTTGCGGCCATGAAGTCGGGGGCGGCAGTCACTAACGTGGTTAGCATGCGCTTTGGAATCTGAAATATCTTCATGATCCCGCTTACTCGCATGGGCCCTAACTGTGTAATGGCTCTAAACAGTGTTGGATCGGTCACGTTATATCGCTCAACTCTACCATTTCTGGTCACTGAAACCGTCCCCTTACCCGCTGTTTGGTAACGCTCAAGTTGGTTGCGCCATATCTTCAGCGTATCCTCGTCCATACTTGCTGGCTCGTACCCCATTGTTTCCAGCATTACCTTAACGTCTTCCATATCCATTTTAGCGGTCGGCATTTTTTCCATAGCCGTGCCTTCAGCAAGGTCAGCGATACGCTGCATAGCAATGTTTTTGAATGACGCATCCACCATGTGGGAGGTATTTCTTACCATGGATTCAAGAATATTTAGTTTCTCTACGCCTCCGCTTAATTTTTCTATGCCTGATTTTTGACCACTCAAGCCGCGCTTGCGCTTGAATAGGCTAAAGGCCTCTTCCTCTTGTGCCTCACTGACTCGATGGAATGGAACATAATCGTCATTTTCCCATAGCTTTCTTGCTTCTGGATCAATCAGTCCCGCCTGTTCGGTCATATCCAAAACGGCTCTGTTGAAGGTTGCCCATTCTTTTTGCGCTGTTTCAAATGGCTTTTTTAAATCCTCGTTTTTATCAACATAGCTTAAAATTTTACGGATTTGAGCACCTGTATAATTGCGCTCGCGCTTTTGAGACGCCTTGGCTTTACCTTGATCGAGCATAGATTTGGCTTCTCTCATATCACTTTGCCATCCTGCCATACCGCCCGGGTATTTCGCTGGCGCTGTCGCTCTTAGTTTAACCATCAATGCTCGCGCTGCTTTTATTTCTGCAAAGCCTTGGTTGTTCGCTCTTTCATCTTCTTCCATTAAGCGTTTGGCACGTCGCGCTCCCGCCCACGTTTCCCATAGTTCCATCTTTCCTGCATCTGCAATTGGCTGGAATATTTCAAGCAAACCTTTTGTGCCTTTCTTGATCTGGAACGCGCCATCTTTGTACTCTAATGCGCCCTTGCGCATCATTACTTCCATAACGGAATCGAGGTTGGCGGTTCGTAATGCTGCTTTGTAAGCGGACTCTTGCCCGTCCATCAACTTCCCCATGTTTATATCTTTTTCAAGGGATTCAATTGAGGCATACGAGTCGATTAGACCTTGCTTGATAATTGTTAAGTCAACTTCCTTGGCGTTGTTTGCATATCGCTTAGCTTTTTCCAAAATCGACTCTTGAGCTTTTGGCTTGGCTTGCGTATCACGAACGATTTTATCTATGTCGTCCGGTATATCAGACTTGATTGACAGGTTTATGCTGTCATTTACCCTGTCTGAATCGCTTTCCTTTCCGTCTAGATCTACTTTCACCATGTAACGGCTCTCGACTTTATCCCTTGCTGTTACCAGCATGTTGAGAATGTCATTGTCAGACCATTTGATATTGGGGAAGTAATTGCGTAGCCATGCTTTTAATTTGGCTACCAGCTTTCCGAGCAAAGACGGTTTTTCGTTCTTCTCAGCCATCTGAGCCACTTTTTCTTTGCCTAGAAGAATGCGTCCTTCTTTGGTTTTGAAGTCAGCACCATAGGCTTTTATTAAGTCCTGCAGTTGTTGAGGTCCATAGCTGTAAGCAATGCGCTCCATGATGGAATCACCGTCTTTGCCAAGCATATCGAGCACCGCTTTATGCCCCACCACTTCATGAAGGAAGATAGAAACCGCTTCTTTTTCGTCCCTGATACCATCAGCGATAAGATAGTTTTTGGCGCCAGCATTCACACCGCGAACCGTAGCATTCTCGCCTTTAGACTTAGACAATTGCTTCTTAACTAAGAGGCGAATAGCAAAAGGTAAATCGTTAACAGACTGCACTACATGAAAGGTGCTTTCTTCGTGAAGTTGCTTAATGAGCGGCTCTACTGCTTTACGTATGTCGTCAGCCTTCATGCCGCTTGCTGCGTTCGCGTTAAGTGACATTAGCGCTTCTTTGGGTGGCTTTAACTCATCAGTTACACTTATATCGCCATTTTCTGGCTTATCAATGATGATTGCCTTGGTTCGCACGGCTGTCGGGTTTAACGAGGATTTAAAGGCGTTTTCTGGTAATGCTTGGGTTTCGGCATCAAGATCATCAAGCCATTGACTGAATGCCTTATTACGTTTGTTTTGGCGTTCGCCTGCCATGCTAGACACGATCGCAACTAATCGACCGCCTGGCTTTAATTTGTCATAGGCATGCGCTACATGCTGAATGTCTTGATCGCTGCTGAACGGAGGATTCATAACGATGCGATCGTATTCGCCGATGCCACCGCTGTATTCAAGGAAATCATCACCAACAAGCTTGTAACCTTTTTCACTTAGTATTTCACGTAACTGGCCAGCCATTTCAACAGCATCGACTTTTGCACCGGCCTCTTTTGCTGCGTCTGCCAGTAAGCCATTGCCCGCAGAAGGCTCAAGTACTTTCATGCCAGCCTGAATATCGGCTAACTCAACTATCTCGCTAGCCGTTTCTCTTGGGGTTGGAAAGAAGTCATTGAAAGCATTGCGATTACCGACAACTGTGCGCTGTAGGTCTCGCTCCATAATTCCTAGCTTAGTCTGTGCCTCACTAACATTCGACAAACCATTTTCAATTTGCATGAACTCAAGCAAAGCAGCCCGTAAAGAGTTGCGATTTTTAATACCCATGCGTTCAAGGCGCTTAAGATCAGCGTTCATGTCTTTCGCGAAGTTGTATTTAAGTTCCTCTTGGTGGTTATCTACATACTTACGTAGAGCATCAAGCTCCTGCTGATTCATGTTAATAGTTTTAGAGTTATCGGCATTGGCGGTTTTGCGACGAATAGACCTTCCTGCCAAAACGTAGCCTTTAGATTTAGTCATCCGCTGGGCAAGATCATCAAGAAGAGCTGGACGAGCATCGATTAGTGGCATTTTTACATACTTAACTTTTGTCTCCGGTGCCACGTTATCTTTGAAAACAGTGTCGCCATTTCGAGTAGTTTGTTTTAGGTCAGATGGAGCGTAGTATTCAAGAGAGCGAACAAGTTTTTGCAATAAATCAATTTGTGTTTTTTGAGTTAAGCCCTTTAAAACAGACTGATTATTTTCTGCGATCGCTTTCATCATTGCGGCTGTTTTAAGCTCTTGGTTTGCTCGACTACGCGCAGAATCTGCCTCGTTCATTCGCTTAAACGTATTCTCTTTACGATCGGCATTGAGCACACCGCTTGCTTGTTGTTCTAAACGATCTGCCATGGCTTTTAGCTTCTCAGCTGATTTGGTTTTCTTAGCTGCTTTTGCTTCCTGCTTGCTCTGAGTAAGGTCAACATCTTCACCATTCACCCAACCACTAAACACCTCTGCATCCTCACGGGTTTTCAAATAAAAATTCCCGCGGTAGTACCCACCCCCCATAGAACGAGCAAAGGCCGCTGCTTCCTTAAATTTATCTTTTCCTAGTTTAGTGATCACTTTTACATTAAAAATGGTTTCGCCAGTTTTGCCGTGTTTAGATTCTTCTGGCTCACCTAGTTCAATAGCCTCTTCCTGATCTAAACCTGTTTTCACTACTGGCTTATCGGCCATATCCTTTTCAGCAACAAGACGATCATATTCGGCTAGCTGCTGGTCGGTTAAGTTATCGCGGCCTTTTGCACGAATAGCATCGCGGAAATCATCAAGCGTTTCTGGATTTTGGATGCGCTTATTACGCTCTTCGATTTGTTTAGTACGTTCTGCAATTTGGTCGCGACGGAACTGTGCGTAGTCGTCTACTTGCTGTTGAGTGAGTGTTGCAAGATGCTCACGGCTTTCTTTAATAATTCCTGCTTCATCGTAGCTACGTGACGTAATCATGCCAGACGTATTGCCGATAAAACGGTAATCCTTCAATGCCGAGGTATAAGCCATGTCAACCAACTTGGCTTTCTTGGTATCAGAGTATGCGTGGGTCACAAATCCCATTAGCTGCTTTTTATTAAGCTTATTAAGCTCTGCTTTTGCAGACTCAGGGTCGGATGCTAAACGCTCAAATCCATCTCGTAATTCTTCAATGGAAACGGGCTTTCCATCATCCATGCGTGAGCGAGCATCATTAAAATGTGCGTAGGACGGCCCATTAAACGACTCTGAGAGTTTTCGCGTAGCCTCTTTAGGTTTACCAGTAATGGTAATATCAGAGACTTCTTTACCAGTTGCGGCACTTTCTTCACTAATATCGGTATTTTGTTTACCAAGATCGTCTACTTGTTTACCACTAAGATTTGTCTCACTGGCATTATTTTCAATATTCGCTGCGGTCGTGTCAGATTGCTCTTGTATGGCTTTTCCACGCACCCCAAAACCTTTGTCTACGGGGACCACTTCGGCGTTGGGTGTGGTTTTGAATGTCTGAGAAAGGCGCGCTGTTTTTTCTGAGCTAAACGGTTTTCCGGATTTGCTTAGCTTTACTTCTTGTTGTTCTGGTTGTCCCGCTTGATCTCCTGTCTCCACTCGTCCGGTACCACTAGCGGTGCTTCGTCCTGGTGTTTCCCGCTGTTGTTCACCTCGTCCGTCGCTATTACTAGCATTTTGCGTAGCTGTTTCGGGCTGAGTTTGAATGGTGCTTGGTCTTTGTTGTCTAATTTGTTCGTTGGCATTGATTAAACCTTTTGCTGTAGGTGCTGGCGCTGTTCCGAACAGGCCTTCACTTTGGGAGTTTTGGAGCGCTGATTTCGCCTGAATAGCTAATGATGATAGACCATCGCCCATGCGTTTTGCTGATCGAATGTTGTTATTCAAGAAATTGGCTAGATCAGATGTCGCAGAATCAACCGGCTCCCCCTTCTCAATATCAAACTGACTTGTTAATTCTTGAAGAGCAATATTGTCCCGACGGCTTTTCTTGATTAGTGCAACTGCATCCACAATCGTTTTTGTTAGCTCTGGCAGATCACCGTTAAGCTTAGCGTAATTAGGTGCGGCGATTACAAGGGCATTTGTTACGCCCTTCACATCACTTGTCGTAGAGTCTGTAGCTTCATCAATCAACTCATTAGATTGATAGGCTTTAGCAAATATCGCATTTTGGAGGCGCGTCGCGCCTTGCTGAGTTAATGATCCATCTTTACCAACCAACCCCGCTCGCTCATTGTCGCTCAATCGCCCTAAAAATTTACTGATAAAAGCTTTGTTGCTAGGTGCAGCTACATCACCCGACTCAGGCAAGTTCACTAGATCCAAGTCTTCAGTTTGGATCCGCTGAGCATCGGATTTTGCTTGCTCCGACGGTTTCAAGCTTTGACCTTCGCTCGTGTTGGCATCCTTGGTATAAGCGGTTAATTCCTCCGGTGTCATTTCTGTTTGACGCTGGCGAACCAATACGGGGTTTTCAAACTGAGTCAACTCATCAGGGTTGATGCCAAAGCGTTCTGCATTTTGCTCTAGGTAGCTCTTGTAATTCCCTGCCTTGCCTTCGCTGTACGCTTTTCGGATGGCTAGCGTTCGACCGTTGCCGCTTTCAACCACACCATTTCGAACAATGGGCGCGCCCGTCGATACGTCAGCGCTTTCAATTAGCTTTTCAGGGATCAGGCCGTTTGCCATTCGATTGATTTGGTCGCGGCTTGAGTCTGTTGTTCGGTCGCGGTTCTGTAGCGCTTGCGGGTAGCTTGGATTGGGTGACAGGTCTTCGTTATTGCTCGTAACCAAGTCGTTGGCGTCAACGATATGGTATTGCAAATCTACAGGCTGATTTGATGGTGTGTAGGCTTTTGTGGTGTTGCCTTTCGCTGCCTTGATTTCAGTCTTGCTTTCTAGGCCATCAAGCTGCACCTGCTGAGACTGCTGTTTTTCTGCCTGCTGGCGTATTTTCAAATCATCACGTAAGTGCTTTGCTTCCTGTTCTTGCTGCTGTAGCAACTGCTGCTTACGTTTGACTTCCTGATAAACTGGATCGTCATTTTTACGGCTTGGTTGTGGCCCTGTGTATGGATCGGTTAAACCGTCGGATCGTGCGGGGCGAACATTGCTTTCAGGTTTTTCGCCATAAATGATTCCTGAGTCTTCAAGCGCTAGTACATCAGCCACCTTCTGTGGAGCCTCAAGCGGCAAAGGATCGCGCAACACTTCGCCATCGTAGACATTGCCGTCTTGCTGCTGCTCGGTGCCTTGAGGAAAGACTTGACCAAGGTATTCACCCTCTCTTCCTGTATTCCGTGGCTCACCAAATTGCCCCTCAAAGGCTGCTTGGTTCTTTTGACGCGCCTGGATTTGCTCTTGGCTTGGTTCTGGGCGCTCACCATAGATGATATTTTGATTGGGTAGAGCAAGCTGCTCTGGTTGAGTTTGTTGGCTTTCTACTGGGCCAGAAAAGTCCATAGGTTGCTCGCCAGTCAGTTCGGCTCGTCGCTGAAGCAGCTCATTTCGTTTTGCTTCAAGCTCTGCAAATTCAGATTCAGTTAAGTTGTCGCCATTTTCAACCATCAAGCCTTCAATCTCGGCAAGCTGTTGCTCTACAGCTTGATAGCCTTGATCTTGCTCAGAGAGGTTAAGTTGATCATCTGTATTGTCTTTAGGTTTACGAAAACGATTGAAAGAAGCGCCAGAGGCACCAAAAGCACCAAAAGCACCACCGACTGGACCACCAACAATGGCGCCTGTCAGCGCATCGCCAATTACATTATCCATTGTTTTAGTTGGTACCGCTGGATTAACCGCCATGTTAGAAATAGCTGTTTGACCACCGCTTTCAACAAACTCTTGTGAGCCTTCTGTAATAGCACCCGTTGCGGCCGCTTTACCAATACCGCCAGCTTCACCACGGAATAGCTTACCCATCACTGGCCCAAGTGCGCCCTGGGTAATCGCACCCATAATGGCACCATCTTTTGCCGCTTCGGTTGCCAGCTCTCGCGCCACGCTTTCACGCGCCTGCTCTAACGCTGCGGGATGGTCCAGCTCTTTTGTGTCTCGTAACTCCCAATAACGATTCTGAAAAATTTCAGCGTCTTTCAGGATATTAAAGTCTGCATTAGCAACGGTTTCATAGGCTTGATTACCTGTAGAACCGCCAATGCTCGCAGCACCGACACCACCAAAGCCTACTACATCAGCGCCTTTGTCTAACACTGTAGCCGCTTTAGCGCTTTTACCTGCAACTCCTGTTGCTTTGCCCGCCGCCGAGATGACCTTAGTAACACCAAATCCGGGGGCCATTGTTGGCGCAAAGCTACCCAATCCACTGATAAAGTTAAGGCCAAAACCTTTTGCGTTGCTACCCTCTTTAAAGCCGTAACCCAGCACACTACCGTCGTTTTCTTCCACGCCAAAGTTCTGGAACGCCTCGCGGCCACTTTCAGACATTTGATCGATTTGGTTGTTTGCTTGCTTACGTAACAAGTCGGCACCTTTACCTGCCGTCTCTGATCCGGTTAGGTATCTTGCACCGTCTGCTAGGTCGGCAACACCACTTAAAATACCATGCTGCAGCGCATCAACAGAGTCACCGAAAAAGCCTTGTTCGTTTTCTACTTTTGGTGCGTTGAGCGCTCGTTTTTCGCTTAATCTTTTTTCAATTCTTTTTTGGATTTGGGCCAATCGCGCCATTTCTTGTCTTTTCTGATTATCCACGGTGTTCTCCACAAAAAAAGCCGCCCTTCTGGGCGGCTTGTGATGTACTGGTTTGATTCAATGAGGTGTTATCGATACAGGGAGGCGTTAGGATCTAATGGCACGCTTCGCGAATATCGCTCATTCACACTGGACGACTGGAGTATTCCGCCTGGCTGGGTAGGTGTTGTTGGTGCTGGCTTTGGTCGTGGTATGCCCACTGAATAAGGGTCTGGTGCGGCTTGCCGTTGAGGGTTAGTGGCTTGCGTCTGGCCTGACTGGCCGTAAGGGCCATAATCCTCTTCAAATTCTTCTACTGTCATCGTTCCAGCCGCAACCATGAGTCTTGCGAGTTTGATTACATCGGGGTCTTCGTCTCGCTCTTCAAGGTACTTAATGTATTGCTCGCCTGTTGCTGAGTCCGTTTCAGTAATAGCAGGACGCTCACCTATCTTATCTCCCATATCGTTATAAATAGGTACCATAGTAATTTTCGACTCTTTATCTGCTGGCTGACGACTCTTAACGCGCTCAATCACGCCTTTTACTTCTTGAGCCGGTATACTGGCGACTTCATTACCGCTTGTGTCATAGCCAATAATCCCGCCATCTTTAGTCATATCAAAAGTGGCCACGTTTTCAAACTTGTTATCTTTTGACATGTTGACCATCATGGCTGCCCCCATAGGGTCGCCACTCTTAATCAGCTGAATCATTCTGTAACGCTTCATGTCCAGCGCCTCCGCGAGCTGAACTTGCGCTAATGCCTCATCCTTTTGGTTAACAATGTCAGAAATGCGCTTATCCCAGGCAAGTGCTTCTTCGCTGACTTTTTGTCCTGCTTCGGTGTTGCGATATTCTTTGTATTGATTGTCCAACTTCGCAGCCCTTATGCTTTGCTCTTGAGATTGTTGTTTAAAATTTTGATACTCCGGTGACAGCTCAATCTCTCTAGCAGTGTTTTGTTGTTGAATGCCGATGCCTTGTGCTTTCGCATTGGTCAGGCTTTGCCTCGCTGCGTCTAGGCCAATTCCTGCCATCTCTTGCCTTTGAGTTATTGCCTCTGGCGTCATTTTTTCTTCAGCCATAGCAGCATTAACACCGCCAATTCGCATGCCGATACCATGAGACTCTTGAGCTCGTTGATCTGCCGCTTGGCTTCGCTCTTCTTGCTTTTGGCGTAGTCCCCAGTTTCTGTTGCGCTCTTGGCCTTTTAGAAAGCCGTCTGCTAAATATCCTAATCCAAAACTCATCGATTAATCCCCAATAAACCTGCGCCAAACCTGCCTTGGTTAAATTCACCATCAGCAGAACCTTTCCACTTACCCTGATCATCATATGAGCCATAAGAATCCATAGCGGCCCCCGCTATACCCATGCCCATTTGGACTGCTCCCGACGTTTGCTGTCCATACATTTGTGCTTGAGTGCCATAGGCACTGGCTTGGTTAGCGTAGTTGCTTGACGCGCTACTCATTAATCCAGCAGACGACGATGGCAGCCCTTTACCAAGGCCCACAGCCGCCACTTTTTGGCTGTAGTCCATTTGCTCAGCGGTTGCTCTTGCCGTGTTTTGAGAATTGGCCTTAGCAACGGCTTTGGATATCGCGGACTTTCGAGTGTTCTCAGCGTAGGCGCCAGAATTCGGGTTAATCCCCATACGCTGCAAGTTTCGATTGCGAGACGCTTCTGCACTATCAAAGGCTGATTGCGTTGTTAAACCCGCCTTCGTGACCATTTCTTGCTGCTCAGCACTGCTAATCCCTGCGTTAGCAACAACCTCTTCTTCTAGTGGTCGATAGGTGGTTTTATAGTAATCGTACTGCTCCTTTGCCATATCAAGCTGCTGCTGAGCGATAGCGTTTTGAGATGCAAGCGCGTCACCTTGCTGGTCCATGGATTTGTTCGCGTTTTTGTTGGAGCTATAAGCAGAAAAGGCAGTTACACCCACTGCTGCGATGGCTACTGACATAGCGGACCCCCTTTGGTTTCAATAGATGGCTGCTTGTTCGATTCTGGCAAAGATTTGTATTCACTCATTGTGCGAACTGTCAGCTCTTTCACAATGTTTTCAGGGTTTGATTCATCGGTTTTATGCACTGTTACCCAGTGAGTATCTTCATAGGCATAACCCGCGCGTTTTCTTCCCGCCTTGCCATCCATAATATTCACACCCTGAAAACGCTTTATTCCGTCTGGTGTTGCCACTGCTATGTCACCGCTTAACATGATGTCCACGTAATCGAACTTATGCACGGCACCCGTCAATATGGTCCCTTTCGGGATTGTTATTTCTCGAACATACATGCCGTTTATAAATCGGTGCTCCACCGGCATTTCTACTTGCTCAAGCGTTAGCAGCTCCGCTTCTAGCTCTTCGATTTTCTCGTTCACCTTGCCCGCCAAAACCTGCTTAATGAACTCTTCTGATGGGATTAACTCTTTATTTTCTTGAGGGGTATTCATGACGTATACCTTTTTTTAGGCACAAAAAAACCGCCAAGAAGGCGGTTATTTGATAGGGTAATTGGTTTGCTTACACGTTTGGCAGCATGGGAAAACTATAGCTTATTCGTTATCATAAGTCAGCAATATGGTCACTAATTAAACGATGGCTCTCGTTGTAATTATTGGCGCGCTAAACGATGTCGCGTTTCCAGGTGTGTTGACCACGGCATAGTATGGGGGCGGGAAGCCTAACTGCTGATAATAAAGGTGGCTGCCGTACACAACAGAAGAGTCAACAACTTGGTTATTGTTGAGGGTTACTGAGCTTTGACTTAGATAACCGTCCGTTCCTTGCCACACTAAACCGAGTGTTTTGGTGCATCTTACTTCTGCCCAGCTATCTGTCCTGTACCCCACTATTTCCATCCTATAAAGCGTGGTACAACTTTGGTAAGACACAAGCTTGCTTTCGCAGCTATACCCGCCTCCTGAAAATCCACAAACATAGCCCTGCCCAAAAACATAGCTGCATTGATAGGTAGGGCTTTTGTAGCTACAAACAGTTTCATACTTGTAAGCCGTATTACATACTTGATAAGGCACCATAGCTGTGACTGGGTAAGTTGTTGATCCCCCGCTCGATGAAAACGTAATGCTGGGGCTTTGAGGGTTGCATAGAATGTACATATCCTGCTGTGTTGCCATTCCGCCACTACTAATATATCCCGTGTTTTTAACGTCCATGTAAGTATGGTCTGAGTGAAATTTCTGAGTGCCATTTTCGTCATAAAGTATGATTCCACAACCTTCTTCCGGCAGCGTATAGAATGGCACCAAAACAGCAAAGTTGGCGGTACCCGATCCACTCACGTAAAGCCTAACGCCTACCCTACGCCCTCCGCTAAAAATATAACCTAGAAAAGAAATACCAAAACCTAAATGCCTAATGGCTACCGTCATATTTGTGTGCGCAAACTCGCTAAATGATACCTCACGGTATCCCGTTGTCAGCCAAACAGACTTTTTACCCAAAAGAACAATGTTTCTATACTGGTCATCTAATTTAACCTGAGTGTTGTTGATTGTTACTTCAAAGCCGTAAGTCATTTTTTACCCCGGCACAAATGCGTAAATAATGATCGCTGATCGGCTTCTTGCTGGCTTACACCATTCTGGAAAACGATCTAAATTTGAATCATAAGTAACACTAGGTGAATAAGACACAACTCGCGCCCCCACATCGAACGTAACTTTATGCGGGTAATGTCTCATATTCGAATCGCCATCCAGCTGAACAACTGTTATAGCAACATGAAGGTTGTCCGGTATGTCGAACCGCAAGGTGCCCGAGTCGTTCGCGCCAACAACAACATCAAGCACTTTTTTGGTGATTCGCGTACTTAACTTAAACCCTTCTGACCCGCCAGCGGTGTAAGTTACAAACCCATACTCAGCCATTTAATACTCTTATCGGATCGTTTGTGATGGTTATCATATCCCCATTTGGAGAGCTGAAATTCGTCTTGATCCTAAACCTATGCACCCCTTCTTTTAATGTGCTGGTGAACTCTGGCGTAAAAGTAATATTGATCTTGCCTGGCTCACCGTCCGCAGCTTGAACACTATTTTCTTCTATTGTTTCTATGGTTTCCCCGCTCTCGTTAAGCACATCAATAGCGAAAGAAAACGCACAAGATTCGAAGTTTAGTTTTTCGCCATTGCTGTCGCTAAAAGTAAGCGGAACAACTTTTTTTTGACCTTTGATAATGTCGTAAATGTATTCAGTCATTATAACCTTCCTATTTTTACTCGTAGAGTGCCGTTTCTGTCGAAAACTTTGATGCCGTCACCGTCTTGCTGAACCCGACCATCGCTTGTGCTTGAGTTCAGTTCAAACGATCCGTCATCATCCAATCGAACGCCTGTCTGATTGGGAATGTAATTAGAAGACCGAACTTTTCTGACCGTAAGCGTGTCCGTATCAATTCGAAGGGAGTTGATTTTTCCAGCCGTTATCTTGTCAGCAGAAATATTTTCAATCATTGCGTTGGTGACCACCAAGTTCACCAGGCTGGCCGCATCCATCACCACCATGCGTTTTGTTGTGCCGTCTGGTTGAGGGACATCGGCAACGGAAAAGTCCAGCGCATCAGCGCCAGGCTTTGATATGCTAAATTGATCAACGTCAAAGTGTGCGCCTGTGCTTTGACCATCAGCAATAAGGCCAAAACCTGAGACTCGTCTTACCCCGTTGTCGTCTATCTGAAATTTTACTGTCCAGTTTGCACGTAAACCGTCAATGCTTTTCGCTTGCTGTTCAATTGTTGCAGTTTGATTATTTATGGTTGTTTCAATCTGGGTTATCGCCGTAGCTCTTGCCGTTGTCTCTGTGCTTACAAGCTCTGACAGTTCGGTAATAGACGCTTTTGTTGCACTTAATCCTGATTTGTATTCGGACTCTAGCCGTTCATATCGTGTTATTTGGGAACGATCGGCTTTTGAGGACTGCTCGATATTTTTAATATTTTGAGTCTGTGCTTCAAAATTTGACTGTTTTAGCACAGTGATAACGTGGGATAGTCTCTTAACGCTTGCACCATCAAGCCAAGCTGCTATCTCATTAACGTCTGTTTTAGTTGCAAGAGTCGTTGCTTTATCTGTTTCATATGCCGCTTCGTACTGCTCAACCACTTCGGCCAATGAAGATAATTCATCAGCAAATGTTCTTTGTGCTTGAGTTATGGATGCGCTGGCAGAGCTTAGTCCTGTCTTGTATTCGGACTCGATACGATCAAGGCGGCTTATTTGCGCCCTATCGGCATTAACAGACTGATCAATGCTTTTGAGTTGTTGTGCTTGAGCATCAAAGCTTGCTTGTTTAAGAGTTGCGACGGCTTGAGATAGACGTTTAATGCTGGCGTCATCTATTCCAGCCGCTATATCGTTCACTTCCGTTTGGGTCGCACGCGCATTAATGTCACTTTGCTGGCTCCGAAACTTGGCATCAATGCTCCCGAATTGCGAAACAGAGCTGTTATAAATATCGTTTTTAGCTTGTGTTAGCTGGCTCACACTGGCTTTGCTTGATAGTCCCGTGGTTGGGTCCGTTACTGACGATTCAAGTGAATCTAGGCGCTCTGCCGTTGCTGTTTGGTCTGCCGTGTATGTTTGTTGCCAGTCTGCAAAGTTTGATTGTGACAAATAGGTACTGTCGATGGATTGATACTGACTCTCAAGCGTACTGGTTCTGCTTGATAACGCATTTAATGGAGTGACTGCATTATTATTTACATAGGTTGTTGTTGCCCATCCGGTTGTGTCTGCCGCAGATATTTTATTAAGCACCTCGGCAATAACACTTTCATCGGTCGCTATTACATTGATCGCCTCTTCAACTGCTGAATCCCTTGCAACCCCTAAGTCACTTTCGAATTTAGCCGTTAACGCCGTAATCGATGACGCTCGCGCTGAGCTTTCGTTTGCGATCGCTTCATCAAGCCTATTTACTTGAGCCGACGACGTGCTTCTTAACGTCTGATAGTAGGCGGTGAGCTCTTGGTACTGCTGTATCCGAGCCACTTCTTCATTAGAAATACGAGCGAGTGCTTTTAATTCTCGCGCATCATTGCCAACAAGACTTTCAATAGATTGAAGCGCTTGAAATGACTTAATTCGATCTTGCGATTCAGTAAGTATGCTATTGGCTCGCTGCTCTGCCTCTTGACCTATCGCTTCAATTCTTTGTTGTTTTTCTTGCGCAATCGCTTCAGAGCGGTTCTGAACTTCGTTTGATACTGCAAGCACTCTGTCTGCAATTTCGGACTGAATTGCGTTTTCAATGGTGGGTATTTTTACTATTTCATCACGTAGGCCCTGAACAAGCTGGCTCGATGTAATTTTGTCATTCAGCGTTTCAAGAACTACTGATGGATCAAGATTGGTTGTCGCGCTAACGCCATCCACAGCGTTGTAGTCAGACTTTTTACCAGCATGCGTAACAAAGCGAATCCAGTAATAAAACGTCCTGCCTGGGTCAACAGCATCCGTATAGTATCGATAAGCGGGTCTGGCCCCTAAGTCTACAGCGGTAGAAAGGTTGTTTTCTGTGCTGCGCCATACTTCTGTGTAAGCATGGTAAGGGTAGTTTGGTGCGTTCCACGTCAAATAGACATTGGCCGTGGTTGGGTTAGCTTGTAGGTTTTTAGGATTTGGCGGGGCCGCAGTAACCAATTGATTGCCAGACGGTGCAACTACGGTCGCGTATTGGCCCTTGCCACGCTTCGATAAAAGAAACTCGGCCACACCTGCATCGGTTAAATCTCGAATCTTTACCGCTCTGTCTAGCGGGTCACCACGGTCACCTTGATCGATCTGGATTTGTTCGCGGATGGCGTTGAGCAATGTGTTGATGCCTGATAGCTGGCCAGTAAAGCGAGCTGGCTCTATTTGTGGTCGCTTTGCCTTAGCCATTCACGGACTCCATATCATTGCCAATTAAAACGGCTTTTACTGTGTTTGTTCCCCGTAATTCCACTTCGACAAACCTTGCTCGCCTTCCTGTATGTATTCGAAAGGGTTGATCGTCTTGATAGGTAACAATCGTCTCCACACCATCAAAAATAATGGAAATTTCACCTGGATAGGGATCAGCAACGACACGGCAAACGCTGTATGGCATCAGATTAGGTAATAAAAATTGCGCTGAACGCCATGTATAGCTGACAAGATCACCCTGTTGAAAAGAAAGAATATCGCCATCTTTGAGCAGATAAAGTGTGTCCGTTGCTAAATCGTTGAAACCAGAATCGACGTAAAAATCCAGCTCCGTTAGCGCACCCGTCTTTGCTGACGAGTCTAAGACATAGCCGCCCTGCTTGGTTCCGTTGTCATAGAAGAATATGTATTTCTCGTCATGGTAATAAGCATGAATACTTTCAGGCTTTAGCGCTTGCCATTGATCACGAGAAAACAAATCATCTCCGATTAGCTGAACGCCCGAAGCACTGCCCTTAGCCAAGCCATCAGGAGACGCATAAATTGCGGCATTACCAACATCGACCAAACTACGCTTGCTAACACACGATTGGTTACTATCCATTTGTTGCAGCAAGATAGAGCCCGGTGTCGTGCCCAACGCCAAATACGGTTTACCTGTCGTGGTCACTAGCAAGCCCGAACCAATAGCCGCAATGCTAACAATTGGGTTTTCTGTCGTTAGCCGATACATCTTTGGCCAAGCGTAAGGTAAGAAAGGTTCTGAGAAGCAAAGCTGATTATCATTGAAGCCAGCCAGCACACCGTTGGGCATAACCGTTAGACCTATTAGGTCATCAGACGGCAAGTCATAGTCGTAAGTTGATAGAGCTTCACCAAGCGTTAATGCTTCTGCAGTATCAATATAAGTGCTTGTTGCTAGGTCCAACTCGGTAAGAAAATGAATATCACTCGATGCAGCGGTACCACGGTAAATTCGTTTGCGGGTGATGTTGTAATTACCGTCGTATGACGTTGGCAAATTAGATAGGGTACAACCCTGCTCTGTGCCTAACTCAATATTCACTGGTAGCGACGGTGCGCCTTCATACCCTTCTTCTGTAACAAAGGTCACAACATAAACACGGTCTTCTAATTCAAAGTCGGTTTCTGGCGCATCCCCTGTAATATCACCCGCAACAATTTGACCGTCTGGCGCTGGTACTCCCAAAGAAAACGAAGCACTAGGGTATGGCGAGGTTGCCGTTGCAATGCTTGACGTGGTGCGCTTTGGTTTCACACCATCTGTCCAATACATTTCACTTCGTGCCGAACCAAATATCTGAGACGGTACCATATCGACGTGAGAGCTGAACTCAAACCAGTAAGGCGTTTCACCTGGCTGATAACGCGCAATAGACTGAACATTATTAAGCTGCGTAGAAGCAACAAACGCATTGCCTTTCATTGCTTCAAGCTGGCCTCTTTCGAGCTGTGCGTTCTTAGCGACTTGGGCCAAAGGGGCTAATTTGTGCGGGGCAACAACGGGCGCTATGCCCGTAAAATCCGTGATTCGTAGGGTCATAGAAATCGATTCCGTTATTTATTTACCGTATTCATCGCACCAAACGGGGGTGATTAACTCACCCGTACCGTGCGGCTCTGTGATATAACAAATAGGCCTCTGAGGAGGAGGCTCTGGTGTGAGCAGGTTATTAACTCCCCACGACACCAAGGCCGCAGCGCCCAATACTACCCAATCAATTCCAAACATAATGGCCTCCTCTGCTTATTTCAGGCACAAAAAAACCGCTTTCGCGGCCGTGAGTTCTTATTTACATTTCCAATGGTTTAACTTTCTAATTCGTTGATCGTCGTGCGAGCCTCTTCGCGCTTAACCAGCTCATCAGCATACTGTTGTGTTAATGGAGTAACATCGCCACCTGTTACATTTGCTTCAGCTATCTTAGCGATTATCCAATCCGTTTTGGACAGATAGGATTTTGCTTCAGTGATTTTATTTTTGTTAATAAATGGGGCTAGGTACTTTGTTGCTCTGGCCTCAAGCTCATCCGCAGTCAGTGGAACATAAGGACGAACCAATTCAGTAGCTTCCTCAACGGCTGGCGTGATCATCATACCGTCTTCGTCACGCACTTCTTCAACGCCTTCCGTGACAATCACCGTTTCATTCAGCCAGTCAGTAAAAGAAACCGTACCCTCCGGAATAACTTCCCGCTCCTTGGTGATTTCAACCTCTTCACCAATGTCGTTTATCTCCGTTTCAACATACGATTCCGTTACAGTGAATAGCGCAGTGTATTTAGTAAGCATTTCAGAATTAAATTGAGCCTTATTCTCCTCTTCGATTGCCTGTTTTAGCACTAATTTAATAGCACTTAATGGTTTATCTTTGGCAATCATTCTTTCAATTTGCTCGTTCATTATTTGCTCCCTACGAATGAGTTAAGCGGTATTGAGCGTACAGAGGTGATAATCGTATTGGCGTTATCGTCCAGCAAAGTTCCGTCACTAAGTTGAGTGAATTGTGCGCTATCGCCATCGTACACCCCAGCATTGCTGATCATTTCTTGGCTGTACATATCAAGACACGCCAGGCCATTATCTAATTCACTAAGAGCATAGAAGCGTTTTGATGCTGGTGATACGGCACCATTAAGCAATATTTGTGAGTGGGTTGCTTTTAGTAAAGCAGCTCCTAAATCTTCAAACCTAACAGAATACCCAAATGCACTTGTCGCCAGCGTGCTCACTTCTTGGCCTTCGTAGTTAATTAATTTGTAAACATGCCCATCTACAGGTTTATCGCTACCTGATCTTTCAGAAATGCTGCTGTCTGGTATGTAAAACAAAGTCCCTACTGGGTAAGAACCTATCATAGTGTCCTTATTTTTTGTGCCTACTAAAACGTCCCAAGTGAATGCTGTGTTTTCCAAAGCCTTTTGCTCGTACCCATCAGCAGCATTGCTCACTGGCACTTTACCAATAGCACTATAAACAGCATTACCACCTTGGTGTATTGAATAGCTGTTACTGGAGAATACTTTAGGCAATACAGATAACGTAGTACCAGATTGAGGCTCTATAGCTGAGTTGGTTTTAGCTGTGTAGTTAAAAATCATAAAATATTGTAATCCAGAAATAGGATTAGTGTTTGTTACTTTATTTGTTTCATCTACAACAATATTAGCTTCATATGTTGTTTGATCATTAGGGAAATAGATTGTAGAAAGAAATTTGGTTAACTTTTTAGAAAAAGTCATGGTAAAAGGTGATGCCATGCTTGAGTAATCAGTACCATCTTGCCCAACCAACAAAGGATTCATACCAACAACAGACTTACCAGCAGACAATCGATCTTTTAAAGACTGAGGATAATTAGCAGGATTTCCTATTAAATCAGTGTGTGGCATTGTGTTGCGGAATAAGTTGTTAGACTCTTTAGTTATATAAAATATATAAGAAGCCCCAATAATAAAATCCTCAAATGGGGTGAAGCCGTATTCGGTACTAAGCCATATGCGCCCATCCGCATTAATTGAGTTTACCTTGTAATTCTGGCCGCTGTTACCAATTACAAACATTTTACTTTTATAAGAGTATGCTGGAATTAGCATGCTCTTTAAAAAAGCGCCCAATGAAACTGCGCCATACGTCCGATCTTTTACACTAGGTATTCCCATAACAGCGTAACCACTAACTGCTCCCTCAATCCCATTCCCGTAACTGCCATTTTCAATCTGCTGAGAAACTTCATTCAACAAATCTTGCTTAGATTCAGCGTATGCTTTCAGTCGAAGGTCTAAAGTTTGGTTGAGGTAAACTTTGTCGTAAAGCACTCCATCTGGTCGTGCCTTGGCTGCCGTACCCGGAAGTGCCCCTTTAAATATAGCTGCTTGGTTTACTTTTGATGTTAAGAAATTGTCACGCACACTTACGATTGGAAATGAAGATCCATGACCGTTATACCATAGCGCGCTAGTATTGTTGTCGTTTAATGAGTTTGTATAGACGGCAGTCCCAAACTCATTAAACCAAGGATGGTAAGCGCCTGCGTTAAAACGAGTAAAAGCCGCAATAGGAACATACCAATATGTAGCATCAGACCATAAACCGTTGCTGTCAGCTCCTCCAAAGTAATAATCCATCACAGGTGTCTTTAATGACATTTCCTCTGCACTGAATTTCTTAGTACCTTTGAAAGCGTATTTGTCGTAAGCAAGAGTAGATTTATTGACTCGATGTACTGCAATGTCTTGACGGGAAATACCGTCTTCGATTGGTTGGAAGTACGTTGTGTTTGCAAGGCTGGTAGCTGTTGGCACGTCCTCAATTGCTTGGTAGGTGTCGTGGTAGGGTTTTACTGATATGTTATCAATCTCGATTAAACCTATCGATGAATCGGAGATGAATTGCAAAAGATTACTTGCTGCTGTAAATACGAAACGATAATTTCCAGTCGTTAAATTTTTAGGAGGTTGAATTCTTGGATAGGATGCGGCAGATCCTAAACCGATATAAATATTCACGTTATTTGAGATTAAATCAAAGCTCAATACATATTTAGCACCTGAAACTATGCTATCAAGACTCTGAGTAAAGTTTTGATATTGTGCTGTTATCTCAGCACTAAGCTTACCAGCTTGAGTTGATAATGTTGCACTTCCACCCCAACCGCTTGTGTCAGTATCAAAAGTACCGTTAGTTACCAATTCCTGATCAACTACAACAAAATCGCCCTTATCAACCGCACCAGTAGTAACTAATGATGTTTCAGTACGCGAAGTGTCAGAAGCAAATGGTGCGCTAGGTAAAACAATATTCTGGTCAGTAACTTCAACCAATCGACCATCCACCATAATCGGTGCTGTATTCGGATCAATTATGGTATTTGGCGTGTTGGTTTCAATGAACTCTTCTGGCTTTGTTACGTAGCCAGACTGTGTATCTGAATAGTAAGAGCTGCCAACTCCGTTCATAAACGTGCCAATCGCAGTCTCTACGCTGTTACCCATAGCGGTAATAGCTGCTGACGTTTCCGTATTAAGAGTGCTGATCGTATCGTTTGCGTAGTTCTGTGCAGATGCAAGAGCTTCATCAATTCGCTCTGTTGTACTAGACATCAGAGCATTAAAGTCAGAAGTCTGACTATCAATCGTTGCTTGGGCCTCTTGGTTCATTTGCTGAAGCGGCTTAATCGATATGGGGGCAGCGTTTTCATCTAACGGCTGGAAAGTAACAGGGGTAGTGCCCTCCACAAACTGTCGGTAGCCTTCCATGGTGTTGTTTAGCAGATTCGATCCGTTCTGAAAAATGCCAACCACATCATTGAATTGCGATCCGGTAGGTTTGACCACCATTTCTAAATTGGTCGCTGTTGTTCCGGTATACGGCCGAACTAGATAAAGATGTGAATAGGGATTGTTGCTGCCGTCATACATGATAGCGGTGCCATAACTTACTTCTAAGTTACTGACATTGCCTATGATCACCTCAAACCCTGCCGGGATCTCGCTTGCTGGAACAGGTCCATAAATCTTAATTTGATTGCTGTTTTGCGTTACATCAACGGTAAATGTTGGCCAACTCATCGCTTATTTCCCCTCTTTCATCATCATTGCGTCAGCTTGCAGCTTTACGCCTAGCGCGTTGCCGTACTTTTGGTAGTGGGTTGAGGCTCTGTTTGCGTTTGCTGCGCTGCCAAGGTCCTTGCTGTATGCGCGTGACAACATGAAATCGATAATTGCATTAGCGTAGGTGTCGTCGAGCGGTATCGTTGTTGTATCTGATCCGTCTTTAATGCTTTGCTCGGGTATCACTATTTCTTCCGGACAGCTTGAGTAAATCAACTCAATTATGTGCGGATTTGCCACGTCTCCACCGGGTCGCGGATAAAGATAGAAGTGCTTTGGGTCTCGCTCGTCATACACAAAATGCTCAATCGATGCGCTTGGTTCACTCTGGTGCCAGTCTGGGCGTGTAGCATCTAATGTTGAACGGTCAATTTCTGTTATGACACGTCCTTGATCATTGCGAATAATCTCAATAAGCCTTAACGCTTCGCTAGGCAGAGATTGCTTGCTAGAGTTGCCCTTACAGCTAAAAACCGTGTTTATGGCGCTTGCGTCGGGTCTGTGCAAAACAATATCTCTGATCGCATCGTTAAAGTGCTCTAATAGCTCTTTTTCCGTCCACACGATGCCTGTTGCGTCATTTACAGCGGTTTGCACCCGCTTGATGATGCTTACAACTTTAGTGGTTGCCATGGTGTTTCCTGCCTAGAAGCCGAACGGCTTAGATTCAATGGTTAGTGGGTTGGATTGCTCGCCAATGATGTAAGCCGCTTTCGCGTCTGCTTTGGCTTCGTCGAAGCGTAATTTGTGATAGTCGACCATACTTAGCTCGGTCCACGGCTTATCAGGCATGGCAAACAATCGTGATTTCACACCGTGGGCGATACCTTCAATGTATTCGATTAGCGCATCGGGCAGTTCTGTGGTGTTAAGTGCTGGCGGTTCCGCGATCTTCGTATCTCGGCAAAACTCAATAGCGACGTGAATTAACTGACGATCGATAAAAGGGCTTGGACACTGCTGCACATCTGGCGCAATATCTATGCGGAACTCACTCAGCGATGCCATTAGATTTCTACCTGCACGTTGTAGCGCGATACTTCTTCTTCACGCTTACCAACTACTTTACCGCTCGCATCGGTGACGGGCTTATAGATGGTCTTTGTTAATGATTGAAGGTGTCGGGCCACAAAGCGAGGCACTTCTACTTTTTCACCGCGCTTAATCTGCCAGACTCGGCCATTAATTGCAGGGACCACATAGTCTGGCTCATCTTCTGCGCCCTTGGCGACAACGATAGTCACCTTGGTTTTGTCTTCACTGGGTGCGGCTTCAAAGTCTTTTGTAGCGTCTTTGTGCGCATCTTTCGCGGCTTTAATCGTGTCCCAGATTTCGTTTACGATGTCGTCTTTTAGCATGGACGTATCAAGCTCCAAGTTGTATTCGTCCGCGCCAAGCTGAACTAGCTCTGCTTCTGTAAGCGATTTTAGTGAGGTCTTAGTGTGTGCCATGGTCGTTTACCTTTACCTAATAAAAAGAGTCGAAAAAAAAGGCCCACCAATCGGTGAGCCTTATTTATTTGCTTTTCTGCGTTATACGCTTGCGGTTACTTCTACGCGAGCCATCCATAAGTCATTCAAGATGACAGTGGCGGTGCGAGTCTTCCAACCAACGGAACCACGCTGGCCCAATGGGTCGCCATTCGCTGGCTTAGGATTTACAACCATTGGCGTTACCGCATGTTTGCCCTTGAACGGGATCATGCCGTAAGCGTTGGCACCCAAGAACAAAATCGGGTAAACGTCTGCATTGGTACCCGTGGTAGACAGCATGGTGCTAGACGTGGCACCAGCATCAGCAAATGCCGCAAAAATAGGCGATGCAATGTAGCGCACGTCTTCTACTTTACCAATTTCACCTTCAAACGGAGTCATGCCTGAGCCGTATTCTTCGACCGCAACGAAGCCGTCCATATCGCGAATATCGCCTTCTAAGTCTGTGTGACAGATAGCGACATACGCTGGTGCAACGGGCGAGGTGCCATAGTTTGGTGATGCCGCCACGCGCTTAGTGATCTTCTTGGCCTTTTGAGCTTTCAAGAATCGGGTCACTTTACGCTGCAGATCACGACTAATTGCAGATGCCACGTTTGCGCGTGCGGTTACGCCTGTACCCGCATAAAACACAGTCGAGCCTGCTTTTAGTGCGCCATAACGAATTAGCTCCATCATTTCGGCAGCTTGCTCGCCCAAGATTTCCGTTGACTCTGACAAAATAGGGTCTTCGTGCGTATCTTCGATCACGTCGGTTAGCTCAATCCAATCACCAAACTGCTGAGTTTGAACGGTCACGTCAGTCTTTGTTAGCGTGTTGCCCGTTGGCGTGACACCTTCTGCAAGCACTTTTGGCGTTGGGTCAAGCGCTTCATAGCGTCGGAAAGTCATGGACTGCGTAGAGTTCGCAGCCAAAGGCTTGCTTTGGCCAAAGTTCTCAAGGCACATGTAAGGTATGCCGCGCTCTAAAAGGTCTTTAGATACATGCGCTGCAGTACGTGGGGAAATATCACCGTATTTCATAATGGGTTCCTATTATTTCTGAATAGCCTCGTCCCATGCGCCATCAAAGTCATCCACCGATACACGGCCTCTTGGCTTCGCTGTTCGTCGGGTTTTTACGACACCTGACGGCATTTTTTGGGAGTTAGCAGAATGGTTTTTGGAGGTTTGTTTAAAATCGTCGAGCATGGCAATAACTTGCTCTGCTGTGCCGCTTTGTTGCACTTTGACGTACTCAGTTGCTTTTTTGTAAGGCTGTTCTTCAATCCACGCTTTAAAGTCTTCGCTGTTTGCTACATCTATTGCGTCGGGGTGCGAGGCCGTAATTCGGCTAAAGTGCGCCTCGGTCGCTTTTCTCTGCTGCTCTTGCTGACTCTGCGTTAATTGTTGATGAATTGGCGCTATCTTCTTTTTCAGATAATCCGCTACTTCTGGAAACTCGTCTTCGAACTCGTCAGGGCCGTCTTCGGTATCCTGTTCGTCTTCGTTTTGGTTTTCCTCGGCTGGCGGTGCATTACGCTGCGCTTCCCACTCTTCGCGCTCTTTCTTCAAACGGGCTTCATCCGCTTTCAGTCGTCCTTCCCAAGACTTGTAACGCTGTTCGTCCTTGTTGCTGGGGTCGCTTTTATCGTCAGTGCTATCGTCTGAATCGTCGGTATTCGCTTCTTCGGCCACACTGTCGTCGTCTTCGATGTCGTCGCTTGCGGCTTCGTCGGAAGTATCGCCTTCGCTTTCATCGTCGTAGTCTGTGTGATCGTCGCCATCGCTCCATGCGCTATCAAATTCCTGTTCAGCGGTCAGTAGTTCGTCATTTTCTTGCGGCATTGCTGTTTCTCCGGGCTAGTTAGTAGTATCCAGATACAAAAAAACCCACATATAGTGGGGCTTGCTGTCCTCTGGTGAGGGGCAATCAGGTGTAGGCTTGGTTTTGCAACTCAAAGCCTTTTACATTCTGTTCGAGCAGTTCGATTGTGTTGCGCGTGTGAATAATCGCGCCATGGTATCGATCCACTTCAATCTGTGACGCACCAATGCTTTCTTCTTTCCACCGTTCGACGGAGGCTTTTAACAGATCAATGGTGAGTCGTTTCGCGTTTTCCGACGCATCAAGCTTTTTAAGTGCGTCGTCTAAAGCATCAGTAGGCATTTGGGACACCTAGCTGCTTCTGAATTTCTTGTAGTTGCTGCGTGAGCTGCATGTTTTGCTGCTCTAGCATTTGTATGTGATCGACATCTTCTTTTGGGTAAAGAATGTCTTCGGGCAGATCGAGCGCTTTTACCCGCTCGCCTAGTAGTTTTTGGCGGTCCACAAATGGCGCATCCATCGGATTGCTAGTTGACACAGCAAACTCGGTTAATTGTCTGCTTTTGATTTCTTTAGCGACCAGTGACACGGCACCGAGTGCTTTAACGTCCATATCGCCCTTGATTTCGGGGTTGGGGTTAAACTGCATGTTCCAGTTGTACAGCGCTGTCATGGCTGGCTGCGTGACACCCATATCAAAGTTCAGGGCCACGTCTTTTACTGTGATACCTGCGGCACCCATTAACATGGACAGGCCGCTGGCCGTATCGCCTGCACCACCAATGTTTTGATCGTTACCGCCCATGAAACTGGGCATGGTGCTTGTTTCGTCGCCTAACTCTTTGGCGAGTTGTGCCAGGCTAAGCAATTGATTGGTGTTGTTGGGGATGGTGTGGACTGTGAGCGCTTTTCTGTTATCGGCTGCGGCTTTCGTTCGGAGCCATACGCGATTAGGAAATATTTTAGTTGGTTCAGGGTTTCGTGCGAGGTCCAGCACAGTCAAATCTAATTCAAACTGTGCGCCTGCTGAAATAGCCGCATTGTCAAGGCTCATGCGAATTGCAGCGTTAAACATACTTTGTGTGTCAGCCAAGATGGATGGCAAACCGACGCCAAATATCCCCGTTTCGTCTTTTTCAAAGTAGTAAAAATGATATGGTCGCGTGCCATGGGCCGTTTGATTTAGCTCTACTTTGATGACTGTGTTACCCAAAACCCACACGTTTGCTTCAAATTCTTCGTCTATTTCTTCGTCGCTGATCCCTTCGACGCCCATATCAATGAGGTCTTGGCCGTCTACATAGCCCCAAAACTCCAATACTTCATACTGCTTGTTGTTGGTCGTCGATACAGAGTCTTTATTACCATTAATCCATCGCAATTCCTGCTCATGGTTCTTTGTCTGGCCCATGTCACCGTGTCGGTTAGCGGCAATGTAGTCAGATATCTTGTGTCGATCAAAGTCACCACGTCGCGCAAGCTGGCGTAAATCACTGGCTAACATGGTGTGTCGCTGAATTATGTACTCGCAGTCTTCGAGTGTCATAGCGTTCATGTCGGGGTAAATGTCCCACACTGGCACAAATTCGAAATAGGGCTTTAATTCTTCATGTTCTACCAAGCGCGCGCCTTCTGCTGTATTGATCCAGCGTTTTTTTAATCGCGTCTCAAACAGTGGCCCTTTTAACACGCCAGTGCCGAACAAGTTGCCGCTGTGAATCACGTCTTTGCAGACTTCGCGGTATTTCAGTTCGCTTAGCTGGTCGTCGATTTCAGTCATCATGGCTTCCACACGCTCTTCTGCTGCGTCGTTTACCACGTCTTCTATTTGCTCGGGTGTCGGTGTCTGGCCCTCATTCTGTGCCATCCACTCGTTTATGACCTCTTCACGTAGCGTTGGGTCAATGTCTGGTACTGGTGTCGCCATCAATCGGTAGTTTTTCTGGCTCCCCGCTGGGAATTGAATGTCCATCAAACGCGAATCCATCGCTTTAACCTTGGATCGTGTTAAACGAATGAAGGTTTTGCTTCGACCGTCGGCAATATTCTTAACAACAGCATCGTCATAAACGCCCTTGAATTGTCGCAAGTCTTTAAGCCACTGGTCCTCATAGTCGCGTCGCTCGCGTTCTGCTGTCGCAAACATGCCGCGCACTTTCGTTCCCAAGGCGTCGCTTAGCGCTTCATTTGTTTCTGCTGCGTCAAAATCGGTTGGATTGCTCATTAATAGCCTGCGGTTTGGTCGGGTGTGGTGTGGTAAATGTCTTGTACTGTGCTGTCCGGTATCGTGATTCGAGGCATACGTTTGACCATTTCTTTTGCGATTGCGTAACTCATAACTCGGTCGTCAAACTTGCCGGATTGCGCGCCATAGCTGCCATTTTCGTGAATGACGTAGCTTTGGCACTCGTCAACCGTGGCCTTATTGCGTATTCCGCTTGTGTGGTCCCTGAGTTCGGCGGCTAGATTGTCGATGATGAGCGGCTTGGTCTTGCTTGTTGTCAGCCAACCTATGCGCTTCATGCTCTTTTCACCGCCTTGTCGCTGAACGTCTTCTTCAATGTGAAGGTTCGGATACTCGCTTTTTTGTAGCGACGTAAGCGTTGTAAGGCCGTGATTATTGCGCTCAACACCTAAGTAAGCGTCGTTGTAGCGTTTGCCAATGTGGTAAAGCAGTTCGCCGTATTTGTCTGGGTCAATGTGACCGCGCCAGTGGGCTACCTGCTCACCATGTTCGTTTAGCACGTCAGCGCTTGAGTAGTCGCCATTCTCTAAACCTTCGGCAACGTCGGCCCCAATTGCGTAATGCTTTCCAGCCTGTGCTCGCTCCCAGACTGTAAACTCACCCTCGGCATTCAGGCTCATCCGCCCTGTTTCGGGGGTGACTCTGTATCTCGCTATCGGTATTTTGCAGTCAGCGAAAGCGGCTTCTGTGTGGTTCGGGTCAAATACCGGACGACCTGAGAAGAGAAATGCCTCTTTTATGTAACACGGATACTCTTGCTTGAATTTGTCGCGGCTTTTTAACTCGTAGACCTTGTTGCGACGCCACATTAGCTGATCGTTTGTCAGGGTATGGCTGTACTTGGGGCCGTCTGGATGGTTGCGGCATAGCTTGACTAGATGATCTTCTTCTTCCGTGCGCTCAAAGTCTTTTGGTGCGTTCGCTCGGTATTCCGGTTGCCAATACCAAGGCACGAAAATCAACTCATATTCACCGTTACCCGCTAACGCATCTTGCACGTATTCGTAAAATATCCCGCCAGCCCCGTTGGCCGTGGACTCTAAAACGACCTCGGAGCCAGGCACATCGGGCAATGTTTGCAAGATACCCGCAAGGATGGCATCTGCGTTGGGCCAGAAAGCTACTTCCGAGCCGTGGAATAACTGAGAAGTAAAACCACGCCCTGTCTCTTTGTTACCTGCCGTTGCCAGCTCGAAACCACTATCCAACTTAGGAAAATTCATTCCCTGTGCTGAGTCTCGACCAGCTCGCGGCCTGAGTAATGGATTGCAGTGTTTGTGGTACCGCTGGATCATTTCAAACAGGCGGCCTGTTGTCTTTGTCTCGTGCGAAAGAATGAATGCGCTGAAACCTTTAGTTTCCGTTACCTTCTTGTAGTAACGGCCAGCGACATAAGTGGAGCCACCTTGCTGCCTACCCTTGAGTAAGACTTTACGCACTTTACCAATGCGTTTAAGTTGGTCCTCGATCTCGCTGTGTATGTGATCTTGTGCGGCATTAAACTCAAAAGGCGAGATCTCACCCGCCTTGATCTTGATCTTTAAGCAGCGCTTGGCGAAAACCTTATAGTCTTTGCGTAGCTCTTTTATGAGCCTCCGCCTTTCCGCCCGATCCATTGCCATGACTTACAAACCTTCGGACAATGCTTCTAAATCATCCTCGTAACTGGAGTCTTGCTGATCGTCCAAGTTGTAAGCTTGTCGCTCTAACTTAACGAGACGTTCAAACGATTGAGTTGCCGAGTTCAAGCACTTGCCCACGTATTCGAGCGGAATGTCGATCTCAATAGGGTCGCCATTGGGTGCCTGAACAGTCAGCTTTCCGCTTGTTAGCTGCTTGCGTAGCTCTTTAGAGTACATTCCAACAATGTCTTGGTATTCCGCTGCGCGTGTTCGATGCTTTGTGATCACGTCAACCGCGACATTACTCGCCTCTTCAACGATCTCTTCATCAGACAGTGGCGTGTTTGGCTCGCGCTCTTTGGCTTTTGGGCTAGTCTCAGCCACGGTTTTAGTCAACTTGGCCTTTGTTGCCTGCTTAACTTTTCCGCTTAAATCCTTCTGCCAGCCGAACTTTAACGCCCACTTGCGAATAGACGCTTCCGAGCAGCCGTGCTTTGTCGAGATCGCACGGTTACTCAGTAAATCAGCGCGGTAATCCGCTTCGATTGCGTCTAGATCGTACTTAGCCATTTGTGATTAATGCCTTTTTTGTCAAACCCCATAAGAAAACGCCCCAGTCACTTAGTGACTGAGGCGCAGACTTATAGACTCTTTTACTTTTTAAACAGATCGACTGGCTCTAAATCCTATCTAGCTGCTCTTCAATGAGCGTTCGCAACTTTGATTCGGTCGCGCTCCGGAGCGATTCGGTGCCTTGCTTTCTCAGATAGTCCAGCGCTACTACCATTTTTTGCTGACCTTTCCCGCCTGATTTTTCCGCAACGTCGACGGCATTTTTAAGCGCTCGCTTGCTTGCTGCGTCAAGCGCTGCTTTCAATAGCAAATCGCCAAACCAATACAATATAGCTCTGATAATTGTTACTTTCATGATGTCACCTCGTTTGTGTAAAAACTGCCGGACCAAGCCCCATACAAGAAGCAAGATTGTTCCAAGTTCGCTGATTGCCGCCAGTCTACGTGGCAAAAGCCATCATGGAGGCCCACTGAAAAGCCCAAGCTGTACGCAAGTCGCGCAAACGCTAGCTTTCTCTCGTCATCCCAGTTGCGCCAGCGTATGTCAGCAGCGGCACAGCCTTTTGTGTTGTGCGTTGGGTTTTCTGTCAAATGGAGGCTTCGCGGATGGCCGCCCACTTTTGCGTTGTGCTCTGGTGTGCGACAAACACTACTTGGTGACAGTGGATGGCCCCACAGCAATCGAAGCGCGGGGAGCATGATGGCAAAATGTGGATCAAGCTTGACCACGCCCGAGCCTTTGCACTCAAGCTCTGTTTTCGAGAAGAACGGTATTTCTGTCATAGAAACTTATCTCCAATAGCGACGGCAAACGAGACTAAAGCCGCAACAACGGTGGCCACTTTCCAGCCGCCTGAGACATAGGCTTTTTGAGTTGACGAACTGCTTTCAACAACCCTCAAACGTAACTCATGGTCGTCCAGCTGCTTGCCCATTCGCTTTAAACCATCGTCTTGTCGCAAATGACGTTCCTCAGACCTAGCAACCAATGCACCAAAGCTCGACACAGATTTAGTAAGCTCTGCTGTTGCAGCACGCAATTCAGTAAACTGCTCGCGCGATTCCTCACGCTGCTGATGTAACGCATGTAATAGGGGATCGTTTGAGCTCATGAGTATTCCTAGAAATAAAAAAGCCGCCTCACGCTAAAAACGTGGGCGGCAATGGAGCTGACTATGCCAGTCAGATTCAAAAATGGAGGGCCAGAAACGCAAAAACCCCGCCGAAGCGAGGTTTTTACAGAGTTTTGGACTATGGGAAAAAGGTTAGTTTTTTCTTATCACGGTGTCAAGCTTGTTTTTGACAGAGGTTTATTCTTCGTACCAGTTTCCATATATTAATTTCACCACATTCAGCACTATCAACATCAAATAGGCAAATATTTCTACCACTTAGACCTAGCGAATCTAGCGATATAACTGCTTCTGCATTTACTTTATTGTAATCATAAGCCGAGAACTGGCTTTTATAAATAACTCCATCTAGTTCACATTCCCTGTGAAGAAATTCTGATATCACTTGAGTGGGGATATACTCTCTTCCTTTGTGTTGCTCATTATCTAATGGTTTTGATAAAAGATCACTCAAAGTGAATAGTGGATTTTCTTCTAATGGTGCAAAGAAATAGTGATAAGCATTCATTTCTTTGGACAGGTTTATCACTCTAAGAGAGCGAGTGGTTTTAAAAGTGCCTACACTTATAGCGGCATCAGTCGGTGCTCGACTTTCAGAAATAGCTATTTCAGGAGTCTCGGCTAAATATAATACGTTAACATTATATGAGTTCATCCTTCCAAGAGATCTTATGTTACCTACTGGCTTCATGCCAGACCTTGGGTGAGCCGTTTTTATATAAGTTGAACTCAAAACATCAAAATCATGCACACGAGCTCTAAAATATTCAGAACCCTCCTCAATCACCTCAACGTATTGCGCTAAATATTTGTATAAATCGCCTAAAAAAGATTTCGTTTCATCAGAAAAAAAATGACGCCTTTCCTCACAGACTTCCTGGGAAAAAATCTCGTACCTTTTTTTAAATTGTACTGAAAAAGATTCACTTTTCATTTTCTTCCCCTTTCCTTAATAACGATCTTGATAAGTCCTGCAAATGCTCAATAGCATCGGCCACTTCATGCTGCTTGTCTTCGGGGATCTCTGAGATGTCTTGAAATGAAATGAGCTCTAAGTTGTCGAGCAATTGCTTGAGTTGTTCCATGTGTTCCTCCTTGAACTAACACTTTGAGTTACCAGTTTAGCCGCACTGCGTGATAAAGTTCAAGACATCTAAACAAACTGTTACCTAACTAAGGATCGGAATGACCATCAAGGAACGACTCCCCATACATAAACAAGCATATCCATACTTTCTTCTTACATTAGGCCTACTCTTTGGCCTTGGTATTGCTATCGACTGGGACATAGGTTTCAAAGCTAAGCTTGAGACAGAGAAAAGTGGTTGGGATATTGCAGCATCTATTGGCTCTCTTCTTGCCGGATTCGGTACAGTTGGCCTGCTGGTTTTTGGTTGGATTAAGGGTAGTGTGTGGGTAAATCAAATTAAGTCAGAGAAGCGCCTTAATATAATCATTGAGGCATCTGACGAACTAATAAAAGCATCTAATTATTTTGAAAATATAGTCAAAATCGAATTTCTAGACAGAAACTCTGGGCTTCATTCTTTTACAAATCATAAGGGACTTTCTACATCGGAGGTCACAAAAGCTATAAACACAGTCGAAGGTAGCTTGAATACTTTAAGGTCTCTACTGAAAAAAGACATTACATTAGGACCAAAAGTAAAAGAACTTCAGAAGCACTTAGAAAAATTAGACAAAAGATATCACAGCGGCAACATTTTAATTCGAGGGTGTGATGTACTAATGGGATCTGCACTCTTTTCCGAAAAAGCCAAAAAATTTCATATGAAGTTAATTCCATATTTACTAGACGGTGAGTGGGACGATGAAAACTAATACGCAGTGCGCACCTGCGTACTGCGTACAGGAAGTGCGTACAGAAAAAATTTGTTAACGACTAATCATAACTGTAATCTATAAAGCTCAAAAAAAATACGGGTCTCAATCTAATGACAAGTTTAAAAATAGCTATTAGCCGCTTTGCACTTACCTCAGCTCTAGCGTTCACATCATCACTATCGTTTGCAGATATCTCCCCATCTGATGCTAACAAAATAATTGATGATTTCCTGAAAAATGGTAATCAAACATACACAAGTTTGGAAGTGATACCAGTGGGAAGCATTGCATCGATAATTATGACGAGCATAGACGGACGACCCGTACGAATTCTGGCACATCAGAATCTAGCCTTCAAATATCGCGGCACATATATTTCTAGATTCTCTTTTGAAACAATTCCTATGTCAGAGTTAAAAAACTTAACACCTGATGTAATTAACGCGTGGTCTAAAGTTGCTCTATCCAATAATAGCCATGCTGAAAGCTTTTCTTCGCAGGGTCACAGGGTTGTAACGGTTACATCTAGCTCCCCCATTGAAAAATCCTTAAATGCCCATGCCTTACAGGGCATTCCTCTTAACTACTAACCCCATCATCAACCTGATTAGATACAAAATTTATAGCTAGTTAGGTTGGTAGACCTTTCACATTTAATATTGTTGCAAGCGCACTTTCCGCCCACTCATTCAATACACCTGTCATTTGTTCAAACACATCTTGCCAGCCATCGCGTTTCCAGTTCGATTGCGCTACACCTACGCGCCAGCTTAGGTATTCTTGCGTGTACAGTGGTTTAGTGTGTGTCACAGGTTCTCTCTCTTCACTTGCCGAGAATAGATAGGACTGATCGGTGTGAGCGAATGACTTCAAAGCAAGGCTTGCAATAACTGAGTGTTTTTCTGTTGCTTCAGCACCTGTCTTTGTTTGCCACACTTTTAATAAATGCAATATGCCAATTGATAGGTTTTTATCTGAATCGGTCGCTAACTGCATATCCCGAATACAGCCGCGAATGTGTTTAACAATGTGTCCCCATTGCGCCCTTACTTTGTCTTTTGGCATTGCCATGGCACCGGCTAAGGTAATATCGATGTTTTGGGGCTTACGGCCCTTGTCGCGCTCAAACTCGTATTTGAGTACGTTCAGGACAACGATACTCACGCGACTTGTGTAGTAAGCGTATTCGCGGGGGAACTTCTCTTTTACTTCTTGAGCAAGAGCGTTGGCGATTTCGTTGTGATGTTTGTACGTTGGTAAAGAGTCCTGTTCTTTAGGCGCCCAGCAATACATGCCGAACGCCTGCAAGTGTTCTGGCAGCTTCGCGATCTCGGACTGTACACGCCCTGCTTTTGCCATGTGCATGACTCTTGACGAGTTATCCGCTGGCCCACGTGTCTGTGTCTCGTTCATTACCTGTTTCCGTCTAAGTAAGTTTGCATTAGATCGATTGATCTCTAGTAGCTGGTCATTTGCACTGCGAGAATAAAAAGCGTCGTGCCACATTTGGCGAGCTGATAAATACTGCATTAGGCCTCCAATACTTCTGTGATTGTCACGACTGTTGCAGCCGCTTTATGTGTTGATTTGTGCTGTCTGATAACAGGGCATTCGATGATGCAACCAGGGTTGTCGTCCTCGATGACGCCAAGGCCAAGGGGGTTTGTTTTAGTGCAGACGACTAACGTATCAAATAAAGGTTTAAGCCCCCCCATTACGCCATCCCAGTCACCAAGCTGTGACGAATAGCGATCTATCTCAATCTTGCACCGCTTAAAGGGACTTAGGCGCTGGTAACCCTCGCTTTCTAGCGCGGCTCGCACGCTCCAGCATAGCGACTCGTGATACGCCTTGCGCTTGGCCCAGTGCATCCGCTGCCACACATTGAGCAGAATCGATGCTTCAGGAATGCTAAACGTCACTTCACGACCGTATTTCATTTTTGCCCCTTAACCGAAATTAAACCGGCTTGAATCAGGTGGTTTTGTGTTTGTTCGAGCGCATCAAGAATGTATAAGGCTTGAGTCCCTCTATCGAGCACGGTAGTTCGACCATCGATTGCATCATGACACCCTGAGCATGCATAAACAGCAAAGCTGTCATCGCACTTCATCGACATGCCAATGTTTTTGCCAACATGGGCCAGTACCGTCGTCTCTGGATCGAAATTACAATGACCTGGTATTCTGAGTGCGCAATCTTGGCCCCGCGCACTTTTGCGTATTGCTTCCGATCGTACTTTCACGCGACTAGCCCCAACTCTTCGTAATACTTCATAACTGGGTCACTCCAACGCACTCCACGCTCTGAACCAAACGCATAAATTAACTCGAGTAATTCGCTAAACTCGGTTTTATTCATACTGCTTGTGTGTGTGGCCAGAACCACAAAACCGCCATCGATACCCGGTACCGCCTTTTGCTTTTTCAGTGCAGCGGTAAAAACGTGTTTCCAATCCTCTTGTGATAACTTCTCGCCATACCAATCTAACTGTGTAGCCACGTCTGTGAGCGTTGCCCACAGTCTTGCGTTCTGACCGTTATTTCTCTTTTTTCGACCTAACTTGAGGATGACAGGACCCAAAGATTCGTTTGCCTTCACTGCCTTACAAACCAACTCCCAAGCCTGCGTCATCTTGGTGGCTTTATCTGACTCGCCTATGATTTCTATTGTGATATCCGCTTTTGCTGCTTTCATACTTCACCCGCAATTCAAATCGTAATGTCCGTGTTTTTCGGGACACTACGCCCCTTGCCCTGAGTCCCTTAAAATACTTTTTTGATCAATAAATATGCGATAACCTAGGCCGGCTGTATCCCAAGCATTAGAGCTAAAGACATCCCTAACTTAACAACTGAATAGGATATTGTTGCCGATGAAGCATTTATTAATACAAACCGAGAAACATATCCGAACGTTATGTGGCGTCCTGATTTGGGGGGCAGTTTCGTATCTTCTTCAAGATCTTGGGGCCCGTCTATTAGGTGAGTTGAGTTATCTACAATTGTTTTGGTTAATAACAGGAATAACAGCAGTTCTAGTACGGTCATTTTTCTCTCTCCACTCTTATAAAACTGAATTAAAAACACTCAAATCTAAAAACGCTGAGCTTTTATCTGATCTTCATCTTCTCAACCCTAATTACATTCAAGATAAAGAATTTAGCGATGCCTTTGACGAAGCCGTTTCCAAACCGTAAACCCATTTAACACCTCACCAATTCGTGTCGCTGATGTTGCCAAGGGCATCGTTAACGCCTTGACGGTTGTTTGGCGCTAAGTTATTTGGCGCTATCGCTAGTTGCTGCTGAGCCGGTGGCGCGTTGTCGATCAAGTGCTTGCGCACCCACTCGGTGTTTATCCCCTTCCAATCTCGGTTAATCACGATATCGATAACCCGCTCTGGCGAGATACCCAGTTCATACGAACAATTCAAAACCTCGTCGAAAAACAGCTTCGAACCTCGGTCGGTCATCGCTGCTTTTTTTGCTGCTCGATGGTCTAGGGCAAACTGGATAGATTCATGTTCAATCGTTGGATATTGAGCGCTGAGTTTTTCCAATACCGAAGGCTTAGCCGAACCTTTTGGTTTACTTTTATCTATTTGATTATTGGTAGGCTGATCATTGGTATATTGATATGGGGGAAATTTTTCCCTACCTAGTGGGGATTTATTTCCCCCCTTAGTAGGGATATTTTTCCCCACCTGAGGACCAAGGGGGGGATTTTTTTCCCTACTTGGTTTGATCTCTTTTTGTGTGGTTTTTGGGGTTTTATCGGTGCGATTCCAAAGCTTTCCCTTCTCTGTTATTGCCACAAAAATA
This sequence comes from Marinomonas hwangdonensis, assembly GCF_003721245.1. GTDB lineage: Bacteria > Pseudomonadota > Gammaproteobacteria > Pseudomonadales > Marinomonadaceae > Marinomonas > Marinomonas hwangdonensis. Next base: position 516,340 of record NZ_RIZG01000001.1, on the reverse strand, counting down.
CGATTACTGATGACTTTCCTAAGTATCAATCCAGCCGTTTCTAATGTGTTCAAATAGCGCTTAATGGTGTCTGGTTTATCCGACAGAATTGGTAACTCTTGAATCACCTTTTCTTTGCTGATCCAGTAATACACCTGATCATTTATGATCTCGCTATCACACCAACTTTGAGCCTCATACAAGTAGGAGAAAAACACAGCTTGAGCGAGGTTTAAACCCCACTCCTGTGCTCTTGGCTGGTTAAGGTAAATAGAGAACTGCATAAAGCTAATGAGCCTTTTTTTCTGTGATACGGGCGGCATTCAACTTAAATACGACTTTATTGGCGTGATGCTGAAAATCTAAGCAACCGCTTTCTTTTAGCTCTTCAATTATTTTAAAAGTCTTGGTTAGACTTAATCCGCAAACTGGACCTAATTTTTCTATCACTGCATAGCACAACCCTTGCTCATCGGCTTCAAATGCCATCTGAGCAAGAACCATCTTGTGTTCAGTGTTATCAAAAGGAGAGCTCATGACTGAGCTGATAAGGTTAGAATTCATAACACCACCGCCTTAGTCACTTGCTGACGATCCAGTTTTTTACACGCCCAAAAATGCGCCTTAAACGCCAAAGAACATGGCGCCCAAAACATTAAAAATGCTGACACTTTACGAATTAGCTTGAAAAACATCTGTTTAATTTGCATACTAAATTCCTTAGTAAAACGGTTTTATTTGCATACAAAGCCGAAAGAAGCCCAGACCACGAATCTGGGCTTTTTTATTGGCTTCACTTTTTCCCCCAGTCCCTCTAATGAAGAATGACTGGCTCTTTTTTACCCATTAATTCCTGGCAGTCACTCAAGAGATCGAGCAAGAAACCCTGATCTCGTAGAGCTTCATCCAAGCCATCAGTAACAAGCAGCTGCATTGCTTCCGTTGGCGTCTGATCCGTCGCACCAGCATACGAATCCAACACCTCCGCATATTCTTCACTTACCTGAATTACACAGGGCTGCGTTTGGCTTTTCATAATTCCCATTAGGTCCCTTCTAGTCGCAATGGATCGCAGTTAAGATTTCGTTTAGGTCGCTTGGGCGTAAGCGGCTAATTTGACGCTCGGCCAACGCTCTTAACACGACGTTCTTGGGTACCGGCTCATTGCCATTTAACCGAGTTAGCTCAGCTGTAAGCTGTAAGATTTGCCCATGCACTTCTTCTGTGAAGCGTGGGCGGTAGTCGTGAATGTGTTGTTGGTCTAGCGGTTTTGGTGCTGGCATAAGTAGCTCCTGTTTTGGGTTAAGCCGCCTCTGTGGGCGTTTTTGCTGGTTTTAATAATTCTTTTGCAGTAACTAAACCATTTGTTGCCTTCTCGATTTTCTCGGCATAGTTGGTTTCTTTTGTGTATTCCGTGCGTGGCAATCGCCCCCTTGCAATCCAGCCGTATACGGCCTTACGAGTGATGCCGCATATTTCTGCGACTCGCGCTACACGAACACTGGTCAGCTGATCATGGATACTTCTAGTCATCGTAAAACCTTATATGTGTACCTTTTGTACCCATAATAACTGGGGACTGACTTTTCCTCAAGCCTGTTAAACAATAAACATTTGGTACACATAATTTTTGGGGAATTTTTTATGTCGTCAGAACATGCAGAAGCAATAGCCAGGCGCATAGAAGAACTTAGAATCAAGAGAGACATTGAGCGTAGAGGCTTAGGTACCCGCTTGAGCGAAATAACTGGGGTTACGCGCAAAGCGGCTAATAAATGGCTAAATGGTGAAAATGCACCGAAGGCGGATCACATTAGAAAAATAGCTCAATTTTTTAATGTAAATACAAGCTGGCTAGAGTATGGCGAAGAACGTAAGCCCCTAAACCAGGCATATGATTCACTTAGTATGCATTCAACTGATTTAGGGCATGTGGATGTATACGAAAGTCTCGATCCACTACACCCAAATGAGGTAGAAGTGCCGTTTTTTACAGAAGTGGAATTATCGGCAGGAAATGGATTTAACAGTGTGTCCGAAATAGCAACACAACAAATGAGATTTAATCTTTCTACGCTATCAAGTGCAGGCGTCGCACCATCAAAAGCAGCCTGCTGCAAAGTAAGCGGTGACAGTATGGAACCTGTATTACCCGATGGCTCCACGGTTGGTTTAGACACGGCCGATACAGTGATAAAAGATGGCAAGATGTACGCTATCAATCATGGCGGCATGTTGCGTGTAAAGTATTTGTACCGAATGCCTTTTAATGGTTTGCGAATACGCTCAGCCAATACAGACTACCAAGATGAAGAAGTCAGCGGGGAGGCAGCGAAAGACATAAGGATTATTGGTAGAGTTTTTTGGTACTCGGTTGTTTTATAAATACAAATACATTTAATTAAAATAGGAGTGTAAAAATGCGATTACTTTTAGTTGCGATATCAGGCTTATTAGTTGCATCGTGCGGAAGTACTGGCGTTGTTAAGATGGATTCCGATAAATACATGGTATCTGTGAAAAGCGCTAAGATTGGCTTTGTTTCGGCAGCAGAAGAAAAGGCAGATGCATATCAAGAAGCGAACGAATTTTGTTCCAAACAAAACAAATCAGTAGAAACTAGTAGCTTAGAAATGCGAGATTCAGGCCTTATGCAATCAGCTAGCGCCACCCTAGAGTTCAAATGCGTTAACCCTCTGTAAGCCAAAACAGTACAAACACATCATCATAAGAAACCGCCCATCGAGGCGGTTTTTTTTCGCCTGTAACCTTTTGATATACATACGCTTCTAAAAAAACAGCAGATAAGGGTACTTTTGGTACTTTACAATTGTGTATCTATGGTACACAATTATTTCCATCGAAGCGGCGAACCGCTCCAGCAAAGACCACCAAGTTGCCAGGAAAGGCGATAAACCATAGGTGCGAGCTGTGACCGAATCCCCCTCTGAATATGGGGATAGGTGTGATGGGCATGTTTAACCATGTTTTTCTGAGTACGCATTCCATGAGTGCGCAGCCAGAAAATCACAGGAGATCATTATGCTAACCGATATTTTTTACCTGGGCGGCTTTGTCTTAGGACTTTGCCTAGTGCTTGTTTTTGGCTGGCTGTTCATGGTTGTCGGTACGGCAGCAATGGCGGTTTATCAGAAACGCAATGTAAGAGAAGCGATTCAACCGCTACTCGATGAATTTTAACTTTCCTGCTTAAAGGGACGGAAGGAGCCAATCTTATGAACGCAATACAACAAAACCCGTTTGACTTATTCGGTGACGCTCATACGCAAACCGAATTACCTCTTTCGCAAGCTACACATTTTCAGGCGCCACAGTTTGATGACTTCGAAGATGAAGACACACTGTACGTTGAACCTCGAACTACGTCAGCCATTGCACCAGGCATTTACTACGACCTCAGCAATCGCGATTACCACCGCGATGACAGCATTTCAAAGTCCGGCTTGGATTTGATCGACGAAAACCCAAGTCAGTTGATTTGGTCAAAGAATGCACCTCGCGATGTTGAGAAAGAAAAGCCGCTCGATTTTGGCACTGCTGTTCACACCCTGCTTTTAGAGCCGGAAAAGTTCAACGAGCAATTTGTTATCGCGCCAGAGTTAAACCTACGCACCAACGCAGACAAGGCAATATGGGCACAATTCAAAGAGGAAAATGCCGATCGCACCATCATGACTTTTGATGAAAACCGAAAGCTTCAAATTATGCGTGAATCTGTGTTTGCCCACCCCGTTGCAAGAATGATTTTCGAGGCAGATGGCTATAACGAGGCGTCGATATTCTGGCAAGACAAAGGCACTGGCGAGCGCTGCCGAGTGCGCCCAGACCGAGTAATAGATTTCAACGGTCGCCCTATTATCGTCGACGTTAAAAAGGTAGCGGGATTGGATCGGTTTGAAAAACACGCTGAGGAGTTCCGCTACTACGTTCAAGACGCTATGTATTGCGACGGTTACGAGCAGCACTTTGGTGTGAAGCCTGAATTCTGGTTTCTCTGTGTCAGCGACACAGTAGGCGCAGGAAAATATGAGGTTGAAGTGGTGCAGCTTCCCGACGAATGGAAAGAGATTGGGCACGAAAAATACCGTGAAAACCTCGAAACCTACTCCCACTGCCGACGTAACGACGATTGGCTGCATGTACGAACATTAGAGCGCCCACGTTGGGCGAAGTGAGAAGATTATGAGTAATGGAATATATCAAGATCAAAGTCGCTATCCGCAAAACACAGCACAGCAAAACCATTCCAACCCCTTCAACCAAGCACCACCTCAAACTCAAAACGAAAGCGCCAACACTGGTTCGATTGCCATTGAACAGCAACGCGCTATTGCTGAGGCCCGTGGTCAAATTCAACTAGCCAAGATGTTTCCCCGCTCAAACAGTGAAGCGTTAAGCGAATTAGTTGAAGCCTGCAAAAATTGGGACTTTGCAAAATCCGCTTTCTACTCAGTTCCTAATCGTGGCAGTGGCCCCTCTATCCGTTTTGCTGAAGAAGTAGCTCGCTGTTACGGCAACTTTGAATACGGACACCGTGAACTGTCGCGCAGCAAAGGGAAATCAGAGATTGAGGTGTTTGCTTGGGACAAAGAGAAAAACAATGTCAGCAAGCGGCAAATCACAGTCGAGCACATTCGTGACACCAAGACTGGCCCTAAGCCATTGCGCGATCAAGCGGATATTGATAACCGCATTGCTAACGTAGCGAGCAAGCAAATGCGTGGACGAATTCTGGCGATCGTACCCAAGACGTTCGTTGAAATGGGTTTGGCCGAATGCAGAAAAACGCTAGCCGGTAACAACACAGAGTCCATGAGCTCAAAAATAAGTCAGATGATTGTGGAATTTGGTGAGCTTGGCATCCGCCCCGATCAGATCACCGCATACATTGGGCACAACGTCGATGACTGTAGTGTTGATGACTTAACAGAACTCTTTGGCGTATTCAACGCCATCAAACAAGGCGCCAGAGTCAGCGACTACTTTGGCGGCAAAGAAGAAAGCCAGACGAAAAGTACAAGCCTTAAAAGCAGCTTGAAAACCAATTAGAAAATCAGGAGCACACGCCATGTCTAACGCAGCACTACAAACCGAAACCCAAGCGCCAACTACTGAGTTGGTTTTGCTTTCTTCCGTCCCTGCAAAAATCCAGTTCAACTTGCAGGAATTCCGCCAAAACATTCGCAACGAGCTGAAGAAATACGACCTCGTTGTTACCGTAGACACAGTGAAAGACGCCAAAGCATTGGCCGCTGATTTGAATGGTCAAGCGAAGTCGCTCAAAGATCGATTCAAAGAAGCCGCTGCCCTGGTTACTAAGCCGGTTGACGACCTTGGCTTAGAGGTAGCTGACATAGTAACCGAGATTTTAGAGTCACGCGAAAAGCTAACCGCTCAGATCAAAAAGTTTGAAGACGAGCGCAAGGTGGTTGTGCGTAATGCTATTGAAGAAAAACGCCTAGAGCTTTGGGACCAGCTCGAAGTGCAAGAAGAGTTCCGCAATGCACCTATCGATAAGCTAGTTAAGCTAACCGCATTAACAGATAAGGACAATCTAACAGCCGCCACCTTGCGCGATCTTCAATCACTAATCGACAACAACCGTCGCTTGCAGGACCAAACGGAAAAGCGCCTTTTATTACTTGAAAACCAATCCTACAAAGAGGGTTTAAAAGCACCACTTACACGCGAGCACGTTGAAAGTTTCTTGTTTGATGCTGAAGCATCCTATGCTGGAAAGCTCGCTCACATGATGACTTCAGAGCTAAAACGCCAAGCCGCAACCGAAGAAGCGACACGTCGCCAGGTGGCAGAAGAACAACAAAGGACACAACAAGAAGCCGCGCCAGAACCCGTACAGCAGGCCGAGCCAGTGCCGCAAAGATTCGCACCACCAACACAGCAAGAGCAGCTAGAGGTACGACTCAAGCAAGCGAAAGAAGCCCTACCTTATGCAGAAGGCAATCATAGCGAAGAACAGCGCAAAATCAGTGAAATGGAACATCAGCTAAGAGCGATGCAGCAACCAGCGCCAGTGCAGCACCAAGCCGAACAGGTGGACGTGATATTCACACCAAACGGCTCAATGGAAATGTTAAATCGAGTTCATACATCGAGAGAGGAAGCTTTTCAGGCGGCTCTTTCTGCCAGTGCCAATCAAGGTACCCTCGTTGATATTTGGACAAAAAATCAAGGGCGCGTGGCCATTGCCGATGGCGCTTCTGGTCGCGTTTACGTCTGGAACCAGTTCTAAACCCACAACCCACACATTTTAAAGAAGGAATTTAGCTATGTTGATTTTATCGAGAAGACTTGGAGAGACATTGGTTTTTGGTGACAACCGAGAAATTGAAGTCACCATTTTAGGCGTTAAAGGCAACCAGGTTCGGATTGGCGTAAACGCACCCAAAGAAGTGGCGGTTCATCGCGAAGAGATTTACAACCGCATTCAGCAAGAAAAACAGGGGTTACATGGGGGTGCAGCATGAACCACAGGTCAACCACCAAATTACGTGAACTTCAAAAAATGATAGCCGCTCAAACAGCGGCTTTTTTGAAGGCTGGCGGAAAGATTAAGCGCAATGAAATACAGCACGGTCGTGATCAACAAGCCAAACATGGAGGCTTTACGATTAACGGCAAACTAGGCAATCGCTTAAAGCAAAAACCAAACAAGAGTGAGGTGCACTAATGGCAAGGGGGGTGAATAAAGTCATCTTGATTGGCAACGCTGGCAACGATGCCGAAGTTCGTTACATGCCATCAGGCGCAGCCGTGGCAACCGTTAACATAGCAACAACAGAAAGTTGGCGCGACAAGCAAAGCGGTGAAATGCAAGAACGAACGGAATGGCACCGTATCGCTTTCATGGATCGCGGTAATTTCCGTCTTGGTCAGATTGCAGGTGACTTCATCAAGAAAGGTACCAAGGTCTATGTTGAAGGCTCTTTGCGTACTCGAGAGTGGGAAAAAGACGGCATTAAGCGCTACACGACCGAGATTATAGCAAATGAAATGCAGTTGCTTGATAGTCGTAGTGATGGCGGGACTCAAGGCGGGAATCAGCAACAAGGCGGTTATGGTCAAGCGCCACAGCAAGGCGGCTATGGTCAGAACCAACAGCGACCACAGCAACAAAATAACCAGCAGGCTCAGCCGCAAAGCTACGGCTCATGGGGGAACCAGCCGAACAATGGTTATGCCAATGCTCAAGGCGGTGCACAACAAGGTGGATTCAATCAGCCACAAGGCCAACCCCAAGCCAGCAATCAACGTCAGGCCGCGCCACAGCAGCAGCGCCCACAGCAGGCGCCCAACTTCGACGACTTTGACGACGACATACCTTTTAACTAAGACGGCCAGCGTGACCGTCGTTAAACAACTCACCATCTAAACACAGCCAGGCGCGAGTGCAGCTAGCCATAGACGCGCCACACAGAACGACCAATATCTATTTAGCAGCTTAGATGCGGAGGTGCCTCAATAAACCCTACCCCGCAGGCAAAGCCGTGCCCGCTACGTCAGTGCGAACCCTTAACCCAAAGCAGCCAAGGATAAAAATGAAACTCCTTAAAAAAATGCCGGTTTGGGCAATAGCCCTAATCATTTTTTTGCTCGTCTTTTTCGCTTTTAAAGCGACTAACTACGTGCAAAACCGCTACAGCTGCTACGCAAAGTGGGCTGATAGCACAATCGAATCCAAGTACACCATACGTGGTGGGTGCCTAATCAAGCACAACGATAACTGGATACCTTCCGAAGTCTACCGAGTTAATTAACCAAAACCTTAAAGGAAAATATCATGCTTAAATTTTTCAAGAAAAAAACTGCTGCCGCAAAAGTAACGCTTCACAAGGTAGAAAACCGCGACCTGATGGAAGCTATTGTTGCAGGTGCGATTCTAGTTGCTTATGCCGATGGAGATTGCTCTCCCGACGAACTCTTAAAACTTCAGGACATTATCGAGAGTAACGACAACCTGAAACACTTCGGCTCTGACATTGGCTCAACTATCGACAAATACAGCGCTATGTACGAAAGCGGCAAACGCATTGCCAAAATGAAGTTAATGAAAGAGCTTGCCGATGTATCGGCCGACGAAGAACAGAAAATCGAAGCATTCATTATCGCCATTGAAATTGCTGATGCAGATGGTGAGATTGATGAGAAAGAAATTGCTGTATTAAAAGAAATAGGCAAACAGTTTGGTCTCAACCCAGACAGCTATATCTAAATAACCTCTAGCCCACCAACACACCGGTGGGCTCTTTGATTTGCAGCCAGTAGGTGGTGCCACACCTAGCTTGGCACAGCGCCCATAAGTAGCTTGGGTTTGGCTGCAATTCAAAGCGCCCATTAGCGCCCTCTTCATTTCTCAAACCAACTTGCCAAAGGTAAACAAAATGACTCTTAAACTAGCAAATGAGGCGCTTAATGCCGCCTTTCGTTTGTCGAATTACACACCAGAAAGCAAAAACTTTCATGACGTATACGGTGATGCTGTAGAAGCCGAAATAAAGCTTATTTATGCAGCAATAGAAAACGGCATGAGCCAAGAAGATAGTATTCGTGCGAATGAAACTATCAAGCGACTTATGAGCCAAGGTAGTCGTTACTCATACCGTACAGCATTGGAGCAAGCAGCATGAAAGAGCTCCCTATTCTATTCAACACCGACATGGTGAAAGCCATCCTAGATGGCCGCAAAACCCAGACGCGTCGACCTATAAAACTACAACCTAAAGTTGATGGAAGAAATGTGTCTTGGGATGGAAAGTTGTTCGGTAAAGAAACAACTTTCACAGAAACAATAGAAAAATACTTAAGCAAATGCTGCCCTTTTGGAAAGCCAGGCGACCGATTATGGGTACGTGAAGCTTTCGGGAAACACATACGAAATGTTGGCGGCACCCCTCATGAATCCGTTGTATACAAAGCAACAGATCCAAGAATACCAAGCTGCTATGACTGCAATGGAAACGAGCTCCCAATGCAGTGGATCGAGCCACATAAAATGCCTCACTGGACTTGCCGCTTATTTCTGGAAGTCACCAATATACGCATTGAGCGAGTCCAAGATATAACTGAAGAAGACGCCTGGGCAGAAGGTTGCGAAGGGTACGACGATGACGTTACTGGAGGGCAGTCAGGCTATAGCGAATTCATGAATTTGTGGGATTCGATTTACGCAGAAAGCGAAGAAAAAAGCGTTATAGCCAACCCTTGGGTATGGGTAATTGAATTCAAAATTGCTGAACTGAAGACAGCCAAACAGGGAGAATAATCATGCATTTTTTCAACGCCCAACACGGCCAATTAGATTTACACCTACCTCAAGAGCTTATCGTAGACAATTTCGCAGGCGGTGGCGGTGCTTCTACTGGCCTAGAAATGGCATTAGGCCGCCCTGTTGATATCGCAATCAACCATGATGAAATTGCGATCAAGACACACGCGGAAAACCATCCGGACACGATTCATTATTGTGAATCTGTTTGGGATATTAACCCTGCAAAAGTGTGCAAAGGTCGCCCTGTCGCGGTCGCTTGGTTTAGCCCTGACTGTAAACACTTTTCAAAAGCGAAAGGCGGCAAGCCGGTTGATAAAAACATTCGTGGCTTGGCATGGGTTGCTGTTCGGTGGGCGGCAACTGTTAGACCTAAAATCATCATGCTAGAAAACGTCGAAGAATTTAAAACGTGGGGACCAGTAAAAGACGGTGAACCTCTGTTAAATCAAAAAGGAGAAAGCCAAAAAGGCAAGACCTTTAAAAATTTTGTCAGGGAATTAATTAAGCTTGGTTACAAAGTTGAATGGAACGAGCTACGCGCAAGTGATTATGGCGTACCGACAACTAGGAAGCGTTTCTTTCTAATTGCCCGTTGTGATGGCCAGCCAATCGCATGGATAACACCAACACACGGCGACCCGAAATCATTAAAAGTGCAAGCTGGAAAGTTAAATGGCAAGTTGAAGCCTTGGATGACTGCTGCAGACATTATCGATTGGTCACTGCCATGTCCTAGTATTTTTGACCGCAAGCGCCCTCTTGCTGAGAACACATTAAAGCGCATCGCCAAGGGCTTGCAGCGCTTTGTGATTGAATCTGACAAGCCATTCGTGGTGCCGTCATTTATTACAGAGCATGCCAACGCCAGTAATCAGCGCAACATGCCAATAGACGAGCCGGTGCGCACTATTTGCGCCCAAGTAAAAGGCGGTCATTTTGCTTTAGTTCATGCAAAGTTATCTCCATTTATTGTTGGTGCTGGCGGACCAGAATATGCAGGAAAGCCAAAATCTGCAAACGTTCCACTTAACACGATCACTACACAAAATCATTCACAAGTCGTTACTGCGTTTTTAGCCAAGCACTATGGCGGCAATTACACAGGATCAGGAATCAATATGCATTCACCGACAGACACAGTTACAACCGTCGATCATCATGCACTTGTAACAAGTCATTTAATTAAAATGCGCAACAACAATTACGGATCGCCCGTTTCTGATCCGGTACCAACAATAACGGCTGGCGGCAACCATATTGGCGAGGTTCGCGCATTTCTTGTTAAGTATTATGGTACGGGCGAAGGTTGCTCCCTTGATGAACCATTGCACACAGTAACAACAAAAGACCGTTTCGGCCTTGTCACGATTCACGGTGAAGACTACCAGATCGTTGATATTGGAATGCGTATGTTGTCACCAAGAGAGCTTTACCGCGCCCAAGGCTTTCCAGATTCGTACATTATTGACCAGTTAAGCGATGGTACAAAGCTTTCTAAAGCTGCCCAAGTGCGAATGTGCGGGAACTCTGTTTGCCCACTACTTGCCGCTGCGCTAGTTAAAGCAAACACACACACAGCACAAACCACAAAACAAACCAAAGCAGCATAAAGCCATAGGAGAATAAGATGAATTCAGATATTAATAAAATTGAAGCTTCTCTTGCTGAAAAGATCGAGCTGCTAATACAAACCCTAAGCAAACCCAAAGTAGCAGACAACAAAACCCTATGGGGGGCCGACGAATGCGCTGCTTACCTTGGGTTATCAAAGAAAAAATTCATGGGTGACGTTGCCTGCAAGCGTACCTTCCCACAAGCAAGAAACGTAGGTGGCTCAGAGAACCGCACCAACTGGCGTTGGGTCGCCAGCGACGTAATGTCCTGGGCACTGGCTCAAAAAATCACCACCAAGCATTGAAGTAATCAGCAGCCACAAAAAACCGCCAGCAATTGAATTGTTCAACTATTGGCGGCCACTTCTATGAGACAGTTTTATCTTAAATATTTAAAGCTTATAACTGTTGGAAAGTTTCATTTAGATCATATATCGTTTTGAGCTCATAATGAAAGTAACCATCCATAAGCTGAGAGTCAACATGGCCACTCCCTCTAGCATCACTGGCGATTAATTCTCCGTCATTGTTTTTACGCTTACCAGCAGAAAAAAACTTTGAGTATCTAAAAGGAGAAACACCTGTAAAATTTTCGAAAAAAACTTTATTACCCTTAGAAGCTATTGATGAATTATCATCCAATTTAGGTTCTTTGTGTTCAATAGCATCAGAATGCAAATCAAGGGCTAAGCTTTTTTCATATGGTTCGATATAAACAACCCTTTTTATACCTGCAGCAACAATATGTCTCGCACAAACATGGCACGGATAAGTAGTAGTATAAAGAATTTTATCAACAGAACTTAATGAAGAGTTCCGAGCTAAGCTTGTTATTGCATCCATTTCAGCATGTACAGCCCTAGAGTATTCAATAAGTGATTTAGCTTTGCTTTCTTTCATGATCTTATTAGAGATTAATTCAGATAATTCTTGAACATCTTTATCAATTTCACTTCGCAAGGAGGTTTCTACAATCTTTCTAATTTCACTTTCTAGAACAGATTTATGAAAATCATTACTACATCTTTTTTCTTCATAATTATAGCAGCGTAGATCCTTATTACCATCAGAATATAAACCACCATGAGCTTTAGGCACATCATTTCTACCAGTAGAAACAATCCCACCTTCATCATCTAAAATTGCAGCTCCAACTTGACGTGACATACAAGCTGATTCTAAAGATGCAGAATAGGCAGCATACATTCCTTTCTCATCAACTGTCGGTGTGATTACATTAGATCCATGCACTAACTTTAAAAAGCGCTTAACACTTAACTCAATCATATTTGCTTCACTAGAGTTATTAATGAAATAATCAGATTTTTGAATTGTTTTCTCTAGTTGCTGACCTGTTGAAGCACTCTCTTTTCTATCTCTTTCTAATAATGCAACAATATCCGGAAGATTTAATTGTTCACGAGTAAGTTCTTTTATTCTTTGTTTTTCACCTTTCAAAACACCTACAAGATAAAAAATATTTCCATAAGCTTGTTTTAAATACTTAACCTCTTGGTCATTTTTAAGCTGATTAATTATATAAGCTCTGCGAGTCCCTGTTTTAATTGTGTCTTTTTCAACATTTCCACTAACAACTCTTGATTTGCTTATCTTCGAAATTGCAATACGAGCTAATATGTCAGAACCAAATTCCCGACGCATTTCATTGCCTTTGTCCTGAAGCTCAGTATACCTTTGAACTCCTGATAACAACCCTAACTTATAATACTCACGAATAACATCACTTAGACCGATTTCAACAACTTCATACTCATATGCTTCTAGAGTTTCCTTAAGTTTACTATTAATAGCTTTTAAACCCGCTCCAACCGTACCACATAAACCGATTACTAACTCTTGAGACTGCCTTTTAGATATTGACTCAAATGTAGATTCATTTTCTTTAAAAGCTAAAGATATTTTTTCGGCAGGTAGAGACATTAGCCATCACTCCATTAAGGTTATATCAAAAAATTTAAATCATATTAGACATGACAAAAAACGCCACATGAGAAGTGGCGTTTATAAGATTACATATAGATGGGCGTTACCAAGTCAACTTCTGAGCCGAGTTCAATAATTGAGCTATAGCCTTTTCATTTTCATTTTTTATTGAATAAAATCTGAAATTTACAACATTATTTTGATTTTTTTCATATCTGGTAAACTCTGAAGATGCACTAATATTAGCACTCGAACTATCACCAAATAAAGGCAGGATGTTTGATTTAGTTTGTAAATCTAGATTATTAAAGTTTTTATCAGCATCCATTGCAAACTCCATTTAATTTAAATAATAAGAAATTTTATTTAGTTATATTAAAACTAATTAATAAGACGAAAAGTCTTCAAGCGAATATTCATAGCAGTTGTAGAAACTTCAAAATAACTTGCTAGCTCAGAGATTTTATAACTCACGCTCCCGGTTAAATTGTTATATTTCTCTATAACTTGATCTTTAGGCAGCAATAAAGCTGCTGCAAAACGATTAGCTTCAACTTCATGTGAATCTTTGATATTACTATTTTTATTTTCACAATCTGAAGTACGATACGCAATACTATCTGTAATTCCTGTTCCCATAAGATGACGATGTAAAATAAAGTGTCCTATCTCATGCGCAATAGTAAAACGCTGGCGGTACTCTCCATGTTTTTTATTTACAGTTATCTCAAATTTGTTCTCTTCTTTTCGCTCTATCTTACCAGACATGTTTTCTGGCAATCGTTTTCTAGATAGCTTTATACCTAAATCAGAACATAATTGATCTAAGTCTACAGGTTGGCTAAGCATTGCCTCATTCACGATCTCAAAGCTATTTTTCATAATGCCCTCCTAAACTCCCTCACCCGGCCCGGGTGCAATATCATCATCATCATCTTCATCGTCATTTGCAGCTTGCAAACTATGTTGAAAAAGTTCTGCATAATCATCAAACAATACAGGAACAGAAGCTTCCATATACGATGCGACCTGACCATCCAGTTTTGATGTTAACCCTTCTTTGTAACTTTCAAAGCACTCTTCGGTCGTTTTTTTCGCAATATATTCAGCCCTATCTTTTAAGTGCATAAAACCAAAAATACCTAATATTGCAAATACAACACTAATAGCTGTCATTGCTAACGACGCCATATCCATTCTACCTAGCTGCGCTGCTATGCTCACAGCATCAGCATGCACATGTGTCGCTATTGGCGAGGATGTCATAATCTCAATCCCTTTTTCATCAACCGTCTCAGCAATTGCTTTGCTAACAACGGAAATAGGTACTGGTACCCAATTGGCACCACCATGATGAATGAACCAAAAACCGGCAATAACTAATGTAAAAATAGTCCAAAACCAATGAACTAATTTAAAGGTTTTTTTAACCACTGCTCGCTTCCCTACCACTACATATAGTGCCAGCGCTTTGAAAAAACACTACATATAGTATTTTTAGTACCTTTATTAACGAAAACAACCGCTCTAAGGCGGCTATTTTGATCTCATAAAACGATTATATTATTGATTGAAGTCTAATCTGCCAAGACAAACAAAGACAAACTTCGAATGAAATCAGTTTACCCTTAACCGTCACATTGGGAAAGAAAAACTAACATTTAAAGAAGCTATTTGACCTATTCTGAGAGCTTAAAGAACTCTTAGTCATTGTCTTTATTACTGTTTATATGGAAAAACACATCAGTCTAACATTAACGCTATATCACCCATATCTGGTGCATAGTACACCCTTTGTAAGATTCTTAGGTCTGTATGACCTGATATCTTGGCCAAATTGAGCACGTCAACTTTGGCGGCTAGTCGCGTTAGTGCTTCACGTCTTAGGTCGTGAAAGTGTAGATCGTCTATTAGGCACTTGTTACGAATCTTCCTGAAATTCACATCAAGGGAATCTGACTTTAGGTTAAAGGCTTTTTGCTTGCAATCATCCAGTGTCTTGAGTTTTTCCAACACCTTCACCGCTGTGGTAGATAACGGGACAGTTCGAGGGTTACCGTTTTTTGTTTTAGGTAAGTGAACTGTACGCCTTTCAAAGTTCACGTCTTCCCAAGTAATGCCGCAAATCTCACCAGCTCGCATAGCGGTTTCAATAGCAAAGACTATGGCCGCACCAATTCGCTCGCTTTTTGACTCTGGCGGTACGTCTATGTTGTATTGCGTGGCGATCATTAGTTGTTCAAATTCACCTGGCTGTAGCCTTCTCGTCCTTGCCTCAGGCTCTTTAGGGCGCTTAACCCTAGTCATTGGGTTTTCTCTTAACCATCCCCATTCCTTCGCACACTGGCTACAAATAGCGGAAAGAACGGTCCACTCACGCAGCACAGTGCCAACAGCCACTTTTTGTAGGCGTCGGTCTCGCCATTCGGCAAAGTGTTTAGATTGGAGGTCTTGGAGGGAAATAAAACAAAGTGGGTCTGCTGGTTCGTCAGCACTTTTGCCCAACCAACGCTCAATTCTTCGGATTTCGAATTTCTGGCCACGTTTGGTCACACTGACGGTATCACGGTAGCGTTCTAGTGCTTCACTGAAAGGACGATCTGGAATATCAGAGGAAGTGCTTTCTTTTGCTTCGCGCTCTAGATCAGACGCCCACGCTTGAGCTTCACGCTTTGTAGAAAAACCACGCTTCGTCTTACGCTTACCTTTCACACTCACTTGAGCGCGCCATGAACCATCATCTGTTTTAAAAATAGACGCCACTGAATATTCTCCGGTGCAATGTACGGTGCAGTTTCGGTGCAGAATTTCGGAAAAGATAGCACAGAACAGAAAAAGTTCACAATTTGAGGTAAGGCAAGGAAAAGGCTGTAAGCTAGATATCTAGAGGGTTTGAGCAAGATAGGAAAGTTTGGGCATAAAAAAAGGCACCATAAATGGTGCCCGGGACCGGAATCGAACCGGTACGCTCGTTAAAGCGCAAGATTTTAAGTCTTGTGTGTCTACCAATTTCACCACCCGGGCATATCTGACTGGAGGCCGGAGTCGGAATCGAACCGGCGTACACGGAGTTGCAGTCCGCTGCATGACCACTCTGCCATCCGGCCTAAACGTCATCAGATATTTAGTACATCTTTTGGATGGAGCGGGAAACGAGGCTCGAACTCGCGACCCCAACCTTGGCAAGGTTGTGCTCTACCACTGAGCTATTCCCGCGTCTCAAAAGACGGTGCCTATTCTATGTATTTGAGCTTTCACGTCAAGGAAAAAAACCAAATAAATAACTAACTTAGGCATTTTTTTTCATTCTGTTGGGTTTTTGTACAATTCTTTATTCATTCGATTGTTTTGCCGTCAATTCAGGCCACGCGGCTTTCAAGTAAATGTACATGGACCAAAGCGTCAACAGCGCAGCGGCAATCAATACCGCCTCACCAATGTGCGCTTCCAGCGTGCCGGGGCGACTGCCCAGTAGAATAAAAATCGCCAACATCTGCATCGTGGTTTTTAATTTACCAATATAAGACACCGCCACACTGGCTCGCTTGCCCATTTCAGCCATCCACTCACGTAACGCAGAAATCACGATCTCGCGTCCCACAATCACTGCACTGGCCAAAGTGAGCAGAGGGTTAGAGTAACTTGCCACTAGCAAGACCAAAGCAATAGACACCATCAGCTTGTCCGCTACTGGGTCAAAAAAAGCCCCAAACGCCGTCATTTGATTTAATTTTCTGGCCAAGAAGCCGTCCAGCCAATCGGTAATCGCCGCCAAAGCAAAAATAATCGCACAGGTATAAAAGCGCCCTTCCCAAGGCAAATAATAAATAACTACCAGTATGGGAATCATAAAGATTCGTACGGAAGTTAATAGGTTTGGTATGTTCATTCTATTCCCAATGACGTTTGATTAACTTTTATGAAGGTGAAGATAAATTTCTTCGGCTTTTTTGGCACTAATGCCTTTCACTTTTGCGATGTTTTCTTGGCTGGCGGATAACAGCTCCTGATAACCACCAAACGCCGTCAGCAGCTCTTTGCGACGACTTGGACCAATCCCTGGAATGTCTTCCAATACAGAGTGACGACGCTTTTTATCCCGTCTGCGACGATGGCTTTTTATCGCAAACCTATGTGCTTCATCACGAATATGTTGAATCAAGTGCAGCGCAGCAGAATCGGGCGGCAAAACCACTTCGTCTTCTTTAGAGCCTATGTATAGAGTTTCAAGCCCCGGTTTTCGCGTATCGCCTTTGGCGACCCCCAATAAAAAGATGTTCACTAACCCCAGCTCTTTGAGCACAGCCTCGGCTTGCGTTAACTGTCCTTTGCCACCATCAATCAGTAATACGTCAGGGGCATCAAGCTCACCGCTTTTCACCCGTTTGTAACGGCGAGTAATGGCTTGCTTCATTGCACCGTAATCATCGCCCGCTTCCACGCCCTCAATATTAAAAGAACGATAGCGTTTTTTATCCGGCCCATCCGGTCCAAAAACGACACAAGACGCCACTGTAGCTTCCCCACTGGAATGACTGATATCAAAACATTCCATGTGCGACGGCGGATTCGCAAACCCTAATAGCTTCTGCAGAGCCGTCACACGGCTAAAATGATTGCGCTTATCCATTAGCCGAGCTTGCAAGCCCTGCTCTGCGTTTAACTTGGCTAAATCCAACCAACGCGCCCTTTGCCCTCGGACACGACTCAGCACTTCTACCTTTTTCTGTGTGGTTGTTAAAATAGCATCAACTAAAGCATCCGCATCGTCTAATTCGTGGCTTATGATAATCGCCTTCGGTAGCTCTTGAATACCTCCAAAGTAAAATTGCGCAATAAACGTCGACAGTAATTCGCCTTCCGACAGTTCAATGGGCATTTTCGGATAGTGACTCTTGCTGCCCACTATTTTGCCGTGGCGCACCATCATCACATGAATGCACAAACCGCCTGGCTGAATAATGGCCGCCAACACATCGGCTTCGCCCGTTTGACCATACACATGCTGCTGTTCTTGAATATGCTTAAGCTGCACTATCTGGTCGCGCAATTCGGCGGCACGCTCAAATTCCATGTCTTTGGCAGCGGCGGTCATTTGTGTGGCAATTTCTTCGGTTAACTCTTGATTTTTACCTTGCAAAAACATTCGCGCGTGACGCACATCCAGTTCGTAAGACGCATCACTAATCAGGCCAACACATGGCCCAGAGCAGCGTTTAATTTGATACTGCAAACAGGGTCTAGAACGATTGCTGTAAGTACTGTCTTCGCACTGACGCACTTTAAACACTTTTTGCATGGTAATTAAGCTGTCTTTTACCGCCGATCCGCTCGGAAAAGGGCCATATAAAGTGCCTTTGTCTGTTTTACCACCGCGACGAAATAACAAAGCGGGATGATGATGGTTAGACAAGAGTATGTAAGGGTAAGACTTATCGTCTCTTAGCAGAATATTGTACGGTGGCCGATGCTGCTTAATCAGAGTTTGCTCAAGCAGCAAGGCTTCGGTTTCACTTTTCGTCACGGCAATTTCAATCGACTGGATGCGACTCACCAACGCCATGGTCTTTGTGGTTAATCCTGTAGTACGAAAATAACTCGCCACACGATTTTTTAAATTTTTGGCTTTCCCCACATACAGTAACTCCCCCTTAACGTCGTACATACGGTACACGCCAGGACGGGACGTAAGGTTGCTAACAAAATGCTTGGGATCAAACTCTAAATGACTCAATCGTACCTCGTTTTTCTACTCAACCCATACCAAGCACATTGTAACGCACAGCTAAGCGAATAAGCTCTACATCACTGTCAATATTGAGTTTGGAAAAGATACGAGTACGGTAAGTGCTGACAGTTTTAGGGCTAACATTTAAATGCTCAGCGATTTCTGTGGATTTTTTGCAGTCAACGATCATTTGCGCCACCTGCAACTCCCTATCAGACAACTGGCCTAACGGAGAACCATCACCATCAATAATAAACTTTGAAAGCGCCATTTTTTGAGCAATACTTTTGGATATGTAATGCTCGCCTTTTGAGACAACTTGAATAGCTTCTAACAGTTCAGATGCGGTGGTGCCCTTGGTCAAATACCCAGAAGCGCCAGCTTCTAAAAGCTTAACCGGATATAGGTTATCGTCTAACGCTGAAAGAGCAATGATTTTGATTCTGGGTAAAAGACGTTTAATTTCTTTCGTGGCACCAAGGCCACCAATACCTGGCATGTGCACATCCATTAAAACAATATCAGGTTGAAGCTTCTTAGACTGCAGTATGGCTTCTTCACCACAATGCACCACCCCCACAACCTCAACCCCTTCTACATCCTGTAGTACGCGACTAATCCCGTAACTCACCACATCGTGGTCGTCTACAATCAATACCTTTAACATAACAGCCCCAACAATCTTTTCTACATCGTATCGATTCCTTAAGTGGCGAAAGGAATCTCGCTTTCGGCCTCCTGCCTAATGACATTCATGTTACCCAACAGAGCACAAAAAACCACGATTATTCTGGTAACTTTTCGTGATAACCTAATTCCGCTAATTTTTTTTGACTAATTTCTCGGTACCGAGCTCGCACGCCTGTACCCGTTGTTTTTTGAGTGTAATACAAAAGCGGCATGATTTGCGCTTCCTCAAGGGACACGACCTTTGCAATATGCGTCGCCAACGCCGAGACACTCAAGGTTTGTTTGTTTTCAATCATCACCACTTTTGGGATCACCAAACGCTCACCCGCGATCACCCTGTCTACCACGTCAATAAAACTGCGTTCAAACAGGGGCCAGGTGATACGCTCTTCTTCAGATTTAAGCTTATACCAACCCACCTGAGAGGCGGCGAAGAACACGGCCGGATGATGCCATTTATATGTCAAAGGATCGGTTCGACAGGCACACGCTTCGAGGTAGGCCGTGCGAGGATCAGGCAGGCCGTAAGCTTTGTAAGCGGTGTTGATTAACTTTAAAAATTCCGAAATAGTCGGCGGCCAAGCGTGCACTTCTTTCGTACGCTCAACCGCATAAGCCAATAAAGGCTCTTGAAACCCTTTTAGCGCAATCGCCCACTCACGCTTAGCCAGTTTAACTTCGTCCGAGGTACTGTAAGCCGACGCAAACTTGTGAGTATAAATCGCCTTGAAACGCGCAAACAACATGTTGACCAAGATACGCGTTTGTTGTTCTGCCTGAGTCGGGCCAGCATCACGCTCTTGGTGGTACTCACCAGTCTGTGTCGTGGATGTTGCTGAGGGCATCGCTAACTTGTTCTTTAGAGGTTCTACTAAATTTTGAACTGCTTGTGGTTCCTTCATATGAAGACCGATCCGATTGTTTGTATTGCCACTGGCGTTTTACGTATTTAAAAAATTCACTGTTCCACGTTCTCACATTTTTACGCTGCTCTTTGATTCTAAGCAAGAACTCTGTTTGCAGCGACAAGGCAAATTCACGAGCAATACCCGCCTGCACTATTTGCTCTAACGTAGCCTCTTCAGGTTGCCACTGATCAGGTTGTCGGGCTCGCTCTTTTTGCTCTAAATATAAATCAAAATCTGTCACGCCGCGACGATCATTCACCACAGGAGGGGAAGAAGGTGTCGCATACTGTCTTGCTGCGACTTTCGGTGGATATCCTTTCGACTGAGGGGTGAACTCCGCCTGATTGTCCCGTGACGCGGCACTGTGCAGGCGATCCATCTTGCTCATCAAGGCGTCGCTTTTATCTTCAACAGGTGCCGCAGGGGGTGACATTGGCGCCGATTTCTCAGGGGTAGCCAAAGGCGATGAAGACAGCTGTATATTGACAAGATCATCCTGTCGCTGAAAGTTTAACAACTGACTAATTTGCAAATTCGTCAGTAAACGCATCAACATCGGCATGGTCCAGAATGGCAACTGCACACCCAGCTGGCTCATTTTTACCAGCAAAACCTGAGTGTTAGCAAGATAAGCCTGTTGCTTTAAAAACGTCAACAACACGGTTTCTTCTAAGCCAATCTGAGCCGCCAGTGAAAATGATATCGGTAATGAATAGTCGTTATCCAACATAAGCCTCGCTTTACAAATTTAGTGCGCCAGTCTAACAAAAGGCCGCTTTATAAGCACCCTGTGTGACACCTTACCAAGGCGCGTTTACTACCCTAAACGCCTATTTTCTTTAGCAAGGTAGATTCTAGCTTGAAGTTTGGAACTTTCCCCCTCATATTAAGTCTATTAGATGTCATAAACCTTAAAGGAGTTACTCCATGCGTTACAATGAAGCCCTCTCGTCGACACATTCGTCACAAGCGGCAAACAAGACGCTCCGCAATACTTACGGACTGTTGTCGCTAACCCTATTGTTCAGCGCCTTCACTGCGGGCGTGAGCATGGCATTGAATCTACCACATCCAGGTTTGATCATTACCTTAGTTGGCTTTTACGGCCTACTATTTTTAACCCACAAATGCCAAAACAGCGCCACTGGCCTGCTTTGCGTGTTTGCACTAACGGGTTTCATGGGTATCACGCTAGGACCTATCCTTAGCATGTACCTGAGCTTACCGAACGGTGCCAGCCTAATCATGAGCGCCCTTGGTATTACTGGATTGTCGTTTCTTGGCCTGTCTGCTTACGCGCTGGTTTCTAAAAGAGACTTCAGTTTCTTGAACGGCTTTATTACAGTAGGCTTTTTTGTTTTGTTATTTGCTGTTATTGCAGGATTCTTCGTGCAAATGCCAGCATTGCAAATCTTTATCTCTGCGGGCTTTGCCTTGTTTTCTGCTGCAGTGATTCTGATGCAAACAAATCAAATCGTACGTGGCGGTGAAACCAACTACATCATGGCCACAGTGACCTTGTATGTTTCTCTATACAACATGTTCCTAAGTGTATTGGCGTTGCTTGGTATGGCACGCGACGAGTAATACCCAAACGGGACTTGTCATATCTGCACAGTAAAAACCAAAAAGGCCGCTGACTGCGGCCTTTTTTGTGTGTAAAATTTGTCTTAATACTTATTTGGGGCACTTTAAATGCAATACACTCTGCTCATCACCGGTTCGCCATACCAAAGCAAGGCCTGTCATACGGCGCTCCGCTTCATACGTGCCGCCCTAGCAAAATCCCCCAACAGCATTAAAGGGGTGTTTTTTTATGAGGACGCCGTGTTAATTGGCAATCACCTTGCGCAACCCCCAAGAGATGAGATCAACCTCACCCAAGCGTGGCAAGACATAGCTCAACAACACCATGTGCCCTTGTATCTCTGCATTGCTGCCGCCGTGCGACGTGGTATTGTCAGCGACAGCGAAAGCAAACGTTATGAGTTACCGCATCACACGCTCGCCGAACATTTCCAGCTCGAAGGCTTAGGCACCTTGGTGGATATGATGAACAGCACACACAAAATCATTCAGTTTAGGTAAATTTATGAAACGCACATTGATCCACCTAAACAGCAGCCCTTACGACAGCCTAGCCTGCAAAGAAGGCTTAGATTTGGCGTTAGTCTTGGCCACTTTTGAACAAGCTGTCGACTTATGCGTATCGGGTGCTGCATTGGCTTTACTGACGCTTGAGCAAAACCCGACCGCAGAGCAAGGCAAAAATTTACACAAGCTGCTGGACGGTCTTGAATTTTATGACATTGAAAACCTCTTTATCGAAGCCAACGCCGCCATTCAACCAGACACTCTTTGGCAAAGTGTCCAATCTCTAGACAGCCACCAATGGCAGGCCATGTTCTCCCACTATCAACAGGTTTTCAGGTTCTAATATGCGACTTCACCAAATCAACCAACTCACTTACCCTGAGCCATTAGAAAGCACTTGGCAAAATAGTCTACAGACAGGCGATCAAGTGTTGCTGATAGAAAGTGGCATCTTGCGCACTCAGCAACAAACAGACGCACTACGCGCCCTGATGGCGTTAAAAAACAGTCAGCTTTTTTATCTACGCAGTGACGCCGCCGCCTATGGAATCACCCCCACTATTGGCTCCGGCTTATCAGACGAGGACTGGGTGACACTCACCTTTTCCGCTGAAGCAAATATAAGTTGGTAACCAAGATGACAAGCATGCCCACCCATCTCGATACGCCTCTCGACGAGGAAGGCTATTTACTGAATTTACAAGACTGGACGCCAGCACTCGCTGAGCAACTGGCAAAAGAACTCGACCTAGAACTGACCGATGCGCACTGGGAAATTATCTACCTACTGCGTGATTTTTATCAAGAGTTCGAAGTCTCCCCCGCCATGCGCCCCTTGGTAAAAGCGGTCAGCAAGACACTCGGAACAGAAAAAGGCCGCAGTATTTACCTGATGACCTTGTTTCCTGGCAGCCCACCTAAGCTAGCGGCCAAAATTGCTGGACTCCCCAAACCGGCCAATTGCTTGTAGGTAGAAACCATCACGCTACTGTGAATATTTCCCATACCATTGTAGTTTACTTTGCAAGTTAACAACTTCTCCGATGATCAATAACGCTGGGGACTTCGCCTCGTTAGCAACAGAGACCTCGTATACCTCTTGGATCGTGGTGGTAAACACTCGTTGCTCACGAGTCGTCCCTTTTTCCACGATCGCCACTGGCATAGACGGTTTCATACCAAAACGGATCAAGGATTGGCTGATGTCTTTTAACCCCGTTAGCCCCATGTAAATCACTAAGGTTTGTGCCGGATGAACCAACTCTTCCCAGGGTAAATCCGTCGTACCGTCTTTTAAATGCCCGGTTAAAAAACGCACCGATTGCGCGTAATCTCTATGGGTCAAAGGAATACCTGCATACGCCGCACAACCCGCTGCAGCGGTCACGCCGGGCACAACTTCAAAAGGCACCCCTTCGTCTATCAGTTCTTCTAACTCTTCACCGCCGCGCCCAAAAATAAACGGATCACCGCCTTTAAGGCGCACCACCATGTGACCTTCTTTGGCCTTGGCCGCCAGCAGACTGTTGATTTCTTCTTGAGGAAGGCTGTGTAAGGACTTGGCCTTTCCTACGTACATTTTTTGCGCCGTTTCTGGGATCAAGTCGATAATTTCTTTGCCCACCAAACGATCATAAAGCACTACATCGGCCATTTTTAATAAACGATACGCTTTTAACGTCAACAACTCTGGGTCACCAGGACCCGCACCAATCAAATAGACCTTGCCCGTCATAACTGCACATTTCCACTCATACAAAAAGAGCCCCTTACGAGGCTCTTTCGTTTACATTAACCACTTTAGGCTTTTTTCAGAAGTGTTTTGCCGCCCATATAAGGCACCAACACATCCGGTACACGGACACTGCCATCGGCGTTTTGGTAGTTTTCCAAAACGGCAACCAAGGTACGACCTACCGCCAACCCTGAACCATTCAAAGTATGTGCCAACTCTGGCTTGCCTGTTTCAGGGTTACGCCAGCGGGCTTGCATACGGCGCGCTTGGAAATCCCACATATTTGAGCAAGAAGAAATCTCACGGTACTTGCCTTGCCCAGGCAACCAAACTTCAATGTCATAGGTTTTATGAGCAGAGAAGCCCAAATCACCGCCACACAAAATAACCGTGCGGTAAGGAAGCTCAAGCTTTTTCAAAATCACTTCAGCGTGCCCAACCAACTCTTCTAACGCAGCTTCAGAACGATCTGGACGACAGACGTGTACCAGCTCAACTTTTTCAAACTGATGCTGACGTATCATGCCACGAGTATCACGACCATAGCTGCCGGCTTCACTGCGGAAACACGGGGTATGTGCGACGAACTTTCTGTGTAATTCAGCGTCGTTCAAAATTTCATCACGCACCAAATTAGTGACGGGTACTTCTGCAGTAGGAATCAAGTACAAATCGTTGTTTCCACTGTCTTTGTCCACTGGCACTTTGAACAAATCAGCCTCAAATTTTGGCAGCTGACCTGTGCCCTTTAAAGAGTGCGCGTTAACCAAATACGGCACATAGACTTCAGTATAGCCGTGCAGATCGGCGTGAGTATTCATCATAAACTGAGTCAAAGCACGATGCAGGCGAGCCAAATCGGAATGCATTACGGCAAAACGAGAACCGGTGATTTTTACTGCGGCTTCAAAATCCAGCATTTCTATGGCTTCACCAAGGTCTACATGGTCTTTTGGCTCAAAATCAAATGCCTTTGGCTCACCCCAACGGCGTATTTCGATGTTGTCATCTTCTGTTTTTCCTTCTGGCACAGAAGCGTGGGGCAGGTTTGGAATACCTTCTAAAAGACTCTCCATTTCGTACTGCACTTCCGCCAACTTGCCTTTCGCAGCCTCAAGGTCGTCCCCAAGGTTCGCGGTTTGTGCTTTTAACTCTGCCGCCTTGTCTTTGTCGCCAGACTTCATCGCCTGACCAATGTCTTTGGATACCGAATTGCGGGCTTGCTGCAGCTGCTCTGTTTCTACTTGAATGGCTTTACGACGCTCTTCTAACGAAGAAAAGGTCGCCACATCGAGCTCGTAACCTTTTTTGATAAGTTGAGCCGCAATGGCTTCTGGGTCAGCACGCAAGGCTTTAATGTCTAACATTTCTGCAACAGTATCCTTTAAACAAAATAAAAAAATGAATGGGTTAAAAAAAACGCGCCAGTGCGATACCGACCGCCAAACCAAGAACCCCTAAAAAACAACTCAATAATAAATAGCTTACGGCACTTAGCCAAGCCTGTGTATGAATTAGTGACACAATTTCCAGAGAAAACGTCGAAAACGTGGTAAACGCCCCCAAAAACCCCACCATAATCAAAGGTCGGTAAGGTTCGAGGGAAGGCATTCGCTCATTCACCATCACAAAGGCCACCCCCATCAAGCAGCTACCACTGACATTCACCAACAAAGTGGCAAGCGGAAAATGCGATGACCAATGCTGATTGACCCAGTGCGCGACACCATAACGACTTAATGCCCCCACCGCGCCCCCGAAAGCAATCATCAAATATGTGATAACAGGTGCCGTGACAAACATTTTCAGTTTTCCTCGTAACGCTGCATAGGGCTGTGCTCATCTAATTCTGCTAACCAAGCCAATTTGTCGGTGATTTTTTTCTCTAAGCCACGATCTGTAGGGTGATAATAGCGCGTGGTGGCCAGCTCTTCTGGCAAATAATTTTCGCCTGCCGCATAGCCATTTTCTTCATTGTGTGCATAACGGTATTCGCTGCCGTGCCCCAGACTTTTCGCTAACGACGTCGGCGCGTTACGCAAATGCACCGGCACGTCATAACTGGGCTGATCCGCCACGTCTGCCATGGCTTGGTTAAAGGCTTTGTAGACCGCATTGCTTTTCGGCGCACAGGCCATATACACAGCGGCTTGCGCAATTGCGCGATTGCCCTCGCCCGGCCCCACTCTCTCAAACACGTCCCATGCATTCAAGCCAATTTGTAGTGCACGCGGGTCGGCATTGCCAATATCTTCGGAGGCAATCGCCAATAAGCGACGCGCTATGTATAAAGGATCGCAGCCTCCATCGAGCATACGAGCCATCCAATACAAGGCGCCATCTGGAGACGAACCCCGTACCGATTTATGAAAAGCCGAAATTTGGTCGTAAAACACATCCCCTTGGCGATCAAAACGACGCACACTGCCACCCAAGACATCTTCCAATTGTGCCTGCGTGACTTGAACCCCAGGCTCAACCAGATCAGAAAGAATTTCTAAGAAGTTCAACCCACGGCGAATATCCCCATCGGCCGCCTGCGCCATAATAGACAAAAATTCGTCGCTGATTTGCAAACGTGCACTTTGCTCGGACACAAACGCCTGCTGTAAAGCGCGCTTCAGCGCCAATTGAATATCGTCAACAGTGGGGGTCGTCAAGCGGTAAACACGAGCCCGAGATAAGAGCGCTGAATTCAATTCAAAGGCGGGATTTTCCGTGGTGGCACCGATAAACAAAAAGGTGCCGTCTTCAATATAGGGCAAAAAGGCGTCTTGCTGAGACTTATTAAAACGATGCACTTCGTCAACGAACAGCACCGTTTGAGTGCCCTTCATGCTGCGCATTTGTTTGGCTTGATCGACGGCGGCTCGAATGTCTTTGACCCCCGACATCACTGCCGACAGCTCAATAAACTGGGCCTCTAACGCGTGGGACAACAGCTGCGCAAAAGTGGTTTTCCCCACCCCCGGCGGCCCCCATAAAATAAACGAATGACAATGCCCGGTTTCCACCATTCTGCGTAGCGGCTTACCCGCCCCCACCAAATGGGACTGCCCAATATAGTCGTCCAAACTGGTCGGTCGCATCTTGGCCGCCAAAGGCTGATAAGCCGAGCTTGGCGCATCAGAAAACAAGTCTTTCATTACTGACCTTCTATGATCACATCCACATGATCGGGTAAATCAATCACAAAGTTTTCTTTCGCAACGCCGTCGTGGGCTTCCACATTGTTAAATTCAATCACGGTCGTTTGCCCAAGCGCATCCAAAATACTCATAGCACTGATCACCCCATCGCGAAAAGACAAGGTAAGGTGCTGAAACAAATCTTGCTCACCCTTGGGTGCCAGACGGAATTTTTCCGTTCCCAACTCGGTCACCGTATAATGCGGCAACACCTCGGCAGCAGGACGACCCAATAACGCTGCAGGAGAATTGCCCACAGCACCCGCGAAGGGCTTCTGAGTGGCTTGTTCTAAATCTACGTCCCACACGGTAATCGTTTTGCCATCAGAAATAATACGCTGGGCAAACGGCGTCACACTGTCCCACACAAACTGGCTTGGACTGGCGAGCAGAAAAATGCCTTCACTGACTTGTAGCTGCTTGCCTTGTTCGCCGTAAGTCACTTGCCGAAACTCCCCTTCAATGTTTCGGTTGCTTTCTAACAGGCCTTCTATGGCAGAGTCTGTCGCCAGCGCAGCCACCGAAAAAAACACCATTGAGGTCAACGCCAATAAAATGGCCACACTCTTTTTTGCAACGTATTGATTCAACAAGATAGTCTCCAATTCAATAAACTTATTCAGGAATCAGCACATCGCGCTGGCCATTGGTCCCCATGGGGCCAACCAAACCGGCCGCTTCCATGGCTTCGACTAGGTTAGCTGCTCTGTTGTACCCTATTTTCAGGCGACGCTGAATAGACGAAATAGACGCTTTACGTGTTTCTATGACAATCTTTACCGCTTCATCATACAGCGCGTCTTTGTCTTCACTGTCGTCATTCGACATCAAATCTTCTGGGTTCACCACCACATCATTAATGTAGTTTGGTTCGCCTCTCAGTTTCCACTCTTCCACCACAGCGTGCACTTCTTCGTCAGACACAAAAGCACCATGCACTCGGATAGGGGTTGGTAGACCCGCTGGCAGATACAACATATCGCCCATGCCCAACAACTGATCCGCGCCACCTTGGTCAAGAATGGTACGCGAGTCAATTTTAGACGACACTTGAAACGCCATTCGGGTTGGAATATTGGCTTTAATCAAGCCGGTAATCACATCCACGGAAGGACGCTGGGTCGCCAAAATCAAATGTATGCCGGCCGCTCGTGCCTTTTGCGCAATACGCGCGATCAATTCTTCCACTTTTTTGCCCACTATCATCATCATGTCGGCAAACTCGTCCACCACGATGACGATATACGGCAAGGGCTCAAGATGCGGCACGGTTCGCGCCACACCATCTTGAGAAAACATCGCCATTTCCGGCTGCCATAGGGGGTCTTCTATGGGCTGACCCGCTTCAATCGCATCACGCACTTTTTTGTTGTAACCGGCAATGTTACGCACGCCCAATTTCGACATCAG
Source organism: Marinomonas hwangdonensis (assembly GCF_003721245.1). Taxonomy (GTDB): domain Bacteria; phylum Pseudomonadota; class Gammaproteobacteria; order Pseudomonadales; family Marinomonadaceae; genus Marinomonas; species Marinomonas hwangdonensis. Next base: position 487,741 of record NZ_RIZG01000001.1, on the reverse strand, counting down.
TTTGTAACGACGCTCCATTTCATCCACCGACCAACGCAAGCCATTGGCCGCGTCTTTCATATCGGTAATCACGGGCGTTAACAAATGTGGGATGCCTTCGTAAATCGACAGCTCCAACATTTTGGGGTCTACCATGATCATGCGCACTTCGTCTGGCGTCGATTTCAGCAACATGCTCAAAATCATCGCATTCACACCCACAGATTTACCAGAACCTGTCGTGCCCGCCACTAACACATGAGGCATCTTTGCAAGATCCACCACCACAGGCTCACCCGAAATATCGTGCCCTAGGGACAAGGTAAGCGGTGACGTCGCACGATCGTACATATCGCAGTTAATCACTTCGGAAAAGTACACAGTGTCCCGCACCTGATTGGGAATCTCGATACCAATGGTCGATTTCCCCGCGATCACCTCCACCACGCGCACACTCATGACACTTAAAGAGCGCGCCAAATCCTTCGCCAAATTGGTAATACGAGACACTTTTACACCAGGAGCTGGCTGAATTTCAAAGCGCGTAATCACAGGACCGGGGTTGACTTCTACCACATCGGCTTTAACACCAAAATCTTGTAACCTCTGCTCTAGTAGCTCAGACAAGGCCAATAACTCGTCTTCTGAATACCCGCCCTGCTTGGGTTTGGGCTTGGTGAGTACCGAGCGATCAGGCAAAGAGTAGGTTTCGACCTTGCGCTTATTTTCTACTTCATCGGCATAAGGCCCACCGAGGGAGTCCAATTGCTTGGCTTCTGACAAAGTACGAAACGCTGGCTTCTGAGCGGCAACCACATCCATTAATGGCTCAGGGGCAGGCTTTGCCGTTGGTGTCGGTTCTGGCTTGGGTTCCGGAACGGGTTTTGGCTCTGGCTTAAATTCTTGTTTTGGCTCTGACTTAGGTTCTGGATCAGCACCAAACAAGAGCGCATCGGCTTCTTGTCGGGACAGGCTATCTGGCTTAGTCGAAGGACGCTTTTCTGGGGTCGATTCAACCCATGGCTCGTCAATGTATAAGGTATCGCCCACCAATATATCCCCATCATCGTCCAGTGACAGATTGTCTAAACCGCCAAAATCGGGCTCTGCATCACCTCGTTGCGACGACCTGGATATGGGCTTATCTTCCATGAGGAAGTCTGCTTCTTTTTCAGCATGATCGTGGGGCAATTCTGCATTTTGCTTGGTTTTGAATGCAGTGAATGGCTTGCTAAGCCAAGCCATTAAGCCCGTTTTTGTCGAATCGCTAGACGCAGTGTCGTCAGAGTAATCAGCGTTGGCCGTGTCTTCCACCTCGGCTGGTTTTTCATCTGCTTCGATCACTAAGCTGCGAGTGTGTATTTGGCGTTTTTTACGCACAATAGCGGGTTCTTCGTCTTCGATAAAACGCGCATCGCTTGTTGTCTCGGCACTCACAGGTTGAAAAGTGTCACTGTCTCTTTGGGCTTTCCCTTCTTGACGCTGTTGCCATTGGTGACGCAGATACGCGAATCCTTGATAGGTTTTTTCCCCTATGGTGTCCATTAGGTTTAGCCAGTGCAGTTGTGCCAGCAAGGTTACGGATAAAAGCACCAAGGCCAAACTCACCAAGGTAGCGCCGTCATAGCCAATCACACCATACAAGATTACCCCAAGGCCATGGCCTAATACGCCACCGGTACCATAGGGCAAAGTTGGCTCACCTACCGTGTGTAAAAAACACAGCACAGAGCCAAACGACAGATACAAGATACTGCCAATGGTGCACAACAAGGTATTATTAATGGGTAATAAGGAATGGGGGTTGCGCCATAAAATCACCGCCACCCAGAAAAACAACGGCGGTAAGGTATAAAACAAGGTACCAAAAAAGCCCGACGTGACATCGGCAATCACAGCGCCGATCGGCCCCATGGAATTTTGTATCGGAGTGCCACTGCCAGAATAAAACCAACCCGCGTCATCAGGATGATAACTGTAAGTCGCCAGCGCAAAAAACAACAAAAACAACAAGGCGGCAATAAACGCAGCTTGTTTCGCAAACATACCCCATACTGGTGATCGTACCGACTCACTCATTTCTTCTGACAAAACACGTCTTCCTATTTATGCTAATCCAAACAACACCACGCTTCGCCACGCGAAGCCAAATCTCGCTAAGCTTACCATAAAAAAAGCCAACCCAAAGGGCTGGCTTTCGCTTTTACTTGTAAAGAGGTGACTTACGTAACCTCTTTACCATAAAGGCTTAGAAAGAAACTTTAGCACCAACTACAGAGTAGTCTTTGTTCTTAGCTTCGTAAGAAACCATAGAAGCGTAGTACTTAACATCACCAACAGCATAGTAAGCAGTTACTTCAGTTACGCCTTGGTCAGCTAAATCAACACCTTTAGATGCTTCGCCGCCACGTGTAAAGTACTGAGCTGCTAGAGTCAATTGCTCAGAAACAGGAAGATCAATACCAATACCTGTGTTCATTACATCTAGATCGTCTTTAGAACCGATGCGAACAAATGAAGACAATGTCGCCATACCTAGCGGCGCTTTAACACCGGCTGTTACAACTTGGTCAGCTTTATCGTCATCAGACATTTCGTATCCTGCAGATACACCCAAAGTCAAACCAGCGTAGTTAGTAGAGTAAGCAACAGCTAGTGAACCAATGTTATCACCTTCTTTAACTTCTAAAGCCACTTTTAAGCTGTCGTTCACTGCGTAACGAATGCCTAAGTCAGTACCGAAATCGTCGTTTTTAGCAACGTCATCGTCTTCTTCAACACCAGCACTGTAAGCAACAGAATCAAGAAGCGTACCGTCGAAGTCACCAAATTGAACAGCGCCTTGAGTTACGTAGATTTCGTCAAGATCAAAACCACCGTCAGATCCATTTTCCATATCTAGATCGAAATAGACAGAACCCACAGTACCAATGATGTTCACTTCACCACGAGAAGCAGCTGCATCGCTGCCTTTATCCATAGATTTATACTCAAGACCCGCTGTACCTTTAAAAGTAGGCTCAGCAGCGATAGTAGTCGTAGAGATAGCAGCCGCAAGAGCAGATACCGCAAACACAGAAGCAAGTTTAATCGCTTTCATTCAAAATTCCCCTTTATGGTATATTTATGTGGCCTTGTAGACCTAGTGACTAATTTCTTGATTTTCAGGATACGTCATTAAAACAACGATGCCCTTATCTTAAAACCAATCAGTTTCACTTTTGTGACACATGTCAAAAAAGTATGTTATTTAAACCCCTAACACCGCATCCAATCATGCTGTTAAATTACGATTCAGGACTGCAACGATTAAAACCAAGTTTTCCATAACTGGTCAAGCATTCCTTGCACTTTTTTCTTATTTTTTTCACCTCAATGTCACATTTCAACATTTTTGAGCAAAAAACAGTCAACAAATGTAAACAACGGTGCTACTTATCGTACATTACTGCACATTCGATGTCATCTAAGCATAACATTGTGGCAGCAAGTCGCAAGTTGCTAGAGTTTTGTTGCTTAATTCAGGTATCGGGCTAGGATGGTGTTTCTTTAACACTTTTTTTAAAATTCTTTCTTGTTTTAACGGATTTTTTTCTGAGAATATTTTTTGCATTTATTCGCCACATGGCACGAGCTTGGATACCTGCTTATTATTTGTGGAGCGTTTTTGTTTTGCTCTTTTGCCTTTTTCAGTACATTTAAGTACTTTCTCTCTTTATCAAAAAAGGACACCTAGCATTTCATGTCGACATCCGCCACTCAGCCCCAACCAGAGCTACTGTTACTCTCGGAGTCACCCTACGACACGCCAGACCCAAGTCGCGCCTTACACGACCCTGAAGGACTGTCTGCGGTGGGCGGTGATTTGTCTAGCACACGCCTAATTCATTTGTATCAACAGGGATTTTTCCCTTGGTTTAGCGACCCAGACCCTATTTTATGGTGGCACCCGAGCGAACGCTGCGTACTTGATCCTCGCCAGTTTCATTTGTCCCGTTCACTGCAAAAAGTGATAAAACGAGGCCATTGGCGCTTTAGTATTAACCAAGCTTTTTCAACCGTTATCGGGCATTGTGCGGGACTGAGGGCGGAAGAAGAAGGCACCTGGATTTCATCAGACATCATTCAGGCCTATACTGAGCTTCACCGTTTGGGGTATGCCCATTCGATTGAAATCTGGCACAACAGCACCCCCTATGCAGCAAACGCCACCGACACCCTAGTGGGCGGTTTTTATGGCATCGCCATGGGCCAGATGTTTTTCGGAGAATCCATGTTTTCCCTAATGCCCAACGCGTCAAAAATCGCATTAAACGTATTTTGCGACCTGGCTAGCCAGTGCAACATTCAACTGATTGATTGCCAGGTTGAATCTGAACATTTGTTATCTCTTGGCGCCGAACTCAGACCGCGAGAGGCGTTTTGCCAGCAACTCAAACAACACATCACCACACCACACACCAACCAGACATTGATCCAACTAGGGCAAGCAACCGACAAACAAGCGGTTTAACCCGCGCTTCTCAGACCGTTTGTCGTAAAATAGACAGGATAAGCGCATAACTAGGTTTGCCTTACGCTGCTTTTTTAGGCAAAATACGGGCGATCAAAATTCCAACGTCGCTAACGACACAGGATAATGACAACTCAACTGACCGAGAGACACACTCTCTTCATCTGTAAACCCTCGGGTTGGCAAATATTAAATGAGTGTTTTGCAGGGCAAGCGCCGTGCAAAACACTCTAAATGAAAGTTTTAACACCATAGGACACACATTGTGGCAAAAGAAGAAGGCTTAGAAATGGAGGGCACTATCATTGATACGTTGCCTAACACCATGTTCCGCGTCGAATTAGAGAACGGACACATAGTTACCGCACATATCTCTGGTAAAATGCGCAAAAACTACATTCGTATTTTAACAGGCGACAAAGTCAAGGTAGAACTTACACCTTACGACCTTTCTAAAGGCCGCATCGTCTACCGCGCTCGCTAAACTCAGCTGTTTTAATGCAACAAGCTGAATAGCAAACATAAAAAAACCGGACTTGAGTCCGGTTTTTTTATTTTCTCTTTTTGAAATTCACCCTTGGGTGGTTTTATTACTATCAGTGAACGACTTCTTCTTTAATGACTTGAAAGTGAAGCTCATCACTTTTCTCATCCAATGTCACTTTGACATGGCCGCCTTCGTTGAGGTCACCAAAGAGTATTTGGTCAGCGAGGGGCTTTTTCAGGTGCTCTTGGATGACGCGTGCCATGGGGCGTGCGCCCATCTGGCGGTCGTAGCCTTTGTTGGCGAGCCAACCTCTGGCGGTGTCTGACACTTCCAGTAAGACGCCTTTCGGATCCAATTGTGCCTGCAATTCCACTAGGAATTTATCGACCACGTTAAAGATGATGCGTTCATCCAGTTGTTTAAACTGTATGACAGCGTCTAGGCGGTTTCTGAATTCTGGCGTGAAGGTACGGTTGATCACTTCCATGCCGTCGCTGGAGTTATCTTGGCTTGAGAAGCCAATAGAACGACGTGCAAGCTCTTCGGCCCCTGCGTTGGATGTCATCACAAGAATCACATTGCGGAAGTCCGCTTTGCGTCCATTGTTGTCGGTCAGGGTGCCGTGGTCCATCACCTGTAGCAACAGGTTGAAGACTTCAGGGTGCGCTTTTTCGATTTCATCGAGCAAGACAACACTGTGTGGGTTTTTGGTCACAGCTTCGGTTAACAAGCCACCTTGGTCAAATCCCACGTATCCTGGTGGCGCACCGATCAGACGGGACACCGCGTGACGCTCCATATATTCCGACATATCAAAACGAATCAGTTCTAAACCGAGTTGTTTCGCCAACTGTTTAGTGACTTCGGTTTTGCCTACCCCGGTTGGGCCTGCCATCAGGAAGGAGCCAATGGGTTTTTGCTCGGCTTTTAGGCCGGCACGAGACAGTTTGATCGCTGATGACAAGGAGTCGATGGCTTTGTCTTGTCCAAACACCACCATTTTCAGGTTGCGCTCAATATTCGACAAGACTTGTCTGTCATCTGAATTAACCGCACGCACCGGAACCCGAGCGATTTTGGAAACGATGTCTTCAATGTCAGCCACGGTAATCACGCTTTTACGTTTGTCTTCGGGCTGTAGACGTTGGTAAGCGCCCGCTTCGTCAATCACGTCAATGGCTTTATCTGGCATATGACGATCTGTTACGTAGCGTTGAGCCAGCTCTGCTGCTGCCAGCAAGGCGGGTTCTTCGTATTTAACTTTATGATGCTCTTCAAACGCCCCTATGATGCCTTTGAGTATTTGATAAGTGTCATCCACGCTCGGTTCATTAACGTCGATTTTTTGGAAACGACGGGCCAAGGCATGATCTTTCTCAAACACACCACGAAACTCTTGAAAGGTGGTTGAGCCTATGCAGCGTAAGCCACCCGAGCTTAGTACGGGTTTCAATAGGTTGGAGGCGTCCATCACGCCGCCTGACGCGGCCCCTGCCCCAATGATGGTGTGAATTTCATCAATAAACAAAATGGCATTGGGCATTTTCTTCAAATCGCCCAATAATTGTTTAAGACGTTTTTCAAAGTCACCACGGTATTTGGTGCCAGCTAACAAAGCCCCCATGTCTAGGGAGTACACCACGCCATCCGCAATTACTTCAGGCACTTGGCCGTCTACGATGCGCTTGGCAAGACCTTCAGCGATGGCGGTTTTACCGACACCCGATTCGCCCACCAGCAAGGGGTTATTTTTACGACGACGAGACAAGGTTTGTATCACTCGCTCTACTTCGTACTCTCGTCCAATCAGCTTGTCTATTTTGCCCGCTTTGGCTTCTTCGTTTAGATTGGTGGCAAACTTTTGCAATGGGGCTACGGCGCTGTCGTCGGCTTCATCATCGTGCTCAGATTCTTGCGATGCAGAATCACCCGATTTTGAAATGCCATGGGCGACATAATTCACCACGTCAATACGAGCTACGCCATGGCGTTTTAACAAGTATACCGTTTGGCTTTCTTGTTCACTGAAAATGGCCACCAACACATTGGCGCCCGTGACTTCACGCTTGCCTGACGATTGCACATGAAAAACGGCACGTTGCAATACTCGCTGAAACCCTAGCGTCGGTTGTACTTCGCGCTCGTCATCGTCGTCAGGAATTAAAGGGGTTGTACTGTTTACGAACTCCTCAAGCTCTTTGCTCAAGGTGTCTAGATTTACGCCACAGGCCTTTAAGACGCTTGAAGCAGCGCCGTTGTTAATAAGAGCGAGTAATAAATGCTCCACCGTCATGAATTCATGGCGCTTGTCACGCGCCGCTTTAAACGCTGCGTTTAGGGTCTGCTCTAGTTCTTTGTCTAACATTGCTATGCCCTCACTCGATCTTCTAAATCAGTACATCAATCGACCTTTTCGAGGTCGCACATTAAAGGGTGCTCATTTTGTTCTACGAACTGTTGTACCATTGCCACTTTGGTTTCGGCAATATCAAAAGGATAAATACCGCAAACACCTTTGCCTTTTCTATGCACTTCTAACATGACTTGATTGGCTTTCTCGCCATCCATTGAAAAAAATCTTTGCAATACAAACACCACAAAATCCATTGGTGTGTAATCATCGTTAAACAGCACCACTTGGTACATTGAGGGCGGTTTTAACTCTGTCTCTTGTGGTGCTATCGCAATACTGTGATGTCCGTGATGTTCGTCATCATCTGATACTAGTTTAATTTGTTGATTTACAATCATCCCATGCCTCTGAGGCTACCATGTTTGTGCAGCGCTGTTATTTTCACTGTTGTCTAATTACCTTTATCTGTCCAGTTTTACGACGTCAGTTTGTTAAAAAGCCACTGCCCTTGTTTATACGCAACATATTGTTGTTTGGATTTTACAAATCCCAAAAGGGCTTCTACGCTGTTTAAGTACTGTTGAAATTAGTCGTACTGTCAAGATGAGTTTATTGGGGTTACTGGCTCGCATTCAATGCTGAACAATGAGATTTTAGCATTGAATGTGCGAAAACCTAGCGAGAAACGCTTACCAAGGGATTCATTATCCTTCCATCTTGACAGCATAATAACCGTCGTAAGGAGTCATTCATGCATCAGGGGTCAGTGAAGTGGTTTAACAATGCCAAAGGCTATGGATTTATTGTGTCGGACGCGTTTGATGAGGATCTCTTTATCCACTATTCAGCCATTAACATTGAAGGATACAAGACGTTAAAAGCTGGCCAAGCGGTGACCTTTGATGTGGAACCCGGCAACAAAGGACTGCACGCTATTGACATCACACCCTTAGTAGCAGAACCCAGCCCGAGTCTAACCGAGACGGCTTCTGCGTCGCTATCCTGATGCTAATTTGTTATCTTACGCCAGATGGGAGGCGTAAGATAACACCGCCATGCGAGATATCCGCCTTCACAACAAATCAGACCTTTAATGACACCTAACCATATACTGAGCCCATGTCTTCTCATTTAATTTTATTCAATAAACCCTTTCGTGTGTTGAGCCAGTTTTCAGCAGAGGGAGAGAAATCGACCCTAGCTGATTATATTGATGCCGCGGATTTTTACCCTGCAGGGCGCCTTGATTTCGACTCTGAAGGCTTATTGCTTTTGACGAATCAAGGGGCCTTGCAGCACATTATCGCGTCCCCCGATTTTAAACTACCAAAAACTTACTGGGTGCAAGTCGAAGGTGACATCACCGACACCGCGCTGGCGCAGCTTCAACAAGGGGTCACATTAAAAGATGGACTCACCAAACCAGCCAAAGCCGAACGCATCAATGAACCGAAAGTGTGGCCAAGAGAGCCTGCCGTTCGGTACCGAGAAAACATCCCTACCAGCTGGTTATCATTGCAGATTCATGAAGGCAAAAATCGTCAAGTACGCCGTATGACCGCCGCGGTGGGTTTCCCTACTCTAAGACTTATTCGCTACGCCATTGGCCCTTACAACCTAGACAACACACCTGTAGGAAAATGGCATTACATATCACCGAGCGAATCATTACAAAATGAGGTTATGCAGTTTGAAGCACACCGAAAGAGCAAGACTCCCCCATCTCACCGTCGCCGCCCTAGTGATAAAAGCCAGCACAGATCCCCTGGAAAAAAGGTATCTCATGGTGAAGGAGTGGCAAGACGGCCAACTCGTTCTCAATCAACCAGCCGGTCACGTCGAAAATAACGAAAGCGTTATTGACGCTGTCATACGTGAAACTCAAGAAGAATCGGGCTGGTTGGTCAAGCCCATCGGCTTATTGGGCATCTATGCGTTTACACCCTACGAAGGGGCTGATACCTATCATCGCCTGTGCTTTTTGTGCGAGCCTGTCGAGCAGGTGTCAGAAACCTTGGATCCTGATATCGCATCGAGCCACTGGTTAAGTTACGACGACATACTGAATTTACCGCATCGTAGCCCATTAGTTCGAACCTGCATTGAAGATTCGCTTAACAACCCCATTATTGATTTATCCTTTGTATCGGATGCTTTTCTCCGGCCTATGCCAACACTAAGAAAGTGATACAATAGCCGACATTAAATTCATTTGAGGCAACGCCTCTTCGTTTTAGTACCAAAACAGTCGAGAAACCAAGTCACATGAAAGAAAGCCTTATTGCGAACCCCGCAAACTCATCAAAAAAAGTCATTGTCGGCATGTCCGGCGGTGTGGATTCCTCTGTTTCCGCGCTTATTTTAATGCAGCAAGGGTATCAGGTTGAAGGCCTGTTCATGAAGAACTGGGACGAAGACGATGGTACCGAGTATTGTACTGCCAAAGACGATTTGGCCGATGCACAAGCTGTGTCAGATAAGCTGGGTATTAAGCTGCATACAGCGAATTTTGCCGCCGAGTACTGGGACAACGTATTCGAGCATTTTTTAGCCGAATACAAGGCAGGGCGAACCCCAAACCCAGATATCTTGTGCAATAAAGAAATCAAGTTCAAAGCGTTTTTAGAATACGCCATGGCCCTTAACGCTGACTATATTGCTACGGGGCACTATGTTCGTCGGGGTGAAAAAGACGGTGACCCCTTGCTACTGAAAGGGCTAGACGCGAATAAAGATCAAAGCTATTTTTTGTATGCTGTAGGCAAGGACGAAATCGCCAAAACACTGTTTCCTGTTGGTGAGTTAGAAAAACCGGAAGTACGCCGATTAGCGGAAGAATTCGGTTTAGTCACCCATAACAAAAAAGACAGCACGGGCATCTGTTTTATTGGCGAGCGGCGTTTTAAAGACTTTTTAGAGCAGTATCTGCCCGCCCAACCTGGCGACATTGAAACCCTTGAAGGCGACAAAATTGGTCGTCATCATGGTTTGATGTACCACACCATTGGCCAGCGCCAAGGACTAGGTATCGGGGGATTGGCAAAATATTCTGATGATCCTTGGTATGTGGTGGAAAAAAACCTTGAACGCAATGTGTTAATGGTAACACAAGGGGGCCAGCACGAGTCCTTGTTTAAAACCCATTTAATTGCGGATAACTTTGACTGGGTAGCACGACAAAAACCCAATCTTCCACTGACTTGCAAAGCCAAGTGCCGTTATCGTCAAGCCGACCAAGATTGCACTATTACAGAGCTCGCGGACGGTCGCGTGGAAGTGGCATTTGTGGAACCACAACGTGCCATCACTCCAGGGCAGTCTGTGGTGTTTTATCTAGACGATGTTTGTTTAGGCGGTGGTATTATTAACCTCGCTTTTAACAAGTAATACTTTTAAATAGTAATACCTTTAAATAAGTAATATTAGCTTGCTTGTCACCTTTTACATTAAGAGAGCAAATACGTGAGTAGTAGAGAAAAAGAGCAAACCATCGCCCTTTCTGCGGTGTTTCAAGCGGCGGAATTGGTGTCCATTTTAGCAAGAACAGGACAAGTGGATAACGCCAGCTTACAGCCTATGCTGGACAGTATTTTGATGCTGAACGCAGCCTCTACAGAAGACATTTACGGCGGCCAGTGGGATTGCCCTAGCAACCTTACCCTTGGACGCAAAGTGACTCGTCAAGCGCTGGGCAAGGATCGCAGCAGCGTCAATCCTGACACACTAAGATACACGCTTAGCTTAATTCATCTTGAGAGCAAACTGGCTAAAAACCCCGAGATGCTGTCAATGATTGGCCAAAAGATTGTCCAAATCGAACAAAAGAAAGCCCATTACGACAGCGTGTTGCATGAAAATATGCTCGCGTCTATTTCAGGCATGTATCAAGACACGCTGAGCAAGCTGCCGTTTCGCATTCAAGTGCAAGGCGATAGCCGCTACCTACAGCAACCGCAAGTCGCTAATCAGGTGCGTGCGATTTTAATGGCGGGCATTCGTGCTGCTATGCTGTGGCGTCAACTGGGCGGCAAACGCTGGCATTTAATTTTTAAAAGAAAAGCCCTATTAAATGCATTAGATGCACGCCATTAAGCATCGACTGACATCGGTGGATAACTGAAATCAATTTTGAGTATATCCCGAGGCCGATATCTAAAGCGCAGGGTTTTACGTTACTATACGGCACAATTTTTTAATCTGTACATCAGTTTAAATAAGGGAATGACGGCTAAAAGTCATCTTCGATTCAATGGGCTAACCGCCTTAAATGTTAGGGGAATTATATGTCGAAACAAACCATCTATTACACGTTGACCGATGAAGCACCAGCACTGGCAACGGCCTCGTTACTTCCTATTTTTGGCGCTTTTGCAAAAGAAGCCGATATCGCACTAGAACTGACTGATATTTCGTTAGCAAGCCGTATCTTATCTGCTTTTTCTGACCTTTTGCCTGCCGATAAGCAAGTCGAAGATGGTCTTAAATTTTTGGGCGAGCTCACCGCTGACCCAAAAGCCAACATTGTAAAACTGCCTAACATCAGTGCTTCTTTGCCGCAGCTGTATGCCGCGATCAAAGAATTAAACGCACAAGGTTATAACCTTCCTGCTTATCCGGAAAATCCACAAACCGACGAAGACAAAGACATTCAGTCACGCTACGCCAAAGTACTAGGCAGTGCGGTAAACCCTGTTTTACGTCAAGGCAACTCTGACCGTCGCGCCCCTGCTGCCGTAAAAGGCTTCGCTCGCAAAAACCCACACTCAATGGGCAAATGGAGCAAAACCTCGGTTTCTCACGTAGATTACATGCGCGGTGGCGATTTCTTCTCTTCTGAACAGTCTCTTACTGTGGATACGGCACAAATCGTACGTTTAGAGTTTGTGGACAAAGATGGTTCTGTGGAGGTGAAAAAATCCTTACCTCTGATCGCCGGTGAAATTTTAGACAGCATGAACATCAGCTGCGCTAAGCTGCGTGCTTTCTTCGAAGCGTCGTTACAAGAAGCCAAAGCAGACAACATCATGTGGTCTGTGCATTTAAAAGCCACCATGATGAAGGTGTCTCACCCTATCGTGTTTGGTCATGCCGTTACCGTTTTCTACAAAGACGTTTTTGAAAAATACGGCGAACTTTTCAAAGAAATTGGCGTTAACCCAAATAACGGTCTAGGCAGCGTTTACGATAAAATCAAAACGCTTCCAGAAGCTCAGCAAGAAGAAATCAAACAAGCCATTCAAGACGTTTACAAAACACGCCCTGAGTTGGCCATGGTGGATTCCGACAAAGGCATCACTAACCTACACGTACCAAGTGACGTCATCGTGGATGCGTCTATGCCTGCGATGATTCGTAACTCAGGTAAAATGTGGGGCCGTGACGGTAAAGCGCATGACGCGAAAGCCGTCATTCCAGACAGCACTTACGCGCGCATTTACCAAGAAACCATTAATTTCTGCAAAACGAACGGTGCTTTCGACCCAGTCACTATGGGTACTGTACCAAACGTCGGTCTAATGGCACAAAAAGCCGAAGAATACGGTTCTCACGACAAGACATACGAAATCAAAGCCGATGGTGTAATGCGCGTTGTGGATGAGAACGGCAATGTCCTTATGCAGCATAATGTTGAGAAAGGCGACATCTGGCGTGCTTGCCAAACCAAAGATGCGGCTATCCGCGATTGGGTGAAATTGGGCGTGACTCGTGCTCGTCAGTCTGACACTCCTGCGGTGTTCTGGTTAGATGAAGAACGTGCACACGACAATGAGCTACGTAAGAAAGTCGAACTTTACCTAAAAGACCATGACACAAACGGTCTAGACATTCGCATCATGTCTTACAGCGAAGCCATTCGTTTCTCTATGGAACGCATTATTCGTGGCAAAGACACAATTTCAGTAACAGGTAATATTTTGCGTGATTACCTAACCGATTTGTTCCCTATTTTAGAATTGGGTACGTCTGCGAAAATGTTGTCCATCGTGCCTATGCTTAAAGGCGGCGGCATGTATGAAACGGGTGCGGGCGGTTCAGCGCCTAAGCACGTTCAACAGTTGATGGAAGAAAACTACCTTCGTTGGGACTCTCTAGGAGAATTCCTAGCGGTCGCTGTGTCTTTCGAAGAGCTTGGCATCAAGCACAACAACGAGAAAGCGAAAATCTTAGCGAAATGCCTAGATAAAGCCACAGGAAAATTGTTGGATAACAACAAGTCGCCTTCTCGTAAAGTAGGTGAAATAGACAACCGTGGTAGCCACTTCTATTTGGCTATGTACTGGGCTCAAGAGCTAGCTGCGCAAACGGACAATGCGGAAATGGCGGCAAAATTTGCTCCATTAGCCAAGCAGTTAACAGAAAGCGAAGCGACTATTGTGGCGGAATTGGCGGCGGTACAAGGTAAACCTGCTGACCTAACAGGCTACTACCACATTGACCTTGAAGAAGTGACCAAGATCATGCGTCCTAGCCAAACCTTTAATGCGGCCTTAGCAACACTTTAAGTGGATTAATAGCCTTGTAAGACAAGACGATTTGTTCGTCACTGAACAGGGTGTAAAAAAACCCGAATAACTTAGTTGTTCGGGTTTTTTTTGTCTATTGACTATGTATCTATCTTACCAATAACAGCTTTTTACGCGGTATTTTAACGCTAAACTTTAAAACTGGAGATAAGATCAGACAAGGCTTTCGATTGTTCCAATACTTGTTTTGCGGCGAGATTTGACTGATCGGCATTGGTGCTGGTGAGTTCCGCTTCATCACGAATAGAACGAATACGCTCGTCAATGTTTTCTGAAGCGGCAGCCTGTTGCTCCATAGCAGAAGCAATTTCAATGGCCATGCCAGATATATTCCCCATCGACAAGGTAATACGATTTAGAGCATCCCTCGCTTCTAGTGATTGTGCCACACTGTTTTCAGCCTGTTGTTTACTCTCCCCCATTACTTTTACAGCATCATGCGAGCCTTTTTGTAATTGCGTAATCATGATCTGTATTTGCTCAGTGGAATCCTGAGTCCGCTTAGCTAGGGTACGAACTTCATCGGCGACAACAGCAAAACCACGTCCCTGTTCGCCAGCGCGCGCCGCTTCAATCGCCGCGTTTAGGGCTAGTAGATTGGTTTGATCTGCAATACCCCGAATCGAATCCAAAATACTGCCAACATCCGATGTTTCCTTTTCTAGGGCTTGAAGCACTTGAGACGCTTTTTCTACCCCTTCAGACAGCTGCTGAATGGAGGAAACACTGTTATTCACTACCGCTTCCACTTCTTTTGCGACACCATCAGAGTCTTTCGCCGCTTTTGCAGCGGCATCGGCACTGTTGGCCACATGACGCACTGTGGTTTGCATCTCTGCAACAACACCCGCGATGCCAGAAGTTTCTTTTTGCAAACCTTGCATGCCTTTACGTGTTTTATTAGAAGCGGCCAGCATTTGTTCTCCTGCAACGGATAATTGCGCAGATTGTCCCTGCTGGGTCACAACAAGAGACTGTATACCTTTAATGAATACGTTAAAGCTATGGGCGACGGAAGCAAGCTCGTCCTTGCCTTTGTCATCAAGTCGCACCGTTAAATCACGCGCCCCAACAGAGATGTTGTGCAAAGACGATTCGAGAGAATTCAGATCCGGTAGTATGCGACGACGTAAAACAATCATTGCGCCAATAATAACAAAACCGGATATCACACTACTGATCAAAGAAAGAAACTTCGAATTATCCAATGTTTCTTCCGCCTCAGTCACACTCAATACTCGTTCATTTGATAGTTCATCTGCAATTTTTTTCAAGGATTCAGCCAAAAGCGCGGATTCTTGATCTAAACCACCAGGCCCTTTCATCAATGCATTGCCAGCATCCGTCCCTTCATTAATGTACGCCGTGGCCATTGATCGACCGACTTTGTATACCTTGTTCAGCTCTTGCTCTAATTCGATAACACGGGTGCGATAGCTTGGCATGATGCGCTGCAGCTCTTGCAGACTTTTCGTTGCTGCTGTCATGCTAGCGTTCACTTCAGGTAAAGCCTCATCGCTGCGCGTTGCGCCCATATCTGTCAAAAATTGCTGCACTTGAACAACAAAATAACGAGCATCTTTAATGGCGTATACCGCATCCGATATCACTGTTTGATGGTGAATCGCTGCTTCATTTCGCATTAAGCCTTGTCGGCTGATTAAATACAGCGCAGACAAGGCTATCAGTACGATAACAATAACTAGGTTCATGATACGGCTGATCTTCATGTTCAATATTTTCCTAAATAACGAATAAATGTGCATTTACAGTGCACGTATCATACATAGTGTTCACGACAAAAAACACGATGCAATAATAAAAACGCCATCAATCAACCTGCATTTCGCATAAAATCCATGACGTGCTAATAAAATCCCGGTTGTCGACGCAAATATTCCGACCGCCATAGCAGTATAAGGCGCTTTTGCCTATAATAGCGGCTCCCTGAAAACCATGTTCGAGGCGTTATCTCAATGGAATTAACTAGCTTAAATGCAATTTCCCCTATCGACGGTCGTTACGGATCGAAAACAAACGCACTACGTCGCTCCGTGAGCGAGTATGGTTTGCTGCGTATGCGAGTCATAGTCGAAGTTCGCTGGCTACAGGCGCTTGCCAACCACCCACAAATTATTGAAGTTCCAGCCTTGAGCAATGAAGCTAGCGCTTTATTGGACCAGCTTGCAGAGAACTTCAGTGAAGCCGATGCACAAGCCATTAAAGACATTGAGAAAACCACTAATCATGATGTCAAAGCGGTTGAGTATTTTATTAAGAACAAAATGGCAGATAACGCAGAATTAGCAGCCATCTCTGAATTTGTTCACTTTGCTTGTACTTCAGAGGACATCAACAACTTATCGCATGCATTGATGTTGCGTGAAGCATTGGAAGAAGGCATTACTCCAGAGCTTAAAAACGTCATCAAAGCCATTGAAGATCTTGCTATTGAGCACGCTGAGCAGCCTATGCTGTCTCGTACGCATGGCCAAACGGCCTCACCAACCACAGTTGGTAAAGAAATGGCGAACGTTGCTGCGCGCCTTAGCCGTCAGCTTAAGCAGATCGAAAACGTTGAATTTTTAGGCAAAATCAACGGCGCTGTGGGCAACTACAATGCTCACCTTTCGGCTTACCCAGATGTGGATTGGCAAGCACACGCTGAAGCGTTCGTTACTTCCCTAGGTTTGACTTGGAATCCTTATACCACTCAAATCGAGCCACATGATTACATTGCCGAGCTATACGATGTCATTTGCCGCTTCAACACTATCTTGATCGATTTCGACCGCGATGTGTGGGGCTATATTTCCATGGGCTTCTTCAAGCAAAAAACTATTGCCGGTGAAATTGGCTCATCTACCATGCCGCACAAAGTTAACCCAATTGACTTCGAAAACTCCGAAGGCAACTTAGGCATTGCGAACGCCATCATGGGTCACTTGAGCGCTAAATTGCCCATTTCTCGCTGGCAGCGTGATTTAACCGACTCTACGGTTCTTCGTAACCTTGGCGTTGGTTTGGCGCACAGCTTGATTGCTTACCAAGCAACGCTAAAAGGCATCAGCAAGTTGGAAATCAATGCGCCACGCCTTAACGCTGACTTAAATGCCGCTTGGGAAGTGTTGGCAGAGCCAATTCAAACCGTGATGCGTCGTTACGGCATCGAATCGCCATACGAGAAGCTAAAAGAGTTGACCCGTGGCCGTGCTATTGACCAAGCAACGATTGAAGCCTTCGTTGACACATTGGACATGCCAGAACAAGCCAAAGCCGATTTGAAAGCCCTGACACCAGGGACTTACATTGGTAATGCCGTGGCACAAGCAAAAGCCATTCGCGGTTAAACGTTTGTTTAGCAACGATTAGAAACGCATTAAAAAGAGCCGATTTATCGGCTCTTTTTGGCTTTTTTACTCGAACTTTGACCAGTCCTACTACTTTCATTTTTAACGAGCCATCTATGACAGACCTAAATACGCCTTTGACCATTCTTGGTGGCATGACAGCCCAAACCTTTCTCGACGAATATTGGCAGAAAAAGCCGTTGTTAATTCGTGGCGGTCTGGTCAATTTCACGCCACCCTTGGAAGCCGACGAACTGGCGGGTATGGCCATGGAGGAAGAAATCGAGTCGCGTATTGTCATAGAAAACGGCCTGAAGCCTTGGGAAATGCGCCAAGGCCCTTTTACTGAAGACACTTTTGCGACCTTGCCAGAAAAAGAATGGACCTTATTAGTTCAAGCCGTTGATCACTGGGTACCAGAAATTCAAAATTTAAAAGAACAATTTGAATTTTTGCCAAGCTGGCGTTTAGACGATGTCATGGTGAGTTATGCCACAGCAGGTGGCAGTGTTGGTCCCCATTACGATCAATACGATGTGTTCTTGATACAAGTCGCTGGCAAACGTCGCTGGCAAGTTCTAGCGCCAGATGAATACCAAGATGCAGCCATTCCTAATATCAAATTACATATTTTAGACAATTTTCCAGTCAATCCAGACATGGATTGGGAACTGGACGCTGGCGATATTCTGTATTTACCACCCAATTTTGCTCACAATGGTCGCTCTCTCGACGATGAGTGCATGACTTACTCCATCGGTTTCCGTGCGCCCAGCATGCAAGACGTACTGACGGGTATCCGCGACAAGCTGTGCGAAACCGACAATGTGAAAGACCGCTTTGCTGCACCTGAAACACCCAACCGCCAGCACAGCGCGCACATCAGCAAAGACGATATTCAGTACTTGCAGGCGCAACTGGCTCGCCTGATTAATCAGCCTGACCTGCTCGCGGAGTGGCTGGGCGAAACCATGAGCGAAAGCAAATATCCTGAGTACTTAGTCCCCTTGAACCAAGAAGAGGTTAATCAGGCCTTTACTCATGCGATACAAGGCCAAACCTTGGTCAGACCGGGCGATGCGCGTATTTGCTATTATTTGCCAGAACAAGGCGAACGCAACACCTTACGCGTTTTTTGTAATGGCGAACACTTACTGGTAGACGCAGAACTCACTGGGTTTGTCGAGGCCGTCTGCCATCAAGTGGAATTTGATTTTTCTGGGTTGGATTTAGCACAAAATAACGACTTAGAACCCCTTGTGCGCTTTTTTATTCGTCAGCAAGGGCTGATTGAATTGTTGGCACCGGAAGAGTAAAAAAGCACAACAAAAGAGAAGACTATGAAGGTATTAACGTCAGACTGGAACAGCAGCAAGGATCAACTTAGCTTTGTACGTAGGCAAGTATTCATTGTTGAACAAGGCATAGACCCGAAAGACGAATGGGATCATCTAGATCAAGACGCAGTGCACTTTGTGTCTTTTGGCACGACGGCGGTTCCTACAGGAACCTGTCGGCTCACTGACAACGGGCAAATTGCACGGTTAGCCGTCTTGCCGGCTTATCGTCACCAGGGGTATGGCGAAATGCTGCTCAACCGAGCCATCAAAGTGGCCAGAGAAATGGGCATTCGAAAAGTGTTTTTGCATGCTCAGATAGACGTACAAACATTCTATGAAAAACAACACTTTAACAGTGATGGTAAAGTCTTTTTAGAAGCTGGCAAAATGCACGTCCGCATGGAACGCGATATTTAGCCTTATTGGAATAAATGCCGACCGACAATGTGTAGGTTGTGATTTATCGCGACGACGGATTTGATGTAAACCTTATTTGTCATGCTTTCAAGCCGACGCATAAAAAAAGCGAGTCATCCTGTTTTGGATCGACTCGCTTTTTTACACATTTCTTTTAATACTTTGCTTTGCTCTGTTTTATTAAACGACAGCAATAAGCTCAACATCAAATTGCAATACAGAGAAAGGCTGAATCATGGCGCCAGCGCCTTGAGCACCGTAAGCCAATTCTGCAGGAATCGTTAGGCGGTATTTTGCGCCTTCTTTCATCAGTTGCAGACCTTCTGTCCAACCTGCAATGACGCCCGTTAGTGGGAATTCAATTGGCTCGCCACGTGCGATTGAGCTATCGAATACTTGACCATCAATCAAACGACCTTCGTAATGAACACGAACGGTGTTTTCACGAACGGGAGTAGCGCCTGTACCTTCTTCTAACACTTCAAACTGAAGACCGCTTTCCGTTGTTTGCACACCGTCTTTGGCTTTGTTTTGCGCTAAAAAGTCTTCGCCAGCCTTGACTGTCTCTTCAGAGGCAGCGCGGCTTTTTTCTTCCATTTTTTGCTGTAGCTCAGCAAAAGCGGCTTCTAACTCAGAACCCGGTACACGCATTTCTACGCCATTTAATGCGTCTTCAATGGCAGCAAAAAGATGCGTCAAAGACAATTCACCAAGATCACTACCACGTAATTGATCTCCGATTTGACGGCCAATACCGTAGGCTATTTTGGCTTCATTCGAATCGAACGACAGTTCAGACATGCTTATACTCACTTATAATTCATAAAAATTGAACGGGCATTATACCATAGCAAAACCGATGAATAACGGACTTTATGGCACTGAGGGATAGACTTCATTAATGATAGTAATTATCATTAGCTTTAAATATTCTCTTGCTTAACTACCACTTTCACTTACCAACAAGGAGTTGTCGATGAAATCTAAACACAAAAAAACGCCAGACTATTGGGGAATCGTGTTTGTGGGAAGTGTCTTTCTTTCTTCGTTAGGCAGTTTTATGGTGGCTAACCATGGCAATAACACACTGAGCTATTCCCCCTCAACCGCTAACCAGGTAGAAATCGCCCGATTCAATGATGTGGATCAGAATACGTAACACCAAATAACGCTAGACTGTATAAAACATATAAGAGAGGACGTTATCATGTTACCAAAATTGCAAACCATCATTTACGCCTGTGACCTAGACAATCAAACACAAGCTGCCATGGAACTGGTATTGAGCCTAGCCTCTACCAATGATGCAAAAGTCATCCTAATGCATGCGATGGAACCGCTGAGCACTCAGGCTTCTCATATGATCAATAATTACATGTCAGAAGATGTTAGAAACGCGATGCGTAAAGACGCCATAGATGACACAACAAAACGCATGGATATTTTACTGTCTGGCATGATGGACAAATACGAAAAAGAATTGTCTGCACTCAACACACCACCAGAAAAAGTGATTGTCAATGGCACGCCAGCGGACTGTGTGCAGCGACTTGCGAAAGAAAAGAACGCCGATTTAATTGTCATGAACAGTCGTACACACAGCCGTTTAGGACAAATGATGCTAGGCTCTACTGCCAATAAAGTCATTCACTCTAGCAACATTCCAGTTTTAGTTGTACCAATTAAATAGCATTTCTCTAGTCAGACTCATTATGGTTCGATACACTTACTGTATATATAAACAGTAAGTGTATTTATGATTCTTTATATTGCTGAAAAACCCAGTCTCGCTCGTGCCATTGCGGCCGCCCTACCTACACCACAAAAAAAAGCAGAAGGTTGTATTTGGCTGCCAAATGGCGACTGCATTAGTTGGTGCATTGGTCATCTACTCGAGCAAGCAGAGCCCCATCAATACAATCCGGCTTATAAATCATGGAGCCTAGACCACTTACCCATTATCCCCACCGACTGGCAATGGCAAGAAAAAGCCAACACCAAAAAACAGCTTGGCATTTTAAAAAAACTCATTAAGCAAGCCAGTGTTTTAGTCCATGCGGGGGATCCTGACCGAGAAGGTCAGTTACTGGTTGATGAAGTGCTCCATTACAGTAAGGTGTCTGCACAGAAACTCAAAAGTACTCAACGACTACTGGTAAATGATTTAACGCCCGCAGCAATCAAAAAAGCCTTGGCCAATTTACGTTCTAATAACGAATTCGCGGCTTTATCGCGGTCGGCCTTGGGTCGTGCCCGTGCAGATTGGCTGTTTGGTTTGAACTTAACCCGTGCCTACACCATTCGTGGGCGTCAAGCGGGTTACCAAGGCGTTTTGTCTATTGGTCGAGTGCAAACACCCGTGTTAGGTCTGGTCGCTGCCAGAGACAAAGAAAGAAAAGCCTTTGTGCCAAAAGATTTTTACCAAGTCTGGGCAAACCTGCAAACACCTCAAAACGATTCTTTTAAAGCAAAATGGTTACCCAGCGAAGCCTGTCAGCCCTATATGGACGATGAAAATCGTGTACTCAGCTTACCTCTTGCGCAAAACGTCGCTCAGCGCATTACTAATCAGCCAGCCCGAGTGACTGAAGCGCATTACAAACAAAAAAAACAGGCGGCACCCTTGCCTTACAGCTTATCTGCGCTACAAATCGACGCAGCAAAAGCCTTTAGTTTATCCGCTCAACAGGTCCTGGATATCTGCCAGACTCTGTATGAGCGCCACCAAATGATCACTTATCCAAGGTCGGACTGCCGCTACCTCCCTATTCAACAGCACAAAGATGCGCCCGCCATTATCGCCGCTCTGTCACGATCTGGAGGCGATCTACAACAAGGGGCCAACAAAGCCGACACGACACGAAAAAGCAAAGCGTGGAATGACAAACAAGTGACCGCTCACCATGCGATCATACCCACCACACAAGCCCATAAAGCCTCTGTTTTATCCAAAACCGAGTCGTTGGTTTTTGGCTTAATCGCCCGACAATATCTAATGCAGTTTTACCCTGAATACGACTACCTAGCGTCTTATATCAAACTAGACATTGCGGGGGGGCAATTCGAAGCAAAAGGCAATACACCCATTGCTTTGGGCTGGAGAGCGCTTTTGCCTAGCCAGAATAAAGCGAAAGACGCTGAAGACGAAAACCAGAATGCATTACCCAAGCTCAATAAAGGTGATGAATTGTGGTGCGCCCAGGGACAAGTGCAAGAGAAAGTGACGACACCGCCAGCCGCTTTCACTGATGCCACACTACTGGCCGCCATGACAGGGATTAATCGTTTTGTCACTGATAAAAATATTCGCGCCATTTTAAAAGAAACCGATGGTTTGGGAACGGAAGCAACACGGGCCAGTATTATCGAATTACTTTTTAAACGGGGATTTTTAATTCGACAAGGTAAACAGATCCATGCCAGCCAAACAGGTCGCGCTTTTATTGACTGTTTGCCCGCACAACTGGTTACACCAGACATGACAGCGCAATGGGAGTCCGCGCTAAACGGCATCAGCTTAGGGGAAGCCAGCTATCAGGATTTTATGTCCAGTCTAGAAACAAACCTGCATCAATTGCTCAATGACTCTCGGGACATGCCTGTTAGCGCATTACAGAACCTGCCAGCTCCTAATAAAAAGCCGTTTACTAAGCGAAGGAATACTCGAACAAAAACGGGGACCCCAAAAGCGTCTACCCCAAAAACAAAAAGACGCCCAAAAGCGTCTTCTTAATTGTCGAGCGTATTATCTAAAAGAGTGTTACTTAGAAGGCTGTCAGCCAACAGCAAGCCAGAGACCAACACCAATCATCAAAGAACCAGCGATGCGATTCATCAATCGCACGTTACCGCTTTGCATTAAGAGTGCTTTCAGGGTCCTGCCACCTGTTGCATAAATCAACAAACACACTAACTCTAGCACCAATATAATCGCAATCAGCACACTGAGCTGGCTTGCCAAAGGACGGGTAGCGTCTAAAAACGGTGGTAACAAGGCAACAAAAAACGCCCAGCCCTTAGGGTTTGCTATGGCGGTGATAAAACCCTGTGAAATCAGATCAATACGTGAAGCTTGTTTGCTGTTCGCATCGTCCATCTTGATCGCCATCTTGCCTTTTGATAGCCACATCTGTATACCCACAAAAGCCAGATACGCACCACCTATATACTTAAGCACCACAAAAACACTGGGGTAATTCAACAACAAAGCAGCGACTCCAATAGCAGATAAAATAGCCACCGTAGCCACACCAACCAGCTCACCCAACATCATCCATAGGGCCCGTTTTACACCAATCGTCATGCCAAGCGTCATTGCCAAAGTCATGCACATACCAGGCGTAATAGAGACGAAAAAAAAGGTCGGCACAAACGCCGATAACAATACTAGATTCACCGAAGTTCCTTATCAATAATAGTGATTGGTATATTGGTTGAATTATTTGCTTGAGTAATTTACTGGAATGAACCAGATAAAACACACCGCCCCTTGAGCCAGACGGAAAAACTTATTAAAAACGTTTTTTCTTTTGAAACCCTGACGAATCAATGAACTTGTTCCATTCATCGTCTAACTCGCCATCATCTTGGCTATCAAGATCTTTACTTACTTCAGACTCAGATTGTTGCAAAGCCATATCATCTTGGATATCGCGTACTATTTCTTCAAACTTCTGGATGGTGGATTGGGCTTCAACGGATTCTTTTACCGGTGCAAGCTGTGATAAAGCTTCTTTGTACATATCTATCGCCAAATCCATTTTGCCACTTAAAAAGGCTTTTCTTCCTAAGTAAGCATGATGATCAGCATTGACTTTATAATGATAAAAATTCAGTAATTTAGAGTATCTATGCACCAGATCGGAGTCAATCGTCTTCTCTGCTTGAGACGTTAAAAGAAAGGATTTGAACGACTCAAACAAGCGTTTTACTTCCATAATCAGCAGCTCGTCGTTCATTGGCTTGGCACGTCTTTTTTGCGTACTTGCCTGGAATTCTGTCATTTCCTCTGCAATATTTCTGCGACGACGTGACAAGGTCGGATCGGGTTGAAGTACTAACAACTGATCATAAATAGAAATCAAGCGGGAAAAAAGCCACAGTCTCATATCTTTAGGCTGATATTGAGAAGGAATATCATCAAGGTAGCGGGTCACTTGTCGCAACTGATTATTCAGGGTGACCACTTTGCGCATTTTTTCGAGACGTGCCTGCTCCTTTAATTGTAGATAAATGGCAAAGGCAATAAAGCCGCCAATAATGAGCAAAAGGACAGTGATAGTAACAGACGTCATACTATACGAAATAAACCTTGGTTGTTGTCAATCATCCATAAGAACATAGAGCACCGCTATAAAGCCACTAAACTGACTTAGACTCTGCCTTGCTTTTATTTGGAAATAAAATCTGTTCTATTTTATGAATTCTACTTTGCAATTGCATAATCTCTTTTTTTGCACCATTAACAGAATCATTTTGCTCCATTACTGACAACGCCGTACGATATTTTTCTAGGGCTTGCGCTTTTTTGTCGTTATCTAAGTCCAGCCTAGCTTGGTAAACCAATAAATCGCGATAAGCCAAGGCATAAGCATACCTTAAATTCACAAGGTGCTGACCAATCGCCACTTGACTCACACCGTAGGTTTTTGCCATATATCTGGTTTCTTGGAGTAAACATTTTAACGCGTTGTGTGTCTGATTAAGTTGCTCTGGTGTGTTCACTTTCTGCTCAGACGCGTATTTTTTTACCGAAGCGTTTTTTTTCGTGGCATTAATATCAGTCAACCAATGCATTATGTCTGCGTGCTTTACTAGAAAATCAGACGTGTAATTCGCATTCTCAAGCTGTTTAATAATAAACAGCAAATACTCTATCATGAAAACCTTGGTATCTTTAGCAAGATAACGATCTGAAATAACATCTAAGGCATGGAACACTTGCTCTGAACGCCGAGACAAATAGGTCAACCGCTGCTTTTTCAACTCTCTCTGCTGCCTTCTCCAACGAATGAGAATGGGCACCAAACAAATAATAAATAATGCAAATACGATAGAAAAAACCAGCACATTATTCCCTTTTTCTGTTATTTGATCATGGCGATGCCTCAGAGCAAAATAAACCCAATACCTAGCATGCTTTTATACAACATCAACAGACCGATAAAAACAAAAAAAGATCAGATAGACTGATCTTTTTTGTATTTACTGAGCTGATTCTAGTCGATTATGACGCTTAACGAGAGACAGAAAAACCTAACAACATATAAAAAATCAGTGCTGCCAAAATTCCTGATGTCGGCACGGTAATAATCCACGCTGCCACAATCCTAAGTATCGCTGAGCGCTTCACTAACTCTTTCTTCGTTGCTTTTTTCAACCCTTTGCGCTCTTCAGAGGAGATAGGGGACGCGTCACTAAGCGTTTTTAACTCTTTTAATATCTCACGCTTTTCAGATACATCCGCTTCTTTAAATCGTTCAACAAAGGCTTGAGTTTGCTGACCATCATGACCCGCTTTCTCAGAATGAGAAATAATGGCGGCCAGCTTCTTTTCATAGGACTGTTTTAAATACTCACGTAAGAATCCCACCCCAAAAACGCCCCCGACGGCAATGTGCGTTGAACTAACGGGTAGACCAAGCTGAGAAGCAATAATAACGGTAATCGCAGCCGCCATGGCAATACAAAACGCCCTTGATCTGTCTAATTCGGTGATTTCTGACCCGACTGTCTTGATCAGTTTTGGCCCAAACAAGGCCAAACCGACGGCAATACCAAGACCACCCAAAAGAAGAATCCATATAGGAATAGCCGCTCTTCCGGCAACCGCTCCCGTCAACAAGGCTTCATTAATCGCCGCCAATGGCCCTATCGCGTTGGCCACATCGTTGGCACCGTGAGCAAAGCTTAATAACGCCGCCGCTACGATTAAGGGAATGGTAAACAAACTGTTCACCGAATCCTTACTGTTTGATAACGCTGAAGCCGCTTTATCAACCAAAGGACGCACAATAAAGTACACTGTCAGGGCGATGGCAAAGCCTATCAAAAGCGCAGTGGTAAACTCCAATTTCCAAAGTTTACTAAGCCCTTTCAATATCAAGTACGTAGAAAAAGACCAAATCATCACCGCCACAAGGATGGGCACCACTTTTTTTGCCGCTTCGATCATGTCATTTTTATAGGTGATGTTGCGTTTAATGTACATCAAAAACAACGCAGCGATTACACCGCCCATGACAGGAGAAATTACCCAGCTGGCAACGATAGCAATCATTTTGTCCCAGTTAGCAATATCCCAACCACCCGCGGCAATACCGGCCCCTAACACACCACCCACAATCGAATGGGTAGTCGAAACGGGAGCACCTAAATACGTCGCTATGTTGAGCCAAATAGCCCCAGCTAATAGCGCCGCCATCATGACCCAAATAAAGGTTTCAGCGTCGCCAATGGCGTTAGGATTGATGATGCCATTTTTAATGGTACCGACAACGCTCCCCCCTGCAATGAGAGCCCCTGCCGCTTCAAACACAGCCGCAATCAGAATGGCGCTGGTCAAAGACATGGCTTTGGAGCCAACGGCTGGGCCCACGTTATTGGCCACGTCGTTAGCGCCGATATTTACTGCCATGTAGGCACCTATCGCCGCCGCAATCACTAAAATCGATAGGTTTGAAACGCCAACGCCATTGTGGGAAGCATAAAAACCCGCGGCACAAATAAAGGCCAACGCAATTAGTACACGAATAAATTCATTGCCACTAAAAATAGTGGACTCTTCTTTTGCAGACTGTTTAAGATCCATAAGGGCTCTGTTTTTGGTAATTAATCTGTGTCAGACCGCTGAATGAAAGGCTTACCTTAACAACATTCAGCCATGTGCTTATCCCAGCGCATGGGTATTATCTGACGCTCAACTCGTCCTGTCATATTTCTGTAAACTATCAAATCGGCGCCATTCTACACGGAGCTTACTGACTAATAAACCCTTGCATACGGCAATCTTGAAGCACAAACCAACAGACAAAAAAAAGCACCTCAAAAGGTGCTTGTGACAAAAATACGACATTTATATGAACTTTTTGTTACAGGATGGTTTTTTTCGTATTTTTTTGTCTTTGGTGTTTTCTAACACTCGATAACATTCACCGCTAAGCCGCCTCGCGACGTCTCTTTGTATTTGTCGTTCATATCTCGGCCAGTGTCTCGCATGGTTCGAATCACTTTATCGAGGGAAACAAAATGGGTACCGTCTCCTCGAAGGGCCATACTGGCGGAGTTAATGGCCTTCATCGCCCCCATAGCATTACGTTCGATACACGGCACCTGAACCAAACCACCGATTGGATCGCAGGTTAAACCTAAGTTGTGTTCCATGCCAATCTCGGCGGCGTTTTCGATTTGTGCTGGCGTGCCCCCTGTCGCAGCCGCCAGTCCAGCCGCCGCCATGGCACAAGCTGATCCGACTTCTCCTTGACAGCCGACTTCAGCTCCAGAAATGGACGCATTTTCTTTAAATAACAAGCCGATGGCCGCGGCAGTAAGGAAAAAGTCGATCACCCCCTCCTCACAAGAACGAGGACAAAACTCCCAGTAATAATGTAGCACAGCCGGAATAATGCCAGCCGCGCCATTGGTGGGCGCCGTCACCACTCGTCCCCCTGCAGCATTTTCTTCATTCACCGCCAAGGCGTAGAGATTGACCCAGTCCATTGCACCAAGCGATGGCGTAATCATATCCATGCGAGTCTTACTCATGAGATCACGATGCAAACTCGCGGCTCTGCGTTTTACTTTGAGTCCACCTGGCAAGATACCTTCACTGCGAATGCCGGCTTGGACACACTCGCGCATCACGGCCCAAATTGACAATATTCCCTGTTTTATCTCTGCTTCACTGCGCCATGTTTTTTCATTTTCAAGCATGATTTGTGCGATGCTCTTATCCTGCTCTTGGCACAGTTTGATTAGGGTTTCTGCACTGTGAAATACATGGGGCAATTCCGTGTCGTCTTCCACAATAGCTACCTTACCGGACTCGTCCTCCTGCACGATAAAACCACCGCCAACAGAGTAAAAGGTAGCGTCATGGATGACATTTTCATGCTCATCAAACGCCACTAATACTAATCCGTTAGCATGAAAATCCAAACGGTCAATACGATGATAAATCAGGTCGGTTGCAACATTCATCGTAATGGCGTGTGTCGATAACAGAGCCAACTGAGCAGTCGTCTCTATCTGTGCCACTCGTTCTGCCACACGGCTTGGATCAATGAGATCGGGTAACTCTCCCTCTAACCCCATCAATACGGCAGAACCGGTACCATGTCCTTTGCCTGTGGCACCAAGAGAGCCATATAGGTCTATTTTGATACGTTTGACCTGAGGTAACAGGCTACGATTGTCTAACTGATGGGCAAACTGATTCGCCGCCACCATAGGGCCCACGGTATGGGAACTGGAAGGACCAATTCCTATTTTAAACAGGTCAAATAAACTGATTGCCATCGCCTTTTCCTCTGCCGACACATTCTGGGTGTGCATTTATTGTTCGCACATTAACCCAGGAAACTACCACTTACCCCAAAAAGTTTCCAATAGGAAACAAAGAAAACCATGAAAATTCGTCTGATCGTTCGATAAGAGGCAAAATTCTGACGCGATAAGAATACGATATTGTGCAATGAGGTCTTGAGGATAACGGATTTGAATAGCGGGCTTAGATAACTTACTGCCTTAAATAACTTACTGCCTTAAATAACTTACTTAAATAACTGGCTTGGACAACTAACCTAAATAACTAACATAAATCATTTGTTTAAGCGTAAAAGCCAAACAGCAAAGGCTGTTTGGCTTTTTAGAGTGTCGCTTTTTAAGCTATTGCATTGATCAGCTTAGAAAAAACCGAGTGGGTTGATGTCGTAGCTCACCAACATATTTTTCGTTTGCTGATAATGCTCTAGTGCGATTTTGTGCGTTTCACGGCCAACACCCGATTTTTTGTATCCCCCAAAGGCTGAGTGAGCTGGATACTGATGGTAACAGTTCATCCATACACGGCCTGCTTCTAGGTTGCGACCCATTCGGTAGGCTAAGTTAGTATCCCGTGTCCATACGCCAGCACCTAAACCAAACTCGCTGTCGTTAGCAATAGCAAGCGCTTCGGATTCGTCTTTAAAGGTGGTTACACTCACCACTGGACCAAAAATTTCTTCTTGGAAGATACGCATGGTGTTCGAACCTTTAAACAAGGTTGGCTGCACATAAAAACCTTTACCCAAACCATCAATCGACGCCACTTCCCCACCGATTAACAATTCAGCGCCTTCGTTCTTACCGATCTCGATGTAACTCATGATCTTGTCAAACTGTTCTTTTGAGGCTTGAGCACCAACCTGTACGTCAGTATCAAGAGGGTTGCCGCGTTTGATGGTCTTAATACGCTCAACTACTAGAGCCATAAAGTCGTCATAGATGGATTCGTGAATCAGTGCACGAGAAGGACAAGTACACACCTCTCCCTGGTTGAAGAAAGCCAATACCAAGCCCTCTACACACTTGCTGATAAATGCATCTTCATGCTGCATCACATCGGCAAAGTAGATATTAGGGGATTTACCCCCTAATTCTACCGTCGAAGGAATAATATTTTCCGCTGCGCATTTTAGAATGTGAGAGCCAACGGGCGTTGACCCTGTGAAAGCGATTTTGGCGATTCGTTTACTGGTCGCTAAGGCCTGACCAGCTTCTTTACCGTAGCCGTTGACTATGTTTAAGACACCTGGTGGAAGCAAATCTTGAATAACTTTAACCAATTCCAAAATAGACGCAGGCGTCTGCTCGGCGGGTTTAAGCACAACGCAGTTACCCGCTGCCAAGGCTGGCGCCAATTTCCAAGCCGCCATTAAGATTGGGAAGTTCCATGGAATAATTTGTCCCACTACGCCTAAAGGCTCGTGGAAATGATAAGCAACGGTGTGCTCATCAAGCTCGGCTGTGCTGCCTTCTTGGGCGCGTAAACAGCCGGCAAAATAACGGAAATGATCAGCCGCTAACGGAATATCGGCGTTTAACGTTTCACGAACCGCTTTACCGTTGTCCCAGGTTTCGGCAACGGCCAAGGCTTCTAGATTTTGTTCGATGCGATCAGCGATTTTTAATAAGATGTTGGAGCGATTGGTCACTGAGGTTTTACCCCATGCGGCACGAGCAGCGTGTGCGGCATCAAGGGCCAAATTGATGTCTTCTTCAGTGGAGCGAGGAATACGACAGAATACTTCACCATTGACTGGGCTGATGTTATCGAAGTATTGACCTTTTACGGGAGCGACCCATTCACCGCCGATAAAGTTACCGTATTCGGCTTCAAAAGAAATCAGGCTGCCATTGCTATTAGGTTGCGCATAAATCATAAGAACTGTCTCCGTGTATTGTTGTTTTTATAGTAGGATTTAACCTTCCTGCTTACTGTAGAAACAAAACTTCATAAAAACTTGCCTGTGAGTCCACAAAACTTGTCTATGGATCCATTTCGATAATCCATAAACAGACTTAAGGACAAGATGCTAACGCATGAATTTGTATTGACCAATTCGCTGGCAAGAGTGATTATGACGATGGCCACTAACACAAGGTTCTATAAATACAATAAAAGAGGTGTGTAAATGAGTCGTTATGCATCGACTGAAAAAACTGCTTTGCAGCATAAACGTGCCCCAATGCAACTGGTTGAAAACCGCGTTTGCTTTGCTGGGCCGCATTCAGAATTGAGTATCTACGATACCTATGAAAAAGCACAAAAAGTCAGCTTAAAAGCCGATTCACTTTTGTATTGCGGTATGGTGACAGGCGCAAAAGTCATGCATACCAAGGAACACAACAACATTCCCTTTTTACCTCACGAGTCTTTTATTTTAGCCCCTGAAGAAGAGGTACTGATTGATTTCCCTGAGGCACAATTCGATAAACCCACCACCTGTTTGACCATTGCAATCTCTAAAGAAAGAGTCGCGCAAATCTGTGATCGCATGAACGACATCATGGCAAAGACCTTGCCTGGTAACATCATTATTGACCCAAACCAACATCTGCACACCATGCATACCCAAGCAACACAACAAGTGCTCGACCGATTGGCCAGTGACTTTGTTCAAAACGATCCCGATCGTGATTTGCTGGTGGACTTTGGCGTCAGTGAGTTGATTACCCGCATATTGAGGCATCATGGCAGAGACGCCCTGCTGCGTTTCACTCAGACCATCCCTGACGCCAATGGCATCACCTGTGTGATGCATTGGATAGAACACAATCTGGCACAACCCTTAGACATTAACTGTTTAGCAAAAATGGCCTGCATGAGCCGAAGCCGTTTTTATGAAACCTTTAAACGTACCCTTGGCTGTACACCAGTGGAATACCAACACCAAAGACGCATGAACCGCGCTTACCAGAGATTACAAGAGAACTGTTCTGTGACAGAAGTGAGCTACGAATTAGGATACGCCAGTTTGAGCCATTTCAGCCGTCGCTTTCATCAACATTTTGGCATTTCCCCACGCCAAGCCACTCAAGCCAAAATCAATTGAATGGCGAGGTATGCCTCTAAAAATCGTATTTTGGTTTGCTGCGACAATAAACAAAAGCGCCCAAAACAAGCAGTAAACCCACCATTAAAGCAACAAAGGGCACCCACTGATCCAGCTGATACAGTGACGCCATAATCACAGGGCCAAGAGCCGCGCCCAGTCCTTGCATCGCGGCATTAATACTTGCCACTCGACTTTGTAAATGGTCTTTTACCAACAGGGTTTGCGCGGTCACTATGCCTGGGAATAAAAAGCCAAATCCAGTTCCAAACAAAGCCATAGCCAACAATACACCCATATAGTTATTTAAAAATACGAAGGCAAACTGGGATAGTAAACCAACAGCAACCCCATAATAAACCAGCTTGACTACCCCTAACTGAAGTCTGGGGACCAAAATCATTTGCACCAAAATACTAAAACAAGACATGGTCATCATGGCAAAACCCAATTGCTGCGTCGTCTGTGCCACGTTCAACTCAAAACGATCCTGAATCAAGAAACTCATGATCTGCTGCACACCTGTCATCGATAAAATGGAAAAAACCGACATTACTAAAAAAGGCAACACAGGTTGAACAAACCAATTTATCGCGACAGGTTTTTCAAGTTGTCTAACATGTTGAGCATCGGTCACAAAAAACCAGACGAGTATTGCCACACTGCCAGTAAAAAGACCAATAATATAGAATGGAGCGGTTAGACCCAAACCGCTAAGCAGAGACGCAAACGCGGGCCCTAAAATCATGCCAATACTAAACGAAGCGCCAATTAGCGCAATCGTAGAGCTTCGATATTTGACGTCGGTATGCGCGATTAGATAGGTTTGAATCGCAGGTAAAACGCCAGCGACACCTAAAGAAAAAATCACCCGCAGGATCAAGACACCGTAGTAAGTTTGTTCTGCTGTTAAATTTTCCGTTAGTGCTTCCTGTAACACCCAGCCTGTCAAGGCGATGGTGATTGCGTAACTACTCATGCCAACGATCACTGATCGCACCCGACCGATGCGATTTATGATGCGTCCCCACAAAAAAGCTGCCATGACAAAGGTCGCAGCACCTGCCGTAATTAAGGTGCTGATACGCACGTCCGCCAAGCCGATTTCACGACCGATGGGCGGCAATGACGTAAAAATAAACGACTGTCCGATACCTACTGCAATAAGGCAACTTAAGAGTAGCCAACGAGGTAAGCGGCTATTGTTTCTAGGCGAATTGTTTACAGATACATTGTTTGCAGATACATTGTTTGCAGATGGATAGCCAATTGATGAGACATCTGAAGGGGTATTTTGTGTCGCGGTATTTTTTGTCAAAATCTATCCTTTATTTTTCGCTCTATGCGCTCTCGGCCGCTTGACGAACAATCCATTGAAACAACCCAAATAAAACGATGGCGTACAACACAAAGGTCAGACTAACAAAACCTAATCCCAACCAATCGCCCAACACACCACTCAAAAAAGGCAAGGTCATCGCCCCTATAACCCCCGCGCTCATTTGAAAACCCACCGCATGAATCGCATAGTGTTTTCCAACTAGCTTAGCCGTTTGCGAAATCATACAAGGAAAGATGGGCGCTGCACAAAAACCGATCAAAACCAAGCCCAAGTAACTCGTATAAGGTGTCGCATTTAGGGTAAACAAAAAAGCGCCAAACACCATACCTAACAGGCATAAACGTAACAAGTGCTCAACAGAGAAACGCTCCACCAGCACACCAAACACAATTCGGCCCAGCGCTAAGAATCCCCAATACACGGCGACCCAAATACCAGCGTTGGCCACTGAAATTCCACGCAATTCTGTCATCACCGTAAAAGCCCATTGCCCAACACCAATTTCAACGCCTGCGTACACAAAAAAGAAAGCGATTTGGGTCAAAATAATCGGGGGTTTGAGTGCTTGGCGTTGAGTCACTCGCTCTGTAAGCGCCTTCGTCGTATCCAATTTGTTGCTATCCGATTGGTTGGTATCCACGTTAATCGCCTTGTGCTGATCACTTTCCCACAAATGACGGCTAAATAAGAAGACCAAAGACACAAACAGTAAAATCAACCCCAAGACGGCGTAACCCAAACGCCAGTTTTGTGAAAAACTCACCAATACCGTGGTAATAATCACTGGACCCGCTGTCGCACCCACACCAAACGCCGCATGCAACCAATTCATATGACGGGTCGAAAAATGTTCTGCCGCATAGGTGTTTAATCCTGCATCAATGGCGCCGGAACCCAAACCAATCAATGCAGAGAACAACATAAAAATAAGAAAGGAAGTACTAAAATAAAATCCTAGTAAGCCGCAGCTCACTATGGCGCTACTGACTGCTAGCAGCTGGCCCACCCCCAATCGGTTCATCCAATACCCGACCGAGAAGCTCGACATGAGGTAACCCACACCTCCTGCTGCAATCACCAGTCCCAACCAACCTATTGGCAATGAGAAACTGGCTTTCACAAAGGGCCAGTTCACACCATGAGCCGCATCGGGCAAACCGAGACTAAAAAAACCCAAGTAAGCAATAAACAGTAATACAACAGAAGTGCGCACAAATTTTTCCCTATTCAAAATTTGAATAATTTGAACGCAACTTCATTATAAAAAACATCTTTAGATGCGCTTAACGTTACTTAAATTGTTAACGCTTTCTTAATATACGCATCAACATCCGTCACGAAAATAACGCGCTCTACCTCGCCAAAAACTCACCACGAGTTTTATCACTGCGTTTAAATAAGCCACCTAACGCTGTTGTTTGTGTCGATGAGCTTGCGTCCATAACACCACGTGATTTCACACAGTAATGCACAGCACTGATGCTCACAGCTACATTGTCTGTTTCCAGCAAGGTTTGTAGAGTAAGTAGTATTTGCTGAGTTAAGCGCTCTTGTACTTGGGGACGCTGGGCAAAGAATCTCACAATACGGTTGATCTTAGATAAGCCGATGATTTTGTCTTTTGGCAGATACGCCACCTTTGCCATACCGTCAATGGTGACAAAGTGGTGTTCGCAGGTACTGGTAAAGCTGATGTCACTCACTTTAACCATTTCATCCACTTTCATTTTATTCTCAATCACACTTATCTTGGGGAACTGAGTGTAATCCAAGCCTGAGAAAATCTCTTTCACGTACATTTTAGCAATTCGATGGGGGGTCTCTGCCAAACTGTCGTCGGTCAAATCGAGGCCAAGTGTCGACACGACATCTTCGAAGGCGCTCTTGATACGCTGATACTTTTCTTCGCTCGTTAAACCGTTGTCTATCATGGGCGTTTCTAAACCACTTTTGAGCAAGGCATCTCGAACTTTCGAAGCTGTTTCAGACAACACGGGACGATTCAAACTGATATTTTCCGCTACATTACTTTTCATAGGTTTGTCCTATATTAATCAATCCTGTCATACGACATGGAGGCATAAAAAAAAGAAGTGACATTCGAGCGACAAATTTTAAAAACTAGGCTAAATGTCGGCCTCCATCCAGTGACAGCGTTCGGCCTGTCATATACTGGCTACTGAGTATGTATTGAACGGCTAATACCCCTTCTTGCTCGCCAGGTGATTTACGCAACAAGGATTTACTTAATGCTTTTTGACGATACTCTTCATCGTCGTCATTGTTAAACATCAGCAATGAAGGCGCAATAGCATTCACTTTCACTTGTGGAGCAAAACGTTTTGAAAAAGAGTGAGTAAGATTGGCTAGTCCTGCTTTACTCGCCGCATAAGCAATGTGTTTATCGCTGCCCTTTTCGGCCACAAAATCTGTCATGTGAATAATGTCAGCATAACCGCTCACTTCATACCCAGCTAATAATAAGGGTTCAAACGCGAGATTTAAACGATAGGGAGCAAATACATGCACTTGCCACATTTTTTCCATTAATACTGCGCTGTCCTCACCTTCTGTCTCAGATAGCCATTCAGATGCATTATGTATGATGCCACCTAACGCAGAATACTGATGTAAAATTGCACTAACAAAACTTTCCACTCCCGCTACTGAAGAAAAATCTGCTTGAATGCAATGGGCACCCAACGCTTTTAACTCGGCGACGCCTTTGCGCTCAGTACGATAAGTGATGATCACTTCATTTCCCTGTGCAATAAGCGCTTTAGCACAAGCAAGACCAAGGCGTTGACCTGCACCTGTAATGATAATTGGCTTTCTACTCGTCATTGACACGCTTTCCTGTTGGATTACTTGTGTTTAATAAAAAAGCAAACTTTTCTATGTCATCTACACTGGTTAATGCATGGTTTTAAAATAGTGTTTTCTGGTGTTCTTAAGCATAGAAACTTATACGCAGGAGACGCAAAGAAAGATCAGCATTAAACATGCCTTGTACAAAAAAACATCGTTTTATCGATCCATTTACTGATGAACTGCGTAGCTAACTAGGTTAAATTGAAAACGACTGTGCCTTATTAAACACCAAATACATCTAACGCTGTCAAATTTTTGAAAAGGAAGCATCATGACTTTACCCACCAGCCACTCAAAGACCCACCATTCACATACTCAAAACACACCTAAAACGACCGATGTCTCGGCCCTAGCCAGCCCAATACCTCAGCAGGCATTTGACTGGTACGATGAATACGCCCACGGTGATATCGACCGTAGAACATTTTTATCTCGACTGGGAACACTCAGTATAGCGGGATTAACTTTGTCTGTAGTGGCTGGGGCTTTAACGCCCAATTATGCGTTAGCGGAACAGGTGTCTTTTAATGATCCAGACATCATCGCAAGCTACGTAGAATTTGACGCGCCACGTGGTCACGGAAAAGGTCGTGGTTACCTAGTTAGACCAAAAAATGTCGACATTAACAATAAAGCCGCTGCCGTGTTGGTCGCTCATGAAAACCGAGGCCTAAACCCTTATATTGAAGACGTTGCTCGTCGGTTAGCAAAAGCGGGATTTATTGCCTTTGCACCCGATGCTTTGTTTCCACTGGGCGGCTATCCGGGCA
Organism: Marinomonas hwangdonensis; assembly: GCF_003721245.1. GTDB lineage: Bacteria > Pseudomonadota > Gammaproteobacteria > Pseudomonadales > Marinomonadaceae > Marinomonas > Marinomonas hwangdonensis. Next base: position 451,202 of record NZ_RIZG01000001.1, on the reverse strand, counting down.
ATGACGATGAAGGTCGAGCCATGCAAAGAACCTTAGATGGCAGTAAAATCGAAGGGGACTTCATGGACGCGGCTACCCTACTCAAGAACCATGACTTTAGTACCGGAAAAGTGGGTATAGTAGGATTCTGTTTTGGTGGCTATCTTGCCAACACCTTGGCCGCGGAAATGCCAGAAACGATTAATGCTGCCGCACCCTATTACGGCACACCAGCCAAATCCAATATTGATAAAATCAAGGCACCTATGCAACTGCATTTTGCTGAACTCGACCAACGTGTCAATGACACTTGGCCAGAATATGAAAACACGCTCAAAGCCAACCAAGTGACCTACGAAGCCTTTATTTACCCGCAGACCAACCATGGTTTTCACAATGACTCCACCGCTCGTTATGATGAAAAGAATGCCGAGTTAGCGTGGCAACGCACATTAAACTTCTTTAAAGAAACGCTGCGAGCGTAATTTTAAACTGTCGATACCTTACTCACAGATGCAATGCCTTGTGATTGACCTCTAGCGTTGGACCGAAACTCTTGGTCTGACGCTTCGGGAGTTTGTTTCCATAAGCCATTACACAAATCTTCAATACTCATCTCATCATTGGTTTGTAACCAAGACACCACTGCACGGGCAACATTTGGGTAAGATACTTGTCTAACTTGACTCGTTTCTAGCCAATTGCAAATGACCTCTGAGTTAAGTTCATCCGTGGTTTCTGCCAGTCCCAATAATTCCAATGCAATCGCGTTAGAATGTTGCTCGATCTGTCCAGTTAGCGGTTTCACCAAAATACGTCTACCGAGTTGCAAGGCTTCTGAATTCAATTCAAATCCCGCATTACATAACACCGATTCACATTGGCTCAAATTCTCTTGGAAAGAAGCTCGGGCAAAGGGAAACACCTCAACATGACCATAAATACCGGGTTCAATGTCCTTACAGTGCAAACGGAACTGATAATCTGGCACGCCCTCCAACCAATCCATAACAGCCTCACTGTTTTCAAAAGGTAAATACACCAATACCTGATTGGAATTGGCCATATTTGCTGTTATTTGATTGTGAATCAATGGGGGCAAGATAGGGTAACCAAAATGATGCCAATGAGCGCCCAGCGCCGTTGTCGCGGGAGCAAAATTCGCCATAATCCATTGGGCAACCCAATTTTTTGTATAACGTGGAATATCATAATGAAACGCATACTGATGACCAAAACCTAAACACGGTGTGCCCTGTCGCCTAGCCGCCCAAGCGACAATCGGTTCAAAGTCTGTCATGACCAGATCATAACCTCTCGTATCCAGTCTACGAACATCACGAAATAGGGTCATGAGCTTGGCATGTCGACACGTTGCCATTAAATCTAACGCGCCATTACGGGCGACAAAACTTAACCCTTGGAATGTTCGATAATCCCCAAACACTTCCATATCGAAATAATCTGCAGCGGGACGCCCAGAAAAAACAAAGTCGACTTGAATGCCAGCCAAAGCCATTTCAGCGGCCATGGCTCGCGCTCGGGTAATGTGACCATTGCCCGTTCCTTGCACACCATAGAGTATTTTCATAATACAACCCCTATGGCAAATACTGCACAAACCGTCCCTAGTAAGGCACCTATTAATGTATCTGTCGGAAAGTGTACCCCTAAAAATATACGTGATAAGCCCACACTTGATGCCCAACAGTACAAGATCGAGTTAGCACTGGGAAACCATTCACTCAAACAGTAAGCGACAAAAAATGCCGCAGAAGTGTGACCAGAGGGAAAAGAAAATTGATCTGAAGGGATAACAAAAGGACGAAAGTTATCTAGCGCGTCAGCGGGTCTATTGCGTTTACAACTGCGTTTTAAAGCAAAATACACAAACCGCTCAATAAGAAAACCCAGAGCCAACACACCGACAAGACTCTCATAACCGGCCCACCAAAGTAAGCACGCGCCTATGACATAAAGAGGACCATCCGCAGAGAAAGACACCATCCGACCCGTGGTGGTTAATCTAGCACGGTGTTTACGTGCCATACACCAATAAAAAGTCTGTACATCAAATGCATGTATGTTTTGCAGTATGCTCATTTTAATCACCTTATTGGAATCACTTACTCTCAACATAGAGGAGTAAAATGTCCGTTCCGTGGCATTAAAATGACAACTTAATGATACTTGCCAATCCCCACTTAGGAAGTTCAACTTAGTTAAGATCAGCGGAAGGCCTTGTCGGTTTACTTTGATAAAGTTTGTTTATAGCCAGTTTGTTAACATTACGCCAAAACCCAATGACTGAGTATGGTGATTGTAATCTAACAGAGATTGCCCATAGCCATTAAAATATTGAATATATCCGCGACTCTTCCCCCACAACGGAAAATTAAAGCCAACTTGCAAAGCGCCTCGATTATCTGACGATTTTAAATTGTTTCTAATCATCACATCGATGCTGTAATCATCGATCACGTGTATTAGTTTAAATTCACCATATCCGTAGTAATTTTCAATATTAGGGTTATCGTCTAATTTAGACGATTCAGGAATTCGGTACCAAGGCTTAATAGAAAAAGCGGTATTGCCATTTTCAAACAAAAAGTCTATGTAAACACGGTTCCAAGAGCGCGACAAGTCACCAGACTGACCATTGGATTGATGGTTAAAACCATATGACACATAACTGGGTTTTATGCCTAAAAAGCCCTGCTTTGGTTTCGTTACGATAAAGGCTTCAGGCTCATGGTTGGTGTCACGAAATGGCGCGGAAATTTCACTGTTGTACGCTTGCCAATACGCTTGCTGGGTATAGGCGAACCACAGACTAGTATTTCGTCCGACTACATCGTAAACCACGGGAAACTTAACGCTGAGCTGAAACTTGAACTCTATACTGTCTAATGTGGCATCATCGTCACTATCTTGCAAAAAAGCTCTGCTATTAGGGCTAGAGGTAAACGCAATCGGTAAAAAGTAGTTAGGACGGTGCGGCGTTAACACAAAAGGATTACTTGCCGTTTGCGTTTCATTATTTTCTCTTTGTTGAAATAGACCATTCGCTTCTTGAGCTCGCTGTGAAATAGACATAGGGACAGCAGGCTCTACAGGCGAATAAGTTTCCTCAAGGGCATCGTCTTCTACCGAAAGTGTGTCTGAACTAGAGCGAGAAAGTGACTCTGACCTAGCATCATCCGCTTGGTCAACAGGAAGCGTGTTAGCCCAACCAGAAAGAGACAACAAAAGCAGGGGCAAAAGCCCTAGAAACCGCGTCAACGCTTGCATTATTGATATACCCTTAAAATACAAAAGCTCACTCTTCCTTCTGAGACAGTACCACTTTTTTGGAATAAGTATCCCGCTCCATTTCGCACACTTCAACCGATAAACTGACATCTTTTAAAGCAAACTCTCCTAATGATGCCAATACTAATTCAGACAGCTGCTTTCTTTGCTCTAGTGTGCGACCAGAAAGTAATCTTAAAATCACATGAACAAAGGCATCTTCCTGGCCCGCTGTTAAAAAGCTTTTATAAGGGACGCTGCGCAGTTTAATGTCTTCTAGTGTAAACAAGGTAGAAGCAATACAGCCGGCTTTGACGGCTTCTAAGAGCTCAACAGGCGGTACTTCTTGCTCTAAATTCTGGCTGTACTCAACAATACAATGTGGCATCTAGACTCCTGTTAGAATAAGTAAATGGGGGATTAATAGCCCCGTATCGGATCCACCGCTGACGGTATTTCATTGGTTATCCTAAAACGATCAATGTTTGCCGCTACAATACGACTGGCACTAACAGGGTGCGTTGGTGCAGAAATATGAGGCAACACAGTCACAGATTTATGCTGCCAAAAAGGGTGCCCTGTATTTAACGGCTCTGTTCTAAACACATCCAATACAGCGTGCGACAAATGCCCATTATCTAGCAAGGTTAATAGCGCATCGTCGTCTATAACAGCGCCACGGGCAAAATTAATGACACTGGCACCAATTGGCAAACAAGACAAACGCATTTGGTCTAACAATGAATCCGTCTCTGCCGTTAAAGGCAAAAGGCAAACGAGTATATCACTTTGTGCCAATAAGGATAACAAGCCATCTTCACCATAAAAACAAGCAACCCCATCAAGCTGTTTAGGAGTTCGACTCCAACCCGCTACGGTAAAACCATTGTCTTTTAAGCGCTGCGCGCTGACTCGGCCGAGTTCTCCCAACCCAAGCACACCAATACGGCGTTCATGTGCTTGCACCATGGGCAATGGCTGCCACGATTGCTCAGCTTGCTGCTGAGCATACTTAGGCATATCTCGATGCAAGAACATGGTCCATGCCAACACGGCTTCTGACATGGTTCTAGATAAATTAGGATCAATTAAACGGACTATTGCAAAAGGGGGGGACGCAATTTCATTGACGATGCGTTCAACGCCCGCCCAAACACTGTGAACCCATTTTAACGCAGGCAACGACAATAAATCTTGTGGGTCTGGGTTAGCCACAATGGCGATATCGCAGTCTTGTTTTTGCAGTGAGGTCAATGAGGAAAAAGGCAAAATGCTTTCATTTGGTAAAGCGTCTGACAAGTGCTTTAGCCAGATCGCTTGCTCAGCCGCGCTTGCTCGGCTCACAAATGGAATCATTTTTCGTACACCTGAGACAAATCTTTAAAACCTTTTAGCTCGATGGCATTGCCGCTAGGGTCTTTGAAAAACATGGTCCATTGTTCACCAGGTAACCCTTCAAAACGCACACTGGGTGCGAGATCAAACACCACATTTAACTCGGTTAAACGCTTAGCCAGCTTTTGCCACTCATCAAGGGGTAAAATCAAACCAAAATGCGGCATAGGCACTCGATGATCGCCAACGAGACCTGTATTAGTGGTTGGGCTTGGCTCTCCCAGGTGCAATGATAATTGATGGCCGTGAAAGTCAAAGTCTACCCAGGTTTCTGTGCTTCGCCCTTCTATACAACCCAGCACCTGCGTATAAAAATTTCGTGTCTCGTCTAGATCGGTCACATGGTAGGCGTAGTGGAATAATGCCATTGTATTGCTCCTTAAAAGAGGTGAGCCTGCTAAATAGATGTATCAATCGGTGCGGTCAAATTTGGACACACGGGATGATTGTCAACAAAAGCCGTAATAAATTCTGCTGGTGGTAATGGACGCCCATAATAATAACCCTGATAAAACACGCAATTAATCTCACGCAACCTATCATGATGGGACCATGTTTCTACCCCTTCCGCAATCACACCGATACCTAGCGCTTTAGCCATCGCAATCACGGCTAGCACAATGGCTTCGTCACTCTTATCCTCTAACAAGTCTCTGACAAAGGATTGATCTATTTTCAATCGATCAATGGGTAATAACTTAAGATATTTGAGCGATGAATAACCTGTACCAAAGTCGTCTATAGACAAGTGCACGCCGAGGGCTTTAATGTCATGCATTTTCTTAAGACTGGCAGCAAGATCATTGAGCAACATGTTTTCAGTAATCTCAAGATCCACACAACTTGCAGGTACGTCATGCTTATCCAATTGTGCTTTAACCATTGGCAAAAACCCTGTCTGTTGAAACTGAACAGGACTTACGTTGATAGAGATTCGCCAACAGGGCTGCCATTTCCCTTCTTTAATCCACCTCGCCACTTGAGATAAGGCTTCATCCATAACCCACTGACCAATTTCAACAATTAAACCAATCTCCTCGGCCACTGGTATAAACTCAGCAGGCGAAATAAAACCTTTCTCTCCATCCTTCCAACGAATCAGTGCTTCCGCTCCAATCAGCTCATTTTTGTCATCACTTTGTGGCTGATAATAGAGTTCAAACAGTTTAAATTCCGTCGCGTGGTGAAGCGCTTTTTCCATTACCAAACGCGCGTCGGAGACAGCTTGCATTTCCGCTCTATAAATCGCGAACGTGTTACGGCCAGACTCTTTCGCACGATAAAGTGCCGTATCGGCCTGCTTTAAAATGACTTCTGTTGAAAACTCTTTACCTTTAAAAATCGCCGCCCCTAAGCTGGCGGTAATATGTATTTCATGATGACCGGCTTTTTTCACCTGCTGGCAGGCATACATGACACTTTGGGCAAAACCACATACCGACTTTTCAACGGTTTCTCGATTATTGCCCACACAAGTCAACAAAAAAGCAAACTCATCGCCCCCCATCCTGGCAAACACAACATTGTCTTCTTTCAAAAAAGACAGCTGTGATGCCACGGCACACAATAATTGGTCACCGACACTGTGACCGAGTGAGTCATTAATGGTTTTAAACCTATCAAGATCCATAAACACAACGGCGGAATAATTGACGCTGTGTTGCTGACGCTCAAGCAGCTCGCTAAGCTCATCAGTTAAATACTGTCGATTTGGCAGTTTTGTAATTGGGTCATAGTAAGCGAGATGATGAATGTGCGCTTCTGTTGCCTTACGCTTAGAAACATCCCGTATCAGCAGCATGGTTTCCACTTTGTCTTGTATCTTGAATTTTGCTAGACGAATTTCTACTGGTAAATCAATCCCATGAACTCGATACACGGTTTCAACGGTAAGTGGCTGATTAATTTGCAAGGTTTCTAATGTTTCCGCAAATTTATGCCAAGATGCCGGTGCATGAAGGGCTTCTAAAGAGTGTAAATACAAGTGGGTGGATTTGTTTTTCAGCATGTACTCTGCTGCCGAATTGACCAAAATAATGCGGTTACATTCGTTTAACAGCATTATTCCGTCGGCCGCGTTTTCTATCATGGCTTTGGTATGAGCATCACTGCGTTCTAAATCACTGAGAGCGGTATTGAGTTTTTTCCAAAGTTGCGCAAAAGTGGCATGCAAATGCCCTAATTCATCCGACTGATGAAAGCGTGATAAAGACGCAGGAAGCAATAAACTGGACTTGGCTTTTAACTCAGACAAAGATTCCGTTAACCGTGTCAACGGATAGGTTACTAAAAAGTAAAAAAACAAGGAAACCAAAAATGCCAAAACCAAATCTTTGGCCAGATTATAGATTAAAATAGACGATTGATCGCTAAGTAGCTGAGTGATCAAATAGCGCTTTTCCGGCACTATGGTTAACTTACCTGCTTCAAATACCGGGGCGCTAAGGTGAAGTGAACGTTCATAACTTTGCAAATCTGACAGGAGCTGATCGGCCGTCTGATAAGACACCGAAAAACTCCGCTTGGGAGACTGGCCACCAACAAATAGGTTACCCATTTCGTCTAACACTTCTACACTCGCTACCGAGGGTATTTGTAATAGACTATCAACCTGTTGCTGAGCAAAGTCGGTATCTAGACGAAAAACAGCCTCAGCTAGGGGTTTTTCAACCACTGCGATCAGCTCATTAAAGTTATTATCTATCTGCGTCTTTTGGCTTTGCATCCCTTCATAAATTTGGATACTACTGCTTATTAGGCTCAGGATAACAGCTAAAAAAAAAGTTAAAACGGCCTGTTTAATAAATAATGACTTAGAAAGTGCAACACCCATGTCTGCTCACTTAAATAACTTACTTAACGTTTTTACATTCCATGTGAAAACCACACAGCAGGATAGTATCAACCATTGAATATCTGTTTTCGTCACGAATTCATAAAACTAACTTTTTGCACGACATCAAACAAGATAGCATAAAGAATTATTATACAGTACATGATCTGCGTCATTCTTTGAAACAGTATAGTCAGGCATTGTTTGGCGAATCTCTAAACACATAAAAACAAAAAACCAGCCGTGGTTTGTCGCGGCTGGTTTCATTTTGTTCATCTATGAGACGATTTAGCCGATGACGGCACCGTCTTCACGAGAAATCGCGATGACACTAGAACGGGGCACGGCTTGACCGCCTTGAGGCCAATGGGAGTTACCTTTCTCACCTGGATGCTGAACACTAATAAACATGGTAGTTTTATTCGTATTCCAAGCAAGACCGGTGATTTCACACTCCTTCGGCCCAACTAAAAAGCGACGAATCTCGCCTGTTTCAGGATCACCCACCAGCATTTGGTTATTTCCTTGACCTTCAAAACCACCTTGGTTGGAATAGTTGCCGTCTGTTTGAATCCACAACAGGCCTTTCGAGTCAAACTTCAAACCATCAGGCGAGTTGAACATGTTGTCTTGATTAATGTTTTTAGAACCCGCATTCGCGTCAGTATATACTGCTGGGTTGCCCGCTAAGACAAACAAGTCCCACTTAAACTCCGCACTAGTGTGATCTTCGTTCATTGGCATCCAACGTACGATCTGACCAAAATCATTTTTAACGCGAGGGTTCGGGCCAACAGCAGGCGTCTCATCGCCACCAGCATTGGGTTTCACACCACGGTTTTTGTTGTTGGTTAATGCACAATACACTTCTACTTTGTGTGGATGAGAAGCGACCCATTCAGGGCGATCCATCGTCGTCGCACCCACTTTAGAGGCCGCCATACGCGTATGAATCGCAATCTCCGCTTCTGTCATACCTGTGGTTTTTGGCGTTAGAGCTAGCCACTCACCGCGGTTATTGTCATGGAATTTGGCAACATACAGTGTGCCCTCTTCCAATAGATCACGGTTATTACCGCCCGCTAGATATTTATGCTTAGAAACGAAACGGTACAAGAACTCACCGCGCTCGTCATCACCAAGATACACCACAACATGACCATTTCCGGCAATGGCTAACTCTGCATTCTCATGCTTGAAACGACCAAGCGCTGTACGTTTTTTAGGACGAGATGTTGGATCTAATGGATCGATCTCAACCACATAACCAAAGCGATTTGGCTCATTTGGTTCTTTTACCAAATCAAAACGCTCGTCTCCCAATGCCCAATCATAACGGCCTTTAGTGCTCACACCGTAACGCTTGAAATCATCGCTCATTGTATAATTGGCATCGCTTGCAGAAAAATAACCGTTAAAGTTTTCTTCACAGGTTAAATAAGTGCCCCATGGGGTTTGGCCATTACCGCAGTTGTTCCAAGTTCCTTTTGCTACCACACCTTTAGGGTCAGCAGAGGTTTGCATCCATTTATGACCACGGGCAGGACCTGTAATGTCCATTTCAGTGTCAGCGGTGATACGACGGTTATAAGGAGAATCTTGAACAATGCCCCATTTACCACCGCGTTGATCGACTTCAATGATAGACACGCCGTGCGCCGCTTTGTTTTTGCGTACATCATCGGCGTTGATTGGCATGCCATCCGCACGGTTAGCATGGAGTGTTTTTTCATTGGTGTATTCGTTGTTGATGGCCATAATTTGTTTGCCATCTTTTGCAAAGAAAGCCATGCCATCGTTGTGATCGCCAAAAGCCAATTCTTGAGACGCACCAGTGCCACCTGTCATTGGATCGAAAGCGGGCGCATTACTGAATAATGGATCTCCCCAAGACGCCACCACTTCCCACTTATAACCCTCTGGCACAGTCACCGTATCTAGCGTATTGGCTTTGACCATGCTGAACGCTAAACGAGATTCAGCGGTCTCTGCTGCAGCAAGCGCGTTGCCAGCCGCCAATGTCGTAGAACCCATTACGAATGCACTCGCGCCAACCGCCGCACCGCCACTCAAAAAGCCGCGACGAGACACCATTCTATGTGCTACTTCCTCAAACTCAACCACTTCTGGCGCTGGACGTACTAACTCATCTAATTCATCAAAGCTTAAGTTCTGTTTTTGTTCAATAATCATAATACTGCCCTATATTGTCTAATAGATTTATTTGATTCGTAGCGTTTTTAAGTAGCGCGCCCACAACGACGCAAACAACGCCTTCTCCCCTGCAAGAGAAGTTGTCTTAAATCTATAAACAAAACATGACATTAGGATGACAATTAAACGACATTATCATGATAAAGTTCGTTTAAGGATGTTAGCTATACCATTTTAAATCGAAGAACCGCGGTATAAAGCAAGCGCACCATGACGCACTTCCAAGCCCTCGCGAATGGATTTTTTTAAGCCTTTCACCACCAAAGTATAGGAATGATCAATCTGACGTTGAATTTCTTCCATTGGTAAATCGCCCTCTACAATAAGTGAATTCCAATGGCGTTTATTCATATGATAAGCGGGAATAACATCACTGAAGACATCACGCAACTCAATGGCATGATGCGGATCACATTTCACATTGAGTAACAGACGCCCCTGATACTGACTTAATAACGCAAACATTTTGCCTTGAACTTTAAACACCGGGGTATGATCGTCAAAGGGATAATCTTCAATCGATTCAGGTTTAGATAACAGGTACTTTTTTATCGCTAAACTATTCACCAACAGCATCCTATCTAGCATGTTATAAAACATTCTTAATGAATAAATAAGCTTCGCTCAACAAACTTTCAAGCAGTATAAATAAAAAAACCGCTTACTGATGACTCAATAAGCGGCTTCTATTAAAGAGGACAGTGAAGACATTTATCCTTGATGAGTAAGGTACTCATCGTAAGTACCTTGAAAATCAATCACTTTTTGATCTTTTATCTCGATCACTCTGTTTGCCAAAGAGGACACAAAGGCCCTGTCGTGACTAACGAAGATCAAAGTCCCATCAAACTCCAACAAAGCATTGTTTAACGCTTCGATGGCTTCCATGTCCATGTGGTTAGTCGGTTCGTCCATGACCAAGACGTTTAAGTCCATCATCATCAACTTGCCAAACAACAAACGGTTTTTCTCGCCACCAGAACAGACACGGACTTTTTTATTGAAATCGTCAGCGGTAAACAATAAACGCCCCAACATAGCACGTACTTTTAGATCATCGTGCTTGGCAGTACGCCATTTTGACATCCAATCAAACAAGGTTAAGTCGCAATCAAAGTCTTCAGTACTGTCTTGTGGACAATACCCAATCACCGCGTTTTCGGCCCATTTAATCTCACCCTGCTTAGCATCTAACTCATTCATTAGGCATCGTAAAAAAGTGGTTTTACCCGCTCCGTTTTCACCGATAATCGCCAACCTTGAGCCGGCTTCTAAAATCATATTGCCGCCAGAAAATAGTGGCTCATCATAACCATGACCCAGGTTTTCTAAAATCAACGCATGACGGTGAAGTTTCTTGTCTTGTTTGAAGCTCAAAGAAGGCGTCATACGACTGGATTGTTTGACTTCCGCTAATTCAATTTTTTCCAGTTTTTTAGCACGAGAGCTGGCCTGTTTGGCTTTCGAAGCGTTCGCAGAAAAACGGTTTACGAAGGCTTGCAAATCATCCATCTCGGCGCTTTTCTTCGCGTTCTCAGTCAATAACTGTTCGCGAATTAAAGATGACGCTTCCATGAAGTATTCGTAGTTACCCGGATAAATGCGCAACTCACCAAAGTCGATGTCTGCCATGTGCGTACACACAGAGTTCAAAAAGTGACGGTCATGTGAAATGATGATCATGGTACATTTACGTTGATTCAACACACCCGCCAGCCAGTTAATGGTATGAATGTCCAAGTTGTTGGTCGGTTCGTCCAATAACAAAATGTCTGGATTTGCGAACAAGGCTTGCGCCAATAAAACACGCAACTTCCAGCCCGGTGCCACTTGGCTCATTAAACCAAAGTGAAATTCTTCCGCAATTCCCGCTTCTAACAGAATATCACCCGCACGACTTTCCGCACTGTAGCCATCCATTTCAGCAAATTCGGCTTCCAACTCACCCGCACGCATGCCGTCTTCTTCACTCATTTCCGGCTTGGCATATATTGCGTCACGCTCTTGTTTGACTTTCCAAAGTGCCACATCCCCCATGATCACGGCATCAACAACCGTATATTCTTCAAAAGCAAATTGATCTTGGCTCAAAGTACCGACTTTTTCACCCGGTGTTATCGACACGTTGCCCGATGTGGGAACCAGTGCCCCACTGAGAATCTTCATGAAAGTAGACTTGCCACACCCATTGGCACCGATTAAACCGTAACGATTGCCGTTACCAAATTTCGCAGAGATGTTTTCAAACAATGGCGTTGCGCCAAATTGCATGGTGATATTAGCCGTGGAGATCAAAAGAAAAAGCCCTAAACAAGAAGAAAAGAAAAACGTTCATACTGACCACAAAAACATGATCAAAAGACAAACACAAAGGTGGGCGAATATAGAGGCTTAGCGGAGGAAAGTCGAGAATTAAGTGATGTTTTATTGAACGTTTTCTTGCGCTTTTTTATAAAGGTTTTGTTTTAATTTTTCTTCATCTTCCTGTAGAGAAGAAAAACCATCGGTGGCTGACGCTGCCTGATACGAATCAATCTGGGTCTTATCAGTGGGTTCTGCGGTGAAAGATGGTGCCATGAATTGCGTAATAACAAAGCTAACGAGATCTTTCGAGGCCGTGCTCAACAGGTTTTCTCGAACTTTCTTCGTTAGGTCACATTGAGTGCTTACCCCTAAGAGGAAACTTGCGAACAAGCCTTCCGGGCTAGAGGCTTTATTTAAGCTACTGTCTAACACTTTATCACGGGATACTTTGGCTTGCTTTTCCAGTAATTGAGTGCGTTTGTATAAACGATCACGCTGTTTTTGCATGTGCCTGATACCGAACAAAATTACTCCTCATCCGTAGGGATAATGGCATCCAAGGTACGGGTAAAATTCATGCCATGAAGGGTACGTTTAACCAAATACAACAAAACAACGGCGCTAATAAACGTCATTAAAGTTGCGGTTATCAAGATACCCACCAACGAAAAACCGTAACTCCACGCAACCGCGGCACCGGTTGTTATGATGAGCAACCACGTGGTTAATATAAGAAAAACCACACCACACATTAGTGCTAGGAGCTGGGCGCTGGAAACTACCCAAAGCTTTGCTTCCAATGCTCCTAACCCTAAAACACTCTTTAACCAACGCTGATGAATTCGAGCCGCCTGCTGAATATCGCTGGCCTCTTGTTGGTGATCCGAGCGTGGTGATGCTGCCATTTTTTAAATCCTAGGTATTATTTACGCTTACATAAGAAACTGGCCGCCAATGCACCAGCCAAAAAAGCAATACCAATGGTTTTAACAGGGTTTTCTTTAGCGTACTCACCCACAGCAGAAGAGACTTTTTCAGACTGTTGCTTTGCGGTGTCGGCAATTTTGTGCGCCTGCTCACTGATTTGCTGCGCTACTTCCTCCACTCGCTCTTGGCTCTGTTCTTTGGCCTGTGCCGCGCTATCTACTGTTTTATGGGCTGTCTCGGCCACTTCATCCACTTTCTCATGGGCTTTGGCTTGGGTTGTGCTTTTCGTTGTCGTTGCCATTGTTTGTTCTCCTTCAAGAATGAATTGAACGATTCAATGCGCTTCCTTTTCAACGCCTTGATCAACGCTTAGTACACTTTTACCCTACCGAGTTATGCGTGAAAGATCAAATCGACACAGAAATCTGCACCTTATTTCAACTTTGTGACCAGTAGCTGCTCTACACGAACCCCTTCTAGATCCAGCACCTCAAATTTATAACCCGCATGCACATAAAAATCCGTACGTTTAGGTAAACGCTTCAAACTGTAAGTAATAAAGCCCCCAAGCGTTTCGTATTGTATCCGATCTGGAAACTCTTCAATGTCAAGGCTGCGCATCACATCATTGATTGGGGTAAGCCCCTCAATCAGCCACGAGTTAGCATCACGTTGTACAATCTGCTCTTCATCATGAGGCGTCAAAAGACCGCCCATGAAACCACCTAACAAATCTTTCACCGTGACTATGCCAACAATGGTGGCGTACTCATTGACAATAACCGCAAAAGCCTGAGGCGCAACTTTGAAAGCATTCAGCGCTTCTGACAAAGTCAATGTTTCAGGAAGATAGAAAACATCTTTGTCGATTTTTTCTGGCTTTATCTGCGCTGGCTCGCCCTTTAACACTAAGCGTAAAATTTCTTTTGATTCAATAATGCCTTGGATTTTGTCTAAGCTTCCATCACACACTAAAAAGTCGTTATGAGGATGCTCAATGATTTTTTGGCTAATTTCTTCGCTTGTCTCATCAATATCAAAGTAAATGATCTGATCTCGTGGCGTCATGGTGCTAGAAATACTGCGCGTTTCCAATTCGAACACGTTACCTATTAGCTGATATTCCTGTCTTTGTAGACTGCCGTCTTCGGCCCCAGCTTCCATCATAGCCACTATGTCTTCTGTGGTAACCAGCTCCTGACGCTCGATCGGCACGTTAAATAAGCGCAAGATCATATTGGTTAAACCATTGAATAAAAATACCGCAGGGGTAAGAAGAAAAGTCACCCATAACATGGGTTTCACCATGCGAATGGCTACCGCTTCTGGCATGATAATCGCCAATCGTTTCGGTAATAAATCCGCAAACAAAATAAACAAAGACGTCAAACAAAGAAACGAAATAACAAAGCTAATTTGGTCTAACAGCTCGCCAGAATACAAAAAACCTACTAGCTGTTTAATGTAAGGCGTCAGTGCTTGCTCACCCACAATCCCCCCCAATAATGCAATCGCATTGAGTGCGATTTGTATCATGGCAAAGAATGCCCCAGGATTTTGCTGAAGCTTAATCACGGCTTGTGCGTTTTCATTTCCTTCCTCGGCCATGACTCGCAGTTTAATTTTTCTGGCTGCTGCCATGCCAATTTCCGACATCGCAAATAATGCGCCAATAATAATCAGTAAGCCTATACTGAACACGTCACTCATTGTTTTCTCTCTTGTCACCTAACCGGTGGGATGATTTTTTTAGGTTAAATTGGACTCAGTCAATCCACCCTTTCTTCAAAGGCTGAATTATAGAAGGTAGTGACTCTGTTACAATGATTATTCATCACTTAATAAAAGGATTATCATGCTTATCACTCTGACCACGCCTGCCATGCTATTTCCAGCAGTATCCTTACTACTTTTGGCTTACACCAATCGCTTTGTAACCTTAGCCTCTATCATTCGGGCTTTTGATCCACAACGTGAAGACAAAAACACCACCGAACAAATTGCCAATTTGCGCCGCCGAATATACTTAATTCGCCGAATGCAGGAAGCCGGGGTAATCAGCTTTTTTCTTTGTGTGTTGTCCATGATGGCGATTTATTTGGAATATCATCAGGTAGGCAGTTACGTGTTTGCGGCTAGCTTAATTTGCCTTATGTACTCTTTATACTTGTCGGTCCGAGAAATCACCATTTCCTGCGATGCCTTAGAGCTACATTTAGAGCATTTCAGCACCGATTTCAAAAACAAAAATCGCCGAAAATAAACACCTTGATTGGTTAAAAATCCAACACTCAATATGATAGTATTGGACTTCGGTTAGTAGAAGGCTATTTTATGCAAATTAACAGCTCGTCATTTCTCTATGGTCAACAGGGCTTGCAACGTAGTCAAGACAAGCTCGACCAGGCCAGTCAAAAAGTCGCCAGCGCGTCCACACAAACACTGAATCAAACAGCGCCCACCACTGATGCCACAGCCAGTAATGCACGTTACGGTTCAGATATTCAGGACGGATTAATTGAAGCAAAGAGCAGTGAACTAGAAGCAAAAGCCAACGCTAAGGTTATTGATACATCCAACCAAACCATAGGTCGACTGATCGATATCATGGCGTAACAACATGATTTAAAACATGGTATGAAACGCTGCTTAAATGGCCATTAATTCCCGTACCTCATCAGCCGAGGTAAAACGCACAATACGCTTTATTTCTTGACCATTTTCTAACAAGATCAAAGTAGGCCAAAGTTTAACGCCAAATTGCCGACCAAGCCGCTTGCCTTTACCATCAAACACCTTGATATGCGCCATCTCAGGAAACGTCCTGATAACCTCTTCCACCGCCGACTGCGAAGCCTGGCAATGCCCACACCAGGGGGCGCCAAACTCTAGCAACGCTCGACCCGATGACTGACTGATGTCTTCGAAACTGGGAGCATCCTGACTGTATTCTGAATTAAAACCTATGGTCATAGCCTGCATACTGACACCTGAACTGTGCGTTTATTTATACCCATTTCACCACATTGAACTCTTCTTTACACTCATCAGAGCCCATTTCAAACTCACGACAAATCCAAGGACGATTCTCATAAATAGTACATAAGTAGGTGTTTCGATCGACAGCTGAACACCAACCATCATCCAGTTTCAGCATGGTTTCTGATCCCCACTCATCGACAGCAATGTGTTTATCTGGCACTCCCGTATCACTGATAATCATCACGTCCATTCGACAACAGCACGCCTGACAGTGAGAACATTCAATATTCGACGTCGTGATATTTTTAACAGGGATCATCATAAGTATCTGGCTTTAAAAAAGAAATCGGACCATTTTCCTAAGAAGGAAAAGAGGCATAGGCTTTTCTCAGATAGGCTTGCTGGATACATACCTTCTAAGAAAAGCCAAATACTCAGAGCAATCTATACTTTAAAACGTCCAACCAAGTTATCTAACTCAAGATAAAGCTGATTTACCTGATCAGATTGACGTTTGCACGTCTCAGCAATCAACTTAGCTGAGCTGGTTTGCTCATTTAATTTA
The DNA here is from genome assembly GCF_003721245.1 of Marinomonas hwangdonensis. GTDB lineage: Bacteria > Pseudomonadota > Gammaproteobacteria > Pseudomonadales > Marinomonadaceae > Marinomonas > Marinomonas hwangdonensis. The sequence continues at coordinate 434,712 of NZ_RIZG01000001.1, read as the reverse complement.
TCTAGGTTGCGGTTAATTGCTGTCGCTACTCCAGACTGTGCTTCCGTTGCTTGGGCGGTTTGTGCCGCCATTGCTTGAACTTTTGCAAATGAACTGCGTAAACCAGCAAAAATACGATCAACCTCGTCAAAGTAACCTACCGTTTGATCTGCGCGTGATTTGCTGTCTGCAATCGCGCTGGAAGACTCCACAACGTTATTTTTTAACTGCTCAATCATTTTCTGAATATCGTTTGTACTGTCTTGAGTTCTTGTCGCGAGAGTACGAACCTCATCGGCAACGACAGCAAAGCCTCGACCTTGCTCTCCCGCACGAGCAGCCTCTATCGCCGCATTTAACGCCAGTAAATTGGTTTGCTCAGCAATATTGCGAATAACCTCTAATACAGAAGCGATACTCGCCGAGCTTTGCTCTAATAATGAAGATTGCCCTAACGCTATGTCTATTCCCTCAACTAGGCGGCTAATAGCTTGATGGGATTTGCTCACAGCTGCCTCACCTTGAAGCACAAAGCCATCAGCTAATCTTGCCTCATTCGAGGTCTCACTGGCATTATTTGCCATTTGTTGGTTTGCCGCGCTCATTTCATAACCCGAATTGACGATCGAATCCGCGGCGACACCCAAGTCTAAGGTAATTTGCTCTGTCTTTGTTGAGCTTTGATTTAAATGCCCCGTCACTTCCCCCAAAGACACAGACTGCTGCTTTATCGTGAAAATTAATTGCCTCAGCTTTTCTAAAAAGGCATTAAAATCATGTGAAAGGTCACCGAATTCATCATCTTTAGTCACTTTGATACGTAATCTAAGATCGCCATTTCCTGCCGCTATTTCTTGGATACGCTGGCGCAAAGATAAAATTTGCTGTGTCAGTTGCTTTGGTATCAGGTAACTGAAAAAACCTGCTATCAATAGAGCAATGACCAAAACACTGTAAATAAAGGATTGCTGACTGGATGAGGTCGCTCGCATCAGGTTCGCTGTCGCTTGGGATGCTTTTTCTGCACCTTCACCGGCTTGATCAAGCATAGAGCGCACAGCATCAAATTGCTTATCAGCAGCCGATTTTTGCTGTTCGTAGTTTGAAGCTTGTGTACCGCTCGCAATTAACGCATTTGAACTTTTCTGCCACTGAGACAGTGCCGAATTAAAACCTGAAAACGTAGAAAGTAATTGTGGATGTACAGACATGAGCTGCTCATAACGCGCAAACCTATCCTTAACTTGCTGGATATTCTCATCGTGATCGGCTTTCTGACTACTGAGATCTCCTTCTGCATTTAAAAGATTCAATTCAGCCACTTTAGCTTGATACAAATCTCGGTCTGCATTGATCACTAAAGCGACGGCTTTTAAATAGCGATCCGCTTGCTGATTAAGAGCATCATTGCTTTTCTTAAAAAGGTCAGAAAACAATACTAAACAAACCATGAACACAACGACCATTAACGCCATAGGAATAGTCGTTTTAACGCGAATAGATCTTATACGCATAACAGCTCTCTGTTTAATTGATAAAATTAAAGCGAGAGTAATCTTAAGCATAAAAAAACACAATATATTGGTTTTTTTAAACGCCTTAATAGCAGCTTAAATTACACTCGCTTTTAAAATCCCTTACACATTAATCAGAGTGTTTTAACTGTTAGTCTCACACTTTAAATTTTGCCACCAACTCGTTCAACTCTATAGCTAGGCGTGTCAGCTCTGCGGTACTGGCGCTAGTTTGATTCGCACCTACAACCGTTTGAGTGGCGAGATCACTGATAGTGGTGATATTGCCATCAATCTCTTTCGCCACGTTAGATTGCTCTTCTGCTGCGCTGGCAATAACATGATTACTGTCACTAATGGCGATGATGCGCGTAGTAATTTGCTCTAGGGCCTTAGAGGCTTCAGCGGCAACAGTTTGTGCTTGATGCGTTTTCTGACTGGTGCTCTCCATAGAAGCAACCGCTTCATTGGCAGACAGCTGAACTTGTCGAACCATGGTTTCAATTTCCCCCGTGGATTCTTGAGTACGATGGGCAAGGTTTCTGACCTCATCGGCAACAACAGCGAAACCTCGACCAGTTTCTCCCGCACGAGCCGCTTCAATAGCAGCATTTAACGCTAATAAATTAGTCTGCTCTGCCACCGCCCTAATCACATCTAAAATCTGACTGATTGACGCCACCTGATCGGCTAATTGATTAATGACTCGAGTACTCGTTGCCATTTCATTGTTCATTTCAAGAATAACCGCCGTCGTCTCACTCACTCGAGCTTTGCCCTCTGAGGCTAACTTAGCTGAGTCTGAAGAAGCTTCTGATGTTTGCTGCGCCGTACGAGCCACTTCATCGACAGCAGAACTCATCTCTGCAATGGCTGACGCAGCGGATTGAATCTCGTTATTTTGCAGCATCAAACTATTCGACGAACTTTCTGTTACAGAACTGAGCTCTTCTGCTGCTGATGCTAACTGACCTGACGAATCGCCAATATGGGTAATGGTTTTGCGCAGATTGTTTTGCATTGTTTGTAAGGCGGCTGTTAAACGCGTTATCTCATCGTTGCCTTCAGGAGTAATCGCTTGTGTCAAATCCCCCTTAGCAATTATTTCAGCCGAGTCAACCGCATTCTGAAGTGGTTTATTAATGCTTCTTGATAACATCATTGCAACAACAGTCGCCAGCGCGGCAGATAACGCAATGATTACGACAATCAAACTAAAGCTTTTATCATAATCGTTTACCGAATTTTTGCTCGCTTGCTCAGCGTCTTCTCGATTTAACGTAACTAATTGTCGCAGCATCCGCACCATATCGTCTGCTGCCGTATTCATTTCAGGCACCAGTGCATCAATGGCAGACTTATCTCCCTTTACCGCTAATGCAGTAATTTGATTTTGTAGTTCGTAATAATGCTCTTGTCGTTTGGTAAACTCTGCAAACAGACTCTTTTCATTGTCTGAATTAATAGCGGCTTCATATTGAGCATGCGACTGTTCAACATTTTTCTTAATACGCTCAAGATCTGTTAACGTTTCCTTTCGAGCGTCTTCTGTAGAATCATTCAATAACCTTAACGTGTATATCCTGACGCGCATTAAATTGCTATTCATGTCACCTAAACTTTCGATAGATGGCAACACATCCATTTCTATGATTTCCGCGTCTGCTCGAATGTTCTTCATCGATGATATTGCAACCGCCCCCAAACTGAACAACAGAAAAATCATCGTCGCAAAGGCCATTAGCAGCCGTGATTTAATACTTATATTCCTTAGCATCCCTTTTCCCCTTCTTGGTTTTTATCTGTCTAATCATAGTAGAACCAAAATACAAAAAGCCTTAAATCTCGATAATATTTTTGCTTCTGGCTATTTTTTTTAAAATAAAGAATTATCGCTGACACACCATAGGGGCCTGATAATCCAGATTCAGTAACTGGAAATAATTTTCTCCTAAGGCAATACGACGAAACGCATTATTATCCAGATGTTGGAAAATACGACTAGTGACTTCGAGCTCTTGCTGATACACGCTAAAATTATTGCCCCGAAAGGCCACAAAATCCGAACCAGGCAAAATACGATCCGCATACTGGTTCAAAAAGTCGACATACAACTCTCGATTTCCCCATTTACTAAAATAATGGTCTTCTAACACGCGCCATGAAATGTCTATTATCAGATTCGGGTGCTGGTCTAGCAGGCGAGATAAAATGGCGATATGTTCAGACGCTGGCAGGTTTTTTTGTTCGTAAGACAAACCCATGTGTGCCCAAACAATCTTATTGTCAGGATAAAGCGTCAGTGCCTGCTCCATTAAAGGCAAGTACAAGGTTGATGTTTGATCATTGCCGATATCAGAATGTATGGTGATGGGCGTATTGCGGGATCTGAGCTCCGCCATAAACCCCGACCACAAGGTAATGTCTTTCGGCGTCGCAGGCGCATGACGATTATTAAATTGCGCTTGCTTGACCAGATTCACCTCGCCCATCCAATGAAACATGCCAGGGTATTCTTTCTCATAAAGCGTCATCAAAGCGACCGTCGGCTCAGGATCAGATAAATCCGTAAAGGTCATAGATAAGGTGAGGTGCAGATTATCGGGCTTGTATTCCAGCATATTAGCTGCATTAACAAAGTCATTGCGGATAGTCGGCGAGACCGGTGTACCGGGGCATGTTAAGTAATTTGAACAGGATGAATTAGCGGGTAACATTTGCCCTATGCCATAGACGTTGGCAAAACGCACACTGGTGCGAGACAAGTAGTCATTGACTTCATTAAAGGGAATGGCTCGGCCATCAAAAGGTCGATAATGTAAATGCGTGTCCACCACCGGCGTGTAAGGTTCTGAAGCACGATCATAGCACGCAGAAGGACCTCTAAAAGAGTCAAGTGAGCGACCCTCTGGCGCCGCATCTGACGCACATCCCACCAGTAACAAAGACGCCACCATAGCAAAAGAAACACCACGACCCATATTCATTATTCTCCCATTCGACTTATTCAGCACTTTGCACGACCCCTTATAGGAAGTAAAGAAAAGGTCAATTTCTCATTACAGAGTGCTTTCGCCTTTAACTGGATAATTGATAAAGCTGGCCCATTATCAGCTTACGATAATTCACTTATGCCACAGGCAAACAGAAGCATTTATCTCACATTACGATGAGCGCTTCTCTTGTCTTAAATCAAATCTTTTTAGACTACTCAAGTCCACAATAACCTCGATATGACCAATAGATTTTTACCGTTCGACTATCTCAAGGAGAGACACAATGAGTAGCACATTCTATATTCCAGCTGTCAACATCATGGGCGAAAACGCTCTGAACGATGCGATTCAACAAATCGAAAGCTTAGGATTTAAACAGGCACTGATCGTGACAGATCCTGGTATGACCAAGCTTGGCGTGACCGCAGAAGTCAAAGCCTTGCTGCAAGAGCATGGTGTGGAAAGTTTGGTGTACGATGGTGTGCAAGCCAACCCAACGGTAGAAAACGTCAATGCAGGATTAGAAGTACTTCGTACTCACGAGTGTGATTGCGTGGTTTCTTTAGGGGGTGGCTCAGCCCACGACTGTGCCAAGGGCATTGCCTTGGTTGCCACCAACGGCGGCCATATCAGTGACTATGAAGGGGTCGATGTTTCTAAAAAACCACAACTGCCCCTGATCAGTATTAATACCACTGCAGGCACAGCGTCTGAAATGACGCGTTTCTGTATTATTACCGATCAGGAACGTCATATCAAAATGGCCATTGTTGACCGTAACGTGACGCCTATTTTATCGGTAAACGATCCAAGATTAATGGCTGGTATGCCAGCGGCACTCACCGCTGCAACAGGCATGGACGCACTCACACACGCGGTGGAAGCTTATGTATCAACCGCCGCCGACCCAATCACCGACGCTTGTGCGATCAAGGCGATTGAACTGATCCGTGACAACTTACACGAAGCGGTTCACAACGGCAGCAACATGAAAGCTCGAGAACAAATGGCCTATGCTCAATTTTTAGCTGGCATGGCATTTAACAACGCGTCTTTGGGTTATGTTCACGCTATGGCTCACCAATTGGGTGGCTTCTACGATCTCCCCCATGGTGTTTGTAATGCGGTGTTATTGCCCCATGTACAACGCTACAACAGCCAAGTAGCCGCGCCGCTTCTTAAAAATGTCGGCATAGCGCTGGGCGTCGATGCCCAAGGCTTAAGCGATAAAGAAGGTGCTGATGCAGCCATTGCCGCCATCGTTAAATTGTCTCAAAGCGTCAATATCCCGTCTGGCTTACAAGAACTGGGAGCAAAAGAAGCAGACTTCGCTACCTTAGCCCGCAACGCCATGAAAGACGCTTGTGGATTTACTAACCCAATCCAACCAAGCCATGATGATGTGATGGCTATTTTTAAAGCCGCTATGTAACGCGCTACCTAAGAGTGGCCAAATATTTGGCCATATCGACAACACGAAAAGCCTTATTGACCACTATGGTCAGCAAGGCTTTTTTATCTAGAAAGATAGCGTCCTATTGAAATTAGTTTGCCTGATATGGCAAAGAGGAATGGTGCAGTACAATACGAAGATTCCCCTGCTCGTCTTTTTTAAACGCCCAACTCTTATCAACAAGGGTTTCTTGTCCTTTGCTGTTCGTGACCTTTACATGCCCCATGGTCAAGGCGATATCGCCGTTCAAGTAAACCGCCGCGTTATTAAAGCTAAACTGCTGCCAGTCTTTTAAAGCAAAGCCCGTATCCAGTGGGTAATCGGAGTTTTTTCCAACAAAATAAGACAGTGCGCCGGCGGAATCAGTACGGAAGGTCTTTTCGCCACTGGCTAACGTTGGCTTAAATAATACCGCGCCTTGTTTGTAGCCATAAGCTTGATCCAATACTTGCTGGGCCAGGGTTTTGGCCGCGGCATGACCTTGCTTTTCATAGGTCTGACTGATTTTGATTAGAGCATCTACCCACGCCTGCTGCGCCTTTAATACGTCTTGATGGCTAATAGAGTTATTGACTACCGTATCCGCGGCAATCGCATTGAATGAAAAAAAAGTAGCGCCAAGCAATGCTGAAATGGCCAATGCATTTTTAACGTGTTTCATAATAAGACCCTATGTTTGGATGGATGAGTCTTTAATCTACCCGTACATTCTGAATTTCAATAGGCGCCTAAGATTAACCTCAGATGAACAGTGTTTACCGCTGATAGCGGAATCGTTTACTCTGCTGAATATTCAAACTTGGTTGGCTGGAGATAAATGTGTTTCGCTACAAACTGTCGTTGGTACTGGCCCTGTTATTATCATTTATCCTGGCTCAAGCTGGTGCGGCCTATTGGTCAAATAAAGTAGCAACCGATCACATTCAACGTGGCCAAACATCCAATCAAATTCTTCAGCACCTGATGCAACTGGGTACGGAAAAGCAACAATTAAAAATCTGGCTAGCGGAATATTTGTTACTGAAAGATGGTAGCACCTTAAAGCGTGATGTCCGCTTTCAAACCTTAGACAATCTGCTCAGCCAGTTAAACCAACTTACCGCACAAGCCCAGCAACACAGCCTAACAACACAAGATTTTGCTGAGATAACGCAACAAATAAAGGTGATCTACTTATTTGAAACAAACTTAGAACGCTTAAAAAATGCCTTACGCTCTTGGGATATCGCCAAAATACATTCCGATGATGATGGCTGGACCCTAATAAGCCAAACCTTTGATCGTGTTGAAGATACCGATCTTCGACAACTGATTGATCAAGCCATTACGCTGCAAAAAGAACGCACCGAACGCTATGAGCAAACTGCGGTTGATGCCCTCTCTATGCTAAAAATCGTGGTGCTGAGCTTGGCGTCTATCGGGGTACTTTTAGGGGCCATGTTGGGAGTTTGGTTGTTGCGTACCTTGTCCAAGCCCTTAGCCGCCTTAGTGCAAAGTACCACGGCCATTGAGCAAGGCAACTTGAGCCATCGCATTGAAGAAAGCGGCCCAACTGAGTTAAAAATCCTTGCGAAACATTTCAACCACATGGCAGTGAGTCTAGAGCAAGCACAAAAGCAAGAGCTAAGCTCACGCCAGTTAATCGAAACCGAAGTCGAGGCGCGTACCGAAGCTCTAGCGCAAGCCTTAGAAAGCTTAGAAAAGGCCAAACACCAGCAAAAAGAGTTTTTTGCCAATGTGAGTCATGAACTGCGCACGCCAGCCACGGCTATTCTAGGTGAAGCGCAAGTAACTTTGCGCAACCCCAACAACAGCCCAATGGAATACCAACAAGCATTGCAGCGCATCAACGAGTCCGCAGGGTATTTAGCGTATCGAATAGAAGATTTACTTATGCTGGTTCGTCATGACGAGAAACTGTTCCAACCAACACGTGTGGCTATGTCATTACAAGCCCTATGGCACGCTGTGGTTCGGCAAGCCCAGCTGTTAGTCAAACCACAGCAGGTTGAATTACGCATAGAAGCACCAAACCATTCCCATTGGGAACACCTTAACGCTTATATGGACCTAGACAAGTTACTGATGGTAATTAGAATTATCGTCGATAATGCACTGCGCTACGATCCCCAAAAACACCCTCTTAGCCTGACTCTGACTATTTTAGAGTCACAGTGGCAGATTCAGTTATACGATCAGGGTATTGGCATACAAGCAGACGATTTACCGCATATTTTTCAGCGTTATTTTCGCGCCGAAAACGGTAAACGTGCGCGACCTGATGGTTTAGGCATAGGACTGACTCTCGCCCATAGCATCTGCCAACAACTAGGCGGCTGTATTGTGTTAACGAGCCAAACTCAAATCGGCACCACGGCATACCTAACCTTTCCCTTAGAGGAGGACGGTGATATATGAGAATTTTATTAATTGAAGACGATGTCCGAGTAGCCAGTTTTATCGAACGAGGATTAACCGCAGAAGGTCATCAAATTCACGTTTTAAATGATGGTCAATACGCACTTAACACCATAAAAAGCTGTGAGCTGGATGTGATTATCTTAGATCGCATGTTGCCCAATATCGACGGTTTAACCCTGTGTAAAGAAATCCGCTCGGCTGGCATTAAGGTGCGTATTTTAATGTTGTCCGCATTGAGTGATGTGGACGAACGCATTAAGGGCCTACAAACAGGCGCCGACGATTACCTTGGTAAACCCTTTCATTTTGATGAATTGCTAGCTCGTTTAGACGCTTTATATCGCCGCGACCATGTAGAAAGTAGCCACCGGGCTCTTCAAGTGGGAGATTTATCACTGTGTTTGGATACTATGCAGGTAACAAGAGCCGATCAGACGATTGAATTGACCGCCAAAGAGCTGAGTATTTTAGAATTGCTGATGAACACACCAAAACGAATTTTCAGTCGTGAGCGTATTCTGGCGAATGTTTGGGGAGTACACCAAGACCCTTTAACCAATATTGTGGATGTGTATATGCGCAGGCTGCGCAAAAAAATTGATGACCCTTTCTGTACACCATTAATTAAAACCAAGCGTGGCATGGGCTACTACATAAAAGGTTAAGGCGTTCCCTTAACGCTGTCGTTAAACGCCCCGTTGGTGACGCTTTTATCTCTTATTCTGATTTGGGGCCATGACACACTTCCACTTATTGTGAATCGTGATTCTTACGTTTTTTAAAACGACACGACACGCTCCTAACCTCTTTTTTTTCGAGTGAGCCGAAAAATGGTCAAAATGTTGTCTGGTGTCTGGCCTTTATTATTAGGCATTGTGCTTATCATGCTGGGTAATGGCATGCATTTTACTTTGATTGGTGTTCGCGGTGGCATAGAGGGCTTCAGCGCCACCGAGTTAGCCATCATTACCTCTGGGTATTTTGTCGGCTTCTTATCTGGTGCGCGCTTTTCACCAGTGTTAATAAAACGCGTCGGCCATGTTCGAGTTTTTGCGGCATTGGGCAGTTTTATGTCGGCAGGTTTGATCGCTTTCCCTTTGATCAGCGAGCCTTGGGCATGGACGCTGCTCCGCATTTTAATTGGCTTCTGCATGTCTGGCATCTATGTGACCGCAGAAAGCTGGTTAAATTACGCCGCCACTAACGAGAATCGTGGCAAGATTTTATCGGCTTACATGATAGCTCAGACAGTAGGCATCATTGGGGCTCAGGGCTTGCTAACCTTAGGGGATGCCGCCACATCTGCTTTATTTATCGGCGCTTCGATTTTAGTGTCTGTCTCCTTTGCCCCCATTCTTTTGTCTGTCACCCCAGCCCCGAGTGTTGAAGTCGCACGGCCAATGAATCTTCGCAATCTTTTTTCTGCCTCGCCACTGGGAACCGTCGGTATCTTTTTACTCGGCAGTGTTTATGCCACGCAGTCGGGTATGGGGGCGGTGTTTGGCGCACAAATCGGTTTAACCACAGCGCAGATAGCCTTATTTGTGGCTATGCTGTTTGCTGGTGCCTTGGTGCTGCAATACCCTATTGGCTGGCTGTCTGACCGTATGGATAGACGTAAACTCATTTTATTGGCATCAGTATTGGGCGCTGCTTCGTGCAGTATAGGGTGGCTTTCAGAAGGCAATATCAATGCACTCATGCTGGCGGCTTTTTTGGCGGGCGGGGTTACCACGCCACTTTATGCACTATTTCTGGCTTATACCAATGACGCCTTATCCGCCGAAGATATGCCAGCAGCGTCTGGCGGACTGGTTTTCACTTTTGGCTTAGGAGCAATCAGTGGGCCTCTTGTGACAGGCTGGGCCATGCAAACGGCGGGGCCTTTTGCCTTCTGGCCTGTTATTGGCATTACCTTTGGTGTGATTGCAATTTATGCCCTATATCGAATGACTCAACGGGCCAGTATTCCTCTGGAAGAAACTGAAAGCTACCTTGGTGTCACGCCCACATCGTCTCCTGTTGCCGTTGAAGCCGCTGGAGTTTGGGCAGCAGAACACGCAGAAGCAGAACGCGAAGCCGAAGCCGAAGCCGAAGCCGAAGCCGAAGCCGAAGCCGAAGCCGAAGCCGAAGCCGAAGCCGAAAAAAGGTAGCGCAGTTCACCCTATTTTGTGAAACGTAATTTCTATTGAATATTAAAAGTAACTATCCGGTTTTCTTAGAGCAAGTAAGTTAATATCAAGATAAAGCCTTAAACACTAATCTTAAGATCTCTATTTATTACTCATAACCACTTGATTTCTGCCTGTTTCTTTCGCTTTATAAAGTGCAGAATCAGCGCGATTGAGCACTTGCTCATAGTGATTGTCATCTATCTCATAAAGAGCGACGCCAAAACTCGCAGTAATGTATAGACCTTCAGTCATTTCCTCTTTTTCAATCGCTTCGCGCAACATTTCAGCCATATCTTTAGCTTCTGGGCCACCAGTATCTGGCAATAACACAGTAAACTCCTCACCACCAAATCGAGCGACCATTCCTTTTATCCCAACCACTCCAGCAAACAACTTAGCTATTTTTTGAAGAACGATATCTCCGATGGTGTGACCATAAGTATCGTTCACTTTTTTAAAGTGATCCGCATCAACCATAATAACGGCAAACGGACGCTTCAACTCTTTCGCTAATCGATATTCATCAAGCAAAGCTTCGTCTAAAGCTAAGCGATTATAGCTATGTGTTAGCGGGTCTAGTCGCACTGCTTCTTTTAAGGACCGATTGCTAGCCTCCAATTCAGCTGTTCGGTGTTGCACTTTTGTTTCTAACGTGAGGTTCATCTGCATTAAAGACTGCTCTCTAACCAACAAAGAAGACATCATTTCCTCTAAAGAACGACTTAGGCTAGCAATTTCAGTCAGCTGGCTACCATCTTGAAAAGTCTCCTTACGATTGCCTTGTTGAATGCTTTTCGCAGTCTGAGCCAAACGCTCTAGCGGGCGACTTAATGTACTAGCAAACTGATAGGCTAGTAGCATACAAAGTAAAGTTGCAAACACACCTAAAAAGAGTAAAAGCGTATGAACTTCTTTCACCGCTGACATAGCACTAGAAAGCGGTTGACGTAAGACAATTTGCCAACCAAGATTCGACGATTCTGAAGAATTTAATGATACCAAACTTGTCAGATATTCACTTTCATCTTGCCAAATAAGAGATTTAAATTGACCATCTTTAGGTAAAGGTTTTGGCACTTCGATATTGCTGAATAAATTACTGTCTGGATATAATATTTTTTTATCATTATCGATAATAAAAATATCGATACCTTTTCTTTTCGAAGCTTCAGTCAAAGACGATAACAAAACCTCTCTAACCCAAGACCAATCTGCATGGGTAGCAACCACGCCTTTGAAGTCGCCGTTTTCTCCCATCACAGGAGCCGCAAAATCAACAAATCGAATTGGTGAACCGTCTTTAGGCTTAGGCATTAGGTTTTCAAGCAATAATGCCTCGTGAACGTTACCTACAAAAGGACCTGAGCGTCCATGGATAAACCAAGGCCGCTGACTGACATCTACGCCTTTCAATATACCGTTCCCTGAAGCTATAACTGTGCCACTTGCATTAGCAAAACCAATCCAAGCATAATCTTTATAAGAGTTTCTTATCTCATCAATAGCATCTTGCAACGCACTTAAGTCTTGATTTTCATACAGAGAAGTCCGCCTGCTGAGTAAACGGATCTCACGCTCACGCTCCAGTAAATTGGCCGACAACATATTGGAAATCGATTGACTGAGGCTCACCAAAGATTCACCGCTGGCATTCGAAAGACGTGTAGAAGTCAGTTGATAGAAAGAGGTGACCAGCACAAAACTTAGAGAAAGTAACAAGCCTCCAGATAATAAAGTAATGCGCTTTCGAAATGTGTCGAAGCCTCGCAGCATAATCTACTTAACCTGCTCAATCTGATGTTTAAATTATTAATTTATCATAATAAAAGCCGAGTTAGGCACTTAATACTTAAAATTTAAAAAACACGAAGTAGCAAACTACTATTGCTGTACCAATAAACTATGTGCCTCTTGAGGATATAGCTATGTGTTATAGATACTCTAAAGCAGCTCTAAGTTTGTTAGATAAACGATTTAATTTTACTCTGCCCTCTCTATCCTTGATAATCCTCATTATTGGCTCACCCCAGACAATCAAAGGTTTGGAGGGAGCACCTCGCATCTAAAGTGGACCTATTCAATGGAAATCAAAGTTAATTTTCTCGACAATCTGCGACTTGAAGCCAAGTTTGACGATTTTACCGTTATTACCGATCAGCCGATCCGTTACAAAGGCGATGGCTCTGCGCCCAGTCCATTTGATTATTTTTTAGCGTCTTCTGCTTTGTGTGCGGCGTATTTTGTCAAGGTCTACTGCAAAGCTCGTGATATCTCAACCGACAACATCCGCTTGTCACAAAACAACATTGTCGATCCAGAAGATCGCTACAACCAAATCTTCCAAATTCAAGTCGAATTACCAGACGACATTTCTGACAAAGACCGTGAAGGCATTTTGCGCTCTATTGATCGTTGTACCGTAAAAAAAGTGGTGCAGACTGGGCCACAGTTTAAAATTGAAACCGTTGACAACCTAGACGCAGACGCTAACGCCATGTTGATGGGACAGCCTGATGGCTCGACGAGTACAGTGATTCTTGGTAAAGACTTACCACTAGAGCAAACCATTGCCAATATGACCGCCATGCTCGCCGACCTCGGCATGAAGATTGAAATCTCTTCATGGCGCAATATAGTACCAAACGTTTGGTCACTGCATATTCGTGACGCCGCATCGCCTATGTGCTTTACCAATGGCAAAGGCGCCTCCAAAGAAAGTGCCCTGTGTTCCGCTCTGGGTGAGTTTATTGAGCGTTTGAACAACAACTTTTTCTACAATGATCAATTCTTTGGTACCGACATCGCCAACAGCGAATTTGTCCACTACCCGAATGAAAAATGGTTTGCCCTCACCAAAGACGATTCCTTACCAGAAGGTATCTTAGACGACTACTGTTTGGCTATTTATAACCCAGACGACGAGCTTCGCGGCTCGCACTTGATCGATACCAATTCTGGCAATAAAAAACGCGGCATTTGTACCATTCCTTATACACGTCAATCCGATGGCGAAACGGTGTACTTCCCGTCGAATCTTATCGAAAACCTGTTTCTAAGTAACGGCATGAGCGCGGGAAATAATCAGCAAGAAGCGCAAGTGCAATGTTTGTCAGAAATTTTAGAACGCGCCGTTAAACGCCAAATCATTGAAGACGAAATTGTCTGTCCTGATGTGCCAATGGCAGTATTGGAAAAATACCCAAGCATCCTTGCGGGCATCAAAGAATTGGAAGAACAAGGCTTTCCCATTGTGGTAAAAGACGCCTCGCTTGGTGGCCAATTCCCTGTGATGAATGTCACCCTAATGAACCCAAAAACAGGCGGCGTGTTTGCCTCATTTGGCGCCCATCCAAGCTTGGAAGTGGCCTTAGAACGCAGCCTCACGGAATTATTACAAGGACGCAGCTTTGAAGGCTTAAACGACATACCCAAGCCGACATTTAACAGCATGGCCGTGACCGAGCCAGAAAACTTTGTCGAGCATTTTATTGACTCAACAGGCGTCATTTCTTGGCGCTTCTTTAGCAGCAAACACGACTACGACTTCTGTGAATGGGACTTTTCTGGCACCAGCCAAGAAGAGGCTGACGCCCTATTTGGCATCTTAGAAGACCTAGGCAAAGAAGTGTATGTTGCCGAACTTAGTGACTTAGGCGCCTCGGCGTGTCGGATTCTGGTTCCCGATTATTCCGAAGTCTACCCAGTAGAAGACCTAGTGTGGGACAACACCAACAAAGCACTGGATTATCGCGAAGACATTTTAAACCTGCATATACTCAGTGATAAACAGCTGGCTAAATTGGTGAATCGTCTTGAAGAAAGCCAACTGGACAACTACACAGACATTGCCACCTTGATTGGCATCGTCTTCGATGACAATACCGTCTGGGGCCAGCTGACTATCATGGAGCTGAAAATCCTCATCTATTTAGCTCTTGGTGAACACGAAGAAGCGCTCGAACTGGTGGGTGAATTTCTGCAGTTTAACGACAACACAGCAAAACGCGGTCTCTTCTATCAAGCGATGAATTGCGTATTGGAAGTCACCCTAGATGAAGACCTAGAACTGGACGATTTTATCCATAACTTCAGCCGTATGTTTGGCAAAGACGTTATTGAAAACGTCGTGGGTTCCGTCACCGGCGAGGTACGTTTTTACGGTTTGAGCAAAACCAGCATGCAACTCGAAGGCATTGAACCGCATTTACGTCTTATCGAAAGCTATAAAAAACTGCATCAAGCCAGAAAAGCAAATTTTATAAAGTAATACTGTAAAAAATTCCTGTGGTATTGGCCTGAATGCACTAGATTTAACCTGTTAACCAACGGTTATTCGGGCCATACACCTGTCATGTTTGTCTATTTTTTTAGACATTACTTATTAAAAGAGGTTTTTATGAGTGAGCTTTTAGAGCAAGACATTTCATGCCCTTATTGTGGGGAGGTTATAGATGTGGTCGTTGAAGTACTCGATGAAAGTCAGGAATACATAGAAGACTGTCAAGTTTGTTGTCGGCCGATTGTATTCAATATCGATGTGGCATTTGACGGGTCTACCTTAGTTCAGGTGCGTTCGGAAAACGATACGTATTAATTTTGGCTTTAGTTGAAAAGTGTCCTCTAGAATAGATTGAATCAGCATCCACAAAAAAGCACAGGCTGATAGCGTTTTTAATGCTCTTAACCTGTGCTACTTTTGGCGCGTCACTGACCGTTATTTTAGCTTTTTCCCTCTTTGTACTCAGCGGTCGCTTTGATATGCTCGGGCCCAATGCCGCAACAACCTCCGATTAATGTGTCACCGTCTTGGTGCCATTGCTTTATCCATGCTAGATAATCTTTAGGCGTTAAATCTTTTCTTAATTCGTCCAAACCTTCATTTGCTGTGGCATTTTTAGGTTGTGGTGGAAAGGCATTAGCGTAAGCACCTATTTGAATGTGATCCGCATTTAATGTATGAAGTGTGGCTTTCGTGAGTTGCACCGCCTCACCAATGATTTCCGGCTGGCTGCAGTTAAATAAGATAGCGCTTACGCCAATGGCGTGCATGGCTTTTACCGCTTCCTCAACCGTTTCACCCGAGCGCAATAAAGGCGTCGACGTCGGCTCAGAATCCTCCAAGGTAAAGGACACCCAAAATGGCTTTTTATCTTGATCTATGTGATCCACTAAAGCTTTTACTCGTATGACTTCATCAATCAAACTTTGCGTCTCAGACAACCAAACATCCACATAAGGTTGAAGTGATTCAATCAAGGGAACCGCTAACGACTCTACTCGTTCCGCTCTGTACAGATCCGCTCGATAAGAACCAAACAAAGGCGCTAAAGAACCCGCGACCTGAACCGTAAAGCCACTTTCATCAGCCGCTTGACGCGCTACCTGACCAGACAGTTCAGCCAAACGACGACCGTCTTGTGCGAACGTTTCTTCACCAATATGAAAAGGCACTAGAGCATAGCTATTGGTGGTTATCACTTGAGAACCGCTAAGGATATAAGATTTATGCACTTGCTTAACCGTTTCTGGCGCCTCTATCATAGCAAGAGCCGACCATTCAGGCTGCTTAAAAGGGGCTCCTAAGCGCTCAAGTTCACGGCCCATGCCGCCATCAAGAATTGTGAGCGAAGTCATATATCATCCTTACTGTCTTAAAAATAATGTGCCGATTCTAAAGAAATTTAAGAAGTAATCAATGTATTACCCACCAGCCATACTAAGCCAATGTCTTTCACCTTTATGGTCGGTCTATTAGACGGGTCACTGAGGAAATGAGTTACGCAAGAACAACGTCGCATCGTACGCCGATAAAGGTTTAGCAAATAAATAACCCTGCCCAAAATCACAGCGATAAGCTGACAACACAGAGGCTTGCTCTTGTGTTTCAATGCCTTCGGCAACCACTTTGAGATTCAGCTTGTGCGCCATGCTAATGATGGCTTCACATAAAGCTTGAGAAGCCGCCCCCTTGTCTAAATCACGAATAAAGCTTTTATCAATTTTAATGATATCAATGTCTAGCTCGTTTAAATACGCAAGAGAAGAATACCCCGTTCCGAAATCATCAAGCGCCACGTTGATACCGTGATCACGGAACGACAGCAACTGCCGACTGACATTTTGCGTGTTTCGTATTAGCATGTTTTCTGTGATTTCTAGTAATACCGCCTGACCAGGCACCTGCATTTCTTCCAGATAGCTGTACCAATGATTGAGATGTTTACCCGCTTCATCGTATTGAAAAGGAGACGTGTTAATGCTCATAATCAAATCAGGGTGCCGTGTTTCTCGCCAAACAGATAACTGTTTTATTGACTCTTTAAAAACAAAGTCACCGATTTGAATAATTAATCCTGACTCTTCCGCCAAGGGAATAAAAGTGTCTGGAGCGATCAGCCCACGCTCTTTATGCTGCCACCGCACTAAAGCTTCAAACTTACAAACGGTTTGAGTTTGTAAGTCTAAAATAGGCTGGTACACAACAAATAATTCCTGATTTTTGACTGCCAGTCTCAAATCCTTTAGTAATTTTTGGCGATCCAACATTTCCTGGTGCAGTGATTTTGAAAACAAGCACCAACGACTGCGACCTTGCTTTTTTGCGCTGTACATAGCTTCGTCTGCAAACTGCAATAAACTAGACGGATCCGTTGCATCACGGGAGCCTAACGTAATGCCAATGCTCGCTGACAAATAGGCTAGGTCCATGCCAGCGCCCACTTTAAATGGCGCATGCAAAGACGCTAGAATCTTTTCGGCAATCTTTTCCAAATTCGGAACGGTGGGGGAGTTAGGCAACAAAATAGTAAACTCATCTCCGCCAATGCGCGCTAACTCACATTCAAGCGGCAAAATGCGCAACAACCTACCCGACACCTCTTTTAATACTCTGTCTCCTTCTTGATGACCATGTATATCATTGATCTCTTTAAAATGGTCAAGATCGAGATAAAACAAAGCAAAACAGGAACCCTCTTGACTAGCAAAGCGACATAATTCCTGCAGTCTCGATTGGAAAAAACGTCGATTAGGTAATTCTGTTAAGGGGTCCAAATTGGCTTGTTTATGGGCTTCTGTTCGAGCTTTTTGACTGTCTTTTAAGGCATGATCAAGCTTATTATTGGTTCGTACCACAAATACGACCAACACACCTAACGCCAAAATAATAGAAGAACTGATACCGACCACTAAGATTACCTTGCGCCAATCTTGCGGAGCAGTCGGTGTGTACAGGGCATTTTTTATCGAAAATTCTGCACTTAATTTGCCAAGTGCTTGATAAGACTTCGCGATACCATACCAGCGAGATTCATTTATATAACCAAGCTCAACCAGCTTAGGCTCAACCAGATTGTATGTTTCACTCGCCTCGTAAAGCAAAAAATCTCTTGAATAGGTATTTTTGTAGCGAGATAAAATCCAAGAAATAACGGTTTCTTGATTATCTAAAGCGTACTGCCAACCTCGCATACTGGCGTCTTGAAAGGCTGCCACCCGCTCTGGGTGATTTTTGATCTCCGCTTCTGAAGTGAATAGGTTATCACCAAAAAAATCGATCCCCATCGAACGAGGAGAAAAAATTTTAAAAGGAATGTTTTGTTGTGCTAAGAAAAAAGGCTCATTCGTTACATAAGCGCTCATAATATCCACGTTCTCACTGAGAATATCAGTGGGTTCAAAAGAATGTGGAATAAAGGTCATATCAGCCGTCGACAGACTACTGCGTTCAAGATACAAAAGAAGCTCGTCCGATGATTTTTCGAGCATGATGTTTTTAGTATGCCAGTCATGCAGGGTAATAATATTATTCTTCGCAATAAACACAGCCGGAGAATGCTGAAACACCACATTAAGTACAACTAGTGGGAGGCCTTGGTCGCGTCGAATCAGAATGCCGCTGTTACCCACTCCATATTGAGCCCGTCCCGATGCTACCTCATCGTACACATCGGTTTGGGTATTCGCAGGAACAATCTCAACATTCAGACCCGCTTCATCGTAGTAACCCAACTCTTTAGCGGCATAATAGCCAGCAAACTGGAACGCATGCTGCCATTTCAGCTGTAAACGAATAGATTCATTGGCGTATACTTGACCAACAAAAAAGGGAACAAAAAGTAAGAAAGCTAAGATACTTCGCAACAAACTACCTCCAAAGATCGCAGCCTTGCGCTCCACATCAAAAATATAGCTTAGTCTATCTTCTTATCCACTTCTAGGTAAAAGTATTAGGATTTGAACTGACTAACTAGCTGATTTAGCTCTTTTCCCAACACTTCCATTTCCTGCGCCGACTGTGACGAGCTTTCAGCAGACAAAGCAGACTCTACAGCGATGCCTCGAATAAGGTCCACACTTTGCCTAATTTCATGGGAGACTAAACTTTGTTCTTCAGCAGCACTGGCGATTTGTGTGGTCATGTCTTTGATCATCTGCACACGTGTTGTAATCATATTTAACACCTGATGGGCTGCGGCAACATTATCTGCCGATGATTCACTGGAAGACTGACAGGTATGCATTTTCTGTACAACCAAGGCGGTACCCTTTTGCACATTATCAACAAAAGATTGCACTTCAACGGTGGAGTCTAATGTTCGCTTCGCAAGCGTTCTGACTTCGTCAGCGACAACCGCAAAGCCACGCCCACTTTCTCCCGCCCTAGCGGCTTCAATCGCAGCATTGAGCGCCAACAAGTTGGTTTGATCAGAAATACTTTTAATGACTTCTAAGACCTGTCCTATCGAAGCAGTATGCTCTCCTAATGACTCAATCCCATCGGCCATCTCTTTCAGCTGATCTGCCAAATCGTGGCTGCTAGAAACCATTTGATCAATCACTTGCTTACCGTCATTGGCGTCTTTATCCGCTTGCTCTGATAATCCCTGCGCTTCGGCAGCACTTTTTGCAATATCCGTCACTGTGGTTTCCATCTGCATCATGGCAGTGACAACGTCGGCTGTCTCGGTCTTTTGTTGTTGCGTCCCTTTTTGGGTTTTGGCGGCAACTTTAGTCAACTTATCAGACGCCGACCTAAGGGTGTTTGAACTGTCTCTAAATTGATTCACAACCGGCTGCAATGTTGCCAAAAATTCATTAATATTCTGCGACAGCACACCGACTTCATCTCGGGTAGTAACCGGTAAGCGTTGATTTAAATCGCAATTTTTTGCTCGCAGATCTTTCACCAGATCTGCAAGTACACGGCTTGCCGCAAGAATCGGCTTCACCACGCTACGCGTAATTAGGTAAGCCATGGCAGAGCCAACAACCGCAGCAATAACCACTAACAACATCATAATCAGGCTGCTTGATTGAATCTTATCTTGAGTTTGCGCCCCTTCTAACTCCAGATCGCTAAAGATATCCAACTGCAAACCGTAAGCGGCATCTGTTAGTTCAACTCCCTGAGGCAGAATAGAATCATTCAGTATGGCTTGATAACGCTCAGCCAATTGCCCCATCTGAGCAAAAGCCGCTTCGTATTCTGACCAGGTATTCGCTAAATCCGCCAACAAGGTGCGTGTGTCTAAGCCCGCGATTTCGGTGTAATCTTCAATCGTGTAACGGGCATCTTCAATCAATAACGTTGCTTCTCGTTGAAAAGCGGTATCCATGGTAGTAGAAAATAAACCCACTTGCGTACTGGCGTTTAAAACAATGCCTTGGGCCGAAACGGCCATGCGAACTTCAGTCAAACGACCACTCACTAATGCTGTCTCTACCAAACGCTCTATTTCACGACGTGCCGTTGGGGCAAGCTCATTCAAAAGATGAGCACGTAAAGCCATCATTTCAGTATGAACGGGAACCAGCTCTTCAGAAAAATGCTGACCAAACACACCATGCTGCTCGGATAAGGTTTGTAATAGGTCTTGGCGTTGTGGGTCATTAAAGTAGGTACTGGCTTCTTGTAGTAGACGTTGCGTCTCGGTCTGTTCGGTATTAAAGATTTGAGCATCTTCCAGAGCGCCACTCGCCCTAAAATTAAATAGGGCCAAACGTTCATTAAAAATTGAGCGCATTATCTCCGTTGCGCGCCCCGTATTAGGCACCATATTGTCAGTGATAACGCGTGTAGTTTGACCGACGCTGGTCAAATTTTGAACCGCAAAGCCCCCTACCATTATCATAAAAAACAATAAAAAAGCAGGCGCCACAAGCGACTTTAGTAAGAGACCAAAAGAAGTTTTTTTAACGTTATTATTATTCATTAGAGCTTACCTTATGTAATGTATAGCCACTCAATATCATGACGGATCGCCCATTATTCGAAGCAATAATAGCGCCAACAACCAATAAAGCTTACAACACAACGCGCTTAGGTAAACATACCGCTTAATTCCATTATCCACTGCGTTAGTTGGGTCAACATCCCCCCATTTATGATCAAAACCACTCAAAAAAGAGATGGAAAACCACCAATTCCACCTTAGCAAACTGACTTAATCAGGGTGTCTTCTCGGGATGCCTGCGGCCCATTTAACCTACTAAGAGGGTTCTACTTTGGCTTGATCTCTCGCGGACTCCTCTCTGTTTGTAATTTTGCGGTAGATAACCGTCACCCAAGCGGAATTCAAAACAATAAAAAGCGAATACATAACAGGTATCAATAAAATAAGTTGTTGTGTTTCGCCTGTAAAAGTCATAATGACGATGAGTGCAGCCAATGGTCCGTTCTGAATGCCTGTTTCCATAGAAACCGTCCTAGCTTTTTGCGGGTTTAGCCTCAGTAGTCTAGAGAAAATATAACCAAACAAGAAACCGAATAAACCAAGTAAAATAACCGCCGCATAAACTTGCCAACTTGTCTCCGCCAATAAACGCCAGTTACGTGGTACCCAAGTGACAACGATAAAGACAATAACCACCGCTCCTAACAAGCCGCCCATGAGTTCAATGATGGCTCCAATATTGGCATTTTTGCGCCTCAACCACATGCCAATTAATGTTGGAATAAGCAGTAAAAATAGCAAACGAGCAATCTGATCAGGAGGTATACGAAACGCATCATCAATACCTTGCGTATAAAACGCCATCCACATTGGCACAAGAATAAACCCTGCCAACGTCGAACAAATGGTCATCATAATGCTCAAACTGAGCAAGCTTTTGGAAAAATAGGCGAATATATTCGATGTGGTACCGCCCGGCATACACCCCATCAGCACGAGGCCTACCGTTTGTTCAATCGTCAAATCAAGCAGGCGCGCAAGGGCAAAAGCAATAAAAGGCATCAGTAAATACTGAGATAAAAAACCGACTCCAATGGCTTGTGGGTGACGCATGGATAACTTGAAATCTTTAAAAGTCAATGATGCACCCATGCCGAACATGATGATCACCATCATAATAGATAACAAACTTTCTTCAAATGGACTTAGCATAACGCCCTATCTCCGATACCAAATTTTTTCTCATTATTGTTGAGCTGTCGTTTCACTTTTGACAACTGAGGCACGAACGTCTTTACGCAACACTTTGCCGACTGGCGTTTTGGGTAAGTCTTCTCTAAACACTACTTTTTTAGGCACCTTGTAAGCCGCTAATTCTGTTTTACAGTGCTTAATAATATCCTGTGCGCTCAAACCAGATTCCCTTAACACCACATAGGCATGAACCGCTTCCCCCGTTTGGTCATCCGGTACACCGATCACGGCGGATTCTTGTACTTGAGTTAACCTTGCAATGGCATCTTCCACTTCATTGGGATAGACATTAAAACCACTGACCAAAATCATGTCTTTTTTACGATCTACTATATGAAAATGACCATCTTCAGACATGGTGCCAATATCACCCGTGTATAACCAACCGTCTTTCAGAGTTTGCGCAGTCTCTTCTGGCCTATTCCAATACCCCTTCATTATCTGAGGGCCTCGAGCAATAATCTCACCAGGCTCGCCTAGCCCTACTGTCACCCCGTTGTCATCCACAAGGCGCACTTCTGTAGAGGGAGCAGGAATACCGATACTGTCTGCCCGCTCATGACCGATTGGGTTAAAACAGATGACAGGGGAACTCTCCGTTAAACCGTAACCCTCAGCAATAGGGGTTCCCACCACTGTGCGCCAACGTTCTGCGACTGACTTATGCAGCGCCGTCCCTCCCGCTAACGCGACCTTCATCGTTTTAGGAGGGTAAACCGTGAACCATTCTTCGTTTAACAAGGCGTTAAACAGCGTATTTACACCCGAAATCCAGGTAATGGGGTAATTATCAAAAGCGCGCTGGCAGTTTTGGATAGGACGTGGGCTGGGCACCAAGACGTTGTGGGCGCCTTTGTGATAAAAAGCCAGCAAATTCACCGTAAAAGCAAAAATATGATAGATTGGCAAAGCGGTCAAAATGCACTCTGTACCTGCTTCTATATGGCCACCAGCCACTGAATTTACCTGCTCAAGGTTACTCAGCAAATTACCATGGGTTAGCTCAGCGCCCTTGCTAACCCCTGTGGTTCCGCCCGTATATTGCAGCAAGGCCGTGTCTTCTCGTTGAATGTCTTGCCAATAGGCTGCCACGTCAAGACGCTTTTCAGCCTTGCGTTTTCGTCCTATCTCAATCGCCGCATCCAGCTTTTGAGCATTAAGATTGTGCTTAGGAATTGCCTTATTCCAATACTTGAGAACCAAGTTTAAAACACCACGAATAAGCGGCGAAAACCATTGCGAGATAGAAGTCAAAACCACATGTTTCACTGAAGTATTGGCTAAAATATCTTCCAGTTTATCTGCAAACATATCGACTATAACCAAGGCTGTCGCACCAGAATCGTTAAACTGGTGCGCCATTTCTCGACGTGTGTATAAAGGATTAACATTCACCAAAACACAACCCGCCTTGAGAATTCCAAAAGCCGCGACGGGTAACGCTAAGCAATTCGGCATTTGCACCGCGACACGATCACCCGCGTTTAACCCCAAGGATTCCCGCAAATAGACCGCAAAAGCATCTGACATTTCGTCGACTTGGGCGTAAGTCAAATGACCATTCATGCCGTTGGGCATGCAGGTTGTGAATGCAGTTTGGGTTTTGTACTTTTCTGAAGCCGCCACTATCATCGCGGGAATACTAAAAAAATGTGTTTCCTCTACACTGTCGGCGGAGGTTACAGCGTTTTTTGCAACACCATAAAACGGTGTCCAAGGCGCGCTATCATATAAATGGTCATTCGACATGCAAGCTCTCTCTTTTCTAAGCCCTAATTTGCAAAGGGCTCGTGTTGTTATTATTTTTTGACATCGAAAATCGCAAAGCGTTCTTACAAAAGTAAGACATTAATGCAGCAGACTGTCAGAGCAATAAGCCATTAAAACAAGAAGTTATTAAAGCGACAGGGCAATTAAGAACAGATGGTTTAAAGAAAGCACAAGGTCTAGCAATAATCAAGTTCACTATCACGCATATCCATTGCTCTCCAGCCGATTCCAAACTCACTGTAAACCAACCATCGATGCTATTGGCAGACTAACGTCCAAAATCAAGAAAGGACGGATTCATGATGCGTATTTAACCTAACATTTATAATAATGATTATTAAATCTATCTTGATTCCTAATAAAGTACTTGATAATTTCTGACCTATCTGTAAGATGCAAAACAAAATCATTCTCAATAAAACCTTCTGTTGAAGGTTTAAAAAAATAGTCGCTTTTTGGTATTTGTTAAAAAGGCAAACATCACTTTCCAGTCACCTAAATGGGTACTTTCGCCGTCAACATTTCGGAGTAACGTCTGTTAGGATGCGTTCCAACAGATAAATAATTTATGCAATCAGATCTACTCTCTGATGCTATTTCAAATCAGCGACGCAGTGAAAAGCGTCGCTGGTCTGTTATTGGCATTCTACTTATTGTGTTAATCACTTCTTTTGTTTTGGACATCGCTACGGGGCCCTCTTTACTCAACGTCAAAGAGGTTGCCAACGCTTTACTGCACTTAATTGGCTTCTCAGTAGAAGTAGATCCTACAACCAAAGTCATTGTCTCCAGTCTGCGTTTGCCCATTGCCATCATGGCAGTCATTGTCGGTGGCGTTCTGGGGGTTGGCGGTGCTGAGATGCAAACTCTATTAAACAACCCTATGGCCAGTCCGTATACGCTTGGCATGGCGGCGGCGGCAGGATTTGGCGCGGCACTTACTCTCTATTTTGGCTCATTGGGACTGAATGCAAATGTGGCGGTTCCTTTAGGTGCTTTTGTCTGCTGTATGCTGGCGGCTGCCTTTTTGTTTGCGTTAGCCACCATGAGGCACATCAGCTCAGGCCAGCTGATTCTTGCGGGGATCGCCTTACTGTTCCTATTCCAGTCATTATTATCATTAGTACAGTTTGTTTCTTCTCCGGAATTAAGCCAGCAGATTTTATTCTGGTTGTTTGGCAGCTTATCCAAAGCATCTTGGTCAAACTTATCAATTATTGCCGGCATCACTTCTGTCTGTATGTTTTTCTTGATTCGTGATGCTTGGAAATTGACCGCGTTGCGATTAGGAGAAGAAAGAGCCAAGAGTTTAGGAGTAAACGTGAGCCGGTTGCGCCTAAAAACCCTTTTCATTGTTGCTTTAATGACCGCTACGGTAACCAGCTTTGTCGGTATCATTGGCTTTATCGGTATTGTCGCTCCTAATATTGCCAAGATGTTAGTGGGTGAAGATCAGCGTTTTTTCTTACCCTTGTCGTTTTTAATTGGTGCTTTTCTTTTATCTAGCGCCTCTGTTTTGTCAAAAATCATCGTCCCTGGCGCGCTATTCCCTATCGGTATTGTCACCGCAATTATAGGTGTGCCTTTCTTCTTTTGGCTGATTCTAGGAAAGAGGCGCTAACTCATGCTTAAAGTCAACAAGCTCAATGTGACGTTAGATACTCTAACTCTTGCTAAAGACATGTCTTTTTCACTCGACCCTGGAAAAGTGCACGTTATTATTGGGCCCAACGGCACAGGTAAGAGCACCTTATTAAAAACTCTATTTGGTGATATACAACCGATCTCTGGCGAGATATCTTTTCTCGACCCATTAAATAACAACCACAATCTAATCAAGCGTAAACAAATCTCGCGCTGGCGTGAGCAGTTTGGTTACATGCCGCAAGACATTCGGCTTGATATAGAGCTCAGTGCGCTTGAAGTCGTCCTATTAGGGCAATTAGATTCGTTGGGGTTACGACTGGACGATTCGCTTATAAAACAGGCCTTAACAGCGCTAGAAAAAATTGGCTTATTACACCTTGCTAACCGCCCAGTAAATAAACTGAGTGGCGGACAATGCCAGATGATTTTGTTCGCTCAAGCCTTAATGAGAAACCCTAAAATATTGATGTTGGATGAGCCTGTCAGTGCACTAGACCTGCATTTTCAGCATGTCTTATTGGACCATTTGGACACACAAACCAAACAACAGGGCTGGGTCACATTAATGGTGCTCCATGACCTTAACCTAGCCGCCCAATACGCCGACAACTTATTAGTGTTGAAAAATGGTCATGTGGTAGCCAGTGGCCATCCAAGCGATATCCTAACGCCTGCTTTGGTGAAAGAGGTTTATGATGTCAATGCCGAAGTCACCAAAGACAGTTATGGCATTCCCTTTATTCGAACCATTCGACCTGGTTTCACACCACAGAAGCTCATCTTACAGCCACAACACTTACAACCTAAACGTACCGTATGCCTTTAAGACACTTTTCAAGAGATTGGCGCCTGCTCTCTCCTGCAGGTCAAGTATTGGTCATTAATGGCTTTACCTTTAATCTCGGCTTTTACATGCTGCTACCTTATCTGGCCGACCATCTAGAGCATAATGTCGGCATCAGTGGTTGGTATGTTGGCGTGATTATTGGGCTGAGAGTATTAAGCCAGCAGGGGCTGTTTTTAGTGGGCGGCACCCTTGGCGACCGACTAGGCTATAAACGCTTAATTCTTCTCGGCTGTGCCGTTCGGATTATTGGTTTTGCTTTATTGGGTGTCGGTCAAAGTATCCCTGTGTTACTCCTAGGAGCGTTTTTTTCGGGATTTGCTGGTGCTCTTTTCACCCCTAGCAGCCAAGCCTATCTGGCCTCGGAATACCCCGAACAAAAAGCCCGAGACAAGGTCTTCGCACTGCAAAACCTAACATCGGAAGCGGGGATGTTATTAGGGCCGCTATTGGGTTTGTCTCTACTGTATATTGACTTTGCGTTAGTGGGTTTGATGTCCGCTGGGCTATTTACCTTATTGCTGCTGATTCAATGGCGCTTTCTGCCGGAACTTGCCTCTCAAAAAGAACGCTCAAAAAGACCTAACCAAGCATTTTGGCAGCAGTGGGGAGGCATGCTAACCCACAAAGCTTTCATGCAGTTCGTATTATGCGGATCAATGTATCAGTTATTATTTCATCAGCTCTACATTGCCATCCCCCATGAGATTCGTGTGGTGACACAGGATGTCAGTATCATCACCTGGGTATTTGCCACGTCGTCAATTATGGGGGTATTAATGCAAATGCCGGTCAGCCGCTTTGTAGAATCCCATTTAGGAACCGCTCGAGGAATGGGATTAGGCATGACGATAATGGGGTCAGGCTATCTTTGGCTCATTTTCAGTGTGCCATGGTTACCTGCCTTGCCTTTTGTCATGTGTGCCCTCTTTTTTAGTATCGGCTCCATGCTGGTGTTCCCGCTATTGGGCGCTTATGTGCCTAAATTTTGCTCTCCAAAAGAGTTAGGCAGTCACTATGGTTTGTATTCCTGTATTGGGGGGCTCTATGCCTTTATTGGCAATATTAGCAGCGGCTGGTTACTGTCATCTACTGAAGTAAATCATAACTGGCTTTGGCTTGGGTTAGCCTGTGCAGGCGCGCTATCAGGTGCGCTCTTGTATTTACAGATCAGGTATCAAAACAACACAGTGGTTTCTCATATTCATACCAAATAACAATTCTATTATGAAAAACCCATATAATTATGAAAGAACCTTAACGGTCTCTCCCAAAATACAATGACACCTTTATTGTCATAAATAACATCCCACTCCCTATTTAACCTAATAATTCTTAAAAGACTTTTTTAACGCTTGCTTTATTAAGCACTATTTAGACCTATAAATTAATACGCCTACTTTACTTACATAACAAATCATTAGACCTAACATGTCTTTAAAAAGATTAATTTGACGGCTAAACGCCTATTTTTCGGGCGTTGACGCGCATTTTTAGAGCAGATAAAAGAGCCTTTTATTATTTATCGAAAATATTTTTTAAAAATATTTTCATTTTTTACATATTTTTCTATGTGTTTGTTTTGAGCGTTTTTTTTGGTGTCTTTTCTTTTATTTTATTTTCATTTCTACATTTTATTGACCTTATTATTATTTTTCACACTTGCAACCTAACCATTATTTAATTACTACTGTATGAAGCTTTTCAAATTTCGCTACGTATGTAATCTTTTTTCAGGGAGGCGTTATGCAGAATTTATGGCAAGAAAACATTCTCTTCGCTGAAAAACTGCGCAAGCAGTTGCACGCTCATCCTGAGCTCGGTTGGCAGGAAAAAAATACGGCATCCTTAGTACGCCGTCAGCTTGATGCATTAGATATCCCATGGCACGCTTGCGCCGACACCGGCACCATTGCTTGGCTCAACAAAGACGCTCAAGGCGCAGCGATTGCTTTGCGCGGCGATATGGATGCATTACCCATTGAGGAGCAGACTGGAAAAGCATGGCAATCCGTCAATCAAGGCTGCATGCACGCTTGTGGTCACGATGGACACACCGCCACCTTGCTAGCAACAGCACGTTGGTTAAAACACTTTGAAACAGAACTCCCCCAACCGGTTGTGCTGATTTTTCAGCCAGCCGAAGAAGGCTTGCACGGTGCTCGCGAAATGATCAAAGACGGCGCATTAGAGAACGTCGGCGCAATTTATGGCTGGCACAACTGGCCTGCCCTGCCTTATGGCACCATGGCGTGTCCTGACGACATTGTCATGTGCGGTAATGGCACCTTCAATATGATATTCAAAGGTCGTGGTGGTCACGCTAGCCAACCAGAACTGTGTGCCGATCCCATTCTGGCCGCCAGCGCGGTCAATGTAGCCTTACAACAAGTCGTCAGCCGTCGTCTTGCCCCACAAGCCACCGCCGTGGTCAGTGTCACGCAAATACACGGCGGCACTGCGCCAACGGTGATTCCAGAAACGGCGACGTTAAGCGGTAGTATTCGTGTTCCTGACGAGGATACCCGTCAACAGCTCAACCAACACATTTCCGAGGTGGCCACCTATACCGCGGCCGCCTATGGTGTGAAATGTACGATTGAACATGACATGCGTTATCAGGCGACTATCAATCATAAAGAACAAGCCATCCGAGCTCGAAAAGAGTGGCTGTCGTTGTACGGCGAACCCGCACTACATCATGGGCAAGCTCTGCCAATCATGGCATCAGAAGATTTTAGCTATTACCTACAAGCCGTTCCGGGTGCCTTTGCCTTAATTGGCAGCAATGATGGCGATGCGCACAGTGTGGCTTGTCACAGTCCACATTACGATTTCAATGATCGATTGATTGCCGATGTCTGCCGTTGGTTCTGCCAACTTGCCGGCCTTACTGATCAATCGCTACCAAAACACTCAATACCCAAGCAATAAAACCCAAAAAACCGAACCAAAGGTCATAGATACAAGACCTTTTTAGGAGACGTTATGACTATTTTCGAACAACGAGAATCCAATATTCGAGCTTACGCTCGCACGTACCCAACGGTTTTTGTTACGGCAAAAAACGCCCGTCAAGTTGACGAAAACGGTAAGGAATACATTGATTTCTTCGCGGGTGCGGGGGTGCTTAATTTCGGGCATAACAACCCGCACATGAAAGCAGCCATGATCGATTATTTGCAAAAAGACGGCGTATTACACAGCTTAGATATGCAAACGCAAGCGAAAGCGCAGTTTATGCAGAAATTTACCGATGTGATTTTAGCACCCAGAAACATGCCCCATCGTATGCAGTTTATGGGGCCAACCGGCACCAACGCGGTCGAAGCCGCCATGAAACTGGCTCGAAATGCCACGGGACGCCATAACATTGTCGCCTTTAGTCAAGGTTTTCATGGCATGACATTGGGCGCATTAGCCGCAACGGCCAACGAGTATTTCCGTCAAGCCTCTGGCGTGCCTTTATTGCATGTCAGCCATGAGTTGTTTGACCAAGAGCACGATCATGAAGCCGCTCTCGCAGCGTTAGATGCCTTAGGTAATCAGTACCGTGACCCATCCAGTGGTATCAAGCCACCAGCGGCTTTCATGGTAGAAACTATTCAAGCAGAAGGTGGTGTCAACGTCGCCAGCAAAGCATGGATGCAGAAACTAGAAAAACTCGCCAAAGAGTTTGGTTCTGTACTAATCGTCGATGACATTCAAGTGGGCTGCGGCCGCACTGGTTCTTATTTCAGTTTTGATGACATGGGTATCAAACCAGACATCATTACCTTGGCCAAGGGTATTGGCGGCGCAGGTACCCCAATGGCAATGAACTTAGTTCACCCTGATTTGGATAAACATTGGTCGCCTGGCGAACACACTGGCACCTTCCGCGGGCAAAACTTGTCCTTTGTAGCGGGTGAAGTTGCATTGAGCTACTTTGACGATAACAAGCTAATGAACGAAGTCATGGAAAAAGTCAAAACAGTACGCGATGCATTAGAGCCACTGGTTAGCGAAAACAGTGCGAAAGAACTGCGCGGCAAAGGTCTGATCCTTGGTTTAGACATGGGGAGCGGTGACATGGCGGCGAAAGTCGTACAACGCTGTTTCCATAAAGGCTTGATGCTTGGCGCTTGCGGTAGTGGCGGCCGGGTATTGAAGATTATTCCACCATTAACCATCCCTGAAGCGGATCTCGCGGAAGGGTTGGATATTTTGAAAGACGCCGTACGTTTTGTAATGGAGGAAGCCGCATGATTGAACGCGATGACATGACCTTTACTTTTGCAGAATATCAGCGCCGCTTGGGTGAACTGCGCGCTCGCATTGCCGAGCGCCGTTTGGATGCCGTCGTGGTCACCGATCCGGAAAATATTACCTATTTAACCGACTATCAAACCACAGGCTATTCCTTTTTTCAGGCGCTGGTCATTCCACTCGAAAAAGAGCCCTTCATGATCACTCGGGTCTTGGAAGAATCAAATATTTTTGCTCGTACTTGGGTCGAATTAACGCGTCCTTACCCAGATACGGGGGATGCCATTCAAATGTTGGTGGACGCCCTACGCGAATTTGGTTTGGCCGACAAACGCATTGGTTATGAACGCAACAGTTACTTTTTCCCTGCATACCAGCAGGATTGCATTCATACCACTTTAAAGAACGCCAAACTCATGGATTGCTTCGGCATTGTGGAAGAAGGCCGAATCTGCAAATCGCAAGAAGAAATCGCCATTATGCGTCGCGCCGCGTTGGCAACCGAAGCAGGCATGAAAGCGGGCATTGAAATTTGTCGTCCCGGTGTTACCGAAAATGAAATAGGCGCTGAAATCGCGGCCGCCATGTTCCGTGCTGGCGGTGAAACGCCCGCCGTTATGCCGTACGTCACTTCTGGACCAAGAACCATGATTGGTCATGCCACTTTTGAAGGCAGAGCTGTACAACCCAATGAGCACGTCTTTTTAGAGGTGGGCGGTTGTTATCGTCGTTACCACACCGCCATGATGCGCACTGTGATTCTTGGTGAACTATCCGATGCCATGTATCAGTCGCAAGAAGTCATGAAACGCGCGCTCAATGAAATTCATCGTGTGGTGCAGCCAGGTATGACGGTGTCGGACGTAGACAACATGGTGCGCAATATCATTATGGACAACCAAGTGGGTGCGAGTTTAATCACGCGATCCGGTTACTCCATTGGCATCGCCTTCCCACCCAGCTGGGATGAAGGCTATATCATCAGCTTGAAACAAGGTAATTCTGCGGTGCTAAAACCTGGCATGACTTTTCATATGATTCCATGGATGTGGGGGATTGAAGGCAATAAAACCTGCGGAATTTCAGACACCATTGAAATCACCGAAGACGGTTGTCGTTCTTTCTTTAACTTAGATCGAGATTTCACCGTTAAAGCCCTAAGCACTGGACAAGAAACAACAAAACTCGCTATTGATCTGTCCAATACACCGCCAGCACAAGAAGAGAGTAAAAAAGCCAAATCACATGCCAAGCAAGCCGAAAAAGCAGCCAGTTGATACGAGGTGATTATGTTAGAAACCATCAATCCAACCACAGGCCAAGCCCTACCACCGAGCCCGTCATTAAGCTTAGAACAGGCACACGCCATCATCGATAAAGTGGCGAATGGCTTCACGGAATGGAAAGCCAAAAGCTTTGCTAAGCGAACGGCTGTGTTAAAAGCCGTAGCGGCTTCGTTACGGGACAACCAAAACGAACTGGCCAATTTAATGGCGTTAGAAATGGGCAAACCAATAAAGGAAGGCCTTGCCGAAGTGGAGAAAAGCGCCTGGTGTGCTGACTACTATGCCGAACACGGTGCCGATTTTCTAGCGTCCGAATCGCTGGAATCCGACGCGAGCCACAGTTATGTGCAATACCCGCCTCTCGGCACGGTTCTGGGCATCTTGCCTTGGAACGCACCGGTTTGGTTGGCATTGCGCTTTCTGGCTCCAGCCTTAATGGCTGGCAATACTTGTGTATTAAAAGCCGACCCGAATGTGCCAGCCACAGCAAACAAATTGGTCGAATGTTTATATCAAGCTGGCGTACCTGAAAACGCAGTCGCCAATCTGGCAGTACCTAACTCGGTAGCCAGTAAAATGATCGATCACCCGAAAGTGAAAGCCGTGTCGTTTACGGGTTCTAGCAAAGCGGGACAATTTATTGCCTCGCAAGCCGCAGCGGGATTAAAGCCCGCCGTATTAGAACTTGGCGGTTCCGATCCTTGTATATTAATGGCCGATGCGGATCTGGAAAAAGCCCTCGACATTATTACCTTGTCGAGGATGATTAACGCGGGGCAATCCTGTATCGCTGTGAAGCGTTTGTTTGTTGAAAAATCCATTTACAACGAGGTGTGTGAAGCGCTTCGACAACGTTTTAGCAAACTTAAATGCGGTGACCCAAGAGACGAAAATAACAATCTAGGTCCATTGGCGAGAGAAGATTTGCGTGATCAGCTGCATCGCCAAGTATCGCAAAGCATCGACGCCGGTGCGCGCTGTTTAACCGGAGGCGATTTGCCATCTCGTTCGGGATTCTTTTATCCACCAACGTTATTAGTCGACGTCAAACCCGGCATGACGGTGTTTGAAGAGGAGACCTTTGGGCCAGTGCTCAGCGTGACGCCGATTGAGACGATTGATCAAGCGCTGGAACTGGCAAACGACACGGAGTATGGCTTAGGCGCTAGCATTTG
The DNA here is from genome assembly GCF_003721245.1 of Marinomonas hwangdonensis. GTDB lineage: Bacteria > Pseudomonadota > Gammaproteobacteria > Pseudomonadales > Marinomonadaceae > Marinomonas > Marinomonas hwangdonensis. The sequence continues at coordinate 401,776 of NZ_RIZG01000001.1, read as the reverse complement.
GACCAGTAATCAAGCGACCATAGATCGAGCGATTAAAACACTGGAATCAGGACAAATTGCCGTCAATGGCATCGTAAAAAGCGACCCTAGATTGCCATCGGGCGGGATTGGTAAATCTGGCTATGGTCGTGAACTTGGCCCGCAAGGCATACGGGAGTTTGTCAACGTGCAACAGATTTGGATTGCTTAAGCACTCACGCTTTTCGATCATACCAAAATAGCCCCATCTCACATGGGGCTATTTTCTTTCCTATTTTGCCCCCCCCAGTACACGATAGGTGAGCATTTTTACCAATCGAATCTCCAGGCATGATGATTTCAGGCAAACTCGCAAAACATTATTATGATGGCATAAAGTCTGCTAATCTTGGCTAAGATTTATTGGAGATTCCTGATAATGGAACTAGTACCAACATTGCTCTTTATGACTGTCTGGATGTACTGCGTTGTCGCAACTGGATTTGCTATTTTGTGGTATCAAGATCGCAGAATACAACCCGCCCTGTTATTAGCCATTGGCTTCGGTCTAACGGCTCTTGGCATCGCTTTGATTCTCCTACGCATTTTTGTCGTAAATGATCTGTTAAGACTTGCTGGTAATTTTGCCATTGCAGCCTCCGTTGTCTGTGTGGCTCATGGGACCTTACAGTTAATCAAGACACGGACCAGTATTAAAATTTGGTTGTTATTACTGAGCCTCATGTTCCCCATACAATACCTTGTTATTTCTGATAATAATTTTTTTCACCGAGCGGTAGTGACTGGCGTATTTATCGGATTCATTTATCTTTTTACTGCGTTTAAGCTCATCAAAAGCACGCCGGATAATTATGTTATAAAGTGTTTAATAGCGGCCGTTTTTGGATTATTAGGCGCATTAATCTTATTAAGACTGTTGAATATTGGTTTAAGCGAAGAAATGAGTTTTGTTGAGCACGTAGAAGCCGGCAATCCATTTATATTACTTTTCGTACTCCCCAGTCTTATTTTAGCGAATGGCATTTTTCTTTTCTTATTAATCACCACGAATTTAGTAAAGGAAAAAGACTATCTCGCCATGCATGATTTTCATACAAACCTTTATAATCGACGAGGTTTCACCAAGGCCGCTCAATCCCTTATCGCTCACGCTAAATCGGATGAGTCATCGCCTATAAGTATTATTGCTCTGGATGCAGATTTATTTAAACAACTCAACGATCAGTGTGGTCACCAAGTTGGTGACAATGCACTTATCGTCATCGCAGATGCTATCCGATCGTGTGCCAGTGAGCATTTCATCTGTGCCCGTATTGGTGGAGAAGAGTTTGCCATTCTATGCCCTAGTACCAATGTCGAACAAGCCGCAGAACTGTATCGCTGTATTTCACAACATTTGGCGGCCACCCCCATTGACGGAGCTCAAGACAATTACAGAGTTAGCCTAAGTGCTGGCGTTGTCGCTCATGCAAAAGTAACGCATTTAGACCAACTTTTTCACGATGCGGATAAATGTTTATACCAAGCAAAAGAACAAGGACGCGGCTGTTTTGTTGCTTTTAATAGTCATTAGGCAATCAATCGGTAGTCAGAACCCAGTAAAGGCAGAGTTCAAAAACCTTGGTCTTTGATATCTCTAACTTTTCCCAAACGTGGATTCTGCAATTTCTGGCCACATAACTCGCTAGTCCTGCGGATTCACTAAAAAGAGCTTAGCAGTGGCATCGAGGTTGGACTGGAAAAATAAATGCAAGTAACTGGCGGTTAAGCCTTTCTGCTGATAAATCGCTTCACCCGGTGCAGGATGTCGCTGACGACGACCATAACCGACAGGTTCAGGCGTGTTGGCGCTGCGAGATCTGTGGTGAGCGTGTCCGCGAATGTCTCCTTGCGGCGTCACGGCCGTTTGCATACCTTGACAACCACGTTCACCTCGCATAGCGCCTTGCCCTGCTAAAATCCCCAACATAGGGTATTCGTTTTCCTCTAAATCTGTGAGCGTCTCTAAGCTATAAAGCATGCCCCCACATTCTGCCAAGATGCCCTTGCCTGCCTGATAAAAATCTTGAATGGCTTGACGCATGGCGGTGTTTTCAGACAAAGCTTTAGTGTGTAATTCAGGATAGCCGCCAGGTAACCAAAGGGCATCGGCCTTAGGCAAAGCTTGATCATGCAAGGGCGAGAAAAACACCAGTTCTGCGCCTAAACTTTTCAGCGCCATCAGGTTAGCATCATAGATAAAACTGAAGGCCGCGTCTTTCGCCACCGCGATGGTTTTGCCTAGCAAGTGTTGCTCAATAGTTTGTTTAGCGCCTACTTGATTGACAGGGTAAAAAGGCACAGCATTCGGCAAGCTTAACAAACCTGTATCTTGCGTTTCTTTTAACCATTCAACCGCAGCTTCAAAGCGAATTTCTAATTCGTCTTTCACTTCATCTGCTTGCACCAAACCCAAGTGGCGTTCTGGCAAAGTAATCTCTTCATCGCGCTTTAGGGTGGCAAGCAAAGGCAAGTTTGTAGGAAGCGCTTCGCGAATCAATTCTGCATGACGTTCGCTGCCACAATGATTAGCAATCAAGCCAGCTACTTGCACATCATCACGAAAATTGGCTAACCCCATCGCAACGGCCGCAGCGGTTTGTGCCATGCCTTTAACGTCCAGAACAATCGCCATGGGAATACCAAAGCGTGCAGCAAGATCAGCACTGGAGGGTTCACCATCAAACATGCCCATAGCGCCTTCTACCAAGATCAAATCTGCAACCTGGGCTGCTTGGTACAGTTTGTCTTGGCAGTAGGCTTCCCCTGCCATCCAGATATCAAGCTGTTCAACAGGTTGCTTAGACGCCTGTGCTAAAATCTGTGGGTCAAGATAATCTGGGCCCGTTTTAAAAACACGGACCACTTTGCCCTGATTAGTAAAATAACGCGCCAAGGCAGCAGTAATAGTAGTTTTCCCTTGATTCGACGCAGGCGCCGTCAAAAAAAGCGAGGGACAATGAACGACAGAAGGGGTCATAAAGACGTCTCTAAAAAGGGGTTTAAAAAGTATCACAAAAGAGTTCAATAAAAAATTGGACGCCCAATACTGGGCAATAGTTTGGGTAAAGACATCGGTCAATATGTAAGTTGGTTTGTGTCCACAATATCTAAAATCCCCTCATCAAATTTGTCTTGCGCGACCTTATCCATTGCCAATATCCCTGTCAAACCAAATGCCTCAGGCAAGCGTGAGCAAAACCCATGATGTCTCTCTGGCATTAAACGCTGGCTATCATGAGGCTTGGAATTGTTCGATCAAGGTCTCTACCAACCCCAAGTCAAACTGATCAATCGCTGATTTCAGAGCTTTCTCTTGAGTTTTGGGTAACGCCTCACGCAAAGAATAAAACACGTCTTCCGTTGTTTGCATGTCGCCGCTTTGTGCCGCCGCAAGCAATGGCTGCCAATCGGCTGATGTTAATGGCCGCAGCGCGCTAGCAGATGGCTGACCAGTCGCTTCTTCGTGGGCCGATAGCAGGCTTTTTCCCTCATCGTCTGAATTGAGCTTAGCGTCGTACAGCGGAACAAAATGCACGTCCAGATGCGCCACCAAGGCTTTATAAATGGCTTCAATTTGATACGGCTTAGCAATGACTTGCCAAAAGCCTTGGTCCAATAGTTCTTGTTGTTCATGCACTAATGTAGACGCAGTAATGGCAATAACAGGAATGTTCTGCTCTGGGTTTTCTTGCTTAATCACCTGTAATAAGTCGATGCCAGATTTATTTGGCATCCTTATGTCTGTCATAACCAGATCAGGCAGGTTGGCCCTGAAGGCGTTTATGGCTTGTTCACCATCCTGTGCTTCAATTATCTGACAGCCCGCTTTTTCCAATAAAGAGACCAGGATATCCCGCGACCAGTCGTCATCTTCGGCGACCAAGACGCGAATAGGGTCATTTAATCGCATATTTAAAAAAGCCTCTTGATCATTAAACTCAGCAGCGTCGTTTTGATTGACTCTCGATAAAGGTAAATCTACTGTAATCTGTGTCCCCTCGCCTTCACTGCTTGTTACCGACAAAGCTCCCTGCATCAATTTAACCAAGGTCGTTGACAATGCTAAACCAAGCCCAGTACCACCCGAGGCTTCGCCTGCCTTACCTTGCACAAAAGGAGTAAAAAGGTGTTCCATTAGAGCACTTTCTATTCCGGGCCCTGTGTCTTCGATAACAATCTGTATACGTTCTGCTTCTATTCGAACAACGATCTTCACATACCCTTTTATGGTAAATTTGACCGCATTACCCAACAAATTCGTCAGTATTTGTTGAAATTTGACTGGATCCATCCAAACAAGCAAGTCTTCATCTAGATCACATTCGACCATCAGGTCTAGCTCTTTTGACTGAGCTTGACCTAAGAACAGCCTACCTATTTGATTCACTTCTCGGCACAAGTTCATTTTCTGTTCGTGCAACACCAGACGACCCGATTCAATCCGAGCAATATCTAAAATGTCATTAATTAGCGCCAACAAACGCTCTCCTGCGGTGGCAATAGACAAAAAGCGGGTGCGAGAAACATCTACTAGCTGGTTATCCTCACCAATCAGCTGAGCATAACCAATAATGGCATTCAGGGGCGTGCGAATTTCATGGCTCATATTGGCTAAGAACTGGCTTTTGGCTTGGTTCGCCTGTTCTGCAGCCTCTTTCGCTTGTTCTAGCTGCATAGAAACATGTTTTTGATCCGATATATCATTCATGACATCGCCAAATGAAATGGGCTTACCCTCTTCATCGCGCAGCAAAAAATAGGTTTCATGAGTCGGGAAAACACGACCATCAAGACTCTTCGCTTCTAGCTCCCCTTGCCACACACCCTTTTCCTTTACATAGGGAATGACGGTTTCTTGTAAAAAACGCTGGGTTGGTTCGGTATAAAATTCTAGATGGTTTAATTCTGCTAAGAAGGCATCGTTTGCCTCTTCTGGCACACCAAGAAGAGAGCGAATGGTTTCGTTAAAATACGAAATTTCTCCGTCTAATGTTGCCATAGCAAAACCCTGTGCAGAGTTATCGGCGAAGCTTTTAAACAATTTGAGCTGATTAATCAACAAATGACGTTCCGTGATGTCTCGGGCGACACCTAAGGTGCCACGAAAATGCGAAGATTCCCCTGTGATGGGGACCCGACACACATCAAACAAGCGCGGCTCACCACCATTTTTTGGCTGGCCCCAACTTTGCTCATAAATAGTTAAACCGGTTTGCATGGCCTCTTGATCACGTTGTTGGTAATACCCCCCTTTACCGTCTAAATTGAGATCTTGATCGTTCTTACCGGTGATTTCACCAATTGAAAACCCGTTAAAGTCCAGAAACGCTTTATTACAATCTAGGTATCGACCTTGTTCATCTTTTGACCAGACCACATCTGGAATATTGTCCAGCAAAATAGAGAGCGTTAATTCACGACGTCGCGCTTCTTCACGCGCACTAATCAGAGCACTTTCTGTGGCGACTAGATGACTAATTTCTTCCAGAATACCCGCCACACTGTGTGCCCGTTGGCGACTGTCTCTTCGGACGACATTGCCACGCATTTCCAAACAGTAGTGTTTTAAATTTGTAACTCCCTCCTGATCGTTCTTGTGAGAGGTAGCGGTTTGGGTATGTAAGGACGTATTAGAGAGTGTGAATCGAATGGATTTTGGCGCTGTGTCTTGGCGAGAGCCAAGCAACGCTGATTGCCACTGTTTAAACCTAGTCTGATCTTCTGTCGATATGAGTATCAGCAAATCGTCTAGGCTCTTAGGCGTGCTTTCTTCTTTAAAACCCAATTGCTGAAAAAATTCAGGAGAAGCATACCAGCGCCCCGTTTTGGGAAACCACTCCCACACGCCGGCGTTAGTTGCCAAAATCGCTCTTGAATAGCGACGCTGCAAGCGTTTGAAACGAAAAAGAAAACCAAGCTGAAACACGCCTAATACGAAAGCCGTCAATATAAACAGCACTATCAGGAGGTGGAGAATAGTGGGTAAATCGATATCCATGTGTCGCACCCCTTAATCGGTGGCGTTAGCTTGTTGCTCTATTTCGTTGCTTGGGCTTCAAGGCTAGAGCTTCTCAGGCTTATGAAAGAAATACCCTTGCCCCCATTCAACACCCAGCCGTGTTAATTCTTCTACGATACTTTGGTTTTCAACAAACTCCGCCACCACGGGTTTATTGAGCATTTTGGCCAGCTTAACGATGGAATCCACCATGCCTAGGTGCACACTGTTAACGTGCATATCTTTGATGAACATGCCGTCGATTTTAATCAAATCAAACGGCAAATCAGTTAAATAGGCATAAGATGAAAAACCCGTACCGAAATCGTCCAGCGCAATGGTGCAACCTTTTTCATGGAGTAAAGCCATGAACTGACGAGTGTCGTTAAAGTTGTTTAAAGCCTCGGTCTCTGTTAATTCAAAACAGAACTTCCGCCCATCCAGACTAAAGTGTGCTAACTGCTCTAAAATGTACTGGGCAAAACCGTCCTGACGGACAGACAAGGCAGACACATTTAATGCTACCTGATCAATGGAGTCCCATAAATCTCGGCGCTCAGACAGTTGCTTCATGGTGTTGTGAATCACCCAGCGGTCTATTTTAGCAATGATACCAAAGCGTTCAGCGGCACGAATAAAGTCATTTGGGTAAATAAGATCGCCCGTTTCTTCATTCCTTAAACGCACCAAAATTTCAATTTTCTTTTTTTGTTGCTGATGGGTTAACGAACATACCTGCTGAAAGTGTACCTCAAACAGGTTTTTCTCAAGACCGTCCATAATACGCAGCCCCCAGTTGAGGTTGCCGCGGTATTCTTGGCAGACTAGATCTTTTGCGTCTTTAATTACTTGAGTATGGGTGCCTGATTTTTTACCTCGATAGCACACCTCATCCGCCAGCATGACAACTTGTTCAAACGAACCCATATCACGAGCCAAAGGAATGGCCACCTGGGTCGCACTCATCTGAAAGCGTCGCTCGTTCCATATAAATGCGTAGTCATCCAAGGCTTGTTTAAACATTCTCAGATAGGAAGCCGCACCTTGATGCCCCCCTTTTTTCATCACAATGGCAAATTTGTCTCCATTTAGACGAGCACAAAAATCGTTTTGGGGGTCGGCAAGTTGGCTCATGATCGCTGCCAACTGATGCAACAACTCATCGCCTGCGATACAGCCACAAGAGTCGTTGATCAGACGAAACTCGTTGACGTCGATTAATAAAAAATAAGGCACATGCTCCAAGGTGTTCAATTGAATATCAGAAACAATATAAGAAATATGTTCGTCTAACGCATCACGGTTATACAACTGAGTAACAAAATCATGCTGCGCCAGATATTTCAATCGGTCTTGCATGTAGCGCCTTTCTTGCACTTCCTTACGTAAGTTGCGATTCACTAAGTTCAGGTCAGCGGTGCGTTCACGCACTTTCTCTTCCAATGATAGGGTCAGTGCTTTTAGCTCGCGCAAAAGCTGAAACTTTTCTAACTGGTGCTGCACTCTTGAACGCACTTCTTCGATACGGAAAGGCTTACTGATGTAGTCGTTACCGCCCGCTTCAAAGCCGCGGCTGATATCGTCTGTTAGCGCGGTAATAAAAATAATTGGCACATCATTAAACGAAGGTTGTGAACGAATACGACGGCAAGTTTCAAACCCATCAATGCCCCCCATCATGACATCTAATAGAATTAGGCAAGGTTGAGTCCTTTCAAGCAACTGCAAAGCACGCTCACCCGAGTTGGCCACCGCAATTTGGCAATCCAATGCATCTATCACATCTTTAAGTACCCGTAGATTTTCTGGAACATCGTCTACAATAAGTACCATTGGAGGCTGTTTCATAATCGTTTAGCCTTGTCGTTTATGTCCATGTAAAGTGAGAAGTAATATACAAATTAAGAAATAAATAAGGTCTATTCTTATAGCATTATTTTTTTATCGCGGGTAGCAATGCCGCAAAAATAGCCAATTATCTTGGATCGCCTCTTTAGCAACTATTCAGTATCACCCTGATGCATTACACTTACCCATCGTTGCTCTATTCATTGTTCATAAATAGTAAACTCGTACCAACACACATTTTTTCGAAAGCCCTGCGCTAAACCGTTGGAACACAGGAACTCCGTCCAGACGCCCTGTTCGGCTTTGATCTTAGACACTCAGTAAGGAACTCCGCTGTGAAAAAAGTATTCATCGATGGCGAAACCGGCACCACAGGTTTACAAGTAAAAGACCGTTTGGTTAACCACCCTGACATTGAAATCATCAGTATCGATCCAACCAAAAAACGCGATATGGAAGAAAAACGTCGACTGATGAAAGAAGCCGATGTCACCGTACTTTGTCTACCAGACGACGCCGCCATAGAGAGCGTCATTTTAGCCAAAGAAGAAGGCTGTCGTATTTTAGATGCCAGCTCAGTACACCGTGTTGCTGAGGGCTGGGTGTATGGTTTGCCAGAACTCGATGTCTCACAACGCGACAAAATCAAAGCGGCGCAGTTTGTTTCTAACCCAGGTTGTTACCCAACAGGAGCGATCTTGTTATTGAAGCCGCTAATTGAAGCGGGATTGTTGCCAGCGGATGGTGATTATTCTATTAATGCGGTTTCTGGTTACAGTGGTGGCGGTAACGCCCTGATTGACCGTTATGAAGGCACTGAGAATGCGCCTGTGTATGGCGCTTATGGTTTAACCTTTAATCATAAGCATTTGCCTGAAATCAAGACTTGGTCTGGGTTGGATAAAGCACCTATTTTTATGCCCAGCGTGGGCAGCTTCCGCCAAGGCATGCTGACTTTCTTGCCCATTCAACTAAAAAATGGCGTCACCATGACACAACTACAGACTAAATTAGCTGAGGTGTATGCCAATGATGCCTTTGTGACAGTGAATGAGGTAAATCACGTGGTTGATGATGCGGCGCCTTTCTTGACCCCACACGGCCTCGAAGACACTAACCAAATAGAGCTGTCTGTATTAAGTGCGCCAGACAACCAGTCCGGTGTTTTGGTTGCCAAACTGGACAACCTTGGTAAAGGTGCCTCTGGCGCTGCCGTTCAAAACCTCAATATCATGTTAGGGTTTGACGAAGCAACCGCTGTCAATCTTCGCTAGTCAATGAGTGGGCTTGGGATTTTTCCCATTAGCCTTTAACCGTCACTCGATGCAGTTTTCTAGGCTGATCAGCATAGTCCGTCACAGCAAAATGCTGAGTCACTCGGTTGTCCCAAATGGCAACCGAGCCGGCTTGCCACTGAAAACGCACTTGAAACTGAACTTGTCGAGCAATGGCAAAGAGTCGATCCAATAAGGCGCGGCTCTCCTTGTCAGACTCCCCTATCACGGAACGCGTAAATTGCTCATTGATAAACAAGATTTCTTCATCGGTTTCTGGATGGCGGGTTACCATAGGACGAACAATCGGAGGGTAGGCCTGAGATTTTTGTGCGATTCGGCTTTGACCGAAATCATCTTGTTCATCGTATCGACTTCCCTCAAATGCGTGCAAACCATGCAGCGCACTCATCGTCCGAAGTCTTGCTTTATCACTTTGCGGTAAACTCGAAAAAACAGCGGCCATATTACACCACAGCGTATCACCACCTTTTTCGGGAACATATTGAGCGTGTAAAATTGAGCATTTCGGCGGGATCTCTTGCCACGTCATATCCGTATGCCAAAAGCTCTCTCCCGGTGGATGACCTCGAGAAGTTTCGATCACTACCACTTGGTCGCTTTCAACTAAACGAGGAAAAAAAGGATGCGCTGGCTCTAACTCACCAAAACACCTACCCAGTGCAAGATGCTGCTCAGGGGACAAGGTCTGATCACGAAAAAACAATACTTTATGTTGTAAAAATGCTCGATACATTTCTTCGACGTCTTGTGGCGTTAGCCTGGATAAATCGACATCATCCACTTGAGCGCCAAGCGCTTCAGCCAAGGGGTGAATAACCATAATGAACCACCTTCTCTTCGTTATTTGAATAAGACCAAAAGTCGCCGATACAGTAAAAAAATTCACCATCAGCCCTGTCGATAAAACAAGTTTTACCAGCTTTTTCAGCTAAAATATCGTACTATGCTCGCTAAATCACTCTTGACCCAGCATTCTAACTATTGATTCCTATGATACGACTGTCCAATATCCAACTTCCCTTAGATCACGACGCCAATGCACTCGAAAATGCCATTCTGACCATGCTTGACATTTCGGCCGATCAGCTTGTGCAATTCAATGTATTTCGTCGTGGTTATGATGCCCGCCAGAAAACCAACATTATGTTGATTTATACCCTGGATGTTGAAACCACCTGTAACGAGCAGTTGCTGAGCCAATTTGCAGACCATCAACTGGTTAAAGTCGCTCCTGATTTGGGCTATTACCCTGTGGCGCAGGCACCTGCTAACCTGGCTGAACGCCCTATTATTATTGGCTTTGGTCCCTGTGGTTTATTGACGGCCTTGGTATTGGCACAAATGGGCTACAAGCCCATCGTGCTTGAGCGTGGTAAAGAAGTACGTGAACGCACCAAGGACACCTTTGGTTTCTGGCGCAAAAAAGTCCTCAACACAGAATCCAACGTGCAATTTGGTGAAGGTGGCGCGGGGACTTTTTCTGACGGTAAGCTTTATAGCCAAGTCAAAGACCCAAAACAATACAGCCGCAAAGTGCTGAATGAATTTGTTGCAGCAGGCGCACCAGACGAAATCTTGTACGTTAGTAAGCCGCACATTGGTACCTTTAAACTGGTTGCCATGGTCGAAAAAATGCGCGCGCAAATTATTGAGCTAGGCGGCGAAATTCGTTTTAGCTGCCGTGTTGACGATCTGCACATTGAGGACGGCCAGATCACGGGAGTGACACTGGCTGACGGTGAAAAACTCTATTCAAAACACATTGCTATCGCCATTGGCCACAGTGCGCGTGACACCTTCGAGATGCTACTCAACAAGGGCGTTTATATCGAAGCCAAACCTTTCTCGGTGGGCTTCCGTATCGAACACGAACAATCGGCTATCGACAAAGCGCGCTTTGGCCAAAATGCCGGCAACGAAATTTTAGGGGCGGCCGATTACAAACTGGTTCACCATTGTAAAAATGGTCGTTCGGTTTACAGCTTCTGTATGTGTCCAGGTGGCACAGTGGTGGCCGCCACATCGGAAGAACACCGTGTGGTGACCAATGGTATGAGCCAGTATTCTCGTAATGAGCGTAATGCCAACAGCGCCATCGTGGTAGGTATTGATCCGTCCGATTACCCTGGCGGTCCACTGGCAGGTATTGAATTCCAGCGTAAACTAGAAAGTCTTGCCTACGAGTTGGGTGGCAGTAACTACGATGCGCCAGCGCAAACGGTCGGTGCGTTTTTGCGTAATGAAACACCCGAAAAGCTCGGCACCGTAGAGCCTTCTTTTAAACCGGGTATCAAGTTGACGAATTTGGCCGATGCCTTGCCCGATTTTTGTATCGAGGCGATTCGCGAAGCCATTCCTGCGTTTAACAAGAAAATCAGAGGGTTTGCCTTTGATGACGCTTTATTAACGGGTGTGGAGACACGTACGTCAGCCCCCATCAACATCAAACGCGATGATGACAGCCTAGAAAGCATCAACACCAAAGGCTTGTATCCAGCCGGAGAAGGTGCAGGCTACGCAGGCGGCATTATGTCTGCTGCGATTGATGGCATTAAGATCGCTGAAGCCATGGCGTTAAGCTTAAACAAGCATCATATGGCCTAAGCAAACCAATCAATATTTCGATTTAATTCACTCAAAAAGAAAAGGAATTTCCATTGAAAAAAGCACTCTTTGCCCTTGCTCTTGTTCCGGTTGCCGCTTTAATAGCGGCACCAAAATTCATAGCACCTCAACACCAAGATGCGCTGTCAGACATAGTGGCCAATATCAATAACGCGCCTGGTTACTCTGCCGAGCTTGTCGCGACACAAACACGCTGGTTTGGCTCAAATAACACCCTTTTATTAACCTTAGACATGGCGCAGTTTGGTTATCCAACACAAGAAGATACCTTACAACTTGAGCTTGAATTAGATTCTCAATTTGGGCCAATCCTGTTTGCAGATCAAGGCATGTTTGGGCTATTTAACACGCAAGTCAGTGTGGCTGCGCCAACGCTACGCAACACACTTAGTTGGGACGAACAACAGGACTTTTACCGGCTTTCTATCATGGGAGACACCATTGGCAACCTTAAGCTGATGGACGTTATTCCAGAACTGCGCAGTCTTGATAACGAGTTGACGTTTCGTGGTTACTCAGGTCAAGGAGAAATCACCTCTGACACCATTCGCTATCAAGGGGTAGCAGAAGATACACAATTAAGTAATGGATACACCACGATTAAGGCCGAGGATTTTGGTGTTTCTATCGACTTAGACGCAGGAATAGAGACCCTTCTGCAAGGCGGTTTTTATGGCAGTGAGATGACATTTACTCTCAATGCACTGGAAGTGAATGACCGTACCAAGTTATCCGGCTTAAAAGTCGCGCTGAGTACTGCGTTTGATCAAAAGACGGCGCTGGGCAATATTGGTATTGGTTATTTCGCAGACGCGGTTACACACCAAGACATAACCGTATCCGACCTTGCTGTCGTTACCGAACTAAACCGTTTGAGCAACCGCTTCTTCCTTGATTACAAAGCCTTTACTGAGGATATGCTCGCACAGAATACTCTTAACCATGATTTGTACGACCCTCTCTTGATTTTCATTCAAGAGAACATAGACACATTGTTAAGTGAAAATCCTGAGTTCAACATCACAGAAATACGCGCAACCTTTCCTCAAGGTCGAGTATCAGCGAGTGTCACCAGCGCTATTGTTGGAATGGAAAACCCTACGTTAAATGCACTGCTTACGCCAGAATATTGGCTTTATCACACGGTTGCTAAAGCCAATATTAAAGTTGATGCGGCTTTACTGAACAATCTGGTCGAACGTTTTATTGCCAACCAAACAGGAGTATCCGCGTCCGCTCCCCGTGTAAAAGAGCGGGCACGCATGATGATTCAACCTTTCGTTCAACAGGGTTTTATCCGATTTGTCGATGGACAAGCCGAAACGCAAGCTGTACTGGAAAACGGTCAAGTTGACGTTTATGGCACCGTGTTCCCTTTGATGTAACACGCAATAAAAAAGCACGCTTTGCGTTTTAGCCAAGCGTGCTTTTTTAGGTTCTTTCTATAGGTTTGCAGTCATTTTACTGGATGCTTTGTTTTCTTAAAATGACTTACAGGGCTTGCCCATTATATTGGGTTAGCAAGCAATCCTGTCCTTTCCCCTTGAGCATGTTACAAAAATCCGCACTGAATGTTCTATTCAAAAACGGGCCGACTTTTAACTGATACATACTGCGCCCATTCACTTCTTTTTCATTCAGCAATGGCTCTAACCCAACAAAGGCATCAGGATGGGCGTCACGCAACACTCGCCAGCCACGCAGAGCTTCTTCACGAATCCCGTAAGCCGCCAACTGCACGCCAAATCGCGATGGTTGCACGCTTGCTGGCGCCGTAGTCGCAAGCGGAGCACTGACAACTGGAGGAGCAGCTCTGTTCATGACAACATTTTCTTCCGATACCAACTTCTCTTCAGATGTCAGATTTCCTTCAGACATTACATTGGATTCAACCATCTGACTATTTGAAGACGACATCACAGCAGGCGCGACGTTAATCGCGGCGACGCTGTCACTGTTAAATACACCGTCCCCATTGTCATTATCCGGCACTTCGCTTGTCGACGACACGCTCTCTCCTTGAGTCAATGCGGCCACTTGCGCTTCCAGTTCATCCAACCTGTCTAATTTCGGCTGTACGGCTTGCCATTGACTTTCATGTGCCTGCACCAAGTCTTGTAAGTCAGCGTAGGTCATAAAGGTGTTTTTGCCATCCATAGATGAACAGGCTCCTAACGACGCCCCCATCATGATGACCAGCAGTGTCTTTGACATTTTCTTCATTACTGTCTCCCTGTTCATTATCAATTTATCTATTCAATAATCTGTGTGTTCGCTTTTTCATTTTTCACATGAACGCCATTACTTGGTGAAGTCCCCATAAAATTAAGGCATATCGAGCGGCTTTACCAATAAAAACTAACGGTAAAAAATACCAAAGTGGGGTTCGTAACACGCCAGCCACTAAGGCAATCCCATCTCCTACCACAGGTAACCAGGTAAACAGCAAGCTCCAGACGCCGTAACGATTAAAAAAGCGCTCCGCTTTTTGTCTCGATTTGGGCTTAATCGGAAACCATTTTCTGTCTTCAAACCTGACCAAATATATTCCTAGAAACCAGTTAGTCAATCCACCCAACGTATTGCCAACACTGGCGAAAAGCCATAACAGAAAGACAGACAAGGTGGTGTTGTTTGCGTAGTAAAGCAAGACACCCTCTGATCCTAAAGGCAAAATGGTGGCAGACAAAAAAGCCACCGAAAAAACCATAAAATAGCTTAACAAATCACCCTCTTCATTTTGCCAGTACGTTTTTTAAAACCCTATTTTTTGGTTTAGGCGATCTCTTAATTGCCGTAATCACCAATATCGACCATTATAATGACCTAACGCACGGCTTCGTGCTAGGCAAGATGTAAAAAAGCCTTTACTCTAAATCCTTCTTAGCGCCGGGTAGATTTTTCTTGGTTTTTGTTTAACGCTGACAACACACTTTCAAGCTGACGGAGGCGAGATGCTGGATCGCATAAATGATATAAAAGTTCGTTACAAGCTGTGGGCAATTATTGGCTTAATGTCCATGGGCACAACGGCACTGATTCTTCTGTCATTGACGTCTTTATTCAACAGCCATGTAGAAGCCAGAAAAGATCGAACTCATGACATTTTAGACATCGCCACCTCTGTCCTTAATACCGCTTATAAAAAGCAGACGTCGGGGGGGCTGACCCAAGAGCAAGCTAAACAAGAGGCACTGTCCTTATTGGCAGACTTCAAATACGGTGATCAACAAAGTATTTGGGTGATCAGTCAAAAGCCACTCACATTATTAAATGCACCGGCCCATTACCCAAACCAAAATATCCCAAGCGCCCTATCATCAGCCTTACGTTCAATAGCCGAGACGACAAAAAACCATCATAGGTTAGACTTTAACTACCTCGACAAAGACGGTTCGGAGCACAGCATGATAGCCAGTGCTACCACCTTTTCACCTTGGAACCTCACCCTGGTGGCGACCGCGTCGATGGACGAAGTGATTCAATTTTTCCTTACTGCATTGATAGATTACGCCATACTCGTGTGCATTTTAACGCTCGTTGTGGGTGGAACGGCCTTATATATTATTCATCTTGTGACGCATCGAGTCACCGCACTGTGTACCACAATGACATCCGTTCAACACTCTGGCAATTTGACTCAACGTGTTGATTTTAAAGGAAAAGATGAAATGGGCGCCATGGCGCAAGCCTTTAACAGCATGATGAATGACTTTCAGTCGATTGTTCGCAATGTGGCTCATTCTAGTGAAACACTAGACAGTATTGTCGAACAAACCACACAGTCGACCAAACAAACCTCGAAGGGTGTGACTAAACAACTGTCTAATATCAGCGAAGCGGCAAGTCTGATGCAAAGCGTTATGGCCTCTGTGGAAGACACCTTGGCCATTGCCCAACAAGCCAACACCACCACTCAGCAGCTTGGCCAACACTCCAAACAAGGCCTTGGTGTAATGAACAAAGCCAATCAAGATATCCAACAATTGTCTCTTGAAGTGGGTGATGCCGCACAGCAAATTCAAACCCTACAAGAAGACGTTACTCACATAAACGCACGGTTAAGCATTATTTCGGAGGTCGCAGACCAAACCAACTTGCTGGCTCTCAATGCGGCGATAGAAGCCGCCAGAGCAGGAGAGCAAGGTCGAGGCTTTGCTGTAGTCGCTGACGAAGTACGACAGCTAGCCAAGCGTTCGCAACTTGCCGCGACTGAAATTGGCGGCTTGATTGATCAATTAACACAACAAACAGTAACCACAGTGAATGTCATGGAATCCGCTCGAAATACCGCCAATGTCGGCGCCGAGCAAACCGATGAAGCGGGTGTCACATTTTCTGAAATCGCCAATGGCGTCCTGTCTATCTCACAACTTAACCGCAATATTAGTGAGGCCGCTGAACGCCAGCATACTTCCTCTAAAACGGTCCATCACACCTTACAAAATATTGCTGACATCAGTGAGAAAACAAGCCACAACTCCACTGACATTGAAACTTCTGTTAAGAACTTACAAACCTGTGCTCGCCAACTGCGCCAGCTGGTTCATCAGTTCAGCACGTAACCGTGGCAAAATTAAGCAACGTTAAACGTAAAAATTCACTTAACAAACTTGCTATTCCTTCTTAACGTCCGCTTAAAGCTCAGGATTGGCGGCAATTAACCGATTTTAGAAAATTAAGTTAAAAAGAAGAAACTTTCTCTCTTTTACTTCTTGGTGAGTCCCTCTATGTTTGGGTATAGTGGTTTTATTTGAACGAATACCTGTCATTTTATAGATTGACGTATTGTTCAGCCCGCTCTACAACTCATTGCGTTTTCTAAAGGATCAACCATGGCGTCTGACACGCAAGACAAACTCGATTCTCTTTATCAGCATATCCAAGCGGTTATTTTGTCCCGCCAACACCCCGTTACTGGCCTATTCCCAGCCAGCACAAGCATTAATAATCACGGTAATTACACCGATGCTTGGGTACGCGACAACGTTTATAGCATTCAAGCGGTTTGGGCGCTTTATTTGGCTTACAAACGTGCTTCAAATCCTGACAAACGCACCCATGAGCTGGAGTTTGCCTGTATTAAAATGATGCGGGGCTTACTGTTTGCCATGATGCGTCAATCCCACAAAGTCGAAGCGTTTAAGCACAGTTTGGATCCCAAAGACGCGCTGCATGCCAAGTACGATACAAAATCGGGTTTAGAAGCGGTAGCAGACGATGCATGGGGACATTTGCAAATTGATGCCACCAGCTTTTACTTGCTCATGATGGCCCAAATGACCAAAGCCGGTAGTAAAGTCATTTTTTCTCGCGATGAATTTAATTTCATCCAAAACCTTATCTACTATGTGTCTCGTACTTATCGCACCCCGGATTACGGTATTTGGGAGCGTGGTAACAAGGTCAATAACGGTAAAGCAGAAATAAACGCCAGTTCTGTGGGCATGGCAAAAGCCGCCATGGAAGCCATGGATGGATTGAATTTGTTTGGTGACGATGGCCCAGAATGGGCTGTGGTGCATTCTTTTGCCGATGCGGTTGCCCGAGCTGGCTCTGTACTGCAATCATTGCTGCCAAAAGAATCCCGTTCAAAAGAAGTCGACAGTGCGATTCTCAGCATTATCGGTTTCCCTGCCTTTGCGGTGAACGATGAGCAACTTACACAACGCACTCGTGAAGAAATCATCAGTAAATTAGGTGGCGAGTATGGCTGCAAGCGTTTTCTATTAGATGGTCATCAATCAGAATTAGAAGATCCTAGCCGCATTTACTATGAACACGATGAACTGATCAATTTTGAACACATAGAGTCAGAGTGGCCGCTATTTTTTACCTATCTCTATATCGACCGTTTATTTGCCCGTGACTGGGAAAGTGCCAACTTTTACCGTCATAAGTTAGAGTCTTTAATGGTCGAGAAAGACGGGCACATGCTTTTACCTGAGCTCTACTATGTTCCTCAAGAAAATATCTTGGCGGAAAAAGAAAACCCTGGATCACAAAAACGTCTTCCCAACGAGAACCTACCTTTAGTGTGGGCACAAAGTTTGTACCTAGTTGGCAAAATGCTAGACGAAGAGTTGATTAAAACCGATGACCTTGACCCCCTCGGCTTGCATCGCATTCAGCATAGACCCAACAAGGTCACCACCTCTATGGTG
Source organism: Marinomonas hwangdonensis (assembly GCF_003721245.1). Lineage (GTDB taxonomy): Bacteria > Pseudomonadota > Gammaproteobacteria > Pseudomonadales > Marinomonadaceae > Marinomonas > Marinomonas hwangdonensis. The sequence goes on along the minus strand of NZ_RIZG01000001.1, from coordinate 383,822 downwards.
ATCTTGGCACAAAATGATAAGGTCAAACAAAAACTGTTGGATGCCGGCTGTTTATGTCAAACCCTTGAAGACATTAAACCCCTAAAAGCCATCAGCGCGGATCAGCTAGTGGAAACCTACCGCTATTTAGGCGTATCTGAGGCGCTAGGATTATCAGGGCGTCCTGATCGTGCGCTTAATAGCTTAGCGACGTCACAAGCGTTCAGCATCAATGACGACAGTTACTTATGTTTGTCATGGATCCAGAATGAAAACAAAGATTATCGCAAAATTGATCCAACGCTTTTTCAAGCACACATTCGCAATGAACTAAAAACCCTTGCTGAACATTGGTATTACCAAGCCAATGCCGTCTTTACCATTCTCATTGATGAAGCCATCAGTGAAATGAAAGGGTGCGATGAGCTGTTTCAATTTATTCGCTCCTTACAGCAGCGTGAGCATAAAAACTTTAGGGTTATCCCGCAATCCGCAAAGAATGCCTTTAAATCTGGTAATCGACGCGACATCAAAATCAGTGCATTAGGCCATCGTTCACTGGGCATTAAACTGCCCGTTCATGACCTGTTCTGGCCATTGTCTGATAAAGCGAGTACACACGATTCATCAGAAATTGCCTTGTCGGACACAGCTAGCCTTTTAGACATGCTAAATCAGACGCCGTCTCTCGGCGACGCCGTTGATTGCTTGATGGCATTGGGAGATCGTCGTGCCTTGATGGAAATCATGCCTGATTCGGAACCCGCTGAAACCGCCTTTAAAGTATTAGGCAGTGTCTATTATCAAGCTTTGTTATTAGAAGACTGGAGCAGTGCAAGACAGCTGTATTCTTTGTTGTTAACGCCGTCTACTGACTTGGCGACTTACATTGCCGACATTACCGTACGTCAGCGCCTATTAGTCATAGGGGAAAATCCAGAGACAGAGGTGGATATCAGTACGCCACTGCACCAAGATGCTATTTTGGAACACCTCAAAAGCGTGTCATCTTCACCCACAAGTCTTGTGATAAGTCATGAGTTAATCGCTATTGCAGGGACGCTCATTAAGGTTAATCCTGAATTCTTTTCTGGCATCAGGACGATTCGGATTCATAATCTTGCCGTATTGTGTGCCCGTCAATTTGATCCTGAGGAAGAAGAATCCGTTTACGACACCTTGGCTCAGCTATCTCCAAGCCAGCTTTATGAGGCGCTAACGCAAGCACTGCAACAGAAACACGATGAATTTGCTCACGTGACCAATACCATGCGTTACCACAACAGCAGTGACGCACAAAGTAAGATGAAAGACGTTGACTGGTTTGATTGGCGCTCTGAGCAGGGTATGATCACTAAACTGCCTGAATCTATGCTATTGCAACTTTGGGGAAGCCTAAGCCATGTGAATACCATTGTCTTTGGTGATCCACAGAGTAATACGATCTTAGATTGTAAACGCGCGCTCAGCTCAATGACACCGGGTGAAGATACGTTTGCCGTCTTAATTGAAACCTTGACGTCAGACATTCACCCTAGCTGGTATAAAAGCCTTATATTTGAAGGTTTGTATGCTTTTATTCAATTTTGTCAACAAGACAAACAGAGCCACTTTGAACGCGATATCAACTTGCCGGTATTGGTTTCACTAGCGGCCCTTGACCACGCGAATCAGCAACAAGCTGAACAGATCACAGAAAGCTTAGCTGAAGCGGCATTGGACGAGTTTGCTCAAATCACACCCAATAAAGTGAATCATTATTTGCGTCGTGTTGTGAGTAAGCTTCACGATCAACAGCACCAATAATCATTGAGTTAACACTCTCACTCTTGCTGGAGAAGTGAATGGATATAATAAAAAACGACCTCATCAACGATATACTGACAACACGCTGCGCCGATCCCTTTGGCTGTTTAGGTTTGCAACAAGGGCCGGCGAAAAAAGGCCTTTCTTTAACTGTTTGGCAGCCGGAAGCCTTGTCTATTCGGGTCCTCGCCATGGATTCAGATACGCTCTTGTCAACGATGAAACCCACTCAGCACCCAGGCTTGTTTTATGCTGAGTGGCCAAAAGAACACTCACGTTTTCACTATCGTCTTGACATCACTTACAAGGACAATAGCCAGTATATCATTGTGGATCCTTACCAATTCCCTGAGGCCACTTTTACAGATCCAGAACATCACCAAGCCAGCTTATACAAAAGTCAGGGCGCTATTCAAACCCATGTTCAACTAAGTAAATCGGTCACAGTAACAGGCACTCGGTTTGCTGTTTATGCGCCTGCAGCACGCTCTGTTGCTGTCGTCGGTGACTTTAATGCCTGGGATGGACGAGTCCACCCCATGTCCAGTAACGGCGATGGTATCTGGCGTTTGTTCATTCCTAATGTCATGCATGGTGCTCGTTATAAGTTTGAAATTCGCTCTCATGCTGGCGAAATACTGCCTCACCGCAGCGACCCTTATGCGCAGCGCATTGAGCAGTATCCTTCTTTTGCCAGTGTCACTTGTTTCGAGAACAAGCACCAATGGCAAGATGACGCTTGGGTCACACGCCCCGTAGAAGACATTTATGAAAAACCCATGAGCATTTATGAATTGCATTTAGGCTCATGGCGAAGAAAAGACGACAACCAGCCCCTCACCTACACGGAAATAAAAGACCAGTTAGTGCCTTATGTGGTGGAAATGGGCTACACCCATGTGGAACTCTTGCCTATTACGGAATACCCTTTTGATGGCTCTTGGGGCTACCAGCCCGTTGGCTTGTACGCTGTCACCTCTCGCTTTGGCTCACCAGAAGACTTTAAAGCCTTAGTCGATGCCCTGCACCAAGCCAATATTGGTGTGATCATGGATTGGGTACCCGCACATTTCCCTGCCGACAGCCATGGCTTAGCCAATTTTGATGGCTCAAAGCAATACGAATACCCAGACCCTAAAAAAGGCTGGCACCCTGAATGGAATTCCATCATTTACGATTTTGGTAAAGATCATGTCGTAAATTATCTCATTAGTAATGCCGTTTACTGGCTAGAAGAGTTCCATATCGACGGCCTGCGTGTCGATGCGGTGGCCTCCATGCTGTACTTAGATTATTCCCGCGAAGACGGTGAATGGATCCCCAATAAAGATGGCGGAAATCATAACTACGAAGCCATTGATTTTCTTCGCCGTCTAAACGAAACCGTATACTTGAATCATCCGCGCTGCTTCACTGTCGCAGAGGAATCTACCGCCTTCCCAGGTGTGTCTAAACCCACTTATATGAATGGATTGGGCTTTGGTTTTAAGTGGAACATGGGATGGATGAATGACTCCCTCGCTTATATCAAAAAAGACCCCATTTACCGACAGCATCATCAAGGTGATCTGAGCTTCAGCATGGTCTACGCGTTTGATGAGCAGTTTGTTCTGCCTATTTCCCATGACGAAGTGGTGCATGGCAAAGGCTCTATGATCACCAAGATGCCGGGAGACTCGTGGCAAAAATTCGCTAATTTACGCGCTTTCTCGGCTTATATGTATTTTCATCCGGGCAAAAAGCTCAACTTTATGGGCAATGAATTTGCTCAAGGACAAGAGTGGAGCCACGAGCGCTCTTTAGACTGGCACCTGCTTGAAACAGACTTTCACAAAGCGCAACACCTTTTATCGAAAGATCTGAACCATCTTTACCAAGAAGAAAGCAGCTTGCATTTTGATCACTCTCATCTTGGCTTTGAATGGATCAGTTACGATGACAGTGCAAACAGTATTTTGGCCTTCGCTCGTAAAGCAAAAAACAGCGACGCGCACAGTATCGCTGTGGTTAACTTTACCCCTACACCCCATGGACGTTATCGAATTGGTGTACCTAAAGCAGGCTACTACAAAATCATTTTAGACACGGATGAGACGAAGTACACTGGCAGTGGTTATGTCAAAACACAAGCGTACAAGACTCAAGCCGTTGTTAGCCATGGACGTGAACAGAGCATCGAGCTGGAAATCCCTCCTTTGGCGGGTATGCTTCTGATCTGGTCTGCGACACCCATAAACTAAAAACACACAATATGTTAACCACCACACCAAGAGGCATCAATGAGCTCAGCAACACATCACCTTTCTAATGGCACACCTTTTCCTCTTGGTGCCACCGTCACAGATCATGGCGTTAATTTTTCTGTGGTCGCTGAAGAGGCTCATCAGTTGTATTTGTGCCTTTTTGACCAAGACGGCACAGAGCGCGAATCCTTGCCTTTTCTTAATAAGCGTCAAGGTGTTTGGTACATGGAAGTGCTGGGATTAACCGAAGGCCAACACTATGGCTTGCGTGCAAAAGGAGAATTCAATCCAGCGCAACAACAGATGTTTAATGAGCATAAATTACTGATCGACCCTTACGCTAAACTACTGAGTGACAAAATATCTTGGCATCAAGATCAAGCAGCGATGACGAAAGAAGGTCAGTTGCACTCAGTGGATTCGGCTTATTGCGTGCCCAAGTCGGTCGTGCGAACGGTGAAAAGTGATTTAACACGCCCAGCGAGAGTCAAGGTTGAGCCTGCCAGCCGAGCGATTTATGAGTTGCATGTTAAAGGCTTTAGTCAAAACCTGCCGATTGATGATGACCTAAAAGGCACTTATTTAGGGGTCATTTCAGAAGCAGGCATTCAACATTTGCAAAGTCTGAATATTACCACCATTCAGCTCATGCCTTGTTTTAGCTTTATGACTGAACGGCATCTGCAATCCCTGTCTTTGACAAATTACTGGGGCTATAACCCTGTCAGCTTTTTTGCGCCAGAACCGTCTTATGCCAAACTCGATGCTATCACTGAATTCCAACACATGGTAGATGGCCTCAAAACAGCGGGCTTCGAAGTCATCTTAGATGTGGTCTATAACCACACCGCCGAAAGTGAAATAAATCAATCCAGTGTGTGCTTTCGTGGCCTAGACAATGCTCGCTACTATCGCCACCAAGATGGTCAATATTTGAATTATACTGGCTGTGGAAACTGCCTCGACACCTATCATTGGGCCAGTATTCGCTTAATTTGTGACAGTATGCGCTATTGGGTTGAGGTCATGGGCGTAGACGGTTTCCGTTTTGATCTTGGCGTTGACCTAGGCCGAACTGATCATGACTTCAGCCCTAATGCCCCCTTATTGCAAGCTATCCTTCAAGACCCCGTTTTAAGCCAAACCTGCCTTGTTATGGAACCTTGGGACATAGGTCCCAACGGCTACCAAGTTGGACAATTCCCGAATGGCTTTTTAGAATGCAATGACCAATACCGCGACACTATGCGACGTTTTTGGCGCGGCGATAACGATCTGGTAGCGGCGTTTGCTACCCGACTGATGGGGTCCCGTGATTATTTTCATAAAGGCCACCGTAGTGCCCTTACATCCGTCAATTACATTACCTACCATGACGGCTACACCCTAAGAGACTTGGTGTCTTACCACCAGCGCCATAATCTGGCCAACATGGAAAATAATCGTGACGGCCATGGCGATAATATCAGCCAGAACTTTGGCGTCGAAGGCGACACCGATGATCAAAATATTCAAGCCAGACGCCTAAACCAACAATTGTGTTTTATGGCAACCTTGCTGTTGAGTCAGGGAACGCCTCACATTTTGGGCGGCGACGAGTTATCTCACACACAACACGGCAATAACAACGCCTATTGCCAGGACAACGAGATCACTTGGCAACAATGGCAGCACCTCAGTTCTGCAGAGCGTCATGCGAGAGAATCGCTACAAAGCACCATATCGACATTATTGGCGCTGCGCAAAACCTACCCCATATTGGCTGAAATACATTTAGAAGACGACGCCTTGTATCGTCATACGCATCTTGACCATATTCAGTGGCTCAATGAGCAAAACTTGCCCATGACAGAAGCGGATTGGACACAAAGCGAACGACATTATCTCAGCCTAGTGCTTACCACTGCAGACCTATCCAGCCACATTTGGATCGTCTTTTATCGCGCTGACAAAGCGATAACCGTCCCCTTGCCTACGAAAGGTCATCCGCTAGAAACGCTTTACCAGACACCAGGCATGAGCCTAGCCGGTAAAGCATTAGAGTGCGCGTACCGAGGGGTCTTTGTAGGCAAATACTAAGACGTGACGGTTTCCTGATAACGGAACTGCAAATCCGCTAACCGCTTATACAAGGTACAACTGACTAGTAACTCGTTATGAGTGCCTTGAGCAATAATCTCCCCTTGATCCATCACAATGATGCGGTCTGCGTTCAACACAGTCGCTAGACGATGGGCAATAACCAAGGTGGTTTTGCCCTTCATCAATGGCTCCAGTGCGGTTTGCACCTTGCTCTCACTCTGGGCATCTAACGCACTGGTGGCTTCGTCTAACAGTAAGATGGGGGCATTTTTTAATATCGCGCGGGCAATGGCAATACGCTGTCTCTGTCCCCCTGACAAGCGCACACCGTCTTCTCCTAACCGTGTTTCATAACCCTGATCTAACTCAGTAATGAAGGCATGGGCATTGGCCTGTTCTGCCGCCTGCTGTACGACATGATGAGGCGCAAGACGATTGGCATACCCTAAGTTGTCATAGACGGTTTGATCAAACAGCACGGTTTCTTGCGGTACCAAAGCAAAGCACGACCGCAAATCGGTTAAAGAGGATTCTCGAATATGGGTACCCGCTAGAGTAATCTGCCCTTGTTGTGGATCATAGAACCGCAGCAATAGCTCAAACAAGGTCGATTTTCCGGCTCCAGATGGCCCAACCAGTGCTACCATCTCACCTTGTTTAATCGAAAAAGTCAGATTTTTTAACGCCGCGTAATCGGGACGAGTGGGGTATCGGAACTCGACATGGTCAAATTGAATGAGAGCGTCACCTTGAGGAATCGCTTGTATATTTTTTAACGAAAAAGGCAACGAGCCATTCACCACGGCACTGCGCGCGCTCAGTAATTCCATGATACGCTCAGCGGCCCCAGCCGCTCTTTGCAGTTCCCCCATGACTTCAGAGATCGCCGCTAACGACCCTGCCACAATCACAGAATAAAATAAAAAACTGGCCAGATCACCAGCACTGATGGCACCGGAAATAACGTCTTTTCCGCCAAACCACAACATGACGCCTATTCCGCTCATAGACAGCAAAATCACCATCAAAGTCAACCAAGAACGTTGCTGAATACGCTTCACGCTGACATCAAAGGCACGCTCTACCGTGTCAGAAAAACGTTGTATATCGTGTTGCTCATGGCTGAAGGCTTGTACTACCTTGATGTGTCGCAGCGCTTGTGACAAGTATCGCCCTACGTTGGCGACTTCGTCTTGGCTATCACGGGACAAGCGCCTTACTCGTCGACCAAAGAACAACACAGGGACAATCACAAAAGGCACACAGGCCAATAAAATGAGGGTAAGCTTAAAGTGCATTATCAGCAAAAATAGAACCCCGCCAAACAACATCAAACTGTTGCGTAAGGCGATAGACAAAGAAGACCCTATCACGCTTTGCAAAAGCGTTGTGTCTGCGGTAATACGGGATTGAATTTCACTGGGAGAGTTGTCTTCAAAAAAAGAGGGAGAAAGGCTTAACAAATGAGCAAACACCGCCTGCCTAAGGTCGGCGACGACTCTCTCACCAATCCACGACACCAAATAAAAGCGACAAAAGCTGCCCACACCCAGCAACAACACCAAGCCTAAAAACACCATCAAAGCATAGGTCAATGCTGTTTCAGATCCAGAAGCAAGCCCGTCATCAATCAATAACTGCACCCCTTTACCTAAACTCAGCATGGTGGCAGCGGTAATCACTAAAGCCAGTAACGCCAGAACCATTTGACGACGATAAGGGCGTAAATATGGAATCAGTATGTTGAGACTATTGCCACCACTCGCTGGTGTATCCGTTGGTGTCGATGACTGTTTCATGGGCAAACCTAGTAGAATGGATTAGTTCCACCACTTTACCTTATTCTTCCCCCATTGATTAAGGAAATATCACGCAGTGGACTAAGTCTAAGCCACCCTAAGCTCATTACTGATGAGGCGACTGGAAGCCCATTCTAAACCCGCCCCAGTGCTTGCCATTAACAAAAATAGGCACCGAAAGATCATGCAGGATTTCTCCCGTATCACGTTTATAGGTTTGCAACAAAAACGAGTCTGTGTGCGCACCGCATCGACGTCCAGTGGCATCGTTAAAAATGCGTTTTGTTCGATTGCTCAACAAATCTTTTTCATAGTCGCCAGTTAATGGCTGACTGAATTTTTTGTTATGCGTTGGAAAATACCCATTCACATCGACCGCACCGGCGAACATGACGTCTTTATAATTGTCTAAAATCGCCTCTTGAATCGATGGAAACATCCTATCTGTAAAAGCATCGTAAGGGGTGCTGAATTTTTCGGGACGAGTCCCCTTTATTGGCTGATAGTCTGTTGAAAATACCGCCTGCTGGGTTAACTCGCCCTTGGCAATGGCCTCTTCCAATATTTGTCCAATGGATTGGGCTGACGCCTTACATACACCAAGCAATTCAGAGAAAAACAACGTTTGATCCAGTTTAGCCAGCTCTCTAAAAACCACTTCAGCCCCATTACTCAATGTGGCTGACTGTTTTGAAAGGTGATCGCTGCGCGTAGAAATGTCTTGTAATGAATGACGGATGCGAGAGATAGAGCCATTGATCTGAGTGCTGGTCGCACCCAACTCCTCCCCTGCACGCTCAACATCTGACAACACAACTGAGGCATTTTGGACTTCCTGCGTTAATGCAATAAAACGCTGTGCTTCACCAAGAAGCGTGTCAGATAAAGCGTCTGTTAAGGATTTTAAGGAAACCATTTCACGGTTGGTTAACTCACTGTTTCTACGCACATCAGTTAACAAGCTGGAGATCTGTGCCGACGCGTCCGCGCTTTTGCCCGCTAATGCTCGTACTTCATCAGCCACCACCGCAAAACCTCGCCCTTGCTCACCGGCGCGCGCGGCTTCTATTGCCGCATTTAAGGCTAGTAAATTCGTCTGTTCAGACACCCCTTTGATCACGGCCGTTATACTGTCAATATCATCGGCACTCTTGGTTAATAAAGCCAACTGCTCACTCGCCGTATGAACCTTTTGCGTTAATTCGTTAATTTGCTCAGCACTTTGTGACAAGGCCGTTTGTGCGGTGCGGCTCGACTGAGCGGTGTCGCTCATTGTACTTGCAAGCTGCCCCAAATTATTGGATAGGGTTAAGCCTGTTTGCGATAGCGACTCGACGGCTTGGGTGATTTGCTCACTGTCATCCCGGGTGTGATGAATATCTTTACTCAGCGTATCCACAAAGTAAGATACTTCGGCTGCGCCAATGGCCATTTTAGACGTCGCCTTGGTCACGGTTTTACTGACATCAGACATGCTCACCTTGCTATCGACAATGGACGCATTCGCATCAGACGATATAGACCCATTATGAGCCTGGTGTTCGTTTTTGTGGCGGTACAGAACCGCGCCCCCTATCAGTAAACTTAAGGCAATGCCAATACCAGCATAAGGTAAGGTGATTGCGCCCTGTGAAGCACCAAACACCAAAAGCGCAAACAGACTCAACACACCGCTTAACTGAAAGTACACCATCGTTTTTCCTATCTACCCGTTTTTAATTTTCTAGTGTTTAGTGATGACTGTAAAAAAACAATATAAAACCCTTTATATAAGACTAAAGTTGTAGCTCATGACTTAATGGATTGATCGGCCGCCTTTTTAAACACTTGATGCCGCTTTTGACCTTATATTTTTGGCCATGCGTAATTCACATTTCAATAGCTTAAATAATCTATCCATAAAATTAATATAAAGTGAATTACTTATCTCTAAATACCCTTACAAAGGACATAAAAAGCAAAGTTTTTCTCTTTCATTCCTACTACACTAGAAGAAGGCGCCCATGAAGCGCTACAACAATAATACAATTCGTCGCGCACAATCTGCCGATGTCAAAAGAGGACAACATCATGATTTCCGAAAAGTCTCAAAACACATCTTTCTACCTTGAACTGGGTCAACTGACGGCCGAAAGCGTTAATCATCTTGCCCCTTCCTTTGACCATTTGCCGCCTAATCCCTATGCTGATGGCGAGTTTCGTCTGCGTCGTTACTCACGCTTTACCGTTGAACAAGGGGCGCTGAATCGCTTGCCAATGCAAACCTTTGTGCAGGACAAAAGCATCAACCACTTCCAGGGTGACGTTGTTCGCAGCTACGAAGAAATTGACGATAGCATTGTCCGTGATGATGCCTTTGTTGAACTATTTCAGCACTTTCAAACCATGGCAAACGTGGCAGACGGAACACCGATAGAGGTACACCAACTGCGTATCTTTGCTGACCATAAAAGTGCTGAAGTCGCACCAGAAGGCGTTCATCAAGACGGATTCGATCGCATTGGAATCTATGTCATGCAACGCCACAATATTGAAGGCGGCAGCATCAATGTGCATCTAGACAAGAACAGCCCAGCACTGATCAGCCACCACTTTGATAAAGGCGAATTTGTCGTACTTAATGATCGTAAATTTTTCCATAGCGCCCAACCTATCCAGCCAACAAACGGCGACAAGGGCTATATGGACGTGTTTGTGCTTACCGCCAACTTAGTGCATTAATTGCCCTACACTAAAATCATTGCTTCTTGCTTTTTAGGCACCCAGAAAAGTGACGGCTAAACACCGTCACTTTTTTATTTTTCAAATGTGATTTTTTTTAGTATTTCACTTCCTTGCATGATATAAAGATTGCATTATTTTTTGTATAACTCTATAAAATCAGGTAGTTGTCGTGGTAGATGCAATCACTCTAGGTGTTGATGATACAAATAAACCGCAACAGAACCTTGCGAATGTGTCAAAAAAACGTGTACTCATCATCGAAGATATTGGCGAAATGCGACTGATGCTCAAGTCCTTGATGACGTCACTGGGCTACTCCAATATTGATGTGGAACCTTCTGGCCAAGCCGCCATCAAACGCATTCTCGAAAGACCCTATGATATTGTTCTATCTGACTATAATTTGGGGGGCAGTATTGATGGTCAGCAAATTCTAGAAACCGCACGTAAAAACTACTCCCAAGACCACTCCACCATTTTCATCATGATCACTGCGGACACCGCCTATGAAAGTGTGGTGAATGTCTTAGAGTACCAACCCGACAGTTATTTGGTTAAGCCTTTTCCCCCCACGGCTTTCTATCGTCGTTTGGAAAGGGTTAAGCTGCAAAAGAAAGCCTTTAAAGGCATCAATGATGCACGAAAAAAATCCGACTTTGATGGGATGGAAGCACAAGCCAAAGAAACCATGGCGCATTCCCCTCATTACGCCAGTCAGTGCTTAAAAGTCATTGGTGAATCACTGTATGAGCGTGGTCGTTATAAAGACGCAAAAAATCATTACATGCTGGTGACTCATAAAAATAAGAATCTGGCTTGGGCTCATTACGGTATTGCCTTGTGTGAGTTAAAGCTTGGAACAGTAGCGGCTGCGGTGAAAAAATTCGAGCACACGATCAGTTTAAGCCGTTATTTTCTATCGGCTTATGATCAATTAGCCGACGCCCACGAGAGCCTTGGTAATGAGAAAGCAGCACAAGACGCCATGATAGCGGCACTGGAAGTATCACCACGGGCGTTTGAACGGGCTTTGCGTCTGGCACAAATTAGTATGAAACTTAAAGACTGGCCAAATGCGGAACAGGGTTACTCTCGTTTGATTCGTTTAACCCGAGACACCCCGAATGAAAAAGTCGAGTATTATTACGACTACCTAAAGTGTCTAACCAGCATGATGGCAAGTAAAGATGACAACGCCAAACTCGCCGATAAATTTAAGCGCACACTGGCTCGGTTACGTTCTTTTGGGAAAACCAACCCCGCGGCCATGTCAAATTCGTTTCGCATTGAGATACAGCAATTTCTCAATCGTGGCCATCAAGGCGAAGCGATCAAATCATGGACACGCTGGAGTCAAATGATTAAATCAGGAAAGGCATCAGCCCTAACCGAAGCACAACAATACACCCTTAAAAAACACCTCGGTTTACTGTAATTATTCGTATTATCACTGTTGTGCTTTCACTTTTTGAGGGCACTAAACTAAGGGGAAAAGTCTAGATGACGACATTAATGCAAGGACTGCATACTCTATTCGGCTTCGAGCATTTTCGCGAAGGACAACAACAAACCATAGAACAACTGCTGGCAGGGCACTCCTCGCTTGCGGTATTTCCGACCGGTTCCGGTAAATCCCTGTGTTATCAATTTACCGCTACCCAGCTACCAAATTTAACACTGGTGATCTCACCGTTAATTGCGTTAATGCATGATCAATTGGCATTTTTAACCTCGAAAGGCGTGTCTGCCGCCTGCCTAGATTCCAGTCAAAGCAAAGAAGAAAGCCAAGCGGTCATGGCAGGGGTGCAAAGCGGCAATATCAAGATTTTAATGATCTCGGTTGAGCGTTTTAAAAATGAACGCTTTCGTCGTTTTATTAGACACATTCCCATTTCCATGCTGGTGATTGACGAAGCCCACTGTATTTCAGAATGGGGTCATAACTTTCGACCCGATTATTTAAAACTGCCAACGTATCAACAAGAACTGGCCATTCCGCTGGTGTTGTTATTGACCGCTACGGCCACCCGTCGTGTGCAACGGGACATGGCGCAAAAATTTTCTATTCATCCTGAGCACATAGTGCAAACCGGTTTTTATCGCGCCAATTTGGACATCGACCTGATTCCGATTCCCGCCTCAACCCAAGGTGATAAAAAACCAAACAACGACAAACTCAATGCTCTAAAAGGCGTACTGAACGACACTCAAGGCAGCAGCATTGTGTATGTTACCCAGCAGAAAACCGCCGAAGACATTGCGCATGCTTTGCAAGCCAGCGGCTACTCAGCGACCGCTTACCACGCTGGATTAGACAGCGACATTCGTAGCACTATTCAAGCCGACTTCATGACCAGTCGAACGCGTATTATTGTCGCCACCATCGCATTTGGTATGGGAATAGACAAAGCGGATATTCGCCTTGTTGTTCACTTTGATTTACCTAAATCCATCGAAAACTACAGCCAAGAAATAGGCCGTGCTGGTCGAGATAATCAACCTAGCCGATGCGTGTTACTGGCCAATTTAGAAGGCTTAAGCGTTTTAGAAAACTTTGTCTATGGCGACACACCCGAACCTCAAGATATTGAGCGTTTACTGCACAGCATCACAGAGCAAACAAAGGATGGGGATGAATGGGAAACACAGCTTTATAGCTTGTCTCAGCAAACCAATATTCGAGCTTTGCCCTTAAAAACCATGCTAGTGCAACTCGAGTTATTGGGCGCGATTACGCCCAAGTACAGTTATTACGCTGATGTTCGGCTAAAGTGGGAAGGGGATCGAATCGCCTTTGCCCATCAAATACCCGCCGATTGGCAAGCCGCTTATCAAGCCATACTTAAAGGTATTCAATACAAAAAAATCTGGGGCACACCCAATTTTGAAAAGCTCTTCAATGAAGCAGGCTTACCCCGAAGCGAGGTGTTGCAGATACTAGAATTTGCAGCGGATCAGCAAGTGCTCACATTAGAAAGCAAAGGCCTTACCGAGGTATTTCAATTTCATGGCGACGCATTCCATCACCAAACATTAGTAAACCAATTGCATCAATACGTTGACGAAAAACAAACCACAGAAATTGAACGCATTGCGACCATGATGCGTTTTTTCCAGTTGGATCGCTGCTTAAATCACAATTTGGCACGTTACTTTGGGGATAAAAATGCACCGGAACACTGTGGACATTGCTCAGTCTGTCGAAAGAAAGTGCTTGTTTTCAACAGGCCAGCGCCAGACACAGCGTTGCATGACGCGTCCCTTGATTGGCAACAGGATTTGGCAATACCGGTTCAAGAGTTTGCCCAACAGCTTGCGACAAAAAGCCCAACTACTAAGATCACAGACGTCTTGATCACACGCTTTTTAACTGGACTTACTCAGCCTGTCTTCACCAAAATCAAAGCCCGCCAACTGAGCGGGTTTGGTCTGTTCGAAGAACACCGCTATGAGTCTGTGTTAGCGGCGGTTAAACAGTATCGCTTTGCTCATAAACACTGACTTCAATTAAATGGTTGTCGGGGTCATTAAAATAAACCGATTGCATGGGTCCTAGTGTGCCGACACGGCTCACAGGACCTTCTAATAGGTTGACGTTACAGGCTGCCAGATGATCCAGCACTTCATCCATAGACCATTCAGTGACCAAACACACATCTCCCGCCCCTTCCATGGCGTGGTTGCGTAACTCCTCCCCAAGCACTTGGAAATGGATATGCTGATTGCCAAAACGCACACCACTGCGACCTTCTTCTAAGGTCAGAACGTCCATTTTTAAAACCGTTTCATAAAAATCAACGGCTCTCGCTAAGTCCGACACTGTTAAAACAATATGATCAAGATGACTAATCACTGCCTTTACCTCTCCGTGTTTGGGGCGTTCTTCATCGCATCATGCTACGAATGATTAAGAACAAAGACAAGCGTGTACCGCGCCTTTATTCAAGTAAAGAAGCCAGCGCTATTTCTCCTTCAATCAAACTCAACTTTTGTCGTCGATTCAGTTTTTTTACCTGATACTCAAGTATCAAGGCGTCGCTCTTTGAGCCAACCGATTGCTGCCACACCAACTCCAGGGGCCCCTTTCCTTTTAAGTATCGTGCCGCTCGTTTACTGGCACCAGAGTGCTCCTTAAAACGGCGTTCCACATCCGTGCTGATCCCTGTATAGAGCGTATTTAAGCGAGTTTTAATCATATATAGACTCCACTCGCTTTCTTTTAAAGCGTTCTTATCGTCTTGTGTTCCTGCTATATCAAGCGTCATCTTACGACTCCTTTCTACGCGTTTAATGACCAATAATCAGCAATAACGTCGCCGCAGTGGCAACCCCCATAAAAAGATTAAACATGCGCTGACGTTTTTGATCTGTCAACCAACGACGAATACTCACACCCGCCCAGGCCCAAATAGAAATCGCTGGAAAGCCGACAACAGCAAACAAAATAATCATCCATAAACCCGACTGCGCATACAAATCGTCAGCAATTGAAAAGGTACTGACACAGCCAATCGCCATCATCCAGGCTTTGGGGTTCACATATTGAAATAGCAACGCCTGCCACCAGCGCATCGGCGAAGAGGCGACGGCTTTAGTCTTTGTCTGCTGATCGTCTAAATCACCCACTGGCGCACTGGCAATCTTCCAGGCTAGCCACAGCAAGTAAGCGCACCCTACCCATTTCAACACTGTGTATAGAGGTGGGTACAAGGTAAATAAAGTCCCTAGTCCAAGCAAAGTAGACAGCAATAACGTCGCGACCCCCAACACAATCCCCAACATATGCGGTAAGGTGCGACGAAAACCAAACTGCGCCCCAGACGCTAGCAACATGATGTTATTTGGTCCTGGCGTCACGGAGGTAACAAACGCAAACATGGCTAAGGCCAAGAAAAAAGACATATCCATCATAGTCGTCGTCCTTTGTTTTTTAGAGAAACACGCAAATCAGACATAAACCCTGACATGGTCGCTTGCGATAATTCCGCTTGTTGTTGCTCTTTTGTTAGACCAAGATCCCACAACTGCTGTGCCGTTAAAAACGCCAATTTTTTGCGTGTTTTAAAACGCACACTACTGTGTTGAATAGAAACAAATAGTCGAGCAACAAACATAACTTTCTCCTTTATAAAGTGCGCCTTTGAAAACATCCTGGCCTTCCAGCCATGTGTATGAGCAAATACTTTAAAAGAAGCACACAATACAATACAGCGTCAGAACTCGCCTTTATTAAGCATACAGAAAGTCATTTAATGGCCTGTATGGCCAAATTAACCCATATCTGTATGGTAAATAACATACAGAAAAGAACTTACAATGGGATCATCAAATATCCGCACACAGTTAGTTTAAGAGAAACACACCATGACACTTTACCAAAACTTAGCCGATCGTTTACGGGAACATATCCAGCACGATTTTTACAAACCGGGAGACCGCCTTCCTTCGGTTAGGCAACTGGCTCAAGAGCATGGTGTTAGCATCTCCACCGTACAAGAAGCCTATCGACAACTGGAACAAGACACGCTCGTCGAGGCAAGGCCTAAGTCAGGTTATTTTGTCTGTGCACGAAACAAAGACAGTCTACCTAGTATTTCCAGACCGCCCCAGCGCCCTTTAGAGGTGTCTCAGTGGGAAGAAGTTTTGAATATGCTAATGATTCGCAGTAATAACAAAGGCGTACAATTACAGCACGCGATGCCAGACATGACAGCGCCAACATTGAAGCCCTTGCTTAAAACCTTGTCCGATCTGACCAAACAAAAGCCAGAATTAGGGCTGGGCTATGCCGATATTCGTGGTACAGAAGAATTAAGAACGCAACTGTGCCGTCTGGCGGTGGCGTCTGGTTGTCAACTTCATCCGGACGATGTCGTTGTAACATCAGGCTGCCAAGAAGCCCTCTCGGTTTGCTTAAGAGCCGTCACAGAACCGGGAGACATCATCGCCATCGAATCGCCCAGTTTTTATGGCTCAATGCAGGCCATCAAGGCCGCGAATCTTAAAGCCATGGAAATCCCCACCCATCCCGAGACAGGCATCAGCTTAGAAGCGCTGGAGCTTGCCTTGGATCAGTGGCCTATTAAAGCCATTTTTGTCACCCCAACCTGCAATAACCCTATGGGTTACACCATGCCAGACGACAAGAAAGAACAGCTTTATAGACTGGCACAAAGCTACGACATTGCCATCATAGAAGACGACATTTATGGGGACATTTCCTATCAATTTCCGCGCCCTAAAACCATCAAGTCGTTTGATACGGATGGGCGTGTTCTCTTATGCTCTTCTTTTTCCAAGACCATTGCCCCAGGCATGCGAGTAGGTTGGATCGCTCCAGGTCGTTACCGCGATAAAGTCACCCACGTAAAATATGTGAGCAGCTCCATGTGCCCTGTTCTTCCCCAACTTGCGATCGCCAAGTTTATTCGTTTAGGCGGCTATGCCAAACACATAAGACAAATGCGACAACACTACGAACAGCAACGTGATCACTTGCTTCGGGCCATTAAAACCTATCTACCCAGTGATACCAGGGTGAGCTACCCTGATGGCAGCTTTATTTTATGGGTAGAACTTCAAACCAATATTGACAGCATGAAACTGGTAGAGGCTTGTCGTGAAGCTGGCGTAGGCTTTGCTCCTGGGCCATTATTTTCCGCCACAGGAAAATACCGCAACTGTTTCCGACTCAACTTTAGTGAACAAAGTGCAGAAAAACGCGAGTGGGCCATTAAGATCTTGGCTAAGGTGTTACACGGTGTCGATACACAAACTAAACTGTAAAGAAACGCAAATAGACTTAAAGCTCAGTGGCAAAAAAGCAATAATGAAACAGATTAGGTTAATCACCACAAAGAATAGCGCCTACTCGCGTTACGTACTTTTTGACTGCGCTCTTATTGACGCCTTTTTTTCAGGATAACTGAATGATCAATCCGTCTTTTTTACACACAAGCTTACTTTGTTTGAGCCTGACGCTGGTCGCCTGTAGTAGCTCGCAAAACCGTGAGAATTTTGCGAGCTTAGCAACCAGCAATTTAGAGGCCGTCAGTGAATACCAGAGCACGCAGAAAAACGCAGAGGCTTCACTAACAGACACCCGCTATTTAACAGATCTGATCAATGACCCACAATTGGACAAACTGATCCAACAAGCGCTGCAAGCTAATCCGAATTTGCAGAAGATGCAATTAACCTTGCAAGCCAGTTTATGGGGATTACGAAGCCAGGAAGCGAGATCATTGCCCAGTGTAGAAGCAGGCTTTTCAGGCAGCCAAACAGAAGGCAATGACATAAACTATAAAGCCGATGTCAGTATTCGCTGGGAGGCCGATTTGTGGCAAAAACTGGCACTGTCAGAACAAGCCACCACCAAATCATTAGCCAGTGATGAGGCGCTGTTTCAGGCCAGCCGAGATACCTTAGTGGCGAATGTGATTAAATCTTGGTTAGCAGTTACCGCAAAACAACGTGCTATTTATATTGAAGAGAAGCGTTTGGCGCTGTTAGAGGCCAATGAAAAATTGATCTTGCAACGCTTCAAAAATGGCTTAGGCAGTCTAGAAGCGCTAGACGAATCCAAAACCTCAGCCTCTCAATCCAAAGCCAATTTAGTGAACTACCAAGAAAACCTTGCCATTGAACGGCGCAATCTAGGACTCTACTTAGGCCGTTCTGAGCCAGAAAACTGGATCATAAATGCTCGCTATCCGGATGTTAATCTGACATTCAGCGATTTTCCGCGACAAAATCTAGAGCGCAGACCCGATTTAAAAGCCGCTTACTTGGCCATTGAAGCCGCCGATTTAAACACGTCCGTCGCCTACAAAGACATGCTGCCGAGTATCAGCTTAAGCGCCACGTTAAGTGACGCAGCCGAATCACCGAGTGCGGCCTTATTTGGATCGCCAATTTGGTCATTGCTAGCACAAATTACTCAACCGCTTTATAACGGCGGACAATTAAAAGCTGCCGCTGAAATTGCCAAACTGCAAACCGCGCAAGCCTACCAAGATTATCGCAATGCCCTATTAACCGCAGTAAATGAAATTGAAAACACACTGGGACAAGAACGGGTATTGGCTCAACAAGTTCGTCACATTCGTGACGCTCTGGCAAGCTCACAGAAAAACCTGATTCAGTATGAAAAAAAATACCGCTCCGGTCTGGCTGAGTTAAATGAATTAATGAACGCGCAAAAAACCACGTTTGACTTGGAAGCACAATTGGACAACTTACTTTATCAACAGTTATCAAACCGGGTCAATTTAGGCCTCGCACTTGGGCTTGGAGTGAAATCTTGAAAAAACATCTCTCTCAATGGGTTATTTTACTGCTGGCCTTAGCCGCAATCGCTGGAGTGTACTTTTACGTTACCAACGCCATAGACGCACAAAAAAATCGAGTACAAAAACCCCGTCCAGTCCCCCCTGAACAGGCCGTCTCTCTATCTATTGTGCCTGTCACTAGTGGTCGTTATGCGGCCACGGTTACCGCGTCTGGATTGGTATCGCCAAGGTACGCTGTGACTATGACCAGTCAAGTCAGTGGTGAAATCGTTCGTCTGTCAGAACAGTTTGAAGTAGGACAAGTTGTCAAAAAAGGCCAAGTGTTAGCGCAATTACAGAACAGCGAACTCAGCAGCGCCGTGGCCAACGCCAAACACACTGTGGCGACAGCAGAACTGGCATTGAAAGAAGAAATACGCCAAGGCGAACAAGCAAAAGCTGAATGGGCGGCAGCGGGATTTTCTGGTGAGCCAGATTCCGATCTCGTTTTAAGAGCGCCACAACTTGCGGCAGCAAAAACCGCCGTTGACGCGGCAAAAGCGACCCTTGCAAACGCACAAACAAAATTACAATACAGCACCCTCATCGCCCCTTTTGATGCCTTAGTGGTTGAGCGTCATGTTTCCCCTGGTGCTTACCTTAATAACGGTAATGAAGTCGCTACGTTATACAGCACAGACAGAGCTGACATCACCGTGGATTTGTCTCAGAGCGACTGGTCAAAACTGCCTGACACTGACACCCTATTGCAAAACAACTGGCCCGTTCGTATCGCCAGCATTGACACTAACGACCAGTGGCCAGGCAAGGTGCTCAGAATCAATCAACACATAGACGCCACAACCCGGATGCGCAGCCTAATAATCAGTCTTGAAAAACCGCTTGAACAAACACCCGCGCTGGTTCCTGGTGCATTCGTAACGGTGTCGATTCAAGGCAAACCACTTGATCACTTATGGCGCCTTCCCAATACGGCGTTGAGTCAGAAAAGTGAAATATGGTATGTGGATGACAACAGCCGCCTCGCTGCATTCGAAGTCACTCCGCATTTTGTTGATGCACAGCATATTTATATTCAAGTTCCTGACGCTATGCGCAACAAAACCTATCAAGTACTTGTCCAGCCCTACAGTAGCTACATAAAAGGCACCTTGGTAAACCCCATTACAATTGCTGATGTAAACAAGGTCACGACACCATGAGCTCTATTGATCAGCCTAGCGGCATCATTCCTTGGTTTGCGAATAACCCCGTCGCCGCCAACCTCCTGTTCTTGTTGGTCGTCAGTTTGGGCGTGATTAATATGGGCGCTTTGAATAAAGAAGCCTTCCCAAGCCTGACCCCTAACCGAGTGGCGATTACGATCAGTCATGACAGCGGCTCTGCAAAAGAAAACGAGGAAGGCATTGCCATTCCTTTAGAACAAGCCCTCCAGGGCGTGTCGGGGATTAAAAACATCACCACATCGTCCACGGCTCGAGCGACCAGCACCAGCATAGAAATGCTCGATGGTTACGATATAGACACGCTTCTGGAAGACGTGAAAAGCAAAGTTGATCAAGTTTCCTCGTTTCCAGACGAGGCCAAACCCGCCGTAGTCACCAAAGCCACGCGAGAAGAACACTCTATTTGGATTCAGCTCTTTGGTGACGTAGACAGGCGTACTTTGCAGACACTCACCAAAGAGCTTGAATCTGATTTGCTGGCCAATGAAAGCATCAGCTCTACTTCGATCATGGGTTGGTTAGATCCGACCATTATGATAGACATTGATAAAAATAAACTGGCTTTTTACGGCCTCACCTTGTCCGATATTGCCAATACGATAAACGCAGAATCGGCTCCTGCCAGAGTCGCCAGCCTGAGAGATGAAAATATTTATCTCACCATAAGCGCATCTCAGCAAGCTTATATAATCAGCGAATTCAACCGTATCCCTATTGTGTCTAACAGCACAGGGGGGAGCTTGCTGCTAGGGGATATAGCCGATATTCGTGACGCATTCAACGAAGACGACTTTGTTCTATCCCGATTTAACCGCCAAAATAGCCTTGCGATTCAAGTGCTGACCACAGGCACCAGCGACATTTCTAAATCTGTGGTGGGCGCCAAAGCCGTCTTAGCGGATTGGGAAAGCAAGGGGCGACTACCTCCTAATGTGGAGATAGGCACCTGGTATGATCGCAGTGAGTCAATTAATCAACGTATCGACTTAATGATAGAAAATGCGGTTCTTGGGATTTTTTTAGTCTTCATTATGTTGGCTATTTTTCTTAATGTTACCGTCGCTTTTTGGGTGGCTATGGGGCTGCCTTTTATCTTTTTCGGCACCTTATTTGTGATGGGAACAGAACACGTCGATTTAACACTGAATATGTTCACCACATTCGGGTTTATTATGGCGCTGGGGATCGTCGTCGATGACGCTGTCGTTGTTGGGGAAAGCGTCTATACGGTACGATCCCAAGAAGGCGACACGGTAGGTAACACCATAAAAGGCACCATGATAGTCGCCATTCCGACCCTATTTGGTGTTTTTACAACCGTTGCAGCTTTTTGGGCACTGACGAACATTGAAGGTCGATTAGGACAGCTTTACTCACAATTTGCCATTGTGGTGGCGATTTGTTTAATACTGTCCGTTATTGAATCAAAAATCATCTTACCTGCCCACCTTGCGCATCTAAATACGCAAAAGTCGACCCGCACCAATCCCTTGTCCAAAGCATGGGGCATGGTACAACAAGGTGCCGATAGTGGCTTACAATGGTTTAGTGAACGCATTTATCGCCCCGCCATGGACCTTACTCTTAATCACAGATACGCGGTGTGTTTATTGTTTATTGCCTTGTTTGTCCTGGTCATTTCGATGCCACTTACCGGTGCCATACGCATGAGCTTTTTTCCTCAGATACCCGGTGACACTGTGCGCGGTTCGGTCACTATGTTTAACGATGTGAGCTACGGAAAAACTCATGATGTCTTGCTGATGCTGGAACAAAAAGCCTATCAGGCGGATATTGATCTTCGAAAGAATGGCAGCAGTGAGGTGGCGATTAGAAACCTTCAGGTAACCGCAAACAGTGATCAATCTGGCAATATACGCATAGAGCTTGATAACGACCGACCCTATACGTCGGCTCAGTTCGCCAGTAAATGGCAGCAACTTTCTGGCTCGCCTGAAGGGGTGAAAAACCTACGAATTCGCAGCGCACGCGAAAGCGTCGACGCCTTAAGAATAGAACTACGCGGTAATGACAATCGTGTTTTGGACGGCGCTATGGCAGAGCTATTAAGACAGCTAAGCACCCTGCCTGCGGTCACTGGTGTCGAACAAAATAATGAACCCACCGAATCCCGTCTTATGTTATCGCTCACCGATCAAGGTCGTTTGCTTGGTTTGTCTTCAAGCGATTTGGCAACACAAGTCACTCGTAATTTCGACGGTCAAGTTGTACAGACTTTCCAACGCGATAACGCGGAGGTGGAAGTCCGCTTAGGTTTCCCTGACGATCAAAAAGAATCGCCAGCAGCGGTTATGAACACCAAAATCGTCTTGGATAACGGGGCTCAAATCCCCTTGTCGACCGTCGCTACCTTGGCTCAAGAAGACGCTGAAACACGCATTGTGCGCATTGATAGCAAGCGTTCTCAGTATCTTTCAGCTGAAGTAGATAAAGACATCATGTCTTCCACCGAGGTGGTGGCCTATTTACAAAATGCCGTGGTGCCACAAATGCTGCGTCAGTTTGCAGGAGTGTCGATTTATTTTTCTGGTGAAGCTGAGCAACAGGAAAAAACTCAGTCGTCTATGGTGCAAATGTCTCTACTTGCCTTATTGATCATTTATGGACTCTTGGCCATTCCGCTCAAATCTTACTCGCAGCCGCTCATCATTATGATGGCCATACCCTTTGGTATTATTGGGGCCTTATTGGGACACTGGATGAATAATCTGGCGCTGAACATATTGTCTCTTAATGGCATACTGGCGTTGAGCGGCGTGGTCGTAAACGACAGCCTATTGCTGGTTTCCCGGTTCAATACGTTACGTAATGAAACAGGACACATCAAAAAAGCCATCATGATCGCCTGTCAGAGTCGATTACGAGCCGTATTATTAACCTCTTTCACAACGTTTGCCGGACTATTGCCGATTCTATGGGAAACCTCACGACAAGCCCAAATGTTGATTCCTGCGGCCGTGTCCCTCGGCTACGGCATCATGTTTGCGACTATCATTACCCTAATACTCATACCTGTGCTTTTGATGATAAAAGAAGACATTCGCCTACTGCTCGGACGCCTCAAAAAGCCAGCCCCTAGCAACATTGAAACGAATCAGGGACATTCATAACCTGATAAGACCTTCTTTTAAAAAGCGTGTTTTTTATAAATACGCTTTTTTTTTCATTTTTTTACCCCCCTTTTTTAAAACCTCATTCCTTCTTTCTACAGAAATTTGGAACCTAATTGCAAAGAATAGAGAAAAGCCAGACAATCAGAAATATATTTCCAATTAATTGATAAAAAAGAGAACAAAATGCACTTAGATGAGATAGATTTGCAACTACTTGCCTTAATTCAAAGTGATGATAGTATTTCTACCGAAGCCATGGCACAGCAAGTAGGGTTGTCTAAAACCCCTTGTTGGCGACGGGTGCAAAAGCTGGAAAACGCAGGATATATCATGCGCCGTGTCGCCCTATTAGACGCGGACAAACTTGGCCTTGGCGTATCGGTTTTTGTTCAAGTCAAAACCAATCAGCATGATGTTAACTGGGCCGATGAGTTTGCTCGCGTGGTGGCGGAATTCCCTGAAGTGGTGGAGTTTTACCGCATGGCAGGGGAATACGATTACTTACTTCGTGTGCTGGTCAAAGACATTCCAGCCTACGACAAATTTTATAAACGATTAATCAGTGCCACCGCATTAACCGACGTGACTTCCAATTTCGCCATGGAGCAGATCAAGTGGACAACTCAGTTGCCCTTGCCCGTCATGAAGAATAAGTGATGAATCAACAGGTTTATTTATGCGGCAAGCCAAATGAGGAAAGAAACATGTCCGTTGCTGCCGCAGAAAATATTTCACATCAAAGAGCACGAGCGCAAAGTATCACAAGCCATTCCAATAAAGAGGCTTTGCTTGCCCGCATTCGTGACGGCATCATCGGCAAAAATACACAAATTCATACCCCATTTGGCGCAAGAACCTTAACTTACGCTGACTATACCGCCTCTGGTCGCAGTCTGGACTTTATCGAAGACGCCATTCGTCAACATGTCTTACCGCTGTACGCCAATACGCACACCGAAGCCAATGCCACAGGCCAACAAACCACCGCCTTTCGCGAGCAAGCTCGTCAACACATTCAACAAGCCGTTAACGCCTCAACCGAAGACTTGGTGATATTTTGTGGCAGTGGCGCCACCAGCGCGATTAATGCCTTAATTAGCCAATTAGGCTTGCGCCAATTGAATGAATCTGAAAAAGCACACGTCTGTATTTTTATTGGTCCTTATGAACATCACTCCAACGAATTACCGTGGCGAGAGCTGGGCATTGAAGTAATCAGAATCCCAGAATCTAAAGACGGCGGCGTTTGTTTAATCTCCTTAGAAGAGCAATTACAGGCAAAACAAAATAAGCGCCTTATCGGTAGTTTCAGCGCCACATCCAATGTCACAGGAATTTTATGCGATCAGGATGCCATTACCGCCTTGCTACATCGCTACAACGCCCTCGCTTTTTGGGACTTTGCCGCGGCCGCACCTTATGTAGCCTTAGATATGAATCCAAACGCAGACAAAATACTGGCCAAAGACGCACTGTTTTTCTCAACCCATAAGTTCATTGGTGGTCCAGGGACTCCGGGGATTCTGGTGGTCAAAAAAGCCATAATAACTAACCAAAAACCCAGTCTTATTGGCGGCGGCACCGTGTCTTTTGTTACACCGGAGGACCACACCTTTTTGCCCGTTGGCGTTCGTCGAGAAGAAGGAGGTACGCCCGGTATTGTCGAATCGATTCGCGCTGGTTTAGTGTTTCAGCTCAAACAAGCTGTGGGAGAAAACGTCATTGAGGCCCGTGAACACGAGCTAGTACAACAGATTGATAAACATTGGCACAATCACCCCAACATTGAGCGATTAGGTCATGCTGATGCCGCCCGTTTGTCGATTACCGCGTTTCGCATCAAGACCGACTTTGGCTACTTACATCATGGTTTTGTCACCGCCATGTTAAATGACCTGTTTGGTATTCAAGTACGAGGCGGTTGCTCCTGCGCGGGCCCCTATGGACACCAGCTTTTGGGCATAGACACAAGGGAATCAAAACGCATTCAAGAAGCCCTGAAAAAAGGCGAAAAACTGGTTAAACCAGGTTGGGTTCGCTTCAATTTGAATTATTTCTTAGGCGATGATGAAGCCATGTTTATTTTACAAGCCATTGATTTTGTTGCCAAACACGGCATCAAGTTATTACCCTATTACGCTTATGATCAAACGGCCGATTTGTGGCGTTTCCAAGGACAATCCAACACACCTAAGTCACTGGCCGATTTGCTGTGGCAACGCCCATCAACAACAGAACACAATGCAAGCTCGACAGAAGATAAACGCAGTTATCTAACGCAAGCAGAAACCATTGTTCAAAACTGTTTGGCTGGAAAATACACACCGCAGCCGCAACCATTTAATAAAGAATTTAACGACATTAAACGCTTTGTGTTGGCAGAGGATATTGTTTAAAAACGTCAGAGAAACATCGAACAAAAGGATTCAGAGCAAGGCTATTTGCTTGTGTTCTGAATCAAATTAAACTGCATTCCCGTGCGTAATATGCCAGTGCTCAAGACATTGGCTCTCAAACCGCTGCGATGTAACCAAGCCCTAACGACTTGCGGCGCCGAAATTGAATCATTGGCCAAGGATTTCCCTAATGAACCACAGGGTTCGCACAATTCCACACCATAAAAGCGCACATCACCAATGGAAAATTCCTGCCCCACCAATTGGTTGAGGCGAACACCTTGGGTAACAATATTTCTTCGAGTGGCGGACAAGCTAATACTTTGACCAAAATTCGCGTTAAACGCCGCAATGGCTTCGCTCTCTATAAAAGTAATATTAGGACCGTCGCTGCCTTTTTTACCATAGTATCTATCGCCAACAATGCCTTTCCCTGCGTCTACTTTCACCGCATCAATACCGATTTGCGCTTGCTTGGATTTTTTCGACACATAAATTGCTTGAATCACCCATTGTCTCCTGCATTTGGCTGTTTTAGACGGATACGTTTGTCGCTACCAGGCTAATAATCGCAAGGTTCACAACATTTCACCATAAAATATCACGCTGATTTTCCACTTGTGTTCTTCACCTAGGAAAAGTGTCAGTTTTTTTTACATTAAATGCACATTATGCGACTAAAGTCTGACTTCTTATTCGGCCTCCCCCTGCTAAATTAACAGGGCGTATAAAAATAATTATAAGGAGATCTACCGTGTCAGATCATAATACTAATGCAGAAAAATACTGGCAAGCCAACCTCAGGCTCATCTTAGGTAGCCTAGTGATTTGGGCTCTGGCCTCTTATGGCTGCGCCATTCTACTTCGCCCCATGCTTTCCGGCATACATATTGGAGGAACAGATTTGGGTTTCTGGTTCGCCCAGCAAGGCTCTATTCTTGTTTTCCTCTTTTTAACCTTTTTCTATGCTTGGAGAATGAACAAGCTAGATGAAGAATTTGGCCTCGAGGAGTAAGTCGCATGGATCAGTTTACTATCAACTTGTTGTTTGTCGGTGGTTCCTTTGCGCTCTACTTCGGTATTGCAATTTGGGCTCGCGCCGGGTCAACAAAAGAATTCTATGTGGCGGGCGGTGGAGTCCACCCTGTGTTAAACGGTATGGCTACGGCGGCAGATTGGATGTCGGCGGCCTCCTTTATTTCCATGGCTGGTCTGATCGCTGCCGGCGGTTACGCTAACTCGACCTTCCTTATGGGTTGGACTGGTGGTTATGTATTGCTTGCTATGCTGTTGGCTCCTTACCTACGTAAGTTTGGTAAGTTCACTGTGCCTGACTTCATTGGTGATCGCTTTTACAGTACAACAGCACGTTTGGTTGCGGTTGCCTGTTTGATCATAGCATCGGTAACTTATGTTATCGGACAAATGACAGGGGCTGGGGTGGCGTTTTCGCGCTTCCTTGAAGTAGATAATAATACGGGGCTTATAATTGCTGCTGTTGTGGTATTTTTCTACGCTGTATTAGGCGGTATGAAAGGCATCACTTACACACAGGTTGCTCAGTACGTTGTATTGATTATCGCTTATACGATTCCTGCTGTGTTTATCTCCTTGCAATTAACAGATACGTTTATTCCTGCCATCGGACTTTTCTCTACCCATACTGAATCTGGCTTACCACTACTGCAAAAATTAGACGAAGTGGTTCGCGAGCTGGGCTTTAGAGATTACACCGCTGACGTTGAAAACAAACTTAACATGGTGCTGTTTACGTTATCATTAATGATAGGTACAGCAGGTCTACCACACGTTATTATTCGTTTCTTCACTGTTCCTAAAGTAGCCGATGCACGTTGGTCTGCTGGTTGGGCACTAGTATTTATCGCTTTGTTGTACCTAACAGCACCTGCTGTTGCTTCAATGGCGCGTTTGAATCTATTAACTACTATCTATCCTTCAGGCCCGACTGAGCAACCAATAGAATACGCGGAGCGTCCTGATTGGGTGCAAACATGGGAAACAACAGGCTTAATCAAGTTTGAAGACAAAAACGGTGACGGCAGAGTACAGTTTTACAACGACGTACCTGCATTCCAAGACGAAGCAGCTGCTCGTGGCTGGGAAGGCAATGAGCTAGTCGTTAACCGAGATATCCTTGTGTTGGCTAACCCTGAAATTGCGAATCTTCCAGGTTGGGTTATTGGTCTAATCGCAGCGGGTGGTCTTGCTGCTGCTCTATCGACCGCAGCGGGGTTATTATTGGCTATTTCCTCTGCCATCAGTCATGACTTAATAAAAGGCTCCATTAATCCCAATATAAGCGATAAAGACGAACTCAAAGTGGCAAGGATATCCATGTTTGTTGCTATCGTAGTGGCGACTTATCTGGGGATGAATCCACCCGGCTTTGCGGCCCAAGTAGTGGCGCTCGCGTTTGGTATTGCTGCCGCCTCTATCTTCCCTGCGTTGATGATGGGTATCTTCTCTAAGCGTGTTAACAGCACAGGCGCTATTGCTGGTATGTTGGCTGGTCTGATTTCTACCTTGGTGTACATCTTTGTATTCTTAGGCTGGTTCTTCATTCCTGGTACAGCAAACTTAGCCAATACACCTGATAACTGGTTGTTTGGTATCTCCCCACTTTCTTTCGGTGCGGTTGGTGCGATGATTAACTTTGCCGTGGCATTTACTGTGTCGTCTATGACGCCTCCGCCACCAAAAGAAATCCAAGACTTGGTTGAAAGCGTTCGCTACCCACAAGGTGCTGGCGGAGCTGTTGACCACTAAGGTTTAACAAAAGCACGTCCTAATAATCGAGCCTTGCTTCTTTGTAAGGCTCGATTTCTTTATAATAAGACTCCATAAAAAATCAAAAAAGAGAACGCTTATGTTTTGGGAACTTATTGCCACTATTTTTGCTGGTATTGGCGGCGCGGGTATTGCGTTACTGATAAGAAAACTTACACGGCAAATGGCGCCAAAATGGCTGGTTCCGGCCTTTGCTGGTATCGCTATGTTGGGTTTTCAAATACAAGGAGAATACGATTGGTTCGATCACCAAACCAGCCTATTGCCAGAAGGGGTTGTCGTAGTCAAAACGGTTCAAGAAGAAGCCCCATGGCGCCCATGGAGCTATGTTTTTCCGCAAACCTTGCGTTTTATGGCGGCGGATGTCGCCAACTCTGCAAAAAACAAAATAGACCCAAATCTCGTGCTAGTAGACTTATATTTCTTTGAGCGTCGTCACATGGCGAAACGTGTGCCACAAATTGTTGACTGTGCTCGTGGTGCAAGAACCGACTTTATTCAATCAGCAACCGCGTCACCTAGCTCAGAGCCTCAACCTACGACATGGTACCCACTTGAAGACACTGACCCGCTATTGAACGCGGTTTGTCATGACAAGGTGTGAACACAAAAAAGGCAGATTTCTAATCTGCCTTTTTGCTTTGTTATGCAAGCGCTTTTTCTAACGCAGCGATGAGCTGATCTATTTCTTCCGCTTGAGTGTAATGAACAAAAGAAAGACGCAGTACCCCTGTATTCGGGTCAATTCCCATGGCTTCTAGCAAACGCACTGCGTAAAAATGCCCCGCTCCACAAATGATCCCCTGCTCGACTAATTTTTTTGCCAGTTCTTGAGGTGTCTGCCCTTGTGGAATAATCGAAACGGTTGCAGCGCGCTTCGTTGCATCGTTTGGACCAATTAATCGCAGTTTTGGATGCTGATCCACAAACTCAATCAGTCGACTTAACAGCGCCTGCTCTGCATCCAGCATTAAACGACGGACTCGCTGCGATTTTTCCTGTGCCGACGTCGTTGGGGCGAAATGATGATCGTGCAAGGCGTCAAAGTAATCCAGCACACCACGGCTCGCGGCCACCTGAGCATGATCTGGGCCGGCTGGCACAAACCATTTATGGCGATACGCGTTATTGAAATAGTGGCTCTGATTACCGAGTGTTTCTGCCATGGCATGGCGAATAACCATCACTCCTAAATGCGGGCCATAGGCTTTATAAAGGGAAAGTAAATAGATATCGGCGCCTAATGCATTCACATCAGGTAAACCATGTCCTGCATAAGAAACCCCATCCACCACCGTCGCTACGTTCGCTGCGCGAGCCAACTGACAAATCTCTGCCACAGGGTTAATCTCAGCAACGACGTTTGAACAATGAGTAAACACCAAAAGTTTAGTACGCTTTGAAAACAGACCTTTCAGATCATCTAAGTGCAATGACCCAGTAGCTGGGTCCACCTGCCACTCTTTGATCACAAGGCCTTTCTTTTCTAACGCTCGCCAAACACCAATGTTGGCTTCGTGATCTTGATTGGTCACAATGATTTCATCACCTACCACCAGCACTTTGCCAAACGCCTGCGCCAAAACATAGGTATTTTGAGAAGAAGAAGGTCCTAAGTGCACCTCACTGGCGTCGACATTTAAATAGGAGGCCAATCTTTCATGGGATAAGTCCATTTGCGCGCCCGCTTTTTGTGACGCAGGATGAAGGTGATAAGGTTGCAGCTTGGTCTCTCGATAATATTGATCAAGGTGGTCAATGACCGATTGGCAAGCATAAGATCCGCCCGCATTATCAAAAAACGCCTGCCCAAATAAAGACGGCTCTTTAAAAGCCGGAAAATGAGAACGAACAAACGCCAAATCTAGCTTAGCTGCCATAACCTTAATCTCCTTCAGAAATGCATGGTAGCGCTTGTCAAACGCAAGCGAACTAACCCGAAGTATAGAGAATAAGTCATGCAAGTTGTTTGCTATTTAAATGTAGAATCGCTACCGTTATGCAAGATATTTGTTTAATTAGAGCGCTATATGAAAGAAATCGCCTTAGATCGCATCGATTACAAAATAATACAAGCTTTAGAGCAAGATGGACGCATGAGTAACACCCAGCTTGCAGAAACCATTAATTTATCACAATCACAATGCTTAAGACGACTGCGCCAACTAGAAGATATCGGCGTCATTCGAGGTTATCAGGCAAAGATCGACTATCAGAAGTTAGGCTACAGCATTGTGGCGTGGACATTAGTCACCGTCAGCAAAGAAACGGCCCAAGCCCGTGACAGAGTGATGGCCTTTTTGACACAACAAAGTGCCGCTATTAACGTGCATGGTGTCACGGGCGACGTCGACCTTATTGTCGAAATCTGCGCCAAAGACATGTCTCAATTCACCGATCTGGTGGTGAAGCAGCTGTATGCACATGCAGACGTCATCAGCACTAAATCTTACATTCGTTTAGACACGGCAAAAGAGCACGGCAGCCCACTTCATGCTTACTAATCTAGGAGATGGGGGGAATTTACTTAAATACTGGCCTGAATCACGTTAGAATATGGTCATTAGTCCTGTTCTCCCGAACGGCTCGCCCTTTAATCATTGAGTCTATCTCTGCTATGAATTTTTTTATCAAACTGATCCGCAACCTCTTAGGCCTCCTTATTGCCACAATCGATGTACTCACTCGTGGTAGTCAATTAAAACGAACTCCGGAAAAGCAACAGCAGGTCAATCAAGACGCAGAAAACTTGTCTCTTTACCAATTTTTCGCCTGCCCTTTTTGCATCAAAACCCGCAGAGCTATGTACAAACTGAATCTGCCTATCGAAAAACGCAGCGCATCTGAAGGCTCGTCGCATCGTGACGATTTGTTGCAAGGCGGCGGTAAAGTTAAAGTGCCTTGTTTACGTATTGAAGAAAACGGCAAGGTGGAATGGCTGTATGAGTCCTCTGATATTATTCGCTATCTCGAACAGCGTTTTGCTTAACGTCTTACATACCATAGGTAGGCACCATGATCTGGCACTGTCAGCGCTTTGAAGAACTGTCACCTCATACACTTTATGACTTACTAAAACTTCGCTGTGATGTCTTTGTGGTGGAACAAAATTGCCCTTATCCAGAATTGGACGGATTAGACACCTTACCAGACACACGCCATTTGTTTGCAGTACGTGATAACACCATGGTGGCCTATGCACGCTTATTAGCAAAGAACGTCAGCTACGAAGACCACACGAGTATTGGTCGCGTGGTGGTCTCGCCGAAATACAGAAAAGAAAAAATAGGCCACGCTCTCATCAATAAAGCCATCCAAGAAACGCTCGCTCTCTGGCCGGATACAAACATCCAAATTGGCGCACAGTTTCACCTTAAGCATGTCTATGAGTCCCATGGTTTTAACGTCGCCTCCGACCCTTACCTTGAAGACGGCATCAAGCACTGCCTTATGAAACGGGTGTGCTAAACCACTTTCTGCTTTATGTTATGTAATAAAAAACGGCCCTTGTTTCCAAGGACCGTTTTTAGATATTCATTTTCTAAGTGTTCATTTTCCAGACGTTCAGTCTTTCGGTGTCTTAGTGGTGATGACCGCCCGCGCCGTGAACGTGACCGTGCTCTAGCTCTTCTGCTAGGGCAATACGAACATCAACGATTTCAACATCAAAATTCAACGTTTTGCCCGCCAGTGGGTGGTTGCCATCTAGCATGATGCCATCGTCTTCCACACCAATAACGGTAACCGCTTGTTGACCACCAGGAGTCTGTGCCATGAACTGCATACCCACAGCGATTTCATCAACGCCTTGGAAGTTTTCGGCTGGCACTTTTTGAATCAGTTCTTCATGAACGGCACCGTAACCGTCTTCAGGTGCAACTGACACAGTAACTTTGTCACCCGCTGCTTTACCTTGAAGAGCTTTGTCCAAGCCATCAATGATATTTTGAGCACCGCTTAAAAACACTAAAGGCTCTTGACCAATGGATGAATCCAGCTCCTGACCTTGTTCATCTGTCAGGGTGTAGTGCATGCTCACAACGGTGTTTTCTGTAATTTGCATTGTATTCTCCTAATGAGTAGATAAAAAAATAATAAGGGAACGAGCGTTTGATACAATCAAACCTTACAGTCCAACAATAGCGCTACACCGCCAAAACACGAACCCACAACGATAATTCGCGGCATTATGATAACGTCCCATAAGCGCAATAACTACCGTGTTAACCAAGAAGTTTGGTACGTTCGACGATTTTTAAAGGGATAATCTCGGATTAACGCAAAATAAATCTGCTTCAGGTTGTTTTTTGTTCAAGTTTTCCACTGTGTGGGAGCAAAATGCACCTAGACAACACCCTGCCCTACCTAAGTCGTAGAGGATTGTGAAAAGGTCTGTGTTACATTTAGTTGATGCTACAAAGGACGCACACAAACGCGACGCATCAGTCTAGGATTAGGTAGTGTACACATGACGGTTTTCTGGGTTTTATTAGCGATTCTTTATGTTCTAGGATTATTTTGGATCGCTATTTGGGGCGATAAAGAAGGCTCAACGGCGAAAAAATTGACTCGCCATCCTTTTACTTACAGCTTATCTTTGGCCATTTATTGTACCGCGTGGACGTTTTATGGCTCGATAGGCGAGGCATCTCGCTCTGGTTGGAGCTACCTACCCATTCTCTTGGGTCCGATTCTTTTATACTTGTTTGCCTTTCCTTTATTACGCAAAATGATCACCGTTAGCCACAAACAGAACATCACTTCTGTGGCCGATTTTATCTCTTCACGCTATGGCAAGCGCCCAATGACAGCACCACTCGTGATACTGATTAGCATGTTAGCGGTGATCCCCTATATCGCCTTGCAGCTCAAAGCGATCGGTTCAAATTTTGCCCTGTTTGTGAATCAAGACGAATCATCCACCAGCTTAGTGGTCTTTATTGCCACGATTTTAATGGGTGTCTTCGCTATGTTGTTTGGTACCCGAAAAGTGGAAGTCACTGAATACCGCTCTGGCATGATGCTGGCCATCGGAGCAGAGTCCTTGTTCAAATTGATTGCTATTGTGGCAGTGGGTGTTGTGGCTATTATGATGACTCAAGGACTAAGCCCCGACGAGCTTAGTAAAAATGTCGATTTTTCTGTTTGGGAATCCGAGCAGCTTTTGTCTTTTTCTTTTTTAATGCAAACCTTTATGTCTGCAGCAGCAGTCATTTGTTTACCCCGTCAATTCCACGTTACGGTTGTCGACCATCAAAACAATCGTCAATCCAACACAGCTCGATGGCTATTTCCCTTATATCTATTGATTTTCGCCGTCATTATTCCCCCTATTGCGATTGCCGGACAAGCCTTGTTTTCAGCCGACGTCAACCCTGACACTTACGTAATTCAGTTTGCTTTGGTGTCAGATAACTTGCCCTTACAAATCCTTATTTTTCTCGGCGGCATGTCAGCCACCACGGCGATGATTATTATCGCGACCTTTGCTTTAAGCATCATGATCAGCAATGACGTTATTCTGCCACTGATGTTGGCGCGCGCCAGTGCACAAAAACAAGCTCTGCCACTTTATCGACGCCGTATTTTAATTATTCGACGTTTCGCCATGGTGGGCATTCTAGTATTGTCCTATTTGTACTATCAAAAAATGGCCAACAATGAATCCCTAGCAGGCACAGGCCTTTTGGCTTTTTCATTGGTTTTACAGCTGATGCCGGCGGTGTTTGGTGGTCTCTACTGGAAGCGAGCGCATGCCCACGGAGTATACGCTGGCTTAACATTAGGGTTTTTATCTTGGATACTAATGATGATGTTGGCACTCACCGGCAACATGGATTGGTCATCATACAGTGCACAATCACGCTCTGAACTCATCAGCTATGGGGCGTTTATCAGTTTATTAGCCAACATTGTGGGATATGTTGTCGGATCATTGCTAGCCACCGAGCGTTTAATAGATCGAATTCAAGCAACGGCTTTTGTCAGCCCAACTACAGAGCTAGAAAAAGGCTTTTTCAAACCAAAGAGTAAAGCCACTAATGGCGACTTTTGTGTGCTTTTGGAAACCTTTTTAGGCAAACAAAAATGTCAGCAAGTGTTACTCAGTTTTGAGCAAGATTACAGCCAGACCATCTCGGCTAATGCCTCCCCTAATCGTCTTTTTGTCGACTATTGCGAACGTATTTTAGGCGGAGTACTCGGTGGGTCATCTGCTCGCACCATCATTAACTCCATCTTGATTGATAAAAAAATCAAAGTGGAAGAAATGGTGACCTACTTGGATGAAACCACGCAAGCCATCCAGTTCAGCCAAAATTTACTGTTTGTCTCTATGGATAACCTAGACCAAGGCATCAGTGTGGTAGACAAAGAACTTCGAATTGTGGCGTGGAATAAAACCTACCTGTCTCTGTACCCTTATCCCGAGGGCATGCTCGAAGTTGGCTTACCTGTTGAAAAGCTGATCCGCTTCAATGCAGAACGGGGTGAATGCGGTGTGGGCGATATTGAAGAGCTGGTCAATAAACGTTTGGAGCATCTAAGAAAAGGCACAACCCACCGTTTTTTACGTCGTCGAGCCAGTGGGCGTGTCATTGAAATGGTCGGCAATCCCTTGCCTGATGGGGGATTTGTCACCAGTTTCACCGATGTCACTGAGCACATTGAGAGTCAACAAGCCTTAAAAGAAGCTAACATAGATTTGGAGAAACGCGTCGAAGCACGCACCGAAGAGGTTCAGGGCGTCAACAACGAATTGATGCAGGAAATTGAACGCCGCAATCAAGCCGAAAAAGCCCTGATCAGCGCGAAAGCTGAAGCGGAACAGGCCAATGCATCAAAAACCGAATTTTTAGCGCTGGCCAGCCATGATATATTGCAACCATTAAACGCCGCTAAGCTATACATGGGCATACTTCAGTCAACCGAGCTATCGGATAATACCAATCAAGTGATTGCACAGCTTTCTGATTCCCTTGAATCTACTGAGGCGCTTATATCGACCTTGCTTGAGATTGCTCGATTAGACCAAGGTGCTATACAGCCCAAGCTAGTTGACTGTAACCTGCAAGACATTCTGGCACCGATTGTGGCTGAGTTCGGCGTCATCGCAGAAAGCAAACAGATTCGCTTAACCACTCACCTGCGCCCATTTAGAGTACATACAGACCCCATTTATTTGCGTCGTATTATTCAAAACTTTGTTTCTAATGCAGTGAAATACACGCAAGAAGGTCGCGTACTGTTAAGTGTCAGGCCACGCCTTGGTACTGTGTATTTACAAGTGTGGGATACGGGAGTCGGCATCCCTCTCACTGAGCAGAAGAAAATTTTTGACGATTTTTACCGCTGGGAAAATACGCAAGAGCCCGGCATGGGGTTGGGATTAGGGCTGGTTCGACGGATGCAAAAACAACTGGGACTGGCAACAAAGATCCATTCAGTGCCAGGAAAAGGCAGCTGTTTTAGCATTGGTATTCCTTTAGCGCAGGGCAACCAAGTGAGCGATATTCAAGCCCCAAGCGTTAACAGGCCATTCCAGAATAAACTGGCCCATTGTTACGTCTGGTGCATCGACGATGAGAAGAATAACCTGACCGCCATGCACACCTTACTCACCCATTGGCAATGCGACTGTCGTACCTTTAATCGATACAGTCAGGCTATTGAGGCCGAAGGGGAAGCGGAGCTGCTTTTGGTCGATTACAACCTTGACGGCAACAAAGACGGCTTGTCTTTGATTAAAGCGCTGAGGGAGCGTGCAGGGAAAACCATCCCTGCGGTCTTGATCACGGCATTGCGTGATCCAGAGTTGGTTGCTCTGTGCAAGGAAAACCAGGTTACCTACATGGCAAAACCTGCAAAGCCCGCCAAGCTACGAGCTTTGGTACAACATATTCATCAGTTAAGAGAAGACGCTCAATAAAAAAGTTTAATGAGCGTCGCTAAGACGTAAACCGCAACCGGCTAAGATAATGGCACTGACCGTATCGCCCACTCGCTTTAAGTCATCGTCACTCAAGGTATCTATGCCATTGAGTGCCAAGACTTGAGCTTCAAAATCGGCATAATGTTGTGTGGTCGCCCAAATCATAAAGATAACACTAGCCGGATCGCATTGACGCATTTTACCCGCATCCATCCAACCCTGCAGTAAGGCCACACGAGACATAAACCAAGGTCTCAGCTCTTCTTTCAAGTAGTCACCAATGTGCAATGCCCCACCAATCACCTCCATGGCAAACAGACGGGACGTCCTACCCTTTTCAAAACTCTGTTTTAGCTTAACGCGAATAAAGCTGTCCAACACATGCGCAGGGTCATCGTCCAAGGTCGCTTTATCAAACAGATCATTCCAACCCATGAGTGTCTGATCAAGCACCTGTTTATACAGATTCTCTTTCGACTGAAAGTAATAAATGATATTGGGCTTAGGTAACCCAGCGCGCTCGGCTATATGCTGCAAGCTGGCACCGTTGTAACCTTTTAAACCAAACTCAATTTCCGCTGCATCCAGTATTTTAACGAAGACCTCTTCACGGTTGTTTTGACGTTTACTCATGGGGTGCTAAGTCCTTATCGGTATTTGTGCAAAAATCGGTATTTCTATTCCATTAAGCCAACAGCGCGATTAACTCTTCTGCTGTAGATAATTTGCCTTCGTCTTCGATATTAGGAAAAACAGCGACGGTGATATTATCTAACGCAAGGCTAGGTAGCCATTGAGTTTTGAACTGTTCTAGTGACACAGACACAGGCTCACAGTCATCCCAGTCATCTACCGCCCATTGACTGGCAAACTCTGCATCAGGCCAAACCATGACACAGTCCCCTTCGTCGGTTTCCACCATGACAAAACCTTCTTCATTGCTCAAACTCCACACCCGTTCATTGGCCTTAGCTTGTTCAATAAAATACGCCAACCGCTCACTATCAAGAGCAACTAGCAGTTGAACTCTTTCATCCATCGATAATTCTTTCATGCTGTATTCTCGTCTTAAAAATAAGCGACTTCGTCGTCGGTTAACGCACGAAACTGACCTGGCTCAATATCTTCATCAAGGCAAAGCGGGCCAATTTGATCACGGTGCAATTCTTCTACTTTATTACCAACCGCGGCCATCATGCGTTTTACTTGGTGATATTTGCCTTCTTGAATCGTCAGATAGATTTCGCACTCACTGATACGTTCCGCCACGGCAGGCAATGTCGGTTGTGGTTCACCATGTAACATGACGCCCTCTTCTAGCTGTTTTAAGGCGTCGTCGGTAATAGGATCGGCCAACATAATACGGTAACGCTTATTGCAAGCATTGCGAGGAGAAGTAATACGATGCAACCATTGTCCGTCGGTGGTTAACAGCAACAACCCCGTCGTATCCTTGTCTAAACGCCCGACTATTTTGAGATCTTGACCTAAATGAGAGGGCAGCAAATCAATCACGGTCGGATGATCTGGATCTTCCGTCGCGCACACATAACCTACTGGTTTATGCAATACATAATAGCCTTCTGATGGCCACTCTAAGAGTATCTCGTCTAAACGAATCTGGTCACCTTCTTGAACCGTGTAATTGGCTTTTTTCACCACCACACCATTGACGGTAACACGGCCTTTTGAGGCCGCAATTTTAGACGCTTTTCGTGCCAAACTGGTCACGTGGGATAAATAAAAATCAAGTCTCAATGGAATCGCCTATGGCTTTAAGGTTAACTAAATACTTCGTGGGTGGTTTCAATTTCTTTATAAAAAAAAGTCGCGTTGTGCAACATACCATTTGCACTGCGTGTGTAGCCTGGCACTTCGCCAAAGGGGATGTAACCCATATTGACGTACATATCATGGGCAATGTCATCGCTACGTACTTCTAGCATTAGCAATTGCCTTTGCATAGACGCGGCAACCCGCTCGACACCTTGCATTAACATACTGCCTAAACCGTGCTCTCTGGCCTGTGTATGAACCATGAGTTTTTCCACATCACAACGATGCAAGGCATTGGCTTTTGGTGACATCGTAATTTGCACACTGCCGACCACTTTGTCGTCTTCGCGCACCAACAATACTTGGCGCACATTGTCCTGCAAATCCGCATTAATGGCCAACCAATAGGCTTTGGCCTCTGACTCACTCATTGGCGGTAAAAAGCCAATCGGAGCACCAGAGTCCACCGCATCACACAACAACTCGATAAGATCGTCTAAGTAAGGGTTAAGGTTATCTACTTTAAGTAACGCCAAACTGTCTTCCTCAGTCTTTTAATTGACGTTAATAATACCTTAGGGGCGATTACTAAGGAATGACTAGCATGGCTTAACTTCAGTAAAGACAAAAACCTCTCACAAGGATCCTATTGTATAACTATACGTTACCCATATAGCGACCCGGCTTGTGGTTCACCGCAATAATCATGTTCAATGCAATCGCACCAATAACAGAGATTAAAATCAGCATGAAGTCCACCACGAACACAGACAACAAAACAATACAGCAATCAACGGCCATCTGAAATTTCCCCATGGAAATCGCGTATTTTTCTGCCAAATAACGCGCCAATATATTGAGTCCGCCCAAGCTGGCGTTATGACGAAACAACATTAGAAAACCAACGCCCATCAAAAAGCCCCCTGCCACACTGGCGTAAAATGGGTTGACGGCTTCGAAGGTGATTAACATAGGCGTCACATCCGCAAAAACGGACAAACAGAAAACCGACACAAAGGTTTTGATGGTGAATTCCCAACCGAAGTGAATGATGGCCAAGGCATAAAATGGCAAGTTTATTAAGAAAAAAGCCTGACCAAAGGTCAGCACGGTAGAATATTGCATAAGAAACGCTAACCCTGCAGACCCGCCTGTTAGCAGACCTGTATGAGTGTATAAGTTCACTCCCAAAGCAATAATTAGGGTACCCAGAACAATGGCCTGAATATCTTCCAGACGAGTGTGTTTTTTTACCATAGGGCGTTCGGCGGTCGACATGAGTTTTCTCTAGTTTGATAAATGAAGTGGAAATACAATGCTGTCAGAGCAAGTAGCGCGCATTCTATGGAAAAACACGACTCAGACCAAGGTAAAAGGACTAAGTCGTTTTATCGAATTTCTATAAAGTGTCTACTTTTATGGACACTTCTGACAGGGTTACCACTCAATACCGGCTTGCGCTTTCACACCATGCGCAAAAGCATGACGTTCATCAGCAATTTTGCTGTGCGTGTCTACCGTATCTAATAACACTCTGGGCGCGGTGCGTCCCGTCATCATTACATTCTGATGAGGTGGGCGAGAGGCTAACGCGGCAATCAGGTCGTTTTCATCAAGGTAGCCATATTTGTACATATAGGTAATTTCATCTAACAAAACAAAATGCACACTAGGGTCTGACAAGATACCTGCGGCCAAGTCCCAAGCTTGTTCTGCGGCTTCTTTCTCCAATTCTGGATCCCGTGTTTCCCAAGTAAAACCGTGCCCCATTACATGGAAATCCACTAACGGATGAGCACCAAAAAACAGCTGCTCCCCCGTTGTCTTGCGACCTTTTATAAATTGAATCACCGCACTTTTTTGACCATGCCCCAAAGCACGAGCCATGGTACCAAACGCACTTGAACTTTTACCTTTACCGTTTCCTGTCAACAAGATAGTCACGCCGCGCTCCTGCGTAGCCGCCGCGATACGTTGATCCACGACCGCTTTCTTTTTTAACAAGCGCGCTTCGTTTTTCTCGACTTTTTGCCCTTGTTCTTGTTGAACTTTCTGTTCTGTGGATAAATCCGTCATATTTTATCTCTTTTTGTAAAGCAACCAGCTTGGGTAATACAGGTCTTTATGAATAGCAAACACCCTTAGTATAAAGACCAAAGCGACAGCGTAAATCGAGTTAAACTCATGGAAAGGGATATTCTTTTCAAGTAATACCAATAATACAGCACCTAACAGCGCTGGTGTCGCATAAAACTCTCGACCAAGAACTAAGGGCGGGCGATGACTCAGCACATCCCGAATAATACCCCCCGCGACGCCCGTGATAATACCCATAGTGATGGCGATTGTCGGAGCAAACCCTAAATTCAACACCTTTTCGGTCGCCACAACAGTAAACAACGCCAATCCAAAGGAATCAGCGTAATCGAAGACTTTTTTCTTATCATCAATAAAGCGAACCGTGAAAAAGGCCAGCACAGAAGACAAAAACGCCACCCAAAAATACGATGTGTCCTTAACCCAGTACACGGTTTCAACCGACAACATAGTATCTCGAATGGTACCGCCGCCCAATGACGTCACCATACCTAAAAACACCACACTAATGATGTCCATGTCTTTTTTACCAGACGAGATAACCCCTGTGACCGCAAAGGCTGCGATCCCAAACATACCCAAAAAATATAGCAACATGATGTATTTTTTCTCAAAAAGTCTAAGCAGAAACCCAATCACCAGCGCCCAAGCGCTTCAACACCACAAAATCGCCTTGCACCGATAATTCGGTCACACTGCTAAACCCTGCATCAATCCGATGGCATTGCGCCAGCGGCCATTGACACAGCAAACTCACAAAGACTTTAATCACACCGGAATGCGCCACCACCACACAATTCTCCATGGGTAGGTCGCGCACCGATAACCACCACTCCCAGACACGATCGGCCACCACTTGCAAGGATTCACCGCCATAAGGCGCGGCATGTACAATGTTTTCCGCCCAAAGATCGATCTCTTGGCGTGGGATATCTTGCCAACACAAGCCCTCCCAATGACCAAAATCCAGCTCTTTGAGCGCCTCAATCGAGTGGCCATGGCCATCACTGAGAAACATGGCCAACTGTGATGCTCGACTCAAAGGGCTGTGATAAACCACATTGCTGGGGTCTGAAAAATCCAGAGACAAAGCGTTCTTTAATCCCAGGGCTCCCACTTCCCAGCCTTCAAGCAATGGCACATCCATGTCGCCATAACACAGGCCCTTCTTTACGTCAGGCTTGGGATGACGGATCAAATAAAGATTCACGAATAAGACACCAACAAACACACGATCACAAAGACTTCACCAATTTGCTCACTGGCGCCTAAGGTGTCGCCATTAAATCCGGACAATTTCTTACGCAAATACAGGCCAATGAAAAACACCAACATCGCGGCGAAGAATACAGTCAACAACAAATTGAAAAGGTTAAATGCCAACACACCGAACACCAAACAAGGCGCCAACGCGATGGCCCATTGCTGGAGATTAAGTGACGCAATCATACTGGCGGCTTTACTTTTCCCCGCAGTTACATAGGTCATACGACGCATTAGAACCAGCGGTAAAACACGTGCTAATATGTGTACAAAACACCAAGCACTTAAAGTGTACATAAAACCCAAAAATGAACTAGGGATGGCTTCGAGCAATTCAGTGAGCAATAACCACTTCAGGGTTAAAGAAAACCAAATCGCAAGCGCCGCATAGCTACCAATACGCGAGTCTTTCATGATGGCAAGGCGTTGCTCTTTATCCCACCCTCCCACTAAGCCATCACAGCTGTCCATGAGACCATCCTCATGAAAGCCCCCCGTAACTAACACCGCAGTCAGCAGCATCAATAGCGCTTGCAATGAAGCCGACCAATCAAACCATAATGGCCATGCACTCAATAACGCCACAACTACACCAATCCATGGTAAAAAGCACACCGCCGGGGTGTGCTTTATATCCTCACTCCAATCCACTTTCAATGGGATTCGAGTGTAAGTAACAAGACTGCGTTTAAAGCCTTGCCAATATGGTCCAACAATGACGCCTTTCATAATGGATTATGTATACCTAATTTTCGTACAACTGAAGTTATTTAGAATCTGTCACACCAGCGCTTTCAAAACTCGCCATTTTGTTCAGAAACACACAAGCACTTTGGATCAGAGGGTACGCCAAAATCGCACCAGAACCTTCACCTAAGCGTAAATTCAACGACAAAATAGGGTCAGCGTTGAACTGGTCCAACAGCATTTTATGAGCTTTTTCATTCGATTGATGAGCAAAAATCGCGTAGTCACTGACATTGGGTGCCACTTTTTGTGCGAACAATAGGGCCACTGTGCAAATAAAACCATCCACCACAAAGGCCGTTTGACGCTGCGCTGATTGCAACATGGCGCCAGCCATGGCGAGAATCTCAAAGCCACCAAGCTGTTCGGCGAGTGTTTGCGCACTCCAGCTGGATCGTGTTTGGCCTGTTTCTTGTTCAGCACGTACTAATGATTGCTCAATAACTTGGGCTTTATGGGACACACCTG
This sequence comes from Marinomonas hwangdonensis, assembly GCF_003721245.1. Lineage (GTDB taxonomy): Bacteria > Pseudomonadota > Gammaproteobacteria > Pseudomonadales > Marinomonadaceae > Marinomonas > Marinomonas hwangdonensis. Next base: position 341,053 of record NZ_RIZG01000001.1, on the reverse strand, counting down.
CTTGATCTAAGCCCGTGCCACGACCAGTACTGTCTGCTGCACTGACAGCAATCAGAGCCGCCATCATGCAGGAAGACACACAGGTATTCCCTATGCCCATCTCACCGAACATGAGTAAATTCGTACCCGCATCGATCGCCATATTCGCTTCATCAACACCCGCCTGAATCGCTAACGCTACTTGCTGAGAGGTCATCGCAGCCTGTTGGCTAAAGTCCTGAGAAGCAAACGCCACTTTACGTGCACCCAACAAAGGATGAGGAGCAAGCTCTGCGTTCACACCAACATCCACCACACGCAAAGGCACATTATGTTGTTCACAAAACACACTCACCGCCGCGCCGCCCATTAAAAAGTTCATCACCATTTGCGGTGTCACTTCCTGAGGAAACAAGCTAATGCCTTGAGCCACTACCCCATGATCCGCCGCAAAGACAATCATTTTGGGTTTAGAAACATCGGGGGTCAGTGTTTGCTGTATTTTACCAAGCTTAAAAGCAATATGCTCTAGCTCACCCAATGACCCTAGTGGTTTGGTTTTCGTGTCAATTTTGTGGCGTAGATCGGCTTCAATAGAAGAAGGCAAAGCCGAAATAGCAAATTGTTTGTGTAACATAGTTCCCTCTTAACCTGTCGATTTTGCGGCACGTTGGCGCACGACTTCATATAAACAAACGCCCGTTGCTACAGACACATTTAAACTGGAAACGACACCAGCCATGGGCAGTTTCACAAGGTAATCGCATTGTTCACGAGTCAAACGACGCATACCTTCCCCTTCCGCACCCATGACGATGGCCGTCGGAATGGTCAAGTCTTGCTCGTAAATCGTTTGCGTTGCTTCACCTGCGGTGCCAAAAATCCACACACCTTGGTCTTGTAATTTTTTCATGGTACGAGCGAGATTTGTCACAGCGTAAACCGGCATGCTTTCTGCCGCACCACACGCCACTTTACTGACGGTGGCATTCAAAGGCGCCGAGTTATCTTTTGGCATGACAACAGCATGAGCGCCTGCCGCGTCGGCACTGCGCAAACACGCGCCTAGGTTATGTGGATCGGTCACACCGTCTAAAATAATAATCAGAGGGGGTTCCTCTAAACCCGCTACCAAAGTATGCAAGTCCGCCTCACTACCCGCTTTGTTCATTGTGGTATAAGCCACCACACCTTGGTGAACAGCGCGCTCTTTATTCTTGGTAAAAAGTTGATCTAATTCTTTACGCGGTACCACGCTATAGCGCACTTTGTTGGATTTACAAAGTTGTACTAGTCGCTGGTTTTTCTTGTCATCACGACCTTCTTGAAAACGCACTTCTTTCACGCGCTCAGGTTGTTGCGTTAAGGCGTTTTCTACGGCATGTATGCCATATATCCATTCTAAATCTGACATTGTTTTCTCTGTAATCAAAATTCGGGGGCAAAAATTCGGCAACAAAAAGGCCTTTTCATCCAAATAATCTGAATAAAAAGGCCTTTAGATCATTCTCTCGCTTTTGGCTTAGCGTTGTTCTTTTTTGGTTTTTTTGGCTTCTTCGGCTTTTTGGCAGCAGCAGAAGCCGGTTTACCACTTGCCGCAGCGGCGGTTGCTGACTTTTTCTGCCGAATGCGCTTACCCTTAGACACAGGAGAGCGGCGCTTTTTCTTCGCTTTGCCATCAGACTCTTTATTTTCTTTGGCCGACTTATCGCCTTTGGGCTTGTCGCCCTCTGATTTCGTCGCTGATTTTGGCTTAGAGCGCCCGCCTAATTCAATCGGCGGTAACTGCGCCAATTGCATTTCCAGTTCGGTTAACTCATTGCGCTCCACTTTTCTGCGTGGCTGACGCACGCTGACATCATCAAGACTCAAATCAATTTTACGCTGTTCTAAATTGACACTCGCCACACGCACTTTTAACGTATCACCAAGACGGAAAACTCGCCCCGTACGTTCACCAATGATGGCCTGATGTTCCATGTCATGGACAAAATAATCTTGTCCAAGCCCTGATATATGCACTAAGCCGTCAACAAACAAACCTTGTAGTTCAACAAACAAACCAAACGACGTCACCGCCGTAACGATCCCATTAAAGGGTTCGCCCAAATGCTGTTCAACGTATTGGCATTTCAGCCAAGCTTCTACGTCGCGAGTAGCCTCATCGGCACGACGCTCGGTCAAAGAACAAGATTCACCCAAGCTGTCCATATCGGCATCGGTGTAGCCGTAAATTTTACGCGCTTTGATTTCTAAACTGCCAGCCACACGATGGGCTTGACGCACCGCAGGTCGACCTTCACCACGAATCAAGTACCGAATCGCACGGTGCACCAACAAATCAGGATAACGACGAATAGGCGATGTAAAATGCGTATAGGCTTCGTAGTTTAAACCAAAGTGACCCAAATTATCCGGCTGATACACAGCCTGTGACATAGAGCGCAGCATCATAGTTTGAATGCTACGGGCGTCTGCACGGTCTTTAATCGCTTCGGATAAGGCCGCGTAATCGGCCGGCGTCGGCTTGGCGCCACCAGTTAACTCTAATCCCAGCAAACCCAAGTAAGTACGCAGGGTCAACAAACGATCGTCTTTTGGCCCTTCATGCACACGGTACAAGGCAGGCAAATTGGCCTTCATAAGAAGCTCAGCGGTCGCCACGTTGGCACACAACATACATTCTTCAATCAACTTGTGCGCGTCGTTGCGTTCGACGGGAATAATGTGCTCAATCTTCGAGTTTTCATCGAACACCATGCGCGTTTCAACAGTGTCAAACTCCATGGCACCGCGTTCGTCACGAGCACCTCTCAGTGTGTGGTACAAACCATTTAAATCATCAATGTGCGACACAATAGATGCATAACGCTCACGTAATTCAATGCCTTGCTCTTCTGGCTCAGCAGCGATCATTTTCGCCACTTTCGAGTAGGTCAAACGGGCATGGGAACGAATCACGCCTTCATAAAATTTGTAGCCACGCATCTTGCCTTTGGTGGTTAACGAAATCTCTGCCACCATCACCAAACGATCTACGTCAGGATTTAAAGAGCACAAACCGTTCGACAACACCTCTGGCAGCATAGGAATAACGCGACCAGGGAAATACACAGAGTTACCACGCACAATAGCTTCTTCGTCTAAAGCCGTGCCTTTTTTCACATAGTGAGACACATCGGCAATGGCCACGAACAACTTCCAACCACCCGCTGTTTTTTCACAATACACGGCATCATCAAAGTCACGCGCGTCTTCACCGTCTATGGTAACGAAAGGCGTGTCACGCAAATCAACGCGAAATTCTTTGTCTTCTTCAGCGACTTCGGTGCTGAAGTTCTTGATTTGTTTTTCAACCGCTGCTGGCCACTCGTTCGGGATCTCATAGCGGTGCATAGCGACTTCGATTTCGACACCTGGTGCCATAAAGTCACCAAGAATCTTTTTCACTAAACCTTGGGCGGGCTTACCACGCTCAGCGTAAGTGACAATTTCAGCCAACACATATTGACCATGCTTGGGTGTCAAACCCGACTCTGTGGTGATCAAGATATCTTGAGCGATACGAGGGTTTTCTGGTGTAACGAAAGCCGTGCGGCTCTCTTCATAATATCTGCCAACAAGCTGAGTGTGCTTACGTTCTAGCACTTCAACCACGACACCATCTAAACGACCTTTCACGCTGCGACCAGAAAGGCGCACTTTGACTTTATCGCCATCCATCACGTTTTGCATTTGACGGGCCGATAGAAAAATATCGTCATCACTTGGACGCAGTAGGAAACCATGACCTTCTTTGTTGCCTTGTACGTAACCTTCAATCAGGTCACTGGCTAAAATGGGCGTGTATTGGTCATTTCGATTACTGGTAAGCTGGTTGTCTCGGCACATGGCGATAAGACGACGGCGTAGTGCCTCAATTTCGTCTTCACCCGTTAAAGAGAACGCCGAGCACAGATCAAAGTGCCCCATGCTTTTGTTCTGGGTGGCAAGAAACTCTAAAATGAATTCACGGCTGGGTACGGGGTTATCGTACTTAGACGCTTCACGTTGCATATGGGGATCGTTAATTTTTTTATTACTCAATGTATATTTATCCTTGGTTTTATCAATAAGACGCCCTTTTATAAAATAGAAGTATGAACATCTTATGTATGTTGAACATCGACGGTGTTGGATTGCATCACGCTTAGGGTGTGTTACTGTTCAACCGTCATTTTGTTCGATTACCCACATTATAGAGCATATTCAGCAAATACTCTGCACGATCGTCTTTCTCTAAGCATTTTCTGCACAGTCTAGATCTGCTCATTTGGTAATTGCACAACATTTTGCACGATTTACACCCTTTTTAGGCCCAAACAGCCCCACTTATTGGCCCGACACAACACATTGTTAGGCCTTTTCAGACTAAGACGGCCGTTTTTATTGCCTATTTTGTTCATAAAAATCACAAAAAACACGAACCTATCGAATTATTCGATCAATAAAGTGGTTTTCTCTACTGTCGATGACGAACCAAATTCATCTCTGCCATCACTTTGGTGGAAATTTCTTCCACAGACAGCCGTGTTGAGTTTAAAAATGGAATGCGCTCTTGGCGATACAAGGACTCCACCTCGTCCACTTCATAGCGGCACTGACGAGAAGAAGCGTATTTACTCGATGCCATACGGCCCGTACGAATCTCGTGCAATCGTTGGGCGTCTATGGTCAAACCAAACAGCTTTTTCTTATGGTCTTTTAGCACTTTAGGCAAGCCTGGCGTGGAAAAATCGTCTTCAGTGATCGGATAGTTGGCGGCCTTGATCCCGTATTGCATCGCCAAATACAAACTGGTCGGTGTTTTGCCAGAACGTGACACACCCAACAAGATGATATCTGCCTCAGCAAAATTCTTTACCGACGCCCCGTCATCATTCGCCAACGCGTAGTTAATGGCGTCTATACGGCCATCGTACACTCCTTCTTTCATGCCGTGCGCTTTTTGCGCTGTCGGCTGCGCCTTTACCCCTAACGCTTGTTCAATCGGTGACAACAAATCCCCAAACAAGTTATAACAATGACAATCGCACGAATCGATAATCTCGCGGATAGCCACATCGGAAATGGTATAAAACACCAGCAAAGCAATGCCTTGCTGAACCTCCAGATTAATCTGTTGTTTTAACCCCTCTGCCTGATCTTTGGTACCCAAAAAAGGCACACTTTTGGTCTCTACGGCCACATCAAAAAATGACAACATAGCCGAACCAAACACCTCTGCTGTGATCGCCGTGCCATCCGACACAAAATACACTTTCATCAAGAGCTTCCTTTTATTGTTGTTATCTAACGACATTTGATTTTTCGATTGAAATAAAACTACATCGAATATTCGATTTTATCCGCTAGGACTTAACTTCATACAATGGACTCAGACACCGTGTTTTGACAAGTGCCAATGGCGTTTTAATCCGTCCCCGATGTCTTCATGGCGAACTGGCCATTCTTTTAATAAGAAACAATAATTGGAGTTTCGAGTGAGCAAATTCATTAAGTGGTTTAAAGATCTTCATATGGAAGATGTCGGTGAAGTAGGCGGCAAAAACGCCTCTTTAGGTGAAATGATTTCCAACCTGACAGACCTAGGTATTCAAGTGCCAAACGGTTTCGCAACTACTTCCTATGCTTATCAAAGCTTCATTACAGAAAGTGGTCTTGACGAAAAAATCCACCAAACTCTAAACACCCTCAATGTGGACGATGTTCACGCATTGGCTGAAACTGGCGTGAAAATTCGCACCTGGATTGAAGAAGCGACTTTCTCAGCCGAGTTTGACCAAGAAATTGAAGCTGCTTTTGCGACCCTTTGTGACGACAACGCAGACGACACCTCATTTGCGGTACGCTCTTCTGCTACGGCGGAAGACTTACCAGATGCGTCTTTCGCAGGACAGCAAGAAACTTTCCTAAACGTGAAAGGCTTGGCGGACATCAAGGCGTCTATCAAACGCGTATTTGCTTCTCTATTTAACGACCGTGCTATCTCTTACCGCGTTCACCAAGGCTTTGAACACCAAGGCGTGTCTTTGTCCGCTGGCATTCAAAAAATGGTTCGCAGTGACATAGGCGCTTCTGGCGTACTCTTCACTCTAGATACAGAATCTGGCTTTGACGAAGTGGTCTTCATCACCGCCGCTTACGGACTTGGGGAAATGGTTGTACAAGGTACCGTCAACCCAGACGAATACTACGTTCACAAGGCAACACTGGCGGCAAGCCGCCCTGCTGTTGTGCGTAAGAGCCTAGGCAGCAAAGCACAAAAAATGGAATACGCCGAAGCGGGCAGCGACGAATTTGTTAAAATCGTTCCCGTTGCTTTGGATGACCAAAACCGATTCGCTCTAACCAACGACGAAATTGAAGACCTTTCTCGACAAGCCTGTATTATTGAAAAACACTACCAACGCCCGATGGACATTGAGTGGGCGAAAGACGGCATTGATGGCAAAATTTACATTGTTCAAGCGCGTCCAGAAACCGTTCGTAGCCAAGCCAATGCCCAAAGCATGGAACGTTACAACCTAAAGAAAACCTCTCAAGTGATGATCACTGGTCGTGCCATTGGTCATAAAATAGGCACAGGCGCGGTGAAAGTATTATCGTCCATTACTGAAATGGATCGCATCCAACCGGGTGACGTTCTAGTAACCGACATTACCGATCCGGATTGGGAACCCATCATGAAGCGTGCTTCTGCGATCGTCACCAACCGTGGTGGCCGTACTTGTCACGCCGCGATTATCGCTCGTGAGCTAGGCATTCCAGCGGTGGTTGGCTGTGGCGACGCAACAGACGTATTGCAAGATGGTCAAATCGTCACCGTATCTTGCTCGCAAGGCGACATGGGCTTTGTTTACCAAGGCGAACTGCCTTTCGACATCATCACTTCTGAAGTCGGCAACATGCCAGAACTGCCCGTAAAAATCATGATGAATGTGGGTAACCCCAACCGCGCCTTCGACTTTGCCATGCTACCAAACGCCGGCATTGGTTTGGCTCGCTTAGAGTTCATCATCAACCGCATGATCGGCATTCACCCAAAAGCCTTGCTGAACTACGCAGACATGACACCCGCACTGCAGGAAGAGATCAACCACCGCATCGCCGGATACTCAAGCCCAGTGGAATTCTACGTCGACAAACTGGTCGAAGGCGTCGCAACACTAGCGTGCTCCTTCTCCCAGAAGCCAGTCATCGTGCGTTTGTCTGACTTCAAATCAAACGAATACCACAACCTTGTTGGCGGTCCGTTGTTTGAACCGGACGAAGAAAACCCAATGCTTGGCTTCCGTGGCGCCGCGCGTTACATCGACGACTCGTTCCGTGATTGCTTCGCCCTAGAATGTGAAGCCATCCGCCGAGTTCGTAATGAAATGGGCTTAACCAACGTACAAATCATGATCCCATTTGTTCGTACCTTGGAAGAAGCACAACAAGTTACCGAACTGCTTGCGGAACAAGGCTTGGCTCGCGGTCAAAACGGCCTGAAAGTCATCATGATGTGCGAATTACCGTCTAACGCCCTACTGGCAGACGAGTTCCTACAATACTTCGATGGCTTCTCAATCGGTTCAAACGATTTAACCCAACTAACACTTGGACTTGACCGCGACTCAGGATTGATCGCCGACAAATTCGACGAACGTAATCCAGCCGTCAAAAAACTGCTAAAAATGGCGATCACCGCCTGTCGTGAACAAGGTAAATACGTTGGCATCTGTGGACAAGGCCCATCCGACCACGCCGACTTCGCCGACTGGCTCGTAGCGCAAGGCATCGAAAGCATGTCTCTTAACCCAGACACCGTCATCGAAACTTGGCTACACCTTGATGAAGTACTGAAAAACAACGAACAGAATCACAAAGCCATTTAAAGAAATCGTCCCGTTACGTCATGGTAATACCAGACATGGCGCAACGGGAAACCAGTCTGCGTTTGGTGTTGTATTCTTTTACAGCACCGGATCAGAATGCTGTGTAACAACAGCGCGTGACCTTATCGTAGTCACTCCCTAGTTTGATGCCCCGCCATGCGGGGCTTTTTTTGCATCTAGTAAGGGGGCGAACCCCTTTTACCCTCACAACCGTCATTCCAGCGAAGGAAGCTGTCGCTAAACTACTGCGCTAGATCTTGTAGGTCAGATTAGCCGAGGTACGAGGCGTGATCTGACGGTTAAAGATGTACATGAATGCCATCAAAACGCTTTGAGCGAATAGCTTTATTCTACTTTTTAATTCAGGTAAAAGCTGAGCGGGTAACTTTTTGCTAGCACCCAAAAACTTTAGTCTATAAAGAAAGCAAAAATTCGCTTTAAGATCTTTAACCTGACTTTCTTCATAGGCACATGATTGTCCCCCTACGCTCGCTGTATCGTAAGGCATAGATTGTTTATTCGGTGGGAGATCGCTCGTCAAACAATGACCCTGAAACTCCATAAAGTCGCGCAACTTCGTCGCGTCGAACTGACGTCATCGTAGCTACTCGTAGGGCGTATATGGACTCCTCTGGGGATGCAACAGTAGCGTCCCTATTTTTTAATAAAGAATCATGCGTACTCCACTTGGTTATTAACAATACTTATTAACGGTCATAACAAACTTGCGTTAGCTTTCGTATATTCGGTCTTATTATGGAGAGCTACTCCAGACCTTAACGGCTTTATTCGCCGTGAACCAAATGCCTTATCGCCATGACGGCTTTAAAAGCCTATGCCCTACACAGGTTTCATTTGGTTTGCTTGCTAGCTGTTTATTCCGTTCAATCTCTATTGCTAACTGTCTAGGTTGGTACTTTCTTTACTCACTGGCTTATTTAACATCATCGTTACTGTGCGACAGGTTGACGATATTCAAGCCCACTTTTCAGCATGGCTGTCGCCATTCTGACCAGTTTGTTGGCGACGGCCACTATGGTTTTATTGAACCCTTTCGTGTTGAGCAATTGCCTTACCCAACAACTTAAGCCGTCTGTTTTTTCTTTGACATGAATGACCAAAGATCTTGCCCCATTGATGATCAGTGTACGCAGATACGTATCACCTCGTTTGGTAATCCTACCAATGGTGACTTTGCCGCCACTGCCACTGTGCGCAGGTACAAGACCAATGCTGGCACTGGCATCTCGGCCGCGCCTGAAGCACTCAGCCGAACCGAACTTAGCATACATCATGCTGGCTCCAAGCCAGGCAATACCGGGTAATTGAACCAATCGTTGGCAGGCATCTATTTGCTTTGCTATTGCTTCGATCTCATCAGTGACCTCTTTCATCAGCATGATCACATGTCTAAGTTGCTCTAACAGTCTAAATATTACCCTGCGTGCAACGACGGTCATTTCATTTTCAGCATCTTCAAGCGCAATAGGCACTTGCTTAAGAAGCTTATTGATGCCTAAGGCAAAATTAACACCATACTCACGACCAAAACCTCGAAGACGATTGGCAATTTGATTGCGTTCTTTCTTATAGCCTTCGCGGAATTTATGTAAAGTAGCAATATCTTGCTGCTCTAATGTACGGATCTGAACGCAGTGTAGCTGCTGATTCTTACAGGCCTTATAAATACTAAGGACATCATTTTTATCACTCTTATTACCCACTCGGTATTTTGCAGCAAGATGCGGGGGAATAAGGCCCACTTTATGACCTGATGATGTAAAGCGCCTAGCCCAATGATGCGCTGAGCCACAAGCTTCCATATAGATCGCTGCATCAGGGTATTGAGCAATGATGAGACACATCTTTTTCGCTGTGACTTCTTTATTTAACTTAGCTTTACCGGCTTGATTGAAGACAGCAACTTGGAAAACTTCTTTCGCTAAATCGATACAAATTGTCGTACTATTATTCATGGTATGGCTCCTTTGGTTTGGTCGCCTCCCAATTTATCGGAATTTTGCTGAATTGGGGAGGAGTCCATACCATTGTAATAAGGGAAGTACGACCGCAATCCGCCGCTGAAAGCGAAGCTTTCATAATCCACAGAATCCATCATAGCTTTTTTCATATGACCCTAAATTCTCAAAATCAATTCCTTGCTCGAAAACCCCAATTAGACTATTGTTTGTACATTAAATTGTACAAAATGGAGTTCATTATGAGCCGTATTCACCTTGATCAAGATATACAACCTTTGTCTGAGTTCCGTGCTGGCGTTGCATCATTTATCAAACAGATCAATGAGACTCGTCGACCATTAGTTATTACACAACGAGGTAAAGGTGTAGCCGTTGTTCTTGACGTTGCGGAGTATGAAGCAATGCAAGAGAAAATCGAATTACTCGAAGAAATGCGTACTGCAGAAGCTCAATTGGCTGCCGGTTTAGGTTTATCAAACGAAGATGCTCGTTCTCAAGTTCTGAGACGTATCATCACATGAAAGTAGTCTGGTCACCTCTAGCGTTACAAAAACTTGGTGACGCCGCAGAGTTTATTGCTTTGGATAACCCATCAGCTGCAGAAAAGTGGGTGAGTGAAGTGTTCGACAAAACAGAGTTGCTCGGCTCAATGCCAGAAATGGGCCGTATGGTTCCTGAAATGCCTCATACTAATTACCGTGAAATAATTTTTGGTCATTACCGCATTGTTTATAGTTTGGGCCTCGAAATACGCGTTCTCACAGTGCGTAACTGTCGTCAATTACTCACAGAACGCGATGTATGAAACATCAACAATTAGGGGCAGATGCTGAGTTATCCCCACGAATTTGCTCATAAATAGTCGCCTTGTCCTAGCTGCTGAACGAATTGCCTGATGCCGTCCTGCCATTCCTTTTTTGGTACCCACTAAGGGTGGCGATTTATATAGCTAAGCGTACAGCGAGCAAGCTTATGCCGCTGTACGCTTCATTAAAATATGAAACACACTAACATTAAATCTCTAGTGCTAGGTGATCCAAAAAAGCCCGCATCCTTTTTTCTCTTCTTATCCCTTCCAACTGGGCTGAAGGCGTATTCAAACTTTGGGCGATGCGAAACAGCTTATTATAGAAATGATCAATAGAATAATGTTCATCATCAGGCTCGCGCGTGCCACAGAACGGATCATCTAGGGAATACAAGGCTCTGTTTAAAGCACCACTCACTTGTAGACAACGGGCAATACCGATCGCCCCAAGCGCATCCAAACGATCTGCATCTTGAACCACTTTGGCCTCTATGCTTTTTGGTGTCACATTTGCACTAAAACTATGGGCACGGATAGCATGATGTATCTCCTCATAATACTTGCTTGGGTAATCCATCGAGGTTAAAAACTCAATGGCTTTATCTGCCGCTAATGTCGACGCCAAATGACGATCTGGGTGGTTCTTCGGTAAAGACACGCAATCGTGCAAGCAAGCCGCAGGCACGACGACGTCCAAGACCGCATTTTCTTCAGCACCTAACTGCTTCGCTATTTTAACCACTCTATGAATATGAGCCAAATCATGGGCAGCATCCGCATACCCCTGAGCCTCTAAGAACGCATAAAACTGCACTTCATACTTAGCTAACCACTCAGACACTATTTTGGACTCCTAAACTATCGGAACTATTGGGAACTATTGGGGTCAGATAAATATTAAACTTTAAATTTGAGTCTTCACACTTTAAAAGTGGAAATACTGCGATTCAAAGCATCCGCCTGAGCAGCGATCGCTTGGCTGGCTTTCGAATTTAAAGCGACAGACTCGGTGGTATCTTCAGTGATTTCACGAATAGTATCGACATTTTTACTGATCTCATTGGCGGCAATGGTCTGCTGTTCGATGGCCGTTGATACCGACCCTGCCATGGTCGAGATTTCCTCTACATCCAACATAATTTGATCCAGCACAACGCCGGTAGTAGCAGCTTCATCACGGCTTAAGGCGCCATCTTGTCGACAATCTTCCATTAACACGACAATGCTTTTTGTGCGCTCTTGCAAGGTCACAATAATGTCAGAAATTTCTTCTGTTGCAGAATGCGTGCGGCTGGCTAACGCGCGTACCTCATCAGCGACGACCGCAAAGCCACGTCCCTGCTCACCGGCTCTCGCCGCTTCGATTGCCGCATTTAACGCCAACAAATTAGTCTGCTCAGCAATGCCCTGAATCACATTTAATACCGTTCCAATGCTCTCACTTTCTTTGGCTAATGCGCTGACCGTTTCAACAGAACCTTCTAATCGTTCTGACAGCTGGCGTATACGCTCAATGGCTGAGTTCACTTTCAACTGACCTTCACGAGTGTTTTCTTGAGTTGATAACGCTTTCGACGCGGCCATTTCCATGTTACGAGATATGTCTTCCACAGTGCCGACCATTTCCGTGACTGAAACAGCAACCATATCGGTTTCCGCTCTTTGTTTCTGTGCATCGTCTGCCGTACGTGTCGCATTTTTTGACAACTCAATCGTGGTCGTATTCATTTCTTTAACTGTTTGATCGGCGTTTGTAATCACGCGACTAAAGTCCACCAACATATCATTGATACTAGCCGCAACAAAACCGATCTCATCTTTAGCAGGCAGGTCAACACGCAGGCGCAGATTGTGCGTGGTTTGAATGTTTCGCATCGTCGTTTGAATCGTATTCAAGGCGGAATTGATCGTACGATTTATTATCCAAGCCACCAACACCCCAAGCACTATGATGGCACCACAAAAAATAACCGTCATCATCATAGCAAAGGAAGCTTTTGACTGAATCACGACACTTATTTGTGACTCTAAAGATTCAAGCGCCGTTTCCGTTTTATGAATCGACTCTCGCATGGACAACAACTTGCCTTCTTGACTACTCAAACCCAAGGCTTTTTTGCCGTCCGCATATTGATTAAAGCCTTGTCGATATTGCTCAGCAAGGGATACCAGTAACGACACTTTGTCCTCAGGCAATGCAGCCGTTTGAACGTTGCTTTTTAATCGGTCTAAGGTTTGATTAAAAGAGGTTATGTACTTTGGATCTTGGCGCAACATAAAATCCTTTTCATGGCGACGTAGCTGCAGCATGGTGACTAATAAGGCATCCTGATTTAGCGCAGACAATTCACTTTCTATATTGTGTACGGCTCTGCGCAGTTGCCCTTGTAAACCGGTCTCTGGTGTCAGCCCTAGCGCCTCAGAAGCGGCCACCACCGACGTAAAGTCACTCTGGTACTCTTTAAAATCGGCAGCCAGCGCCAACAAGGTGCGATGATCAATCGAAAACTCATCCATAATGTCTTTAAGTAAGACTTGATCTTCAAGTAGAGAGGCGACTGTATCGTTAAATTTTTCTTCGTATGAAAGGTCGAGACGGGCAAGAAAGTCTTTTTCATGACGACGCAGAGTAAGCATATCGACTTGCTGATGCACAACAAGGTTCTTCGCATAAGTCAGTCTTTCAAGATTGCTCTGTGAATTATAAAAAATGCCTAGCATGGCAATCAACGCCACCACCAACAAGGCCGTATTTAAAATCAATTTGTGTTTAATCAGCATAAGAGGTTCCAATCGTTCAATAAATCATTCCTTCTCATATTAAAATTCAATCCATACATGTCATATGATAGGCAAAAAAGAGCATAAAGTCCTAAATATGCACAATATTATGATGAACCTTCTATCCAATTTTAAAAACAACCAATGCCTCGCTAACGACTCACTAGTACAATAGTCGTATCAATCCATCTTTATTGACTCCTTGGCTAAAACGATCTCCAAGTGTGGCACCTTGACTATCAGTTGACGTACAAGATAGGCCATATCTTCTGTTCTATATGGCGCTATAAAAATTCAGCAAATCAACGTCTTCCAACACTCTTTTACCTTCTACTATATTATTTTTAATTTTTTTGAAAATTATTTTGATCCAAGATTTCGTCCGCGTCGTAAATTATCATGTTCAACACAATATGAAATATCAAACTATTATTTAACCTTAAAGGAAATTATCATGTTAAAAAAATTAGTTGCAACATTGCCAATTATCGCTGCTAGCTTCATGTTTATGCCTGCTGCTCACGCTGATCACCATGGTATGAAAAAAGATATTGTTGATGTCGCTGTTGAAAATGGATCATTTGGAACCTTGGTCGCGGCCGTTCAAGCAGGTGGTTTGGTTGAGACACTAAAAAGCGAAGGGCCTTTCACTGTTTTTGCTCCAACAGATGAGGCGTTTGCAAAACTGCCAGCTGGCACGGTCGAAATGCTATTAAAGCCTGAAAACAAAGACAAATTGGTTGCTGTACTTACATATCATGTGGTTGCTGGCAAAGTTACTGCCGCTGATGTGGTTAAATTAGACAGCGCAAATACCGTACAAGGCCAAGCGGTCACAGTAAAAACCAGCTACGGCAACGTGATGATCAACGACGCGAAAGTCGTGATGGCAGATGTCAAAGCCAGCAATGGTGTAATTCACGTAATTGATAAAGTTTTATTGCCAAAATAATACCTTTACTTATCTAGGTAAAATGTTCTGGTAATGGATCATCACGCGATATTTGAATATATCGTGTGATGATTTTTTATTATTGTATTCTAATTACTGAGGTTGGAATAATTTAAATCTCACCTAAGAATAAAATAGTAAACAGTCGAATTAAGAAACGTTTTTTTAATTTATATCCCATTTTTCTGACGATACTAGTATGCCATTATTGTCGGCATACACATATTCACCTGGGACAAATGTCACACCACCAAATGTGACTGCCACGTTTAAATCACCTAGCCCACGCTTTTCCGTCTTCACGGGATGCGCGCCCAATGCCTGCACACCGATTTCCAGCTCGCTGATGGCGTTTACGTCGCGAATACAGCCATAAATAATGATTCCCTCCCACGCATTTTCAACGGCTTTTTCAGCCAACATATCCCCGAGCATGGCTTTACGCATTGATGCGCCGCCATCCACTACCAATACCTTGCCTTTTCCAGGCTGGGCCACTTGCTCGCGAACGAGTGAATTGTCTTCATAGGCTTTAATGGTGACGATTTCACCACCAAACCTCTCCCTACCGCCAAAATTGGCAAACATAGGTTCAACAACACGAACCTTATCTGGAAACCGGTCACACAATTCTGGCAATAAATCTTTCATACTTTCTTCCTCGTCAACGTATTTCATTAAGCAATAGGGAGCCATTTACTCTTTTTGTTCAATGCCTTTTTTAACGCATATAGCCGCATGCGCGTCGTTGGCAGCATACTGAATTTGGTTGGCCCTGAGTGGATAAGCCCCCCAGTTGGATTTTTGTGCCCCCTTGCCAAGGCGCTTTCCAAGCACCATGGCGACAGCGGCGCGGGCGCCTATGCTGTTTTTTTCTCCAACAAGGTGCTTCAGTGTCATCGATAAATCGTGTGTATTAACTATGTCGATATCCAGTTTGCTGCGCAACTCTCGGTTGTCATCCTTAATTCCAAAGCCTACTTTCTGAATGTTTGGGTTGGTTAACAAGGCTTTCGCCGCAGCGACGGCAGCCGGAAATCGCGTTGGAAAAAGAAACGCTTTGGTTTGTGTGGCTAGCTGAATGAGTGATGGACCCGGGCTAATTTCCCCTTTCTGAAAAATGGGCTTACTTTCGGTGTCGTAACCCAAACATGGCTCATTTTCTAACGCTCGTATCGCCAGCGCAGCCTCTTGCTCATTTTCAACCAGACTGATGTCGATAAGATCAAGGCCGACGTACAGTGGGAGCTGACTGATTTGCTCCTTGGAAGGACGTTCCATATTGTGTCTCTGCTGTGTTATTCGTCTTGCAGTTTTTTTAATAAATCGTGGATTTCTGCTTTCAACTCTTTATCAATGATTTTGTTACTGTGAATTTTGGCTTGCTCTAAGTACTGAATCGCGCCGACTTTGTCACCCAACTCGACTTTTAGCAAAGCGGCCGAAAAACCAATAGAAGACAGGTAATCTTTCGAGTTCATCGCGATGGCTTTTTCTAACGCCTTATCATAGATACCAATGGCCTGCTCTAGCTCATCGGTAAAATCGCCCAAGGTTTCCCACTGTACCGGATGATCTTTGTCTGTGCCGTCGTTGTCTTCGCAAATCTGTTTAAGCTCTTGGTAGAAGGCATCAAAGCCTGCTTGGTCTTTTTTATTTGCGCAACGCATTAGCTCTTTGGCAAGGTACAAGACTTCTTTGTAAATTTTGGTGTTCATTATTTGCTCTGTTTAAGGTATTCAAATGGATTTGACTGCTATGGTAATTTTAATGGGGAACTTATGACAGCTTTTCGCTGGATTCTTCCCAAACAATAGGGGTTATCGCAATGCAAATCCATGAATGTGTGTCTTTTGTCGTGCTAAAAGACCAACAAGTTCTGTTAGAAAAGCGCGCCCAAGACAAAGAGTACGATCCCAATTTGATCGCGATTCCTGGTGGTCATATGGAGCATGGTGAAACAAGAGAGCAGACCCTGTTTCGAGAACTAAAAGAAGAGCTGAATATCGTCCCCACAAACTACCTGTATTTATGTTCCCTTTATCATCCTACAGGAGAACTTCAGCTCATCCATTATTATGTTATTAACGACTGGGAAGGCACTATCGTCTCACTAGAAGCTGATGAAGTAAGCTGGTTTCCACTTCATACTAACCCTCTCGATATTGCCGCTGACAAAATCGCTCTATCAGAATACCTAAGGCTTCGCTCCGTTTTAGAATAGGTCAGAAACACCTTAATTAGACCTAGATAGCATAAGATTAGCGTCACGCTTGTTATCTCGAATGAGGCTGAGACCCGCTAGCATGACAACACCTAACACAAGCCAAGAGCCCATAATAACCCCGGTCCAGCTACCCGCTTGCCAAAATGGGTCAAGATAAAATCCCCCTAGACTGGCGCCTAAATAGTAGAAGACTAAATACAAGGAAGAAGCACTGGCTTTAGCGTGTTTAGCGTTACGACTCACGAAACTACTGGCGGTAGAGTGGCATAAAAAGAAGCCAAAGCTATTAATCAATAATCCCGCGATGATAGCCCATAAAGAGCCCCCCAATGTCACTAGCGAACCAAACATGAAAATACCAGTACCTAGTACCATAATATTCGGTTGGTTCCAGCGTTTGGCAAGTTTTCCAGAAATAGCCGACCCAAATGTTCCCGCCAAATAGGTTAAAAAGATGAGTCCGACATATTTTGCCGTCAGATTATAAGGGGCCGATTCCAACACGAACGTCACGTAGCTGTATTGATTAAGGAAAATAAAGAAGCTCAGACCACCGATCAAATAACAGGTCAACAAGCGTCGGTTTTGTAAATGGCTTTTCATTCCGAATAGGATATGACCAACGCGCAGCGGCTTAGCCTCAAAATTTTCTGATTTTGGCAATAAAAAGAAAAAAACCAATAAACACGCTAGGCTAATCGCAGTCATCACCTCAAAGGTGGCAGAACGTCCTAGCCATTCACCAGCAAAACCGCCAATGAGGCGACCACCAATGCCACCTAAGGTATTGCCACTGATGTACAAACCGACAGCGACCATTAACGCTTCCGGTGTATATTCGTCCCCCAAATACGCAACCGCAATCGCGGGCAAACCCGCCAAGAAAAATCCCTGCAAAGCACGCAACGCCAAAAACGATTCGTAGCTCTGCACCAATGAGAGACAGAAAGTGGTGATCGTTATGCCTATCATGGTCATCACCATGATGCCTTTGCGACCTAAGGCATCTGAAATTGGACCATAAAAAAGCAAGGAAATACCCAAGGTCAAAGTCGTGATGGTAAAGCTACCACTGGCTTGAAGAGGGCTAATAGAAAACTCATCTGCGATCATTGGCAACAAGGGTTGCGTAACATAGACATTGGCGAACACCATAAAAGAACCAATCACAAGGGCCAAGGTACCACGCCAAAAAACAGAACTGCCCGCTTCAATCACGGTTTACTCCAAAAGGGAAAAAAACAAAATGGAAATACTAAAAGCACTATACGCCCCGCCACTTTATCAATAAAATATATCTATCTTATACAATCCATAAGGATCACTGATGGATATTAAACCCCTGCGTTATTTTATTGCCATCGCCAAAACCGAGAGTTTCACCAAAGCGGCTCTACAACTTGGCGTCGCTCAACCCGCCGTCAGTATGGCCATCAAAAAGCTCGAAAACGATTTAGGGTTGACCTTAATACACAGAGCAGATCGAAACATTGGTCTCACCGATGAAGGAAAAAAGCTGCTGCTGCACGCAGAAAAAATCATTCATGCTGCTGATGAGGCGTTATTGGAAATGAGTGAGCTAAAAGGATTAAGCCAAGGCGAGGTGCGTGTTGGCATTCCCAGCATGTTAGGATCCTATTACTTTCCGCCAATTCTCATGGCCTTTCGACATCGCTACCCTACTATCACATTAAAAGTGATCGAGGGCGGCACTTGGCAACTGCAAAAAATGCTGGAAAATGGCGAGCTGGATTTGGGCGTTATCGTGGCAGAGACCCTACCCGACAGCTTAGCAACACAAGCCTTGATTCGTGAAGAAATGCGGGTAACCGTGGCGACGGATCACCCTTTTAGCCAGCTAAAAAGTGTGTCGCCAGAGGCGTTTTTCGACGAAGAACTGGTGATGTTTAAAGAAGGCTACTTTCACCGTCGTATCGTTGATAAACTGGCTAAGCAGTGTAAGAAAACGCCAAAAATTGGTTTTGAAACCAACCTAATTCCGCTGATCAAATCCATCACCCAACAAGGCTTTGGTATTTCGACTCTCCTCGCTATGGTCATTGAAGAAGATGATGACCTCATCACTAGACCTTTCGACCCGCCTATTTGGCTCGATCTTGGTATAGCATGGCGTAAAGAAGGCTACTTATCTAAAGCCAATCGAGCGTTTTTAGATTTTGTTAGCGAGCATGGGAGCCGGCAACGCCAAAAACCTTAACGCCCAGACAAGGAGCTGCGGGCATTCATTTTAGACTCTATGCGCTTTAACAGGGAAGTTCGATGAAATACCGTTCCACCAATAATGCCAATAACACTGCCAATCGAAATATCCACTAAACGATGCTGTAACAAAATATCTGTACTCATGTTCGCGCTGGTAAATTCCGCCATAATGACGGTTAACGGAGTAATAAAAATGACGGCGGCACCGTAATTTTTAACAATCAACAACTCCACCAAACATTGGAACACAATCATACTCAGAGCCAGTACCCAATAATTTGGCTGCAAAGAAAATAAAAACCAAGCGACCGCCATACCCAGTGCCGTTCCAACGATACGATGGATATTGCGGTGCCAGATCATGCGATACGTTGCGCCTTGTAAAATCGCCGCACAAGAAATAGGCACCCAGAGTGCATTGGGCAATGCCAACCAGAGGGCCACCAAATACGAAAAGGCGATGAAGAAAGCCACTAAGGCGGCTTCTAAAATAATGGCATTCACTTGGATGTCTGTTTGAATCTTGGTGGCTGGCAAATCGTTTGCCCCCGTTGCCAAACTGTAAAAAAAGGCCAGAATACAAGACAGAATACCGCCCAAAGCCACCATACCCACGTTATTGGCCAATGTACTCAAATCAAAGGGCAAGTAGATCGCAAGGCAAGACACTAAAATGAAGAAAAAGCTGCCTGGGGGCGGCAAACAGTAATAACGTGTAATGACTATTGCCCCAAAAGACAGGAATGAAAGGGCCATAGCGGCAACAAAAGGATGGAAACTGCTCAAGGAGCCAAGGCCAAAACACACCATAAAACCAAAAGAACACAGGGCGAGCGTCACCATTCGATGAGCCGTTCGTGTTTTCGGCAAATACAAAATTACCATGGCTCCCAAACTGGACAAAGTGGCCACAGCAAATTGGTCAACAGCTGCACCAATCAATACGGGGATGCCTACACACAAGGCAGCAAGCACCGCAAGATGCCAAGGACGCTTAACGTCACTCCAAGAAAAAAGATCTTTTAATTGAGCCCAAACCGCTTTTATCAAAATAAACACTCCACCAAATACTGTTTAGTAGGTAAACATTCTATTTTGACTACAATACACCAATTTGCTTCACATACACCAAAAAAAGCGGCCTTATGGCATTAAAGACGACCTAAACCGAGTTATCGAAAAATCCGCTCTGCCCAGACAGTTAAACCCGCAGCCACACTGCCAAAATGATCTCCGTCTAAAACGGGAATATCACCAATACGCTGTTGTATTGCGTCGCGTATCACTGGCGATTTTGCTGATCCCCCTGTCATGTAGATCAAATCAGGCGTTTCACCCGCCTGATTGATAGCACTTGCCATCAGGCTTAGCATTTTTTCTAGTGGCGAAGCGATGGATTTCGTTAACTCGGCACGGGTTATATTAGCGCCTAAGCCGGCTTCAATGTATTCCAACGATGAGAGATATTGTTGTGCATCAGATAACGCGATCTTGGCTTCTTCTGCACTGCGCACTATATGGTAATTGTGTTTTTCTTCACGCATCCGCATGAAGCGTTCTATCAATTTGGGCTCGGCGGCATCCAATCGCAATTGCTGGATTTGCTGTTTAGTGTCCATGCTATTAAAGGTTGAAATCGCCGACACGTCATTTGTCGTGATGGCATTCCAGTAAAGCTGGGTGGGCATGGGTAGACCGGTTTTCAATAATGAATTCATACCAAAAAGCGGCATTAAGTGCTTGCCTGCAATCTGAATATCTAAGTCATTCCCGCCGATCCGCTCACCCGTATGGGCTAAAAAATCACTGCGTCTGTCAGCTTTTTTTAGATAATCTGGTCCCATCCGCACCATGGCGCAATCGGTTGTCCCACCACCAATGTCGACGACCAATACGGTTTTGTTTTCATGAAGCGCCACTTCAAAGTCTAGCCCAGCAGCAATAGGCTCATAAAGAAACTCAATCTCTTTGAAGCCCGCACGCTTGCCCGCTGTGGTTAAAATCTCCAATGCTTGGCGGTTACTTACCTCAGCATCTAGGCCCTGGAAATTCACTGGCCGCCCAATCACAGTATGAGTAATGTCAGCGCCTAAACTTTGCTCAGCTCTTTGCTTGATGTTTTGCATCATCACAGTCACAACATCTTCAAAAAAATGTATGTGCTCAGTGCGCAGTCCAGAACCGCCTAAAAATGATTTGGGGGATTTGACGAAGTAGCCTTCTTCAGGCCATTGAAAATACTCTTCAAACGCCGCACGTCCAAAAAATAAGGTTTGATCCTCGTCCGCTATGTCTTCTTCGTAACGTGCACGCTTGGCACGAGTTAACGGATTTTGACGTAATTCCGCAAAGGCTTGACGCTGATGGATGTCACGTATACCCCTTCCTACTGCCTCAGTAATTAAATCACGGTCTAACGCATAGACTGTGGAAGGCAAAAAAGCATTTTCTCCCTCTAAATTGACCAAACGCACTGTGGATTCTTCTATAATACCCAGCGCACAATTCGACGTTCCATAATCGAAACCACAAATCATCTGTTTATTTACCTATTGCTGTGAATAAAGGGCCGCGGACAGTAACAGAAAGGCCTAAAAGTATCAAAGTATGGGCTTACTTATTCTAAGCAAGCCCATACTCTCTATACAAGTGCGGACACACCAAACACGATTTCATGCAGGTAGAACACAATAGCAAACCATGAAACCATGGCAAAAACGAAGGCAGCTAAATCAAATTCCACGCTTGACTCGCCAGCAACCACGCCTGCTTTTCGATCACGTCTGCGACTTATAGAAAACATCACCGTTGACCAAATTAAGAAGCTACCAAATACAATAAGATCAACCAATTCACCGTTACTGATCAAATGAGAAAACGCCCACAGCTTCACAGCAATCAACATGGGATAACCCATCAGTCGTTTCATCGTAGTTTTAGGTATTATTGCAGAGCCAACGAAATACAATGACAGCAACATCATCAAACCGGCGATGTGGCGTGTCCAAACGGGGGGCGTCCACAGTATGATAGGATCTACACGCATTTGCATGTACCCCATAATAATCAGTGCCGTTGACAATAAAGTGATTAAGCCAAAACGCAATCGCCAGCGCATCACCCCATGCTTTAGCATCGCCACTTGGCGCCATTCAGGGGCGACCACGCGTATGGAGTGTACGCCAAAAAAAACCACTAACCCCAGTATTATCATTAACATGTCTAGATATTCCTCAAGTGCTTGAAAGTACGCGTTTAATATCAACAATTATAGAGCGAAACAGTCGATAGACCTATCCTTCATTACTAAATCAAAACGGATAGCTTGAAAAGAATACGTATCGAATAGCTGCCATGGTTTAGGCTAATCGCCTTTCTATGCGTTGTGCCCTCTCATTAAATCACAGCATAAGGTAAAATCACCCTATCCCCCCATTTACTGGATTACAGTGAAAATCACAAAAGTGTCACAAAAAGCGCTGTAAAATACCATTATTATGCTAGAAAAGGCCCCCTTCTTTGCTCTAGAATACAGCCTTTTTACAAACGGGCAGGTTGCTATGATTAAGACACCTTACTATCTTATCGACAAAGCGGCACTTTTAAAGAATTTAGAGAAAATCGCTTATGTGCGCCAGCAGTCCGGTGCAAAATCTTTGCTGGCACTAAAATGCTTTGCAACCTGGTCAGTGTTTGACCTTATGCAAGAGTATATGGATGGCACCACGTCCTCTTCTTTGTACGAAGTCAAGCTGGGCAAAACCAAATTCCAGGGTGAAACTCACGCTTACAGCGTTGCCTACGCAGATGATGAAATACGCGAAGTATTAGACCATTCAGACAAAATTATTTTCAACTCAATCGGCCAACTTAACCGCTTCAAAGACGTGAGTCATGACAAAACACGCGGTTTGAGAGTGAACCCTCAGGTGAGTACCTCTGAGTTTCTTATTGCCGATCCTGCACGTCCTTTTAGCCGTCTTGGCGAGTGGGATCCGGAAAAAATTGCCAATGTTATCGATGATATCTCCGGCTTTATGTTCCACAATAACTGTGAAAACAGCGATTTTGACCGTTTTGATGACATGCTCACTTTAATCGAGGAACGTTTTGGCCATCTTATTAAGCAGGTAAAATGGGTCAGCTTAGGGGGTGGTATTCATTTTACAGGGGAAGGTTACCCGCTCGATCAGTTCTGTCAACGACTCAAAAAGTTTGCAGAAACATACGATATTCAAGTCTATTTAGAACCAGGCGAAGCCGCCATTACGAAAAGTACCACGCTTGAAGTGACTGTGTTAGACACCTTGTTTAACGGTAAACACATCGCTGTGGTAGACAGCTCTATCGAAGCTCATATGTTGGATCTTTTGATTTATCGCGAGAATGCAAAGATGGCACCTTGCGACGGTGAGCACGAATACATGATTTGCGGCAAATCCTGTTTGGCCGGTGATATCTTTGGCGAATTCAAGTTTGAAAAAACAGTGCAAGTAGGTGACCGATTGTCGTTTCAAGACGCAGCAGGTTACACCATGGTTAAGAAAAATTGGTTCAACGGTGTTAGAATGCCGTCCATAGCTGTACGTCAGTTAGATGGCAACATCGAACTCGTTAAAGAATTTGGCTACCAAGACTTTGAACAGAATTTATCGTAATTCTGTCAAACAAGACATACCTATTGGAGATAGCGTTACTATGAAAAAAAACGTCTTAATCATCGGCGGCGGAGGCGTAGCCCGTGTTGTGGCTCACAAATGCGCCCAACACAATGACACACTGGGCAATATCGCAATTGCTTCGCGCAGCGTTACGAAATGCGACGATATTGTAGCCAGTGTCATCGACAAAGGCAGCATGAAGGTAGAGGGTCGCATTCAAGCATACGCTCTTGACGCCCTTGATGTGGCCGCCACAGTAAAATTAATTGAAGACACAGAATCGCAAATTGTGATTAATGTAGGATCCGCTTTCATTAACATGTCGGTACTAGAAGCTTGCCTTGAAACCGGTGCCGCTTACCTAGATACCGCCATTCACGAAGACCCCGCAAAAATCTGTGAAACACCGCCTTGGTACGCCAATTACGAATGGAAGCGTCGTGAGCGCTGTAAAGAAAAAGGCGTCACCGCTATTCTTGGTGTGGGATTTGATCCGGGTGTCGTTAATGCTTATGCCGCGCTTGCCTATAACGACTACTTCGATACGGTAAGTGATATCGACATCATTGATATTAATGCTGGTAGTCATGGCAAATATTTTGCTACTAATTTCGATCCAGAAATCAATTTCCGTGAATTTACCGGTCGAGTTTACTCTTGGCAAAACAGTCAGTGGCAAGAAAACGCCATGTTTGAAGTCAGCCGCACAGATGACTTACCTGTTGTTGGTAAGCAAACTGCCTACATGACTGGCCACGATGAAGTGCATTCTATTTCCCAAAACTTAAATGTTCCTAATGTGCGTTTCTGGATGGGCTTTGGTGAACACTACATCAATGTGTTTACTGTTTTGAAAAACCTAGGCTTGCTGTCTGAGCAGCCAATTAAAACCGCAGAAGGCTTAGAAGTCGTACCGTTAAAAGTCGTCAAAGCCGTGTTGCCTGACCCCTCTTCTCTTGCACCGGATTACACAGGAAAAACCTGTATCGGCGATGTGGTCAAAGGCATGAAAGATGGCAAGGAAAAAGAAGTTTTTATCTACAACGTGGCAGACCACAAGGATGCCTTTAACGAAGTAGGTAGCCAAGGTATTTCTTATACTGCGGGCGTTCCGCCTGTTGCCGCCGCCATACTGGTTGCGAATGGCACTTGGGATGCGAAAGAAATGCGCAATGTCGAGCAATTAGATCCTAAACCATTCCTAGGATTGCTCAACGAGATGGGTCTGCCCACGCGCATTAAAGATGAGAATGGCGACCGCCCTTTTACACTCTAATCAAGCGTTTATAGCGCCCATAAAAAAAGCAGCCACGGCTGCTTTTTTTTATAACGGTTGCTGGCTAATAGAATTAGATAGCGCCGTTAATGAACTCGATTAGCTGAGTCTTGGATACCGCACCAACTTTAGTCGCTACCACTTCGCCGCCTTTCACAACCAACAAGGTTGGAATGCCACGAACGTTGTATTTTGGCGCTGTTTCTTGGTTCTCATCTACGTTTAGCTTTACCACTTTTAATTTATCAGCGTATTCAGCCGCCACGTCTTCAAGCACAGGAGCAATCATTTTGCATGGGCCACACCATGGCGCCCAAAAGTCTACTAACACAGGCACATCTGAATTTAACACTTCTTCTGCGAATTGTGCATCGGTAATCTGAACTGTATTCTCACTCATAAAACATCCTTTCGAAATGTGTATTGGTATAACGAATTAACGTGATTGTATCACTAATCTTTGTTGGTAAAAATCGACTCTTGCTAATTGAGCGATAGAAAGAAGCTATAATATCAATGAACGTATCGCGGTTGGCAATTCTAACAGGGAGTGCACTTCAGCACTTGAACGAGCCCCCCATTGATCGTCCCATCGCTGCGCTCCATGGCGATTAAACCAAATGCCTCTCGCACCCGCATTTGATGCACCAAAGACATCGTCTATCGGGTGATCTCCCACATGGATAAGCTGTGAAGGATCGACGCCGCCTTTATTCGCTGCGGCATGAAATACACTCGCATCTGGCTTTGCCACACCCAACTGATCTGCTCTCAGTGCAAAATCAAAATATTGCCCTATGCCAATATGAGGATGATAGATATCCGCATTGCCATTGGTAATCACAGCTAAGGTGTACTCTTGTGACAGCGCCTCTAAGACATCAACAACATGAGGATAAAGATCCACTTTTTGACGCCATTCCAAGAAATGCCCTAAGGCGGCCTGAGCCACCGCACTGGCCTCTTCCGAAGGCAGGCCAAACCGCTTCAGCGCTAATGTGTAAACAGACAAACGTAGAGCGGTTAAGTTAGGGGCCATAGACGGATCGGTCGCAATCGCTTGCTTTCTTAATTCAGCTTGCGCCTGAGACGTATACTGTGAGCAAAATCCTGGAAATCGCTGTTCAAACCAGTTTTCCATGGCATATTCAGCGCGCATAATAACTGGAGCAACATCCCATAGGGTGTTATCAAGATCAAATGTAATCAGTACTGTCATGGCAACAACCTCAGCACAATAGCGCTTAATAGATCTGCAAGGTATTGAAGAAATACCACCCCTTTGTCTTCAGCAAAAGCGGATTTAAGATCAGAGCCCAACACTAATGCACCACACTGCTTTAATTCTCCGCCTTCTCTTGAAAGCAAAGGAAGCACTGCGACAGATCGAATCATCGCCTCTTTGTCTGGAAACAAAAACGCTTGCTCGCTGTTTGGCAATGTACCGCGAAAACATTCTGTGAAACTAACCGTTTTAGGGGCCGCCTTCGTCATATCGGACAAGCTCAGACACCTTACGCTTGTCGAGTTCGATAAAGAGCGCTTTATGGCATCTTGCTCATCTTGATGATCGTATAAGATCAGCGTGTAATAAGGGACACCAAAATCACGCCTCACCATATCATCCACAACAGCAGACAAATCATCTAACGAAGTGCAGGTCAAACCTGCCAATACCAAACGTTGACTTTTGTGCATGGTCGCTTCGTTTTCTCGAGCAACGTCAACCAAACGTTCAAATTGCCCTCGATACTTATTGGCAGACTCTCTCAACAAGCAAACTTGGTATTCCAAAAGCGATATCACTTTACCGTTAACGGGATGGGGCAGTGTTAATTGCTCCAACAGATCCGGGTGCCGGAGGAAAAAGTCCGGATCACTCAGTAAATGCTCAACCACTTTTGTTTCGTTCATACTTCTCCTAGAGGTATATTTGACCTTCAAATACTTTCTCTGCGGAACCGGTCATAATGATGGGGCTGCCTTCACCTTGCCATTCGATACGAAGATCTCCACCACGTAAGTGAGCCGTCACTTCATTCGATAGCCAGCCGTGGCGTATACCCGCCACGACCGCGGCACAGGCTCCTGTACCACAGGCCTGGGTTTCACCCACACCACGTTCATAGACTCGCAAATTAATCTCAGCTTCATTTAGCACCTGCATGAAGCCAACATTCACCTTGTTTGGAAAGCGTTCATGGCATTCGATCAGCGCCCCGACTCTTGCTACCTGCTCATCGAGCAATGTGTCTACTTTAATCACCGCATGGGGATTTCCGACAGACACTGGCGTCATAGCGTAAGTTTCATCTGCAACGTCCAAGTCATACAAACCCGATTTAGGCTCTGCCATAAAAGGAAGATCCTTTGGTTCAAAGCTCGGCGTGCCCATATCGACCGCAACCAAACCATCATCCTGAACGCGTAGCTGAATCACACCGCGCTTTGTTTCCACATTAATGATGCGCTTTATTGTCAGGCCTCGGT
Organism: Marinomonas hwangdonensis; assembly: GCF_003721245.1. Classification (GTDB taxonomy): domain Bacteria; phylum Pseudomonadota; class Gammaproteobacteria; order Pseudomonadales; family Marinomonadaceae; genus Marinomonas; species Marinomonas hwangdonensis. The sequence continues at coordinate 313,755 of NZ_RIZG01000001.1, read as the reverse complement.
CAATCACAAACTTGGCAAAACAACGAGCCCCATTTCCACAATGCTCAACTTCACTGCCATCAGAATTGTAAATGCGGTAGCGAAAATCCATATCTGGATGGGTCGGTGGCTCAACCACTAACAGTTGATCAAACCCTATCCCTGTATGGCGATCGCTTAATCGCTCTATCTGGGGTTTGTTAAAAAACACCTTTCTTGAAACGGCATCAACGACCACAAAATCATTGCCCAAGCCATGCATTTTTGTAAATTTTAGTAACACGATAAACGCTCCCTAGCGTGGCAAAATTTGCTCACCAGCTAACTGATGTTCAATCGTTTCTCGAGCCCTAATTAAATAGACCTTGTCTTCATCTACCATCACTTCTGCCGCACGATTACGGCTGTTGTAGTTAGATGACATCGTAAAACCGTACGCGCCTGCGGACCGAACCGCTAAGAGATCCCCAGCCTGAATATCTAATTCACGGTCTTTCCCTAAAAAGTCTCCCGTCTCGCACACAGGACCCACTAGGTCATAGTGTCGCTTGCCTTCTGGCGTGGGCAACAGAGAAACCGGCACAATATTCATCCAAGCACCATACAAAGACGGCCTAATAAGGTCGTTCATCGCCCCGTCAATGACGGCAAAATTCTTATGGGGCGTGCATTTTAAAAACTCCACTTGCGTTAACAGAACCCCAGCATTCGCTGCGATAGAGCGCCCTGGCTCAAACGCAAGATGAATGTCACGACCTTGAATTTTTTCTAGTACGAGCTTGGCATAGTCCGCTGGTTCAGGAGGCGTTTCATCTTTATAACGAACACCTAGCCCCCCACCTAAGTCGAGGTGTTTGATATGAATACCTTCTTCTGCAAGCTGATCTACTAAACCAATCAGACGATCAAAGGTGTCCAAAAAGGGTTTTAGCTCTGTCAGCTGTGAGCCTATATGGCAATCCACACCCATCAAATTCAGGTTTGGCAAACTGTGCGCTATTTTATAAATACGCACAGCGTCTTGGATGTCGATGCCAAATTTATTTTCTTTCAGACCGGTGGAAATGTATGGGTGGGTTTTCGCGTCTACATCGGGGTTAACACGCAAAGAAACGGGGGCCAAAACACCCATTTCCGCCGCCACTTGATCTAGGCGATACAATTCGGCTTCAGACTCAACATTAAAGCAATGAATGCCGACTTCTAATGCTCGACGCATTTCAACCGCTTGTTTTCCTAGCCCAGAAAACATCACTTTGGCTGGGTCACCCCCTGCTGTTAACACTCGCTCTAGCTCACCAATTGACACAATGTCAAAGCCCGATCCCAAACGCGCCAACACGTTCAGGATGGCAATATTTGAACACGCTTTTACCGCATAACAAATTAATGTGGGGTGAGACGCAAAAGCCTCTGCATAAGCCTTGTAATGACGCTCTAGCGTGGCGCGAGAATAAACATAACATGGTGTGCCGTGCTGGCTAGCAATGTCCTGCAATGACACGTTTTCCGCATGCAAAACTTGATTGGTATAATTAAAAAAATCCAAAAGACAATCCTCTACAAAGACGATTCTTGTTGATTATCAGTGACATCGGTCGGTAAATAAAGCGCCCCTTTATTCCCACAAGCGGTCAAAATCACAGCCAACAGACATACTGAAAACAACTTAAACATCGTCTTTTCTCTTCTATTTTTGATACTGACAGTATACCTTGCAGCTAGTTCGTTTCCCAACCCTACCGCGACGATTACTGGGATATTATTTACTTTGTCGGTTTAGCGTAAAAAGCCAGATACACGCATTGCACTTTACGCCATTAATTCATAACGTAATCGCTGTCAGGATTTTGATAATTTGACATTCGTTCTTAACCACACGGAGGCATTACGCTGGCATGAATCCCAAGTTTACGGCATGGACAATCGCATTATTGAGCGCCATCGTTTTGCACGCCGTGGTACTGAATCTGCCTAGCCTGAATACTAAACAGGAGATTGAAAGCCGACCATCAAGTATTGAGTTGGTTTTGCTTCCACCAGCGCCTTTAGCGTCACCTAACAAGAATACGCAAGATTCAACCGACAACACGCAAAACACATACGACCCAGATACATTCAACACTTCTGCCCTAAAAGAACCACAAAGCGTGGAAGAACCGCAAACTAATGACTTTTTACTAGACGACACGCGCCCGCCAGAGGATAACCTAGCGCTCGAAGAGGAAAGCATAGCGTTAGGAGAAGAAAGCACAGCGCTGGAAAACACTCTAGACATACCTGTTAAAGAAGAAGCTTCTATCTATGATGATGAAGCTCAACTCGACGTGGCAAGCAGACCCAGTTTGCTAGATCTCTCACAGATAGATCTAGCGGACAAGTCTATTGATAAATCCAATGTTGTCTTTTCTAACGAGTTGAGAGAGCAGATTGCAACCTCTCGAAAAGCGCAGCAAGCTTACTTAAACAGCTTACCCGATGAAAAAGAAAGTTATGTTATTACTAAGGATGCAGACGGCACTCGTTATGCGAACATTAAAGGCGTGTGCTGGCGACTGCCTAAAGAAGGCAGCAATGAAGGTTGGGCGATTGTTTTTGACGGTTGTGGGATCAAATCCAAGCTTTTTCACATCGAGCTGAATATTTCACCCAAAATACTCACCAATGAACTGCTAGGGCCCGATTCTCCGCTTAACGAGCATTTTCAGTCAAATTAACAAAAAACGGCTGCCTTGTTACAGGCAACCGTTCTTAAAACGCTATTTGACCGTGCTATCTTGTTGCAAGATCAGCTTTGGCTCGCTCAACCGCTTGCAGCACTTGAGCAGGCGCGGTTCCACCGATGTGATTTCGAGCAGCTACAGAACCTTCAAGCGTCAAGACTTCAAACACGTCCGCTTCAATCATGCTACCAAAAGTTTGCAGTTCTTCTAGGGTCATTTCAGACAAATCTTTACCCGTTTTTACGCCGTACCCTACCGCTTTACCAACCACTTCATGGGCGTCGCGGAACGCCACGCCATGACGAACTAAGTAATCCGCCAAATCGGTTGCTGTCGAAAATCCACGACGCGCCGCTTCGTACATGTGCTCTTTACGAGATTCAATGGCAGGGATCATATCCGCAAAGGCACGTAAAGAACCTTTTAACGTATCGACGGTGTCAAATAATGGCTCTTTGTCTTCTTGATTGTCTTTGTTGTACGCTAAACATTGCGACTTCATCAGAGTAAGCAAGCCCATTAAATGCCCGTACACGCGGCCAGTCTTACCACGCACTAATTCTGGCACGTCCGGGTTTTTCTTCTGCGGCATGATAGAAGAGCCTGTACAGAAGCGATCTGGTAAGTAAATGAAGTTAAACTGAGCAGACACCCACATCACCATTTCTTCAGCCCAACGAGACATGTGCATCATGATGATAGAAGCGGTTGCTGTAAATTCGATAGCAAAATCGCGGTCACTTACTGAGTCCAAAGAGTTATAAGTAGGACGTTCAAACCCTAACAACTCGGCCGTCATATACCGGTCAATGGGATAAGTCGTTCCCGCAAGAGCCGCCGCGCCAAGTGGTAAAATATTAATACGCTTACGACAATCCGCCAAACGCTCGTAATCACGCTGCATCATTTCGTACCAAGCCATTAAATGGTGACCAAAAGTCACCGGCTGTGCCGTTTGTAAATGCGTGAAACCAGGCATAATAGTGTGTGCTTCTTTTTCTGCTAGACTCAAAATACCTTGTTGCAAGCGTGTGACTTCTTCCAGTAAAAAATCCACTTCGTCGCGCAAATAAAGACGAATATCGGTCGCCACTTGGTCATTACGAGAACGACCTGTGTGCAGTTTTTTGCCGGTAATGCCAATTTTTTGCGTCAAACGCGCTTCAATGTTCATGTGGACGTCTTCAAGCTCAACCGACCACTCAAATTCACCACGAGCAATTTCACCCTCAATTTCTGTCAGACCTTGAATAATCTGATCTCGTTCTTCTTCCGTTAGGACGCCAACACTCGCGAGCATCTTGCCATGGGCAATCGAGCCTTGAATATCCTGTTTGGCCATACGTTGATCAAACTCAACAGACGCAGTAAAACGTGCCACAAAAGCATCGACAGGCTCAGAAAAACGACCACCCCATTGCTGGTTCGTGGTTTTATTAGTATCCGTCATTCGGTTGGTTCCCACACAAATTCAAACAGCGTCAAAGAGTACATTAAGCGCCTTGACTTATAAAGCACTGAAAGATGACGGAGTCCGTGTTAGCGAGTATCATGACACTTAATTAGCTATCTACACATGATTAGGAGGTACAGTGAAAGATAAAATTGTGATCGCAACCCGAGAAAGCCAGCTAGCCCTTTGGCAAGCGAATAATGTCAAGGCGCAACTCGAAAGCCTCTACCCTGAGATGACAGTTGAATTGCTTGGCATGACAACAAAAGGCGATCAGATTTTAGACTCTCCTCTTTCCAAAATCGGTGGCAAAGGCCTCTTTGTCAAAGAGCTCGAAAGTGCGCTGATGGACGGCCGCGCGGACATTGCCGTTCATTCTATGAAAGATGTTCCCATGGCTTTTCCTGAAGGGCTAGGCTTGGCGGTCATTTGTGAACGCGAGGACCCAAGTGATGCCTTTGTTTCTAATAACGTTGAATCATTGGATCAGCTGCCCAGTGGCGCCATCGTCGGTACCTCTAGCCTGCGCCGTGCTTGCCAGTTAAAAATGAATCGCCCTGATTTGGTCATTAAAGACTTACGCGGCAATGTGAACACTCGCTTAAGAAAAATGGACGACGGTGAATACGACGCTATTATTCTGGCAACAGCAGGTTTAGTTCGCCTAGAGATGTTTGACCGTATTCGCCAAAGAATTCCTGCCGAAACCAGCTTGCCAGCAGGTGGACAAGGTGCCATGGGCATAGAATGCCGTTCTGACGATGTGCAGACCATTCAATTACTTGCGCCTTTACAACATGAAGAAACCGCCATTCGTGTTACTGCAGAACGTGCAGTCAATGAACGTTTAAACGGCGGTTGCCAAGCCCCTATCGCGTGTTTTGCCATCTTAGAGGATGACACTATTTGGCTAAGAGGATTAGTCGGCAGTCCTGATGGTAAAACCATGATTGAAGGCGAGATTCGTGGCCACAAAGACGATGCAAAATTGCTTGGCGTACAATTGGCCGATGATCTGTTAGCCCGCGGAGCGGATTTGATTCTCGAAGCCGTTTACCAATAAAAAACACTTAATACAGGCAAACACTAGTGCAAAACGGACGCATTCTTATCACTCGCCCCGAGCCAGAAAACACAGTCAGCTGTGAACGGTTGCATTCACTCGGCTGGTCTACTGTGCCACTACCGATGCTGGAAATTATGCCCATAGAAGACGCACAACAAAGAGCAGTAATTCGTTCACAAATTTTCAACATCGATGTGTTTGATTATGTGATTTTTGTCAGTAAAAACGCAGCTCGACTTGCTTGTGATTGGCTTGATGCCTGTTGGCCTATGTTGCCGATGGGGGTTCACTGGATTGGCATTGGACAAGGCACCACACAAACACTCTTGGACGAGGGCGTTCCTGCGCTCTCCAATCCTGGCCACACCACAGAGGCCTTATTGGAGTGGCTGAAGCCTGTCAGGATGAAACAACAGAAAATTTTAATCGTACGAGGCCTTGGCGGACGTCCAGAGCTGGGCGAAAAACTCGAAGAGAGAGGCGCTAAAGTCAGCTATCTCTGTCTCTATGAACGAAAAAAACCAGAGTATTTGGCTCAAACCTTCGTTATGCTGCCCGATATAGATGTAATCTGGGTCACCAGTGGCGAAAGCCTAGTTAATCTTTCCGAATACGCCACACGATATAAGCCAGAATGGAAAAAGCACCCTATACTTACGCCGAGTAACAGGGTCAATCAGCAAGCAATAGAAATGGGTTGGATTAAAGCTCAGTGCGCACATGGCGCCGATGACAACAGCTTGATCAAAGCGACGCAATTGTTCACAGGAAGACAGCATGACAGATAATAACAAACCCACACCGCAAGCCGAAGATAAAACAGACAGCTCAACACACAGCGACACAGAAAACAATCAGATTAATACAGTAGAAAGACACATACTACCAGGCGTCGCTATTGGCTTGTCAGTCGTTGCTCTTGCAGCGAGCAGTTGGCTCTACGTTCAAAGCAGTCAAAACACGCTAAATCAAGACATAGCGTTACTGTCTACACAACAAGCCACACTCAGCAGCCAACTAGAAGCCAATCGCTTTGATAAGGCTCAGATGGATCAGCTGTTAACGCAAACCAGACTCACAGAAGAGACACTCAAACAACAGCAAGACAGATTAGCCAGCCAACAAGCGCAACAAGCCGACACCCTCCTATCACTCGACTCTAAGGTTAATCGTCTCAACACCACCACAAAAGAAGATTGGAAACTGGCAGAAGCAGCCTACCTCATTCGTCTAGCGAATCAACGCCTTCTTCTGGAATCTGATAGCAGCGGTGCCGTTAGTTTACTGAATAATGCCGATGACATTTTAAGAGAATTAGAAGACCCAATTGTCTTCGCCACTCGCAAAGCACTGGCAAAAGACATTCAAGCATTGAAATCCGTAAATCCCTTCGACTTGGAAGGAACTTATCTAAAGCTCAATGCGTTATATGACAGCGCTCCCACGCTACCACAGCGTGAGCCGTCAAAAGAATGGCAAGCCATAACGACAGCGTCTACTGAAAATATAGACACGTCGGGCAAGGTCACGTCCGTTTTAAACAGTTTTTGGGAATCCATTCGCTCCCTAGTAGTGATCAATTATAATCAGCAACCCATTGAGGCATTATTGCCACCCGCCCAATACCAGCAACTCGTGGTTGGACTGCAACTGCAGCTGGAAATCGCTCAGGTGGCATTAATCAAAGGCGAATCGGTTATTTATCAACAAGCATTAGAGCGCGTGGCCAACGCCACCACGTCACACTTCGACACTCAATCCAAAGCGGTTGTCTCATTTTTGTCAAGCTTGACGGTGCTGCAACAACTCAACCCGGCCCCCGACCTACCTCAGCCTAGAGACTCACTGATTACGATTAAAGCACTCATGAGCGAATGGAATGGAAATAACGTAACAGACGTGCCCACAGATGAATCAGCCATACAACAAACGGATGCCGAAGAAACGACAGGAGCGACAAAACAAGACGAGGGCACTGAAAACCCAAGTGTTGCTCCAACCTCAAACACCACAACGCCTGCGGATGCCACACCGATTTATCTAGGAGGTGATGCATGAGAAAACTGCTTTTTTTATTGGTTATCATGATGGCCGTTGGCGGGGTATTAGGTCTGTTAATGCGCCAAGACAGTGGTTACGTTCTGGTTGCTTATAATGGCATTACAATAGAAACAAGCCTATGGGTACTGGTGACATTATTAATCATTACCTTATTTGTTTTAAGTTGGGTAAAACGCCTATTGTTCATTACGTTAAAGCCTGGCAGCACGCTTGCTAAAGTCACGGGGAATCTTGCCCACAAGCGAGCCTCTCGCAATACCATCAGAGGCATGTTGGAACTGGTGGGTGGCAACTGGGGAAAAGCAGAAAAGTTATTAACCAACAGCGCTGAAAAAGTCCCTTATCCACTGATCAATTACATTGGCGCCGCCTACGCTGCCAGTGAACAAGATGCTCACGAACGCTCTAAGGCACTGCTGCGCTCAGCCCATCAGGTCACGCCAGAAGCCGACTTTGCTATTGGTTTTGCCCAAAGCCAGATACAAATTAAGCAAGAACACTACGAAGGCGCACTGGCTTCTTTACTGCGTTTACAGAAATTAAAGCCAAAACATAAACAAGTTCTTAAAATGTTAGTAACTGTTTACACACAGTTAAAAGATTGGGATGCCTTGCTTGCTCTTACACCGACACTGAAAAAGGACGGCATATTCGACCAAGATAATATGCTCGAACTGGAACGCAACGCTTTTCTTGCCCTACTTGATAAAATCAAGTTCCGTAAAAAACTTGGTGAACAACAGAGAGAACTGGTTAGCGATGTAGAAAAGCTTTGGAATAAGCTCGACACGCTTTCCCAAGATGACAGAATGCGCCAACTCTATGCCCAGACACTGATTCATTTTGACGATGACATAAAAGCCGAGCACTTTATCCGTTTGAGCTTAAACCAAACATGGTCAGAAGACTTGATATACGAATACGGCAATATTCAGCAAGGCGATACCAAAAAGCGCCTCATTCAATGTGAAAACTGGCTTAAAAAGGCTCCCACCAGTGCGAATTTACTGCTCGTCTGCGGTCGTTTATGCCAATCCATGAAGCTCTGGGGCAAAGCCAGAGACTATTACGAACAAGCCTTAGAGTTTGATGCCCACAGTGAAGCGTTAGCAGAACTGAGTCGATTATTAAATGCCATGGGCGACCACAAAGCCAGTCAAGAACTTATGATGATCAACTTAGCGCATGCCAGCAACCAGTTAAAAGTCTTGCCCTTGCCATAAGATGACCTCACGCCTACCCCATAAAAAATGCGGTTACCGTTAGGTAGCCGCATTTATATAGTTAATCATTCCCTAGTTTTATTTGAATCGAACCACAAGCTCATGCATGTTATTTGCGACGCTTTGTAACGAGCGAATGCTGTCACTGGATGCATTACTTTTCTCTGAGCTTTGAACCGACAAATCCGATATGCGCACCACTTGACGGTTAATATCTTCAGCAACGTGTGCTTGCTCTTCAACAGCCGCTGACATCTGCATCGACATATCCGATATGGTAGAAACCGCATTAACAATATCAACGAACGCGGTTTCCATTTCTAGGATCTTGTTGAGACCATGCTCAGCGTCCTGCTTACCTTGATTAGCAATGGCGACAGAACTTTTAGCCCCCGTCCGCAGCGTTTCTATAATATTGTGAATATCTTGTGTTGAACCTTGTGTTCTCTGCGCAAGCTGGCGAACTTCATCGGCCACCACAGCAAAGCCACGACCATATTCCCCTGCTCTTGCTGCTTCTATAGCAGCATTTAATGCCAACAAATTGGTTTGTTCAGCGATTTGGTCGATCATTTGCGCTACTTGCGCGATCTTTTCAGAGTGTTCCGCCAACTCCTGCACGGTCTCACTGATATTATTGACCGTATCACTGAGATGACGAATGGAGTGGCGCGTCTCTTCGACGATTCGCTGTCCGCCCTGAGCCGTGTCAACCGAGGTCTTAGCACTGTCCGCCGTCATTTGTACATGCTGTGCCACATCGTTAATCGTTGATGTCATCTCTTGCATAGCCGCCGCTACATCCTGTGTTTCATGCTGCTGGCTAATCATGCCTTTTGTTGTTTCAAGCGTTGAAGCAAGGGCGGTTTTCGATTGGCTTGACACATTCATGGATTCATCTTCAAAACGAGTCAATACCGCATCCATTCTAGATTGCAGACTTTTAACCCCCACATCCAAGGTCGCAATATCTAGTGATTGATCAGAATAGGTAACCCCCGCTAGCGGATGAAGAAACGCACTGGAAAGGCGATTCTTTAAGGTACCTTTCATCATCAAATGGTGTCTAGCAAACATGACATTAGTGAAAATACTACCAGCCAAAGCGACACCCAAACCATAGGACCAATCCACACTGGCTGCCGCAACCGCTAAAACGAAACTGCTCGCGGGTAACCACCACTTCCACGACATCATCGGCCGTGGCATAACATTCTTACCCTTTAAAATTTGTCGATAAACTTTTTCCGCTCTTGCTACATCGTCTCGATTAGGAAGCGTTCTTACCGATTCATAACCAACAACTTTACCTTCCTCCATCACGGGAGTGACGTAGGCATCTACCCAATAAAAATCGCCATTTTTGCAACGATTTTTGACCAATCCCATCCAAGCTTTACCACTTTTCAAAGTCGACCACATAACATCAAAAGCTTCTTTGGGCATATCGGGATGTCGAACAATATTGTGCGGACTGCCTATCAGTTCACGCTTTTCAAAACCACTGATGTTAACAAAAGCATCGTTGCAATAGGTGATTTTGCCCTTGGTATCCGTGGTAGAAATAAGTTTTTCAAACTGGCCGAAGGTTTTTTCTTGGTTTGTTACGGGAGTATTATTGCGCATAGCAGATCTATCCTTAAGCAACCAGAAGCAAGAAGCCCACACTAAGTTACGTTGTGGAAGGTTTTTTTTAAAAGTATACCTCTATCATAAATAACTCAACTTTATATTAGTTATAATGCATAAATAATTAATATAATTAAAATTAATACTGATTTTTACTTTGATAGGATACGACTCAGCCATCGAGTTAGCACAGGAAGTAAATACGTCGGTAACTGCAGCGCTCCAGCCAGAGGAAGGAACGCGGGGCCTAATAAAGCACCTGCCACACTGTAAGTTAACAACACATTTCGATTGCCAGAAGTAATGGCCGCTGTCAGAGCAACATCCAGACCTTTATTCCTGTACAGAATAAAAGATAGAACAAAAAACAGACAACACAAGCCCGTTGCGATTAAAAAATAATACAGTGCGGTAACCGGATCTTGATCAAATAGCATTCGGAAGCGGCCGATTAAACCAAATGGAAAAGCAAACACCAGCAAAATGGTATAGGGAGATATCTTTACTAAAAAGCGATTCAGCGGCTCTTCCGACACCAAGCGATGCACGGCAAATGAGAATAGCATAGGGCCAAAGATGAAAATCATCAGCCGAACAAAATAGCTTCCCCAATCTAACTCAACACTTTGCTGTTGAAAGAAATACAGCGCCGCAATAATAGAAACCGGCAACAAGAGTGTCGTTGCTATTGTCATCGCCATCGCCTGCAAACTATCAAAACCAAGGGCTCTAACAATCGCTGGTGTGGCAAATAATGAACCCGTCGCCGCCACTGCAACAACAGCCAACAGCAGGTCTTCATCAAAAGACAGCCACCAACCTAATAGACCGACAACTGTCATAAATACGAAAGAGTGCAACACCGCATACAGCCAAATTGTCATACTGCTGAGGCGCCTCACTAATTCACGCTGCTTCATACCTAACAGGGTCAAGGTCATCAGAGTCAGTAAGACAAGGGGCAAAAATGGAAAAAACGCAACGGAAGCGGCCGGAAACACAAAACCCAAAACGGCAAAAACCACCATAAATGGCAGTGAGTGGCGCACAACGAAAAGCAACATGAGAAAATACCTTACAAGAAGTGATGGAAACGATAGGGGTTACTTTTTAGAACCACTGAAAATTTTGTTGTTTTCGGGTAGCTCAGCCAACTCTAAAGGCCAATCTGCACGAGCCCGATCAAACGCCGCTCGTAATTCTTTCAACTCATCATCACAGGCAAGACCAGACTCGACTTTGCTTTCAGACGGCCGCGTTGTGGGAAATGGTATCAGATTATTCTTCATAAACTGTCTCTATTAAAGCAATGTCTAGATATCTATCGACACTCTATGGATAATCTTTAAAAAACGCAACGCACAAGCCAACGGGAATTTTATGAAGTTTTTAATCTCACCAGCAAAAACACTGGATCTCACCTCCAAGCCCAGCGTGGATTCATTCAGCCAACCAACATTACTAAACGACGCTCAACAGCTTATTGATACTATTAAGCCTTCTACACCCGCAGATATCGCCTCATTAATGAAGCTGAGCGACAAACTCGCCTCGCTTAACGTATCGCGCTACCAAGAATGGCAAAAGACACACAGCCAAGACAATAGCCGACCTGCCATTTATACCTTTATGGGCGATGTGTACACAGGACTGGATGCTTACTCCTTGAGTGAAGAGGATATGCTGTATGCACAAAAGTCTCTACGCATTCTCAGCGGCCTTTACGGTGTACTAAAGCCACTCGACTTGATGCAAGCCTACCGTCTCGAAATGGGCACTAAACTCAGCAATCAGCGAGGGAGCAACCTTTACCAATTCTGGGGCGATCGTATTGTCGATAAAATCAATGAGGATCTGCAAGAAAACGAGATACTCGTCAATCTTGCCTCAAATGAATATTTCAAAGCGGTCAATACTAAGAAACTGAAAGCACTTTTGGTCAGCCCTAACTTCCTCGATGAAAAAAGCGGAAAATTCAAAGTCATTAGTTTTTACGCAAAAAAGGCACGTGGTTTGATGGCACGCTACTTGATTGAAAATCGCTGTGAAACGTTAGAGGACCTGAAAGCATTTGATCTAGCAGGCTACCGTTACGATCCACAACAATCTACCAAAGACGTTCCCGTCTTTATTCGCCCTGAAAGCGCGCAACCGAAAAAATAGTGATCAAACAAACGAAGTGTGTGCAATACAGTAAGCACTCACTTCGTTATTTGTATTGGCCTATGGTTACTCGGTCATTCCCGCCCAAATCTTGAAAGCTTTCTACTGAGACAAACCCTGCTTGGCGCAGTCTCTGCTGGACAGGCAAAGCTTGGTCGTAACCATGTTCAAACATTAAATAGGCATTTGGCATCATGTATTTGGGGGCTTGTTGAATAATATGCTCGATGTCTGCCATACCATGATTGTCCGCCACCAGGGCCGTTTTTGGCTCAAAGCGCACATCCCCCTGTGACAAATGCTCGTCACACGGGTCAATATAGGGTGGATTCGACACAATCAAATCAAAGAGTTGATTTGTATTCAAGGCGTCAAACCAACGACTTTGCACAAACATCGCGTTATTAAGCTGATTGCGGGAAGCATTTCGCTGAGCCAAAGCCACGGCGTCGTCAATAAGATCTACGCCAACTAACCTTGAGTTAGGCCACTCTGCTGCCAACGCCAAAGCAATGGCACCGGTTCCTGTGCCAAGATCCAAAACGCGATGCGCTTTCTTTGCCTCAAACACAGACAGGGCAACTTCCACGAGACGTTCGGTATCCGCTCTAGGAATCAAAGTACAAGGGGACACTTCTAGGTCTAAGCTCCAAAACGCTTGATGACCCAGCAAATACGCCACTGGCTCACCCTGCTCTCGACGCTCCAGCAAACCATCGAAACCCCCAATCTCTGCAGACTCAACCATCTTATCCGGCCAAGTATAAAAATACGCTGTCGATACCTCTAACACATGAGCGAGTAAAAGCTGAGCGTCTAACTGAGCGGTTTCCGAGACAGAAATAAGGCGCTTAGTAGCGCCTTTCAGTAGTTCATCTATTCGCATGGTCGATGATTACCTTGCTTCAGCCATTAATTATCGCCACTTAACGCCGCTAACTGCTCGGCCTGGAACTCATTCACCAATGGATTAATCAAGGCGTCCAAATCACCCGCAACAATCTCGTCTAGCTTGTACAAAGTCAGGTTAATACGATGATCCGTCACGCGTCCTTGGGGATAATTATAAGTACGAATACGCTCAGAACGGTCACCACTGCCCACCAGAGATTTACGCGTTTCAGATTGCTCACTGGCGGCTTTTTCTTGTTCAGCGGCCTGCAAACGAGACGCCAGTAACGACATCGCCTTGGCGCGGTTCTTATGCTGCGAGCGCTCTTCCTGACATTCGACCACCACACCTGTTGGGATGTGTGTCAAACGGATCGCCGAGTCGGTTTTGTTGACGTGCTGTCCACCCGCACCAGAGGCACGAAACGTATCGATGCGCAGATCAGATTTATTGATGATGATGTCGTCTACTTCATCCATTTCAGGCATCACGGCCACGGTACAGGCTGAAGTGTGAATACGCCCTTGTGATTCGGTCGCCGGTACGCGCTGCACGCGATGGGCTCCCGATTCAAATTTCAATTTAGAATAGGCACCGTCGCCCACGATACGCGCAATGACTTCTTTGTAGCCGCCATGTTCGCCTTCGCTTGCACTGACGATTTCCACCTTCCAGCGCTGAGTTTCTGCATAACGTGAATACATACGGAATAGGTCACCAGAAAAAATGGACGCTTCGTCGCCACCGGTTCCAGCACGCACTTCTAAAAACACGTTACGCGAGTCATTCGGGTCTTTCGGTAAAAGCAATTTTTGCAGAACCAACTGGAGCGCTTCTTTTTGCACTTGACCCGCTTTGTATTCTTCTACCCCCATTTCTTTAATATCAGGGTCTGAATCCGTCATCATTAACTCGGCTTCAGCGATATTTTCATCAATTTGCTGAAACTCGTTAAAGCATTTTACGACGGGCTCAAGCTCGGCGTATTCTTTTGAATAAGAACGGAACAAATCTTGGTCCATAATGACTTCGGCCACCCCTAACAGGGCTGACAACTCGTCATAACGATCCGATAAACTTTCAAGTTTTAATTTTATAGATTCTTTCATTTTTTAATTGTCTTTTTCTTCGTATATGCCCAATACATTTGAGGCGATGGTTAATGCATTCTGATCAGCCTCGGCACCAGCATCACGCAAGTAACGAGTCGGGGCGTGAATGAGTTTGTTCATAAGACCGTGAGCCAGTTTGTTGAGTGCTTGCTCGGGCGACTGGCCCATTTCAAGACCTTTGAGTGCTTTTTCTAATTCTGTCTTTTTGACACTTTCTGCAGACTGACGGTAAGTCACAATCAGTTCAGACACTTTTCTGGACTCAACAACGCGTCGATAGGCTTCTACGCCCTCTTCGATCATCCGTTCTGCAGCACGGGCTGCATCTTGCCTTGTCCTGACGTTTTCTTCAATCACTGAGTGCAGATCATCGACCGTATAAAGATAAGCGTCATTGACCTCGTCTACTTCTGGCTCTATGTCTCGAGGTACCGCAATATCAATCAACAACATGGGGGAATGACGACGCTTTGAGGTCGCTCGTTCAACCATTCCCTTACCAATAATGGGCAATTGACTGGCAGTAGACGAAATAACGATGTCAGCCTGCGCCAAATAATCCCCTATTTCGCCTAACATAATCGCTTCTGCGTTTAGATCATGCGCCAAGGCTTCGGCACGGGCCAAGGTTCGGTTTGCCACAATAATACGTTTAATACCGTTTTCTTTTAAGTGCTTGGCCACTAGTTCTATGGTTTGACCTGCGCCTATCAACAAAGCACAACTTTGTCGTATGTCGGTGAAAATCCGCTGCGCCAAACTGACCGCAGCAAATGCAATGGAAACGGGGTTCTCACCAATCGCTGTGTCTGTACGCACTTTTTTCGCGACTGAAAAAGCACGCTGAAATAAAGAGTCTAACTCTGGACCAATACACGCCCCTTCTTGGGATACCGCGTACGCCGATTTTACTTGTCCAAGAATTTGCGGTTCACCCAACACCAGCGAATCTAAGCCCGAGGCAACCCGCATCACGTGACGTACACTGTCATCATTACTGTGCGTATAGCAGTATTTTTTAAGATCGGGAATCGCTATACCATGGTACGCCCCCAGCCAAGTAATAACGTCGTCGGACTGACTCAGCTCGTCAACGGAACAATAAATTTCGGTTCGATTACAAGTGGATACAATGACCGCTTCATTGGCTTTGTTTTGTGACACTAAAGAAGACAAAGCCTCTATCATCTTTTCAGGCGCAAAAGCCACTCGCTCGCGTATGGATACGGGCGCGGTTTTATGGTTCACACCTACGGTAATTAGCGGCATTCGAAGCTCTTCTCAACAGTAGAGATATTAAAGTGACAGCAAACTCAAAGTTTGCCATTGCGTGACTCTTTACATAAAGCACACGTATTATACGAGAAAATCGCTTTTTTTCGCACCCCATTCCCCTAATAAAAGTAATAGTATTAATTTATAGTTATCACTGACACAAAGCGCAGCTAGCGATACCATAGCAGCACACGAACAAAGCATTGAGAAAAGCCATGTTGTTGAACTTGCGTGACAAATCACAAAATTCTATCAAAAAAGCGATGCCGAGCTGGGCTGTCGTGCTTTTTGTCGTGCTAGGGGCTTTCACTTTAACCGCTTGCAGCCACAACAAGGAAAAGCCTGCTTTAGTGCTGGCCGACACAGCCCCACCACAATTAATCAATACCGCAACGCGGGAAGACATCAAGGCACTTCTTCATGCTGAATTTACCCTGCAAAGAGAAGGCCCCAATAAAGCTTACGAACTGTTTTACAAACTGGCGAGCCAATCCCAAGACGTGACCTTAATAGAAAGGCTAACCTATATCGCCCTAGTGTCACAAAATGATCTCTACATTGAAAGAAGTGCCAACCTATGGCTTTCCGTTGATGCCACATCAGACACCGCTTACGCGTTAAAATTGCAATCATTGGTCAAAGGCCAACGACAGGAAGACGTTACCAGGCTGATCAGTGGCGCCATTCAAAATGACGCTCCCTTGCAATTCCTACCGCTTTACCTTGAAGACAATGTCCGTCATAACGATCATGTCAGCCTACTTGAATCCGCTATTGCCGCTCTGCCAACAGAGCAAAAGAATCACCCTTACATTCAGCTGAGCCAAGCTCATTTGCTGCTTTTGGCAGGGGAGTATCAAGGCGCCATTGCGAAAACCGAACAGTTACTGTCCGAAAGTCAGGTTGAGGACAAAGAAAGCATCTACTTAATACAAGCGTTTAGTAAAAAAAACTTGGGTTTTCTTGATGCAGCGATTGGAACGCTGCAGGAAGCGTCACTGTCATTTCCAAACAATGCGCAGATCATGACACCCTTACTTGCGTTTTTGGTCGAAAACGAACAGGTCACACTCGCGGCACAAGATTTTATTGAGAGCAAACTAAATACTATCGAAACCCTGCAGGTTGGCATCAGCTTGATGCAGGCGTTGTTAGAACACAAGCATGCTCAATGGCTATTAGATATCGCTGCAACACTGCCAGAAGAACAACTCGGACTTTCTGACCAAATTTTCTATCTTAAAGCCAGCGCTTTGGCGCAATTAGGTCAAAAAGAACACGCCATTACAGTGATGCAGAAAGTTACCCATCATCTGCGTGCCAATGCCACTAATCAGATTGCCTTATGGCTTTATGAAGAAAGCCAACAGAGTGAGATAAACGCCATGGTACTCAGTCGAACACCAAGAGAGAATATGCCTGAGCAAGTGGAAATGATTAGTCAGATTCACGAAGAGAATGGCAATAGTGACTTATCCTATGAATTGCTAAGCCAATCCTTAGAAGCGCTACCTGAATCGGATATTTTACGCTACCGGAAAGCCCTGCTAGCAGATTCATTGGGCCACTGGAAAGATACGGAAAAGGAGCTGAACAGACTTTTACAAAAAGACCCGAATAATCCACATTACTTAAACGCATTGGGGTACACCTTGCTCACTCGAACCGATCGTATTGATGAAGCCATGGTACTAATTGAATCAGCTTATGAAAAATCAGATTCAGACCCCGCTATTATTGACAGTTTGGGCTGGGGCTTATTTTTAAAAGGGGAGCTTGAACAGTCATCGTACTATTTAAAAAAAGCGTGGGAAATCTTTCCTGATGCGGAAATTGCCGCCCATTATGGGGAGTCTTTATGGGCTCAACGTTATTATCAAGAAGCCATTAGAATTTGGCGATCAGCTCTTGATGCCTCCCCTGACAACTCCGTCCTCCTTGATACCGTCAGACGATTGTCACCGTCATTACTTGAAAATCGCAAACAGGATAATACATGAAACCTTACCGCATACTTGGGTTGCTTGCTCTTACGGCATTAATCAGCGCTTGTAGTACCCAATCTAAAGGCCCTATTACCCCTCCACCCTCCAGTGTTGAGGCCATTTCTCACTGGGAAACCTCTGGCCGAGTGGGCATCCGCACAGAAAATGATGCTATTTCAGGCAACTTCGACTGGCAAAAAACACCCAGTACGTTTTCACTCAACATTATTGGGCCATTTGGCCAAGGGGCAACTTCTCTCAAAAAAACAACTGAAGGCAAGGTCACTTTGGCGTATGAAAACACCCAGGTGACAGGCACAAGCGCTGCTGAGTTACTACAACAAGAACTTGGCTGGGCGTTTCCTGTTGAGCAGGTCACTTACTGGATTAGAGGGCTCGCTTCCCCTTATTCACCCGCGCGCATCGAACGCGACTCCGCCACAAACAATATCAGTAACATAAAACAGGACGGCTGGGTGATTTCATATCGAAATTTTAGCCAGGTCAACGGCCTACTTCTACCTCAAAGAATGCAGGTGTCAAACCCACCATTCAACGTCAATCTAATTATCAATCAATGGACTATTCAGTAACTAAACATGCAACTACCTTCTCCTGCGAAATTAAATTTATTTTTACACATTACAGGGCGACGAAAAGACGGCTACCATGAACTACAGACCGTGTTTCAGTTTATTGATTTATGCGACACGCTCGACTTCGTCCTAACACACAATAATCAGATCACCATTTCACCCACTATTGAGCAACTACCTACCGAAGAGAACCTCGTTTATAAAGCGGCAAAATTGCTCACACCATACAAAAAAGTCTCCTCTTTCGGTATCGATATTACTTTGACAAAACAATTACCTATGGGCGGGGGGATCGGTGGCGGCAGCTCGAACGCAGCAACCACTTTATTGGCCCTAAATGTCCTATGGGAATGCCATCTATCGTTAGAAAAATTGGCTGAACTGGGTGTGACATTGGGTGCCGATGTACCTGTCTTTGTAATGGGGTTTGCCGCGTTTGCCGAAGGAGTCGGTGAAAAGCTACAAAAGGTGGAGCTAAAGACGCCATATTTTTTGCTCCTGAAACCCAATTGCCACGTCTCAACTGGTCAAATTTTTAACGATAAATATTTGACAAGAGACACCCCTCCCCTCAGAATATCGCACGCCTTAAATCTGGGTGGGCATAATGATTGTTTAGACGTCGTTAGAAAGCATAATCCTGAAGTAAATGACGCTTATTTGTGGCTTAAAAACCATGGTGATGCCAAGTTAACTGGCACAGGAGCCTGTCTCTTTCTCGCCTTTGACAAACGCCATGATGCCGAGCAAGTAAACCTGACCGTGCCGAAACAATGGCAAAGTTGGGTTTGCCGCGGCTGTAACACATCCCCAACCCATGACGCATTGACCAAGTGGGTTGAGCAAAACAAAGGATAAGGTGTTATCAGCCCTGTTATTTTTTTGTCGCCCTATTTTCATCGCTAGCAAAACACAAAAGGTATACACAGTGTCCAAGTTGATGGTTTTTACCGGTAATGCCAACCCCGAACTTGCTCGTCGAGTTGTTAGACGTTTGGGATTACCTATCGGAAACGCAACCGTAGGAAAATTTAGCGACGGTGAAATTGCCGTTGAAATTAACGAGAACGTTCGCGGTAAAGATGTTTTTATCATCCAATCTACCTGTGCACCTAGTAACGATAATTTGATGGAACTGATCGTGATGGCCGATGCGCTTCGTCGTGCATCTGCAACACGAGTCACCGCCGTCATCCCCTATTTTGGATACGCAAGACAAGATCGTCGTGTTCGCTCTGCACGGGTCCCCATTACTGCCAAAGTAGTAGCAGATATGATCTCTGCGGTGGGCATTAACCGAGTATTAACCGTCGATTTACACGCTGATCAAATACAAGGCTTTTTTGATATCCCGGTTGATAACGTTTACGCCACCCCTTTGCTGCTTGATGATCTACAGCGCCAAGGCCATGAAAACATTACAGTGGTTTCTCCTGATGTGGGTGGTGTTGTTCGTGCTCGCGCTTTTGCCAAACTGCTCGATGATGCGGACTTAGCCATCATTGACAAGCGTCGTCCGCGAGCTAACGAAGCTCAAATCATGCATTTGATTGGCGACGTCAAAGGCAAAACATGCGTTTTAGTGGATGACATGTGTGACACAGGCGGCACCCTGTGCGCTGCTGCAAAAGCGTTAAAAGATCATGGTGCTGCTAAAGTAATCGCTTACTGTACTCACCCAGTGCTGTCCGGTAAAGCCATTGAAAACGTTCAAAATTCCGTGCTTGATGAGTTGGTCGTGACTGATACCATCCCATTGACGCAAGAGGCGCTTAATTGCCCTCAAATACGCCAATTGTCGATGTCTGACATATTAGCGGAGGCTGTTCGTCGCGTATGCAACGAAGAGTCTATCAGTGCCATGTTTGGGGCCTAAACCAAACACTTACGCTCGGAACGGGTCGCAGTTCTGGGCACAAACTTTGATTAATTATTAGGAAAATACCATGTCATTATCTATTAATGCCGTAGCACGTACTCAAGAAGGTAAAGGTGCGAGCCGCCGCCTTCGTAACGCTGGCCTAGTACCAGCTGTTATTTATGGCGGAGACGTTGCTCCACAATCTGTTACTTTCAAAGACAACGAAATGCACAAAGCTGTTGCTACTCCTGGCTTTTTGACAGGTCTAGTTGAAGTCGTTGTTGACGGCAAAGCTGAGCAAGTTCTTGTAAAAGCACTACAGCGTCATCCAGCAACAGGTGCAGTAATGCACATGGACCTTCAGCGCGTTCAAGCTGACAAAGCCATCACTACTCGCGTACCATTAAGCTTCATCAATGCAGCGCAAAGTGAAGGTGTAAGTAAGCAAGGTGGTCGTTTGACTATCGAGTCTAAATTGGCTGAAGTTCGTTGCTTGCCAGCGAACCTTCCAGAAGTGCTTATCGTTGATGCGGCTAACGGCCAACTTGATCAAATTTTCCACCTTTCAGACGTTACGCTTCCTGAAGGTGTAGAGCTTGTTTCTTTGTTGAAAGGCGAAGACCACGACCAACCAATCGGTCGTATCGGTAAATCTAAACGTTAAGATCATTGAAGGCAGCATTGTGGCAGGATTCAAATTATTAGTCGGCCTGGGTAATCCGGGTAGCGAATACGAGAACACTCGTCACAATGCAGGCGCTCAGTGGATTGAGGCATTGGCTCGTCAGAGCCAATGCCTTCTTCGTTCTGAGAAAAAGTTTTATGGTCAATTCAGCAAAGTTTATATAGCTGGTGAAGAATGCTATTTACTCATTCCTACCACCTATATGAATTTAAGTGGCAAAGCGGTTCAAGCTGTTTGCCAGTTTTATAAAATCCCTCCTGAAGAAGTTCTGGTGATACACGACGAACTTGATCTCCCACCAGGCACAGTCAAATTGAAACAAGGTGGCGGTCACGGCGGTCACAACGGGCTTAAAGACATCATTGCTAGATTGGCCAACAATCGAGAGTTTGGGCGATTAAGACTCGGCATTGGACACCCCGGACACGCCAGTCAAGTTGCAAACTATGTGTTAAAAAAAGCCGCGCCAGAAGACTACACAAAAACAGAACAAACAATTGAAGAATCATTACGCTATCTTGATGACATCGTCAAAGGCAATTTAAGCAAAGTAATGAATCAACTGCATAGCTTTAAAGCATAATCATTTAATTACTAGGAATTTCACTATGGGTTTTAATTGCGGCATCGTTGGACTACCTAACGTTGGTAAATCTACTCTATTCAATGCATTAACTAAGGCCGGCATTGGCGCAGAAAATTTCCCATTCTGTACTATTGAGCCAAATGCGGGTGTGGTTGCCATGCCTGATCCACGCCTAGACGCATTAGCCGCCATAGTCAAACCAGAGCGCGTGTTAGCAACAACCATGGAATTCGTGGACATTGCAGGCCTCGTTGAAGGCGCATCAAAAGGAGAAGGCCTAGGTAATAAATTCTTAGCCAATATCCGCGAAACCGACGCCATTGCACACGTTGTTCGTTGTTTTGAAGACGAAAACGTTATCCACGTCTCAAACCATGTCAATCCAAAGCTAGACATTGAAGTCATTAACCTTGAGCTAATCTTTGCCGATATCGAGTCTATCGATAAGCAATTGTTCCGCACGGCGAAAAACGCCAAAAGTGGCAACAAAGAGGCTATTGCTCATAAAGCGTTTTTAGAGAGCATCAAAGAACATTTAGAAAATGGCTTACCCGTTCGCTCCATGGAAATGTCTGACGAACACAAAAAAGAAGTTCGATCTCTGCACCTCTTAACAACCAAACCCACTATGTACATTGCGAACGTGGCAGAAGACGGTTTTGAAAACAATCCTTACCTAGATCAAGTTCGTGAAATCGCCGAAGCCGAAGGCGCCATGGTCGTGCCGATCTGCAACCAGCTTGAAGCAGAAATTTCAGAACTCGATACAGAAGAGATGCAAGAGTTTCTTGATGAAATGGGCATGGAAGAACCAGGACTAGATCGCGTGATCCGAGCGGGTTATGAACTGCTAGGCCTTCAGACCTACTTCACAGCCGGTGTAAAAGAAGTCCGTGCATGGACTATAAAACAAGGTGCAACAGCACCACAGGCCGCTGGTGTGATCCACACAGACTTCGAAAAAGGCTTTATCCGCGCCGAAGTGGTTGGCTACAACGAATTCATCCAATACAAGGGTGAAAGCGGCGCTAAAGAAGCGGGTAAGTGGCGTTTGGAAGGAAAAGACTACGTTGTGAAAGATGGCGACGTCATGCATTTCCGTTTTAATGTCTAACGTATTAGAAAAAAATTAAAGAAAATACTTGACCCATTATCAAGTTATATGAATAATATCGCGCCACAGAGGCAGAGGATCCTTTACGGAAAATCTTCTTCTCGTGTCGTCTTTTGGGGTATCGCCAAGCGGTAAGGCAACGGGTTTTGATCCCGTCATGCGTTGGTTCGAATCCAGCTACCCCAGCCAACAGACGAACGGCTATGTAGCTCAGTTGGTTAGAGCACATCACTCATAATGATGGGGTCACTAGTTCGAATCTAGTCATAGCCACCACAATTCGATATTGGGGTATCGCCAAGCGGTAAGGCAACGGGTTTTGATCCCGTCATGCGTTGGTTCGAATCCAGCTACCCCAGCCATCGATACATTTTCAGAAAAAGCACAGTAAGGCTATGTAGCTCAGTTGGTTAGAGCACATCACTCATAATGATGGGGTCACTAGTTCGAATCTAGTCATAGCCACCACAATTCGATATTGGGGTATCGCCAAGCGGTAAGGCAACGGGTTTTGATCCCGTCATGCGTTGGTTCGAATCCAGCTACCCCAGCCATCGATACATTTTCAGAAAAAGCACAGTAAGGCTATGTAGCTCAGTTGGTTAGAGCACATCACTCATAATGATGGGGTCACTAGTTCGAATCTAGTCATAGCCACCACAATTCGATATTGGGGTATCGCCAAGCGGTAAGGCAACGGGTTTTGATCCCGTCATGCGTTGGTTCGAATCCAGCTACCCCAGCCATCGATACATTTTCAGAAAAAGCACAGTAAGGCTATGTAGCTCAGTTGGTTAGAGCACATCACTCATAATGATGGGGTCACTAGTTCGAATCTAGTCATAGCCACCACAATTCGATATTGGGGTATCGCCAAGCGGTAAGGCAACGGGTTTTGATCCCGTCATGCGTTGGTTCGAATCCAGCTACCCCAGCCATATTTGTAAATATCTCACACAATTCTTTTCTATAATTCCTTATTTCATTGGATTTTGTTTTCCTTAGACCTATAATTAGGCAAAACTTATCTCACCTGATGTATGGATTATTCTTTATGAAATCAATTAAAACCGCGTTTGCTCTATCAACCGTACTGCTGGCCAGCGCCGCCCATGCCGATTTTCTCGGTGCTAACGCAGAAGCCGGCTTTTTTGATGGCGATGATGGTTCAGCTACCTATGCCAGCGTTGATGTACAGCACCCTATCCCGTTAATCCCCAATGCGCGTTTAGATGTATGGGACTTTGAGTCTGACCCATCTGGCACGGAAATCAGTCACCTAGATCTAACTGGTTACTATGGCGTAGGTTTGTTGTGGCTTGGTATTGAAGGCGGTATCACTCTTCGAAACCTAGACATTACAAGAGGTAACACCGAAGAAAGCGAATCTATCCCAATGCTCTTCCTATCTGCGTCGCTGGGCATTCCTGGCACTGGCATTACGTTGGCTGCTGAATCCAAAAACATTTCTTCATTCAGTGATGTGACCATTACCGATCAATCGTTTAAAGTACAATACCAGCCTCTTCCTATTGTGGGCGTAGAAGTCGGTTACCGTTCTATCGACCAAAAAACTAAAGTATTTGGCAACTATGATTACGATGGTTACTTTGTTGGCGTGACAATCGACATTTGATCCTTAGCAAATCGCACAAAAAAAGCTCTAGCCTGACAAGACTAGAGCTTTTTTTGTCTTTGCATTTCTGTGTTTACTTTGTCCTTACGACTTTTTTACTTCGCTTTAGTAAAAACGAACGTATGGTCACTCACTTCTACGCTAATTACATCGCCTGAACTAAAATGCCCCGCTAACAGCTCGTTCGCCAATGGGTTTTCTATCAATTTCTGTATGGCACGCTTTAAAGGCCGAGCACCATAAACCGGATCATAACCCACTTCGACCAATTGATCTGAAGCCGCCTCAGTTAATACCAGAGAAATACCCATTTCTCCCAATCGATCATTCAAATGCCCTAATTGCACTGTGGCAATGCCTTTGATTTGGGACTTCATTAGCGGATGGAATACCACAGTTTCATCAATCCGATTAATAAATTCAGGACGGAAATGCATACCCACCACTTCCATAACCTTATCCTTGATTTCTTCATACTGATCGGCAGAACGATATTCTTGTATCAAGTCAGAGCCCAAATTAGAGGTCATAACAATCACGGTGTTCCTAAAATCCACCGTGCGCCCCTGCCCATCGGTGAGTCGACCGTCATCCAACACCTGCAAAAGGATGTTGAACACATCAGGATGGGCTTTTTCCACTTCATCCAGCAAGAGCACAGAGTAAGGTCGGCGTCTAACCGCCTCCGTCAAGTACCCACCCTCTTCATAACCGACATACCCAGGCGGCGCACCGATCAAACGTGCCACGGAATGTTTTTCCATAAACTCAGACATGTCGATGCGCACCATGGCCTGCTCTGTATCAAACAGAAACCTCGCCAATGATTTACAAAGCTCAGTTTTACCAACGCCTGTGGGACCCAAGAACAAGAAGGAGCCATTTGGACGATTAGGGTCTGCTAAGCCAGATCGAGAGCGACGAACCGCGTTAGAGACCGCGGAAACCGCTTCATTTTGCCCCATCACAGACTCATGCAGTGCCTCTTCCATGCGCAGCAATTTATCCCGCTCACCTTCTAGCATCTTGTCTACTGGAATTCCGGTCCAGCGGGACACCACAGTGGCAATTTCTTCTTCGGTCACTCGTCGTTTCAGTAGGCGCGTTTCAGTATGCTCTTCTGCTTGACTGGCTTTTTCTATTTCCGCTTCCAGCATGGGAATCACGCCATACTGCAACTCTGACATTTTTGCCAGATTTCCACTGCGACGGGCCTCTTCCATTTCGTGACGAACCGATTCCAGCTCTTCTTTGAGCTTTTGAGCCCCCTGAACAGCCGCCTTTTCAGCGTTCCAGATCTCTTCAAGATCCGAAAATTGCTTCTGCAAGGTACCAATTTCACTGTCTAATTCGTCCAATCTTATTTTAGACGCCTTATCTGTTTCTTTTTTCAGTGCTTCTTTTTCAATTTTCAATTGAATCAACCGACGCTCTAAACGGTCCATGTCTTCCGGCTTGGAATCCATCTCCATACGAATACGACTGGCCGCTTCATCAATTAAATCAATGGCCTTATCGGGCAACTGGCGATCGGTAATGTAGCGTTGCGACAACTTGGCGGCGGCAATGATGGCCGAGTCTGTGATATCGACACCATGATGCACTTCGTAACGCTCTTTCAAACCGCGCAAGATAGCAACCGAGTCCAGCACACTGGGCTCTTCCACCAGCACCTTTTGAAAACGTCGCTCTAGCGCCGCGTCTTTCTCTATGTATTGGCGATATTCATTCAGAGTGGTCGCGCCAACACAGTGTAATTCACCACGAGCAAGAGCGGGTTTCAGCATATTGCCCGCGTCCATAGAACCTTCCGATTTCCCCGCTCCCACCATGGTGTGAATCTCGTCAATAAACAAAATCACTTGACCGTCCTGTTTAGAAAGCTCATTCAGCAAGGCTTTGAGGCGCTCTTCAAACTCACCACGGTATTTGGCTCCGGCGATTAAAGACCCCATATCGAGGGACAAAACACGCTTATTTTTTAGCCCTTCCGGCACCTCTCCATTAATTATGCGTTGCGCCAACCCTTCTACAATCGCCGTTTTCCCTACACCAGGCTCACCAATCAGTACCGGATTGTTTTTGCGACGACGCTGCAACACCTGAATCGTACGGCGTATTTCATCATCACGACCAATCACAGGATCAAGCTTGCCTTCGGCCGCTCTTGCGGTGAGATCAACGGTGTATTTGTCTATCGCCTGACGACTTTCTTCGGCGTTCGGATCATTGATCGAATCGCCACCGCGCACCTGATCAATCACGGCAGAAATGTCATTTTTTGTCACGCCAGTGGCTTTGAGCGCTTTTGCTAAGTCATCTTTGCCATCAAACATGGCCATCAAGACCAATTCAGATGAGATATATTGATCTTTGCGCTTTTGCGCTTCTTTGTCAGCCAGATTCAATAAGCGCCCCAATTCAGGGGACATTTGCACATTACCATCGTGGTCTTTTACTTTCGCTAAACGATCCAAGAGCGCATTTAGACTGTCGCGAAATTTAGCCACTTGAATGCCCGCTTGTTGCAGAATAGGGCGCGTACTTCCACCCTGCTGATCCAACAGCGCCATCATCAAATGCAAGGACTCGATATAAGAATGATCATGCCCAAGCGCAATGGACTGCGCATCAGAAAGGGCGAGCTGTAATTTACTGGTTAAACGATCGATTCGCATAGGAACCTCCTAAAAAAGATAAAAACACTGTCGCTACCCCCTTAATAAGTGCGCTTATTGGCTTTTCAATACGAGACTGTCATTTTTTTGACACCCATCAATAAAATCAGCCTTTATTGCTCATCCAACCAGATCACAGACGCCATGCGACCCGTTTTCCCTTCTCGTCGATAAGAATAAAAACGCGCCTCATCCGTAAAGGTACAATGGTCGCCACCGTATATCTGCGCCACGCCAGCGGCCGATAAACGTTGTTTCGCCAATAAATAAAGGTCGCCTAACCATTTGCCTTGTTGCTGGGCTGGTTTAAAGGCAGCCTCCGCTGCTGTAGTAACAGACATAAATGCCTCTCGGACTTCATCTCCCACCTCAAAAGCCTCGGGGCCAATAGCTGGACCTAGCCATACCAGTACCGTTTCTGGATCATCAAAGCCGCTTAAGGTTTCTTCCAACACACCCGCACACAAACCACGCCAGCCGGCATGGGCGACAGCCACTTTTTCCCCTGCTGCATCACAAAAAAACACGGGCAAACAATCTGCCGTCAATACGGCACAGACCTGATTGACTTGGTCTGAAAACGCCGCATCCGCACTGTCTGGTAAATGGTCGCAAGGCAAACGCGCAACGGTCGTTCCGTGAATCTGATTTAGCCATTGCAGTGAACTTGGCATCTTGATCGCTGTGGCAAATAGACGACGATTCTCGACAACATGTTCAATCTCATCGTCCACATGCCCTCCTAAATTCAGCGAATCAAATGGCGGCTGACTCACGCCACCAACACGGGTCGACACATAGGCACGAACTCGTGACGGCGCAGGCCAATTTGGCAGAATAAAAGACGCGTCATACAAAGACATAAACACCCTCGAATACACAAATCATCCAATAAAAAAACAAAAAGGCAGCCTAGGCTGCCTCTTAATCATTCAATATATCAATCTTTCGACTGCAACCGCTTGATTAGAAATAGTCAGAATCATTACTGCCTGATTCCACCATATCTTTTTTAAGCGCCTCTAACAGCTTTTTCATGTCGTCGGGTAAGTCAACTTCCCACTCCATCCATTCTCCCGTAATAGGGTGAGCCAGCTCCAGTCTTTTAGCATGCAATGCCTGGCGACGAAAATGGCGCAATTCGTCTTGCAGCTCAGCCGAACAGGCTTTCGGCATTTTTAAACGACCGCCGTATTGTGGATCGCCCACTAATGGGTACTGAATAAACGCCATGTGCACACGAATCTGGTGAGTTCGACCGGTTTCCAGTTTCAAACGAATGTGCGTGTGATTCTTAAAACGCTCAACTAAACGATAATGTGTTACCGCATCTTTGCCGTTCACCGGCTCTACCGCCTGTTTTTGACGATTGTGCGGATGACGCCCAATGGGTTCGTCTACAACCCCGCCACCGGTCATCACACCAATAGACACCGCTTCGTATTCACGGCCCATACTGCGCTCTTGAAGCTGCATGACTAAATCCGTCTGCGCGGCTAACGTCTTAGCCACCACCATCAAACCTGTGGTTTCTTTATCAAGACGGTGAACGATACCCGCTCTTGGTAAATGCGCTGTTTCCGGCGCATGATGCAGAATCGCGTTCATCAGGGTACCATCACGGTTACCCACCGCCGGATGCACTACCAAACCTGCGGGCTTATTGACGATTATGATATCGTTGTCTTCATAAACAACATCCAACGCCATTTCTTGCGCTTCATGATCTTCTTGCGCTTCAATCACTATGTCCAACGACATAATTTCGCCACCAAACAGCTTTTCTTTTGGCTTGGTGATCTTGCCGTCCACTTTTAATACACCTTCTTTGATCCAGCTTTGGATACGTGAACGAGAATAGCCGTTAAACAATTCCGTCGCGATCTGATCAAATCGGTTACCACCCAAATCGAAAGGGACTTGGGCTTCTTTTACTATACGCTCTGCCATACAATGTACTTTTACTGTTGTTTTCAGCTCATTAAATTTATCATAGAGCTTGAAAGTGAAAAAACGTGTAGCGCCTTGCACTTCATCATCTTTCGCAATTTAACGCTACAAAATGCCGATTAAGGCTAATCTACTACCATATCAAGGTTTTGATTATACATGGGATTTCATCACTCGTTGCTCCGTTTCTCTGGAATAGTAAGTTTTTCTTTTTTAATAGTGGCCTGTTCGAGCCAGCAAGTGCAAGAACCAGACCTGCCTGAACGCGTTTACTATGAAAAAGCACAAAAAGCACTGGCGGATAACCTACCGACGACCGCTATCAAGCACTTGCGAGATCTCGACTCTCGCTATCCGTTTGGCGAATTTAGTTCTCGAGCTGAGCTCGACTTAATCTTCGCTCACATGCAGGCCAGTGACTTCATCTCGGCCCATGCTGCTGCGGAACGCTTTATCAAAAATCACCCTGAAAACGAAGCCGCTGACTACGCCTACTACATGCGTGCTTTATCTACTTACAAAGGCGCTGAAAGCCTGATTACGCGCTTTCTCAATGCCGATCCAAGCGCGCGTGACTCCAAAGAGCTCGCAAAAGCGTTTAGAGAGTTTGCCGACTTTACTGGGCGCTACCCAGACAGCACTTATGCGCCAGATGCCAAAGCGCGCATGTTGTATTTGCGAGATATGGTGGCACGCCATGAGCTACAAGTGGCACGTTACTACCTAAAACGTAAAGCACCGCTGTCGGCTTTGCAGCGTAGCCAACAGGTTATCTTAAATTACCCAAGCTCTCAGTCCGTAGAGGAAGCCTTGGCTATTAATATTCAGTCGTACCTAGATCTTGAGAAAAATCTTCTGGCTGACACCAACTTAGCGGTACTAAAACAAAATTTTCCTAGCTCGTCCTACTTAGACAGTGCCGGAAATTTTGTGCCACTTCGCCTACCCAGCGATGCGGATCCCGGCTTTTTGTACTGGGTTAGCCTAGGGATTATTGACTGATCCTTTGATCCACTTATTCATAGACTAGTCAGGCTGGCTGGGTAAATACCTTCCTCTTGCCCAGCCAGCCATGCTGGATGCTTTACCATAACAACCTGATTAAACAGGGACGAATGGGTAAAGCCTCGCAGCCAAGCCTGAACAAACGGATAGTCCGCTGCTTCAAACCAAGCTTGATCAACACCAGCAAATTGACGAATAAAGGGAAAGACAGCGATATCTGCTAAACTGACCGTATCACCCAACAAAAAAACACGCTGGCTTAAGCGCCCTTCCAACCTGCGCAAAAACCTTTCAGCCCGAGCACGATAATCACTCGCTTCACCTTCTGGATACCGATCTGCGTACTTGTAGCGGACCAACCAATACTTAAAAAAGTGATCGTTATACGCCACCCAAGACGCTATTTTGTGACGTTTAATACACGAAATAGGATATAAAAACTCAGCGAGCGTGCGATCTTTTGCGCGAGACAGAGCCCAATACATAATATCCAAGCTTTCAGGGTATCGTGTTCCCTGCATATCCACCAGCTGAGGCACACTTGACCGGCCACCTAACGCGAGTAATTCAGGCGGCTTTGCTTTCAACACCACCTCACGAAGATAAACAGGCTCCTGCAACAAAGCAATCATGTATCGCGCCCTAATCGCATAAGGACAGCGCCTAAAAGAATACAGTACCGGTAACAAAATACCCTCCTCAAGGTTATATATAAAAAGCGCCCCTAGACGCCTTCAATAGAAAGACTCCCCCAGTCTACACTGAGGCTTAATAAAAAAACCTTTTAATACAGACTCATACCTAGATATTTTGTTCATTGAGTTAAATTCTTATGGTAGTATTTCACAATCAAATGTTAACGTCCCCGTGGCACAGCTGGATAGCGCAATCCCCTCCTAAGGGATAGGTCGCAGGTTCGAATCCTGCCGGGGACACCATTCTTCTTTGTGCTCTACTCTACTCCGTTTGTCTCGTTTCATTTTTACACTAGCCGCCGCTAGACCTTGTAGGCAAAACACAATCTAATGTTCGTGTTCATAGCTTAAATCCTTTAAAATCCGTTTCATACGGTGTTTTTTTCTGCACACAATGCCAAAGTGGCCCTTATATTATGGGCTGTGTTTCACCCAATAAATGTCAGTGAGTGACGCTTTTCATGTTGCTAATGATCGATAACTACGATTCTTTCACGTATAACTTGGTGCAATATTTTCGTGAGCTAGGGGCCGATGTTCACGTTTATCGTAATGACGAAATCAGTGTCGGTGAGATAGAACGATTGTCACCTTCCCACCTAGTTATCTCTCCGGGGCCTTGTACGCCTGATGATGCAGGTATTTCTATGGCCGCTATTGCAAGATTTGCCGGCAAGATCCCCATTTTGGGTATTTGCTTAGGCCATCAAAGTATCGGGCAAGTCTTTGGGGGTAAGGTGATTCGTGCTAAAAATGTCATGCACGGGAAAACGTCTTTAATTTACCATAACAATCGTTCGGTTTTTTCCGGTTTACCAAATCCTCAAACAGCGACACGTTATCACTCTTTGGTGATATCAAAAGATGCCTTGCCTGATTGCCTTGAGGTGACTGCGTGGAGCCAAGATGCATTAGGCAATCAAGAAGAGATCATGGGAATTCGGCACAAAACGCTTGAGGTTGAAGGGGTGCAGTTCCACCCAGAGTCGATTTTGACCGAAGCAGGTCATGCGTTATTAGCAAACTTTTTAACTCGATAGGAGAAGCTGGTGAATATTCAGCAAGCAATTTCAGCGGTTATTGAGCACCAAAACCTAACCGCAGAAGATATGCGGACCGTAATGCAAGACATTATGACAGGACAAGCGACACCGGCACAAATTGGCGGTTTCCTAGTGGCACTGCGCATGAAAGGCGAAACTGTTGAGGAAATAACGGCCGCCGCCGAAGTCATGCGCGAGCTGTCTAGCAAAGTCACCCTAAACCTAGAGCACCTTGTTGATACCTGTGGCACAGGTGGCGACAGCAGCCATTTATTTAATGTTTCTACGGCATCGACCTTTGTGGTTGCCGCGGCGGGCGGTAAGGTTGCAAAACACGGTGGACGTTCTGTGTCATCGAAATCTGGTAGCGCGGATGTGCTTGAGCAGGCAGGCATTTATTTGGGACTCACCAACGAGCAAGTCTGCCGATGCATCGAAGAAATTGGAATAGGCTTTATGTTTGCCCCCAACCATCACGCAGCAATGAAGTATGCGGTTGGCCCCCGCAAAGAAATGGCGACGCGCACCATATTTAATCTTCTTGGCCCACTGACCAATCCAGCTAACGCCAAGCGTCAGGTCATGGGGGTCTTTGATAAAAAGTGGCTACGACCGATCGCGGAAGTGCTCAAAGCACTGGGTAGTGAACATGTCATGGTGGTCCATTCTGAAGATGGCTTAGATGAAATCAGTATCGCGGCCCCCACCCATGTGGCAGAACTGAAAAATGGCGATATTATGGAATATCAAATCTCCCCAGAAGACTTTGGTATTCCAATCCAATCCATCGAGACCATACAAGCTTTTGATGCTAGCCAGAGTTTAGAGCTGATTAAAACCGCTCTTGAAGGCAAGGGGAAAATCAACCCGGCTCGTGATATTGTGGCATTAAACGCGGGCGCTGCCATTTATGTATCTGGTATTGCGGATACCTTGGCCGAGGGCGTTATCATCGCGGAAGACGTGATTGGTGGTGGTACTGCTAAGCTAAAAATCTCTGAGATGGCCAGCTTTACTCGTTGCTTTATGAGCCCAGAGTCACTTTAATCACAGCCACATTAAGAACGGGTTATATTAAGAATAGCCACTCCACAATAGGAGCAAAAATCGGATGCAAGTTGAAACACCAACCATTTTAAAAAAAATAGTGGCACGTAAGTACGAAGAAATCGCAGAGCGAAAAGCGCACACGCCCTATGCCAATATGGAAATGGCGGCTTCTGTTGCCAATGTACACAATGCGCCTCGTGGCTTTGCTAAAGCACTCAGACACCAGGTAGCGATTGGTCATGCGGCGGTTATTGCAGAAATTAAACAAGCGTCTCCGAGCAAAGGCATATTAAGAAATCCGTTTTTGCCTGCCGATATCGCAAGATCCTATCAGCAAGGAGGCGCGGCTTGCTTATCTGTGCTCACAGATCGTGACTTTTTCCAAGGCCATGAAGACTTTTTAATAGAAGCGCGAAACGCCTGTAAACTGCCCGTCATTCGCAAAGATTTTATTGTCGATGAGTATCAAGTTCTGGAAGCCAGAGCAATTGGCGCGGACTGCATTTTGTTAATTGCGGCGTGCCTAGAAGGCAAACAGCTTCGCGCTTTAGAAGCCTTAGCCCAAGATCTTGGCATGGATGTTCTAGTTGAAGTTCATAACCGACCAGAGTTAGAGTTGGCATTGGAATTCTCTCAGAGCGAACTGCTTGGTATTAATAATCGTGACTTGCATACGTTTGAGCTGAGCTTGTCTCATACCTTTGATTTAATGGGCAGCGCGCCTTCTAACAGCCTGATCGTAACGGAAAGCGGTATCCACACCCGTGACGATGTTGCGCTCATGCGCCAAAAAGGCATTAATGCCTTTTTAGTCGGTGAAGCCTTTATGCGCGCAGACGACCCAGGCACCAAACTAAAAGAATTGTTTCAGTCCTAACACACACAACAAGGTTGGAAAATGAAAACGAACGTAAGTTGGCAAAAAGACGTCCATTTTAGTGCAGAAACGGGATCCGGTTTTAAAATAGAGATCGATGGTAATCAGGTAGCTGGGCCACGCCCCATGGAGCTTATCCTTGCTGGACTAGGCGGTTGTACCTCGTATGACGTGGTGGGTATTTTAAAAAAATCTCGCCAAGATGTCGTTTCTTGTGTGGCGCAGATTGATGCAGACCGTGCAGACACAGTGCCTGCTGTGTTTACCGAAATCCGTGTGCATTTCGTCGTGACAGGTCGCAATCTAAAAGACAGCGTGGTGGCAAGAGCCGTCAAATTATCCGCTGAAGAGTATTGCTCTGCGTCCTTGATGCTTGAAAAAGGGGGCGTCAACATCGTCCACAGTTTTGAAATCATCAATGTTGAGTAAGTGATCAAATAACTTGTCTTTGCTAACACAATAGACATCAAACATCCTCACGCCTGCGATAGAAAGCATCCTGTTTTCTATCGCTTTTTTTTAGGCTCATTGATTAAAATTCCCAGTTTGCCTTTTTCATGAAGGACGACAAAAAATACCTAGGTAGCACGCTCAAAAGGCACAAGCGCGAATGATTAGCTGATTACTAGGAACACAAAAACATGTTACCTTCATGTTATAATTTCGTGTTTTTAAGGACGCCCTGTGCATAACCAAGTTGCTGACCTCATAGAAACGCTCATTACTGAAGAGCACTCCCCCGAATCCATCAGTAAAGCCATATCAGAACTGACTCCTGACGATGTTGCACTGGCGCTTGAATCTATTCCACTGGCACAACGTCGCCAAGCTTGGGCAAATATCAAACAAGCCAATCGACTGGATATCCTCGTTGAAATGCGTGGCGAATCGCGCCAGCTATTATTACGAGAGCTAGATGATGCTGAAATCGAAAGCTTGTTTACCGACGTTGACGCCGAAGATTTGCTCGAGATTACCGACTCTTTACCGGATCGTTTGGTTGACATTGCGCTCAAACAAATGGACACCAAACAACGTGAATATTACCAACAAGGTATTGTTTACGATGAAGACGTGGTCGGCCGTTGGATTGACCATGAGCTATTAATCGCCTCTCAATCAATTCGCACCTCAGAAGCCCTGAGACTGCTGAAAAAAAAGACACCTGATTACACCGATATGGTGTATTTGGTCAATCGAACTGGCCGCTGGGTGGGTTGCGTGAAGTTTGACCGCTTGTTCAAAGCACAAGGCCACGAGCCCATTTCCAGCCTGATAGATG
The DNA here is from genome assembly GCF_003721245.1 of Marinomonas hwangdonensis. GTDB lineage: Bacteria > Pseudomonadota > Gammaproteobacteria > Pseudomonadales > Marinomonadaceae > Marinomonas > Marinomonas hwangdonensis. The sequence goes on along the minus strand of NZ_RIZG01000001.1, from coordinate 279,136 downwards.
AAGAGTGTTCCTTCATACGTGACGATACTGAACTAACAAAAGCCGCGGAACAGCTAGAGCGATCTGCACTAGCGGCACTGCCCGTGGTCGATGAAAACCACATACTATTGGGGCGTTTTCACGCGGGTTTGGCTATGGAAACGTGGCGCTTGGAACATGAAGCGCAACAGATGTCGACGGCGGGTTTAAATGAAGAATCCGATCTATTTGCACCGGTTCGACGCAGCGCATCAACCCGTGGTATTTGGTTAGGCATCAACCTATTGACTGCTTTTATGGCATCCGCCTTTATTGGGATTTTTGAAGCAACCTTACAACAAGTGGTCGCGCTGGCTGTATTAATGCCTGTAGTCGCCTCCATGGGGGGCATTGCGGGCAGCCAAACTTTAACCTTAATTGTGCGTGGCTTGGCCCTTGGGCAGATCACTCGCAGCAACTTAAAATCGCTCCTCTCAAAAGAGCTCAAAGTGGGTGGTCTAAACGGCATACTCTGGGCTATCGTCATTGGCGTTGTCACACTCTGGTGGTTTGAAAGCCCAATGCTTGGTGTTGTGATCGGCCTCGCCATTATCGTCAATATTTTTATGGCTGCGCTGTCCGGCGTTCTAATCCCTGTTTTGCTGGATAAGCTCCGTATTGACCCTGCCCTGTCTGGCTCAGTGATTTTAACCACAGTGACTGATATTGCGGGATTTGTTGCCTTTTTAGGCCTAGGAACCTTGTTGCTACTTTGATTCCAATCAACAACAACCTATATACAAAATTTTTAATTTACTGACTATTTAATACGCAGAGAACATGAAAATGAATTGGGAAACAGCACAGTCTTACATTGGTCTTGGCGACTCAACTATGCACTGGATAGTACAGGTTTTCCTCGTGGTACTCGCTACACTGGTAATAAACTTTGTTGCTACTCGCGTGTTAGCACGTATTGATAAGCAGCTGGAGCGCACCAAAACACCTTGGGACAATGTGCTCATTCATGCCGCACAAAAGCCAGTTGGTGTGTTTATCTGGCTGTTTGGTTTAAGTATCGCGGCCGAAATATCAGGCAGCGAAATAGATCCCGCTCTGTCTTCACTGATTCAGTCCATTCGCGAAGTGGGTGTGATTGTCATATTGACTTGGTTTGTGTTGCGTTGTGTCTCGGAAAGTGAAAAAACATTAAGAACAACCAGTAATGTCGATTACACCACCGCAAGCGCAATTAGTAAATTGTTAAGAGCGTCTGTATTTATAACGTCAGCATTAGTCATACTACAAACCTTAGGCTACAGTATTTCCGGGGTACTGGCATTTGGCGGTATCGGCGGTATTGCCGTCGGCTTTGCCGCAAAAGACTTGCTGGCCAACTTTTTTGGTGGCTTGATGGTATATTTAGATCGACCCTTTGTGATCGGTGACTGGGTTCGTTCTCCAGATCAAAACATTGAGGGCGTCGTCGAACACATTGGCTGGAGACAGACACGAATTAGAACCTTTGATAAACGTCCCTTGTATGTTCCCAATTCGACCTTTTCATTAATTTCAGTCGAAAATCCATCGCGCATGACACATCGCCGCATTAACGAAACCATTGGTGTGCGCTATTCAGATTTTAGCCGTTTACCCACTATTCTAGCGGAAATAAAAGACATGATTGAGCATCATGAGGACCTAGACACAGAACAAATCTTCATGGTCAACTTTAACCAATTTGGCCCCTCATCCCTAGACTTCTTTATTTATACTTATACTAAAACTGTGGATTGGCGAACCTTTCACAACGTCAAACAAGATGTGTTATTTAAAGCCATGCAGATTATTGAAAAACATGGGGCAGAAGTAGCCTTCCCAACGCATACCCTGCACATGTCTGAAGATAACAAGATGCACATTCTGAACGAAAGAGTCACGAGTGCGAACGATAACCGCACGGTTACGCCAATTAATCCAACATAACCGCAAATAAAGAACACCAAGCCGATTTTGCTTGGTGTTCTGTGGTTTATCCTACTTGGAGAGCATCGCTGAATTGGGGAAAGATCACATAAGCAGCTCTGCTAGGTCATCAATCACAGCGTCCGCGCCTAACGACGTCAGATCAACTCCTTGATGGTAACCATAAGTAACGAGCGCGCATCGAAAGCCCGCATTCTTAGCCGCTTTAGAGTCGGTGATCGAGTCCCCTATCATGAGACATTTTTCTGGCAAAGCTTCAATCGATTCACTGCAATACAACAGCGGCAACGCAGAAGGTTTCTTTTCCTCTAGTGTGTCGCCGCCTAACAGCCAACCAAAATGCTCAGTCAATTCAAAATGATCCATCATGGGCTTAACAAATACGCTGGGCTTATTAGTGATAAGCGCCACGGGAACACCGTTATGCTTAAACGCTTTAAGTAAGGCTTTCACATTTGGGTAAAGCGTCGTTTTGTCGGTAAGATGGGCACGATAATGCAGTAAAAAAATGCGATAAGCTTCTTCATGTTTACTGGCATCAATACCTGCCCACTCTAATGCTTGCTCAATGAGTTTAGCAGAGCCGAACCCTACCCAGCCGCGAACGCGCTCTTCACCAGCCAAAGGAGCGCCCATTTCAGCCAAGAAAGCATCCACCGCCCCCGCAATATCAGGCACACTGTCAACCAGTGTGCCATCTAAATCCAAACAGACCAATTCAGGCCAACCATCAAACCAGGCAGAAAAATGCTTAGGTGTTTTCATTAACGCACACTCGCCAATTCGTTACGCATCAGATCAATCACGGACTTGTAGTCGTCTTTGCCAAAAATAGCGGAGCCCGCTACAAAGGTGTCAGCACCCGCTCGTGCGATTTCAGCAATGTTCTTTTCACTCACCCCACCATCCACCTCAAGGCGAATGTTATACCCGCTGGCATCAATCAAGGCACGAGCTTCACGCAATTTATCTAGAGTGCTGGGAATAAAAGACTGGCCGCCAAACCCTGGGTTAACCGACATCAACAAAATCATGTCAACTTTGTCCATGACGTGCTTTAAATAATGCAAGGGCGTAGCAGGATTAAAGACCAAGCCCGCTTTACAGCCGCCATCGCGAATCATTTGCAAAGACCTATCGATGTGCTCACTGGCTTCTGGGTGAAACGTAATGATGGACGCACCAGCCTCAATAAAATCCCCTATCATTCGATCCACAGGCTTCACCATAAGATGCACATCAATGTCAGCCGTCACGCCGTGCTTACGTAGCGCTTTGCAGACCATAGGACCAATGGTTAAGTTAGGCACATAGTGATTGTCCATCACATCAAAGTGTATGATATCGGCTCCGGCCTTCAATACGTTGTCCACCTCTTCACCCAATCGAGCAAAATCGGCAGAAAGGATCGAAGGGGCAATGATAAAATCATTCATATCTGACTCCAGCAGTGACACAATAAAGGTCTCATAGTGAAAATGTAGATTGCATTTTACCAAGGCATGTTAAAGAAGTATTGAAAACAATGCAGAAAATTCAGACACCGCTTACAACTATTCTCTCTCTTCTTGTTTGCTTTGGCTTAAGTACGACGCTATTGGCCGAAGAACCTCAAGCAACGCCCAATACAGCAACGACCACAGAACCCCCAACCAATACTGTGGCAGAGAACAATCAGGACTATGTTATTCCTAGGCCGCAGTCAGCTCGCATCGAAGCGTTAAAATCCTCCTTAGAGCGACGTCGCCTTAGTCACGAAATTCAAAACCTAGAAGCCAATGGCACCGATTTTCTCGTTCTCAATAAAGCCTCTATGACAGACTCAACCCAAGGTTGCGTGATTCTGTTACACGCTGACAATGAACACCCAGATTGGCCCGATGCCATCGCACCGCTACGTAATGCCTTACCAGAGTTCAGCTGGTGTACCTTATCAATGGAAGTGCCTGATATCATCAAGCGTGGTGAGCCAATCAAACTAGCAACACAGGAAGAAGACGCTCAGCCAGCAGACAGCTTACCCAACCAAGACGAGGTGTTCGCTCGAATTCAAGCCACCATAGCGCAAGCCCGAAGTGAAAACATCGAACAATTTGTCCTTTTGGGCTATAAAACGGGCGCGGGCTACGCGTTAAGCTTTCTTCAACAAAACCAAACCGCGGGGATGGCTCTAGTGCTGATTGACATAGAGCCTACTATCGGCATCAGCCACTACGATCTGGCTCAAAAAATTCGTCAGGTAGCGCAGCCTACCCTTGATTATGCTGTGCAAAACCAGGCCGCCGACATTCAATTTACAGCATGGCGCAAGCAAGCGGCTAACCAAAGAACGCAAAAAAATGGCGAGTACATTCAGTTAAATGCCACACCAGACAGAGTCAACGGTAACGATAGCAAGCCCTTGCTTATTCAGAGAGTGCGAGGTTTTTTAAAGCAACACACCTCACAAATAACGCAGAGAAAGTCGCTACCAAGTGTGAACAAAGGGCTTTTTTACACAAGCCCTTAATCAGTGAATTTGATCACACCGCTATTTACGTGAATTCTTTACCATCTCGTAAGCCGCCTGAATTTCCTGCGTGCGCTCTTTAGCGTGCTCAATCATTTCATCGGGCAAGCCTTTAGCGCTGAGCTTGTCTGGGTGATGTTGACTCATTAGACGACGATAGGCTTTTTTCACTTCCGCGTCTGTCATTTCAGGAGTGACGCCAAGCGCCTCATATGCCGCCTTTAATAAATCTTTTGAGGTCCTTTTATCCGCGCCTTGATGGCCCTGACTGAAGTGTGCTTGCTGTTTCACCTGTATATGCAATGCATCAAATTCCGCTTGCGAGACACCCAGTTGTTCACAGACCGAAAAAACAAAATTCTTTTCTGCGGTACTGAAATGACCATCTGCATAGGCAGACACCAAAAGCACCTCTAACAAAGTACGTGTCAGCTCGCTGGTGCCTGCTACCAACTTAAAGGTATTAAGCGCTTGGGATAAATCAAAATTATCGGACTTACCTTCGTTAAACAGCTTTTTGGCTTGCTCTTGGGCCGCAGGCGACAATCTTAGACGGAGCATAACCGCCTGAGCTAATTCAATTTCTGCTTTAGTGACTTGACCATCGGCCTTAGCAAGACGGCCCATCAAAAGAAACAAGGTTCTAAAAAACGTCTCCTGCTGTAAACGACGCTTGGCATACCCTTGACCAAAACGACCTTTTTTCTGAGCGTTATCAATCATGCTACCGACAAAAAAACCAATCAGGGCGCCTACAAAACCTGCCAAAATAAAACCCAAAATGGCGCAAACAATTTTCCACATAAAGATATTTCTCCAGAATCGGTAGCCCCTATAGGCCTGCATAGATTATCATTTGTCGCCTAACGTCGACCCTAATTTGGGTCTTATCCGATTTCGGACAACAACTTTGGTGACAAGTATACCCTGCATGGCTAAGCATTTACGTACCTACGCCTTATTTTTTCAAAGTCTTTTCGTCTTGCCTATGGCATATGGTGAAGTGGAACAATGGGACTGGGTTCCACGAGCGTCTCTAACCGCCCAACAACAAGCGGACCTAAACCGTTATTGCCAAGGGTCGTATGTGAATCGCTGGCAGGCCACTAATGTAACAGGCACTCAACTGACCGCCGACCTCATTTTTAGAGACGCACAAGGGGTGACTCATCTAAAAGGTGATGCGAATATTTTACAGCCTGAGTCGGCGTTATCGGCAAACAGCATTGAGGGCGTACCTGAAGAATACTACTTCGCAAACCAAAATGTCGCCTTACGCACTAACGACCAACTCATTCGCAGCTCAAGCGGTTACATTTCTAGTAACTCCTCAACCACAGAATTTAAAGATGCCGCTTTTTTAAGCCATTCCTCTGGCGCTCGAGGCGAAGCGCAATTACTGTCCAGTAATCAAGAGGGGGTTATCTTTATCGAGGACGGTTTTTTTACCACTTGTGAGCCCAACGAAGAAAGCTGGAAACTGTATGGCAGTTCAATCAAGCTAGACACTGTTAGCGGATTTGGCACCGCCAAACACATACAAATCTATATTGCTAACGTGCCCGTATTTTACTTTCCATGGCTGCGCTTTCCCATAGACGATAGACGCCAAAGTGGCTTTTTATTTCCCAGCTTTGGGTTCTCCAGTAAAGATGGCGTGAGTGTTTCTGCCCCAGTATATTGGAACATCGCAGAAAACTACGACGCGACCATCACACCGCATTTTATTCAAGAGAAAGGCGAAGGCATTGATTTAGAGTTTCGTCATCTTAGCTCTTTTGGCCAAACACTGTATGAACAGTCCACGTTTTCAGACAACCTTGAAGGCGAACAGACCCTCTTAAAACTGACGACAGAACAACGATTTAATAAGCATTTTAACGCGGGCTTTTTACTAGAAGATAACCCAACCGACGACAAGTATCCCGAAGCAAACAGCACATCCATTGGCGAAAAAGACCATTATCAACGCAGCCTATATGTGGGATTTAACAATGGCAATTTTCTTAATACAGTTACTTACCTAACCTATCAAACCCCTGATAAGGCGATAGACCAACCTTTCGAATGGCGGCCACGCATAGCCAGTTCCTACCGTTTAACGTCAAACTACTTTGATTACGACATCAATGCACAATACACCGATTTCTATGATCCTGCCGAAGACAATTTTGACGGACAAAGAAGGGTATTAAATCAAAACGCTAAGCTTACTTTATCAAACGCTTGGGGACGCATAGACGCGGGAATATTGGCGCAATACCGAGGTTATGATCTTTACAACTATAAAACCGCTGCCGAAGGGACCGCCTCGGTTGGCCATTTAACTCACTACCTAGATACGTCCATTGCGTTCGAGCGACGCATCGGGCAACGCAATCAACCGTGGCGGCAAACCCTTGAACCACGCATCAGTTACCTCAATGCCCCCTATGAAGACCAAGATGAGATTCCTAATTTCGATGCAAGTGAACCCACCCTAACCTATTCACAAGCTTTTAATCATATCCGCTTTAATGGTAATGATCGTATTGGCGACACAGAACAAGTGACCCTGGGTGTTGAAAGTCGTCTGTATGATGAAAATAATAATGAAAGATGGGCGTTTAAGGCAGGTCAGATCTTTTATTTAGAAGACCGATATGTTGGTATTACGGGGAATACTAATCAAAACGCCGCCATTGATGATGCAAAACGCAGCGATTTACTGACGTCAGCCAGTTACAATAGTCGTCGTTATAGCCTAACGGGGAATGTGAATTATGACCCAAACAACAATGAGATAAACGTGGCTCAAGTCATTGCGTCATTGTCGCCAAAAGACGACATAAAAATTAATTTGAGTTATTTGTATTCGATCAATAATACTCAATCCGATGACGACGCCAAACAAGCCAGCATCGGCAGTATTTTTCCACTTAACCAAAATTGGTCTATTTACACACAATACACCTATGACTTTTTACGCAAAGACGCCACAAAAGAAGTGGTCGGCTTTGGTTATGAAAACTGCTGCTTGAAAGTATCCTTAAGCTACCAAGACTGGCTTAACGATAGTAACCGGTACGACAGAGGCATTTTTTTACAATTCATTTTACGCAGTTTAAGCAGTGCGGGGCGCGGAAACAGCGAAGCCAACATTGCTAATACCTATTGGAACCAAGGAAACGTTGGATATTAATCATGAAGTTGCTTTCTTTTTTCACCCTCATTCTTCTTACGGTCGTGCCTGCAACCTGGCTGCATGCCGCCCCAATAAAAATTGATGGCATTTCGGCCATTGTCGACTCACAACCTATTTTGCAAAGCGATATAGAAAATCGTTTTGAAATTGTCAAAGAACGTATCCCTGGCGGAGTGATGACGGATAACATTTACCGACAAATACAAAACCAAATGATAGAAGAAACCCTACAGGTCAATCACGCTCGTAAAGTCGGGATGAGAGCCCCTAGCAGCGATGTTGATAATGCCATTTTGGGGGTCGCCAAGAACATGAACTTAGATCTTCAAGGGCTAAAGACCGTTCTCGCCAGTAAGGGCATTGATTACGCGCGCTATCGCGACCAGATCGAGCAAGAAATTCTCATTAACAATATCAAGCGTGACATCATCCGAAAGCGCATCGTTATTTCAGATCAAGAGATTGATGATTACCTGAGTTCAAGCACCAGTGCGTCAAAAGAGAAGCAACAAGTGCGTCTTCGTCACATTCTAGTGAGAGCGAACAATCCCGAGCAAGCTCAAACCGACATTAACCGCATTGTCCAAGTTATAAAAACAGAAGACGACTTTATTCAACAAGCATTAGAAAACTCCGACGGTCAATTTGCCATTGAAGGCGGCGATTTAGGCTGGCGCCCAATGAACCAACTTCCCCCACTTTTTGTCCGTGCAATGGAGACAGAAAAAGGCCCTTTAATTGGCCCCTTACAGAGCAACGCAGGCTTTCATTTATTATGGCTCGTTGACCAACGTTCTCCTGATGTCACCTTGCAACAGCAAACAAAAGCACGGCACATATTAGTGCGTCCTAATGAGATTCGTACCTTGTCACAGACCAAAGACTTGGCGGATGAGATTTACGCTAAACTTCAAACATCCACTGATTTTGCTACCGTGGCCAGAGAGTTCAGCGAAGATCAAGGTTCTACTTTGCAAGGTGGCGATCTTGGTTGGGTCACACCTGGCACCATGGTCGCCGAGTTTGAAGCCATGATGGATCAAACTGACATTGGTGACATTAGTAAGCCTTTTCGTACTCAATTTGGCTGGCACATTCTTCAAGTGGAAGGCCGTCGCGAGGCGGATATCAGTGACAGAGTGAAACGCACTAATGCAGAACGCGCCCTCACAGCACAAAAACAAGACCTTGTGTTGAGTAACTGGCTAGACGAACTGCGCGCTGATGCCTTCATTGATATTAAACAATAAGGATAGACTCATGGCCCATGCTGCTACCACGACGCTTCCTATTATTGCCATTACATCCGGTGAGCCTGCAGGTATAGGCCCAGATATTATTCTAAAAGCCCTAATCGAGCAGGCTTTCCCTGCTCGCTTAGTCGTCTTGGCTGACCCAGATCTTCTTCTAGACAGAGCCAACACATTAGGCCTAAAGGTCTCTTTTGAGCATGTACAAAGCGCCCGGGACGCAGGAAAACACCAACAAGGCGTCATTCAAGTTTCTCCCATACGGCAGGCAAAAAAAACCGTGGCCGGTGTGCTTGACCTTGCCAATTCTCCCTATGTTTTAGAAACACTCAAACAAGCAGGCGAAGGAAGCCTGCGCGGAGAATTTGACGCCATCGTCACTCCCCCGGTGCACAAGGGTATTTTATGCGACACCGGCGTGCATTTTTCTGGCCATACCGAATTTTTTCAAGCTCAGTGCCAATCTCCTCACGTCGTCATGATGTTGGCAACGGAGGCGATGAAGGTAGCGTTAGTCACCACTCACTTACCACTGAAAGACGTCTCTGTCGCGATCACAGAGGAAAGTATCAGCCTAGTGGTGAGAGCACTCAATAAAGATCTACAAATCAAATTCGGCATAGCGCAGCCAAAAATATTGGTCTGTGGACTCAATCCACACGCTGGAGAAGACGGGCATCTTGGCAGAGAAGAAATAGACACCATTATCCCAACGCTCAATAAATTACGCCTAGAAGGTATAGATTTGATTGGCCCCTTGCCAGCCGATACCCTGTTTACACCCAAATACCTTGATGAAGCAGACTGCGCTCTGGCCATGTATCACGATCAGGGGTTACCTGTGCTAAAATATTCAGGGTTTGGTAATGCCGTCAATATCACTTTAGGCTTACCGATTATTCGAACCTCTGTCGACCACGGCACTGCTATAGATTTAGCGGGCACAGGCAAAGCCAACAGCGGCAGCCTGAAAGTGGCCATTCAACATGCCATTAACATGGCAAATAACGCGAAAAAGTTTTCTAAATGAGCAAATCACAACCCCATAAAGCCAGAAAAAGATTCGGTCAAAACTTCCTTCATGACCATGGTGTCATCCGCCGTATCGTTGCTTGCATTGGCCCAAAAAAAGGCCAGCGTCTGGTAGAAATTGGTCCCGGTAAGGGAGCACTGACCGAAGGCATTATTAGCATCACAGAACGCATGGACGTGGTTGAACTGGATCGCGATCTTATTCCGATTTTAAAAGTCAATTTGTTTCGTTTTCCGGAATTAACGGTTCATGAAGCAGACGCCATGAAGTTCGACTTCACGTCATTATGCACTAACGATGAAATCATCCGCGTTGTGGGGAATTTACCGTACAATATTTCAACACCGTTAATTTTCCATCTACTCAGTCAAGCACATGTCATTGCCGATATGCATTTTATGTTGCAAAAAGAGGTCGTAGATCGTTTAGCGGCTCGCCCTGGCGACAACTTGTACGGGCGTTTAAGCGTCATGGCACAGTATTATTGCAGCGTTGAATCGCTTTTTATTGTTGGTCCAGAATCCTTCGACCCAGCCCCAAAAGTCGATTCCGCCATTGTCAGAATGACGCCACACAAAACGCTTCCTTATCCAGTCGATAACATCAAGATGTTAGAAGACATGGTGAGAATCGGCTTCCAGCAGCGTCGCAAAACCTTGCGCAACAACTATAAAGGGGTGCTAGACAACGAGGATTTCTTGGCCCTTAATATAGACCCGACGTTGCGCCCAGAGAGACTTGACGTAGAAGAGTTTGTGCGAATCGCGAATTATGTTCTAAAAAAGGAAGCCTAAATGCAAAAGTACGACATCGTCATTTCTGTTCGTACAGAATATCTGGCTAGTCAGTCAACGCCAGCTGAATCACGCTATGTATTTGCTTACCATATTTCTATGACCAATTGCGGCACGGAAGCTGCCAAACTTCAAACTCGTCACTGGATCCTCACCGACGGCAATGAAAAAGTTCAAGAAGTCAAAGGTGGCGGCGTGATTGGAGAATACCCCTATTTGCAACCAGGTGAATCCTTCCATTACAGCAGCGGCACGCTAATGGAAACCGTGGTTGGTAGCATGCAAGGCAGCTACCAGTTTATCGCGGATGACGGCAAGATATTTACCGCCCCCATTCGTCCTTTTACTTTATCCATTCCCAATCAGGTTCACTGAGGCATTTATGGCAACCTATGTTATAGGCGATCTACAAGGATGCCTAACGCCACTGGTTCAACTTTTAGAAAACATTCAATACCACCCTAAACAAGATACTTTGTGGTTTGCTGGCGACCTGATTAATCGGGGCGATGAATCATTAGAAACGCTGCGCTTTGTTAAATCTTTAGGAGACAGCGCACGACTGGTGCTTGGCAATCATGATTTGCATTTATTAGCGGTTTCGCATGGGTTCGGCACACTGAAACGGGGGGACACTTTAACGGAAATCCTCACCGCGAGCGACCGCGATGAATTGATGGATTGGCTGCGCAAACAACCTTTGTGCTATTACGACGAACAACTCAACACGGTCATGACACACGCAGGAATTCCGCCATGCTGGGATCTGGAACAAACATTAGCGCTCGCTAAAGAAGTGGAAAATACTCTCCAATCGGACACGGTTGAGGATTTTTTTGCTTCCATGTATGGTAATACACCAAATCAATGGAATGACACATTGACCGGAATGGATCGCCTTAGAGCAATCACTAACTACTTAACCAGAATGCGATTTTGCAATAAAAACAGTAAGTTAGATCTTAAATCTAAAGAAGGTGTCAACACCGCCACAAAAGGCTATGCACCATGGTTTGCCTACCCGAGTAAGGTACCGACCGAGTGCCACATTGTGTTTGGGCATTGGGCGGCTTTAGAGGGCAAAACCCAACAAGACCATATTCACGCACTGGATACTGGCTGTGTTTGGGGGGGAAGCTTGACGGCGTTACGCCTAGAAGACAAACAAAGATTTAGTACACCTTGCACACTCAGGAAACCATCATGACTTTTACTTGTATTGATATATCAGACGCTTTACCCCTGCTTGAAAACGACGCCGTTGTGGTAGATATCCGCGATGCTGCTAGCTTTCAAAGCAGTCACATGACAAATGCGATCAGACTCACCAACGACAACGTTGAAAATTTCATTGCTCAGACAGACAAAAACCAATCCGTTATTGTTTGCTGCTACCACGGAAACAGCAGCAAAGGCGCAGCAGAATACCTTGCGACACAAGGTTTTAAAGACGTTTATTCACTCAACGGTGGCTTTAGTCAGTGGAGTGCCATGTTCCCAGAACAATGTGAAATAGGCCAATAAGGGTGTCGTATCAAGTTTATCTGGTTGGTGGAGCCGTAAGAGACACTTTGCTTGGCTTACCCGTCGTTGATCGTGATTGGGTGGTGACTGGCGCCACGCCGGATCAGCTTGAACAGCAGGGCTATCAACAAGTAGGCAAACAGTTCCCCGTTTTTCTGCATCCTAAAAGCAAAGAAGAGTACGCCCTTGCCCGCAAAGAAAAAAAACAAGGAGAGGGTTATACAGGATTTATCTGTGACTTTTCTCCCGACATTCGCTTAGAGGAAGATCTTGAACGACGCGACCTCACCATCAACGCCATCGCACAACACAAAGACGGCTCTTTAATCGACCCGTTTAATGGCCAACACGATGTGCACAATCGTCTATTGCGTCACGTCTCTAATGCCTTTGTAGAAGACCCATTACGAGTATTGCGAGTCGCCCGTTTTGCTTCGCGCTTTGCTCCTTTTGGATTTCATATTGCTCCCGAAACATTAGCGCTAATGCAAACCATCAGCGCATCTGGTGAGTTATCAGCATTAAGTGCAGAACGGGTATGGAAAGAATTAGAAAAGGCACTTAACACACCCAATGCTCATATTTTCTTTTCAGTTTTAAAAGACGCAAATGCACTAGAGACACTGTTTCCAGAGTGGGTATGGGAAGAAGGTCAGGGGCTGTTTGAAGCTCTAGATCAGACTCAGCTGATACCCGCTCAACGCTGGGCCATTTTGTGCAGAAACACCCCCCTTGCTCAGCTCACCCAGTTACATGATCGCATTCGTTGCCCAAATCAATTCAGAATACTGACCGAGCAAACCCGCGGCTTCTTAGAAAACCAACGCATTCCAATGAACGCTACGTCTTGGGAGAACTGGTTAATTTCGGTCAATGCCATCAAAAAACCTCAACCTTTTAAACTCTTGATTGAGGTTCTTAGTCACCTGACAAACAGCAACATTGAAGACTGGCAGTTACTCCGCGACACCATTGCCAACATCAACGCCGCAGGTTTAATGAAACAAGGCTTTAGTGGCGCCGAGCTCGGCCAAGCACTCAAACAAAGCCGAGCAGATGCGCTTGATAAAACACTTTCACCACTGATTTACTGAGCATGATTTAATGCTCAGTAAAGATTAATAAGTCACCGTCGATTTTCTATAAATCTTTACCCCAACGGACTGAGCCGCCGAAACAGCACCTGGCTTACGCAAAGTTAACGTGACCGCATTCAACTTAAATGCGGCTATTAATTCGCTCACCAAATGCTCTGCTAAGGTTTCGATCAATTCAAATTGACGCTCAGCACAAAACGCCAAAATGTAATTAGAGATGGCTTCATAGTCCAAGGTTTTAGCAAGGTCATCTGACTCTGCCGGAATGCGATTGTCATGCTCCATTTCTAAATCGAACACCAAATCTTGTCGAATTTTCTTTTCCCAATCGTAAACGCCGATAACCGCTTGGGTTTTAAGACCTTCAATAAACACCAAATCGTTCATATTAAGATTCCTTCAACGGTGGCAATTCAGACAACGGCCAACGGGCACGAATCGACAAAGCAAGCTCAGAAGACTGGCCATTTACTAAGCGTTGAGCACCCGCATAGGCAATCATGGCGCCGTTGTCGGTGCAAAACTCGGGACGCGCATAAAACACACTGGCATTAATTTTCTTCAGCTGACTTTCAAGCTGTTCGCGCAAGCGCTGATTCGCACTCACACCACCAGCAATAATCAGCTGTTTTAGACCTTCCATTTCTAACGCTCGGCGACACTTTATCACTAAGGTATCCACCACCGCTGTTTCAAACGCCAATGCGGCATCCGCTTTAAATTGCTCATCACAACGCGCTTCGTCTAACGCTTCATGTACCGCAGTCAAAAAAGCCGTTTTCAAACCACTAAAGCTAAAATCCAGTCCCGGACGATCTGTCATAGGGCGAGGAAATTTCAGCCCAGATTCCGGGTTACCCTGCTTCGCCAATGCGGCAATATGAGGGCCGCCAGGATAAGGCAAGCCAATCATTTTAGCGGCCTTGTCAAACGCCTCCCCAGCGGCATCGTCTAAGGACTGTCCCAAAAGACGATATTCACCAATCCCGTCTACTCGAACCAGCTGTGTGTGGCCACCAGAAACCAATAAAGCAATAAAAGGCATCTCCGGTTGGGACTCTTCTAACATTGGCGCTAGAAGATGGCCTTCCATATGATGTACGCCTAATGCGGGAATTCCCAAAGCATAAGCCAGAGAACGACCAATCGTGGCACCAGCCATTAATGCACCGACCAAACCAGGGCCGCTTGTATAAGCAATCGCATCCAATTCGGACTTTTTCATGCCCGCTTCTTGCAACACTTCATCAATAAGCGGCAAGGTTTTACGAACATGATCACGAGAAGCCAACTCTGGCACTACACCGCCGTATTCAGCATGCTGCGCAATTTGAGAATAAATTTTATGCGCTAAAAGACCATTTTCAGTATCGTAAATCGCGATACCCGTCTCATCACAAGAGGTTTCTAATCCCAATACTTTCATCAGAATAATCTCATCAATAATTTGAGCGCATTGTACCCTATCTATCTCGGCCGTTGCAGAGGAAAGAACCACTTCCTTAAAAGACGAACCAAATGAAATTAGACACTGCGAGACAAAAGCATTATAATGCGCGCGTTTTAAATGTTTAAATTAAAAGGCAGGTGATTTTTCTAGTTTGGCACATAGCTTCTGATGTAAGCGTTTATCATGTCAGTTAAATGGCGATCCAAACACCCTCTTAAAGAATGAATACAGTTACAGACGCGATAATAGTCTGTTCAGGGTTGGGCTTTATTTAGCCTAGAAAAATCGATCCGTACTGGATCACACTCTGTTCAACAAAAGCGCGCTTTGAAAGCCCATTAAATACGGGTATTATTCACGCCGTTTTTGTGAATACTTAAACTTTAGAAAAATATTATTAAAGGTAATAACATGCCAGCAGTAAAAGTAAAAGATAACGAACCATTTGACATCGCTCTACGTCGCTTCAAACGCTCTTGTGAAAAAGCCGGCGTTTTGGCTGAAGTTCGTCGTCGTGAATGCTACGAAAAACCCACTACTCTTCGCAAACGTGCTGCAGCAGCTGCTGTTAAACGTCACGCTAAGAAAGTGTCTCGTGAGCAAAAGAAATTCCAACGTTTGTACTAGGCCAATCTGCCGTTTGGCAATTTGCTAAAAAACAAATGTTTGCCTAGACGTTTCTAACATTTAGGCTTATAAAAAACGGCTAGTTAACCAACTAGCCGTTTTTTTTGCTTCCAAAGAGACCTCTGCGCAGCATTACGGGCAACTGTCTCAATGAATCAAAGCTCTATGAATTAAAAGAGGATCCCATGTCAGAATTAAAAAAGTTCATTTCAGAAACCCTAAAAACCGCTATGCGTGCTAAAGAAAAACAGCGTGTTACCGTCATTCGCACCATTCTATCTGAATGCAAAAAAATCGAAGTCGACGAACGAATTGAACTAGACGACGCTCGTGTACTCGCCGTTTTAGATAAAATGAACAAACAACGCAAAGACTCCAACCAACAATTCATCGATGGCGGCCGTGAAGATCTAGCTGTAATCGAACAAGAAGAAATGACAATTATTAGTGAGTTTTTACCAACCCCATTGACTGATGATGAAGTCGGTGAGATTGTCAAAGCAGCAATCACAGAAACTGGCGCTAGCTCTATGCAGCAAATGGGCGCCGTTATGGCAATTGTAAAACCTCAAGTACAAGGCCGTGCTGATATGGCACAAATCAGCAAACAAGTTAAAGCGCAACTAGGCTAATATAATGGCGGGACGCATTCCTGATCAGTTTATTGATGAGCTTTTGGCTCGAACCGACATAACCGATGTGGTTGCGTCTCGTATTAGCTTAAAAAAAACTGGGCAAAATTACAGCGCCCTCTGCCCTTTCCACAATGAAAAAAGCCCGTCTTTTAGCTTAAATCCAAACAAGCAATTTTATTACTGTTTTGGCTGTGGAGCCGGCGGCAATGCCATTTCCTTTGTCATGGAACACGATCATCTAGACTTTGTCGACGCGATTGAGGCACTTGCCAAAGACGCTGGCATGGAAGTCCCCAGAGAACAAGGCGCACCAGACAGATACGAACAAAATGCTGAATTACTCAAACGCCTATCCGAGAGCTCGCAGTTTTATCAGCAGCAATTAACTCAGCATCCTGACAAGAAAAAAGCCACAGACTATTTATCCAAAGACCGTGGATTATCCGGTCAAATCGCCAAGGTATTTGGATTAGGCTATGCCCCGCCGGGGTGGGACAATCTTCTCAAAAAAGTGGGAACCCGCGCAGAAAGCCAGGAGCAGCTTTTATTAGGCGGCATGCTGATTGAAAAAAAAGATCAGCCAGGCCATTACTATGATCGTTTTCGTGATCGGATTATTTTTCCTATACGTGACTCACGAGGTCGAGTCATTGCCTTTGGCGGACGAGCATTTGGCGACGAAAAACCCAAGTACTTAAACTCTCCAGAAACACCTGTCTTTCAAAAAAGCCAAGAACTCTACGGTTTATTTGAAGCAAAACAAAATACCCCAATACTCGATCAAATAATCGTGGTCGAAGGCTATATGGATGTCATCGTGCTGGCACAACACGGTATCACGAACGCCGTTGCGACATTAGGCACATCCGTTAACAGCCAACACATTCGTAAACTTTTTAAGTTAGTCAGCAAAGTCGTACTTTGTTTTGACGGCGATAAAGCAGGACGCTCGGCAGCCATTCGGGGTCTAGAAGCCTCTCTCCCCGTTATGCAAGACGAGAAACAAGTGCGTTTCCTCTTTTTACCCGAAGGTGAAGACCCTGACTCTTTGGTCCGCAAAGAAGGTAAAGACGCTTTCAATCTTCGTCTTGACGATGCCTCATCGTTGTCTCACGTACTATTTGAACACGCACGAAACCTAGTCACTTTAGGGGATGAAGAAGGCGAAGCGCAGTTTGCCCGCAACGCCATGGGCATGATTCAACAAATTCCTAAAGAATTAACCTTTCGCTCAGTTTTAATTCGACAACTAAGCGAGCAATCTGGCATCGACAGTGAAACCTTAGGCAATACGGCGACACCCAAGGTCAAATACACGACGCCAAACAGTCCAGTTCAAGGTCACTCTGCAAGCGATCCAAACTCGTATCTCGGCCATGATGATGACAGCTATTCCCATTTAGCGAATCAAGCCGATTACGATTATTACCCCGATCAAGGACACCCTAACGAACACGGGTATGACGCTCCCCCCTATTACGATTCCAATAAGAAAAGTGCTTTTAAGAAAGGGGGCAAATTTACCAAATACCAAAAAAATGATGTGGTTTTTTCTCCTGCCCCTTCAAGCCTCAGTCGTGTTAAACAGGCATCACTGTGCCTATTATTACACCCGCATATTGCGCAGAACATTTCACTCCCTGATCCTTTGTTACACCAAGCCGATGATGAGCTACAAACCTTCTGTAGAATATGGCGTTTTTTTTACAAATATCCGGAAAAAAACGCAGGGCATCTGTTAGGAGAATTAACAGATCCATCCACTCTTTCGTCTATCTACGCATTGTTAAACCACAATGACGCGGCTACTAAGCAAAAAATCACCAACGCACTACAAGAAGTGCTAGATATGACCACTGCCCTAGAGAAAAACTTAGGCTTAAATAGCAGTATCGCACGGTTGAAAAGCCGAGGGAACGAGTCCATAAAGGATAATGACAGTAAGCAAGAGTTGCGGAATTTGATGAATTTAATCCGACAAAAAAAGTCATAATGATTGCTTAATTTTTGTCCATCAAACGAATGATTCTGTGGATAAAACTGATTGATTTTGTTATAATCCGCGGCTTGCTAAACTCCCAAATGAATTTCTAACGATAGGTTGTCGAATGCCAGACACTCAACAGTCACGTCTCAAAGAGCTGATCGCTAAGGGTAAAGAACAGGGTTATTTAACGTATTCTGAAGTTAATGACCACCTTCCTGATGACCTTTCAGACCCGGAGCAAGTAGAAGAAATCATCGCCATGATCAATGACATGGGGATTTCCGTTTCCGAAACTGCACCAGATAAAGATAACCTTCTTATGGAAGAAGGCGACGCTACCGACGAAGCGGCCGCCGAAGAAGCCGCTGCCGCACTTGCTGCGGTAGAAGGTGATATTACCAGAACAACAGACCCAGTCCGTATGTATATGCGTGAAATGGGAACGGTTGAGCTTCTTACTCGCGCAGGCGAAATCGCCATTGCAAAGCGCATCGAAGAAGGCACCCGTGAAGTCATGGCAGCGGTTTCTTACTTTCCTGGCGCAGTCGATGTGTTACTCGATGCGTACACTAAAGTACAGGAAGAAGAAGGTCGCCTTAGTGACATTTTCAGTGGTTTTATCGATGGCGATGGTGAAGAGCCAATTTTTGAAGAAAGTGCCCCTGAAGAAGTGGTAGTCACCGATGACGATGCTGTCGATAGCGACGACGATGATGACTCTGACACTGCCGAAGAAGAAACTGACAACGGTCCAGATCCAGAAGAAACAGCTCTTCGTTTTAATGACATTACTCGTATCTATAACGAGCTAAAAATTCTTTTAGAAACGAAAGACAGACAAGATCCTGACGTCAGAAGCAAACAAGAAGAATTAAGCATCAGCTTTGCTCCTATTAAGCTAGTGCCAAAAATGTTTGACGATCTCATTGATCGCGTTAGATCGCGCATGGAAAAAGTTCGCGATCAAGAACGACTGATCATGCAAGTGTGCGTTCGTAAAGCGGGCATGCCAAGAACTGAATTTCTTAAACGCTTCCCCGGCAATGAAACCAATGCTGATTGGTTGAAAGAACAAATTGCCTCTGGTGCCGACTACGCAGCAGCGCTGGAAGAAAACGAATCTGAGTTTATGCGCAGCCAGCGTAAACTTCGTGCCGTGACTAAAGACACAGGCCTGACAATTGCTGAACTGAAAGAGATTAACCGTCGCATTTCGATTGGTGAAACTCGAGCTCGTCGTGCCAAAAAAGAAATGGTCGAAGCCAACCTTCGTTTGGTTATCTCTATTGCCAAGAAGTACACCAATCGTGGCCTTCAATTTTTGGATCTTATCCAAGAAGGCAATATTGGCCTAATGAAAGCGGTAGACAAATTTGAGTATCGTCGTGGTTATAAGTTTTCCACTTACGCTACTTGGTGGATTCGTCAGGCGATAACACGATCTATTGCAGACCAGGCTCGTACTATCCGTATTCCTGTGCACATGATTGAAACGATTAATAAATTGAATCGTATCTCTCGCCAAATGCTACAAGAAATGGGTCGTGAAGCGACCCCTGAAGAACTTGCAGCGCGTATGGATATGCCTGAAGATAAGATTCGCAAAGTGTTGAAGATAGCCAAGGAGCCTATCTCGATGGAAACACCCATCGGGGATGATGAAGATTCCCATTTAGGTGACTTTATCGAAGACGATGGCGCTGAATCCCCTATCGACATAGCCACTATTGAAGGTCTACGTGAATCAACCACCATGGTACTTGCAGGCTTGACCGCCCGTGAAGCCAAGGTGCTACGTATGCGTTTCGGTATTGACATGAATACGGATCACACACTGGAAGAAGTGGGTAAACAATTTGATGTAACACGGGAGCGTATTCGCCAAATCGAAGCGAAAGCCCTACGCAAATTGCGCCACCCAAGTCGCTCTGAGCATTTAAGAAGCTTCCTAGACGACTAAAATACGCTCATGCGCTATTTTAAAAACCGCAGCCCTTTAAGGTTGCGGTTTCTTTATGCCTCACATATTTTTACTCCCCCTTATTTAACGTTACTTTTCTGTTTCTAAAAAAGTACGCAACAGCCACAAATCTGTCATACACTCTAAGTAGAGTGTATAAATCGGCAGTGAGGTTTAACTTGCATACTATTAACTCAACAATACTTTTCCACACTCTAACGGCACAAAGTTCGATTACTGCTTCCTGTTTTTGCACTACAAACAGTATTTTTATCCGTCTTAATCAAGGTTTTTTACGTACATATACAGGTTCCATTAAATAGCGTCACGTTTACCAGAGGAGTAATACTCTATGGAAAAAATCTACGTACTTGACACTAATGTACTATTACACGACCCATTAGCCATTTTTGCTTTCGCTGAACACAAAGTGGTTATCCCAATGACGGTACTGGAGGAACTTGATGTCATCAAAGATAGACGAGAGAAAGACGTCAGTCGTGAGGCGCGTGTTGCTATTAACACCATTGATAAAATAGTGGGTGATGCCTCACCTCGTGAATTACAAGAAGGCGTCCCTATTCGAGTGATCAACAGTGGAGTGGACAAAGATCAAAATAAGCGTAGCGAAGGCGCCCTGGCCATCTTTCCTGATCAGCAAATCACACTGACGGACAATATCCCTTTCTTAAATGGCAATCACGATCACGCCAATGATAATCGCATCATCAATGTCGGATTGAGTCTGCAAGCAACGCACCCAAGGTCTGTTGTGTGCTTGGTAACTAAAGACATCAATATGCGCATCAAGGCCAAAGGATCTGGACTAGAGCGTGTAGAAGATTACCGAAAAGATAAGGTTCTCGATGACGTAGACTTAATGAGTAAAGGCTATGTGCAGTTTGATGGCAGCTTTTGGTCGACCATCGACAGTGTTAAAACAGAAGCTCATGGCCGCCATACAGTACATGTCATCAGCAAACTCCACTTAAACAATATATATCTGAACATGTTTGTGGTTGACGACGAGGACTTTATTGGCTTTGTTGTTAACATTGATGAAGAGCACATATTCCTACTCGATATCAACAAACAGCACCTGATGCATCAGAATTTCTGGGGAATTGTGCCTCGTAACCTTGAGCAGGCCATGGCGTTTTACTTATTACGACATGAAAACTCTGACCTCATGGTCATGACAGGCCCGGCGGGGTCAGGAAAAACCTTGCTCGCCCTAGCGTATGGACTGCAAGTCACTATGGAAGAAAAACGCTTTAACAAGATCATAGTCGCCCGTTCAACCCCACCTATGGCGGAAGATATCGGTTTCTTACCAGGCACTGAGGAAGAAAAAATGGCACCGTGGCTGGCGGCTTTTGACGATAACCTAGAAATTCTTCACGGGGCAGATGAGCATTCTTTTAGCAGTATTGATTACGTTAAACAAAAAGCCAATATACAGTTTAAGTCCCTAAACTTTATGCGTGGCCGCTCATTTAATAACGCCCTTATTATCATTGATGAAGCGCAAGGGCTCACGCAGTTTCAGTTAAAATCTATTGTAACTCGTGTGGGCAGCAACTCAAAAATCATTGTCTTGGGCAATTTAGCCCAAATTGACAATAAATACATCACGCCTCTGACTTCTGGCCTGACGTACCTGGTTGAAAAATCAAAATCGTTTAAATACGCGAGTATCATGCATGTCAACGGCATAGAACGAAGCCGACTCGCTGAATTTGCCGAGGAAAACCTATAACACGGATTTAGCACGGATGTGTCACTAACGTAGCGCCACGGCACAAAAAAAAGGAAGTACTTGCGTACTTCCCTTTTTTTAGCATTCCATCACTGGTTAACGGGCAACCGATTTTGCCAGTTCCGTAATCTCAGCCCACTTCTCGTCGCGCACTAAGTCCGCTGGCACAATCCAAGACCCCCCAACACAAAGCACGTTGGGTAAAGCTAAGTATTCTCGGAAATTATCCGCACCAATACCACCTGTTGGGCAGAATTTAATCTGAGGCAATGGACCCGCAAACGCTTTCAACGCTTTCACTCCACCATTTATTTCCGCTGGGAAAAACTTAAAGCGATCATAGCCGTGCTCTATTCCCAACAAGATGTCTGAAATAGTCGCTACCGCAGGCAAATACGGTACATCGTATTCTTTCCCTACCGTCAGAAGATCTGGAGTCATTCCTGGGCTGATAATAAATTGAGAGCCGGCCTCTATCGCTTGAATATATTGCGCGCGCGAGCACACAGTACCAGCACCAACAATGGCCTCAGGTACTTCTTTACGAAGCGCGGTAATCGCCGCCAATGCAGCAGGAGTACGTAAAGTAACTTCTAAAACAGGCACACCACCTGCGACCAACGCTTTACCTAAGGCGACCGCTTGCTCCACATTATCCACAACAATCACGGGGACAACCGGAGTCGCTGTCATGACTTGTTCAGCAGTATAAGAAATCGTCATTCTATTTTCCTTTTGTTAGAGCGTTTTATTAACGCTTAGTAGTCATGCCAGTTACGGCCATCTTTAATCGGCAACGCCATGGATGCCGCTGGCCCCCAAGACCCTGACGCATATTCTTTAGGGCGTTCACTGGTTTGACTCCAAGCAGACATAATACCGTCAACCCACTTCCAAGCGGCCTCAACCTCGTCGTAGCGCATAAACAAGGTAGCGTCATTGCGCATTACATCCAGCAGCAAGCGCTCATAGGCCTCAGGACTGCGTCTGTTATTGAACGCCTCTGTCAGACTTAAGTTCAAGTCAACTGGTTGGAGGTTCATTCCCTCACTGGCTCCGGGCACCTTGTTCATCACGGTCAAGGAAATTTTTTCTTCCGGTTGAAGACGAATAATCAACTGGTTTCTTTGTAACTGGCGATTACTCTCGTCACTGAAAATACTATGGGGTACGGCTTTATATTGAATAACGATTTCAGAGTAACGCTGACCTAATCGCTTGCCAGTTCGCAAGTAAAACGGCACACCAGCCCAACGCCAGTTATCAATATCAGCACGTAAAGCAACAAAGGTTTCGGTTCTAGAATCTGGATTACTGTCTTCATCATCAAAGTACCCCATCACCTCTTTGCCATTAATCATGCCTTTTGCATATTGGCCACGAACGGTTTTAGTATAAGCATTCGCCCCTGTAATTGGGCGCAACGCTTTGAGAACCTTGATTTTCTCATCGCGTACGGAGTCTGCATCCATTCGCCCTGGCGGCTCCATGGCAACCAAACATAGCAGCTGAATCAGGTGGTTTTGCACCATGTCACGCATGGCGCCGGCTTTATCGTAATACCCCCATCGCCCTTCTACGCCAACCGTCTCCGACACTGTGATTTGCACATTGTCTATGTGAGCACTGTCCCATAAAGGTTCAAAAAGCGTATTACCAAAGCGAA
The DNA here is from genome assembly GCF_003721245.1 of Marinomonas hwangdonensis. Classification (GTDB taxonomy): domain Bacteria; phylum Pseudomonadota; class Gammaproteobacteria; order Pseudomonadales; family Marinomonadaceae; genus Marinomonas; species Marinomonas hwangdonensis. The sequence goes on along the minus strand of NZ_RIZG01000001.1, from coordinate 255,717 downwards.
TCGCCAATAGATTTTGAACAGTTTCTTTACCAAGATAATGGTCAATACGAAACGCTTGCTGTTCAGTAAAGTTTTTCATAACCTCGTCATTAATCGCACGAGAAGACATCAAATCTCGACCCAATGGTTTTTCTAAAACAACCCGCATACGAGGGGCATTCAAACCGTGAACAGCCAATGATGAACAGATAGAACCGAACAAATCAGGAGACGTGGCCAGATAGAAAACAACATCTCTGTCTTCACCACCAATATTATGGTCATTTAGACGTGAAAAATCAGACTCTTGTTGAGCGTCCACCGTGACATAGCTCAATCTCTCTTTAAAACGAGGCCATGTTTTTTCATCTCCAACACTCGAAGGGACAAACTCATCGAGCGCCTCACGGACTTTATCTTGATACTCTTTATTTGACATATCACGACGAGACGCGCCAACCACTCGGGTTGTCGGAGCAAGCAAGCCATCCATATCTAGGTGATACAAAGCTGGCAATAACTTACGCATTGCTAAATCACCGACACCGCCAAAAATAACAACATCACAGGCTTTTAAACTGACCTTCATAAATTCTTTCTCCAACTGTTTAGGCTTTAGACACAAGATAGGACGCATAACATGCACACCCCATCAGCCCTGGGTATTCAGACGTAACAACAAAAGTCGGAATTGGCGATACAAAATCTTTCATACGACCTTTATCTTGCATCGCAGTACGGAATTGACTCTGATGGATTTCATTAAGATAACGAGGAACAATACCACCCGCAATATACACACCGCCACGCGATTCAACCGACAACACCAAATCGCCAATAACACGACCTAAAAACACAAAAAATTGTTCCAAAGTAGCGTCTGCAATAGGGTCATCGCCACGTTTGAGTGCGTCACCAATCTCAGGGGCGGTAAGACGCTTTTGAATACCCTGACTATGCGCTATCGCTTCATAGATGTTTTCTAAACCCATGCCTGACAAGACACGCTCTGCCGAAACACGTTTGTGACGTGAACGCAAAAAGCTCAATATAGAATCTTCCGCTTCATTACAGGCAGAAAGATCGACATGACCACCCTCGCCTGGCAACACCAAGTTTGGGCCATTGTCTTGAGGTACAACACAGGAAATACCCAAGCCTGTACCCGCCCCTACTACCCAAGACGGTGCTTTAGGGTCCACTGCAACACTGTCACCCACAGGAACAAGATCGCCTTTAGGCAACACCTCTAAACTATAACCCACCGCATCAAAGTCGTTTAGCAGCGCTACTGGCTTGCTCTCACCAAAATACGTCTGAATTTCATCTCGTGTAAAATGCCACGGATTATTAGAAAAACGGATAACGTCTTGGTTAACAGGGCCGGCAATCGCAAGCACGACAGCATCGATACTTTCTAGATCAATACTGCAATTTTCTACATAATCGGCAGCAGCATCAAAGAAACTGTCGTAGTTTTTACAAGGAAGAACCCTAACTTCGAAGGGCTCAAAATGATGAGTGCGAACCAAAGCAAAACGCGCGTTGGTTCCGCCAAGATCAGCAATTAAAGCGTGGGACATAAACGAACCCTAATCAAATTTTTATGAAATTTTACAACAAATTCAGGCTAAAAAACACAGCAACATGAAAAAAACGCAGGCTAGATGTAATTTAGTTACAAAACTATCTTAACCTGTTTAAAAACTTAAACACCTTAGTCGGAACGGATCGTTTACGATTATTTTTATAATCGTACAAGCGCTCATCTGCTAACTTAAGCAGATTTTTATAATTACTGGGGGCATCAGACATCACACTCGCACCACCATAGCTGACGGTGATAGGCACAAGGTTGGATTTATATCTTAATGGGTTAGACTGAAGATACTCTTGAATAGATTCGGCTAACACAATGGCCTGCTGGTAACTTTTTCCTGGCATCACAAAAACAAATTCGTCACCCGCAAAACGGAACGCCAACCCTTGACGATGAATGTATTTAAGCAGTCGTTTAGCAATGTACTCCAACACTTCATCACCACAATTGTGGCCCAATGTGTCGTTGATAGACTTAAACGCATCGCAGTCCACAAAAACAACGGTGAGATCTCGATCCTGCTGTTTTGACCGCGCAAATTCTCGGTCCAACATGAGCTCAAGTTGTCGGCGGTTTAATAATCCAGTGAGCGGATCACGCGTCGCTAAATATTCCAGTTTTTCTCTCGCGGTTACATTGCTCAAGCAAATTGAAATTTTAATCGCTAACTGATCCAGTAAAAAGGTGTCTTTTGTGGTCGCATCGTATCGAGTACTGTCCGAATCTGCCTGACAAAATAAGCCAACCAGTTCACCATCAATGGTTAATGGCGAGATGGCAACAGAAGAAACAACGTCACGATAGACGCTTGGTATAATTTCTCTGCAGTAGCTTAAGTTAGTATTGACTAACACTGTTCTCGTACTAGATTTGATAATGTCGATCATGGCTCGACGCCTTGTGAAAAGCACACGATCGCGCAAGTCAGGCATACGCTCTAAACTTTCAACCAGGTGTGACAGGGGCGCCTCGTTAATAAGGTTGACCCACACATAAGGGACGCTAAACTGCTTTTGCACTTCCTTTGTCAGCGTAGAAACAAACTGATCACAACGACCAATCGAAAGAATACACCGTTCAATTTCAAAGAACTTACGAGCAATCTCTTCATTTTGTCTTACATTATGAATCAGTTCATCGATGTCATGCATTCACTCTGCCCTACCACTTTATAACCAAGCGGAATACTTTTGGTAAAAAGCACATATAATTGATTTTCAATACATTATAGTACGATGCTTGAACACTTAGAGCCATACCATGCAGAAATTTTGATCGCACAAATACACACCTTATTTAATCCTAGACCAAATACTGAAATAAAAGCTATAAGCGTCATTCGCTCACTGACAAGTCGTGGTTAAATAGATGATCTCTATTAAGAAATGCTTCTTCATGCCGATACATTGAAAGTAAACCAATCAACAGGCGCTCAGATGAACATAAGAGACATTGTAGAAACGCAAGTTACTCAAGGCAGTAGAGCCGGGCAACCCGTATCGGGCAATGCTCACTTTGCCTTGTTAATGAGTCTGTTTCATCAGCCTGGCCCTTCTATTATAGATACACCAGATGAACTGAGTCATCACCAGCCACATGCCATCACTCGACCGATGCACTTCTCTCATGGGATCAGTGGCAATCCCGTGGCGAATATCGCTTTATTGAAGGCACTGAGTCACGAGCCGCTGGCTGAAGGTACCGCATACCGCTATGACGCCGTTGACAGCCTTGAACAACAAATAAACACTCGCATCTAAGAGGAGCTGATCGCTACCGAGCACTCTGAAAACAAATTGCTCCAGCTTTTAGCGTGCCATTGAGACGCTTGTTGATACTCCGCCCACACACTATCAGAAGTAGTTAAAGAAAATTGTGCCAAAAAAGCGGACATAGTGTCACTGTGAGGAGCCGTCAAATTGATCAGTTTATTTAAAAGAGGTAAGACCTGATAGGCGCCGCCTTGGATGCGTCCCATATAGGGTTGAATCGTTTCGACATAATTGACTTCGAATTGCTGTTTTAAATAGGTAAGAGGTGCACCACAAACACCCTCGAGGGAACCAACTTGGCTAGCAACGGCGTTTAAATTTGCTGTAATCTGCACCAAAGAATACAACAACCTGCCAGAAAACTCGCTGGCCATCAGTATTTTTAAATCCTCTTCAAATTTCCCTCCATCCACTGTTGGCAATCTTGGTAAGGCTTCACCAATCGCCACTAAACGACTTAACGCATCCAGCAAATCCTGCTGTTGAGCCGTTGAATAATCTAATGGCAAATACCCATTAGACAGGCTAAAAAACGCATCACTCTCAGCGCCATTAAATATCGCATTTGAGAACGCTTTGGGTAACTCGAGTTGTTTTGTTTTAGCAACGAGCTTCAGTTCATCAGACAAATCATCACTCTTAATGTCACACGATTCAATCGCACGAATGATGTCTAATTCATACAAAAATCGCTGACTATCAGGCATGACTTTGCCTAAAATGCTGTTTTTCCTACCCGCAACAGCGCCGACATCACACTGTTGCAAAGATAAAAAATCCAGTAAACCAATGTCAAACTGCGTCAGAGTCTGCTGTCGATCACGTAACGACGGCAAACCCATTGGCATTACAGGGGCAGGGGCAGAAAGTGAAAAAAACTGAGATCGACTCAAATCCGTCACGTATTTGGTTAAAGTGACTTCTGCTTTAAAACGTGAATCACAACCAGTGATCCCTAGCAGCACCATACAAGACAAAAGGAACATTGAGAGATAAAGCTTTATTCGCATTGCATCGCTACCTTTCAGAAAAACGCTACCATATAGTTTCAACACGCGTCGTGATGGCAAGTATTTATGCCACACGATACGTAGCCACTTTACTGTATACGTCGTTTGGCGATCTCTGAGGCCAATTCATCAAAACTTTTTTCGGATTCTAATTTCTGAAATAATGCGGCTTCATTTCGCATAGAAGTTCGCAAAATACTTTCCGCAACACCCTCCGCTTCTGCCGGATCTAAGCCCACTAGCACAACCAAACCACCAGACGGTGTTGGCATCTGACGAACTACTTTAGAGCCAATTAATTTTTGCTCTGTTACCTGTTTTGTCACGACACTGTTAACACGATCGACTGTTTCAGCGTCGCCTGCGCCCGTGGTTTCAACATATTGCTTCACCATATTCTGCAAATCCACACTAAGCACTTGCGCCAACTCGACGCGCGCCGCCGTTGCCGCCATTTGCTTCATGTAATTAGGTCCTGCCGCTGACTTTTCACTGTAACCTACTGCCGATAGAGCCACTCCTTCGACCGGAGCACCACAGACCCAATCTGGAGCGGCTTGATTAGAACCATCCGCAAACACGCAGTCGGGAATTGCCGCAACAGGGGTATTTACAACGTCTTTACTACATGCTGCTAACACTAAGCCAGCGACCAACACACTCGCAACTTTGATTATCATATTCTTTTCCTTATAAAAGTTATGCAAAGTAAAATATCTAATACATCAATGTATAGTGACTTTATTTTAGTTCATTCAGTAGATCAAAAACAAAAAAAGGTGCTAAAAATTAGCACCTTTTTTGTCTCCATCTATAACCGATATTACTCAGTATAGGCGGCTTTTTCTTCTTCCGTCACGTCTTTCATGGACAGTTTGATACGACCACGCGCATCAACATCTAGTACTTTAACGATGACTTCTTGACCTTCAGAAAGGAAGTCGGTTACGGCACGAATACGCTCTTCAGCGATTTGAGAGATGTGAACCAAACCATCTTTACCAGGTAAGATATTTACGAATGCACCAAATTCAGCTAAACGAACAACTTTACCTTTGTAAAGTTTATCCACTTCTGCTTCAGCTGTGATTTCGTGAATCTTCAGCAATGCCGCATCAGAAGACGCTTTATCCGCCGCGTAAATACGAACAGTACCGTCGTCATCTAGATCGATAGAAGCGCCAGTTTGTTCAGTGATAGAACGAATTGTTGCACCACCTTTACCGATAACGTCACGAATTTTCTCTGGATCAATTTTGATCGTTGCCATAGAAGGCGCGTTTGGAGACACTTCAGGACGAGCGTAACCAATTACTTTCGCCATTTCACGAAGGATATGAGTACGAGCTTCAAGCGCTTGGCTCAAGGCGATATCCATAATTTCTTCGTTGATGCCTTCGATTTTAATGTCCATTTGAAGTGCAGTGATACCTTCTGCAGTACCCGCTACTTTAAAGTCCATATCGCCAAGGTGATCTTCGTCACCCAATATATCCGTAAGTACAGCAAAACCATCGTCTTCTTTGATAAGACCCATTGCGATACCCGCAACGGGTGCTTTAAGAGGAACACCAGCGTCCATCATAGCCAAAGACGCGCCACATACAGAGGCCATAGAGCTTGAACCGTTAGATTCAGTGATCTCAGACACGATACGGATTGTGTACGGGAATTCATCTTCAGAAGGCAATACCGCTTGTACACCACGACGAGCTAGACGACCGTGACCAATCTCACGACGACCAACACCACCCATACGACCACACTCACCTACAGAATATGGAGGGAAGTTATAATGAAGCATGAAGCTGTCTTTGCTTTCGCCTGTCAAGCCATCAGACATTTGTGCATCGCGGCTCGTTCCTAGCGTACAGGTTGCGATCGCCTGAGTTTCACCGCGTGTGAACAAAGCAGAACCGTGAGTTTTGCTTAGTAGACCGACTTCAACGTTGATTGGACGAACAGTTTTGTTGTCACGACCATCGATACGAGGCTGGCCATCGATAACACGACGACGAACAATACGTTTTTCTAATTTAGCAAACGCACCTGTCACATCGGCTTCTGAGAACTCACCTTCTTCAGTAACCAGTGCAGCAACAGCTGCATCACGAACAACACCTAGTTGAGCGTAACGAGCCATTTTTTCACTGATTCCGTAGGCTTCTTCGATTTGAGCCGCGTAACCAGATTGAAGCGCATCGGTTAAAGAAACGTTTGCTGCATCTGCCACCCAATCCCAACGAGGCTTAGCGCACTCAGCTGCGAACTCAGTAATAGCAGAAATAGCCACTTGCATTTCTTTATGAGCGTAAAGTACAGCACCTAGCATTTCGTCTTCTGTAAGCTCTTGCGCTTCAGACTCAACCATTAATACTGCATCTTTAGTACCCGCTACTACCATGTCTAGCAAAGAACCATCTAGATCTGAATAGCTTGGGTTAAGAACGTAACCAGACTCATCATTAAAACCAACACGAGCTGCACCGATAGGACCATTGAATGGAATACCAGAAATAGTCAATGCTGCAGACGTTGCCAACATAGCCGCAATATCAGCGTCTAAGTTAGTGTTAGTAGACATAACCGTACAAACAACCTGAACTTCGTTCATGAACCCTTTAGGGAATAATGGACGGATTGGGCGGTCGATCAAACGAGAAGTCAGTGTTTCTTTTTCAGAGGGACGGCCTTCACGTTTTAGGAAGCCACCTGGAATTTTACCAACCGCGTAAGCACGCTCTTGATAATGAACAGACAATGGGAAAAAGTCTTGACCAGCTTTCGCTGATTTAGCACCTACAACAGTAGCAAGTACTTGTGCATCACCAATTGTACAAAGAACAGCACCTGTTGCTTGACGAGCAATGCGGCCTGTTTCTAGCGTTACGGTATCGTTACCGAACTGGAAAGTTTTTGTCGTAATACTCACACGTATTCCTTTTATTAAAAAATTTCTTCTCCCAAAGACCTCTTTTTAAGCCAGTACTCATATGAACTCTTTTAGTACTTTCCGATTTTTACGGAAGAAAAAGCACATATGAAGTACAGGCTGTCCCTTGGGAGACCAATAAAAAAAGGGCCATAATCACTTATGGCCCTTTCTCAGTCTTAGCGACGCAGACCTAGTTTTTTGATCAAACTAGTGTAACGAGCTGCATCTTTACGCTTTAGATAATCCAACAACTTACGACGCTGGTTTACCATGCGGATTAGACCGCGACGAGAATGATGGTCGTGGATATGAGCTTTAAAGTGACCTTGAAGACCTTCGATGTTCTTAGTCAACAATGCTACTTGAACTTCAGGAGAACCAGTGTCGCCTTCCGCTACTTGAAACTCTTTTACCAACGCTGCTTTTGATTCTGCAGACAATGCCATAATCTTAATCTCCAAATTAATATGCTATTAAAAATAAAGGATAGCCGAGCATATTTTCAGTCATCCTATGCAAGTCAGTATAACATTAAATATTAACTAACTCACTGGTATTTACGAGCCTGTGGGGCCGAATAATAGACTCTTTTAAAATCCCTAATCCCAAAAAACGCTGTGTCTTCTGGTCATACAATCTCACCAAACTACCATCCATTAACAATGTTTCGTTAGGAACACTTCGTCCAAACATCATGTCTTTGGTTTGTTCTGGCGAAAAGAAGACTTTTTCAAAGTGCTCTACAGCCGTATCCATTGGCAAAAGTAAGGCGTCTAGTGCATCTTCACCCTGTTCGGCAATTTTTTCAAACGCCTCTAGGGTCAACATATTTTCTGCTGAATACCCTGCTGTTGAAACTCGATGCAGCGAATGCAAATGTGCACCACACCCAAGCATCTCACCGATATCCTCACCAATGGTGCGAATATAGGTGCCTTTTGAACAACGTATGTCGAGCGTTAAGGTATCCGCGGTTCTTGAAACAAGCGTTAAATCGGCAATGGTCACTTGACGACGCTTTCTTTCAATCACAATGCCTTGACGCGCATATTCGTATAAAGGTTTACCTTCGTGCTTCAGCGCTGAATACATCGGAGGAATTTGCTCGATCTCGCCACGAAAGCGATTCAATACAGACTCTAACGCTTCATCCGTCAGGTCAGGAACAGGCAGATCCGTTAAAACATCACCTTCCCTGTCGCCTGTGGTCGTTCTCTTGCCCAGTTGAATACAGGTAATGTATCGTTTATCTGCATCCAACAGGAACTGAGAAAACTTGGTCGCTTCACCTAAACACAATGGCAACATACCTGTCGCCAGAGGATCAAGCGCCCCAGTGTGACCTGCCTTGGCTGCACGAAACAGACGCCTAACACGCTGTAACGCTTGGTTTGAGCTCAGCCCAATGGGTTTATCCAGTAATACAATACCATCGACTGGTCGCCACTTTGTCTTAGACATACCAACCTATTTTTCGTCTTCGTTCGCACTTTTTGCTTCGTCATCTCGAATCACTTCGTCAATCAGAGCCGACATTCGTGAACCATTAACGACACTTTGGTCATAATGAAAACGCAAATGCGGCATGATACGAAGCTTCACTTCTTGTGCTAAACGGCGACGCAAAAATCCTTTTGCACTGTCTAAAGCCGCTTGATTTTCAGCAATTATTTCAGGCTGATCATCTTTGCCAAGGACAGTGTAATAGATATCTGCGTAACCCAAATCTTTTGCTACACGCACTTCGTTGACAGTAACCAACCCTAAACGTGGGTCTTTTACTTCAAACTGGATCAAGGACGCCAGCTCCTTTTGGAGCTGGTCACCAATCCGACTAGTACGACTAAATTCGCCTGCCATGATTCTGTCCTATTAAAGTGTACGCGCTACTTCGACGGTTTCAAAAACCTCGATCTTATCGCCTACTTTGACATCGTTGTAATTTTTCACACCGATACCACATTCCATACCACGGCTCACTTCGTTCACGACATCTTTGAAGCGACGTAGAGACTCAAGCTCACCTTCATAAATAACCACATCATCACGTAAAACGCGGATCTGCTTATTCCGGTAAACCGTTCCTTCAACCACCATACAACCCGCAATTAGACCGAACTTAGGAGAACGGAACACATCACGAACCTCAGCAGTACCCTTAATATCTTCACGCAGATCCGGTGACAACATACCAGACAAGGCCGATTTCACATCATCGATGATGTTATAAATAATGCTGTAGTAACGAAGATCGATACTTTCACGCTCAATAAACTGTTTCGCAGAGCTGTCCGCACGAACATTGAAACCAAAGATAACCGCGTCAGACGCGAGCGCCAAGGTTGCATCCGTTTCTGTGATACCACCGACACCGCTTGATACTATGTTAACCTGAACCTCATCTGTGTTCATGTCAGTCAAAGACTTGATCAATGCTTCAAGAGAACCACGAACGTCTGCTTTCAGAACCACATTGAGAGTACGAACTTCGTCTTTGCCCATTTCAGAGAATAAATTCTCCAATTTGGCTGTGTGCTGACGAGCAAAACGTACTTCACGGTATTTGCCTTGACGGAAGTTAGCCACTTCGCGTGCTTTACGCTCATCTGCAACAACGATGAATTCTTCACCCGCTTCCGGTGTGCCATCAAGACCTAAAATCTCTACTGGAATAGAGGGACCGGCTTCAGTAATCGCCTTACCATTTTCATCAAGCAGTGCACGAACACGGCCCATCTGTAAACCAGCTAATACAATGTCACCTTTGCGCAAGGTACCATTTTGTACAAGTAGTGTCGCGACAGGACCACGACCACGGTCAAGACGTGATTCAACCACCACACCTTTACCTGGCGAGCTAGGAACCGCTGTCAGCTCAAGTACTTCAGCCTGCAACAGGACAGCCTCAAGTAAAGCATCAATGCCTTCACCCGACTTAGCCGACACACCAACAAATTGAACGTCACCGCCCCATTCTTCAGGCACAACTTCTTGCGCTACCAACTCGTTTTTAACACGGTCAATATCAGCGCCATCTTTATCAATTTTAGTGATAGCAACAACCATTGGTACGCCTGCGGCACGAGAATGCTGAATCGCCTCAATCGTTTGTGGCATCACACCGTCATCCGCTGCACAAACCAAGATAACCACGTCTGTGGCTTTAGCACCACGAGCACGCATTGACGTAAATGCTGCGTGTCCAGGTGTATCTAGGAAACTGATCATGCCTTGTGGCGTTTCAACATGGTAAGCACCAATGTGTTGTGTAATACCACCAGACTCACCATCTGCAACACGAGTTGTACGGATAAAATCCAGTAACGATGTTTTACCGTGGTCTACGTGACCCATTACAGTGACAACAGGCGCACGTTTAATGGCCTCGCCCTCGTAATCGATCGCTTCAATCATGTCGTTTTCGACCGCATTTTCATCATAAAGCTTCACCGTATGACCCATCTCTTCAACAACCAAGGTGGCTGTATCACGATCAATCGTCTGGTTAATGGTTGCCATTGCGCCCATTTTAAACATCACTTTAATGACTTCTGCGCCTTTAACCGCCATTCTCTCCGCAAGGTCTGCAACCGTGATACTTTCTGGCAACAGAACTTCATGGATCATTTTAGCGGTAGGTTTTTGGAAACCGTGCTCTTGCTTAGCTGGTTTCTTACCTTTACGGCCTAACTTACCACGACGGGTAAATTCGTCTTCGTCGTTTACATTGACGCGAGACGTACGCTTGTTGTCTGGGTTAACACGACCACGAGGCTTGTCTTTATCGCTCTCGTATCGTGGTGGACTTTTCTTGCCTTTTGGCGCTGATGATGGCTTTTTGTTGTCCACTGCTGGTTGAGATACTTTTTTTGCCGCTTTTGGCTTCGGTGATTCCACGGGTTCTGCCGCTCCTATACCGGAAACATACTGCTCCGTTTCATTGACCGCGCCAACATCCGCTTTTGCGGCATTAGCCGCTGCGTCACGACGCGCTTTTTCTTCGGCTTCAGCTTTTGCTTTAGCCACCTTCTCTTCTTCTGCTTTGCGTTCAGCATCTAGACGCGCTTGCTCTTCTGCTGCTAAACGCGCCTGTTCTTCTGCAAGACGCTGTTGAGCTAACAACTCTTCTTGCTGTTGTGCTTCGCTGCTCACTTCATCACGCTTAACATAAGTACGCTTTTTCTTTACTGCGACGTTAACGGCTTTGCCACCATCGCGAGATATCGTACTGGTTGTTTTACGCTGCAAAGTAATACGCTGGCTAGTATCTGTTCCTTCGCCATGCTGACGCTTCAAATAATCCAATAATTTTTGCTTTTCGACGTCAGAAACTTCTTGCGATGCACTCGTTTGAGGCAGGCCAGCATCTTTCATCTGAGTCAGCAGCTTCTCGACTGGTGTATTCACCAACTCGGATAGTATCTTTACGGTTTGAACTGTCATTAAGTTCCCCCTTATGTACTCAGATTTTATTCAGATTCAGCAAACCAAGGCGCACGAGCTGTCAATATGAGGCTAGCAGCACGCTCTTCTGTCATGCCTTCAACGTCAAGCAACTCATCAACTGACTGCTCAGCCAAATCTTCCATAGTAACTACCCCCATAGAAGCAAGCACCAAAGCAAGATGATTATCCATTCCTGCCATCGCTAACAAATCAGCGGCAGGTTTTGCATCATCTAACTTTTCTTCAGCTTGTAGCGCGCGATTTAAAAGCGCTTCTTTGGCTCGTGAACGTAACTCGTTTACCAAATCTTCATCAAAACCATCAATTTCTAGCATCTCTTCCATTGGGATATAAGCCACTTCTTCTAACGAAGTGAAGCCTTCATCCACCATCTGGATAGCCAAATCATCATCGATGTCGAGACCAGAAACAAACAGATCAATCAGCTTCTGTGATTCTTCTTGCTGCTTCGCTTGGGCGTCTTCACTGGTCATGACATTTAATGCCCAACCGGTTAAGGTTGATGCTAAACGAACGTTTTGTCCGTTACGGCCAATTGCCTGAGCTAAATTATCGCTCTTAACCGCCACATCCATGGAATGAGCATCTTCGTCAATTACAATAGAATCAACTTCCGCTGGCGCCATCGCATTAATGACCAGTTGGGCTGGATTATCATCCCAAAGCACTATGTCTACACGCTCACCGTTCATTTCATTCGAAACGGCTTGCACACGAGCGCCACGCATACCAACACAAGCGCCGATAGGGTCAATGCGACGATCATTGGTCTTCACTGCAATTTTAGCACGCAAACCTGGATCACGAGCGGCGCCGCGAATTTCAATGACTTCTTCAGAGATTTCCGGCACTTCTAAACGAAATAACTCGATCATAAAGGCCGGGGCATTACGGGACAAAATCAATTGAGCACCACGACTGTCTTCACGAATTTCGAGCAACAAAGCGCGAATACGATCATTCATTCGGAAGCTCTCACGAGCAATCAGCTGATCTTTTGGCAAAGACGCTTCAGCGTTCTCACCTAAATCGATAATCAAGCTATCACGTGTCACTTTTTTCACTTGACCATGAACAAGCTTGCCTACTTTTTCAGTGTAAAGCGCAACCATTTTTGCACGTTCCGCTTCACGCACTTTCTGTACAATCACTTGTTTCGCTGTCTGCGCGGCAATACGACCAAAGGCTTCAGACTCCACCTCTTCCTCGTAAACTTCACCGATACCCAAGCCAAGATTTTGTTCTTCTGAGTCATCAATAGTCAACTCAGACGCTGGCGCAGAATAATCTTCATCAGCAACAATGTTCCATTGGCGATACGTTTTATAATCACCTGTGCGTTGATCGATGGATACACGAATTAATGCGTCTTCTTCAAAACGACGTTTGGCAGCACTCGCTAAAGCAATCTCAACAGCTTCGAAAATCACTTGTTTCGGAACATCTTTCTCGTTGGAAACCGCTTCTACTACCAAAAGAATCTCTTTGCTCATCCTTTTAGCCTCTCTTTAAAGTTAATTTTTAAAATTGTGGAACAACATTTGCCTTATCAATCAGATCAATTGGCAAGAGGTATTCTTCTTGATCGACGCGAATAACAATATCTTCGCCTTCGATCCCCATTAGTTGCCCCTTGAACTTACGACGCCCATCAAAAGGAACACGCAAACGCAATGAAACAATAGAACCAATATAGGCTTGATACTGAGCCAAACTAAATAAAGGCCGATCCAAACCTGGCGATGACACTTCTAGGTTGTATTCTCCCGTGATAGGGTCTTCAACATCTAAAATAGAGCTGACTTGACGACTAACACGCGCGCAATCTTCTACATCAATACCTTTCTCGGCATCTGTTTCGATGTAAATACGGAGTACAGAATCTTTCCCCAAGGAAAGGTATTCCATCCCCCAAAACTCAAACTCCAAACCCTCAACAACGGGTCGAATAAGCTCTTCTAAAATCGTGTATTTTGCTGACAATCGTTTTCTCCGAAAACCCATTTTGTAAAACGCAGAAACAAAAAACGGGCTCAAGGCCCATTTTATTTGAAAGAATTACAATGCAGATAACAAAAAACCCCATAAAGGGGCTCTTAATGTTTTCCCTGTAACAGAGAAAACGACCTTCTAGGAAGGCTTATCTGACACCTAACACCAAGAGCAAACCGCTGCGTCAACCTTAATAAGGTGAACCGAGAATAAAACAAAACATCTTTCTTCCCAACAAACCAGATCACTCTTAATCAATATTCACACATGATACACAATGTAGAATATTAATTCAATATTGGTGCGGATGGGGGGACTCGAACCCCCACGAGCGATGCTCACCACCCCCTCAAGGTGGCGCGTCTACCAATTCCGCCACATCCGCAAAACTTTTCTTTATCAAAAACACTATCACTTCATCTTTGCGAAGCACAAAAGATGAGGCTGCTAACTTATTCTACAGTCGGTATGTCTGACGCTGAAGATGATTTACTTGTGTTACCCAATTCTGGCAACTCAACCATTTCTTCAACCTGAGGAGCTGAAGGAACAAAATCAAGAGAACCTGAAACACTCTTCGCTTTTTCGCTGGCATAAAAAGCCAAACCAAAGCTAGTTAGGAAAAATATCAAGGCAAACAAAGCCGTCAATTTACCGAAAAAACTACCGCCACCCTGACTACCAAAAACAGTCTGTGACGCACCACCACCAAAGGCAGCACCAGCATCAGCACCTTTACCTTGCTGCAGTAACACTAACGCAATAATCAATATTGCCGCTAGAACATGCAAAACTAAAATTAGTGATTCCATTAATTAACCCGCTGCCTTAATTATTGCGATAAATTCATCTGCATCTAGAGAGGCACCGCCAACTAGGGCACCATCTATATCAGGCATCGCAAATAACGCCTGACTACTTGATGCTTTCACACTGCCGCCATACAGTATCTGAGATTGTTGAGAAACAGACACAGAGAATGTCGACAAATACTTCCTTATAGACTCATGAACACCTTGAGCTTGCTCTGCACTCGCAGAAACGCCAGTACCAATAGCCCAAACAGGTTCATAAGCGATAACAATATTTTCAAACGCATCGATACCAACAAGTTCAATGACGGCATTAAGTTGACGCTCACACACTTCAAGTGTTTTATCAGACTTCCGTTCTTCCAGAGTCTCACCTATACAAAGCATAGGAATCAATTCTTCTGCTAAAATCGCTTTCACCTTGTGGGCGACCATTGCGTCTGACTCACCGTATAACGAACGGCGCTCTGAATGACCTGCCAACACATATTTAACGCCAAAGTCATTCAACATTGAGGTTGATACCTCACCAGTGAAAGCACCTTTTGGTTGATCACTGGCATTTTGAGCCGCTAAAACAATGTGCGACCCAGACAGCATTCCACTTACTTGTGACAAATAAGGAAAAGCTGGAGCAACAACTACCTGGGCGCTAGAACCTTCCATCTTAAGCAAGCCATCAACCAACAACGAAACAGATTCTTTTGAACCGTTCATTTTCCAGTTACCAGCAACAATCTTTTGACGAATCATATTCTAACCCCTAAATTCGAGGCGCCCATTCTATGGAAAGCCCCGATTTGTTTCAAGTATTTATTCACACCAAAACCATAAATTTTACACTACTGGCCCAGCAAATCGTCTGCTACCTTGGCCGCAACAACAGATTTAACCTCATCAACCAAATAATCAACAAGCTCATTGACTGTTGCGTCATCTCGACCTTCAACCATCACTCGTATTAACGGTTCTGTACCTGACGCCCTTAACAAAACCCGACCCAAACCATTTAATCGCTCATTTGCCACGGCAATGGCTTTTTGTAGAGCAGGCTCTTCATTCGGCACAAAACGTTTTGCGACACGAATATTTTTTAATTTTTGCGGGAATTTAACCAAACCAACCAATAGCTCATCAAGGGATTTCCCCTCTTCAACCATGGCTCTTAAAACTTGTAGGGCAGCAATAATCCCATCACCCGTTGTGGTAATGGAACGACACACGATGTGGCCAGACGGCTCACCACCCAACACCCAACCGTGGTGAGCAAGTTTCTCGTTTACATAACGATCCCCCACAGCGGCTCGACTAAAGCCAATCCCCGTCTCAGAAAACGCCAATTCAAGGCCAAAATTACTCATTAAGGTCCCCACCACACCACCGCTAAAACGTCCGGTGCGCATTAAGTGATTGGCAATGATGAAAAGAATATCGTCACCATCACGCACAACACCATGACGATCAACCAGTATCAAACGGTCTCCATCACCATCAAGCGCAATACCCAAGTCTGCCTCTTCGGCCAACACGTTTTTTCTCAGTAATTCAGGCTTGGTCGCACCACTGTATTCATTAATATTTAGGCCATCCGGATTCACACCAACAGCAATCACCTCAGCGCCTAACTCAGAAAACACTCTTGGAGCGACATGGTAAGTGGCACCATCAGCACAATCGACGACGATTTTCAGACCACTTAACTGCAACCCAATAGGAAAGGTTCCTTTGCAATATTCTATGTAACGCCCTGCCGCATCATCAATTCGTTTAGCACGACCAATTAAGCTAGATTCAACCACTTCCATCGGTTGCTCAAGGTAATATTCGATCTGCTCTTCAACTTCGTCAGATATTTTTCCACCTTGCGCAGAGAAAAACTTAATACCATTGTCAGTGTAAGGGTTATGAGACGCACTGATCACTATACCTGCACTGGCACGAAAAGTACGCGTCAAATAAGCGATCGCCGGCGTTGGCATTGGCCCCACTAGACGAACATCTGCCCCTGCTGCGACAATGCCAGACTCAAGCGCCGACTCAAACATATAACCAGAAATACGCGTATCTTTACCGATGAGAATTTTCTTATCATTTTCCTTAAAAACTTGGCCAGCGGCCCACCCTAACTTCAGCATAAACTCAGGTGTGATCGGCGCCGTACCTACTTTCCCTCGTATTCCATCTGTACCAAAATATTTACGCATTAACTTTCTCTCTCAATACGGGACATCAGCGCCAGCATCTCGACGTGCGGCCTAACATCATGAACTCTAAAAATACGCGCCCCCTTTGAAAAAGCAGAAGCATTCGCCCCCATTGATCCAAACAAGCGCTCTTCAACGGGTAAATTCAAGGCCTCTGCGATCATGGTTTTTCGCGAAAGACCAATCAACACCTCAAACCCCAGCTGCTTTAAAACATGTGTATTTTGCAATAGTAATAAATTATGCGACAGTGTTTTACCAAACCCAATACCAGGGTCCAATATAATCCGCGACTGGTCGATACCGACATTGCGACACGCTGCAACGCGACCAATAAGATAGTCGACAACCTCATCCACAACGGAAACATAATCTGGTTGATTTTGCATAGTTTGTGGGGAGCCTTTCATATGCATCAAACACACGGGCAGCCCTGTATTCGCCGCCGCAACCAAAGCACCATCACGCTCGAGAGCACGCACATCATTGATCAAACCTGCCCCCAAAGAAGCGGCACCAACCATAACATCGGGTGTACTGGTATCCACCGACACAATCACATCAATACGTTGTTTAATGGCCTCAATTACTGGCATAACACGATCAAGCTCTTGCTGGACTGTGACAGGGGCAGCACCTGGACGCGTGGATTCTCCTCCCACATCAATAATACTGGCACCTTCACAAATCATTTTTTCAGCTTGGCGCAGGGCCGTGTCTAGCGAGTCAAACGCCCCACCGTCAGAAAATGAATCTGGTGTGACATTAAGTATCCCCATTACATGAGGAAGGGACAAGTCTAACGACTTGTCCCCAAATGGCATTAATGACATGCAATAACCACTCTAATAACGAACAATCATTTTACTATTCGCTTGCAGGCTTAGGTGACGCCTGCCCTGAAGCATCGTCACTGTCTCCTGTAACTTCACCGTCTTTATTGACAGCGTCGTCTTCAGAAGATGACTTCTGAACAGCATCATCGTCTTTTGACATAGCACCCGGATCAGTCCACCCATCTGGAGGCGAAGGCTTATTACCATCCATTATTTCTTTAATTTGCTTGGCATCAATTGTTTCATATTGAACCAATGCTTCCGCCATAACATCTAATTTAGCACGGTTGTCGACCAAGATTTTGGTCGCTTTTTCGTAACAGCGACTGATGATATCTTGCACTTCAGAATCTATTACCTTACCAGTCTCAGGTGAGAAATAGTTTGCCTTGCTACCTGTAGGCCCAGTGATGTAACTGCCACTGTGATCATCTTCTTCGTAAGCAAATGGACCTAATTTTTCAGACAACCCCCATTTGGTAACCATGTTTCGAGCAATACTTGTTGCACGCTCGATATCATTAGAGGCACCCGTGGAAACACCATCAAAACCATGAATCATTTCTTCAGCAATACGACCACCATAAAGGCTACAAACCTGACTCTCAAGTCCGCGCTTACTGATGCTGTATTTGTCTTCTTCTGGCAAGTACATGGTGACACCCAAAGCGCGACCACGAGGAATAATCGAAACCTTATAAACAGGATCATGCTCTGGCATCAAGTAGCCAATAATAGTGTGGCCAGCTTCATGATAAGCCGTATTCAACTTTTCTCTGTCACTCATCACCATGGTTTTGCGTTCAGCCCCCATGAGAATTTTATCTTTCGCTAGCTCTAGCTGTTCCATGTTAACAAGACGACGGTTAGAACGGGCAGCAAACAAAGCGGCTTCGTTGACCAAATTCGCCAAGTCAGCACCAGAAAAGCCAGGCGTACCACGGGCAATGTTTTTTGGCTCAACATCATCATCACAAGGCACTTTACGCAAATGCACCTTCAAAATCTGTTCACGACCACGAATGTCAGGCAAACCCACTTGCACTTGACGGTCAAAACGACCAGGGCGCAACAAAGCTGGGTCTAACACATCAGGACGGTTAGTTGCCGCGATAACGATAATACCTTCATTACCTTCGAAGCCATCCATTTCAACCAATAACTGGTTTAATGTTTGCTCACGTTCGTCGTTACCCCCGCCCATACCGGAGCCACGATTACGACCAACCGCATCAATCTCATCAATAAAGATAATGCAAGGTGCGTGTTTCTTCGCTTGTTCAAACATGTCACGAACACGAGACGCACCGACACCCACAAACATTTCAACGAAATCAGAACCAGAGATAGTAAAGAAAGGTACTTTAGCTTCACCAGCAATCGCCTTTGCAAGCAAAGTTTTACCTGTACCTGGAGGCCCACACATCAAGATACCACGAGGAATCTTACCGCCAAGACGCTGAAACTTGCTTGGCTCGCGCAAAAAGTCTACCAGCTCGCTAGTATCTTCTTTTGCCTCATCACAACCCGCTACATCCGCGAAAGTCGTTTTGATCTGATCTTCCGGTAGTAAGCGCGCCTTGGACTTACCAAACGACATAGGGCCACCTTTACCGCCGGCACCCCCTTGCATTTGACGCATGAAAAACACAAAAATAGCCAAAATGAGCAGAATAGGGAAACTGGCTAACAAGAGCTGAGTCCATATACTTTGCTGGTCAGGCATACGCCCTTCGACAACGACATTATTGCTTAACAGATCATCCATAATTTTTGGATCTGAAGCAGCCGGTCTTACTGTGTCAAACGTTGCACCATTGGTACGACTACCGCTAATGGTATAGCCATCAACGATAACCTTTGCCACACGGCCTTCTTGTACCTCTTTGACAAACTCAGAATAAGAAATCCGATTCGTGTCGGGCGTTGTATTAAAGTTGTTAAAAACTGTTAGTAGTACTGCAGCAATCACCAACCACAACAGTATATTTTTCATCATATCGTTCAAGAGCACACCTCTAAACGGTTATTGTTAATGCCTCTGGCTATCATACCAGAACATGGATAATTAACCTTTATATTGTCTTCCTAGCAAGTAAACTTCGCGACTTCTCGCTCGCGACGCATCTGGTTTGCGTGTTATGACAGCATCAAACTGAGCTCTCATGGTTTTAAGGTATTCTTCAAACCCCTCCCCCTGAAACACTTTCACCAAAAAATTCCCACCTGGGCGCAACACTTGAGTTGCCATATCCAAAGCAAGCTCTACAAGATACATAGCTTGGGGCTGATCAGCAGAACTGTTACCACTCATGTTGGGGGCCATATCTGAAATTACAAGATCGGCTTTTTGATCACCAATCTCAGCCAAAATCGCTTCGTATACTTCCTGCTCAGTAAAGTCGCCCTGAACAAATCGCACACCTGGCAATGGTGCCATTTCCAATATATCCGACGCAACAATGGTTCCATTATCTCCCACCAACTTTGCTGCAACCTGTGACCAGCCACCGGGGGCTGCACCAAGGTCGACAACACGCATAGCAGGACGAAATAATTTGTCCTTGTCATTTATCTCAAGCAGTTTATAGCTCGCTCTAGAGCGATAGCCATCCTGTTGCGATTTTTTGACATACGGATCATCAAAATGTTCCTTCATCCAATTATTACTACTTTTTGATCTTGCCACGTTTTCATCATACCTAAATCAGTCTATATTCCGCTATAATATCCTTTAACCTCTTCAGCCTCCAATAAAGAGGGTCAACTAATATGAGAAAATTTTACTATGAGTCTTACAAACGCCCAAAAAAAGCAATATCGTCTAATCGGCCACTCACTTAACCCAGTGGTTATGATTGCGGGCAACGGTTTAACGGAAACCGTATTAACCGAAGTCGATCGTGCGCTAGAAGATCATGAACTGATCAAAGTTCGTATCAGCATCGCAGATCGTGAAACGCGTAATGCCCTAATCGCCGAAATCAGCAAAATTATGAAATGCGAGACCGTTCAGACCATTGGTAAAGTGGCGCTTTTTTACCGAGCAGCGCTTAAGCCAAACCCAAAACTTTCCAACTTACTGCGCTAACTTCCCCTAATGCGCTAAACCCACATTAAGAGATAGTCTTTTGCCTTAAACAGACTATCTCTAAACTCTTTAGCAACACAGCCGATACCATGAACTTCTAGATCAGGAGTTTCGTTATGCTGTTTATTGAGGCACTCACTCGAACCAACACACTGCCAAATGAAAAAAAGCATGCATTAAGGCACAAACAGCGCCCCACGCCCTACTCACACGATTCTGTTGATCTCAGTCCCGCGGCCCATGAGGTAATAGAAATTTTTATCAGCAGCGAGGATAAAAATTCGCTCACCGCTTCGAGCAGTATCTTTGCCAATATAATAGAACACGCCCTTAGTTACATTTATCAATCTAACGTAGTGTTACAATCTCCAGAAGAATTGGATACGGACAAAAAAACATGGCGGATCTCTTTGCAGGTGCCCCCTACTGCCAACAATACGACAAATAAACGCTCTGACTACACAACGTCAGAAATACAGCACCCGCTACCGACAAAACAGGTTTTGTTTTATGTCCCTGTCAAACCCGCCTTTGGGCTTCCGATTGACATGACATTGTCGCTGTCCACGCACAACGGTTCGCCTAAACACCCGCCATTTTTTCAATCCCTGGCAAAAGAAAATCCATTGCCCGTTTTACGCACTCCGTATCCACCTGACTTCCTTAATCAACAAGTCACTCACTACCGCCTATTAATTGATCAAGATGGCGAACCTGACCAATTGTCGGTGCTTCAACATCTGAAACAGAATAAGCAAACACCCCACTTGGCAGGACTGAGAGTTTGGAGAATAAAAAACAACCGCTTAACACCCGTGGTTCTCGGTGATATCAACCTTGGTCTTGTATTTGTAGGGCATTACAATCTCATTAACACCCATGCCATTAGCGAAGAAGAAAGAACACTCACCCAGAACAGACTCAATGTGAAGGCATAAAAAAACCCTCTGTATGCGCTAACACACAAAGGGTTGATTGTTTTATCCAATTGGGACGGCTAGATACTAAAGCTGGCACCACAACCACAAGTTGATGTGGCATTAGGGTTTTGCACCACAAATCGAGAACCTTCAAGATTTTCTTTGTAGTCTACTTCTGACCCGACCAAATATTGAAAACTCAATGGATCAACAACCAAGGTCACACCATGGCGCGTCACTTCTGTATCATCTTCTTGATGCTCTTCATCGAAGGCAAAGCCATACTGAAACCCTGAACATCCACCACCCGTTACATAGACGCGCAACATGAGCCGGTTATTTTCTTCTTCTTCGATCAAAGATTGCAACTTCGCGGCCGCTGCGTCTGTAAATTCGATAGGATCAACCGATTCAACCATACTCATTAGAACACCACTATAACGATTACTGATAAAAGGATTATCCGCTTAACCTAGTAATTTAGTCAAGTATTGATCAATGTTCTCGTGTCGCACGGAAACGTACCTGAGGCCATTTTTCTTCCGCCATCATCAAGTTTACACGTGTCGGCGCCAAGTAAGTCAGGTGACCACCACCATCTACCGCTAAATTATCACGACATTTGTTTTTAAATTCTTCAAATTTTTTCGCATCGTCACAATCCACCCAACGGGCCGTATTCACGTTGACAGGCTCGTAAATACATTCCACCTTGTATTCGTCTTGAAGGCGATAAGCTACCACTTCAAACTGCAATTGTCCCACAGCACCAACGATTAATTCATTATTACGTTGCGGCATAAACAACTGGGTTGAACCTTCTTCTGAAAGCTGCTGCAAGCCTTTTTGCAGCGCCTTCATTTTCATCGGATCTTTCAGGCGCACACGACGATACAGTTCCGGAGCGAAATGTGGAATACCCGTGAATTTAAGGTCCTCCCCCTCCGTAAAAGTGTCACCTATTTGGATCGTACCGTGGTTATGCAAACCTATGATGTCGCCTGAAAACGCCTCTTCAACGCCTTCACGGTCTCCCGCTGTAAAAGAAACGGCATCCGTCACTTTAATGTCTTTGCCAATGCGACAATGACGCATTTTCATACCACGACTGTAGGTGCCAGAACAGACACGCATAAAAGCAATACGATCGCGGTGCTTAGGATCCATATTGGCCTGTATTTTGAAGATGAAACCAGAGAATTTTTCTTCCACAGCCGATACCATACGACTGTTGGTTTCACGGTCAATAGGAGACGGCGCCCATTCAACAAAGCCATCCAGCATTTCACGAACACCAAAGTTTGACAGCGCCGTACCAAAAAAGACTGGCGTGAGTTCACCGGCTAAATAAGCGGCGTGATCAAATTCATGACTGGCACCACGCACCAAGTCGATTTCCTCTACATAGGCTTCCCAGTCATCCCCAAGCAAGGTTTTTGCCTCGTCAGACTGCAGACCTTGAATGCGAATATCATCCATCAAGGTATGACCACGGCCACGCACAAAAACATGAATGGTGTCCGTGTAGAGGTTATACACCCCTTTGAAAAAATCGCTCATACCGATAGGCCAAGTAATGGGCGCGGCGGCGATTTTAAGAACGTCTTCAACTTCGTCTAATAATTCGATAGGATCCCGAATATCTCGGTCCATTTTATTGATAAAGGTCAAAATAGGCGTATCTCGCAAACGACAGACGTCCATCAATTTGATGGTTCTGTCCTCGACCCCTTTCGCGCCATCAATGATCATTAATACAGAGTCAACGGCGGTAAGCGTTCGGTAAGTATCTTCCGAGAAATCTTCATGCCCAGGTGTATCGAGCAAATTGACAGTACGGTCTTTATAAGGGAATTGCATCACCGAAGACGTAATTGAAATACCACGTTGCTTCTCCATTGCCATCCAGTCAGAAGTGGCGTGTTTATCGCCTTTTCGGCCTTTAACCGAGCCTGCTGTCTGAATAAGCTGACCTAACAGCAAGAGTTTCTCGGTAATGGTTGTCTTACCAGCATCAGGGTGGGAAATAATTGCGAAAGTCTTACGATCGTTAACTTCGTTGAGAAAATGTTGATTTGCCATTAAAAAAGTCTTTTAAGTTGTACGCAGGATTGTGTTCGTATTAAAAAGGCCAGCAAACAATGACCTTATACCGACAGCCCCATCATGTTGATTGTGATTTCGTTTGCGGCTATTTTCGCTGATCTGACGATTTTAAACAATCAATGCTAACCAGAAGACAAGCTTGATCACATAAATGCTCTTAAAACGGCACAAAAAAACAAGATTACATGTCTTCTAGAATAACCACCTGATTTCTACCATTGTGTTTGGCCTGATAAAGCGCCTGATCGGCCGCTTCAATGAGGGTATCAGAATCAGCAAAACCACCCGCACTGGACACCAGCCCCGCTGAAAAGGTGCAAGTGAATTGACCCTCAGGGCCGCTAAACTGTATGTTTTTAAACGCACTCAGCAGTGACTCAAGCAGTCTTTTTGCGTTCGCAGCTGAGCAATCAGGCAAGACGACCAAAAACTCTTCACCACCATAGCGACCAGCGCGGTCACTGCGACGTAGCCTTTTTTGCAACAAGTTAGCTATCGTGCTGATTACTATGTCACCCACAGCATGCCCGTGAGTGTCATTGACACTTTTAAAGTGATCAAGATCAACCATGGCGACACAAAAATGCTCGCCGCTACGCTTCACTCTTTCAAACTCACTGTAAACCGTATCTTTAATCGCACCATGTCGCACTAATCCGGTTAAACTGTCACGCTCGATCAGTGACTTAATGTCACGATTACGCGCCAATCGCAGTTTAACTGCGCTGACCAAATTCTGATTGCTAATCGGTTTTGTAATAAAATCATCAGCCCCAAACGACAAAGCCTGTAATTGCTGCTGAATATCATATTCCGCTGATAAAAACGTAATATGCAGACTGCTCAATGAATCGTACTGACGAATTACACCAGACACCTCAGAACCCGAGTATTCTGGCATGTGCATGTCCAGCAGTAACAAATCTGGCTTAAACGATAACAAATCTGACACCACTTGATCTGGATACTCAATAACCTGAACCTCTATACCCGCTGATTCAAGTACCCAGCTGTAATGTTCTGCCAACAATAAATCGTCATCTAAAATGCTGACTTTTTTATCCAAGAAGTTCATCTCATCAAACAGTCGAGTGATTCTTTGCAATACATGGGTGGTATCAGGTAAACCGACAAAAAAAGCTTGGGCTTGATGTCGTACAGCATTAGCCCGTGTTTCAAAGTCATCTTCTTTGGAGCAAAGCATTAGCTTCGTCTTATTCTGAACCACACAATCAAGCAAGGCATCTTGAGAAAATAAGGATTCATCAGCTAATTTTGTCGCACAAAATAATAAGGCAGGAAGACGCTCTTTTAACGCAAGCTTACAATCCGCGTAAGACGAAAAGCTGCGCACTGTAAAATCGAATGTAGTTAGTTGGGCTTCAAGCCCCGAACGAAAATCCGAATCGGATAACACAAACCAAACGTCTTGCGCCGTCTTCACTGCGTCCAATGTTTTGACGACAGGCTGATTGACCACTGAGCGATCTTGGTTTAATTCTTTTACAAAATGATCAATCGCTTCACACAAGTTAAGCTGCGCAATGTCAGAATCTGAGGATTCGCGAACAAGTAGCGCATTCACTTCAATTTGACGCGCCAAACGACCTAAAAAATGCAACCCAAAACTACCACAAGATCCGGCCAATTGATGGGCTTGGCTAACTATTTCGGGTAATTCGGTAAAATCGTGCTGACGTAATGACAAAGAAACCGCCGAAAAGAAGGACATTTTTTGACTTAAAATTTGCTCAAAATTAGCCTGCAACGATTTCATTGCCAACTGTATGTCTTCAGGTGACTTTTTAATAGGCAAAATCTGTTATTCCTTTGAACATGTGCATTTAAAAAATCGACTATATAGGCAAGCGAACATAAAACCTCGCGCCACAACCCACAATAGAAGTATAACCTATACTCCCACCCATACCTTCCGCTAATTCCTTATTTAAAGAAAGCCCTAACCCTGTCCCGCCTTTCATTTTGGAAATACCGGCATCGGCCTGTGAAAAGCGCTGAAAAATTCGCGATCTGAATGCCTCAGGCACACCTTCCCCTTCGTCTTCCACAGCAATTTCAATATAATCTGCTTGATTGTTCGCCGACAAGGTTATCCGCCCACAGCTTGGCGAGTATTTAACCGCGTTAGATAGAAAATTCGCTAATATTTGCATAAGCCGATGTTCATCGGCAACCAAGTTAATGCCATCGACTTTAGCATCGACATCAAGAACAAAATGAATATTTTTACTGCCCGAATACAGTTGATGGTCATGCATGGCCCTTTGAAGTACTGATCGAATATTAATAGGCCTCATTTCAAACGACATTTTACCAGCCACCAGTTTTTCTATGTCCAATAAATCACTGATCAGATGAATCAGCTGTGTACAGTTGTTACTCGCAATACCAATTAACTTAGCCGCTTTCTCCGATGAACCAACCAACCCAGTGGACTGCAATAAATTCAACGCCCCCGAGATCGATGTGAGTGGGGTTCTCAACTCATGGCTGACAGTGGAAATGAACTCTTCTTTCATTTGCTGCAATTTCATCCTTTCCGTGATGTCCTGCACTGACCCCACCATAATCAGTTCAGGGTTTTGCGCTTCTGGTACCAGTTGTGCAAGTTCATGCACCCAACGGATTTCCCCGTCTGAACGAATAATTCGATGCTCCACATTATGAACCCCTGTTAGCTTGGCTTTCTCTTCACTTTGCTCCACTTTTTCTACATCGTCGGGATGAACCATGCTTTTGAACAACACCACACTGGGAGTAATCTCATCAGGATCAAAACCGAATATCTGATAGATGCTAGGGGACCACCACAAGGTGCCATTTTTTAAAGACGCTTGCCAATAGCCCATTTGCGCCTGCTCGCTGGCAAGGTCTAAGCTTTGCTGTGCAACACTCAACTGCTGATTTAGCTGTTCAAGCTGAAGGTAATATTCTTTCGTTTGAGTCACATCTTGGATATAACCGTGCCACAGAGTACTGCCATCCGTCATAGGTTCAGGCATTGCATTCCCCGACAGCCAAATAACAGATTGATCTTCTCGATACACTCGATACTCGTGTTGCCAGACTGCTTGCTGATCACGAGAATAATTAATACTTTGCACCACCCCTTCAAAATCGTCTGGATAAATGCGAGCAAATGCCGTCGTTGCATCGTCAGCGACCTCTTCGGGTGTCACACCGTAAATGGCTTTAATTGTGTCACTGGCATAAGGAAAAGCTGAACGACCATCCGGCCAAAGTTGAAATTGATACACCACACCAGGCAACTGCTGAGTTAGCTTAACCAGTTGATCTTGTAGTTTTTTTTCATTGCTTATATCCAATATAAAGCCATCCAGAAACGTCACTTGGCCAGATTCGTCGTATTCTGCAGCGCCTCTCTCTTCTACCCAACGAATAGAACCATTAGCATGCAAAATACGATAATTTAATATCCAGCTGGATCTTTCACGAATCGCCACCTCAATCGAACGACCAAGATGCTCTTTGTCATCTGGGTGAATCACACTGTCATAAGTTCGAACCGCATTGCCAATAAAATCACTCGACGGATAACCAGACAAAGGATCAATGTGACCACTCATAAATAGCATGGTCCAATCTTTGTCTGCTTTACAGCGAAAGGTAATACCTGGGATATTCGCAACCAAAGTCTTAAATTGGTCTCTACTTTCTAGTAAAGACAGCTCGGCCATTTTCTGCTCAGAAATATCTGCGTGGGTGCCATACATCATCAAAGGTTTACCATCTTGGGTCCATGACACCACGCGTCCTCGATCGTGCACCCACACATAGCTGCCATTTTTATGTTTCATACGGCATTTGCAGTCATAAAAAGAATTGACGCCATCAAAATGCTCTTGCAGCAAACGACCCGACTCTACCAAGTCATCAGGATGAGCAAATGACAACCAGGTATCGATAGATACTGGTTCTAATTCAGCCAACTGGTAACCAAGAATATCGGCCCAGCGCTCGTTGAATATCGTCTCTCCCGTCTGAACATTCCATTGCCAAGTACCAATTCGAGTACCTTCAAGCACAGACCGATACATCAATTCACTAGCAAGCAGTTTCTCGTGATCATGCTCCTGCAACCGGTCTTGAATTTCCTGCTCAATCGCAGCAGCAAACCCTATGGCGATCTCGCGCTCTGTCTCGGACAAAATACGTGGTTTCGAACTAATAAAGCACAGCGTACCAATCAAGTACCCCATGTGTTTTAGCGGCACTCCAGCGTAAAAACGAATGAATGGTTCCCCCAGCACTAAAGGGTTATTTGCAAAACGCTTATCCTTTAAAGTATCAGGTACTTCAAAAATAGCCTCGTCTAAAATAGCATGACCACAAAACGATACGTCGCGCTCTGTCTCACAAGCGGTTAGTCCTTGCTTTGACTTAAACCACTGGCGATTATCGTCTACCAGTGAAACAAGTACTGTTTCAATGTTTAAAGTCAACTGAGCCAAACGAGTTAATCGGTCAAAACGTGGCTCTGGTGCCGTGTCTAATAATTTCGTCAACTCGAGAGCAGCGAGTCTATCATCTTCGTTAACAGGCTTTTCTGGCACTTGCATAAAGAATACCTACAAATTATTGCGCACTTATTGTCTTCGTATGTTTTTCGAAGATAGACGCTAAATCATTGCCCAAATTTGATGCATTAAAAGGCTTTTCAATGACCTCTATGGCACCAGCATCAAAATATTGCTGCTTCTCAGATTTTTGCACTCGGGCAGTCATAAACACAACGGGGATTGACTGACAGCTGACGTTTTTGCGGATCGCTAATAATGTTTGTAAGCCATCCATACCTGGCATCATGGCATCCAACAAAATTAAATCCGGCTGTAACTCAAATACCGCTTCACTTGCTTCTTGACCATTACTAAAAGAAAAAAGAGTGAAACCGTGTAAATCAACCAATGCCATTTCAACAATGGCTCTGATCGATTCATCATCTTCTACGTGTAAGATGCTACTTAATTGCATGATGCCTCCACAAAAAACGGAACCAAAAAATATATGTTTCCAACAATAGCACTGCATTCAAAATAAGACGGCATTATTAATTTAAAAAAACAGACCTCAGTTAGCGGGCATATTTCTAAGTGCTTATTCACTGTAAAATATTCCCTACCTAATCTGCTAGTTTTTTTAAAATCATTGACAGTCTAAGTTTTCCTGGCTCGACTGAACGCTATAAGACACTAGACGGCTATGCCGAAGAGATTATTGAAATCTGTGACGCACTCAATCTTGATTTTGACAATAAGATGAGCGGTATTAAAATTAAAAAGGAACCCATTAAGGTTCCTTTTCATGTCTTTACACTGTTACCTAATGATCATTCACCCTGCTGTTTTTCTAAAAGGCCGTCCGGACGCTTAGGAAATATACGACGTACCACAACGAAAAACAGGGGTACGAAGAAAATAGCCAAAACCGTCGCGGTAAAGGTGCCGCCCACAATAGCAGAGCCTATCGAAATCCGGCTGTTCGCCCCAGCGCCAGATGACAATGCCAACGGCATGGTGCCCACCATAAAGGCCAAAGACGTCATAATAATGGGACGCAAACGCAAACGCGCTGCGTTAGCGGCGGCATCCCAAGCATTAAGCCCCCTTCGATACCCCGCTTCCGCAAACTCTATGATAAGAATGGCATTTTTTGATGACAAACCAATCGTTGCTAGCAAAGCCACCTGGAAGTAAACGTCGTTTTCAAGACCACGCAAATGGGCCGCAATCGCCGATCCAATCACCCCTAAAGGAATAACCAAAATAACAGATAAGGGCACAGTCCAGCTTTCGTATAGCGCCGCAAGACACAAGAACACAACCAAGATGGAAATAGCATAAAGCAGTTGAGTCTGACCGCTGGACAAACGCTCTTGATAGGATAAACCACTCCAAGCACCTGTAACACCAGCGGGTAAATCATCAGCAACACGCTGTAATTCATCCATAGCATCACCAGAACTGACACCATCGGCACCCGAGCCTTGTATTTGATAAGACGCTAAGCCATTAAAACGCGAAAGACTCTTTGGTCCGTAGGTCCATTCTGAACTGGCAAAAGCAGAAAACGGCGTCATGGTATTGTCGTTACCACGAACATACCAGTGCTGCAGATCTTCTGGAGAAGATCGATACTGAGCGTCACCTTGCATGTATACCGTTTTCACACGACCGCGATCGATAAAGTCATTCACATAAGACCCTGCCCACGCACTGCTTAACGTGGCGCTGATATCAGAAAGCGACAACCCTAAAGCGGAGGCTTTTTCTTGGTCTATGTCGATGTGCAGCTGAGGCGCTTCGGAGTCAGACCCTAAACGAACCCCCGTCAACAAAGGGCTAGCATTGGCATTTTGCAACAAGGCATCACGCATTTCTAACAAGGCAGCACGATCAGTATTCCCCGTGGCCTGTAGCTGAAAGGTAAAACCGCTACTTTGGCCTAACCCTTGAATTGACGGGGGTATCAAAGAGAATATCCTGGCATCGCGTAAGCTCGCAAAAGCGCCGTAGGATCGACCCACAATGGCACTGGCACTGTTCGCTGGCCCTGGTCGTTCACTCCAATCTTTTAAAGAAATAAACGCCATACCAGCATTCTGACCACTGCCCATGAAGTTAAAGCCCGAAATGGTAAAGATAGCGTTTACATTGTCGGCTTCCGCATTCAAAAAATGCTGCTCAACGTCTCGCATCACTTTGTCTGTACGGGACATGGACGCGCCTTCAGGCAAAGACACCATAACCATCACACGACCTTGATCTTCTGTCGGTAAAAAGCCAGAAGGTAAAGTCACCATTAACCAGCTAAGACCCGCCACAATGACACCATAACCCAGCATCCAGCGTATAGGCTGCTTAACCAAACGAGAGACACCGTTAAAATACTTGCTAGTTATACGGTCAAAATGACCGTTAAACCAAGCGCCCAGGCCTTTTTCGCTTGAACCATGATTGACTTTCAAAAAGGTGGCGCACAAAGCTGGTGTCAATGTCAAAGCCACAATCACAGACAACACCATGGCTGAAACGATAGTGATCGAGAACTGTCGGTAAATAACCCCGGTTGAGCCACTAAAAAAGGCCATTGGAACAAACACCGCAGACAGCACAACCGCAATACCGATCAGCGCACTGGTAATTTCCTTCATGGATTTAATCGTGGCTTCTTTAGCAGACAGTTTTTCTTCTGTCATAATCCGCTCAACGTTTTCAACCACAACGATTGCATCATCTACCAATAGACCAATCGATAACACCACCCCAAACATGGTTAACGTATTAATCGAAAAACCAAATAGCTGAAGAATACCAAAGGTCCCTAGCAAGACAACCGGTACTGCGATGGCGGGAATTAAGGTGGCACGCCAATTTTGTAAGAAAATGAACATCACCAAGATCACCAAGAAAATGGCTTCGAACAGTGTTTTCACCACTTCTTCGATCGATATCCGAATAAAACTTGTATTGTCGACAGGAAAAGCCAGTTTATAACCGTCTGGTAGACTACCAGACATGCCGTTTAACACTTCTTTGACCGACTCAGACGTCGATAGGGCATTGGCACCAGGGGCCAACATGACCGCCAAACCTGAAGCCGGATGCCCATTTAGACGTGCTATATAAGCATAAGACTGACTGCCCAACTCCACATTGGCTACGTCACTTAAACGTACTGTTGCCCCACTATCGTCATAGGACAAGATAATGTTTTTGAATTGTTCTGCCGTTTGTAGCTTAGACTGGGCAGTCACAGTGACATTGAGTTCTTGGCCTTCCACAACGGGATAAGCCCCGAGACTACCTGCAGCTACCTGGGTATTTTGGGTTCTAATGGCAGCAGAAATATCCGATGGCATCAATTTATAGGACGCCAGTTTTAAAGGGTCCAACCAAATACGCATCGCATATTCTGCGCCAAACACCTGAATACTGCCCACACCACCAACGCGTGAAACCGAATCTTGAACACTGGATACTAGAAAATCAGAAATATCGCTTGCTGTGTCTTGGTCCGTTTCATCGTAAATAGCAGCGACTAACAAAAAACCTGTGTTGGATTTTTTTACCGACACACCATTTTGCTGCACTGAAGTGGGCAAACTAGAGGAAATTTGCTGTATTTTATTTTGCACTTGGACTTGAGCTATATCAGCGTCCGTGCCCTGTTCAAACGTCACGTTGATGCTACTGCGCCCCGTTGAACTGCTCGACGAAGAGAAATACAAGAGGCCGTCTAGCCCCGTTAATTGCTGCTCTAATACTTGGGTAACACTGTTTTCTACTGTTTCCGCCGATGCCCCTGAATAGGTCGCTGAAATACTGATGGTCGGTGGCGCCACATCAGGATACTGGGAGATAGGTAGGTTTATTATCGAAGCAAGGCCTGCCAGCATAATGGCAATGGAAATTACCCACGCAAATACCGGACGATTAATGAAAAATTGCGCAAACATAACTTAATTCCCTTCTGGCGAAGCATTGTTTGCCGCCGTGACTGTTACCATAGCGCCCGTTTCGCTGTTTCGGGCCATCTCTACGGTTCTTACTTCACTACCAGCACGTACTTTTAAAGAACCTTCGACAACGATTTGCTCACCGGCCGACAAACCATCTAACACTAACCACTGATTTCCAATGGTGCGTTCAACGCTCAGCACGCGGCTCTCAATCACCTTGTTTGCATTCACCACCAACGCAGTCGGATTGCCTTTCACATCACGCGATACCCCTTGCTGTGGGGCTAAAAGCGCCGCGTTATGAGTCAGCTCATGAATGCGACCACGAACAAACATACCTGGCAACAAAAGATCGTCCGGATTGGGGAATTCCGCTCGCAAAGTGACGCTACCCGTCGATTCATTCACGCTAACCTCTCGCGCTTTTAAAGTGCCTTCATACGGGTAAATACTACCGTCTTCTAATATCAAAATGACTTTGTTAGAGCCTTTTTCAACATTCTCTTGAGCGAGAAAGGTGCGCTGCTTAAGTTGGTCCAAACTGGTCTGAGCCAAATCAACGAAAATTGGGTCTAAGGACCTAACCGTAGTCATCACCGTTGCTTGACTACCTGTTACGAGCGCGCCCACCGTCACCTGGGAAATACCAATGCGACCATCAATAGGGGAGCGAATTTTAGTGTAATCTAGGTTGATTTTTGCACTTTCTAATGCGGCTTCCGAGCCTTTTTGTCTGGCCGACGCCTCTAAGAAAGCCACTTGTGCATCATCAAGATCTTGCTGTGAGACGTTGTTTTGTCTACGCAATTGCGTATACCGCTCGAACTTTAACTGTGCAGATTTCACACTGGCGTTAGCCGATTCCAAAGTAGCTTGCGCTTGTTTATAAGATGACACATATGTCGAATCATCTAATTCATACAATAAATCGCCCGCTTTTACGGTTTGACCTTCCTCAAAAAAGCGTTTTTTAACAATACCCCCCACTTGAGGACGTATCTCAGCTACTAGGCTTGAAGTCGTACGTCCTGGCAGCTCTGTGATGAGATCAATTTTTTGTGGTTGTATCACCGTTACTCCAACTTGAGGTTTAGGCGGTGGCGGAGCCGAGGCTTGAGGGGATTCGTCTTGTTGGCAACCGAAAAGAAATAAGGTAAGTAACAAACCTGAAGCGTACTTGAACTTAGACAGCATTGAGATGACTTCCTTTTGATATAAGCAGAGTATTCATTACCTAACACTATAATCTAAGCGTGTGCCCTTACCTACGCCAAAACGTGCAAATAAATGTGCACTGTTAGAAGCAAGGCATCTATTTTTATCACTTCACCCTATTTTTATAACGGATCGCGGCTTTAATCTGAGACCATCGACTCACCAACATGGCTATGAAAATTAAAACACAACCAACTAACTGCACGACACCCATGACTTCACTAAACCACAGCATCGCTAAAATCGCCGTCCAAACGGGCTCTAA
This sequence comes from Marinomonas hwangdonensis, assembly GCF_003721245.1. Taxonomy (GTDB): domain Bacteria; phylum Pseudomonadota; class Gammaproteobacteria; order Pseudomonadales; family Marinomonadaceae; genus Marinomonas; species Marinomonas hwangdonensis. Next base: position 222,010 of record NZ_RIZG01000001.1, on the reverse strand, counting down.
ATTCATAATAACCGCAGCATGACTGACTTGAGTTAGACTCATGCCATAAGTTTGCAACCAAAACCGCAAGCTTGTCGCAATTAAAGTGCTGGCTAAAAACCACCCAGCCACCTCCATACTAATATCGGAAGGTCGTGTTTCTGTTAGCAACGACACGCACAACAGAAGGCCGCCGGACACGCTTAATTGAATAGCAGTAAGGACCAGTGAATGCATACGCATGGAAAAACGCGATAGCAAATTAAGCTGTAATGCAGAGCCAAAAGCCGCACCTAAAAAATATATCTGAGCAAATTCAAAGTTTAAGCCATTATTTAGTGCCAACAAACCAAGCCCTAACACCGCAATAGGCAATGCAAGCCAAATCGTCATAGGCGGTCTAGCGCCAAACATAAACCGTGCCAAAACCGGCACCAACACCACCCCTAAGCTCGTAATGAAAGCTCCTACACCCAGGTTTGAACTCTGATCTAACCCAGTAATCCAAAACATCATGGTGATACCCATAACCACACCAACAAAGCTGGCGCGTTTCACGTCTTCCCAAACCAGACCACGAAAGTACTTTTGCCCTGCCAAAAACAATACAAAGCCTGCGATAATAAAGCGCATCCCCATAAAAAACAGCGGGGGCAATCCGACCAATGCTTCTTTAGAGAAAATCCATCCAGCGGCAGCGAGAATGGTAACAACAACCAGAATACTTTCAGCGCTGATGTAACCTGCGGTCTTCACATTACTTCCCTCGTGTATATTCTTCAAAACATAAAAAAGCTTGTTTACGTTGCACATTTACGTGCAGGCAAACAAGCTTTTAAGCTGAATTTTTCTATAAATAAAAGTTTGGGTGATTTATTTCGCGTTTTTAGGCCAAGCCATCATGATGGAAATAAACGCCGCAGCCGCCAATAACCAACTGTACTGAACATAACCGATCAGCGCTAACGGAGACACACTGGCTAACGAAGAAGCCAAGAGTATTTGCGCACCATAAGGTAGCACGCCTTGCACCACACACGAGAAAATGTCCAATAAACTGGCACTGCGCTTTGGGTCAACATTGTAACGTTGCGCAATATTCTTAGCGACCGAACCATTAATTAAAATGGATACCGTATTATTTGCCGTGCATAAGTTCGTCAGAGCAACCGACGCACTGATGCTGAGTTCACCGGCTCTCGTTGATCCTTCTTTCGCCCCAAGTGCTTGACTGATGCGTTCAATCGCTCCTACCAGCCAATCCAAACCGCCTTGGGATTTCATCAAGGCACCCAAACCACCAATCAACAGTGAAAGAATCAAAATTTCCTGCATGCTGGTGTAGCCGGCATAAATATCGGATGACCAAGAAGCGACTGAGTAGTCAGCCTGCATCGTTAGCCCAATAATACCCGCCATAATAATGCCGCTAAACAACACCAAGATCACATTCACCCCGGCAACCGCCAATCCTAACACCGCCACATAAGGCAAAACACGAATCAAGTCATAGTCACCTACTTCATCAATACCGGCGCCACTACTTTGAAAAAACAACCACACCAGCGTAATAAGAGCCGCAGGCAAAGCAATTTTAAAATTCATGCGAAACTTGTCTCGCATTTCACAGCCTTGAGTACGCGTTGCGGCTATGGTGGTATCGGAAATGATCGACAAATTGTCACCAAACATGGCGCCACCAATCACGGTACCAACGGTTAATAACAAAGGAAGATCGGCCGCTTCAGCAACCCCAATCGCAATCGGAGCAATCGCGGCGATAGTGCCCATGGAAGTCCCCATAGACGTAGCCACAAACGCCGTAATAACAAATAACCCCGGCAACAATAAAGAGGGAGGAACAATACTCAAGCCAAAATTGACCGTTGCATCCACACCACCAACGCTTTTAGCCACACTGGCAAACGCACCCGCCAACAAGTAAATCAGCACCATGGTGATAATGGTGTTATCACCTACCCCATTAATAAAGGTTTCTATACGCTGATTAAAGTGGCCTTTACCCAGCAAAATAGCCAAAGCAATCGCGGGTAAAATAGCCACTGGGGCAGAGATTTGATAAAACGCAAAGTCGACCCCTTGAGATTGATACCAGAGGCCACTGCCAACAAAAAGAACAAGAAACAATAGTAATGGCAAGAGCGCCAAAGGAGATTTAGAAGTCATATCGTCTGAGGTTTCCAGAGTGAGTGAGTCCCATAACTTGTGGTCTTGGGAGGAAAGGCGCAGATAATAGTCAAAACCAGCGCCTCAGACCAATAATAAATCGTGATGTGGTAGTGACAAAACGTTATAACAAATAAACCATGAAATTATATTTTATATTCCAAATGAGAATAAAAAATGCAAATGCAGGCTCCTTTTCTGATATTGCATTTGCACTGTCTGATTTCCATTACGGCATTTTTTGGCATTCTTTAATAACATCATGACCGTAGACTGCGTCCAATTTAGCTTGAATCACACTCGGCATCATACGACCAGCCACTTGCAAAGCCCTTAGCTTGATTCTACCCAGTACGCCACCCTGCATATGATACAAACCCGCGTTGGCTTTCGACATTTGTTGGATTTTAGTCGCCCTCGGCTTACGATCTTGCTCATAGTGCTTTAACGCTTCAGCCAATGGATAACGAGCCACACACTGGGACAATACATAGGCATCCTCAATAGCCATCGCCGCGCCTTGCGCCATAAAAGGCAACATGGGGTGACAAGCGTCCCCTAACAAAACCACTCGACCACTGTGCCAAGTGGTCAATTCCTCACGTCCATTTAAAGCCCACAAAAAAGTATGAGTCGCGGATTTTAGCAAGCCACTCACCTCAGGGTGCCAACCTGAAAAAGCGTGCCTCAAAGCATCAATATCTCCCTCTTCGCGCCAGGACTCAGAGCGCCAATCATCCCGTTCCTCAACGGCCACAAAATTCACATAGTCACCACCGCGCACGTAATAACTGACGAAATGCCGACCTGGCCCAGCCCAAACACAGGCATCGGGCTGAATATCACACTGCAATCCACTGACAGGAATAACACCACGCCATGCCACCTGCCCCATAAAAGTTGCACGTTCCGCCCCTAGCATTTGTTCTCGAACCATAGAGCGAATACCATCTGCGCCTATTAGCAAATCAGCCGATAAAGTGCGTCCATCTTTGAGTACTAAACACACCTGATGAGCTTGTTGATCTTGTTGATATTTTTCCACCGCAGCGTTCAGTATTAACGTTACCCCCGCTTCTTCACACGCAGTGACTAACACACGATGTAAGTCTGCACGATGTAGATGCCAATAAGGCGCGCCATAACGCAATTCTGCCTCTGCAGCCAAAGGGGCTTTTAAATAGTATTCACCGGTCTTGTAATGACGAATGACCGCATTGTGTGGCACAAACGCTAATGACTTTAACGCTGGCACAAGGCCAAGCTCACGCAGGACTTTTAAGGCATTGGGGCTAATCTGAAGGCCAGCACCCACTTCAGCCAAATTGGCTGACTGCTCACACACGATGACCTGCTTACCCTGCCTAGCAAAAGACAAGGCGGCACATAAACCACCGATACCGGCGCCAGCCACGATAACCTTGTTTACCTGATTCACTTACCTATCCTCTTATTCAAGACACTGTTATGCTAATGGCGTATTAGGAACACAATAATAACGAATCTTGGTCTGATTACAGCGATCCATATCATGAATCCGTCTGCTAAAAAAAACCGACGACGAAAATAAATAATATGGCTCAATACTTGCTTTATTTCTGTAGTAATGCGACAAGACTAACAGTAACTAGACACAAGATTCAGCATTAATAGGTCGCAATAAGTAGAAACCAGTCACGATACTGCTCTGAGATAGAGGCGCTAGCTGCCTTTTCAACACGTTGGGCAAAGTATAATGAGTCGTTGAAAAATTATTGTCCTACTAGTGAAATAGGAAAAAGAGGTAACTATGGACAAATTAACAAGCCACTATCAATCATCGATGTTTTTTGATGAATTAATCGATGAAAAAGGCGTCGCCAGAGCGCCAGCAAAACAACTTTTAGGCTACCTAGATAGCCTTTCTGAAGAAGAGTTAGAAAAAAGACGTATCACCGCAGAAGCCACTATTCAAGAAATGGGCATTAGCTTCACCGTCTATACAGGCGAAGGTAACATAGACAGGGCATGGCCGTTCGATATCATACCGCGAACGATCGAAGCCGCTGACTGGAAGATCGCCGAGGCTGGACTAAAGCAACGCCTCAAAGCACTTAACCTCTTCATCAACGACCTCTACCACGATCAAAACGTCATCAAAGACGGCATCATCCCAGAACACATCATTAAAGACTCAAAAAACTTCAGACCAGAATGCGTCGGCATTACGCCTGCCTACGGTGTTTGGGCGCACATCTGCGGTACCGACTTGGTGCGCGATGAAAACGGCGACTTTTTTGTCTTAGAAGATAACTTACGTGTCCCCTCAGGCGTCTCTTACATGCTAGAGAACCGCGCTATTACCAAGCGAGTTTTGCCTGAACTGTTTGAAAACGAATCTATTTTACCCATCAACTCCTACACGTCGCAGTTGTTCGACACCTTAGCAGCACTGTCACCGCGAGATATAGAAAACCCTGAGATTGTCGTGTTGACACCAGGCATCTATAACTCAGCATACTTTGAGCACGCTTTTTTGGCGCAACAAATGGGCGCAGAGTTGGTCGAAGGCAGTGACTTGTTTGTTGACAGTGACGACTGCGTTTACATGAAAACCATTGACGGACCTGAACGAGTAGATGTCATTTATCGTCGCATTGACGATTTATTCATTGACCCTGAAGCGTTTGACCCTGAATCTGTACTCGGTGTGGCAGGATTGATGCGAGCATGGCGTAAAGGCAACGTTGCCTTAGCCAATGCGCCAGGAGCTGGCGTCGCTGATGATAAAGTCGTGTACGCTTATGTACCCGCTATTATTCGCTATTACCTAGACGAAGAGCCCATTCTTAACAATGTCGAAACCTTCTTATGTGATGACCCAGAGCAACGAGCCTATGTACTGGAAAATCTAGACAAATTAGTGGTTAAACCGGCTAACGAGTCCGGCGGATACGGTATGTTGGTTGGCCCCCACTCTACGAAAAAAGAGCAGGCGTTATTTGCCGAATTAATTACCAAAAACCCACGTAACTATATTGCCCAACCCACGCTAAAACTGTCCACTGCGCCAACGCTTATTTCAAAAGGTGTGTTAGAACCACGCCATTTGGATTTGCGTCCTTTCATTCTGCAAGCCAAAGACACCTACGTTACAACAGGTGGACTAACTCGCGTTGCAATGAAAAAAGGCTCCTTAGTGGTCAATTCATCACAAGGCGGCGGCAGTAAAGACACCTGGATTGTGGAAACAAAGGGGCAATAATTATGTTATCAAGAGTCGCAGAACGCTTATATTGGAGCGCCCGTTATTTGGAGCGCGTCGAAAATACCGCTCGTTTGGTTAGTGTGTACGACGATTTACTGTTCGACCTACCCAAAGATATCGAGGTATCTTGGTTTAACTTGATCGAAATCCTCAGCAATGAAGACGCATTTGAACAACGCTACAAAGTAAAAGACGAACGCAATGTGGTGAAGTTTTTACTGGCTGACGACACCAATAGCAGTTCAATCCTGTCATCGCTAAAAATGGTTCGGGAAAACATCCGCACTACTCGCGATGTGGTACCCAAAGAAACATGGGAACTTATCAATGAGCTAGATCTCTATGCCCAGCAGAATATCAAACAGGGAATCAATCGCTCAGAACGTCACCTGTTTCTAAACACCATTATTGAAGGGTGTCAAAAAATCATCGGGTTATTTGCTGGCACAAAAAGCCGCGATGCGGGTTGGCATTTTTTGATTATGGGGCGCTATCTTGAGCGTGCGGACATGGGAACGCGTATTCTCGATGCAGCTGTCGCGTTAATGCTGCAATCCAAACCTGAAACTCGTATTCAGCTTGGCCAAGTAACTTGGTCAAAAGTACTGAAATCACAGAGCGCCTATTTAGATTATCGTCGTACTGTAAGATCGTCTATTAATGGGGCGAAAGCGGCGACGTTTTTAATGAACGATCCCTGTTTTCCTCGTACCCTAGCGTATTGTCTTGGTCAAATAACCGAATCAGCGGCCCAGCTGCCACGTGCAGATTCCATTCGTGCCAAAGTCGATAAGATTCTTGAGTTTAACTATCCACTTGTTAGTTCAGAAGATCTGAATGACAACTTTCACAACCACATAAATGAGCTACAGATTGCAATTATTGAAATACATCACCAGATTACCGAGAACTGGTTTCATTTTCGGCAAGGAGACGCTGCATGACCATTAGAGTCGCAATACAACATAAAACGACTTATGAGTTTGACCGCTTCGTAAACGTCGCCCCCCACATTTTGAGGCTGCAACCCGCGGCGCACTCTCGCACTAAGATTCACGCTTATTCGCTTAAAGTGTTACCCGAAACGCATTTCGTCAACGTCCAACAAGACCCTTTTGGCAACTTTCAGACGCGTCTGGTATTTCCTGAAAAAACCAACAAGCTCGAATTCTATGTGGAAGTCATCGCCGACATGACGGTGATAAACCCATTCGATTTCTTTGTGGAAAGTTATGCGGAAGAGTATCCATTTGCCTACGACAAGGCGCTCAAAAAAGAATTAGAGCCGTACCTACAAGTCACCGAATCCTGCCCATTACTGGACAAATGGCTGTCTACTGTCGATCGCAAAAACACTCCGATCAATGACTTTTTAGTCGCCATAAACAGCCGTCTGGCTGCAGACATTGGCTATGGCATCCGTTTAGAACCCGGCGTCCAAACCTGTGAAGAAACCTTAACCTTGAAGAAAGGGTCATGCCGAGATACCTCTTGGTTGCTCGTACAAATTCTTCGTAGTCTGGGTTTAGCTGCGCGCTTTGCATCCGGCTACTTGGTGCAATTAACCGCCGATGTAAAAGCCCTCGATGGCCCATCCGGTCCAGAGGAAGATTTCACCGACTTACATGCTTGGTGTGAAGTCTTTTTACCGGGTGCCGGCTGGGTTGGCTTAGACCCAACCTCTGGCTTGTTCGCTGGCGAAGGTCATATTCCTTTAGCCTGTACACCAGAACCCGCATCCGCAGCGCCAATCACAGGCTTTGTCGACGAATGCGAATGTGAATTCAGCTACAGCAATATCGTCACTCGTATCCACGAAGACCCACGTGTCACCAAACCCTACGCCGAAGGTGAATGGGACACAATAAAAGCACTGGGCTTTGCTGTCGATAAAGAACTAGAAGACGGTGATGTCCGCCTGACAATGGGCGGTGAACCCACCTTCGTTTCCATCGATGACATGGATTCAGAACAGTGGAATACGGGTGCATTGGGCGCAGAAAAACTTAAATTAGCCAAAGACTTGCTAATCAAGATGAAGCAAGAATTCGGTGCCAATGGCTTACTGCATTATGGTCAAGGCAAGTGGTATCCAGGTGAAGAAGTACCTCGCTGGGCGCTGGGTTGTTTCTGGCGCACCGACGGCGAAGCCTTATGGAATGATCCTAAATATTTGGCTCGCGTAGACAAAGACTACAAACACACCATTAAAGATGCCCAAACTTTTGGCGAATTATTGTGTGAAAAACTCGCCTTGGATAAGCAATATCTACAAAGCACTTACGAAGACACTCTGTATTATTTGTGGATGGAGCAATCACTTCCTGCGGATGCCGATCCAACCAAAGCCGATTTAAAAGATGACTTAGAACGCCGTCGTCTGGCAAAACTGCTTAGTCGTGGTTTAAGCACCACAACAGGCTTCGTATTGCCGCTAGAATTCGATACGGTAAACAATCGTTGGAATAGTTCTCTTTGGCCAATGCGCAGTGACGTTATCACCTTGATTCCCGGCGATAGCCCAATGGGTTATCGTTTACCACTGAATTCTTTACCAGCACAAGCGGAAGAAGATCGCATCCCTGAGCGTGATCCGTTTGATCCTCGCCAACCTTTGGCGAACAAAAAAGACAGCGCTGTATTAGAAAGCGTTGCCAAGCAGCATTTCGCTAAAAAACCAGCAGCACCTGCCTTAGCGCCAGAAAAAACGTTGAAAAACGTGATTCGCACTACTTTGTGTATCGAACCACGTGATGGCCGCTTGCATGTATTCATGCCACCTATGACGCATCTTGAGCATTTTGTGAATGTTCTTGAGCATCTTGAAGCGGTTGCGAAAACCCTTGATAAACCCATCGTTATCGAAGGTTACGAGCCACCAAAAGATCCGCGCTTGCAGAAGTTCCTAATCACACCAGACCCCGGTGTGATTGAGGTTAATATCCACCCTGCAGCCAATTGGGAAGAGCTGGTTCACAACACAGAAACCTTGTATCACCAAGCTTATTTATCTCGCCTTGGCGCGGAAAAATTCATGCTGGATGGTCGTCATACTGGCACAGGTGGCGGCAATCACGTAACTCTTGGTGGCCGCACTCCAGCAGACAGTCCGCTGCTGCGTCGTCCTGAGTTATTGCAAAGTTTGGTCACCTTCTGGCAGCATCATCCTGGTCTATCTTATCTTTTCTCTGGCATGTTCATTGGCCCAACTAGCCAAGCACCACGTCCAGATGAAGGGCGTGATGAAGCCTTGTATGAAATGGAAATCGCTTTCCAAAACATGCCATCTGGTTTTGTAGAAGAACCTTGGTTGGTTGATCGTTTGATGCGTAACTTACTGGTCGATATCACCGGTAACACTCACCGTTCTGAGTTCTGTATCGATAAACTGTATGCTGCAGGCAGCGCCAGCGGTAGACAAGGTTTATTGGAATTCCGTGGTTTTGAAATGCCACCGCATCCGCACATGTCTCTCGTGCAAATGCTGTTGTTGCGCTGCTTAGTTGCACGCTTCTGGAAAGAACCGTACAAAAAGCCTTTAGTTCGTTGGGGCACCAGCTTGCATGACAAATTCATGCTGCCACATTTTGTTTGGCAAGACGTGAAAGAGGTGGTGGAAGATCTTCAGCGTCATGGTTTCCCATTTAAACTGGAATGGCTTGCCCCGTTTGAAGAGTTTCGTTTCCCACATTACGGTCGTAAGAAAATTGACGACATGGAAATCGAGCTACGCTGGGCCATTGAGCCTTGGCACGTTCTAGGTGAAGAGATCACTGGATCGGGTACCGCTCGCTATGTGGATTCTTCCGTCGAACGCTTGCAGGTAAAACTGACAGGATTAACCGATGGTCGCTATGTTTTAAGTTGTAATGGTCGTCGTGTTCCCATTCGTTCAACCGGACGTAAAGGCGAATACGTTGGCGCGGTCCGCTACAAAGCCTGGGCGCCACCATCGGCGTTGCACCCTACTTTGGGCACAGACACGCCGCTAGTATTCGATCTGATTGATACTTGGAACGGCATGTCAGTGGGCGGCTGTACTTATCATGTATCGCACCCAGGTGGACGAACTTACGACAACTTGCCGGTTAATAGTAACGAAGCGGAAGCCCGTCGAGTCAATCGTTTTTGGGATTATGGTTTCACTCAAGGTCCATTATCTCCACCACCGGCGTTCAGTGCATTACGCGCTTTTTACCCGAATGGAGACGAGCCTCGAGCCATGTCACCACCAGCGGAAGAGCCAATGAATGAATATCCGCATACATTAGATCTAAGGAAGCAGTATAATGTTCTCTAATAATTAATTTTTTTAGGCTCAAGCACATTATGCAACTTCAAACAGGTACCTTTGTAACGTCGGTAATGGATGAAAAACCGACGTTATCATCCGCCTACGATACACCGATAAATGCTTATGATGAGGCCTTCACGGAAGATCGCCAACCGCGTCCCCATTGGGAATCTGTCATGCGCAGTATGGGGAGCTTTACTAACGAGGAAATGCTTGACCGGCAGCGCCGCGCTCAGCGCATTCTCCGTGAAGACGGTGCGACCTATAATCTTACCAGCGATCCACTCACGCCCAGTGTGTGGTCGCTGGACCTTATTCCAAACATCATTCCAACAGAGGAATGGTGCGCTATTGAACAGGGGCTGAATCAACGTTCGACCCTATTCGACCTAATGCTAAAGGACCTATACGGCCCTCAAGAACTGTTGAAAAACGGCATCATCCCCTCAGAAATTATTTTTAGTCACCCGGGATTTTTACGCCAATGTCATGGCGTTTCTGTTCCTGGCGCCCACCACTTGTTACTCCATGCGGTTGATCTCGTGCGTGATCCTACAGGGCAATTTCAAGTGATCGGTGATCGCACTCAGGCACCCAGCGGAGCAGGATACGCGCTAGAGAATCGAACCGTTGTTTCACGAGTGATCCCCAACAGTTTTCGAGACAGCCAAGTACGGCGATTAGCGGGCTTTTTTCAGTCCTTTAAAAACATGCTCTCGTCCCTTGCTTGCCAATGGACAGATACGCCACGCATTGTCATGCTTAGCCCTGGGGCATTAAGCAGCACTTACTTTGAACAGGCTTACTTGTCCAACTTTTTGGGTTTCCCCCTTGTTCAAGGCAGTGACCTAACCGTACGCAATGGCGCGGTGTGGATGAAATCGCTGAATGGTCTAGCCCGTGTTGATGTGATTTTACGACGTGTGGATGATGCCCTTTGTGATCAAGCCGAACTGCGTGCCGACTCATTTTTGGGTGTGCCTGGGCTTTTAGAAGTCGTTCGAGCGGGTAACGTGGTATTAGCTAACCCTCTAGGTAGCGGTATTTTAGAAGCACCGGCTTTGATTAAGTTTTTACCCGCGATCAGTGAGTTTTTGATGGGCGAGCAACTCACTCTGCCCTCCGTCACAACCTGGTGGTGTGGCGATGCAAATGACTTACAATATGTCCTTGCAAACATTCAAAATCTTATTATCAAACCCGCGATTCGTCGTTTCGACAGTAGCAGCGTTTATGGTCATACCCTGACCGAAAAACAAACACTCAGCACCATAGAAAAAATCAAAAAACACCCGCACATGTATGTGGCGCAAAGCTATATTCCAGGCTCAAGAGCCCCTATTTGGTCTGGCGGCAAATTACAGGCTAGACCCAGCTTACTGCGTGCCTTTACGGTTGCGACCCCCAAAGGCTACAACGCCATGCCTGGTGGCTTATCTCGGGTTGGCGATTCCAAAACCGAGATGATCGTATCCAATATTGCCAGTTCAAAAAGTAAAGACACCTGGGTATTGGCGGCGGAACCCGAAACACAAACAGCCCCTATTGCTGATCAAATCATTCTGCACGAAGAAGCATTACAGGCCAATTTACCTAGCCGAGTGGTAGAAAATCTATTTTGGATGGGACGTTACGCAGAGCGCGCAGAAGTCAGTATGCGTCTATTACGTACTATTTTTAAGCAAATGAATGGCGTTGATCCTTTACCAGAAGAAAGCCTGCGCACCCTGCTTACCATGGCTTCCGTACAAACAGCTTGTTTACCAGGTTTTACCGAGGCCGATGAAGATATGCTGGCCAATCCTGAAGCGGAATTAGTGTCTATCATCACAGATGGGAACCGAGCTGGATCGGTGAAAGCAAACTTACAAGCCATGCTAAGCTGTGGCGAACAAGTCAAAGAGATGCTTTCGGCTGATACTCGCATCATCATCAACGAATTGCGCGACCATATTCATGAGCTTGACCGTACCTACACAAACGGTCTTCCGTCTGCCCCAGAAGAATCCTTAGACAGCCTAGTCACTTCTTTGCTTGCTCTTTCAGGTCTTAACCATGAAAGCATGCTTCGCGGCTTGGACTGGACTTTTCAGGAAATTGGCCGACGCACAGAACGAGCGTTGCAAACTGCTACCCTACTGCGTTCAGCCCTCACTAAGCCGTTATCTTCTGCTCCCCAGCAGCAGATTCTGGAATCGGTATTATTAAGCGTCGAAGCTCTCATCTCTTTCCGTCGTCGCTATCGTAACCGTGCCCGCGTGGCCTACGGTTTAGACCTTCTAATGATTGATGGTACTAACCCACGCTCGTTGTTGTACCAAGTAGAACAGCTACGCAAATGCATTAATGAGCTACCCAGAAATGAAACAACAACGGCCGGACTAAGCCCAGAAAATAAGATTATTATCAGATCTTTAAGCTCCATCCAGCTCGCCGATTTAGAAGAACTGGCTGAGGTTGATAAAAAAACACTCAGTCGGTCTAAGTTAGAAAAACTCATGACTGAACTGTTGGCTCAGCTAGAACAATTTACGGTATTAATCAGTGAAAAGTATTTTGACCATACGGCTGGCCCTCAGTCATTGATAAAAATTGTTGGGGAAACAGACTTATGAGATATCGCGTTCGTCACATTACCGAATACAGCTACGGTGCACCGGTGAGCTTGTGTTATAACATGGCTCACCTACTCCCCAGAGACACGCACAACCAACGTTGTATTTATCAAAAAGTGCAGATCAATCCCCCTCCTGTTTATCAAAGCGAAGGGGAAGATTACTTTGGCAATCAAACGTTTTACTTTTCTATTCAAGAAGCACACAAAAAGCTCGTCATTGATGTCAGAACGGACTTTGAAATTTCTGCGATCGATGTGACAGCACTACTCAAAAACAGCCTACTCACCTGTGGAGAGTTGCGTGCCTTGTTAGACATGCCCACCACGCCCGAGCTACGTATGGCAAAAGAGTACTTACTTGACTCGCCGCAAATTCGCCGATCCGACGACTTAAAAGACTATGCTCAAAGTCTCTTCACGGACCAAGCCTGCGTGCTACAAGCCGCCATGGATTTTACCCATAAAATTTTTAGCGAATTTAAGTTTGACCCCAATACCACTACGGTTGCAACGCCCCTTGAACAGGTTCTCAAACAACGCAGTGGTGTGTGTCAAGATTTTGCTCATCTTGCCATTGGCTGTCTTCGCTCGGTCGGTATACCGGCTCGCTACATGAGCGGTTATCTCGAAACCTTGCCACCACCAGGACAAGAGAAGCTGGTCGGTGCGGATGCTTCCCACGCTTGGTTCGCAGTCTACACACCAGAATTTGGCTGGGTAGAATTCGACCCAACCAATGACGTCATGCCAAACGAACAACACATAGTCACGGCATGGGGCCGAGATTACGCGGATGTTTCACCCCTACAAGGCGTTATTTTTGAAGGCGGTGGCTCCCAGCAATTATCCGTATCTGTCGATGTCAGAAGAGTATGATTTTGTCGTCTTAAAAGATCTTCTGCTCACCTAATATACATAAGGATAAAAGACTATCTTGCCCGTACTCAAACGGCTCTAGCAGCCTGAATACGGGCTTATTCGATGTGTCTGATAGTAACCAAAGCGAATATAGGGTAAGCTTCGCACAATTATTGCATAACCTGACCTATCAGCTTTGCGCCTGCCTTTGATATAACATGAGTACACCTATGAGTTTCAACAACCTTGGGCTTTCTGCCCCCATTCTTAAAGCCATTGAAGATCAAGGCTATACTGAGCCATCTGCGATACAAGCTCAGGCAATACCGGCCATCCTTGAAGGTCAAGATGTGATGGCCGCAGCCCAAACCGGCACAGGCAAAACTGCTGGCTTTACCTTGCCACTTCTCGAGTTACTAAGCCATGGCGAGCATGCTCAAGGCAATCAGGTTCGTGCATTAGTATTAACCCCAACACGGGAACTAGCCGCTCAGGTTGCTGAAAGCGTCAAAGACTACGGTCGTCATCTAGCCCTTAAATCAACCGTGGTATTTGGTGGTGTAAAAATCAATCCACAGATGATGGCATTGCGTCGTGGAGCAGATATTTTGATTGCTACTCCGGGTCGTATGATGGACCTATACAATCAAAACGCGGTGAAATTCGACAAACTCGAAATACTGGTATTAGATGAAGCAGACCGCATGCTAGACATGGGCTTCATTCATGACATCAAAAAAATTCTCGCCATTCTGCCAAAGAAGCGCCAGAACCTTTTATTCTCTGCCACTTTTTCACCAGAAATTCGCCAGCTCGCTAAGGGCTTAGTCAACAATCCTATCGAGATTTCTGTAACGCCGCGCAATGCCACAGCCGTGTCTGTTGAACAATGGCTTCACCCAGTAGACAAGAAACGTAAAACGGAGCTATTGATCCAACTGATAGCCGACGGACGTTGGGATCAAGCCTTGGTATTCTCTCGCACCAAACACGGTGCAAACAAGATCACCAAACAACTTGAAGACGCAGGTATTCGTGCCAGTGCTATTCACGGTAACAAGAGCCAAGGGGCTCGTACTCGTGCTCTTGCTGACTTTAAAGAAGGTCGTATACGGATTTTGGTCGCCACAGACATTGCGGCTCGCGGATTAGACATTGAACAACTTCCTCACGTGGTGAACTTTGACTTGCCTGATGTAGCCGAAGATTACGTTCACCGCATCGGTCGTACTGGCCGTGCTGGCGCAACAGGCAAAGCTATTTCCTTGGTGGCCGCTGACGAACTCGACCAATTACGCGCTATCGAACGTTTGACACAAAAATTGATTGAGCGTCGTTATGAAGACGACTTCATGCCAACACACATGTTGCCTGATACCACGCTGGATACGCGCCCAATCAAGCCTAACAAACCAAAAAGACCACGTGAACAAACCAATGCACCGAGACAAGGCAATGGCGCAAAACAAGGCAACGCACCTAAGTCTGGTAACCGTCGCCCTACTGCACCGAAAGCCGAAGTCACACCTGGCCCAGGTCTGCGTAGCAAGCCTCTTGCGCCGGCGCGTCGTAATCGCAAACCTAGCAGTAACAGCTGAACTTAATCATGCCCCCTCCAGATATATCTGGGGGGCAATGCCTCAATCGACAATAAACAATGTTGCCCCTTCAGATGTTGAAGAACGATGAGGTTCAGCGTCATCAGCCACTTGATAACTCATGCCGGCAGACAAAACAAAGGTACGGCCGTCTTTTAAAATTGTTTTTAGCTCGCCACTGATGCAAAAAAGTATGTGACCTTTAGTACACCAATGATCCGCCAAATACCCAGCCGAGTATGTCACCAGACGCACACGGATATCGCCAAACTGCTTTGTCTTCCAATAAGCGAACCCACTTTCACCTTTATGGGTAGTCTTCTCCACACTTTGCCAATCTGTCACACCAAAGGGTAAATCTGTTATCTTCATAACTAACGTCCTATATCCTTTTCTAGGTAATAAAATGCGACTGAATTTAAGAAGCATTACTCTAAGCCTAGTAGGCGTTAGCTAAAAATTCGGGTCAAGTTATATTATTTCAAATCATCAATATTCGTCAGTACCCACGCACTATTGTGCTGAGTAAAACCAATTTTAGGATAATAATCCACTGCCTGAGGAGCAGACAAAAGAATCAAAGAACACTTAGGTTGTAACGCTTCCTTGGTCATGCGCACTAAGGTTTTACCGATTCCGGAGGCTTGCACTGTTTCGTCCACCGCCAAGTCTGATAAATAGCAGCAAAAAGCAAAATCCGTCACCGAACGAGACACCCCAACCAAAGCTTCACCCTGCCATGCCGTAATCAACAAATTGGCGTTTTCCAGCATTGCGTTGACTGTCTCTAGATTATCAATAGGACGACGCGCACCTAATGTGGTTTTCGACAGCAGCTCAATAAACTGAGCCGCCGTAATTACCTGATTCACTTTGTACTGGATAGGCAGTTCTGTAGACAACTTATTAGACATGAGGAAGACACCTTTCACGATGCGATAAAACAGCAGCATAGAGTAATTTATGAGCTTATAAAATAGGTAGATGCTTACCTAAACATTCAACTGACATAGTTAACGCTCAGCCGACAATACCCGCAGCGCCACACCAGCGGCTGAAGTACGATTTTCGACACCAAGTTTTGGAAAAATTTGCTCTAGATGCTTGTTAACTGTACGCGGGCTCATTTCGAGAATTTCGGCGATTTCCCGGTTGGTCTTACCATTGGCAATCCAGTGCAACACTTCTGATTCTCGATCCGTTAGATCAAGCTCTTTCTTCAACAAAGCAGGACCTGCTGGTTTATCACCGTCCTCCAGTCGTAATAGCACTTCTTTTTGCTCGGTGACGCCCATCATTTTCAGCGCCAGAGGATAGTCCAAACCGCTGAGTTTCAACAGGTTACCCACCACAGGTTGATGAGCTAACCAAAGACGTATTTGCAAGGCGAGTTCCGTACTTTGCCATTCGCTGCTAGCGCGTGCTTTGGCAAGCAAGGCGTAAGTTTGCGGCGTTGCCCAAGCGATTTCCCCTGCGTAGGTTGTCGTCATCAAATACTGTCCCATGCTATCAAGGGCTGATTGCGCGTTGTTGCTCAAACGAGCATTAGACAAGTGCACACGCATGCGAGCAATCAACTCATTGGGTTGAATTGGCTTAGTAAGATAATCCACGCCGCCCGCTTCTAAACCACGCACAATGTCATCGGTATCGCTCAACCCTGTCATAAAAATAACCGGAATCGATGCCAAGCTTTGGTCGGCTTTGAGCGCTCGACAAGTTTCAAAACCATCCATATTCGGCATGATAGCATCGAGCAAAATAATGTCAGGTCGAATCCGTCGAGCAATAGTTAAGGCTTGCTTGCCTTCAAGGGCGACAAGCACATCCATTTTGGCCGCTTCCAAGGTGTCATGAATTAGGCTCAACGCATCTGGCGAGTCGTCGACCACTAATACAATGTCACTTTTATTGCTTGGGGTTATCATTACTGGTTCCACTTTATAGCGCTCATTATGAGGAATGTTGCTGTATGTACTGAGCAATCGCATCGAACTGAAAACTTTGATACAAACTTTCCAATTGCTGCAAATGGCTCGGGGCCATCACATCTGTTTTAGCCAATTGATCCAGCACGCCACGCACGCCTTTTTTGTAACCCATTTCAGCGAACGCCATCAATTCGCGCACACTTTCATGGTCTGGAATGTTAACTTGTTGTTGCTCATCTGACGCGATCTGATCCGTTTTTTCACTGCTGCTCGAAAGCTTCTCAATAGCAATCGGTGCCAAGGTGTCTATTTCTGTTTCTTGATATACCCACTCCAGCACCAGCCAGTTTTTAATCGCATCCAACAAAGCACTGTTGTTCACCGGTTTGACTAAATACTGATTAAATGCCGCTTGCTCGTCAGGCTTACGCTGATTTTCAGCAGCGTCAGCGGACAACATAATAATCGGCGTAGTATAAGTGCGATCTCGTAACAGCTTAGCCAAGCTCAAACCATCCATTCCGGGCATTGAGACATCTAATACGAATAAATCTGGCGAACAGGATTCCAGCTCATCCAAGCAGCTTTCAGCATCGGCGGCTTCCAAGACATTAAAACCAAGCGGCACGAGAATATCCGACAACAAACCGCGCACCACAGGATCATCATCCACTACCATCAGAGTACGCTGATAACCACGATAACTCACGATGCGTTTATTTTCATAAGCCGAGCCATCGCCTTGGCTGACCCAAGGCAACATCAGGCTAACGCGAAACTCACTGCCCTCGCCGACCACAGAATGCGCCTGCAAATCACCGCCCATAATTTCCGTCAGCAACTTCACTATGGTCAAGCCCAAGCCTGTGCCGGGTAAATTGCCGGTGCTGATGTCACGGACTCGCTCAAACGGATCAAAAATACGTTTTAAATGACCTTCTTTTATACCAACACCCGTGTCTCGAATGACAAACTCCGCTACTTGGTTGCGATAATTCACTTCGAACAAAACCGATCCTTTTGGCGTGTATTTCACCGCATTTGACAACAAATTGATCAAAATTTGTCGCAAACGCTTTTCGTCTGTTACCACGTGTTGAGGCAAAGGCGCGAGAATTTTCGATTGCAATTGAATACCTTTGTCACGAGCCTGCATGGCAAACATGCTGTTTAACTGATCGATCAATTTCGGCAAATCCATCGTATTGCGGTACAGATCAAAGCGCCCCGCTTCGATCTTCGAAATATCCAACAAACCTTCAATCAAATCCGCCAAATACAAACCACTGCGATGGATAATATCTAAGCCGTTTTGATGCCCAGATGGCGTATTGGCTTTTTCCGACAAGAGTTGCGCATAGCCAATAATAGATTGCAGCGGAGTACGTAATTCATGACTAATACCCGTAAGATAACGACTTTTCGCCTCATTTGCCCGCTCAGCTTGCTCTTTAGCATTTTGTAATGCTTTATCCGTTTCTTGGTGAGCATCAATCTCGCGAATCAACTTTCTCGTTTGTCGATTAGACTCTTTCTGCGCCACCACTCGACTTTCATGAGCCAATAAAAACAACCATGACAACACCCCAGACACAATTAACAAGGTGAAAAACAGCGCTAACATAGTATTTTGCAGCAAGAGTTCCTCACTAGGTGAACTCGGTGCCATTTGTTTATAAATCAACATCATCAGTGCCGCGTTAACAATGTTGATCATCAACAATAACGACGCAAAACGCCCCAAACGAGAATTCAGTGCTTTTACTAAGCTTTTGGGCAAAAAAAGCTTTAAAAAATAATCACTCTGCTGACCTATGCTCGCTTGTGGCTTACAGCTGTCTAAACAGCGCACGTCCAAGGAGCAACACAAAGAACAAATCGGCTGCATATAAGCTGAGCAAAAACTCATGTCTTCTGTTTCGAACGCATTCTCACAAATCCCGCAGGTCAAAGTGACATACTTAGGGTTACGCTGCTTTGCCAGCTCGATCATCGGAATCAGTTCTGGGCTTTGACGCGCAAGGTAATATTTGCCCTTGGTAATCCAAGCAATCAGCGGCACAAAAACAAAACAAGAACCCAGCGAAATAAAGTGACATAGACTTTTCGCCACTTCGCCAAAGACACCTAAATAACTCACTAAACCCAAGGTCGTTGCGATCAACATCGAGCCCGTTCCAACAGGGTTAATGTCGTATAAATGCGCGCGTTTAAACTCGACATAATTAGGGCTTAACCCCAAGGGTTTGTTGATTAATAAATCCGCTGACAAACTGCCTAGCCAACTCACCGCGGCGATAGCAAATACACCTAAAATAGCACCTAACGCTTGATAAATTCCCAACTCCATCAGCAACAAAGCAATCATCACGTTAAAAACGAGCCAAACAACACGACCCGGATGAGAATGGGTTAAACGAGAGAAAAAATTAGACCAAGCAATAGAGCCAGCATAGGCATTAGTCAAATTGATTTTCATCTGACAAATAAACACAAACACCGCGGCTAAAAGTAATGCTGTGGTAGGAGACGTGGTTAAAAAGAAAAAAATGCGCTGATACAAATAGGTTGGGTCTGTGGCTTGTATCGTACTGGCGCCATCGGAAATTGCCAAATAGGCTAAAAACGAACCCAATAGCATTTTGATTGCACCAATAAATACCCAGCCAGGACCCGCTAAAATAAGCCAAAACCACCAGCGACGACGATTTTGTTTGTTCTTTATAGGAAAAAATCGTAAGTAGTCGACTTGCTCACCAATCTGCGCCATCAAGGCAAATAATACAGACGCTGCCGAACCAAACAGAATCCAATCAAAATACTGACTTTGCGGTAAATCCACCGGAGTGTATTGCGTCCAGCCTTCAAAATTTTGGTATTCCTGAGTAACTACCACACCGATAGCCGCGACTTGTAACACCAACCAGATCCATTGAGTGCCGTTTTGAAAACGACTGATAGCGCGAATCCCGTGCGTTACAATGGGTATCACAAAAAAAGAAGAAAGCGCATAGCCCAGTGCCAAAGGTATGCCCAACAACACCTCCATCGCCGAGGCTAAAATAGCCGCTTCAATGGCAAAGAAAATAAAGGTGAAAGTGGCATAAATCAGTGAGGTAATGGTCGATCCGAGGTAGCCAAAGCCGGCTCCTCGAGTCAATAAATCTATGTCTAAACCATGCTTAGCAGAATAATAGGCAATGGGGAAACCCGTCACAAAAAACACAGCCAACACGGTGAGAATCGCCGCCACCGCGTTGGTAAAACCGTACGCCAGAGTAATAACCGCGGCCAACCCTTCAAGTGCCAAAAACGCCGTTGCACCAAGCGCTGTATGACCTATTCGCTCGATGGTCATGGCATAACTGTGCGTAGAAGCGCTGTCATGCCTTGAGGTATATCGCAGGGCATAATCTTCCATGGTTTGATTGGCGACCCACTTATTATAGTGGCGTCGCACTTTAAAGAT
This sequence comes from Marinomonas hwangdonensis, assembly GCF_003721245.1. Taxonomy (GTDB): domain Bacteria; phylum Pseudomonadota; class Gammaproteobacteria; order Pseudomonadales; family Marinomonadaceae; genus Marinomonas; species Marinomonas hwangdonensis. The sequence continues at coordinate 201,830 of NZ_RIZG01000001.1, read as the reverse complement.
CTTTTGTGCAGCCGTCATAAAGTCTCACGGTCAGGCTATAAAATGGCGTGTCTTTTGTTGAGCAAAAGTAAGTTAAACAAAAGCCAGCATTAAACCTGCCACAGTAATAATAAAACCACTCATGCGTGCTACTAAAGGCGTACCGATTTTAACCATCCACTGCCCAAAGCCAAGTCCAACTAGATGCAAGCCTGCCGTTGCCAAAGCAAAGCCCAGCGCATATTGCAGACCATTAGCATTCAATGGCATTTCCATTCCATGGGCGGCTCCGTGGAATAACGCAAAGCCACCCGCAATTGCCACGCAAACCGCTGTTGGTAAGCGCTTAGCAAACAACACCAAAGCGCCCAATACAATGACAGACAATAGAATCCCTTGCTCAATAAATGGCACAGTCAAACCCGCCACGGCTAAGCCACCACCTAACAACATGGTCACAACAAACGCGGCCGGAATCACCCACAAAGCGCGACCCCCCATGCTCGCGGCCCAAAGACCAATCGCCACCATGGCTAAAAGGTGATCCAAACCGCCCATCGGGTGAGCAAAACCCGTCATAACGCTAGAAGCCTGTTCATGCCCCGGATGAGCAAGAACGGAACCTGACGCTAAAACAGAAGCCGATACCAACAAACCTTTTGTTTTCAATACTCTTTCTTTCATTGCACTCATAATCTATCTCCTAATACTTTTAATTCAAATCCGCATATTTCTAAACGACGGCTTTTGCTGCTGGAATTTCTTTTGCTTCCAACATGCCTTCAGACACAATGATCTGAATAATCTCATCCAAGCCTTGAGCTTTTTTTAGATTCGAAAAGATGAACGGACGATCACCTCGTTGAGTCTTGGCGTCGTGCGCCATCACATCCAAAGACGCACCAACCAAAGGCGCTAAGTCAGTTTTATTAATAATCAACAAATCGGACTTAGTAATACCGGGGCCACCTTTACGAGGAATCTTGTCGCCTGCGGAGACATCAATGACATAAATGGTAAAATCTGACAGCTCTGGGCTAAAAGTCGCGCTCAGGTTGTCGCCACCACTTTCCACAAACACCACATCCAATTCGCCATGGCGCTCTAATAATTGATCAATCGCCGCTAAGTTCATCGACGCGTCCTCACGAATCGCCGTATGCGGACAACCACCGGTTTCGACACCGATAATACGGTCCGCATCCAAGGCTTCATGCTGAGTTAAGAACTTCGCGTCTTCTTGGGTATAAATATCATTGGTCACCACGGCAATGTTGTAATGGTCACGCATCGCGCTACATAAAGAACGCAGCAACGCCGTTTTTCCTGATCCTACTGGACCACCTACACCAATTCGTAACGTTTGTTTTTTCATACTGGGTTCCTTTTAAAATACACTTAAGAGCGAAAAAGCCGCGAATATTGTGTTTCGTGCTGAGCACTGGCAATGGCAATGGCTGGTAATCCCGCGCCAATGCGGTCTTCTTCAATGGTTAACGACATGGCAATGGCGTGCCGAATGTCTGTCTGTAATTCACCTAACAATTCTTGTGCTTGGGTTTGCCCAAGAGGAACCAATTTGGTCGCCGCTGCGATTTGGTTTTCCAGCCAAGACCACGCAAAACCCAATGAAGCAAGATCAGGTTTCAGGCTCCAATGGCTCGCTGCAATGGCAAACAGAATGACAAAGCTCATTTCGTCTAAACGCTTAAACGGCGTGTCTATATGCAAGCTGCCCATCAAGCGAAATAAGGCTTCGCCCATGGCGGTATCGTTTAAACGCAGCTCTTTGGTTTCGCGGCAAGCTAACACCAAATCATTCAGCTCGAATAATCGTTCTGTATCTTGCTGCTTGGCCGCAGCCATACATAACCGCAGCACAGGTAAATCCACACGCGCCACAGACTGCTGCAGCTGCAAACCGATCCAATCGGACACTTCGGCTTTATTTTTAACCCAGCCTTGATCGATGGCGTATTCCATGCCTTGGGAAAAGGCAAAACCACCCACTGGCAAACCGACGCTGCTTAGCTGCAAAAGCCGTAATAAGCTAATGTCAGTGGTGACAATGTTACTAGTGACTGTGCTAGTGGTGACTGTGCCCATGACTATAAGCTCCAGATTCTGGGACAAACACGCCCTCTTCATGGGTAACGATCAAACCAAGCATGTGCAGCATGTCTTCTAAAACGTGGTCCGGTTTGATGCGCAACCAGCGTTCGCCAATTTGGATTTTGGTGTGACGATTACCCAAGTGATAACAGGCTTTGGAAAAAGCTTCCCAGTCTTCACAGCTGGCATGGGCTACGTCTTCCACCGCGCCATTAACTTGCACTATCTTGCCGCATTCGGACTTTAAAAACTCTCCGACTAACAGTGGCTTACCGCGCTCAAGAAACACACGAACCTCTTCGCTATTGTCACCTATAAGTTTCAATCTACCGCGGTCACGCTGTTCATGAGTTAGCGTCACAGTAGTGTGAACTGGATCGTGACAATGGGTGCCTAATCTTTCGTAAATATCTAGCATGCTAACTTCCTAAAAGAGAGTGTAAAGCTGAGCCAAGGGCAATACTTCAGCTGGCTCACAGGTTAATAATTCGCCATCGGCGCGCACTTCATAGGTTTGCGGATCGACGGTAATGTTCGGCAGCCAATCGTTATGAATCATGTCGAGCTTGGAAATATTGCGTGTGTTTTTACAGGCCACCAAAGTCCGATCCAAACCGAGCGATTCTTTCAGGCCATTGTTCAGTGCTGCCTGAGAAACAAAGGTCACAGACGTCGCCGCAGCAGCCTTACCAAACGAACCAAACATAGGACGATAATGCACGGGCTGAGGTGTCGGAATAGAGGCATTAGGATCGCCCATTGGCGCGCTAGCAATCATACCGCCTTTAATAATCATTGAAGGTTTAACTGCAAAAAAAGCGGGCTTCCACAAGACTAAATCCGCCATTTTGCCAGGCTCAATGGAGCCCACTTCATGGCTAATACCATGAGCAATCGCTGGGTTAATGGTGTATTTAGCGATGTAACGACGTGCACGAAAATTATCGGCACCAAGCTCTTGGTCTTCTGGTAATAAGCCAAACTGCTGCTTCATCTTGTGTGCAGTTTGCCATGTGCGAGTCACGACTTCGCCTACTCGACCCATGGCTTGGGAGTCAGACGAGATCATGCTGAAGGCACCACGGTCATGAAAAATATCCTCTGCTGCGATGGTTTCTTTGCGAATACGTGAATCGGCAAAGGCCACGTCTTCTGGGATATTGCTATCTAAATGATGACACACCATCAGCATGTCTAAATGCTCGTCTACCGTGTTGCGCGTATAAGGGCGCGTTGGATTGGTCGACGATGGCAAAACATTCGGATTACCCGCCGCGCGAATAATATCGGGAGCGTGACCGCCGCCTGCGCCTTCTGTATGGTAGGTGTGAATCACGCGATCTTTAAAGGCATCAATGGTGCTGTCGACAAAACCCGATTCGTTCAAGGTGTCGGTGTGAATCGCCACTTGCACATCGTATTTTTCCGCCACACTCAAACAACAATCAATCGACGCGGGCGTGGTGCCCCAATCTTCGTGTAATTTCAGACCACAAGCGCCGGCTTCTAACTGTTCTTCTAAGGCTTCTGGCAGACTGGCGTTGCCTTTGCCCAAAAAGCCCAAGTTCATCGGCATGCTGTCGGTGGCTTGTAACATCTTGCCAAGATACCAAGGTCCCGGCGTACACGTCGTCGCTTTGGTTCCCGTCGCAGGCCCTGTGCCGCCGCCAATCATGGTGGTGACGCCAGAGGTCAAGGCTTCTTCAATTTGCTGCGGACAAATAAAATGAATGTGCGCATCGATGCCACCCGCGGTCAAAATAGAACCTTCGCCAGCGATGACTTCCGTTCCCGGTCCAATCACAATATCGACGTTATCTTGCACGTCTGGATTACCGGCTTTACCGACTTTAAAAATACGGCCTTCTTTGATGCCAACGTCCGCCTTCACAATGCCCCAATGATCCAGCACCAAGGCATTGGTAATCACCAAATCCACGGCAACATCATTGGTCACTTGGCTTTGCCCCATGCCGTCACGGATGACCTTGCCACCGCCGAATTTCACTTCGTCGCCATACACGGTGAAATCTTTTTCCACCTGAATCCAGATATCGGTATCGCCTAAACGCAAGCGGTCGCCCGTGGTTGGACCGAACATTTGCGCGTAACTGTGTCTATCCATCGTCGCCATTATTCTGCTCCTCCCAATGTGCCCATGACGTCACCACGGAAGCCATAAATGGTTTTCGTGCCAGCGTATTCGACCAACTCCACTTCGCGACCTTGGCCGGGTTCAAAGCGCACCGCGGTGCCAGAAGCAATGTTCAGACGAAAGCCTTTCGTCACAGCACGATCAAAGGACAAAGCGGGATTTACTTCATAAAAATGGTAATGGGAGCCAATTTGCACAGGACGATCACCGGTATTTTCAACACGAACTTTCACCGTCTTGCGCCCTACATTGAGTTCAATAACGCCTGCGGCTACCTGTATTTCACCTGGAATCATGGAGGTTCTCCTTCCCTAATTTATAGGATTATGAACGGTGACAAGTTTCGTCCCATCTGGGAAAGTCGCTTCCACCTGCACTTCGTGGATCAATTCCACCACGCCATCCATCACTTGTTCCGCACTCAATACTGTCTTACCAAACGCCATCAACTCCGCCACGGTTTTACCATCGCGAGCGCCCTCGATAATTTCCATGGTGATATACGCCATGGCTTCAGGGTAATTCAATTTAAGACCGCGATTCAAACGACGTTCGGCAAGCAAGGCTGCAGTAAATACAAGCAGCTTGTCTTTTTCTCTTGGGAGTAGTTCCATTTTTATTTAATGCCTCTTCATGTCACTCTTAAATAGATTTATATGAACCAAAATGGATCACCCGCACCGTTTTAGGTCGACCAAATTCTCGGTTCGTTGGATTCTTTGTTGATTAATGTGGGACGAATATCGCGCCAGCACTGGATAAATAGCTGTTTCACTTGTTCCGAATCATCGTGAAGACTGCGAACTAAGATGTACTCGCCTACCATGCTTACGCCACTTAATGACCCATGCTGGGTACAGTGATGACGTAAAGAATTGATCAAATCGTCTTGATTGACTGAATCAAAAGGCCCCGCAATCATCAAACCATTAATAGGTTTACCATCTAGTCCGGCTTTGGCCGTAAAAACAGCACGGCTGCTATCGTCTATCACCAAGCGCTCTCGCACTTTAAGACGACCATTCTGACGAATCTGAAAGCCTTGCTCTGCGTGGCCTTCGCCAAAATCTTCTTTGTTAGCTGGCAAGCCAAAGCAAGTGATTTCCCAGCCGATGAACTTAGCGTTATCAGCAAGGTCGATGCAGTTTTCAAGGCGAGTATGAGCATTCGGATAGAGGATGGTTTCTTGTGGTAACCATTCCATTAAGCTGTTTTCAGCCACGTTCAACTGGGTAATTTGATGTTGTAGGGTTTTATCTTTACGAGCACGATAAACACGACCAGCACCCGGCGTAGTGATTAAAACGTGTGTATTTTCGGCTAAGTTTGCCGTAATCGTGAGGCGATCTCCCGATACCAAACCGCCCGGTGGATGCAATAAATAGACGTGCGCCGTGTCTCGACCTTCAGGATAAAAGGGCTTTTGTACGTACAAAGGCCCTTTGTGATCACAGGTTTTCAACACAGTACCGCGAGTTGTTTGAGAAAAGCCTAAGGTCAGAAACGCATGCCAGTGTGAAGCTTCCCCCGTCACTGGCATGTTTGTTTCTGGCAGCGGCTTTTGGTCGTATTGTTCTGCCAAAGCAAGATTATGTTTATTATTCATTGATGCCCTATAAGCGTTTTCACACATGGCGACAGAAGTTATGTTCTCGATTATTGTTAGTTTTTATGGTGGCTCCAATAAAATTCATCCTTCGACCCGGCCCATACGGCACCTCCCTGTGCCGGTTGGGCCTTCGCCGTCATCCTGACGGCTGGTCTACAGGCTTAAAATTTTGTTTTGCCAAATAACTGCTTATTGAGCCAATGCAAAAACTAGACCTGAAAAACTAGACCGCCAAGTATTGTTTTATTAGCGAGTCGTTGAGATTCTCCATTTTATCCGCCGCTACAATGCGTCCCTTTTCCATCAGACGAAATTCTTTACCCACGCGACGGGCGAAACCGAGCTTTTGTTCCACCAAGATAACGGTTAAACCTTCTTCCGCATTTAGCTTTAAAATCACATCGCCAATTTGCTTCACAATGTTGGGCTGAATGCCTTCGTTTGGTTCGTCCAAGATCAAGACTTTTGGCTCTAACACCAAGGCGCGACCAATGGCCAGTTGCTGCTGTTGACCACCAGATAAATCACCACCACGACGATGCAACATGTCTTTCAATACCGGAAAAAGCTCAAAGATTTTCTCTGGGATGTCTTTCGGACTGTCTTTGGTGCGTTTACTTCGTACAGGTAAACCAATGCGCAAATTTTCTTCTACGGTGAGCATGGGGAAAATGTCTCGACCTTGAGGAACGTAACCGATACCTGAGTAAGCGCGCTTTTCTGCGCTTTGCTTGTTTAGGGTTTCGCCTTCCATGGTGATCTCACCACTTTTGATCGGCAACAAACCCATGATGGCTTTTAGCAAGGTGGTTTTGCCCACGCCGTTTCGACCCATGATGCAAGTAATCGAACCGGGGACTATCTCTAAATCCAAGCCCCAAAGAATCTGTGTGCCGCCGTAAAGTTGATCAACTTTGTTAATTGAAATCATGCCTGTTCTCCTGCCGCAGCCTCTTCACCAAGGTACACTTCAATCACGTCTTTGTTACTTTGAATCTGATCCATAGTGCCTTCGGCCAAGACAGAACCTTGATGCAATACCGTTACCGTGCGAGCAATACTGCGCACAAATTCCATATCGTGTTCGACCACAATCACCGTACGCTCACCCGCCAGAGACGTTAGCAGTTCAGCTGTACGTTCGGTTTCTTGCGCTGTCATGCCTGCTACAGGTTCATCGATCAACAAAAGTCTTGGCTCAGCCACCAGCAACATACCGATTTCTAACCATTGTTTTTGACCATGAGACAAGGCACCCGCTAACATGAATCTATGCTTAGCCAAACCAATGGTTTTTAATACGTCATCAATACGGTCGATTTGTGTCGGTGTTAAACGCGAGAACAAAGTCGGCAATACACGCTTGTCGGTTTTAAGAGACAACTCTAAATTATCGAACACGGTTTGCTCTTCAAACACGGTTGGTTTTTGGAATTTACGACCAATACCAAGCTGCGCAATTTCGGCTTCGTCTTTGTTCAATAAGTTGTGGTTCTGCCCAAAGAACACCGTGCCTGAATCACACTGAGTTTTGCCGGTAATCACATCCATCAAGGTGGTTTTACCCGCGCCATTGGCACCGATCAAACAACGTAATTCACCGTCGTTGATATAAAGATTAAGATTGTTTAGCGCTTTGAAGCCATCGAAGCTCAAATTCAAATCTTCCACGTACAGAATCATCTGATTACCGACATTGACCTCGGCCTGCGCTGGCGCTAGAAATGGCCAAACCTGATCTCGACGGAAGAGTTCACGGGTGCTATCTAACGTACTCATGCTTGTGATTCCTTATTCATAACTGCATTTCGCTTGGCCTTTAGCTGACCATACAATCCCATCAAACCTTTCGGTAAATACAAGGTAACCAGAACAAACATGGCACCCAAGGCGAACAGCCAAGCATCCGGCATAATCGCGGTAAAACGGGTTTTCGCGTAGTTCACCAATAAGGCCCCGATAACGGCGCCAATCAAGGTGCCACGACCACCCACAGCTACCCAAATCACCATCTCAATAGAGTTGATTGGGGAAAACTCACCCGGGTTGATAATGCCCACTTGCGGCACATACAAAGCGCCAGCTATGCCCGCGATGACAGCGGAATAGACAAACAACCACACCTTGTATCTGTCGGTACGATAACCAATAAAGCGTGAGCGAGATTCCGAATCACGAATCGCCAGCACCACCTTGCCAAGTCGAGAAGACAAGATCTTCTGGCTGATTACGAAAATCACTGCCAGCAGAATCGCTGTAATCAAAAACAAAGCAACGCGTGTACTGTCCGCTTGCAAATTAAAGCCAAGGATTTCTTTAAAATCGGTCAAGCCATTGTTGCCGCCAAAGCCCATTTCGTTACGGAAGAAAGCCAGCAACAGGGCATAAGTTAAGGCCTGCGTCATGATGGAAAGATAAACGCCAGTTACACGAGAGCGAAACGCCAACCAACCAAACACAAAGGCTAAAAGACCGGGAACCAATACCGCCATTAACATAGCGAACCAGAACTGATCCATGCCCAGCCAAAACCAAGGCAATTCTTTCCAGTCTAAGAACACCATAAAGTCAGGCAGTAAAGGATTACCATACACCCCGCGATCACCGATTTGGCGCATCAAATACATGCCCATCGCGTAACCGCCCAAGGCGAAAAACGCCCCATGTCCTAAACTCAAAATTCCACAATAACCCCAAATAATATCCACCGCTAACGCCAACATGGCGTAGCACAAATACTTACCCAAAAGCGTGATGGTGTAAGTGCTGACATAGAAGATCGAGTCGGCGGGTAAAAATAGATTCGCTGCCGAAGCAAGAATCGTCACACTCAATAAAATCACCACAAATGGCAGAGTGTGTTTGCCCGTCGAGCGCCCTTCAGAAAACCAAGCTGTAAGACGTGTCATTCTGCCGCCCTCCCTTTTTGTGGAAAGAGTCCCTTAGGACGTTTTTGGATAAAGAGAATAATAAACACCAACACCAGAATCGCTGCGAGAACCGCACCAGTCGTTGGTTCAAGAAATTTCGTCGCAATACCCAAAGTGAAGGCTGCAACTAAAGTACCCAACAAGTTACCCACGCCACCGAACACCACCACCATGAAAGAGTCGATAATGTAAGATTGTCCCAAGTTAGGCCCTACGTTGGTCAATTGACTCAAAGCCACACCGGCAATACCCGCGATACCAGAACCTAAACCAAAGGTCATCGCATCGACCCAATTGGTTTTTACACCCATGGCTTTTGCCATGTTGCGATTTTGCGATACCGCACGCACGTTTAGACCAAGGGACGTTTTCTTCAAGACGATCACCAAGACGATGAACACCAGCAAAGCAAAGGCAAGAATGTATAAACGGTTTAGCGTCAGAGACAACACAGGGTTAATTTCCCAAGAACCACTCATCCAGCTGGGTGAGGAGACTTGACGGTTAAGTGGCGAAAAAATCGTCCGCACTAATTGCTGTAAAATCAGACTGATACCAAAGGTCGCCAGCAAGGTTTCCAATGGACGACCATGCAAACGACAAATTACCAATCGCTCGATCAACACGCCCATCAAACCCGACACCAAAAACGCCGCAGGAATCGCTACCCAAATCGAATAATCGATGTAATTCGGCATCATTAACTGCACCACGTACGTCGTGTAAGCGCCGAGCATAATCATTTCGCCATGGGCCATATTAATAACGCCCATTACCCCAAAGGTAATCGCCAAGCCAATGGACGCCAGCAACAACACCGAGCCAAGGCTTAAACCAAAAAATAACTGATCGACAAAGGCAAAACGATTCGCCCGTTGTGCGATTTTTTCTAATGCGATATTCGCCGCCGTCACCACCGCCGCATTGTCGTCACGCGTTAAGGTCGTCAGTAAATTTCGCACATCGTTTTCTAAACTAGAGGAAAGCGTTTCAATCGCAGCGATACGGTTAGACACAGCCAATTCCGTTTGTGACGCCGTGTTCATAGCGAGCGCCAACCCCATGGCTTCTTTGACTTTTTTGTTGCTCTCATATGGATAAAGACGTTCAAGTGTCGCCACTGTGCTGTCGTCTAATTTGGACAGTAATTCGCGTACGGCATTTTCACGCACGCTTGGGGATTTGGACGTCAGTTGAATGCGGGCAATGGCATTACGTAAATAGCCCCGCAAATTGTTGTTTACACGAATTTTGTCGACATCAGGTTTATCAATGCCAGTGTTAATTTCGTTAGTAAATACATCTTTGTAAAAGGTTTCGCCGTTGGTTTCAAATTGACCAATAACCTTTTTTTCAGCCTTAATGTAATACAAGTTGCCGTTTAATAAGGTGCGTAGAAGCGGCAGTATGGTTTCATCGGATACGGCTTCGATTTTGACTAGAATAGGCTCCATGTCTTTGATTTTGGCTTCGCCTAACTCAGCAAGCAAAGGATCCAAAGAAGCCGATTCAGTCGCATGAGTAGAAAGGGAAAAGAGCCCGAAAAGACAGCAACACAGTGCAATGAAATGTCTCAAGGTGATACGTCTCAAGGTCATACTCCATGTTTTGGTGATTTTTTGCGATTGCATTTAATAAACGCAGTGCTTGAGAAAATCAGAATATTATTCGAAGGAAAAAATGACTCCCTAACCAAACAGGCCAGTCAGGGAGTCAAGGTTACCCCTGGGAGTGGGTTAGATTAGTAATTCTGACCAGAACACGTCTTAGTTTTGGTGTTGTAGTTACCGCACTTGATCGGCGCCGTCCAATCTGAAATCAGATCTTTAGAACCCGGTAAAAAGTCAGACCACGCATCACCCGCAACCACACCATCGGTTTCCCAAACCACTTCAAACTGACCGTCGTCTTGGATCTCGCCAATCAGTACTGGCTTGCTCAAGTGGTGGTTTTTATTCATCACCGCAATACCACCAGTTAAATTCGGGACAGTTTGACCTATCATGGCTTGCTCAACCGCATCAACATCCGTTGTGCCTGCTTTCGTTACCGCGTTAGCCCACATTTTGAAACCGATATAAGTGGCTTCCATTGGGTCATTGGTTACACGATCAGAATTTTTTGTGTATGCGTGCCAAGCCTTGATGAAGGCTTCGTTCTCAGGCGTTTCAACGCTTTGGAAATAGTTCCAAGCCGCCAAGTGCCCCACCAATGGTTTTGTGTCTAAACCAGAAAGCTCTTCTTCACCTACAGAGAAAGCCACTACAGGGATGTCTTCCGATGAAATACCTTGGTTACCCAATTCTTTGTAGAAAGGCACGTTGGCATCACCATTGATGGTAGAAACTACGGCGGTTTTCTTACCTTCACTACCGAATTTTTTGACGTCAGACACAATCGACTGCCAATCAGAATGACCGAATGGCGTGTAGTTGATCATGATGTCACTGGCAGCAACGCCTTTGCCTTTTAGATAGGCTTCAAGTACTTTGTTGGTAGTACGTGGATAAACGTAATCTGTCCCGGCTAGCACAAAACGCTCTACACCCAGATCGTTCATCAAATAATCCACCGCAGGAATCGCCTGTTGGTTTGGCGCCGCCCCTGTGTAGAACACGTTTTTAGACGACTCTTCGCCTTCGTACTGAACTGGGTAGAACATCAAACCGTTCAATTCTTCCAATACAGGCAATACCGATTTACGAGAAACCGATGTCCAACTACCAAAAATCACATCCACTTTGTCTTTGGTTAATAACTCACGACCTTTTTCTGCAAACAATGGCCAGTTTGATGCTGGGTCAACCACCACAGCTTCGATCTTCTTACCTAACAAACCACCCTTTTTGTTTTGCTCATCCACCATCATCAAGACGGTGTCTTTTAGCGTGGTTTCAGAAATCGCCATGGTGCCAGACAAGGAGTGCAACACACCGACCTTGATTGTGTCTGCTGCTAGCGAAGGAAGCGCAATAAGCGTTGCACCAGAGAGCACAATCGCAGAAGTAAGCGTTTTGATTTTCATAGTTGGAGCCGTCCTATTGTGATTTAGAATATTGTTGAGTCTTCAGGTGAGGTGTTTAGAACCTCAAATCCGTAGAGCCAGTATTAAAAAATCAACGATAGAAAGGTATGCGCGAAATGACTTACAGGGATACGTCATTTGACGTATAGAGCGGCGGCTCATTTTTAATTCGTCAAAATAATTAAGTTTTTGATCTGACCCCAAACTCGAAAGCGTATGAACTGGGCGTAACGACATCATGCAGTTGTCTCAGAGCGGGTAACGACAACCTTTTTGCTGGGTCACTGTTTAATCTCATGGGATCAAAAGTCTAGAAGAGGCGGGAGGTGGGTGTTAACGTTTACGAGCTGGTATAACTATGATCACAAACACAATCAACTTAGGTTTGTTACGCCGCCTCAGCGCCACACGGGACAAGATAAATCGATGAAGAAGAAAGCGATGAAGACAATCATGATGATGAAGAAGACAATAGCACAACATTGGGTCGCTCGGCGGTGCCTCTCGACAGGACCCGTGGCAGCGGCTTATGAACTCAAGGTGGACGCGGGGGAGGTACGACGAGATGACGCGCAAGTCGCTCTGGCGGCAAAATTCGATGCCCTGCACGAGTCTCTTGCCTTGCTCCCACCAGTACCCGTACGCACCGACGATCCGACAGAGAGCAGCGCTACAAGCAGCAGTCCACTGTTACTGGCGCGATCTATGGCATCCGCCCAGTCCTTTCTTCGAAAGAAGTTACATTTGTGGTTTTTTGGTACACCACCGCGAGGCATGTACATTTATGGACCGGTCGGGGTCGGCAAAAGCTTTTTAATGGATCTCTTTTACGCGTCGGTTACTGTTCCTGATGATGATTCTTGCTGTAATAATAATAGCCATAAACACACAAAGATGACCAAACGCCGCGTCCACTTTCATGAATTCATGCTAGACGTCCATCATCGAATCTTTATCTACAAACAGAAGCACCCACGAGGTGATGCACTGCCCATCATTGCGCAACAATTGGCACAAGAAGCCCAACTCCTCTGTTTCGATGAATTTCAAGTGACAGACATTGCCGATGCCATGATTTTGAAGCGACTGTTTTCACTATTATTGGATTGGAATGTCGTGATGGTGGCCACCTCGAATCGAGCCCCCGATGCCTTGTATAAGGGAGGCATAAACCGCTCCCTCTTTTTGCCATTCATCGACATGTTGAAAGACACGTCCGACATTATTTCCATGGAGGATTCTAAGAAGGATTATCGACTCGAAAGTCGAGCGGATGGTCAATCCTATTTTTGGTCAAACAAGGACGATCATGGCGATAATAGTATTAATAGGGACATGCAGGCGCAGTTGGAAGAAATATTTGGTGGCACTGCATCCGGAACTGAGGCCGAGATCATTCCCGTCCTCTTTGGTCGCACCGTCCAGGTCGCCCGATTGAATGAACGGTGCGCCTGGTTTGACTTTTCCGAGTTGTGCTACCAACCGCTCGGGGCGGCCGATTATATTTCTCTGTGTCGCCGATTTCCGGTCATCATCATGGAACGCGTCCCCCAACTTGACGCCAATCACCTCAACGAAGCGCGACGATTCGTGACCCTCATTGACGCGTGCTATGAATCTCGCACCCGCTTGGTGCTGGCGGCACAAGTCCCGCTCGACGAATTGTTTGTTGATTTTGAAGCGCAAGTCGAAAGCAGTGACGGAGATGAAGAATTGATTGTCAATGAGAAGGGAGGAAACTCGAGTTCCTTTGCGACCACCATGATTCGCACCAAAGAGGGGAAATATTATGAGTGGTCGGCGACGGGTCGAATTGGCGTGTCACTGGCACAATTTTCGTCAGCCAATGATCTCGCCTTTTCCTTTCGACGAGCCGCGTCTCGGTTGGTAGAAATGGGTGGAAAGGAATGGGGACGGTAATGACGAAAGGTCTTTGTCTTGCAAACCATTTCACCTATGGCAGAGCAGTGGCTTGCGTTAGGCTGTGCCACAAAAGTGGCAGGCTTTAGTCTCCATGCAGGCGTCATGATGAGCAACGCACAGGATAGAAGTAAACTCGAAAGGCTATGCCGTTATATTACCCGCTCTGGAGTGTCGGAAAAAAGGTTGGCAATCGAACCTGGCGCATTGGTGCTTTTCCGTGGTCGAAATGCCATTCACCGAGCCACACCAACATAAGGCGAGACCACTCGTATGTTGGCGGTTCTCGCCTATAATTCACAGCCTGGAATTGCGCTATCAGAAGCCGCAAGCAAAACCTTTTATGGTCGGGTGAATTGAAGCAAGAGCGGGATACGTTGAGGATTATTACCTCATCGCTTTTGTGTTTACATTAGATCAATCATCCATAAATAATTTTCCATTTAAAATCCTAGTTTGAGCCATTCCCATCTATCATGGACACTGATTAACGGGTTGCTCGATTTAATAGTGATCTGTATGTTGGGCGACGCCGTTTAAACTTTATTGACGTCAAACATTTAAGGATAGCACCATGTTCAAAGCACTTTTACCTGCAGCAGTTTCTGTATTTCTTTTTGCAGGGGCTTCAGCTCATGCAAACATAGAAGTGTCATTCATTGAAAGCGCTCCTAAAGACCGGTTTGTCATAAGCAATACTGGCCAATGTGAATTGAAGGATGTAATTTTAAATTTGGATTTATCAAACAGCTCAGGGGGTCTTATCTTTGATACAACCTCAACGGGCGCTGGCGTTGACGTATTTCAGCCATTTGAAGTCAGAAAAGGAACCATGGAACTTCTGTCTTCAGGCAAGGTAGAAGACGGTGATTCCATGTTGTCTCTTAGTATTGAAAGCATTCAAGCAAACGATTCTGTTAGCTTTACGATTGATGTGGATGATACTTTGCCACAAAGTGAGCTTGGTAATATTCGCGTCTCGGGCTCTGAAATAACCAACGCTTCTGCCGAAATTATCGTACAAGGTAACACTCCATCTGTTGGAATGTTCAAAAGCGATGGAAAAGCGTTGATGTTAATTTCACCATGCTAACTGTGACCTCAGAGTCGATTTTCGCTTTTCTTATACCGTATTCTAAGGTTGAAGACGTGCTATCACCGCTTATCTACTCTCAATACTCTAAGTAGCCTCTGTCATAATGCAATATCGGTTTTTACCGTTTGCTTTGGCAGTGTATAAGGCTTGATCGACTGTGCGTATACTGTCCCTATGACTGGCGGCATTATGATTGGTTGAGCCAATACTGACAGTTACGTCTCGCTTAATCCCAAAATCATGACTGGCGACAGCTTGGTTGAGCTTTTCTAGGGTAGCTTGCAGTTGTGTCGCATTGTGTTCAGCAAAAATGATCACGAACTCTTCTCCTCCCCAGCGACCAACAATGTCATTTTGGGCAACCGTTTCTTTTAATACTCGCGCCAATTCTATTAGAACTTTATCGCCCTGATCATGTCCTAGAAGATCATTGACTTGCTTGAAATTATCCACATCAATCATCGCTATATAATGATTTTTCTTAGAACTCATTAAGCAATCTTCTAGATAGCGACGGTTACGCAATGTGGTTAGAGCATCTGTGGTGGCTAACTCACTCAGTTTAAAATTTGCCTCTTCCATCATTTGGTAAGCTTTTCTACGACTGGAATCGTAAAAAAAAGAAACAATCAAAATAACCAAATAAATCACTGAGAAATGAATCAAGCTCGCAGTATCGAAAAACACCGGCCCCCAGGTTTCCATTTGAGTAAAGCAAAAGTAGAAGATGGCGGCAAAGTTAATAATACTGAGAATGGCCCCCCACAGATACCCCAAAAGAAAAATGCCCATAACGGGGGTTAAAAAAGCGAATACAAGGGCGAACTCTTCATTTCCACTGATCAAAATCAGAAAAAAACTGTCAATTGAAACAAGAAGCTGCAATATAACGGCGGCGATTTTAGGCTGCTTTCGAACGAGTAAGTAATATCCTCCCATCAAACAAAAAATAAGCGCGATAAGATTCGCAACCAACATGGGCACGAAGAAATCAATAAAAATATTGTAGTACGTAAAAAACACGAGCGTCAGCGAAATGAGCACTAAAGCAGAGAACAAAAAACCACGAAAACGAAAATCAGGATGGGTGTATTGAATACCAAATCCACGTTCAAGATATTTAATTAGCACAGAGCGTCTCACCTTTAATAACCTTCCCATTACCTAATTAATACGCAAAAACCGCGGTACCATACATTCGAAACATGCCAGATCTACTGCAATACGCCCGACAACTTATGATCGATATAAACAAATTTAAAGCGGCGCTAACCGTATTGCTAGTCCTTTTTTGAGACTATCTGATTACTCTTTTATATAGGCCAATAAAAAACCGCACTACCTCTTTATTGTAACCGCATTCTTACAGCACAAAGACAGGATACCAGTACAAAAAATTATGAGTTTACCTGATCAATAGCGTTTTATGGCTTGTGCAAAAAAGCTGGCACTTCGATCGTTTGCCAGCTTTTCAACTGAGGCTTTAATACCTAGTACACAATATTACCCGTACTGGATTAGAATTTAACGTTCACACCTGCCCAAATAATACGACCCGCTTGATTGAACGCTTCTCCAGCGGCATAGCCAAGCCCGGTATTTCCGGCTTTATTCAAGTGCTCGGCATACGCTTTGTCAGTCACGTTATCGACACCAGCACGCAGTTTAATCTGCTCACTAAGGCGAAATTCCGTATTTATATCCATAGTGGTAAAGCCTGCCGACTCTCCAAAGTCATACCCAACCGCATTGCCCATGTTTTCAGAGACACGGTTTTGAGCCGCCACCATTCTTAATACAACATTACTGGTCCATGCTTCTTTTTCATGGGTCAAACCAAGTTTTGCTTCAAATGGCGATATCTGAGGAAGCGGAGCATTGTTATCCAAATCCCGCCCCCACGCGTAGGCTATAGACGCATTAGTACTCACGTTTTCAGTCACTTGATAACGAGCACCAGTCTCTGTACCAGCAATATGAGCATCACGGTTACTTGCTCTACCCGTGATTTTTGTTCCCATCATCATCTTAGTAGAGGTATAACCAAAGATAATATAATCTTTCACAATCCCCGCGTAACCAGACACCCACCAGCTAAGGTCATCACGCTTATAATTCAAGCCCACATCCAGCTGCAAGGTCTTTTCATGATCAACATCGTTAAACGCCGTTCCGGAATCAATCGTGCTCAATCCTGGCTTCATTTCCCAATAGTCTGGGAAGCGCTCCGTGTAGCCCAAGCCAACATAGCTAGTCGCTGGCATAGTGCTAAAATCTTTTTCTAGTCGAGTGAAACCACTTATGAGCGTACCCGTTCTCGTGTCGCCAGAGCTGCGGTTAATGGTTGACTCATCGGTCACACTATAGCGATCAAGACGCAATCCAGAAACAATACGATCGTCGTTTTCTAAAAAAAACGTTAATTCAGAAAAAATGCCTGCTTGCTTTAAAGAATAATCTTCAATGCCTTTATTTCGATGAGTTTCTTGTCTTAAATCCACTCCCGTTACTAAGCTTTTGACATCCCAATCCCAAGTGGAAGCAATACGGCCACTCGTGGTACGACGATCAACTTGCGAAACCATAGAGCCATCGCGGAATGTTGTGTTATCCATAATATGGTCAGCGTAACCATAGTTAAGCTGAGCTTCTATTTTACTCCAGTTTTCCGAGATATTGTCTTTCTCGAAACGCAACGCAACAGTTTCTCTCAAGAATTGAGTACCATCCATCATACGACCAGCGTATTCGGCAAAACCGTCACCACGACCAAGTTCAAGCTCCAACAAAGTGTCTTCATCCGGTGTTAAGCCGAACGCAACACTG
Source organism: Marinomonas hwangdonensis (assembly GCF_003721245.1). Lineage (GTDB taxonomy): Bacteria > Pseudomonadota > Gammaproteobacteria > Pseudomonadales > Marinomonadaceae > Marinomonas > Marinomonas hwangdonensis. The sequence goes on along the minus strand of NZ_RIZG01000001.1, from coordinate 184,178 downwards.
GTGTTCCACTTTTCCCATGAAGACTCAACGTTATCTCCATTGCCATCTTCGTAATCATCCGACTCACCTTTATTAGCTTCCAAGCGAACATAACCTTTTGAATTACCAACCGCCCCTTCTATGCTACGATCAAATCGATTATTACTTCCTACCATAGCACTGGCCTCAAAACGTGAGCTTTTCTCAGAAAAGTCTTCATCTTTACGCTCAAAACGCACTGTCGCGGCTGAATTACCAGGTCCCCAGAGTACAGTTTGTGGTCCTTTAATAATTTCTACTTCATCGTATGCCGTTGGATTAATATAAGACGTTGGATTATCCATTCGGTTTGGGCAAGCGCCAAGCATTTGTGCCCCGTCCGTCAAGATCACCAAGCGTGAACCAAACATACCTCTAAACGTAGGATCACCGTTTACTCCACCGTTACCAACAGCAGAAAAACCGGGGATTTGCTTGAGTGCCGCCGCGCCATCAGTCGCAGAGTCAATCGCTGCGGTTTCACTCAAATTTATATTGGTTCGGTTTGGCTCATCCAATGCTGGAGCAGAAATAACAATGGCGTTGGTTTTGTATACGCGAGTGTCTGCGTTGTCTGCTTGCGCAACACTGCTGTACAACGCTTGACTGAATAAAACGACAGACACAGCCACTGGGGTAAGTAAATAATTAGAAGATTGGGGTTTTGAGCGCGAAACAGCACCATATGTTTTTTTAGACATAATAATTTCTCTACATGAATTAAGATTTTTAAGGAGTGATTAATCATTCATGAGAAATAGGTGGAGCTCGCTTAAGCGCCAATAAAAAAAGAGAGTCGACATTAAAAGCTGAGCGAATCCACTCAACGAATGCTGAAAAAGGTAAAGGACTCACGCCAAGTGCGAGAGAAACTGTGTTATGAATAAATGGAAAATTATGACTTAGTGAACAATAACCACACTGCTCATCCCAAGCGTCTGGATCCATGACAGAATGGTCCATTGCCATACCGGCACTGCGTTCGTGATGATCATGATGCTCATCAGAAGCCGTCATACGATCTTGCTGTATGAACTGCGTTATCACCATGTTCGACATGTCATGCATCAGTAACGGCGACATTGCAGGCGTTTTTATTTGACCGATAAATGGCCCGAAAGTAAGCATTAAGATGGAAAATAAGCAGACTTTAGCGATCGTAGCGGCTTTTGTATTTACAGTGGTTGCCATTCAAACACATCATGCACCAAAAATTTATATGCATTATACCTAATAAATGATCGAGCTTAATTGTTTCGCATCATATCTTTACTTTTTAGATGAAAAAACACTTTAATTCGCCCTACAAAAACTCAGGGATGCTCTAAAAAGGTGGAACCGACTGGAAGCATTGCCACTAAAAATGATGATGACTGCAAGAAATCAGCGTGAGAAGAAGAAACAATGCTTTATCTGACATTGACCACTATGTCATAAGAAATGGCTATTAATAAAAACGCGTATGAGGAAAAGTCTAAAATTAAGACAATAAAAAAGCCTTAGTAAGTACTAACTTACTAAGGCTTATCTTATATGGTGGGCCTGCCCAGACTTGAACTGGGGACCTGCCGATTATGAGTTTTAATTCCTATTGATTGATAGAGCTTTACACAGATTGATAAAAATATATTTATTTATATAAATCAAAAGCTTAAATTTAAATCGGTTTTATTAAGCTTTACTTAACTATACCTATATTGATAGATTATGTAGCACATTTGTAGCACGTAATTTAGGTACTGTATGAAAATCAAGTTCACTAAAGAGATCATTTTCGCCATAGAACCGTCAGATAAAAGACAGCGTATCCAAGACGCTAAGGTCGATGGTCTAGTGATAGAGGTGCTTCCTTCTGGTAGAAAATCATTTCGTGTCTATAAACGCCTCAAAGGACAAACCTCTCCTGTAAATATTACATTAGGCCAATTCCCTTCTTTAACTATTGAGAACGCTCGAAAAAAAGCACTAGAGGAATTATCCAAGCTTGCACATGGCATCAACCCAAATGAACAAGCAAAAGCCGATGCCAAGTCAAAAATCACATTAATAGAAGTTTATGATGACTACATATCACAAAAAGAGCTGTCTGAGTCGAGCCTACGCGGCTATAACCAAATAATGCGATCCTATCTTGCTGACTGGCATAAATCGGCTTTTGCAGACATTACAGAGAGTATGATCAAAGAAAAACACGCGAGTCTCTCATGCACTAGTCGAGCGCAAGCCGACTATTGCATGAGAGTACTCAGAGCTTTGTACAACTTTGCTCAATTCGAATATAAAAACGCCCAAGACAAACCAATCTTTCTCTATAATCCCGTTCAGATACTAAGCCATAAAAGACAATGGAATCACGTACCACGAAAGCAAACACGTCTGACTCGATCTGAAATCCCTAAATTATTGAGCGGCTTAAATACGATTCGTGAAACCGCAGACACATTTTTGTTTGCGGTCTGTGACTTTGTTGAAATAGCCCTATTCACAGGATTAAGAAAGTCTGAGTTGCTGAACTTGAAATGGGAACAGATAAACCTTGAAGAACGAACTTTCCGAATTTTAGAAACCAAAAATGGTGATACTTTAGAATTGCCAATGGCAGGTCACTTACATTCTATTTTTGAGAGACGAAAAACAATGACCAACAATGAGTATGTTTTTCAAGCGGATAACGACTATGGATATGTTAGAGAACCTAAGAAAGCAATACAGAAAATTATAGATACAACAGAGGTTAGCTTTACACTTCACGACCTTAGGAGAACTTTCACAAGCACAGCAGAGCTCTTACGAGTCGGCACCTATACGATTAAACGCTTACTAAACCACAAAACAGGACGGAATGATGTAACTGCAGGATATACTATATTAACAGCTGAAGAATTAAAGCCTTCATGCGAAATGATAGAAAATAAATTGCTTAGCAAGTAAAACAAATCAGCCATTATCTATTTTAAAATACTAGTACTACTCAGCATGCATTTCATAAGAAACTAAAGGAAACCGATTACTTATTTTAACTGTGAAGGCTTGGGCACTCTCCTTACCCCAGTTACGTGCAACGTAATACTCTTCGCCATCATAAATCAGCTCTGGATCACGAGAAACACGATACTTGTTATACTTTTTATTGGTTTCAGTTACTTCCGACTCTAATTTAATTAACTGAAATGCACAGGTATTATCAGCTCTCAAAAACTCAAATACGCCATGATCAATCAAGCCTTTCTCGTCAAGCAACTGTACTGTGCAGTAACCAATATCTGATTTCTGGATATGGGCATAAACTTGCTCACCATTAAAGTAAATAGAATAACGGCTCGTATCCCTACTACTAGAACGTGAAGCTCTTTCTTTTTGGCGTTTCTCGCGAATCTTAACTTGGTAATCTTCGATTTCAGGAATAGGTATTACGGACTGTATATCTAATAGAATTTTCCCATCACTTATATATGGGTGCATACGCACGCAGCGAATAGATAAACCGTAATCATTGAGCCACATAACGGTTGTTGTTAACTCTCGAGAGAATTCAGCAGACGCTAAGACTATCTTAACTTCTTGCCCGAATTCATCTTCGTCTTTTTTGCTCCAACCTAAGAAGTCCAATAGTGATGCTTCAGCATCTAATTCAAGACTGTTTGCTTTTAGATAATCAGCATATATATCAACTAAACGATCAAACGTAAGCGTTGAAACCATAGCTGCATATCGAACTGCTTGAAGTTCCATATGGCCACCATCTTCGGTACGCTTTAATTCGATAACAACGATATTAGCTTTCTTATCAATACCTAATAAATCAATACGTCTACGACTTTCATCCCATTCACCAAACTCTTCTGCAACAACTAGGGTGTCTGGTGAAATAATTTCGATTTGATGTTTTAGCAAACGCTGAAGGTCTTCACGTTCTTTTAATCCTGATTGAGAAAAAGTAGTGCGTGAAATTGATTTAATTTCGTTATCTGTTACTTGATATATCGCCATAAAAACTACTGGATCCATCCATTTTGTTTAAGTCGACCCCATGCAGCTTCTATATGCTGTGGCGTCATTAATGCTTTTTTACGATCATTCCAAACTTGGATCGCTTGATGAGCTTCAGTGGGATTAGAGGCTCCCTCATTTTTAGCAACCCAATGAACTGTAGCTAAAAGCTCAACCCCATAGGGAGATTGATAGCCATCAATAAGTTCACTGACTCGTTGAATTCTTGAATGAATACCTTCGTTTGAGTCGGCTATAAATTGCTTTGCATCTTTTAATGCCGAAGTTATCGGTCTTATCTCAGACTCAACAACACCGTCACCAACACCTTGAATATAATGACCATCCATTGTATTCAGTGCATGTCTTAAAGCGTCGGCATAAGGCCCGTATGCATCTTTGGTGAATTGAAGCCTCATACTTTCACCCGCTTCTTGTAAAAAATAAGCCAGTTTCTGAACTTCAATTTTAGATAAGCCAAAGTTAACTGAGCGGTAGCTTTCTAACAGAGCGAGAATAGCCGCTCTTCCTGCTGTCATCTTTGGTTTTGTAGTGTTTATTTCAATATCAGACGCTTTGATCTCATCATTAGGTTCAAATAGTCGAATTTCTAAATTATCTAACTCACCTAAGTACTTTACAATTAATGCTTTCACATCAACCCAAGGTAAGCCGCCTAAGCCACAACCTAAAGGAGGAATAGCAATAGAGCGAATATCGAATTTTTGTATATGCTGAACCAAGCTTTGTAAGCCAGACTCAATATCTTCTATCTTAGAGGCACTGCGCCAATGATCCTTTGTTGGGAAGTTCACAATGTAACGAGGTGTAGCAAGAGCCCCTAGCTCAAAAGTAAACATTTGACCTAGCTTTACTTCTTTGTTTTTGCAGGCTGCAGCATAGGATTTGAAATTATCAGGCCACTTTTTCTTAAACTGCAATGCGATACCTTTGCCCATTACACCTACGCAATTGACAGTATTCACAATCGCATCAACGTCTTGCTGCTTTAGCAAATCACCTTTAGTTGAGATTATCGTCATATCATTGCCCCAGAAAGTACCAGTCAGTCATTACATCTACTGTTAAGTTTACATTGTTACGAGCTAAAATGGCATTGACCTCTTGCGCTCTAACTTCATTTATTACACCAATTCGAATCATCCAAGTTAATGGCACTCGCTCTTTGATTAAGAACTCCGCTTGGCGCTTTTCCATTCTGTCTACGTAGCGCTCATCACTTGGGCTATCAAAAAAGAACTTACAAAACCCATCTAATTGAGGATAAGCCGTCATCGTTGCCCAATCGACAGAGCCCCTTAATAAGTTTAAATCTGTAAAACATTGGCTGTAATTTAATGTAGCGTTTCGATCATAAAAAACGAACTCTTGTAGCCCGTTTTGACGGGCTATTTCAATCGTTGTTTCAAAATAGATGATATCCGTTTGATCATACTGACAATTTTGAACCCTACCATTGTGAATAGCAGAAAGCATCGGTGAACGAGGGGCAAAATAAAAAGGCACAAACTCATGCACCAAACCACCAGGAGGGTTAGTCACAGACTTTACCGCTCTCGCTCCTTGCGCTCCGCCATGAGCAATATTATGATAATGCAAACCAAGCTGCTGACTTCTGGTTTTACTAAACAAGGCACCTTGCTGACATATCATATCTAAATTATCGATTGCCGTTATATGAAACAAGCGAACAGGTCTTGGCATCGTCATAGCATTCCTCAAATATAGACAACATAATTAGTGCAATTGTTTCGATCTGATGTTTTGGTAAACACTGCACTTCCCAGTATGTACTTTAACCGCCCCCACTATCAAAGCAGGACTGTAGCTCTCGATAGCAAGCTTCAATATCTAAAAAATGACCCTTTGCAAACTCGTTGGCTAAATGTGAAATAAGTTTGAATAGTTCCTGAGACGAATTTGATAAGTAGATGATACCGTAAATGAGTACCGCCAATCTTTGTTCTGATGTGTGGCCAATATGAGTATTCATCGCTAAACGACAGCATGAGTTAAAAACCTGCACTCCATGACCATAATATTTTGGGTTAGTTGCCCCTCCTTGTAAAATCTCTCCATCAAGAAAATCTACAACTACTACATTTTTTGCGATACGAGCTAAAAACTCTAGCGGGGAACCAGTTTGAATAATTTGATCACTATACTTATCTAAAAATTTAGACACCAAGTGAGTGTCATCAAGCTCTGATGAGCGACTAAGCGTTATAATGTCATTGTAAAAAATAGCGCACGGCGTCCCTAGATATAAGTTACATTCGATACTTTTTTTTCTATCTTTCAGTGATAGCGAATTAATAGAACTCTGGACAATTGAGGTCATATTGACAACACTTAGTCCAGATTCATAAACCAACTCAGCCATTAAATGGTCTATACAAAGCAATGGTATCTCATTAGCAAATGAAAGTTGAAAAGTAGAAAATACAGTTTCATCTACGACATCTCTAATTTTGATTAAGAACTCTGGGGTATCCGAAGGTTTTAATGACTCCACTTTCGAAATCTCAAGTAGACTTTTAATACCCTCGATAAGGAAGTGAAATTCTTTTTGAAAACTATCTGATGTAGTTTTATGTAGACCTTGCTCTGACACGCCCATAAGCATGAAGTCATCTTTTGAAATATCTTCAAGCCATTTTTCTAGAGCTCTCTTTGTATTTCGACATAATACTATTTCACAATTTAGGTCAATTACACTCGGAATAAAGCCCATCATAGATAAATATACAGCCGTATATACATCAACAATAACTCTCTCAAAATGCTCTTCACCTTTATTGAACAGCTTCATATTTTGAGTCGCGTCATTTGAATGAAGGTTTACTATGGCTCCTCGAAGCGGGTTTCCTCTATCCGTATAATGAGCTCGCATCATCAAAGACAGATTAGGGTTATTCAAAGCTTCATTCGACCTGCTTTCTTCTGGAGAAAAGTACCTCAATATCTTTTCAAAATAAGGAAAAAAATCCTTTTCGTTACTAGGAAGAGTAAACATCTTAAAAACATCTGTTCCATCATTCCCTTTATGCCGAATATCTGCGGCATGTCTAAAAGCCGCAACAAATGGAGATAGACGTTCAAGCAGCTTAAGATTATCTAACGTTTCCCCCACTTGCATAACACTCAGTTTTTTCCCTAGAGGCGATTCTATATCTAGTAATATGGGATGATCTGCAGCGACATCACGAACAAGCAATCGGGAGAAGGTCTCAAATCCATCGCTGTATCTAACTCCATCACAACAATATAGTGGCTTGTAAGGATTGACAGTAGCATCAGGATTATTGTCTAAAGAATTAAAATGAATTTGCGTTAGGGCTGTAGCCGATTTATCAGGACTTTGAGCGAACCAATCAACAAGCACTTTATCTGCAAAATTAACGTCTACATAAGTTGCTATTTCACCAACTAACGGTACCGAGGAGTCATCATAGCTTGAGAAAATCACCGCTGGTATTTCACGTACGATATCCTCTAATTGCTCTTGGTTAGCTCCATTTTCTCGGGAGACATGTAACAACAGTTGCCACGCATACGGTATATCTGGCTCGATTTCAATTGAAGCCCTTGTAGATGCAATGGAAGAGGGATAGTCACTTAGGCGTTCATATACTCGGGCCTCTCTTAAATAAATATCTGGCGTTTTATCCGCAGGACTTAAATGACTTACTTTAGACAAGAGCAAGTCAAACTTCTCACTAGCAAATAAAGCATCAAGATAGCAATATAAGACTGGAGACACCCATACTTCATTAGATACAAATGGCTCCAAATACTTAACAGCCTGCAGAGGTAGCTTCAGGTCGATAAACTTTATACATAGTCGAACAATAATATGAGGATTAAATTGAAGAATTTTTTCCTCATATAAGTCTAAAAAGTCATCCGCTTTTCTATTTAGTCTTTGTATTTCATCATTATCAAGTGAGCATCCCCAAGCATTCAGATATAAATTACCAAAAGAGCTCATATAATCATTATCTGTACGAACTTCTCCTCCGTGCTCAAGCCAACGTCGCAGGTCACTAACCTTAATTTCATTATTATTTAGAGCAATGTCAAGGGATTCGAATTGCTCCAAATTCAGAAAACTATTAGCTAAATCAATTTTTCCCTTTGAACCAACGGTCCCTCCAGCAAGCAGCTCAATCCTTTCTGAGCACTCTGGGGTGATTTTCTTAATTGAATCAAGATATGATGTTCCAAGATCAAATAATCGTTTATCAGAGAAGTTCGTAAGGTTAAGCAAATTCGCTAGGGCAGCAATATGCCTAGAATCTTTCTTATCGGAGATATCACTTATAAGCTGGTTAGTTAGTCTATCTACATCACTTTTCTTTTTATTATTGAACGAAATATAGTGCAATTGCTGATTGGAACTACACAATGAGCAAGTTTCCACATATAACAAAAGGGCTGTCGAGTTACTTGAACAAAAATATTCATGTAGACACTGAGCAATCTCAAAGGCAAACTCAAAATTGTTAACCCTTAATGCACCACGAACCAACCCCGTCAACTCTTGCTCAGACAGATTGTAGACTTTAGCATTTTGGTAGTTATCTTTTAGCTCTTCCTCAGATGCTAAAAATTCATAGAAAATTTCTTTACAATATACGCCTTCAAAAGATAAATCGGCATATCTTTTTCTAGCTAAATCCACTGAGGACCTTGACTCCAGATCAATTAAGATAGAAGTAACTACATCACAAATATTGTTAGGAAGACCATCACTCTTCAACAATGTTAAGAGATCACTCTTTGATGGTAAATCAGATCTATTTTCAAGCTCGACTTTAATCTTTAAAGCTTTAAGCAACAATTGTACTTCGACTTCTAAAGCCCCGATTCCATTCAGAACATTCAACTTTTCGTGAGCTTTATTTGGGTCTCTATAGCAGACATCCTGCATAATGGTAGCGGCAACCATCATAAGATCGCCCGACTTGATACCACGAACTATGTATTCATATTTATCACCGCCAACAATGTCACCAGATCCGGTATGGCTCTGATTCGTAGTGTTCCCACCGACAAGATTGTCACCAATAAAAGTATAATCCTGCTCCACCATCAAACATTCTACCTATTTATGATAAACAGTTTTGTTCCCGACAATGTTGTCACCAGAACCGCTATGATTTTGAGTCACTGATCCAATTGTTGTATTTTGATCTGGTTTGATCTGCTCTAAAATTTTTTGCAATGACTCAGATTCATCTAACTTACGCTCAATGACATGCTCACCATAATCTTGCAATTTAAGCTCGTTCACTTTAGTTGTTAAGCCTTCCAATAGAACATCATCTAGAATCCAACCCTGAAGCTTCTCTTTCAAAAAAGTAGATGATATCGAGGCGCCTCGTCTAAAACCATCATAGAGCACCCCTGATAGTATACTGCTCGTTAAAAATTCCATATTTTTCTCCTTAAGCACAATTAAATACATAAGTAGAGATAGCGAATTGTCCCCTAAAAAACACAGTTTCAATATAGCTACCCTAATATAAAGCCTTGTGACATATCCTAAAAATCCCACATCCAAAACCTCTTTCACCTATCCTCTTAGCAACTCAACTGTTCCTCAATTGCTAGAGCTGATGACTTTTGTCGGGGAACAACCGTGCCAAGATGACGAGATGTAAGATTACTTTCTATAATGTTTTCTTGTTCGTATACTCTAGTCAAAAAATCAACTTCATCTTGAGTAACATATAAATTTGAAAAATCTTTGTGGCGGCTTAATGATACATATGAATTAACACGATCCATCCCAGCATCTCCGTATACAAACGTATTTCCATCAACTGTCACACCTTGTGAACTATAGACTGTCAGTGCGTATGCATGACAAAGGTAAGTCCCATTTTCATCGGCATAGTCTGACGCTAAGAAAGACAACAAACGCCCATCATCAGCTTTCACGGTTAACTCGGTTTCAAGACCTTCTGTTTTTCTTATACCACTTATTGTTCCTAATGTACCATTGGATACCTTCAAATCTCGATAGTCATTTCGACAAAACTTGATCCTATCACCTTTAGAAAACTCAGTTTTGAAGGTTTTCCCGGCAACACTGCAATCCAACTCTATATTTTCCTGCCCTACCCGCCCCTCTGAAATGTGGATATCACGTATATGCTTGCTTAGCTCTTGGACATCACTCCATTTCTGAGCAACAACAAGTGACTTCTTGTTTGGATGGGTCTTTTGAAAGTTATGCCAATCTTCGACAAGCATTTTCTTTGCAGTCTCTTGATCCTCCCCAAAGTGCAAGCAACCTTTATCATTCAAGGTGTTGAACGCTTTTTCCATGTGACCATCACGTAAGTCCGCGACGACCTGACGCGCCCATTCAGTCCGCTGTCTTTTGATGGTTTCTATTCGAGTGGTTCCGATTATTTCTGGTTTGGATAGATACTTAAGAGCACCACCACGGTTGATAGCATCTAATTGTTTATCTTCTCCAGTCAGAACAATTTTACAATTAGCCTGCTCCGCACAGTGAGTAAGCTTTTGCAGATCTGTACTGGGTAACTGTCCCGCTTCATCAACCACAAGCACATCTAAATTGGATAGTGGATTCGCACCATCAACTATCTTACTGGTCAAGGATGCAATAGTGACAGACTCTATGCCCGTCTCTTGCTGCAAGTTATCTGCGGCGCGCTTAGCAATACTCGCACCCAAAACCCGATATCCTTTAATTTGATAAGCATGATTTGCTGCCAACATAGCCGTTGTTTTACCCGCGCCTGCGCTGCCTTGGATAATTGAAAAATCACCAGCTGATAGCATGGAGTAAGTTGCTTCTAGCTGTTCGTCGTCAAATGTAAAACCAAGCTGATTCTCAGCGGAGGCAATCGCACTTGCAATTTGAATATTAGGTATTTGCTTAGTTGTTCTACTTGCGAGTGTTTTTGCCGATTTAACCATCATACGTTCACAGACAAGAACCGATTCAGTAGTGTATTTAGGGTCAAATGCGTATTCAGTAGGAAGCTCGACCACCTCAGGGTCTTTTAATAAACGCTTAGTAATACTCTCTACACTAGTCGCGTTCATATCTGAACCCACCGAGTCGATTGCAATTTGATAGAACAAATCCTGAGGTTTGAATGTCGCCTTTTTATCAGTAATCGAAAGTAGAGAGCCATCTTCATTCAATTCATTTAAACAAATTTGTTCATGTGAACGTATCTGGTTTAAGTGCTCTTTAGAAAAGCCCTGTTGATCCATTTCATTTTGCCAGCCTTCCAGAAGAGCATGGTGGTCTACTAGGCCTTTGTCTTTTCTAGTATCAAGTTTTATTAAATCCCCCGCTTTGCTCGCACTACTTTCGACTCCCTGTTTTTTCAGCTCTTCTCGAATCGTTTTTGACCTTTTTGAGAAATGCTCACATAGCTCCTTATCAACGCCTGACAAATGAAACGAATCCTCATCTCTTTCAACTTGAAAACCTAGCTCCTTTATCTGAGCAGCTAATTCAGCTCTATAAATTGCACCCGCTGCCTTTTGCCACTGGTAAATTTTTCGAGATTCCAAGCTTCCCCAGCTATCGTCTGCGCGAGGCGCGACATTACATATAACAGCATGTGTGTGAAGTTGCGGGTCTTGCTCTCTAGAAGTACAGTGATTAAAAGTTGCAGCCACTAACCCAGCCGTGCGCTCTAAAGTCTCTCCAGCCTTTCCTCGTCTCGTAAAAGCAGCATAACGCTCAAGTGCATCAATTCCTCTTTTAGCGGCTTGAGATTGAGCTGTTTGGATCTTTGAACGCAAATTATCATCTGCTCTAGCCCACAAAATAGAGACGGACTTTGGAGCGCTAAACGTACAATCCCACCCTAACCGACGTTTATCTGAATATGTATTCTGAACAAGAGGAGCGCCCGAAGGCGCTCCTCCGTTTATAAGTGCTTCAATATCAGCTTTTTCAACTGTATTCCCATACAACCCTAAATTCCGAGAACCTAGCCCGTACCATTGACCTGGAGGCTCTCCAGCGCCAAGATAATAATCTTCCGTAGCTAAATTAGTGTAATAAGACACAGTCCGCACAGCTGATATCGTCAACACTATGAACGTCCTCCAAACAATTTATTTTCAGACTTTTTCTCTTTTTTAGGACGTTCAGTTAACCATTTGGCAGGGGCATGCTCCTCCGCAATAGGCTTTTTCTTGAAAAGAGGCCATTGCAAACGGAATACACCCTCCCAACTAGGAACCATGAGGTAACCAATGACTCCTTTTTTAGTTGGCATTTCAATGTGTGTGAGATCATGTTCACTAACAACAGGTTCACTAGACCGCTGCCATGTTTTTTCGTTACCGACCTGTGATGGCCGCTCAACAATACGATCACCAAAAACGTTAGAGACGTATTCCGAGTCTCCTCCCGCTCCACCTATACGCATAGCAACAACGATTGAGAAAAGGTTTAAAATTGTATCTGCATCATGCTCACCATAATTATTTTTGATCTGAGAAATTGATTGAGTTCCAAAAACAGCACGCCCTCCACGAGCGCGTGCTAACTCAAGCCACATTTTTATGCTCGGGTTTGGTGGAAGGTTTGCCATTTCATCAATGAACAACCAAGTATCCCGAACATTTTTCATTGATTGAGATAGAAAATGCTTTGTCATCAGCGACAATAACGCGTTGCACAATGGTGCTCCAATCGTTTTATACCGAGGATCAGACTGTACAATGAGCGTATTTCGTACTTTTTTATGATTGTTATTCACCCATTCTCGAATAGAAAATTTTGGTTTATCGGAATCTCCCCATGCAACAGCCAGAGTCTCAATCCAGCTAAGCTCTGCTATCAAATTGACGTAAAATCCTTGCGTTGTCTTAGAACCTTCCACGACAAATGATGCAGCAACTGGATAGTGACGTTGCAATAAAGATAGCATTTCAGACTGAGATAGTTGAATACGGTTTTTAATATCAAACCATCCCCAGACACCTTTTTCTTCCAAAAGACTAACCAACATACCAGTAAAAATTAACCGCGCGCCCTTAATCCACATTGGGTCTTGAGAATTACTATCTGGAATCAAATTACTAGCGATCATTTCAGCATCATGTTCATTTAAAACATCGTTTTCGATATCCCACATGAATGACCGATCATCCCAAGGAGCGATTAAGATTGCTTTTTTATTCAAGAAAAAAGTAGTGAATTCCTTTTTTTCATCATAAATAAAAACCTTGTCATTTCTGTTTATAACTTGATCAATAATTGGAAGTATGAAAGTCGTTTTTCCTCCACCCGCAGTACCTAAAGTTAAAATATTTGACTGTTCCTCTTTTTTTGTGAGTGCAGATTTTGGATAAACAGTAATACCCCTGCTTTTTCTTCCTGCCTGTTTAAGAGACTTTTTCGCCTTTTTCTTAGCAATAGATATCGCCCTTTTTCCCGAATAAAGTCGACCGCCTTCAATATGTCGACTAAGGTCACGACCACCCTCTTCCCAAGCTATTTTCTTTGTCAATTTGTAGGAAAACAGAAATGAAAATAATAATGGAACTACCAAATGAATATAGAAATGCAATACTAAATTTTCTCTTTCTAACCAATTCCAGTACTGAATCCAATCATAACCAGAGCCACCTAAAGCCACCTTTTTAAAAAAACTTAAAAAATATTTATAATATTCAGAGATATCGCCCCATCCAGTTAGCCAATTCCACGTTAACCAAATGCTGCCACAAAATAGCAGTATGAAGACGATGCCAAAAAACAAGAAAATAGAGTACCAGTCTTGTATCTTTTCATTTGGTGTAGTTCTCATCATTAGTTACCTCCATTAAGGCGCTGTCTAGCAATCTCACGCTCATGATCACTAAGATTGGCTACAGCACAGACAATTGAAAACATTCTGTTCGTGATTCGACGCTCTACATCTACGAACCGCTGGTCTAGAGATAGCTGTTCATCATTAGCTGAAATTATGGTTCGAATGTGCTCCGCGACAGACTCATTTTTTTGTTCAGCATCGTGCACGATGCGGTTATAATCTGACGTTGGAAAACGTACAGTGATTGCTCGGTTTACACTTTTTTTAGACATAAGAATTCCTTGAGCGTGATTTCAATGAAATCCGCTTTAAACAATTGAATTAGTTAAACTTTTAATAATGGAATTGAGAAATCAATTCTCTAACTGAAATCAGCTACTCTGTAATAGACTCAAGCGATAGCTCCGATTTCCATAAAACACTGAATGCATCGTTAGGTGCGTTGGGGTCTGATAGAAAACCTGTTAATTTAGTCATTAACCAACTCTCCCGAATTTGATACTGTACGACTCTCAAGAAAAGCCTCTAAATCAGTAATTCGATACATCACACGACTGCCAACTTTAACGTAACGAAGGTTATAACGACCTGTACTCGCCCAAACACTCAAAGTCTGAGAGCTTACCCCTAAAAGCTGTGCGGCTTGTGCACGATTGATTAGTATTGACTCACCTTTATCTTGTTGCATGAAACCTCCTAATGTTTTGTCTTTATTGACGTTTATAGACTAACGATGTTATTTCTATGGTGCTCACGCACTAACTAAAAGTGGTTACAAAAAGGTGAAATAATGGAAAATATACTAATTCCAAATCGAAAACTTCATGAAGAGTTCCTTAGTGACCTAATGATGGTGAAAGCCCAGTTTGAGCCGAGATTAACTTCAATAGCGAAAAAAAAACTAGAGGACTTAGAAGTTGAAATAAGAGAAATTCTAGCCATTAAAAACAAATTGGCTCTAGAAATTAAAAAAAAAGACATATCATTTTCAAACAACTTATTCGGAAGAAGGTCGATCATAAAAATCCTTGAAGAAGTTTCAGAGGTTATAATTAAAGAGTTATTGAAAGATGATATTTTAAATTTTGAAAATCTAATAAAAGACAACCTAAAAATTCCTGTTAAAACTAATGAAAAAGGGAAGTCTATAGTTGATGGGTACTACGTTGAATTATATATAACTAAAGTAAGAAATTTGTGTTTTCTAATTGATCACTCAGTTTATTTTCAGCATTTTCACCAATTCAAATGGAATCTTGCATTTATTGCTGAGCTCTATGCAATCATAATTACACGATCAACTAGACATTCTAAAATATGCCCCTTATGTTTCCGAGATGTGCTCGATATTCATGATGAGAGTGATGAGAGTGATAGAATACATAAAACTAGCCGAAGCCGGAAATATTGTCATGTACACAAATCCAATGATGAAGATGCAAATGCAGCTCAAATACTTGGCGAAAAAGCATTTAGTAGTCTAAGTTCTGAAAACAAAAGACGTCACGTTCTTTATTCTCATATAAAACAAACTAACGCAGACCACATAAAGTTAATTCGAGATAGTCGTGAAAATCGAGCATATGAAAATCTAAAATCAATTTCATATCATGGAACATTAATTGGCAACATCACTCCCGATTTGCTAAAAGATATTGAAGACCTTTTAAACACGTCAATAGGTAATTACTTACCAAACAACTTAGAAGAAATAGAAGCTATCCTTAACTCATCGGTACCTGAGTCAGGAAAAATTTTCTGCAAAAGTCATAAGTATTTTGAGGAAGTTGAATCTGTGACAAGTATGGACTGGATAAAGGATGGTCATCAATACGTCTGTAATGAATTAGCAAGCCAATACCCTAAAACGTTCTCTACATTTAAGGCTCCAATACCGAACACTAAATCTCTGAATGAGTTTATAAGTATACTACAAGGGAAAGACTACCTAGATAATGAAAAGAACTCATGCACTCACTATCACCTGCTGATCAACACTCTCAATATTTCAGAAGATCTACTGATTGAAATCGAGAAGATCAATGCTTTAAAGAAGCAACGGGCATCTAAAGTACAAAAAATATTAGAACTCTACGATCAAGGCTTAAACGTTAGTGATATCAAAAAGAACTTAGATAGCTTCGGACAAAATACTGGTAGACCATATATAACTAAAATCATCAACGCTCACACAAAAAAAGGTTTGTAGCACCTGTGTAGCACGAGCAATAAAAAAGCCCCTAGAAGTTAGCGTTAACTAACCCTCTAGAGGCTTATTTTATATGGTGGGCCTGCCCAGACTTGAACTGGGGACCTGCCGATTATGAGTCGGATGCTCTAACCAACTGAGCTACAGGCCCTAAAACGTGGCAAATTATATATGTATGACCGGCCCTTGCCAAGAAGCTAGGTTCTTTTTTTCAAGAATAATTAACAAGATAGCAAAACACCTCGATAGGAAGCCCCTGTCAAGGTGTTTTAATGCGCTGATCCGGTGTGCTGAACAGACGCGAGAACTCAGCTATATCGCTTAGTTCATGTACTTTTTAAAGTTAGCTAGGTATTTGTCTAAAGACTCTTGGCTTGCCGCTTTTAGTGTCATGCCATTTGGGCCTGAGCCAATGTTCGTGAACTGTTTTGCTGGTTCGCCATGCTGTTCAAAGAAAGCCAATTCTTTAGAGCCAGTTTCAAATACCCAAAGACGGCCGTCTTCTACTTTTGTTGTAAAGCCGTCAATATCAAATTCCGAACCACCCGAGATAGCAGCGAGGTATTTATCCAGAGACTCTTGACTGGCCGCTTTTAATGTCATGCCATTTGGACCAGCACCAATGTTTGTGAACTGTTTGGCTGGCTCACCATATTCTTTGAAAAAAGCCAGTTCTTCAGAGCCTTCTTCAAATACCCAAAGACGACCATCTTCCACTTCAGTTTTGAACCCTTCGACATCAAATTCAGACATGTGAGGTGCTTCAGAAACCACGGTGGTGCAAGCACTTAATGAAGCGCCGAGTAACATTGCAATAAGAAGTTTGCTTTTGTTCATGAGTAGTACCCTCAAAAAATGGATTGGTTGGAACTGAATACCTCCATAATGAAAGATTTACATTGCAGAAAGATGACAAGAAAGACACACCTCATATTTTTTTTCATATATACCAATTTTCATATATTTTTATTTCCATATATGTAAAAATCATAGTATAAGACATCACCCTTCTCTTTCATCGACAAAGGGTAACCTGTAGGAGCAACAATGAATCCCGTCCAATTTTACAAATGCCTTGCCGACGAAACGCGTCTTCGCTGTATGTTGTTAATTCATCTAGAACAAGAGTTATGCGTGTGTGAATTGATGCAAGCGCTTAACGAAAGCCAGCCTAAGATCTCTCGACACCTAGCGCAGTTACGAACATGTGGCCTGTTAACCGACCGTCGCCAAGGACAGTGGGTGTTTTACAGCATTAATAAAGCCCTGCCTGATTGGATATTGGCGGTATTAAATGAAACAACATGCAACAACATGGCCTTTCTTGAAGTGAATCAGCAGCAACTAGGCACCATGGGAGATCGCCCAGACCGCGCTGTAGCCTGTTGTACTTAATCTCTGGGACGTGACTTGCCCCTAAATCAGATCAGCACATAGCTTGAAAAACACATAGCAAGAAAAAACAGAAAAAAACGACAGTCAACATGATGAACACAAGGAGTTTGAAAAGTGGGTGTATTTGAGCGGTATTTATCGGTTTGGGTGGGACTTGCCATCCTCGCCGGTATTTTGGCTGGCAGTGTTGCCCCAAGCTATTTTTCTTTGATTGCCCAATTTGAATACGCTCAGGTCAATCTTGTTATTGCGGTGCTGATTTGGCTGATGATTTATCCGATGATGGTGCAAATCGACTTTTCAGCCATTAAAGACGTCAGTAAAAAGCCCAAGGGGCTTATCCTGACCTTGATAGTAAACTGGTTAATCAAGCCGTTTACTATGGCTTTTTTAGGCTGGTTGTTTTTCAAAGTACTGTTTGCAGACTGGGTAGACCCTCAAACCGCCTCTGAATACATAGCGGGTATGATATTGCTTGGCGTGGCGCCATGTACCGCCATGGTGTTTGTTTGGAGCCAATTAACCAAAGGCGACGCGGCTTATACCTTGGTACAGGTCTCGGTAAATGATCTCATTATGATCTTTGCATTCGCGCCCATTGCAGGCTTTTTACTCGGTATGACAGACATCACTGTGCCATGGAACACCTTGCTGTTGTCGGTTATTTTGTACGTTTTGATTCCACTGATTGCAGGTGTCTTTACTCGTAAACAACTCGAAAAGACCCCAACTACGAACAGCCTGAATCACTTTCTTGCCATGATGAAGCCGTGGTCTATTGTGGGTTTGTTGGCAACCGTGGTGTTACTTTTCGGTCTTCAAGCTGACACTATTTTGTCAAATCCTCAGGCGATTATACTGATTGCTATTCCCTTGTTGATTCAGACTTACGGTATTTTTGCTATCGCGTACTTTGCCGCCAAACGCATGAAGCTGCCCCATAACATTGCTGCGCCTGCTTCAATGATAGGTTCATCTAACTTTTTTGAACTGGCGGTTGCGGTTGCGATTTCACTCTTTGGGCTGCATTCAGGTGCCGCCCTTGCCACTGTGGTTGGGGTATTAGTCGAAGTGCCTGTGATGTTGAGTTTGGTCTGGTTCGCTAATCGCACCCGCCATTGGTTTTCTTAATGACGTTTAATGAACAGGAGAAGGTTATGACAATTAAAGTGGGTATTAACGGTTTTGGCCGTATCGGCCGTTTGTCTTTTCGAGCGTCGTTCGATTGGGACGATATCGAATTTGTTCAGATCAATGACCCTGCAGCCGATGCCGCAACACTGGCACATTTGATCACATTCGACTCGGTTCATGGACGCTGGCACCACGAAGCTCAAGCCGAAGACAATGTGATGATAGTAAATGGCCAACGCATCGTCTGCACACAAAACAAAACCATCGCAGAAACCGACTGGTCTGGCTGTGATGTGGTGATCGAAGCCAGCGGTAAAATGAAAAGCAAAGCCGTACTACAAAGCTACCTAGATCAAGGGGTGAAGCGTGTGGTAGTGACAGCACCCGTAAAAGAAGACGGGGTTTTAAACGTCGTCATGGGCGTCAATCAGGATTTATACGACAAAACGCAACATGCCATAGTAACCGCCGCATCTTGTACAACCAACTGTTTAGCGCCTGTGGTGAAAGTCATCCATGAATCCTTGGGCATTAAACATGGCTCTATGACGACGATTCACGATATTACTAATACACAAACCATCATAGATGCTCCCCATAAGGACCTGCGCCGCGCTCGCGCTTGTGGCATGAGTTTGATCCCAACCACGACGGGCTCTGCCACCGCAATTACACATATTTTCCCTGAGCTAACAGGCAAATTAAATGGCCATGCGGTGCGCGTCCCCCTTGCGAACGCATCATTAACCGATTGCGTGTTTGAAGTAGAACGAAGCACCACGATAGAAGAAGTCAACAAGCTGTTAAAAACGGCTTCCGAGACCAACCTAAAAGACATATTGGGATTTGAAGAGCGCCCTCTGGTATCCATTGATTACAAAACGGATCCACGCTCCAGCATTATTGATGCCCTCTCCACCATGGTGATCAATGGCACACAGGTTAAGCTGTATGTTTGGTATGACAATGAATGGGGCTACGCCAACCGCACCGCAGAATTGATGCGCATGATTGGCCTTGGCGACAAGGAATAACAAACCATGTCTTGGCTAGCGCAGCTTTCACCACAAATTCGTCAGTACATGGTGGTCACAGGTAATTACTGGGCCTTTACGCTAACCGACGGCGCTTTGCGCATGTTGGTGGTGTTGTATTTCTATGGGCTAGGTTATAGCCCATTTGACATTGCCATGTTGTTTATCTTCTACGAGATTTTTGGCGTTATTACCAACCTTGTTGGCGGGTGGCTCGGGGCTTGGCTTGGCTTAAACCGCACCATGAACGTGGGACTGTTTTTGCAAATCCTTGCCCTTGCCATGCTCTTGGTGCCTGCCAGTTTGCTGACGGTGCCTTGGGTAATGGGTGCGCAGGCCTTATCCGGTATCGCCAAAGACCTTAACAAAATGAGCGCCAAAAGCTCGATCAAATTGTTAGTACCTGACGATGCCCAAGGCCAGCTGTATAAATGGGTCGCCATTCTGACAGGGTCCAAAAATGCCCTGAAAGGCGTTGGCTTTTTTCTGGGTGGCGCACTGTTAAGCTTGCTCGGATTCCAAGGGGCTATTTTACTCATGGCCGTGGCATTAACGGCTGTGTGGATCGCCAGCTTGCTGAGTCTAAAAAAAGACCTTGGCAAAGCCAAAAACAAACCTAAGTTCACCGACATTTTTTCGAAGAGCACAGCGGTCAATTACTTGTCTGCTGCTCGACTCTTCTTATTTGGCGCGCGGGATGTGTGGTTTGTAGTGGCGCTGCCCGTTTTCTTAGCCAGCTCTTTTGGTTTGGATCATTGGTATGTGGGCGGATTTTTGGCGCTCTGGGTTATCGCCTACGGCATTGTACAAAGTCTTGCCCCAAAGTTCACCGGAACATCAAAGGGCAAGATGCCCGATGGACGACACGCCCTAGGTTGGGCACTGACTCTTGTAATCACTCCCATCTTTATCGCGCTGGCTTTAACTTATCACTGGCATGTACAGTTTGCCGTTATTGCGGGGTTGCTCGCTTTTGGTGCCATCTTCGCCGTAAATTCTTCTTTGCACAGCTACTTAATCGTCAGCTATGCCGGAAAAGATGGCGTATCACTCGACGTAGGCTTCTATTACATGGCCAATGCCATGGGCCGACTGATTGGCACTGTGCTTTCGGGCTGGCTCTATCAGGATTATGGATTGGCGATGTGCCTATGGTTTTCCGCAGGCTTTATCGGCTTAACTGCGCTCATCTCTCTGGGCTTACCCAAACACGCAAGCCCTTCGGTCACGCAATAACAAACGACCAGAAACAAAACAGCCGCCTTGAACCCAAGGCAGCTGTTTTGTTTTGTACTCATCTATGCGCTAAATAGCACCATGCAAAACGCTAAGCTTTTTTCACAAATTGCGATTTCAGCATCATGTCGCCAGCGCCATCAACCTTACAATCCAAATCGTGATCGCCTTCTACTAGGCGCTTAATGGTCGCTTTTGTGCCAATTTTTAGGACTTGTGACGACCCCTTCACCTTCAAATCTTTGATCAAAGTCACCTTATCGCCATCTTGAAGCAAAGAGCCATTGGCATCTTTGATGACCAAGCCCACTTCAACCTCCTCGACCTCGTTTGGATTCCACTCATAAGCGCATTCCGGACAAATCAACATCGCTTGATCTTCATACACATAGGCCGAATTACACTTAGGACACTCAGGAAGACTCATACTTGCCATTACCTTATTGTTAAAACCAGAAAAAAAGTGCGGGAATTATACCTTATTTTATTGCGGACGTGTTTAAAGAAAATCCATTTTGGCCAATGCAAAACGGCCTGATATCAGTGCTGTCACAAAAGGGTATTTCAACAGACATCAGTCATCCTCCGCAAATAGGGTTTCTATCCGATCCCATTGGGGTAATAGATGTTTTTTAGGCGTCACATCCGATGTTAAACCAACCGCGTCTAAGTAACGTTGCAGAATATCTAACGACCCGGTGAAGTGGCCATTTTCGATCAAGGACAAGGCCGATTTATTGCTTCTTCTGATACGCAGATAAGTCGATGACATTGTCCTTATGTTTAACCGCTTTTTGCTTAACGTCTTTGTTCTTCTCAGGGCTGGGTTTGGCATTTTTTGTTTTGGCATTTTTTTTATTCGATAAGCCTTCACTCAGATGAGCAATCCCCTCAGGTAAGGATTTGAGCAATTCGTCAAGGGCAGCGTCGGCTGTGTTGTCATCCAAGTCTTCTAACATAGTGTCTAACGAGAAGTGTTGAAAATAATTTTTCATTTCCAATAAGTTCGGTGTGATGGTTTTTTCTGGATCAAGAGAGTAAGCGTTGAGCCATTGCAGTAAAAAAGCTTGAACGGGATAGAAGTGATCTTTTTGGCCTTTCGCATGACGGGGGATTTCGCCAGTATAAAGGTTGAAGTCAAGTAAGTCCTCTTCCTCTTCGAGCATGAAGTCTTCGTAACAATGACGTTGCAAATGCCAAGACACATCATTGATATGAGCTTGCGTGCTGCGATCATTGCGTTGATAAAATAACGCACTGTTACCTCGTTGATGACACGCGTCTAAGGATTCCGCAATCTCTTCCACGTTCATATTATGCGGCGCTGTAATGCCCATAACATTGAGATACAAATGCCCTTCAAAATCGTTTAAAAAGCCACTTACGTCCCCTTTTTTGGGCGCCAACATGGTCATGCAATAACGCGTATTGTAGTCCATTACCAGCAAGTATTTTTGCCGTTTCACCGAGATACAGTGTACTAACCAATGCCACTCTGTGTCGTATGCGTCGGTTAACCCTAACCGATCAGGAAACACCACCCCCTCTTTGGCCTGTGCGATGGATTCAGCAATGGTTTTGTGCGGCGGCGTTGTGACACAGGTGCGTTTTTCGCCTTTCACCGTGGTAGTAAAACACTCCATCGCGGCTTTGGTACAGTTAAACACCCACATTAGAGGACTCCGGTCATTAAATTGGTAGGGAACAGGTTCTTATCAACTATCCATTATTTTGCCACACATGAACGAAAGCTCGTTGAATTTTCTTAAAAAATAGCTTTTTTGTCGTCCTGTCTCCGCAATGCCCCTATGAAGTTAAAGAATAATCTGCTTTGCAAAATAAAAAAAAGCGAACCCAGAAAGTGGGTTCGCCTAAAGCGGGCTAAAGCTTGCTCTGTTTGGGGAATTAAACAAGATATCTAGGCATGAGGGTAATAACCGTATTCATTTTCATATTCTTCATAGATGTCACGGGGCATTTTCTTTTGCGGTCTCATCTTGTGGAAAGCCGCTTTTAAACGCGTTGCTTTTTTCTGCAATCGCTCGATACGACGGGTGACGGTTCGGCTAGTGCGACTCGCAGCGCTGTCGATGGCTGAATACAAGTCAGCTTGCTGCTCGCTTATCACGACTTCTTTTTGACCATTTATTTTGACCAAAACTTGGCAATGTTTGTCTTCACCACCTTTGGGACCGTTCACATCTGTTAGGGTAACGGTCACACCTTGAATGTTGTCATAACGGGAATCTAATGCAAAATTAAGACGACGCTTCACATACGCTTTTAAGCTTTTCGTTAGGGCTAAACGACGTGCTTGTACCTTGATTCTCATCTTGTTCTCCTTTACCCATGAATGAGTAAGTTATGTTGGAGATTTCACGTTACGCACAAAAACTCGTAAGTTATAATCGAATTATTAATGTAAACACTCAGTTTTTTTCGAAGTATTGGTGAAACATGATAAATTTCAAACATTTGCATTATTTTTGGGTTGCGGCAAAACAAGGCGGCATTACAAAAGCCAGTGAAAACTTACACATTACTCCACAAACTATCAGTGGTCAGATTCGCTTACTGGAAGAGCAACTCGGCAAAGACCTTTTTAACAAAGTTGGACGCAACCTAGAGCTCACCGATACGGGGCGCATGGTGTTAAGTTACGCGGATGAAATTTTTTCTTTGGGCAGTGAGTTAGAACAGTCCGTGCGCATTGCATCGACCGATAGAACGCAATTACTGCGCGTCGGCATAGCCGATTCCATACCAAAATCCATTGCCTATCGCTTACTCGCGCCAGCCATGTCACTCAAAGATCCGATTCGACTTGTTTGCAAAGAAAATAGCCTAGAAAGCCTATTGGGAGAACTCGCCCTACTCAAACTGGACTTTATTATCGCTGATGGGCCTATCCCAGCGCATTTGGGCGTGCGAGCACACAATCATTTTTTGGGCGAATGCGGAACCTCTTTTATGGCCGCTCCTGAACTGGCTAACCGTCTCACAACCGACTTTCCTGCTTGCCTTGTTAAGGCGCCTTTTCTGATTCCAAGTGAGCAGTCTATCATTCGAACTCACCTGCTTCAGTGGTTCGAACAACACAGTATTCATCCCAAAATCACCGGAGAATTTGATGATAGGGCACTTATGAAAGCATTTGGTCAAGCCGGTGTCGGCGTGTTTGTCGTCCCCACCGCGATAGCCAATGAAGTCGCCAACCAATTTCATGTCAACATCATCGGCAGCACAACAGAAATACAAGAACAGTTTTACGCCATTGCCACCGAACAACGCCTTACCAACCCAGCTCTGATCGCCATAACAGAAGAAGCAAAGGAATGGTTAAAACAGCAGTAACACTGTTTCACAAGCTCTTTTTCAAAGGGAAAAATACCGGCAACCCACAAGGCTAAGTAGCAATAATGAATAGTCATCTCTGCAGATAGTCACGCTCTATGTTATGTTCAAAGAGTGTGACTCGTATACAGTCTTATGGCGGTCCAATGAATATATCCAACTCATTGTGACCGCTTAGCTCATCATTTATCCGTAACGGCACCTTCTGAGGCACTGGACACCAGTTTGGCATATTTTGCCAACACGCCCCGCGTGTATCTTGGCTCAGGTTGTTTCCAGCGCTTTCTGCGATCAGTCAATATGTCGTCGCTGACTCCCAAAGAGAGCGTACGCGTTTCAGCATCAATAATGATCATATCGCCATCCTCGACGAGAGCGATTGTGCCTCCGTCAAACGCTTCTGGTGTAATATGCCCCACTACAAAGCCATGTGACCCACCGGAAAAGCGTCCATCGGTTATCAGAGCGACGTCTTTACCAAGGCCTTTACCGATAATCGCCGAGGTTGGCGAAAGCATCTCACGCATTCCCGGCCCCCCTTTTGGACCTTCGTAACGAATCACAACCACGTCTCCCGCAATGACTTCACCGTTCAATATCCCAGTCAATGCCTCTTCTTCACTGTGATAAACACGCGCAGTACCTTCGAAACGTAAGCCTTCCTTACCGGTGATCTTAGCCACGGCACCCGTTGGTGATAAGTTGCCGTCCAATATGACTAAATGAGAGTCTTTTTTAATGGGGTTATCAAACGGTCGGATAATATCTTGGCCAGCAGGATAATCAGACACCTGAGATAAGTTTTCAGCCAGCGTTTTACCCGTTACCGTAAGCGTATCACCATGCAGCAGGCCTGCGTTAAGCAAGCGTTTCATCAGCGGCTGAATACCACCGATGGCGACCAGTTCGGACATCATATATTGTCCGCTAGGACGAAGATCCGCCAAAACAGGGGTCGTTTTACCTATTTCAATAAAGTCATTAAGAGTTAACTCGACGTTCACAGCGTGGGCCATGGCTAATAGGTGGAGTACACCGTTTGTGGAGCCCCCTAGTGCTATAATCACACGGATCGCATTTTCGAAAGCTTTACGTGTCATGATATCACTTGGCTTAATATCCCTAGCCAATAACTCGAGTACCTGTTGGCCAGCACGAAAACAGTCTGCACTCTTATCTGCTGAACTCGCCTCTTGTGCAGATGAACCTGGCAGAGACATACCCAAAGCTTCGATTGCCGACGCCATTGTATTAGCGGTATACATGCCACCACATGAACCAGGACCAGGAATAGCCGTATCTTCCACTTGTTTCAGCTGAATCAAATCCATTTCTTTCTTAGCATGTTGTCCCACGGCTTCAAACACTGAGACGATATCCGTATGGTTCGCACCAGGTTTAATCGTGCCACCATACACAAAAATCGCTGGGCGGTTTAAACGCGCCATACCGATAAGACAACCAGGCATATTTTTATCACACCCTCCTACAGCAACAAGACCATCAAAGCCTTCGCAACCTACTACGGTTTCAATAGAATCCGCGATGACTTCTCTAGACACTAGGGAGTACTTCATACCCTCAGTACCGTTAGCTATCCCATCTGAAATGGTAATGGTATTAAAGATTACGGATTTGCCACCAGCCGCATCGGCTCCCTTTCCAGCCTCTTCCGCAAGTTTATTAATATGCATGTTACAGGGGGTAACATTCGCCCAAGTTGATGCAATACCGATTTGCGGCTTGTTAAAATCATCATCGGTAAACCCTACCGCACGCAACATCGCACGAGCTGGGGCACTTTCAACGCCATCCACTACTTTCGACGAATACTTACGCATGTTATCGGTGATCTTGGTCATTTCGAAGCTCCTTAGAGGATTATTTGTGATCTTAATTAGGCGGGTTAATGTCTTAAGCCAATAAATAATTAACGATGAAAAAATCAAATAACGTCTGGTTGACAGTTAAAGGCTAGGAGAGACGTAGAAGTATCACACTTAATACTTGACTAAAACACTCAACTATAAAGTTATAATAACCCAGTATTTAAATCAAGTATTCCATCGAACCACAAACGGTCCTTATTGCATTAAACTGCAGCAACTTTCTAAAGGGTATTGGAACTTTTAAAGGATATTGGCATTTTCCAGAATTTACTGGCGTATTGTTAGATAAACCGTTTTCTGGTCGCACAACTTTCAAGAATTTCATAATGCTTATTAGAGAAATATACACTCTCTCGCTAGGAAAGATGCGACTAAGACTTTTCATGAGCCAGTTCATTTTTAATTCTCGGGCCTGACCATGTCACATCAACCCACTTTTGCCGACAGCGAATTCAACAATAAGCGTTGTAAAACACGCAAAGAAATTTTCCTTTTTCGGATGAATGAGTTGATGCCTTGGGGTCAGCTTGAAACCATGATTGAACCTTTTTACAGCCAATGCCGGCAAAGGAAGAAGACCGTATCCGTTGTCCACCATATTTTTTACGCACTATAAATAACCACCAACAACGCTTCATGAAGTGTTCGCGACAGTGTCGGAATGAGGCGTTGCGGGTGGTGGTTAAAGATAAGGCGACACTACAACTCCCTCACCAAGTCCCGCCATTGCTGACGATATAAATTCAGCAGTGGTTTAATTTGCGCGTCGCACATGGCCAGACTGAGAGTCGGCTTTTTAGTTTTAAGCTTTTGTTAGAAGTCTATTACCCTTAGACTCTAATCACTTATCTTCTTATAAAAATATTTACGACAAGTACTTTCGTCTATCCATTTAAGTACGAAGACTAAAACCCCTATCACTGTTACAGTAAACACAACCCGCCCCCAGAAAATAGTCATAAAGTCCGCACCTATTAATAGAATCAGCAGCGTGTCTTCAATCAAACTATGAAGTAGATTGAGCAGCATCATGGCGACAAAAATATCTCGTGGAGAAATGTGTCCTCGTTTTGCTTCGTTAATAAGCAAACCGCCACCAAAAGAAAGACCTAGCGTGATGCCAACAATCGTCAAGTTTGTTGCTTCTCGGCTGATACCAAGCACAGACAAAATCGGCCTAAGTAATATCCCCATCAACTTTTCGATACCAAGCAATTTTAACAATCGTAAAAACGTCATTAACGCAGCAATCACTACAAAGATCATCGCGAGGCTTTTAAGCTGATCGATTGCCCAAGCCACATAACTCGGATCACTCACTGCCGCATGTCGCAAAACTACCTCTGCAGACGTATTTAGTAGGTCTCCGCTTTGGTATATTTGATGCAAAATCCACCCCATCAACAAACTACCACCAATGCGAATTATTAGCGTCATGACGATCCCAACTCCGGCTTTTTTAGCAACGGCCACTTCGATAGGAAGTGAGTGAGCAAGCAACATTAGGGTGCCAAGAATCGAGACTTGTGCGACGGTTAAGTCCGTATCGGTACTCATAAATACCATGAGTCCAGCGTATATATTGGTGACGAGCGTCGTTGCCCACACCAAGCCCATTTCACTAGGCAAACCGACCAGAGCCATGACAGGGCTCAACCATTGGCTTAATAGCTCGATGCCACCAAACTCTTCAACAATCTTGATGATAAAAATCATGGGGATCATGATTTTATAAAGCGTCCATGTGACATTAAGAATTTCTTTCCACAGCCCATTCAATAAAAGCTCGGTCAACAAAATCATTTTCTTATACATAGTATTGCTCCAATAAATAATGGAACAAATTCTATGCACATATAGAGAAATATGTCGTTTCATTTATCTAATAAAAACTACTATTATTTCTAAAATATAAAGTTAAAAGAAACTTTAAATCAAAAAATATTAATATTGAGAAATATATGGAATTAGACAAAATAGACCGAAAGATACTAACCATCTTACAGCGGAATAATCGTATCGCAAACGTGGAACTGGCCGAAGAAGTAGGCTTATCACCACCAGCTTGCCATAAAAGAGTAAAACGACTAAGAGACGACAACATCATTGTGGGTGATGTCTCTATTGTGAACCCAGAATTGAGCGGTAATAAGCTGACTTTGCTGGTGTCGGTAGAAATGGAGCGGGACCGAAAAGATGTGTATGACGCTTTTAAACGCGTCGTTAGCAAAGCCCCTGAAGTGAGGCACTGCTATCAAATCACAGGCGGCTATGATTTTATGATGGTTGTTTCTGTGCCAGATATTCAAGCCTATGAAAGCTTTGTCGACCGAGTACTTCACACAGAAGCCAACATTCGAAAATTTCAGACCTCGGTATCACTTCGAACGGTAAAGTCCTCAACTGAGATCCATTTGAACGAATAAATCACGATTATGCTCGGCTGAGCGAGTGTTACAGAATCAAGTTGTTGAAAATTAACTGAATGCTTTATTAGCTTCAAGGAAAGCGAGCTAGGTCTCTGGTAGATTTGAACTCGATCACGATAGTGCGAAGAATTTTGTCAGCTACTAAGAATAAATAAATGAGACTGACTTTATTAGGAAAGTAATAATTTATTTAAACTATTGCATTGAATAAAAAAATGGTACGCCCGAGAGGATTTGAACCTCCGACCTTCGCCTCCGGAGGGCGACGCTCTATCCAGCTGAGCTACGGGCGCATTGCGGTTGTCTGACGAGGGGTTTGCAAGGAGCAAGGTGGGTCAGAACAAATTTGAATGCGTATTCTAATGGAAATACACCAGGATTCCAGTGCTTAATGCAAGAAAGTCGCTATATTCCGTTTTTGTGGTTTATTTTCGGATGGCCATGGTGTTTTTATGACCATCCTGTGGTGTTTTTCGTCGCCGTTAGCCAATCGCGTGCATTTCTTTTACTACAAAGGCGTCGACTAGGTCGTCTGACAAGGCCATGTAGGCTTTGATGTGTGTGGTTTCCATGTGTGCGTGCCAGCTGTCATAACCTGTCCAACGCTCTAAGAACGCGAATACGTTAGGATCTTGGTTGTCTTGATGAAGGTCGTATTGCAAGCAGCCTTCTTCGGCTTGAGTTGGTGCAACGAGATCCAACAAAGCGCTTTTTAGAACGTCAGCCTTGCCCGCTTTTGCGGTGATGGTGGCGACTAAGGTCAGTTCATTTATCTGTTTATCTGTCATTGTGTTCTCCTGTTAAAAATAAAAAGCCGTAACATAGGCGATATGCGTAACGGCGGAGCAAGTCCATGTCGTTCAGTAAACACGGTGACTAGCACGAGTTTGGGGTTATGAGTTCAGCATGGCTTTTAACGCCGAGAGAGACGCGACGCCGCGCTCTTTTTTAGCGCTTTCACCCTCGTCACTACGCCCTTCCCATACTAGGTCTTCTTCTGGTAGTTCATCCAAGAATCGGCTGGGTAAACAGTCAATTTCTTCACCATACTGGCGACGCTTGGCCGCCAAGGTAATGCATAAGGTTTTCTTCGCACGGGTAATGCCCACGTAAGCCAAACGACGTTCTTCTTCGATGTCGTCGTTTTCAATGCTGTTTCTGTGTGGCAAAAGCTCTTCCTCACAACCGATGAGGAAAACATGCGGGTATTCTAGCCCCTTGGAGGCGTGCAATGTAAGCAATTGCACTTTATCTTCGTCTTCTTCCTCTTCTTGACGTTCAAGCATGTCGATTAATAACAGCTTGCTGATGGCCTGATCCAAGCCAGCCGTTTCGTCTTCCTCCCACGCGGATTCCATCATGCGCTGAATAGAGTCCAATAAAAAGCGCACGTTTTCAATACGACGCTCGGCGGCTTTGCTTGATGAGGTTTGTTCTTGAATCCAGCCGTAATAGTCCATGTCATTAATCATTTGCTCTATCACAGGCACCGGCGAGGCACCGTCTAAACGCTGGCGTAAGGTGGACATCCAACGTTCAAATTCCTGCAAACTTTTTAGCGAACGCCCTGTGATGCTGTCTTCGAGCTCTTTATAACCCGATGCTTCGAATAAACTAATACCCCGTTCTGTGGCGAGGTTACCGACCTTTTCTAACGTCGCGGGGCCGATTTCTCGACGCGGTAAATTGACGATGCGCAGGAAGGCATTGTCGTCCGATGGGTTAACCAAAAGACGCAAATAACTCATTAAGTCTTTGATCTCAGCGCGGGAGAAAAATGAGGTCCCCCCATTCATCTTGTAGGGAATACGATACGCTTGCAGTTTGATTTCCAGCAGGCGTGCCTGATGATTACCACGATACAGAATGGCAAAATCGCGATAGGGAATATCATGTCGTAAATGACGAGATTGGATTTCAGCAGCGACGCGTTCGGATTCGGCGTCTTCGTTACGGGTTACCATAACGCGAATTGGATCGCCCTCTTCGTGGTCACTCCACAGAGCTTTATCGTAAATGTGTGGGTTGTTGGCGATCAGGGTATTGGCCGCTTTTAGAATGGTTTTGGTGGAACGATAGTTCTGCTCCAGTTTGACCAATTTTAAATTAGGGTAATCCACTGATAAGCGTTCTAGATTTTCTGGCCGCGCGCCACGCCATGCGTAAATAGATTGATCGTCGTCTCCCACCAAGGTGAAGCAACGGCGAAAGCCCGCCAACAAACGGATCAATTCATATTGGCTGGTGTTGGTGTCTTGGCACTCATCCACCAGCAGGTAACGGACTTTTTTCTGCCAGCGGTCACGCAAGTCTTCGTCTGCCATAAGCAAACTCACCGGTAAAAGAATGAGATCATCAAAATCCACTGCATTGTAGGCACGCAGATAACGCTGGTATTGCACGTACACTTGCGCGGCCAGCAAAAACTCCTCGGTGTCCGCATTGGTCATGGCTTCTTGTGGTGTGGTGAGGTCATTTTTCCAATGGGAGATGGTGTTCTGACAAAAGGCCGCCGCGTCCATTTGACCATTGAACTCTTTGTCCAGAATTTCCTTGACCAAACTCAGTGAATCTTGGGCGTCGAATAGGGTAAAGCCTTCTTTTAGGCCAGCACGACGAAACTCTTTGCGCAAAATTCGTAAGCCCAAGTTATGGAAAGTCGAGATACTCAAACCACGACTTTCCGGCTTAGACAACATACCTACCACGCGCTCTTTCATTTCACGAGCGGCTTTATTGGTAAAGGTAACGGCAATGATACTATTAGCTTTAAACCCGCACGTTTGAATCAAATAGGCGATTTTCGTGGTAATTACGCTGGTTTTTCCTGACCCAGCCCCTGCTAATACCAGCAAAGGGCCGTCAATTTGCTTTACCGCATCCAATTGACGCTCATTGAGGTTACGCAAACGTTGGGAGATGGACAGTAAAAATTCACTCATGGAAAACTCTGGCTAAGGCTATGAAAATCAGCACTTAGTGTACCCGAGATTCCGCTGTGTCGCACCGATATATCAGACATTAAGCCGACGCTGCCATGGATAAGGTTTTCTCCATTTTTCGATAGCTTAAGGATTCCATTAAGTGTGCTCTGGTTACGGTTGAGTCGTTTAGATCGGCTAAGGTCAATGCGACTTTTAACACTCGATGATAAGCCCGAGCAGACAGCTTTAGCGTTTCTAAGGCTTGCTGCATAAAGTGTTTATCTTCATCGCTCAGGGCGCAAATAGCTTCTAATTGACGTCCGCTTAACAAGGCATTTTGTACTCCTTGGCGTGCTCTTTGTCGAGCCACGGCTTGCTCAACGCGTTGGCGAACACTGGCGCTGCATTCGCCCTCCTCTTGGGCATTCACCAACACATCAGAGGGCAAAGGCGGCACTTCCACATGCAAGTCAATGCGATCTAAAAACGGCGCTGACAGTTTTTTTAGGTATTTTTGGCTGGCGCTGGATTGGTAGTAGTCTTGCCCGCCGTTGTAGGCTTCGTTGCTGGCGTTCATTGCAGCCACCAGCTGAAATCTGGCTGGAAACGTCACCTGACCACGGGCACGAGAAATATGCACTTCGCCGTTTTCCAATGGTTCACGCAACACTTCTAACACCTTACGATCAAATTCGGGCAATTCATCAAGAAATAAAACACCACAATGGGCGAGGGATGCTTCTCCCGGTTTAGGAATCGAACCGCCACCCACTAGCGCAGCGGCTGAGCAAGAATGGTGCGGTGAACGAAAGGGGCGCTCGGACCAATGCCAGTCTGTGCCCATTTTTCGCCCTGCCACGGATTGCACTGAAGCAACAGCGAGCGCTTCGGCTTCTGTCATCGCAGGCATGATGCTGGGTAAACGCGACGCCAGCATGGTTTTTCCTGTACCAGCGGGCCCGATAAACAAGAGATTATGCCCACCTGCAGCGGCCACTTCTAAGGCACGCCTTGCTTGGTATTGGCCTTTTACATCACGCATGTCTTTGTGATCTATGGGCAAGGGCTCAGCGGGCTTAGAAACACAAGCGGGCAACTTGGTTTGTTTTAATAAATGGGCGGTGACCTGAGTCAGATGCTTGGCAAACACAGCATCGCCCTCTACCAGAGCGGCTTCTTGTTGATTGTCTTCGGGCAAAATCAATTGGCGATTGGCGTGATGACAGGCAATGGCGGACGGTAGCAAACCCGGCACCGCTCGTATGTCACCTGATAAAGCCAATTCACCAATAAATTCAATGTCGCGCAGGCTAATCTCGCCAAGCTGGCCTGATGCGGCTAACACACTGATGGCAATGGCCAAGTCATAACGCCCACCCTCCTTGGGCAAATCCGCTGGCGCTAAGTTGATGGTGATTCGGCGTGTCGGCCATTCAAAATGGCTATTGATAATCGCGCTGCGCACTCGATCTTTGGCTTCACGAACTGCGGCTTCGGGTAAACCCACAATATTTAAGGAAGGTAAACCGTTTGATATGTGGGTTTCCACCGTCACCAAGGGAGAGGAAACGCCCACTCGGGCACGGCTGTATAAAGTGGCTAAACTCATGATCACTCCTTGATAAGGTTATTTCTGCACGTGAAAAGCAATCCAGCGTTTCACGGTACTCGTATAATAATAAATTGTTTTTAGAAACCGATAAGACTATGAATAAAATCAATCCTAACAAGCTGCTTCTGTCGAAGTGGACATGCACCTCACCGCAGCAAAAAGAAAAGCATTTCATTGTGACTCAATTGATACGGAATGAAGAAGACACGGTTATCGAATGCGTCCTTGAAGCCGTTATCAATAAAAAACAATACATATTCCCTTGGCAAAAGTTAACGTCTAGGGAAGATTGGCAGCACGGCTGGAAGTGACTAGCTACTCACTTTCAGTTTAACAAAGGCGCTTACTCACACCCTGGTAAGCGCCTTTTTCTCGTCTTGTCGTCATGCTTTCTACTACTTTTCCAACTCGTTTAAGCGTGCTTCTAGGGCCGTGAGCTTTTCACGGTACTTGGCCAGCATGGCGGCTTGTACCTCAAACTCTTCTCGCGTGACTAGGTCCATCTTACTTAGGGTATTGCGAGCCACTTCGTGCAGCTGTGCCTGAATTTCTTCTTTTGGCAGCTTACCCAATGTGTCGGCGGCTTGCTCTAGTCCGTTTCCAAACTGCTTAATAAATTGGTCAATCATGCTCGTCTCTTTTTAATCGTTGAATAACACTTAGTATAAAGGCCCATAGAAGGTGCAAACAAGCTATCTATTAAACGCTTTTACTCACCCTAATTGCACCACTATGACGCAATGCACTTTTTGGACTGTCCAAAATGTCGCACACAGAAAAACTTATCCCTATTTCTCCAACTGATTCGCTTTCCATAAAAGTAAGTAATCCTAGAGTAATAAAGACTTTAGGATACATGGCACACATATTGAATAGTGTTTATCACCTGCGATATGACACTAAAACTGACTTTTTAAGGAGACAGTGGGTATGAAGCTAATAACAGCCATAGTCAAGCCATTCAAACTCGACGACGTTCGAGAAGCGCTTTCTGAAATAGGCGTACAAGGTATCACCGTAACAGAGGTAAAAGGGTTTGGACGCCAGAAAGGCCACACTGAGCTTTATCGAGGCGCTGAATATGTTGTCGATTTTTTGCCAAAAGTAAAAATCGAACTCGCCATCTCTGACGACATGACAGACCAAGTCGTGGAAGCCATTACAGGCGCAGCGAACACAGGCAAAATCGGCGACGGTAAAATCTTTATCGTTAACCTTGAACAAGCGGTTCGTATTCGTACCGGCGAGACTGGCGTAGAAGCTGTTTAACCACAGTCTGAAACCAATTAGCCTTTTGGGGGGCGAAACATGCAAGATCAAATTTTTCACTTACAATATGCCATGGATACCTTTTATTTCTTGGTGTGTGGCGCACTGGTTATGTGGATGGCAGCGGGATTTGCCATGCTGGAAGCGGGTTTAGTTCGCTCTAAAAATACCACGGAAATTCTGACCAAAAACGTGGCGCTATTTGCTATCTCTTGCACCATGTATTTAATTTGCGGTTATTCTATCATGTACGGCGGCACTTGGTTCCTGACGGGCATTCAAGACGTGGACGTATCTTCTACATTGACTGATTTTGCGGGTCGCGAAGGCGGATTTGAAGGAGGATCGATCTACTCTGGCGCGTCTGACTTCTTCTTCCAAGTAGTGTTTGTCGCCACGGCCATGTCTATCGTTTCTGGTGCGGTTGCTGAGCGTATGAAACTTTGGGCCTTCCTAGCCTTTGCTGTTGTCATGACGGGGTTCATCTACCCAATGCAAGGTAACTGGACATGGGGCGGCGGTTCTGTATTCGGTATGTTTAGCCTTGGTGATCTTGGTTTCACTGATTTCGCAGGTTCCGGTATTGTTCACATGGCAGGGGCGTCTGCGGCCTTGGCGGGTGTTCTTATCCTAGGTGCTCGTAAAGGAAAATACGGTCCAAACGGTGAAGTACGCGCTATTCCTGGTGCTAACCTACCGCTAGCGACATTGGGCACACTGATTCTATGGATGGGTTGGTTTGGTTTTAACGGTGGCTCGGTTTTGAAACTGGGTGATATCGCCAATGCGAATGCGGTTGCCATGGTGTTTTTGAACACGAATGCAGCGGCGGCAGGTGGTGCTCTTGGTGCCTTAATCCTTGCTCGTATCTTGTTTGGTAAAGCTGACCTCACTATGCTTTTAAACGGTGCATTGGCAGGTTTGGTTGCCATCACAGCCGGTCCTGATACACCATCTGCTCTAGGCGCCACTCTGATCGGTCTAGTGGGTGGCTTAATTGTTGTTGTGTCTATCCTAACACTGGAAAAACTAAAAATAGACGATCCAGTGGGTGCCATTTCGGTTCACGGTGTGGTCGGTTTATGGGGTCTATTGGCTGTACCACTGACAAACGATGGTGCAACATTTGGTGGTCAAATCGCCGGCGCACTGACCATATTCGTCTGGGTATTTGTGACCAGCCTTATTGTTTGGCTAGCCATTAAAGCCATCATGGGCATTCGAGTGTCAGAAGAGGAAGAATACGAAGGGGTTGACCTTTCAGAGTGTGGTATGGAAGCCTACCCAGAATTCGGTAGAAAATAATCGCCTTGTTCTAGATCACGACATGTAAGTAAGAAAAAAACACCCCCGCGAAAGCGGGGGTGTTTTTTTTACAACGCCAAATGGGTTTCCCCTACTGCGGCGTTATGGGTTAGCATAACCTTCATCAAAACAGTTAACACAGACTCAAGAGACCAGCATGCTAGAAGATTTACATTTAACCATTCGTAACCTCACCAACAATGACTATGACCAAGTCAAAACGCTCATGGATAAGGTATACCACGATATTGGTGGAGCATGGCCGGAACACACTATTCATCAACTGATCAAAGAGTTTCCTGAAGGCCAGATCTGCCTTGAAGACCATGGCAAGATCATTGGTTTGGCGTTGTCAGTTCAGGTAAATTATCAGCGTTTTAGTAACCCACATACTTATGATGATTTAGTCGATCAGAAAGAAAACATCTTAAACGATGCCTTGGGTGACGCCCTGTATGGCCTCGATGCTTTGATTTCTCCCGAGTATCGCGGTTACCGCTTGGGCCGTCGCCTCTATGAAGCGCGTAAAGAGTTGTGCCGTCAGCATAATCTGCGTGCCATTTTAGCGGGCGGTCGTATCCCTAATTATCACGAGCACTCCGATGACATGAGTGCAGCAGAATATTTGGAAGCGGTGAAAGAGCGTAAAATCTACGACCCTATTTTGAGCTTCCAGCTGTCGAACGACTTTCAAATTACACGTTTACTGAAGCGCTACATGCCAGAAGATGAAAAGTCTCAAGGCTATGCCACCCTGCTTGAATGGAAAAATATTTTCTTCGAACCCGATACCAATGTGATTCGTTCGCGCAAGACCCAAGTACGCATTGGCGCTATCCAGTGGCAGATGCGTGAGGTAGAAAGTGTTGAGGAACTATTAAAGCAAGTCGAATACTTTATTGATGCGGTATCGGATTATAAAAGTGATTTTGTCCTCTTTCCTGAATTTTTCAACACTCCCTTGATTGGTTTAAGCCCCGATCAGCGTAACCAAACAGAAGCCATTCGTTTTTTAGCTAGCTATACAGAGCTATTTAAAAACGAAATGTCGCAATTTGCCGTCAGTTACAACATTAACGTCATTACTGGCTCCATGCCGCTGATCGAAGACGAAATTGTTTACAACGTCAGCTACTTATGTCGTCGTGATGGTACCGTTGAAGAACAGAAAAAAATCCATATTACACCGCATGAACGTCGTGACTGGGTGATTCAAGGTGGTAACGAAATACGCGTATTTGATACCGACGCAGGCCGTGTAGGCATTTTGATTTGTTATGATGTGGAATTTCCTGAACTTGGTCGCTTGTTAGCAGAGCAAGACATGGACATCTTGTTTGTGCCTTTCTGGACAGACACGAAAAATGGTTATCTACGTGTGCGACGCTGTGCTCAGGCCCGAGCTATTGAAAACGAATGTTATGTGGTTATATGCGGCAGCTGTGGCAACCTTCCACAGGTAGAAAACTTAGACATTCAATACTCTCAAAGCTCGGTTTTCTCGCCGTCAGACTTTTCATACCCTCATGATGCGGTCATGGCAGAAACCACGCCAAACACGGAAATGATCATGTTCTCGGATCTGGATTTAGACAAGCTCAAACTGACTCGCAGCGAAGGTTCGGTTAATAACCTGAAAGACCGTCGTTTGGATTTGTACTCTGTTTCTTGGAACAAAAAATAAATATGGCTAAAGCTAAAACCGCTTTTGTATGCAATGAATGTGGCGCTGACTATGCGAAATGGCAAGGGCAATGCCAAGCGTGTAGCGCGTGGAATTCCTTGTCTGAAATACGCTTAACCTCTAGCAAAACATCCGCTCGTGTTTCTGCCAGCCAAGACCCTCGCTACCAAGGTTACGCTGGTGCTGTCACAGGCATTCAGAACTTATCCGATGTGGATCTAGGCGATGTGCCACGTTTCAGTTCCGGCGCAAGCGAGTTTGACCGCGTGTTAGGCGGCGGATTAGTGCCTGGTGGTGTCGTCTTGATTGGCGGTCACCCAGGTGCGGGGAAAAGTACCCTGTTGTTGCAAACCATGTGTTGGCTCGCACAACAGCAAAGTGCGCTTTATGTCACTGGGGAAGAGTCCTTACAACAAGTGGCGATGCGGGCTCAGCGGCTTGGTTTACCGACCCAAAATTTAAAAATGCTGTCCGAAACCAATGTGGAAGCCATTTTAAACATTGCCCAACAAGTCAAACCCAAGGTGATGGTCATCGACTCCATCCAGGTCATGCATTTGGATGGCGTGGAATCGGCACCAGGAAGTGTATCGCAAGTTCGAGAAAGTGCGGCGGTACTAACGCGTTTCGCCAAACAAACACAAACCGCTGTCTTGTTGGTGGGGCATGTCACCAAAGATGGCTCTTTGGCGGGGCCAAAAGTGTTGGAACATATGGTCGACTGCTCGGTGTTATTAGAAGGTTCAGAAGACTCTCGTTTTCGTACTCTTAGGGGAATGAAAAACCGTTTTGGTGCGGTAAATGAGCTGGGTGTCTTTGCCATGCTGGAAACGGGCTTAAAAGAAGTCAAGAATCCCAGCTCTATTTTCTTGAATCGCAGTAATCATCCTGCAGCAGGCAGCTTGGTGATGGTGGTGTGGGAAGGAACCCGTCCTCTTTTAGTCGAGCTTCAAGCCTTAGTCGATGACTCTGCACTGGGTAACCCAAGACGGGTCACGGTCGGCTTTGATCATAATCGGCTGGCAATGTTGCTAGCGGTGTTGCACAAACATGGAGGCTTACTAACGGCCGATCAGGATGTGTATTTGAACGTGGTTGGCGGCGTGAAAGTATTGGAAACCAGTGCCGATCTTGCAGCCATTGCCGCTGTCGTATCGAGCTTTCGAGATCGCGTTTTACCCCATAATTTAGTTGTGTTGGGTGAAGTGGGCTTGTCTGGAGAAATACGCCCAGTTCCATCAGGACAAGAACGTATCAGTGAAGCAGCCAAGCACGGTTTTACCCGAGCGGTAGTACCCAAAGCCAACTGCCCGAAAAAGCCCATTGAAGGTATGAAGGTAATTGGCGTTGAACGCTTGTCGGAAGCGCTTGATGCGATTTTCGAAGATTAATTGCTAGGCTTTGTGTCAAATAAGTCGGTCATTAGATCGTCTTCCATGCCATAAGGCAACGCCTTCGCAGAGTCGGCCTCCAGTCGATCTTGTCGAGCTTTTAATAACCGCACTCGACGTTGCTTGCACAAATCCAGCACATGGTGACGCGCTTCATTGGACAAGGAAAACCAATGAAAGCGCTCATCTCGGCTGCGTAAACAGCCTTTGCAAAAGCCCTTTGCACTGTTTTCACATACGCCTCGGCAAGGGCTTTCTATGGTAAACAGTTCTATTTGCTCCATAACCCTCTCACTGTAAACCGATCGTCCAATACGTTAATTCGTTGTTTGAGTTGTTACTGCGTGGCTAGTTGATAATCATATACTTCTTCTGGTGACAAAAAATATACTCGATTAGCAGGCGCCGCTTCTAATGAAAACCAATAGAATCGCTCAGGCACGCCCATTTCAAGATAAAAATTGATGTAGGTAGCGTGAATAGGGTCATTAAGCCCTAAACTTGTCGCGTCTAAAGCCGTACCATCGTACCAAGCGTGAACCCCAACACCGGCCCCTGCACCAATACTTCGCTCAACACCACCCAGAAATAAATCTACCCCACCTGAAAGCACATAACCTGTTGGGGCGATCTGAGTATTAAGACCAAGACGTCGAATTAAACGCGCACCTTCCATCGTCGCCTGTTGATCCACAGAACCAGGTATATCCACTAATACCAGCTCCGTCACATTAGGGTTCCTACGTATTAAATTACTTAAATCACTGACGAGGTTTTGATCCAGCACTCCCGACAGATAAGCAAAATCACCACTTACCTCAATATCTAATCCTTCACGTGTTGGCGTAACCACGTTTTTTTCCAACGAGGATGAACAGGCCGTCAGAAAAATCACACTCACACATAACCAAGCTCTGGTGGTCATCAACAAAACTGTCATCTTCATGTTACATCCAACCGATTATTCAAGGTGAAAATACAACTAAGATTAGACCATAAATAAATGCCTCTCTCCTATCAAAAAAATGGCGACGCATGTTCAACACGCGTCGCCACAAAAAGCGCCTTCTGTTCAAGCCATTAAATCATATTGCTTAATATAGAAGGCCCTGGGATTTACAAAGGCAGAATTAAGAAGGAAAAGCAAAGCTCGTCCCTTCGCGAACGCCAGCTGAAGGCCAACGCTGAGTAATGGTTTTACGTTTGGTGTAAAAACGCACAGCGTCGGGGCCGTAAGCGTGTAGATCACCAAATAAAGAGCGCTTCCAACCACCGAAACTGTGGTACGCCACAGGCACAGGTAACGGCACGTTAATACCAACCATGCCTACTTCAATATTATCCGAGAAATAACGCGCTGCTTCGCCGTCACGAGTAAAAATACAAGTACCGTTGCCGTATTCATGGTCGTTAATTAACGTCATAGCTTCTTCCATGGTATCAACACGAACCACCTGTAAAACAGGACCAAAGATTTCTTGTTGGTAGCTGTCCATCTCTTTGGTCACGCCATCAATCAAGGTTGCGCCCACAAAGAAACCCTTTTCATAGCCCGACACCTGAGGAGAACGGCCATCGACCACCACCGTGGCGCCTTGGGATTCCGCACTGTCAATAAACCCTACCACCTTATCTTTATGCTCTTTGGTAATAACAGGACCAAAGTCATTGGTTTTGTCTGAGCATTCACCTACTTTTAGCGGCTTCATGGCGGCGGCCATTTTACTTACAAGAGCATCACCAGCAGCTTTACCAACCGCGACAGCGACGGACAAGGCCATACAACGCTCACCAGATGAACCGAATGCCGCACCAAGAAGCTGACTGACTACGTTATCCATATCTGCATCTGGCATCACAATAGCGTGATTTTTGGCGCCGCCGAGCGCTTGGCAACGTTTGCCATTGGCGCTGGCTTTGCTGTAAATGTATTCGGCAATCGGTGTCGAACCAACAAAGCTTACGGCTTTTACGCGTTTGTCTTCCAACAAGGTATCTACCGCCACTTTATCGCCATTCACCACGTTAAATACACCGGCTGGCAAGCCGGCTTCATGCAGTAACTCACCTATAAACAACGCCGTGCTTGGATCGCGCTCCGAGGGTTTCAAAACAAAGGTATTACCGCACACAATGGCCATCGGAAACATCCATAAAGGCACCATAGCA
The DNA here is from genome assembly GCF_003721245.1 of Marinomonas hwangdonensis. Taxonomy (GTDB): domain Bacteria; phylum Pseudomonadota; class Gammaproteobacteria; order Pseudomonadales; family Marinomonadaceae; genus Marinomonas; species Marinomonas hwangdonensis. The sequence goes on along the minus strand of NZ_RIZG01000001.1, from coordinate 143,288 downwards.
GGGAAGTTAAAAGGCGTAATGCCCGCGACCACACCTAATGGTTGGAATTCGCTCCAGGAGTCGATGTTCGGCCCGACATTTTTACTGTGCTCACCTTTTAATAATTCTGGTGCGCCACAGGCGTATTCAACGTTTTCAATACCGCGTTGCAACTCACCCGCTGCGTCATGACAAATTTTGCCATGCTCCGCGCCAATCAGTTCACAAATTTTATCAGCATGCTTTTCCAACAGGGCTTTGTAGTTGAACATAACGCGCGCCCGTTTGATCGGTGGCGTGTTGCGCCACTCTGGATAAGCGGCTTGGGCAGCAGCAATAGCTTCTTCAACGGTTTCTCGCGACGCAATCGCCACTTTTTTGGAAACCTCACCCGTGGCAGGGTTAAACACGTCTTGAGTGCGTTCAGCTTGCTGAGAGTAATGACCGTTTATTAAGTGTCCAATTATGTCCATGGTGGCTCCTGTGCCTGAAGAATAGTCTTTAAACAATGGCGATAAGAAACACTATGCCAACAAACTTAGATTATAAAAACCCGAATCTATTAACGCTTAGTTAATCATTTACTTAACCATAAAACTCAACCATGATAGCCAAATTAGATTCTTTATTAGCGGGGACACCATGAGTCATTTTCACAGTCAAATAGGCGATGCCGATTTACGCATCTTACGCATTTTTCGAACAGTGGTAGAATGTGGCGGCTTTTCTGCCGCTGAAGTGGAACTGAATATCAGCCGCGCGGCGATCAGTATTGCCATTTCCGACTTAGAAACTCGTCTTGGATTTCGTCTGTGTCAGCGTGGTCGCTCGGGCTTTTCACTCACCAATGAAGGCAGCCAAGTCTATGATTACACATTACAATTGCTGTCTTCTATTGAGAATTTCCGCACCCACATTAATGCTCTCCACCAGCATTTAAAGGGTGAACTCAACATTGGTATTACAGACAACTTGGTTACCCTACCCTACACTCGTATCACACAAGCTCTGGCGGGGTTAAAAGACCAAGGGCCTCAGGTAAAAATTCACATTCGCATGATTCCACCAACAGATGTGGAGCGTGGCGTGTTAGACGGCCGTTTACATGTGGGTATTGTGCCAGAGCTGAAAATACTCAGCGGTTTAGATTATCGCCATCTTTACCAAGAAACGTCGAAACTCTATTGCAGCGATGCCCATCCTTTATTCAAAACAGACGATGCCTTATTGTCAGAAAACAAGCTGAAGGACTTTGATGCGGTGTTGCCCGCTTATGCACAAACTCCCGAAATAAAAGCCCATCATCAGCCACTGACCGCCAGCGCCACAGCAACAGACCGAGAAGGCATCGCGTTTTTGATTTTAACGGGGCGCTATATAGGATTCCTCCCAGACCACGTTGCCAGCCATTGGGTACGAGATGGCAGAATGCGTGCCATCTTGCCAGAGCAATGCCACTACATCACACAGTTTTCTGCTATCACTCGAAAAAGTGCGCCCGCCAACTTGATATTGGACACATTCTTGCTAGAACTGGAAAAAACAAAGCCAGTGGAAACAAAGCCAGCAAAATCAGATTGAGCAAAATATAAACAAGATATTCACTTAAGGAATATCTTTAATATATATTTAAAAATTTATATCTATCCTTAAGAGATATAAAATAATTTCATTATAGCCTATCTACTTTGTCTAGTTATCTGGAGCAATAAATGAAACGCACAATGCGAACCAATCTAATGATGGGGTTCACCCTTGCGGTGTCTCTCATTTTGACTGCGTGCTCATCCGACCAAGATGAGACCTTGGTCGAAAAAGAAGTCGTCCGTCCAGTCAAATTGATTACCATAGAGTCAACCGATGCCATCAACATCCGACGTTTTCCAGCCGAATTAAAAGCCAGTGAAGAAGCTGATCTGGCATTTCGTGTTGGCGGACAGTTAATGACGCTGAATGTGGTTGCAGGACAGCGTGTGAAGCAAGGAGAGCTGTTGGCGTCTCTTGACCCAACGGATTTCAAATTACAAGTAGAACTGGCGCAAGCGAACCAGTACCTTGCGGAAGCGCAGTTCAAGCGCATCGAAACCATGTACCAGCAAAATGCGACCACAAAGGCCCAGTACGATTCCAATAAAGCCACATTGGATCAAGCCAACAACGCTCTTCAGTCTGCGAAAAATCAGATGCGTTACACGCAAGTGTTTGCGCCTTTTGATGGCGTCATCGCGGCGGTACACACCGAAAACTTTCAATACGTCAGCGCGACCCAGCCGTTGATGCACATTCAAAATATCGACAACCTAGATGTGGAATTTCAGGTGCCTGAAAGCCTCATTGCTAGCATTAAAGATACTTACTCAGACTATCGCGCTAACGTCTTGGTCGATGTGGCACCCGACGAAACATTATTCGGCATTTACAAAGAGCACAACACGACCCCAGATAATGCCACCATGGCTTACGATGTGACACTAAGCCTTATTAGAGAGGGTCAAAAAACCCGTAATTTATTTCCAGGCATGACGGCCAATGTAGACATGGACCTAAGTGCAATTTTGGGAGCCAAACAACACATTACCGTGCCCGTTGAAGCGGTATTGCGTCACGAAAAAGTGGGGGCAAGTCAGTCAAACAGTACCGTTTGGGTCTTTGATCGCGATAAAGGCAAGGTGGAAGCACGCACTGTCACACTGGGGATTTTACAAGGTGATCATGTGGAGATTACCTCTGGCCTAAACGCTGGGGAAGAGATTGTCGCAGCTGGCGTTAGTCGTCTAAATGAGTCCATGCCTGTTCGCCCTTGGACACGTGAGCGAGGTCTATAATGGATATTGCCGCGTATTTTATTAACCGAAAAGTGACCAGCTGGATGCTCACACTGATTTTATTAATCGGTGGTGTCATTGCGTTTACCAACTTAGGACAACTAGAAGACCCTGAATTTACCATCAAAGAGTCGCTGATTATCACCCATTACCCTGGTGCCTCTCCCGAACAGGTGGAAGAAGAAGTCACTTATGCCATAGAGACAGAACTGCAAAATCTGCCCTATGTGGATAAAATCGTTTCCACATCAAAAGCAGGCTACTCACAGGTACAAATCACCATTAAAGACACTTACCGTGCCGAGCAGTTAAAACAAATTTGGGACGAAGTGCGCAAGAAAATTCGTGACATTTCAGGTGGCTTTCCAACAGGCGTTGCCAACCCCATCGTTGTGGATGATTTTGGTGATGTATACGGCGTCATGTTAGCGGTGTTCGGTGACGGATACCCTTATAAAGATCTAGAAAACTATGTGGATTATGTCAAACGCGAGCTAGTGCTGGTCGACGGTGTGGCTAAGGTTACGGTCGCGGGTGAACAAAGCGAACAAGTGACTATCGAAATCTCCCGCGCTAAATTAGCCAACATGGGCATTTCGCCGGATCAACTCTCGAACTTACTCAAAAATCAGAACAATGTATCTAATGCTGGCCGCGTCAAAGTCGGCAGTGAATACATACGTATCAGTCCAACAGGGGAATTCAAAGACATTTCTGAGTTGGAAAACTTAATCGTTGGGGAACCAATCAATGGCAACCTAATTCGACTAAGCGACATTGCCACCATTAAACGCGAGTACGCTGAGCCAACAAACCACCTCGTCAACTTTGATGGCCATAAATCCTTGCTGCTTGGTGTATCGTTTGCTGCGGATGTTAACGTGGTGAAGATTGGTGAAGCGGTTGAAAAACGCATCACAGAACTGCAATACCAGCAACCTGTTGGTTTGAGCATGGAGCCTATTTACTTTCAATCTAAAGAAGTTGATAGATCTGTCTCAGACTTTTTATTAAACCTTGCGGCAGCCGTTGGCATCGTTATCTTGGTGTTGCTGGTATTTATGGGCATACGCTCAGGCATTCTCATCGGTATTATCTTACTGCTGACGATTCTAGGCACTTTTATTGTCATGGATTACTTTAAAATCAACTTGCAGCGCATTTCTCTTGGGGGATTGATTATTGCCCTCGGGATGCTGGTTGATAATGCCATTGTTGTCACGGAAGGCGTTCTTATTGGCATGCAAAAAGGCAAAACCAAACTGCAAGCCGCCAGTGCCGTGGTAAAACAGACAAAATGGCCCCTTTTAGGTGCGACTGTCATTGCCATCATGGCGTTTGCCCCCATCGGACTTTCTCCCGATTCCGTAGGCGAATTTGTTGGCTCCTTGTTCTATGTGTTGCTCATTTCGCTGTTTTTGAGCTGGGTGACTGCCATTACCCTAACGCCTTTCTTCTGTGATTTGTTTTTCAAAGAAAGCATTACAAACGGCAACGCTAACGACTCAGAAGCAGACAAGGTAGACCCTTATAAAGGCTTTATATTCACTGGTTACAAGTGGTTGCTAGACAAAGCCATGCATTATCGTTGGGTGACGGTCGTCTTCCTTATCGGTGGTTTGTTGGTTTCTGGGTGGGCATTTCAATTCGTCAAGCAAGCGTTTTTCCCACCTTCCACAACGCCCATGTTCTATATAGACATACAAATGCCGGAAGGCACTCACATTGATGACACTTACAAAATAGTGCAGTTGATAGAGCAAGACTTGTTACAAGATGACCGTATTGACAATGTCACTTCAACAACAGGTCAAGGCGCTTTGCGCTTTATGCTGACCTACAACGCAGAACAAGCGAACTCAAGCTATGCCCAGTTTATTGTCCGAACGAAAGCGAAAGACACGATTCCAGGCTTGCTAACAGACTTGCATAAGAAAATGCAGGAAGAATACCCAGAGCTTGAAGTGAAGCTGCAACGTTTGCAATTAGGGCCCGCTTCTGGAGCAAAATTAGAAACTCGTATCAGCGGTCCTGATCCTCAAGTGCTACGTCAAATTAGCGCGCAGATTCAACATATTTACCGTGAAGATGGCGGACTGGAAAACATCAAAGACGATTGGCGTCAGCCAGTTAAAGTGCTGCGACCCATCTTTAACGATGCTCAGGCACGACGCCTAGGCATTAGCAAAGCCGAATTGGACGAAGTGCTATTAACTAATTTCACTGGGTCACAAGTCGGCTTGTACCGAGAAGGCACGGATCTTTTGCCAATTGTGCGTAAAGCACCGGCGAACGAGAGGGTGTCTATCGACCAAATTCGCGATTTGCAAATTTACAGTCCGGCCTCGGGTTCATACGTGACCCTGTCCACTTTGGTATCTGGGTTTGAAACCGTTTGGGAAGACCCAATTATCGAACGCCGAGATCGTAAACGGACGATTACTGTCATGGCGGATCCGAAAATCCTCAACGATGAAACCGCTATGTCGATCTTCAGTCGTACCCGTGGTGACATCGAGGCCATCGAACTACCACCCGGCTACAGTCTAGAATGGGGCGGTGAGTACGAAAGCAGTACAGACGCTCAGGCGAACATTTTCAGTGCCCTACCAATGGGTTATCTGTTTATGTTTATTATCACGGTATTGCTGTTTAACTCGGTTCGTGTGCCTTTGACCATCTGGTTCTGTGTGCCCTTGGCATTGATTGGCGTCTCCACTGGATTGCTGGTAATGAATTCCGCATTCAGCTTTATGGCGCTGCTTGGTTTCCTCAGCTTGTCCGGTATGACGGTGAAAAACGGCATAGTGTTGGCCGATCAAATCAACTACGAGCTAGAACAAGGGACTGAAAAGTACGAAGCCATCTTCAACTCGGCTGTCAGCCGTGTCAGACCCGTTTGTATGGCGGCAGTGACGACGATTCTAGGCATGATCCCCTTGCTGTTCGATGCCTTCTTTGAAGGTATGGCGGTGGTGATTTCGTTTGGCTTAGGCTTTGCCACTATTCTGACGCTGATTGCCGTGCCGGTTTTTTACTCCCTTTTGTTCCGAGTGAAATATCGCCCACACAGAGAGTTCGACGCCGTATAGGTAACGAAAAAACACCTCATGCCTTTCAGTATGAGGTGTTTTCTAAACCATACCCAGCTATGAGAAAACAATGCACCTAGATGATATTTTGAAACTGGACATAAAGTTACTGGTCGCTTTCGTCACCATTATGGAAGAAGGCAGCGTGTCACGGGCGGCCGAGCGGCTCAATGTGACACAACCTGCCCTAAGTAAAAGTCTGCAACGTTTACGCGAATTGTTTAAAGACTCACTCTTTACTCGTCAGGCTTATGGACTCACACCCACGGCAAGAGCGTCTGAATTGCATGATTTAATTCAGCCTATTTTAAGCTCTTTGTCAGAGTTAATGAGCCCAAACACCTTGGATTTAAAAAACTTGGACAGACGCTTTAAACTGCGTGTGGATGAGGGCGACTTAGAAAACTTTATCGAGCCCTTGTTGGCTTCGTTACAGTACCAAGCGCCACATTTAAGGTTATCCATTAGCTCATGGGGCGACACTCATCTGGATGAGTTAATATCCGGCAATGTCGACTTGGGCATTATGCGCGTCAGCGATACCCCGGGGAATGTACGCAGTAAGCTGGTGGGCTATATGGAAGCGTGCATTGTGCTCAGTGAAGCACATCCTTTGTTCAACCAAGATAAGGTCACCTTAACAGAGTTGCTCGAGCATAAAATTGTGACGCACCACTTACGCAGCGGTCGCCACAGTTCTTTTTCCAAAACCGAGCAAAAGTTAAAACAACAAGGCCATATTATCCAGCCCGACTTAGAAACAGATAGCCTAATGGTCGCCATGCAGGCGGTGAAGCGCGGTATGGCTTTAGTAACATCACGATCGATTGGGGATTTATTTCTCCAAGTAATGTGTGAAAAGGCCCATTTTTATCCGGTAAAACTGCTCCCCATTCCAGAAGAAGTATTAGAACTTGACGAATATAAAGGCCGTCATCCGATTCATATTTTCTGGCATGAACGCTTCAATAACGACCTTGCCCACCGATGGCTGAGAGAACAAATTATTTACTTTATGCGCGAGTCGCCCTGGATGCACCCGCCCACTTCGCCTTGCACTCTTTAAGATGACGAACACGTACTAACCTTACGGCCACCCTAGACTTATGACTCCGTTTTTACGGTGTCACTAGGGACTGGCGTCTCGGTTAGAAACTCAAAACGAGGAATCTGTTCACCGTCAATATTGACCGTCTCTTGGAACATCTCGAGCGGCCTAGCCCACCAACCCTGTTCGCCGTATAAAGCTTGGTAAATCACCAATTCTTCTTCTGTTTCGCTGTGTGTCACCACTCGTTCTACCCAATATTGAGCCCCTTTATAATGCCGATAAACGCCTTTTTTCATGTCCACTCCCGTTAAACTTTTTAAAATTCGACCAATAAAAACCAATAAATGGAAAAAAATGTCGCAATTAAAGAATTCATCTACTTACTCCATCCAATTAACTCAGTGATAATACCGTCAGTTGATACTCAATAGTAGGATGAAAGCATGTACCTTGTACGACCAGCGGATTTTGCGGATCTTCCCGCCTTGGAGCGCCTCGCTCAACAAGCCGGTATTGGCATCACCAACTTTCCAGCCAACCGAGAGCGTTTAAACGATAAAATTGCCTCGTCTCGCCGCTCTTTTATGACTGATGTTGTACAACCTGGGGATGAATCTTACCTATTTGTGTTAGTAGAAACCAAAACTGAACAGATTGTCGGATGTTGTGGTATTGATGCCATAGTAGGGGCGGATACCCCTTTTTACAGCTACCGTATCGATGAAGTGGTGCATGCATCACCTCAGTTACAAATTCATAACCGTATCCCAGCGCTTTTCTTATGCCATGACTACAGTGGCACCAGCCGACTCATTGCCTTGGTTGTTGACAAAGCCCATCAAAACTTGACCGCGATGTCGCTGTTATCAAAAGCCCGTTTGCTGTTTATTGCACGTCATCCAGAACGCTTTACTAAGCGCCTTTTTGTGGAACTGCGTGGAGAAAACGACAAACACGGCCATTCGGCTTTCTGGGATGCGTTGGGAAGACACTTTTTCTCGATGGACTTTAAAAAAGCCGACTACTTGTCTGGCGTCAGCAACAAACACTTTATTGCTGAGCTGATGCCTCGTTATCCCATTTATGTACCAACCTTGCCTGAAGCCGCTCAAGAAGTCATTGGCGTAGTTCATGAAGACTCAAGTCAGAGCGCCGACATTTTACTTGATGAGGGATTTGAGTTTCGTGGCTATGTGGACATTTTTGATGCTGGCCCTACCGTTGAGGCCAGAACAGAAAGCTTACACACCATAGCGCAACAAAAAATGGGCAAAGCCCTTATTTTGACCGAAACCTGCAAAGGCGCCATGCATTTGATCTCAGCGGGACATTTGGAAGATTTTCGTGTCACCGCCGCCCCTGCCGAGCCGCAAACGGCTGGGCTGGGCATCGAAAAAACCACCCAAGAGCGACTGGGCATTTCCTCAGGAAGCCGTATTCAATGGGTAACTCTGTAAACCACACCTTGACACTGCGTGACGCGGTTTAATTATAAAAAAGGACAAAACATCATGATGGTCATACGCCCAATTTGCCAAAACGACCTAGAGTCGCTTTGTCGACTTGCAGACAAAACAGGTATTGGCTTCACTTCTTTGGTCGCAGACGAAGCGATATTGAAAAAGAAAATTGAGGGTGCCGTGCGTTCATTTGCTAAAGACAATGTCACCACGCCCCACAATGAAGACTACCTTATGGTGCTAGAAGACACGGCCACGGGTGACGTTGTTGGTACCTGCGGCATCTTGTCCACGGTGGGATTAGATGAGCCATTTTACAGCTATCACCTTGGCACCATTACCCACGCTTCTCGGGAGCTTGGGGTCCATAACGCCATACCAACTCTGATTCTCAATAACGATTTCACAGGCTGCAGCGAAATCTGCACGCTCTTCTTAGAAGAGAATTACCGTCATTCAAAAAATGGCCAGTTATTGTCTAAAGCCCGTTTTATGTTCATGGCGCAATTCCCTGAACGCTTCACTGAAAAAGTCTTCGCTGAAATGCGCGGTGTGAGTGATGAAAACGGTGTCTCACCCTTGTGGGAAAGCTTGGGGCGTCATTTCTTCTCGATTGATTTCAAAGAAGCCGATGAACTCACCTCTCAAGGCAGTAAACAGTTTATTGCTGAACTTATGCCAAACAATCCGGTGTACGTTAACTTGTTGCCAAAAGAAGCGCGTGATGTACTAGGTCAAGTGCATCAGAACACCATTCCGGCACGCCGCTTATTAGAGCAAGAAGGCTTTCGCTATGAAAACTATGTGGACATTTTTGATGGTGGTCCAAGCCTAGAAGCCCGTGTTCAGGATATTCGCGCCGTACGCGAGAGCCGGTTGTGCCTTGCCAACATAGGGCAACCTAAAGACGTTCGAGAAGGCGTCAGTGAAGGCAATTACTATCTGGTATCGAATGCTAAGGTGAAGGATTTCCGCTGTATTTTAATACAACGCCTGACGCCGCCTGGCAGCGCCATGACACTCACTCAAGAAGAAGCAGACGCTTTGTGTATTGAAAGCAAAGAGCCTATACGCATCGTCGAATTGTCTCCGTATTCGAGACGTTAAACTCGTCACTAAAAAGAAACTGCCGAGTCACCACACATAACCGCACTCTGTGCCTGTGCTGACTCGGCAAATACATATTTAGCCATGATTTAACAAGGAGTCACCGTGAAACAAGCACATTACATTAATGGTCAATGGTTACAAGGTGAAGGCCCTGCCGTTCAGTCTATCGACCCTGCAGATGCCAGCCTAGTATGGCAAGCCAAAAGCGCCACGGTCGCACAGGTCGATTTAGCAATCAAAGCGGCGCGTCAGGCTTTTCCTACTTGGGCAAACCGCCCGTTAGAAGAACGCCTTAGTATCATTGATGCTTTTGCTGAATTGGTCAAAGCCCGCAGCGAAGACATCGCCACCGTTATTAGCCGTGAAACCGGCAAACCGATTTGGGAAACGCGCACCGAAGCCGCCGCTATGGTAGGTAAAGTCGCCATTTCCAAACAGGCATATCACGAAAGAACTGGTGAAAAAACCACGCCTATGCCTGGCGCTACCGCACGCCTACGCCATCGTCCACATGGGGTTGTCGCGGTATTCGGTCCTTATAATTTCCCAGGGCACCTGCCTAACGGCCATATAGTACCGGCTCTTATTGCGGGCAATACGGTGGTGTTTAAGCCAAGCGAACAAGCCCCCGCCACGTCAGACTTGATCATTCAGTTGTGGCAAGAAGCCGGCTTACCTGCTGGCGTATTAAATATGATTCAAGGGGAGCGTGATACCGGTGTTGCTCTGGCAAACCACTCAGGCATTGACGGTTTATTCTTCACCGGTAGTCCACAAGTGGGCCATATTCTTCACAAAGATTTTGCGGGTCACCCTGGAAAAATTCTGGCGCTAGAAATGGGCGGCAATAACCCTTTATTGGTATCAGAAAAAACCGCTGACCTGCGCGCTGCGGTTCATGAAATTATCCAGTCGGCGTTTATTTCCGCTGGCCAGCGCTGCACCTGCGCTCGTCGTCTGCTTTTGCCTGTGGGTGAGCATGGCGATGCGATTTTGCACGCCCTAGTGAAGGCGACCAAGGCCCTTAAAATTGACCGTTTTGACGCCACCGAGCAACCCTTCATGGGGCCTGTGGTATCGGCTCAAGCCGCGGATGGCTTGTTAAAAGCGTATCAAAACCTTGTTTCCCTTGGGGCTGCGCCGATCATTGAAATGACACGTGGCGATAGCCAAACAGGCTTTATCACCCCTGGAATAGTGGACGCTACTGATATGCTGGAGCGTTTACCCGATCAAGAATACTTTGGTCCACTGTTAACCGTTGTGCGTTATACCTCGCTTGAGCAAGCGATGGACATTGCGAATAACACACAGTTTGGTTTATCCGCTGGCATACTGTCTGATGATCTCGCCGAATACGAATGGTTTTTGCAGCACAGTCGCGCGGGCATCATCAATTGGAACCGTCAAACAACGGGCGCGTCCAGTAATGCGCCATTTGGTGGTACCGGTGCCAGTGGCAACCACAGAGCGAGCGCTTACTACGCGGCAGACTATTGCGCTTACCCAGTCGCCAGTATTGAAGCGGATAGCCTGACCTTGCCTGAAAAGCTTGGTCCTGGCCTGACTCTGTAAACTATTATTGACTGTATAATATTCGAGGTAATTATGAACAAAGCGACAGAAGCCAATTTTGATGGCTTAGTGGGACCTACCCACAACTACAGCGGCCTTTCTTTTGGTAATGTCGCTTCTCTGAATAATTCAGCGCGCCCTTCTAATCCCAAAGCTGCGGCAAAACAGGGCTTAACGAAAATGAAGGCGCTTGCTGATCTGGGCTTTGTGCAAGGGGTCTTGGCACCCCACGAGCGCCCACATATTCCAACCCTAAGACGCTTAGGCTTTACAGGCAGTGACGCTCATATCTTAGAACAGGCCGCAAAACAGTCGCCAAAAATTCTTGCTGCCGTTAGCTCAGCATCTTGTATGTGGACGGCCAATGCGGCCACCGTCTCCCCAAGCGGCGATACCCGTGATAAGCGCGTGCATTTCACACCAGCCAACTTAGTGAACAAGTTCCATCGTTCTATTGAGCATGAAACCACGGGCGCGATTTTGAAAGCCACTTTTCGAGATGATGCGTATTTTGCCCATCATCCAGCCTTGCCCAGCGTGGATCATTTTGGTGATGAAGGCGCAGCAAACCACACACGTTTCTGCCACGACTATGGGGATCAAGGTGTTGAGTTTTTCGTGTACGGCATGGAGGCTTTTAACAGCCAAGCGCCCAGCCCGAAAAAATTCCCGGCTCGTCACACCTTAGAAGCGTCTCAGGCGGTAGCACGTCGCCATGGTTTGAATCCTGAACATGTTGTATACGCACAACAAAACCCAGACGTGATTGATGCCGGAGTGTTTCATAATGATGTGATCGCCGTGGGCAACCGCAACGCGCATTTCTATCACCAAGAAGCCTTCTTAGACACAGCGAAAATGAAGCAAGACCTGCTAAAAGCGTGGGGAGACAGAGCGTCTGAATTTCATCTTATTGAAGTGCCAAGCAACGCGGTGTCAGTTCAGGATTGCATTCAATCCTACTTATTTAACAGCCAATTATTGAGCCGTGACGTCAACGACATGGTGCTGATTGTGCCTGGTGAATGTGAAAATAACCCCGCAGTTTGGGCTTATTTAAATAGCCTTGTCAAAGGGCCTTCACCGATTAATGAAGTCAAGGTCTTTGATTTAAAACAAAGCATGAGTAATGGCGGCGGACCGGCTTGTTTGCGCTTGCGTGTGGCCCTCACACCTACAGAGCAAGAAGCCATCAACCCCGCCACCCTGATGAACGACGCCTTATTTGAGCGGTTAAATAATTGGGTGGATGCGCACTACCGGGACGAGTTACACGAAAAAGATCTCGCAGATCCTCTGTTACTGAATGAAAGCCGTACGGCATTAGATGAGTTAACCAAGATATTGGATCTAGGCAGTGTGTACGAATTTCAACGCGGATAAATATGAAACAGAAGGGTATTAAACACCTCCCCCAAGAGGGGGAGGTTAAACGAACAACGCACCTTAAAAATGTTCGCCATTCTCGTAGTAGTCTTTGCCTTGTACATCCTGAAACAACACAGTAATGTCTTGCCCGCTGTCCAGTAGCGGCCGCACCAACTCTTGAATCATTAGAGCCACTTTGCGTTTCACCTCATCACCGCGATCAAACCAAACAACCTCAAAAAACGGATACGCAGGAGAAGCCCCGCCTACGGCCAAAAAAGTCGATGCTTGGAACTCAAGGGTAAAATGCGAATTCGGTGTATCCGTCATTTCAGCAAGGTTTTCAATCAAAATATCAGCAATGGATTCTAGCTCGTCAAACGCCAAGCCTCGTACACGTAAATGCGGCATAAAACCTCTTCATCTAGCCTTTCACAACAATAAAAAATTTATCATTAACCATCAAACTGGTTGTCTTCAACACTATGCCTTACTCACTGTCGACATAATCAAACGAGTGCGTAGCGATGACTTCACCGTCTTGAACAACATCAACGCTCCATGTTCCATCAAACCCAGGCATCAAGCGTTTGCTAGACCAGACTCTCCATCGGTCGCCACCAATATCAAAAGCCACGTCGGCTTGAAGCTCACCATCTAGTTTCCAGCGGTGAATGGCTTGACTGCCTTCCATATCACGTAAATCGGTAAAAAAATAGACTCGTTGAATCTCGCCATACTCAACATTTACAACAGGACCTACATTGTCCACAGGCTCCCTATCGACAACATCGGTAGAAAACTGTGCTCGAGCCACGACGCCTTCTGCCCATGCAGGTAGCGCGATTGACAGCAGTGCAATGCCTGTTAAAACAACACGAATGAGTGCGTTCTGCATAAATTTAATCCTATTCGGTTTAACTTTTAAAATTTGTACGTCGACTTGTCATCTAGTACGCAGTAACTACAAAGCTAATAATAAAGTTAGCTCAAAACCGTGTAAATGAAACACAATATTTGTTTGATTTTACAACACTCTCGTAATTTATGTTTAAACAGACCAATAAATCGTCACTTGTCATCGCACAAAATCTCACTTGTGCTGATGGGGACGCTATTTTATCTGGCGATCTGCCAACGGCGTCGAGAAGGTATATTCCATATCCCAAGGAAAGCGAATCCAAGTATCTTGACTCACTTCAGTAATAAAGGTGTCCACTAATGGCTTACCGGCAGGCTTGGCATAAATGGTCGCGAAATGGGCTTTAGGCAGCATTTCACGCACCTTTGCTGCTGTTCGACCCGTATCAACAAGATCGTCGACCAGAATAAACCCTTCGCCGTCGCCTTCCACACCTTTTAATACATTCAGTTCCCCTTGTTTCATGGCCGCATCCCCCTTTTCATCGGCGCCATAGCTGACAATACAAATGGTATCGATTAAACGAATGTCCATTTCACGGCACAAGATGGCCGCTGGCACCAAACCACCACGGGTAATCGCAATAATACCCTTCCAAGGACCTTGCTCTAGCAACCGCCAAGATAACGCACGAGCATTTCTATGTAACTCTTCCCAAGACACTGGAAAATCTTTTGAATAAGGGGTCATCTTCAAAGCTCCTACGCTTTTATCGTTCGTTTTATCTACTAGTTTTATCTACTCTATAAGGTGACGAACAAGTCACCAAACACGCAGACATTAGGTGGAATAGGCCAGATTAGGATTTTAGCGGTAGAGGCAGCCCTGCCGCAACAAAAGTTACCCGATCGGTCAGTTTAGCCAGTGCTTGGTTCATAGCACCTGCCTCATCGCCAAAACGCCTAGCTAGGGCATTCATCGGCATAATCCCCAAACCCACTTCACTGGAAACCAACACTAAATCGCCCTCAAAGCGTTCAACCGCTTGTAACAGCGCGCACTTTTCGCTTTCCAATCGAGCGTCGTCTTCCAAACATAATAAATTCGTCAACCACAAGGTAAAACATTCGACAATGACCGCCTGTTCAGGCGCATTAAGAGAATCCAATACACTGGCAAGCGCCAACGGCTCTTCTATTAACTGCCATTCTTTGGGACGATTGTCTTTATGTTGGCGAACCCGGCTCGCCATCTCATCATCCCATACTTGCGACGTCGCCACATAACACACAGGCTTTGCGCAAGCCGCTACCTGCTCTTGCGCAAACGCACTTTTACCACTTCTCACCCCACCGAGAACAAGATGTTTCATGCAAGCTCCCCCCTTGAATAACCCTGCGTTTGATCTCCTGCGGTTTTTAATAGGCGTATCAAGGCACGGTTTAACGCGTCCATTTCATCCAACGCAGGCAATGCCACACGAATCCAACCGTCCCCTAAACGCGTATGAACGCCCACCTGATGCAACATGGTAAAAACGTGCTCTGCATACGCCTGACTATCAAGAAACCAAGTCGTAAATAAGGCATTTCGTACACTGTCCTGCGAATCAAAAATGGTATTCAATTTTGGCATAACTCGCTCAACAAACGCCGTTTGTCGTACGGTCAAATTCTGCAACGCGTGAGATTGCCATGCGGTATCCGCCAACGCCAAGCTCACCAAATGCAAACTGGGTGTCGCTACAGGCCAAGGTCCCAGTAAATTGTTCAATGCGACTTGCCATTTTGACGCACAAAAAACAAAACCCACTCTTGCACCCGCCAACCCGAAAAATTTTCCTACAGAACGCATAATAAACAAAGATTCACTCAAATCGGACGCTTGAAGCTTCAACACACTCAACTCAGGCGTCGCATCAATAAAAGCTTCATCCACCACCAAACTGGCGTCTTGTTGCTCTGCATGAGCGATCAACTGAGACAAGGTACCGGCTGACGCGAGCTCACCAGTCGGATTATTCGGTTGAATCACCACCGCCACAGCCCAATGCTGCGTCAATAATTCCTCTAACGCGTCATAATACACAATCTCATAACCCCATTTTCGCCAAGCAAAAGCATGTTCCTGATAACCAACACGCGGCACAAAAACGGTTTGAGAGGTCAAACCTGCGCCTTCTCGCAACAGCGGCGGCAAAGATTCAATAATGTGCTGAGATCCAGCCCCTATGGCATTAGGACGACGACCAAAGTAGCGCTCTGCTTGCTCTAATAACTCAGTTTGATCTGGCAAAACCATCCATAAAGCCGTAGGCACCTCAGGAACCGGCCACGGTTCTCGATTACAGGCAGAAGACAAATCCAACCAATTTAACGCCTCATTGCCCACCTTACGTTGCCAATAGACCAAATCACCACCATGTTTGGGGGCGGCAAGCTCAAGATTCACAGGCTTATTACTCAGATCAAAAGGCATATCACCAATCCCCATAAATACACACTTTTATCCACTAACCAAATGGCCTCTTTTAAATGTTTAGGCCTAGGCATTTCACCCTCTCCTAAAATCGGCCTCGTCTCTATTTTGCCAAAATACGGTGCCTCACCACCCAATTGAACCCCTAACGCACCGGCTCCAGCGGCCATAACAGGGCCCGCATTGGGACTTTTCCAGCGGGCCGAAGGACGACGAGCACTGCGAATAGCCGCCCGCCAATGACCACAAGCGGCGTAAGTGTAAACCACCAATCGCGCAGGTATATAATTCAGCACATCATCAAAACGCGCCGCACACCAACCAAAATGCAGCAAAGCGTCGGTTTTATACCCCCACATAGCATCCAACGTATTGGCTAAACGGTATAACAAAGCCCCAGGCGCCCCCAAGAGTACGAACCAAAAAATCGGCGCAAAAACCGCATCGCTGCCATTTTCCAAAACAGATTCTATGCCTGCTTTTGCAACGGCAGACTCATCCAAATTTTGCGTATCCCGACTAACGATATAACTCACGGCAAGACGTGCCTCATCGAGTTTTTCAGCTGTCTCTTCAGTCGTCATTCCAGGCGATTGCGACACAACGGATAACGGCTGATAAATCGCCAACGCGTGCTCCCGCAAACTCTGCCAACCAATAGCAAAATACAGCACCACAATAGACAGAATCACATTCAACAAATTGGGTAATAACCAAAATAAAGCGAATAAGATCAATATCCAAGGCAGTACCGCGATCAACCACGCCAAGACCCCAACCATACGTTGACGAGCATAAGACGCGTCTAAAGGCAGCTGGATATGCTGGCGACACAAATCCACCCAGCGACCAAACCAAATCAACGGATGCCAGCTTTTGGGCTCGCCTAGTAAGCGATCTAACACCAATGCCGCCAACACCATAAAGCTGTTCGTCGCTAAAAAGTCAAAAATTGAAGTGATCATGAATATAGGTCGTTTTTCACATAATAGAACAATGAGGTAGAATTCTATCACCTTATTGATTTAAAGCGTGATGACTCTGAATGCCAGCCTTTAGTTTAATGGTCCAAGGGACCACATCCGATGCCGGAAAAAGCACCCTAGTAACGGCTTTATGCCGCTTATTTGCCCGCCGAGGCATTCAAGTCGCGCCCTTTAAACCACAAAACATGGCATTGAATAGCGCCGTGACCCAAGATGGCAATGAGATTGGTCGCGCCCAAGCGGTACAAGCTTACGCCGCCGGGCTCGAACCCCACGTCGACATGAACCCTATCTTGCTTAAACCCAATACCGACGTCGGTGCTCAAGTCATCATCCAAGGTAAAGCCGTGGGCAACATGGATGCCGTTGGCTACCATGAATACAAAAGCATCGCCAAAGTGGCGGCGCTGGATTCTTATTACCGTCTTGCCGATCAATATCAGGCTGTACTGATTGAAGGAGCTGGCAGCCCTGCAGAAATTAATCTACGAGCTCGCGATATTGCCAACATGGGCTTTGCTGAAAGTATCGATTGTCCGGTTATTATTATTGCCGACATCGACAAAGGCGGCGTCTTTGCGCATCTGGTTGGCACCTTGGAACTGCTCTGCCCTAGCGAACAAGATCGCGTTATTGGCTTTGTCATCAATCGCTTCCGTGGGGACATTAGCTTGCTGCAATCAGGCTTAGACTGGCTTGAAGAACGCACAGGCAAACCCGTCCTTGGTGTCTTGCCTTATTTAAAAGGCTTCCATCTAGAGTCCGAAGACGCGGTCGCCCACAGTCCCGTCAAAACGGACGCCAACACCAAATTGAACGTGGTTATTCCCGTCATGCCTCGCACCAGTAATCACACAGATTGGGATGCGCTTCGCCTGCACCCTGATGTGCAAGTCACGCTGGTCAAACCAAACCAAGCCATACCGCCTGCCGACCTTGTTATCTTGCCGGGCAGCAAAAGTGTACAGAGTGATTTAGCGTTTTTACGCCAAGAAGGCTGGGAAGCGTATTTGAATACTCATCTGAGATATGGTGGCAAAGTCATGGGCATTTGCGGGGGCTTTCAGATGCTAGGGGACACCTTACTCGACCCCTATGGCTTAGAAAACCAACACGCCAACACCCAAGCCAAAGGCTTTGGTTATATCCCCATGACCACGGTGTTAGAAAAAGAAAAACAACTCAAGCAACGCCAAGGCTATCTGCAAATCGAGACACAACAAGCCCAACTCACGGGCTACGAAATCCACTCCGGCGTATCAAGCTTTTCAACTAACACCAGCATCCGCCACTTTGCTAACTTAGAGAATGGAGAAAATAACGAAAATGGCGAAAAAGAGGGCTATATATCAGAAGATGGTAAGATTATAGGCACCTATTTACACGGTATATTCGACCATCCAGACGCCCTACAAGCCTTACTACACTGGGCTGGCGTCGACCAAGCCGCCGCATTCGACTACGACCAATACCGCGATGCCGAAATCAACCGCCTCGCCGACAGCGCCGAACAACACATCAACATCGACGCGCTTATCGAACAGTGCAAAGCGTTTCAAAAAGCCACATGAGGGCTATTTAGCAAAATAAAGCAAAATTCAACATCTCACAGGGTACTTTGGGCGTTAATAACCAAAATGATGGATTTCAGTAAGTTGGCGCCGAAACAGTTTCGGGGGAACTTAATAAATACAGGGTATCTTTACTGAAGTCCTGCTCGTGAGGCCATTGAACCCCACCAAACGCTACGGAAACCTGTCTAAAATAACTTTCATCTTTTAATTCTTGAAAAATGCCTTTTTCCAAAAAAGGCGACACATCAAACACGCGGACATCATTATTCTCAAACGTAAGCCTGAGAATATAAGAGTTCATTGGTTCAACTGCAGTCACTTTAGGGTTCATAAGGCACACTTATTTAAGGGGGTCTATTTTAAAAACGGATTCGCCATTAATCGCGAGCAGCCAGTCAGCCATCAACTCATCCTTGTGTATTTCAACCCAAGCATCTACAAGTTTTTGCTTCGGTTTAGGTAGAGAACCTTCCAGTACAAATCCCTCTCTGATATCAATAACCGCTTCGCAATCTTGATAGTGCACATGGATATGTGGGCTTTGATGCTTTTGATTATCAAAATAGTACATTCGCACTATGATTCCATAGAACATTGAAATAGTTGGCATAATTGTCTTCCTTGACATAATTAAGCTTCATAACAAATGATACTTTAACATCACAAGCAAAAAGAGGTGATTGTTAAAATTTAGAAAACGGAAACTCATGTGTCAGAAAAATACACGCGGTAACCGTCTCGCCCTGATTTTTTCCTGTCATATAGTGCAAGGTCTGCGTATTTAAACGCATGCTCAATAGAGGATTGGTCGTTGTTTCTATTCATGGATATGCCAATACTGACAGTAGATGAGACCTTTTCTTCCTCCTGCTCAATGAGGCTATCTCTCAGTGCCTGACAAATCTGCTCCGCTAAGTTTTCTGCCTCTTTTTGACTGATATCAGGCAAAAATACGGCGAATTCCTCCCCGCCAAGCCGACCAACGACATTTGGGCTAGGGGCTAACCTTTGCAAAATCGCCCCAAATTCCTCAAGCACTCGATCACCACAAAGATGACCGTAGCGATCATTGACCCTTTTGAAAAAATCCAAATCAAGAACGAAGAACGCGTATTTCTTATTCCAATTCGATTCATCAAGAAGCCAATCACTGGTTTTTTGATAAAAATATCGACGATTATAAACAGACGTTAAGCCGTCTATTTTTGCCAGTCGGCTCATCTTTTTTTCTAAGCGATCTAACTTGTAAAATCCACCGACCAAATGCCAAGACAGCAGAGGAGCAAGATACATGGGGATCAATGTGGCACGAACGACATCTTCAAACCAAGTCGTCTGAAAACCAAACACCTTCGAGATAACCACATTGCCGATAATAGCCAAGATCACAGCAACAAGGGTAATAAGAGCAACTAACCTCGCTCGACCTAGCACTTGAAGTCGTTGTCTTGTCATATTTTTACCCTCTTGTAGAACCTTATCGCTATATGGCGAGTATCTCCACTGACTGCCATATTAATCTTAGCGCCATTAGCGTCAATGCGATATTAAAAATACGCTGAAAATAATGGTCTGACATACGTTTTAGCAATTTAAGGCCAACCCAAGTCCCTAAAGCACCACTCACGATCATGCAGGCTAGTAGTGGCAGCCAAGGCTCTAAAGAGAAACCTGCGACTTCAAACACGGCGATTTTTAAAACATGCTGCAATGACATGGCCATAGCAAACGTCGCGACTGTACGAAAACGGTCGGCGTGAATTTGTTTTATAAAAGCCGCTACCAAAGGACCCGTGGCGCCAGCAAACAGAGTAATAAAGGTAGTGACTCCACCCGCCAAAATGGTCCCCCATGGCCCAAGCACCATTTTGGGTAACTTTGGGCCCCAACACAAATACAAAATAAATAAGGCAATCGTCAAATACATGACCGCAGGCGGTAACGCCACTAATACGAAGCTTCCGATCAGAGCGCCTACTACAGCACCCGGTAAAAAAGCCGCAATTAACCTCCAATCAATGTGTCGCCAGCTCATTGCCGCTCGGCCTGCATTTGACCCCAACTGCGCCACCCCATGCAGCGGAATGATCAACTGCGGCGGCAATACTTGAGCCATTACGCCCAGCAACATGACACCACCCCCAACCCCAAGGCTGGCGGTTAAAAAAGAACCAAGCGCAGAAGCCACCATCAGCAACAGAAAAACCGCTGGGGTCACTTGTTCAAATAACAACAGTGATAACGTCATAGTATGGGCAAGCGGCCTCTGTGCAAAAAACGCCTTGGCGTTTGTATGTAGGGATATTTTTCAGTTTTATAGCTTTTCGGTTTTATAGCACACCTGCTGCTACTGTTTGTAAAGTTCTTTGTCTAAACCATACTTACGCATTTTGTCGTACAAGGTTTTACGCGGTAAACCCAGCGCATCCATGGTGCCTTTAATAGAGCCTTTTTGGCGCAGTAGCTCTTGTTCTAACAAGGTTTTTTCAAAACGCTCTACCTGTTCTGGCAATGTCATGACACCGGGATTATTTTCATTGATGATGATTTGGTCAAATTCAAACGATCCCGCCTCTCCCATCAAGACATAACGTTCTGCGAGGTTACGCAACTCACGCACATTGCCGGGCCAATCGTAGCTCAACAAGCTGTGCATCCGCGCAGCGGAAAGCGGTTCAGACTCACGTTTATACTGTGCAATCGCTACCAGGCAAAAATGCTGCCATAACAAGGCAATATCGTCTTTTCGATCGCGTAACGGAGGAATGTCTACTCGAACCACATTTAAACGATAATACAAATCTTCCCGAAAGGTACCCCCTTCGCTCAATTGCTTTAAGTCCACTTTGGTCGCCGCCAAAATACGCAGATCTAGGTCTATTGAGGTATTGGAACCTAAGCGCTCCAGTCGGCGCTCTTCGAGAACCCGCAGCAGCCGAATTTGCATCGACATCGGCATACTTTCGATTTCATCCAAAAACAGCGTACCGCCATTGGCGTGTTCCAGCTTACCAATACGCTGTGCTTTGGCGTCGGTGAAGGCGCCTTTTTCATGGCCAAAGAGCTCAGACTCCATAATAGAATCGGGGACAGCGCCACAGTTTATGGCAACAAAGGTGTGACGGCGGCGCGAGCTGTGCTCATGAATATAGCGCGCCACTAGCTCTTTGCCTGTCCCCGTTTCGCCTTGAATAAGAATATCTGCGCCGGTATCCGCTACATGCAACAGCGCCTGACGCAATCGGTGAATGCCTGGTGTGTTACCGATAATACGTGGGCCGGGGGCATTATGAGCGGCTAACTCTAAACGCAAGTTGCGATTTTCTAGGGTAAGTCGACGCTTTTCTGACGCTCTGCGCACGACTTCTAAAAAGTCTTCATTGGAGAAAGGCTTTTCAATAAAATCGTAAGCGCCATCACGAATGGCACTTACCGCCATGCTGATATCACCGTGGCCGGTTATTAAAATAAACGGAATTTCTGCGTCAATTTTTTTAACCTCTTCAAACAATTCCAAACCACTTTTACCGGGTAAGTTAATGTCGCTAACGATGACACCGGGCCAGTCGAGTGACAACCGCTCCACCACGCCTTGAGCCGTCGCAAACTCAGCTACGTCAAAGTCTTCCAACTGTAGAGTCTGTGATATAGCGATCCGCACCGCGTGTTCATCGTCGATCACAATGACCGGTTTACTCTCTGACATTAAGGTTCCCCCTTCGGGTGTAGAAATAGGTGATTATGTATCTAGCGACTGAAAGCGCGGTAGACTAACACAAAACTCAGCGCCCCCTGCGTCTCTATTATGGGCACTGATGCGCCCTCCCATCGCCTCGACGATACGCTGGCTAATAGACAACCCCAGTCCCAACCCTAAACCAGAAGGCTTAGAGGTAAAAAACGGTTCAAATAAATGCAAGATGGCTTGGTCACTTAACCCCCTTCCAGAGTCATGTACACAAATGGTCACGTGATCCTGAGTGGCTGTCTGCTCAATCTGCACTCTGCGCCGATGATCTGGCGCCTCTAAAATGGCATCGGCTGCATTGGCCAGCAAATTCACTAACACCTGTTCTAAAAATACCATATCACCGTTGACGATAAAGCCTTGGTCTGGAGTAACCACCAGCTCAATACCCACTTCTTTGTAACGTGGGCCCATGATTTTCAGCCCTCCCATGATCGCCGTTTGCACCGCGATTGGCCCCTGCTGTACATCACCCTTGCGGGCAAATACTTTAAAGCGCGCAATAATATCGCCCATGTGCTGACCTAGCTGGCTGATATGCTGCAAATTGGCATGCGCTTGTTGATATTGCCCGCGGTCGAGAAATTTCAAACTATTACCCGCAAAGGCTCTAATGGCGGTTAATGGTTGATTTAACTCATGATTTAAACCGGCACTTAATTGTCCAAGAACGGCCAATTTGGCCGTTTGAATGAGCTCTCGCTGAGTGCCTTTGTGCTCTTCTATTTCTTGACGCAAACGCGTGTTGGCACCCTCAAGTTCATAGGTACGCTCTCGCACTCTCTGTTCTAATTCTAACCGCGCTTCGGTAATTTCTTGTTCATAATGCTTGCGCTCCGTCATATCGTGAAAGGTCACCAGATAGCTTAGTCGGTCTGGCAGCTGCATCTCACATAAAGTCATTTCAACCGGCACAGAAGGCTGATCACCATGGTACAAATACCCCTCCTGTGTCAGCACTCTGCTAGGTTTATGATTTGTGGCGGTCAAAAAACCTTCCCGCGACATCAGGGCTTGCTCTTTGGTATTCTCCGGCATAAACAAGGCGCTCAACGGCTGACCGACCAAAGGCGCCAAGGGTTGCCCTATCAATTGCTCAACAGCAGGATTAAACGACTCGACCTTGTGCTCTTCATCGAGCGTGACCAAGCCTGCTTGCGTGTTCTGAATCACTTCCCGTATATAAGCCTGATTATGACGTGCCATCTCATTGGCGTAAGATCGCTCTCGCAGCATTTTTCTGCGTAAAACGGCCAAACCGAATAACAGAACGGTGATGGTAACCCCGCCTGCAAAAATGGTTCGCCATAGGGATATTTCTTCCTCTATGGTCTTCAGTGGCGTAAACGTGGCGACCTTAAAGTCCAATAGCTGAATCGGACGGTTCATCTTTAAGTACGATTGACGCGGCCCCTCTCCACTGTCTTGAGAAGCATTTTCCAACACGGTGACAATCTGTGAACCATCAGCAAATGGGGTTTGTTGATACACGGTAAGTTTTTCAATACGTTGACCAAAGTAACGCTGAGAGTCAGCGATACGCTGTAGATCTGCACTCGACAGCTCACCGAGCACTCGATATAACCAGCTGGCTTTGGAACTACTAAAAACAATGTTGTCAGGATCTAACAGTAAAAATTCATAACGTTGGTTTGCAAAGCGTTTTTCAAACTGCGTAAGGTCGACTTTGACGACAGCGACACCAATCACGTCACCTTGGTCATACACAGGATAGGAGAAATAATACCCCCGTAAATTCGAGGTAGTGCCAAGTGCGTAGTATCGCCCAAGTTGCCCTTCCATGGCATTTTTAAAGTACGGGCGAAAGGCAAAATTGCCACCGATAAAGCTGTTCACATCACGATAATTAGACGCGGCAATCGTCAAACCATCGGTATTTAAAATGTAGCTGTCCGATGCTTCCGTGATACGGTTGATTTGCTCTAACTCACGATTCAACTGCTCAATATCGTCAACTAAACCATTTCGCAGCGCTTTTTTTACCCTATCATTGGACGCCAAGAGTGTGGGCATATGTTGGTACTTTGCTATGGCGCTTTCCAACACGCTAGCAAGCTGACTAAGCTGCTCAGCCGAGTCGACTCTTAACGTCTTAATGCGTTGGTTCTTAAGTGCTTCTCCTCCCTTCCATACCGCCAACACAGTGAGGGTGAAAACCACTAAAGACAACCAAATGTAGTATTTTTTGATACGATTGGTCACAACAATTTTTGCATTAAACTTATTGTTTACACTCAAGTTGGTGTCCTATCATGCTATGATTATTTTGTGCATTGTATTTTTCTATGAACTTAATCAAATTTAACAATGTACCGAGAGAACGTATTTTTTTAACTTCTATCAACTAGGCTAAAAATGCATTCCACTAGTATCCATTGTTCTACGTTCGACGATCTCGCTCAAAGCCTAAAAGGTATAGCGTCGCCCGATTTATTACAACTTTACGGCGCCTTCTCGCGTGAAGAAGCGGAACAATGGGCGGTGTCTCTTTCGGAACATTTTCCTGATGCTTGTCGTATTGGTATGGCAAGCCAACGCCACATATCAAATGGTCACGTTTACCAGCACGGGGCCACCATTATCTTTTCGTATTTTGAAAAAAGTCATTTGGCACATTACAGTGCACCCTACGACAATGACGACCCTGTCGCATCGGGTGAAAAACTCTTCACTCCCTTTTTGAATGCCAATGAAAAAGACCAAGCTAGGGTTTACATTGTTTTAATCGATTCAAAAAGCACGCTCGATGATGCCTTTTTTACTCTAACCAAGCGCAATACCTTGACCATTAGTGGCGGCCGCGCCGGTCTCTTTGATCAAGAACAGAGCTGGGTACTTCATCAAGACACACTATACCAAGATAGGTCGGTCGCCGTAGGCATTATTTGTCCTAAGCTTACCCAACAGCGTGATGTCTTTGTCGACAGCATTGCGATTGGTCGACGCATGCGCATCACTGCCTGTGAGGGCAATATTGTCAAAAAAATTGACCATTTACCTGCACAAAAAGTATATCAACGCTATCTCACCAATGGCGAAAAAATCGACTTATCTGTAGCCAATCAGTTTGCACTCACCACGGTAAACAACAATATTGAAGTCAACGCCATACCACAACAATGGCACAGTGACGGCGCTATCGTCATGAGCGAAGCCTTACCAGAAGGCGCATGGGTAAAGTTTTTATATTTTCATCCTGCACACTCGCTGCATTCTACTCTGCCTAAAATACAAAGTCTTAACGAACAACGCCCAGAAAGCGTCTTGGTATTTAGTTGCATTAGCCGCGAAGACTTCATCAATGGCCAGCCAACGGACAAATTAAATCTGCTTAATCAAGTACGCCCTTTGCACGGCTGCTATTGCTTCGGTGAATTTTTCTCAACACAATTTGGCACCAAGGTCATGCAACACGCCTTAACGTATTTGGCATTAAGCGAAGGACAAAACGAAAGCAAACGCGACATTACGCCCATTCAGGTTCAAAGCGAACATACCTCGTTAGCACCCATGTTCAATTTGATCGACAATGCCTTTCAAGACCTTGAAGAAGAGCACGCTTCAATGTCGATTCACCCTGTAGGCAATCTCAACAGAGACTGGCTTTACGACATTCAAACCGGTTTGCTGAATCGTTTTTCTTTACTGGGTCGACTCAATAATCGACAAGATGTGTATCATCTTGCTGTGCTTCGGATTCGCAATTTTAGATTAATCAACCAGCAATATGGCTATGACGCCGCCGATGATGTTTTTGCGCAACTTACGCAATATTTAAAGCGACGCTTGAGTACCAGCTCGGTCGGTATAGAGTTCACCTGCTATCGCCTTTCCGCCAATGAAATCGCCGTTTCTATCCAAAATGATATTGCGCCGATTAAAATTTACCGCATGTTTCGACAACTGGCTGAAAGCATCGAAAGCCAAGAATTCTCCATAACCAACCAGATTGAACACTGGCTCACATTGAGCTTATCAGTAGGCATTGCCTCGGCGTACGACCAACAAGCACAGCCGCTTTGCGAACAAAGCCATTTACTGATCAAAGCCAGTGAAGCTCGACGTTTTGCTCAAATGAATAACCAGCCCATCTGCTGGAATGGCGACTTATTGGATAACGCCACGCCCGAAGACAATTTGGAATGGATATTAAAAATACGTAAAGCATTAGAAAATGACGACATCCTAGCCTATTTCCAACCCTATTATGACAGCAAAACCGGTAAGGAAATCGGCGCAGAAGCCCTTTTAAGAGCCAGAATTAACGATAAAATCGTTAGCCCTGCCCTGTTTTTAGACTTAATAAAGCAAACTCAGCTCTACGCTAAAGTCACCTTAGTCATGCTGACAAAATGCGAGTACATCCTGAATCATTATCCTAACACTCATGTATCACTCAATTTATCGGTGTTGGATTTCAAGCATTACGCGACATTAAAAGCGCTGCGTCAATTTTTCAAACGCAATCAAGTGAATGGTCGTCTCACGTTAGAAATAACGGAATCCGAATCTATTCAAGATTACGAATGGATCAGTCCGATTATTAATGAATTTAGAGAAGCGGGGGCTTTACTGGCGATTGACGACTTTGGCGCTGGCTACTCAAACTTAGAAAAGCTTGTCGCACTCAGCCCCGATATTCTTAAATTAGACGGCTGCCTTATTAAAACCATAGATAAGGACGAGAAATTGCAAAAGCTGGTGCAAAACATCAATAATCTCGCCCATTCTTTAGGCATTAAAACTCACGCTGAATTCGTTCATAGTGAAGCCGTGATGCAGCAGCTCGTTGATTTAAACATCGACTACTTACAAGGGTACCATTTATCCGAGCCTGTCAGTGAATCTGACTGGCTGGACCAAAAAACAAGCGGATTACCCGAAAATACATGTGAACCATAAGCCCCATATTCACTCACGACCTATTGTGAGCGAAAGGCAGCACCTCAGCGATGTGTGACTTATGACACAGTAACATCAACAAACGATCTACACCTAACGCCACACCCGCACAATCCGGTAAGCCGCTTTCTAACGCGGTGATTAATCGCTCGTCAAATTGTCGATTCGCCAAACGCATTGCCTGACGTGTTGCTTTGTCTTCGGCAAAACGTCTTGCTTGCTCTTTAGCATCGGTCAACTCATGGTAACCATTTGCCAGCTCCATGCCTTGCCAATACAACTCAAAACGGGCTGCGACTTGCTGGCCTTTTTCATCCAAATGCGTTTTAGCAAGTGCTGCTTGAGAAGCAGGATAACTGTGAATAAAACAAGGGACATATTTACCAATAACGGGTTCCACCACACTTGAGAAAAGCAACTCAAGCAGGGTATCGCGATCCTCTTCCTGCAAACCGTATTCCGTATGCTCATGAGCGCATGTTTGCAACTGGAACAATGTCGCGGTGAAAGGATCCAATCCCGTGTGACGTAAAAACGCCATTTGATAACTGAGTCGTTCACACGTTAACGACGCATCATCCAATAACACCGACAGCAGATCTTGGATCTCATCCATCAACTGCCAATGATCAAAACCGACTCGGTACCATTCCAACATAGTAAATTCGATGCTGTGGCGGCGGCCGATATCCTCAGCTCTGAATACTTTACCCAACTGATAAATAGAACCTGAACCCGCGCAAAGTAAGCGTTTCATAGCGAACTCTGGGGAAGTTTGCAGGTAATAAGTCAAGTCTTGGCCTTGGGAGCGTGTCTGGCTGGTTAACACTTCAATATGTGGATCAGTGATACTACCCAGTGACAAACATTGAGTATCCACCTCCATCACCTCGCGCTCATCAAAGAAAGCGCGAATGGCTTTCAGTAACTGCGCGCGTTTTTGCAAGATAGACATATCAGCGCTGGGCTGCCACAAAGAAGCATCGTACATAGCAAACACTCTGAAAAATAAAGCGCATGATAACAAATACGGTGTTACATATTCACTTTACTCAACAATATTTTAATGCCCGCTGCGCCAAACATCAGTGCGAAGGCGGCATCAAAGCCGCGTTTCATTTTAAAATAACCTTGGCGAATGCTTGGATTCGAAAACAACACAGCGTAGCCCAAATTTATGCAGGCACTTTGAATCGTTAATAAGATAATGACGGACAACAAACTTTGCGTAGAAACTGAACTCGGCATCCCCATAGCAAACAACGATCCTAGAAACAAAATCACTTTAGGATTGGTTAAGTGAATGGCCAAACCACGAAAATAAGCCGCGCGTAAAGAGGTTTGTTTTACCTCTTGCGTGGCCAACATTTTGCTCGAATCAGATTTATTCACCATTGCTGAACGACAAGATTTGTACGCTAAAAATAATAAATAGACTGCGCCAACATACCGTAAGCTTTTGAATAGCCAGACATTCGCGTACAACACGGCACCTAAACCAAAGGCTGCCGAACAAGACCAAAATAGCGAGCCTGTGAGTATCCCAGATGCTAACGCTAAACCTTGTACTCGCCCTTGATTCATTGACGTAGATGCAATCGCCAAGGTCGCAGGTCCAGGACTCGCCATAGCAACAAACGCACCAATTAATATCAGGACATAGTGGATTTCTTGCATGAATCACCTCTCAATTTTTTCAAGAAACTCAATTTCGGCATTGCCATTTGCCCGACAAACAAACCTAATAAAATCAGTCCGGTAGCAATGACCTGACTCGTTTCTATTGATTCATCGTAAAACCAATAACCACCTAAGATACCAAACACAGGCACCAGTAACGTCATCGGTGCGACCGTCGAAACGGAATATTTCATTATCATCTTATTCCAGAACCAATATCCCAATAATGTCGTCGGGTAAGCTTGAAACAGAACCGAAAATAACGTCCATTGAGTAAATTGATTCGGCAACTCAGTGATAACTTGCGCCCCTTCAAAAGTAACCGCAAGCAACAACAAAGGCAAAGGTGCAAACAACATTCCCCAGATATTAAAAGCAAAAATAGCTTTGGTATTCGCACGCTTTACAATCAAGCCATTAATACTCCAAAACATTGACGCCATTAACACCAGAACCAACCCTTTACCGGTTACCGAGCCGCCTTCGGCAGACATAATCAATATCAGCCCAAGCAAAGCCAATCCAGCGCCGAGCAACTTATTGCGAGTAATGGTTTCGTTTAAACACAGCCACCCCACCAGCAAACTACTGACGACGCTCATATCCAATAACAAAGACGCCATGCCCGCCGAGACACCTGCACCAATCGATAACGTCGTTAGCCCCCACACGCCGACACCAAAAGACAAACCATAAGCGATCAAATAACGCCACGGCACGTCTGGCTTTTTAATAAAAAATATCAACGGAAACACCGCAAAACTAAATCGTAACGCAGTGAGCACTAAAGGATGAACGCTGTTCACGCCAAGCTTGATCACACTGAAATTCAATCCCCATAACGCCATCAAGGCAAACAGCAGCCCAAAGTCTCGTAGTTTCATTATTCGTTCCTAAATTTTCTAATAGTTGATGAGTGTCACAACATTTCAATGAACGCCGTGTTTCGATGAGGTAGGCGCTAGTTTCGAAAAGAAACATAGCGTTTATTGAAATAGTCCTATCTCAGCACCGCAATAACCTCTCATGTTGAGTCAGTATGGTGATTCCTTAGGTAGGCGTTAGTTTCGAGAAGAAGCGCCACACTGACTCAACATTGGCCCCCAGTATCACTAGAAAACAAAAAAGAACACAGATTCAATTTTTGATAAAAATAAGAGTACAATTCAAAGAAAGGAAATACTTTGGGGGAATGTTATGGCGCTTTACGAAACACTTGCTCAGCATTTTATTGACGACATACAAGCGCAAAGACTCCCTGCGGGAAGCCGTTTGCCAGCGTTACGAACCATGGCGAAGCAACATCAAGTCAGCATGACTACGGCGACTAAAGCCTATGACTACCTTCAACAAACGGGTTGGATTTATGCACAGCCTCAGTCTGGGTACTTCGTTGCCAACCAATTAGAAAGCACCACCTTTCCAAGTCTAAACATCAAAAGTATTGAACAACGGGACCCGAAACGCTTTGCGCCGTTAAATGGTTACAATCCTGCCTCGGCGCTTTTTAGCCCGCTTGGCACATCGATGATCTCACCAGAATTACAACCGAGCGTCGCACTGCAACGCAGCATTAAACGTGTCACCCAAAGAGCGGGAAAACATCTATTTCAATACCCAGAAACACAAGGTGACAAAGGCCTAAGAAGCGCCCTTGCAGAGCATTTTCGTCATGACAATCTCGCCTTTTCAGCAGCCGACTTTGTTATCACCAATGGCTGTATCGATGCTGTAAGACTGGCGATAGAAAGCGTCAGCAAAGCAGGTGACACTATTGCCATTAGTTCACCCTGTTTTAGTGGCTTGCTCGATTTGCTGAGTGCTTTGTCACGTAAAGTGATTGAAATCCCCATTAGCGACCAAGGATTGGATTTAGACCATCTAGAAACCTTGATGCAACAAGGTTTGATAAAAGCCTCGCTGTTTAGCACCTCGAACATGAATCCAAGCGGAATGACGCTGACCGTTGAACAAAAACAAGCTCTAGCGATACTTTCAGCACAATACAAAACACCGATGATAGAAGACGACGTGTATTTCGAGTTGAGCCACCAGAAACAATCAACGCTGCCAGCAAAATATTGGGATAAAGCCGGTTACGTAATTTGGTGTGGTTCATTTTCCAAAACCTTAGCAGCAGGGCTGCGGCTTGGTTGGTGTGTTCCGGGTCGATATTTAACGCCTTATCTCAATCAACATGCCTTAACCAGCTTCGGCGTGAACGGACTTATACAGTCTTGCATGGCGGAATTTATCAACACCGGTGAATATCGCTCTCATGTGAATAAAATACGTACGGTATTGAACCAACACATCCACCATTATCAACAATTTTTGCTCGAGCACTTACCCGCAACAGCGAAAATCAGTGCACCACAAGGCGGCATTGTGCTTTGGGTGCAAATCCCCAGTTTAAATGCTGTGCAGCTTGAAAAAGAAGCCAATAAACAGGGAATCGACATACGCAGCGGCGCTTGTTTTAGTACTCATGATTTTTATCACGATTGCTTCCGCATAAACTGCGGCTGGCCGCTGCAAAATACTGGGGATAAACACAGTACTTATCAACAATTGCTCAGCTTATGCGACATAATCAAAAGTTTGATAGACACTTCGAAATGATAAAAATAAGGCGTTTGCACCTTTACTCCTTTAATCCTAACCTTTAGATCAGCAAAAGCGCCCCAAACTCTCTATGTAACTATTAAGAGAAACATTAAAAGGAATATTTGATATGTCTTACCGTTCCGTAAAACTGATAAAACGTCCTGAATTAGAAATTACCGAAGATGTCTTTAATATTGTTACTCAAGATATCCCAACGCCCGCTGAAGGCGAAGTCTTGGTGAAACTCTCTCACCTTTCTTTAGACCCTGCTATGCGTGGCTGGATGAGCCCTGATGAAAACAGCTACATTCCGCCGGTAAAATTAGGCGACACCATGCGCGCCAGCGGTATCGGTGAAGTGGTTGCATCCAATAATGAAAAATTCCCCGTTGGTGCTCGTGTCATGGGACTTATGGGTCTGACTGAATATGCAATCAGTGATGGCAATGGCTTAAACGTCATTCCAAAAGAATTGCCTGCCGAAGCGATTTTATCTGTTATTGCTCTACCCGGCATTACCGCCTATCACGGTGTGTTTGAAGTATTGAAACCAGAAGCAGATCAAACTCTGATCGTCACAGCAGCGGCAGGATCTGTCGGTTCTCTTGTCGGTCAAATGGCGAAAAACCTTGGCTTAACGGTGGTTGGTGTCGCAGGTTCGGATGAAAAATGCCAATGGCTTACCAAAGAGCTGGGCTTTGATCATGCGATTAATTACAAAGACGCCGATTTTGTTGAGCAACTGACCCAAGCGACACCCAATGGCATTGATCTTTTCTTTGAAAACACCGGTGGCGCGGCACAAGGGCCCATTTTTGAGCGCATGAACCCTCACGGTCGAATTGCGGTATGCGGCCTGATCGCTGACTACCAAACCGCGGAACCCTCCCCTGGGCCAAGCTGGATTGGCATCATCAAGCGCCGCTTGTCTATTCAAGGCTTCACCATGCCGGATCATTTCCATCGAATCCCTGAATACGGTCAAGCACTGGGCGCTATGTTAGGAAAAGGTGAATTAAAATATCGTGCCCACGTGATTGAAGGCATTGAAAGCGCCACCACGGGCATTAACCTGTTATTTGAAGGCAAAAACACCGGCAAATTGATCGTTAAGCTGTAAGCTTCTCGCATCCGGTTTCGTAAAAACGTAAAAGGGAATGACCAAGTAGGTCATTCCCTTTTTCTTTTAGATCAGTGTCATAAGCCGAATAGCGAGTTATAAATCAAATTGTGATGGAAGCATCACCACATCCCGAATCGTCACATGACGAGGACGCGTGAGCATAAAGATTAACGCCTCTGCCACATCGCTGGCATCCATTAAACTGCCTTTTGTCTTGGCCTCTGCTAGCTTTTCTGCAGGCCAATCAGATAACAAAGAGGTAATAACTGGACCAGGAGACACGGAACCAACACGTATACCATGCTGACCCACTTGACGACGTACGGTTTGCACGAAGCAATTCATCGCCCATTTCGACGAGGCATAAACCGGTTCCCAAGGGGTCGGATAATGTCCCGCCAAAGAGCTGGTAACTAATATATCGCCCACGCCTCGTTCCATCATATGCGGCAAAACATCACGTACATTTTTCATCACCACGTTAATGTTTAAATTGAGCATCCGATCTATCGCATCGTTTTCGGCATCAACAAGATCTCCGCCCACATACAAGCCCGCATTAGCGTGAAAAATATCAATGACTTTGGTTTTTGCTAAAATATTAGGGACTAGGGCTGCGCACGCAGCAGGGTCCAATAAATCCACCGCTAAGGTCACTACCGAGTCGCGATGTTTGTCTTGTAAAGCTTGCAGTGCAATCTCGTCGCGATCAACGATAACGACTTTAGCACCTTCCGCAATCATGGCTTCAACACTAGCAAGACCAATTCCCGATGCGCCGCCCGTCACGACGGCGACTTTCCCTGTTAACGTTTGAGACATGTTTTATCCTGCTTATTGTTATTGATAAAAGAAACATTCAGATAACAACACGCTAACACTTCGCACACGGCTAACTCTGCTACTTTTTTGTGCATAACTGATAGGAAACCCACGATAAGAAAAGTATTCCTTCCCCAGGCTAAGCCACTTCTCTGGGTGAACCTATCCGTTTTCCTTCATGCCTAATCAATACCACTTTAAAACGCACGATCAAGATAACTGCAAGCAAGGTCAACCCTGCACCCAAGCCGATATAAAACCCCCGTAAAGAGAGACTTTGCGCCCAAGGACTGTAATGAGACAACCAAAAGCCAAACGGCATACTCAACCCAAACAAAGACACACCAAACGCAATCATCGATGACCGCGTATCACGAAAACCACGCAACGCCCCAGTAAACACCGTTTGCAGCATATCCGGTAATTGGTAACAAGATGATATTAATAAGATGCTCGCCGCTAATGCCGCTACTTCTGGGTCATTGGTGTATATAAAAGGAATCTGTTCATGAAACAACTGAGTAATACTAAAACACACCAAAACATAAGACAGGCCTAACCACACAATAACGCGCAGACGCTTTTTGACGCCTTCTGTGCCTTCTTTCGACATGGCTTTTGCCACCACAATCGCGGTCACCGCGCTCATGGCCATCATGGGTGTAAACAAAAAAGATGTGTAAGACATCACAATCTGCCCGCCACCTAGCGCAATATTACCAAAAGAAGCAATAAGCCAAGTCATTGATGAAAACAGTCCCACCTCAAACGCAAAAGCAAAACCGGCTGGTGCGCCCACATTGAGCAAAATCCAAAATTTACGCGTATAACGCCAAACCAAACGAGTAAATAATGGCTTCTTATTCAGAAAGCGATCGTAGACAAAAAACATCGACACAGCTAAATACAGAGACAACGCCGAAGCCAAAGCCGCCCCTTTTGCGCCCAACTCAGGAAAACCGAACTTTCCATAGATAAGCACATAATTAAACAGCACATTGAGTGCAAGCCCGATACTGGCGACAAACAAGGGAATACCCGGACGACCAGCAGATTCAAACAGGTTTTTGTACACCGTCATTAACGCCAACATAGGCAAAGCTGGCGAAAAAATATACAAATAGGAGATGGTGACTTCCCGTGTCATTGGGTCTGAGGTCATCATATTGACCAAATGCGGCAACACGAACACCACCAGCAAACAGGCCAAAACCCCAAGCACAACCGACAACCCCACCGCTTGTGACATGTACAAGTTGACCAACTTAGGCTGACGTCCATGTAAGTGCCGCGTCACTAACGGCGTTAAACCAAACGTCACCCCTATCAAAAAACACCCCACAGGCAACCATAAGCTAGACGCTAACCCGACTGCGGCTAAATGCAATGCACTGTAATGGCCAAGCATAATGGTATCCACCACACTAATAGACAGCTCTAATGTCATGGTTAACACCATAGGAAACAACAAATGTAGGACTTCTTTCAACACCACAAAACGTTTAAACACACCGCCACCGATTAACTGAGTATGAGCACACAAATAAGAAAAAACGAAAAAACAAAAAAGAACAAATGAAAGAAAAAGCCGCCCATTAAAAGCCAAACCCTCCCAAGTGTCCACCCTACTGAAAACAGAAGACTCTAAAAGCAAAAATCAGTTGATGTGACATGGTCAGGCTCGAAGATTAAAAACGAATTGACTAATGAGAGAGACTTATTCGCCTCTTACTTAGTCAATAAAGCTTGCTCGCAACGTTTGATAATAATGGGATTTCATTTCAATCAAACGACTGTAAGTACGACGAAACTCAAACAACAACGAACCGTTTAAATACAAGCAATCCAAAGGCACTTCAGCGTTTAACAATAGCAATACCTGATGGTCATAACACTCATCCACCAAGCTGATGAAACGACGCACGGCATCGTCATTTACACCTAATGACACCACACGATCACCCGTTTTCCCTGAGCCAATAGCGCTGTCTTCTGTGCCACGAGCCTTGATGTGTTCATAAGGTTCACTGCTCAACTCAGAAATGCCTGTAAGCATAATTAATGGATAAGTGTGCGCCAGCTCAATGTAATCCAGAGATGATCTAGGGCCATCACACAAGGCATAAAAGTCAAACCAAGCAATGTTATCCGCTGACTCAATCACCTTAATAACTCGACGACAAACTTGCAGCGGCTGCTGATTAATTTCTCCCTGTGCCAGCTGCTTAAACAAGACCGACATGTCTTGCTCGTGTTTAACAAAATAAATCGGCGAAAAGCCTGTATGACGTAATCGGTGATCCTCTTCACCACTAAGATGAATGCTATTCAAATGGGCTTGTAACAAGGCAATAGCGGGCGAGAAGCGTTCTTTTTGCAGCTGATTTTGAAACAAGCTTTCTACTGCTATATTCGATGTTGCCACCAGCACCACACCTTCTTCAAACAAGGCTTCAACCAAACCCCGTAGCAGCATAGCATCGCCGATATCAGAGACGAAAAACTCGTCAAAACATAGCACTCGGCACTCCACTGCCAAGCGTTTAGCAATACCTTTTAAAGGATTTTTCTGACCAAAGGCAAGATTCAACTCTCGGTGTAAACGCGCCATAAAATGATGAAAATGCAGCCTTAACGCTATTCCCTCAGGCAAGCAGTGATAGAACAAATCCATCAAAAACGTCTTTCCACGACCCACGTCACCCCAAAGATAGACCCCTTTAATTGGTTCTAGCGCGTCACTATTTGATAGGTTCGACTTTAACAATTGATAAACACGTTCTAGCTCACGTAGCGCAGGCTGTTGGCGCTCATCGAACGTCACCTCATGACGATCTAAACGGACTTGGTACACTTGTAAAGGAGAGGACATAAAAAATCGTTACTAATGATAGAAATGACAGGAAAATATCTAGAAAAATTCATTCTTACCCTTTAAATAACTCCTCAAGGGAAAGAATAAAACCTTAAGCCGCAGTGACACGAAGACGCGCCACAGGGCGCTCGTCAATTAAAATGTGAATCAAAGCCGTAATTAGGGCAATGATGGCAGCAGCCCACCAGACAACATCGTAGGAACCTGTTTTATCATATAAATAGCCGCCCAACCAAACACCACTGAACGAGCCAAGTTGATGACCTAAAAACACTATGCCGTACAATAAACCCATGTAACGCAAACCAAACATTTGTGCTACCAAGCCAGATGTTGGCGGTACGGTGGCCAACCACAGCAATCCAGTCACGATAGAAAAAACATACACGGACATGCTGGTCATTGGCAGCGTCATAAACAAGGCAATAGACAGCGCCCTTAATGCATAAATAATGGTGAGTAACTTTTTCTTAGAATACTTTCCAGCCCAACTACCAGATAACAAACAGCCAAAGATATTAAACAAGCCAATCAGAGCCAAGCTAGCAACAGCAATATTAGGTGAAAAACCTTGATCAGATAAAAACGCTGGCATGTGAACCGTGATAAAAGCCAGCTGAAAACCACAAACAAAAAAGCCAACTACTAAAAGCCAATAATGAGAATAAGCACTGGCTTCGCGTAACGCTTCCTTCATAGTTTGCGCTACATCTGTCGCATTAGAATTAGCATTCATGCCGTCTTTTTCTTGGCGAAATGGGCTAGACAACAACACCATCATCAAGGCACCCAAAGCTAAAAGAAGCAGCGCATTACTCCAACCATAGGCGGCAATAAATTCTTGTGCCACTGGAATAACCAATAGTTGTCCTGCAGATCCTGCCGCGCTGCCTAAGCCCAGTGCAAAGGAACGTTTTTCAGGCGATACCATGCGCGCCATGGCAGGCAATACCACACCAAAGCCGGTTGCTGCGATGCCCATACCCATTAATACGCCAGCGCCCATATTGAGCCCCAGCACACCATCAGCACCCGCCGTTACATACAAACCCAATGCATATAAAGCCGCGCCAATGAACAAGGTTTTCAAGGTGCCGTAACGATCGGCAAAGGCACCAGCAATCGGCTGAAACAATCCCCAACATAAGTTTTGTAATGCCAAAGCAAAAGCAAACACCTCTCGCCCGTAACCAAACTCTTGAGAAATAGGCGCCATAAAAAAGCCCATTGATGAGCGCAAACCAAAGTTCAACGCCAACAAGAGGCAAATTAAAGCAATAGACACACTAAGCAATTTCACTGGACGAGACATGAATTTTTTCCTAACTTCTCATAATACTTACATCCAGATCCAAAACCTCTGGCTTTTAGTCGTTTTTCATCTTTTAGATCTAGAGATCTTTGCGAATCATATATAATTTGGTCCCCTGTCTATCTGAGGATAGCAGGGGACCAAAAATATCAAACTATAATGTCACTGCACAAAACCTTTGTACGGTGACATTATAGTTTGATACAAAAATGAGGCTTTTAAAGGATGTTTGAGGGGTAATGTTTGATAATTTTTAAGCTCCCCTCGATCTAACCACTGACATTAGAGTTTGATATTTTTTAGTAAGTGAAGACTTTTGCCTATCAAGCTAGGCGAGCTTTAAGCCTTTCTCATCTGATCTGCTAGCTAACACATCGTCAACGCCACTTCCTTTCGAATTGATAATATGCACCCTACTTTGGGCTGTGAACTCACCCTTTCTAATCTCTTGATGTAATGTAGTAGCGTCCCTAACAGCTTTATCAAAAGCTGCTTGAATAGCCTTGGCCTTTTCTTTGCTACATTTCACTTACTTAGCACGTGGATACATAAAGAACCTCAGTTAACAATTCGTCCTATCAGTGTACATCAGGTAGCTATGGTACGTCAGCAACTCCACCAACAGAAGGCAAAAGGGTTGAATCAAAGAGTCATACTCGCTAGAACGTTCCTCATTTACTTGTGCAAGGTCAACAGCGAGCTCTACTGCCTTGCGGCTTTTCAAAAACGTTTCCCTGTAAACATATAGAAAATCTTTAGGCGGTAGTTCTTAGCAACTGAGTGTAGCTCTCTATTTGGTCGCCTACTTCAGCATAAGCATTTTCAAGCCTTCTCTGCTCATATACATTCTTTCGAGCAACAGCTCGATCTCGCCAAAAAACTAGGAAGAAGAAAGTAATAACCATCACCCAAAATATTGCTGATTCATAAGAAATAGGTCCATAAGAGTGAGGGTCCAAAAATCTATTCCAGTTACCCAAATGTAAGAAAGGAAAAGAGCCTTTAATTTCAGCAGTGAAAAACGATGCTAACCCACCAGAAAACACACCTAAAATTGCTATACTTGCACTAACCCATACAGACAATGCGTAACTATCAAAATATTTTAATTGAGTGTTGGAAACGCTATCTTTATTTTTTGTTTTTTGATTCATTTGCATTTTATCTGTTCTAAATTGTTTA
Organism: Marinomonas hwangdonensis; assembly: GCF_003721245.1. Classification (GTDB taxonomy): domain Bacteria; phylum Pseudomonadota; class Gammaproteobacteria; order Pseudomonadales; family Marinomonadaceae; genus Marinomonas; species Marinomonas hwangdonensis. The sequence goes on along the minus strand of NZ_RIZG01000001.1, from coordinate 104,656 downwards.
AAGGCATCCTAATGAACACTTAAATAATATGCCGCTACTTGCTTGTAAACCTCATGACTAACAACCGTTCTTTTTTCTGACTCAAGATATCGCCGTAATAGCTCATAGTGCACTCTGTCTTCTGCAATGGTAGCAGCCAGTTCTGATGGAGTTATCCCTTTTAAATCAGAGACCTGAAGAAGTTCGGGACACTTTTCAATTAGAAGTTTAACTATAGAAAGCTCTCCCATGCGAGTAGCTGTATGCAGTGGAGTTGCCCCCTCAATTGTTAATATAGTTTCATCTATACCATGCTCTAGAAGTAGTTTAGCTGACAGCAAACAACGACTTGCTGCCGCTGAGTGAAGAGCGGTCCTACCTTTTAAGTCTCTCAAGTTAGGATTTGCTTTTGCATTTAGCAGCAATTCAACTGTTTTGTAATCTTGATTGTGAGCAGCAATCATCAACGGTGTCTGTTGTTTGAAATCAGATACATCCACAATTTCAGGCCATTCCTGAATGATTTCTCTAACAGCACCTATTAATCCATCATTAGCACGGTTTAGCTCATTCATGGCTTCAACAGGCAAAGCTTGAGAGAAGCTTCTTAGTTTAGAGCTCATGTCATAGCTGATTTTCATTATCAACAACACAATACTGTCTGCTTGCGGGTACTTTAGTTGCTTATTTTTTAACCCGCTATATTTACTTAGAATTGTTGAAATCGGCTTTTGAGCCTTGATGCAACTGGCTATGTTTTTAGAAAACTTTTCAAATTCAGTGCGGCAAGAAGCAAACTTAGGTTCATAATCTGGGTAGCATTTATATAGAGTTGCCCAGAAATATTCATGTAAATCCCTAGAGACATCATGGATATTAACTTTATCTAGTGAGTATAGTTCTGAATTGATACCTCCCCAATAGTACATATCCCTATAGTATTTCTCGTGATTGTTAGGAATCAGCTTTTGATTTGCTACAGCTAATGAAAAGGCATCTTTGGCTAAGCTACCCCTTAACTTGCCAAAACTGTACTTTTTACACTCATCTATAGCTAAGTTAAAACCTTTCTCGGCTTCAAGAAATTTGTTTTGCCCAAGTAGGTGGAGGCCTTCAAGCTGAAGAATACGAGCTTTTGAATACTCTAAAACCTCAGATGCCTTAGCTTCAGCAAGCAATATTGATACTTTTTCTTCCGTTGAAGCGGTAAAAGTTTTTACCAACAAGTGCTCTTCCAACTCTGCAATTATGCGTTTCATTGACTGGTCAGGATTAGCCTCTAGCTCCTTTAACCTGTCAAACAGCAGCGCTCTTACTCTGTGATTTGTTTCTCCATGCTCTAAAGCACCATAAATCATATCAAAGTCATCAATTGCCTGAATATTTCTGAAAGGCGCTTTATTTCGTTTCAAGGCATCTAAGAGCTCTGCCAATTGAGCATGATAGCCCTCGGAGCTTTTCAACTCTTCTACAACGGCAGACATCATCCGCTGTCTATCACCATTTGTAGTAGGGATGATGTTCTCAAGATCACCATCGTCATCTTGTCTGAAGATATTGTTTAATTTGTGAGTGGTTATCTCAATAGGCTGATTTGTGTCATAACAGACATAGCGCAGTAAATCATAGCGAAGATACGTAGGAAGTTGCTCTGTAAAATACTTGTTCTCTTCTGCTTCACCCGCTCCTCTTTTCATAAGATGAGCATCATATGTACGATTATAAACATCGTTATACAGCTGGATCAGCTGTAAAGCCTTGTTTGTGTTGAGATCAAGACATTGCTTATCTACATTTGGAGTCAAAAACTTAACTAACTTCTCATATCCTTCTTGAGTAGCCCTTGCTAAAAGTAGCCGTAATCGCACAGTCCTTATGCTTGGGGCTTGATAACGTAAAGCTATTTTACGAACAAATATATCTTGTTCTTCAATAGAACATTTCTTGCACAAGATCCTTTCCAACATCTCTTCACTAATGGCTATTTCATGCTGTAGTGCTGATGCTGGCAGACCTTTTGCGTAAACAAAGGCTAACGCTTGCTCATATTCCGGAGATTTGTCATCAAGTTTAAAGCTTCCTTGAAAGTGTATTTCAACTTCATCAGGGAACGTATTAATGATGCTTGATATTTCAGGAGTGCTCTTAGCTGTTTTCCAGTTATATAAGTTTTTGAGGACTACATCGGTACTGTCAAAAGCTCGCATTCCTTTAACGATTGTGTTGGCTATGGAGGTAGGTGAATCCCCGATAAGGTCAATCAACCAATTTAGAACTTGTTGAATGGGTAAAAGGAGCTGAGTTGGTCTAATTGGACAGTCAACAGCCGGTAGATACCAAAACCTGCCCTCTGGCATGCCTACGTCTAACCTTGACTCCACTTGCCAAAATACTGAATGCCGAGCAAGAGTTGGCACTAGAAACCTTGCTAAGTAGTGCCAAACTACTTTTCTTTGCGAAGCTCTTGAAGTAAATACACCTAGTTCTATTGCCTTATGTGATTGATAATCATAGAAAATATTATTGATCAAGTCGTGTTTACTCTTTTGATCAAACTCTAAAGCATCTGCAATATCGCCTAAGACCTTCTCCCAAGTATCATTCAAGTTATCCATCGACATATCGACGTTTTTAAACTTTGACTTAGATTTTGAATTCATGTCGCCGCTAGTTCTCAGCACATTAGCGATCTGAAGTAATACTGACTCAAATGTTGGAAATATTGCCAAAGAGCATCCCTACCTATTGTAAATCCTAACTATTCATAGCATCCCACCAAAAGAGTTCAGGGGGGGGGACGCCGCTTTTCATTTTTTGGTCCAAGTAATTCATTGATACTTCAGCTGTACCAACCACTAAGACAAATTCACTAACTTTAGGAGTTAACCATGTCTAAAAAAACTACACCTCAAGAGAATGCATCTAATCAGACAAACCCTAACAAAGGCACTAGCGGGACCAATATTGCTTACGACAAAGTCCATGGTAACCGTAGCAAGCAAATTAGCCAAAACCGAAACAAATAATTAAGGAAACAACATGTCTAAAACAATCACACCTGCAAACAACGCATCTAATCAGTCAAATGCTAACAAAGGTTCTAGCGGTACAAATATTGCCTATGATAAAGCCCAAGGCAACCGTGGAACTCAGTTAAATCCAAACCAGAAGAAGTAAGTAATCAACTATCTTCTAGGCTACAGAGGCTAGTCCTCTGTAGCCTTTTTACGAGGATTTCCTAAACAACCTCAACTTCTCACGAAGATCACTCACCCACTTTTCCTTGTATTCCTGATCTGTGCGAATCTTACCTTTCTCTTTTAGAGACGGGTGCCTGCAAGGGCTGAAGAAATCACAGCGCTCATTGATGAAGTTATGACTCCATTGAGCACCTTTGTCAGAAAAACATTGAAGAATTTCTTCAAAGTTAGCTTTTGGATCTTCTTTTAATCCTAGAATCAGCGTACTAGCTCCTTTGGGAGTTCTCAAATTATTGGTATCTGCTTCAACCAACACTAACTGACTACCTTTTAACTCTAAGATGGCAACGAAATACTTAAGTAGGTCCTCATATTTCGTTTGGTAAACAACTTTGCTGTTGTTTGTGGGGGCTGGAAACCTGTAGCACTTAGCTTCCTGAACTAATCTAACGCCGTCAGATTTCGCGACTTCATCAATCACTTCAGCAAAAAGACTGAATTTCTGAGGCAAATCAACAGTCTCCGTAATTTCATCATCTTGATTGATTGAAGGACTAAACTCCTGTGCATCACCATCTTTTTCTGCTACGCCGATGCCTGCTTTTTCTTTTTTGATGTCTTGATCTTCAGTAGACGGCGCACGTTTTGAATTCCCAGCGCTCTTTCCTTTAGATGATTTAACGCTTCGAATACCAGAGCAACTAAAAGAAAAGCCTTTTAAGCGTTCGTTGTGAAGCCGTTTACCTAAACCAGGTATCTCTCCAAGGTCTAACTCAGGATCAATATCATCTGCTGGAACATGACCATTTTGAGAAGTTTCTACCTTACTTTTAGCGCTTTGATCTTTAGTTTTGGGATGGTTTACTAAAACATCAGACGGGTTCTCGTTTAAAACCGCTTCTACGATTCTTTCAACACGAACTACCTCTGTAAAACTCTCTTCTGGATCAGTTCGCACCGACACCTCGAGCTGCCAACCTTTTAGATTTGGCGGGACAAATTTAAACCCTAATTTCCCTGCGTCATTTTTAAAGGATTCAAAGACAGAAAACGCACTCTTTTTGGCCCCGCCATCAAGTAGCATCCAAGCCAAATGAGTTCGATTACTTTTTGTACCTATGAAACTAACAGGGTATTTAGTACTTTCAGGGAAGCTGATTTCGATTGGCGACTGATTACGGTTTACGAATGCAAGAGCGCTTAAACCATTGGCAGTGTAGGCGGCTCGAACAAGATGCGGGTTATGAAAAAACAACGTTCTCGCTAATTCAAAACCTGAAAACTTCATCAAACCCTTATCTGTTTTAAAGTAATAATGATAATGGCCTGAAGTTTTATCAACCCGTTCTAGGCTAATAATATGAGCCAGTTGCCGCTCATATTCTGACTGCGAAATAACTTTTTTATCTTGAAATGTATAGCCTGGTGCCAAAAAGCTAGCCATTTCAATAGGCAAGGATGATGTGACGCCATCTTTCCACTCAATGGCGACAAAGATATCTTTGTTTTTCAGCAAATTTTTAGATCGAAATACCCCGTGAATTTTAACCAGCTCTGTGTCTCTAGGTAGGTAACTTAAAGCAGGAAACCATTTCGAGATTTTCTCTGATAATTCGTCGCGTAGCTTCCCGAATCCGTTTTTCGCTGAGTCCAGCAAGGCGTTCAATTTCATATGGTCTTGGAATAGGCTCGTTAAAGTTGATGGCATCAACGATAATAGCGAGAACACGACGAACTTGGAACTCCTCAATAGATTCTGTGTATTTGATAAAAAAACGTTGGCAAAGCGGTAACTTAGAGAGGTGCTTATCAATCCCCCAGCGCAATTTAGTTTGAGTAATAAACCATTGCTGGGTCATCCTTGGTAATGACAAGTCATCAAAACTGTTGCTGCGGATTTTTAAAAGCGTCCTAACCACTTCTAGATCTCGTTTCTTCCAATCGACAATTCGACCACGGTTGTTTTTGAACGGGATGGGAAGATGCTCTTTCAACCATACATTATCGAATCGATAAAGCCATGAGTACACTCGAACTCCTTCCCTCGTTGCTCTAATATCCTTGAGAGTTGCGTTCTCTTTTTTAAGATCATGCCAAACTGCCCGATACTCAGGCGCTCTTAAATCAGCTTGAGAAGAGCTATATACTCTCTTAGCAGACTGCACCCTAATACTTGATGCCACGCTAAAAACATCATTCAGCTTCCAATTTGGAAATAGTGCTTGTAGGCACAGCAGGTGATGTAGATAAGAGAAGTGCTTTCGATGTTTGCGAAAAAATGTCTGAAGCCACGTTACCCCTCCCACAAGATCTAGGCCGCATTCTTTTAAGAATCTATCCCCCCAATACTGGCTAAATTGACTTTCAACCTGATGATGCTCAACACCCTTAGTGCTTTTTAATCCAACCTCTCTAAGTCTTGCATCATAAAATACCGTCCACTGATCTGGTGATATGTACGGAAAAGGCTGATGAAGCAATCGATCAATATTACTAGCCAGATCAACTAGCATTGGTTTTTCACAGACTTCAGCAGCAGATGGTCTCGACATAGTTGAGAGACTCGAAGCCTCTATAAATGAGTGACGACGACTTGGTTTTAAATCAAACTCTGAGTTAACTAAGACGCATCGATGCGTTAAGCAAACTGTTACGCCTGGTAAATGAAATTGCCGTCTCCAGTAACTATAAGCATACTGCTTCATATCCTCATTGAAGCAAATTGGGCAATATCGGTAGTAAGCTGGAAATTCCAAAGAAGAAGCGTTAATTCCTGTTTTCAGCATTGAATGACTTTTAGAATCAAAAGCTAAATCAGAACAAATGGCTGCATATCTACTAGGTTCAATAAATGACTTAAACACAGGAAGTATTGAGTGTTTTTCTAGCATTTCATCGGTAGTTGCAGGCCATAAGTGCCAGACCTGTCGAGATAAGTCAGAAAGGTGACCTTGAAGCAAAGCCGAAGGCACTATGTTTCGGCTTCCAAAAAGCAGGTCAAGTGCTACTTTATCCTCGCGTATGCCCTGCCTAGAAATGAAACGAGCTAAGACACTACCTAATAGCTCATCGTTATGTGGTACTGGAAATTGAAAAATCATCGTTCACCCTGTGGTGAAAGATGAATACAACTAAGCGCTATCGCTGCCTTTAGTGGCGAGCAGCTCTGTTATCAGATCTTTCTTACTCTTATCATCGAGCTTAGAAATTAAACATGCTAACTCAGCGCTTAAATCATCTTCACAAAAGAAATAATTCAGTGGCACATTGAGCTCCGCAGCAATCTTTCTCAGCGTCGCCACATCAGGTACATGTCTGCCTTTCTCATAGTGATTCATACGGCCACTAGCAGAGCTCGCGTCCATACCTATTTTGATCCCAAGTTCTTTCTGGGAAATGCCGATCTTTTTGCGAGCTTGCTTGAGCCGCAGTGGTATTGGGTTATCTGACAAAATGGTTTCATCTTTAAAGTCTCACATACTTAGATTGTCTAAGTTTTACTTATTTCTGTATACTTAGCAATCCTAAGTTTTCAGTTTTTTGAGACATAAACATGACATCTAAACCATTTTCTTTGAATAAAGCGTTCAAAGAACTCTTACAACGTGTGGAAGGAACCAGCATCAAGCGAAAGGAACTTATCCAGTTGGCCACGAGTACAACCGAATTGAACTTGGTCCAATCAACCAGATTTATCGCAAAGAACGTTAATATACTGACGACAAAAAACCTAATAACGGCCAGCGGGGAACGCAACGCTCGAACCTATCATTTCAGCGATTCACTGCTTATGTTACTTGATCAAAAAACATGCGACTCAAAACCGAATGATGTCTGCCATACTGAAAACGAAGTCAGACAACAAGAGACTCTACTTAAAATTGAAGAAGCAAAAACGAGCACAGAATTAAAAATGATATTAGGTGAAATTGAGGCTTACAGGGATTTTCTGACTAAGTATCCAGCTAATCGCCAGATCATTCAAAAGCTATTACATCAAACAAAAGAACAGTCGACTCAACTTTATGGACGCTTAAACGCACTAAAAAAAGTGATACAAGAAACGAATATGAAGAGTGATAAGGCATGTTAAGAGAGTGGCAAAAACGCTGTATAAAACAAGTTTTAGAACGATATCAGCACCAACCAGACGCTCTAGTCCTTGCCACCCCAGGCTCAGGTAAAACTATCATGGCAAGTTACGTTGCCAAAGCCCTCCTCGATGAGCGCAAGGTCGACTATGTTATCTGCTTTTCACCTTCTAAGGTTGTCTGCCATAGCATCCAAAAAACATTCAGGCACACTCTAAAAAGACCATTTAATGGTCAGCTAGGTGCACTTGGGACGTCTCTCACTTATCATTCCATGGCAAATATCAATGAACTGCTTAGCAACCTAAGCCTAAGTCGTGTACTTGTGATCTTTGATGAAATTCATCATTGCGCAGGTGATGGCGAGTCACCTTCAAATACTTGGGGAATACAACTACTTTCGACAATTCAAAAGCTAGCTACTTACACATTATCGTTAACTGGAACACCATGGCGAACAGATACCTTGCCCATTCCTTTAGCGCGCTACTCTGATCCCGAAGGCAACATTCAATGTGATTTTTCTTACGGTCTCAATGAGGCCATAAATGACAGCGTCTGTCGCGTGCCCTTTATTACAGCGATTGATACAGACCAAGTCATGGTTCGCAAAGGTCACGAAAGTAAAACGTACCAAAACATTTCAGAGTTACTTGAAAGTGGTGATGTCAGTTACCGTATGATTTTAAAGCAGCCTGAAGTCATCACCTACATGCTTTCTCTTAGCATTCAGAAGCTCGACAAGCTTAGAACTAACAGCCCGAATTCTGGTGGTCTTATTGTCGCTTCGTCATACCAACACGCCTTACAAATCCAATCGATTTTATATGGTCACTTTGGTAAAGAAGCCACGTTAGTTTCCTATAGGCTGGATGACTCACCTGAACTTATTAATCGCTTTCGCGAAGATACCAGTGAATGGATTATCAGTATCGCCATGATCAGCGAAGGTACTGATATTCCAAGACTGCAAGTTTGTTGCAACCTTACAGATGTCACAACAGAGCTTTACTTTCGCCAAATCCTTGGACGCGTTCTCAGAATGACCAACAGCCAGACGATAATTGGGTATATGTTTATCCTAGCTGAGCCCAATTTATTGGATTACGCAGAGCGGCTAAACGAAACCATCCCTGGGTCCTACAACTACCAAAAAACAGAGAGACTACTTGATAGCTTGGATACATCAAACTTTACTAATATTAATCAAAATAGTGATTTGCATAAAATATCACTTGAATCTGACATTAGCCTTGGTGATATCACTCTAAACGATGACCAAGAGTTTGTTGGATGTGCCTCTTTGACTATGTTTACGATGTCATCATTCAAATCGAGGATTATTTCCTATCATCTATAAAAATTAGACACATACTTTTTTAGGATGAAAATAACTATTAATTCTAATTGAGAGGCTATTTTTTGAAGAGCAGAAATAAAAAAGCTTTGACACTCCAACTTTGGTATTGACATTATCTAAATAACCCTTTGAATTAAAATGATTTTTTCCTATTCTCACCTGGCAGCCATTGCTGCCTCAACTCGTCACCATGGCTAACCAAGTCGCGCTCAATGATGCGCTCCGTTACCTAGAAAAAGGCTATCGCTTATACCTTGTTTACAATACCACCTTAAAACACCGCACCGCTGCTCGCATTATTGCAGGGCACAGCGGTTATTGTGGGTATTTTGCCAGTCATGTGATGATGCGGTAGGGTCTTTAGCCATTCGAGTTTAACTCTCTAAATTCTACTAGTATCTTGTCACATTCATTCACAACATATTCGGGAATAAGGTCGAAGCGTGTTGGGTCAAGCTGAAATATAAACTCATTTTCAATATGGTAAGTTTCGTTGATGAATTTTCTAATCACTGAATTATTAACCATATCGATATCTAACAAGATTCTGATCAGTTGCAATTTCTCATAGCCATTATTACTTTGCAGGTACAGCTCATTTATTTTCTCGTTATTACTGAACAGAGCAACTAAGGATGGATAATCAACTGGAAGCTCAGAAATAAAGCGTTGTATATCATTAATACCAGCACTTAAATCAATAGTTGATAACGGCGTATTTAGTCCTTCTTCATTTCTAGGGATTCGAAAATCTTCTGGAGCAGCTCGTTTTTTAAACAAATTTGATAGGATTTGGTATCCACTCTCAAGATCGCCTAAAACTTCATATCTTCGGCGTAGATATATCAGCTTGATAATTGGGTCTTGCGTAGATGAAAATAAATTTTCACAGATCTGGATAAAGGTTTTAATATCATCACTAGAAATGGATTGCTCGGTAATTTCTCCGCTTCTCAAGCGTAAATACGACGCAAAAACTTGGTTACTAAACTGCCCACGTACCGACCTTAGAGTATCAATGATAGGCTCAACATCATGGGTAAGCATCAAGACTGTCTTGCTTTTTAAACAATCGCTAGCATCTCGGCGAAACAACACCTCTAAAATTGCATATTTTTTATTTTTATCAAAAGACGATATCGGGTCGTCAAGTATCACTAAATCAGGCTTTTTAGCTAGGCATTCATACATGAAAAGCACTATTGAGAAGGCATTGCGTTCACCAAAACTTAAATGCTGACTTCCACCGCTAAGATGAGTTGAATTATCGATATGTCGTAATTTTAACTGCGCCTGTTCACCTTCACCAACAATTGCAACTTGATAGCGATACCCTGCAAAAGTAAGAAAAGCATTAATATCCGTTTGATGCTTTTTAATAAGTCGTTGTATCTCTGTTCGCTGTTGATTAATTTTGCCTTGTAACGGGCCAGCCTGTTTTATCAGATCATCAATTGACTGGTTAATAACGGTTATTGTTTCGTTGGTTTTAATCGAATTTAAGGTATCAAAAAACTGAAGATCTATTTTATAGTCTAGCAATTTTTGCCCGACATTTTCGCCTTCATAAAAATCAAACCCAGTTAACCCTTTGAGCTTTTCTAGTTTTGCCACCAGATCGTCGATCTGTGATTTCACTGTTACTATGAAGGTTTCGTGCTCTTTTTCGAGGCCATTTTTTAACGATTTGATGACATCTAGCTTGTTCTTTGAGACATCTGAAAAATATTCACCAAGTTTGTTGATAACGTCAATAACACTCACAAGATTTTTAATTAAATTTTTATCGTATTCTTTACTTACATTTGCTATTTGCTCTTTCCTACTTGTCGAATCACTTGTACAAAATGGACAAGAATCTGATAAATCAGAAAATTCCTTGTGCCCTTTCGCTTGCCAATCAATCCAGTTTACACAATTCGAACTTTGAATAAAGGGTTGATAAGGCTGTAACCCTTCAGGAATATGGTCAATTTTATTTGAACTAGAGAGCGCCTTCGCACCGGTCGATGTTTTGGCCAAACCACCACTAGCTGTAACTTTAAATGCCCGTGACAGTTCATTTAAATTTGATATAAGCGCTTCTAGTTCTGAGTTGTTCGCAAATTGTTGCTTAACTAAACTGGTAAATGTTTCTATATCTCGCTCTTTTTCTTGATAAGAATCTGTACGTATAAAAATATCAAAACTATTGCTAACTAGCTCTTCAGGCTTAAAAGTAAACTTATTCACGTACTCTTCGTTAAAACAGAGAACACTTTTGATATTTTCAATACCAAGCACTTCAGGTTTAGTGTTATTCAAATTTTCGTTGCGAAATTTAAACGGTAAAAGTTCAGAAAGCGCTTGTTCGTCTTCTGTTACAGCACATTGTATGGCCTTAGAAATCGTACTTTTACCGGTTCCATTCGGGGCAAACTTAATATTCAACTTATTCGGCACGATAGCCACTTTGGCCATCGTGATGTTGTTACAGTCTTTAATTTCAATGTCCATATCGCCATCCCTAAATTATTTCACAGTCACTTGTCCGTTCATCAGCATCGGGAGAAGCCAGTCTCGTAGTCGCTCTAACTCATAATTTTGAAAAATGTTATCTCTGATTTTCTCATGCCAATGATTTACAGTGTTTTGATAACGCTGAGAAACTTCAGCCCTAGGAATGACGCATTTCGATTCTTTTAAAAACTTATAGTGGCGCGCATACCCATAACTGGAAAGGTCGATATCAGAGACAATTTGGTATAAGAGGTAACTAGGTACCTTGTCCGATTTCGCAACTAGAACCTGTGTACCGTCCGCCCCTCTTGCGTAGTCGAAATTCACTAGCTTAACTGCCCTAGTATGATCTCCAAAAATCACATGTGCAGACTCTGGCTTTATCGTAGCAGTTTCATCATCTGTAAAACCGCAAATATATGACTGACTTTGGTCAATTACAGGGACTTTTCCATTATCTTGAAACTCTTTTGCTAAAACTTTCGTGGCTTGTGGAACTTTCCCTATGACGTCTGCAATTATTCCATCACTCCACCCCGCTGGTATTTCGCGCTTTAGGGTTGGGTTGTAGACCATTTTTCCGCCGGAGGTTTTGTAGGGTTTGCCTTGGCCTTGTGGCGAGTCGTCGGGGAAGTCGAACTGTACAAACCAGTAGTCGTACAGGGTTTTAGCCATGGCTTCCAGCTCGGTGTTGATGCGGTTGTTGAGTTCGATTTTTGTTTCGAGCGTATCAAGTAAAGAAACGATATTCTGTTGTTCCGAAACTGTTGGGAGAGGAACCCTTACGTCATATATCCTTTCGGGAGATGTGTGCTTAACCTTTGAGCCAGACGAAGTTAGTCGAATTTGCTCTCGTACAGTCTTAGTCTTGAATAGGTGGTATATGTAATCCTTCAGTATCTTTTTCGAAACTGTAGTGACTAGCCCGAGCCGCTGGTTATGCAAGTAAATGCCAGATTCTGGAACTCTGGCACAACTGCCTAACAACCCTACTGCTTGTTCGGTCATTGCGACAATTAGGTCGCCAGCCTTATGTAGGTAATCTTCCGGAATATCTCCAGTATAAAATTTCTCTTTCCCTGCCTGCCTCTTAAAGCCACCTTCTTCATAGAAGTTTCCTGGCGTCAATACAATGAATTGTGTCGCTTCATCCGAGAAGTATTCGCTCTTAAATGGGAATCCATGCTTAATATTGATCTTCCCTTTTAAGCTTGTGATGGGCCATTTATTCATACTTCAATCCCGCCAACTGTTTTTTAATCTCCGTTTCCAAATCACGAGACTGGTTAAACAGGTTATCTAAGTTACTGGTAATTACATGCATTTTTTCTGCAAACTGCTCAGGGGTAATATCCACGTATTCGATTTTAACATCGAAATACTGGCCTGCACTCAACGAGTAATTTTTGGCTTCGATTTCGTCGTAACTCACCGCCACAGATAAGTCTTCGATGGTTTCTTTGGCATTAAACACATTAATAATTTTTTGTTCTTCATCGGCGGTTAATACGGTTTTTTGGTTTTTGCCATCTTTGACCTTTTCGCCTAAGTTTGAAGCATCGACCAAAACCACATCGCCATCGTTGCTAGCATCGATAAATAGGATGGATACGTTAGTGCCTGTGGTAGCGAAAATATTAGATGGCATAGAGACCACTCCCGCCAGCATTTTGTTTGTAACTAAGTGCTTTAGAATTTTATTGTCAATTCCTGTATTAGCAGTAATGAAGCCCGTTGGCACGACAACCGCTGCTTTTCCAGTTGATTTCAAAGATGTTATTATGTGCTGTAAAAAGAGAGTATAAATTTTCATCTTATCCTTCTCTTTCTTAGGTACTGTGGGTATACCAGCAAAAAATCGTTCTTTGTTCTCATTACTGTCGAGCTCATCCCTAAAATCGCTGAAATTCAGCTTAAACGGCGGGTTGGAAACGATGTAATCAAAGCGTTTTAACTCTTTGCCGTCTTTGTGGTAGGGGTGTAATACCGTATTACCTTGGATCACATTGGGGATGGAGTGCACCAAGTTATTTAAAATCAGGTTTAAACGCAGCAGGTTGGATGATTTTTGCGAAATATCTTGGGTGTAAATGCTACAGCGGTTTTCACCAATGGCGTGCGCCACGTTCATTAATAAAGTGCCCGAACCTGCCGATGGATCGTAACAACTAACATTGCGCACAGTGCCGCGCTGGTCTTGTGGCACTAAAATTTCGGCCATAATACGCGCCACCGCATGCGGAGTGAAATACTCGGCGTATTTGCCGCCTGAATTGATGTTGTAGTCTTTGATTAGATACTCAAAGATAGTGGCATAGAAGTCGAATTTTTGGGTGAAGATACGCTCAAAACTGAACTCGACCAGCTTGTTGATAATGGCTTTGCAAAAATTATCACGTTTTGACGTATCGGTTATGAATTCACTCACCCGATCAAAAAGCTTTGTCTTCTCGCCGCTATCGGTTTTTACCGCAAAGACATCGTTATTGGTGATGGCGATATCAATGAGGGTATCGTCAAACAGTTTGGCAAAGTCAGGCGCGTTTTGTTGGCTAAACAGGTAGCTTATAAAGTGCTGCGGTTTTAGCCGTGCCGTATCGCCGCCCATTTGCAGTTGTAGCATGTCGAGGTCGTCTTCGCTCATGGCTACTAGCGCTTCTTCCCACTTATCGGCTTTAGCTATTGTGTCGTCGAGCTTTTTCGCTTCAAAGGCAAACTTATCGTTTAAAAACTTGTACAAGAAAATTTGGGTTATGATTTTAAATTCGTTACCGTCGTTACCTAACCCATAGTTAGCACAGATACTTTTTAAACTATCAATCAGGGTTTTAGTTTTTTGCTGAAATTCTAATTCAACCATTTTAGTGTTTACTTCCTAATAAGTTTTACTCGCATTACCACGCTTGGCTGCCAGTATTAAATTCTTTTAAGTATTCTGCGACGACAAGGTGGTTAATGTAACGTGAGGCGTCGGCGTTGAGTTTAATCTGCTGTTCTTTCATAAAGCGGCCAATTACCAGCGGCATCATTTGGCGTTCAAAGTAGCTTTCGTTATCTAGCACTTGGCTGTTGTTGAGCACTTGCTCGTCGGCATCTTGTTTAACGCCCGCCAGTGCCTCAAAAATTTTACGCTCTGACTCGCTGATGTCGCTTTGGCTTTGCTGGCGTTCTTGCAAGCGTTTGTGAATACGGGTGTATTTGGCATCGCCTAAGTACTTTTGGCGCAGTTGGTTGTTTTGACGGTTAAGCTCTTTGACGCGATCGTGAATTTTATTGAGCGCGTCGATATTGGCATTCATTTCATCTTGGGTCACTTCGCTTAAGTTTTTCTTCTTAAACAAACGCTCTAGCTCTTCTTTTAAGCTGGTAAACTTCGGGTCTTGCTGGTCAAAATTGCTGGCCAGCGCTTCCCGGGTTTGGCGCAGGGTGTTTTTTAGCTTGTCGGCCAGTACCAGTTCTTCTTCGCCGATTTTTACAAACTTGAAGATCACGTCTTCTAAGGCGCGATTGAGTAGGTTACTGGTGTCTTGGCCACTTTCTAAGTCGTTTTTAAGGTTAAGTAAATCCAGATGGTTGCTGGTTTCGCGATACAGTATGTTGAGCTTGGCAAAATCCAGCTCATCGAGAAAGTCATACTCGCCCTGCAAACGAATAAGATTATACAAGCTGCGCGCATCGGCTAAGGCTTTTTTTAGCGCCAGTACAGTATCGCGGTCTTGTATCTGGCTGATCTGATTACAGAACTCTTCCATGTTGTCGGTATCAAAGCGGAACAGTACGTCTTTGATGTGCTCAATCTCTTGTTTGATCTCTTCCTGCGATTTAAACAGCTGTGAGTAGTGCTCCATCTCATCGCCAAGCTCCGACTGTAGTTCGTCGAAATAAGCTTTGTTAGTGGCATCGAATTCTTTACGAATATCGGCAAAATCCACCACATAGCCATAGCGAAAATCTTTGTAAGTACGGTTCACTCGCGTGAGGGCTTGAAGCAAATTGTGTTTGCGGATCACCCGACCAAGGTAGAGCTTTTTCAGGCGTTTGGCATCAAAACCGGTGAGCAGCATGTTATACACAAACAAAAAGTCAATTTTGCCTGCTTTGAAGTCTTCTACCCAGTTTTTACGTTCTTCTTTGCTGCCGATGTCATGCAGGATCAGAGCAGCGTTTTTTACCTTTTGTGCTTGTTTAACAGACTCTGCATAACTGGTTGGCGCAGGCTCGGCGACCTCGAGTACTCGGCTATTTGTATTGGATGCTTGCGGCAGAATAGGTGCATCGGCATAAACGCCATTAAAAATGTCAAACATCTGCTTGGCTTGGTCTGAGCTGTCGCAAATGACCATGCCACCAATGGTTGTATCGTTTAATGCGCCACGGCTTTTTTCAAAGTCGTTTACGATGTAAGTCAGCATGGGCTCAACAAAGCTTGGGTGGGCATAAATGAGTTTGCGATCGACATCGCCCATTTTCACTTCGGCTTCTTCGAGGGCTTTTTGCAGTTCAATTTTGTATTGGGTGCTGATCTCCTCACGAATGAGCCGCAAGGTGTAGCCGTCGGCAATGGACGCGTTGTAGTAGTACTTGTGAATGTAGTCGCCAAACAAAACGCGTGAGTTGTAGTCGTCACCCAGTAGCGGAGTGCCGGTTAGGCCAATTTTGATGGCATTGCTGTCTGACTGGCTTAGGTTAGCTAAGAAGCTGCCCTTAGGGTTATAACTGCGGTGTACTTCGTCCAGAAAATAAACGCGCTGGATCGCGACGTTGTAGTCTTTAGTGCTGACCACATCTGGGTCGTCTTGAAATTTTTGAATGTTTACCACGGTAATTTCTGGCTTGCCAGAATGGTTATGGATCACCTGCGTAGCTTTGATGTCGCGAGCAAAATCTTCTCGCGAGTTGACGATGTAAACTATCAAACCACGGGCGGTAAATTCGCGCTGCGCTTGTTGTAGTAAGTCTAAGCGGTCAACAATAAAATAAAACTTAGGGATGACTTGCTGCTTTTGGAAGTAGTCGGTTAAAAAGCGTACGTTATAAAACGTTAGTGCGGTTTTACCACTGCCTTGGGTGTGCCAAATTATGCCTTTTTTAACGCCTTCGCTAAGCTTTTGTTCAATAGCTTTGGTGGCAAACAACTGCGGGTAACGCATGATGTGCTTTTGTAGACCATCTGACTCGGACACATACGCTAAGGCGTAACGCAAAATAAAGGCTAAGCGTTCACGGCTGAGTAAAGATGTACAAATGCGGTTGGTTGGACGCTCGGGCTGCTTGTTAGTTTGGAACTCTGGGTTACTGCGGATCACTTCCAGATTGTTGTCTTTTAAGACTTTTAGCTCATCATCATCCGATACCGGCTTCAGCAAGGCGGTTAAGTTTAAGATTTCTTCTTCGCGGAAATAGTTAAATACCGGCTTATGGTAAGAACTACTGGCATAGAAGGCTCCTTGTACAGGTTCTGGATCGCCGTCGTCGTACTCCATGTTATTGGAGAAAATCATAAACTGGGTGATATTGGCAAAACGCTTGAACTTAGGGTTTTGGAAGCGTTTGTTGATGCGGTCTCGCTCGGCCAGAATGCCTTCTCGGTTATTGGGCTTTTTCACCTCAATAAACACCAGCGGCATACCATTGATAAGCAGTGTGATATCGGGGCGAAACTCTTCATCTCCGTTTTGACACGTTAACTCTGTGACAACATGGAAGGCATTGTTATTAAAGTTTTCAAAGTCGATCAGCTTGGTATTTGAACGCTCTGACAGGCGCTCAAAGAAGGCTTTGCCTAAGTCTTCGTTATCAAGTAATAGTTTGACATCTTCCAACAAACGACCGGCTTCAGCATCTTCAATACCAGGGTTAATTTTACCGATAGCCGTTTTGAATACGTCAGGGAAGATATTGGTGTCTAGATCCCAGCTTTGCCCTTTAAGTGATAGGTATTGGTAGCCTAGACGCATTAGATGAAGAATTGCAGGGATTTTTACCCGACTATCTTCATTAAATTTATTGGTATTGAAGGCCATAACATTCCTTGTTTATAAATAATCGGATATTTGCAGTATAACCCCTTCAGCCTTCATAGTCTTGTAACTGCCACCTTTACTGTTAACCATTAACCGCAGGTCGTTTTCAACATACCTAGGCTTTAGCTTAACGACTTTTGGCTTCTCTTTGACTGGGGGCACTGGCTCTTTATTCTGCAAGTTATTGATATGCGCAAGCAGCTGAAATAAGTTGGCGTCAGGAAGCTCTGACACGGCTTGCTCTGCCACAGTGGGTGCAATGTCTTCACCGATACCCGCTTGCTCAAGCATATTGATCAGCTTAGATAACTTGGTCTGCTCTGGGGAATCATGCTCATCCTCTCTATTAAGCTCCGTATTTTCATTTACTGGAGCAGAAACCACTGCGTTCTGAACTATGCTTGCTCTTGGTATTTCTAGATCATCATATTTTTGTATTTCTGAATCACGGCCACTTTGAAGCGCTTTGATCATGGGTTTGATCATATGAAGCTCTTCATTGAATACGGTTTCCACTAAGTCTCTGGAGATCACTTCTCTACCCACTGTCACAGCTCTTGTCTGACATAAGTAAAAAAGTGTTACCGCAACATGGGCAATGCCCTGAGAGTAGTCCCAGAAAAGCGTTTTAATCTCTTTCGTTAGGGGCTGAGGTGACTTGAACCACTGTAACGCCCACAACTGAGAGAAAAACCTATCCCAATCAGAGCCTTTACCGGATCTGTCTGTGGTATTGAACCGATTCCAGTTGATACTGCCAAACTGTGATGCACGTCTAGCCGAACGCATACTAGGAGAAAATAGCTCATAGGCTTTTGGCGTCCCGACAAACAGTATTGGTAGCTTAATCGTGTTCGTTAGCTGCACAAAGAACCGAAGAATTCGATCAGACACATTCGTAGAGCTCGAACGCTCTAAATGCTGAATTTCATCAATAACTAGTAGGCCTATTGAGTGCAAAGCGGCAATTCTCGCAAAATCCCCCAGCAACATTTCAGCATTTGCTCGTGGTTTTACGTATTGTTTTTCATATAGTCCGTTGTTGTCTAATGCCTCGTCTAGAGCACGAAAGAAGTTGATACATAGACTTTTTACAGAGGCATCATGAGGGCACTCTACTTTAAGCCAGACAATCTGAACATGTTGGTAAGAGGAATGCATAATGACTTGAGGATAGCCAGACAAGACGGCTTCAACGGCTGTTGATTTACCAGCACCCGAACAGCCAATTACAGAGCTCACTAGGGCTTCATTGCCAGCATTACGGCTGTCATCTGCTAGCTTCTCTGTTCGATTCAATGTTTCTTGATAGCTTTTATTGGCTATGTTTCGACTCAAATATCCTTGACGAATCATAGTAGAGATCGTTTGCTCTAACTGTAGATGCGCTTTTGTTGGGTATAAAAAACCATCCATAATTCGCAACATGGCATGTCGACGGATATGAGCAGGAAGAGCCACCTCTTCAGGACTTACAACCGGAATACGTCGTATCAATTCCGCTGTGTCTTTTGGCGAATTAATACGCGGTAAAGCATTGATTAATGGATGATCTTCGTATTCTTTAATCTCTGCATCTATGTATTTCGCTGTTTCAAATACGGCCATGTGATTATCCCTTAAAAATCATCCAAATCTGGATAGTCGAACCCCTGTTCAACTTGTTTACCGGAATGGATAGAAGTAACTGTCGCTGCCTCCTTCTTCTTAGGCGGCTTAGCGGACTCTCTATTTTTCTGGCGTTCTGACTCTTTTTCTTGCTGTCGATTGTTACGAATTCCACTTAGTCGCTGCGAGCTGTTAGATAAATCCGAAGACTTTTGTCTCTTTTCTGCAACTTGGGCAATCATCTCAAGCTCATTTTGAAGATCTGGTGCTTGATAATCGGCTTCTTGTTGAGCTTCAGAATATGTTGATCTCGCCTCAGATTGAATTGACATTGCTTCAACTAAGCTCATATCTTGATATCTTCGGCTTCGACTCTGTAATGTGCATTCCCATACACTATCGAACTTATTGTCTGGTCTCACATATAGAACATTGGTGTTCAGAGGATCGTAAGCTACCTCTATGCTTTTTGGACGAGGCACTGATCTATTTTTATGAAACCAGCCCAGTTCAACTGCTTCTGCACAGGTATAATACATGCCCTTAAAACATATGCCTGAAGGAGATATCGTAGCTTTGCTATGGGGTAACATGTTCACATGGGTGAATTTTGGATCTACTTCTCTCAAAACACCCGTTCTATTTTTCACGCCCCAATGCCATAGCCTTACAGGTATTGCAGCCAAATCTGCGGGCATATCAGATTCAAAGTCGTAGCCCTCTAATGGGGTGGATGTATTGCGGTTGATTTCAGAGATGATCACCATTTTCGTGAAATCATAAAGCGTTAGGTTCGCTGATAGCTCTGTTCGTTTCCCCGCTTTTTTCTTTCCATTTACAGGTTCGACCTTCCCTTTCACATAAGGAAGAATATCTACATGCATCATATGAAATGATTTTTCGACTATGCCTTTATCATCACCGCGATATGCTCGGGTATTCGATAAAGTGATACCAAATCGGTTAACTAAGATATCTCCGTGTTTACCAAGCAACTCTCCTCGATCAGCGGTAATCGTTGCAGGGGTCCCAATACTTGGCCAATCACTTTCAGTAATCTCAACACCGAATTTACGACAGTACTCAACTTTGTCACAGAACGCGTGCGCGAGGGCGATCGATGCGGTTGCCCAAGAAGGATTTTCTAACCCAACATACAAGCCAACAGTCATACGACTAAACACATCTTTGACTTTATATACGATTGGGCGGCCTACGATTCGGTCTGGGTCATGGCCTGAAACAAGGTGCAAGTCAGCTATGGTCGCATCGATCTCATAACGAGCCCCTGGTCCAAAGTTATTTGTGGTGGAAGTGCTGTGGCTAGGTGTAACATCTTTTGCATATTCAATAGATGGTGTACGAGCTTGAACAACAAGAGGCTTTGCATAGTGTTTGTTGTAGTAGTATCGGAACTGCCTATAAGTGGGTAAATCTTCTTTTTTTATTTTAGGGTACTTTGACCTAATAAAGCCATTCGCCTTTGTCCTAGCCCCTTTTAGGTCAACATCATTATTAACTAAATAGAAGCCTTCAATAGCCAACTTGAAAAGACTTGCTATCTCATCAGTAATAGCAAGTCCCTCTCCATGGGATACTGTGCGTTTACTCCCTGTTTTTCGAATTGCTAGTCGGTTTTGTCCAGGAGCACCGCATTTTGTGTAGTCTGGAGCAAGGGCGTCAGGAGAAAGCCCTCTCTGCCAATATCGACGCAATTGTCGAGTCACATACAGCCTAGACTCATCCGTTGCTTCTAAAACTGACTTAATCTTCTGATTCCTCAGCTTTTTATCAAATAAGGCAAAATAGTCCGTTAACAATAAAGCTACGGATCGATAAGCCCGATCTCTTATCTCTTCAGCTTTAGAGCCTGCTTCGGGGGTGGCCAACAAAATTGGATCTGGTACGGCTTCTAGTGACAAACTTTCGAACTCATCTAGATTTACGCGATATGGCCACGCTTTTTCATCGTGTATATCGATAAGCATTAAGAAATCGACATGTTCATAAACAATTCGGACATGGGTTGGATGGTCCAAGTGATGGTCAAGAAATACTTTATTAAGATACATCAGACAATCCAGTTTTAAATGAATCTAGGTCTAGAACGATAGACACATCCGTTGCACGCCAATTCCTAAATACAATATCTAAAGGAACATCAATCAAATTTGCAGCAGCAGCATTACGAATCACACCAATATGAAAGCCGGCACTGCATTCGTATAGGTCATCCATAGCAGCACAAACTGTAGCAAGCTTCTTCTCTGAGCCTGATAACCGATTAATGACTGTCGAAATATCTTCTAAAGACAACTCACCGTATAGGTCATGTGAATTCTGGCTGGCTGCATGAAGCCATTCAAGATTCTCTTTTACGATCGCTGGAATCTCTTGATCAGTGAAAAGTTTCCATTCATAACCAAGTTCTTCCCAATACAGCTTTTCGATTTGAAGTTTGTCTATCGTACGCGCATTGTCTAAATCGCTGGCGTATTTAACAGCAATAGCAATAGATGGTTTGCCTTTCAGCTCCACAACTAAGTCTGTGGTAACGACTTTTAATTTGTTGCGCATTTGGGGGTGCTTAATTCCCAAACGAGAACAAATACTCAAAGTATCAGCTACAGGTAGAGGAAATTGCTCTTTGATGTCGTAGGTAAGATGGAAGCGGTCAAAGACAAGGAAAGCAGAAAATTCAAGACGAGATAAAAGATGATGAGCTCTAGATGTGTTTCGACCTCGGATGCGATAGCTCTCACCAGTACTACTTATTTCGTGAACTTTTATAAAGGGCTCGTAGTCTTCCCCTGAACCAATCCCTCTGGTTTTTAACTTCTTCTCATCTTGAGGATCAACTAATTTCTCAGAATCTAACATTTTAGGCCTCCTGCTTACTCTTTGAGCATAGCAGAAGGCCTAAAAAAATATCAAACATTATTGTAAAATATCAAACTATAATGTCTTTTATCAAACTATAATGTCACTGTACAACCTTACGGTTTTGTAAATGCCATTATTCGACCGTAACACTTTTTGCTAGATTTCTTGGTTGATCTACGTCTGTGCCCTTCACTACGGCAACGTGGTACGACAATAACTGCAGTGGAATAGTATGCACAATTGGTTCTAATAAACTGTCTACTTTTGGCACTTCGGTGAAGATAATATTCTCTTCGTTGTGCAGATCCGTGTCTTTGTCAGCGAAAACGTATAGCTCTCCACCACGGGCGGCGACTTCTTGTAAGTTCGATTTAAGTTTATCCAGCATGTCGTTGTGCGGAACCAAGGCAATGATTGGCATATCTTCATCAACAAGCGCTAATGGGCCATGCTTTAGCTCGCCAGCAGGGTAAGCTTCCGCGTGAATGTAAGAAATCTCTTTCAGTTTAAGAGACCCTTCCAGAGCGATGGGGAACATGGTGCCACGCCCCAAAAACAACGCATTGTGCTTATTAGCAAAACGGTCTGCAATTTTCTTAATGTGCGCATCTTCAAGCAAGGCAGCATTGACATAAGCAGGAAGAGAACGCATGGCTTGTACAATGCTTTTTTCGCGCTCAGCAGACAATCCATTTTCTACCGCGATGGCCACACTGGTGATCAATAAAGCGGTTAGCTGGGTGGTAAAGGCTTTGGTCGATGCCACGCCAATTTCAGGGCCTGCGTTAGTCAGTAAAGTCAGCGCTGACTCACGTACCAAGGTACTGGATGGCACGTTACAGATTGCCAATGTGGTTAAATAGCCCAGTTCTTTTGCCATGCGCAACGCCGCTAGCGTATCAGCGGTTTCACCAGATTGCGACAAGGTCAAAAACAAGGTGTTTTTCGGTACAGCGACTTTGCGATAACGGTATTCACTGGCCACTTCCACGCTGCACGGTAAGCCCGCGAGGTCTTCGATCCAATATTTTGCCACCATACCGGCGTGATAACTGGTACCACAGGCGACGATATGGACATTTTCTACTTCTTTTAAGAAAGCAGAGTCGGCACCAAAGCAGCTGGTCAGGACTTTACTTTCACTGATACGACCTTCTAGGCAAGCGCTAATCACTTTAGGTTGCTCGTAGATCTCTTTCATCATGTAATGACGAAATTCACCCTTGTCTGTGGCGTCAATGTTGTGGTTAAACACACTGATCGGACGATCTTGCAACTCGCCTTTCGCATCATAAATCAATACGCTGTCACGGCTGATCTCGGCGATATCGCCTTCTTCTAAAAAGATGAACTGATCCGTCACATGCAGCAGAGCCAGCTGATCTGAGGCAATAAAGTTTTCCTCAATGCCTACACCGACAACCAAAGGGCTGCCTTTACGAGCCGCAATAAAACGCTCGTTGTCGTCTTTCTGCACCACGCCAATCGCAAAGGCACCGTGTAATTTAGCTAATGTGGCTTGCACGGCTTTTAATAAATCAGGCTGTGTTTTCATCGCATCGTGAATGAGGTGGACAATGACTTCAGTGTCCGTTTCGGATCTGAATTCATAGCCTTTTTCTTTCAATTCGCGGCGCAAAGGTTCGTGATTTTCAATGATACCGTTGTGAACTAACGCCAGATCATCGCCAGAAAAATGCGGGTGAGCATTGGCTTCTGTAGGTTTACCGTGGGTCGCCCAGCGGGTATGAGCGATGCCCATTTTGCCATCAAGGGGTTGCGCTTCAAACTTGTCTTTCAGTGCCTGTACTTTACCCACGGCACGGTGAGAGTAGACACCCTCTTCGTTGTTGATTGCCACACCAGAAGAATCATAGCCTCGGTATTCTAAACGGCTAAGCCCTTCGATAAGAATTTTTGATACATTACGGCGCGCTATGGCACCCACTATTCCACACATATGAGAGTCCTTTTTGAGTCTGATAAAGGAGTCAGACCCCTTATAAATAGATAAAGGGGTCTGACTCCTTATAAATACTTTTCCAAGATCGGTTATTTTTTAACCGGTCCAATCCAGTTGTCTTTGTTAATTTGTCGCGCTCTGGCGAAGGCAAGTTGTTTCTCATTGACCTGTTTAGTAATGGTCGAGCCAGCGGCGATGGTCGCCCCTTCAGCGACTTGCACAGGAGCAACAAGCGACGTATTGGAGCCAATAAAAACGTTATCGCCCACCTGAGTGAGATGTTTATTCACCCCGTCATAATTGCAGGTAATGGTGCCTGCACCGACGTTGACATTCGCGCCCATGTCGGTATCGCCAATGTAACTTAAATGGTTCACTTTACTGCCTTCGCCAATACGAGCCTTTTTGGTTTCCACAAAGTTGCCAATTTTGGCTTTGTTAGACAGCTGAGTTCCCGGACGCAGGCGTGCAAACGGCCCGATGTCGCAGGATTCACCCACTTGGCTATCGTCTATTAAAGTATGGCTTTTAACGATGGTATTATCGCCAATAACGCAGTCTTTGAGGTGACAATTAGGGCCAATCTCAACCCCATTCCCTAACACTACCTTGCCTTCAAACACGCAGTTCACGTCGATAATAACGTCATGCCCAGTGATCAATTCGCCACGTACATCAATACGTGAAGGGTCTAACAAGGTCGCGCCGTTTTGCATCAGCTGAATGGCTTGTTGGTGTTGCCAATCTCTTTCTAAGGCGGCCAGTTGCACTCGGTCGTTGACACCCGCCACTTCCGCTTCGTTTTCTGGATGAACTGTCACTATATCAAGGCCATCACGCGCCGCCATGGCGATCACGTCAGTCAGGTAGTATTCACCTTGCGCATTAGTGTTGGTCAATGCCGCCAACCATACTTTAAGGCGATGATTAGGGGCCAATAAAATGCCCGTATTGACTTCTTGAATGGCCAATTGTTCTACAGAAGCGTCTTTTTGCTCGACAATGGCCGTTACCTTGCCATGATCATCTCGCACAATGCGTCCGTATCCGGTGGGGTTATCAAGCTTAATGGTCAATAAAACCAAGGTGTTTGGCGTCGACAATGCGGTCATTTTTGTCAGTGTGCTAGCACGGATCAAGGGCACATCGCCGTAAAGGGTTAACGCGACGCCATCGTCTTGTAAAAAAGGGGCCACGCGACGTAGTGCATCACCTGTCCCTTGAGGGTCGTTTTGCCAAACAATATTGGCTGAAAAGTCCTGACAATTTGCCTCGACTTGTTCACCTTGATGTCCCACGACTAAATGTAGTTTGGAGTCTGGAAGGGTGTTGGCCGTTGTCAGCACGCGCCTTACCATGGCGATACCGCCAACTTTGTGCAATACCTTTGAAAATGCGGATTTCATTCGGCTGCCCTTTCCAGCAGCCAGAATTACGATGTCCTGAGTCATGAAGCGTCCTTGTATTGGCGTCTTTAAAATAGCGAATAAATAACAATGGCGCGTATTAAACCTTGCTACCCCAAACGTCACAACCTAAATTGTCAAAAATAAAATGACAACTTTACATTATTTACCAAACACTTTTTACTGAACACTAAATCATTGTGGCCGTTTTGGGCAGCCATTACATTCCGCCTGCAACAATTCAACTAACAATCGCGTCGCTGGCCCCGTTCGCTCGCCCTTACCAAAAATGGCGAACATAGGGAAATTACGCTCACTGCCTGAAATCAAATTCAGCTTTTTAAGCTTTTCACTTTGCAGTGCGTACTCTAGGTCTGCCTTTGGCAACCAAGCAAAACCAATGCCGCTGGTTACGATTTCCAATGCAGATTGCACACTGGATACCGTCCAACGACGATCGGTACCAAGCCAACCTGAATCAATGGAAGTTTCAGACGCAGAATCCCGAATAACGATTTGCAGCTCTCTACTCAAACGTTCGTTATTGATGGATTCCGCTTCCTTATGCAAAGGATGACTCACGGCAGCAACAGCGATCATTTCCACATTGACGATAGGATCAGCAAGATACCCTTTAGGCACAATCGCACTGAGCACTAAATCTGGGCTTCCCTTGCGCAGGGCTTCTTCACCGCCGCTTAACACGGCTTCTTTAAGCTGCACTTGAGTGCCTTGGCTTTGTGGTTCAAAGGCTTGCAAGGCACGCAGTAAAACCGGCGTTGGAAAGGCTTGGTCAACGACTATTTCTAATTCTGGTTCCCAGCCCTGACCTAGGGTGTGGGCCAGCTCTTCAAGATCCACCGCTTCTTTTATTAAGTGCCGTGAGCGACGTAATAACACTTCCCCTCGCTCAGTCAGCTTGGCTTTGCGCCCCTCTATGATCAGCAGCGGGTAACCCAACTGCTCTTGCAGTTTTGCTACGGTATAGCTGACTGAGGACTGACTTTTGTGTAACGCCTCGGCCGCTTGGGCAAAACCGCCTTTATCGACCACGGATTGCAATACACGCCATTGTTCTAAGGTTACTCTCGGGGCTTTCAAGGAGATTCTCTCTATCTGTTTGGGTTTAACGTCAGCCTTTAAAATATCGTATTTTTCGATTGATATCTTCAATTAATCTCGCTTTTTTATCGAAAAAATAGGCTCTATGATGTGATAACTGAAAAACAACCGAGCTAACATGCTCAACAATGTACAACGGAGAAACAGTATTATGGCGACTTTATTACGTATTGATTCAAGCGCATCAGGTGAAAATTCAAAATCACGTCAATTGGCTAACGAGTTTGTTGAAAAATGGCTGGCAAAAAATCCTGACGGTAAAGTCGTCGCTCGCGATGTGACAGCTAACCCGCTACCTCACTTTACTGGCGAAACGTTAGGAGCATTATTTACTCCAGAAGCTGACCGCTCTGCTGAGCAACACGCTATTGTTGCGATTGGTGATGAACTGATTGCCGAACTAGAAGCTGCGGACCTTGTTATCGTTTCAGCCCCTATGTACAACTTCGGCATTCCTTCTACATTAAAGTCTTACTTTGACTATATTGCTCGTGCTGGCCGTACTTTTAATTACACTGAAACGGGTCCTGTTGGTCTTGTACACAAAGATGCTTACATCTTTTCAGCAAGCGGTAGCTTTTCAGCAGGCGCGCCATTTGATCATCAAGTCCCACACATCCAAACATTCTTAGGCTTTATTGGCCTGAATGTTAAAGAGACCTTCATCGCGGGCGGTCAAGCAATGGGTGCACCTGGTGAAGAAGCTTTCAACCAAGCAAAATCACAAATCGCCGTCGCCCTTTAACACTAACTTTTATCCCCTTTAAGTCAATGTTATTGGTTACGCCTAAAACCGATTAGACCTTTCTAATCGGTTTTGTGTTGAACACACTTTGAACGCCATAAATATAAACCGTCTTATTGGAATACATTCCGGCTTACCACCCATTGATAATCATAGTTTTAGGTCGTGCTTTCACACATGCAATGGCATCAAAGTCCATTTGCTTTCAAGGCAATACGTTTACGTTGCACGTCAACTTCTAACACGGTGACATTGACCACTTGCCCTACTCGGACTAAGTCTCTTGGATCTTTGACAAAACGATCGGCTAATTGAGATATATGAATCAAGCCGTCTTGGTGTACACCTAGATCAACAAAAGCCCCAAAGGCCGCCACATTCGTTACCACACCCTCTAGAGTCATGCCTTCTTGCACGTCTTCTAATTTCTGCACACCTTGATCAAAGGACGCATAACGAAACTCCGGACGTGGATCTCGACCAGGCTTAGCCAATTCTTCCAAAATATCTGAATAGGTGAAATCGCCTGCCTGAGCAAAAGTCGGTGACAGTTGTTTAAGCTGTTGCAAGGCACCTGAGTTATTCAGCAACTCACTCGCCTTCAATGACAGTTGGGCCGCCATTTTTTGTACCAATGGATACGATTCTGGATGCACACCAGACTGATCCAATGGCTCTTTGCCGTTTAAGATACGTAAAAAGCCCGCACATTGCTCAAAGCACTTTTCACCAATGCCTTTGACTTTTAGTAACTCAGCGCGCGATTCTATCCGGCCTTTTTGCTGACGATAATCTACAATATTTTGCGCCAAGCGCTGACTTAAACCAGACACATAAGACAACAAAGACACAGACGCTAGATTAATGTCCACACCCACTCGGTTCACACAGTCTTCTACCACATTCGCAAGAGATTGGGTTAATTGAGACACTTTCACATCATGCTGATATTGACCCACACCAATGGCTTGAGGGTCTATTTTCACCAACTCGGCAAGTGGGTCTTGAAAACGTCGTGCAATGGAAACCGCGCCGCGAATGGTGACATCCAAATCCGGAAACTCCTGAATGGCAACCGGGGACGCCGAATAAACCGAGGCTCCCGCTTCACTCACGACCACAGCTCCACAATTTAGATTGGCGTCATTAATCAGTGCTCGAACCAAGGCTTCCGTTTCTCGAGAAGCGGTACCATTACCAATGGCGACCCAGCTGACGTTATGCTTTTTAATCAGTTGTAATAATGTGGCATTAGCTTCTTGAGTTCGGTTTTGCGGTCCATGAGGGTAAATAACCCCCTGATCTAACACATTACCTTGTTCATCAATCACCGCCAACTTAACGCCATTACGAAAACCTGGATCAATACCTAACACACGGTGCGCCCCTGCGGGAGCCGCCATTAATAAATCCTGAAGGTTGTCCGCAAACACTTGAATAGCGCCCTCTTCTGCTCGCTCTTTTAATATGGCAAGCACGTCTGACTCTAATTTAGGCAAGAGTTTATTATCCCACGCTGTATTTAAATAGCGTCTTTGCTGTGCTGAGAATGTATTTGACTTAGCCGCTTGGCCATCTAAAAGCGCATGCAGCTCTGGTAATATCAACTCATCGGGGTATCGCGCTAGGTTTTTCCACTCAATGCTAAGTTTTAAAATGGATTCTTTCTTTCCTCGAAACAAAGCCAATAGGCGATGCGCAGGAATTTTACTGACCGCTTCTTGATAATCAAAATAATCCCTGAACTTTTCACCCAGTTCTTTTTTTCCTCTTAATACACGACTGACTAAAACGCCGTTTTTTTGCAGCTCAAGACGGCCTTTTTGCAAAACATCGCTGTTACTCGCAATGGCTTCATTTAATATCTCGGTGACCCCTTCTAACGCTTTCTCAGGCGACACCAATACCTTTTGCTGTTTACACCATGATTCGACCGCAAAGGCACTGTCTGAGACGTGTCCAGACCAAATCAGAGCTGCCAGCGGCTGAAGGCCTTGCTCTCTTGCTTCGTCTGCTTTTGTTTTGCGTGTTTTTTTAAACGGAGAATATAAATCCTCTAATTCATTTTTCGTGGTCGCTTGACGTATCTTATGACGTAAATTTTGGCTAGCTTGAGGCTCATTTTCTAATAAAGCCAAGATACTTTCTTTGCGTTTTTCCAGCTCAGTCAGATACTGCCATCTTTCATGAAAACGTCGCAGATCTTCGTCCGTCATACCGCCCGTATTTTCTTTTCTATACCGAGCAATAAAGGGGACCGTTGCTCCTTCTTCAAACAATTGAATAATATTGTCAGTGTGCTTTTTTAATATAGAAAATTGTTTTGTTAAGTTATCTGATATGACATTCATTATTTATCCTACAATTTACACTTTTCACACATTTATATCGCATTATTTTATTAGCATGTTAAGGCATTTTTCATTAAAATCCACAAACAAACTTGAAATAACGCATAATATCAGCATTGCTCATAAAGTAAGTTACACACTTTGCGGCGTTTCAATTAAATAACGTGGACAAGCTCCACTGAGTGTAAAGGATGGATCTCTTTTTCAGTGCAGAACCATATTCAACCAGTTCTTAACAGATAAATAGGGGAAAAAATGAATTTATTATTAGAATTAGCAGGCAATAAAGCAAAAGCACGTGCGGCAGCAAAAGAGCTAACCGTTGCTCAGCTAGAAAACTTGATTGCGGGATTTACCAAAGCATTAGAAAAAGCCCGTGAAGAAGAAGCCGCTCGCGAAGAAGAGCTAGCACTTAAATCGGCTCGCGCAGAAAAAATTGCGACTTTAATTGCAGAAAGTGGTTTAACGATTGAAGAAATCACAGAATTAACTACACCAAAAGCTGGCGCCACAAAAGGCAAAACCGTTGAAGCAAAATACCGCTTAGAAGAAAACGGTGAGGTTTACGAGTGGACTGGACGCGGCCGCACACCTAAAGTATTTCAAGCTTACTTTGATGCTGGCAATAGCCGCGAAAGTGTGGAAATCAAATAACACCGATCCTTTTCAATTCGGCGTATATCCTGTCGAAAGCACTTTACTAATAAAAGCACCACACAGATAAAAGTTTGGTAAATAAAAAAGCGACTCATTGAGTCGCTTTTTTTGAATTCGAAAAACAGACTAGCGTTTTGAATAGATCAAATCCCAAACACCATGCCCAAGCCTTTCGCCACGCTGTTCAAATTTTGTCAGCGGTCGCCATTCAGGACGAGGGTGATAGCAGCCTTTGCCCGCTGCATTTTCATACTGAGCCTGCTCTTCCATGACTTCCATCATGTGCTCAGCGTATGGCTGCCAATCCGTTGCCATATGAAAAACGCCCCCTATTTTTAAAACACTGGCCACTTGTTCAGCAAAGAGCGGCTGAACAATGCGACGTTTGTTGTGTTTTTTCTTATGCCAAGGATCAGGAAAAAACAGCTGAAAGGCACTGGCGGTTTTTTCAGGTAGGCAGTTTGCCATCACTTCTATGGCGTCATCGCAGTACACGCGCAAATTGTTAATGCCTTCTTCTTTCGCAAGCATCATCAGCTTAGCAACCCCTGGTGGATGCACCTCGATGCCAATGAAGTCTTTTTCTGGCGCATTCTTGGCCATTTCAACCAGCGAAGCGCCCATTCCAAAGCCGACTTCAATAACAACATCCGACTCACGACCGAACACAGTGGCATAGTCAATTCGGCCATCAACGAGGTTTAAACCGAACTGTGCCCAGTTCACTTCGTAATTTTTTTGTTGGCCTTCTGTCATGCGCCCACCGCGCACAACAAAACTACGAATGGTACGTCTTGCTATGGGTTCTTGAGTGTCTGTATTTTGCTCTTGCATCTAATGTATCGCTTTGTGTGTTCAATATTGAGGGACCTAGACTGGCCATCGTGTGAGTTTAGAGCGATTTTTAACCAAGCGCTCATAAATTGGGGGGCAATGTTACCCGAAAAAATGCACTGTGTCCTGCTTAAGATTCGACTCGACTAAACCGCCAGAGACGAAACGCCAATAGCAACCAAGCGGACAAATAACACACGCCACCTACGGGCGTTATCGCGCCCAAAAAGCGATATCCCGTCAGTGCCATCACATACAAGCTGCCAGCAAATACTAAGTTACCAATCAAAAATAAGATCAAAACAGGTTTCAGAGAGGGCGAATAAAATGCCGCGACGATTAAGCCGGCTAATGCGTGGTACATCAAATATTGACTTGCCGTTTGCCACCAACCTAACGCGCTTTGATGAAGTACATCAGACAGAGCATGAGCGCCGAAAGCACCCGCCGCGACAGACAAAAAAGCTTGTAAAGCAAAAACTGCCACCCAGCGAGGCATTTGAGGAGTCGGATATGACATCGATTTATTCCAGAACGTTCAGATAGCCATTACTGCCAAGAGCAAAATAACGGTCACCTTTACCAAAGGCTAATGACAAAACACTGGCGCCCGCAGGCCTACCGGTTGGAGTAAACACATCCCACTCTTTTAGAACGGTTCCAGTACTGACTTGCACTAGCGACACTCGGCTATTCACCCCACCGACCAATAACAGTCGGCTATCGGCTGAAAATACCGCCTGACTAATCGACATTTTGCGATGCTGAAGCGCGCCAGTATCCAGCGTGATCACTTCCTGACCATCACGGGTGGACCAAATTTTGGCATCACCGAGCTGTGCAGCACCAAAGGCATATCGACCATCGGGAGACAAGGCCACACTACCGATACTGTTACTCAGCTCCCACTGATAGCGTATCTGACCGGTTTGCATGTCCCATAGGGTAACGAAAGACAAATCATCCCCAGTTATTCCCAGCGAACCATTTGTCGTAACATCCACGGCACGTACGGTTTCGTTTAACCGTAATGTTTGTCGGATACCGCCATTTTTAATATCAAAAAAGCGTGCGGTTTGGTCATTGAGTCCAACCAACGCAAAGTCACCGTTTTGGGTCAGCTTAATGGATTCTATATCGCCTGGCGTCGTCCAAAACCCCTCTGACATTCCATTTGATGTGCGCCATAAAGCTAACGTACGAGCGCCACCGGTGGCAGCGAACTCACCACTGGGATCAATGTCTACGGCTGTTAAAGGCGTATATTGACCAGCCGCATGATTCCAATTGAACCTACGCTCGTTGACGGAGTTAATCCAATAACTTCCACCATGCTGGATTGAACCAATCAAGGACGACGCGCCATCGTCACTTAATACAGCAGAAAAAAAACCTTGGGAGGCATACTGAGCCGTTCGCACAGGATCTTCAGCTGAACATGAGAACAAGGCGACGGAACACAGGGCGGTAAGCGCAAATTTATGCACTTTTTTCACTGTGCGCTTCATGTAATTCCTCAATTAACCGATCTTCAAACTGAAAGCGTTCTGCCATCACTAGGATCAACGCCTTAATCGAAAACGGCAAGGCTTCAAGCTGCGCATTGCAGTGGTCTTTTGTGTCGTATTTATCATTAAACTCAATCGCCACTTCGGTTGAACTGTCAATCTCTGGCAACAATTCTTTCAGTAAAACCAAGGCACCATCATCATGAAACTCTTTGGCTTCTAGGGCCAATTGTTCGTATACCGTAAAATGACCAACGGACACATAATCCACCAGCATTTCACACAGGGTTTGTATTTTTGGCGTATCCGTCGGTGTAAATTCACCGCGTTCACGTAAATAAATACACAGTTCAATCAGTTTTCTGCGCTGTTCAAGCCAGCGGTCGATCATATCGTGAACACCACCCCATCGCTCTTGAGCTGTTTTACAACGTTCCAACATACACAGACTCCATCAGGCAATTTTTATCATTTCACTCTGTTCCAAGCATATTCCGATACGGTATTCCCTGCAAGACAAACGCTTTCGCGATCTTGCCTCTACACTTAATCAAATCATGCCTATCTAAACAGCATTTTCTTTCTAGGACGTAATGCAATAATCAGGTTTACTGTGGCCATACCAATAAAAGCAATGAGAGTCCACCCGGGGATACTAATACCAAACAAAGTCCAAGAAACTTCCCCACATTCACCTGTTCCCATCACCATGGCTTGCATAATTTCTTGCCAAGGAAACACTTCAAACATGTAACTCAAACCTGGCAAACAGGCTGGCAGCTCATCGGCGGGCAAGTTTTGTAAATACAGATGGCGAATAGCCAAAGCACCACCGGCACAACAAAGCACCACTACGAACCAAGCACACGACCTGCGCCACTTTTCACTTCCACTCAAAGCCGAAACTAAAGACACCAAGCCCACACAAAAAAACACAATACGCTGCAACATACAAAGCGGGCAAGGTTCTAATGCCATTTGATATTCCATATAAAAAGCCACCGCTAAAAGGGCAAATGCGGCAAAGGCAACCAAGCCATGAAAACGGCGGGCTGAGAAAAACGTTAACATAAACAAATATTCCTACACTGACTAAATAATAGTGGTTTGCTTTGTAACCCATTAAGCTATGGCATCAATAAACCGCAAAAGTGCAAATTACTGCTGACACAGCGCTCTAAGGACAGTTAGTATACTGTCTATTGCGATGAATACGAGAGCCTAATATGTCACTGATAATACCTTCACACAACAAAATTACCCTCTTGGTTTTGCTACTTACCAGTTTGCTGAGTACAGCCGTTTATGCGAACACAGGGAAAACCGCTTATGTTGAATTAACACCCGATTTTGTCGTCAATCATCTAGACGACAATGGGCAGCTTAAATACATCAAGGCCAGTATTACAATTCGAACCGATGAAGCAGAAAGAGTCATTATTCTTCGTAATATGCCTTTAATACGAGATGCCTTGGTGATGTTTTTAAGCTCACGGACGTCAGATCAAGTGATTGGTGCGCTCGCCCGTGAAGAGACTCGAAAAGAAGCTACGGTAAAAGTGAACGATGCTTTAAAAGAAGAAACTGGACAAACGCCAGTTGCTGATATCTTGTTTGGCAGCTTCGTTACTCAGTAAAAAAAAAGCGTTCTTTTGGATAAAAAGAACGCTTTCAGCTCTCTCAAAAAAACCTACAGCTCTTTGATATCGCCCGGATCAACATAACCAGACAACTTGTCCGTGGTCTCGTTATTAAAAAACTTGTCCATCTGCGCCATTATGTACTGACGAGATTCGGGCTGCATCAGATTCAGCTGTTTTTCATTAATCATCATGGTCTGCAATAACTGCCATTCTTGCCATGCTTGTTTTGATACGTTTTGAAGTACCTCTTGGCCTTTTGCGCCTGGAAGGGGCGCACGATCAAGTGCTTCCATTTCTTTTTGGTATTTTTTACAAAACACGGTATTTGCCATAACTAAATCGCCTATTATAAAGTAAAGAGTGTCTTTGGTTAGTGGCGCTAGCCTAACAAAAAACAAGTCGACTTGCCTCGATATTAGCTCAATACCATTAAGTGCCATTTTACAGTAGGATGGTTGGCTTCTAGCCAATAACGTGAAGACACAAAACGTTCAGGTCAAAATAAATCCGCTGAAAATACCCCCTCAATGAAACCGCGACTTGCCGCCAATAAGCTCAGACGAGTACAATCCGACCATACTTTTTAGCGTGACCCTGTGTCACCTAGCCTTACTAAACAGAAGGACTGCTTCTTGAGCACTTTAACTCATGCCTTACAGGCGTTGGCAGACTACTGCCAAAACACGGCGACCACCGCTGCGCTTACGTTCCACCGCGGTGTCGAGCGTGAAGCTCTGCGGGTGGATCGCACTAAAGGTCGCATATCACAAAAGCCACATCCTAAGTCACTTGGTTCGGCCATGACGCACAGCGCCATCACCACAGATTATTCTGAGGCGCTTATGGAGTTCATCACAGGGGTTCACCCTACTGTTGAAGGTGTGCTTAAAGAGTTAGAAGACATTCACAACCTAGTTAACCACGAACTGTACAAACACGATGAATGCTTGTGGCCGGCCAGTATGCCCTGTCACCTCACTAACAATGATGAAGTACCCATTGCTTATTACGGTGAGTCAAATACAGGTAAATTGAAGCGTGTCTATCGCGAAGGCTTATCAAATCGCTATGGTCGAATCATGCAATGCATCGCTGGCATGCACTACAACTTTTCATTCGATAAAGCATTTTGGGACTTTTTAGAACAACACAAGGGTATGAAGGCGTTAAGCGCAAGCGAAAAGCAGACCTTTCAGTCAGACAGCTATTTTGCCCTGATTCGTAATTTTCGTCGTAGCTCGTGGATGCTGTCCTTGCTGTTTGGCGCTTCCCCCGCGATTGACAACAGCTTTCTACCCAAAAAACCCGATAGTCTCACCGAACTACCAGAAAACACCTGGGTTGGGCCCCAAGCCACGTCGCTGCGCATGAGCGATCTTGGTTATCAAAACAAAGCGCAAGCTGACTTGTACGTGTGTTATAACGAAGTAGATACCTATATTAGCACCATTAAAAAAGCGCTGAAAACACCTTATCAAGCGTACCAAGATATTGGCGTTAAAGTAGATGGTCAGTACCGCCAGCTCAACAGCAACTTATTGCAGATTGAAAACGAGTATTACAGTGATATTCGCCCTAAACGCGTTACTCAGCCCGGCGAACACCCCAGTGCAGCCCTGCATGCGCGAGGTGTTGAATACATAGAAGTCCGCATTATGGACTTAGACCCAAGCTCTTCTATTGGCATGCAATCGTCCACCCTGTACTTCATTGACGTGTTTCTCGTCTATTGTATGCTTCGTGGTGACGAATTTTTAGGCAGTGCAGAATGCCACCAGTTGCGCATTATGCAACAGGAAATAGCCACACATGGACAAGACTTAGAGAGACAATTTGACTTTGGTCAAGGCCCAGTCAAGCTTCGCGACAAAGCCGCCAGCATGATGGCGGAATTGGCTGAAGTGGCAGATTTCTTAGTACAACAGACAGGGAACCCCGCTTACCGTGACGCAGTAAACGCTCAACGGACAAAACTAAATGACCCGTCATCGCTGCCTTCTGTGCAATTAACCGAGCGTTGCAAACAGCAAAATGGCTATCAAAATGCCATGCTTGCTCTTGCTAAAGAACAACAAGCACAGTGGATGACTTGCCCTTTGACACACGAACTCACTCGTGAATTCATGGAAAAAGCGGAGCAGTCGTTACGGGATCAGGAAGCGATCGAGGCGTCTGATGTCGTTGATTTCGACACCTTCTTAGCAGATTACCTAGTGCCGCAATAACAAAAAGTCAGACGCCAGACGTAAAAAAAACCTGTAGGGCAAGGTGTTGCCCTACAGGTTAGATTTTCAAATAACAATAAGCGATAGGTTTAGGCGTTAGGTGAAACAGGGATTTCGTCAAGATTCTCTAAAACCAACCATTCCGACAATTTGATTCTTAGTTCATCAAGGCCGTCACCGTTTAAAGCAGAGAACATCTGTACCGTTCCATCCACCCCTTGCTTCTTAATGGCTTTTTGTACCGTCAGCACAGTCGTTTTGGCTGGACCACGATTGAGCTTATCAGACTTAGTCAGCAGGACATGTACCTTCATGTTATTGGACTTTGCCCAATCCAGCATCATTTCATCGAACTCTTTCAGTGGATGACGAATGTCCATCACCAGCACCACACCGGCCAAAGAGCGACGATTCATTAGATAGTCTTGCATGTGTGCTTGCCACACTTTTTTCATTTCAATGGGTACTTTGGCAAAACCGTAGCCTGGCAAATCGATCAAGCGACGATCATCAACACTTAAGCCGAAACAGTTAATAAGTTGAGTACGTCCTGGCGTCTTAGAGGTACGCGCTAACTTTTTCTGGTCAGTCAGCGCATTCAAAGCCGTGGATTTGCCCGCGTTCGAGCGTCCAGCAAACGCGACCTCGACACCTTGGTCTAGAGGACATTGTGAAAGTTTCTCTGCACTTTTAATGAAATGTGCGGATCGAAAAATGGAGTCAAAAGGGGTCATAAGTTGATATTCGTCAGTAAATTCGAAGTTGCATTTAGGATTTTTGCGTATGCTGTATATAATGCCAGCAAACCATAAAATATGCCATGTTAATGCTTAAAAGTCGTTATATAGACTAAAATACAGGTTCCTCAGTCTCTCGTAGACAGATACAGACAAGAAGTGTAAATTGCACGTAAACTAACTGAAAAAATAGCTAACTTCTCTGTTGAGTGAATCGTATTCCAACGCAATTCTGTGCATGATGTACGCATACCTCATAAAGTGAATGTAACTAGGAGTTTTCTATGATCAAGCTGTTTTCAGCTTTGCTGTTTTCTGTTCTTATCTCATCTACCGCTTTCGCCGCCGAATACAGCGACGGGAATGGTTACACCACCATCAAAAACCCTGTCAGAACCAGTGACCCAAGCAAAGTCGAAGTCACCGAAATATTTTGGTACGGTTGCCCACATTGTTACACATTAGAGCCGCTCGTTAATGCTTGGAAAAAAGACATGGCAAGCGACATTGACTTCAAATATCTACCAGCGGTATTTGGTCGTGGCTGGCTAGCCCACGCGAAAGCATTCCATATTGCCGACCTTCTAGGTATCGAAAGCGAACTTCGTGCTGACCTATTTAATGCAATCCATGTTGAACGTCGCAACCTAAACTCCGAAGACGCTTTGGCAGACTTCTTTGCGAATTATGGCGTCAGTGAAAATGAATTCCGCAAGCAATATGATTCTTTTGCTGTCAATAGCCGTTTAAGCCAAGCCGATGCAAAAATACGCGCTTATGGCGCTCGTGGCGTACCAGGCATTATTGTTAACGGTAAATATTTGGTCAGTGCACAAACAGCCAACGGGAACGAAAACATCTTTAATGTTGTGAACTTCTTGGTTGAGAAAGAACGTCAAAATTAATGGAAAATGAGGCGATATGACGGAATCATCTAGCGAAAAACTTATCGAAGTACTACGCAAAGCGGTCTCACGGACCAGTCTACTTGCAGAAGGTAATGACCCAAAGCTCGATTCCGTTGTACGCCACATACGCCAAGTGATCAACAAGGGCGCAGACGCACAACAAATACAAGACGCACTTAACAACGCTGAACCCCTACTCATTCAGAGCGATGAAGCACAAATGGGGCGAGCTAAGCTCATCCGCAGCGTACTGCAGGAGCTCATTGATTTATTAGAAAAACAGCCTGGCTATCGCGTCCCTCAAAGCGAAAGAAAACAACTTGAAGGTCAAATCCGATTACATTGGCAATCCTCTTCCCAATGGCCACAGCTACTAAAAGGTTTTTTAACCCTCGCAGAAAGTACTCTTGAAAATACCGCAGAGCCAAGGTCATCCAGTTCCTTTTTCAAGAGGTTATTTAACCGTCGCAGCTCACCATCAGACTCACAAAAAAATGATCAGGAAATCATGCTGCAAATCAGCCATACCTTGGCTGGGTTATTAAACAATTTATCACTGCCTAGTCACCACGATGACGACATCGCTGACCTAAGAAAAGCCCTACTTGGCAATAAAAACCTACAAGAATTGCCTGGTATTCTCGACGAAGTCATTAATCTTGTTATGGTTGCGATTGGTAAAAGCCAAGAAAACCTTACCAACTATTTAAATCAGCTGAACAAACAACTGGCCAGTATTAACGACTCCATTTCTACTAGCTATCACTCCCAAAAAACACTCTCTGAAAGTCGTCACGGCTTAAATACACAGTTGCAAAGGCAAGTAAAAGACACTTCTCAAGCCGTCAAAAGCGCCAGTGATCTGGACAGCCTAAAAAGCCTAATAAATGATCGCCTGTCTTCGATTTCGAGCACTATGACAGATTATCAAAGCCAGATGCATCAACAAGAAAAACACGCCACACAATCCATCACCTTGCTCAAAAACAAAGTGACAAGAATGGAAAAAGATACCGTATCGCTGCGCTCACTGTTGCAAGAAAAGTTAGCTCAGGCCATG
This sequence comes from Marinomonas hwangdonensis, assembly GCF_003721245.1. GTDB lineage: Bacteria > Pseudomonadota > Gammaproteobacteria > Pseudomonadales > Marinomonadaceae > Marinomonas > Marinomonas hwangdonensis. Next base: position 65,854 of record NZ_RIZG01000001.1, on the reverse strand, counting down.
ACGGACTCGCTCACGGATTTGCCTAACCGTACCGCTTATCAAGACGCCATTCTTCCCTTGTGTCAGGTAATGCAAAAAACACAAAAACCGCTCTGTCTTGCCGTCTGTGACATTGATCACTTTAAAAACGTCAACGACACTTGGGGGCATCTGGCTGGCGATAAAGTACTTCGCTTAGTCCCTAAGCAAATGCGCGATGCCTTAAAAGACGAAGATCTTATTTTCCGTTACGGCGGTGAAGAGTTTGTGATCGTGCTACCTAATACCACTTTAGAGCAAGCCATGGAACGAGCCGAAGCGATTCGGCTTGCCGTGGTAAAGGCACCGTTTAATGTACAGGGTGAACCCGTCACCATTTCTATCTCGATCGGGGTAGCAGAACTTCAACCAAAAGAATCCCCCAACGACCTATTTGGGCGTGCCGACAAGCTTCTCTACAGCGCCAAAGAAGCCGGACGAAACCAGGTAATGGCATCAAAATAAACTACGCCAATTAAGAGACAACAAACAAACCAGTACCCGTGCTTCGCTGTGGCGGTTACAATACCACTATCAATTAAAAAGAACGGCATCCCCATAACGCCGCTTAGGATAAAATAGTTTATGCAAGACGATCAGAAAAAAACCACCGATTTTGGCTTCAAAGAAATCCCTACAGAGGAAAAAGTCAAAGCTGTCGCGAACGTTTTTCACTCCGTCGCGGCAAAGTACGACATTATGAATGACCTAATGTCCGGTGGCATTCATCGCCTCTGGAAACGCCACACCATTAGCCAATCGGGTGTACGCGCGGGTCAATGCGTATTAGATATTGCAGGTGGTACAGGTGACCTGACGCTCAAGTTTTCTCGCCTAGTGGGTGCGCAAGGCCAAGTCATTTTGGCAGACATAAACGATTCCATGTTAAAAGTGGGCCGCGACAAATTAGCCAACATGGGTGTTGTTGGCAATGTTCAATTCGTCCAAGCTAATGCAGAAGAACTGCCTTTTCCCGACGACACCTTTGACTGCATCACTATTGCCTTTGGCTTGCGTAACGTCACCGACAAATCCAAAGCCTTGGCATCTATGTATCGCGTGTTGAAACCTGGAGGCCGCTTACTTGTTTTGGAATTCTCCAAACCCGAATCTGAAACGCTGTCACAAGTGTACGATCAGTACTCCTTCCGCTTACTGCCAATGATGGGCAAACTCATTGCCAACGATGCGGACAGTTATCGCTACCTCGCGGAATCCATTCGAATGCACCCTGATCAAGAAACACTCAAAACCATGATGAATGAAGTGGGCTTTGAACGCACCAGCTACCAAAACTTAACCGGTGGCATAGTCGCTCTGCACAAAGGATTTAAATTTTAATCATGTTCACCAGCGCTTTTCGTTTAATCCGTATCCTTTATACCGTTGTTCGCTTTCGTCTTGACGCCTTTATCCCTCTCAAGGCTCTACCTTGGTACTTGCGTTACAGTCTTGGTTTATTTTGCCTAGTAGGCCGTAAAAGAGTGCAAAAAAATAAAGGCGAACGACTACGACTGGCGCTGGAATCTCTTGGGCCTATTTTTGTTAAGTTTGGACAAATACTGTCAACTCGTCGTGATCTATTAGACGATGATATCGCTGACGAGCTAGCCAGACTTCAAGACAGAGTTCCGGCTTTTCCGGGGCACATTGCCCAAGCCATTATAGAGCGCGACCTTAAGGCCCCTGTCAGCGAATTGTTTGCCGAATTTTCATCTAGCCCATTAGCCTCCGCGTCTATTGCTCAGGTGCATACAGCCACCCTACATTCTGGTGAAGCGGTTGTCGTCAAAGTCATCCGCCCTGGCATTGAAAAAACCATCGGCAAAGACATCAGCCTGCTTTATACCTTAGCGCATCTTGTTGCTAAATTAAGCGCTGATGGCCGACGCCTTCGCCCTGTCGAGGTCGTTACTGATTACGAATACACCATATTAGACGAGCTAGATCTAGCCAAAGAAGCAGGCAACACAGGCTTGCTTCAGCGCAATTTCATCAACTCAAATCTACTTTACGTACCGCAAATTTACTGGGACTACAGCCATCGTAACGTCATGGTGGTGGAACGTATTTCTGGCATTCCTGTAGCGGATATCGCCGCCCTCAATAAAGCCAATGTGGATATGAAATGCTTAGCGGAGCGAGGCGTAGAAATCTTCTTCACGCAAGTATTCTCACACAGTTTCTTTCACGCAGACATGCACCCAGGAAATATCTTCGTAGATGTATCTAACCCGGCAAAACCCAAATATATTGCTATCGACTGCGCTATCATGGGCAGTCTAGACGAAGCCGATAAAAGCTATCTTGCACGCAATCTACTGGCGTTTTTCCAACGGGATTATCGTATGGTGGCTGAACTGCATGTCGAAAGCGGCTGGGTACCTAAAGGCACCCCGGTTCACGCCTTTGAATCAGCCATTCGCAGCGTCTGTGAACCCATGTTTGCCAAACCACTCAAAGACATTTCGTTTGGACAGGTACTCATCGGCTTATTCCAAACCGCACGTCGTTTTAACATGGAAGTACAACCGCAGCTTGTTTTGCTAGAAAAAACCTTACTCAATATTGAAGGACTGGGTCGTCAGCTTTACCCTGACCTTGATCTTTGGGTCACTGCCAAGCCATTCCTAGAGCGCTGGATGCAGGAGCAAGTTGGCCCCAAGCGGGTGATTGAAGAAGTTCGCAAACAGGCTCCTCAATGGGCTGGACAGCTGCCTCAGATCCCTAATTTGGTTTTTAATGCCCTATCGCAAATATCCCACCAGAATGAGCGCATAGAAGCCCAAACCAAGTCCATCCAACAACTCGGCAAAGAACTGCGAAAAGGTCGTAAAAACTTACCCTTTAGGTTTATGGGTGTGTTGAGCTTAGGGGCTGCTTGGATTATTACTGATCCTATGTTACTCGATAATATAAAAGCCACAGACATAACCAGTTTAAGTTTATTTGCTGTGGGTATTTACTTACTCGTCTTAAAACCGTAACAATTAAGAGACTATAATGAAAACTGATGTTTTAGCCGAATTGGCCGCGACCTTAGAACAACGTAAAGTCGCTGGGGTAGATACCTCGTACGTCGCTAGCCTGCATGCAAAAGGATTAAATAAGATCCTAGAAAAAGTGGGCGAAGAAAGCGTAGAAACCATACTAGCCGCGAAAGACGCTGCTGTATCAGGAGATAAGACCGACCTCATTTATGAGACGGCGGATCTCTGGTTCCACACATTGGTTATGTTATCTCATTTAAACCTTGGCCCAGAAGCCGTTCTAGACGAGTTAGCACGCCGTTTTAATTTATCAGGCTTAGAAGAAAAAGCCAGTCGTAGCGAATAAAGTAGGAGTACATTATGTTCGGTGGAATTAGTATTTGGCAACTTGTCATCGTATTGGCCATCATCATTCTTATTTTCGGCACAAAAAAACTGAAAGGTTTAGGCTCCGACCTAGGCAGTGCAGTAAAAGGCTTTAAAGAAGCCGTTGATAAAGATGAAAAAAACGAAGAAGAAAAAACCGCGCAGCAGCATAAAGTCATAGACGCTGATGTTAAAAAAGACGACAAGAGCGCCTAATCTGTGTTTGATATCGGTTTTTCTGAACTCCTCATTGTTTTTGTGGTGGGCCTATTAGTTCTAGGCCCCGAACGCCTGCCCCATGCGGCCAAGATGGCGGGGTTGTGGATACGTAAAATAAAACGCAGCATTAATACCGTACAAAGGGAAATCAACGCTCAACTAGATCAAGAAGAGTTGCAGCAAAAAATCAGCGAAACGAACCAACGTTTGCTGAAAGAAGAACGCACCATACAAAACACGATTCTACCTATTGCAGAAAAAGCACCAGAAGAAGCGCCAATAGAGACGAACACGCGTATAGACACACCAACAAACAGCACCAATAACGATCAACACACTATAGATACTTCAGCTACAACCGATACTTCAGCCACAAAAGATAAAGCAAACAAACACAACGCGGACATGTGACGTCATATGAGTACAAACACTTCAAATCAAGCCCCGCTGGTCAGTCATCTCATTGAACTAAGAAACCGCTTACTCAAATCAGTACTGGCTATTTTGATCCTGTTTGTTGGACTCTATGCCTTCGCAAACGATTTGTACTTAATTGTTTCTGAGCCATTACGCTTATTGCTGCCCGCGGGCAGCTCTTTAATCGCCACCGAAGTGGCATCGCCCTTTCTGGCCCCACTTAAGCTGACATTCTTTGTGGCGTTTTTACTGTCTGTTCCTTACACCCTGTTTCAAGCATGGTCATTTATCGCACCCGCGCTATACAAAAAAGAAAAGAAAATCGCCATCCCGCTGCTGATTTCCAGCATCTTTCTTTTCTATGCCGGCGTGCTATTCGCTTACTACATAGTGCTGCCCTTAATCTTTGGTTTCTTCACGACCGTTGGGCCTGGGGAAGTCACCGTTATGACAGACATAAATAATTACCTCAACTTTGTTTTAAAACTCTTTTTTGCTTTTGGCGTTACTTTTGAAATCCCAGTCGCCACTTACCTATTGATTAAAGCCGGCGTGACAACCGTGTCTAGCCTATCAAAAAAGCGCCCTTACATTTTTCTCGGATGCTTCGTCATCGGTATGTTAATCACCCCTCCAGACATATTTTCTCAAACCCTACTGGCCATCCCTATGTGGATGCTGTTTGAACTAGGCCTTATCGCAGGTCGAACAGTCAAAGTGGTTGTCGATGGCAGTGAGGAGAACGAAGAAACAGAAGAGAACGACGCAACCACTAAAACGTCTTAGGTTGGCCAATTTATAAGACAGACGAAAACAGCAGCATTATTAAAGTCTTTTATTTATCAATACGTCGAACGAGTCGAGCGAATGTTCGCATAGACTCGTCTGATTCCAAAGCACTATACTCTGAGTTATACGCAATAAGCAGATACCTGCCCTCCGCGATTTTTTCCACATTACGTAACAAATACTGGCTTTCATCGCCATATCCATCGCACTCTATAGCAACAGTCGCACCTTGTAGTGATCCAGCTTTATCAGCAGCAATCCATTCAAACAACAATAAATCCCCATCATAAATGGCATTTTTACCACCATTCATAGAATTACCTGACGCCCTTGCCAAAAAGTGATTGCTAGGGCTGAAACGGCCTACGTTATCTTGGACACCAATATACTCAACATCGCTGTCGTCACCTGTTTTAAAGTGCCCACATGCCATCTTTAAGTTGGGGAAATAAGGTAATTGAGTACTAAAGTCTGCAATAGAAATATCGACCTTTTGATGATGTGAATTGTCTTGAGCCCTCACTTCTAATGACGCCATCTGGTTTAACAAGGAAAGTTTACTGACTGACCTAGCCTCTTCAAACCTGTCTTTGCTTAGCCATAGCTTGGCACCATTCACACACGCAACTTGATAGGCCCAATCACTGACAGCCTGAGACTTATCGGCATCACAGTAAAAATATGGACTAAGCGCTTCAGACAGGCTACGCTCATGAATCACGAGATTTTGTTCTTGCCAACGCTCCCTATGTAATTGTGCCGCTAGAAAGTCGCGCTTGCTGTTATTGCAGACAGAATGAGCAGCCACAAAATTATGACCTAAATCGTGAGAATAACGAGCAAATGGAATAAAATGATCGACTTCTATTTCACCTTTCATTGGTTTTTGACAATAAAAACATCGGTTAGACTGCAGCTCCACAAGCACAGGTTTTGCCTTGATAAGCACACTACGATCGACACCAAACAAGAAATCCTGTAATTGACTCTGCGGCCCAATTAACACTTGATTATGCTTAATGCTTTGTATTTTTTGGATCCAAGCGTTTTTCGCCAAATACACGACCAAATCGTAAAAACGTCTAAAGCAACTGGCAATACCCGCATTTAAGACAATAGATTTTGTGCTTTTTGTATGGGGATATAAAAAACATTCTTCCTGCTTTGCCAATATCTGTAACCGCCAAAGCGGACCATTTTTTAATGTGGTCATAGCGGCATTAAATGTAGGCAGATAAAAAGCACTTTGTTTAAGCTGCCGAAAATTACGAATATTATTTTGCTGACACTCAAATAAAACACGAATTACCTTTGACTGATTACCTGTGTTTTGTTTTAACAAGGCATTCTCACCTGTTTGCTCAGAAGAAAATGGCGTTGCATGATACCAATATAAATCAATCATTTTGTCTGCCAATGTAGGCAATTCTATAATCAGTTTATCTTCATCCGATTTCAACGGCTGCTCAATGCACACATCAGCTATAGCATGCAGCAGAGCAAATTTGTATGTAGCGCTAAAATCACCTTCTACTAACATACGCTGTATGTAGGAGATAAAATCCAGTTGCCGCTGCATCATTCCATCCATCTAATTTTCTGTCTCTTTTCTTATTAGCGCATTAAGCCAAATTTCCGTTTTGCGATCTGGTCGCTGGTCAACGCTTTGCCATTGTTTAACGATTTTTAGCTCTACGAGCCTAGCAATTAAATTTTCTAACATAGCTTCATTAAGATCTGTAAATATTCTACCGTTTTGCTCTCGCTCTAAATCGCCATATTTAAACGAAACATATAAAACGCCTTTGTTTGTCATGGCATTTTGTAGATTCAAGAACGCAAGAGGCAAATCTATCTTGGGGACGTGTAACAAACTGGCACAACACCAAATACCGTCGTATTGATTTTGTGAGTTCATGGTTTGAAATGTGCTTACTTCTACAACTTGATTTAAATTTCGAGAAGCAATCGAGGCTAATTTCTCGCTCGCATCAAAAGCACTAACACGAAAGCCTTGTTGTTTAAAATATATGGCATCGCGTGCTGATCCGCAGCCCGCATCAAGAATATGGCCATAAGGCTCTATCAGTGGAAGAAACTCACCATACAGCGATGACATATCAATATTTAATGTTGAATCATTAAAATCTTGAGCATGCTGATTGTAGTAATTGAGCGTTTTATTTGACACAAGCTAAGCCCTCCTTGGTCATGTTAGTACGATTTAGCCTATAAAATTACTCAAGCATGAAGGTCACTGGACCGTCGTTGGTGAAGGACACCTTCATGTCGGCGGCAAAGCGTCCGGTTTCAACCTGATCATACTGGGCGCGTACTTTGCTTACAAAATCATTAAACAGTCTTTCCGCCTCTTCTGGTATGGCAGCGGTTGAAAATCCAGGCCGAAGTCCTTTTTTTGTGTCTGCAGCCAAGGTGAATTGAGACACCAATAGCACACCGCCATTTACTTGCTGCACGTTAAGGTTCATCTTACCGTCTTTGTCGCCAAACATGCGATATTTCAACAACTTGTCTGCCAATCTTTGCATATCGGCTTCTGTATCGCCTTTTTCTATACCAACTAATACCAGCTGTCCGTGTGATATAGCGCCGACGGTTTCGTTATCGACTACGACACTGGCGTTTAATGCCCTTTGTACTAGCAGTTTCATGTTTACTCCTTTTCGTTGAGTGCGTCTGCCTCGCCTCACTTTATCAAATGCTAGAAAAAACAAAAGCGCCCGAAGGCGCTTCTGTCGCTCACAAGCTCATTTGCATGAACTCATTTGCTGCTGCTCTTTAAGCCATGTTTACCACATGGCTTGTATTTACTTACGACCAGCGCGTTTACGCTCGTTTTCAGTCAATAGTTTTTTACGAATACGGATGCTTTCTGGTGTCACTTCTACCAACTCATCGTCTTCGATAAATTCAAGCGCTTGCTCAAGAGTATGACGAATCGGTGGCGTCAAGGTCAGAGCTTCATCTGTACCAGAAGCACGCATGTTGGTTAACTGCTTACCTTTCACTGGGTTAACAGATAAGTCGTTATCACGTGAGTGAATACCGATAACTTGACCTTCGTATACTTCAACCGCATGACCTAAGAATAAGCGACCACGGCTTTGTAGGTTAAACAAAGCGAATGCCGCTGTTTTACCCGTTACCATACTGATCAGTACGCCATTCTGACGACCACCTACATCACCATCTTTTACCGGACCGTAGTGGTCAAACACGCTGGTCATGATACCAGAACCAGAAGTCAAGGTTAGGAATAAGCCACGGAAGCCGATCAATCCACGAGAAGGTGACATGAACTCAAGACGAACGCGACCTTTGCCATCGGGTTCCATGTTAGTCAACTCGGCTTTACGCAAGCCAAGCTCTTCCATGATAGAACCTTGATGCTGCTCTTCTACGTCGATAACCACTTGCTCAAACGGTTCGTGGATCTTTCCATCAACTTCTTTCTTGACTACCTCAGGACGAGAAACGCCCATTTCGAAGCCTTCACGACGCATGTTTTCAATCAATACAGACAAGTGAAGCTCACCACGACCAGAAACAATGAACTTATCTGGTGCATCACCCTGACGTACTCGAAGCGCTACGTTGTGGATAAGCTCTTGATCAAGACGGTCTTTGATATTACGAGAGGTAACAAATTTACCTTCTTTACCGGCAAACGGAGAATCGTTCACCATAAAAGTCATGCTGACTGTCGGCTCATCAACCGTCAACGCTGGTAAAGCTTCAACACATTCTGGATTACATAGCGTGTCAGAAATACTTAGACCATCGATACCATTAATACAAACGATATCACCCGCACCTGCTTTGTCTGTGTCAACGCGTGCTAGACCATGGTAGCCCTTCACGTTTAGTACTTTACCTTTACGTTCTTTACCGTCAGCAGACTTAATGACTACCTGTTGGTTTGGCGACAAGCTACCACGAGTAATACGGCCGATACCGATAACACCCACATAAGCATCATAGTCCAACGCAGACACCTGCATTTGGAACATACCTTCTGGATCTACGTCTGGCACAGGTACGCTGTCTACGATCATTTGGTAAAGCGGTGTCATGTCTTCTGCCATGGCTTCTGGATCATCACCAGAGATACCGTTAATGGCGGAAGCATAGATAACAGGGAAATCTAACTGATCTTCAGTCGCACCAAGGCTGTCGAACAAGTCAAAAACTTGGTCCATTACCCAATCAGGACGAGCACCCGGACGGTCAATCTTATTGATAACCACGATTGGACGAAGGCCACGCTCAAACGCTTTAGACGTTACAAAACGTGTTTGTGGCATAGGGCCATCAACGGCATCAACCAAAAGCAATACAGAGTCAACCATAGACAAAACGCGCTCAACTTCACCACCGAAGTCAGCGTGTCCAGGAGTGTCTACGATATTAATACGGTAATCGTTCCACATTATCGAGGTGTTTTTTGCCAAAATGGTAATGCCACGCTCTTTTTCTTGATCGTTGGAGTCCATGATTCGTTCTGAACCAAGGTCTTTACGATCTAGCGTACCAGATTGCCTTAGAAGTTGATCAACCAAGGTTGTTTTACCATGGTCAACGTGGGCGATAATAGCTACGTTACGTAACTTATTGATATCATTAGACATTTATAATTCTCTGTATTAGCGTAAGCAAAAAGACAAACCGCCGCTTGATATGGGCGGGTAAGCTCTTCAAGCGTCTCGGATCTTGGTGCGGGGTAAAATTCGCGCAATTGTACCCTGATATTGATGAATATCCCATTAAACTCAAGAAAAAAGTTCTAAAAACTCAGACAAAGCTCTTGGCTGCATTTAAGAAAACGTTTAAATGAAAACGATGTTCATCCTTGCTGCTCTCGTGATGTCAATGTTTGATCCCAAAACTGGGATGCCAGTCGCTCCATTTGATCAACAATCTCATGCACTTCGGCGCACGCAACAACATCTTGTTCACCATGACGAGTCAGCTCAGCCACCACAATAGATGCATTCAATATACGTTGATTTATATCGTTCGCACAGGCGCTCTGTTGCTCCATGGCCACCGCGGTATTTTGTGACTGCTGATGGATAAGTTGCATGCTATCTTTGGCAAGGCCAGCCGCTTTTTCGGCTTCGGTGGTTTGAGTTTGGCTTTGTTGCGCCACTTTAGAGGCTTCTTCCATCTGTTGTAGCGCTTTCATCGACCCTTTTTGCACACGCTCGATGGCCTGTACTATGTCTTCTGTTGAATGGTAAGTACGACTTGCTAAACCTCGCACCTCATCGGCTACAACAGCAAAACCTCGACCTTGATCTCCTGCTCGTGCCGCTTCAATGGCTGCGTTGAGGGCAAGTAGATTCGTTTGTTCCGCAACATCGCGGATGACTTCTACCACCGAGGTAATGGCATCGCTGTCTTCTTTTAGACGAGAAAGTCCTTCACGAGCCGCTTCAACTTGTGCGCTGACTTTTTCCATAGCCTCCCGTGTTTGCTTCATCCCTTGCAAACTGGTCAGCATATTATCGCTGGCCTGCTGTGAATCACGAACACTTTGTTGCGTCGATGCAGCGACCTCTTCGATCACTCCAGCCATTTCTTCGGTCGCTTGTTTAATGCTAACAAAGTCCGTCGATAAATTATCCAGCGCTTCCTGCTTAACCTCGGCACTTTGGCACACTTGTGACTGTCGCTCCCAGACACGCTTTGAAAAATCATTAATGCGTCCTAATATAGCCGACGTCTCTCCTTTCAAACGAGACATCGCCAGTGAAATCTGACCCGCTTCATCAGTACGCCCTGTGTACACATACATAGCAAGCGGGGAACTTGAGATAGCGCGTGTCGCTTCAATAGCTTTCATTAATGGCCGTAAAAGAGCAGCCACTCCCATTAAACAGACCATATAGGCGGTTATTTCTAGCGCTATTTGAATGGCCCCTGACTCGAACAAACGAGCAGACATAAAAACAGCGAACAACAAGGTTATCCAAGCCATCATTTTTTGAGTTATCGTGAACTTAGGTGTTTTAAGCTGCCGCTTCGCTTTTTCTGGCGAGTCTTTTAAATTTTGATAGAAGGCGTCTGCTCGCTTTTTGATAACGTCGTCTGAACAGCGACGAACGGATTGATATTCAACAACCTGGCCCTTTTTCACAATAGGGCTTACATAAGCGTCAACCCAATAGTAATCGCCATTCTTACAGCGATTTTTCACTATTCCCATCCAAGATTTTTCTTGCTTCAAATGATGCCAGAGATCTTCAAAAGCATGCTTTGGCATCTCGTCGTGACGAATCACCTTGTGATACTTATCCAGCAATTCTTCTTTTTGATACCCGCTAATCGCTTCGAACTCAGGGTTTACGTATTTGATTGCACTATTAAGATCAGTGATCGACAGTACATTAGAATCTTGATTGAGAAGGCGCTCTGCCCCAGAAGACTGATAGTGCGACATACAAATTCCTTTTAAGCAGGTAAATCCAAAAAGCATGGATCAATAAAGTACACAGGTTAAAAACAGAGAGCAGATTGAAAAATGTTTTGGTTAAGCGAGCAGAGGAAGATAATAAGTTGAATCAAAGGGATAATATTTGACCTAAGTCAAAAACCTCGCCATGAAGGTGATAATGATGGGGGACATTTCGTTTACTTTTGTATTTTTTCCACAAATGGTTTCTTTTGACCACCTACCGAAATGCACATCTTTGAACGCAAGAAGCATTGACCGCACAAAAAAAGTGCAAAAAAACAGAATGACGCACTATTTTAGCGCTTTTTTCTCATATTTATGGGCGATTATGGCACATAGGAAAAACAACCTTGCTGCACTTTTTTCTATGTTATTGTTATTTATAGATTTATTTTGACGCACACATATCTGGCACAGGTTATGCAAATACTTGGGCAATACGCTTTGTATTGAAGCACTAATAAACATTAATTTCGTACTAACGACCAATGGAGAATAACTATGTCAAAAAATACTCTTGCCTTGATTGCGGAACATGATGCGAAGTGGGTTGACCTTCGTTTTACGGATTTCAAAGGCAAAGAACAACACGTCTCTATTCCTGCGAAAACTGTGGACGAAGAGTTTTTCGAGAATGGTCAAATGTTTGACGGTTCGTCAATTTCTGGCTGGAAAGGCATTAATGAATCCGACATGATCATGATGCCACAAGATGACACAGCTATTATCGACCCTTTCACGGAAGAGCCAACAGTTATTGTTCGTTGTAACGTTATCGAGCCTTCTACTATGCAAGGTTACGACCGTGACCCACGCTCTGTAGCATTACGCGCAGAAGAATTCCTAAAATCAACCGGTCTTGGTGACACAGCCTTCTTTGGTCCTGAGCCAGAATTCTTCATCTTTGATGACGTTCGTTGGAAAACAGACATGTCTGGTTGTTCTGTAGAGATCAACTCTGAAGAAGCTGCTTGGTCTTCTAACAAGAAGTTCGAAGGCGGCAACATGGGTCACCGTCCTTTCGTAAAAGGCGGCTACTTCCCAGTACCACCAGTCGATTCTCACCATGACCTACGTGCAGCTATGTGTGGCGCGATGGAAACAATGGGCTTGGTTATCGAAGTTCACCACCACGAAGTAGCGACTTCTGGTCAAAACGAAATCGGCGTGAAATTCAACACACTGGTTAAGAAAGCGGACGAAGTTCAAATTCTTAAGTACTGCGTACACAACGTAGCACATGCTTACGGTAAAACAGCGACTTTCATGCCTAAGCCAATCGTTGGTGACAACGGTTCTGGTATGCACGTTCACCAGTCTTTCTGGAAAAACGGTGAAAACCAATTCGCTGGTGATCAGTATGCTGGTCTATCTGAAATGGCGCTTTACTACATCGGTGGTATCATTAAGCACGCTAAAGCATTGAACGCGTTCACTAACGCTTCAACTAACTCTTACAAGCGTCTTGTGCCACATTTCGAAGCACCTGTTATGTTGGCTTACTCTGCACGTAACCGTTCTGCTTCTATCCGTATCCCATACGTTGCCAGCCCTAAAGGCAAGCGTATTGAAGCGCGTTTCCCTGATCCAACCGCGAACCCATACTTGGCATTCTCTGCCATGTTGATGGCAGGCATTGATGGTATCAAAAACAAGATTCACCCTGGCGATGCGGCAGATAAAGACTTGTATGATCTTCCAGCTGAAGAAGCATTGGCGATCCCAACTGTGGCTGCTAGCCTTGAAGAAGCGCTTAAGTGCCTAGATGAAGACCGCGCTTTCTTGACTCAAGGTGGCGTATTCTCTGACGACATGATCGATGCTTACATCGAATTGAAAACAGCTGAAGCACGTCGTGTCTCTATGACAACTCACCCACTTGAGTTTGAATTGTACTACAGCCTATAAGCACCGTTGTCTGTCAGTCGAATAGATCTGCCAGTCAAATAGACCAGCGTAAGATAAAAGCCTCGGCGTAGATCGGGGCTTTTTTTTCTCTTCGTTTTAATAGGTGTGCTGAAAGATGGAGAGTCATTTCACGTTTTGTGAGCTTTGACAAAAAATTAGCACCGAAGATTGGCATTAAACCTTAGCACTAAACATGCGCACTAAATTAGTGCATACACTATAATCACCTATTTCTCTTTACTGTAAACAGCCTCTTTTCATCATCAATACACGGGCTTTTTATCGTAAAACGGGGCCATAAAGACTGAAACAGCCGCTTTAAAAGGCGTGTATGGTTGGTTCGTTTTTTGCAGAATTAAGAAGTAATGCGGTACTTAAAACAATAACGTAGGCGACATCTAAGAGGCGCAACTGTGTATAACTCACTAATCGATCATCTATCTACCGCGGTTATTCTGCTCAACGAAGACCTGAAGATAGAGTACTTAAATCCCGCTGCTGAAATGCTTTTGGCTGTGAGTCGTCGTCGTATTTATGGTCACAGTTTAGAGTCAGCCTTCCGTGAAGATAAAGACAGCACGCAAGCTTTAGAAAGTGCGGTTGAGTCAGGCCACCCCTTCACCAAACGGGAAGCCGAAATTGAATGTAATAACAATCGTAAACTGTTTTGCGATTACACAGTAACCCCGATTATGGGCACGTCTAGTTTTATAGAAAGTTTGATTATCGAGCTCTACCCACGTGACAGAATGAAGCGTATTTCTCAAGAAGATGAAATCATTGCCAATCATGAAACCAGCAAAGAATTGGTGAGAGGGCTGGCCCACGAGATCAAAAACCCGCTTGGTGGCATTCGTGGCGCAGCGCAGCTTATCAGCCGTGCCTTTACCGATGAGGCACTAAATGACTACACACAAGTAATCATCGAGGAGTCTGATAGGCTCAGGGACTTGGTTGACCGTCTGTTAGGTCCGCGTAAACTTCCACAAAATAAACCACTGAACATACACAAGGTCATTGAACGCGTCCGCCAATTAATTAGCGTAGAAGCGGATAACCAAGTGGAATTAGTACGCGACTACGATCCTAGCATCCCAGAATTGATCGGTGATGAATCACAGCTCATTCAAGCATTGCTGAATATCACTAAGAACGCGATGCAAGCATTGATGGAAGACCAAAACACAGAACACAAAACCATACACATGGTGACACGTGCCCTACGTCAATTCACGATTGGCTCCAAACGGCATCGCTTGGTATGCAAAATCAGCATCATCGACAATGGCCCTGGCATTCCTGAGGCCATAATGAAAACCCTATTTTATCCTATGGTCAGCGGGCGAGCGGACGGTACAGGCTTAGGCCTCTCCATTGCTCAGTCGGTTATTCATCAGCACCATGGGATTATTGAATGCAACAGTTACCCTCACAACACAGAATTTAATATTTTAATTCCCATTGAGACATCAGCTCACGATCAGGAGAAGCAAGCATGACAAAAGAAGAAACGGTATGGATTGTCGATGATGATCGCTCTATTCGCTGGGTGCTTGAAAAAACCTTAGAACAAGAAGGCATTCAGTGTCGCTTATTCGATTCTGCTGAAAACCTCGTTAGCATGTTAGACAAAGAACAGCCTAGCGCGATTATCAGTGACATTCGTATGCCAGGCATGGACGGTTTAAAGCTGCTCGAAAAACTTCAAAAAGAACACCCCTACCTGCCGGTCATTATTATGACGGCGCATTCTGATTTAGAAAGCGCCGTGGCGTCTTATCAAGGTGGGGCTTTTGAATACCTGCCAAAACCTTTTGACGTAGAAGAAGCCGTGAGTTTGGTCAAACGCGCCATGCTGCACCATAAAAACGCGAGACCCAGTACCGATGACATGACGGTGGAAATCGAACCCGAGGTAGATAAAGAAATCATTGGCGAAGCGCCTGCAATGCAGGAGGTTTTCCGCGCCATTGGTCGACTTGCCAACTCAAACATTACTGTGTTGATTAATGGTGAATCGGGAACGGGTAAAGAACTAGTAGCACAGGCATTGCACACCCACAGCCCACGGGCAACAAAACCTTTTATTGCCTTGAATATGGCGGCTATTCCGCGAGATCTGATTGAGTCTGAGTTATTTGGTCATGAGAAAGGTGCATTTACTGGTGCCAATACATTGCGTCGAGGACGGTTTGAACAAGCCAATGGCGGGACACTCTTTTTGGATGAAATTGGCGATATGCCAGCCGAAACACAAACCCGCCTATTGCGTGTACTGGCAGATGGTGAGTTCTATCGAGTTGGCGGTCACACCCCCGTAAACGTCAATGTGCGTATTATCGCCGCGACCCACCAAGACCTAGAAAGCTTGGTAAAAAAAGGGTCTTTCCGCGAAGATTTATTTCATCGCCTCAATGTGATCCGCGTCCATTTACCCAAATTGGCTGAACGCCGCGAAGACATTCCCAAACTTGCTCGCCATTTTTTGAACCGCGCAGCAGAAGAACTGTCGGTAGAGCCAAAGCAATTAACAAGAGAAACCGAAAACTATCTAACGCAATTAGACTGGCCTGGTAACGTAAGACAACTAGAAAATACCTGCCGTTGGTTAATTGTCATGGCATCAGGTCGTGAAGTCTTGGTGGAAGATCTCCCCCCTGAATTGTTGGCAACCATGCCCCATGAAAAACCCACCTCATCATGGGAAGAATCTCTCAAGCACTGGGTTGACAATATGCTAGCAACGGGCCAAAAAGGCATTTTAGATCAAGCCGTACCAAAGTTTGAGCGCATTATGATAGAGACAGCGCTCGCCCACACGGGTGGCCGTCGACGAGATGCTTCTCTTTTATTGGGATGGGGCAGAAACACGCTAACCCGCAAGATCAAAGAATTAAACATTGATCATGTTGAACAAGACGAAGATTAGAAACTTCTAATGCGAATCTAAAAAGCGCAGTGATTTCGTTTTATCAAATGACTGCGCTTTTTTATGGTTTTCATAATTTCTTAGAGTTTGCCTGCGTTAGCTCATATTTCTGTCAGCTTGGGCTTGCTTTTCCCATTACAATCCCATACTAATTAAGTACTCTTAAACGACAACGTATGAATGGGAAAAATGGTTATGTATCCAACACTTCAGTCTATGGGTATCACGAGCATTAATGATATCGAAAAGTTCACCTTACGCTACGAAGGCGGTCACGATGTACTAAAAATTTATTATCGTCGTGAGAAAGGGTCTTTGTTACCAAAGAGTAAAAAGTTTAAATTTGGCCGTTCCACCAAAACGGTTTTGGCAGACGGTGGACAGCAAACCTATCGCCAAGTGCAAGAACCCTCTTTGACTGTACTTCGTGCTATGGAAGAACTTGAACAATTGGTTGGCAAACAGCACGAAACTCAAGTATCAAAAGACGATTTAATTAAAGAACTAGAGCACCTAGAGAAAGTGGTTAGCAGCAAAATAAGCGAGCTTAAAGAAAAAATCGACGCAATGAAGTAATACTGACGTCATAACGTCTCCCTCTTCCCCCTTGTGGGAGATGTTAGCTAGCTCGATGTTCACAATACGCCAACACATTTCCACCTTCATTTTTTAATTTCTTTTTTGAGCTTATTGTTATGCGCTTAATCACTTCTGTAACTGAACTTGCCGACATCTTACACCAAGGTGGCGTTGTCGCTTACCCCACTGAGGCAGTATGGGGACTGGGTTGTGACCCTTTCAATGCCGCTGCTGTCAGACGGATTTTGACACTAAAATCACGACCCGAGTCAAAAGGCCTTATCTTAGTCGCTGGCGCACAGGAAGAGCTTCAGCCTTGGCTAGATATTTTGGCACCTGAGGTAGCAGAGCGCCTTATTAGCCGCAATGACACACCCACATCTTGGGTCGTGCCCGATACTCAAATCACCCCTAGTTGGGTAAAGGGCGACCACCAAAGCGTGGCTATCCGACTGTCCCAACATGAGCCAGTCAAACAGCTTTGTAACGCCTTCGGTGGGGTCATTGTGTCGACGTCTGCCAACCCTGCAGGACTTGATCCGGCATTGAGCGCCGACGCTGTAGCAGCCTACTTTGGTGATAACATTGATGCCATTTTTGATGCACCACTTGGAGAAGCCTCTAAACCTTCACAGGTACGCGACATTTTGACGGACAAACTGTTTAGAGATTAACTATTTGGGGATTAACGCTATTTAGTAACAACAAGCCGTTATGCTTAATAAATATGCTTTATTTACTAATATAAAAAAGCCGTCGATCGTTTTTGTATAAAAAATCGACGGCTGTCATTTTTATGCTCGGGGTTTAGCAGCGCATAACTTTGAGATAAAAGGGATTAATGTCCTCCCAAATAAGCCTCACGCACTTCAGGATTAACGAGTAATTCTTGACCAGTTCCACTCATACGAATCTCCCCGTTCACCATTACGTAACCACGATTGGCCAGTTTTAATGCGTGATTGGCATTTTGCTCCACCAAAAAGATCGTCATGCCTGTGCTAGCCACGTCTTTCAATATCTGAAAGATCTGCTTAACAATAATCGGTGCTAAACCCAAACTGGGCTCATCCAGCAATAGTAGCTTTGGCCGACTCATCAACGCACGAGCAATTGCCAACATTTGCTGTTCACCGCCAGACATGGTCGAAGCACGTTGATTGCGACGCTCTTTCAAACGAGGAAACAAGGTGAACATGTGCTGCATGTCTTCATCAGCATGATCCATCCCAATCGGAATAGTACCCATTAGTAAGTTTTCTTCTACCGACATTTTAGGGAAGATACGACGCCCTTCTGGAGATTGGGCTAACCCATTAGATGCTACGTAATGCGCCGATTTTTGTGAGATATCTTCACCACGATAAATGATTTCGCCAGAAGAAATCCGTGGCTGACCAAAGATCGACATCAGTAGTGTTGATTTCCCTGCGCCGTTAGCACCGATCAAAGTGACGATCTCTCCTTCATTAATCGTTAAAGACACTTTTTTTAATGCCTGTATGGGGCCGTAGTGAACATCAACGTCTTTGAACTCCATGAAAGCGCTCATAGTGTTACCTCTTCGTCTTCTTCCGCACCAAGATAAGCAGCCACCACTTTCGGGTCATTTTTTATTGCGTCTGGGCCACCCTTGGCAATCACTACACCATGGTCAAGCACCACAATATAGTCTGAAATATCCATCACCATACCCATATCATGCTCTATTAAAAGTACAGTGGCGTTGTGCTCATCACGCAAGACACGAATCATCTTAGTGAGCGCTTCGGTCTCAGATGGGTTTAAGCCTGCAGCAGGCTCATCCAAACAGACAATCTCAGGATTTGTGCACATGGCTCTTGCGATTTCTAGACGGCGCTGCTGCCCATAAGAAAGCTCACCCGCTAAACGGTTGGCTGAGTCCACAAGATCTACTACACCTAACCAATAAAAAGCACGCTCAAGGGCATCACTCTCAGATTGTCGATAAGCTTTCGTATTTAAAATACCAGCGATAAGACTGCGATTCACGCGAGTATGTTGCGCAACCAATAGATTTTCGACAACGGACATTTCTTTAAATAATCGGATGTTTTGAAACGTTCTGGACAACCCAGCACGATTCACTAAATGCGAGCCACCAAACATTTTGTATTTAAGCCGCCCAAAAAATGCCACAGGCGAAATAAAGTCTGTCCACTTAAAGGGCTCACCCAACACTTTAATAATGCTGGTCTCTTTACCACAAGCAGACAACATAATTGAACCGCCGGTGGCTTTGTAGAACCCTGTCAAACAGTTAAATACTGTGGTTTTACCCGCTCCATTTGGACCAATGAGCGCGGATACCGAACCGCGCTTAATATCAAAAGTCACGTCATTTAACGCTTTAATACCGCCAAAATGCATGGCCAAGTTTTCTACCGTTAAAATGTTTTCTTGGCTCATTTGCTTGCCCCTTTTCTTGATGCAAAGCCTGTTCGCGTGACACGAACTATGCCTCTAGGTTTCCACACCATCATCACTACCATCAAAATACCAAACATTAATACTCGGTACTCAGCAAACTCTCTTAAGATCTCTGGCAGTACAGTCAAACAGAACGCTGCGATAACCACACCCAGCGTTGATCCCATACCCCCCAATACCACAATCGCGAGAATCAGCGCAGACTCAAAAAACGTAAATGAAGATGGGTTAACAAAACCTTGATACGTCGCAAAAAACACACCAGCTAAACCACCAGTAGACGCACCAATAGTGAAGGCAGATAGTTTCACTAGAACATGATTTAAACCTAACGAACGACAGGCGATTTCATCTTCGCGTAGCGCTTCCCATGCTCGACCAATCGGCATTTTCACCAAACGATGTTTAATGAACAGTACCGCTAACACGACCAAAAATAAGATCAAGTAGATGAACATGTACTTATAACCAGAGTCGTAAGGTAGATTAAAGAACTCATGGAAAGTTTGTCCATCACTGGATCGGCGCTTAAATTCTAGACCAAAGAAGGTTGGCAGCGGAGCTGATACACCGTTTGGACCATGGGTGAATGAAGACCAGTTAATCAGTACTAAACGAATAATTTCGCCAAAACCCAGTGTCACGATTGCAAGGTAGTCGCCATGCATGCGTAATACGGGGAAACCGAGAATGGCACCTGCCACGGCAGCCATAATCGCAGCAATTGGCAGCATTGACCAAAAGCCTAAACCAAGGTTTTCATAACCCAAAGCAAGGCCATAGGCACCAATGGCATAAAACCCAACAAAGCCTAAATCCAGCAGACCCGCTAATCCCACAACAATATTAAGCCCAAGACCCAGCAAGACATAGATCAAACCTAATATTACTACTGTTAGAACGTATTTAGACGCAATAAAGGGCACGAGAAGACCAATGACAATGACCAGTGGAATAACCCACACCATTTTGGACTTATGGCCAGGCGGTAAAACTATGGCACCATCGTCACTGCGAGCAAAACGATGCACAAGAGCAATGCCTTTTTCTGTCTGCAAAAAACAAGACAGCATAAATCGACCAAAAGCCACGATCGCAACGA
Source organism: Marinomonas hwangdonensis (assembly GCF_003721245.1). GTDB lineage: Bacteria > Pseudomonadota > Gammaproteobacteria > Pseudomonadales > Marinomonadaceae > Marinomonas > Marinomonas hwangdonensis. The sequence goes on along the minus strand of NZ_RIZG01000001.1, from coordinate 45,608 downwards.
TCCAAGCGACACGGTCAAATTCTGTTTTAAAACCATAACCGTCCAGTAAAACCCCAACGATAGGGCCAAATAAAATAAGCGCTAAAAGACCCGCTATGAGCGCATCAACACTGCTTTTCTTTAAATCTATTCCAATTGCCTGGCTCATTTATACTTTCTCCACTTCAGGTTTGCCAAGAAGACCACTTGGGCGAAAAACTAAAATGAGAACTAATAAAGAAAAAGAGAACACATCTTTATAGTCAGAACTGATTAAGCCCGCAAATAAGGCTTCGGATAACCCAAGGATTAAACCACCGAGCATAGCGCCAGGTAAGGATCCAATACCGCCTAATACCGCTGCAGTAAAAGCTTTAATGCCGATAATAAAACCAACATAAAAATCAAATGCACCGTAATCAAGGGTGACTAACACACCTGCTAGAGCCGCCATCATGGCACCAATAACAAATACGGTAGAAATAACTTTGTCGGTATCAATCCCTAAAATAGAGGCCATTTTTCTGTCTTGTTGTGTCGCTCGACACATACGGCCTAACTTTGTTTTTTGAATAACATACGTCAGCACGCCCATACCCAAAAGAGAAATAAACAGTATCAGCAATTTCATGTAAGTAATTTGAACAAATCCATCACCCACTTCTATACGCATAGCACCAGTTAATAATGTAGGTACGCCCTGCTGATTCGCACCCTGACTAAGTTGAACGTAGTTTTGAAGAATAAGCGACATACCAATCGCTGAAATAAGCACGGCTAAGCGGCTGGAGTTTCGCAATGGACGATACGCGATACGCTCTATCACCCAACCATAAGCTCCCGTAACAGCAACGGTTAAAAATAATGTACCAATAAGAATAATCGGGAAAGACTCAATACCGAAAAAGGTTAATAGCGCTATAGCAATGGCGGTGATGTAAGCAGACACCATGTAAACGTCGCCGTGAGCGAAGTTAATCATGCCAATAATGCCGTAAACCATGGTATAGCCAATTGCGATCAGCCCATAAACAGAGCCAAGGGTTAGACCGTTTACCAACTGCTGGAGAACGATATCCATCGTAAGACCTCGTGGGATTTTTAGACAATGAAGACACAGTCACCGGCGCAGGAATCGCCAGTGACTGTGGATAACAAACTAAGTTAGATATTAGTTTATTTGTTGGTATTTACCTTGAGCATCCCATTCATACATAACGTAATCAGAGACTTTTAAATCGCCTTTTTCATCAAAATCTTTTACGCCCATTACTGTGCTCACAGAGTTGGTTTTTAACCACTCAGCGGCTTTCATTGGGTCTAAATTATTATTAGAAAGGGCAGCTGCAACAACCTGCATAGCTGTATAGGAGTAAAGAGTGTAGCCTTCTGGCTCATAACCGTTAGCACGGAACTCTTGAATTACTTTCGCACCAGAAGGGTAAGATGTTGGTGGCGCACCAAAGGTCATAAGCACACCATCAACGTATTCAGGTGCACCAGCAACCGATACGAACTCATCGGACACAATACCGTCACCAGACATGAAAATGGCTTTCGAACCTTGTTCACGAAGCTGACGAACTAATGGGCCAGCTTCTGAATGTAATCCACCAAAGTAAACGACTTCCGCATCAACCGAACGAATTTTTGTGATCACAGCGTTGAAGTCTTTTTCGCCACGAGTCAAACCTTCGTACATGACCTCTTGGACGCCGTAAGCGTTCAACGTAGACTTCATCGCATCCGCCAGACCCTTACCATAAGTATCTTTATCATGGATAACGGCAACGCGGGTCGCACCTAGCTCTCCAACAATGTAACTTGCCGCCACATCGCCTTGTTGGTCATCACGACCACAAACACGAAAGACATTTGGCAATCCATTGTCAGTCAACAGTGGTGCTGTTGAAGCAGGTGTTACCATTAACACACCAGCTTCTTCATATATGCGAGATGCGGGTAAGGAAGAAGAAGAGCAGAAGTGCCCTACAACTGCAACAGCATCGTCAGAGTCTACTAAACGGTTTGCCACAGAAACCGCTTGCTTTGGCTCACAAGCATCGTCTGCTTTTACCAGTTTAATCATTTCACCATTAATACCGCCTGCGGCATTAATATCCATAGCGGCTTTTTCAGCCCCTCTCCATAACTGTTCCCCAAACGCCGCGTAAGCGCCAGTATGAGGACCAGCTACACCAATAACTACATCCGCTTGAGCGAATGTGGCTGCTCCAGCAATAGCCATAGCCAGTAACGTTTTTTTCACAACTGCATTCGACATATATAAGCCTCTACTCGTTTTGTTTTCGTTATTATTTAAAAGCAAGAAGCGTTCCAACATCTCGACCCTCCGAGAAAGCAAAGAATATGGAACTTTTAACCAAAACATTCAAAAAATGTGCACCACAATGAAACTACACAATAATCCTAGAGTAAAGAATGGTCAATACAAGTGCACAAAAATAATACAAATAATGCAAAAAGCCATATTAAGCACCAGATAAATAGAGCTTTAAAGAATATATCTCTACCTTTAATGATTTTTATGGTTTTTTAGGCTTTGTAAAAAAGAATTTGCACGCCCTAAATAAGGGCGAGAAAAAAGGAATTGCACTAGAAAGGGTTGTTTTTATGATTGCGCTATGATCACGCCATAAAGTGTTTATAATTTAACTTGGATTAAACAAAAAATATTGAAAAAAAATCCGGATTTTTATCATGAAAGTCCGGATTTTAACAAAATCTCAACATTGATAGGGTGCGTAACCATTCATCTTAGTTAATTTATCATTCGACACACTATTCTTTATTCGGTAGCAATAAATCGGAAAGAGGCACCAGTCTAATACCTTCGACCTCTAAGCGGCCAAGGCGTTTTTTTAGGTATCGGGTTGTTTCGGGGTAAGGATGCCCTATTGCCAGTGCACTGCCATGTTGTCTAGCTAATTTTAGCAACCGCGAAAATTGACGGTCTATGGCTTGCTCTGTACGAATGTTGTCTAAAAACACATCTCTGCTGACTGTGTCTAGGCCAAACGCTTGAGCCGTTTGCTTTGCCACACTGTGAGGACTGGTCAAGCTATCGATAAAAAACAATGATCGACTTTGCAGTATTTCCATCACCCATTTCATTGAGGTGGCGTTCTCCGTCAGCAAACTGCCCATATGATTATTTGCTCCTTGCACGCCTGGCAAACTGTCTAAGCTCTCCTCTAATGTCTTTTTTAACTCTTCTTCAGACATCTCTGCATATAAACCACCATGACCCAAGGTTAGCTTTCGCTGATTTTCCATTGGAGCATGCAGTAACGTTATACGGTTTTGCTCTTGTGAGGCTAGAGCGGTCTTCAAACCATAAGGTGTCCCCGGTAAAATAGCTAATGCCACTTCCGAAGGAAGAATGAGTGACGCTTCCATGCCCTGACGGCTGTAACCTAAGTCATCAATCAAAATAGCAATGCGTGGCATTTCCGGGAGAGCGTCCACCGCTAACATTTTTGCGGGCCAGGTATCTCTTGATGGTATTTGGTTTATTATCTGAGTGTGTTTAGCCGGTTTAGAGTCATCAGGTACCTGGCGTTTTGCTGACATAGGCACGTCTGAAGAGAGGCTCTGCGATGGCGTCGTCCTGTCTTGTAATGGTGCATAAAAGAAGGTCCTATTAGCCGAGTCTCCCACGTTGGGGCCGATCTGATCTTGTAAATGGATTGGTGCTTGCTCCAGAAGTGGCGCAATAACAGGGTGCCAAGGAGGCGTTTTGCCTGTGATTAGGTTAGGAGCGATAATCGGACCAAGCTGTTCGACCCAGGGCGATTCTGTCTCTTCAACCTCTGCGGCAATCGTCACGTTCACCCCATACAATAGGAACACTGTCGCAACCACGGCATTGATCCCACGGGCACTTAACAAACGCCACACATTTTTAACTAACACAAAGACCCATACCTTATTCACAACTTTTTCATCACGGCTGCTTTACTAGTTTAGGAAGCGTTTTCAGAATGGTTAATGCTTGGAACAGCTGAAAATCTTGCTTTGCTAGCTCATTAATATCCGCCTGAACATCCATGCTAGTCCGCTCAATACCACCAGAACCATTGCCAAGGTGCCCTTTTAATTCGGCTTCTTTGACAAAAAAAGCCCCTTTTTCAAACGTTAACTTTGCCTGTGGCACAATTAAGTCTGGAGTGATGCCTTGAGCCTGAATTGAACGCCCTTTCGGGGTGTAATACAGCGCAGTGGTCAATTTTACCGCATCTCCATTTGATAAAGGCACCACAGTTTGTACCGATCCCTTACCAAACGTTTCGATGCCTAAAATCACCGCTCGTTGGTGATCTTGCAGCGCGCCTGCCACGATTTCAGAAGCGGATGCTGACCCTTCGTTCACTAGAACAACTACCGGAAGATGACCTAGCCGAGTATTTTTCTTGGTTGCTTTAAACTCACTCTTCGACATTTCATGACGGCCATCGGTATAAACAATCATGCCTTGATCAATAAAAGCATCAGCTACGCCAACGGCACTTTGCAACACACCTCCGGGGTTGTTTCTTAAATCCAACACGACACCTCGTATGTCACTTTCGGCTTTAAGCGTATCGATCACTGTATAAAATTCAAGGTCACTGCCACTCTGAAACTGACTGATGCGAATATAGGCGATACCAGAATCCAGCCATTTCTGAGTCACACTGGCTTCTTCTACCAGCTGACGGGTCAGCTCGTAGTGTTGGATTTCCCCATCTCTCTCTATATCCAGTTCTACTGTCGAGCCAATTTCCCCTCGCATCAAGGTGACAATATCTTGCATACCAAGCCCCATGATTACGGTGTTGTCTATTTTAATGATGACATCGCCAGGCAAAATACCCGCTTCAGCGGCCACAGAGCCATCAATGGGCGTTACTACGATAAGACGTTTGTCTTTCATCTCAACTTCCACGCCAATTCCCGCATAGCTTCCCGATGTTAGCTCATTAAAGTCTGCCAGCTCTTGCTTGGTAAAATATTCTGAATGCGGATCAAGACCTGACGCCATGCCTTTTAATGCATTACGCAAAATATCTTCATCCGACATGGATTCAACATAACCCTCGCGAATGGTCTCGAAGGTTTCCACAAAGGATTGAATTTCCACATATGGCAGTTTAGATGAAGAAGGCGTTTCTGCCGCCAAAGCTGGCTGTGCTAGCAGAGCCACTAACAAAACCACGAAAGATTTTTGCAAAAAATGAGGCATGGAGCTTCCTGTTACGGTTGTGTTTCTCTCGCTCTTAAAAAGCGACTATTATCCTGCGTTTACCCAAGCAAGAGGTTTAAGTGGCGTACCGTTATGTCGAATAGCAAAAAACAATGCGGCGTCAGGCCGTCCACCTGAACTGCCCGCCATCGCAATTCGTTCATTTGGGGACACCCATTCCCCGACTTCTTTCAATAGGCTTTGATTGTAACCGTATAATGACATATAGCCGTCACCATGGTCTAAAATAAGTAGAAAACCAAACCCCCGCATCCAATCAGAAAACACCACGCGCCCCGAAAAAATAGCGCGAACGGCTTCGCCTTCCTTGGCTCGTAATGTGACGCCACCAAGATTAATGCTGCCAGCCGTTGGCAAAGCATCAATCACATTCAACGGGCGTACTAATTGACCGCGCTGAGAAGAAAAAGGCACATCTTGATCGGGTATTTGTATGTCGGCGAGAGCTTCTTCTAGACGCTGCAGCATGTCTTGTAAATTTTGTTGATCTTGGCGTAGCTGAGTGGAACGCTTGTTACCCTGAGCCAGCTCTTTATCTAGTTTAGATAATAGGCTACGACGCTCTGTTTGTTGACTCAAGAGACGACTGCGTTCTTCTTTTAACTGGTTTTCTTCTTTGGCTTGTTGAGCACGATGACTGCGAATACTTTTTTCGACCATATCTAAATCGTTCACTTCATTCGCAAAGCCGTTGATTAACGACTGCCTCGCAATCGAAAAATAACGATTGTATTGCACCAAACGCTGCGCTTCTTCCGCGCTATTGCCATTGAGTAAAAGTTTGACACTTTCTTCCTGACCGGAACGATAAACCGCCCTTAATTGGGCGGCTATTTGTTTGTTTTGTTGTTGAATGCTCAACTGCAGAGATCTCTGCTGGACTCTTAACTCTCCCAGCTGCTGGTCACCTTTGGCCAAACTTTCTTGAATGTTCTGAATTTTTTTTAGCAACTCTTGAATGTCTTTCTCTTTCACTTCGAGTTGTTTTTCTACATCAGAACGCTCTGACTTAAGATCTTTTAACCAGCCATTTAGCTTTTGCAGATCTTTTTGTAAGGCTTGAATTTGTTGTCTTGCCTCTTCTGGCGTTTGCGGTTCGCCTGCTGCCCAGCTTAAGCTGGACAGCAGAAAAAAACACAAAAAAAGACTACGAAATAATACCGTCATCCCTGCCTCATGCCCGTGTTAGCAAGCTCACACCTGTCATTTCTGACGGTTTTTCCATACCCATCATATCCAATAAAGTCGGCGCAAGGTCACACAAAGCCCCTTCTTTTATGCCTAAACCTTGGGTCGGAGAAAACAGCACCAAGGGCACAGGACCAATGGTATGGGAGGTTAGAGGCTGGGAACCATCTTCACTAAGCATTTGCTCGACGTTACCGTGGTCAGCGGTAATCAAACACTGGCCACCATTGACTTTTAATGCCTCAATGATTCGACCCAGGCAAACATCCACTGCTTCGACGGCTTTTACTGCGGCTTCGAAAATCCCACTGTGCCCTACCATGTCGCCGTTGGCAAAGTTGCAAATAATAGTGTCATACTTACCCGCTTCGATCACTTCAACAAGCTTGTCAGTGACTTCTGGCGCACTCATTTCTGGTTTTAAGTCGTAAGTGGCTACATTCGGCGACGGAATCAACTCGCGTTCTTCGCCATCAAACAAGGCCTCTTCCCCCCCATTAAAAAAGAAAGTCACATGCGCGTATTTTTCCGTTTCTGCAATGCGCAACTGCTTTTTACCGTGTTTTGACAGCACTTCACCCAAGGTATTGGTGAGCGCCACTGGCGGAAAAGCTACCTCAGCTTTGATGTCAGAAGCGTATTCGGTGAAGGTGACAAAGGAAGCGAGCTCTGGATAAATCGCACGCTCGAAACCGTCGAAGTCGGGGTCTGTGAACGCACGTGTTATTTGACGCGCACGATCCGGACGGAAGTTAGCAAAAATCATCGCGTCGCCGTCTTGCACTGGCACGGGTTCTCCAATAACGGTCGCCTTCACAAATTCGTCATTTTCGTCACGATCATAAGCGGCTTGAATGGCTTGCTCTGCACTATCAGCGTGCTGACCTTGTCCTAATACAATGGCATCATAGGCGGTTTGCACTCGATCCCAACGATTGTCGCGATCCATGGCATAATAACGACCTGTTAAAGTCGCAATTTTACCTACGCCCAATTCCGCTAATGTGGCTTCTAGCTCGGCCGTCGGGGTTTTCGCCGAACGCGGAGGTGTATCACGTCCGTCTGTAAAACCATGCACATAAACCGCTTTTGCCCCACGTTTTACCGCCAATTCGCACATGGCCATGATTTGTTCATGGTGACTGTGAACACCACCATCAGACAACAATCCTAAAATATGGACCGCTTTTTCTGCCGCAACCGCTTTGTCTACCGCTGTTACTAGAGCAGCATTCTCAAAGAAAGAACCGTCTTCAATGGCTTTACCAATGCGTGTGAAGTTTTGATACACCACACGACCCGCACCCAAATTCATGTGACCTACTTCAGAGTTACCCATTTGACCTTCAGGTAACCCGACCGCCAGACCAGAGGTTTTGATTAAAGCATGCGGTTGTGTTTTCCAAAGCGCGTCCCAATTAGGCGTGTTAGCAGCGGCAATGGCATTGGATGTAGAGGTTTCGCTGTAGCCCCATCCATCGAGGATAAAGAGAGCTGTGGTTTTTTTGTTCATGGTAATCTATCCCGTAAATTGTTCATGAGTATCACTCGATACTATCACAGGCTTGTAATTTTGTTACAGACCAGCGCCCCTATTCAGGCTATTAATTTTACTGATTATCAAGAATATTGCGGATCACTATAGGTGCGGTTACGAATGATTAAAGGCGGTTTGATCACGGTTTGCTAATAACCAATCCCGAAAAATGACCACTTGTTCAAGATCGGCTTTGTCCATGGGATAAGACAAAAGATATTCGTGGGGTGTGATTACGGGTGTGCCAAAAGGCGCCACGAGCTCATAACTTCGAAGACTACGAGCCGCAAGAATACTGGGCATAATGGCAACGCCCATGCTATTTTTTGCCGCTTCTAGTAGCATATGAAAATGCGCAAACGAAGCGCCCGCAAAAGAGCCACTTTCGAGTCCTTGTGCGGCCATCCAATCTGGCCATGCATTGATTCGCGACGACAAGTGCAAGAATGGAAACGCGATGACCTCTTCCACTTGCCACTCATCTATGGGCTTATCTGCCACACGTTTTAATAACTCAGGAGAACAGACCGCTACGACATTTTCACGCATCAGCTGATGGGAAATCGCTCGCGGCCAATGATCACCACCATAATGCAAGATCACATCAATGCTGTCTGGATCTATCTTAGCAGCATCGTCCAGCGAACGTACTTTGATCTGAAACTGAGGATGAGCCAGTTGAAATTCGGCTAGTAGAGGCATCAACCAATAAGACGCCAAGGTCGGCAAGGCCGATATGGTCAGAGTGGTTTTTTCATCTTCGCGGTGCAACATGCGCAAACAGGCGTTTTCCATACCATCCAATAACGGCACCACTTCTTTGTAATAAGCCGCTCCAGTCCCCGTTAGCACCAAGCGCTTGTTAAGACGAATAAATAAATCCCGCGATAAAAACTCTTCAAGATTACGAATCTGACGGCTTACCGCGCTTTGCGTAAGATGCAACTCTTCCGCGGCTTTGGTAAAGCTAAGATGCCGAACGGATGCTTCAAAACATTTTAGTGCAGTAGACGATGGGATATAACGGCGCATACAGGCGTTACTCATTCACATAAAAAAAGGCAAAAAACGAAAGTAAAAACAAGAAGGTAATAACTGTATCCTATATCAGATGTATTCCCAACCAGTAAAACGAAAAACGCACCATTAAGATGCGTTTTGAGTGAACAATTTATCGCAGTAAAGATACTCTGCTATCAAACTACTCCAAAGCGTGAGACTGCTGACCCAGGTGATAAGTTTGTGCACCCACTTCATAAAACAGACGCTTTAGCTCGCGAAAGGAGATATCCCTTAGCAAGGTGGTGGGAATCGACAAGCTTTCTCTTTGCCCTGACAGCCACTGCGCCAATTCCGCTCCGACCACTGTCCCTGGCCCAATACCGCGCCCACTGTAACCGGCCACACTAAACAACCCCCTTTGCAGCTGCTGACAGTGAGGCAAATGATCCTCGCTGTAGGCAATTTTCCCCGTCCAGCAATAATCCCATTCCACCTTGCTTAAAATAGGAAACATCTCGGTAACCCGTTGTGATGCCCATTTCGACAACACACCGCCTTCGCCTCCCATACCACCAAACACTAAACGCCCTTGTTTATCTAAGCGAAAAGAGCTCATCACGGTACAGGTGTCCCAAACACCTTCTTTATTCGGCAGAATGCTCGCCAATTGCGCCTCCGTTAAAGGCTTAGTGGCCAGCTGAGAATAAAAGATGGGCACAAACTTACGTGCTTGCTCTTTGACGCCAAATTCACTGTACGCATTGGTCGCGAGAATCACTTTTTCGGCATGCACCTGGCCTTTTTCTGTGTGCAAAACCCAGCCATCTTCGGCTGGTTCAATCTTACTCACAGGTGAGTAATCAAATAGCTTAGCGCCTTCTTTGATAGCCGCATGGGCAAGTCCTCGCGCGTAAGCCAAAGGCTGAATCGTACCTGCTCTTGGATCAAATAAAGCGGAATTGAACTTATTTGAGCCAATACGAGCCTGTGCTTCCGCGGCATCCAATAGTTGAACGGGCGCGCCGCGTCTTGCCATTTGCTCGTAGCGACGCTGCAATTGCGCTAAGCCTGTTTTGCCCACCCCCGCATGCAAGGTGCCATGGCGCACTGGCTCACACTGAATGTCGTATTCTTTTATTAGGCTGTAGACACACTCTGGTGCCGCCGCCAACGCCTCATACATCACTTTACCCGCGTCAGGGCCAATGGCTTTATCAAGCTGATCTGGCTCTAACCAAACCCCAGCATTCGCTAACCCCACATTACGCCCGGAGCCACCAAAGCCCACTTCTTGGGCTTCCACAACAGCGACAGACACACCGAGCTTGGCCAGATGCAAAGCCGCCGAAAGTCCTGTAAACCCAGCACCTACAATCACCACATCAACCTCTAAACGCCCTTCTAATGGCGTTAATACGGGCCCAGCAGGCGCACTGTCACGCCATAACGATTGACAGATTTTTTCAGGCATAAGACGACCTCACAAGGAAGCAAATGAAAACGTTAATAGGCGAGTGAAAGCTCGCCTATTGAATGGTTCAAAGAAAAATTTATTCGAACACAATGCCTTGCGCTAATGGCAAGTCACCACCGTAGTTCACCGTATTGGTGGTACGACGCATGTAGTTTCTCCATGCATCCGAGCCCGACTCTCGACCGCCACCCGTATCTTTTTCACCACCGAACGCACCGCCAATTTCTGCGCCAGACGTACCGATATTAACGTTAGCAATACCACAGTCAGACCCCGCTGGAGACATAAAGAGTTCCGCTTCGCGCAAACTTTCGGTGAATACCGCAGAAGACAAACCTTGTGGCACTTCGTTTTGAATCTCTATGGCTTCTTCAAAGGTTGAATAAGTCAACACATACAAAATGGGCGCGAAGGTTTCCTCATGAACAATGGGCGCATCGTGAGCGATGCGGACAATTGCAGGTTTTACGTAAAAGCCACCAGCAGGCACGCCTTCCGTCACACGTTCACCACCACAAATAATCTCGCCGCCTTGCTGCTTTGCCGTGTTTAGGGCCGCTTGCATACGGTTAAAGCTGCCTTCATCGATGAGTGGGCCGACAAGGTTGCCTTCGACCATTGGGCTACCCACACGAAGAGAACCATACGATTTCGCCAAACGCTCAACCAAACCATCCACGATAGATTCATGGGTAATCAGACGACGTAATGTTGTGCAACGCTGACCTGCGGTGCCGGCAGCAGAGAACACAATCGCTCGCAGTGCAAGATCAAGATCGGCCGTGTCAGACACTATCATGGCATTATTACCGCCAAGCTCTAACAAAGAACGACCTAAGCGACCCGCAACGGTTTTCGCCACCTCACGCCCCATGGCTGTCGACCCTGTCGCCGAAACCAGCGGGAAGGTCTCGCTTGCCGCAATCGCCTCACCCAATTCACGGTCCCCAATCATCACAGACACCGCGGCTTTTGGGATATCTGGCATATCAGCAATGACGTTTTGCGCGATTCGATACATCGCCAAGGCACACAAAGGCGCTTTTTCAGACGGTTTAAGCAATACAGGATCGCCACAGACTAGCCCCAGCATAGTGTTCCAAGCCCACACGGCCATAGGAAAGTTAAATGCGGTAATCACAGCAACAGGGCCCAGTGGCTGCCACTGTTCCATCATTCGATGACCTGGACGCTCCGATACAATAGACAAACCATGCAACATTCGTGATTGGCCGACAGCGAAGTCACACACATCAATCCACTCTTGCACTTCACCAAGCGCTTCAGGCAAGATTTTACCTGCTTCGAGGGAAATCACTTGCGCCAATTCATGTTTGTATTTACGCGCTTCGTCACCAATGCGACGAACCAACTCACCGCGGCGTGGCGCCGGAATAATGCGCAACGCTTTAAAAGCCGCTTGTAGCTCAGTATTTACCTGTTCAAGCTGTGCTGGCGTCGCATTGTTGAACGTCGATAATACCGCTCCGTCGATTGGGCTGTGGGCAGAAAAAGCACTTCCTTCTCCCAGCGCAAGCGTATTGCCGGTTAATACACTGTAAAACGTATCGCCTTGTTTCAGGGTATTTACACCCAATGTTTCTAAGCAAGTAAGTGACATGTGGACCTCTAAAATTTATGTATGTATAAATGTAACTTCCATCACCATAACCAGCCCAGACCAGAATGAGAAATACCGTTTTCCTGCTAGTGGTCTAGTTTTTACCTATAGCTAGATAATGTCTCTATAGGTATATTAGAAAGGAGCTAAAAAATAATCTTTAAAAGAGCCGCCTTTTAAAAGAGCATACCGATGGATATTCGATCATTACGTTACTTTATTGCCGTATACGAAGAACGCAGCCTAAGCGCCGCTGCAAAACGCTGCTTTGTGGCACAGCCATCCATCTCAACCACCATTGCGCAACTCGAAGACGACCTTGGCACCAAGCTATTTTTGCGCCATTCAAAAGGCGTTTCTCCGACCGACAGCGGTTCTCAGCTGTATCCCCATGCTTGTAAAATGGTCAGCGATCTCAGCGCCATGCGCAGCCTGTTTACCGACACCCTCACACCACTGGCCCTGTCCATTTCATTGACCCCTTTTTTATCAGGGGCCTTGATCAGCCAAGTGATCAAAACCATGCTAGATGAAGTAAGCGGACTGACCTTAAAGCTGGTCGACGAATCAGAAAGTGCCGACTTGCGCTTCACCTGCCAACGCTATGCCACAGACGAGGATGTATTCTATCCGCTTTGGGAGGATGACTATGTCATCGCTATGCCGTTGGATCATTGGTTGGCCGATTTTGCCTCCCTGTCCATTAAACAAATCGATAAACAGCCCTTCATTTCTAGAACGCCATGCGACATTTTGGAATCATGGAATTATTTAATGCAAAAACAAGAATTGACGACCGATGTTCGCGCTCAGGTCAAAACCGAAGAGTACGCGCTGGATTTAGTGGCGGCGGGGCTGGGCATCTCATTAATCCCTGAACATTCCGCCCGAGGCCGCAGCGACTTATGTTTACGGCCGCTGAATGATGTCAAATTAAAGCGCGTAGTGGGCTTGGCCCACAAAAAAGAACGCAGCTTCCCAGCGCACTTAATCAACACTATTTTGACCGCCAAGCAGCAGTTACTAGTGAACAACCCCCCATCAGACACAAGGCTCACATAACTTTTACGCATCACAAGGTGCGTTTTTACCTTTTGCATTACGCTTAATCATTGCACTAAAGTAACAAAATCGATCCAACACTATTGCAGGAAACCTTATGACACCAACCGATTTTTTTACATCTTTATGGGACCACTACACCGCAGTGACACCACAGGCGCATCGCATACAACAATTGTTCAAACATCATGGGGAAGATGTGCTAAACGACCATGTTGCGTTTCGTACTTTCAATCACTCACCTATTTCTTTGGAAAAATTGGAGCCGCAACTGGAGGCAATTGGCTATAAAGCCTACGGTGCCTTTCGCTTTGAGAGCAAGCACCTAAAAGCGCGTTGCTACAAACACCAAACAGAAATTGATGCCCCTAAAATCTTTTTATCTGAACTCTTGGTAGAAGAGTTACCCGCCCACTGTCAAGAAATCATTGGCAAGCTTGTCGCGCAGATTCCTGATGATGCAGTACAAACACCCGCTATTTTTTGGGCCGGTCAATTGTGGCAATCCCCTACGCAAGAGGAATACCTTGTGCTGGCCGAATACAGTGAATACGCAGCTTGGTTATCCACCATGGGGCTACAGGCCAACCACTTCACGGTCAGCATCAACCACTTGAAGACACTCCCGACCATTGAAGACGTAAACAGTCTTCTTCTTAATGAAGGCTATGCCCTGAACCAAGTTGGCGGATTAATAAAAGGCACACCGGAACTCTTCCTTGAACAATCGTCTACCATGGCTGACAAAATCGACTACACCTTCTCCGATGGCAAGAAAAAGACCATCCCAAGCTGTTTTTACGAGTTTGCCCGCCGTCATGTCATGCCAGATGGTCAATTGTTCGACAGCTTTATCGAAGGCAATGCCGATAAGATTTTCGACTCCACCAACGCGAAGTAATGGTTTACTAACGCGACGAGCAAATAACGAGCCCAAACGGCTCGTTATTTTTTTGCGACCACTTTTTCCTTTCTGCTGGCCATCCTGTCTTGTTTATTTCTGCCAAAGACCTTTCGAGCCCTGTGGTGCATCAAGTCGTGCAAAGCTTTATGAGAGTATGTACCGATTCTGCTGGCCGTGTATAATGCTCGCAGTTTAAACATGGGCCTTACTATTATGATGAACCAACTTATTGAATTTTCTATTAACCACTGGGAAATGGTCGCTGTCTTTTTAGCGATTCTTGCCACATTGATCTTTGTTGAAAGCAAAGGCGGTGCTCAAGGACTGACCCCTTCAGCCGCCACTAACTTAATGAACAACGAAAACGCCGTTGTGGTGGATATCCGTCCCGAAAAAGAGTTCGGCACTGGCCACATTACAGGGTCATTAAATATCCCGGCTACTAAGATGAAAGACAATCTTAACCGTCTTGAGAAACACAAAAATGCCCCAATAATTGTGGTATGCAAATCGGGGGTCACATCCGGCGCCAGTGCGAAAGACCTTAAAAAAGCAGGCTTTAGCAAAATCTACAAACTTCAAGGTGGTATTGCTGAATGGCAATCTTCTAGCTTACCACTGGTTAAAAAATAAGGGACAACACCATGACCACTGTCACTATTTACTCAAGCGATTACTGTCCATTTTGTGTCAGAGCAAAACAGTTGTTGGCATCCAAAAATGTCGCCTTCAATGAAATATGCGTCGATACAGAACGTAAATTACGCCAAGAAATGACGGAAAAGTGTGGTCGTACTTCTGTTCCACAAATCTGGATCGGTGAACAGCATATCGGCGGTTGCGATGAGTTGTATGCCCTAGAACGTGAACAGAAATTGGATACGCTACTTGCTCAGTAAGTACTTTAATAGGAAAAAAGAGTTATCCATTTAAGTCACCACTGAGTACCAGTAATGTGTAATCATCGTTTTTTACAATAAATAACACCAACAAGGAACAAAAATGTCCGATACAGCTGAAACACCAGAAGCACAAACACAAGAAGCACAAACACCACAGCTGTCAATGCAGCGCGTGTTTTTGAAAGACATTTCTTTCGAGTCACCTCGTTCACCTATGATTTTCCAAGAAGAGTGGAAACCAGAAGTCGGCTTAGAGCTAAACACCAAAAGCCGTCAAGTAGGTGAAAGCGTTTACGAAGTTGTGTTAGAAATCACAGTTACCGTAAAAAACGGTGGCGAAACAGGTTATTTAGTCCAAATTCAACAAGGCGGACTATTTGTTATTTCTGGGCTGGACGATCAGCAATTACATCACGCTTTGGGTGCTTTCTGCCCTGCAACATTGTTCCCATATGCTCGTGAAAACATCGATGCGATTGTTGTAAAAGGCAGTTACCCTGCGATCATGTTAGCGCCAATCAACTTCGATGCGCTTTACATCGAGAGCTTACAAAAGCAACAAGCGAACACAGAAACAACACAATAATCTGAGTTATCGCTAAAACCCCATTAATACGATATAAATTGATGAATGGGCGATTTGTTTACTAAAAAGGAAGCCACAGGCTTCCTTTTTTATTGCATAATAACTCAGCAAAAATGGAAACGGCATTTCTTATCCTTATCAATGGAAGCTGCGATGAAAAAGAAAAAAAAACCTTGCCCAAACTGTTTAAAGGCTCGATGGCTTATTTTGTATTTAAGCTGTTTTGCGCTACTTGCCTTGTTGGTGGTTCATCAATTTTTAGAAAAAGGGATGTAATGTGAAGTGGGGTATTTTTTTGCTAAGTCTGGTTTTTTTATCTGGCTGTGCCACATATAAGCAAGACATCGATGCCGGTTTGAGCCTAGCGAAACAAGGCGAATGGAAAGCCGCTGAGGAAAAGCTCGAAGCCGTCTTAGACAACCCCCAAGACAAGCTTCTGTATTATATGGAAGTGGGCGCTCTTGCCCAAAATCAAGGCGACTTTGAGCGCAGCAATACATTATTGGAACAAGCTGAAAGATTAAGCGATACCTTCTTCCCAGACACCTTTTCAAATCGTTCATGGGCGTTATTAACCAATCCAAGACAAAGTAACTATCGTGGTAGTGGCTTGGAACGTGTATACATAAGTTATCTTAAATCGTTGAACTACCTCGCCCTTGCTGAACAAGAAGAAGGCCGAAGTCAGAAGCAACAACTAAAAGATGCAGCCTTAGTCGAGGTTAGACGCATCGCCATTAAACTTAATGAAATCCAAGCTCAAACACCCACTTATCAAGATCTTAATGCTAAAGAAAACCAAGCCTTTTATATGAAGGCATTAAGCTGGCTGAGCAACTTTTATACTGGCGGCCGCGATACGGATCAGTTTCTCTATCGAGATGATGCTTGGGCCCGTTACATGGAAGGCCTGCAATACGAAATAAGTGGCGAATACGACGACGCCCGCATCAGCTATCAACAAGCCGCCCGCTTGTATCAAGATGGGTATGCTAAACAATACGAATTGCCTGAACTCAGTGCAGAACGGGCTTGGTTGGATACCATTCGCATGATGCAAAAAAGCGGCTTTCGTCAAGACGAGATTCAGAGAAAAATCGATGCTAAGCTTTCTGCCCCCATGCAACAGACCTTAGAGCAATATCAGGACAAGAATGCCGAGTTAATTGTGTTAGAGCACCAGGGTTTTATTCCAGATAAAAGTGAAATGACATTATTGCTATACGCAGACCCCCGCGCCTATTCGCTGGTACTGGAGCCCTTACATGGCGGAGGAAGCCTAGAAAACAATGACGCTTTTCGCTGGTTCACCATGGTATACGCCGACGTCAACCCACTCAACTTGATTGCTAACTATAAAGCAGGCGGAGCGTGGGGGACATTTTCGGGCATTTTTACTAAACGC
The DNA here is from genome assembly GCF_003721245.1 of Marinomonas hwangdonensis. Lineage (GTDB taxonomy): Bacteria > Pseudomonadota > Gammaproteobacteria > Pseudomonadales > Marinomonadaceae > Marinomonas > Marinomonas hwangdonensis. Next base: position 28,682 of record NZ_RIZG01000001.1, on the reverse strand, counting down.
GTCATTCTTGGCCGCCCTGCATGGCAACAGTTAAGTGCGATCAACCTTGATCAATTATTAACAGAGCAAACTCTTCGCATTACGGTACCTTATTATCAAGGCTTTACCTTGGATAAGTATCAGCCAAGCTTGTCTGTCAACGGCACGCAACCTGACGCTCCCACCTCTCTTCCATCGTCTGATACGTTTACCATGGCTTCTTTGGCAGACATTGCTTTACAAGAACAGTTAGCGCAGGCTCAACGAGACATTTATGAAGGTTTGGTCAGGGAGCTTTTGCGCAGCTGGCTGGCTTATCAAGTGGCCGCCAATGTGCAAGACGAAGGCGCCAGCCTGTTGTTGAATTTGATCGGCCAGGTAGCTATTTTTGTGTCTTCCGCTGCAGACACCCGCAACTGGCTTACTCTACCCGCTCAGGTGCGCTTAACACGGCAGCCTGTAGCGCCGGGGGGATATTCACCTACCTATAAGGTAAAACAGAATACTTTTTTTCTTGGCGACGTTCATTTAAAAGCCAACGAAATGAAAGTGTGGAATCTACGCAATCCCGATTAAACGGGGTACACTTATCTATTCTCTATTAACGCTTGCAAGGAAAACGCTATGCACACCACTCAGATCGTACAAAAGCACACCACCTGGGTAACTAGGTCACTGAAAAGCCTCTTTATTTTGTCAATCGCTGTGTTATTGACTGCGTGTTCTGGCAGCGTCAAACGCCTAGACATTAATGACGATGTGATGTTGTCTGACCGTTGGAATGACACAGATTCTCGCCTTGTAGCAGAAGAAATGATGGGGGATATGCTGACCTTCCCATGGTTCCGTGATTACAACTTCAGCAACAAAGGCAACCCTACGGTTATTGTGCAAACTATCCGTAACAAAACCTCTGAACATATTCCTGTTGATACCTTCATTAACGATATAAAGCGCAGCCTATTACGTGCAGGCAAAGTCGATTTTGTCGTATCTGGTGCTGAACGAGACGATGTACGCAGCGAACGCGAAGAACAAGCACTCAATGCCGCACCAGATACCGTGGCGCAATTTGGCTTAGAACAAGGCGCTGGTTTCGCTCTATCTGGCTCCATCAACTCCATTGTTGATTCCAATGGCGATCAACGTGTGAGCTTCTACCAAGTTGACCTTAAGTTGATTGATATGACGACTAACCGCGAAGTTTGGAACGGTCAGAAGAAAATCAAAAAATTGGCTGATAAAGGCTTCTTTTAACCATGAAACTCTCTGCTTTGCCTACACCGCTCAACTGGATCATGGTGACGAGTCTATTACTCAGCTTAACAGGCTGTTTGGGTTCTAATAGCAAATCAGATCAGGCGACAGACAGTATGCCTGATTGGGTATCGTCTCCGCCTCAGGACAACACACACTTGTACGGTGTCGGCAGCGCAGCGCGCATTGAAAACATTGCCTTGGCGTTTACTCAAGCCGAACAAAACGGCAATGTTCAAATCGCCCAGCAACTTCGTACTCAAGTCAGTCAGGTTAATACGCAAGACACTCAAGTACGATCTGGGCAAGGTGGAGAGCAAGTTTCAAAGATACAAACCGCTTATACGCAAGTAACAACTTCGCCTATTGAGCTAGAACAAGCCGTCAATGAGCAACGCTTTGCCGGTAAAAACTACGTCTATGCACTGCAATCGATTGATCGCAGTCGTATTGTCGCTAAGTTAAAAATCGCCATAAATGACACGGACGACATCATCCGTAAGCAAGCGGCGTCGTTAACTAAGACGGAAGACAAATATCCCGCGCCACAAGATTGGCAAACTTACATGCAGCTTATCCCGTACTTTGCTCAGCGCAAATCCTATGAAGATGAGCTCAACCTGTATTCAACCGCTCGCACAGCAGCAGGCAAAGCCGACTCTGAGATTCAAGACATAGAAGCTCGGCTCAATATGGCGCTGAGCAGTTATGGTTTTGATGTTTCCTCCACCAAACAAGCGGATAGCCTAGCCAGTGCTCTATCGCATTTTGGCCTGACGCCAAAAGCAGGCTCCTTGTTCAAGCTGAACAGCCGAACCGCTCAACACCGTGAAGAGCAAGATGGACGTTTTTATGTATTTGAAGACGGTACATTAGAACTTATCGACCCGACAGGTTCCCGCCTTGCGTCTTGGACTGTCAGCGCCAGAGGCATTGCCAAGAATATTAACAAGGCTCAAGAGCAAGCCACTAACAACTGGTCAAACCAAGCGATTGAAGCCATGTTTACTTGGCTAACTCGCTTGAATTAACGCCTTTCAGTAGCATGAAAGATACGCGCTAAGCACTCTAAATTCTGTTAGACTGCGCTGCATTGAGCCACTCGCTGTGAGTGGTTTTACATATCATTAGGAACACCAGTGTCAAAATTCTTTTATCGTGGTAGACCCGATATCATGGGTAAGCATAACCTAGGCAATTATCAGCCTAAGCCTAAAGTGAAATCTGGAAGCGAAGAAAACCCGCTGATTTTGCAAGTACAGAACGCCGAGCGTGAGAATGAAATAAACGCTATATTGACCGCTAACGGCTTATTTGCAGAGATTCGCATTGACAGTGAGATGCCTGAGGATATTACGTCTTTAGACGTAACGCTTAACAAACCTGTGCCTCAAATTGTTGAAAAAGCACCACAACGTAACGACCCATGTCCGTGTGGTAGCAATAAGAAATACAAAAAGTGTTGCGGCTAAACAAGCCAAGTAAGCACTTTTAAAACAAAACACCTTTAAAACAAAAAATAGCGGCCGTAATAGACATTACAGTGCCGCTATTTTTTTTGCTACAAAACCGCTTTTATCGCTTAAACCAGATCTTCATAAGGCAAACCAACATACTGCATCGCAATAATACGGCGACCCGCTTCAGTGTCTGTATAGAAGTTAAGTTCAGAACTCATAAACTTCTCATACGTTGCTGCGTCAGTATCATGCACATCGCCCTGACCAAAATCGTGCAACATACTGGTCATCCACCATGAGAAGCGCTCTCCGTGCCAAACACGACGCAAACAAATCTCTGAATACTGAGAGATACACTCTTTGTCACCTTCCTTATACACACGAGTCAGCACCTTATTTAAGGTTGCGACATCGGACGCCGCCAGATTCAAACCTTTTGCACCAGTTGGTGGAACAATGTGAGCCGCATCGCCGACTAAAAATAAGTTACCGTATTGCATCGGTTCACAAACAAACGAACGCAACGGCGCAATGCTTTTTTCGATACTTGGCCCTGTAACCAATTTAGCCGCAACATCGTCTGGAAGACGGCGCTTTAGTTCTGTCCAGAAATCATCATCGCTCCAGTCTTCTACCTTGTCAGTCAGAGGAACCTGAAGATAATAACGAGAGCGAGTGGCAGAGCGCATGCTGGTCATGGCAAAACCACGATCTGTTTTACAGTAAATCAATTCGTCGTTAACGGGTGGCGTGTCAGACAAAACCCCCAACCAACCAAACGGATAAACGCGCTCAAACTCTTTACGAGAAGACTCAGGAATAGTCTGACGTGATACGCCGTGGAAGCCATCACAACCCGCGATGTAGTCGCAATCCAATCTGTGTTCCTCACCATTTTGCTCAAAGGTGACATAAGGGGTATCGGTTTTAACATCATGCAGAACCACATTGCTAGATTCGTAGAAAGTCGTTAAACCCGCATCTGCGCGAGCTTCCATCAAATCACGAGTCACTTCAGTTTGGCCATACACCATCACCGTACTGCCGCCAGTGAGTTTTTCTAATTCAATCTGCACACGCTTGTTGTTAAACGCTAATTCAACACCATGGTGCACTTGGCCTTCACGGTCCATACGCTCACCAACACCAGCTTCGCGCAACAAATCCGTCATACCCTGCTCAAGTACACCGGCACGAATTCGACCAAGAATATACTCACCAGACACGCGTTCAATGACGACATTGTCTATACCTTGCTTGGCTAACAGCTGACCAAGTAATAAGCCTGATGGTCCTGCACCAATAATCGCGACTTGTGTTTTCATCTTTTTCTCCGATTTATTGTTATTTTCTCGACGCTGATTTGATGATCAACGTACTAGTGACAACATAATGGAAGATAAAGAGACAATGCGTTAGGTGATTTATGATCAAAAAATTGTACTTTTTAATCATATTCGATTTTAAAAATTAGTCGTTAAAATACGATTCATAATGACTTTATGGCTTTTTTTGCTTATAAAAACCTATAACTATAGGTTTATTTGTACATTTTAGCTTTATGAATAGAAACAACTAAAAAAGTACATTTGTGTAACTTATACAAAATAAGAAGAGCAACATGCAGAAATCTAACATCCCTCATTTTGGACTTTATGGTGAATCCAGCTGGATCAATGATCCGGAGTTTTTCCATATTGAAGACATAGAATCGCGTAGCGGCGACTTAGGTTGGAAAATCAACCCACATCGACACGCTCAGCTTTTTCAAATTTTGATCTTAAAATCTGGTGAGGCAAAAGTTCAGCTCGATGATCAAAAACAAAAGTTACAAGGAGCCTGGGCGATTATCGTTCCAGCGGGAGTCGTGCATGGCTTTCGTTTCGCCCCAGAAACAGATGGACGAGTTCTGAGCATTGCTGAACCCTTGCTTGAGGGGGCTTATGAAGAAAGAGCCGCAAAATATATCCAGCCCTTACTCAGTCAGGCTTGTTATATCGACTTTAATGGCCATAGAAACATGTTTTCTGAACTTTGGCCGCTTATACAGCAGCTTGAAAGTGAGTCGACGTTTATTCGTGAGGGACGAGGCCTAATGAGCGAATATCTCATTAAAGCCATTTTATTACTGCTGCACAGACAGCACACTAATGGCGTCATAAAAGACACTAACAAGACAGAGTCAAGTGATGCCCAACAACTCAAAGAGCTGATTGAAAAACACTTTCGCGACCATTGGAGCAGTCATCAATACGCTGATGCCTTGAGCACATCCACCAGCCGATTGAACCGACTCTGCAAAATGACTTTTAATCAAAGCGTGATAGACCTCGCTCATGATCGCCTCTTGCTAGAAGCAAAACGCAGTCTTATCTATACCGTTCGCTCTGTAGAAGAGATCAGCTACGACTTAGGTTTTAAAGATCCAGGATATTTCTCACGCTTTTTTAAGCGTTTGTCAGGCTTTCCTCCCGGAAAATTCCGAGCACTGAGCGACCAGCCATCGATTTGATGAATTTATATCACCTATTAGCTGAAAATTGATCGTTTGCTGATTCATGGATCAAATCTTAATATAAGTCATGTTCTTAACGACTTAATCCCTAAGAGGAAAAAACCATGAAAGACGATATGAAATACGACGAATTTGGCAACCTTGATACTGAATACTATCTTGAAAAAGCATACGAGATGCGTCGCATTTATTGCGCTGCAGTAATGAGAAAAGCCTCTGCCAATGTGAAAACTTTTTTTGTCAACCTGACAACCGGTCGTGCATTAAAGTCACCACAATCACTGTAATAGCCAGCATAATCATACAGCGTCACCGATTGCCGATGATCGAGAAAAAAGAATAAAAAATCGATCCGGTCACCCTTTCTCCCCTTCTAGTGCTCCACTCCACCCTTGAACATCATGATGGCGATTCAATGTCACCACAGTCATGAAAGTGTCATAAATATGACATAAGATAACTGGGGATATCCTTCTAATTCAAACCCTGTTATTTGAGATGAAATGAGCCCACTAGATCAAAACACCTTGCTTGAAAAAATCATCACAGAAGGGCTAATAACGCCTTATTTTCAGCCTATTTACGATTTAAGCAATGGTGAAATATATGGGCACGAAGCCCTATCAAGAGGCCCAAAAAACTCCGCGCTGTTTTCACCTGATCCTTTATTTACACTGGCCCAGCAACAAGGAAAACTGCATAAATTAGAACTATTATGCCGTGAAAAAGCCTTGTCGAAATTTGCTCAACTGGCTTTACCGGGTCGTCTTTTTTTAAATGTGAGCGCGTCTTTGCTGTCCTCTCCCGACCATCAATCAGGGATGACATTAGCCATCTTAAAAGACCTTGGGCTAAATCAAAAAGACATAGTGATCGAATTGTCTGAACAGCACCCCTACGACCACAATGGCTTGCCTAGAAGCAGTGTCGATCACTATCGGGAAATGGGCTTTCAAGTGGCCATTGATGACTTAGGCGTGGGCTATTCGGGGTTGCAACTCTGGTCAGAACTGCAGCCAGACATAGTGAAAATTGATAAACACTTTATTAAAGACATAGATAAAGACGAAATCAAGCGTGAGTTCGTGCGTTCTATTTTAACCATTTCGCAACGACTCAGTTGCATGCTTATTGCCGAAGGCATAGAAACACAGCAAGAACTGGATCAGCTTATAGAAATTGGCGTCACACTAGGTCAAGGCTATTTTCTTGGTCGACCAACCGAGAACCCCGCGTTTTCTACCCATTCCTATTTAATCAAGCAAGCGCAAAGGCGTTCGCAATTTTTAGAAGACCACGCGGAAACAGTCCAAACCCTATGTCGCCCTAGTCCGACATTGAATGAAAAAAGTCTCCTAACTGAAGCGTCTTTGTACTTTAAAAATCAACCCGGTCTTATCGCCCTGCCCATCGTAGATCAAGACAACCGACCGCTTGGCGTGTTGCGACGCTATCAGCTGCACGAACTTTTCTCTACGCCTTATGGGCGTGCATTATACGAGCATAAGCCCGTCACGCACTTATTGTGTCACCAAGTGCTGATTGTAGAAAGCAACGTCAGCTTGTCTAATGTATCAGCTCTTGTAACCGATCAAGAAACCGACACTTTAAACAATGAAATCATTATAGTTCGTGAAGGCCAGTTCATCGGTACAGGTCATCTTAGGGACTTATTGAAACGTATTACCGAGCTCAAGATTCAAAACGCCACCTACTCTAATCCACTTACCTTACTGCCCGGTAATGTGCCGATACACAGGGAGGTCAGCCGACGACTCGCAGCCGATGAAGACTTTTATGTGGCGTATTTTGATCTCAATGATTTTAAGCCTTTCAACGACTTCTTTGGTTACTCAAAAGGGGACGCCGTCATTCAGCTCGTTGGTGCACTTATTAAAGACGGTGTGTCTAGCGAAAACAATTTCATTGGCCATATCGGCGGCGACGATTTTGTGGTGATTTTTGGTGAGCAAGAATGGCCGTCTCAATGCGACACTATCCTGAGGAAATTTGAGCAAAAAGTACGTGAATTCTATCCAGAAGATACCCTTAGAGACGGTGGCGTTTGGACGAAAAACCGACACGGCGAGATGCTTTTCCATCCCATTCTTAGCTTAGCGATCGGTGTTGTACACCCAGACGCTAAACAATGCAGTAATCATCATCAAGTGGCCGAGCTGGCCGCGCAGGCCAAAAAATTGGCTAAGCAAAAAGGTGGAAACCACGTATATTTTCAACCCCATTCTGGACGATCGTCAGAATTACTACCGCAGTAATCTGGCTTGCTGGGCTTTGTGATCTAACTGTCATAAAGCCCTCACCAGTCTGTCACATAAGCGCACTACTCTTAATAAAGACCGTATAGGAGACGTTTATGCAGACCACTTTTCGATCCGTATTTATATCGGATGCGCACCTAGGCACGAAAGCATGCCAAGCCACACACCTCTTAGACTTCCTGCAGAATATTAAAACGGATACCCTGTATTTAGTGGGCGATATCATCGACTTACAGGAAATGCGCTCCCGTGCGTATTTTGTTGATGCTCACTACAGTGTGGTCGAACACATTCTTGCCATGGCACGATCTGGCACCGAGGTCATTTATATTCCTGGCAACCACGATGCGTTTTTCCGACAGTTTGCGGGACAAACCCTTTCAGGCATTGAAATAAAACTCAATGCCCGCCACACAACAGCAAATGGCCGAACGTTTCATGTTAGCCATGGCGACGAATTTGATCAGATGGTCAAAATCAGCCCTATGATGCTCGCTATTGGCGATAAAGCCCACGGTCTTATGCTGTCTCTGAATCAATGGATCAATGGCGCAAGACGACTTATGGGACTGCCTTACTGGTCTTTGGCAGGCTACGTAAAAAGCCACATCAGCAAAGCCAAAGAATTCATTGAACGCTTTGAAACCGCAGCGCTAAAATCAGCTAAAAATCAAAAAGTGGACGGGTATATTTGTGGACACATCCACTTTGCGTCTTTTCAACGCAAAGGTGATATTCTCTACTGCAACGACGGAGATTGGGTTGAGCACTGCACCGCTTTAACCGAATCGGCAGCGGGTGAAATGAGCCTAATACACTGGTCAGAAAACCCAAAAACTCTCGCCACTGAGCCAAAGGAAGAAGACTGGGGGTTACACAAACCTCACACGCCCACCACCCATTTGATTTAGGTCGTGTAGTCGACAATCTCTGCCTTGGTAGGAAATCTGTGCAAGCAGAAGCTCTGCGGTGGCTAAGGCATCGGTTAAGGCATCATGCCCTTGGTATTCTGGCAAGCCGTAGCGTTCTCGGCAAGCACCGAGACGAAAACCACCATCCTGAATCGGTTGTTGAGATCGGTTCGCTTTGGCTCTTTCTATGGCTAAAGTGTCTAACCAGTTTACCGAAAAATCAGGCAAAGACTCTTCTTGCCAAGAGTGTTTTAGAAAGCCCAACTCCAAGGGCGCGTGATGCATGACGAGTATCCGCTTTCTCAATAAATGCCTCAGGTAACGTAAGACACTTTCTTGGCGTTTACCATGCTGTTCTACATCGGAATCTGTGATCATGTGAATACCAACGCTGTCACCTATCTTGGCACCGTTAAGTACTATGTGACGGGCGCTGTCTAGTTCAATCACGCCGTTTTGAATGCACACCCAACCCACGCTCACGATGTGATCTTGTTTTGGATCCAGCCCTGAGGTCTCAATGTCCAGCACCAGATAATTCCACTCATACCAGTTGCGCTTCATCGACTGACGAGACTGTTGCCATGCTTTTACTCTTTGTAAACAGCCCCATGCCATCTAGCTGTACCCCCTTAAAAAGCGCTGTTGCGCCACATCTTGTACATCACTGATAATGCTAAAGGTGGTTTTAAGGTGCTTACGCTCCAAGGAACTGAGATTTTTCGGGTCTAGGTAGGCACTGGCTTTCCCAGTCGACTGCCAATGCTGGCTTTGAACTTCTAAGCGCAAGCCATTCAGTTTGTCCCAGGCGTCCATTAGATTACGCGCGGTGTCTATGCTGATCAGTTTTTCTCGGATCGCTTGCTCAATGCGATCTAACGTAGCAACTCGGTAAGTCTGGCAAGATAAGCCATACAAACGAGCTAAGTCATTAATCAATGCCAGACCTTGGTGTTTCAAGTCCAGTTGATGTTTGTGCTCTCCTGATGATTCCAGTAAAAAATGACGAAAGAAGCCCAATGGGGGTTTGGTAGCCAGGGCTGCACGCGTTAAGGTAGCGAGGAAAACACTGTTTTTACTGACCTCTTTTTGCATCGCGGCAATCAAGGCTGCCACAGGGGCTTCGTCGCCATACACACAGCGAATATCAAAAAAGATACTGGCGTGAAGCAAGGCACTAGGGGCACTGCTTTTGATCCAATGAGAAAAAGCCGTCTGCCATCCCACTTGAGTCCTGCGCCATTCGGGATTGCTCGCCATGATGTTACCAGGGCAAAGACGAATACCGCAGAGCGCTAACCCCTGACAAATACCTTCAGACAAATCAGCAAAGTACTGACCTTCTTCTGGCGTCGGTTCACGCTCTAGCATCAGGCCATTGTCTTGGTCGCTGCCTAAAGACTGATCACGGCGAGCCTGTGAGCCAAACACCAAGAACTGGAATGCCATCGGTGCTGGTCCTAACTTCTCAAGCGTCAGTTCAATCAGGCGTCGCGTTAGATTGTCACTGACGGTTGCCAACACCTTACCAATATCCGCTGGTTTCATATCCGTGACAATGAGATTAATAATCAAAGTTGGCCATTGTTTACACACCTTCGCCAAGCTATCCACCGATTGTTGGCGGTGAATTTGATTAATCAGTAATAAAGGACTGAGCTCTTGATGGCGCAATAAATCGGCTGCCGTGAGCATACCAACGGCTTTTTTTTCTTCGTCTACAATGGGCAAATGATGTATGTTGCTTTCACTCATGAGTGTCTGGGCCTGCATGACTAAGGCGTCTGGCATTAAACTCACTGGGTCTAAGGTCATGATATCTTTAACTAAGGCATCCGCAGAGCCGCCCAGCGCCAGAATACGAGAGCGCAAATCTCTGTCTGTTACTATGCCCAGCAGGCGTCCTTTCTCTACCACTAAAATAGAACTGACACGGGCCTCGGTCATGCGCATGGCAATGGTTTGTATCGTTTCCTCTGGTGATGCCAGAATCAAGGAGCGCGTCATAATATGCGTCACGGGTGTCGATAATTGCAGAGCAGGTGACGCCAGTTCGTTATTTTGACTGCGGGACAGCTTACGCAAACGATTATGTTGGGTATGCTCAAAAAAGAGCTCAAAGGCGTCGCTTTTTTCCAGCGTTTCAAGGAAGTGCGTTTTGTTAAAGCGATAAACCAAGCTGTCTTCCATGGCGACCACTTGTAAACCGTCGGGATTTTGTGCCATCACGCTGGAGATCCCAAAACATTCCCCATCCGCAATTTGATCCACCAGCCCCCCTTTTGGTGTGCGGATTTCACACGCACCACGACGAATCAAATGCACAGTGGCGGCATCGTCCTTCAGGACAAGTGTTTGCCCTTGACGGACGTACAGCATGGTTACTCCAGTGAGCAACTGCTTACGCTCTAGCAAACTTAAATTTGAAAAAGGTGGGATGGATTCAATAAACTTGTGCACTTCAGGGATATCGATGGCGGCCATTTTTATTCTTCTCATTTTATTGATGTCTAAAAAGAGTGTGCGCTTTTATCATAGACAACAAAACCCTTCTTAGACCAAGGTCTAAAAAGGCGATAGAAGATTTCCCCTAGGGGAGCGATAAAGACAGAAGCAATGTCTTAGTTAACCCAGAATCACACTATTTCGGCCATCTGATTTGGCCAAATACAAGGCGTTATCGGCTCGTGACAATAAGGTATCCATGGAGTCTTCTGCTTGATAACTCGCAATACCAACGCTGACACTGGTTTGTATAGTTTTATTCTCCGCGTCGAAAGAATACGAACTGACATTAGAACGAAGACGCTCCATGAGAGCCAAAGCGTGAGCGGACGTGTGACTGGGTAGTATCACCAAAAACTCTTCCCCCCCCCAGCGCCCGATGATCCCCAGACCTTCCACTGTTTTTTCCATGAGTTGGCCAAGCGCAATTAACACATCATCGCCAACCTGATGACCAAACTCGTCGTTTACCTTCTTGAAGTAGTCAATATCAATCATGGCGACCACTAAATTGGCGACTTGATCACCTTGTTGATGTTTTTCCTGTTGGCTCTCAAACGCTTGGGATAAACGCTTCATTATCATGCGTCGATTCGGCAACTCGGTCAGCGGATCAATCAATGAGGTTTTCTCTAATTCAATATTAAGTTGCCTTAAACTGCGCTGATAACGATCCGATATGCGGGTCATTTTTTCCAGTTGCCTTAAGTGCTTATCAAACCGCTCACTGAGGCTTCTTTCCCGCTGTATCATCATGTCTTGATACGAATCAGATAACCGCGTTAAACGATCCATACGATGCCACTGATCTTGATTAATTTCCCAGAGCTGCTTCAATGCTTTACTGGCAGGATGATCACGATATTCGGGCACAGCCAAAATATCCTGTATGATTTTTTCAAGCTCAGTGAAATCGGTTTTCATTTATTTGCCTATAATATTGAAAGGAAAAGTACAGTCTTCTTTGAACTCTTCTGCCAATTCGGCTACTCGCTCATTCTCTGAATCAAAGTACCAATTGACCGCGACCTGCCGACCTTCTTGGAAACACTCTTCCATCTCATCAAATACATCCATCATGACTTTAATGCTGCTGGTATTCAGATACAGCAAGGTCAATTCTAACGTTAATGGATTGGGGGACTCTTTTAGATACTGAGTCACCCAAGCCACCATAGCACTGTAAAGCTCATAGGAGTTTTCTGGATAAGAGTCCCCTTCCATGAAAAGGACGCCATTTTGCCAATCGCCTTTGACACTGGGCGAAGAAGCCGTCCCTTCTATCACTAAATCATTCATATTCATTTTCTCAAATTTGTATACTTAGACTAAAATAGGCGGTTTCATCGCCAATATCTTTCAATGAAGCTTCCATCGGTTTTGACGATTTTCGGGCCATATCAATGAGTCCCAGCCCAGCGCCTGTGACCGCACCTTCATCACGAGGCTGACGAAGTTGTGCTTTGTACGCGGCCTTTAACTCTGCTTTATCCATCTTGGCAAAGGATTCAATACGCTCAACCAAATGACTTCCATCGTTAATTCGAACTATGTTACCCGCCGCAACACGATAGCAGCCCTGGTAATGACTCACTATAACGGTCGCTGTATCCGCACCAGGCAATTGAGATGACATGGCATAATGACGAATGTTTTGCGTTAACTCAATATAGGCAGCGAACACATCCAAAGCCGATGCGGGCGACAGTTGCTCAGATTTCAAATAATTCTTTAGCGCATTACCAATCTCTTCAATTAAGCTGCGCGAAATAGGACCATTAAAACATAATAATATATTGTCTTTTTCAAACCGCTCTCTTAACCCGTATAAATCTGGCGAACTCATCTCACCCTCCCTTTATCAATGTGTATTTTTGACATCAAACCGAAATAACATCAGGGTGATATCATCCCTTTGTGGTTGATCTCCCATATATTGGTCTAGAGCACGCTCAAAGGACGCAGCTTGCTCTTTTAAAGGCAAGTCTGCATTGTCTTTGATCATGGTTTCGAAGCGTTGACTGCCAAAACCAAAGCTTTTCTCCCCCCCAGATTGATCTAGGAAACCGTCGGTCGCCATGTAATACGTGCACCCCGACATTGGAATATCGGCGTTTTCATAGTCACCTCGACGACGATCCCCCAAAGCACGGCGTCCTGCAGGGTATTTGACAAAAGCACGACCATCGCTTCCATACAACGCAATTTTAGCGCCAGAGAATCGCATCACGTCGCCCTCCTTGGGAACATACACTAAACCGACATCGGCATTGGTAGCGACTTTATTGGCACTCACTTCCTCGTTCAACATAGAACGTACTGTGTCATCAATCAAACTAAGTAAAGCAGCAGGGTCTGAGATCCCTACTCGACCAATGGAATAGTCAATGGCGGCCCTCATCAACATGGTCATCAAGGCACCTGGAACACCATGCCCAGCACAATCGACAATGCCCAATAAAAAGCCTTGGTCCGTAGAGTGAAACACATAAAAGTCTCCGCCAACGACGTCTCTGGGTCGCCAAATAATACTGTGGTCATCGCCCAATATGTGACGCATTTGACGATCAGGCAAAATCGATTTTTGAATCAGACTGGCATAATCAATCGAGGCACCTATTTTACGCTGAGCCGCCACGATTTTTTGATGACTTTCTTCAAGCGCCGATGTTCTTTCTTGTACTCGTTGCTCTAATTCCTGAGTATGTACTTTAACCTGTTGAGCCATTTTATTAAAAGTTTGGCTCAGATCACCAATCTCATCATTTCCTCCCACAAAAAAAGACACGTCATAGGAACCACTGGCAATGGTTTTCGCAGACTGTTGCAGCTGACGAATAGGCGCAATCAACAACCGCTCTACCGCAAAGCCAAAAATAATAAGCAGTAATATTAACAGTAATACAAAAACACTGACCGCGGGTAACACAAGACTGGAATCAAAAATATTGACATTGGCTAAGTCCACATTGGTCACGACAAACCAATCCAACAACGGAAAATACACAAAAGACATCAACTGCTTATGCCCATCTTGCTGCACTCGTACCGTAACCACATTACCATCGTTTTGTCGCGCACCGACTAATGCTGTTTTTACTCTTTTTTTAGACACTTCGTCATCCAAAAGCGCATAAATAGACGATTCAACCAAACGATTACTTTTCGCATGTTGAGTGATTAATGTCTCGTCCCGGTGTATTTCAATCTTGCCATCAGCATTGATGATAAAAGGTGTCACGCCTTGTACTTGATTTTCAAGAAATTGATCAATAAAACGATCTAATGAAAACCCTGTTCCTGCCAAGCCAATAAACTCTCCTTGATCACGTACTTGTACGTTAACCCAAGCCTTCATGACTTTTAACACTTCATCGTAGTTCACATTAATATTGAAAGGCTCAGGCGTTTGCCGCATAGAAAAATACCAGCGATCCGCGCTGTTTTCATCGTTGAGGGTATATTTCGGTATGACGGTCAGTGGATTATTTTGATCCGCAAAATAATATTGCCTTGTCGCATCATTCACGATGAACATGGCGTTATTTTGAAAGGCGTCTAAGTAACCTTGAGCCTCTTCTAGCCAAATTTTTTCTAGTGAGGAATCATTAGGACGTTTTAGCCAGGCTTTTACCACGGTTGAATCAGCAAAACGTTCCGCCAAGGCCACTTCTCTGGCAACGGGAGTTAATATGCGCTGGTAATTTAATTGGGTAAAACTGTTGGCATAGTTTTCTGCCGACATTTCTTGACCTTTTTGTACAAAAGACCAACCAATCACCGTAATAATCAACAACGCGAACAGGCAAGTGCTCGCCAAAACAAACAACGATTTTCCACGCAATCCCCAACGGGCCATGCCATTACATCCTTTGTTTAATAAATAAAAAAATATTCTGAACGTTACCCTGATAGAAAGATTAAAAAAACCTTATTTTGACGTTTATTCTAATCGCACTCAAATTCAAGCTAAAGCCGCTTGGTCATTATTTGTTAAAAGAAAATTTCCATTAAAATCAATTATCTAAAATTAAGAGTAAAAATGTCTTGGCAAATACTTGACTAGGCCGAAATGTTATCGGTAACATCACAACCTAGTTACCGGTAACATCACAACCTAGTTACCGGTAACATACAGCAAAAAACGAAGCACTTTTCTTACGAACGGCTCTCAGAAAAAAAACAATAGGACGCAATATCATGACGAAATTCAGTACGACATTACTCACGGCCACTTTGGCCAGCATTCTCTCTACTTCCGCTATCGCTGCAGACTATAAGTTTAAGTTCCAATCATCTGACCCCGCTGGTGACAAAAACTTTCAGGTACAAAAAGAATGGACCGAGCGCGTTGAAGTCATGACAGGCGGACGAGTTCAAATTAACTTACTTCCCGTTGGCAGTATTTTTAAACATACAGAAACGCTTGATGGCATCAAAATGGGAATTCTAGATGGCCACATTACGGCGACTGAGTTTTTCTCTGGTAAAGATCCCGCCTTTGGTTTGATTGGGAATACGGTTGGCGCATGGTCTAACACGCAGCAACTTTTGCAATACATTAACTACGGTGGTGGTTATGAGCTAATGAATGAGCTGTATGCCCCCTACGGCGTTAAATTTATTGGCGGCTCGACAACCGGTGTTGAATCTTTGGTATCTCGCGTTCCACTTGACAGTGTGGCAGATTTAAAAGGGCTAAAACTTCGTGCACCTGAAGGGCTAGTTCAACGAGTATTCGCTGCAGCGGGTGCCGCTCCAGTAAACTTACCGGGTTCTGAAGTATTCACTGGTCTAAGCAAAGGCGTTATCGATGCGGCTGACTACACAGTTTTTTCGACCAACCAAAAAGCAGGCATGAACGACATTGCAACACATCCTGTTCAGCCTGGTTTCCACTCTTTACCATTGATCGATATTTCAATGAATAAGAAAAAGTGGGACGCTTTACCCGCCGATATTCAAGCTATCCTAACGGTCTCTGTTCGAGACTTTGCAAAAGACATCACAACGCAACTGCACATTGCAGATCAAGCGGCAGTGAAAGCGGCACAGGCAGATCCAAACATTACCATTCATAACTGGTCTGCAGAAGAGCGTAAAAAATTCCGCGCCATTGCTCGTACTCAATGGGAAGAATTTGCCAAAGGATCGGCTAATGCACAAAAAGTGTATGACTCTGTCACCTCTTATTTAGAAGAAAATGGGCTTTTATAAGCCTATCAATTTCCTGCACCACACTTTTTCACACTAGCTAGACGGGCGTCATGCACTTGAATATTGCATTGACGCCTGCTTTTTATTGGACATTGATCATGAAAGAAGACATTCATCCGCAAACCCCAGACAGTTCAGAACAACCCAGAAATACGCTGGATTATTTGATCTTCAGGTTTGGCAATGCCATCAGTCTATTGTTTCTTTTTACCGTTGCCATTTCCTTTTATGAGGTGGTGATGCGCTACGTATTTAACGCACCAACGACTTGGGTACACGAAACCGCTTCCTTTCTGGGTGGTGTCTTGTTTGTTTATGGCGGGATTTATGCCTTGTCTATTAATAAGCATGTTCGTGTGGTGCTTATTTACGACCTGGTCTCTGATACAACCCGTCGTTGGTTAAATGTGTTTCATCACATTATGGGACTTATCTTTTCTGGCTTACTGAGTTGGGCAGCTTATCAGATGGTTCAAGACTCTTGGTTCACGCCATTTGGGGATCTGCGTCTAGAAACATCAGGGTCAGCGTGGGACCCCACTTTTCCCGCATTGGTAAAAGGCATGATTTTTGCGACTTTATGCATCATGTTCGTGCAATTTTTCTTGCACCTAATACAAGAATTAAATGGCTTAAGGAAACGCAAAGATGTTTGATTTATCCGCTATAGGCATTGGTTACGGCAGCCTACTCATGCTTGGCTCTATGATTTTATTATTGCTAACGGGCATGCAACTGGCCTTTGTTACCGCATTAGTGGCCCTTGTTTTTGCCATCGGTTGGTTTGGTGTAGGCGCTTTACCTCTAATTACCAGCCGTTTATATGCCTTTGTTGGCAGCTATGTGTTTCTTGCTGTGCCAATGTTCGTGCTCATGGCCGCCTTGTTAGATAGATCTGGTATCGCAAGAGATCTATTTGATGCCATGAAAGTCTTTGGTCGTAAATTACGTGGCGGTGTGGCTGTACAAACTTTATTAGTCGCGGTTGTTTTAGCGTCTATGTCTGGCGTGATAGGTGGAGAAACCGTCCTTTTGGGTATTTTGGCATTACCGCAAATGTTGCGCCTTGGCTATAACCGTAAATTGGCGATTGGGACAACTTGTGCCGGTGGCGCACTGGGCACCATGTTACCACCTAGTATTGTTTTGATTATCTATGGTTTAACCGCCAGCGTTTCCATTGGCGATTTGTTTAAAGCGGCTTTCTTACCAGCTTTTATTCTAGCGTTTGCCTACATGGCTTATGTGCTGATTTTGTGTCGTATTCACCCAGAATACGCCCCATTGCCTAGTGCAGAAGAACTTGCCGCAGACGAAGACATCAATTATTTCAAAGCGCTACTGTTTCCATTGCTGACCGTGATGATGGTGCTGGGCAGCATATATACAGGGGTCGCATCGGTCACTGAAGCCTCTGCCCTGGGCGTTGTTGGTATCCTGATTAGCGCGGCGATTCGCGGTGAGCTGAATTTTGACATGCTAAAAGACAGCGCCAAAGCCACCATGAGTACCTGCGGTATGATCATCTGGATTGGTATTGGTGCGACGGCACTGGTTGGTGTTTATAACCTCATGGGCGGTATCGATTTCGTTGAAGAAATCATCTTGTCATTAAGTGGTGGCAGCGTTATGGGCACCATCATGATCATGATGGTGATTCTATTAGTATTGGGGATGTTCTTGGATTGGGTGGGCGTTGCGTTATTAACCATGCCAATTTTCGTCCCTATTATTACAGGCCTTGGTTTAGACCCAATCTGGTTTGGGGTGGTTTTCTGTCTCAATATGCAAGTTTCTTTCCTATCACCTCCTTTTGGCCCAGCGGCATTTTATCTTAAATCGGTTGCCCCCAAAGACATCAGCCTCGGTGAAATTTTCAGTTCTTTACTGCCTTTCATTGGAATGCAGGTGGCAGTGCTCGCTCTGGTCATATTTTTCCCTGAGCTGGCCCTGTGGTGGAAATAACCCATTAAGAACATGCCGTTCAATACGACATTTTGAATGACACAGCCTTGCTGGAAACAGCAAGGTGATGAGGAAAGTAGACGATGACAGAAAGAATTGTAGTATTAGGTGTTTCCGGATCAGGGAAATCTTTGATAGGCAAAAAAATTGCCGACAAACTTGGCTATCCATTTTTTGATGGTGACGACTTCCATAGTCAAGCTAATGTAGAAAAAATGCGTCAGGGCACACCATTGACCGATGAAGACCGTGAAGACTGGTTGGCAACGCTCAACGCATTATTGATCGATAATCCAGCGGCGGTTATTGCCTGCTCTGGACTCAAGCCAGAATACAGGACCATCCTTCGCAAAGGATTAGACGATGTCACCATGATCTATCTAAAAGGCGACATTGATACTATTTGGCAACGTCACCAAAAACGTGATGGACATTACTTTAATGGCCGAGACATGCTAGAAAGTCAATTTGCCACCCTGATTGAACCAACGGAGAGTGAAGCATTTACCATAGACATTTCTCAAAATGCGGATGCGGTGTTAAATCAAGCCCTAACTTTGCTGGCACACCCATAGCCACTCGCAAAACAACATAAAGACACTAACACAACAGCAATGCTCGTCATAAATCGCGTTGCTGTTGTGTTAAATAGTGAGCATTCACTTTCTGAAAACCTTTTACTAGCAAGGCTCTTTTATTTACGCTTTTTTATTTCTAGCCATGAATGGCTTATGGTAATGTTACCTGTAACAAATCATGGACTGTGACTGGTATGAAAAGCTCTAACCTAAAAAATAAGCGCCCTACGCTGCAAGATGTGGCAGATTTGGTTGGTGTGACCAAAATGACAGTGAGCCGCTTCTTAAAAAACCCAGATCGCGTTTCACCGCCATTACAACTTAAAATATCCGTCGCCTTAGATAATTTAGGTTATATACCTAACCGAGCTCCCGATATTTTATCTAAATCTAAGAGTCACGCCATTGGTGTACTTTTACCCTCTTTAACCAACCAAGTTTTTGCCGAAGTCATCCGAGGTATTGAAACTGTGTTGGAACCAGCGGGTTATCAAACCATGCTGGCTCACTATGGCTACAGCAAAGAAGCGGAGGAATCTCGTATCGCCACGCTTTTATCGTACGGGGTTGATGGCCTAATCATTTCAGAAAGTTACCATACTGACCGAGTCAGAAAGATGCTGTCTGTTGCAGGCATTCCCGTCATTGAAATCATGGATTCGGTTTCTCCTCCTATTGAACAGGCTATTGGCATAGACAACCAAGCAGCGGCTTACGCAATGACTGAGTTTATGATTCAACGAGGTCGACAAAAAATCGTCTACTTCGCTGCCCGCATGGACCAACGCACCCTGCTAAAAATAAAAGGCTATGAAAATGCCATGCAAGACAACGACTTAACGCCACTTTGTCTGCGTACCAACAGCGCTTCGTCTTTTACGTTAGGAGCGACTTTTTTGAAAGATGCTTTGCAACAGCAACCTGATACAGATGGTATTTTCTGCACCAACGACGATCTGGCTATCGGCGCCCTCTATGCTTGCCAAAAAGCGGGGATCAATGTGCCACAAGACATCAGTATTGCAGGCTTTCACGGCCATGATATTTCTCGTGCTATGGTGCCCTTACTCGCTACCGTCATCACGCCCCGTGAAGAGATGGGGCGTCTTGCTGCCGAACACTTACTATCGCGCTTACAAGGAAATCCTGTATCACAACGTATCATTGATTTGCCTTTCCATTTAGAGGTTGGAGAAAGCATTTAATTGATTGCGTTCAAGTCGACAGATTAAGGTTAAAGATGTGCAAACGAAGCCTTCATAAAATCCAATAGCAGACGCAATTTTTTTGACTCTGCTGCCCCCGGAGGAAAGACCGCATAGACGTCGATTCCTGTGCATTGGTAATCCGGTAAAATTCGTTCAAGCGTGCCTTGACGAATTCTGGGCAGTGCATCGTATAAGGGAATACGACCTATGCCATTTCCGCCTTCGATAAAGATGGTCCTTGCTGCCGCATTATTGGTGCTTACTGCCCCATGGACCGACAAACTGAACGATTTATCCCCTTGGCTAAGATGCACTGTATTCGCTGCTGGTGTATAAACCACCCAATCATGATCATAAAGCTCCTCTGGCTGAGTCGGTCGACCACGACGACGGAAATACTCTGGCGAGCCACACAGGCATGTTTCAAAGGTTCTTAATTTACTGGCTTGTAAACCCGAATCTAGCAAGGGTGCACCACGTATTGCGAGGTCGATTCCCTCTTTAATGATATTAACCACTTCATCGCTCAACGAAACATTTAACTCAATTAACGGGAAAAGTCGTCGGAACTCATTCAGCGCCGGCACAATCACTTGCAACCCTAAATTTACTGGACAAGAGATTTTCAACTTCCCTTCAGGCTCTTGTTTGGCTTTTTCTATTTGTCGATTCGCCTCGTGGGCTTGAAACGCGATGGCTCGACAGCGTTGATAATAGGCCTCTCCCGTTTCGGTAAGAGACAAGGACCGTGTGGTACGATTAAGCAGTTTAACGCCCAGCTGATCTTCTAACTTTTTCAGGTGATAACTCACTACACCACGGGAAATCCCCATGAATTGTGCCGCCGCGGTTAAACTGCCTTGATCTACCACTTGGGCAAAGACCACCATGCTTTTTAACTGCTCAAACGAAACTTCCATAACAACGACTCTTTTTTTACCAAGGTGAATAAACACCATTGTATCAATAATTAAACCAATGAAATCAAAAACCTCCCCATTACGTCCATTAGATAAGTTAGGTAGACTAATCTTAAGTTAATTAACTCTTCATTTGACTATTTAGGAGTCTCTTATGAGCACGAAAAAAATTCTAGTTGTTTTAACATCCCATTCCGATTTGGGTGATTCAGGTCACAAAACAGGCTTTTGGGTTGAAGAATTCGCCGCCCCTTATTACGCCTTTATTGACGCTGGTGCAGAAGTTACCGTCGCCACACCAAAAGGTGGACAAGCCCCTATTGATCCAAACAGTGCAGCACCCGATGCACAAACAGACGCCACACGCCGTTTCTACGACGATCAAGCGGCACAAGATGTGATTACTCACACGCTAAAACTGAGTGATATGAAACAGGATGACTTTGACGCCATTTTCTATCCAGGCGGCCATGGCCCACTTTGGGATTTGACAGACAATTCAGAATCCATTGCCTTAATCGAAAGCTTTATTGCAGCGAATAAGCCGATTTCTTCTGTATGTCATGCGCCAAGTGCTTTCTTAAACATTAGAGACGCTAATGGTGAATACTTTATTAAAGGCAAAACCGTCACCGGCTTCACCAACAGCGAAGAAGCTGCGGTACAGTTGACCGACGTTGTGCCTTTCTTGTTAGAAGATGAAATGAAAAAACGCGGCGCTGATTACAAAAACACCGCCGATTGGACACCCTTTGCGGTTCAGGACGGTTTAATGATCACAGGTCAAAATCCTGCAAGTTCTGAACTGGTCGCGGAAAAACTATTGGCTCAACTGGCTAAATAAAGGCTATCTGCTTACCCGCCTATCTTATAAAACATGATAGGCGGGCAAGCCCTTTTTATCTACACGGCTTATAAAGTGAACCATCCAATTTTTTAGACAATAGGATGCTACTAAACTGTAAGGTTAAAGCATTTTGACACATACTATTTCGCTCTTCTTTATCATCGACATAAATTCTACGATATTCAGCGTTTAAAACAGGTTTCTCATTTTTAATAAATGCCCCATAAGACGAACATTGAGAGTATTCAAAACATTGCTCGTTTAATGCAAAATCAAAATAATCAACTAGCTCCCTTACCTGATCTGCGTTAATGACTAGACCGATTGCCAACCCTCTTTGGTGAGCTTCTTCCGCCATAATATGATTAAAGCGAAGCTGATCGTCTTGTCGGAAATAAAACCCTGTATTCGTTCGATAACTGTCTACCTCACCAAGCGCAACACCTGAACATCCCTTTTCAACCGCTAAATCCAAACGACGTAGCAGTACTTGATGCACCATCGTCGAGCGGATGTCTAACCAGCGCTCATTGTCCCAACCACTCAACGTTTTGCCCATATCCTTTTCGGCAAATTGGTCCGCATCAGGTCGCCAATCCTCATAGGAACCAGCCGAAAAATAACAAATAACCTTCTTATCCGATGCCTGTAAACGTTGAATCAGTTCGGCTGACGAGTCAAACAAATCAATATTATACAAATCCACATCGTGGTTTTCATTCACGGTACCATTAAGTTGCCAATACCAACTCACAGCAACAGGCGGACGATACCAGTCATTTGCAGCATAAAGAGTAAAGGAGATAATAGACGAAAGCAGAAGGCACAGCGTCAGAAGAGAAAAACGAAAAATACGCATAGCAAACTCCATCTGTCTTGTTAGGTGTTAACACCACGACAGGGTTGCCGTTACCGTATACTCTACGCTGTTATAACGAAAAAAACTTACAAATCGATTAACTGGTTGGCCAGTGCGTATTTTATCAACCCCGCAGAGGTGTGAATGTTTAATTTATTCTTGATATTCTGCCGATGCGTTTCAACGGTTCTGACGCTAATATTGAGAGATTGAGCTACTTCTTTGTTGGATAAACCAATCGCCACTTCTTTTAAAACCGCCATCTCTCGCTTAGTCAACGCTTCACATTGATGGCTGACAGTAGAAGCGGAAAACAGCGAATCTGAAGCACCTGAGCTAAAATAGGTGCCGCCTTGATGAACCGTATTAATGGCCTGTACTAACTCGTCTGACGACACATCCTTAAGCACATAGCCATTCGCGCCAGACTGGATTAAAGACAAAATATATTCTTTGTCATTATGCATACTCAGCATGAGAATTTTTACACCGGGCTGTTCTGCCTTGAAACGCTTAGTCGCCTCCAAACCGTTTAATATCGGCATAGATACATCCATGAGCACGAGATCCGGCTTGAGCTCAGCGGATTTATGCAAGGCTTCGAGTCCATTTGAAGCCGTGCCAACAACGTCTATATTGGTCTCTAATTCCAGTCTTGCCTGCAACCCGTCAAGTACTAGCATGTGATCATCGACTAGGAGAGCACGGATTTTTTTTATCATTATCGTTACTCATATTAATTAATTAGCTTATTAAAAGGGTAAAAGCGCGTGAATACTCGTTCCCTTGTTTAACTGAGACTCAAAAGTAAAATCTCCGCCTATTAATTCGATTCTTTCTCGCATATTAATCAGACCAATCCCCGAAGATAAAGCGTCTTTGTGTGAAAAGCCATCACCGTCATCTGAACATTCAAAAACTAGATGTCGATGAGACTGCCACACGTTTAAGCTGATATTCTTTGCATTGGCATGCTTTTCAATATTCATCAAAGATTCTTGAGTCAACCTGTATAGGGTAATTTCGACCTCATCAGGTACATCAGATATCACTTCGAAACGGTAGTGAACATGCAGTTCGGTTCGCTCTCTAAACTGATCAATCAGTGAGTTCAAAGCCGTATCTAGTCCCAAGTCATCTAACAAAGTAGGTCTCAAGTTGTGAGAGATTTGTCGGACTTCGCGAATAGTATGATTAATCAAATCGTCTGCTTTTGCTAACTCTTGTTGGATAACGGCTTTATCGTGGTCCCGTTTTAACTTATTACTAGCCAGTTCAACTCGAAATTTACAACTGACCAATAGTTGATTAATGCCATCATGCAACTCTCGAGAAAAACCACGACGTTCATTTACTTGTAAGCGCATAAAACGCTGAGCTAATGCTTTAAGACGAGAATCCGCTAATTTATGCTCATGCAAGTTAATCGCTAACCCCAGCAAAATCACCAACACTACGGTCACAACCACCACTTCTATAACGGTAAAGAAGCTGCGCTGAATGTTATCATTCATGATGGCTTTTGTTTTGGTTAACTCAGCATAAATATCATCCAGATACAGCCCCGTACCCATCATCCAATCCCAACGTTCAATGATAACAGCGTAACTGAGTTTGTCTTCTTGATTCATCAGTGGAGGCTTTTCCCAGATGTACCTGTGATACCCCCCTCCCGACTGTGCCGCTTTAATCAATCCCTGAATCAAATAATTACCAGACCTGTCTTGAAATTCCCAAAGATTTTTACCGACAAAATCCGGCTGTGTTGGATGGACTAAATTTACCCCAGTCGTCTCATAAGCAAAAAAGTACCCCTCATCCTCATAACTTAGACTCGCCAAGATCTTTTTAACTTGAAACTGCGCCTGCTCATCGTCAAGCTGTGTGTCCTCTAATATAGGACGAATAGCAGATAAGGCAATGTTTACATGGCTCTTTAACGCCTGTTTCTTTGCATTGACAAGATTGTATTCATAAATTGCCAACTCCAGCTCGGCTAAATCACGGGCCGATTGAAACCCTAAATAGGTAATGATGGTTGTTGCGACGATTAGAGGGGCAACGGCAAGTAAAATAATCTTACTTTTTAATCTCATAAAAAACCTATAATTATTAACGGCCAACGAATCTACATTCGACATTGCCTTTATATTGTCTTATAGATAAAAAAAGAGCGAGTAAAGACCCGCTCTTTTTAGTGTCATTGAACCATCATTACTTCGATCTAAATATTAACCCATGCCATAAAACGCTGGAAATATCATGATACTGGCCAACACGAGTACCTGAATAAGTATAAACGGAGTAACACCTTTATAAATATCGGTTGTTCTTACAGAGCTTGGAGCAACCCCCTTGAGATAAAACAGACTAAAACCAAACGGCGGCGTCAAAAACGATGTCTGTAGATTCATCGCAATCAGAATAGCGAACCACACCATGTTAATACCCAAAAGCTCAGCAACTGGCGCGAGTATTGGTACGATTATGAAAGCAATCTCGACGAAATCAATGAAAAAACCTAACACTAGGATGGCGATCATAGCCAATATAATGAAGCCCCATTTTTCTCCTGGCAAATTAAGCAACACTTCCTCTACAATTTCATCACCACCAGTGTAACTAAATACCATCGAGAAAGCTGTTGCACCAAGTAAAATAGCAAATACCATTGCCGTCACTTTAACCGCTTCCAGTCCACTGTCGTAAAGCATCTTCCAACTAAACTGACGATAAATCAGCGCCAATACTATTGCACCAATGCCACCTAAAGCAGATGATTCTGTTGGTGTTGCTATGCCTGTAAAAATAGAACCTAAAACCACTAGCACCAAAGCAAGAGGGGGAATAATAGCTTTTAAAGCTGCGATAATTTGTTGAGTTCGTGTCTCATTGTCTAACTCTTGAGGCATAGCTGGCGCCATCTCAGGCTTCAAAAATGTCAAAATCAGTATGTAAACAATATAACAGCCAATTAAAATGATACCGGGAAAAAAAGCGGCTTGAAAAAGATCACCAACCGGAATACCTAACACATCCCCTAGTATAATTAAGATAATGGACGGTGGGATAATTTGACCCAGTGTACCTGAGGCACAGATTGTTCCACATGCTAGAGACTTGCTGTAGTTATACTTAAGCATGACAGGTAGTGAAATCAACCCCATTGCCACAACACTGGCTCCAACAACGCCAGTAGATGCTGCCAAAAGAGCACCAACAAGAACAGTAGAAATGGCCAAGCCACCGCGTACGCTGCCAAAAAGTTTTCCCATGGCTTCGAGCAATTGCTCAGCTAATCTCGTTTTCTGAAGAACAATACCCATAAAAACAAACAGCGGAACAGCCATCAGAACGGTATTTTCCATATAACTTTGAATACGGAAGGGCATGAAAGCGAACATATCGAAACCTTCAGCAAGCACGCCAAAGATTAAAGCAACACCACCAAAGGTGAAGGCAACAGGGAAGCCCAGTAATAATAAAAACAGGGCAACGAAAAACATGATTATACCAATCATAAATAACCTACAAATCTAAAATGATAACAGGAATTAATGCTGAATCGGTGGATGAGAAAAACCTTCTTCACTTACTCCACGTAACGCATTTATGCAGCGAAGTATCATACCTATGCCGCTAATTGTCATACAGAAAAAGGCGAGAGGTATAACCCCTTTAATAATCCAACGATGTGCCAAACCACCTGGGTCACCGCTGGTTTCACCAAGTGCATAAGACTCGTAAGCAAATCCAACTCCGTAATAACCGACTAGAAGAGTAAAAGGTATTAAAAACACAATACAGCCAAATAAATCCGTCCACGCTTTACCACGTATTGATAGGTTTTCGTAAATAAGGTCAACACGAACATGTCCACCGTGTTGGATGCCATAAGGTATACCCAATAAAAATATGGCTGAATATAAATGCCACTCAAGTTCTTGCATCGCGATAGAAACATTATTAAACGCATAACGCATTAAAACATCGTAAAACACATTGAATAGCAGAGCGATAAACATCAACGTACAGATTACGCCAAGGAAATTTGAAAAACGAGTAATGCCTCGCTCTAGGTGGATTAAAAACATGATTGACTCCTAGAAAAAGCAGGACAAACACATCGGCTTGTCCTGCTTAGAGATTTATTCCGCTAAACTATCAACGCTATCGAGATATGCGCGATCAGAAATATTGGTCCAAACCCGTGCTTTTTTCATATAGGCTGCCTGAGAATCCAAAATTTCTTTTGCCAATGGATCTTTCGCTGCACTTTCATCCAAAAGCTCTTGGTTCGCATTCTTCATAGCGACGAGAATGTCTTGAGGAAAGGTTTTCACTTTAATGTCAGGGTATTCTTGTTGCATTGTCGCCCAGTTCTCTGCACTCTCATGATAAGACTGAATGTACATGTCATAAGAAGCAAGCTTCATTGAGGTGCTAAGAATCTGCTGAAGATCAGCTGGAAGCTTGTCCCAAGCGCGTTTATTCACTAAGAATTGTAACTCTGTAGCAGGCTCATGCCACCCTGTGTAATAGTAAGGTGCAATTTTATGGAAGCCCATGCGTAGATCAAGGGATGGTCCAACCCACTCAAGGGCATCTATTGTGTTACGCTCAAGTGCAGTGTAAAGCTCGCCAGATGCTATGTTCGTCGGATTCGCACCCAGTTTTGCTAGCACTTCGCCAGCGAAGCCTGGAATACGCATTTTCAGACCTTTTAAATCATCTAGAGTATTAATTTCTTTCTTAAACCATCCTCCCATCTGATTTCCTGTGTTACCGCCTGGAAAAGACATCAATCCAAACGGTTCATAGACTTTCTGCATTAGTTCCATACCACCGCCGTGGTAGAACCAACCATATTGCTCAGGGGTAATCATACCAAACGGCATAGTGGTGAAATATAAGGTATTTGGCACCTTGCCTTTCCAATAATAAGAAGCAGAATGTCCCATATCATATTGACCGGAACGAACTAAATCAAAGATACCCAAAGGTGCTTTGTGTTTATTTGCAGAGTCAATGTTAATTTTCAAACGACCAGCAGACATCTCTTCGGCAATACGGGCCATATTTCTTGGCGCATCACCAAAGATTGGGAAGTTAGAAGACCATGTCTCTGCCATTGTTAGTTTATATACTTTTTCAGCAGAAAAAGCAGGTAAGGAAAGCGTGGTTATCACTGCAGTAGCAGCAACAAGTGTCGTCAGTTTCAAGGATTTCATTGTTTTTATCATCCTGTATTTGTGATTGTTTTTTTTATGAGATCTAGCCGTATTGATAATCGCGCAAATGAAAAGTGCAAACAATTCGTACGAATACCGATATGAGACCGGAAAATACGTACCTTACTACGTATTAATACGTAGAAAATTTGCTACGACTAACCACTAGATTAAGCTATCATCGCCTAAAAACATAGCAATCATTGGCTCTAAAGCTTCTGCCATGCGTTGATATTGGCTATCACTAGGATGCAAAAAATCAGGCATAATATTTGAACTTAATTCGCCCTCTCCATCGATGAATAAATGATTTATGTTAAGAAAAAACACGTTTATTTTATCCTCAAATAGACGTATTTTTTGATTTACTTCGTCATTTAGCTTACGCAATCGCTGAGCTAGTTTAGCGCTTCGTGGAAAAATAGCCAAAAGTAACACAATCGTGTTGGGTAATTTCTGCTTCACAACCGACAATATCGATTCTACACCTAAAGCCGTTTCGTCAGCGAAATCCATCCGATGACCTGTATTATTTGTCCCTATTAATAACACCACCAACTTAGGCTGAATATGATCTATTTCACCATTCATCAGACGCCACAGTACATGCTCTGTACGATCACCGTTAAATCCTAAATTTAACGCCTTTCTAGATTGATAATACTGAGCCCAAATACTTGAGCCACCCGCCTCCCATGAATGAGTTATAGAATCGCCTAAAAACCAAATCAACCCGTTTCATTGCATCTTTTTCCAACAACTTGTCTTCGTGTCTCTGCAACCACCAAGTCGAGTCTTGAGCGACTGGCTGTGTGGATAAATACGGTGGAAACTGACTTTGCATTGTCATAATGTTCAGAGGTCGCAGGCACAGCACATTACAATCTTATATAGAAACTCTACAGAGGGTAGTCGATCCACGCAGATGTCCTGAGATCTCTGGTACGGCAC